>JABTUK010000001.1 GCA_015075405.1 Anaerolineales bacterium
ATATTTAGGAAGAGAAATTGCCCAGCATAATCATTTCGTTAGGCGGCCGGTCGGCGCTGTCGGCTGGCTCGATGGAGATGCCCATCGCCTCATACGCGCCGATGGGCGTTTCTGTTGTCACCTGGAGCAGACCTAAACCTGACTCGTCTACGGTAAATTCACCGGCGCGTCGAAGTTGACCATCCTGGACCAGCCAGAATTGGTAGATCAGCCCCGGCTCAAGCGGCTGCAAGCCCGACACAATCAATACAGCCTTCTCATCCCCCGGATTGGCGATAAGCTGTCCATGCGCCTGGGGGATGATTTCGGTGCCGGAAATTTTCATGGCCTGGACATCGGGCGAGGTAACTTCGGCCATGACCGCCCGCTGGGTTGAAAGTTCCCGCCCCAAATTGTTGTTGACCGCTTGAAGTTGGGCCACCTGACCGTTCAACGCCGCCAATTGTTCGCGCTGCGCCGCCAGTTCCGCTTCCAGCGCCGCCATCGTTTCCGCCGAGACAGTATTTTCCGGTTGGGGTTGAGCGGTTACCTGGCTCTGCAAGGCGGCTAACTGTTCAGCCTGGGCGGCTAACTCTTGCTTAAGGCCGGTGTTCTCGGTTTGCAAAGGAGTTACGGCCTCATTCAACGCGGCCAGGGTCTCGCTTTGCGCGGCTAAATCACTTTTGAGCTGGCGGTTTTCGGCCTGCAAAGGCGTCAACTGTTCACTTAACCCGGCCAGGGTTTCATTCTGTTGGGTTAGCTGCTGCCCCAACGCCAGATTTTGCTGCCGGAGTTGAGCCATCTGGCTGTTCAGTAGTATCGCCCAGCCGCCGGCAAATAAGGCCACCAGCAAACTCAACCCGGCCAGAGCGGGCAGGGCTGCGCCTGCCTGGAGGCTGGGCCATAACCGCTCGAAAAAACCCGGCGCTGCTATCGGGGGGGCAACGGGACGCAAGGCAGACCGGCGGACCTCGGCGTTGATGCGATCCAGCACCGCCGTTTTGACCTGCGCCGGCGGCATAACCGGCTTGACCCCATAGGATAAAGCTGCCGCCGTCTGGCAGGCTTCAGTCAATTGGGCCTGCGCCGCCGGGTTTACAGCCACATAAGCCTCGATACCGGCTTTCTCTTCAGCAGACAGCACGCCCAAAGCATAAAAGGGAAACAGTTCTTCAAGGTGCTCTGTCATAAGGTTTACTCTTCAAATCCTTGCGCTTCCAGCGCCTCGCGCAGCTTTTGCAGCCCCAACCTGGCCCGGGTATGAACCGTGCCCAAAGGCACCCCCATTTTTTCGGCAATTTCTTGGCGGGTCAATCCCCCAAAAAAGGCCAATTCGACAACCTCGCGTTGCGCTGGTGGTAAAACACTCAACGCCTGGCGCACCTGAACGTGTTTGATGGCGGTCCAGGCCGATTCGTTCACATCTGCCTGTGGGTCGGGGTTGTTCTCAAGCTGCTGCTCTGCTTCATTATCAAAAAGAGGTTGCGGGCGTGCTTTGCCTCGCCGCCAGGTGTCAATGGACAAATTACGGGTGATGCCAAAAAGCCAGTTAGAAAATGCGCCCTGCTGCTCGCAAAAGGACTCGGCGTTGCGCCAGACCCGCCAAAACGTTTCCTGGACAACCTCTTCCGCGCTGGGGCGGTCCCCCAACATTTTTAGGGCCAGCCCCATAACCGCCGGGGCGTACTGTTCGTACAAAGTTTCGAGCGCAGCCGCATCTCCGTTGGCTACTCGTCTCATCAGTTGCTCGTTATTCAATTGGGTGTGCCTCATCATCCAAGCTGCGCTCAGTATACTCAAGAAGCTATAAAATTCAAAGTCAGATTGTGGGGGGTCAAGGCCAGGTGAGCTTGGTGATAAACCTGCTATTCATGGATACGTAAGAGGTTGATGATTGCATTTATGGGGAAGGGGGAGTATAAAGCGGTTCGCCGGCCCGCTTCAGCGGGCTTCCACCTCTGGTAGCCGGGCGTTTCAACGCTCGGCGGATTAGGGCAGCCAGGTGGGCCGGTTGCCGGGGGTAATGACTTCCTGGGTGCGCTCGGTTTGCGTATCCAGCAGCCAGACGCCGGGCTGCGCCCCCAACTCTTTGAGCGGATAACGCTGGTAGAGCAAATACCGGCTGTCGGGAGACCATTCCGGCAAGCTGTGATGAATTTCCGTGTCGTTGGTCAGATAACGGGCCTCGCTGCCGTCGGGCCGCATTAGCCAGATTTGTTTGCCCATCGAAGCCCCGGCAACCTTGCGGGTAAAGGCAATCCAGCCCCCATCGGGCGACCAGATGGGTGAGCTGTCCTCGACATTGGCCTTTTGACCGCTCAAATCGGTTAGCTCGCCGTTGGTCGGGTCGGCCCGCAGCAGATGCACCGCAAAGCCTTCTTCCTGTCGTTGGATATCAGCCACCAGTAGCGCGTCGCCCCGCGGACTCCACACCGCCAGCGCACCCATACGGCTGGGGATGAGAAAGCTGCGATTATCGTTAATATTGTAGACCTGCACCCCCTGCTGGCTGGGGGCGACATAGCTCAGCCAATTGCTGTCGGGCGACCAGCGCGCGCCGTAACCCAACGCCTGCTGGTCTTCAAAAACCGGCACGGTTTCGCCCGTTGCCGGGTCGAGCCACCACAGGCGCGGCGGGCCGGGGGCCGCGCCGGGAATCAGCATATTGCGCCGCTCATATACCAGGCGGCTGCCGTCGGGCGACCAGGCCGCGCCGTTGCATGCGGCTTCGGGACAGGCCAGCAGGAGGCGGGCCTCGCCGCCGGCAGTCGCTACCTCCCACAAGTCGCTCCCGCCGTCCTGACGCATGGCGGCGTAGATAATGGTGGCCGCGCCCGGCGAGAGGGCATAATCCCAAACCCCAAACTTCTCCTGGGTCAACTGGCCGGGCTGGCCCCCCTCCGGGCTGATGACAAACAATTGGTCGTTGTTTTGAGCGTCCGGGGCCACATACAGCACACGGGGGCGGCCGGTACGAAACTGCCAGGTCAGGCCATTGTTGAGCGGCCGGCCCTGCTCGCTTCTGAGGTCGGTAGCCAAACTGACGGTATAGGTTGTATCGGGGGCCAACGGCTGCGCGGGGACAAAAGCCACGGTAGACTCCTGCCAGCGCAGCGTGCCGCTCACCGGCGGGGTGATCGAGAGCGGAAAACCGGAACCCAGGGGCGCAATCTTCTGGTCAAATGTGACTTGTAGGAGTGACCGGGTAGATACCCCGGTGGCGCCATCGGCGGGGCTAACCGAGACAACCTGCACCCCAATCTGATCGCCCCGCCAAATCAGCAACAGGGTCAAGATGACCAGCCCCAACAGGAGCGCCAGGGCAACACGGTCAAAGCGGGTCAAATTGACCGGAGACAGGCGACCGGCGACCGGAACAGACATTTCAGGCAAGACAATTTCTTGCTGCAATCCCGGTCCTCGGTCTTCGGTCTCCGGTCGAGTTTCTTTGAGCATTGGCTGGCTTAGTACGGGTACAAATACGGCTGGTCAGGCACGTCGGTGGAGGTCACTGTTTCGGCGATGAGGATGGGCATGGGTTCGCCGTCAAACTCGCCGGGCTGGAGGCGGCCCGACACTTCCACCCATTGATCGCTGCTCAAATTGTTTGTTTCCGGCCACTTAACCACCAGCCCCAACGGAGCAGCATCAGCAGCGCAGCAACTGAGCACAAAGCGGCTAACCATAAACTGCTCGGTTCCAAAGCGTTCATCGCGGTAGACAAAGCCGATCACTTTCGCTTCCTGGTCGGCAAAAGCAGCCGGGTCTTGGGCCAGGCGAAAATCAATCAGCCAGTCGAGGACATTTTTTTCGGTGGAAGGCCGCGAAATGATTTGAGAGGTCTTAGGGGCGGTGGCCGAGTTGACCGAGCCGACGCTGATTTCGCGGTTGCTCATGGCCGCCGCGCCCAACGGCTTGGGCGGAATGAGCAGTCCCAGGACGACCGGCAATGCTACCAGCAACAACGCTCCCCACGTCAAATTACCGTGCTGATGATCGGCGTGGTCATGCTGATGATCCTCGTGGTCGTGCTGATGCGTTTGAGCCGTCCGATAGCGGTAACTGGCTCCGACGATAATAAAGCCAATCGCCGCAAAGAGAGTCAGCCAGGCAAAGCGCTCGCTGATGTAATAAAGCAAGGTGCCATTGTAGATACGGCTGTACAGAAAAAGCCCCAGAGCAATCAACGCTAACGCTTTAAAACTAGATTTCATAACGCACCTCTTTCGCGTCCTCGCCTCATCGCCTCACACCTCACCAGCTCACATTCAGGTTTAAGAAAATTGCCACAACCATTGTCAGCATCAAAGGCAGCAAAATCAGGTAAAGGACGGCCCGGCGGCGAAAGACGCCCAAAAACATCAACGAACTTTTGATATCCACCATCGGCCCAAAAACCAGGAAAGCCAGAATAGAAGCCGGGGTGAAAGTGTTGACAAAAGCCAGACCCAGAAAAGCGTCTACGGTGGAGCAGACTGACAGCACAAAGGCCAGGGTCATCATCACCAGCACCGACGCTACCGGCCCCGCGCCCAACGCCAGCAGCGCCGATTGGGGGGCCAGGGTTTGCATCCCCGCCGCCAGCATCGAACCGGCGATCAGGTAACGTGACATATCCAAAAAATCATCGCCGCCGGTCGCCAAAGCCTCCCAAATTCGCTGAACCCGACCCATCGGCTGAGCGTGATGGTGATCGTGGCAGCTAACCTCCTCGACCGTTTCCGGCAGCAGCACCTCTTTGGGCTGGGCCAGATAGAAAAGAAAACCGACCACAGCCGCAATGAGAAAACTGAACCCAAACCGGCCCCACAACATCGGCCCCCAGCCAAAGGCGGCAAAGGTGCTGGCAAAAACCACCGGATTGATTACCGGCGCGGCTAATAAAAAAGCGATGCCCATGGAAATGGGCAGCCCCTTTTGGTACAAGCGGCGCGTCACCGGCACCACCCCACACTCACACACCGGAAAAATCAGGCCCAGCGATGCCCCGGCCAGCGCAGCCAACAGCGGTTGGCGCGGCGTAAAGCGATCCAGCATCTTCTGGTCTACAAATACCTCAATAAAGCCGGAAACCAGCGAGCCGGCCAGCAAAAAAGGCGCGGCTTCGATGAAGATGCTCAGAAAAATGGTCACAAAGGTTTGTAACTGGTCGCTCAACGGGGTGGTCGCATTCCGCAGCGAACTCTCGCCGATGACGAGAAGGAGGGCCAACACCGCCAGCGCCAAAATCAGCCGATAAACCGGCTTGAAGGTAAACCGGCCGGCCGGGGGCGCAGGTAATGCCTCGGCGGGTTCAGGGGTGGGCAGGGGAGTGTCAAAAGTTTTCATACAAGAGACGATTATAGTTAAGGGTAAACCTTTGTCAAACCCCCATTATTTGACAATTATTCTGTTTCTCCTACAATTTGAGAACAAGTCTCATTAAATTAAGGATAGAGGAGCGAAGTCTACTTCTTAATCTTTCACTGAGAATATATCTCAATTACAGGGCTTACAGAGCAGAATCTACAGAATTTAGGAATTTTTATTCTTTCATTCCGAAAATTCTGCTCTTTATCTTTATGGTAAAAATGAGAGGCAATATGAAAATCAGAAAAATAGTTTTGTTCTACTTGGGGCTGGTTATGGCCGCTCTTTGGCTGGTGGCTTGTGGCGCGGGCGCGGCGGCTACGCAACCTGCTCAGAATCCGGCGGGCGAAAAACTCAAGGTGGTGGCTACCTTTAGTATCCTGGGTGATTTGGTACAAACTATAGGCGGTGATAAAATTGAATTACATACCCTGGTTGGTCCTGGGGGAGACACCCACACCTTTGAACCCAGCCCAAGCGATAGCGTGGCCCTGGTTGAGGCCCGGCTGATTTTTGAGAATGGCCTGGAGCTTGAAACATGGCTTGATGATCTGTATACAGCTTCCGGCTCCACCGCCAAGCGGGTGGTTGTGACCGAAGGTCTCGACCCACTAGCTATGGCCGAAGGGGAAGCCGCGCACGACGAAGCCGGCGATCATGAGGAGCACGCCGCTGAAGGTGAGTACGAGGAACATGATGACCACACTGCCGAAGCTGGCGGGCATGAGCATGCCCATGGCGAGTTCGATCCGCATGTCTGGCACGATGTGGCTAATGTGATCCACGAGGTTGAACTGATCCGTGATGCGCTGGCCGAAGCGGATCCGGCTAACGCTCAAAGCTATCAGGCCAATGCTGAGGCTTACCTGGGCCAGTTGAAAGAATTGGATAGTTGGGTGGCTGAAGAGATCAAAAAAATACCCGCAGACCGCCGTAAACTGGTCACTTCTCACGATACCTTTGGTTATCTGGCCAGACGTTACGGTCTTGAGATCGTCGGCAGTGGCCTGGGGGTGAGCACCGAAGCCAGTGACCCCTCTGCCGCCGAAGTGGTTGGCTTGATTGAAGAAATCAAAGCGGTGGGCGTCCCGGCCATTTTTACCGAAAACGTCTCCAACCCCAAATTGATGGAGCGGGTTGCGGCTGAAGCCGGCGTCACCCTGGGGCCACAACTGTACACCGATGCTCTAGGCGAGCCGGGCAGCGATGGCGAGACCTATCTCAAAATGATGCGTTATAATGTCACCGCGCTGGTGACGGCGTTGAGCCAGTAATTCAAAGTAGCAAGGTAGCAAGTAGCAAAGTAGCAGGGCTGTATAAATTCCCTGTCTACTGTCTACCGTCTACTGTCTCCTATTTTTGAAGGAGTCTATCATTCCTGCTTTACCCTATAACCCCCGCAGCTTTGCGGAACCTATCCCCGGCGCGCCGGCCCTGGAAGCGTTGAATATCAGCGCCGGCTATCCCAGCGCGGGCAGTCCGGCCCTGCGCGGGGTCAGCCTACGGGTTCCGGTTGGGGCCAGAGTCGCCCTGGTGGGGCCGAATGGGGCCGGTAAATCCACCCTACTTAAAGCGGCGGCGGGACTACTGCCAGTTGAAGGAGGAGAATTGCGGATTTTCGGCCAGCCGATTGGCATCTGCCAGCCGCGGGTGGCTTATCTGCCCCAACGCAGCGAGATAGATTGGCGCTTTCCGATCAATGTCCACCGGCTGGTGCTGACCGGGCGCTACGTTCACCTGGGCTGGCTGAAACGCCCCGGCGCCCATGATAATCACCTAGTCAAGCAGGTCTTAACCCAGCTTGGATTGGACCACCTGGCCGGGCGGCAGATTGGGCAGCTTTCCGGTGGCCAGCAGCAGCGGGCGTTGCTGGCGCGAGCGTTGGCTCAGGAAGCTGATTTGTTGCTCTTGGACGAACCGCTCAATGCCGTAGACGCCGAAACCCGGACCATTGTAACCGACGTGCTGGCCGAGCTGCAACAGCAGGGCAAGACGGCCGTGGTGGCTACCCATGACCTGGGGCGGCTGGAAACCGATTTTGATGGGGCTTTGTATATCAGTGAAGGCCGGGAAGTATCTCCCCCGCCGGGAGCTTTTGTCGGGTTGCCGGTGGGCCAGGAGTTGGCATGGACTGGTTGATTGACCCTTTGCAATACGCCTTTATGCGCTCCGGGCTGCTGGCGGCCCTGCTGGTCGGGTTGACCTGCGCCAGTTTGGGGGTGTATGTGGTTTTGCGCCACATGGCTTTTATTGGCGATGCGCTGGCGCATACGGTTTTGCCGGGGCTGGTGGTAGCCTATCTCAACCGTTGGAATTTGTTTGGCGGCGCGGTAGTGGCCGGCGTGCTGACGGCACTGGGCATTGGCTGGCTCTCGCGCCGGCAGGAGGTGCGCGAGGATACAGCTATCGGCATCCTCTTTACCGGCATGTTTGCCCTCGGCATCTTACTAATCAGCACAGTTCGTTCCTTCCGTGACCTGTCTCATATCCTCTTTGGCGATATTTTAGGCGTCACCGCAACCGACCTGGGTTTGATTGCCGGAGTGGCGGTGCTGGTGCTGCTGATCCTGGCCCTGTTTCACAAAGAACTGGAATTGACTTCATTTGACCCCACCTACGCTCAGGTCATTGGCCTGCGGGCGGATACTATTCGCTACGGTCTGCTGGTCTTGCTGGCCCTGACGGTGGTGGTGGGCATTCAAGCGGTGGGGGTGGTGCTGACCAACGCCCTGCTCATCACCCCGGCGGCCACCGCTTCGCTGCTGACCAACCGGCTGCCGCGTATGATGATGATTGCCACAGGCGTGGCGATGATTTCCGGGCTGGTCGGGCTGTATGCCTCTTACTATTTCAGCGTTTCCTCCGGCGCGGCGATTGTGTTGACCTGCACTGCTTGTTTTGGGTTGGCCTGGCTTGGGTGTACCCTGCGCCATCGTTTGACTGGTAATTATTGAACCATCTCTGTTCAACCTTCTATCTATCTGCCTAAACAAGAGACTCAGTCGTTCCAATTTTTTGAGGAGCCAGCACGCCCACGTGTGCCCTTATTCGGCACGTAGATGTGCCTTACTCCGCAAAAATTGGATCTACTGCGACTCCTTTTGACTCCGCTGCCAAAAAATAGATAATTCCTGACATGGGATTTGACAACCGATGCTGCGTGATAAGATCCTGAGGGTGTGGATCAAAAAGCTAGTCTACGGCTGGCTCATTTTTTGTGTGGGTGGGGTTAGTTCGCTGACCTACTTTGATGGTTTGTTGCCTGGGCATGAGCATGATCAGCACCCTTACCACTTGAGTATTTTTGAAGAGTCGTCGCATACGCACCAACATGGGTCATCTCCGCCAGAAACAGAGGTCGAGCAGATACGTTTCTGGCTGGTCAGTCGTCTCAATCCCCAGACTGATTTCATTCTTGCCACTCAAAATCTTGGCCCCGGTCTCTCTCAATTTTTTACCTCCGGCCTGAGCGATGGCTATATTTTAACCATCGCTCAGCTCAATATTTTTGCCCTCCCCCCCCTCCTGGGTTCGATTGCGCTGGCTGCGCTTAGCAAGCAGTCAGTCTCATTAGCTCCACTCGATAAGCCCCCTTCCCTTCAGTTGAATTAAAAGACAGCTTTATAAACCCACATAATCTGAATTCGGAATTGCTGCCGAAAATCATACACCAAAGGGGCTGTGGCCCTATGCTGGTTGATTTTTGGCTAAACGCATTGATTAAATGGAGGATTTCTCAAATGAAACTTCGGATAACTCTCTTTGCTTTGGTCATCATCTTAACCCTGACGGCGGTCCAATACGGCCTGGCGGCTGCGCCCGCCCAAGAAAATAGGGCGACAAATCTGGCCGGTGTAATTGCCATTGCCGCAACGACGACCCCCACCCCGGAAACCAGCGCCGGCGATAGCGCAACCGAACACGAACACGATGCCTCGGCGGCTGAAGACACAACCGGCCAAACTGTGGTAGTGAGCGAGCAGGAACAAAAATTTCAGGTGACGATTGCCACCTATCTGATGGACACAGCCGGTTTTCATGCCATGGACGAACGGATCAACCAGGAAGGGACGATTGATGCCGGTGATGCCGGTGTGGTCAATCGCGTCATTGGTGTGTTGGAGGCGACCGCCTGGCCGGCAGACCTGCAAACCCAGGTTGACGAACTCAAAGATACGTTGAGCCAATACGCCGAAGCCCTGGCCAATGACGACGTGGAGGCGGCCAAACCACTGGCCACCCAGGCTCACGAACTTCAGCACGATCTGTCCCATGCCGCTGGGTCCTGGCTGACTGGAGGAAGTGGCGGAGCCGAGCATGGCGCAGAAGGTGAGCATGACCATGCCGCGGAGCAGGACGCAGGGCAGGGAGGCTAGGTTAACCCATTTATAGTTGACCAGAAAAGTTTTCGCCGGGATTGGGGGACGCGCAGCGGGGATGAAAAATAAAGGAAGAAATCTCTAAATCTCCTAATCCCGGCCTAAAAAGTTTGAGCTGATGCGTGAAAAGGTGACTTGATGCCAAATACGTCCTTAAAAAAGCGAATCCTGCCCTTTGGGATGCTTCTCATTTTGCTGACGGGTGTTTTTTTTGGCGGCCCACTGAAACTCGCTCGTGCCCACGCCGAATATGAGCGGTCTGAGCCTATGGCCGGCTCTGTGATTGCGGAACCTCCCCCCGAAATCCAGGTCTGGTTCACCCAGGAACTCTTCCGCCGTAAAGGGGCCAACATTTTGGAAGTGTTTGACTCTGCCGGGACTCAAGTGGACAAAAAAGATACCCGGATTGACGATGACGACCGGGCCCACGTGATGGTCTCACTACCAGAGGGTTTGCTGGCCGGCATCTATACTGTGCACTGGCGTAACCTTTCCGCCGAGGATGGTCACGAGGGTAGCGGCGAATTTAGCTTTACGGTTAACCCGGCAGCCGGCGAGACTAGCCCTCAGGTCAACCCTACTGCCGTTCAGCCATCTGCAACCGAACCATCAGCCCCAGCCCTTACCCCAGCGCCGCTTGTCACCCCAACGCCGGCTCCTGCCCCCACATCGGGCGGCTTGCCCTGCCTGGGGGGTATAATTTTGGCCGGGCTAAGTTTGGGGCTAGTTGTAACTTCGCAAGGGCGCAGTAAAGGTGTAACCTAAATGAACGGGGTAATACAGCGTCATCGGCAAAGGAAAAGGATGCCGGCCTGGCTGCTGCTCGCCTGTGTCTTTCTCTGGCTCTTGATTATTGGTCCACAAGGGGTCAAGGCCCATGCGCTTTTGGTGCGGTCAATCCCAGAGGCCAATGCTGAACTGGCTACCCCTCCGGCGACCATTGAAATGTGGTTCAGCGAGCCTTTGGAAGCCGGTTTCAGCAAAGCGCGCCTGCTCGACTCCCAGGGGCAGGAACTCCCCACTGGCGCAGTCAATCTCGATCCATCCGACCCCATGCACATGACGCTGCCACTGGGGCAGTTGGAACCCGGAATTTATACCGTCGCCTGGCAAACCTTGTCGCGGGCGGACGGTCACGAATGGTATGGGTCATTTCCCCTGACCCTATTAAACCCGGATGGCTCCCGCCCTACTGCCACAGCAACGACTACGGATGGCGGGGAACGGGGAGAACTACCTTCTCCGGGCGAAGTGGTAGCCCGCTGGCTTGTCCTGCTGGGTGGGTTTCTATTGTTCGGTGTGCCTCTCTTCCAGATTGTCGTGGTCCTGGTGGGGGAACCTAATACCGCGCTGGCCCTGCCCTGGCGTAACCTGGCCTTGAAACTGGTGTGGCTGGCTGTAGTGGCTATTGTGCTGGGTGCTTGGTTACAGGTTATCCTTCAGGCTGCGCGGTTGGGCGGTCTGGGCCAGTTGCCAACTCTGCTACTCGAGACGCGAACCGGCACACTGGCCTTTGCCCGCCAGGCTTTAGCATTTACCAGCCTAGTTATCATCTTGAGGCTGCCTCAGCCTCGGCCCCTTCATCAACAAAAATGGCCGTTTCTGCTCATCAGTGGGGTCTATAGTGGCCTGGTCATTCTGCTGCTCTTGTTTACGACCTCGCAAGATACTCGTATTCTGGCCCTGGTTTTATTGGTTGGTCTGGGGGGTGCTCTGTTCAGCATAACCCACCATGCCGATCCCCCCACCCTTGAGCGTAGAACCTGGCATATGGCGCTGGCTCTGAGCAGTGTCTTGCTGTTCACCCTCTCACTCGGCAGCCATGCTAACGCCGGGCCGGGAAATGTTTGGGCGGTTCTGGGAGATTTTGTCCACCTGCTTGCCGCCGCTGCCTGGATCGGTGGGTTGGCGCTGCTGCCGGGGTTGATCGGGCAAATCCGCCGCCTGGCTGCCCCCACCGACTATCCTCAAAACCTGCTCCTTATCCGGCGCTTTTCCTATCTGGCGAGCTTCGCCGTTTTTGTTATGATGGCGACCGGGCTTTTCAGCAGCCTGGTTCAGTTGCCGAGTTTTTCCAGCTTATGGACCACCCCTTATGGCCTGGTCTTATTAACCAAGCTGATCCTAATTGCTTTTACCCTGGAGGTTGCCTTCTTTAACAATCGGCTTATCCACCACAAGGCAAGCCAATTGACCAACCCGGATGGCTGGGTGCGCCTCTATCGGCAAATCGTCACGGAAGCAGTTATTAGTTTGGGCATTACGCTCAGTGTTGCTATTTTGGTCCAGACCTCTACCCCGCGCAGTTTTACCCAAACAAGCGATGTAGCCCCACCGAATCTGCCCTTTAATACCATTGCCCAAGCCGATGATCTCTACCTTCATGTGCAGGTTACGCCGAACCAGGTAGGTTATAACCGGTTCTGGGTCCATCTGTATCACCCCGATGGGGGGTCCATTGGCGAGGTGCAATTGGTGCGATTGCTCTTTAACTATCGCCAGGAACAGTTTGGCCAGGCCAGGGCAGATTTGGTCGCCCTGGGCCAGGATACCTTTGCCACCGAAGGCGCATACTTGAATGCAGCCGGGCTGTGGAACCTATCCGTTTATGTGCGCCGCCGCGATAGGGATGACGCCTTGACCAAAGTGAACCTTGAGATACCCCCCCTTATCGTCTCGGCTGCCGGCGCAAATCCGTGGGGTAATCCTATGTCTGCGCTGCCGGCGGGTATGCTTATCGCCGCAGCGTTAGTGGTGCTAGGGTTGATCCCCTGGCTGTGGCGTCAACCGCTCCAGGAAATCTTTGGCCTGAAACCGGCCAACCCGAATATCTGGACCTGGCCGCCTTCCGGCCTGATTTTGAGTGGCGGTATAACAATCCTGAGCGGTCTGATCATCGCGGTAACTGCAACGCCTGCCTTACTGGCTCGCCTCAATTCTGATAGCACTGTTTCAGGGGCTTCAGCATCTGCCTCAACGGCCCGCTTCGATCCTGCGGGTGAACCGGTCCCAGCCAGTCCTGGTTCTATCGCGGCGGGGGCTGAGCTTTATCAAGAACAGTGCGTTCCCTGCCATGGCCCTAAAGGTCTGGGCGATGGGCAACGCGCCGCCGGTATGGAACCTCCCCCCGCCAATTTTAGGATTCACGTGCCCCTCCACAGTGACCGCGAACTGCACGGCTATATCAGTCGAGGATTCCCCGGTACGGATATGCCCGCCTTTGCCGATGATCTGACCACCGAAGAAATCTGGCATTTGGTCAACTATTTGCGGGCAGAGTTTGGATAACTCAATTGAGAACATAGATTCGTATTTTTGTCAGAGGAACAACAAAAAGGTTTGACATTTTTTTGAAAAGTTGGATAATTGCCGCATTCAAAAAGATAACAATCTATGCGACCTAAAAAAGTTTTGATTACCTGGGTGCAAAAGTTAGTTTACGGCTGGCTGATTTTTTGGGTGGGTGGGTTGGCCCCCCTCACTTTTAGCACGCCTCTTTCGCCCCACCGGGATATACCCACGGTTATTATTGCCTTGTTTGACTCTCCACGCCATTTTTCGTTTGCCCCAGCCAGCTCTGGTCCCATTGCTTCCTCTCTTAAGTGGGTTTGGAGGACTCAAAGTTTCAATCCCAACTCCAAATTTCATTCTTTCGAGAGCTTTATACCAAGTCTGGTTCAGCTTTTTCAATCAAATATGAGCAGTGGTTATCTTTTGACCGTAGCTCGTGCCTACCTTATTCCCCCTACCTCCCTTTTTGGTTTAATCGCGCTCTATATTTTAACCGGGCGCTCTGCTCTACTGCCTCCGATTGAAAAGCCCCCACAATCGCTGGTTGCTTAAGTATTTCCCAGGTCTTAAAAGAGAAAGCATCCAGGGGCTGGCCTTATGCCAGCGTTACTGCGTCCCGGCGTTCAAATCGGTAAACCCGGTGAGGATATTCCTGAGATGCTTCTGATCGCCGATATGGTATTGGACTATTGACAGTTTTTTAGCCAATAACCTCCGAGGTTTCTTAAACCTCGGAGGTCAGTACAGGAAGAGCCATTGATAATGATGAGAGCAAAAGCAAGTTTAGGTCTAGCAATTACTTTAATGGTCTTGGCTGTAGCCAGCGTGGGCTGCCGGGCCTTTACCCCCACTTACGAGTTTAAAGGGGCGATACTTGAACCGGCCGCGCCGTTGCCCGACTTTGAATTAAATGCAACGACAGGCCAGCCCTTTCACCTGAGCGATGTTAAAGGCGATATTGCCCTGGTTTACTTCGGTTACACCTACTGCCCCGATGTTTGCCCCTTGACCCTGGCCGATGTGAGGCAGGCATTGAGTGGGCTTCAGCAGGGGCGCGAACGGGTACAGGTCATCTTTATCTCCGTTGACCCGGAGCGGGACACCCCGGACGTGCTGAGCCGTTACCTGGCCGCGTTTGATCCCAGTTTTATCGGCCTGACCGACGACTTCGAGAAAATCAAAGAAGTCATGAAACCCTACGGCGCTTTCGCCGAAAAAGAAACGGCCGCCGATTCAACTGCCGGGTATCTGGTTAGCCACAGCGCCCGGCTGTACCTGGTCACTGCTGACCAAAACTTGCTCCTTATGTATCCTTTTGGCTTTAAAGCTGAAGACCTTCGCAGCGATCTGGCCTATCTGCTAAGCCAGAAAAATTCATAACTCAAACCGGAGCGTTTCTAAAATGAAAAACTTTATATATTTAACCATTCTGTTAATTTTTACCACCCTGGCGGCCCAATGCGGCCCGGCTGCCTCCCCATCTCAAGAAGGGGGAATTACCGTCAGCGATATTTCGGCCAGAGTTACCACCCAAAATGGCGCGGTTTTTATGACTATCAAAAACGGAGGGGCCAGTGACGATGCCCTGGTCGGCGGCAAAACGGATGTAGCCAAAACGGTTGAACTGCATGAAACCAAAATGGATGAAAATGATGTGATGAAGATGAGTCCCGTGCCCAACATCCCCATCCCGGCCGGCGGCTCGGTCACCCTCAAGTCGGGCGGCTTGCACGTCATGCTGATTGACATGCAAAAAGAGTTAGCTGTGGGCGATAAAATCAGCCTGACCCTCACCTTTGAAAAAGCCGGCCCCATGACCATCGAGGCTGAGGTTAAGGATGCGGCCATGGGGCACATGGATCAATAACGAGGCCGCGCCTCCTGCCGACCACTCGCAAGACGCCGAACACGGCGAGCATGACCACTAACTTGGCCGTGTCAGATTAAAGAAAATGGCTCACGGATTAACACGAATGAACACAGATTTTTACAATTTTGATTTTATCCGTGCGAATCTGTGTTAATCCGTGAGCTAACTTATCCGGTATGTTTAAATATGACGTCGTCGAACTAATTGGATTACGATCAATGCTAAACAAGAAAGTGTTGTTGGGGGCGCTCCTGGGGATGGGGCTGTTGAGCCTGCTGGTCTGGTTCTTTGCCACTCAGTATGAAACGGCGCGTCAAGTTGTTTTTGTGATTCCGCCCGGCGTCGGCGCAGGAGAGGTTACTCTTGACGTCCCGGACGAAATCGTTTTAACCCTGGGCGTCAAAGACACCATTGTGATCGAGAATCAGGACGAAGTGATACACACCTTTGGCCCGTTTGTGGTGGCCCCGCATAGCACTATAACCCATCGTTTCTACAATGTGGTCAACTACCAGGGGGTCTGTACCTTCCACCAGGAGCGGCAAATGAGTTTGGTGGTCAAGCCCGCTCCCTGGCAGCTTCATTTTTTCTACAACGAGTAGTCTTCCCCTTCTAATATTTGTTTCAATCTTGCCACATCCCGGCTCATTTGGTTTTTAAACATCGCGATCATCAGCGGCGAGAGCCAGCGATAGAAACCTTGCAAATCGGCCACGACCGCTTGGGTAAAACGAGCGCCAGCGCCTTCTGCTGTTACCATCCGCCAGCCCGAAACCGGGGTTGTAGCCTTGATACTAGACCAGGCTAACCGTTGATCGGGTTCAAAGGCTGTGATTTGGGCAATGGTAACGTAGCGCCGGCCAAAAAAGTCCATCTCTTCGTGGGTGATAGTTCCGACACCTGTTTCCCCCGCTGGAGATTGGCTCATCCTGGCTACCCCCTGACGCCAGCGGGTATCGTTGTTGTAATTGGCAATAAATTGAAAGACCTCGGCCGGAGACCGGTCAATCCAGATGGAGACTTCGGCTTTATATCCTGCTTGAGAGGAATAGGTGATTTGTTTTGTTTGAGTCATATTTTTCCTCTTTGGACGCTCTTGAAATCCCAGTGGACAATACCTAAGCTGTGGTTGGCTGTCCACAAGTTTGTTATTGATCTGTTCTCACTTTAATTCGTTATCATAACGCCAACGTTACCATGAACGTTACGAACTAAAAACCGCCTAAATTTGGCTCTCTTTTTAAGGGTTGAATTGACAGTAGTAGTCAACAAAGGTATAGTAGGCCCCCAATACCGGAGCAGTCAATCCAAATTAAGCAAAAAAGGAAAAGCCATGCAAATTGAACACGTCGCCTTCAATGTGCCTGATGCCGTTAAAGCAGCCGGCTGGTACGTCGAGCATTTGGGCATGCAGATTGTGCGCTCCTCGAGCGAGTCGCCTTATATCCACTTTCTGGCCGACAGCGCCGGGCAGACCGTACTGGAACTTTACAGCAACCCCATTGCCGCCATCCCCAATTACACCAGTATTCAGGCGTTTACTCTGCATATCGCTTTTGTGGTGGATGATATCGAGGCTACGCGAGCGCGCCTGATGGCTGCCGGCGCAACTGCCGAAGGCGAAACCACCACCGCCCCCAACGGCGATCAACTGGCCTTTGTCCGCGATCCCTGGGGCTTGACTTTGCAGCTGGCTAAGCGGGTCAAACCGCTGGTGGGATGAGGCGAGGCGGGGTGAGGCGATGAGGCGAGGAAAATTCTTTTCGCCTCACTTCGCTTCGCCTCATCGCCTCATGGATTGCTTGAAACTACCGTGACTCTTCTTCAATCCCGCCCCGGCCCGCCACTGCAACTCCGGCTGGCCCGTGATTTGACCCGGGCCATCAAGCGCGGCCATCCCTGGGTTTATACCAAAGCGCTGCGACAGCTTCCTCCAGCCATGCCGGGCGCTCAGGCCGTACTGCTGGACAACAAAAAAGGCCGCGAGATTGGGCGCGGTTTTTACGACCCACACAGCCCCCTGGCCTTGCGGATTTGCGCCACCGAACCGGGCGAAACGCTCAATGAGCATTGGGCGCAAAAACGGCTTGAACGCGCCCTGGCCCTGCGGCGCATGCTTTTTGACGGGCGCACCACCGGCTTTCGCCTGTTCAACGGCGAAGGCGACGGCCTGCCCGGCCTGATCGCCGATGTTTACGGCGACGTTGCGGTGCTGCAACTCGATGGAGCAGGCCCGGCGGGTTTTTGGGATGCCACTGGGATTGCCGGCTGGCTGGCCCAGGCTTTGGCCCTGCGCTGCGTTTACGAGCGCGGCGAGCGTGGTCGAAGCGAAGGTAAAAGTTTGGTGGGGGACATCCCGGCTGCGCCCGTCGTTTTTCTGGAGAACGGGGTGCGCTTTGCCGTAGATATTGTGCGCGGGCAGAAAACCGGCTTCTTTCTGGACCAGCGCGACAACCGCCAGAAAATCAGAGAATTGGCCGCCGGCCGGCGCGTCTTGAATCTGTTTGGTTACACCGGCGGCTTTTCGGTGTATGCGGGGTTGGGCGGGGCTAGTCAGGTGACGACGGTAGACATCGCCGCGCCCGCGCTGGCCGCCGCGCAGGCCAATTGGGAACTCAACGGACTCCCTTCTACCGGGCACGAGATTGTGGCCGCCGATGCCTTTGAGTTTTTGGCCGGGGCCGCCGCCAGTCAAAGGCTTTGGGATTTGGTGGTGGTTGACCCGCCTTCGTTTGCTTCTTCCAAAGCCGCCGTGCCCAAGGCGATTGCCGCTTATCAAAAGCTCATTGCCGCTGCCGCCGCAGTGACCCGGCCGGATGGTTTGCTGGCGGCGGCCTCATGTTCCAGCCATGTGGGATTGGAAGCATTTTTGAACGCCTGCGAAGAGGGGATTTCCCTGGCCCGCCGCCGGGCGACGGTGCTCCACCTCGGCGGCCAGCCGGCCGACCACCCGACGCCCCTGGCCCTGCCGGAGTTTCGCTATCTCAAGTTTGTGCTCATGCGAGTAGAGTGAAGCGGAGATTAGAGATTGGAGATTGGTTGAATCTCCAATCTCCCAAGGATTAGGCTATTGTGGCTGATGAATTAACGACCACCGTCGAATCGCTGGGGATTAACCAGATTAAGCGCCACATCTTTTTGTGCTGCGACCAGACCAAGCCCAAATGCTCCGATAAGGAAGCCAGCCTGCAATCGTGGGAATACCTCAAAAAGCGGCTGAAAGAACTGAAGTTGACCGGCGCTGGCGGCATTTACCGCACCAAGGCCAACTGTTTGCAAATCTGCCTGCAAGGCCCGATTGCCGTGGTCTACCCCGAAGGGGTTTGGTATCGCGGCTGCACCCCCGAAGTGCTGGAACGGATTATCCAGGAACATCTTATCGGCGGCGTTCCGGTAGCCGAATTTGTGATTACCGCCCACCCTTTGCCTGTCCCGAACCTACAAGCCTGAGTCAGCAAAAACCGGGGCCAGCAGGTTATCCACCGGCACGTAATCGTCGGTTAAAATCAAGGGAGGTGTTTGTTGCAGGTAGTCGGCCAGTTCGGCCGGAGTGATAAACTGCTCATCCAGCGGCGAAGGCCGGGCGGCGTGGATGGGCAGGGCGCGGTTGGCAGCGACCAGGACATAGGTTTGGCGGCTCAACTGGCCGATCTGTCCCACCACCGGCGAGACATAGACCTGGGCAAAGACCTGCTGCAAGGTGGACACATAAGCCCGCAGAAAAGCGCCTTCCCGGCCGTCAATGATGTTGACCAGGTACAAACCGTCGGGCTTCAGGTGAGCGGCCACCTGTTGGTCAAATTCCAGGGTGGTCAGGTGATAGGGCACAGAGAAGTCGTTGAAGGCATCGCCGACAATCAAATCGTAGCCCTGGCCGGGCGGCAAGCTGCCGATGAAGCGGCGGGCATCCTCATTAAAGGTCATAATGGTGGTGTCGGCGGGCAGACCGAGGGCGGCATAAGCCGTCTCGGTCACGCCGGGGTCAATCTCGATTACCTCGACCCGGCTGCCGGGCCGGGTCACTTCCAGATAGCGCGGAAAGGTATAGCCGCCCCCGCCGATGAACAGGGCCGACAGCGGCTCCTCTTCCGGAAAGGCCGCCCCGACCACATCGGCATAGACCCGCTCGTAGCCGTAGCGCAGATAGGTGGGGTTGTCCGGGTCAACATAGCTGTGGACCAGCCGGTCCAGGGTCAGGACGCGCAGGTTTGGCTCTTTATCGTCCGGGCGGACCTTGATGCAGTAGTAATCGGTTTCACGCAAACAGCGGCTGCCCAGCCAGCCCCCCTGCCAGGCCGCCACCGACAGGGCCAGAAACAGGCCCAACAGCAGCGCCGGGCCGTAGCGCAGCCGGCGGCGGGCGCTCAGCCCAATCAACGCGCCGATGAGCAGCAGTCCCCCGGCCACACCCCAGACTAACAGGCGTGTCCCAAACGTGCTGATCAAAAAAAAGCCGGTGGCAAAGGTGCCGGCAATACTCCCGGCGGCCCCGGCGGCGTAAATCTTGCCGACGATGTCGCCGGTGCGGTTGAGGTCGGCCAGGGTCAGCTTGACCACCACCGGGCTGATGGTGCCGAGCAGGGTGCTGGGCAGCAAAAACACGGCGGTAAAGATGAGCAGCACGCCCAGGATAATCGGCAGCTCCAACTCACGCAGCGGATTGATCAGGTCAATGGTCCACAAAATGCTGGCGCTGCCCAGGGCCGACAGCACAAACAGCCAGGCCAGCACGGTCAGGCTGGCCCAGCGATCGGCGATTTTGCCGCCGAGATAATTGCCCAGGCTGATCCCGGCCAGGATGATGCCGATGATGCTGGTCCAGGTGTAAAGGCTGATCCCCACAATCGGCGCGGTCAAGCGCCCGGCCACCAGTTCCAGCACCAAAATGCCAAAGTTGGAGAGAAAGACAATCAGCGTCGCAAGCAGCGGGTGCAGCCGCTCCGGGGCGTGTACATCAGGGGCAGGGTTCATGGCCGGGGATTATAGCCGAGCGGGAGGAAAAGGGGAAATCCATTGGGACCGGAGAGGTAGTGACAGAACCTACACGGTCATGTCATTTCGAGCGACCCGAAGGGGGAGCGAGAAATCCCCAAAGCCGCCTTTGCAAGACGAGGCGTTAGAGATTTCTCCCTCCGCTCCGGTCGAAATGACAGGATGCTGTTGGTAAATATTACTGATGGTGATGGATGTTCATCCGTCACCCGATTAAGCCGATGTATATTTATAATGAGTCGTCAATCGGCCATTTGGCTTAAATTTTCCCGTAACGGTCTCGTTTCGATTTCAGCCGAAACGAGACTTTTTAGTTCCGAGCGAACCGGCCAGTGGTCAACTGCGACCGGCTGATTGGACAAGGGGCGGCTGCGCAGCTCAATTTTGGTCATGGCTCGCCGATAATCGGCCTCCAGGGTGAGATCGAGAACCTGGGCATAGACCTGGGTGGTGCTGAGTTGGGTGTGGCCCAGGAGCTTCTGGATGCGAGTGATGTCCATGCCCGCGTTGAGTAGGCGAGTAGCCAGGGAGTGGCGCAAGCGGTGGGGGGTGACCTCAGCCACGCCGGCCGCCAAACCGAGAGCGGTCATTTTGTTGGCCAGCCACTCGTAGCGCAGGGGACGACCGTTGGGGCGGATCCACAAGGGCGCGTGGGCGGGGGATCGGGCCGAGATAACGGGTCAAAGCTTGGACGGCCAGGTCCGAAAGATACACGACCCGGTCTTTGCGGCCTTGGCCCTGGCGGACGACCAAGCGACGTCCGGGCAGATCGAGGTCACCGACCTGGAGGTAAACACACTCACTGGCCCGCAGACCGGTGTGAGCCAGCACGAGAAAACAGGCATTTTCCAGGCGGATGAGCGGATCAGGGCTGTCCAGGCGGGTTTGGACGAAGGTCTGCAGGCGCTGACAATCGCTGTCGGGCAGATAGCGAGGCAGCCGGTGCGGTTCGGGCAGCGGACGGAGCCGAAAAATAGCGGCATCGGCTGGCACGCCGGCGTCGGCCTGCTCCCGCAAGGCGGTCAGGACATAGTTCAGAACCCGGTTGACGGTGGTGGCGGTGACGCCCTCGTGGGCCACCCGCTGGCTCTGGTAAGCCTGCAAGTCGGTCAGGCGCAGGTCGGCCGGTTGGCTGAGGGGGCGGCGAGCCAAGTGCCAATCCCAGAAACGCTGGACGCTTTGCGGCCCAGGTATTTGAGGGCCTGGATCCGTTGGCGTAGGGGCGACCAGTTGGGCAGGCGGCGCTGGACGTAAGCCAGCCCCACCTGGCGGAGCGGCTGGGGTAGATGGCTGGCCCAGGTCTCCCAATCGGGCAGCGGCGGCGGAACGAGCGGGCGCAAGGCCGCCGGGGGCAGCGGGGGCGGCACGACCGCGGCGGCGGGAGCCGGCAGAGCTGGGGGAGTTGGGGGCGGGGTGGGACTGACCGGCGGCGCGGGCGCAGCCCCGGTACCGTTGGCAGCGCTGGTCAGCCGGGGCATTGTCGTCTGATACACCTGGTAGAGGGCAGGATCGGCCCCGGCGGTGTAGCGTTGGGTCGTCTCCAGCTGAGCGTGGCCCAACAGTTTGCCCAGGCTGGCCAGGGGCAGGCCCGCTTCGACCCTTTGGCGGGCGAAAGTGTGGCGGAGTTGGTGCGGGGTCAACTCCACCCCGACCTGCTGCCCGTAGCCATGTAGCAGCCACGCCCTTCGGCGCACCCGAAGGGGTGCAGCTGCCCGTTGGCCTTAAGCGGCTGGCCGCGCTCATTCAGAAAAACATAAGGCTGGTCGCAGGTCGGGCGCACCGCCAGCCAGGCCTGCACCACCGCCTCGGCCTCGGCCGTCAGCAGCACGATCCGCTCCTTGCGCCCTTTGCCCAGCACCCGCAGTCGAGCCGGCTGATCGCCCTGAGCCGGACTGAGGAAGTCGGTCACTTTCAACTCAACCACCTCCCCCACCCTTAAGCCGCCCCGCCACATCAGGACAAACCAAGCCCGGTCGCGGGGAGCGCTGATCGCCTGCCAGACCCGCTCGACCGTCTCATCACTCAGGTCACGGGGCAAGCGCTGCGGTAATTTGCCCCCGTGCCGCTTAAATCGAACCGGATTAGGCCAACTCAACTCCCCGCTGTCTTCGGCTAGAAAATCGAAGAAGCTTTTGAGGGCGGCCACCCGGCGTTGTACCGTGGCCTGGCTGTGCTCGGCCCGCTGTTGATCCACAAAGGCGTCAATATCCAGCAGGGTCACCTCCCGCCAGGATTTTGAGCACTGGGCGGCGAATTGGCGGATGTCGCTGATATAATCTATCGGGGTGCGCCGGTCGGGAAAGCGCCGTTTGAGATACTGTTCAAATCGTTGAATACTCTCTTGTCGGTCCATAGTTGCCTCCTTGCTTAAGCTATGATAGCATACTTTCGAGGTCAACTCATTATAAATTGCTACCGCTGCGATTTTCAACCGCCCCTTGCTGGCAAAGTGGGTGTATAATATAAATTGCCGCGCCCACCCGCAATCGGCTGAACCGCAGGCGTTGGGCAGCCAAAAATCATATTCAACCTTGTAATTTTGCTCCCGTTTTGGTAACTTGGTATAATCAAGGTATGCGGATTATATCGCGTAAGAAACTTCGAGATTTCTGGAACCAGCACCCCGATGCCCAAGCCAGCCTCCAAACTTGGTACGCTGACGTTAAACAAGCCGAGTGGAAAACACCGACCGAGATTAAAAACCTGTATCGTAATGCCAGCTTCGTAGCGAATAACCGAGTTGTGTTCAATATCAAAGGCAATAAGTATCGTTTGGTCGTCGCCGTGCAGTATGAATATGGCATAGTGTACATTCGGTTTGTGGGGACGCATTTGGAATATGATAAGATAGACGCGGCGACTATTTGAGGGAAGGAATGAAGTGATGGTAGAGATAAAACCGATTCGAACTGAGGCCGATTACGAAGCAGCGTTGGCGGAGATAGAACAACTCTTTGAAGCTGTGCCTGGTTCACCCGAAGGCGATAGATTAGAGATTTTAACCACGCTGGTGGAAGCCTACGAGGAGAAATATTATCCCATTCCTTTACCTGACCCGATAGAAGCCATTTATTACTACCTGGAAAGTCGGGGTTTATCGCGGCGGGACTTGGAGCCATATTTGGGGAGTCGGGCACGGGTATCAGAGGTACTTAATCGGAAACGCCCATTGTCCTTAGAGATGATAAGACGATTAAATAACGGTTTAAGAATTCCGGCAGAAGTATTGATCCAACCGTATGAATATAAGCAAGCTGCTTAATAAAGTGGTTTTGCATGGCCGGCCAGGGCTGGCTAACAAGCGGTTCTTGAGAAACCTCGCCTCGGGGGTTGGGAATAAAGCACTACCATATCTGGGGAGGATGGGACAAGCATACCCCAATATCCAGGGGGAGCGGTCAGAGGAGTTTCGACTGGTCTTCCAGCAGCTCAACAGTTTAGCAACTCAAAAAGTCCGACCCTCTGATGAGGGTCAGGCTGGGCTTGCTTCTCTTCATTCGTCTTCTCGGCCGTTCCCTACCATAATAAATCCGTAGTTTCTTGATCGGGGTCGAGCAAGCTCGCCACCAGGGGGCAAATCACCCGGAACGGCGACCAACTTCCTGAGTGGGCTCAAAGGCGCCAAACTGCTTGACGGTCTTAACTGAGGAGAAAACGTCCGGACGAAGGGCTGCGGCTGGGAACGGTTCGTCGCCCCCCGCGGGGGGGCGCAAGGAGGACTGGGGGCGGCGGGATTACTTCGATGTGTGGCTGCCGGAGTTGGCGACGAGCGAAGATTTACGCGCCTGGGCGCTGGCCGAACCCCTGACGCCACAGCGGTGGGCGACCTACAGGCGGCGCTACCTGACCCAGATGCGACGCCCAGAGGCACAACGCCTGATCGCCTTGCTGGCCGCGCTTTCCTCGCAGACAAACTTCGCCGTGGGCTGCTACTGCGAGGATGAGTCCCACTGCCACAGATCGCTGCTGCGAACCCTACTGGCCGAGCAGGGCGCCACAATCGCGGACGGGGATGCCGGGCCCATCCTCGCACAGGCGGGGGTAACACAGCCGGAGCAGCCGTGATCCCACGTGGCTGTCAAGGATCTCCAGGCTTCGAGGACCTTCTACGAGAAGTTCGGTTTCTACTATCTACTATTTCTTGGCAAAGGAACCTATGAAAAGCGTCAACTACCTCTTCAAAGAAATGAACCTGATCCAACTCTACGCCTGGATTTATGCGGCTATGTTTATTTTTGTAGTCTCGCTGGGCTATATCCCCGGCTTTACCAACGCCGACGGCCAGCTCTTTGGCCTGTTTAGAATTGATCCCATTGACGACATTCTCCACCTTGGCTCCGGGATTTGGGCGGCGCTGGCAGCGTGGACTTCGGTGCGGGCGGCAACCTTATATTTCAAAATATTTGGCATCCTCTACGGCCTCGATGGGGTGGTCGGATTTTTGTTGGGGCAAGGCTATCTGGATGGGGGGATTTTTATCTATGGTCCCTGGCCGATGGACTGGCTGACCAAATTCGCGGCCAATTTGCCCCACATTTTAATCGGCGGCATGGCCGTGGTGATTGGCTTTTGGTTGAGCCGCAAACTGGCCGCCCAGGGCTAAGATGAAGCGACTCGGCCGAATTGTCGGGCTGGTCCTGCTGGTTTTTCTGTGCATTATCCTGATCCCCCTGGTGAATGTGGTGGCCGAGTGCCGGCCGTGGGCCCAGGTCAACCCGGGCCAGCCGGAGAATGTAGTCTCCGCCGAAACTGAGCAAATCAAGGCCGGCTTGACCGATTATCCCCGCCCCGAAGATCAAACCTACCTGACCCTGCCGGAGTGGTACATTGTCTACAGCGCCGACGAATACGCGGCCTTTGTAGCCGAAAACCCGCCGAGCCGGTTCCCCTATTTTGGCGCGGTTAGGCAGTACTGGCGCAGCTACTACGATGTCTGCGCCATCACCCGTCAACAGTACCCGTTCAACTCCGGCTACCAGCTTACCTTGGCCGTCATCGGCACCAGCTTTACGGTTGAAAATATCCTCAAGGGCCTCTACGAAAATACGGTCGGGCGGTTGACCGAGTGGCTGAGTTCGGCGGAACTGACCGAAGAGGATGCCTACGCCCGCGAAGTCGCCAAAGCCTACGGCGATTTCATCCACACTATCCCTTGGTATGAATTTCCTTTTGACGAAAAACTGAGTGGCTTGTGGCGCGAAACAAGCCCGACCGGCCCCAATCTCATCCGCAAGTGGGAACGCAAACTCGCTCTCAGCCTGGAATACGGTGGGAAAGCGGGTTATGCCTGGCTGATCAAACAAGGTACGCAGACCGCCTACGCCCCGGAGAATTTGGAAATCCAGGCCTGGGTTGAAGGCGTCTCTGCTGAGGTTTGGCAGAACGAGCCGCAACTGCGCCTGGTCAAGACCATCAGCCCCGAGACGGCCATCGTCGCCATCCCTCGTTATGAAGCCTTTACCCAAATTGTGCCTCGCCTGGTCCGGCAAGGCGTCCGCTTTGTGGAAATTGCCGGCAACGACGAAATTTTGCTGACGGTCATTGTCCCCCGCGAGTGGGAATACCGTTTGGAAATGGGCCAGTTTCTCTTTGCCCTGGACATTCTCTCCCAACCGGCTTTGAAGCGTATCGCCGTCAAAGTCCCTGTGACCTCCCTGCACACCGTTTTGGCTGGGCTGGAAAGCAGCGGGGCGCAGCTTGAGCATCTCTACGATTATTGAGTCATTTCAACTCGAAGTTTTAAAAATCGCATCCTGAGTAGCATTGAGCGAAGCGAAAAGCGTATCGAAGGGTGCGATTTCCCCAATCTCGTTCCCACGCTTCGCGTCAGTTTGGGAACGAGATTGGGGAGATATCTTTACAATTATTGAAACCCGGGTTAATTCATGAAAAAACTGCTCACAAAACCCCTAGTGTTGATTGCTTTTATCCTCATCTTCACCGTTTCAGTGGTGGCCCGCAAGATTTATCTCTACTCGGCGGATCCCAGCGGCGAGAAGGACTGCCCGTCGCTTTTCCCCACGCTGGCCGGCGACCCGGCCAAACCGACGGCGGTGCAAATAAAAACGCCCAGTATCGCCCTGCCGTGGAGTCAAAAAGGCGGGACCATCAACGACGCCAGTTGCTTAAACAAGACCTATATTTACGGCCTGGTCCAGGTTAAAACGATTGAGGACATCAAAAACGCCTTGCTTTTTGCCAAAGAAAACGGCTTGAAGGTCTCTATTGCCGGGGTCAAGCACAGCATGGGCGGCCATGCTTTTTATCAAAACGCGCTGGTGCTCGACATTACCCAATTCAACCAGATGTCGTTTGACGAGGAAACCAGGCTGTTGACGGTGCAAAGCGGCGCGTCGTGGCACGATATTCAAAACTTTTTGCATCCCCGCTTTGCCGTCAAAGCGATGCAATCCACCGATATTTTTACCGTCGGCGGTTCGATCTCGGTCAACGCGCACGGTATGGATCATCAGGTGGGCGCGTTGGGCCGGACCATTCGCTCGATGCGGGTTATGCTGGCCGACGGCTCGATCCAGCGGATCAGCCGCAGCGAAAACCCGGAACTGTTTCATCTGGTCGTCGGCGGGTACGGTCTTTTTGGGGTTATCCTCGACGTGGAGTTGGATGTGGCCGATAACGTGATCTACGAGCCGGAACGGCGCATCATCCACTATCAGGATTTTCCAGAGGTTTTTGAGCAGGACATAGCTGCTAACAAAGATTACGGCTTATTTTACGGCCACCTGTCCACCGATGCTTCCTCATTTTTGCAGGAGATGCTCCTCTACACCTATAAAACCATCCCCGACATTGAGACTGACATCCCACCGCTGGGCGAAGTGACCAACGTCAAGCTGCGCCGGTTAGTGCTCAATTTATCCAAGCAAGGCCCCATGTTTATGAGCCTGAAGTGGTGGGCGGAAAAGAACATCGAACCGCTGCTCGAAGCCTGTACCATCAGCCGCAACCAGGCCATGAAAGACGGCGAAGCCTGCCTGGTTTCCCGCAACAACCCCATGCACGACTCGGTCAAATATCTGCGCAATGACCTGGCCGGCGAAACCGATATTTTGCACGAATATTTTATTCCCCGCCGCAACTTTATCCCCTTTATTGACCGCATGCGCCAGATTTTGCTCGACCACCAGGCCAACCTGCTCAACGCCTCGGTGCGGGTGGTTCACCAGGAAGACATTGCTTTGAATTACGCCCCTGCCGATATGTTTTCGATTGTGCTCTACATTAACCAATCCACCGACGCCGCCGGCAACGAACTGATGCGCCGCGTCACCAGCGACCTGATTGATCTCACCACCGAACTGGACGGCCGCTTCTTTTTACCCTACCAGTTGCACTACACCGGCCAGCAGTTGGAGCGTTCCTATCCCGAAATCAGATCGTTTTTTGCCGCTAAGAAACAATACGATCCTGATTTGATTTTGACCAATACTTTTTATGAAAAGTATGCCCAGGACTTTAATTAACCCTGGATTTATTTGTAACACTTCGTGAGTTTGATTATAATACGTGTATTATACGTATAATTACCCGAGAGGCCGCTATGCAGAAAAAATTGACCATCACCATTGACGAAAAAGTATATGAAGGGCTGCACACGGTGATTGGCCCACGACGGATCAGCCAATTTATCGAGGATTTGGTGCGGCCGCATGTGATGGGTGATGACCTGGAAGCCGCCTATCGCCAGATGGCCGAAGACGAAGCCCGTGAGGCTGAGGCTTTGGAGTGGGCTGAAGCTTTAATCGGAGACATCGCCGATGCGGCGCGGTGAGGTTTGGTGGGTTAACTTTGAGCCGTCTCTGGGCGGTGAAATTCAAAAGCAGCGCCCGGCCGTCATTGTCAGCAATAACAGTGCCAACAAATTTCTGAACCGGATTCAGGTTGTCCCTCTGACCAGCAATGTGGAGCGATTATACCCCAGTGAAGCTTACGTTACTATCAACGGCGTTCAGAGCAAAGCTATGGCCGATCAACTCACGACTGTCAGCAAAGCTCGCCTCAGCAGCCTGATTGGCCGCATCTCCTCCGAAGATATCCGCAAAGTCGAACAGGCGATCAAAGTGCAGTTAGACCTGCTGCGCTGAACGTTTGATCTACTCGAATAAGAAATACCCAAAAAGCTGCTTGTGGCTATCATACCAACCGAGGCTATCGTCTATTTGTTTGCTACAGCCCTGCTGAGCTGCATAGACAGAGGCTCGGCCAGGCTTTTTACAAATGAGACTGATAGATGATGGGAGTCGCGGTACAAAATTAACTCATCGCGTTCTAACCCGCAGGGCATTTTAGGGCAGATATATGGCCCCATATCAATGACAAATACATTGTGATAACGTTCTGCCGTTTGCTGCTGAAGGTTGTATAGCTCAAGCGAGGCCCTGTTTTCTTGTTTGATCTCACAGGCAGGGACCGGCACGATACTAACGCCCCACCTGTGACGGGCCAGGCATCTTGGCACATCGAAGCCGGGATAGGGCGTGTCTCTCAGCAGCACCACCGAGCGACTTGTTTCACTGAGCAAATTTAGTACGCGTTCCATACCCGCCTGCCACTCGTTGCGATTAAGGACTTGGGCGATTGAAGAGGACACAATGACAAGATCGGGCCTAAGCTCCTGAATCTTAAGTAGCGCTGCTTTTCGCCATATAGCACATTCCTGGTAGTCTCGCCCCATTCTTTGGTTGAACTTTGGCCCATCAATAGCCGAGCAAGCTGATTTTGTCAGAGAAATCAACTGCCAGCCCTGCTCAGAGGCCATTTGCTCAAGCGCAGGATACCATTGAGCGGCATGGCTGTCGCCAAAGAGAACTAAAACACGGGAAGCATTAACCGGGCCGGAAGTGCATTTATCAATATTTGGGCCTACCTCAAAGAAATTAGCATGGCAGCCTGAGGTATAAATTACCGGTATCTCGTCTATGACCTGGGTAAAACGGGCTTGCTCGGGCAACTCCGCCCACCGCACCGACATTTGCCGCCAGCCATAGGATAATCCCACCCCCAGGACAGTGATAAAAGCAGCCATAACCAAAGAATAAGCTGAACGACGGACAAGCTGGGGGTGGTAACGGATGGGATTTTCAACGAAGCGGTAAGAAGCCTCGGCTATTATCAGGGATACTCCCAACAAGCCAATTTTGGCAGGCAGCGAGAGTCTGCTGTTATTAGCCGTTGCAAAAACAAGCACAGGCCAGTGCCACAGATACCATCAGTACGAAAGCCGGCCAATCTCCTGTAAAGGACGCAGGCTGAGCAATTTCGTTGTCCCGGTCTTCACCGTACTTGCGCCCGCCCGCAGGAGAAGCACCGTTGTCAGTACCGGCAGAAGCGCTGCCACACCAGGGAAGTGAGTAGACCGATCAAAAAAAATGTTGGCCCCAAGTAGCCCCCCCAGCCCTAACCAGCCGAACAGGGGCGTCGCCTTGTCCACAAGACTAAAATTAAAGGAGCGGGGCAGAAACCGGGCCAGGCTTTTGGGCGGGCCAGATAGCCAACTGCCCTGGGGTAACAATACGGCCAGGGCCCCGGCGGCAAACTCCCAGGCCCGGGCCGGTAATAAGAAAAACGCCCAGGGCTGGCGGCTGGCAGTGAGGTAGATTGATAAAACAAAGGAAACACCTGTTATCAGGGCTATCCCCACCAAAAGGCGGCGGCGATTGGGTACAGGCTGCTGCCCGCGTACCACCCCCAGCAAAAACATGATAAAGAGCGGCCAGACCAGGTAAAATTGTTCTTCTACGCTAAGCGACCAGGTATGGAGGAAGGGGTTTGTTTCCGCGGCGGGGCTGAGGTAATCAGTAGCTAAATTGGCAAAGTGAATGTTGCTCCAGTAGGTTGCCGTAGCTAAAGCCGTACTCGCCAGACTACGCTGCTCGAAAGGGGCATAGATAATAGCTCCTACGGTGACTGTTACAAACAACATTGCAGCCATAGCGGGCAGCAAGCGGCGGGCGCGGCGGGCATAAAATCTGCCCAGGTTCAGGGCGCCGGTTTCCTCTACCTCGTGTAAAAGCAACCAGGTGATGAGATAGCCGGACAATACAAAAAATACATCAACCCCGATATAGCCACCGCTAAAACCCGGCACATCCGCGTGGTAGCCCACCACAAGCAGAATAGCTATGGCTCGCAGACCTTCGATGTCAGGACGGAAATGAGGCTGAATCACAACTATTTATCAATGGATAACTCTGGGCAACACAACCAAAAAAATTTGCTGTAGACCGGCATAGTATAGGGATGATATTAAAGCCTGTCAAAAATTTTGTGATCGTGTACGATTATAAACATGACAAAAGATGTCAATAAACCCTGTCTACAATAATTAAGCTGTAATAAAATTTGTAGCTCTTTTGGAATTCAGAGGGTAGCGGCAAAGTGATGCGTGATGCGTGACACGTGATTAGGGTCATCACGTATCAGGTCCAAACCCCACGAAATCCTGGAGACCCAAAATTTGTATTTGGAGGTAGATCATGCAGCCTTTAAAGAACAAAATCGCGGTAGTAGCCGGGGCGACACGGGGGGCCGGGCGAGGGATTGCCTGTATGCTCGGCGAGGCGGGGGCAACGGTTTATTGCACGGGACGGAGTACGCGGGCCAATCTGGCCAGGCGGCAAAACGGCGCGGACTCACCCTTTGCCCTGGAACACCGGCCCGAAACCATCGAAGAGACTGCGGAAATGGTCACAGCCTGGGGTGGCGCCGGCATTCCGGTACAGGTGGATCACACCGACGAAGCGCAGGTTAAAACCTTGTTTGAGCGGGTCAAGGCCGAGCAGGGCCAGCTTGATCTGCTGGTCAACGATATTTGGGGCGGCGACGAGTTGACCGAGTGGGGCAAACCATTCTGGGAACTGACCATCGAGCCGGGGCTGTTGATGCAGCAGCGCGGCGTTTACACTCACCTCATCACCAGCCGCTACGGCGCGCCCTTGATGGTCGAGCGGGGGCAAGGCTTGATTATCGAAATCACCGATGGCGATACACCGGGCTATCGGAGCAATCTGTTCTATGATCTGGCTAAGTCGTCGGTTATCCGTCTGGCTTACGGCATGGCCGAGGAACTGCGCCCGCATGGGGTCACGGCGTTGGCGCTCACCCCCGGTTTTTTGCGCTCCGAGGCGATGCTGGAATACTTTGGGGTCACCGAGGCCAATTGGCAGGAGGGGGCCAAAAAAGAGCCGCATTTCATCGCTTCTGAAACTCCTTTTTATGTCGGGCGAGCGGTGGCCGCGCTGGCGGCTGATCCTCATGTGTCCAGTAAAGCCGGACAGGTATTCAGTTCGTGGAATTTGGCGGTAGAGTACGGCTTCACCGATGTGGATGGGCGGCAGCCGCACTGGGGCAACTATTTTGCTGAGCACGTGGCGAGTCAATAAAGTATTAGTCATCTCGTTCCCACGCTTCGCGTCAGTTTGGGAACGAGATGACGCTATTCCAACCCAAGCGCAAACGCTGCCCGTTTGCGCTTTTTTTGCGCCTGCTCTCCTTTTGCCGCATAATAGGTTCGATTCCCTGCCTCTCGTCTTGGTCGCGGGAAGTGGTAGAAATGGAGTCCAAAGCAAGCTTTGGACTCCCATAGAAATACGCTCAAAGGATATTTGTTTGAAAGCAAAACTCTTGACCGCCCTCAAGGTTGTCATCAGCCTGGGGCTGATGATCTATCTCTTTTATCGGTTTTTATCTAACCCGGCTGACCGGGACGTGCTGCTGACCACATTGAGCACGGCCAACTACGGCTACCTGCTGCTGGCCCTGGCGCTGTTTATGCTGGCCGTTTTTACCAATGCGGTCAAATGGTATATTTTGCTGCGGGCGCAGGGCATTCCCGTGCCGCTGGGGGCGCTGGTCAATTACACTTTTGTCGGCTTCTTTTTTAACAATTTTTTGCCGGCCAACGTCGGCGGGGATGTGATGCGCGGCTTTGGCCTGGCCCGTTACACGGCTCGCAGCGCCGAAGCAGCGGTGTCGGTGATTGTGGACCGCATTATCGGGCTGATGGCTTTTATGTTTACGGCCGTGGTTGCAGCGCTGATAGTGGTCAATATCGTAGCGGCGGAGCAGTCTAGCGGAGGCAGGCTGGCGGCCAACCTGGCCCAGGTGGAAACGGTGGCGATTGCCGGGCTGGCCGTGATCACCGGCGGCCTGGCGGTCATGCTCAGCCACCGGCTGCGGCTGCTGCTGGGCCGGATTTTTGCCCTCAAAATTTTGAGTCCACTCGCGCCACTGTATCAAAGAATCTCTGAGGCGTTTGGGGCTTACCGTTATCAGTACGGGGCTTTGCTGGGGGCGTTTGCCGTCGGCGTGGTAACGGTGCTGTTGACCGGGCTGGTGGATTTGGCGATTGTAGCCGGGTTGCACGGCCAGATTGCCCCGATTTATATTTTTTTGTTGAATCCCATTATCGCCGTCGCTTTGATTGCGCCCATCAGCATCGGCGGCCTGGGGACGGGTTCAGTGCTATACGTCTATTTTTACGGGTTGGTAGGAGTGCCGGAACCCCTGGCCTTTGCCCTGTCGCTGGTCAAACAGGCAGTGGTTTACGTGGGCAGTCTGCCCGGTGGGGTGCTGTGGCTGCGAGCGAGGGAGGACAGCAGGGGAGCAGGGGAGCAGGGGAGCAGGGGCGGAGTGAGGATTGAGGATAGAAGATTGAGGATAGAAGATTGAGGATAGAAAGTGGCTTGATCTATCTTCAATCCTCTATCTTCCATCTTCAAAACTTTACACTTCCAGGACCATCGGGAAAATCATGGGGGCGCGGCGGGTGCGTTGATAGAGAAATTCGCTCAGGCTGTCGCGGATAGCGGTAGCAGCGGTGTCGCGGTGAACTTTGCCGCTTTCCAGCAGCTCGATGACCCGCTCCTTGGCCTCTTCAATCAATTCTTCGGAATCTCGCACGTAAACAAAGCCGCGCGAGATAATATCGGGGCCATCAATCAACTGGCCGGTTTTCTCGTCAAGGGCCATGACCACCACCACAAAGCCATCGCGTGAGAGCAGATGGCGATCCCGCAGAACCACACTGCCCACATCGCCCACACCCAATCCATCAACCAAAACCTGCCCGCTGGGAACACGCTCGGTCAGATAGGCGATGTCTTCTTCAAACTCGATCACTTGCCCGTTTTCGATCACAAAAATGTTTTCCGGTGGAATACCCACCGCCTCGCCCAGACGGCCATGCAGCACCAGCATGCGGTATTCGCCCTGGATAGGTATAAAATAGGTCGGGCGGACCAGTTCCAGCATCATCTTTTGTTCTTCTTGCGAGGCGTGGCCGGAAACGTGAACCGGCATCAAGCTCTGGTAGATCACGTCAACCCCCAACCGGAAGAGATTGTTGAGGGTACGATGGACCAGTTCCTCGTTGCCAGGGATAGCGGTGGCCGAGAGAATGACCGTATCGCCCTTTTTTAGGCTCACCTGGCGATGTTCCTGGTTAGCCATGCGCACCAGGGCGCTGGTCGGCTCACCTTGAGTGCCGGTGCAGACAATCGCAATTTGGCTGTCGGGATAATCTTCCAGGTCGTCCACGTGGACCATCATATCTTCGGGGGCGCGCAGGTAGCCCAGGGCCAGGGCCATTTTGACATTATCCACCATACTCCGGCCCACCACGGCCAGCTTGCGATTGTGGCGCATAGCCGTATTGATGACCTGCTGTACCCGCGAGATGTTGGAAGCAAAGGTTGAAACAATCACCCGCCCCTTAGCCTGATCAAAAATCTGGTCGAATGTTTCGCTAACAATCTGTTCCGAGGGGGTGTGGCCGGGCCTTTCGGCATTGGTGCTGTCGGAAAGGAGTACCAAAACGCCTTCGTCGCCGTAGCGGCGCAGACGGTCAAAATCGGGCAGCCGGCCATCGGCGGGGTTTTGGTCAAATTTGTATTCGCCGGTATGGACGACCAGCCCGTTAGGAGTATAAATGGCATACCCCACCGCATCCGGGATGGAGTGGCAGACGTGGAACGGCTCGATAGTAAAAGGGCCAATTTCGATGACGCTGTTGGTGGTAATGGTGTTGATTTCGGTTTTGGATAGGAGTTTGGCCTCTTTTAACTTGATTTCAATCAAGCCTCGAGTCAGTTGGGTGGCGTAAAGCGGAGCGGATACCTGGGGTAAAATGTAAGGCAGCGCGCCAATGTGGTCTTCATGACCGTGCGTTAAAAAAATACCCTTGAGCAAATCGGGGTTATCGAGTAAATAGGTTACATCGGGGATGACCAGGTCAATGCCCAGCATGTCATTTTCGGGGAACATCAACCCGCAATCAATGGCAATGGCGTCATCACCGTACTCGATCAAAGTCATATTGCGGCCAACTTCGCCCACGCCGCCCAGGGGCACAATTCGTAATGGTTCGGTCATGTCAACTCTCAATTTCTAGCTTTTTATCATAGTTTAAGCGTTTGATCCAAATTGGTCAAACGCAGGCGAAGATTCCGACGGATTAAGGATATTCTTCCTGTTTGCCGGGACTCAAGCGCGTTGACGTGAACTGTAGAAAAATATATAATCATCTTCAGTGGATCCAAATTTCCCGTAGGATGGCATCCCTATGCCGCCCGCTGACGCATAGGGATGCGCCAGCTACCAGTGAAAAATTGGATCTACTGATCTTAGCCATTAAGGGGTCAAGTTCAGAGGTTAGTATGCTAAAGGTTCAAATCAAAGAAGAATACGCGGATATTCTGGACCCATTGCAAGAAAGTGTGGATGAAGCCCTACACCGTTACGCCTTGGAGAAAGTACAGACTCGTATCCTGGAATTGGAACAGCGAGCGCAGGACTGGGAAGAAAGGTATGGATGCAGTTATGATTTGTTTGCTTATCGAACGGCTACCGATGAAGAGTATGTAAAGCAACTTGACGCCTCTGCGGCAACACAGCAGTGGGAAGGAGATTTGATCTCCTGGGAATTTGATACCGAGGCCTTGCGCGAGTGGCGACGTCATTTGCAGAAACTCTTGACCAAGTAATTGTACTGTTTCAGGCAGCTTTTTCGCATCCCGTTATCTTACGGCGTGAAGAGCGGCCCCAGGTAGCCATCCTGGAAATGAGCGGGGATTATGGTCTATGTCAGGTACATCTACGAGAGATTTGGCGGGCTGATGGTTCCCGAAAATACGCCTATTACGTGTTAAATCAATCGAATATCATAGTTGGTTTCGACAATGCTGCGGACCCAAGAGCTTTGCGCCTTAAGTACGGTAAAGATTTTGTCCTTCACCGCTTAGAATTAATTCCACATTACCACACCGAAGATAAATCCACCATTGAATTGACTCAAGAAATGGACTGTGCTGCTTTTATCGCTTGGCTGAAAAACAATTTGCCTTATGTATCAAACTCAGGTGAATGATCTCCTTCCAATCGAGTCCATCTTGGAAAACCGCTATCGGATTGAGACGCTACTCGGTAGCGGTGGCTTTGGTACTATCTATCGCGCATTAGATATGAAGCAACAACGCCGGCCTAAATAATGCGCCGATCTACAACTCCCCACAAATTGCACTCTTCACCGAACACTGTTTATCCAATCTTATCTTTAGCCCGCCCGCTGACAGCCCCCCTGATATTGCTGCTGGCTGCCGCCCTTCGTTTCTACAATCTATCCGGCCAATCCCTCTGGGCCGACGAGGGCAACAGCGCGGCTCTGGCCCGGCGCGGTTTTATCGAAATTGCCCGGCGCACCGCCTTTGACATTCACCCTCCTTTTTATTATTGGCTGCTAAAAAGCTGGACTTTTGTCTTTGGGACCAGCGAAATCGGCCTGCGCTCGCTGTCGGTGGTGTTGGGGGTGGCTCTGGTTTATGTGATTGGGATTTTGGGCACGCGCTGGTTCAGCCCGCGTGTGGGCCTGCTGGCCGCGTTCATCGCCGCCGTTTCGCCGCTGCAAATTTACTACTCGCAAGAAGCCCGCATGTACATGCTGCTTACCCTGTTGAGCAGTTTAACCGTGCTACTAGCCTCACTCCTGTGGGAAAACGACCGCCCTTCTTCCTCCCCGTCTACCGTCTACCGTCTACCGTCTACCTGGATTTATGTTGGGGTCGTTACTGCCGGCCTTTACACCCACTATGCCTACCCGCTTGTCCTGCTGGCGGTCAACCTGGCTGCCTTACTCTGGTTCTGGCAATCTGGTTGGAAGGGTATCACGTATCACGTATCACGTATCATGTTTCATCATTCGCCATTCGCCATTCGCCATTGGTTCACCCTCCAAATTATCCCCATTCTCCTCTACCTGCCCTGGCTGCCGATTGCCTGGCGACAAATTACCACCTGGCCTTCTGAAAAGCAAAGCGCCTCGCTCCTGGCAACCCTGGAAACAATTTCAACCACCTTGTTGTTTGGCCTCTCCTGGCCCTTCGATTGGGGATTAATGCCCGTCATCGGCCTGGTCGTAATACTACTTTTGACAATCCTTTACGCCTCACGCCTCACGCCTCAGAGCGAAGCCTCCCCCTGGGACGCTTCACGCCTCACGCTGTTCTGGCTCTGGTTTTTGCTTCCGGTCTTGCTTACAATTACTGTTTTCAGCCCCGCCTTTCTCAAATTTCTGCTCGTCGCGGCCCCGGCTTTGGCTTTGCTGCTGGCCTGCGCGATAGAAGTCATCAGGGGTCAGGGGTCACGCATCACGCATCACGCATCACGCATCACTTTAAATTATCTGATTGGTAGTCTGTTCCTGGCCGCCCTGGTCAGTGCTTCGGCTTTATCCCTCTATCACTATTTTACCAACCCCGTTTACGCCCGCGACAACTATCGGGGGATTGCCAATTTTATTAAAGCCGTCGGCGGACCGGATGATGCCGTCATTTTAAATGCCGAAGGGCAGCAGGATGTCTTTAACTATTACTTCTCGAAGACCTCTGCCCCCGAAGCGCCGGTTTATCCACTGCCGCGCCGCCGCCCCCTCGACGAGGCGGCTACCTTGACCGAACTCCAAACGATTGCGGCCAGGGCCAACAAAATCTACGCGGTCTATTGGGCCACCCAGCAAGCCGACCCTCAGGGGGTAATTGAGGCGTGGCTTAACACCCACCTGTTCAAAGCCAGCGATCAATGGTATGGCAACGTCCGCCTGGTGAGTTATGCCAGCCCGCTGGAGAATACCGGCTTATCCTTGACGCCGCTCGACTACCAGCTTGGACCACACATCCGCTTGAAAGGGTACGCGCTGTCCGCATCCCAAATTGTGCCGGGTGACATTCTGCAAGTGACGCTCTCCTGGCAAACCGACGCGCCGCTGCGGGCTGATGAAAACTACACGGTTTTTGCGCAAGTGCTGGATCAGGCCGATCACCTGGTCGGCCAGCGCGATGCCGCGCCGTTGACCCCAACCTCCGCCTGGCCGGTCAATCAACCCGTGGTCGATGCGCACGGCGTTTTTATCGAACCGGGCACGCCGCCCGGTCTCCACCGGCTGATTGTTGGGCTGTACGACAGCCAGACGGGCCAACGCCTGCCGGTGGCCGAGGGGCAGGATTTTGTCGAATTGGGTCAGGTGGAGATCATCCGTCCCCAGCCGCCCCTCCCGCCCGAAGCTTTCAGGATGCAGGTCGCGCTGAACACACCGATGTTAGAAGTCACCCTGCTGGGCTACGATTTGTACAAGCTGGGCCATCGCTCTGCCCCCGATACGCCGCTCTACCCCGGCGACCCGGTGCAACTGGTGGCCTATTGGCAGGCGCGCGAGCCGGTGCGCTGGCTGGAAGATCAGCTTTTTATTCAAGTGGTTACAAACAGCGGGGAGGCTACGCCTGTTTTTGTAACGCGCCCGCCGGCAGGGACAACGTATCCTATTCAAGATTGGCCTGAAGGGGAGATTATCCGCGCCCAGTACAACTTTTTTTTGGGGGATCTTTCGCCGGGAATTTACCGCCTGGCTCTAACTCTGACCGCCCAGGAAACATCATCCCAGCGTGTGGTGGCGCTGACCAAGCCTTTTCGAGTAGAATGAAAAAGGAAGATTGGAAGAATGGAAGGCTGGAATTATAGATACGCAACCTTCCAACCTTCCACCTCACCAGTTCTTCCGCCAATTAGCGGTGACAATGGATTTTTCAGCGGTAATTTCAACGGGGATAGACTCCGACAGCACGGCTTTAATCGTCTGCCGGTCATCGGTATCAACCACGGTTAAGGTCCAGATGCAGGGGACGGGTTTGGTATCAACGGTCAGGTCATAAAAACCGGCCGGCCAGTCTTTGCCATCGCGATAAGGTCCCCAGCCCACCGGGCCCGAAGGAAAGGAGATGGCCGAAAAGTTGCCGCACTTGGCCTGCACAAAAACGCCGTTGACCGGGTTGCCGTTGACATCTTTGATGTCGCCCAAAAAGCGGGTCAGGCCGGCGTTGCCGTCATCATACCAGCCGGTTGGTTCGAATTGGTACTTGGGCTTTTCCGGTTCGGGCGGGGGGGCGGCAGCGGCCGGTTGTGCAGCGACTGCTTGCACTGGCGCGGGCGGCCCTTCAACAGCGGCCACGCTCTCGGCATTGCTGGCGCTGACCACACTGCTGGCCACCCAGCCGGTCGAGCCACTCAACTCGATTTGCCACCACGACGTATCCTGATTACGGCCAGTGATTTTGACCGGCGCGTTCGCATCTAGCGAGCCGATTATGGGATAGTTGGTGCCAGGCCCGGAACGAATATTGACCGTGCCGGGCGCGACCAGTTGCGGCTCAATCTCGGCCTGGGCGGCTGCTTCATCCTGCGGAGCAGTTTCTGGGGGGGCGCTGGCGTTATCAGGCGCTAAAACGCGGGTGGCTGTAGGGGTGGGGATGAGCGGCGTGGGGGTGGGGGTGGGAATAATGATGGCGGGAGCTTGAGCCGGGGCCGGGGTGAAGGTGGGCGCAGGCGTGCGTGTGGCCCGCTGCGGGCCAAAATCCGAGGAAACCAGCCGGTCAAAGAGCGTGGCAAAAATCAAATAATTGACTAAAATTAAAATTATGGCTAAACTCCAATAGCGAGCCTTCATTGGTTAGCCACCTCCACTGCGCTGAAGAACCTCTCTAACTTACCATAATCATTATACCACAACATTTTGTGTAGACATAATCTGACTCACCCTAAATAACACCCGTGGCTAATGTTTCCGTTATTTGTACGGTCCTCAACGAAGGGCCAGCCATCCAAAAGCTGCTCGACTCTCTGGCCGGGCAAACCCGCCCTGCCGACGAAATTATCTTTGTTGACGGCGGCTCCACCGATGAGACGGTGGCTATTTTGCAGGCGTTCGCAGCCAAGCGGCATTTGCCGCTGCGGGTGATGGTGGCGCCGGGGGCCAATATCAGCCGGGGGCGCAACCTGGCTATCGAGGCCGCCGCCGGCCCGATTATCGCCAGCACCGATGCCGGGGTGCGACTGGACCCGTGCTGGCTAGAGGAACTGCTCAAACCTTTTCAGGCCACCCCGCAGACAGCCGTCGTGTCCGGTTTTTTTGTGCCCGACCCGCAAACTGCCTTTGAGGTGGCGCTGGGGGCCACCGTTTTACCGGCCCTGGCCGACGTCAACCCGGCCACGTTTTTGCCCAGCAGCCGCTCGATTGCCTTCTTGAAATCGAGCTGGCAGGCGGCGGGTCGTTACCCGGAGTGGCTGGACTACTGCGAAGATTTGATTTTTGATTTTCGGCTGCGGGATGAGGTGGGGCCGTTCGCTTTTGCGCCCCAGGCGGTGGTTTATTTTCGACCGCGCAGCAGCCTGCGAGCCTTTTTTAAACAGTATTATCAATACGCCCGCGGCGATGGCAAAGCGGATTTGTGGCGCAAACGGCATGCCATTCGTTATTTCACCTATCTGGGGGCGCTGCCGTTTCTGCTTATGTTGATGATTCTGGTATCGCCCTGGTGGGGCTTGTTCGGCGCTCTTGTGGGGGGATGGGGCATGTTTTACACCCCCTACCGCCGCCTGCCCTCTCTCTGGCAGAGTCTTTCGGCGGTTCAAAAACTCCAGGCGGTGGGCTGGGTGCCGCTGATTAGAGTCACCGGGGATGTCGCCAAAATGCTCGGTTATCCGGCCGGCTGGAAATGGCGGCTGTCCCGGCTGCCCACGCAGCCGGAATTGCGCTGGCGTTAAAATGTTGTAGAGTGACAAACCTTTTCAAACGGATTTCAAATCTGGTTGTGCTATACTCTGAATAGCCTCATTTAACAATTGAAATGTGGGACCATTGGCTAAAGAAAGCAAACGAAATTTGCTATTTTTTGGCTTGGCTATCTATTCTATGTAAGGTATAATCAGCATGCGTGCCCCTTTTCTTAACCTGGACACCTGTTTATCTGACGAAAGATTATCCTACCATGCAGTGCAGGAGCGCACCTTGATCGGCAAAATCCTGGGCAATCGTTATCGAGTTCTCCGCGAAATTGGCAGCGGCGGGATGGCTTGGGTCTACTTGGCCGAAGATAACAAGGTCAATCAGCTTGTCGCCGTTAAAATTTTATATCCCCAATTTGGCGAAGATTTAGCTTACATTCAGCGCTTTAACCGTGAAGCCAAACTGGCCAGCACCCTCACCGATCCCCATATTGTGCGGGTTTTGGATTATGGCGCTGACCGCGATGTTTACTACCTGGTCATGGAATACATCGAAGGCCAGGATTTGCGGACCACGCTCAATCACAAAGGCCCTTTTCCCTGGAAGCACGCCCTTGAGGTTGTTGACCAACTGGCCACCGCGCTGGAACACGCGCACCGGCACGGGGTGGTCCACCGTGACATCAAACCCCAAAATATGATGCTCAACGATGATGGGCTGCTCAAAGTGCTTGATTTTGGGATTGCCCGCATCCCCACCTTACCCTCGCTGACCCAATCGGGTTTCATCGGCTCACCCTATTATGTGTCGCCCGAGCAGGCCATGGGCGAAGAAGTAGATATTCGGTCCGACATTTACTCTGCCGGGATTGTGCTATACGAGTTGTTAAGCGGTAGCATCCCCTTTGATGCCCGCAGCCCCTGGTCTATCATCAGCCAGCATATTGCTAATGAACCGCCGCCCATCGAACTGCCCGCAGGAGATATTCCGCCCAATGTCCACGAACTGCTCAGGCGGATGGTGGCCAAACGGCCCAGAGATCGTTTCCAATCGCCCAGCATGGTCCGCCAGGCGATTGCGGCAGTTTTGGCCGGCAAACCCATTCCCGATCACAATCTTGATACCCAGCCTGTCCGGCCTTTTGATCCAGCCGATTTGGCCCAGAGCCTTTACCAGCGGGCGCTTGAGGCTATGAAAGCAGCAGAATGGGCCAGGGCCGCCGATCTCTTGAGTCAAACCTTAAACCTTGATCCCGATCACCCCGAGGCTCGCCAAAAACTGGCCGAGGCCGAACAAGAAGCATTTCTCATCTCCCTTTACAACGCCGCCCGGCGGGCCATGAAGAAAGGTCAATGGGAAGAGGCGATTAATAATCTAACCGGCATTATCGAAATTGAGCCGAATTTTGAAGATACGGGTAAATTACTGGTTGAAGCCCGCCAGTCGCTTGAAATAGAAAATGGCCGGCAGCTTGTCATCACCCGTTATAATGAAGGTATTGCCTTTTTTGAGGCGCGCCGTTGGGGCAGCGCCATCGAAGCGTTTCAGGATGTTAAACGTCTGTCTCCAGGCTACCAGCGAGTTGATCAGCTTTTGGCGGAGGCGGAACGTCATAATAATCCCAGTTTGGGCGGCGCCGTAACCCATACTCTTAAACATAACCTGCTCTGGCGGTGGGGGTTGCTTGCCGCTGGGTTGGTGATTATTTTTGTTCTGGTGCTGGTTGAATTGGGAAATAGGCTTCCTTCGGCGGCTGAAGAGGTTGAATTAAGCCGGGATCAATTAAAAGCTCTTTACGAAGAGGCACAAGTGGCAATTTCCGACGGCAATCAACAGCAGGCCATTGCTCTGCTGGATCAGATTTTAAAGGAAGACCCCGATTATGCCGACGCCGCCAGCCTCAAACGAGACCTGATAGCTACCCCTACCCCCAGCCCCACCGTCAGCCCTACAGCTACCCCTGCCCCTACCTTTACCCCCACCGTGGCTCCCACACCAACTTCTATGGCTGATACTCTCTCGGTCAAGCTGGATGAGGCCCAAACAGCCGTAGATGGGGAAGAATGGTCTCAAGCGATTGAACTTCTAACCGAAATCAGTTCACTGGATACAGGTTATCAAAAAGCCCAGGTTGCTTTGCTCTTGTGTGACGCCTACGCCGGCAGAGGATTAGAGACGCTGACCAATCTTAACCTGGAAAACAAAGAGGCGGAGGTCAAACTGGCCCTGGCCGATTTTGAAGCCGGGGCCGAAGCATGCCCCCGGCGCAGCGATTTGCGTGACCAGGCGCAGCGGGCTGGTGCTTATCTTGAAGCTTTGGCTACGCCAAAAAGTCAAGCTGAAACGCTGATTCGGATTTTGACGCCTATTGTGGCGGTTGAGCCTGATTATGCTAAAAGGGAGGCCAAAAATTTGCTCTATGCGGCCTACCTGGAACGAGGCGACGCCCGGCGCGAAGCAGCCGAGATTGTCGGCGCGCTAAGTGATTACGAAGCAGCCCTGGCCCTGAATGTGGCCGACCCCAGCGAAGCCCAAACGCGCCGGGCTGAACTGCTGCTTTCCTTTAGCCAGCAGGCCCAGGCCGTTGAACCTGTCGTCGAGCCGGTTGAAACGCCGGAAGACACACCCGGTCCCGCCACTCCCACTGCCACCCCCGAACTTGTGGCGATTAAGTATGACGAGCCAGAGTTGATTGGCCCTGAAGATGATGCTTTTTTTGCCGGCAAGCTGACCAAAGTTTTTTTAGAGTGGGAACCCATCGCCAGATTAGCCGAAGATGAATATTACGATGTAACCATTCAATATATTTTTGGCAGCGAATTTGTTTATTGGGGCACAGCCACCACTGAAACCCGCATCCAAATTCCGCCGGATATTGGCGTTGGCCGCGCCGGCGGCGACCGTTTTCGTTGGTACGTAACGGTTAGAAAGGCTAATACGGCTGCCTTTTCTAAAAACAAAATTGATTTGCCGGTTAGCCAGCAAAGCCAAATCAGGACCTTTGTGTGGGTCCCTTAAATTCAAGAGTGGCCCGGAGTTCAAAAAAGCGGTGTATCTATAATCTGGATACGCCGCTTTTTTCAAACATTAGTCGCAGCCTCCTATTGCTCTCAATCCTCTTGTGAGATATAATCATGATAATGGGTCGGGCCTCTTTAAAATTTCCATTCCCCTTATAAAATTCATTTGACCTGCGCAGGGTGAAGCTGAAACGCCAACCAGGGTATTACTGTTGAGCATAGAAGTCTACAAAGCTTAGTAGATTAAGAAAGAAGCTGATCATGGATGGGAAGGATAAGCAGACCATAATTGACGAGATTTCCAAAATGGTTGCAAAAGATCGTTCGTTTACGATCAACCATAAGAATAAAACTCTGGCGATAGTGTTGCCTGTTAAAGATTACCAGAAATTTCAGAGCATGCATGAAGCGAGATTAATAGCTTTGAAAAGTGAATTGAACTGTACGCTAGAGCTAATTCGTCGCTACACCGGGCATGAATCCCTGGCCGAAGTGGAGTCGCGTCTGGCGGCGCTCCGGCACACTATTGAACAAGAAATGGGAAAATAATGGTTCAAGTCTACAAAACTGATCTCCTCGAAGAAGCGCTCAAAGAGCTATGTTCCAAACTGGAAGGCGTCCAGGGGGCTGTTATTGTTAGTATTGAAGGTTTTGTAGTAGCGGCCTACACCCCGCAGGAAAACGAGATGGACGAAGAGGGACCTACCAGCAGCCCGCAAGTAGCGGCCATGGCCGCCACCCTGATTGCTCTGGGCGAGCGAACCCTTTCCCGACTGGCCCAGGGTGAGATGATCCGTTTGCTGGTAGAGGGAAACGATGGCGGCATGCTGGTTGTTCCCGCCAACCGCCGGGCCTCTGTCGCGGTGATGGTCGGTCGAGAGGCTAAAATGGGCTTGGTGCTTTATGCTCTGCAACAAAGCGCCGGAAAAATTAGCAGTATTCTGGAAGGTAGCGCTAACTGATGGCTGGGTTAAACGAGTCAAAACCAAAAGATAATAATCAGTTATTGAAGGAAGTTTTGGACGAATTGGTTTCCCGCAACCCCGATATTCTCAGCGCCCTGGTGGTGAGCGACGACGGTTTGAATGTGGCTTCCGGTATTCCCCATGCCGACGACGACTCGGTGGCTTTGGTAGCTTCTGACCTCATAGATATGGCCGAAGAGTTTAGCAATCGCCTGGAGCAGGGTAAGCTTAACCGTATTTTGCTTGAAGGCGAAAATCGCACCACCGTGGTGGTCAACGCAGGGGAGCATACGGTTCTGGCGGTTTTAATTCCGGCCGATGCTAAATTGGGCCTGGTGACACTTTCTATGCGCCAGGCTGCTGATTTGATTGCTTCTATTTTTGATTAAAAACGGTGACAAACTAAAAAAGCCGCCCATCTCGTTGAACAAGGCGGCTTTTTCTATTTGGATAGGATAAATCGTCTTATTTACCCCACGACATTCGTTCTTCGGTCCAATCTCGTCCCCCGCCAACACCCCAGGGATTGGGCTTGGGGAAATCGAACAGTTTTTGGGCCGGACCTCCGTTGATAGGCGCCACAAAGACAGCCCAAGTTCCTTCCCGGTCAGAGGCAAAGGCCACCCACTGACCATCGGGCGATATGGTTGGCAGCCCATCGCTGGAATTAGGGCCATTGGAAATATTAACCACGCCGGCCCCATTCTCAACCATAACAAAAGCTTCCCAGGTGCCCGTTTCGCGGGAATGGAAAGCCACCAGGCCGTTTTTAGTATCTGTGGGTGCGGCGCTGGCCCCATCCAGCAGCTTAACTGGAGTTTCGCCCCCACTGGTGCGTTTGGTTGCCCAAGAGCCAACGCCGAAGATACCGCAAGACCCGCCGCCGGCCCAGGTATTGCAGCCACTGTAAACCAGCCGATCACCTGCCGTCCAAACCGGTTTGCGTCCCTGCACCTCGCCAATTTGGCCGGCTGGCACAATCAGATTCCACTGGCTCATTTCTACACATTTATCGCTCTCTTGCGAGGGTGGCTTGAGACTGCACTGCACAAACAAATAATCATGCCGGTTCCCGTCGCTGCCTATGGCTAATTCTGGGTTGCTGTAGGCCAGGGTCGAACCATCGGGCTTGAAAAAAGGATACGAGTCTTGCGGCGCCCCGCTGACCGGCCCATCAACGCTGCCGTTGGGGTTGGCAAGCAGGACATTCTCACTAAAAGGGCTGCCTTGCCCGTTGACCAGCAGCTTAACCCCATCCAGCCGGAAGTTGGGCTGGCGAGCGCCGTCAATTTTGCCCAGTTGACTGCCATCGGGGATGGAGTAGATAAACACATCATACCGGCCGGCGCCATTATCCACCGGAAAGGCCAGTTTGCCAGAAATGGGCGGCCTTTCTGGAGTGGGGGTATCAGGGGGTGGTAGGGGGGTGGGGGTGTCGGGGGGCGGACCAAGAGTAGGAGTAGGCGACGGCGGGGGAGTATTAGTAGGGGGTTCGGGTGTCGGCGTCGGGGTGGTCTCCGGTGTCGGAGTGAAAAGAGCGACTGCTTCAGCCGTGGCGGTAGCATTGGCGGCTGCTGTTTCGGCAGCAATGGCGGTGCCTGTGGCGCTGATAGCCGATACGGCCCCGGCGACGCCGGCTTGAAAATCGGCGGTTTGCTTGGCCGCAATCTCGGCTTGAGTGGTAGCGGCGGCGGCTGTTTGGGTGGGGGCAGCGCTTTCAGCAGCGGCGGTCGCTTGAACATTCGCTTCGGCCATTTGCGTTGCCTGCGCCACCGCCACAGCCGTTTGGGTTGCGGCGGCCTCAGCGACTGCGGTTTGGGTGACGTTAAATAGGGCAATGGCTGTTTCGGTGGCGCGGCCAGAACCGTTCCCAGAACTAAAAGCAAAAAAGGCGATGGCTGCCAGAATAACCAGCAAAGCCACCACGCCGCCGATAATGAGCGGCAGCGACAGTTCGCCTTTGGCCGGCGCAACCAGCGTGCCGGTGGAGGTATTGGACGTTACAACGGTCGCGCCGCCCCCGTCAGCGGAGGCCATAGTCGCCGCTTTTTCAGCCGCGGTGACAAAGCCGGTGGCGTGATCAATTTGGTGGATGTCGGGCTTGGGGGCCACTATGGTCAGCGGCAAAGCTTCCTCACCGGGTGCTACGCCAATAGCATCCCGCAAGGCTCTGGCCATTTCACCGGCAGTTTGATAGCGATCTTCCGGGCTTTTGCTCATGGCTTTGAGAATAACCCGCTCGATGCTCTCTGGAATATTGGGGTTTATGCGGGTCGGCAGGGGCAGCGGCTCACTGATATGCTTCATAATAACAGCAAAGGGAGTGTCGCCATCGTAGGGCACCACGCCCGTGACCATCTCGTAAAGCATGACGCCTAAAGAGTAGATGTCACTCCGTTCATCACCCCGTTCACCCTGCCCTTGTTCCGGAGACATATAAGCGGGTGTGCCCGACAGCGCGCCGGTTTGGGTGTACTGCGTTGCGCCCATAATCCGGGCAATACCAAAATCGGTCAGCACCACCTGACCTTCCTGATTAATCATCACGTTGGCTGGCTTTAGATCGCGGTGAACCATATTGCGCGAGTGAGCGTAATCTATGGCGCTACAGAGGGCGGAAAAAATACGCGAGATTTCTTTCAAAGAAAAGGGTTTATTTTCAGTTCGGCGGGCTTTCAGTTCATCTTTAAGGGTTGGCCCATCAATAAACTCCATCGCCATGAAGTACATATCACCTTCACGGTCAAAATCCAGGGCTTGCACAATATTGGGATGGCGCAGCTTACCGACAGCCAGGGCTTCGCGTTCAAACCGGCCGATAAAATCCTTGTCGTCTACCAGGTGGGCATGCAATACCTTAATGCCGACGTAACGATCCAGGCCGGGCTGGTAGGCTTTATAAACTTCGGCCATACCCCCCCGCCCCAACCGGGCGACAATACGATATTTACCCACAGTCTTGCCGACTAAATCAGCCATAATTTACCTGCAAATTTAACAAAGGATGCCAGCATTATAACATTCCCATAGGGATGCGTCAATAAGACAATTGGGACGGAAATTAGCCAAACAATAAGGGCAGGTGATAAACCTGCCCTTATGATTGACCGATTTGAAATGAAAAGAGGTAAGGCTTAAGGCGCCCAGGAAATACGTTCTTCTAACCAGCCGCGAGAATTATCTTTATCGTGCAGCACATAACCATCCGGCGTGCCTTTCATAGCAAATAGCTTTCTCTGGTTGCTGCCATCGGCGTTCATCACCCAGATAGACCAGACCCCGCCGGCATCTGAAATATAGGCAATACTTTTACCATCGGGCGACCAGGTAGGCAAGCCGTCGTTGTTGCCATTATCGGTCAGACGGCGTGGATTGGAGCCGTTGGTATCCATAACCCAGACTTCCCAATTGGTCGCGCCCCGGCCTGACGACATGAAGGCAATCTTGCTGCCATCCGGTGATGGGGCTGGAGCGGTGTCGCTTCTTTCACTGCTGATTTTGGTTTCGCCGCCGCCGTTAGCCCCGACCAGAAACATCCCACAGTCACCAGAAGGCAAACACCCTCTGACAACCAGGCGGCCATCGGGCAGCGCCGCCGGATACTCGCCCTGGAAGCCAATCGAAAAATCGCCCTGGCCCATTTGGTCGCCGCGGTAGATGCGGGGAACGCGGTCACCCTCACGCCGGGTAGCAAAGGCAAACGAGAAACCGTCGGGCGACCAGGTGGGTAGGCCGTCTTCTACAAAGCGAGTCACCTGTCCCCCCCGACCTCCAATAAAATCTCTAAAGAAGATGCCTCGGCTATCCAACGCCCAGGAGCGATAAGCCAGCAGGCTGCCATCCTTGTTAAAGGCAGGTTGGCTGGCTGCGCTGGCAATGCCGGTTTGTTCACCCGTAGCCACATCAGCCAGCCACAGGTCAAAATTGTTGGTGCCAGGATTAAAGCCGGCGTAAACAATGCGGCCACTGATCGGAGCGGCGTTTGCGCTGGCCGGTTCGGTAGCATTGGCTGGTGCTGCGGCTGCGCCCGTTGTGCCGGTAGTAGCCGTTGTGCCAGTAATCGCCGCAGAAACGCTGACTGGCTCATCTCCGGCGGCGGCAGCAGAGTCGTTGGCGGCCGGTACACTGCCGTCGGCATTATAGGCAGCCAACTGTTCCGCTGAAAAGGGAATAATCAACTCTTGCCCCAGCCTTAATTTGCCGGGATCGGTAATATCATTTTTAGCGGCCAGTTCATCCACGTCAACGCCGAATTTGAGGGCAATCTCCAACAGCGTATCGCCCGATTGAATTGCATAAACCAGCGGCGTCGCTGTAGCTTTGGGGGTGGGGCTTGGCTTGGGTGTGGCCGTAGCTTTGGGGGAGGTTGTGGCAGCAGCGGCGCTGGGTGTTCCTTCTTCTGTCTCGGGTTCTGCTGTAGTGCGGGCGGCGCTACTTGTTGCCGCCGGTGTTTCCTCGGACGAGGCTTCGGCCAAGAGGGCTTCTTTGTTGGCAAAACGGAAACTGTTGATCATTTCCTGAAATACAGGTTGGGTCGAGTTCCACTTGTCAGCCGGGGCCGCCGCCACCAGATAGTAACCGGCCCCATCTTTGCTGGTCACGGCAATGGTGGCAATGCCCTGCCCCCCCAGGTTATCATCTTCATACCTGATTTGGGTTGACGTCCAGGTTTGGGAAGCAATGCTGATAGTGCCTTCATTCAGCGTTTCCGCCTCAGCTGGAAAGCCGGCCAATGCTTCGGCTAACAGGTCGGCAATAGCCGTTTTGTTAGCCTCCGGCACGCCAATCCAGAGCGCCACATCTTTCAAGTTAGCCGGGTCAAGCCCATCGGGGGAAGGGGAAAAGATCGCCCGGAACTTATCCTCTTCATTTTGCCAGCCTTTGGGATATTTTAGGGTAAAGCCTAGCGCCGGACTTTTAAAGGCCGTTAGCTCGGTGGGGGTGGGGGTTGTAACCGGCTCCGGCGAAGAGGTGGGCGTTGGCCCCAGGGTTGGGGTGGCGTCCGGCGGCCCGGCAGCAAGGGTAGGGGTGGGGCTTTGGATTGCTGCCACACCGCCAACAACACCCCCATCACCACCGTTAAGCAGCACATACGCGCCGATAATCACTGCGGCAAAAATAATCAGAACAATCAACCCGCCGGCAAACGTCCAGATGGTGCTGGGGAAGGCGCGTAAAACGTCGCCCAAGGTGTGGCCTGCCGGTTTAGGCTGGCCGACCGGCGCAGGTTGAACCGCACTCGCTACCGGGACAGCGATGTTGGGCTGGGTTGGTTCTTTGGCGGGCGCGGGCGCTCTCATTGGCCCTGTTTCAGCCCGAGGCGTGCGGCTGACGGCCGGTAATGGCTGGGTTACAGCCTGCCGATTCACCGCCGGGGCGCTGGGGGCCGGCGCAGGTTCCATCGGAACGGTATTTTCGCGGGCGCGGCGCTGTTGCAGTGGTTGAACCGGCACGGGGCGGCTGGATCGGGCTACCGCCGGCGGGGGCGATGAAATGGCCGAAGCCGCCGCGCCGGTGGGGATGATAATGGTTGGTTCGTGGGGCGCTTCTTTTCGCCGGGGCGCAACCGGGCGGCCAGGATCGGTCGGGATGCGATCTCGGGGCTGCTGCTGGGGGTCGCCTGGAGCAGGTCTGGTCCGCAGCGGGTCCGAAGACTGGCGCGGCCGCCGGGGTTTAATATCGTCAACGTCGGCCAAAGGTGGCGTTGGCGCACTCTCTTTGGCTCTGGCCGGTTTGGGTGCGGGTGGCGTTTCCTCGTCAGGCTCAGCTTCGATGACGGTAATTACTTCAACGTCAACCACTTCAACCGGCGGCTCATCATCTTCGATAAACTCGGCCACAACGGCCTCACCTTTTGGTGCAGCTTTGGTTGGTTTGGGTTCAGCCGCCGGGTTAGACTCTTGATCTATCACCAACTTGGGGTCGGGTGGCGGCGCTTCGGCCGGTTCTCCCGACGAATATTTTAGCCACTGCTTGCCATCAAAGTAAAACCAGGAGCCGGATGAGGAGTCGCCCCCCGGCGGTGATGGCATTTTGGCCTGACCGCTGTCGCCGCCGCTTGAGGAGGGTGCAGCCTGGGGTTGAGGTGGAGCAGCGTAGGCCGGTTGACCCAGGGGCGGTTGGGCTTCCTGGGTATAGGCAGGGGCAGGCGGTGGCTGATAGGCAGGCTGTTGTGGCGGATAAGCATAAGCCTGCGGCCCCTGGGGTTGATAAGGGGCTGACCCGTAAGCAGTCGCCCCCCAGGGCTGCTGGGGCGCTTGATAGGGTGTCTGCGGCGGTTGATTATAATAGGAAGGCTGGTAGGGTTGAGTTTGTTGGTACTGAGCGCCGCCCGGCTGAAATTCACGGGCCGGATGCCAGCCGGCATGATCGTAAAAATACCACTGGCCTGTTTTGGCCCCAATGGCCCAATAGCGGCCTTCATCATCCTGAAACAACTCGCCATCAAATTGGGGAGCATTGTCGGCAGTTTGAGGATAGAGGTGGGATTGATAGGTGGGGGCAGCAGCGGTACTGGCGCGTTTTTGACGGCCCTCGCCCCGGCTTACCACCGGCGTGGGCCGGGAGTCATCGCCCGGACCGGGTTTGACCCATTCTTTGGTCTCGGAGTTATAATAGTACCAATCACCGCTCTTTGCGCCGCGCTGCCAGTAGCGGCCTTGCTCATCCACAAAGGGCAGGTTATCGGCGTCACGCGGGTCAGCCTGATGCCAGGTTTGGCCATCATAATAGTGCCACGCGCCACTCTGCGCGCCCATCATCCAGAAGCGACCCCGGTTGTCTTGAAATTGCAGCTTGTCTACTTCGACAATGAAGGCTGCTTCGTCAAGCTTGCCGGCTTGAAAGTCGCTAAAAAGGCGTTGATAGCGATGTTCTAACTCTTCAATATTGTTCATAAATGTTCCCATTGTCCTTGGGTTGCAAGGGAAAGTTCCCCCCAACCAAAATACATCTCCTTCTTCCCATTGCGCAATCGGGGAAAAGCAAAAACGGGCGGCTCTGTAAAAGTTCCCATTTTTTACAAAAACCGGCCTGGCGACTGCGCCAAAACGATATGTTACACTTTTTTTAGAGAATCCACAAAATCGCAGAGTTGAGTCTGAAACGGGGTAAGTGATTATCCAAATAAATAAGTTCCCCCAGTTCCTATGAGTTCCCTTAGTTCCCTGGGAACTCATAGGAACTCAAACTGGAAGTATATTTTAGACGTTTACCAAGTCTCCTCCGCGCACCCCCCGGCTGTTATCACTTTTCACCAAAAGCTGGTATAATCCGCCTCGATGACACGGAAGAAGTATGTTTCAATTGGTTTAAGCCTGCTGGCTTTGGCCGGCATTATTCTGGGCGCGGCCTGGTGGGGTAAAGCCTTTTTTACCTCGGTTCAAAATCATCGCTCACCGCTGCGCCAGGCGGCGTTAGCGCCCCAGCCGGTTGTTGCTCCAAAACAGGCCAAAGTGGTTATGGTCCTCATCAGCGGCCTGGGCTACGATGCCTCTCTATTACTTGATCTGCCGGCCCTGGAGCAGCTCAAACAGGCTGGCGCAACGATGGCTGTCGAAAGTACGCCGCCCACTTATTCGCAAACAGCCTGGGCCACGCTGATTACCGGCGCTCCCCCCGAAACCAACGACGCGCCGCCGGTAGACCTGCCGGTGGCGCAACTGCATCCCCTGGAGGTTGATACCCTTTTTGCCCGCGCCCACGCAGCCCAACTGCCAACGGCTCTGGTCGGCCCCGCCCCCTGGCGGCGGTTGATTCCCCGCAATCAACTCGATCATACCTTTTTTGCCGATTCAGCCGGCCCCGAAGCCGACGCTGCCATCCTTGAAGCCACGCTGCCGTTGCTGAAAAATGATGATATTGCCTTAACCCTGGCGCATTTTACCCAGGTAGACCTGGCCGGGCAGAACCTCGGCGGCACAGAGAGCAGCGCGTATCGCCAGGCCGCCTTGCAGGTTGACGCCTACCTGGGCCAAATCAGCCAGGCGCTTGACCTTAACCGCTCGGTCTTGGTCGTTTTGTCCGACCACGGGCATATCCCCGACGGCGGCCACGGCGGTGATGAGGTCGAGGTGATCTGGCAGCCACTGGTCATGATTGGTCAAGGAATTACCCCCGGCAATTACAGCGATATTCGTCAAACCGATATCGCGCCTACTGTGTCCACCCTGTTGGGCTTAGCCGCGCCCACCGCCAGCCAGGGGCGTATCCTGTTTGAACTCCTGCGCCTGGATGAGCGGGAGCAGGCGCAGGCGCAACTCTCCCTGGCCCAGCAGCGCCTGGCCCTGGCCGAAGCCTATGCCAGCCAAATCGAAGGCACGCCCACGCCCGTGCCCCAGGCCATCCTGACCGATTTGGCGCGCGCCCAGACCGCCTTCATTACCAATAACCTGAGCGGCGCGTTTCAGTTAGCCCTGCTAACCCAACAGGAAGCTGATGCTTATCTGCTGGCGGCGCGGCGCTATCGCGTTGCGTCCGGCCAATGGTGGCGACTACCCGTCGCCCTGATTATTTTGTTGGTCTGGTTCAGCTTTATCTGGCGGCGGCGCGGCGAACATGCCGGCTCCATTCTTATTGCGGCGGGTTTGACGCTTGGTTTGTACCATATTCTCTATCAACTTCAAGGCCACACCTATTCGGTCAGCGGGCTGGGGAATTTTTCGGAGTGGCCGTTTGATATTGCTCGCCGCACCGCGGTGAGCCTGCTGGCCGGCGGTGGGTTGATGCTGATTTTTCTCATGTTGGCCCGCGAAGAGGACTGGCTGACCTTGCTGAGCACAAGCTATGGTTTTGGTCTATTGGTCACTTTTGCCTTTGCCCTGCCCCTTTTTTGGGCTTTTTGGCAAAATGGCTTGACCGTCACCTGGCATTTACCGGCCATTCTGCCCGCTTTTTGGCAAATTACCGGCCTGCTAGAGGTGATGATTGCCGCTATTCTGGCCCTGGTATTACCCTGGCCGATTATGATCTTGAATCTTTTTGTCAACCTGATTCGCCGCCGCCTGGACGAAAGCCGGGCGCGAGCCAAATCGGATGCTTTGCCGGGCCTGCATTTGTGAAGCGATGACGCGGTGAGGCGAGGAGGCGATGAGATGAAATTTTTTTCGCGTCCTCGCGTCATCGCCTCCCGCTTCACTCACGCACTACGCAACACGCACTACGTTTTATTTATCATGCCTCACGCTTCAAGGAGTAACTTATGCGTATCATCATTACCGGCGCAAGCGGCCAGGTGGGCCGGGCGCTGCAACAGGTTTTGAGCGAGCAGGGCTTAAATGTTCTCCCCACCCCCCGCTTTGATGTGGCCGATCACGCCATCGTGCCGCAGCTATCGGCCCTCAGCCCTGAGTTAGTCATCCACTGCGCGGCTATGACCAATGTGGATGGCTGCGCCACCGACCCCGACACGGCTTTCAAAGTTAATGCCTTTGGCGCGCAGAACGTGGCCCACGCCTGTCTGCGCTGCAACGCCGAGATGGTTTATGTTTCAACCAATGAAGTTTTTGATGGCCGCAGCGACCGGCCTTACCGCGAGGATGACCGGCCCAATCCGATCAACCCCTATGCCAGTTCCAAACGCACCGGCGAGCAGATGGCGGCCCGTTACCTCAAAACCGGGCTGTACATCGTCCGCACGGCCTGGGTCTTTTCGCCCGGCGGCAACAACTTCCCGGCCAAAATCATTGCCGCGGCCGATGCCGGTAAACCCCTGCGCGTCGTCGCCGACGAGGTGGGCAATCCCACCTATGCCCCCGACCTGGCCCAGGCCATTGCTCAACTCATCAAAACGCGGGTTTACGGCATCTATCATTTCACCAATGCCGGCTACTGCTCCCGCTTCGAGTTTGCCCAGGAAATCCTTCGCCAGAGCGGGCGCGGCCACATCCCCATCGAGCCGATTGCCCTGGCCGATTATCCTCGCCCCTCGACGGTTCCGCCTTTTACCCCACTGGCCAATACTCGCGGTGCGGAATTGGGTATTGAGTTGAGGCCGTGGCCGGAGGCGCTGGCGGCGTATTTTAAAGAAAACGCCGCTAACTGAGTCTAGGTACCCGGTTCTTCAGTTCATTCTAGGAGTATGGAACGAGTCAGAGGGGAGATTGGATAGCTTTACCTATTCAACCTGGCGGCCATTGCTAAATCATCAGGATGCGCTTGCTGTCAAATTTTCTTTGATGAGCGCAAGTATAGCTTCCAAGTTGGTTTCAATTGAGGGTTGAATATTGGCTTGTGTGGCAACATGCTTGTGATCGGGGTGAGTGGATAGATGGGGATGATGAGGGGCATTGTCCCAGCCTGTAATGAGGCCATTATGGGCATCAAGCCAATAATACGCGTATTTTTCCAAGTTGTCGCCCCGATATTGTTCATTCAGGCGAAGATTGCTGCCATCAGCGAAAATGACCTTAAGTTTGAAGGAATTGAAGTTCACAGCAAGTGGAGTCACTGATAGGACGGACTCTCCTAACGTGCTGAGGATAAGCGCCACTCTAGCTTGTAGATGTAAAAGCATTACCTGCTTCCAGAATGGCCTGGAGGGTCTCCAGAATTTGATGGGTTTCCTCGTAGGTAGCCTGCCAGCCGGACCATTCTACGTAATCTTCGTGCGTTTCCAAACTGGCATCCGCAGGTAAGCCAACCTCATTCAGGCGAGCGAGCGTCATGCCGTATTTACTCTGAAAGCGGGTAAGTTCACGGGCAGCTAAGGCCAGCCGGCCTTTCATCTCGGTGAACAGCAAGTGCGCTCCATACAGCGCCACCCGCTCCCGCTCCGCTGAGGGCAAAGCAGCCAGTGATGCCTCAATTTTAAGGGCAGATTCAGCGCTCATCTATGGCTCATCCTTTCCAATAACGGTTCGACGATAGCCGTGTTTTGATTTTAGCACGGTGGTTCAGGAGCGTCAAACAACCTCGCTTGCGTAGGCGCCTTCGGATTTGGGGGACGAAATTGGATTATTTCCCGTTATCGAACCGGTGAGAGCGCTGAATGGCTTGAAAACGCTGAATCAATCATCGGGCCTCACCGAGTTCAGCGTCAATTTAGCCTTTTCAGTGGTTCAATATTATGTCATCCCCATAAGTGGAATCCCCACTCTTTAACCCCTGTTCTCTTTAGTCCCCCTAAACGATTGCAAACCGAATTTTTCGAATGGAAACTGAAATGTTTCTGGGGCGTTTTTGTGACATTTGTCACTAAAAGTTAGAGACTCTTTGTGGTAGACTGGTTTTGTTAGGCCACTACCTATCCATACCCTCCGAATTACTCCCACCCGTACCAACGATAAGAACTTATTTGCATAACCAAGTAGCCTTGTCATAGGTGACGAGAGAGGATGGGGTGACACGATGCCACCGTTGCCCCCCGCCGGTAATGAAATAAACGCAAATTCTTTCTTTGTTTCGTTTGCGTTGCGCGCTCACAGTGAGTCTTCTCTGCATAAGAGGAGGTTCGGATGGTGGGCGCGTTTTTGTTTGGAGGTAAAGGGACTGGCCCTTGAGAAAATGTCACCGATTTGTTGATGAAGTTAAAGCAAAGAGTCAAGACTCTACAAGCAGATAATGGGATACTCAATAATGACCTGGGAACAGCAGAACTCGAGGCAATCGCTAACGATACCGTTAGTCCCGAACAGCAAGCCTTGAATGATGCGGCTAACCAGCGCGGCGGCGGAAATGAGGCCCTTGCTCCCTCAGATGAATGATTAAGACTGTTTCAATAGACCTTGTTTGACCTGTCTATCAGGCCGCAGGGGTTTTAGAAATCTCTGCGGCCTGATAAAACGTTGGGAGGGAGGCTATGTCAAACTCAGTTACCAACAACCGTGCCCTATTTGCTCTTCTGATTGGCGGCCTGCTTTTTATGATTGTAGCGATTGGCCTTGTCATTTTGCTGCTATCACAGCCCCCCACCCCCCAACCCGTCGTCATCCTCGTCACCGCCACCCCGCCAGACCCACCCCCCACCTCAACGCCGGAGCAGAAGGCTACACCTACACCCACACCCTCCCCCAGCCTCACCCCACGGCCCGAACCAACCAGTACACCTACACTCACTCCCATTTCGGCCGCCGGGGATAAACTCTCACTGCCTACTGCCACCCTGGTTCCGTCTCCCACGCCAACCAATACCCCTGCCCCGACTCCAACCTCAGCTCCGCTTCCTGTTTCGCAGCCGGTCGAGGGCCTGCGCATCGGCGACATTGCCCCTGATTTTACCCTGGGCAGCAACCGGGCCAGCCGGGTCAGCCTGAGCGGACTGCGGGGTAAAATCGTCATCCTCAATTTTTGGGCTACCTGGTGCCCGCCCTGCCGCTATGAAGTCCCCGCTTTGCAGGCTATTCATAATGAGCTTGGACCGCAGGGGGTCGTGGTGCTGGCAATCAATGAGGGGGAAAAGCTGGAGAATGTCGAACGCTTCGCCCACGATAACAAAATTAGTTTTGCCGTGTGGCTGGACGAGGATCGCTGGGCGGGAAACATTTACCAGGTTCGAGCCATCCCCACAACCTATTTCATTGATGGGCAGGGGGTTATCCGCGACATTCAAATTGGTTCGATGAGCCAGGATCAAATTATAGCTAAGCTGGAAAAATTACTCTAACCCATTCCGGTTGACCCATCCTATTCATTCCAGTGCTAAAGGAGAACCACTATGGCAGAGCAGTGGACATGTCCCCGATGTCAACAAACGAATGCCAATGAAATGCACTTTTGCCCTAATTGTGGGACGGCCAAAACAACCTTGCCCCAGCCAGTCGCCGCATCCTCGGAGAATAAATCGGCCCCACCAAAGAGCGGCCGTCGCTGGCTGTGGACAATAGCCATTGGACTGTGGCTGGTGGGTTGCGCGGTACTGGCAGTTGGCGGCGGAATCTGGTTGTCTCGGTCAGGCGGGGTGAATGAAACCGGACCGATCGCCCAGGTCGAGATAACGCCGGTGGTGGTTACGGCGACTCCCCTCCCAACTGCGACCTTTACGCCGTTACCCCCAACCGCTACACCGGGATCGGCTACCTCAACATCTACCATTGCTGCCCAGACTGAAAGTAGCGAATCTATCACCGAAACTCTACCTACCAACACCCCCCTTTCCAAAGCAGGAGACCAATTAGCCTTGCCCTCTGCCACACCCACGCCATCGGCCACGCCGACTGCAACCTCAACGCCGACTAACACCCCTAAACCCGCCGCTCCCCGACCTGCGCCTGCCGTTTCTAACTGTCCTCCCGGTGCGCAGATTACCTCACCCGCTCCGGGCGACAGTTTTACCCAACGATACAACTACATCCTGGGCATCGCCAATATTCCCCAATTCCACCACTGGCGGATAGAATATTCAACCTCTCCTGGCGGCGGCTGGAACTATCTGCTGGAGCGGGATTACCCGGTTGACAACGATAAACTGATTATGCTCGACGCCCGCACGGTGCCGCGCGGCCCCTACGGCTTGCGCCTGACCGTAGTAGATGTTACCGGCAACTACCCTGAACCGTGCGAAGTATGGTTCGTTAATGCCTATTGATAGGTCAAATGGTTACGACTCGCTTGACCAATAGTAAGCCATAAGGCTGGATCAGGGAGGTTGAAATGAGTCAGCCAGATAACGCGGGACCAGGTCTGAACCAGACGTCCGCATCCCAGGGATCAATTCAGGTCAAAAATTTGTTACTATTAGGGGCGGGGGGTGTCGCCCTGTTATTCTGCTTTGTCCTGTTGGTCGGATTCGGCTTTCTGCTGGGTAACCTGGGCAATTCTGGTCGGTTCAGTGAGATTGTGGCCGGATCGGGCGGAGAACCGACTCCGCCGCCATTGGTCGTTACTGCGACCAGTACGGCCATCCCTATCGTTGAAACCGGCGCTGGCTCTGAGCACGCTTCAACTGAAACAAGCAGTCAGAACTTCAGTCAAAACAACGCCGCTACCCCAACCCCGCCAAGCGAGCCGGAAATCGGGCCAATTATCTTTGCCGCAGCCGTCAGCAAGGAAGGTGAACCACTCAACCCAAGCAATTCATTTGAAGAAGGTATCCCCGAAATGCATGCGGTCTTTAACTACAACCACCTGTCAACGGAGTATACCTGGGAGCGAGTCTGGTATCTTGATGGCCAGGAGATGTTAAGAAACACCGAAAAGTGGAGCGGCGCCGAGTCCGGGCAATTTGATTACTTTCTCGATACCGGTCAATCGGCCCTCCCTGCGGGTAAATGGACTCTAGAACTGTACGTAGAAGGCCAATTGCTGGCCGAAGGCAGTTTTACCGTTAAGCCTAAAGAGATCGCCCAAGCGCCGACGCTTACTCCGACATCAACACTTACCCCGACGCCCACCCCCACTTCTGCACCAGCGGCGACGCGCCAGAGTTTCAGCAGCCTCACCTACCAACTGGTCTACAGTAAATGGGATGGCGGAGCGCACAACCTCTACATCGCCGATACTAACGGCCAAAATGAGCAGCTCATTTTTACTCGCGCCGCGGGGCCTGCCTGGTCTCCTGATAAAAAGCGACTCTTCTTCGTGGGCGAACAAGGAGTTACGCAGCAGGTCCGCCAGGGCAGGGTTGACTGTGAATTTGGGACGATCAGCGATGGCGTGGTGGCGATTGATGTACCGTCGCCGCTGCGTGACATCTGCCAGGTCCAATTTGGAGCATGGTTCTGTGAACGCAAGCAAGTTGACTTGCAGACTGAGCCGAGCGATGTCTGCACGGCCAATGAGACAGCGATCTATCAAAATCTCGACTGGAAGGTGGGCAGTGCCCGCTGGGCCAGCGCCTCGCCCGATGGAGATGCCCTTGCTTTTGACGCCAAACCGGGGGGCGATTATCGCATTTACTTTAGGGCAATGCTTGGTACCAGCCAGCAATTTCGTTTTGAATTGGTGGGAGAGCAAGGCTCCTGGTCACCCGATGGGCAAAGAATGGTTTATCGCTCGGGCCGAGATAACAAAGCCGGCCTCTGGATTTCCAACAGAGATGACTCCGGGCATACTTCAATTACAATTGATGGCAGCGACTCTTTTCCGGCCTGGTCGCCGCAGGGCCAAACTATCGCCTTTAGCCGGAAGATGTATGGCAACGTAGATATCTTTACTATCAATGTGGACGGCACTAACTTAACTCGTCTAACCGATCATCCCGGTCACGATACCCTGCCTGTCTATACTCCCGGCGGGGACATCATTTTCCGCAGCGACCGGAGCGGCAGTTGGGGCATCTGGAAAATGAGTGGCAGTGGCGGCGGTCAAACCGAGATTATTCCAAATGCCGGAGTGGGTCCAGATTGGGCCTACAGTAAGATGGATGTTAGATAAAAATAGTGCAGATGACGGCTGCCATCAATATCACCTCCTTATCACTGCCACCGTATCCGTCACGTCCAACAAGTTAAGAAAAAGTTAAGTTTGCCCACAGCCCGTAGTACCAAAATACTCACAGGGTTATCGCCAAAACTATGGTATACTACATTTACCATTAGGCCCCTTAACAACCCAGCCCGGCGGACAGTCAAGCAGAGGGCGGATCAGTCTCTTGAAATTAAGGTGATATGCAGCGACTAAAAATCGGCCCGCGATTAGCCCTCTCCTTTGGCATCATGCTGCTCTTGATGTTTGTGGGAACGGCGGTCGGGCTGTGGCAGTTGAATACCATTCAAGAGCAGGCTCAGCGCCTCCACCGGGCCGATAATCAGGCTTTGGCCGTCTTGCGGGTTCACGACCACGTTTTGATCCTCAAAGATGAATTGCAGCGTTTAACCAGGACGCACGGCGCTGCTGCCCCCTTTGTCGAAGCAACCCTCAGCCTACGTGAAGATTTTGTTAAAACAATAGACGACGCCATCACCACTCTGGGACCACCTCCGCGCCATACTCAACAAATTGAACAACTGGAAAGAATAAAAATTTCGGTCCCAACCCAACTAGATGCCATTATTAGCCTGGCGCAAGCCGGCAATTGGGCGCTGGTGCAAGCGCATCTTGATAACGAGTTGTTGCAAGTCAGCCAGACCACCCAAGCCCTGGTTGAGGGAATCAACGCCGAAGTGACTTTAGAGCAGCAAAATGCCCTGGACAGAATGAGGGCGATGCAGCAGCAAGCCCTGGCCATCATCCTCATCGTTAGCCTGTTGACCTTGCTGGCGGCGGCTATCCTGGGCTTTGTGGTGACGCGCAGTATTGCTCAGCCGTTAGCTCACCTGGATAGGGGCGCTCGCGCCCTGGCCCATGGCAACTTCAATCATGCAATTTCGGTCAGCGGTAGCGATGAACTGAGCCACCTGAGCCAGGTTTTCAACAACACGGCTGCGCAACTGGCCCACCTCTACGCCAATTTGGAGCAGCGGGTTCAGGAGCGGACGGAAGAACTCCACCACCGCTACCGCCAGCTTGAAACCAGTATTGCCGTTGGGCATCACGTTACCGCCATTCTCGATCTGGACCAATTGCTTAATTATGTGGTCGAATTGATTAAAGAGCGTTACGGCTATTATTTTGTCGGCGTTTTTCTGCTGGATGAAAGCGGCGATTATGCCATCGCCCGCGCCGGCACTGGTGAGGCCGGCCGCTTTTTACGCCAGAGCGAGTTTCGATTACAAACGGGTGAGGGCATTATCGGTTGGGTGGTAAAAAATCGCCGCCTGGTCCGGGTTGACGATGTGAGCCAGGATAACCGCTATCTTCACCTGGATGTCCTGCCGGCGACCCGCTCTGAACTGGCGCTGCCGCTGGTGATGGGCAAGACCGTGTTGGGGGTGCTGGACATCGAAAGCGACCAGTTGGCTGCGTTTCGCCTGGACGATTTGCCTGTTTTTCAAGCCCTGGCCGACCAGGTAGCCATTGCGATTCAAAATGCTTCGCTCTATGAGCGCGAAAAGACTCGCCGCCAGGTGGCTGAAAATCTGTACGAGGCCAACCAGGCGCTTTCGCGCACGCTGGAGCTGGCTGAAGTATTGAATTTGATCCTGGAACATCTCTCTCGAACTGTGCCTTCTCACCGCGCCGCAGTGATGCTGCAAAACAAAGGCGAGTTGGAAATTGTCGCCGCTCGCGGCTTTCCCGAGGCAGTAAATCCACTACAATTGCGCATCTCCATCAAAGAGGATGATGTTTTTCAGCAGATTTACCAAACTCGCCAACCGCTGGTTATCCCCGATGTTTTACAGCGGCCCGACTGGCAGCATGTGGCAAATTTACCCCCGGCCCGCGCTTGGCTGGGGGTGCCGCTGACCCGCTTTGACCAGGTGATTGGTATGTTGTCTCTGGCCCGCGAAACTCCCAACGCTTTTAGTGCTGATGAGATCAAATCGGCTGTCACCTTTGCCGGTCAAGCGGCTTTTGTGCTGGAAAACGCCCGCTTGTATGATAAAATTGTCCGTTTTACGCAAGAACTCGAACAGATGGTCCGGGAGCGCACCATTGCCTTTCAGGAAGCTTACGATCAGTTGGAACGGCTGGATCGCACCAAATCCGATTTTATCAGGATTGCCGCGCACGAACTGCGTACTCCTTTGACGGTAATGCGCGGCTACAGCAAAATGCTACTCAACGATGCTGCCATCGCAGAAAATCCTCACCGGCTGGAATTGGTCAAGGGTATACACACAGGCGCCATCCGGCTGCAGGAAATTGTCACCAGTATGCTTGATATTACCAAAATTGACAGCCGGGTGTTGGAACTTTACCCAGAGCCGTTGTACCTGCCTTCGGTCATCGAATTGACTGCCCAAACCTTTTCCGAGCCGCTGGCTGAACGCAGGCAAACCCTGACCATGGCGGATATGAGCAAGCTACCATCAATTATGGCCGATCCTGATGCTTTGCAAAAGGTCTTTTATCATCTGATTGCCAACGCTATTAAATACACCCCCGACGGCGGCAAAATTACCATCACCGGCCGCTGTCTGAACGGCGACTCCGAGGCAATTGAGATTGTCGTCAGCGATACCGGCATCGGTATTGATCCGGCGGCGCAAGAGTTAATCTTTACTAAATTTTATCAAACCGGCGAATTAGCCCTCCACTCTACCGGTAAAACTATTTTCAAAGGCGCCGGGCCGGGTTTGGGTTTGACCATTGCCCGTGGTATCGTCGAAGCTCACCACGGCAAAATCTGGGTCGAGAGCCAGGGCCACAACGAAGAAACCATGCCCGGCAGCCACTTTCACGTGGTGCTCCCCCTGCGCCAGAAAAATTGAGCCGGGCCGTTAAAACTGGCGTTAATCCCCAAAAATTGTACAATTTTATACCTGTCTACCCAAAACTTATAACAAGGAGTATCTTCAATGACCTACACCCTGGAAAAACAGGTTGCTATTGAAGCCGTAACCCGGGCAGCCAAGCTGTGTATGGCTGTCCGTGCTGATATGGTGGGCGCTGATTCGCTCCAGAAAGATGATAAAAGCCCCGTAACCATTGCCGATTTTGGCGCGCAGGCGTTAGTGTGCCAGCGCCTGCTGGCTGCTTTTCCTCAAGATACGATTGTGGGCGAGGAAGACTCAACCGACCTGCAAAAGCCGGAGAATGAGGTCAAATTAGCCCAGGTCAGCCAGTATGTGCGCCGCTTTCAACCTGACGCCACACCCCAGGCAATTTGCGGCTGGATTGACGCCGGCAATGGCGCTGTCACCCGGCGCTTCTGGACGCTCGACCCGATTGACGGCACGAAGGGTTTTTTACGCAATGATCAATACGCCGTCGCTCTGGCGCTTATTGAAGATGGTGAGGTTAAAGTAGGTGTGCTGGCCTGTCCGGCTTTGCCTTTAAATTTGGATCAGCCAGACAGCTCTGTCGGAGTCGTTTTTGTGGCCGTGCGCGGCCAGGGGGCGACGATGGCCCCCTGGCACAGCGACGTGTTTGTTCCAATCCGTGTGACCAGCGAGACAAATAAAGCAGGGATGCGTTTTGCCGAAAGCGTCGAAGCGGCGCACGGCGACCAGGCCCGGCAGCAGGCATTGGCTCAGGCAACTGGTATTACCCAGCCTTCGCTGCGGATGGACAGCCAGGTTAAATATGGCGTGGTGGCTCGGGGTGATGCGGCCCTATATCTGCGCCTCCCTTCGCCCAAATCGCCGGATTATCGCGAAAATATCTGGGATCATGCTGCCGGCGCCTTGATTGTCGAAGAAGCCGGGGGGCGGGTGACAGACATGTATGGCCGGTCGTTGGATTTTGCCACCGACCGTAAAATGTACCAGAATCGCGGGGTTATTGTCAGCAATGGGCTGCTGCATGCGGCTGTGATCAAGGCGCTGGCGCAATAAATCATAGAATGTCTCATCCCAAGTTTGTTGTTATCATTTCAGCCAATATTGAATGGGAAATTCTGAAAACATTTTTGCCTCCGCCTACATTAAATTCTTCGCCATTGGGACAGTGGTTTGAAATTGACCTAAAAATAGGCTCAACGATTGAGCCGGTGCTGTTCTTTCACGGTGGGTGGGGTAAAATTGCGGCGGCGGCTTCGGCGCAGTATGTGCTTGACCGTTGGTCGCCCCGGCTGCTGGTCAACCTGGGCACGTGCGGCGGTTTTGAAGGCGAAATCGAAAGGGGAACAATTATCCTGGTAGAGCGGACGCTGGTTTACGACATCATCGAGTTGATGGGCGATCACGACGAGCATCTGGCCCATTATACTACCCATCTTGATCTTTCCTGGCTAAAGAAAAATTATCCCTACTCGGTCCGGCGGACCCTGCTGGTTTCCGCCGACCGGGATGTGCTGGTGGCAGACATTCCCCGGCTAAAAGCCGAATTTGGCGCGGTGGCCGGAGATTGGGAGTCCGCGGCCATTGCCTGGGTGGCGGCTCGCCACCAAACTCCCTGCCTCATCCTGCGCGGGGTCAGCGATTTGATTGGCGGCAGCGGCGGCGAAGCCTACGATGGCAATATTCACATTTTTGTCGAGGGGACAACTAAGATTTTGAAGAATTTGATCGCGGCGCTGCCGGATTGGTTGGCGCAGGCAGATATATAAGGAGGCGATGAATCAAAAAAACCGCACCAGGGCGGCGGGTTTTTGACAAGAGTTGGAGTTTCAAAAATCGCATCCTGAGTAGCCGCGAAACTTGTCCTGAGCCAGACGAAGGACGAAGTGGAACGGCGTATCAAAGGGTGCGATTCTGGTAAGTTTTTTTACGCTTCGGCTTCAGCCGCTTCCACTGGCTGCTCAGCTTCAGCTTTCGACTTCTCCGCTTCGGCCAGCAGCCGCTCCTCTTCGGCTTTGCTCAGGCGCTCGCGTTCCAAAATGCCGCCTTCGGGCAGCACATGCACCTTGATAGTCGTCGCCACATCAATCATCAACTTGATGGTAACTTCCTGCTCGCCCAATTGCCGGATGGGTTCAGGCAGGGCAACCTTGCGCTTATCAATTTCCAAACCAGTTTTGGCCTTAATGCCGTCGGCAATATCGGTCGAAGTAACCGAGCCGTACAGCTTGCCGGTTTCACCGGCGCGGCGCTCATAAAAAAGCTCCAGCCCGGCCAGTTGATTAGCCATGGCCTGGGCGTCGGCCATTTCGTGGGCGCGGCGCTTCTCGGCCGCCTTGCGAATGGTCTCCGCTTGTTTCAAGGCCCCCGGCGTGGCCAAAACGGCCATACTGCGCGGAATTAAATAATTGCGTCCAAAGCCATCGGCCACCTTTTTCACGTCGCCGGCATAGCCCAGATTGTCAACGTCCTGAATTAATAAAACTTTCATCAGTGTTACTCCCCATTACATTAAAGATAAAAGTAACTACTGTCATTGCGAGCGAAGCGAAGCAATCCCCAGGGTGCGATAGGGAGATTGTTTCGGCCTACGGCCTCGCAATGACATAAGCTGTTACTACGCATTACGTTTTAAGGCCAAGCACACAAACGGCAAGTATACTCCAAAGCAAAAGATTGTCCAAATTCTTTGCTTAAGATTGGAGATTTGCGATTGGCAATGCTATAATTTTGCCCACTTTACCCCTGAAAGGACTTGTTTCTATGCGTCTCGACGCCTTAGCCTATGCTCAAAATCACCAGAGCGAAGCCTTAACGGATTTACAGGCGCTGCTCCGTATCCCCAGTATCAGCACCTTACCCGAAAGTCAGGGCGATATGCAGCGGGCCGCCCAATGGTTGGCCGATAAATTGGGCAGTATTGGCCTGCAAAACGTAAAAATTCTGCCTACCGCGAGCCATCCGATTGTTTATGCCGACTGGCTGCAGGCCGGCCCAACCGCGCCTACGGTCCTGATTTACGGCCATTACGATGTCCAACCGGTTGACCCCCTTGCTGAGTGGCTGACCCCTCCTTTTGAACCCACCGTCAAAGGGGATGACCTGTTTGGCCGGGGCGCCACCGACGACAAAGGCCAGCTCTATATTCATATTGCGGCGGTGGAAGCTTATCTCAAAACTGCCGGGCAGCTCCCGGTCAACGTCAAGTTTATACTCGAAGGTGAAGAAGAGATCGGCAGCCCTAACATTGCTGACTTCATTCAAACCCAGCTCGATCTGCTCAAAGCCGATGTGGCCCTCATCTCCGATACCCACATTCTGAACCCGCACACCCCCCTCATAATTACCGGCGTGCGCGGCCTGGCCTATATGGAAGTAACTCTGCGCGGCTCGCAGCACGACCTGCACTCCGGCGCTTATGGCGGCGTGGTCGAAAATCCGCTCAATGCCCTGGTCCGGCTGTTAGCCTCGCTTAAAGACGAGCAGGGCCGCGTTACCATCCCAGGTTTTTATGATGACGTGCAGGAACTGTCGCCCGCTGAACGAGCTGCTTTGAATAATGGCCTGGTTACCGACGAGTCGGTTTTGGCCGAGACGGGCGCACCGGCTCTGTGGGGCGAAGCCGGTTACACCACTGTTGAACGCAAAAGCGTGCGGCCCACCCTGGACATTCACGGTATCAAAGGCGGCTTTATCGGCGCGGGTCAAAAAACGGTTATTCCGGCGGTAGCCTGCGCCAAAGTAAGCATGCGCCTGGTCCCCAACCAGAGCGCCGAACATATCGCTCAACTATTTATTGACCACATCCATCGTATCGCTCCTTCCACCATGGAAGTTTCGGTGGAGAAGTTGAATTGCAGCGACAGCGCGGTGGTAGACATCTCCTCCTCAGCCGTCGAAGCCGCTGCTGAGGCTTATGAACAGGGCTTTGGCCGGCGGCCCTTTTACCTGCGCGAAGGGGGCAGTATTCCCGTTGTTGGCCTGTTCAGCCACTTGCTTCAAACCCCGGTGGTGCTGATGGGCTTTGGCCTGCCCGACGACCGCCTCCACGCCCCCAACGAGAAATTTCACCTGCCTAATTTTTATCGGGGCATCGAAACGGTGATTCATTATTTTGATATTCTCAGTAGCAAACGCAGATGACTTATAAAGCTGGTGCGTGGTACGTGGTGCGTGGTTAAAGTATTACGCACCACGCACTACGCACCACGTTGTTTTAGATTATTTATGACAATAAAGTTCTATCCCCACATCTACCTCTCCCCTCATTACGACGATGCTTCGCTATCGTGTGGGGGAGCTATTCACCAGCAAACCGAAATGGGTCAGGGGGTACTGGTGGCGACGATTTTTGCCGCCCCGCCAACTTCCGGTGAGCCGCTCTCAACCTATGCCGAAAACATGCACCAGGCCTGGGGCAATCCCGCTGATGTGATTGCTGTGCGCCAGGCCGAAGACAGGGACTCGCTGGCGGTGCTAGGGGCCGATTATCTCCGGCTCAACTTTAACGATTGCATTTATCGGGGACATCCCGAGCGGGGACAGTGGTTCTACAACAACGACAGCGAATTATTTGGCGCGATTCACCCGGATGATGAATCGCTTATCCCCCGGCTTGTGGCGGCCTTGCTGGAATTGATCCCTTATGAAGCCGAAACAACCGTCTACGCCCCCTTGAGCGTGGGCCACCACGTTGATCATCAACTGGTCCATGCCGCTGCCTGGGAATTGCGCCGCCAGGGGTGGCCCATAGCTTTTTATGAGGATTACCCCTACGCCGATCCCGGCTCGCGCTTTGCTGCCGCCGGGTGGAGTCAATACGCGCTGGCTCCTACCCTGGCGGCTCAACAAGCGGCTCGTTTGCAGCCGCACCTGCGGTTTCTATCTGAGGAAAATTTGCAGGCCAAATTAAACAGCATCCGGGCCTACCGTTCGCAACTGGAAACCCTGTTTGGCAGCGAAGCAGCCATGACCCAACAGTTGCGTCACTATGCCCTTCGCGTCGGCCAGGGGCGTCTGGCCGAACGGGTTTGGGTTCCAGGTCAAACGTTGGAAGGTTAAACGTTCCAACGTTCAACCTTCCAACATGCTAACTTTTAGCGTTCCAACGTTCCAACAATCAACTCTGCTACCACTGGCAAATGATCCGAGCCGCCGGAATCTTCCAGAGTGCGGGCGCTGTGGGCTGAAAAATGGGGGCTGTAAAAAATGTGATCAATTCGTATCACGGGCGTGACGATGGGAACTTCTCTGAAACGCGGCCGGTGGGCCGGAAAGCTAAAGCCAAACCCCCAACCGGCTTCCCAATGAGCATTGTTTAGATATTGCCCCACCAATTGATAAGCCTCCGATTGGTCAGTGGTGTTGAAATCGCCACCCACAATCAGCGGGCCAGGAGTAGCCGCGATGTCCTCAACCAGGCCGGTAATTTGCTGATACTGTCGCGCCCAGGGGTGGGGGGTGTTGGGGTGAACATTCCAAACGGCTATTGGTCCCACTGGCGTCTCGGCGATGACCTTTTGGGTGCGGCCTTTATCGTAGGCCAATTCAACCGGCGTTAGTGGGAAGCGGCTGATGATACCCTGCAAAACTTCTGGCTCATAGGCCCAGTAGAGCCGGCCATCTGGATACAGATCAGTTAGCTGCGTGGTCAGCGCCTGCGCCATAGCCGGGGTCAACTCTTGCAGCAGGAGGAGGTCGGGTTGTTCCTGCCGGACCAACCGCGCCACTTCGGCCACCTGCTGGTTATGATACCAGACGTTGTAACTCATGATTTTGAGCGGGATATTAGCTGCCAAAACCTCGGCCGGACGTGGCAAAAAGAGGGGCGCAAACGTCAGGCCAATAATCAGAGTGGGCACGGCCAGTGTCAGGGCGACCCACTTGCGCCGGGCCAATCCGGCCAGGGTCAGGCCGGGCAGCAACCCTACCAACAACCAGGGCATAAAATAGTTGATCAGCCGTACCGGCAGAAACCGGTCGCCCGGCCACCAGCGCAGCGTGTACCACATTATTACCCCCAGGCCAAAAATGCCCCAACTCAGCCAAAAAAACCAACAGGCAATCCGCCAACAAAGTTTTAGAAAAGTGAAAATCCAATGATACATAGAAGATTTTTTCCTCTGTATGAAATTTGTAATCGGGTTGCTCACGAGTTTAAATCACGAATATCACGAATGGACAAATGACGCTAATTTTACGCCCCAATCAGCGTAATCTCTGTAATCTCAGGGGGGCAATTGAAGCGGATGGGTGGCCCGATCAGGCCCACGCCCCGTGTGGTATAAACATACATGTCGCCCACGCGATGCAAGCCCTGATCATATTTTTTACCCAGGCGGGGTAAAATCGGGGCGCCCATCCCCGGCAGCCGCACCTGTCCCCCGTGCGTATGCCCGGATAGTTGCAGCGAGACCCGGCCATCCAGGGCGGCATCATCAGCCAGGTCCGGCTCGTGGGCCAGCAAAATGGCAGGCGCCCCCGCCGGCAGTTTGTCCAGAGCTGCCCTCAAATCGGGGTAGCCGCTCCAGCCGTCATCCAGCCCGGCCAGGTAGAGCGGCTCGTTGCCCACACTTAAGGTGAGGCCCTCATTGATTAATACCGGCAGGCCGGCCTGTTGCAGCCCTGCGCGAACCACCTCGGCGTCGGTCCAGAGATCATGGTTGCCCAAAACTGTAAAAATTCCAAAGCGGGGGTTGAGGGCGGCCAGGGCCGGGGCCAGTTCAAAAATGGAGTCGGCCCTTTCCAACACATAGTCGCCGGTGAAAACAACCAGATCAGGCTGCAACGCATTGGCCATCGCCACCGCTTTTTGCACAAACTCAAGCTGAATATAGGGGTGCAGATGAAGATCGCTCATATGGACAATTTTGAAGCCTTCCAGGGCCGGTCTGAGCGCCTTGACCGGAACTTGCACCCGCTCTACGGTCAGCCAACCGGGTTCAACCTGGCGGCTGTAACCATACCCTCCCCCCGCGGCCACACTGCCCCCAATAACCACTTGTGCCAAAGCTTTCAAAAAACCACGCCGGCTCATTTTCATGATGTTATCTCCAAAGTATAAACAAAATCATTATAGATAGATAGTCTAGGTAAATACCCCAAAAAATTTCCCGGCAAATTTTTTACCAGGAAATTTAACCCAACCGCTCAAGCGGGCAGGCCGGTTCGAGTTTTGCTGCGGCTAATCCAGCGCGCCGTGAGCCAAACAAACAGCGGGTAGAGCGTCAGCCCAATGGTCGCCAGGCCCAGCGGCAATTTTTGCAGCAACAAGCTGCGGGTCGTCAGGGTAGTGACAAAATAGGCCGGAAAACTTTTAGCCACCATAATCATCAAGGCCACAGCGCCAACATAAATCAATTGGGTTCCCACCAGCCCGGCCAACAGATAGATGTCGCGCCGGCTTGGCCGAGCCGCCCGCAGACTGGCCGCCAGCACGGCAATCCACAAAACAGAAAAGGCCGTTTCCAGCCAGACGATATTGCCCGGATAAATATTACCCGGCCCCCAGCCGGTCGTCACAAGCTGCTGGCGTTGGATGATGGTGGCAAAAGCCAGATAGGTGGTAAAGGGCAGCGTCATAAGGGTGGCGCGCTGCCAGCTATCAACAGCCAGCAGCGTGACCAGGATGGGAAAGATGATGAAAAAGGCCCAATGCGTTTCCGGTTTGACCAGCAGGGCCAAAAAAAGCCAGCCCAGCCAGGCATACCACCAAGTGGGCCAACTCCGCCGCCAGGCGACTAGCGCGCCCAGCCCAAAAATAGCCAGATACATCAGCAGGGGGATAAATTTGCCCGCCAGTTCCCATCCCAGGCCGGTGATGCCCAAAATGGGTAAGGCTGCCAGCAAAATATCCCACCAATCCACCACACCGGCGGCCCGCCGCCATTGATGCCCAATCTGCCGGGGTGGGCCAAACTGGAGCACGGCTTTACATTCGGCTTCGGAGCGCGACAGGCCGCGTCGCTGCCACTCACGGGCCAGTTCCTCCAAATGCGAATGGGCCTCGGCGGTAGCGTCGGGCTGTAGGTGAGCGGGGACTGTTTTCTGGAACTCCCTCAAATACTGTTCAATGGCAGACATGGATAGACTCCACGGTTACTCTAGCAAAAAATGGGCGAGACTGGTACTGCCTTTTGGCGCATATCCTTTACGGCCTATAGCGTAGCAGGCTTACCATCTTTAGGCAATACCACCTAAGTCATACCAGGGAAAATTGTGAATAGTGAATTGCCCACAAGGGGCCTTTGGCTCTGAATTATTAATTGTGAACCGTTCACCATTCACCATTACTGCGCTGTTCCTCCCAGGAGCTTCAACAAATGGCGCGAAAAGTCACTCCACTGCTGGACGGATTTTTCCAGTTCATCCCGGCCGGCCTCGGTAATATGGTAATATTTGCGCGAAGGGCCATCTTCAACCACCTCCCAGTTGCTATCCACCAGGCCGTCTTTCTCCAGCCGGTGCAGCGCCGGGTAAAGCGTACCCTGTTCCAAATCAAAATAGCCCTCGCTGCGAGCCTGTAACTCTTTAACAATTTGATAGCCGTACATCGGCTTTTCGGCCAGCAACCGCAGCACCATCACGGCTGTACTGCCGGTCCGCATATCGAGCTTGCTCATATCTCCCCTCCGTTGTTAGCTTCTTTATACCTAGATATTCTATTATGATTTGTTAGACTTGTCAATAGGCAAATCGGATTCCTCATCATTGTCAGTCCCATTAATCTGGAGTATAATGGCATCCGGGCAACGCTGATGAACGAACCCAGATATAATCAAGATTATGATGACGACGACTACCTCGACTACCGTCAACGCGGCTTGACCAGCGTTGGCTTGCCGCCCGGTCAACTCGCCCTGATTATCGGGGTCAACGCGGTGATTTCGTTGGTCATTAGCGTCGCGGTAGTGCTGATTGCCAACCGGCAAGCGCTCCCCGGCGACGTCGCCACCCCCTTGACCGGCGCAGCCACAACCGCTACCGCCAACCCGGAAAGCGCGGGCAGCGCCGAGGCCGCTCAACCCGGCCCAACCGAAACCAGCACACCTGCCCGTCCCACCACTTATAGCGTCCAGGCAGGTGACACATTGAGCGCCATTGCCGACAGGTTCGGGGTGCCTTTGGCTGATTTGATGACGGCTAATGGCCTGACCAACCAAGATTTTATTCAGATAGGCCAGCAGTTGACTATCCCGGTGAACGGCGCATCGCTGCCAACGCCGACATTTACCGCTGTCCCCATCCCCACCGATACCCCGCTGCCCTTTGACCCGCCGACGCCGTTACCGGCCGACGCCGCCGTTCCCCCCGAACCGGCGGCCACCGTAGGCCCCAGCCCCACCTCAACTCCTACGGCTTCTCCCACCCTGCGCGGCCCCACCCCCACTGTCTTGCCCACCTTTACCCCGCCCCCCTTTGACGAGATCAAGGTTGTGGTCAGTGAAGTTATCGGCGCGGGTGATTTATTTCAGGAAACTTTGGTTATTCTCAATCAAGGGGCGGGGACCAGCCTGAAAAACTGGAAGCTGGAAGGCTCGCCACTGGGGGTGGTCACTTTTCCTGATATTTTTCTCTTTAGCGGTGGCAGCATCCGTATCCACACCGTTGCGGGTGAAAATACCGCCAGCGACCTGTATTTGAATCAAGGGGAGGCAGCCTGGCCTCCCGGTACGACCATTATTTTAAGCAATGCCAACAACGCTGAAATTTCCAGGTTTACGGTTCCAGCGGCTTCATCTCCCTAAATTGACTCGCTTTTCAGAAAATCTTGGTAAATCACTATGGATAAAGAAATCGTCATGTACGTCCGCACCAGCTACTGCCCTCTGGTGGCTCTGGCGCGGGACTTGTTGAACCGCTACAACATCCCCTATCGCGAAATTAATATCAGCGACGACCCAGCGATGGCCGAGCGGGTCAAAGCCTGGACCAATTTCCTCAGCGTGCCAACCATTATTATCGCCAACCCCGGCGAAGATTTGCCCTATACCGATATTTTACCCCCTCCTACTGACCGCCCCCTCCGAGGCTATAATCGCGGCCCCATGATTACCGAGCCGAACAATAAAGACCTGGAAGATTGGCTTCACCAGCACGGCTTTTTGGATAAGCCCTACAAGCGGTAGAAGCGCCCGCCGAGGGCTGGAAGCCCCCGGCTACAGCAGGTGAAAGCCGGTTCAAAACCGGCTCAAAGGGACACTTTTAGCCTGCTTCAGCGGGCTTTCACCTGGATGAGCCGGGCGTTTCAACGCTCGGCGGACGCCGATTGCTCCCGGATGGTGGTATCATTCAAGGTTTTCCAGAAATTGAGGTATAATCTTATAGGTTACATATTGTTCAAGGTTTATCAAGTAGGAGGAACCTCATGTTCAACAAAAAACTGCTTTTACTGCTCCTCGTCGTGCTGGCGTTGGGCAGCTTTCCATTGGTAACGCACGCGCAACAAGGCGATGCGGGCAGCCCTAACTTTGTTTTTGTCAATTATTTTGGGCAAGAGATGGTGTTTGACCTCGATGATGTCACCTACACTATCCCCGGCACTGCCACTGCACCCGAGGGTGGTCGTCTGGAGTTGCAGTTAGCCTCCGGCGAACACAAGTACGCGGCCAACGTTCCCGGCGTGAATACCGGCTCGGCCGGTACCTTTATCATCACGCCGGGCGGTTATGTCGGCAAAGCGGCCCGCATGGAGCTGACAAATGCGGCGCTGGACCGGGATGGCAATGTGTTGGAAAAACCCAAAGAGTACGTCTTTGTCTTTGATTTCGACCCCTTTGCGGTTCCGGTTCCCCAGGCCCCGGCGGGAGATACCTGGCAGCCGGTGGCGGCTGCAGCGGGTCAGGGCAGCCTGGCCTGGACCAACTACAATGGGGACGAATTGACGGTTGATTTGAATGGGACAGTCTACAAAGTGCCGCCGGCGGCCAATAATGTGCCGGGCCGGCTGCAAATAAACCTGACGCCCGGTCTTTATCGCTACACGGCCAGCGTGCCCAACGGCAGCCTTAATGGCGAGATTAATCTGGCGGCTGGGCAGGTTGTCGGCCTGAATGTTTCGGCTAAACTACAGGATGAACCGGATTACGACATTGGCGAGCCATCGCCGCTGCCACTGCCGGTTGATTTGCTGTTGAATCAGGAAGATTTGACGGCTAAGGCCGCGCCGCAGGTTCAGGTTGTTCCGGGCGAGTTGCCCACCTCCGGCGGCGTGCCGGCTCCTGCCGCTGCGCCGGCTGTTGCTAGTCCGGCCGGGCTGCTGATCAAAAATTATGCCGGCGATACGATGACTTTTACCATTAATGAGCAAACCATTACCATTGCTAACAATGCTTCTACGGTTCTGCCACTGCCGCCAGGCCGTTATAATTTTACCGCCAGTTTACCTTTTGTGGCCACAACCGGCACGGTTGACATCGTCGCTGATAAAGGCGTGGAACTGAGCATTGCCACCAACATCAACCACGATGTGTTGAGTGTGTATCAAAATTAAACCAAATAATTGAACCGCATAGTGTCTGGCGTGGTTAGCTGGACTAAAAATGGCCGGTAGTAGAATATTGACTGCTACCGGCCATTATTTTTGAAACAGCCTCTTTCTAATATAATCAACTCACCTGTTGATAAAGGAGCCTATATGTCGTTGGTAGTTTTTATTTTGATTGATGGCGTCCGCCCCGATGCCATCGAAGCAGCAAACTGCCCCCATCTGATTAGATTACTGAGACGAAGCGCCTTTACCCTCAAGGCCACGTCGGTGCTGCCTTCGATCACCCTGCCCTGCCACATGTCCATTTTTCACAGCGTACCGCCGGCCCGACACGGTGTGACCACCAACGATTGGCAGCCGATGGCGCGTCCCCTGCCGGGGCTGGTGGAGCAGGCGCATGCGGCCGGCCGGCGCTGCGCTTTTTTTCATAATTGGGAACCACTGCGCAACCTTAACGCGCCGGGCAGCCTGACCTTCTCTTATTTTCGGGATAATGTTTACAGCGACCCGGACGGGGACCGGATTATTGCCGAGGCAGCGGCCCGCTACATTACCACTGATCAGCCTGATTTTGTTTTTGTTTATTTGGGCACAGTTGATACCGCCGGCCATCGGCACGGCTGGATGTCGAGCGAATATTTGGCCCAACTGGAACGGGTGGATGGCGCGCTGGGAACTCTGCTGGCCGCCCTGCCCGCCGACAGCGCCATCCTGCTGCAAAGTGATCACGGCGGCCACGAGCGCACCCACGGCAGCGACTCGCCCGAAGATATGACCATCCCCTGGCTGGTGGCGGGGCCGGGTATTCGCCGGGATTATCCAATAAAAAGTAGGGTCAGCCTGCTTGATACGGCCCCTACCCTGGCCCGGCTGCTCGGGATTAGCCCCCATCGAGAGTGGGAAGGGCGCTGCGTTGAAGAAATTTTTGAAGAAGCGCTGTGATTTACAATGCCACCTCTAGCTATTTTCCTCGTCTTACTTTCGACGCTTGTGCATGCTGGTTGGAACCTGATCCTCCGCAACCAGCGTTCCGATACCACTTTTTTACAGATCACCCTTGTAACAAGTGTGATTGGCCTCGGCCCGGTTCTTTTGGCGGAGCTAGGACCGGAACCCATGCTGGTCCACGTATGGGGCTATCTGATTGTCGCCGGTATTTTTCAGGCCATTTACTATCTGGGTTTAACGCAAGGGTATCGGCACGGTGATTTCACTATCGTCTATCCCATCGCCCGCTCTTTGCCGGTTCTCCTGGTAGCGGTGAGTGATGTGGCTCGCGGCCGCGCCCCTTCATTGATAGCCTGGATAGGGATGATCCTTGTTACCGTTGGTTGCCTCATCATCCCGTTGGAGTCCTGGCGAGGATTTAGTATGGGGCGCTATTGGAATCGAGCCATGCTCTGGGCAGTTATCACCGCTCTTTCAATCGTTGGCTACACCGTAACCGACAAAATTGCTACTGATTTCATTGCGCCAGGGCCCTGGGCAGCCGCTCGATACGGTATCTATGAAGCGGCGGCTTCTGCGGTTGTATATTGGTTTATTCTCAAAGCAATGGGCCGCTCAACGCTGGACCAGTCAAGTGTAAGAAGTTGGGGTTGGGCGGCAGTTGCCTCAATTGGGGTGTTTGGCGCGTACTGGCTTATTCTCTGGAGTTACCAGCTTGCATTTCAAGCCAGCTATGTCGTGGCCCTGCGTCAATTGAGCATCGTTATTGGGGTTGGGCTGGGGGCATGGTTCTTACGGGAGGCAGCACCAATATTGCGCTTAAGCGCCGCCTGTATCATTGTTGCCGGTGTCGCCGGGATTGTGTTGGGAGGGTAGGTCTCAATCTTTCTTTCGCTGGCGATAGAGACTCGGATCTACCACCTCGACCATCTTTTCAAAATTAAGGCTGTTGCCCAAAAACTGGTTGATCCGTTCAATCTCGGCGGCGGGGTTTTGCAAGAGCTGGTTATAATGCACATCAATCCGCTGCACATGGGTTTGAGCATTGAGCCAGGCGTTAACCTGGTGTAGGTGCTTCTCATAAAGCCGGGCCAACTCTTCATCACCAATTTTGTCCGGGTCCTCGCCCCGGCGGATAAGCATTTCACGTTGGGAGGCCAGGATTTCGGGCATGGCCCGGCGCATAAAAATAATGCGATAATTAAACTCAGTGGGCAGATGGGGTAAAAAGATAGCAATCACTTTAACGGCTTTTCCTTGCGCCTCGGGCAGCCAGGCCGTATCACCTTTGATCAATTGTTTGACCCGTTCAAACTCGTAGTACCCTTTGGGATTATCGGTATCAGCCGTTCGGATGTTGTCGGTCAAGGGAGACAGTCCACCCGCATCCAGAATTTTCATCATCATGGAGGTTCCTGAACGGGGCAAACCCGAGACAATGGTAATTGGTTTTGTCTCTTCTTTAGCGCCGAAAAGTTGTTGGATTCGTTTTAACATCAATGTCCCTTCCTGAGAGCAATGGTAGTGTGACGTCAATTCATTAACGTGAGCATATTCTAGCATACTTTCCAGGGTTGACTAAACCGGAGGGTAAAAGACGAAGTATGATTATGATTAACCGTGAATCTTAAATTTGACCAGCCGAAAGCAAAATGCTATACTACTGTTCGTTGTTGAGCAGTTTCAATTACCAATTCAATACCTCGTGCCGAGGTAGCTCAGTTGGTAGAGCATTTGACTGAAAATCAAAGGGTCCCCAGTTCAAGTCTGGGCCTCGGCATCCTTCTCAAGTTAAGATTTTGGGAGATCGTCTAATGGTAGGACAGCGGCCTTTGGAGCCGTATATCCAGGTTCGAATCCTGGTCTCCCAGTGTAACAGTTGTCATTGACAATTGAACATTAACCTGGGGGCGTAGTGTAGTGGTCAACACGTCGGCCTGTCAAGCCGAAGATCGCGGGTTCAAGTCCCGTCGCTCCCGCTGAAACACGCAAAAAAGCACAGTTTTTCACTGTGCTTTTTTTGTTGCGTTGAGCTTTTTAACGGAACAAAATTTTGAGAGCCGATTGAAAGCCGGGGGAAAGTTATGATACAATCTGATTGTGGATAAAAAGGCCATCGGGCTGATCGAAGCCAAGGCGGTGGGCAGATGGATCTGCCGGGAGTAGGATGATATGCAAGTAGATTTTGCTTTTAGACTGCCTGAATTTCCAATTATCGGCGATATTGATGGCTGGCTCATCCTGGCCAAGTCAGCCGCAGAGTTTGCGCGCCGGCTTGATCGGGTGGAACTGAAGCCGGAGGGGCGCTACTACCTCGTGGACTCGATTGGGAATGAGTGGGTGTTTTCCACTGATGGACAGTATGTGATGCCCACCCTTAAAAGAAAGTGGTCAAAAAAGAAGATCGTGCAGATGTATAACGACAGCAAAAACTCTGAACAGGCTGGGGTCAAATATTCGGAGCGGTCGTTGTCTATCAAACACTTTGCCACCATCTTTGCCGATATTGTTGAGCTGGTCGAACGGTCGCAGTGACAACTATGGATGCAGACTCCCAGCCCACCCACCAAGTCGATCCGGCGATTCTCGCCAGGGCCAGAGAGTTGCGCCGCCCGCTGACTCCGGCGGAGCAGAAAGTGTGGCAGCGCTTGCGTGGCAAGCAGCTTTACGGCATCAAATTCCGCCGTCAGCATCCCATTTTCCGCTTCATTCTGGATTTCTTTTGCTACGAACACCGTCTGGTCATCGAAATTGACGGCGACAGCCACCGCCAGCCCGATCAGATTCTGTACGATCAAGCCCGGACTGAGTGGCTGCAACAAGCGCGGTTTGCGGGTCATCCGTTTCACCAATCGTGAAGTTTTTACCAATGTAGAAGGCGTTTTGATGGAAATTGCGCGTCAGTGCAGAGTCAATCCTCCCCCCGCCGGGGGGAGTTAGAGGGGGGCGAAACCTCGTCCTAAAGTCACTTTGTCTTTGCTCAGCGGGCACTCGACCCCCCTCAATCCCCCCTGCCAGGGGGGAAGCAAGCAGCGTCCTCCCTCCGGCGGGGGAGTTAGAGGGGGGCGAAACCTGGTCTTAAAGTCGCCTCGTCTTTGCTCAGCGGGCACTCGACCCCCTCAGTCCCCACTGCCAGGGGGGAGGCTAGTCGTGTCCTCCCTCCGGTGGGGGGACGCGAAGCGGAGGGGGCGAGATTTAGTCGAAAAACCAACTACACCAGACATCACAAAGGAGTCAAACCTATGTCCGAAGCCTCAGCCATTGTCCAGCGGGTTTGGAACTACTGCAACGTCTTGCGCGACGACGGCGTTTCCTATGGTGATTACCTGGAGCAGCTCACCTACCTACTCTTTCTTAAAATGGCCGACGAGCTGGAACAAGTACCGCTGCCAATAACGCAACGCCAACTCGTATTTTTTAGTCACGGGTCTTTCAGTGAAGACAGCGAAAACAGGTCGTCAATATGGACAAGCTGGCCGGTGCTGATGGACTGATTGGCGGCAATGCCGACCAGGACGGAGGCGGCCCCATCAATGTGGGAGGCCGCCCGCTGGAAGGGGTCAGGCGGTGGGGTGGGGGAAAAGATTTGCTCCAGCATGACCGGGTCGGCTCCGCCGTGGCCGCCGCTCCCCACCGATACGTCAACCTCGTAGCCGGGCTTGAACATTGGAAAGACCCGGATACGGGCCTGTTTGAATGCGCCCTTGCTGGCCTGGGCCTCGGCAGCCTGGCCGTCGCCCAAAAGATGGGTAATATTCTCCTCGATGTCCATTTCAAGGCGGCCTTTGCTGCCGGTGATGGCCACCCGCAGCCCTTCCCAGGGCGAGTAGGCCACCAGGCAGTAAGAGAGCAGCGCCCCATTTTGATAGCGGGCGGTCACGGTCAGGGTGTCTTCAATGGTGATTGGCTCGCCAAAGACGTTGCGGTCGCGTAGATAGCCGGTTTCGGCTTCGGCCTCCAGGTAGAGCGCCCGCAGCGCCTCTTTTGAGTCCAAATGGAGGGCAAAGGGGTCGTTTTGGGCTTCCGGGATGCCGGTGTAGCGCCGGTAGGGGTAGTGTTCGCCCCGGTCTGCCGCATTTTGCCGGCCGTAAAATTGCAGCGCGCCCAACGCAAAAACATCGCGGGGGTAAGAGTCAATCCACCAGTTGACCAGATCGAAGTGATGGGTGGCTTTGTGGACCAGCAGCCCACCGCTGTTCTCTTTTTCCCGGTGCCAGCGACGAAAGTAGTCGGCCCCGTGGCTGGTATCGAGAATCCAGGAAAAATCCACCAAAAAAGGCCGGCCAATCACGCCCTGCATAATTAACTCGCGGAACTGGGTGTAGGCCGGGGCATAGCGATAGTTAAACGTGACCCGCAAGGAGCGGCCGGTTTGCTCGATGGCCGCAAAGATGGCCTGCAGCTTGGCCAGGTCGGTGGTCATGGGTTTTTCGGTAATCACATCACAGCCCATTTCCATGGCCCGGATAATGTAGAGGTGGTGAGTGCTGTCCATCGTGGCGACAATAACCGTATCGGGCCGGGTCTCGGCAATCATCTGCTCGAACTGCTCGGCGTGATAGGTGGGGCGGGCCGGCTCGAACCGGCGGTTGTACCAGTCCATGCGGGTCTGGCTGAGGTCACACAAAGCCACCAGTTCAGCCACCTCGCGGTAGGTGGTGGCGATGGCTTCGATGAACATGCCGGCGCGCGCGCCTGTGCCCACCAGGGCATATCGTTTGCGTTGACTCATAACTTTGTGCCTGTCAGGAGATTAGAGCTTACCCTTTTAAGCCGCTGGTACTGATACCTTCAACTAGGTAGCGCTGGAAGAGGACAAAGATAACAAATACCGGTACCAGCGACAGCGCCGACATAGCAAAGACAGCGCCCCAATCGGTGGCGGCAGAGGGGTCGGAAAAGGAGCGCAACGCAACGGAGACGGTAAACAGCTTAATGTCATTCAGGTAGATCAGCGGCGTGAGAAAATCTTCCCAGGTCCAGTAGAAGGAGAAAATGGCCGAGGTAATCAGGGCCGGCTGAATCAGGGGCAGGATAATCCTGAAAAAGATGCCGATTTTGCTGCATCCGTCAATTTCGGCGGCTTCATCCAATTCGATGGGGATGCCGCGGATGAACTGCATAATCAGAAAGATAAAAAAGGGAAAGCCAAAAAAGCGGGGTAATAGTAAAGGATAGAAGGTATTGACCCACTCCAGCCAGTTAAAGACGATATATTGAGGGATAATTTGCACCTGAACCGGCAGCATGAGGGTCAGCATCATGCAGGTAAACCAGAAGGAACGCCCGGCAAAACGAATGCGGGCAAAACCATAGGCCACCAAAGCCGAAGAGAGCACGGCAGTAATAGTGCCGATACCGGCATAAAAAAAGGAGTTGGCAAAAAAGGCGCCAAAAGTGACGCCGCCAAAGCCGGCCCAGCCATTCAGGTAATTCTCAAAAGCGAGCCTGTCGGGAATGAGCGAGGTTACATTGGTCCAAATTTCATCCGAGGCTTTCAGGGAACTGGCAAACAGCCACAAAATTGGATAGATCATCAGAAACCCCAGCAGGCCGACGCTGGTATGATAGATGATGTCTCTGACCAATTTTCTGCGGGTTCGTTTGCTGGAAGGTACCGGCTTAAAAGCGGCAGCAGTGACGCTCATCTATTCTTCTCCCTTTGATTCGTAAAAAACCCACTGCGACGAGGATTTAAAGATTAAGCCTGTAAAGAAGGCAATAATCAACAGCAGCACCCAGGCCATGGCCGAACTGTAACCCATTTCCAGGTTATTAAAAGCGCGGATATACAGATAAAGGGCATAAAACAGGGTAGTGTCCAGGGGCGCGCCGGTTCCGCCGCTCAGAATAAAAGCCTGGGTAAAGGCCATAAACCCGCTGATGACTTGCATGACCAGATTAAAGAAGATAATCGGCGTTAGTAAAGGCAGGGTAATCTTGAGAAACTTATCCCAGGCCCCGGCCCCATCAATCGAGGCAGCCTCGTAATATTCGCTGGGGATTTGCTTGAGGCCGGCCAGAAAAATCAACATGGGTGAACCAAACTGCCAGGCGGCCAGCAGAATTAAGGTCCAAATGGCGGTGCGGGGATTGCCCAGCCAGTTCAAATTGGGCGCGCCCAGAAAGGCCAGGACATAGTTGATGACTCCGTCGCTGCTAAAAATTTCGCGCCACATCACGGCTATGGCGATGCTGCCGCCCACAATCGAAGGAGCATAATAAACGGCCCGGTAAAGACTGACCCCTTTACGTTTTGTGTTCAGCAGCATGGCCACAGCCAGTGCAAAAGCCAGGCGGAAGGGGACAGCAATAAAAACATAATAAAACGTGGCCCGCACCGAGCGCCAATAACGGGCATCTTCGGTAAACATGCGCTCAAAATTGGCCAGGCCCACCCACTGCGGCGCAGAAAGAATGTCGTAATCGGTAAAGGCCAGGACCAGAGAGGCCACCATCGGCATCAGGACAAAGGCGAAAAAACCAATCAGCCAGGGGGAAATAAACAAATATCCGGCCCAGTTGTGCTGCCTTAGCCCGCTTTTCTGTTTGAGAGACAGAGCCGTTCTGAGCCGCTGCCCCAGCGACGCTCTGGCCGGAAAAGTCCGTTCGACTGTACCCGTCTGCATAATTTTCCTTTGTTCGTCTTGCGTGTTGCGTCTTACTTACGTAAGAGGCAACACGCTTCGACTTCTTAAGTCAGATTGAGATCAGCCGTCATGTCATCCATTCGACAGGCTCAGGACAGGTTTCGAGGCCGCAGGCTGAGAAATCTTTACAGCGCAACATAGGCAGCAGAGATTTCTCCCCGCTTTGCGGGTCGAAATGACATGCTTGAGTAGTTACGGTTGACTTTTACTCTTGTTGAGCCAAAAGCTCGCCGCCCAATTTTCTCAGGGTGGCCACCCCTTCTTCGGGAGTGATCAGGCCAAACAGGACGGGGTCAATCACTTCCGGCCAATAGATGTTATCAATCAGGTCGGCGTGAGCCGCCGGGTCGGCCGGGCGAATGGGGCTGCTGTCGGTTTCAACCCGAGCCAGAAATTCAAACATGGCGGTTTGAGATTTACCGAGGAGAGGTTTCAAGCCTTCCTGTATTTTGGGGGAAATGGGCACGCCGCGCTCGGCCAGCAGGACCTTGTTGGCTTCAAGATTGTTAGTAAAGTAGTTGATAAATTTAGCCGCTTCTTCGGGATGTTTGGCGTGTTTGGTAATGGAGAAGAACATGGACGGTTTGAGATAGTTTGAAGGCTGCCCGCCTTCTGGCCGGGGCAGGTGAGCCAGGTGAAAATTGCGGTTTTCACCGGCGGCAGATTGAATGGCCACAATCTGGTTGCTCCAGTAAGAAGCAATGGCCGATTCCTGGGTTACAATGGGGTCATTTTCCGGGCCAACGCCGGTAAAGCGGGCCACAACTTCTTCGCGGCTGGGAATAGCGCCGGCTTCTTGCAAGCGCAGCATCATATGCAGGAAGTCAGCATAGATTTGGTCATCGGTATAACCAATCTGAGTGCCATCGTTAGAGTAAGACCATTCGCCATGGCCCAGGTAGAGCGATTTCCAGATTTGCTCATTGTCCAGCCCTGGCCCCATGCCCCAGATGCCTGTTTTTTCATGCAGCGTCATAACTGTCTGCTCAAATTCCTGCCAGGTCCAATCCTGGCGAGGTAATTCCAGGCCGGCTTTGGCAAAGGCATCCGCATCCAGGATGAACGTCTGAGAGTTGTTGCCCAGGTTCAGGCCGTATAACGCGCCGCCAATTCTCCCGCCGTTGAGACTACCCGCAGGCACATCAGACAGGTCAATGGTCCCGGCTTCGACAAAGCCATCCAGGGGCATCAACCAATCATTAGCCACCCACTCTTCGATGCGGGCATAATCCTGCTGCATAATGTCGGGCAGGTTGCCGCCAGCGGCTTGAGGCGCCAGCTTGGTCCAATAATCATTAAAACTGGCAAATTCATAGGTGATGTCTACGTTGGGGTTTTCGGCCTCATACATTTCGATTACTTTGATGGTATCGTCGTGGCGCTTTTGCGACCCCCACCAGGCGATACGTAGCTCAATCTTTTCCCCATCGGCGGGCGCGGCAGCGGCAGCCGGGGCGGAAAATTCCTGGCCCAGCATAGCCTGAGCATCCTCGGCGCTGGGGATGCACAATTTCCAGCCCGGTTCAATCGCATCAGGGTTATCAATTTTGGCAAAATCACCGCCCTGAGCGTTGGTGGCCTCCACAATGGCCGGGTAGGCTAGAATATTGGCATAATATTTGTCGGCAATGGTGGATAGAAAATCGGAAGCCTGTACAACGACTTCATTTTCGCAGACAATCTCCTGGGCCAGCGTGGGTGAGGGGGCCAGCGTCAACAGCAGCGCCAGCAATAGCAATAATGAGACTATCTTCTTCATCGAAAATCCTCCTCTGGTATATTGAATAGTAAGAATTAAAGCAGCCTCGATGGCAACTTCTTGGCTCAATGATAATAAACTTCAGACCGTAATACCAGCGATTTGTGCCAGCGCAGTGTCAATTTAGTGCCAAGTTTTTTCCAGGGTCCAGGTGTGATATAATTGACCTGAATTCGAAATTAGCTCAAAAATCACCCCCTTCGTCAGGCTCAGGACGCAGCTTCGATACGGGCTAACGCCCGCTTCGCGTCAGGATGATTTTCGGCTTATGATCGCATCCTGAGTAGCTCTGAGCGAAGCGAAGGGCGTATCGAAGGGTGCGATTTAGAAAATTCCGAACTCAGGTTAATTGGGTAGATAGCGGTCATAAGGATACCGATGCCACCCGAATCAGACTTTCTGCAACAAGTCAAAGATGTCTTGAGTCACCTGTATGATTATCCTTACCTGGAGAGTCATCCCCTGGCCCGGCATTACTGGCCGGAAGCGGGCCTGCCCGGCCCCAACCGGGCGCAGCGGCTGAGCCGGCTGCTGCTGGAACAGATTGAAGCGCTGCATCCGCCTGGTTCGCCGGCCAAAGGGGCCTCGCGGGCCGAATATTACTTTCTGCTGGTCTATCGCTATGTTGAAGAGTGGCCCCTGCCCGACATTTTGCAGGAGTTGGGTTACAGCCGGCGGCAGTTCTTTCGCCAGCAGCAAAAGGCCATCGAGATGCTGGCTGGCTTGCTGCGAGAAAAATTACCTCCGCCGCCGGCGCAGACGCTTCAGCTTGATAACGGCCTGGCGGGCGAACTGGAGCGTTTCCGCACCCGCCAGCGCCCCATAGACCTGCGGGAGGTGGCGCAGGGGGTACTGGAAATGGTCGGCCCCCTGGCTGAACAACATAACGTCACTTTAACCAGCAACCTGCCCGCCGGGCTGCCGGTCATTTATGGCAGCCGAACTTTGTTGCGCCAGGTCTTGCTGAATATCTTGAGTCAACTCATCACCCAGCCGGGCTGCCGGCAGATTTGTTTGCATCTTGCGGCTAACCAGCAACGGATTGGGGTAGAAGTAACTGCTACATATGATCCGGCTTCGCCCGAACCTGAGCCAAAACCGGAAATGGGGCCGGTGCGCCATCTGGTTGAATCAATGAACGGACAGTGGCAAGCCTTTGAATGGAACGCGGACGGTTGTAGTTGCCGGTTTGACTTGCCGATTGGCGCGGAAAAAGTGCTGCTTATTGTTGATGATAATGAGGCTGTGTCTCAAGCTTTTCGCCGCTATCTGGCCGAATACAGGTATCAGATTGTCGGCGCTACCACTGGCCCCGATGCCCTGCGCCTGGCCCGTGAGATGAGTCCGGCCCTGATTACCCTGGATGTCATGATTCCCAATCAGGATGGCTGGGAGATTCTGCATGCCCTCAAGCGCGACCCGGCCACCCAACAGATTCCGGTGGTAATTTGCTCGGTGTTGGAAGACCCGCGCCTGGCTCAGTCATTGGGCGCGGCCACTTACCTGCGCAAACCCGTCAGGCAAGCCGACCTGCTGGCTGCCTTGACCCAGGTGTTGGGCTAGGTGTAAACCTCCCCCGAAAATAGACCGCCGACGGCTGAGAGCGCTTCGCCTCCTTTTGGGGAACCGCCGACCGCCGAAAAGTATGTGCCCCTGCGACTTTGCGACCTTGCTACCCTGTTACCTTTTCATACTTGGCGGCGTGCCGTTGGCTCGTGAACACTCCTCTCACAGCAACCCCATCGAGCAAACTGCGCACATAGCTTAAAACCTCCTCATTGGTAAAGCCGGTTGGATGAGAGATAAACAGGCTCTTGCCGCCCAAACTGCGCTCTTCTTCCGGTGTTGAGATGTAAGCGGTAATGACTGCCATCGGGATGTGGCAGAGCGCCGGGTCTTGTTTTATCTGGGCCAGCAGGGTATGACCACTCATCTCCGGCATGCTCAAATCCATCAACACCAGGTCGGGTCGCTGCTGCTGCATCATCTCCAGGCCCACCCGGCCATTATTAGCCCGGCTGATTTGATAGTCAGGCCCCTCTGCTTCCAGCAGGCGGGTCAGCAAATGGCTCATGCGTGGGTCGTCATCTATCAACAGGATGCGGCGGGGGCGCGGGTCGAGCCGGTTGAGCAAGGCGGTTAACGCCTCACGAGTGATGGGTTTCACCAGATACTCGGTTACATTGAGGGCCTGCCGCCACTGCTGCGGGCCAATAAACGGGCAGAAAATCATGGGGATGGCCAGCCTGTCAGTTTTTTCTTTCCAGACTCGTAGTTGCTGCCAGGCCAGTTCCGGCTGCATCAGGTTAAAAATCACTGCTTGCGGGTGAGTTTCGGCCAGCACATCGGACAGGTCCGAACTGTCAGCAACAGACAGAACCTGATACGTTTCCAGGGCGTCCTCAACCAGCCGTTTTATCGTCGGGTCGGGGTCTAACAGTAAAACGGACCGCCCCCACCCAGTTGGGGTTCTGACCGGCAGCCGGTGTATTTCCTCTCGGCCTGATGTAATAAAGGCGCTTTCTTTTAACGGCAGGATAAAGTGAAAGCGGCTGCCCTGCCCCGGTATCCCGGCGCTTTCAGCCCAAATCCGGCCGCCGTGCATTTCCACAAACCGCTGGCTAATAACCAGCCCCAGGCCGCTGCCTTCCAGATGTTGGAGCGAAACAGAGTCATCAAGCTGTTCAAATTCTTTAAAAACCGTTTGTAATTTATCGGCGGGTATACCCTTGCCGGTATCGGCCACAGTAATTTTGACGTGCCTATTTTCAAGCACAGCCTGCACGGTGATGCTGCCCTGTTCGGTAAAGCGGCGGGCGTTATTCAAAAGGTTTAACAGAACCTGCCGCACCCGGGTTCGGTCTATGGTCAGCAAGGGCAGATTTTTGGGCAGGTCGGCCTTAAGTTCAACCGGCTTATCTCGCAGCAAAGGGCGGATAATGCCCAACGCTTCGGCAACCAGTTCCGGGAGCTTGGTTGGTTCGGGGTGGATTTTCATCTGGCTGGCTTCAATTTTTGACAGATTCAACACATCCTCGGTTAATTGCAGCAGGTGTTTGCAGCTACGGTAGATTTCGCGGATGTCGCCCCGATAGGGCGGTGGCAGGGGCACATTGTTATAACTGCCCGGCGAGAGGTACATCATTTCGCTAAAAGCCATAATCACATTGAGGGGGGTGCGCAGTTCGTGGCTGATGTTGGTGGCAAATTGCTGTTTGGCCTGGCGGGCTTCCTCGGCGGCCTCTCTGGCCCGGGCCAAATCATAATTCAGACGTTCTAGTTGTTGGTACGACACGTCCAGCGCTTTCAAGGCGCGGGCCAGCTCTCCCTGACGATCCAGCAGTTTTTCTTCGTTGGACTGCGCCGCTTTGGCCCGGTCCCAGGCCCAGTAGAGGGTCAGATACAGATTGCGCACCGTCAGGGACGACATAATCCCCACCAGCGCAATGACCAGCACGGGCAAGAATAACTCGTTGGAAAAGGGGGAGTGCCCCCAGTGCAGCCAACCAATGCCCATCACCGCGCTGCTGCACAAGACCGTTACGCCCACAACGGTTTTAAGGTTAAAAAGGAGTCCGGTTAAACTGACCACCACGGCCAGCAGATAAGGCGCGGCAGGGTCGCCCCGCCACATTTGGTTGAGACTGGCCGCGGCAATCCCCAAAATCAGGGCCGCTGAGGCCAGCGAGGCGTTATAGTTGCGGGTGAAAAAGGCAAGGGCCAAACCTCCGGCCAATAAAAGCGGACCTAAGCCGGCCCCGCCAATACGGTTGATGGGGTGGAATAAGATGACATACCACAGGTAGAGTACGCCCATCACACAAAACAGCACCGGCTGGAGCGACTCAGACCGGAGATAGGTCAGATCATCGGGGGTGCCAAATTCTCGTCTCATGCGCATTTCTCCCTCGCCACCTGGGTGATGGCTATAGTATAGACGCGCTGAGAAGTGTGGTCAATCTATGTAGCTACTCACCGCATCCTTCGATACGGCCTTCGGCCTACTCAGGATGCGGTGAGTAGCACCCTGAGGAGCTCTGAGTTCGTCCTGAGCTTGTCGAAGGGCGAAGCGAGACGCGTATCGAGGGGTGCTATTTGGTGAGTAGTTACAGTCGAGTACATGGCGCGGCCCTGGATAGCTGTTCAGTTCGGCCATCCGGGCGTAGCCTGCCCCGCGCCCGTTAAGCAAGTCGTCAACCTCCTGCGAACTCAAGCCGCGAACCGAACTATCCAGTTGTGCTACGTAGGGCGAGCGCTCTGTTTGAGCGGGATTGTTCCACAGCATGCCCAGGACAAAGCCTACAAAAACAGCCAGAATAGCCACACCCCCATAGCTAAAATATCGCTTTTGCATCATATCCCCCAATTTTGGATCAGGCCTGCACTCGATAATTGCGCATCATGCCCATATCCTCGTGCTCGAGGTTGTGACAGTGATAGAGAAACAAGCCGGGATAATCCTCAAATTTGATCAGCAGCTTCACCCGCTCGCCGGGCATGACCAGGACAGTATCCTTCCAACCCTCATCCACGTAGCCGGCGCTGACACTCTGCCAGCCGGCAGCTTGTGGCGGGTCTATTTGGCGCTCCAAAACGCGGAATTGGACACCATGTATATGCATCGGGTGGGCCATAAAATCGGCCATCATGCCGCCTTGTCCTGGTTCGTTTACCAACTCCCAGACTTCGCTGCTGTTCAACTGCACCGTTTCTGCGGAAGTCACGCCCTCCATTTCAAACGTGCGTCCGTTCAAAGTCCAGGCCATATTGCTCATAAACAAGCGAAAGAGGCGAGGGGTATCGCTGTTCACTGCCTGTTCGACTACTGGTGGCTCCATTATTGTCAGTCGTTCGGGCAGCCGGAGAGTTTCCGCCTCCTGGCGCTCGACCCGGACGGTGAACACCGGGAAGGATTCACCATTAGGCAGGGCACTGGTCATCATGCCACCCATCATCCCATGCCCCATTCCGTCCATATTGTGCTCCATCCCCCCCATCATGCCCTGTCCCATCCCCCCCATCATGCCGGCTTCCACCCCGGAAAAGGCCAAACTGCGCATTTGCAGCTCTGTCCCCACCTGGTAATCGCGAAAATCGGCCCACAGTTCAACCCGCTCCCCCGGTCCCAGGGTAACATACTCGCGCTGTATCGGTTCTGCCAGCAAGCCGCCATCGCTGGCAATCACCGTCAGCGGGGCGCCATCCTGCCAGGCCAGTTTGTAGATACGGGAATTAGAGCCGTTGAGCAGCCGCAGCCGGTAGGCGCGGGTCGCAACCGGCAGGCTAAAGTTGGGCTGCCCATTGACCAGAATATCCTGCCCCAAAAAGCCCATCATCTGGTCCATCATGCCATTGGCCAGATAGACAAACTGGTTGTCCATATCAAAAACCCGATCTTGCAGCACCAGCGGCAGATCGTAAGCGTCGGCGGGTAAACCGGCAGCGGCTTCTTCCTCGTCGGTGACCAAAAACAACCCGGCCAGCCCTTGATTGACCTGGAAGCCGGTTTGGCCGTGGGGATGGGGATGGAACCAGTACGTGCCGGCCCGGTTGCGTACTTCAAACTCATAAACATAGGTCTGGTCCGGCTTGATGGCATCACGGGGATGTCCGTCGGCGGTGTCGGGCAGGCGCAGACCGTGCCAGTGAATAATGCTCTCCGCCGGCAGGTTGTTGGTAAAGTGGATGCGGAACTTCTGCCCCTGGCGGGCGCGGATAATAGGTCCTAGGTACGAGCCGGGCAGGAACTGCAAAACTGCCGGGTCGCCCTTCAAGACCTCCCCCTGATAAGTCCACACTTGGGTAGGTTGGCCGGGAAGGATTTTTACCTCGGATTGGACAGCCCGCAGGGCCAGCTCGACATCCGGGCTGAAACTGCCCGAACCGGGTGTTGGCGTTGAGGCAGCCAGGGCGATGGAGGGAGCAGTGGCTGGGACACAGGCGCTTAACCAAGCTGCTGCGCCGCCACTCAAAGCGGTGAGAGCGCCAAAGCCAGCCAAACGTAAAAAATCGCGGCGATTGAACGATTTAAAATGACACATAGATGACCTCAGTTGTTGTTACTTCAAATAATTGCAGCAGCATCTTGATCCGAGCGAATAGCTTCGCTTGGGGTTGAGGGTTGCTTCGATGGCAAGACCGCTTGGCCTTCAAAGCCTGAGCTATTTTTGTAATATAGCAGAGTTGTTTGAAGATTTGGCTAAGTTTCTTTAAAGATTCTGTAAAGAGATTACAATAACAAAGAACAAAAATAGGGATAATTCCGCATAGAGGAGATTTGAGGATGCCAATCAAACAATTAATGACGCTTATACTGCTAACCATACTGATAGCCGCTTGCGGCACATCTAGCACATCCATTGCTTCCCCCGTCGCTGCGGGAGATATTTTTAATCTGCCCAAAAATGCTGACGGCTATACTGATATTTCGATTGACCAACTAAAACCAGCGCTGGATAACAAAAATTTCACCCTGGTCAATGTCCATATCCCTTATGAGGGTGAACTGCCCCAAACCGACGCCTTTATCCCCTACAACGAGATTGAAGCCAACCTTAGCCGACTTCCTGCCGACAAAAATGCGAAGATCGTGCTTTACTGTCGCAGCGGTCGAATGAGCGCTGAAGCCGCCCAAAACCTAGCTAAGTTGGGTTACACTCGCATCGTCGAGGTTGATGGCGGCATGCAGGCCTGGCAATCGGCCGGGAATGAGTTAATTACCAAGTAGATAAGAAAGTATCTGCGCCGCTCAGTCTGGACGGGATTAACGTCGCCGCGCTGGGCTTGATGGCCGGGGTGACCTGGCAGCTTGGGCAGGAAGCGATTGTGGATGGGGTGACGTTGCTGTTGGCGGTCGGAGCGATGCCCCTGCTGTTGTGGTTCAAGCTCAACTCGGCCTGGCTGGTGCTGGCGGGGGGAGTTGTCGGATTAATCGGACTTTATGCCGGGTAAAGGAAATCTTCCCTATAAAAGATAGGGAGTTCGCCTCTGCTATTGCCTCCAAGGGTGTGATAAGCTATAGGTGTGATTGAAGATCAATCCGCTACCAATAATCACCACACTGTGACCAAAGGAGGCACACCACAATGTCAATGACTGTAAGAGAACTTTGGACTGTTATTCACGGCATGGGGTTGGGGGCAATTTTCCTGCTCGCCTTTGCCGGAGGACTGGCCGGGCTGTACAGCCTCAGACCCGAATGGGTCACCATCACCGGGGTCAAAGAGCGGGTGATGCGTCTGACCATCGGCGCCTGGGTCATGGCTGTCGCGTCCTGGCTAACCGTCGTCAGCGGCGCCTATATTGTTTACCCCTGGTACCGGGCCAAACCCCCGGAGGGCTTAACGGATCTCACCGATTTTCCGCGCTACTACTTGCTGTCAGTGCCTAATCTGGCTGCCTGGCACACCTTTGCGATGGAATGGAAAGAGCATGTGGCCTGGTTCTCCCCCATTCTGGCCGTGGCCGTCGCCTTTGTAGTCTGGCGTTATGGCGCCCGGATTGCCGAGATGCCCCGGCTGCGCTATGCCCTGATGGTTCTGTTCGTCTTGGCCTTTGCCGCTGCCGGGATTGCCGGAATGTTCGGCGCCTTCATTACCAAAGCCGCCCCGTTGATGTAAGCGGGCTGAGTCACACAAGATAAGGAGTTATTAAAATGACAGCATCAATCTCTTCCGAAGTAAAAGTGGTCGAAAAAGCCTCAGCCAAAGCCGAAGTCGCGGTTGGGGTGGCCTCAGCCGCCTTTGTAGCCAGTGGGATCGGCTGCCTGGTGATCGGGTTAATGGTGACGGGCGCAGAAATGAGCGAGGGCTTGAAGAATGCGCTCAACTGGTGGAACCCGGCCGGGCCGCTAACCGGCAAAACCGGGGTCGGCGTTATCGTCTGGCTGGTCAGTTGGGTAATTCTTCACTCGATGTGGAAAGACAAAGATGTGGCCTTTGCCAAGGCGTTTACCGTCACGCTCATACTGATCGCGCTCGGCTTTCTGTTGACCTTCCCGCCTATTTTTACCCTCTTTGCCGCCGAATAGCCGCTTTAGAAATTACTTGACCTTCTATCGTAAAAAGTCCGCGTTATGGCAGCGCGGACTTTTTTGTTACTTGTCAGGACGATGCCGTTCTATGTGATGGCGTACCGCGTAGGTGGCAGCCTCGATGCGGTTGGTCACCCCCAACTTGTCCAGAATGGCGCTGACGTGATTGCCGACTGTTTTCTCGCTCAAACTCAGCAAATGGGCAATCTCGGCATTGGTTTTGCCTTCGGACAACGAGGCCAGTACCTCGATCTCTCGTTCCGACAAACTGCGGAAGGCCAGGCCGCTCAGTTCTTGTTCGGCCTGGCGGACGTGGGCCAGCAGCTTTTGCGTGACGGCTGAGTCCAATACCGCCTCCCCTCGGGCCACAGCCCGAATGACCTCAACCAGGTTGCCGCCTTCGACCTTTTTCAGGACGTAGCCTTCGGCCCCGGCATTGATTGCCTCCAGCACCAACTCGTCATCGGCGTAAGAAGTAAGCATAATCACGTGGGTTTCGGGCCAGCGCTGCTTAATGTCCTGGCAGGCTTCAACCCCGCTGCGACCGGGCAGGCGCAGGTCCATCAGCACCACCTGGGGCCGCAGCCGTTCGACCAGCGCAACCGCTTCATCGGCGGTGGCCGCCTGACCAATGACCTCAAAATCAGGCTCAACCTTGAGCAGCGCTTGCAGGCCCAAACGCACCAGGTGATGATCGTCAACTATTAAAATTGTTGTTTTCTTCACCGTCTACCCCTTGATCATACGGCATCGTGAGCTGCAAGCGGGTCCCGTGGCCGGGTCGGCTCTCAATATTCAAATCACCGGCCAACAGCCGCGCCCGATCACGCATATTACGCAAGCCATAACCGGCCACAAAATCGGGCGGGATGCCATGCCCGTCGTCGGCAATGCTAAGGGACAAGGTCTCTTCGCTGGCCCCGATTGAAAGCTGCACTCGGCGAGCCTGAGCATGACGGGCGACATTGCTGAGCGCTTCGCCGGTGATGGCCAACAAGTGGCGCACCTGGCGAGTGGTCAGCGGCCGGTTTTCGGGCAGGTCAAGCTTTAACTCAACCTGAACCAGCGAGGACAGGGCGCTCTCTTGCAGCAGTTGTGTCACCCCCTCGGCCAGGTTGAGACGGCCTGGCTGGGCGCGTAATTCGGCAATGTGCTGGCGAATATCGGTCACAGCGCGATCGAGGGTTTGGGCTGCTTGCGCCAGATTTTCGGCAGCGGCATCATCCGCCATTAAGCAAGGGGTACGTCGGGCGGCGTTGAGCATCAACCCGGCCGCATACACCGATTGCAGGGTGTGATCGTGCAGGTCGCGGCCCAGATGTTCCCGTTCGGTCGCCAAAATTTGGGCTTCTTCCATACTGCTCAAGCGGCGATCAATTTCCAGGTCAAAAATCTCCAGGGTGCGGATGATGGCAACGGTGAGGGTTAAGCCCAACAGACTGCGAAAGATTGGGATGGGAATACTCAGCCAACTTTCCAGCAGGGCAGTATTAAGCCAGTTAGCCGGAAAGTATGGGCCAGGCGGCGCAATCAAACCACCAACAACGGCATAACCGGCCAGGGCCAGTCCGGCCAGATATAACATCTGTAGGATTTGGGGTTCGCGGAAAGGGGCAATCAGTTGGGTGGCCTGCCGGCGCAGCCCGTAGGCCGCCAGGGCCGCGCCCGGAAAGCCGATCAAATAGCGGGTCCAGATGTTGCCGAGTAGATACCACTCGGCCAATGAGACAGGTTCCGCAGTTAACCAGATCATGGCCGCCAACGACCACAGCAGTAGCACTCCGGCCGGCAGCCAGCGCAGCCAGGTCCAGCGGGGAGGCATAGGGCGTAGCAGATTAACCCCAAATTGAAACAAACAGGCAAACGAGAGGCTGAGCAACCCCAGTTGGACTGCTTTGAGCAAATTGATAAAGGGGGGCGGCAAGTAAGTGGCCTGGATGGGGATAAACACATCACCCCACTCGTGCAGGCTGTGGATAAAGCCAAAGAGGGCCAGCCAGGGGAGATGACGGGCCAGGGTCAACCGGCTGTGCCGCCGGGATTGGAGCGAGATCGCCAAGCCCAACACAAAAAAGACCAGGCCGTAGACAAAGAAGACCAGGGGCCGATTGATGATGAAAAACTCTCGTAGCCCTGTGCCCATTTATTCACCCATGTAACTGCTCAGCCATGTCATTTCGACCGCAGGGAGAAATCCCCGACACCTTATTTTTACGTGTTGCTCCCTGGAGATTTCTCGACCTTCGGTCTCGAAATGACAGCCTGAGTAGTAACGTTTTCACGATGAACCCTTTGACTTGCCAGGTAGCGGCGCAGGGAGTAAAGCCGCTGCCGGACTTCTCGCTTGAGCAGCGCGTTCATGATTGGCTCCAACAGAGGGGCCAGGAAGCGAGGACGGGCGCGGAAAAAGTAGATGTAGGTGGTCCGCGAGCAACCTTCGCCGATGGCCTCGTGCCGGATGGTGGCCGCAAATCGCTCAAAAAAGGGCGGACGATTGGTCAGTTTGACGGCGGCGATTCGCCCCGGCTCGAACCGGACGTACTCGGTCTCCAGAGCCAGGAACAGGCTCCGCCAGGTACCGACACAGACCGAACGGACGCCGGTTGCGGCAGTGCTCGCCCCGTCCAGCAGCCGCGCTTCCTGCAACATCGTGTCCCATTCCAGACGGCAGCCGTAATCGTGAACAACCTGGAAGACGGCGTCGCCGGGCGCATCAATCTCGACGGACAGAATCGCCCTCGGCATGAGGCCCTCCATTCAACTGGCTCAGACTCATTTCCTGTCGCTCCGCATTGGCTTTGATCCCCGTCTCAGTCTTAGCCGGGGAATCCAGCGGGGTACCTGGGTTTTGTAAACTCGATAGGGCTGCCCAAACCGCTTTTCTAACCCAGGTTCTTCGGAAAACAGAAAGTACAGGTGGTTGATCGCCACAAAAAGACCCGCCCAGAGTCCCAGAAGCCAGGAACCCCAGAACACGGCCTGGCCGATGAGCAGGAGGGCCACCCCACTAATCATGGGATTACGGATAAAGCGATAGGGTCCTGCGGCGACCAGATTGCAAGTAGGGTCCCACGGGGCCAGCGTCCCTCGGCCAATTTTGGCAAACAGGCTGACACACCAGATGAAAAGTCCCAGGCCGCTGATGATAAAAAGGGCGCCAACCAAACGGCCCAGCCCCATAGAGAGTGATCCGCTGTTCCAGTGCGTATCGGCGGCTTCAAAAGCAGTCAGAAGCCAATAGGGTACTGCGACCGCGGCCATACCGGGCAAGAACAGGATCGCCAGTAAATGGCGCAGGGTCTGTTGCCACTGCATGAGTCAATCCTTTTTGTTTAGTTTGACCCACTAAATTATACCCGGCTGCGCTCGCTTTATCGAATTTTGCATGCAGTCAAACTTCATTCGCTGATCTTTTTGACATACTTGATCAGTTCTGGACCGAAACCGTGTTTCTCATACAGCCGTTGGGCGCGCCTGTTGCCGGCAAAAACATAGAGGGTCAACAGGTCATAACCTTTCGCACGGCTCCAGGCTTCGGCGGTTTCAAGCAGGAGGCCTCCCACGCCTTGACCTTCAAACGCCTGGTCTACCGCCAGATCAGAAATGTAGCCGTGTTTCTCGCCATTGAAATAATCGGTTTGAGTTTGCAAATGAATAAAGCCGGCTCGGCGGCCCGTCTCGTCTTCGGCAATGAGCAAGGCCGAGTCAGGTTCGGGTTGGGCCATCGCTTGTAGCAGCAGGCTATGATTGGTATAATTAATTTCATCCGCCGACCGCCACGCAGGTAAATCAAATTCGGTAAAGCGGGTGATCAACGAGGTAATGAACTCGCTGTCAGAGGGTCTAAAGCTTCTGACCTGAATTGCCATTGCTAACTCCTGTTCCAGCCTCTCTGAAAATAATCCACAGATTACACAGATTTCGCAGATAAAAAACTAAAAATCTGTGTAATCTGCGAAATCTGCGGATTTTCAATCCTGATGGCGTAGGGCTATTCTATCACGTTTATTAAAAACAGAAAGGTTTATTATGCCTATCACCTATCTCACCGGCCCTGCCGGAACCGGCAAAACAACCCGCGCTGTGGCCCATCTGCGCCGCCTGCTGGCCGACCACGTTCCCGGCCACAATATTCTGGTGCTGGCGCCGCAGGTAACACTGGCCGGCCCCTACCGTGACCTGCTGCGCGACCCCAACCTGCCCGGCGCTGCAGCCGTAGATATTTTAACCCTCAGCGGTTTGACGCTGCGGACTATTGATCTATTCTGGCCGTTGGTAGCCAGACCCGCCGGGTTCGGCCGGCCTCAAGCCCGGCCTGTTTTTCTGACCATCGAAACGGCCCAGTATTATTTGCGGCAGGTCATCGAGCCGCTGCTGCGCCAGGGCTACTTTGACCCCAATGTGGTGCCCATCACCATCTCGCTGCCCCGACTGATGAGCCAGATTTTGGACAATCTTAACAAAGCCGCGCTCATCGGCCTGCCCCACACCGAGGTGGGGGCGCGCTTGGCTGCCTCCCTGGCTGGTGAACCCAGCAGCCGGGCGGCCCTGGAGCATACCCAGGTCTGCGTCAACGAATTTCGGGCTTTCTGCCTGGCCCGCAATCTACTTGACTTCTCGCTGCGGATTGACACCTTCCAGCGCCATCTCTGGCCGGTCGAAGGCATCCGCCGCTATCTCACCGAGCGCTACCATCACCTGATTGTGGACAACATCGAAGAGGACAACCCTTTTGCCCACACCATTTTGCGCGAGTGGCTGCCCCAGACCGAGTCGGCCCTGCTCATCAACGATGAAGATGCCGGCTATCGTATCTTTTTGGGGGCCAACTGGCGCACCGCCCAAAGTTTAGCCAACCTGGCCGATGAAACCGTGCCTATGATCGACTCCCACGTTGCCCCGCCCGATATGCTGGCCCTGGGGGAGCAGTTAGGCCAGATTTTACAACCGCCAACCGCCGACCGCCGACCACCGACCACCGACCGCAAAAATCGTAAATCGAAAATCGTAAATCGTAAATCTCCCGATCCCCGCCGTGTCATCACCTTCCAGCAGGAGCGGTTCTATCCGCAGATGATCGAATGGGTCATTGACCGGATTGCCGGCTTGTTGGCCGAAGGCGTCTCGCCAGAGCAAATTGTGGTGCTGGCTCCTTTTGTCAGCGATGCGCTCCGTTTTTCCTTTACCCAGCGTATGGCTCAGCGCGGCCTGCCGGCGCGGTCTCACCGGCCCTCGCGCCCCCTCAGCGAAGAACCGGCGGCCAAAACCGTTCTCACCCTGGCTCGACTGGCCTTCCCTGAAATGGGCCTGCTGCCCGAACCCTTCGACGTGGCCCATGCCTTGAACCAGGCCATCGCCGATCTCGATCTGATCCGGGCCAATCTGCTCACCCAGGTAGTCTACCGGCGCATGGGGACCGGGGACCGGGGACCGGGGACCGGAGTATCCCAATCGGCTAGCGCCGGTCTCCCGTCGCCGGTCTCCCGTCTTCCTCTCCCTCTGACCTCGTTTGACCAAATCGAAGGCGACGTGCGCGAGCGGATTTCCTATCAAGCCGGCCAGCGTTTTGACCGGCTGCGCGGCTGGCTGCAAACGGTGCGCGACTCTGGCGAGCCGCCGGTGCTGGATCACTTTCTCAGCCGCCTTTTTGGCGAGCTTTTGTCACAGCCGGGCTTTGGCTTTCACCATCAACCCGAAGCTGGGCACATTGTTGCCAATTTAATTGACTCGGCCCGCCAGTTTCGCCGCGTCGTCGAACTTGTCCCCATCTCCCCCGAATCTCCAATACCACAAAGGTACAATGTCTCCAATCTCCAATCTCCAGCCCTCCAACCTCCAACCTCCAACCTTCCAACCTTCCAACCTTCCAACCTTCCAACCCCCATTGACCTCAACCGGGCTTATTTGGAGACGATTGAACAAGGCATCATGGCTGCCCAATATTTACGCAGTTGGGAAGCAGCGTCCGGCGACCTGTCGGGAACTTCATCGAATAATCCGGCCAACTCGGACACGTCCGGTGCAGTATTAATCACCCCGGCGACTACCTTTTTGGTCAGCAACCGCCCGGTAGATTACCAATTCTGGCTCGACGCCGGCAGCAGCGGTTGGTGGGAGCGCATTGCCCAACCCTTGACCCATCCTTACATTCTCACCGCTGATTGGGAACCGGGCCGCCCCTGGACCGACGCCGACGAGGTGGCCGGCCAGCGCGACCGGCTTTACCGGCTGGTGCTGGGCCTGACCCGCCGCTGCCGTAAGCATATCTTCATTGTCAACTCCGAAGTCGGCGAGCAGGGGTACGAGCAGCGCGGCCAATTGTTGGTTGCCCTCCAGCAAATGCTGCGCCAGATGCAGAAAAATTCCCCCGGCTAATCTCCGTTCCTCTCAAAATGAAAATGAAGCGAGGAGGCGAGGAGGCGAAGGATTTCACGTCCTCGCTTCCTCGTCTCACGCCTCCTCGCCTCTTTAAAGTAGGCCAATCGGAGGGTGTGAATAGGAAAATTGGCCTAAGATTCAAACAAGATTCAAACATTTGCATGGTATCCTTAACATTGTTAATATATAGGTGTCCGGAAAAATTCTTTCTCACGATCAAGGTAGCAAGTAGCAAAGTAGCACACTTATGACCTGCTACATGCTACTTTGCTACCTGTTTTAGCGGCGAAAACTTTTCTGGAGCACTATATTACCTGAATTTCACCTTTCAAACCAGATCACACCCAACATGGACCTTTCCGCAATCTCACTCGACAGCCGAATTCATTTACACCCCTTATCCAGGCAGCTTGAAAACGGCGTGGCTATCATTGGCTGGGGCGACGAGTTTTTAGAGCTACCCCCCGAAGGGTTGCAGTTTATCGCCTGGTTGGATCAAGGCTTAAGCCTGGCCGAAGCCCGGCAGCAGTTTGAGGCTCACTTCAACCCCTTCTCCGAAACAGAACTTTGGGAGGTCATACAAGCCTTCCTGGCCTGTAATTTTATTGCCGCCGTTGACGGCAAGGCTGTTTCTACGCAGGGCGTCCCGGTCGAGTCTCAATTGGCCTGGCTGCCGCAACGCTGGGCCAGACGCCTCTTTTCTACGCCGGTGCTGCTCGGCTGGCTGGCAGTGACGCTGCCGGCTATCATGCTGTGGGTCACAACCCCGGTGCTGTGGCCCCGCCTGAATGACTATTTTTGGTTAGATAATTATAACTTTATCATTATTCTGGTAGGGCTGTTGTTGTGGCTGGTAGATATGCCGCTGCACGAATTAGCCCATCTGCTGGCTTGCCGGGCCAAAGGCATTGACGCCTCGATTACCTGGACCCAACGCCTGGGGTTTATCCCCATGAGCCAGACAATCATGCACAATATCTGGGCTGTACCCCGTTCGGCCCGCCTGCTGCCGCTGGCCGCCGGCATGCTCCTGGATATTTTGCGCCTAAGCGGGCTGATCTATCTGCTTTATTTTCAGCAAGCGGGATGGCTGCTCTGGCCGGAGTTAGCCGTCAAATTTCTAAAATTCTATCTGCTGACCTCTACCCTATCGCTGGTGGCCCAATTCTGGCTCTTTTCCAAAATGGACGGCTACTTTTTGCTTTCCGCTTTGTTGGGCCAGCGGAATTTGCAGGCCGACACCTATCATTGGCTCCAATCAAAGCTGCGCCCCATTCCTCGGTTCGACCCGCCGGCCGGGGGGATGAAATTTATCTATCTGTATGCCCTGATTACGCTGGTGGGGGGCGGTTTATTTTTGGGGCAGTTCTTGCTGGTTCAACTGCCCATCAAGCTGCGCTTGGTATGGGAAGCGCTGTTGAATATTAGCTGCGGCAGCGCCGCTGCCCCCCTGGAGTTTGGGGACGGCCTGGCCGTCCTGACCAGTCAAGCCCTTGATTTGGGTTTGTTGGTATATGCCTACTGGCGAGAAAATCTGCTCGGTGGGCGTCACTGGTGATGTTTTTCAAGGCCGGCCAGTGAGGTGGCTGACCTTGTGAACAAATTTTTACAGAAAGGAGCAGGCCCCATGAAAGTCCGCAAAATTGAAAAGGTCAAACCGACCGGCGCTCGACGTTCAAGTTAAAGGATGGTTTCTCACCGCTCAGATGGTTGAGATATTGAGTTGACGGTTGATGGATTTTCTATAAAAACAAGCGCAGCAAAGTTTTTGCTGCGCTTGTTTTTTTGTGTCAGGCTAATAGATGCCTGGCAAGCCGGTGGTTGCCCCTGTTCCTCAAGAAGCAGACGCGATGGCGTTGCCCCAATCAGTGAGGTGACTGGCGCGCACCGTGTCTTTTGGAGGAGTCAGATGACCTGAAAGTCCGCAAAGTCAGTCGAACCACCGGCTCGTGAGACACCTATTGGTTGCTCACTCAAAAGATTGAATTCAGTAAGTCACAAATTGAGGAGTCAGCACCCCCAGGCTTCGTCCTGAAGCTCAGCCCGAAGGGTGCGGCTTCGCTAGCACGGAGGCGTGCCTCACCCCTCTAAAATCATGATTCACTGGAATTACATTTTTCGGTTTCAAAAACTCTATAGGTTTCCACTATAGCTCGATTGATCGCTACCTGTTCCAGAAAAGAGTGGTGTAATAGCGGATCAACAATTTTTTCGGCCCGAGTTTTAACCAAATTGTAAGCTGCCTTTAGTGCTGTTTTGGCCTCTTCGGTACGGCCTACCGCAGCCATAACCTGATAGATGATAAAATAATCTAGTTGAGGAAACTCCGGCCCTTCGCCGTTACACTCTTCTAAAATAGCCTGAACTTGGGCTGCATAATTGAGAGCTTGAGCCACATCTTTCTTGGCCAGATAAGCCGCCGCTAATATTGCCAGGTTATCCGGGGTGGCAAAGCGCATTTTTAACTCTTGCCGCAAATGGAGCGATAATTCGGCCTGAGTAATCGCTTGTTGGAAATTATCCTGCTGCAAATTGATGGCGCTTAAGTAGTTGAGATAGATAGACACGAGATATTGGTCATTTTGTGCTTGAGCTAGAGCTAACCCTGTAATGAGTAGTGTTTCGGCTGTTTCCAACTCATTTTTATCGCGCGCCACCAGACCCAAATTGGCGAGGATATAGGCTTGTCCGGCTTCATCACCAATCTCCTGAGCCAGAGCAAAGGCTTCTTGTAAACAAGTTTCGGCCCGAAATAAATCGCCTAGTTCCTGATAAAGAATCCCCATATCATTCCAGACATTAATTTCTTCCCAACGATTGCCGGTGGTTTGCAAAATATTCAGGGCTTCGGTCAGATATTTTTGAGCCTGATCGCTGTCACCCATCTCGTGGACCAGTTGAGCCAGATTGTGCCGGCTCTTCCCTTCGCCGGCTCGGTCGCCAATGGCTTGCCGGATTTCTAAGGTCTGCTGATGGTAGTTTAAAGCCTCGGCCAGACGGCGTTGGTAGAAAGCTATCGCCCCCAAATCATTATTAGCCTCAGCCTCACCCCACCGGTTACCAGTTTGACGGCTCAAGACCAGTGCCCGTTCGTGATAATCCTGGGCCTGATCAAAATGTCCTTGCTGCCGATAAACAGCGCCTAAGCCGTTAAAAACCTGAATGAGCGCCCACAGTTCTCCTTCAGCAGCGATTTGCTTCGACTCAAACAAGGCCAGGGCTTGTTGATACTGGGCTTTAGCCTGTTCATAATTGCCCTGCCGGCGGGCAATTAACCCCAACTCCGCCAGACAGCGGGCCTCGCCGGCCAAATTCTCCTTGTCCCGGCTGTCGGCCAGAGCCAGTTCGATGCTGGCCTGGCCTCGGGCATAATCGCCGGTGGCTTCGTAATATTGGCCCCATAGATAGCCTAACTCAAACGTGGGTGCTTCCAGGTTGACCGAAAATGCTTCGAGACTGGCTTTTTCTGCCTCGCGCTGGCCCAGGATGTGCAGGATTTCGACCTGGCCTTTGCGCCACGGCCAGCGCTCAGACATGCTAAGTGCCTGCGTGTAGTAAGTCAGGGCGGTTTCATTGGCGTACTCGCGCTGGGCCTTACCGGCCGCCTGTTCCAGATAAAACAGCATTTTCTCAGGCGCATCGCTCCGGCTAAAATGGTAAGCCAGCCGCTCCACCGCATGGGGCTGCCGGCGTTCTAAAACTTCGGCCACGGCCTGATGAAGGCTGCGTTCTTGCTGCGCCAGCAAAGTGGCGTAAGTTACTTCGTGGGTAATGCTGTGCTTGAAAAGATAAGCCTGCTGGCGCAGCGAGGGGGCTGATTGGATAAAGTCGAGCGCCTGAAGCCGGTCTACCTGGGCTAACAACGTGGCCGGATCGGGGCGGTCCGGGTGAGCTTCGGCTAACAGGTCGAATTCAAACAAGCGCCCAATGACGCTGGCCACTTTCAGGGTTATCTTGAGCGGCTCCGGCAGCCGGTCGAGCCGGGCCAGGACAATGCTGTGGATCGAGTCGGGCAGGTCTAACCGGGCGGCAACGAGCGGTGCGCGCTCAAGCAAGCTCCACTGCCCCTGCCGTTTGACCAGGCAGTTGGCCCCCTGGAGGGCCGCAAAAATGGCGTCGGACAGCCACCAGAGGCCATCCTCCCGGCGGCATAAACCGCCTGACTCGCGCAGGGCATCCACCAGTTCCCGCGTAAACAACGGATTGCCCTGCGCCTGAAGCTGGATCAGTTCCAGGGCCAGGGCCGACACCTTGCCCTGGAGGCGCTGGCTGGCTAACTCGGCCGCTTCTGGGGGGGAAAGTTCGTCCAGCTTCAAGGGATGGATCTGGGGCAGCCGCTTCAATTCCTGCCACAACTGTTCCTGTTCCACCCCCGCCAGTGGCAGGGTTTGGACCAGAACAAACAAAATCGGGGTTTTTGCCTGAACGCGATTCAACGATAGCAGCAGCGCCCGCGAGGCCTCATCCAACCAGTGGGCATCTTCGATCAGGATCAGGAGCGGCTGTTCGGCGGCCCAGCTTTGCAGCAGCGCTTCGGCCAGGTCAAACAATGCGCCTTGCCGCAGATGGGGTTCAAAGGCAGCCGTGGTCGGATTGTCGCTGATGGGCAAAGCCAGCAGATCGCCTAATAAGGGCAGGCGAATCAACCAGTCGGGGTTCATCGTAGGGATAATTGCTTCGAGCTGAGCCACCTGCCGGGCTAACCGGTCGCTCTGGCTCAACTGGAGCGACCTTTCATCAACCAGATTAAACAGACTGCGAAAGATTTGCTGCCAGGGATAGTAGAGAGTGCTTTGCTGGGTACTCTGGCAGGCTCCAATGATGACCCGCGCGCCCGCTTGTAGCGCCTGTTCGGCAAACTCGGCGATGAGGTGGCTTTTGCCAATCCCAGTGACGCCTTCAACCCAGATAAGCTGCTTTTGCCCCGCCAGGGTGTCGGCCAGAATTTGTTGCAGGTGGCGTAGCTGCTCAACCCGGCCCACCAGTGGTTCGCGGAAGGTAGTAAACAGTTTTTGCGGCGAAGGCAGGCGAGGCGACAGCGCTTGTGAAACGGTGATCGGCTCCGCCTTACCTTTGAAGTGGACCGGTCCCACATACTTGAAGTAATAGCTGGCCGCGGCCGCTTCGACGATGCTCTGGCTGACCAAAATTTCGCCGGGGCTGGCCTGGCTCATCAAGCGGGCGGCCACATTGACCCCATCCCCCAACACGCCGTAGGTGCGGCGAGTGGCGCTGCCGTAAGCGCCCACCCGCACCCGTCCCTGGTTGAGACCCAACTGGACCTGGCTGATAAAGTCGAACCGCTCCGGCGCGGTTTGCAGTTCCAGCGCAGCAGCGACGGCTCGCTCGGCATCGTCGTCGTGGGCGGCGGGCGCGCCAAAAATAGCATAGAGATGGCTGCCCTTGTCGCCGCTGAGCAACTGCATCACGTAACTGTCATAACGCACCAAAACATGCTGCACCCAGCGAATAAAGGCGTCGAGCTTCTGGCCGGCGGATACATCGTAGTCGTAATTCAGGCCGTCAAACTTCAAAAACAGGGCTACCGCCGGGCGAATTTCGGCTAAAAATTCGCTGCGTCCCCGCTGCAAACTTTGGTAGACGGGCGGCAGCAACCAGGGCCGAATTTGCTCCTCAGCCAGGCCTTGATCCGTATTCAAAAGGTCCAGCGGCCAGGGGTGGGGTTCGACGGGCCGGGTTAAGTGGCTGACTATTCCAAAGCTGGTCAGGGTGGCTGTCGAGCGTTTTTGGGAGTAGGCTTTTCCCCGCCAGCCGCTTAGTCTGATCTGGTCGCCCAGTTGGGCCACCAACTCTTGGCTCAACAAAAATTCTCCCTGTTGAGCTAAATGTTGGGCCAGGGCCATCTGCTCCAGCGTTGCCCCGGCAATGACATCGAGGTATTGAATGGCCGGATCGCCCACCAAAAAGCGCCGCACCGAGCCGCCCGCCGCCCCCACCTTCAACGAGAGGGAAACACGGCTGCCATCGGGAATTTCCAGCGCAGTAAACCGGCGCATCGCCTGCTGCATGGCCAGCCCACACGCTACCGCTCGAAAGGATGAAGGATGAAGGATGAAGGATGAAATATTTTCCGCCTTCATCCCTCCGCCTTCATCCTTTTCAGAGAACCAACAGGTGATGGCGTCGCCGCTGAAGTTGATGATGCTGCCCTGGTAAATCTGTACTTCACGGATCAAGGCGTCGTAAACCTGGTTTAGCCAGCGGGTCAGTTCATCGCTGCCCCGCCGGGGACCGAGGGCGCGCAGCAGCGCGTCGGTTAGCCGGGTAAAGCCGGAGATGTCAGCAAACAAGGCTGTACCCTGCATGCGGTCAGGCAGAGCTTGACCCTGGGCCAGGGCCAGACGGCGATCTATAGGGATGTAAGCACCGAGCGATTCCATAGTTCTGGTTTTAGCTTGGCTGGATGGGAAACTCAAATGGCTCAATCAAGAGGCTTAAAAGCGGCACAAATGTTCTGTTCTGTTAAAGTGCTACTTGTAATTGCTGTGATTTTATACTATCATGACTCGCAATTAGGTTTCAATGTGCCAGCGCATACTTTTGGGCTAGGGGTAGCTGGGGGTCATGAAAAATAAGCCAGGTGATCAAATTTTAGATATATTTCTTGAACAAATGCGCCATCGCTTAGGGGTACATTTGAAGCAGGTGATTCTTTTCGGTTCTCGTGCTAGGGGAGATTTTGAGGCTGAGTCTGACTACGATTGCCTGGCCATTGTGGATGAGGTTTCGCCGGTGATAGATACGATTATTGATGAAATTGCCTCTGAATTGCTCTATCACCACAACGCGGTCTTTTCGATTTTTCCCGTCTCTGTAGAGAAGTATCAGGCTGATAGGTTTGAGCCATTGCTGATAAATGCCCGTAAAGAAGGGGTTGTTTTGTGAGCGAGTCAAATACCTTGGCTGCGAAATTAGAATTGATGATCCAAAAAGCTGCTCGCTCCCTGGCGGCTGCCCGGCGACTCATAGCAGCAGGGGATTATGACTTCGCTTCGTCTCGCGCCTACTATGCTGCCTTTTACGTGATGCAGGCTGCGTTGCTGACTAAAAATCTCACCCCGGCCAAACATGCTGGGGCTATTCGCGCTTTCAGCCAGCATTTTATCAAAACGGGTATCTTTCCAGTAGAATTTAACCAATCCATCAGCCGCCTCTTTCGTAATAGGCAAACAGGCGACTATACGCTTGGTTTAAGCATTAGTGAGGAAAAAGCCAGGCACGATGTCCAGATGGCTGAAAAGATATTCCAGGCAATTGTGGAACACCTTATTCAAGAGGGGTTTTTGCCGGAGGACCAGAATTAGCCCATGCACGAACTAACCTTCGTTAACCATGCTACGACTTGGATCAACGAAATATTGCATCGGCGGCTTGACTTACCTTTTGCTCAGGCAGTCATTGAGGAGAGTGTCATATGCGCAGGCGAAGCATCGCCCAAATTGGTGAGCGAGTCGCAGAACTTCAACGGGAGATTCTGGTCTTTCAAGCCAGGTATGAATTACCTTATGAGCAATTCTATGCTCATATCACCACCGATGATGATTTTGTCAGCCGCCTGCGCGAAACTCATCCTACCTGGTAACGGGATTTTAATGCCTGGGAATATTACATTGAGGAATTAGCCGAATGGCTTGGCCGCCTGGAAAGTATATCGAGACCTTTATTGAGTGGCTAACGAATTATCTAAAATGACTGAAATTACCTTCATCCCCCGCCCCTCGCAACAAAAAATTCTCGACACCATCCTCAGCGCCGATGGGCCGGTGCGGGTGGGCGTGTCGGCAGTGCCGGGGAGCGGCAAAACGCATATCCTTTCCTACCTGGCCTCGGAGCTGGTCCAGCGCGTTGGCGATGAGCAGGAGGTGCTGATTGTGACCCTGGTCAACGCCGCGGTGGATAACTTCCGCCGCCGGGTGGATGGCTTTGTGCGGGCTAAGGGCCTGCTGCCCGGCTTCAACTACCGGGTTTGCACCCTGCACTCCCTGGCCCACGAGATTGTCCAGCAGCGCCCTTCGCTGGTCGGCTTGAGCCAGGATTACGATATTGTGGACGAGCGCACCGCCGAACTGTTGCTGCGCGAGGTGGTCGAAGGCTGGCTGGCGGCCAACGCTTCCCAGCTTGAGGACTACCTGGCCCCCGGCCTGGAAATCCAACCCTTATTGCGCCAGCATTGGCCCGAACAGGTGCTGGCGATTGCCCAGAACTTTATCAAGCGGGCCAAAGATAACCGCCTGGCCCCCTACGAACTGGAAGACAGCCTGAGCCGTTACCCGGAGCGGCTGCCCCTGGCCCAACTGGGGCTCGACATCTACCGCGAGTACCAAAACCGGCTGGCCCGCACCGGCGTGGATTTTGACGACCTGATCCGCCTGGCCGCCCAGGCCATCGAATTGGACCCCGATTTTCTGGCCCGGCTGCGCCAGCGTTGGCCCTACATCCTGGAAGACGAGGCCCAGGACAGTAGTTTACTCCAACAGGAAATCCTGGAAAACCTGACCGGCCCCAGCGGCACATGGGTGCGCGTGGGCGACCCCAACCAGGCCATCTACGAAACCTTTACCACCGCCGACCCGGAACATCTGCGCGGCTTTTTGCGCCGCGATGATGTGGTTTCGCTGCCTATGCCGGAATCGGGCCGTTCTTCGGCCAGTATCATAGATTTAGCCAACTATTTGATTGATTGGACCAGGGCCGAGCACCCCCGCCCCGAAGTGCAGGATGCCTTGAGCCTGCCCCACATCGAACCGACGCCGGAAGGCGACCCGCAGTCCAATCCGCCCGACCGGCCCGACCAGATTCATTTTCGCCCTGAAAAGTTCAAACCGGCCCAGGAAATCCAGGCGATTGTGCGCTCGGTCAAGGGCTGGCTCAAACAGAACCCGACCCAAACCGTAGCCATTCTCGATGCCCGCAACAAGCGCGGGGTAGATATTGCCAACGCTTTGCGCCGGGCCGATGTGCCTTACGTCGAACTGCTCAACAGCACCGCCGCCACCCGCAGCACCGCCGGGGTGCTGGGCAACGTGCTCAAATACCTGGCCCGCCCCGAAGATGCCCGCCAGTTGGCCACCGTCTTCCACGTCTGGAAGCGGCACGAGTGGGATTTGGAAGATTTGCAGCCCATCTTCCAGCACGTCGAAACAACCCTGCAAAACCTGGCCCACCTGGAAGATTATTTGTGGCCGCGCCCCGGTCGGGATTGGTTGGAGGGGACGGTGACGCGAGGAGAGGAGGACGCGACGAGGCGAGGACGCGAGGACGCGGGAGATGAGGTGGGGAGCAGCGAGTGGCAGGAAGGCGAGTCTGACGAAGTCTCGCCTCATCGCCTCATCGCCTCACTACTCACCGATTTCCGGAACTTTGTCCGCCGCTGGCAGGGGGCCGCCATCCTGCCGATTGACCAACTGATTTTGCTCCTGGCCCAGGATTTGTTCGACAGCCCGGCCGACCTGGCCCTGGCCCACAAATTTGCCGTCGTGCTGCGCCGCATCGCCGCCGAACACCCTGATTACCGTCTGCCCCAATTTGTCGAGGAACTGGCCGAGATTGCCCGCAACCAGCGCCGCTTTTTGGGGTTTGACGAAGATATGGGCGGCTTTGAGCCGCCGCCGGGTAAAGTGACCGTAGCCACCATGCACCGGGCCAAAGGCCTGGAGTGGGACCGGGTGTATTTGATGGGCCTCAACAACTACAGCTTCCCCTCCGGCCAACCGCAAGATACCTACTTTTCTGAAAAGTGGTTTGTGCGCGATTCGCTCAACCTGGAAGCCGAAGGACTGGCCCAACTGGAAGCCCTCATCAACCCCGACGAAAGCTACGTCGAAGGCACAGCCACCGAAGCCGCCCGGCTCGATCTGGTCAAAGAGCGCTTGCGCCTCTTCTTTGTCGGCCTGACCCGCGCCCGCCAGGAGTTGATTGTCACCTGGAACACCGGCCAGCAGTACGCCGGCAAGCTCGATAACCAGCCAGCGATACCTTTTGTTGCTTTGCAAACGTGGAGACAGGCAGTAGGGAGTAAGGAGTAGGAAGTAAGGAGTAAAGAGGGATTATGGGCAAGATTGATAGTTTTCAGAGTTTGGATGTTTGGAAAGAAGGGCATAAGTTGGTTTTAATGGTTTACAAGATAACAAAAGAGTTTCCAGGCGAAGAAAAGTTTGGGTTGGTTACTCAAATGCGCCGGGCGTCGGTTTCGATACCGGCCAATATTGCCGAAGGTTTCAAACGGCGAGGTATCCAGGATAAAATTCGTTTTTACAATACCTCGGAAGGATCATTGGAAGAACTGAAATACTTCTTTATCTTATCAAAAGATTTAGAATATGTCCTCTCAAATGATGACTTGATGGCTCAAGCAGAGAAAGTAGGTCGTTTGCTTTATGGACTCATCGTCAGCACAGAAAATCGTCAATAAACCCCTACTTCCTACTTCCTACTCCCTACTCCCTACCTTCCAGTTTAGCCAATCCAGCCTCCAAGACTTTGAGACCTGTCCCCGCCGGTTCAAACTACGCTACCTGGACCGGCTGCGCTGGCCTGCGGTCGAGTCGGAGCCGGTGCGGGAAGCGGAACGGCTGGCCCAACTGGGCACGGATTTTCATCGCCTGGTGCAGCAGCACGTGGCCGGCCTGGCCGAAGAGATTTTGAACCAAAACTTGGCTGAAAGCGACCCCTCGCTGCGAATTTGGTGGCAAAGTTACCTTCAGTATCGCCCCACCCTGGCCGCTGGAACCCGCCTCTACCCTGAAACCGTGCTGTCTGTTCCGCTGCGCGGCTACCGGCTTATGGCCCGCTTCGACCTGCTGGCGGTCCAGCCGGATGGCCGCTTTCTGATTATTGACTGGAAAACCTCGCTCCATAAACCTGAGCGAGATAATTTAGCTCGGCGAATGCAGACTCGAGTCTATCCTTATGTGCTGGCCCTGGCCGGAACAGCCTTCAACAATGGCCAGCCGCTCGATCCGGCGGCCATCGAGATGATTTACTGGTATCCCGCCAGCCCCGACCAACCCGAACACTTTCCCTACAGCGCCCAACTCCGCCAGCGGGATGAAGAATTTCTCAGCAATCTGACTGAGCAGATCAAACACGCTGTCCAAACGGCTACTTTTCCGCTGGTCGAAGATAAAAAAACCTGTACCTACTGCATCTATCGTTCCTATTGTGATCGCGGCCAAACAGGCGGCCCCCTGGCAGAATTGGCCGACGAGACAGTGACCGAGCTAGACCTGTCCTCACTCGATTGGGATCAAATTGCGGAGATACAGTTTTAAGGAGTCACAAAGCTTGCTTTGTGTTTTTAGCAGGATTACCCAATGAACCAAGAACTATTTCAAACCCTCCTCGCCGCCCTCACGCCCAAAGCCCTGGCCTACCTGGCGCGAGATTTGGAGGAAAATCAGGCGGAGTGGCAGTCCTACCCGGAAGACGCGCCACCCGCAGCTACGCAGCAGATGTTTCAACAAACGCTGGCTGTCATCAGAGCCGCCGGCGCAGCGCGGGCTGAGGCCGAGGGCCTTGATTTTGCTCAACTCGTCGAGCAGGCCAGGGAAGAACAATCCGCCGAAGAGGATTGGATGACCCAACGCAACCAACAAATCCGCCAGAATTGGCTAAGCGACCTGGAATGAAGAAACTACACGATTTACGATTTTGGATTTACGATTAGGCTGAGTAAACGCTTCTAATCGTAAATCGTAAATTGGCCTGGCACAATTCACTATTCACAATTATGTCTCATTGGCTTCTCCCGCCCCAACCTCATATCCCCCCCGCGTTGCTCGAATTTACCGGCGACCCCTTCCTCGCTCAACTACTGGCTCAGCGAGGACTTGCGACCGTGGAGCAGGCCCGCGCTTTTCTCGACCCCGAAAATTACCGGCCCGCTCCACCCGAAGCCCTGCCCGACTTGGAACAGGCTGTCGCCCGTCTGAATCAGGCGATTGAGCGCCAGGGCTCAATTTGCGTCTGGGGCGATTTCGACGTGGATGGGCAGACTGCCACTGCACTCCTGGTCTCGACCTTGCAAAGCCTGGGGGCAAAGGTCCGCTATTACATCCCCAACCGGCTGACCGAGTCGCACGGGATGAAGCTGCCGGCCTTGCGGCGGCTCATCGCCGAGGGAATCCAGGTGATTTTGACCTGCGACACCGGCATCGCCGAGCACGAAGTTATTGCTGCCGCCCAGTCGGCCGGAGTGGAGGTCATCGTGACCGACCACCACGACCTGGCCGAAACGCTGCCGCCCGCGCAGGCGGTGGTCAACCCCAAACGCCTGCCGCCGCAGCATCCCCTGCGCGAGCTGCCCGGCGTGGGCGTGGCCTACAAACTGGCCGAAGGACTCTATCAATCCCGCCAGCGCGCCGCCGAAAGCGAAACCCTATTGGATTTGGTCGCCCTGGGTATTGTGGCCGACGTGGCCCGGCAGGTGGGCGACACCCGCTACTTGCTGCAAAAAGGGCTGCTGGCCCTGCGCCAGACGACCCGCCTGGGCTTGCAAACCCTGGTTGAAAGCGCCCGCCTCACCCCGGAGGGATTGACCGAAGAACACATCGGCTTCTGGCTGGCCCCCCGGCTCAACGCCCTGGGCCGCCTGGGCGACGCCAACCTGGCTGTCGAGTTGCTAACCACTGCCGACCTGACCCGCGCCCGCATCATCGCCCTACAACTGGAAGCCCTGAACGACCGGCGTAAAATGTTAACCGACCGGGTGGTGGTGCAGGCCCTCAGCCAGTTGGAAGATACTCCTTCGCTGGCCGACTACAACGCCATTGTCCTGGCCGCCGCCGACTGGCATCCTGGTGTACTCGGCCTGGCCGCCAGCCGCCTGATTGACCAGTTTGGCAAACCAACTTTGCTTTTGACGGTGCGCCCGGATGAACCGCTGGCTCGCGGCTCGGCCCGCTCTGTGCCCGGCTGCGATATTCACCAGGCCCTCAAAAGCCAGGCCCATCTGCTGGCCAGCTTTGGCGGACATCCCCAGGCAGCCGGGCTGGCCCTGGCCGCCGAAGCTATTCCCGCTTTTCGCCGGGGCTTATCGGCGGCGCTGGCCGGCTGCCAGACCACTGCGCCTCAGACGATTACCCTGGATGCCGTCGTCGAGTGGTCGCAGGTGTCGCCGGAACTGCTGGCCTCGATTAACCGGCTGGCCCCTTTTGGGGCAGGCAATCCGCGGGTGCAGTTGGGCTGTACCGGCCTGACGCTGCTTGACGAAGCCACCTTTGGCAAAACCGGGGCGCACAAACGGCTGGCTGCGCGAGACGCCGCCGGCTTGGTCCGGGAAATCATCTGGTGGGGCGGGGCCACCCAACCTTCGCCCCAGGGCACGTTTGACCTGGCCTTCACCCTCAGCCCCGACGATTTCAAGGGCAGCGGTCTCCAAATCGAGTGGCTGGCCGCCCGCGAGTGGGTCCCTGCGCCCGTTGCACCCAAAACCGAGTTCATTGATTGGCGACAAGCCGAAAACCCAATCTCCAATCTCCAATCTCTAATCTCCAATAATCAATGGTCAACAGCCAATGGTCAATTGTCAATGGTTTGGTCCGAAGGCATCCCTCTCCCTTCCCTCTCCCCCCTCCCCCGCCACCATCTTTCCCCCGCCGAAACCCTGGTCGTCTGGACTGCGCCGCCGGGCCAGGATATTTACCAGCAGGCGCTGGCCCAGGTTAAGCCCCGCCGGATTTTTTTGGTCGGACAGCCTTCGCCGTTTGATACCCTGCCCGCGTTTATGCAGCAACTGCTGGGGCTGGTCAAATACGCCTTAACCCACAAAGAGGGTGAAATCAACCTGGAAGAACTGGCCGCTGCGCTCGGCCATCGCCGGGCGACAGCCCGGCTGGGTCTGGATTGGCTGGTGGCGCAGGGGAAATTAGCCATCTACGCCGACGAAGGCGAGATTGTGGCGCTTCGCCCGGCGCAGCGTCCGCCCGCTGCCGAAGAGTCCCTGGTGAAAAAGCTGCTGCAAACCGCCCTGGCCGAGACGGCGGCTTATCGCCGGTTTTTTAGAGAGGCCAGCCTGTCGGCCTTGCAGCAAGTGGTGGGGTGATGGCAGATAATCCCAAAGCTCTTGTCGAGATTATGAATCTATTATAGAATCTCGCTAGAGGGTAAAGCGCAATTATGCCCACCAAAGATATCATTCACGACATCGTAAAAACGGCTCTAATCAAAGACGGCTGGACGATTACCCACGATCCGTTCCCCATCCGCTTTGGCAATTTGCGTGTCCTGGCCGATTTGGGCGCAGAGCAACCTGTTGCGGCTACAAAAGAAGGGCGTAAGATAGCGGTTGAAATCAAGAGCTTTGTCAGCCTCTCGATGATGGATGATTTGGAGAAAGCCATTGGCCAGTATGGGTTATATTCGGCTTTGCTCTCGGAAACTGAACCAGAACGGGAAGTTTATTTGGCTGTCAGTGAGGCAGTCTTTGTTAACTTACTTGATTCTGTAGGGGGTTGGGTTGTCATCAAAAAACTCTCACTTAAAATTATTGTGGTTGCATTGGATAGGCAGGAGGTGGTGAAATGGATAGATTGAGAGATTACCGCTCGATTATTCAACGCATTTTAGCTGAACATCTGGAAAATGCGCCCCCAGAGGAAGATGTCGAAACCGTTAGTATTAATGACGAAGCGGGCGAACATTACCTGTTGTTGGAAATGGGCTGGCAGCCTCCCCGCCGGATTTACAATGTGGTGTTTCATCTACGCTTGAAAGAGGGCAAAATCTGGGTCGAACAAGATTGGACAGAGTATGGTATTGCCCGCGAACTCATAGAGGCCGGAATTCCCGCTGAGTCAATTGAGTTAAGTTTTCAGCCTCCGGAGATGAGACCTTACATTGAGTGGAGTACCCCTGCTGGGGGCCGCCGCTAAAATATGCTCCTCACCATTACCTCCAATGCCACCATTGACCGCACCCTGCACATCCCCCACCTGACCATTGGCGAAGTCCACCGGGCAACCTCAGTTCACCTGGCGGCGGGCGGGAAGGGTTTGAATGTGACTCGGGCCGCGCGGATATTGGATTGTGACGTGCTGGCGACCGGGCCGCTGGCCGGGCACGCCGGCCGTTTAATGGCGGACCTGGCCGTAGCCGAAGGTATCCGGGCCGACTGGCACTGGCTGCCGTCGGGCGAGACTCGCACCTGCACCCTGGTCAATCATGATCAGGGCGACACGACGGTGCTTAACGAACCCGGCGAGCCGTTAACCGAAGCGGACTGGGCCGGCTTTGCCGCCCACGTGGAAAAATTGGCTATGCAGGCTCAAGCCGTAGCGTTTTCCGGCAGTTTGCCCCCGCGAGTCGCACCGGCGGCGTTGAGCGCCCTGGCCCGCTCACTGGCTACCGCCGAGCGGCCGGTTTACCTGGATACCAGCTTGGCAGCGCTGCGGGCGGCGCTGGCCCAGCCGACCGGTTTGTGTTTGAAGGTCAACCGGGCGGAATTGGCCGAGGCGTGGGGGGAGGCTGGGGTTGATTTCTCTACGGATAAAATTATAGCTGTGGGTCAAAAGCTGCTGGAAAAAGGCGCGGCGCTGGTGGTGGTCACTTTAGGCGGAGCAGGAGCGCTGGCCGTAACGCCTGCCGGAGTCTGGCAGGCCGGCGTACCCTCGGTCGAGGTGGTCAGCACGGTGGGCAGCGGCGACTCATTTCTGGCTGGGCTGGCTGTGGCCCGACTGCGGGGTTATACCATCGAAGACGCCCTGGCCTACGGCATAGCCTGCGGCGCGGCTAACGCCACCACTCGCCTGCCAGCGCGGTTTGAGCGGGGGATGGTTGAGGCATTGGTCAAACAGGTTAACGTGAAACGTGATGCGTGATACGTGAGGATTTCGTATCAAAAATCTCCTCGCCTCTTCGCCTCACGCCTCACGAATCCTCGCCTCCCCCTCCACCACCTTCTTCAAATTCTCCAGCGAGCCGGCAATCATCTCTTCAAAAACCCCGTTGCCGGTCAGTCGAATCAAAATGGCGTTGAGCGACCAGCCGCCGATGAGTTTCCAATCTACAGTCCAGACCACCCGCGTGCCGGCGCTGCTTGGCTCCAGTTCAAACATATTGGTCTGGGCCATTTGCAGGGAGGCATTTTCCATCTGCTGCAATTCATAGGTTAGTTTGTGGGGCGGCTCCCACAAGGTAATCTTTTGGGTAGCGGTCTGCCCATCGGCCGATACACCGACCCATAATGTGCCCGGCCCTTCGCGCTGCTCGCTGCCGTAACGGCCTTCGACGGGATAAGGGTAGCGCCCATCGGTGAAGGCCCACTCCGGCATGCGGGTCACATTGGTTAAAACCGCCCAGACCTGCTCCGGTGTTGCTTTGATTTCCTCGGAATAACTGACTCTGTTCGCCAATTAATGCTCCTATTTCTATTTGCCCATCGTTGTGAACAATGACACGCTCGCAGATTGATTGTATGATATTTTTGCGCTCGTGTAAAATCTTAACCTGACTCTCAACCGGCAAGTATTTGAGCTTTCTTTGAGAAACATCCAATTCTGGCAACCGCTCTTCAATAGCTGTTAAGTAACGATACGCTAATTCAAGGCCCTCACTGACAACTTGATGCTCATCCCTCAAAGTCTTGAGTCTGACCATTTCTTCTTGCCAATAAGCATGATCTCTGTTGCGTTGGGTCATTATCAGTTCAAAATCCTGTTCATTAATCAAGCCTTTAGTAAGTTGGCCCATTAAGAGTTTCCGTCCCTCTTCTATCTGGTTAAGTTCTCTCTCTCAGCCCTCACTATTTCACTCATTACACCATTGCCTTGTTCCAACAATTCTTGTTGTCGAGCCTCTACCCGTTCTCTGATTAATTCTGGATTTTTTACAGCGTTGTCAATCAGGTAACGCCAAATTTGATAATCTATGCCAGGCCCAGACAAACTGTTTTTAGTGTGCGTTCCAGGATAACGTCTTGCCTGGGCACAGCGATAACTATACAACGGTATTTGATACTCACAGCGAATTCTCTGACCATCAATTGTCTGGGAGTAGTAACGTTTGACTGACAGATACATTTTGCCTCCACACTCCCCACATACTAAAATATGTTGAAGTGCGGCCCAGGTGACCTTTGTATTTCTTAAGCATTTTTTCTTGCGCTCCTCAATTCCCTTTTGCACCCTATGCCACTGTTGTGGCTTAATAATCTGCGGTATTTTAATTGGATACTGCTCTCCGTCGTCAAACTTCCATACGGTTTCGCCCATATAGTCGGGACAACGTAAAATGGAAGTAATCATGGCTTCTGACCAGTCCCTCAGTCTAGCCCTATGCCCTTTTTGCTTGGCTCCGATTGCCACCAGTTTGCGACGAATCGCGTAAGTAGAATGATTGCTATCGGCCAAGTCATAAATAAGTTGAACAGTTTTTGTTTCTTCTGGCTCCAAGTCTATTCTGGTGCCATATTTGTCTTTAAGTAACTTGTAACCGAGCCTCTGATATGGGCCGGGCCAGTATCCTCGCTTAAGCTTACCGATTTTGCCCATGTTGACCCTGTTCACTCGGGCCTCGTTCTCCTCTTGAGCTACGGTTATCATGATGCCAAGCATCATCCTGGTCACAGTGCTATTCTTGCTCGCTTCCCAAATCTGCACTTCACTCCGGCGTTTACCATTGGCGATATCCAAGCTGTTAGCCATTGTGCCTAAAACTCGAAAATGGCGGCCAAGCCGGGAGATATCAAAAGCTATAACCGCATCAATATCTCCTGGCTCCACCCGTTCAAGCATGGCTAAAAAACCAGGTCGGTCATCCCACTTGCCTGATGGTTCGACGACTTTCCCTTTATTGGGGGCTTTAGCCTTTTTGTATCTCTCTTTGTCAACAAAGACAGCCACAATTTTGAAGCCTTGCTGTTCGCAAAGCTGCTTGCACTTGGCCAACTGCTCCTCAATACTAACCCGGTATTCAGTCGCCTGTTTTTCACTTGATACCCTAAGGTAGATTACAACCGCCAGACATGGCCTGGGTAAGTTCATTAAATTCCTCTTATGGGTTGTCTGTCTTGATGTCACTGCTTTCTGTGATAATGCTTCTAATTCAGTTTGATCAATCGTCCACTTGTAATCTCATAACTATCATATTTATGATAGATACTATCATAAATATGATATATTGTCAATAATGCCCCATAAACTTTTAAGTAATCTTGCTTTAGGGTAAAATGGGAGCTATGAGCGACGTACTAAGTGGGTGGCTTTCTAAGAAATTAGAGCAGCGTGGCTGGTCTCACAGCGAATTAGCCAGGAGGGCAAGCGTATCCCAGGCTGCGGTTTCTGGGACTATTTCGGGTGACAGAAAAGCTGGAGCTGATTTTTGCATCAAAGTTGCCCAAGCCCTGGGAGAGTCGCCGGAAAAAGTGCTCAGATTAGCCGAGATACTTCCTCCCATTCCAGATATAGAAGATTCCACCTTACTGGAGCTACTAGAAATTGCACGAAATGTCTCCGCTGAGGGGCGGCAAGAGATTTTAAACTTCGCAAGATTTCGTTATCAGCAGGAACGAGGCGAAGGAGAGAGTGGAGCGTAGCTGTGAATAGCGCTAGAGAGCAGTCAACTGATTTTCGTCAGTAGATTCGGTAGCGGTGATAAAATCATCTTGCTGACCTGGTTCATCAAGTTGACTGTCAGTTGCCACTTCCATGACCGGGTTCGGCTGGCCGGATGTACTTTTATCTTCAAAAGGATGCTCGAAGAATGAGTACAATCGTGCCAATCTATGGCGCCGTTCAACCGGATCAGTTATGGTGCGATACATTCTGATAGTAAAACTAGCTTTGTCCATCTTAGCTTTTGTCAGGGCTTTCGCTTTTCTTGGCTTCCCTATTGCTTTCGTCATCGAATGGCATGGTCAAGCCTTGAGGCCTTTTTAATTTTCTAAACCTCGGCGGCAATACCCAGACGAGCTTAATAGTTATGTTCATTTTCTCGCCCTGTTCTTTTCTTCGTTTCCTTCGCATTTTTTGTTAGCGCGCCAAACCGATGGGGTGGCACTTGAAAAAAAATGGCTCATGGAATATCCTCGATGTCTCTACACCGCCGCGAGGCGATCATCGGGAGATTCACATGAGCCACTTGGTAATGATGATAGCCCGGATTGACGGATTTGACAATCCGGGGCAATTGACCGAAATCTGGCGACAAGCCATGCCGGCCGTTGAGTTGAGGGGGCTGGAGCCAGAGCAATACTTGGATGGGCTGGAAGAGACGGTCATGGAAGTTGGTTGGCAGGCGATGCGGCAGTTGTTGGTGGAGCAGTGGCGTTTGACCGATCAGCAGTTGGTGGCCCGTTTTCGTCAGGAACAGGCTGGAGCGACGAGTGGGGACGGGTACGATCCACTGAAAGTAGCCAGTCGGTTGGGGGTGGTGCAATTGCCGCGCCAGGTGTGCTACCTGCCGGGAGAGAAGAGCCACGTTTTGCCAGGCAATGCTGGCTTGCCGGAGCACACCGGTCAGGTGACCACACGAGGACTGCAAGAGTGGGTCTGCTTGTTGCCTCAAGAGCTGCCCTTTGACAGCAGTGCCCGGCTGTTGGGGTGGATGAGCCACGACCCGGCGGTGATGTCCGAAACGCAGACCCGCCGCTGGGTCAGCCAGCATGGTCAATTGATCCGCCAGGCCGAACAAGCGGAAGTGACGGCCTTGCAAGAACGGTCGGATTTGGCCGGGCTGACGGCCCAATTGCAGCCAGCCAGCGAACCCCGACGACCGGCAGCCTGGGCGGCGGAACTGAACCAGGCGGTCGAAACCGCCCTGGCTCAGGCCGACCCGCAGCCGCCTGAAGGGGTCAGCCCGGCTGACTGGGAGCGGGTCATCCAGGTGCGGCGCACCGAGGCCACCACGACCGCCGCTCGTTTGCGGCAGCTGGGACCAACCCTCAAACCCGACGAAGTGGTGGCCAGTGTGGATGATATTGGGGTCAGACGACCCGAAAAACGGCGTTTCCTGGAAGTGCGCACGGCCTACGTGCGGACTGCAACTGGCTATCGCTACTTGAGTGGTTCGGCTGACCTGGTCTTGGCTCAATTGTGGTTGTTGTTGCGGCTGTGTGGCGGGGGACTGACCGCTAAAATCACCCTCTTGGGGGATGGGGCCCGCTGGATTGCTCACTTTTTTCAAGAACAGTTGGTGACCTGGCCCATGACCGTCTTGATCTTGGACTGGTATCATTGCCGTAAAAAATGCTATGACTTGACCAGCCTGATCTGTCGCGGTCGCCTGGCCAAAGCCCACTTGTTGGGGTCGCTCCTCAGTCATCTCTGGCGCGGTCAGGTCAGTGAGGCCATCTCCCTCCTGGAACAATACCGGCCCCAAACCAAGAACGAGGCTAAACTCGATGAATTGATCAGCTACTTGCGCAACCGCCAGCCCTACCTTCCCAACTACCATGACCGCCGCGCCCAACGCCAGTATATCGGCAGCGCCCACGTCGAAAAAGGCAACGATTTGATCGTCGCTCGCCGCCAGAAACATCAGGGCATGCACTGGAGTGAAGCCACCAGCGATGGCCTGGCCGCCTTGCGTACCCTGCTGCTTAATGGAGGCTGGGATTTGTACTGGCAAAAACATCAAGTCTTACCTTTGGCTACTCAAACGTCAACGTGATGACCCCATCACTTTGGCGCGCTAACAAACTTTTTTTATAGAGAATCCTCCTGAGGCTATTTTTGCTTCGTATTTGATACGGTTGCATATACACCAAAAGGCATTACCTGAGTACATATACTGGTTTTTCCAATCACCCTATTATTGGGCACAGGTAAAGCCACGTGGTGCTGCCCAACCCAATATGAATGCACAAATCCTCGGTGATTTAAAGGTACCTATTCCAGAAGATAAAAATGTTCAACTCGATATGATTGCTTACTTCGATAAAATACAGCTAGAAATAAAAGCAATGCAGGAAATTCAAGAGCAGGATGAACAAGCGCTGGAACAGGTTGAACAAGCTATTTTAGCCCAGGCTTTTCGAGGAGAGTTGTAAGTGAGCCGCATCAATAACACTCTTAAAAATGTGCGGATTATCTTTCAGAAAGCCAACGAGGTCGAGATTTTGCCCTTCATCGAAGGGACAACTTTTCTACTGCTATTAGTTTTTCTAAAAGAGCAGATAGCTGAGGCGTGGAGTGCTGTTGTTACCGGTGAGGCTACTGCTCAGGAACGTTTTGAAGTTTCCCCGGAGAATTTGGGCCAGGCTAGAAGTCTTATCGGTCAGCATTTCTATCCTGCTGAAGAAGCAGCTACGAATCGTGATTTGGTACCGACACCACCTTTACGTTTGGACCGCGAGGGGCTAGGCAAGGCTCTATTCGCTCTGCATCAACTCTGCCAACAAGATGGAATTTCAGCAGGCTCTGTTTTCAATGAATACCTGTTAGCTCCCCCCAACCTGACAACAATGCTGCCCGGTAAACGTTATCCCACGCCTCGTCATATTGTGCGCCACATGGCCCAATTGGTTCAAATTCAAGCCGATAACCACGTGGCAGACCTGGCTTGTGGCAGTGGTAGTTACCTGATTGCTACGCTTCAACCTGATAAGGCCGTAATTCTGATCGGTTTTGAAATCTCCGGCAACTGGGCGCGTCTGGCCTGGACCAATGCCATTTTGCATGGATTGTCCCCAGAACGTTTTAATATTTATCCTCACAGTAGTTTGCAGGGCGCGACCCCACCTGACGAAGAGAAACTTTATCAGCGGCTGTTGATGAACCCAGCCTTTGGCAATAGCGAGAGTTCCGTCCTGGTTAAACAAGCCCTGGGCAACGAGGCCACTGCGACAGCCAGCGAAACTGTTCTCACTGAATTAGCGATCAAACGTCTGGCGGATAATGGTCGAGGCATGGTTTTGGTGCCCACAGGGGTCCTTTTTCGTAACTCGACGGCCGAACGAACCTTACGCCGCCGCTTAGTAGAAACGTGTACTTTACACACTGTCGTTTCTTTTCCCAAAGATCGCTCATGTAGGATTCTAGGTGAAAAGGGGAAATATGGTATACTCTGACCATAATTTGTCATAAATAGGAGATGGACAATGGCCATGCGCTTTCCCCTAACTGATTTGCTGGATGAGCAAGAAAGTTACAACTTTCTGTTGAAAACGCTCCATCCTGATGGGATGAAATGTAAACAGGGCCATGCCCTGCCGCCAGACCAGAAACCGCATGACCGCCGTCGTGATCCCATTTTTGATTACCGGTGTCGAATTTGTGGCAACGTCTTTAACCTTTTCACCGACACCGTCTGGCAAGGTAGCCAGTACGACTGCCGGAAGATAGTGCTGATCGTGCGGGGGGTGGCTCAAGGCACCCCCACCCTCCACTTAGCGGATGAACTGGAAGTGGACTATGGAACCCTGTTGGAACGCCGGCATCGGCTCCAAAAATTGGCACTGGCACACAAACCGGACACCGCTCTGACTGATGAGGAGACAGAAGCCGATGAAATGTTCCAAAATGCGGGGGAAAAGGGCACCAAACATGCTGACCCTGATGACCCCCCCCGCCGACGAGCCAACAAACGACCCGGTAAAGGGACGATGGCCAATGACCGCCCTCCGGTTTTGGGGGTGGTCGGGCGTGAAGCTGGTCAAATTCGACTGGAGGTCTGTGACGATACCCAACAAGCCACCATTCAGCCTGAGGTCGAACAGAAGACCGAGCCGACCACCACCCTCTACACGGATGAGAGTAACGCCTACAATCGGGTCGCTGGAACAGGTCGGGGGCACGGCACGGTCTGCCACTCTCAGAAAGAATGGGCGCGGGACGACGATGGTGATGGTATCCGGGAAGTCCATTGCAACACCATGGAAGGCATCTGGACCGGCTTGCGTAACTTTCTACGGCCCTTTCGCGGCGTTCACAAAAAAACTTGGCTCAGTATGTGGCCATGTTTGAGTGGTCTCATAATCTCAAACGGGTCACTCCTGACTTCTTGAGAACTTTGATGCTACCTCATTTCACCTATTTACCTACATGAGCGCCAAAGATTCTTTCCAGCCTTTTAGCGGCTTGCAGACTCACGGCCTATTGTTCGATAAAAATTCTCCCAGCGAGAGCCACGCCCCGTGGCTCTTTTTGCTTGAACACGATGGACGGAGTGGCATCAAAAACCGGGCCGACGATCCAACCGAGCTTAACCAGTTGCCTTTGCTGGAAAAGGCTTTATCGCCGGATTTAGGGGAGCTACCGATACCCGGTTTAGGGGGTGCAAATTTTCTGACCCTATCTCTCTTGCCCCCACCTACTCCTCCTAATGATGAGGCCGCTGCCATCCCGAAGAATTATCGCTTTGGGTATAAATTGGTTTTAAGACCAGAACAGGCCGCCAGGCGTTGGCAGCTAACAACCGTGCGCCGGACTGAAGGACCGAGTCTGGCGCATTGGCTCAATTTGGAGAATGATACCAATCAATCTTTAGCGCAGGTAATATTAGAGCAGGACGATGCTGGCCATCACCAAGTCACCTGGTATCTTAAGAATGATGGGCCACTAGCGTTCAGTTGGCAGGCCATTCAACCAACTGATCCACCTGCCCCAATGTCGTGGCAGATAAAAGTGGATGATAAAGAAGATGAGTCAAAGAATTATCTTCGACTTTTAGCACCCGATGCGCAAAACCCTACCTGGCATATTACCGAGAATAAAGACCAGGCTGAGTCCCTGGCAAATTTGGAACCAGCACCCGTAGATGCAACCGAACTTATTCTACTCTTCGACCGTGAGGGCCAACCAATTAATGCGGCACTACAGCTATCAGTGGAGGTCAAAAAGCTTGATAAAAAGAAGGCAATCACCATCAAAGATGCTATAGGGATGGAAGTAGCTCACGTCTGGCTACTCGACGAAGCCGTTGCGGTTGCTGATGCGGCCGGAGAGACTGAGCGCCAACATCGCGGTTATTTGCTACAAAGTACTGGTGCCAATGCCACATTTAATTTGCTAACAAATGATCAGAAGAGTACTGTCTTCGTCGCTTCGCTGGTTTCCCCGGAAGGCACTACAGGTTTGTTGACAGGAGAACTAGCAGAAAATGAGGCAGGTTATCTCCTCCAAAAAGCGAATTTCTGGTTTCAAACTCAGAAACCCTGGCGTGAACAGCAGCGACAAATTCGAGGTATTTGTTTTGATCAAACAGGCTTGCTCATTGGCCTGGCTGTCGCCCCTGAGTCTCTGAAAACAAAAGACTCTACAGTTGACGCGTCAAACTATGATTTACAGCCATCTACCTATATTAGCCGGGAAGCCGAAACAGGTCAGGCAGACCACCCAGCACGGATTTTAGCTCGGGTTAGAAAGAATCAGACCCGGCTAGAGAAACGCATTGAACGGCTGCTGGGTACAGTCGAGCAGCCAGACTCAATGACAACCGGCGCACTCCCGACGATTCCTAATATTTTGCTGGATCAGGTCCAAAACCTAATCTGGCAGGAAGTTCAAAGTTACCCTAAGCTGGTCGCTGGAATAGAGAACCAAACCTTGTTCACCAGCGAAACCATTGGAGCAGCTCTAAGACCCCAGAATATCTCAACTGAAACAGTTGAACAGACCCTACAACTTCTCGCTGCAATGGGTGTAGTTGTCCCTGTCTGGGTCAACGATGGCTTTTTCTATCGTCGAGTTGTGAGCAAAGATTTAGTTGCACTTGATAACGGTAGGGCGCAATGAAACTGGTTAAGTTTTGGATTGAGGATTTTTTAGTCCTAAAGAACCTAACTATCAATTTTGGCAGCCCAGATGAACCCTCGACTTTGGCTAACAAAGACAGAGCTTATGCCCTGGATTTTTTGGTTGGGGTTAACGGCACGGGTAAATCAACTGTACTGCGTTTGTTAACGATGATCTTCAAAGCTCTTGAGAATCGAACCATGCACGAAATCCGGACATGCTTTGAACTTGAATATCTGTTACGCAAAGGAGAGGCTGAACAGAAGATCGTAATCAAGCACACGCGCGCTGATGAGAAATGGGATACCGAAATTCTTCAAAATGCTGAGCGATTAACAGTCTTTGATGAGAAAATTTTACCTGAACGGCTGGTAATCTTGACTACCGGTGATGAAATAGCCTGGCAGCAAATTATTGAAAGTGACACCAGTATAGCCAGCCAAGACAATTCTGCTTTAAGCCTCGGCCAAGCCGAACGAGACTTGGCTGAACTGCCTGGATACATTGAAAAGCCACCACCTGAAGAAGAGGTTATGCAGGATACGCCATCCAGCCGTCTATTGTTAGTTGAACGTGCACATCGGGCCGTAGTGACATTGTGTGGGCTGCTTTCACACTATACTGCTCAAACTCCTGAACAAACTGCTAGAGGGCCATTGGAAATGGTTTTGGCAGAAAGTAGGCTGGTCGGTTTGGTCGGGTTCTCACTTCGCTGCCGTGTGTACAGCGAGTTAACTGATAAAAACCAGCAGAATATCGTCGCCAGCTTAAGAAAGTACGCTAGCTATGTGATTCAACAAGGTGCCGATCAACTATTAGTTTTTCTATGTGTTGACGATCCGGCGAGGTTGGCGAAACAAATCGAGCAAGATGAAAATCTAGGTATTACTCTAAATCTTTATGCCAAGCTATACCCCTTGGCCCAGCCAGACGAGTATGGTAATCGGGTTCTACAGGCCGTCAATATATTTTTGCAAAAACAGGTTTTAACCAATGAAGTGGAGGCAGCAGAGGGGGCAGAAACGGAGGCTGTGCCAAAGCAGTTACCACCGTTGCATCTTTTTGATTGGCTAAGCGATGGTGAACAGAGTTTCTTGAGTCGCATGGCCTTGCTCTCGCTCTTGACCACGCCCAATATTCTGGTGTTGCTCGATGAACCGGAAGTTCACTTCAACGATTATTGGAAGCGCCGGATAGTCAATCTGCTTGATAGTGTGATGAAACATTCACCCATTCACGCCCTTATTACAACCCACTCCAGTATTACCCTAACCGATGTACCCAGAGAAGATGTCTTGATCCTTGAGCGAGATCAAATTTATACGACTGATCAATCAAAGTCGCCCACAATTCAAACATTTGCCGCTGATCCCAGTGATATCATCGTTCATGTTTTCGGGGCTCCTCATGCCACGGGACAGTACAGCGTGAGCAGCGTCATAGATTATATTCGCCAAATAGAAGATAATGCTCAGGTCATCAAAACTCGAACTGACGAGATTGATAAATTGGAAAAAAGTTTGGGCGATGTTGCCCCGGGCTACTGGCGTTTTCGGTTACGAGAGCAATTATATCGGCTGGATCCTACCCGGCGAGTGCAGTAAAGATGCTTCATTTTGTCAAACTTCCATCAGAAACACGTAAGTATCTATGGCAATTGAGTCGAATCCAGATTGGCGTTTTGGAAGCGGTTGTAGAGATTTTTCCTTTTGATAAATATATCCTTGACGAGACATTGGGTAAGGATGAGAAAGAAAAAAAGCAAAATGAGATTAAGCAAAACTTAGAAAATGAGTTGTCTCAAAAATTAAAAGAAAATTCCTATTGCCGAAGAAAGGCAGCCGAGATAGCGGCCTGGATCTGTAACGCTGAAGGTCGCTGGAAACCTTTAGTAAGATTTCTGACAGAAACAGGTGGAAAAGAAGTTTATCTTGATGCCCCTGATGATAAAATTAGAGCAGAAAAGCAATGGCTTATCAAGTCAATGAAACAAGATATTTGCCTTTTGTGCCATAAACAACCCAGAGGTATTTTATCGGTACATCTAGACTTCCATAGTTTACCCCCAGAGTTAAAAGCTGCTCAACAATTTATTAACTCTCAGACAGGAGAGCGAAAGAAATTACCTCTTTGGTTAGCAAGTTTGCGTGAGTATTTCGAAACGATTTATGAAGGTTTAGGCAATGGTGGTATCGTTGCCAAAATATTCAAGGACCGGGATAAAAATTACTCTCGTCAGGACTTTTTTGAAGCATTTACCCAAGCCAATCCAAAACTCTTCGTGTGCCCAATCTGTGATGCTTCTGGCTTTAGAACGATTTCTGGCGGACATTATTACAGCGATATTGAGCACTACCTGCCCAAGAGTATCTATCCCCATTTGGCGATTCATCCCTATAATTTGATACCAGTATGTAAATTATGTAATCAAGCCATCAAACGTGACGAAGATCCCTTCCGACCAGAGGAGGATTCAACCGTTCGTTATGCACTTGGAGATATTTTCTTGCCTTATCGTAAGCGTGTGATGAGTAGGGAGGCAATCCTAAAAATCGATTGGCTGGGTAGTAAGGCTGAAAGTGATTTAACAGATGAAGATTATGTGTGGCGAAAAGGGCAAAAAGGGGCTCGTAAATCTGGAAGATTTCTAGCCCAGGCTCGAACTGAGGATAAAAATCCCCTACAAGCACACTTTAAATTGTTCAATCGTATTTATAGTATTCCTGGGCGGTGGGAGGAACAAATTGATGAAATTGGAGATCACTTATTTCGCCGTATTCGCCAAGTTTTTGCTGACGACGTTTTAATTGATCCGGCGATTCTCAACAGTAAAGAACGTGTTATTAACAAAATAAATTGGTTGTTGGTCCTTACCGAAGAAGTTCAAGGTCAAGATATTTATACCTATCCCATTATGTGGTGGCTATCTCAATTAACTCTCGACTATTTAGATAATTGTAAAGAAGGAACCCCTTCACCATTTTGGGATGAGATAAAAGCTTTTGGGAAGCTAGTCTCCGGAGACAAAAGGGATATAACAGATAGAGCAGGAAAAATTAAAGAGCGGTACAAAGGCAGCCAGAATCAAACTTTGGTTCCAAACAGTCCCGTCACTCTACCCGTAGAATCTTCTAATGATAGTTCAAGCGACAGAAATGACTCCAGCCGAGAGCTGTAATAATGAAAGCTGCCCAATCTTTCGGTGATCTCAAGACCGCCACCATCCTGGTAATCGGTCATGATCCGCGTTTACAGCGCAGTCGGGCCGAAGCTGAGATCGTTTTCTTTTTTGATTACCTTACCCGTGTCCGACCTGCCGCCCGCGCCGAAGCAAAAAAATATGAACTGGCCGAGGCTGTGCAGAAGTACATCAGCCAGTTGGCTGGTCGTGAGGTTTCCCTGGCGGAGTTGTACGTCACCAACCTCTGCAATAAGTTTCTTGATCATGTCCCTAACTCTGGCACTGTTCTTATCCCAGATGAGCAGGCCCAACGCGGCGTGGAGGAAATCTCTCAAATTGTGGCTGGTGGTCACTTCAAAGTTATTTTGCCGATGTCGGTACAGACCTTTTACCATCTGTGTCGTTGGAGATTTATTGACGAAACGAATCAGGTCTTAACCCAATTCATTCACGCAGCCCGACCTGTGCCGGAGAGAGCCAAACTGGGACTATATCAGCAGAGTGGTAAAGCGCCATTTTTGACTGTCTGCGGGCAGCGTTTCCATCATGAAGGTGTGCCAGTAGTGCCCATCCTGCACGTCAAGCAGTGGCCGCTCCGACTCAGGATGCGACGATACGCAGATCCCATGCAACAAGCGCAATGGCAGATACAAACATTGCTCCGAAGTATACCCGGTCGGCGTGATGAGTAAGTGTAGGCATTTTCTACTGTGCATCAGAAGAAAGAGTCAGGGGAAGTAAATTGACCAAATAGAGGATTACAATATTCAAGGGGTTAATGGAACAATAGGCCGGGTGGGCGCAAAACGACCCAGCCCCGGCGGTCTTGCTTTGGAAATGGAATTGGCTCGATAGCTCGAACACAGTCAATCTGCATCAGAGTGGCAAACGAAGCGCCTGCCCGTTGGGTCCAAAAATCGGGATCTTGAGCGCAAAGAGCTTCGGCAAATTCACTACGCAGATGTTGCCAGGAATTTGGATTTAAGCTGTAAAACCAGACGTTTGAAACCCGGCAAAGCCCAAGAATAGGGCCGCTGGACTCCTTGAGTAAGAGGATATCGCCGGCAGCAACTTGCCCATACGGCGCATATCGTCGCATGCCAAATCGAGACTCAACCGTTTTTTTTCCTTCAAGAATGTAACCGAGGTACGGCTCCACAAACACGGCCAGGTGTAGACCGGCGGGCGAAGTATCATTATTGATAATCTCGCGGAGATGGTCTTCCCAGAAACAATCACCCACCACTACAGGTAAAATGTCATTGGCCACAACCGTGTGCCAGCTAACCATCCGATAAACCCCCCGCTAAAATTAGTGTTTCCATTGTTGTTAACAGAATTATACCGTTTTATCTGAATAGAACAAATGTTCGGTAAAATATTTTAAACTCTACTGTCACTGAACAAGGGGCAGCCAGCAATTTGTCTATATTAGCATTAGGGTCAACCTAAAAACTATACTACATATTGTGGTAATAGACAAGTTGCCGTACTACATATTGTGTTGACGTCCAGAAAATAGATAACCTCATCTCTTGACCTCGTTGCCCTTCTTCGCAGAGGTCAAAATTAGCTCTTGACAAAATTAACGTATACGTTTATAATGATGGTCAAATTATTGAGCGACTACTAAAAAATTATCATGTACGCCCAGGGAGGTAGGATGCCACAACCGTATGAAAGTATTAGATAATGGAAAATTCTCCGTGTACGTGTATCGAGAAATCGGGCAGTCACATCATTTACCGCATTGTCACGTGAGATGGGCTGACGGAGCAACAGTTGTCACCCTACCGCTACTAATAAGAATGGCCGGGACACCGCTACCTAAAAGCGCAAAACAACTGCTCCTTGATCACCTGGAAGAAATATGCAATGTTTGGAATAATATTAATCTGGAGAGGGCTATTTAATTTATGACCTTACAAAGGTGGGATGAACCAAAATACCAACGGATCACCGCTGTAGAGAGACAAAACGGCAAACTGGTCGTTTCTTTTGCGGATGATACGACGGTCAGTCTAGCCACTGAACTTCTCTTGCCGCCCGACACACACAATCCAGCTTGGAACAATATGAGTTTTAATGCCTATGAAATCATTGTGCCTACTTCTGCGGGCGAAGTAGAAATACCGTGGACGACCATCAGACTTCTGACCGACAAAAACTTTGCCACCCATTGGGCCAATACTGCCGAGAAGCAAGCTGAACAAGTCGGCCTGCGGTTGCGAGAACTCAGACAAAGGCGAAATCTCAGCAGCAAAGAGGTTGCCGAGCGAGCCGGCATTACCCCCCAAAGTTTGTCCAGAATTGAACGTGGCCACCATGATGTCGTTTTTACAACTTTACAAAAGATTCTGGCAGCCATGGGCTGTACTTTGAAGGATTTAGCTGAAGTCCAAATAACCCCGTTCTCGCTAGAGCCGCTGCTGAAGCATTTGGAGTCTGTGGGTCTCAAGCGGGAGTGGGTCAAGCAACGGATCCTTCCAGAGAGCCTTCTGGACAGCTTTGAAGGAGGGGGCGATAAAGAGCATTTGGCAGAAGTTGCCAGACATATTTCCCGGATTTTCAAATGGCCTGCGGAGAGTATCCTGAATTTCGAACCCTTGATAATTGATTCGGCCATTGCCCAGGCAGCCAGGTTCAAAACCCAAGGTCGCACTCAAGAAATTCAAGCGACCGCTTATGCTGTCTATGCTCACTTTCTGTCGTTGATAGTGCTAGATGCCACCAAACATCTCCAAACTTTGTCGCTGCCTACTACTGCTGAGGAAGTGAGACAGGCGGTTATGGATCGATATAAGTTCTTAAACTTTGAAAGTTTGGTCAGTTATATCTGGAGTTTGGGCATACCCGTTATCCCCCTTGAGGATTCTGGAGCGTTTCACGGGGCCTGTTGGCGAATTTCCGGTAGAAACGTCATCGTTTTGAAACAGATAACTCCCTATCAATCTCGCTGGTTGTTTGATCTGGCCCATGAACTGGCTCACGTTATTCTCCACTTATCCGAGGATCGCCCGGCTTTTATTGAGCCTGAAGAGATCAATCCTTTCCACGACTCGGAGGAAGAATGGGATGCAAATGATTTTGCGGATGAGTTACTGCTCTGTGGCCGCGCCGATGAGCTAGCTGAGATAAGCGCCGAAAAGGCGCGAGGACAAGTAAAGTTTCTAAAATCAGCCGTACTCCAAATTGCCGCCGCCGAGCATGTACCGGTTGACTTATTAGCTAACTACGTAGCGTATAGGCTCTCTGTAGCCAATCACATCAATTGGTGGGGCGCTGCCAATAATCTGCAAATTACAGATCCAGCTCCATCTGATTTAGCCCGGCAAGTGTTCTTTGAGCACGTAAATTTAGATCAGTTAAATCCGCTAGATCAAGATCTAGTGATGCGGGCAGTAAGCCAAGAGTAGGGTAAGAAAATGTCAAGTAGGAATGGCAAACGCAGAGAGATTAAGCCGTTAAAGGTTTCTTGTACCGATTTTGACTGCGAAAGCGAGTTACATTGCTTTAAGAAATCTCGCCGAATGACGGAAGCTGAGCGCGGAAATTGTAGGTCATGCGGCATCAGTGTTGTCAATTGGACACGTGTTCATAGCCGTAGCATTAATGATGCGGCTTATACGTTTGAGGCTCTCAATTCAGAATTCGTGCGAAACCATTTCTGGAACAAACCGATTGATCTAAAGGCTGAAAATCACGCTCGTCGCAAAGGCCGTTCCAAACTAAGAGAGGCCATTCGCGCCCGGTTGAAAAAATCCGTCGGAACGGCCAGTCCCTCTTTTGATGGCAGACAGACGCCGGATCATGGCAATATTATCTACTACGCTCAACACGCCCTGGCCTGCTGTTGCCGGACCTGTATGGAATATTGGCATGGCATCCCCAAAGGGGTCGAACTGTCTGATGAACAAATTGATTATTTTACTGAACTGATAATGAAGTATGTTGATGCGCGAATGCCTGAGCTGACGGAAGAAGGTGAAAATATACCGCGTATACGCCATTCGAGAGATGAGGAGAGCCAGGATTGAGCCGGTATATTGACACTAAGCTTTTTTCTGCGCAATTACGTGAGCGAGCGATTATACCTTCTGAGCAAAAAATTCTAATCGCTCGCTTAAACGGCTCAGAGCAGGAAAAAGACTTAACGACTCCGGTCAACTGCCAGGGGTATGGCCGGATTCGTCACTTCCGTTATTCTAAACATTCTGATTGGTCTCCCAATCCCCTGCCAATTCTGCCAGCGGCTCAGGCCCTGGGCTACACCGCGGATGAGGTGTTACGTGCTCAGATATTTCAACACGCTGCCTGCAATTGGCGCTGTTGGTACTGTTTTGTGGACTTCACCTTACTCTCGGCCAATCTCCGGGTTTCAAATTACTTTACGGCTGGCGAGTTAATTGACATGTATCTTAAAGAAGATAATCGTCCCGAAGTTATAGATCTTACCGGAGGCCAACCTGACTTGGCACCAGAGTGGGTCTTATGGACGATGGAAGCCCTAAAAGAGCGAGGCTTAGCGGGGAAGGTTTTCCTATGGTCGGATGATAACCTCAGCAACCGCTACTTTTGGGACTATTTAACACCCAAACAGAGAAATATTATTGCCACCTTTCCCAAATATTCTCGAGTGGCATGCTTTAAAGGGTATGACGAGGCTTCCTTTGCTTTTAACACCCTCGCCGCCCCTGACCTTTTCAACCAGCAGTTTGAAATTTACGGGGATTTGTTGCAAGAGGGCCTGGATATGTATGCCTATGTGACATTTGCCTCACTTCCCCATCACGATATCTGTTCGGCCATGGCCAGATTTGTTGATAGGCTCCAGGCAATCCATTCGAATTTACCGTTGAGAACAGTGCCACTAAAAATCGAGGTTTTTACGCCCACCCAGGCGAGAATCACGTCAGAACATCAAGAAGCCTTGGCCTTCCAATACGAAGTCCATAACGCTTGGCTTGAGGAGTTAAGCAAACGTTTTTCTGAAGTCGAGCGTAATCTTCTCATCACTGATGTGACTGTGAGATTATAAAATGAAGAATTTGCTGAATACGGTTCGCCAATTTAACGACACCTCATTATTCTGAGATTAAGGATTTGCCGTAACGTGAATGAGTATGATTTTCAATTACACCTTGTTCTATCCACCATTGCCCGAGGCGCTCATAGACTGGAAGAAATAGCTCGCGAGTGTGGGGGGCTTTACCCTCTTGAGCTTCGGGTGCTCCTCGATGATCTGGTCAAACAAGGGCAAGTTAGATTATCGAAAAAGGGTTATCACCTTACCTTGTTTAACAAGGTCGGTGCAGGCTTTGCTCAATCTGGAATACTGTCAGATCATCTACCAATATTACCAGAGCCACATCCCCATGATTGTGATTGGCGATTTGACCCTGCTACCTCTCAATATCTTGCCAGGATCATTCTTCAAGAAAGTTCACCAAGTGGCGTGGTCCTCTTATTGGGAGCACCATCCGTCTTTATCGAAATGGCTTGCTCCCGTAATGTCCCTCACACCATCCTTTTAGATTGGAGTAGTGAGTTAACGGATTATATGATCCGATTTTTTCTACCTGACACATTCAGGCTAGTCAACCATGATTTGCTCTCTGGCTCGCTGTGGCAATCTCATTGGCCTGTGGATGTGGTCCTATGTGATCCCCCTTGGTATCCTGAACACTATGCTGCCTTCCTAACCCAGGCGGCTTATACGGCGCGCGTCGGAGCCGCCGTCATTGTTAGTCTCTTGCCTCTAAATACCCGGCCTGACGCAGTTGCCGACCGTTGGCAAATTTTTGAAAACGCTCAGCAACTTGGATTACATCTCCAAACCATAGAGCCTGGCGCAATTCGATATCAGACCCCGATTTTTGAATCAGCCTCTCTTCACGCTACCGACTTCGATCTCAAGAGCGATTGGCGTTCCAGTGATATAGCCATTTTTCGGAAGACTTCTGAACCAAGCAGAGATGTAGTTGAAAAGTTGCTCGCAGCTACGGCTACAACCGATAAGCAAGAATGGGCTGAGGTACTTTTGGGGCGCTACAAGATTAAACTACGCGGCCCATTTAATGATTACCTGGAATCCCCCACGCTGATCTCTATCGAAAAGGGAGACATCCTGCCTACCGTAAGTCGCCGCTATCCGGGCAGGAAGTTGATTGATCTTTGGCTGTGGGATAATCGAGTTTTTGCTGCTAAAGGTAAGGCTGCTTTTTTGGCTGCACTGTATACTCTGGCCGGAAGACCAAGATCGCACCTTTCCTCGTCAATCTCTGACGCAAATCACAACCGCGCTTTAGACATACTTTCCCAAGTGATCGGGCCTTCTGATTACCCAATGAAAATGTCTGACGCGAAATCGGCTATGATTGCGCATTGATGAAATATGGAGAATCTGATGCCAAAAGCAGTCGCTGTGTGTGGCCATATCTGTTCGGGCAAATCCTCTGTTATCGCACACCTGTCGAAATCCTACAACTGGAATGTGATTTCATTTGGCAAATATATTCGGCACTTGGCGCTAACGCAAGGGCTTTCACCTACCAGGGAAGTTTATCAGACCCTTGGCCAAGAGGTTGTGAGTAGAGGGGACCCTCACCAATTTCTGCATCAGGTTATTCGATTTAACCAACCAGCTTCAGAGGTACACTTATTTGATGGGATTCGCCATGTCTCAGTGTTTGATGCGTTGCGTCAGGTTTATGATGACACATTAGTGATCTTTTTGGACCTCAGCCATGAGCAGCGTTATCGCCGTTTTATGGCAAGAGCAGCCGAGGACGATCCATCGTTAACCTACGAAGAATTTTTGAGACTCAGCGATCAACCTGTCGAGCGAGGGATTTCCGAAATTGCCGACCTCACAGATTATCGTGTGGATGCCGCTGCCCCACTGCAAAAAATTATTAATGAGATTGACCAAGTTTTAGCTTTCAAGCGGTTTACGAGTTAATACCGTACTGACGTATTTGAAGCGCACAGGTAGTTAATCATGCTACACCAACTTTATCCCTGTTCGTTAATCTGCTAGAGGAGACCAACAATGTCAATTGGACGCCTGGAGCTAGTTCCTCTGCGCGAAATATGGCGCAACGAGGCCCATAATTTCACCGCTTGGCTGGCGGAAAACCTGGATTTTCTGGAAGAGGTGTTAGAAACGAAACTGTCACTGATTGAACGCGAGGTTTCGGTCGGTTCATTCTCTGCCGATCTGCTGGCCGAGGATATTAACGGCAACCCGGTCATTATTGAAAATCAACTCGAACGTACCGACCATGATCACCTTGGCAAACTCATCACCTACATGAGCAATTTAAACGCCAAGATAGCGATCTGGATTACCAGTGAGCCACGCCCGGAACATGAGCAGGCTGTCCACTGGCTCAACGAAACTTTGCCCGCCGATACAGCTTTCTATTTGATTAAGATTGAGGCTTACCGAATTGGTACCTCGCCTCCAGCTCCATTGCTGACTATCGTTGCTGGCCCCAGCCTTGAGGCCAAGCAGATTGGTGTGCAAAAGAAAGAATTGGCCGAACGCCACCTGTTACGGCTAGAGTTTTGGAAGCAGTTATTGGAGCAAGCCAAGACTCGTACGTCCCTTCACGCCCGTGTTTCGCCAAGTAAGGATAATTGGATCTATGCAGGTGCTGGGAAGTCAGGGCTGGCTTTTGCCTATGTAATCCGCATGCATGATGTTCGAGTCGAATTGGTGATTGATCGGGGTGAGATGGAAACAAATCTGCGCATTTTCGATCAACTCTTTGCCAACAAGGAACAAATTGAGGGAGTCTTTGGTGGCCCGCTTGAGTGGCTAAAAGCTGTGGACCGACGCGTTTGTTATGTTCGTCATGGTTTAACAGAGGGTGGCTTAGCTCACCAAGACCGCTGGCCTCAAATTCAAGACGCGATGATCAACGCTATGATACGCCTGGAACAGGCTTTGAGTCCATACATAAAGCGACTCTAGTGCTGGTTAAAGTTACCAATCAATGTGGAGTTTCAGCATGTCTATACATATTGCCCCCGGAAAATTTGAGGAAGGTCACGAGAAATTTCTACAGCATATGCTGACTCATTCAAATGGAATCCCATTCACCAACTTTCAACACAAGTTCCTGGTGGATGATGAAATTGACTACAAAAAGATAATCTATGGCAAAGCCAAAGGTGAACTCTCGCTTAGCGAGTGGAAGAAATGGCTTAAAGCCTCCGGTAAAATTATTCAGACTACCCAAGCCGCCTGCATGTCAACTGTCAGCAAAAACCTCCTTTATCATCGCAAAGGGCTCAGAAACAGTTCCGAACAATCTCTTTATAAGGTGGAAACCCCTTCAGCCATTAGAGAACTTGAGAAACAGCTCTATGAATTTTTTCTCAGTGGTGCCTCTGCGCCCAATGAATTTGGTCCCCGTTTTGATGCATTTGCCAATTATTTACGCCAAAACAGCCTTGGATGTAACTGGCGATTCATGGCTTATCTAGCCTTCCTCGTAAGTAATGACTTCTACTTTCCGATTTTGCCCGAAAACTTTGATAGGCTTTTAGATTTTTATAGGATTCGACAAAGACTTACAGGTTTTGTTTCCTGGGAAAAATACGAGGTGTTGCTTGAGTTGGCAGCTCTATTAAAGGATAAACTGGCGATTTACGGGCAGCCTAACATGATAGAAATACAATCCTACATGTGGGTTGTCTCTTATCTAATCAAAGATTTACCGCCATTTCCAGCTGGAAAAACCAAGATTATTGCTCCTGATTTTGCCGCTGAGTTAAAAACCAGACAACGAAGAGCCGATGAGAGAGAAAGGATCGGGTTGTTGGGAGAAAAATTTGTTTTTGAACAAGAAAAGGAAAAGCTAATAAAAGCCGGACGTACTGATTTGGCAGATGAAGTTCAACTCGTTTCGCAGGAGAGTGACGCCTGCGGCTACGATATACTGTCTTTTACCTCAGAGGAGAAAGCGCTTCATATTGAAGTTAAAAGTACAACCTGCTCGTTAAGCCAAGACGAAGGTTTTTGGCTAACTGCCAACGAGAAATATCAAGCCGAAAAAGATCATTTATGGTGTATTTACCGGGTATGGAGGGGCGGACATAACATAAGGTGAGGAAACGGAGCGGAGCCAAGCCAGAGGAAGCTGAAAAGGTCAATTTTGGGGTAAAGTGCGGGGGAAAAGCGGGGTCAGGCAACCGAAAAAACCAAGTTGAAGGCGAGGCAAAGCCGAGGCAACCCAAAAAACAAGGGCGAAGCCAGGGAATTAGCAGGTGGGCCGGAAAAAAGGGCAAAGACCTCCGGCCGAGCGTGGCGGAACGTTCGGAGGCAGCGGCCAGGAAAATGAAAATGGACAGAACTCGCCCCGGTCAAGCTGGCCAACCAGATGCCATACCCCAGCCCACCGCGCAAAAAAATTAGTTGAGGCGGGCCAGCCGTGGCCGGGGCGAGTTAGCTGCGGTTCAAGGTTGCCTCGGTTTGAGCGGCCAGTTGAGCCTTGCGAGCGCGGACCCGCTTGAGGCCACGCAGATTGATGAGGACATAAATCAGGGTATCCTGGTTGGTAATGGCTCGGCGGTTACGCAGTCTGGGTTCTTCGATGCCGATTTCGGTGGCTTGAGAGTTGACCCGCTCGGTGGCGGTGCGCTGTTTGTAGATGGCTTTGAACTCGTCACTGTCGCGGTCAAGTTCGACGCGCAGGCGAGCGCCGATGGAGGTGGCCAAGGTGGTCAGGCAGCCGCCCTGAGGCCAATTTTTGTGGGCGATGGGGCAGGTCTGGCCGGTCGGGGTTGGAAACAGCAGCGGGCAGGCATAGCGGCCGCGCTCGTGTTCGATCAGACTGGTATGGCAGATGAAGGTGGTTTTAAGGGGCATCGGCAGACCGGCCTGGCATAAGGGTAAGCCCTGGTCATCAAATTGACGTTTGATCCCGCCGCGTTGGGTCAGGGGGACAGCGGCGAAACCGCCGGCCAGATGAAAGTACTCGAAGACATAAAATGGATCAAAGGCGGCATCGAAGGCCCCGAACTTGGGTTTGAAACCGAGGCGGCGTTCGACCTGGGCCATCAAGGGGAAGAAGTAAGTGACATCATTCTTATCGAAGGTCTGGGTCAGTTCAGCCAGGACGAACTCGCCCCAGTCGGGGACTTTGGTGGCCACCACGCCGGAGCCGTAGCCCCAGTAGTAGACATCGCTGGAGGAGAAGTTGGTCACGGCTTTGGCCTTTTTGGTCGGGGTGGCCGGTTGAGCCGGAGTGGTTTCGACTTTGGCTTCCTCGGAGGAGACATTGCGCTTCTTTTTGCAGCCGAGTTTACAGTCCCGGTCGCCTTTGGGCTGGCGGGTTTTGTCGAGCCGGTCGCCTTCCAGAACGTAGGCTTTGGGATTATTCTCCTTCACCCAGGCCAAAATATGCTTGGTATCCAGGGAAATAGCTTGGCCAAAGCGAACGTCGGGGGGTAATTCCTGACGCAGCAGGGAAACGGTGCTGTCGAGCAGGAATTGCAAGGCCTCGTTGGGCAAGGTCCGTAAGACCCGACCGAAGTGACGGGCCGTCGGCAAGCTGGCTTCGACATCGAAGCCCCAGGCGAAGCGCTCAGATGGTTCGAGCGGAAAACCCAGGACCCAGACCAGGGCGGGGTGCTCGACCAGGTAATCGCGCAGGTGGGACATATAGCTTTTGCCCTCGTGCAGTTTGACCAGGAAAGCGGCCACAAAGGGCGCGCGGGGAGCCGGGGTTGGACCTGGCCAGGGTCGGTGCGGGTCCCGTTCCGGAAAGTTGGCCCAATCGAGCGGACCCAGCAACTCCAGGTACTTGCGGGCCACGGCACAATCGGCCACAAACCGGGGCAACGCCGCCCCCACTTGGGCCAGTTGAGCCAGGTTCGGGCGCACCAACAGGACCGGAAGGGGTACAGGCGGCTCAACCGGCCAGGCTGGCGGCGGGGCGCTCACCTGCCGGGCCGCGCCCACCGCCTGGCGCAGCCAATTGACCGGGGCAAAAGATTGGGGTATGATCACGTCAGTCTCCTTTCTGGCGGTGGGGTGGGGTATGGCGATTTCATTCTACTGCCAAAAGGAGACTTTTGATAACCGGACCCAATTCTATGTTAAGTTCTGCTTCAGCGGCGGCAAACCTGGCCCGGAGTGAGGCGGAAGCTGTCCAACGGAACCAATCTTATGTTAGGCCCCGCTCAGAACCACCCAGGTGGCTGACCGGCGGGGAATAGGTTACACCCAGCGGAACCTATCTTATGTTATGTCCGCCCCTCCGGGTATGGAATGTAGACTCAGAGCCAATCTATCAAAACCTTGGTAACATCGTGCGACAAGGGGATGAGTACTGGGAGCTGAAAGCTTCAAATTGGGTGGTTAAGCGTAAAGTATAAAATGCGGATAGAGACACATATCCCCCGCCAAAACTTGCATTTCGATAGATACCAACAGAATTGTACCGTTTTGTTCCGATAGAACATCTCATAAGAGAAGTGATGCACAAGAATCTAGAGACAAACGACCAAGGAAGCCGTAAACTTTCTAATTGACAGCCCGGTGGAGATCCTATATGCTATCGAAGGAACTTAGATTCGTAGAGAGGTAGAGAACATGGCCGTAACCTTAGAGACAATCACGCCCCCTCAGAGTGGGCCGCTCAATATCGAGATAGAGCTGACTGCCAATATCGAGATCACGCCAGAAACGGCCCGCCGCCGGGTCGGCGTCTTTGTCGGTAATGAGATTGCAGATTTGCTGCATGGCGATACACCCGATTTGGTGCTGCGTGAAGATGGGGTCTACTGGCGTGTACCGGTGGTGCTCTCTTCTCGTTCAATGGGCCGGATTGGGCAAGTGGGCGTCATTGATGTTGACGTCGAAACCGGCGATCTGAAGGTGAACGACCAAATCATCTCCGAGATCGAAGCTCATGCCCAACGTTTTGCTGCCGTTACCGCACTTTGAGCAATCCTGTTTACCCAATTCACTTCTTGACAAACCCAGCTATCTTTTAGAGATTATAGTGATTTAAATTGACGGTAAGATTTTGCGGGGTAATGATGTCTCCTTGTTAAACTTAAGAGACAAGGAGACTCACATCTATGCTTCGTTACCAAAAGTTATCGAAAAATCCCCGCAAGTTTCTGGCGATGACTGCCTTTACTGTGCCAGAATTTCAAGCGTTGTTGCCTTATTTTGAAATTGAATTTAACCAGCATGTGGCCGTTTATCGGTTGGATGGCAAAGTGCGCCAGAAACGGCGCTACCGTCCTTACAAAAACTCGGTGTTACCGACGATAGAAGACAAACTGCTGTTCATTTTGGTCTATTTGAAACAAAATTCGTTGCAGGAAGCGCACGCCACCCTGTTCGGGCTGCATCAACCGGACGCCAACCGCTGGATCCATTGTTTGCACCGGCTCCTTAACCAAGCTTTGGCCGCCTTGCTGGTCCTGCCCGCCCGCACGGCGATCAGCCTCAATTTGACGGAAGCCGAGGCCGGGCTTTACTTTCACGACGGCACCGAACGGCCGATTGGGCGGCCGACCGATCCCACGACCCAACGGGATTATTACAGTGGTAAGAAAAAACAACACACGGTCAAAAATATTCTCCTGGTTCATCCCTCCGGGCGGGTGCTGCTGTTGAGCCGAACCGTGGAAGGCAAAAAGCACGACAAAAAGGCCGCCGATGAAGCCGCTTACACTTTACCCGCCGGCAGTGTCCTGGTTCAAGATAGCGGCTTTCAAGGTTTTAGCCTGGTCGGGGTGGTCATGCTCCAGCCTCAAAAGAAACCGCGCGGTCAAGAACTTGCCCCGGAAGATAAACGGGATAACCAACTAATTGCCCAGATTAGAATCCGGGTGGAGCATGCCATTGGCGGCGTGAAACGCTATCGGATGGTGAAAGACAAAATCAGAAACTGGAAAGAGAATTTCCGCGACCAGGTCATGGAAACCTGCTGTGGTTTGCACAACTTCCGCTTGGACTTTAGACCCTGGTACTATGACAACCTTACAATTTAAATCACTATAATCTCTTTTATATAATAGGCGTACTACGTGATAACTAGACAACGTGTTATACAAATAGTACCGCCACTGTACGAGGCCAACTAGATGCCGCGGGAACGTAAATTAATGGTTAGATTAACCGAGGAAAAACACCGGGCTGTCCGAGTCAGAGCCGCTGAACTAGGTCAGCCCATTTCTGAAATTGTCCGTTATCTCCTGGATTTGTGGCTAGAGGGAAAAGTTGAAATAAACTTAACCGAGCGTGAGGAAAAAGAGGAACAGGATAACTAAAACCTCTCGTTCGAGGACAAAAGTGAATAATTAAGTGCAGAGCGGGCTATGCCGGTGTTGGTAGCACCGACACAGCCCTGACTCATCGCCAGGTACGGGCCAAGCGATAAGCTAATCCATAACTATACACATAGCGATGGATTAGCGCAAACCTGCAAAATTCTGCAACCTGTAAAGCCAGAAGCGAGGATACTTTATTTGTATCCCTCGGTTTTCGGTCTTTACGGGAGTTTATTGAAGATGCAACAACCGGCCTGCCAGCGATGATGAGCAGGCCGGTTGTTTTTTTTCTGATAAGGAGGTTAGCGTGGCGATCGCAAAGACTGTTGTCACTCAGGGGAGAACAGATACCGTTAAATTAATTTCTACCCTGGCCGCCGTTCTGGTAGCTTTGTTAGCCATTGGGGCCTTTACCCTTTCTTACACCTCGTTGAAACACCTCGCCATCATCCACGGCATAGATCCTGGATTGACTTGGCTATGGCCTCTCCTCCTCGATTTTGCAATGGTTGTTTTCTCCCTGGCCGTGTTGAGAGCCAACTTAAGAGGCGAGTCCACCCTGTATCCCTGGATGCTCACCGCCACTTACGCCGGCCTGGCCACTGTCGGGAATGTCCTCGATGTGAGCGGGTTAGGTATTCCTGGAGTGGTCATTGCTGGGGCCGTGAAAGCATTAGCTCCGGTCAGCCTGGTGCTGGCATTCGAATTGTTAATGGCGATGATTAGAGCCGAACTCAAACGGGCTAACGTCCTCAAATCCATTGCCGACTTGAAAACGGAAGCAGAGGCGATGCGGCAGGAAACTGAACGGGAGCGGCAAGAACGCCAAACAGAACTTGAACGACTGGCAGTAGAACAGGAAAAAGTATCCGTAGCCATGGTCGCCGAACAAGAACGGCTGGAAGCCGAGCTGAAGGCACGGAAACATAAGTTGGAACAGTCTCTGGCCGAACTTGCAACCAGGAAGGAAGCTCTCCAAGTCGAACTGGCCGAACTTCGGAAGAAGAAGCAATGGATGGTGGAAACAGGAGAAGATACCAAGCGTAAAGCGGCGACAATTTTAATAGAAATGCATCGGAACGGTCATGATATTTCGACCATTTCCGGTGCGGAAATCGGCAGGTGGGTTGAAAGATCAGCCCGAACCGGGTTGGAAGTGAAGAAGGAAGTGGTTCCGCTTATCTTGCAGGGAGGTCCGCAACTGGAAGCGCTGCTTGATGGTAAGGGTGTGGCAGGATGAAACTACGCAAACGTAGGGCCACAATGCTAAGCACTACAAGAGTAACGGTGCTCCTAGCAATTAATGTTCAGGTTCAGAAGGACAAGGAACTCTGTCTTTTTACCATTCCGCTGCTGGCTTTAACCGGACTGCTCTTCCAGTGGTGGGTAGTGAATCAAACCATTACCGGCTGGTGGCTGAAGATAGGAGATACTGCCGCTGCTGTTGTCGAGTTGATGGGAGCATTCGGAATGGCCTCAATCGTATTCTGGAATATCTTCGAGATTATCAGTAAATCTCTATGGTATGGGATGGCGCCAACATGGGCGAACTAAAAACGTTTTGTTACACCGCCAGCCATCGCGTTATGCACGGCTTGGCCCAAGAGTTGAAAATCGTACCTCACAGCCATTACCGGCCGGTTGGGTACAACGCTGCTCGGGTGTTGCTCCTACGGTTATCGGGCGTCAATCCGCATTACTTAAAGCCAATTCTTCAGTTGCAGCGAGAACTAACGATGTGGGCAGGTTTAAGCGACAAGCATAAAGTCCGGATTGGCTGGGATGGTCAAGGTGTCATTATCGAGATACCCAAGCCGCCGAAATTTTGGCAGAAAGTAACAATTGAACAATTGGAACTTCGGCACTACATTCGACGTGGTCCAATTGCCACGCTTGGCCTCGGCCTTCAGGACGACCCCAAGCGGATTAACTTTACCGACCCGACCACCGCTCATGTCCTGATCACCGGCGCAACGCGCAGCGGTAAGACAAATACAGCCCGGCTAACCGTCTGGAATATCGTTCATAACACTTCTCCGACTGACTCCAAGGTGTTAATTGTAGATGTGGCTAAGCGCGGCTACAAGTGGAACGATTTCACTCGGGTGGCTCACCTGGCTCATCCCGTTATCACCGATTTAACAGAGGCAGAACGAGTCCTCTGCTGGCTGGCCCAAGAGGTTACGCGGCGAGCGGAACGCCGCCAAACGACACCCCACGTGTTTGTGGTGGTAGATGAGCTAAAGGCTTTGGTTGATGATAGCAAAGCGTCTATTCATTACCTGGCCCGCGTAACTTCAACCGGAGGTGAATTTGGATTGCATTTAATTCTGGTGACCCAATACCCACAAATTCAGATGCTCGGCTCTCCCGACCTCAAACGCAATGTCACGACTCGTTTGTGCGGCAAGGTTGACGCCGCTGATGCTGCCGCCAATGCGCTTGGAATTCCTGATAGTGGGGCTGAAACCCTGCAAGGATATGGAGATTTCCTGCTGCGGGATTTTAATGGGTTATCCAGGCTAACGGTAGCCAAACTGGAAGCTCATCACATTGACCCATTGCCTCGCGCCGAGGTAACGCTGCTTGAATTACCCGATTTGCAAGAAGTGATCCTAGGTTCAAAACCCAGTCGCGACCCAGATCCAGTCGAGCCTGAGCAAGTGGCCCTGGCCCTGTTTGAGCCAATGGGGATCAACCGGCTGTAAAAGGAATTGAGCGTCGGCGGTGGCAAGGCTACTCGTATCAAGAACTTCGCCGAACGGATCAGAACGTGGGCCAAAGAACATGGTGTCGAGCGTATTCCATTCCATTCCGACTAAAAGCGCCTGAATCTGGCGTTTTCGAGCAGTGGAGTAGGTCTAATTTGCTGGAATGGAATGTCCAATGGAGGTCTCAACAATGAAGCAAACTATCATCCTCGTTTTGTTGCTCATCAGTGTCATCGCCGGGCTGTTCTACGTTGGTGGGACTATGCTGGCGATCGGGCTATCGGCCATTGCCCTGACTGCACTCATCTCCCTTTCCTTCGCTATGGGAGCGCGATGGGCGCAGCACTTAATTACCGAAGGATTGGAAGCATCGGCGCGCAATGCCTCTGCCACCGCCCAGCATGAAGCCGCCAAAGTGAGAGCCACAGTAGAGCTTATTAGGGAAATCTTAAGGACGGCCAAGACCGAGCAGGGTCAATTGCCTTCACCAACCGGCTACCCTGCTCTACCACCACTTATTTCACCGTCGGCTGATGAAGGCAGTTTCAAGATAGTTGGATTAGACGACGAGACGGATTCTATTGATTAAACTTTGAGGAGACTGGCAAACATGGCAAAAGGAAAAAAGAGGGAGTGTCCCAGAATAATCGTTGTGCAAGCGGTAAAACCGAAATTCAATACCCGCGATGAAGCCTGGCAGGTCATTGGCCCAATCCTGGCTCGAATACTGGCTCAGACGATCGCTGTGGAAAAACAGGAGCAGAAAGGTGAGGACCGGCGTCAACGGCATTGCAAAGCCCGTGAGAAATAACTTTACCGCCAGGTGCAAGCTACTCTTCCAGGAAGTGCCCCATTTCGGCGAATTGATGAAAGTGCGGGCGAACGGCACGTTCAATCTCTTCGGCCTGATTTACGATGTGATTGTGCAGGATGACCCGCTGGTGGTACGCCAGTTGATTTTGGCTGATGTTTTGGAACCTGAACTGGTGTTGGATCAGCGCGAAAATCGCCTGGCCTCCATCGAGTTGAGTATTCTTGATGGTTGGTTATTTACGGAATGGGAAGATTATTCAAGGGTTGCCGCCCCAGCCCCCCTCAATTTAGACTCGCTGGCGGTATATGATGAAGCTGAACTACGGGCATTTACAGATGACCTAACCTATCTGCGCCTGGTATTGAATGCAATGCGAGTTCCGACTGATGAGTTGTTAGTCTCAACCTAACCCAGGCTGCCGCGACTCGTCTGCCTGAGATGCGCCACCGTTTTCTGGTCGAGGCCGGCCGCGAGTTAGCGCGCCTATTAGCTTATGACTTGGGACGACTAGATGCCTTGTTGAGAAGAATCAGGCTTGCTCAAGAGAAAATTGGTAACTTTTACCGATGATAGTTATCATCTTCAAATGATCACTCCGGGTGGATGCTTCTCGTGCTGAATTACGAAATTTTTCGTACCCCAAAAAGAAGGCATTTTATTCCTGATGCTAATTTCCCGTACACTTGAAGGACAGTATTCAAACGACATTTGTCAGATGGAGCGATCATGGGTCTTCAGCCACTGTTTACTTTCCACTTGGGTTTCTGGCGAGATGTAGTTAGACTTAGCCCGGGTCTTGTGCAGCGTCACTAATAAATCTTCATCACTCAGATATTTTGACGGAATTCCTAAATACAGGCGAAAACCCTCTACATCCAACGCATAGGCCAGCGTTTCGCGCAGAGCCAGTTTTGCCATGTGTTCAGCCCGGCTGACCGGCTTGGGAAAGGGCCGGTCACGGTTTTCACATCCTCCCAGCATTGTGCGATACCCGGTTTCTACTTCCTCAATGCCGTACTGCGCCCGAATAACTTTACCGGCTTTGAATTGCCGGAGGGTTGAACTCTTGTCCCAAAGCTGCTGCGCTTGAGCCAGCGCCACATCCTCTCGGTAATAGGTGGCCACCGAAAAAATATCGTAATTGCCGTGATCCTCAACGATAGGTTTAATATCCACCTGATAGGGATCGAGGTCCAGCGCCCGCGCTAACTCTCTGGGTTCGGGAAATTTTTCATCATACCGAATTTCCTTACCAAAAGACAAATTCATTGTTTTGAAGCTGTCAGGTACGTGATCGAGTTCGATCACCACTCGGTAGGTAATCCGTTTAGGTTCCAATGCCGCCGGATCAATCCAGTAGGGCGCAAGTTCGGCGCCTTTGGTCGCGATAAGTTCCTCCACACTCATTTCCGGCCATTTTTCCTCTTGATCAACCGCTAGATCGGAAATAGGCTCATTCTGCACTTCGATCAGCCTTTTCTCTACCCAGATTAAGGCTGGCTCAAATTCATTGAACGGAAAGCAATCGCGGAATTTATCAGGCTGTTCGATACAGGCTTGCCATAAGAAATCCTCGTAGCCAGACCTGACGCTGCCTCGATAGGGCGAACAATCACACCTCCAGATTAAGTCGTTCTCATCCTTGACCCAGGTAACAGCTCGCTCCGACAAATCTATCTTTTCAGCCCGCTTGAGCCGCCCTTGTCGAAGGATAAAATCGTAGACGTCAGCCAAAACTTCAGCCTCTTCTTCTTCCTGCCTGGCGGCCATTTGGCGTAACGTCGCCTCGTTCGCCTGAAGCAAGGCCAAAAACCGCTCGCTGGCATCTGGTTTTAGTCGAAAACGCTCCACGATGACAGTCTGCGGTTTAGAGTCCTCTTGGGGTTTAGGAGCCTCTTCGTTTTTGCGCGACCGCTTCCTTTTCGGTTCGCTGTCAATGACCAGACGAGTAGCTTGGACCATAATGGGAAGCCCTTCAACCTGCCAGGTCTCAGTCGTCTGCGAATATTCAAGCAATTCAAGGGCATGCCTTGCGGACAAAACCTCCGCTTGCTGTGCCTCATTGTCCCAGACGACCACCCCGCGTTTGTGCCAAATCAGTTTATCCACTGGCCTGGTCCAGGCCGAACAAGTAGTCGGGATTGGTCTGTTGGTATACCGGCCTGAGTTAAGATAGACGCCCCAAGACGGTTCGATTAACTCACTAATCATTGCAGTTTCCCTTCTATGGGTGATGTGTTTTACAATCCATTTTTGCTGAAATGAGTGACTACGGCCATAATGGGCTTGGCTGACGAAATTATTAGTCCAGGAACCGTTCGATGCCACGACAAAACCGGGCGACTCCCTTCGGAGAAATTATAGCCAGCCCAGCGCGAGGCACCCTGATGGGCAATCGCGGCTGCTTGCACAACGAGCAGGGCAGATTATCCGCCCGTATCAGGGCAAACGCTGGATTATCTGCCAGCTTCAATTCATGAATCGGCGGCGAGCTTTGATGGTTCCGGGCTATTACACCGAACTATTCTTTCTGGACGAGGCAACGGCCCTGGCAGCCCGAAGGGTATGGCGAACCTCTTCCTCGCCCTGGCGGCCTGCTGGTTCACGTTTTGACTCCGGGTTCAATTGTGCGGACCCTGGCTAATGGCTATCAGGCCAATATTCATCCTTCGGCCTTAGCGGATGTGTAGCTGAAAAAGTAGATTTGGTGAGATAAGGGGTAAGTGCAGGAGAAACGTTATGCCGCTAATGCGTCTCGTTGATATAGCTGGCAGCGCCGCCGGGTTGGTGGTACTATCGCCCATGTTACTGCTATTGGCAGTCCTTGTAAAATTAGATGCCCCAGGTCCGATTTTCTGCACCCAGGAGCGGATGGAGCCAGATGGGAGACGCTGGCTGAAGCTCAAATTCTGCGTCCGGCGGAATTGGTTAGGGGTGATGATGCACCGTTTTTCCGTGGATGAGTTGCCAGTGTTGATCAGTGTCCTTCTGGGTGAGGTAAGCCTGGTGGAACTACGCCTAAAATAGTGTTATCAGTGGAGATGTTGACTTCCAACTCGATGGGCTGGATCGGATCGGTAGGCATCATTGATGTGGATATTGAAATCGATAACTTGAACGTGAGCGACCAAACCATCTCCGATATAAAACAAGTCATTAATTACGACAGGTAGTTTTTTTCTGTGGCAAGATTATTTGCCCTGCTTAAAGGGTAACGACCAATCCCTCTTGTTCGCCTTTCTGCCGGCGATTTAAGAGAGCGTTAGCTAAAGGCTGTAAGCTCGAATTAAAGTGGAAATCTCGGAGAATTTGGTAATCTTTCTTCTCCTCTTCTAAAATTTGTAGTTTAGTATCAGCCAGAATAATCTCTTCTAATTGTTCAAGAACTGCCTCATCCATCAACCAAAATTTAGGTCGCCCTCCCAATTGATTCACCAGATCATAAGCATAATTAGCAATAATCAATCCATTAGGATCTAGATCACACCAAATCCAAGTCTCTAAGTTAGGAAAGGCTTGATATATGTGATCTAAGAACGTGGCTAAGATAGAACTTCTGGAAATAGTAGCAAATCCGTGTAAGCACACCAGGGTTATGTCCTGATTTTTCCACCGAGCCATTAACTCCCACATAGGGTAAGGATTCTCAATCAAAATCAAACATTGCCCAATGGCTTGAACTGTTAAGTTTTGTATATCCCATGGCCATAAATAGTGGCCAGGATGTCCTGAAATATCCCACCGGTCATTGAAGGCTCCATAGGGTGTAACCAGAGACATTCTACCAGCAGCCCGGATAATATTAGCTCCCTCAACTGTTACATCCTGATACTCCCAAATACCCAGATCGTTTGGTAATCTGATATTATCTAGTCGATGTGAGTTACCAAAGGTTATATGGGAGGCAGTTCGGAGACCGAGTGTTCCATATTTGTTGACCGTCTGAATTAACTTGTCCCAATCCTGAGCTGATAACGTTTTCCTTTCTTCTTTTGGTATAAATGGGAAGTAGGTGTTTATTAGCTCATTCAGGATTTCTTGTCCCTCATTAATCAGGCGAATTTTTTCCACAAACTGACTGGCATTGGGCAACCAATCAATTTGAATTACACCCACCTGCTCTAAAAGCTGTAAGGCCTGATGAAATTCGGCCCTATCATTGCTTGGAGAAGTGTATTTAGGACAATTTTTCTTTGTAATACGGATTTGAGGTTGTCGAGCACGGTTAACCTGATGAGTCTGCCGGACTAAAGTTTGTAAAATTTGCCATAGTTCATCCGGCCAAAACTCTAACTCTCCGTGCTGAACGATATAATCATACTCATTCATTTAGCAAACAATTTCGCTTTTGGATTAGTTACCACGTGGACTGTCTTCTTGTTTTTTCCCATATCAGTAGAGGGACGCGAGATGTGGACGGTATAGCCAATCACTTCTTCGACTTGTGGTTGGTTTAATACAGTACTAACGATGGGTTGTAATCCCTCATTGAGCAACATTTCCAGTCCATTTACTGCTGAGAATGGCGCTTTGCCGAAAGCTTCGTCAATAATAACGAAGCGTGGTCGGTCAGGATGATCCTCATAAAATTGCAGCATGGCACCGGCTAATAAAATGTAAAGAGGGTTTTGGTGTTCACCTCCTGACCCTTTACCATACTGCCTACTTAGTAAGAACCATTTTTGACCATCTTCAGTGGCCTCTATATCAAACTCAAAGTATTTTACGGGTGTCAGGAGAGTTCGTCGGATTTGCGACTGTTCAACCGCTAATTTTTCTTCCGGCGGCACAAATAATTCCAGGAGTCTGTCAATTAACTCTCGTTGGGTGTCAAATATCTGATTAGTAAAATCCATCCCGAGTTGTTCAGGTTTCAATTTGTTGTAACTTTGAACCAGCTCCCACACATTCTTAACTTCTGTAGTTTTGATTAGCTCCATAGTAAAGCGATAACTTCGGCGGCCAAGCTTCACTTTTTGAATGGCCTTGTTTAACCTTCTGATACCTTTCTCGATCTCCCCATGCGCTCGTAATAAAGCATCAAAAAAGGTTGTTTTTAGAATTCTCTCTGCTTCAGCCCGAAGTTGTTGTTGGCTCTCAATCAGTTTTTTCAGTTCGAGTTCTTGCAGACGCTGGCGCTCCTCCAAACAGGCCTGAAGCTGCTCTTGAAAAGGACGCCAACTGAGTGTAGGAGAGGACTTAGCAATATAATCTCTTACTTGTCCCTCCAATTTACTCTTGGCACTTACAACTTCATTGTCCCATCTGAATTTTTCTGTCTCAAGGAACCTGGCGAAATCCTGCCCGGTTGTACTTGATGAAATTCTAACCTCTTGATAAATGGGCTGCCACTCGATATCGTTGAAACTGATAAGTTGGTTTTCAAGACTCTGAAGAATACGTCCATCTTCTTCACAATTTTGCTCCAATCCTTTCATGGCGTCTTGTGATCGAGTGATTGCCATCTCCAATTCGTTACACTTTTTGGTGATTGATTGAAAGTTAGTATCTGCTTTACGTTTCTCTTCCTCAAGGAGAATGAAATTTGCAGCCTCTTTAATCACTTTAATTTGCGGCGCCAAGGCTGCGAGATCAGTTTGAAATTGTGCTTCCTGCTGGGCTAAATCAGGATTAATCAGTTTAGTCGCGTTGATTTGCTGGCTGATTTTCTTTTGTAAAGGGTCAAGACCGGATAACTTCTGATCTAAAATATTTCTACGGGTGAGGAGCTGTTTTAACTTAGCTTCTAATTCTTTGCGTTGCTCTTCGCGTGCTACTCGGTCAAAAACCAGCTTGTTACGAGGTAACGGGGTGAGGCGTTGAATAGTTCCACCTCTGACAATGATACCCGTACGCGTGGCAACCGATACACTAGCCTCCACTGCTTTATCATCACTCTCATAAGCTTGTAAACTATTCAAGTGCCGGTTCAATAAACCTTGCCCAATTCTATTTCTGGCAATAACCTTTTCGGCCAGACTGCCAGCGGCTGCCTCACCATACGGCAAAGCATCTTTCGGGCGGGCTAGGTGAACGCCATCGGTAATTTCATTGGAAAGCGATCTGAAGGTTTTTAGACAAACATTGTAATTGGTCTCAGTCGTAATAAGAGTGAATCGGCGCCCTCCCATTATCCGTTCAATAATGGGTTGCCATTCACGATCAACGGAGTCTATCAGATCGCATAAAACTTCTACCTGTCCGTTAAGATGATCTTTAACCTTATAAGCATTTTCATTAGGTATTCTACCCGCCTCGGCTTCGCCTAGGTCAGCTTTTGTCTGGAGAATTTCCCCTTCCATAATAGCTCGATGGTTTTCTAAATCTGACTCAACTTTTACGACCCAGTTTGATAGATTAACCAGTTCGCTACTTATACTCTAAACGGGTAAGAATTGGACTTTTTTGAAAGACTGAAAGTTCCAGGCCAACAGGGTGTCCAGTTCTTCTCGATGCTCAGTGTGGGCGGTTTCAATACAAGTGGCAATGGCCTGTTTGAAAGTGGCGAAATCGGCATAATACTTGGAGTACAAACACTCTTTACGCACAAAACGCCACAAGCGTTCGATCAAGTTCAACTGAGGCGAATAGGCGGGTAAAAACAACAATTCGATCTTCAAGGAGGCGGCGTGATCCAAAACCAAAGCACACTTTTGATAACGGGCATTGTCCAAGACCAGGGTGATCGGAATGGGTCCATAGCGTTGGGCAATGTCGGACAGCAACAAACAGACGCTTTCGGCATTGATATAGGTTTCATTAGTCACGGTCAAGACTTCTTTGGTCACAGCGTTAATGGCTCCCAAGACATTGAACCGCTTGCGACCTGCGGGCGAGGGCATAAACAAGCGGACAAAACACCAAACCAGGCCCAAGAAGACGCCGTAGACAAAGTGGGCGGCATCCATAAACAAAACCACTCGTTGTCCAGCCTGGGCTTGCTGTAGGCGCGGTTCCAACAGATTGACCCGGAAGCTTTCCTGCTCGGCCTGTTTGTCCGATCCGTCGCTCGCCCGGGGCACAAAGCCCACTTTGCGGCATTTTAGTCCTAAACGCTTCATAAAGGCTTGAACCTGGGTCGGATTGCGTTTGAGACCGGTCAGTTTTCAATTGCAGCTTGGGCTTCGGCGGTGCTGCGGGGTGGGTGTTCCTTAAAGTAGGCTTCCAGGGTAGTGCTGTGTTGGTTCAATTCACTGGGTTGACCCTGATACTCCAGTTCTTTGAGCCGTTCTAAGCCACCAGCTTGGTACTGATCAAATAGGTTGTCAGGGTCGTTTTGCAGATACGGCAGAGCCGACAAATTTGGCCGGGTTTAACATCCTGACTTTTCAAGTACACCGCTTCCATTTTCTTTTGAACTTTGGGGTGAGGATGATGATACCGTTCGTATTCCAAAGCTTCGATGTCGGCTGGACTAAATTCTATCGTGATCACTTTCCGCTCCCTATCATTGGCCGATACATAGCCTTCAGACTACTTGAGGATATTATTGATCACGTCAAAAAAGTCCAGTTTTAACCCGTTTCCAGTATATATCGTCAACATTTATTTCCGGCTTACTTATCAGTCCACTTAAATTTTCAACAGAAGGAGAAATTTCTAAAGTGAGGCTCTCGACGTCTATTAAAGCAGTAAGCATGGTAGGGAGAACATGTAACCAATCTTTTAGCTGAGTTACTGCCTGGTGTGACTTATCCAATCGAACAGATATCTTCTCTAGTTCGACCTCCTTTTCGGCAAGTTGACGCTCCAACTGCCTGGCGACAACTATAATTACCCAGCGTGTGTACGTCTAAGACTCTGTTGGGCATTATTATGTTAAGTAATGGTAGGCAACTCTGAGATGACAAATTTGGCACGAAAGAGATAATGAGAGTTGATGATTGAGCCATAAAAATCGAAGGAGCCAAAAATGTCATTGTATCAGCCTCATACCTTTGAAATTCCTGAAGAGACCATTCGGGTGGCCCAAGCTGCCTTTCCCAAGGGCAACATCTATCTGACCATACGGGAGAAATTGGGTCCCTTGTTCAATGATGCCGACTTTGCCTCACTATTCGATTGGCGGGGGCCAAACAGGTGAGTCCCCCTTGCGCCAGGTATGGTCACGATTATGCAATTTATGGAAGACCTGACCGACCGCCAAGCGGCTGAAGCCGTCCGCAGCCGGATTGATTGGAAGTATGTCCTGGGCCTGGCCCTGACTGATCCGGGCTTTCACTACTCGATCCTGGGTCCCTTTCGGGATCGGTTACTGGCAGGGGGCAGGAAGCGTTGTTGTTCGATCAGATATTGGCTCGCTTGAAAGCCCACAACTTGTTGAAAGGCAAACATCAGCAGCGAACTGATTCGACCCACGTCGTAGCGGCGGTGCGTCATCTGAACCGGCTGGAATGTGTTGGTGAGACTTTACGCCGGGTGTTGGATGACCTGGCCCGAGTGGCTGACGTGGTTGTTAAAGCAGATCCAGCCCGATTGGTTTGACCGGTATAGCCGACGGATCGAGATGTGCCGGCTGCCGACCGAACAAAGTGAACGAGATGCCCTACTGCAACAAATCGGCCAAGATGGCTCTCACCTCCTGTACGCTATTTATAGTGAAGATGCCCCGGATTGGCTGCGCGAAATTCCAGCCGTTGAGGTGATGCGCCAGGTTTGGATTCAGCAGTATTATGTCGTTGACGGTCAACTAAAGTGGCGCGATCAAAAGAACTTACCACCCCACAAATTGCTGATTGTCTCACCGGACGATCTTGATGCTCGCCATCGCACCAAACGGGAGACTCACTGGGATGGCTATAGTGTTCATTTGACTGAGACCTGTGCCATCGTCGAGCACCCAATCTCATCACCATCTTGAAACCACACCGGCCACGACCGCTGATGTTGAGATGACTGAAACCATCCACCAGGCCCTGATTGCAAAGGATTTACGTCCCGACGAGCATCTGGTTGACCGAGGGTATGTTTCTGTGGATCACCTCCTCAAAGGCCAGACCGAGCACGACATTGACTTGATTGGTTCAGCCGGGGGGGCGAAGTTGGCAAGCCCTGCTCGGTCAGGGCTGCGATATCAGTTGCTTCGTGATTGATTGGCAAGCTCAAGTCGTCACCTGTCCGCAAGGTAAACTCAGCCAAAGTTGGCAGTTCCGGCGCGAGAAATATGGTCATCTCTATATTCAGGCCCGCTTTGCTCCTCCTGATTGCCGAGCCTGCCCCTACCGCCTTGATTGTACCAAGTCCAAACGGGCGTCCGCGTGGTTAGCTTCCGCCCTCAGCCTGAGTATGAAGCACTCCAAGCCGCTCGCGCTCGACAAGAAACAGGTGAATTCAAGACCAAGTACAAAAAACGGGCCGGGATTGAAGGTACAATCTCTCAAGGGGTTCGTGCCTTTGGCTTGCGGCGGTCTCACTTTCTCGGGTTAGCCAAAACCCATTTACAACATTTAGCCACAGCGGCGGCTATGAATCTGACCCGGACGGTTTACTGGTGGTGGGCTGGTGAGGATAAATCTCCGGTTTATCGTTCACCTTTTGCCAAACTTAAGCCAGTTACTATTTAACATAATAATGCCCAACAGAGTCGTCTAATTGTCGCTTGACACATGCCGGATGGATTTTTCGCGCCGGGCATGGGTAGAGATTTTTTTGATGGGCAGGTCAACTTCGATGAGACGTTTAGGGTAAAGAGTCATTTATAGCTCCGGGGTCACATCTCGGTAGGCAACTTTACTTGTGAATAATCAGATACTTCCCTGCAAAATTCGGGATACAGAAGCAAAAATAATCCTCTTATGAACAGCAATATCTCTCTTCCTCTGAATTAGATCAGATAGGTCTATCCACGCTTCAAATATAGCCATTAAGTCCATCCCATCCATACAAATAATCTTCGGGCGGTTTCCTTGAGCATAAGCTTGGAGGGCTTGTTCACTAAATCCATTAAGAGAGAGAAAAAGACCAAGCGTATTGTCAAGGCTAGAACCTACTGCACCATCCAAATCACGTAGGTCTGCTAAATCTACTGGCGCTTTTTGCCATTTAGCTTCTAACAAAAAATGGTCACCCTCATGGATAAAGGCTCCATCAATTTGCTCGCCAATTCGCCTGAATGGGCCACGAGGACTCAATTCAAAAAGATTGAAAAGGTCGTAGAGAATCTGTTCTAACCCATACCCTCGCCCCTGAGTATCTAAACTTTGGTGATATGCCAAAAACTGATTCTTGATCTCTTCAAGTTTAGCCTGGAAAGCTGCCCCGCGTTGGACCTCTTGCAATTTTCTTATCCTTACTTGCCGCTCTTCTTCCTGTGTCCTCTTAGCTGCATCATGATCCTTAACTAACAAGCGCAGGTGTTCAAGGCAACGTTCAGCCTCTCTCTTCCGCTTTTGCCCATCACTCATCCAGAGTAAATGAGTACCATCGGTGTAATTTAGCGTTTCTTGCAGGATACGGCGGAGAGGCCCAAGGCCATCGGGTGATGTATTTAACGAATCCAAAATCGGAGAGACAATATGGTATTTATACACATTCCAATCTTGGGCATTAATCAACGAGGCCGGAACATCGCAGCGTTGAAATAAGGCTCTGACATCTTGTCTTTTCCAGAAGACATTGATGATTGTCTCTTTCATTGCCGTAAGAATGTTGTCAGGAAAATGCCCCACTTTTTCAGGCTCCAAAATGATTTGCAGCTTTTTGTTGTGAAAGTTAACGACACATTGAGGGCGCACAAACAATTATTGCTCGTGTCACCAATGCGATACTTTCTAGCGCTTGGCAGGCCCAGGCGTGTTGCTCAATAGAACAACCTTTATCATAGACAAAAACAATGAGGTTAGTGAAGGCGCTTTGTGGCTGTAATTGAGCCGAGTCTTTTCCCACCTCTTCAACAATTTTTTGGAAATCTTTCTTTTCTCTGACAAACTTTGCTTCAATAATCGAGTTAAGCTGAGGTATCGCAATGTCATACCGATGACCACTCCGACCTAGCTTGGGTAAATACTCCTCATAGCGCAAATCGCTAAAATAGGAGCACAATATTAACCATAGCAAAGATTGAACATCATATTCATCTTCAATGATCCACTTGCTCTTCCACCGCTCCATTGCAGCCGGAAAGTTTTGAAGCAATGTTACAACTAAATCCGGTGTTGCATGGCGACTCCGGCCCTCAATGTAACTGGCAGCGACTTCCCAGATAAGGGCAGCCTTGTAATCTGCCGCTTCATAGGGGGAACTCGTGAGCAGACAGTCAATAAGCATGGCCTGAGCCTCATCCAGCCATAGTTTCGCATCTTGATGGGTTATTTCCAGGAAGTTTCGTTTAACCAACCACACCGCCAAGGCTAACTCTGATATAGAACATTTCGACGGTTCAACATCAAGATTATGAAAAAGAGAATTGCCTAGCACAGCCGAGGCGTAGCCATAGATAAGCTTCAACAAAAGGGGCGTATCGGAGCGGTTGAACCCTTGTTTAAGTAAGTCAAACAGCCAGTTTATTAAGGAAGTATCAGCAACAGCTTTGATCCCTAAAGTTACGCCCATAACTATTTCCGGTTGTAAGACCCAAGAGTTGGGCAGAGAAAATACATTTTGCCTTTGTTGCAATCGGTTTAAATTAATCTTAAATATATTTTCTGTGTCATGATCCGGGTTTCCTGATCTATCAACTTTTTCAGATAGCAAGTAGCCAAGGATAGCTAAACTTGGAGCATGATGCAGATTATTTTCATTTTCCTGCAACCAGTGGCTTGGTTCGCAATAAACTTTCCACCCAAACTCGCGTTCCAACTGGGAATTAAAGTCAAAATGGACACATAACAGACCATCAAGATTAGCCGGGTGGTTCAGTTTCTTGATTGAATGCTTTAGCAGTTCTAAAGATTCGTATATACTTCGATTGATGTGGTCTGTTACAGAAACCATAGACTTGATTTAAGTTCAGTAGTTTGGAGAACCTCCGAGTTCCAATTCTTAACTCGTCGCAATCGCCCTAAGAGATTGGCTATAGCTTCACCATATTCAATGGTAATCGGTTTAGACAACAGATTAAACGTTCTCCAAGACATATAGCTAAAGTTAAAAACCTGTTCAGATAGGTACTCAAGGTCTTGAAACTCAGAAGCGCCATTCAAACTTAATTGAACAGGAGCCGGACAACCCTGTTCAGGCAACTTTAATTCTTCAGGCCCTGTCATAGACAACAATGCCCGCTGGTTATCAAGGATTATGGTGGTTCCGCGTTTTGGGACTTGTTCACCTCGTACCTGTCCTTTCAAGTTGGTGAACCCTTTCGATTTTGGGTCATATATAGTCCATCTATGATCTTGCCCAATCTTCAGGAACGCAAAGTCCGCTTGATATTGGGGCAAGTTTTCCCTCATGAACCGCTTCACTGTTTCAATTTCCAGATTTTTTAATGGTTTGGATGTGTGGAAAATTAGACGTACCTGATCATTACGCTGCCAACCTTGCTGGATACTGACATAATTAACACTCGACTGCAACACAGCATGCAAGGCGTCAGAATAATCCTCATAGGCACTTTCTTGTGATACATTTGATACCAGGTACATCCCATCATAATTGAATAGGGTAGTGATACCAACATACCGCTCTTTCTCTCCTAGCCGACCATCAGCTACGACGCTATTACCTAGCCCAATAACTAACTCGTGGGTAATTCCGCCTCCTTTAGAAGCGGCCAGTAGCCAGGGGGTACCTCCCAATTTTGCATAACAGGCCAAAGACAAATTGTTCAAGATGAAACGCTGATTCTCAACAGGCAAAGCAATTGTTTCAAACTCGATAACCTGCACAGGGATGCCATCATTCATTAAAGCGGCTTTGCTAATCAGATAAGGGTCGTTATAGCCAAGAAGTCGATGATGTTCCTCTACAACCACAAAAGCCAGATCATAACGGCGAACCATTTCTCGACTTTCTTGAAGCGCCTGCCGGCAGGCTTGTCGATAGTCTTCGGCCAGTCCGGCGGTGGTTATATTAAAACTTATAACGTGAAAGTCACAGCCACGGAGCTTATATTGCTCAACAAACCCTTTATTATATGGCGCTTTAAGCCCGCCATCTCGCCAAGTTCTCAAAAATTGTTCAACGCGGCCCTGGTATTGTTTGGGAGTGATAACCAAAATGTGAGGCGTTGTCTTTTTGAAATTATCTCGATCAAGTGGCCCCTGTGAAGATAGGGCTGTTGTAACCGGCCAGGAAATAGGATTCCGCCCGTAAAAGAGCATAAATTTGGGCGGGTCTAAAGCTAGAGTTTTGCAAAGACTTTGCGAATTTACGCTGAGGACTTGCTCGGAGACCGTAGCAGTTAAATCATCTGCACAAAAGATAGGAGCCTTGCTCATGGCCGTAGCAATTTGATCAATGCGTTGCAACTGACCTTCAGCATTCAACAATTTTCCAACCTCGGCTCGGATAAGAGCCATCGCCTTGCGCCCCTGTGATGCACCAAGCAACGCATTGATACATCGAGTAACATTATCTAAAGAAGCTTCGATTGTATATTCACGAGCATCTACAATTTCCTGGTTTCGGAAATCAACGAGACGAATCTGATCACCATTGGTACTACTGACGCATCCCACAGTTTGATAACCATATTCATGGTCTTTCAGAGCTTCTTTCAGGGGTACAATATAACACCCCTTCACATCGACGCCTTTTGAAATCAGTTCAGCAATACTGGCATTGATATGCCAACTGGTACTAATCTTAATGAGAAGTCCGTGCTGTGGCTCGTCTTGAAGGGTGCGTCTTACATACGACCCACCCAGACGATATTTACGATAAATATGAATAAAGCCTATCTTTCCCAGGGCAGATAGTTCTTTTTTGAGAGCTTCTCGAACTATGTCATTTTTCTCACCCTCAGTCTCTATTAAGATTGCTCCATATTCTCGCACCCTTAGATTAGGATAGTTCTGGCGAAGGTATCGACGTACTCCTTCTTCTATCAATCTGCTGAAGAGACCCCAATCGTTGCTACTTGAAAATGTACAGGCTTCACCCTCTGAGATTTTTGCGTTGGCTGAGAGAGAAACAGCATTTATCTGCTTCCCTGCTCGTTTGAGCAGAAACTCATTTCTATAGCGATCTTGAAGATTTCGCAGTTGCTCTTTGCCCGAGTAGGGTAGTTTGAATCCCGAAACCTCATTACTTGAAAGGGTTACAGGCAGAAAGTTGAGCATCATACCATCGACTTGTTCGTCTTTCATCATCGTATCGAGGTGCTTTCTAGAAAATTTGAATACCTAATTTACACTCTGAAACAAATTTTTAGCTTTCACTAATCATTTCGCCCTCAGAATTTCCTCTGCCCCCACTTGATAATGCTCTACCTTGACTACTGGCTGCCAACCTAGCCGGGCGGGGTCATTAATAGGATAGACTTCTGGGGTGAAGGCGCAGTTGTAAACCACGTAGAGCCAAAAGTCATGCTTCAGGCGTTGAGCTGTTTTGTACTCATTGGCGGTCAAAGCTACCTCGCCTACCCCGGCCCGACCTTTGACCTCGATGAAACGCACCTCAATGGCTGTTTCAGGATCCTCGAGGTGAGGTCGGCGGGAAATGAGGTCAAATCCTCGGTTTTCTTGTTCCACGCTTTCCACGCGCCAGCCACGAGCTTCTTCATAAGCGATGACTTCTTTAACGGCAATGTGCTCGATCTCCTCATCGCGGACCATCGGGGCCACACCTGGCGAAGTGCGTTCTGGATGGGGCAACACCCAGGCCCGACCTAAGTGTTCAACCTTATCAATGGTGCAGTGGCGCTCTTGCTGTAGCTCTTTACGGCGTTGTTCCAGCCGCCCATTTAGTTCGTCTAAACGATCCTCAGCTTGTTTTAAGCGCCCTTCCAGGCCTGGCTCCATTGAGCCACTTTCTTTTTGTTGGAACAGATCGGCAAATTGGAGTTGTTGCCGGTCAATGATGGCGTTCAGACTAATCTCGGTGTGACGGGCAATGGTGTCAATCTCATTAGCCCGGCGGGCGGCCATTTCGGCCAAAAGCGGTGTCAGGGCTTGCTCGATCAAAAATTGTTCTATTTGATCTCGATTGTTCCAGGCTCCGCTGGTTTCTGGATTTTCCGGCGGCTTGCTATCTAGGGAAGCAGGAGTCACATCCAAAAATAAAGTGGGTTGGCGCAGCGTCATCATCCCATCCAGGTCCGTTTCAATAACGAAAAGGCGCTGCTCCAAAGTATGACCCCGTCCATCCTTAATGGCCGCCGCAAAAACATCCAGGCAGGCCGGCGCACTACGATGTAAGTCATAAAAGATGGCTCCCCGCCGTAAATCGGTCTGTACCTGCACCAATACCTCAGCCCGGACAGCTTCAAATAGAGCGTGGCCAGGCGTAACCCATTCCAACGTCGGATCGTCCGTCAGCAAATGTTTGTCAAAAATGATCTGCTTGTATTCCTTACCTAACTTCCCAAAGCGAGACTCCAACCGTTCACCCAAAATGTATAGTGGACGCGGGATGCGGCCTGTCCGGTAAATGTGTTGGTCTTTTTTGATCTCTTTGGGGTACACTCCCACCAGAGGTGCGGCCTGGATAAAGAAATCCTCAATCACTTCCGGCACGAGCCGTTTTTCTTTAGCCTCGGCAGATTTGCCAATGATGGCCGACAGATTCAATTCCCGCTTGGCTAACCCTTCCAGGGCAGAATGGGTAATACGCTGGAAACGCTCTGTATCTACTTGCTCAATAATGCGACCCTTGATGACTTCCTCGGTCAAATTATGCGCATACATATCGCGGATCATTCGTTCCAATTGGTTGGCCGGGAAGACATCACCCAAGACATTGAACACTTTGCCGGTACGCTTCGGGTCGAGATCGGCCTCAATCTGCTGAATGCGCTCAAATAACTTTTGCATCACCCGGCCTTCTCGAGTGTTGGTGGCGACAAAGTTGAAAATCAGGCAATCTTTTTCCTGGCCGTAGCGATGAATTCGGCCCATACGTTGTTCCAGCCGGACTGGATTCCAGGGGATGTCGTAGTTGATCATTAGCCAACAAAATTGTAGGTTGATCCCTTCCCCGGCAGCCTCGGTGGCCACCAACACCTGGCAATCCTCCCGAAACTCCCGCTCGGCGTAAATGCGCGTGCCGGGTGTATCCCGGTCGCCAATCTTCATGCCGCCGTGAATCTGCGTGACCTTTAGCCCCCACTCCCACAGTTTGCCTAAAGGCCGGTCGCCTCGACCATCGCCAGCCAGGTAATCCAGGGTGTCTCGGTGTTCAGTGAAGAGCAGCAATTTCATCTTGGGGTCGGCAAAGAGGCCCTGGGTGGTCATTACTTCCTTCAGCCGGATCAACTTCGACTCAACTTCTCGCGCCTCCAAAGCTTTGGCCTGCTTGATCAGCCGGTCCAATTGGACAATCTCTTCCTTCAGAGTTGTAGGGTCCACCGAGGCCACAACTTCTTCCAAAGAGTCCAGGATTTGCTCCTGTTCTTCGTCCGGCAATTCATCAAAATCCTCTGGGACTTTTTTGAGGATTTGCTGCTGGCGATAACCCTCTGGATCGGCCAGAATTTTCTCCCGCTTGGCTTTCATCCGTTCCAGGCTGCGGCGGGCAGCGTAAAGGCTGGAGGCAAAGCGGCGTTGGAGCATCGCCATCGTGAAGCCTAGAGCGCGTCCCTGAGCCGATTCGTCGGCTGCGGCTTTGATGGATTGTGCCTCCACGTAGCGAGTCAAGGCGTCATAAAAATCCCACTCGTCGTCGTCAATTTGAAAGTCAATCGTTTGAACATGGCGCCTGGTAAAAAGGGCTTTGGGTTTGCCCAGTTCGGGGTCGGGAAATGTGACTAAAGCCTCTTTGACCCGGCGCAAGTAAAAAGGAGCCTCATTGCGGCGCATGGCCTCTTCCAAGCTCTTGACATCGCCGTAGACATCCTTATCCAGCAATTGTAGAAATAGGCAGAAATTGTCGGGATCGCCTTTGTGGGGGGTGGCCGTTGCCATCACAAAATGGTCTGTCCGCTCCGCTAATTGTTCGCCCAATTGATAGGCCAAGGTTTTGTTTTTGGGGCTATATGCGCTTAACTTGTGGGCTTCATCAATGGCGATCAAATCCCAGCGGCTGCGGAGCAGGCTTTCTTTGGCATCCTCGATGACGGAGACCCATGAGATCGAGGTGATGACTTGGCTGCGTTCTTGCCAGGGGTTAGAGCCATAGGTAGCCCGCAATGTCTCGCCCCGGATAACCTCGAAATCTTCCCGGAACTTGTCCTTGAGTTCACGTTGCCATTGGAAGGTCAGATTGGCCGGGGAGATGATGAGGATGCGTTTAAGCAGCCCGCGAATCTTTAGTTCTTTGATGAGCAGACCAATCATAATGGTCTTGCCTGCGCCGGGATCGTCGGCCAGCAGGAAGCGAATACGGGGTTGCTTGAGAAAGTAGTTGTAGACTGCTTCAAGTTGATGAGGGAGAGGATCAATACGAGCGATGGATAGAGTAAAGAAAGGATCGTACTCGTAAGCGAGACCTAACCGCATGGCCTCGATGCCAAGCCGGAAGCGGCTGGCATCGCCATCAAAAGGTTCAGTTTTGGGAGTAAGTTCCAGCGTGGCTAATTGTTCGATAGAGAGGATAGGTTGGTAGGTTTGGTTGCTGTTCAGGCCGGTGCCGATCAACTTGACAGACCCGCCCAGAGGAATGGTCGTAATAACCTGAACCGGCTCCGGGAAAAGCGGCCCATGCACGATGACGTTGGGTTTGAGCTTGTCGAGGTATGCTGGCAAGTTGGTCAAGAGGTTCTCTCCGTAGTACGGCGCTAGGCGTCGTTGGCCTACACCTGTTTAATTTTGCTAAAACAAAAAGCCGCCTCTGTTGACCAGGCGGCAGGCTTATGCTAGGATATAAGCACAACAAAAATGGGCTGGGTAACAAGAACCTGGTCAAAGAATTGCGCAAAGACCCCTGGTCGCCAAACCGGAAGGGGTCTTTTTCATTGTATCACATGAACTTCCGGCTGACAATCACTCATCTGTGCTAATATGGTTATCAACAAGAATCATGTGCTTACTCTTATCACTAACAACCAAGAAGAAATGACTATTCTGAGTTACTCGTACCACCGAGGTCTATGGCTGTATAGCCTGTATCTATCACATGGATAGTAAACTTTACCTTCTGAGAGTCTATCGGAGGCGTTATATAGATGGCCATATAAAGAGCGTTACTTCAGCCTCTTGTCTAAACCCCAATTTAGTCTTATCATGGAACAGAATCAAACTCAACCTCTTGGATGCAAAACAATGAGCAACCTAGGCTCAGTCGGTAATCTATTTGACATTATCCCTCAAAGATTCTTTCAGACTCTGGTTGCTCCATCTCATGGAATTTATAAAGCGACAATGTTGCATCTACTCAATTACTCAAAGTATTAATATGTTCGCGAACGCTGTCTCGCTTTGTCAAAATCACGGCTAATCAGTCGCCCCCCGAGCAATGCAGCGCAACCTGCGAAATACTGCGACCCTTGATATAGTCTCCAATTCGTTGGACATTTATAAAGCCTAATAAGTTTAACGTAAAACGAAAGGCAATTGAATATATGCTCACTGATTATGCCCAACAATCTTGGGGAGTATATGTCAATTCAACATCATATAGTAGCGCTAGATCTATACCCGAGGATTGTTTAACCTGGGTAAAGCCGGTGGATAAAGACAAGTGGCAAAAACGAGGCGTTGTGGTCTGGCATAATGAGGCGCAAAAGGTAGAAGTTATGTCAGCGGGCTATGCCTTACAACTTCTTGAATATATATACATCAATGATGCTTGGAAAGAAAAAGGAATACCGATTCCTCAACAGGGTATACACTTGATTCTTTCTGACACTCCGAAGAAAAAACAATCCCGCAAAAAAGGTGAAAGCCAACCCCCTACTGAGGAGAAAGAATCCAAACCAAAACCAGTCATTAAGGAATGTTTTTGGTTGACTCCTGAGGAGAGTGCACAACTTTTGCAAATCCTTGAAGCTAATGAGCCAACACTTCGCCAAATGGCCGATGAGGATGAAAAACACAGGTCAAGAATTATGGGTCAAGTCTACAGCTTTCTCCTCAAAGGAGCACGAATGAGCGAGGGTAACGAGATTGATTTTTCCGTTCGACCCTTTAAGTGGGAACAAGAGCCGGACAAATTGAATTGGATATGTGACCGCCCCCCGAACCGGGGAAGTGCGGTAGTGACAGAGGATAACTTTTTCTGGCGAGGCTGTATTGAACGTCCTGACAGGTTTAAGCGTTGGAGTTCCTACTTTGTAAATCTCCAAGAGGCACTCTCCTGGGTTGAGCAAGAGCTTGAAAAGATTGAACAGGAAAGTGATGAGGTAGTTGAACCGAACCCATGGAAGCGAGTACCAGTGGCTGATCTGATCGTCCAGAGACGGGAGAAACTTGCTGACTATTGGATTGAGCCTGCCACAATGGAACCAAACCGTGTGACTTATCGGGCAATGATCGACCTTAAATATGAACCTTATGACTATAAGATATGGGAGATGTCTTTTGGCAAAAAGTATCGCCACAGTAAGAAGTTTGCCTCTCCTACTCAACTGGCGCGGGAATTGCGGTTAGATCCTTAACTCGACATTGAACAGCTTTTTAATGGTTGGTATCGTCTCTTTTCTCGTGTCATTTATTATCGAGAAGATATTGCCATAGCTCAAGCCCAGCAGTTTTGGGAGAAAAGCATTATTGTTCAGCAGCATCGAGTAGGTAAGGTTGTTCGGGCGCAATATGGGTATGAAGAAGTGGAAACAGGCTATCAGGTGATGATTGGTGGCTGTGAAAATCCTGAACAACCCTACCCACCAGAAAAAAGCCGTGAGGAGCATTTGGAAAGACTGGCATTGCGGGAAACACTCATCTACGCGCTGGATCTGGAGGGTTTTCGCTTATTCCTGGGCTTGTCACCACATGATATTAGCGATGAAGAACTGCTCGATACAATGCATACACAACGGGCCGACTCACCCCACGTACCACTTGAAGCACAGATGGAAAGTGAGCGCTGGCTCAGAACTTACGGGACAAAGCGGGTCTTAAGAAAAGAAACTTAAGCACTCCAACACTCACCGGCTGTGCAACTTTTTGGCTGGTCATCGATCTACAAGGGGGAGATGTGATGGGGCAACGTAATCAAAAATTGGGTTGCGTCACCAGGGCTTGAGCAATTGAACGTGGTTTGGGAATCCCACAGCGCTCATCTAAGTTGGTTAAAAACACTTCGACCGCTTCATCGGCAATTACCTCGATAGGCAGCCAACGCAGCCCCTCACCAGGTGGGATGACGGTTTCGATGTCTTCAAGGGAGATTCCAGCCTCGCGAATTTGACCATTACACCTGGCCCCAACCCGACCCCAGGTCAGATTGTAACGAAAGATGACCTGGCCCGAGTTATCCTCGAAAGCGTAAGCGTCATCAAACCATTGTCCCTCTTCGTTCTGGCGTTGTAATTGTCGTAATCTCATACCTCTTGTTCTCCCTTCAATCTGGCTAATACTTGTCGCGCTTCGTCTACCTGCTCTTCTTCCAGCAAGTAGACGCCCACGTCACTTTCCAAAAACAGTTGCAAATCAACCTCATCAGGCCGGTTGGCTTTTATCAAGGTAGCTACTTCAAACTTCTGACGCAAAAACCGGCTCACCGCTTCCTGTAAGTACAGGTGTTCTTCATAGGTCGCGATGATGTGCGCCTCGATATTTTGAGCCAACATACTTTGCAAAGCTTCTGTTCGCTGCCGCAGGGGCTCAAGCCCCTTAGCCTTAAGCAACCTGATCTCGACAATCTCGTGAATCAGGATGCTGGTGCCATACGGCCCGCCATAATAGACCAACTCCTGCCAGGTTGTTTCAACAGTGAGCTTCTTCTGAATAATGCTCAGGTACTTCTCAACCGTTTGTATGTCAGTCTCGGTAATCTGATAGCGATTGAGTCCAACGGGTTCCAGCCGAGCTAGTAGGTCACGGTGTCGTTTGGCCAAAGCTTTTGATCTCGTTTCGAGTTATGATAGCAGTGTAGCATAAAAAAGCAGGTTATTCAATATGAAGACGACTGATCCTCAAACTTTTTCTCTAACACCCGATTTGCACAACGTATTAAAAATTGCTGATAATGGTTACATATCGACTGATAGTTTGCCAATTCTCTCCGAAAAAATACTGCTCATCAGTCAAAACTTTACCACTATCTAAATCAGATACGTGCATTTTTGTCTAGCACGTCTTATGGGTAGACCTCTGTCTAAGCTCTAATACAGAGAGTATGGGAACCTACCAAAATTACCTTGGTCTACCTTCCGGAAAGAATTGATAGCCCCCTTCTGGCTTCCCTCGCCAGGTAATGAGGTAAGAAGGCTCGCTTGGATTAGGTTCAATCGCCTTACGGAGGGTCAAGATAACTTGGTAAAGACTGCTATCGGCAACCCCTTGCTGCCGTAGCTCATCGGGCCAGGTGTTAATGATTAAATCTGTTTTGGTGTGGGGCATACGGGGATGTTTGATCAGAAAGGCTAAAACGGACTTTTCCAGCGCGGTTAAATCAGTTAAGAGGGTGGGGCCTTGATAAACCTCACTCGTTTTTTCATCCAGCCAAATTCGGCCTCGACCTCGTCCCTCAACTTTAGCCACATAAGCAGCCAACAGATCAGCAATTTGCCAGCGAGTTTCTGTTTGAGTGCAAGCCCCCTTTACTTTGAGACGAGTTAAAATCCCCTGATGCTCTTGAGTGAAATCTCGATATTTCTTATCAAAGTCCTTCGGTTTACTTTGAAGCGTTCCCCCATTTTTAGCCCTTGCTTCTGTAGCTTGTAGCTTCTGTAGTTCAGACAGCACATACTGTTCCTCTTGGGTCAGACCATGCCATATTTGGCCCAGGCGGTGTTGAACGCTGCGCTCGGCTAATAAGACTTCGGTCCACTCCAAGTAATCGGGTTTATCTTGGGTAATGAGCCACCAATGACAGGCGGCTCGCAATAACGAGGGAAATCCTCCGGTCAGGCTCAACATGGTCGCTACATCAGTATCAGGCGGCGTTGTTGGTGCGGCGTGAGTAGCCCTGGCAATAAGATTGCGCCCATCCGCTTCATTCATGGCCCCCACCCAACACACATAGTTATCCAGGAGTTCGTACATTTCCCCAAGCACAGTTCGATCTGGTAGGTAAGCTACTTCCTGGGTCATCCCGGCAATGTAACTGAGGGTATCTTTGAAATCATCCCGCAAGCCCCGCAAAGTGTTGACCATGTGTGGAGTGGCTATCTTGCAGAAACTATCAAACCGGTTCAGGACAAGGACGACGCGGACATGGTGGCCTCGGCAGAGAAATAGCAGCTCTTGCAGCGAACTTTGAGTGACGAATGGATCCCGCTCAAAGCGTGTTTCCTGGTATACGTCACTTATCTTTTGTTGCAAAGGCTCATTAAACTGATCGCGAACCCAGTAGAAAGAACGAATAATGACCCGATAAAGGGTCGCCAGATTGTTAGCCGGTAAATTGTTAATATCAACGGGGATCAAGGCTAACGATCCGGTTTGAATAGGAAGATACGCACGAATAGCCTCAGGCTGGTGGCACAAAAAGCCGAGTAAATTTGAGCGACCACTGCCAGGCAACCCTACTACCGCACCACTCTCACCGGCCGCGATCCAGCCGGCAAGCATATCCATCTCCCTCGCCCGATATGTGGGAGGATAGGCTGTCCACGAACGAACGAGTTTTAGCTCATCTTTCTGTTCTGACACGGCTCTATTTTACCCTCACTCCCTGAGTCGGTTTTCCCCTATTTTTCAGCACAAAAAGCCAATTTAAACGAGTCCTGAGAATCGCCTGAGATTGGCTAAAGGACTCCAACTTTGTTTTCTGATATGTTGTAGGTACATCGGCAGGATACTTTGGCCGAGTATCTCTGACTAAAATTGGGCCACAGATAACTCGCGAGTAGGTTGAGTGACCGCGCCCGCGGCTGTTCAACCGGGGATATCCTCGTCTCAATGGCCCTCCTAACCCTGTGGAAAGGAGGTTCATCTGAGATGCTAAAGAAACGACTGATTGCGGTCATTACTGGCATTGCCTTGCTGCTCGCAGTGGCGGGTGTGTCGGGTGTCGTCGCTGACTCGTTGGGGCTGTCGGTGACAGCACCGGCACATGCCTGTAATAGCGGTAGTCCTTCTGGCGGCGGTTGCTAGTTGCAGCAGTTTTCAGACCTCCGGGGTCTCTAAAACTTCGGAGGTCTGCCCGGCCCGCTTCATCAGCCGGTGATATTTAGCCAGCAATGGAGGCCAATCAGAGTTGTGACTAGCCTGACCATAACTACTGATGAGACGTTCAACCTCTGCCAATCGAATCGTTGCTCGTAAGGAATCACCTCGAGCCAGCTCGTACTCAATGAGATAAGTGAGAGATCTAATTTCACCCCATTTGCTGCCCAGATTACGCCAGATCTGTAGAGCACTTTCCAAGTGCATCTCCGCTTCTTGCCACTTTGCCTGGTCTAAACAGGCTAACCCCAGGTTATCATACACTTGTGCTAGCCCCAGCGAATGGGCGAAGCGCTGGAAAATCGCTTCTGCTTGCCAGGCATAAGCTTCCGCCTGAGCGGGTTCACCTTTTAGTCTGTAGGCAATCCCTATGTTGGCATAGATACGTGCGATTTCAGCTTCTTCTCCAGTCAACATGGCGAGGTGTAAAGCATCTTGGAAATAAGGTAGAGCTTTATCAGGGGATTCCATTTCATTATAGAGCCAGCCCAGATTAATAAAGCCTCGCATTAAACCGTGATCGTCAGGCATAGACTGCCAGAGAGCACAAGCTCGTTCCAGATACTGTTGGGCCAATTCCCAGCGGTGTTGTCGTGTGTATAAGATCCCCAGGTGATTATCCGTATGAGCGCACCCATAATGATTGTCGAGTTGTTCAAATAGAGCCAGGGCGTGGCAGCAGAGCACTTCTGCCCGGCGCCATTGTCCCTTCTCGATATAGTAAAATCCTAAGTTGGTGCAGGCCCGACCTTCATTGAATTTATCACCAGCAGGCCGGGCCAGTTGGATCGTCTGCCGGTAGTAGTACACTGACTCCTTGAAGCGGCTCTGTTGGAACAACAATCGAGCCAGTAGCGCGGTCAAAGTAGTTTGGCTGGCCCCATCTTTCTGGATTTGGGCTACGACAATAGCCCGAGCCAGGAGTTGGTTCCAGATTTCCCAATGACCCCGGCGTTCCATAAGAGGTGAGAAATTAATAATCAGTCTATAAACAAGTGACCAGGCTTCTGCGAGATCGAGGGCGAAGGCAATCGCCTTGACAATACGCTCTCGCTCAGCCTCCAGAGCAGTTGTGTCTGCTGCCTTGTCCTCCACGTAACCGCACCAATACTGAGTATTAAGGAGGATACGGCGGTGAAAAAAGTCGGTGTAGGCCGGGCTGCCGGCTAGGAGTGGAGACGCCATTTCACCACTTCATTCATCAGAAAGGTCTCGGTCAGACGGTGGATACGATAACGGCGTTGCTCAAGATCACCGCTGACTTCAACCAGCGAAAGTTTTACCAGATGCGCCAAGGCCTGGTTGAGCTCACTTATTTCAATTTCGCTCACAGTAATGAGCTGCTCAAATGTCCCCCCTTGGGCTAACGGCATGACCAACAGGACCTCTTGGCTGGTCTTGTCCAGAGTATGCCAAGCTTGCCAATAGATATAGGTATAGAGGTCATCAACAGTTTTGCTCCGGGCTTGCTTAAGACTTTCCAATACCTGGGATAAGGGCAAAACATATAGCTGCCCCACGACCAATTTCAGGGCTAGAGGGTTGCCGCCAACGACCCCGTAAATGTCACCCCGCTGAGTCTCGGACGCACTGGTCAGAGCCGTAACACCTCGGATTTCCGCTTCGTATTGGAGCAAGGCTAATGCATCTACTTGATTGAGTTCCTTTAGGGTAAGACAAAAGGCCTCAGAATAGGCGTGTAAGCTGTGGCGGCTGGTCAGGAGGAATTTAGTGGGGTTAGCCAGTTGACGGAGAAAAGGGAGGAGGGTCTGATAGTCGGCCGCCGTTTCAAGGTTATCTACCACAATGAGATACGGCCGTTCTTTGAGCAAATGAGTCAGGAGGAGCTTCTTCTCCTCCGTCGAACGAGCCAGGGAGAGGTTGGGATCGAGCTGTCCCAGCAGGGAATTGGCTAACGTATCGGTATCCAAAGCGGAGCGGGAAGTTGGTTCTAGTCCGATCTGGGGCAAAAACTCTTCTTGCTTGGCGCTGATCCAGGCCATATCCTCAAACCGGTTTGTTGGCATAATCTCTCGGGCTATAGCCGCCGCCAGGCTAGTTTTGCCGATTCCTCCAATCCCATCAATCGAAATCAACCAGGGGGCATCGGTTTGTTCGAGAAACAAGCGAAGTTGTTGTTGAGCCACGCTTACACCGAAGAGCCGTTGATCCGGCAGCGCAGCCAGTCGTTTAAGGATCGCTTGAGAGTTGGCTGAAGGACTGGCCGAGGAGGAAGTCGGAATGTCCTCGCCGGGAAAAAATCGTTGCAGTTCGGCCTGACCGAGTTTATAGCCCAGGAGTGAAAGCCATTGCTGGGCCTCTTGGGGGGTGAGTTGATCAGCAAAGATCTCGACCAGGCGCAAGGCCGACGAGCGATCTGGCACCCATCGTCGCCCTCGGTGTTGGTAGGCCCGTTCCCAAATAGAAATCATCTCGGCAGTCGTAGGCAACTGTCGAGCCAGGCTGGCCTGGGTTAGCCCACTGCTTTTTCTCAATTCTCGCAATTTTTGGCCGAATATTCCTAAGCTCACAACTACCCTCACGAGAACTGCATAACTTCTGCATGGCTTTTGTATCTGTGATGAGGAGGGTTTATTTGATATGATGTTGTTGCATAAGGTGGTATAGGTTTATACAGATAAGCATAAGCCCTTACCTCTAAACCGGAACTTGTCTTCCATTATGCCTTCTTTTTGCCAAATTCGCCAGTCATTCTCATGGAGTGAAACCCCTACCCAAATTCTTAACGTCAAAAGGGGATAGCTATTTATGAGGGAAGTCTTTACTGTTCAAGAGGTCGCGGATTACTTAAAAGTCAGCCGAAGTACAGTGTGGCGGTGGTGTAATGAAGGAAAACTTGTAGCGTTCAAGGCAGGGCGAGGGTGGCGAGTTCGCCAATGGGATTTAGAAAAAATGCTAGAGCAAGAGCTTGAAAAGGCAAATGTGGAAGGGTCGAGAGTAATAGCTGGGGCCAATGGCCTGTAAAACTCTTCACTATTTTTATGATCGCTATCTTAAGAGTATTTGTAGTCATGGGGCGGCTGGTGACGAGGCTGACACGAGACGCGAACAGAATTTGGCTGCTGGAATTCTTGGGCGCTGCTGATCAAGAGGTTTTTTACCAAGTGACGGAGACTGAAATTCCCGCCATTTTGAAGATTCTGGAGCGGAGTGAAGTCGGCAAACTGGTTGTTGATTTGACTACGAGCCAGGATTTCAATTCGCGAGGGTTGGAGTTCCTACATCGAATGTACCAACAACTGGCAGGACGAAATATTGCTATTATCCTGCGCAATCCAAGTGTTCACTTGAGACAGGTACTGCGAATTATGCAGCTTGACCAGGCATTTGAAATTGAATTCGATGAAAGTTTTTAGCTGAGGCTAAATGATTGCCGAACGAATAATATTGGCATGAAACTGAAAGGATTTTGGCTTATTTTTTGTGTTATACTTTTCACTAAGTACCAGGATTATTGTCCTGATGTATGTATTGCCTTATCAACGGCTAGCTGTCGCTTGACAGCAAATAGTACCTTTTCATCCAAAACGAGTATCTATTATGCCTCAAGATGTTGAGGAGAGTCTTTCTCACAATTTGGACCAGCTTTCCAGAACAGACTTAATTAAACTCGTTTTGGAGCAGCAACTCCGGCTGAAAACGTTAGAGGCGGCTGTACATCGTCTTGAACAACAGGCAGCCGGAGAGAAAGCCGCAGTACCTCCTCATCGCCTAGGGCGATGTCCGGTTAATTATTTGCTTCCTTCTCAATCTCAAGTCTGGCAGGGAGAAGATAAATCGTCTGACCTGACCCAGAGCCACTCCCTGTTCCCTCCCCTCTGTGCCGAGGTTATGCTGGAACTCGGGCTACAAGAAGAGTTAAAGCAGCTTACGCACCTTCGTTTGACTGAGCAGCAGACAAAAATGGAAAAGGCAATACGAAATGCCTTGCGCTTTTTAAATGATACGGCTTATCTGGACCGATGCCAGTTGATCCAGGTTTTGACTGAAGTACGGCAGGTAAAGATAGATGGTCACGGTTTGCAGCAAATGTTGCACCGGGCGATTGATCGGTTAAAGCCTCGTCCAGGTCAGCCGGGCTATAGCAAGTGGCGAATCCGTTACGACATTCTTTTTTTAACCTATCGGGAAAAGCAATCACCTAAAAAGGTTGCTGAAATCCTGTCGCTAAGCGAGCGGCAATATTATCGGGAGCTTAAAGGGGCTATTGAGGGCATCATGGACCACCTCTAACTATTTTGGCAGAAAGTTGGCAGAAAAGTGATTGTCAAGACGACTTAAACTTGTTAGAGTTTGTTTAGATTATTTTACGGCGAAATGTAACGGCTAATGTTTGATTATGAAACAAAGGGGATGCCCAAGTGGTTACCGATGAAACCCTGACTGTACAAGAAGTAGCGGACTATCTGAAGGTGAGTCGGACAACCGTGTGGCGGTGGTGTCATCAAGGATTATTACCAGCATTTAAGATAGGGCGAGGTTGGCGGGTGCGGCGCGGAGATTTAGAGAAAATAATGGAGCAGAAGAGGGAAGAAGTGTTTGGTAATAATCTGATGTTGACGTTGACTCAGGAGAAGGAAATAAACACCGCTGAACGGTAAAGAGTAGGTCTAGCAGATTAAAAAGAGAATAGTGGACGATTAACTCAGATACCTATGATCAAACATTATCATCTCTCAAACATTCGTGCTTTGCTTATCCAAGGCTTTAACGACGAGGAACTGCGCCGGCTGTGTTACGATGTGCCTCACTTCCGGCCAGTTTACGACGAACTGGCGCGAAACACCGGTAAAACCGCTATAATTGACCGGCTGCTTGAGTACGCTGAGGCCAAAGTACTGCTAGACAACCTGCTGACCCTTGCTCAGAAGCTTAACCGGGCTCAATTTGAACTGCACCAGCCCTATTATGAGTTAAGTCCTGATCTCATGCCCTCCGCCTCTCCCTCTGCCGAATCTCATCATACCTCAGCCTCTCCTGCGCCTTCTATAAAAAAAAGTGAACCTCAAATTAACAATCCCAGAAACCTTCCGCTACCCCCCGGCGCCGACATTATTTTGAAGAAAATGTTTGCCGATTATTGGCGCGTCGTCATTCTCAGAGAATTTGGCGGCGGCTTTAGCGGTAGCCGTATCTTCCTGGTACAGCCTCAACATGATCCTCACGTGGCTGAATTACGGGCAGTGATAAAACTGGCTTCATGCAGTTTGATCGAAAAGGAATGGCGAGCCTATCGTAGCTGTATTTGCGACCAAATGCCCCATATTACCGAAGTGAGAGGCGAACCGGTTTTTGCCGAAAGTGGTTGGGGTGGTCTGCGCTATCTCTTGCTTGGCAGCGGCGTGTTTGACATCGAGAGCATGTACAGCTTTTGCCGCCGTGCCAGTATTGAGGACATCCAATTTGCCTTGGGTCGGTTGCTCAAGGTGATCGAACCGGGTGTCCAGTTCAGCCAAGCCGACCCTGCTTTTCACCTCCAAGCCAGCTACGATCAAGTGCTACCGGTCAATTTATTAGTCGAACCGGCCTCACCCCCATCCGGTGCGTCCATCTATACCATCAGCCCCGACAATTTGCCGACCCGACCCCTTCAAGTGGGTGATTATGTCCGCCTCAGCGGTTTCGTGGTAACCAAAGTGGACTTGACCCACCAATCAATCACGCTGAACCGGCCTACAGTATCCAACGGTTTTCCAGTGTCCTATTGTCTGCGACTGCAAAATTTAGCCGGGACAATGGACAATTACGACATTAATCAGATTATCGAGCCGGTGGAGGGGAGAGTCATTCAAACTCGTGCTGTGTGGCTTCACGCTGAAGTCCAACGTGCACTAGGCCAGAATTTTGACCTCACCGATGAAACAATTCTCGGTCCTGATGGGCAAAACTGGCTAAATCCATTAACTCACTGGCAGGATATTCTCCAGGAAATTCGCCAGGCTAAAGTGGCTTGTATTCATGGGGATCTGAATCTAGAAAATATTATCGTTGACCCAGCCGCTCGCGACGTACACCTCATTGATTTTGCCGAAGCCCGCCGCGATCATGTTTTACACGACCTGTTGCGTTTGGAAACAGAAGTCGTAACCAAACTCATCCCCGAAATTCTGCACCAACACCAGCTACCCGCAGAAATCATCTGCTCTTTCTATGAATATCTGCATCAAGTCACATGTTCGCTCAACCCGACCACCACGCCTCACCCCCCACATCCAGCCCTAGAGAGGCCCTTTGCCATGCTCGTCGCTTTGCGACGGCAGGCTCGCCACTGTCTGTTCAAGCCCGATGACTGGGCGGAGTATTATCAGGGGTTGGTTCTGTACCTGTTGGGCGCATTGAAGTTTGCGAATTTGGATCAGATGGTCGAGGCGCCGGCTCCGATGCCGAAGCAGGTGGCGTTTTGGGGGGCTGTGACAGTGGTAGAGGTGATGAAAAGCTCAACCCTTCCGCAGCAAAACTCTAATGCACAAAGAGAGAGAAAAATGATGCCTAAAGATAAATCCCAAAACGTGATCAAACTTCGAGATATTAAGCAAGCAAAACTAACCATTGCCGGCCAGGACATTATTGAAAATGCTCCCCCAAATGTTTCTTCAAGTAGAAAAAGGTCTGGCGATGCCAAAATCGATATCCAAGGTGTAGAAGGTGGTGAACATAAGGTTGCCATTGGCAACATAATTCAATATAGCACAGCGGTAAATTTTTCCCTGGAAGAATTCACAACATTCCTATCTACTACCCTCGCTCAGTCGGACGAATTAGATTATATTCGAGAAGTTATGGCACAACTAAAAGCGGAAACTGAAAAGCCAGTTTCCGAGCGTAGCAATTTCAGAGTAAACCAGTGGATAAAAAATATCGGTACTTTTTTAGAGCAGGCTTCTTTAACCACTAGCCAACGTGCGACAGCACAGCGATTGTTAGCAACATTGAAAAATTCCCTACAAACTTAGATTTCAAGATCTGAATCCAAATACCATTGGCAATAGATACATAGGAGGAACCTTCTCATGGCAAAACGCGCAATCAAAGCAAATATAAAAGACGTTAAGAATACAGCAGCCCTCATTGCAGGTGGCAATATTGGTAAAAATGTCAAACCTGGAACATTCCTTGGTAGTGAAGGAGGGGATGTGCATATAGAAATGGAAAGAGTGGAGGGAGGCAAGTTTGAGGTTGCAGGCGGTAATATTATAAGCTATTCGCGAATCGCTGAATCACTTGATAATCTGGCTCAATTACTCTCCCAACACTTAATCCACCAAGATCAGAAAAATGACCTACAGGAAATTGTAGCTGAACTAAAGGAGCAAATTAAGAAATCAGAATCAGAACGTAGTCCTTCCAAAATTAAGAGATTGTTGAATAGTATTGGGACTTATCTGGGTTTAGCCACCCTGGCCACTACTAAGATGGAGCAAGCTAAAGCACTGTATGAAACCTTAAGAGGTTTGTTAGAGTAGGATAGATAATCAATGGATACTGACTCCCAACATGTACGCTTAAGGAATGACCAACAAGAGACGAATGCTGAAACTGAACCTGATCAGACAGAAGAAAACTTGCGGCCTGATAATCAAGTAGAAGCAGGTATTTCTTACGTTTCTGAAAGTGAGATAAAGATTTCTGGGCGTGATAATATTACTTATAACATTCAGGTTACCTCTAGCGCTTCGTTACGGAAGATAATACAAAGTCTTGGAGGAGAAATTCGTCCTCGCCAGGTCGTAAAACCCTTATCATCTAACGCGCCATTACACCAACAAGTGGAACACTGGTTCAATCACGATTTGGCTAATGATCGAGAAAGATTTTTCGTTATCACCTTAAGTATATTCCATGGCTTAAGATATCCTCACTTCAAGAATATCTATGAGACTCTTGTTCAGATGAGAGAGGTGATAGATGAAACTGAAGACAAAGACACTCCGACTTCACGTTTTATACAATCTGACAAGTTGTTGATTGAGAAGGCTAGAGCTGAAACCCTATCAGGTAAAACGGGTCGCGAAGAAATTCTGCGATTTAAAGATGACCAATATACTATTGCTATTTTTGATTTAATGCGCCGGAATTCCCGCAACGAATTATTAGATCTACTTCCGGTTCTAAAGTTAGTGGTGGAAAAATTCCAAAATTGGGAGGTACGCTACTTAGCAACATTAGCCATAGCGAAAATTAGTAGACTGGATTTTGATTGGGTTCGAGGTAAGGTCTTTGAGCCTTGGGCTACTGATCACAGAGCTTATGTCCGTGCTGCTGTAGGTTATCCTCTGGCTTATTTAGCTGAAGATGATGAATTTCGATCGACTATTGAAAACTTATTGACAGATTGGACCAATAATAGAGGGGGCGGATCAGAGGCCCAAAGGTATCGTTGGACAGTAGCTTCAGTCTATAAACAAATTGGTTCAATTGAGGCAGATTGGGCCATGGAAGCTGCTTGCCGTGGCTTAAAAACAATTGCCAGTTTTGAGGATCTTGATTTATATCTCACTAATGCTGTTATTCATAGCTTAGTTGTGTTAAGTTTGCAAGGACGATTAACGGATATTCTACTTGTTCTAAAGTCTTGGATTGAAGATGATAATTCCAAGGATAAGAAACAAGACCAGACAACTCGCAACTGCTGTGTTACAGCTATATTAGCCTTCATGGTACTTTCTGAAGTTCATATCGAGTTGGACCCGGAAGCTAGAAAAGTAGCTAACGAATTAGAGGCACAGGTAAAAAACTTATTCGATATAGTTCGCCGAAGCGAGACTGAAAAAGGGGAGATTTGGCAACTCACAGTAGCCGTGGGGGTAAAAGCGCTTGAGTATCGAATTGTAAAAGTATTCGATAGCCAGGTATCTGATGCCTTTTTCGATTTAATAACTCGATGGGCCCATTATGCTAGTAATAATTCCCGGTCACTTGATATAATTAGCAATTTAATAACTCAAGTCTACGTTAAGGCTAGCCGATTCCGGCAACAAAAATTATGGAACCGTCTCGGTCACTGGGAAGTTCACCGTACCGATAAAATCCTTTCTCAGTTAGCTTCATCAGCCAAAACTCAAATCAACGCCATAGCTGAGGGGAAAACATCCGTCTCTTTGCATCACACAGAAGAAGCTTCACCTCAAAAGGAAAAGTCAAACATTAAACTACATGATGAAAAAAAACCGAGAATAAAATTACAAGACTAAAGAAAGAGGGTTACTATGAAAATCGGTAAATCTCTAAATTTCACCCAAGAACAAAATCTAGTAGAAGAGATTCCTGTTGATGGTTTCTTTGCTAACCCGGCTGGACGGCAAGGTTATACAGTTGTTGTTCTGGAAAAAGTAGGGAAGGGTGGTAGCCGTATCTTCCGTAGCTTAGGGCCGGGTGAGACACTAGATTGGATAGAACGATTAGGAAGAAAATTCATTGTTTTAGCGGTTGACATGCGGAATCGTTCTTTCACTGTAGGGGGTCAGTTTGCTACTACGGAACCACTACGGACTGTGAATGTGCAAGCGAAGGTTCATTATAGGGTAGTGGATGCTCAAATTGTGGCAGGAGCCGTAGACCCTCTAGGAGATTTACGTGATAAAGTTATTAGTACCCTTAAAAGTGAATTATTACGATATCAAGAGGTTAAAATTGGGCCTGCTTTAATTAAGCAAATCATCTATGGTATAGGCAAAGTTACTTATTTAGGACTTATGATACAAGATGCGGAAGTAATGGATATTGGAAGTGACGCGAATCGAATTCATAGGTTTAAAGAAGAAGAGGAAGCTCGGCATCTCACTCGCATCGAAGAGTTAAAAAGCAGAGCTAAAATTGAAATTAATACTCGTGAAGAAGAAGCTAAAATTTCTCTTAAAAAAAAGATGCATGCGGAAGTTGATTTGACTAACATTAATACGTTTCTTCATGAGTTTCCCGAAATGGCCGACAAGGTTTTTAGTACCGTTGCCGCTCGTGACCAATACTTGCTTCAACAACGAATGGATGCAATCAAGCCAGCTATCACCGCTTACGTCAATCAGCAATTAGAACTTGAGGCGCCAATTGATCCACATCATATTCTTAATCTTCTTAATGCAGGCGAACCAAAATCATCGTTGGGAATAAAGTTAGGTTCAGGTACTACCCCAGACTCAACCCCTCGGTTACCTGCGGAGTCTTCTGCTCCACTCATAATTGAAGCTAGGGCAGAATCGGTTACAGAGCTATCTACGGAAACATCTCAGGCACGCATTCAATTGCGGGATACCGAGTCACCATCTTCTGAAGATACTTCTGCATCATCTAGAACTGAAACTGGGATATCACTATCCTCAACTGAAGAAGCATCTAGAAGCAGTACGAAAAGTATAAAATTGCACAAACCGTCCAAGAGCGGTGAGGATAAATAAAATGACAGCTAGTACGAAAGAGGAAAGCTTTTAATGAGTATGGATGATTCAAAAGAAAGCTATCCAGGCCAAATAAGGTTAACTTTAACAGGGAATAGAGTGCCACAAGAAAAAGTTATTCATATTCCCAACCTAAAGAAAGATCGCCTTGGCACATTTGACTTCATCTCTTGGTGGGAACGACCAAAAGTCCAGTCTGCTAAGGTGATGGTGGTGGGCGCTGGGGCATTAGGCAATGAAGTTTTGAAGAACCTTGCCTTGATGGGCGTTGGTAATATCTTTGTAACTGATTTCGATAGGATAGAGGCTGCTAACTTAAGCCGATCAGTTTTATTTCGCGAAGAAGATAACGGAAAACGAAAAGCCGAGGTAGCAGCTAGAGCTATCAAAGAACTAAACCCCAATATAAATGTTCAGTTCTTTCACGGAGATATTAACAATGAGTTTGGGTTAGGTATTTATCGGAGAATGGATGTGGTTATTGGCTGCTTGGATAATCGTGAAGCTCGTTTATCTGTTAATAAAGCGTGTTACCGAGTAAACAAACCCTGGGTTGATGGAGCTATCCAGGAATTGTTAGGCCTTGTTCGTGTCTTTGTTCCGGGGAAAGGGGCCTGCTTTGATTGTACTCTGAATGAGATTGCCAGACAGGAAATGGAAGCACGAGCATCGTGTAGTATTTTAGCCAAAAAGAATATCTTGTCGGGTAAAGTACCAACAACTCCCACTATCTCCTCGATTATTGGTGCCATTCAAGCACAGGAGGCGCTTAAATTAATTCATAAGGATAATGAACGGTTGCAAGTCCAACCCGGTAAAATGATCCACTTCAATGGCTTCACTAATGATATGTTTATTAGTGCCTATAATGAGAACGAGGATTGTGAAAGTCATTGGATGTATGAGGAAATTATTGAGCGCAAAGATGTCAAAGCTGCTGTGACAACCCTGAGTGAGATACTGGAGATCGCCCGTTCCTACGCCGGAGCCGACGCTGAATTGCAGCTTGATACCGAATTAATACTGACATTCGAGTGTGATAACTGTGGTACCAAGACCCCTGTAGCAAAATCCTGGTCGGTCATTACACCTGAAGAAATTCGATGCCCGGATTGTGGTATGGAACGCCAACCGGAGTTGGCCCATTATATAACAGACACCGAAGAATTTCTGAAAAACGCCTTGAGTGCAAATTTTCTGAGTAAAACGCTTCAGGATATAGGTATTCCTCCTTTACATATAGTTTATGCTCGAGGGAGTGGAGGCGAAGCTTTCTTAGAATTAACTGGTGACTTGGAAACCACCTTACATTTTAGCGATTTTGCTGACGACCCTGAAGTCGGTGACACAAGGTGCCAAGTGCTTTAATTCAGTGTCATTTATTAAAGTGTTCTTATGAATTGGCGTGGTTATGTCCACAGATGATGAACCTCTAAAAGTTAATCCTACCCGGAGATCACGGCTAAAAGTACGGGCCAAATCAACATCATCACTCAAGGTCAAACCTGATCCTAAACCGCTTCTGAAGATTAGGAAACCCGAGAAACGATCAAATGGCAAACCAAAAATTGGTCATCAATCAAGCTATACCTGCCCCTATTGCCTGGTAGAAATAGCCGAGGGAGAGGCTTACTATGAGTGTCCTATCTGTACGGCAAAGCATCATCAAGATTGCTGGGAAGAAGCAGCCCAGTGTGGCAGATTAGCCTCGCATGTGTAGGTTAGCAACCTCGACGAAATGAATGAGATAATGAACGGAGAAAAAAAATTTCCAAAAGAAGAAGAGTGGGACAAAAAGTATATTGTTCGTGTCCGTTGTTCTCAAACTAAGAGCCTTTTCTATATCATTTTTACTTGTGATGTTCATGGTGATCCGTTGGGACTTGGCAACATCCACAAAAATTTACAAAAACTAGAAGTTAGGCCAGGCGAAAATCTAAATGTTTCTAAATTTAGTTGGGAAACATGGCAGGACATCTATTGTCCATATTGTGAATGGCGGAACTGGCCACCTGTTATTCAATGTCTTGAATGCGGGGAGTTAAGCTGTGGGCGTTATGACGAACAACAAGGTCAGCCTATTTATGTTTGTTCTAACCCGGATTGTAATAACCAAGGTCTTGTAAAGGAAAAAATTACTCATTTAAAGACCTTACATAAAAAAAGTAAGTAGATGAACTTACCTGATTTTAAGATGAAGAGCCTAGGGTCAAACAGGATTTACCTGATAACTGATCCTATAAGTGGGATTGCACGAACTCACTGATCTTGTGTATATCAGGCGCAAAAACTTATGACCGAGTCATCTGACAGGTTAAAGATTACCAAAGAACAAATCGAGGAACGTCGGCGTCATCAAGGTCCAAAGATTGTAGTGCCCCGTCCCAGTGGAAGACGGAAAATAAGAGATTATATTAAAGCCACTGCTGTTGGCACCAGTGTAGCCATGTTGTTGGGCATAATTCTTGGTTTTATTATGAGCGCTACTCAAGTTCCCTTGGTAATAGGGCTAGCGTTTATTCTAGGGGGACTAGCATCTATCAGTACTCGACCGTTCGTAAAACAAAGAGACAGCATTATCAAATACATCATTCCAGGAGGGGCAACCTTTTTAGGCTTAATTATTGCTGAAATTGTCTATATACTGACGAGTGGTTTGTCTCCGGAGTTGTATTTCCAGTCCGTAGCTGCAGAGATGATGGGATTAAAATTCGCCGCTCTGGTGTTAGGTGGCGTGGGAGTATATGCAGGCGCTAGGATTTACTGGAGTGAGCCGGTTGTACGTGAAAGTCCAAATGAGGTTGCGAATAACCCCCGTTTTCCCATCTCTCTTGGCGAACGACCCATTGTGGTACCACCCACCTCCATAGGTGGAATGACAGCCGGGTCAGGGCCTGTTGAACAAACCAGTGGGGGAATTACTCTCAGTTCAATGGGTGAATATAGATGCCCTTATTGTAGGCAAGAGGTTTATCCAGATCATCCGAGGGGAATGGTACTCTGTCCAGTTTGTAAACAACCACACCACGCCGACTGCTGGAGTGCAAATGATAATCGGTGCAGCCATTTACATTAATTGTGTAAGGGTTTTGCTTAGTAAGCTCTGGCAAAATGGTCAGCAAGAGTAAAAAAATTATGGGGACTAAACCATTAATAAATAGAACATCTATTGAATTATTTATTGACGCCCAAAAGGCGACGATTAATTGGTATGCTACAATTAGTGGCGTCGTTGGGTTGATGGCCGCGCTCACGCTGGGTATTGCTCAAATTGTACCGTGGTCTGCTACTGCTATTTTTATCGTTGCCTGTTTATCATTAGTTTGTTGTTCTTTATTGTATTCATTTTATTATGTTCTTATAGAAAAAGCGCGGATAATTGCTAACTTGGAGACCGAAATCCAAGAACTAAAACTTAAAATCAAAGAACGTGTTGATCGGCAGCATTTCATAAAATTTCAGTTAAAAAATGAAATCAATGAATTCCTGAATCAGTGTGAAGATTTGGAGCAGTTCTTTAAGTTCTTACAACAAGATATATTCCCTTTCCTGGTCAAAGAATTTGGTTTTGTTCGCATTGGATTTACGAAAGTCGCTTCTTCGCCAAAGACTGGCTCTGAATTTCTATTCAGTCACGCTAATGGAAGAGTCAATGATCACGAGGCCAGGTTTAAGAGGAATGATTTATTTCACTCAGAGGATATTATTAGTAGTGATAAAACAGCAGAACTAACCTATGCTTGCAGAACAGGTATGCTCCCAGCTTATTTTTTACCTTTGCGAAGTCAAGAGGATCTAGAGGAGTGGTATGTTGTTTCGTTCTATTTTCAGGGTCGTAGTCAAAACGAAATGATTGAACGGGAAGATGAGTTTGCTAAGTTAGTAGAACAAGAGATTGCTATAAATTTAGCTCCTGAATTGAGACAAGCATTCAAAAGAATTTATGACCGAAGAAGGCTCCGAAAATTAGAGCAGGATGTAAAGTATAATCATCTTTGCGCAATCTTACTATGGACACCCAATGGTGTTAACTTGGACAGATCACTTGATCTTTCAAAAACAGAAGAAACTCGTATAGCGACTATATTGGATGAAGAAGAAAGCAAAAAATGTCTGGAACAAGCGTTTTATCGTGATTACTCGAAGGCTGAAGAACCCATTATTGTACCTAGAGGCTCATACAACTGGTTTTTAATACCTGTGCTCATGAATAGGCGGGTTTATCGGGTAGTCTTCTTTCTCGATGAAGCATTTGGGCACAAAATTGACCCTCATGACCACACTCGTTGGCGAATCCTTTTTCAATTGGTTAATTTTCTGTATCGTGATATTTGTATGGACGATATAACGTCCTTGGTCAACAAATGGTTTTTTGCACATCATATGAAACATATTATTCCAGCTTCAGCAGGTTATAGACTTGGTCTATTTATTATCGGGTTAAGGGAGATTTCATTCTCACAAACACTAAGTCAAGAATTTCATGGATTATTGCGAGACATAGCCCAAATTGTTGAAAAGTGGGTTTATGATAGAGACCCTAGATCTTTGGCCGCTCGATATGAGGGCGGAGTATATTTTTTAGTAAGGGAGGTTGATGATGAGGACTCTGCTGAAGCGCAAGCAATAGGGCTAAAAAGTCAATTGGATAGATTATTAGGGAATATAAAGGAGCAACTTTCAATAAACATCGGGGTAGTTGTTTTTGAGTGTGATATACTTGACCCATTTGTCAAGACCACAGATCGAGAAAAATAAGGTGGATAATTGTTAACATTCTGATGATCCGTTTAGCAACCGAAATAGAGTTGAGCCGGTGTACAATATCCCAGACTTTGATGAGGCCGTTCATGGTTGTAGAAGTCAAAGTAATGGGTCAATCCGGTGATTAGGGTCGGGACAGTGGCGTAATCCTTCAAATAGATGTCTTCGTACTTGAGGGTGCGCCACAAACGCTCGACAAAGATGTTATCCAGCGCCCGCCCTCGACCATCCATACTGATCCGTATTCCGGCTGTTTCCAAGATGGCGGTGAAGGCGTTGGCGGTGAATTGCGCCCCCTGGTCCGTGTTAAAAATCTCAGGCTGGCCCTGCTTTAAGGCTTGCTGTAAAGCCTGGATACAGAAGTAACTATCTAAGGTGTTGGACAGTTGCCAGGCCAGGACATAGCGACTGAACCAATCGATAATGGCGACCAGATACATAAAGCCGTGCAGCAAAGGCACATAGGTAATGTCAGCACCCCAGGCTTGGTTCGGACGGGTGATGACCAAATTGCGCAACAGGTACGGGTAAATCTTGTGCTCAGGGGCCGGGTGGCTGGTTCGCGGTTTGGGATAAATCGCTTGCAGCCCCATCAGGTGCATCAAGCGTTGCACCCGCTTATGGTTGATCGGATAGCCGAGCTTCTGTAAATAAACGGTCATCTTGGGCCAGCCATAAAAGGGTGTTTTGAGATACTGCCCATCAATCAGCCGCATCAATTCTAGATTGAACTCCGACTCGCTGGCAGGTTGGTAGTAGAAGGTCGCACGGTTCAAATCCAACAACTCACATTGACGACGGATACTCAAGGCTGGATGGTTCGGTTCAATCAACATGCGTTTGGCCTCAATTGAACTGGGTGCTTTTTTTTAACCATTCCACTTCCATTTTGAGCCGACCAATCTGCTCGTACAGTTCTGCCTCTGTTTTGGCCGCCTCACGTTGTTGTTGGACCGAACCGTTACCAAAAATGGTGGCCCCCTCTTCCAGCAATTGCCGTTTCCACTGGCTGATCTGATTGGGGTGTAGTTCGTGTTCGCTGGCCAATTGATTGATTGTTTTCAACCCTTTGACCGCTTCGAGGGCAATCTTGAACTTGAATTGAGCATTGTATTGTTTACGTTTTTTAGTCAATTTACTCCTCCACGAGTTGGCTAGATTATACTTCAATCCACCTTAGCTCGTGGTCCAGTTTTTGGGGTCAATTATATGATGCAATAGCTCCGTCAAGAGCGTCTAAACACACTCCTGAAATTATTGATGTGAACTTTAGAGAGACATTAGATCAGAATTGGAGAGATTTGTTATCACAGGCATATGAAATTCTTCAATTAGCAGGTAATAAAGAAAATGGTATCCACGTGAATACATATAGAGGAAAGGTGTCAGAAAACGTTTCCATAACATTCCCAGATTTTACTGAAATAGAACCTCAAAAGGCAAAAGATGGAACTTGATTAATCTTTCGGCGTTGTACAACATATTTTCAAAAATCATGTTAGTTATCATAAAAGGAGAAATAAAAAATGGCGGATAAATCAGTAGTTTTAGTTCTTCCTGATGGTAGTACTCGACCGGCAGATATGCCCGATGACGTGGTGATTAGAGATTTGCTCAATGAATTGATTCCTCTGCTAACATTGCCTACGACTGGTCCTGATGGCCGTCCCATGGGTTATCGAGTAGATAGTAAAGCGCTAGGGCGTGAGTTGAGAGAGGATGAGACCTTGACTAGTGCAGGGGTACCGGCTGATGATCGTCTCATTCTTACGGCTGATATCACAGCAGGGAGACAATTATGAAGGTTGGTCCCGGCGAAAGCCCCCATATTCGACGTCTGCGTGCTGATTATGAAAGCATGTTAGAATTGAAAGGGCGCAGCGCCTTGATAGATTTTGAAGTCGTCGAGCAACGCCCCGGAATGCCACCTGAAAAATATATCGTCAGCTATGGCTGCCGGGGCATCGCCTCTATTGATGCGTCTGGGAACCCTGAATATAGTTATCTCCATAAGGTCGCTATATATTTACATCAACAGTATCCTAATAGGGCTCCTGGCCTGAAATGGCTGACCCCAATCTGGCATCCAAATATTCATCACGCCACAAAAGATGTATGTATAGATGCTACCTGGTGGGCTGCCAGCCGGTCATTGGATATGTTGGTAATTATGATAGGAGAGATGGTGAAATACAAAAACTATCATGACGAAAACATCCCACCTTTTCCCTTAGATAAAGAAGCTGCTAGTTGGAGTCGAGAATACCGACGTAAGCATGCAGATTGTTTTCCGGTTGATGATCGAGAGTTATTACGTCCGCAAAGAATTGGCCTTAAACTAACATCTGATCAGAAAAAGCCACCTATTCGTCTTAAGCAACCTTAAGGCTTGTCAAACTGATCCTACTACTTTTGGAAGGAATGGTTACAAAGTACATTGGAAAAGCGAAGCAGTATGAGCTCCAATCAAGCCTTGCAGAGGATCAAAAATTTAATTTTATCGCTAGAGAAACGTCTCATAGTGTCCGAACATAAAGAGATCCCACTCCGTATTCATATTGCTCAAGGCCCATTACAATTAGTAAAGGACGAGCAAACGCCAGCTAATTTTTGCGTTACATATCTGGAGGAAGAGAATCAATTTTTTATTTTGGTTAATCTAACGCAGAGTGGGGAACTAGGACCAGTTTTGTCCGAATTAACTGAAAGAATGAAAATACCATCTATTCGGTACTGTAAATGCAAGGACCCTCTAATTGATAAAATACACTATCGTTGTAAAAATTGTGAGGGAGATGTTATTCAAGTTTTTCCGCTAGAGCAGGTGAAAAATATTCTTCAATATAAAGATAAGAATACAACTAACATACTTAATCTAGTTGCAAAACCTATAAAATTGTTTGCTTCAAATGAACAAAGGTTGAAGGTTCCACAGTGGCCAGCTCATGCTGACGTACATCGTGTCATTCATGGTAATCAAGCAAACAGATCAAACACTCCACTGCTGAATTGTGGAGATTCTTCCGATTCTGATAGGTCAGAGATGGTGAAAGATACAAAGCAATCCCCAAGGATTAAGTTAAGCAGTGAGGATAATAAAAAGTCACCTACTTACAGCGATAATAAATCTCAGAAAACTTCTTCAGCATCGGTTGCTACTACTAAAACCCAAATTATGTTAGGGGATAAAAGCTCTACACTGGCTGGACAAATGCCTGGGACCAGCTCACAGCATGTTTCAATGGCTCAGATTGAACAGTCGCCCGGCTTCGCTGTTCCACCTCAACCTCCTGTGCTACGATCTAAAATCAATCTTAAAGAGGTTGATGAAACAATCAAGGTAGAACCGTACCCAGAAGATACAGCAGCATATTGGCTATGGAAACCGCCGGGTGTATCTTTGCATATTTATTATCATTCCAAGGTACATCGAGATATATGCAAGCATGCCTTGGATAACAAAAATGAAGTCGGCGGCGTGTTGGTTGGCTATGTTAGACGAAATACTCCCGAGGGAAATCCGTACATTATTATCACCGACTCCATTCCAGCCAAGTTTGCTCACGAAGAACGCACGACTCTGACTTTTACCTCTGAAAGCCAAAGAGATTTTCTGCACACTTTGGAAAGCGATCCTGATTATCGTGGTAGGCAGATCGTAGGTTGGTATCATACCCACCCTAACTTCGATATTTTTCTATCTGAACCTGATCTCTTTATCCATGAAAACTACTTTCGTAAATCTTGGCAAGTAGCGTTGGTCATTGATCCTCTGAAAGAGAAAGCCGGATTCTTTACTTGGAATAAAGGTAAGATATTGAAACCTAATGAGCCTCTCGCCGTTTTTAACATTTTTGATAAAGCATGGGGATGGGACGATCTTTCTCCGGTTGAGGAAAAAAAAACGAAAGGCCCTAAGATCACCCTAACACCTCAACCTACCACAGAATCCTTACCACCTCCATCTCGGCCTGTCGCAGCATCCTTAACCTCTTCGAGAGAGGTAATCGTTCCACAACAAAATTCAATCTTACATTACACAATCTTTACTGCAATAATTCTAATTCTTACAGCTTTCCTTTTAAGTGCGGTTTATTGGCCTTCCACGTTTGGGCTATCTTTGGATTTTTTAATTGCAATACTTAAATGGGAAACTCTCGATAAAAATATTATCTATTATATTATTACCTTGATTCTATTAACTGGATTTGCTGTATACATAACGTATTGGTGGTACAGTTTAACTAAGGCTTGGACTATCGTTTATAGCAGCCTTCGAAAAGTACTTAATCAATTACTTGATTTTTTTAGGTCTAAACTTGTTAAAAATAAATCTGAACTGCAGCGAATCAGAGTATCCAGGACGAATAATAAACTGACGATTAAGGGAAAAAATGCTAGATTATCCAAACTCGTTTCACAAAAATGGCTCATTTGGTTTCTGTTATTATCTATTATATGCACTATGATTCCTCTCCTATTTTGTGGGGGATTACAAAACGTAATTAGTAAATTTGTAAGTAATGGTGTTGATTCTAAGCAATCAACAGTGACCCCTCCTTTAGAAGCGCTTGGAGGTGATGAGGTAACACCCATTAATATGACCCCTACCCCTATACATTCGACTTCAACTCCATTTGAACCATGCTCTCGATTTCGCACTACAACTTGGGGTGTTAGGTTATATTACACCCCCAATATCGATTCAAAAGACTATCAAGTGTTCCAAGTCGGGAATATACTGACCAAGTTAGATAATATAAATGGTCAACCCACTGGGAATAATAGTGAATGGTGGTTTGTTGTAAGTGAAAGAGGTATCCAAGGTTGGGTCAGGGTAGAAGAAATAAAAAAGTTTACAGAATGTATTGGTGCTCAATGAAAAGATGCATGAATTTGCCTTGAGTAAACAACAATCTCCATATTCTTGTCAGCTCTAAAATGTCGTGTAGTGGCATAATTTGGTACAAGTGGTCTCCACGAAAGGGTAATAATTTTGTCTAAAATAAAACTTTCAAATGACAAACAGACAAATGGTGAATCCCCAACAATGCCCTTGGACGAGAGTATTCGGTGGATATCACAATATGAGCAGGGTTTGGCCCCACACGTTGAGATTTTCATGTCTCAAGGAGCTTTTCATAGGTGTAATAAGCATGTCAAGCGAACTTTGAAGACGGAACTCGGAGGCATGCTGGTTGGCGATTATTTTTATGATGAGCAAGCCCAGAAACATTTCATAATCATTCACGATGCTCTTGAGGGAGATTATGCCGAAGTTAGCGCTACTCGAATGACCTTCACCAGAGAGAGCCAGCTTAGATTTCATGATAGACTTGAAAATGAATTTCCTGGCAAGAGATTCGTAGGATGGTACCATTCCCATCCTACCTATGATATCTTTTTATCTACTCAGGATGAGTTTACACACCAACACTTTTTCAAAAATAAATATTTCGTCGCTCTGGTCATAGACCCGGCTCAAGATAAAGGTGGCTTCTTTTGCTGGCAAGAAGACGGCACTTTGCCTCTAAGAAGATATTCGGGTTTTTATGAGGTGAAAGAGAGTACCAATTCAAAAAGTATCGTCACTTGGTGTAATCTAAAAAGTGAAGATGATTATTCGAGTGAGAATATCATTCAACCAAGCCCTCATGTGGAGCAACCCTCGACTAGGCTAAATGGTGATTTATCTCGCCTGCGCAAATTTGGTATTGCTGCTATCTCAGTTTTATTAATCCTGTTAGTGGGGTTTAGTATTTATACTTTACAAACTTTAAATAGTGCTGCTGAAACGTCTCGTCATTTAGAGAAGACATTAGCAGCGATAGCTGAAAAATCATATGGTTTGGAAATGGCCGTTCATGCTTTAAATAGGAATGCCACATTGGAGGCTTTCGCCACTGACACCCCAATGCCAACACATACCCCTACGGCAAGTGGCGCAGATAGTAATTTAGAAGATTCTGTGGCAACGATGAGTAAAAGTTTATCTGGTTTGGAAACATCTGTCGCCGCTTTGGTCCATAAAGCTACACTGGACGCATCCAGAACTGAGACTCCCACTGCCACATACACATCTACCCCGACCAACACGCCAGAACCGACAGACACTCCTACTCAAACAGATACCCCTATTCCTGCAGATACCCCAGTTTCACCAGTAGAGACGCCAACAGCAGCTTCTCTAGAAACTCCTGTTCAGCCAACAGATACTCCGCTGCCAACAAATACGCCTACCCCTCAGTCTACTCCGGTAGGAGGTTTAATTCTAGTTGGTGATATATCTGTTAAGCAGGGTGATACATTATTGTTATCACCCTATACAGTTCAAGCTAATGTAGAATTAGAGTTTGGCTTTAATATAAAAAATTCCGGTTCAGATAGCGTACAGCCAAAATCAATAGGGATCGGTTTGAAAGAAGATGATACCTTCCAATCCGCTGAAGATTCCTTCCTAATCGTTCCAAGTGAAGAAAAAACCTTTCACATTAGATTGGCGTTTCCAACAGTAGGGAAGTTTACCGCCTTGGTTAAAATCGAAGAGCAATCTGGGGCGTGGAGAACCCTACAATTAGAAAGTGGAGAAGACCAAAAAGGCGTCGTTATAACTGTGCAGTAAAAGATTTTGAGAGTAACTTATGGGATTGTTTGACAAAGTCAAAAGTATGTTTGGGCATGAGTTGTCAGAAAGTGAATCAACTTCAATCCCAACCGCAAAACTCCGAGAAGTGGATGTTGTTTTTGTAATTGATGCTACCGGAAGTATGGCTTCTCAAATCGCTGAGGTAAAGACGCGGTTAAAAGAATTTGCTAAAAAATTAGCAAATTCCGAGGTGCGTCCTTCGGTTGCTTATGGTGTTGTGGCCTACCGAGATCATCCTCCCGAAGATAATACTTTCGTAACCTACCCTGTACCTTTATCTGAAAATGTCGAAAAAGTACTTAAAGGGATTGATTCATTAGAGTTATTGCAGAATAAGGGGATAGAACAAGTTTCCCCCTCCCCGACCAGAGAGTTAGGCGGCGGCGGCCGCTCCCCGCTTTTGAATGCGCGGATTGACGATAGCCAGGACTGACCGAAAAGCATTATCATACTTGTCAACATCGTGTCGAAACCGCTCAGCTAACACGCGGAAATGCTTAAACTGGCAGATGGTGTTTTCAACAATAATCCGGCCTCGGGCAAACTCCTGGTTGAGCAGTTTTTGTTCATCGGTCAGCGGTTGAAGTTTGGACTTCTTAAAAGGGATGATCAGGCTATGATCCGGTAAATCATCCTGAATCCCTTGATACCCCAAGTCACCGCCCACGCTGGTCTCTTTGGGGATTTTGGCCGCAGCGCCGGAATCGCTAAAATGCTTGCGGTCGTGCTTGGAGCCAGGGCTGGACTGGCTCAGGTCCCGGACAATCCCCGCTTCATTGACGATGAACTGGGTTTTGCGGCTGTGCTGCTTCTTTTTACCGGAGAAATCTTTCCTTTGTTGCTCGTCATTGCTGGAACGCCGAATGCGCTGTTCGGTGGCGTCAACATAGGCAAACAGATCGGGCTGTTCCTGCCAAACCTGCTCAAGTCTTTTACCCTGACCCCGTTTGACCGGCTCGGGCCAGCCCAAGGTGGCTTCACCCACCTGACGTAACACCGGTAGCACGGAATGGGTGTAGCGACTGGCGGTGGATTTGTCCACCCCGAACAGATAGCCCAGTGCTTCCAGCACCAAGTACAACCGCAACCAAACCAGGGTCATCAGTAATTGTTCCCGAAAAGGCAGGGTTTGGTGCTGACCCCCGCCGATGGCGCGTTTTCGATCAGGCCGGTCTAACCGTTTGAATTCCTGGTCTTGCCAGAGGGGTTCGGCTTTGGCCTCTAACTCTTCGAACTCTGCTGCAGTGACACCGGCGAAGCCTTTCAAGATCCTTGGTTTTTTCTTTAACTCGGCATAGCTGATGATCATATCCGGTTCATCCTTATTCTTTTTCGAGTATGGTCCCGGTTAGTTTACACCCTTGTATCTTTATTCTGCAACAACTCTATTAAGTGCTGAGGGGGGAGGTGATGGGCCAGAGGCAGTTCTTGATGGGCTAGACCACGCTTTGAAGCAAATGAAATGGCGCTTACATTCTCACAAAGTAATCCTTCTGGTTGGAGATGCGCCTCCTCATGGTGTAGGTACCTGGTATGGAGAGGATAAGGAAGATAACAGTGATCATTGGCCAAAAGGCTGCCCATGTAGTTTAACAATAGAGGATATAAAGTCACAAGCTCATGAAAAGGGTATTATCATTTACGCTGTAGGTGTGGGCGAATTGGATTGGATGATCAGAAGTTTTACCGACATTGCTCAAGGAGTCAGCGGTGAGTTTGTGTCCTTAACGAATGTAGATTCGCTGATAGACAAAATTTTGCCGCTGTTACAAAAGGAATTAGTGAAAGTTGCCCAAGACATTGAAACAGCTTCTTGGTTGTCTAGTGGATATTCCTTGTTAGAAATGGCTGATGCTTCTAGTAAAACTACTAAGGAAATAGAAGAGAGTGTGGAACGCTTACGAAAGAAAGGAATAACTCTAAGTACAGAAATTAGGACAGAATTAGAAGCAATGGCAATAAAACATGCACCCACCCCTAAATCTCAACCTCGAATAAAGCTAGGCACTCCTTCCAACTCCAATCCTCACAAGAGTGGCCGGATAAAGCTGAAGTAATTACAAATAGCCATCATAGAAACTGTGCTAAAAATACGGAACTATAACAAAGCTTGGAACAATAGAGATGAAAAAAATGATAAATTGGCTAACTTGGTACTTTTTAGCAAGTATGATTTTGGCTTTTTCGCCTCTATCCCAGACTAACCAAGATATTTCGGCGCTGATTACTCAAATTGATAAATCTAATTTTCCGCAGATCAAAGTATATCTTTCTTTGATAGACTCATCGGGGCAACCTATTAAAGCGGTACCTGCCTCAGCCTTTTCTCTGTTTGAGAATAATATCCCTATAAGAACCTTTGATATAGAAGGTAACAGGGAACCCATAAGCAATATGCTGGTAATTGACCGTAGTGGAAGTATGGCAGAAGCAGGTAAGATGGATGGAGCTAAGAATGCTGCAATTGCCTATATTGAATCGTTTGAAGCAGATGATTTTGGTGGGGTCGTCGTTTTTGATACAGAAGTAAATCTGTTACAGGATTTAACCACTAATCACGGCATGCTCATCAACAAAATACAGGAAACTTTCCCAAATGGTCGAACAGCTTTCTATGACGCGCTGTGGATAGCTTTAGAAAAATTGAATCCAATACCTGGACGCAAATCAGTTATAGCCTTAACGGATGGTCTAGATAACGAAAGCAAGCATAATGCCGATGAAATCATTGAGTTTGCCCGAAAGGCGAATATTCCAATTTATGCCATAGGTTTGGGAGATAAAACACAAGCCCAAGAGAGTGAGGCAGGACTTGACGAAACTTTGCTAACCAAAATTGCAGAAGCTTCTGGGGGATATTATGTGTATTCACCAAGTCCCGGCGAGTTAACAGCTCTGTACACCTTGCTCTCTGAACAAATACAGAATGAGTACAAACTATCTTATATGTCGCCTAACTCAAATAGGGACGGTAGTAATCGGGATGTTAAAGTTAATGTTATTCAAGATGGGAAAATTTTAGAGGTATCCCAGTTATACAACCCTGGTGGTGTTATTCCTGTCACTAGCTTTGAAAAAAATGTAACGAATAGTAATGCCTCAATGGTCAGTTATGATACATGGTTTTTTGGTAGTCTAGTAATACTGCTTTGCTGTCTGTTTATTCCTTCAGTAACCACTAATTCCTTGTTATTTACTAAGGATTTATACTTCAATTTAACCTATGTCCATAAAGTGAAGCCGGGATCGCCTCTCATTGGTAATAACTGCGCTAATGAAGGCGCATGGGCGGATAAGTATAAAATCAAAGCTGGCGATTGGATTGTTATTTGCCCAAGATGTAAGGCAACCTATCATTTAGATTGTTGGCTAGATGACAATATCTGTAATTGTAGATGTGGGATACCAGGATGCTTGGGTAAAGGTAATCCTTGGGTAAAATATTTCACTATTTAGACCTGAGTAATTGAATGGAGTGAGACGATGAGTACACGGATGCGTACTTATTATTACGCAATTTTTGGCGCAATGGGAGGACTATTTGGCTGGCGAGTTACAGAAACCACCATTGATTTATCGCATGGCAATATATATATCACTAATATATGGTTAGGAAGCATAATAGGTTTTTTTATTGGGTTTCTGATAGGAGCGAGTGCCGATTTACTAAAATGGTCATTGCCAAGAATCGTCAAAAGTGGTTTCAGCGGTGGAATCATCGGATTAATTGCTGGGGCTATTAGTTTGCCTTTGGCCGAGCTGATCTTTCAGCTTAGTGGAGCAGGATTACTTGGTAGAGCATTTAGCTGGGCAGTCTTTGGATCTATTATTGGCTTATCAGAGGGAATCATCGGAGGTTCACGAAAAATCAATGGGTTCATTGGAGGAGCAGTTGGTGGTGCTATTGGTGGGGCTGCGCTAGAACTGATAGCTCGGTTAGTAAATGATCTTGTTGTTGGTAAAATCATTGGACTTATGTTACTTGGTGCTTTCATTGGGATTTTTATTGCTCTGGTTGTAATTTTGTTGAGACAAGCTTGGATAGAGATTGGTAGGGGAAAAACCAAAGGTGAGGCTATAGTTTTGGATAAATTTATATCTTCCACAGCCGCGCCTATTCAAATTGGTAGTGATCCTAAATGTCGGATTTATATAATTGGAGATAAAAATGTCGAGCCAGAGCATGCTGTGTTGCGTGGTGAAACCACCCATTTTATCCTACAAAATCTCAGTAGTAGTGGTACCTATGTTGGCGACAGGATAATTGATGTACACACGCTTGTGAATGGAGATACTATCCGAGTGGGTAATACGGAATTGGTTTACTATGAAAAGAGATAGAAGAGATAAAAAATACTTTCATTGGATGTTAATTGTCTTGCCGTTTATTGTAAATTTTTTGATAATCGGTATCAATTCTTTTCCGATTACAGCCCAAAATAGTCAGGATATCTCAGTAACTATTAGTCAAATAGACAAGTCAAATTTTCCTCAAGTAGATGTTTATGTTTCTTTAGTAGATATCTCTGGCCTACCGGTCCAAGCTATACCTGCCTCCTCTATTTCAGTTTTTGAAAATAATACAGCCATTACCAAGTTTGATTTGGAGAGCAATCAGACACCCATTAGCAGTCTTCTTGTGCTTGATCGAAGTGGCAGTATGGCTGAGGCAGGTAAGTTGAAAGGTGCCCAAGATGCAGCTGTTGCTTTTATTAATTCATTTGGTGTCGATGATCCTGGCGGCTTAATCGTTTTTAATTCACAGGTGAATGTTTTACAAGATTTAACGACCGACCATAATGCTCTTATTAGTCAAGTATATGGCATTTCTCCTGATGGTAACACAGCATTTTATGATGCACTTTGGATAGCGTTGGAAAGAGCAAATTCAATTTCTGGGCGTAAATCAATCATCGCCCTAACCGATGGTTTGGACAATCAAAGTGCTCACAATGTTGATGAAGTTATTGAGTTTGCCCGAAAGGCGAATATTCCGATTTATACTATAGGTTTAGGAAATAGGATAGAAACGCAAAGCAGTGGGGCTGGACTTGATGAGGGCTTGTTAACAAAAATTGCACAAGCGTCTGGCGGGTATTATACGTTTTCGCCAAGTGCAACAGAATTGACAGCTTTATATACTACACTTTCTGCCCAAATACAAGCTGAGTACAAAATATCTTATCTGTCTCCTAATCCGAATAAAGATGGCAGCAATCGAGATATAAAAGTAACGGTTATATGGAATGGAAGAAATTTGGAGTCTTCGCAGCGATACAATCCCGGTGGCATAATCCCTGCTGTAGAAACAAAGCCAGAATCTCACTGGGATTTGTTTGCTCTAGCATTATTGGCTCTTTTATTTTTGTTAGCTGTACCTGGGCTAATTGACAAAGCTCGATTTGCCCTTACTGCTCCCGGAACGACAGTCTCGGGTACTTTATCTCATACTACGCTTACTAAAGTATCCTCTACTCCGCCCAAAATCAAATTGAGTCCAGTCTCCAGCTTGGATTCTATTACATCTGACGTTTCCTCAGAGTCGGCAAGTCTTGTTCCTCTTGAAGCTGAAGTGGAACCAACGGACGCACCTGTCCCGCCTCAACCTCGCATACGTTTGAAAGAGCTGTTACCTTCTATTTCTGACGAAGAAGACCCTGGAATATCACCATCATCTGAAACTAAGACAGAATCTCTTAGATCCCGTATACGTTTAGGGGAAACTATAACTTCTGAACTCGAAGGGGCTGTCGGACCTTCTTCTCCTGAATTTGAAAAGACATCAGTGGTAAAGTCGAATGTTGGTATGGAAGATGAAAACGTGGAAAGGAGAGGCACAGAGGCTGATCAAGATGAAGAAGGCAGGTATAAACAAAATACTGAGGCACCCTCTGCTTCTCAAATCCCTCGAATAAAATTATACGAACCCCCTTCGGAAGATACTTCTAGTTCGGAAAACGATAATTCCGACTAAACTTTATTCAGAATGTGATGAAGTATAAGATCTTAAAATAAATTAGAACTCATCTAAATCTGACTTAGAAAATTAGGGTTGGGGGACCAATGAAAAATATTTATAAACTTGCAGGAGATATTCTACGATCCAAGCTCCAGAAGGATGCACCTGCAGAAGCTGCTATCCTTGGGACAGTTGTAAATGAAGATGTTATAGTTCTTTATGGCGGAATGGACCATGTTGAAGACGTATTAGAAGCGGCAGGTATCCCTTTTCGTTTAATTTACTCTTTAGACGAAGTGTCACTAGCTCCAAGCCAACTCCTTATTATAAATTGTCCAGGCCACGTTGAAACCGATCACATAGAGAAAATACGCTCTTTTGTAGAGAGCGGAGGAAGTCTAATCACCACTGATTGGGCTTTACATAACGTTTTAGAAAAAGTGTTTCCTGGATATTTAGAGTGGAACTATGAGAGTACTGGGGATGAAGTAGTCGGTATTAAAATCGTAGCTTCTAACCATCCATTTGTAGCTGGTATCATAACCGAAAAGGGAGATCCTCAGTGGTGGCTTGAGAGCAGTAGTTATCCTATTAGAGTACTAGATCATAGCAAAGTATCTATTTTGATAGATAGTCCAGAACTTGGTAAAAGATATAAAGAGTCTGCTGTTGCGGTCTTTTTTCCCTTTGGACGCGGTGATGTATTTCACATGATTAGTCACTACTATTTGCAGCGTACTGAACTAAAGAGTGTTCGACACTCAAAAGGAGCAGATGACTTTATATTCGGAGAGATGAATTTATCCCCTCACGAAATTAAAGCCGGTGATGTTAGTCGAATCCACTTAGGGGAAATTGAGAGTGCCTACTCTGCTGCGAAACTTATGTCCAACATCATAATAGATAAAAAGCGTAAATCAATATCTCCTGATAATGAAACAGAGAAAGTACTTGACAGTATGGCTAAAAAGTACAGTAGTAAATCTACTGGCGGACAAATTAAATTATCCGATACCTCAAAATCTGGGCAGATAAGAATTCATAATCAAGAAAAAACTTCCAGAATACGTATTAATCCACCCGATGAGAGCTAATACTTCTCAATTGCAAGCGGACCTATTCCTCGTTCAAATACGAGACGGCCAACAGAGATGCCCAAAAATCCCCGTTATTTGCTTGGCGACAATTATTTTAATCGACAAAAACACAGTTCATGCGTGGAGAGAAATCATCTGAGTTACCTCTTCAATTTGTTCAATCGTGTTGACCTCATCACGCCAACTTCTCACCAGGGCCAAGCAGGCAATCCAACGACTCAATTCCTCTGGGGAGTGCACCAGCCTCTCCCTTAACAATATAAACAATTTGCCGATGCTATCAGTTTTAGGTTTTTCGGCCAATTCCCCAAATCGGTCTTGTAAAGCGTACGTGACTTCTTTAGACATTGGATCGCTGAAACCTAATTCGTGGGCTATCTGTACCCTTGTTGCCTGCTGCCATCCGGTGATGATATGAAACATACTCAACGTGTCCCAATTCGGCACCAGCAATGTCTCAATCATTGTTAGGAGTGAAGGTTTAGATAAATCTATCCCCTCGCCTGCTGGGGCTAACAAAGTGCGCTCGACAGTGATTTGCCGCAAGTCATTGAGGGCTGCCTGTTGCCGTTGCTGCTCCAGTTGTCGCTGTTCAGTCTCCCAGTTAATCAAGGCTCCTTGCGCCTGACTGCCACATTCCTGATGAACGCAGGCCATTTTCCAGACTCCACCCGGCTCGACCAAAACCATAAATCCAGGCGGATGACTATGGGCATGCTTGCAGTTTTGTGGAGTGCAGGGTTGTCCCTCAAGTTGCGGCTCAAGCCAGATGAACGCTTCTGCCCTTTGCCTTTCCTTAAGAAAGTGGGGCAGTACAGCCGGCAGTCCTTGTTTTGTCAGTATCTCAATGGCCGCTTGAGCCGTTGCCTGTTCCTGTTGATTGAAGCAACTAGCGGGCTGGTGAACATCAGGGGCAACACAATAAGCCTCAATGTGATTGAGTAAAGAATGTTTCTCACCACGTACCCCTTGTCTATCTTGAGTAAGTGCTGCAATGGGATAGTGGCTTGAATCAAGGCCATCTGCTACCTCGCGTACAACCGAACCATCAGGAGTAGGTTTAAATTGCTCCGTGTATTGCGGAAATAAACGCAGATGTTGGCAAAATTGCGAGACGGTGCCATCTTGATGCGGGACGAACTCACTTTGTCCATTCCGCAACGTCTCTCTCAATTTTTCAAAAGTAGTTCGGCATCCCAGACATTGAGGCGTAGGCACGCTATTCCAAGTCTTTTTCTCTTCAAAACGGACACCGTGCTTGATGAGGGCTTGGGTGATCGCTTGAGCTAACTCATCCACTGTCAGTGCTTGTCCCTCATTTGAGTTGCGTAACTGTTCTAAAAACGTATGACGCAACTCTGGATATTTAACGAACCGCTCCTTGATTAGCCTAATTTGCTGACGCAGCAACCAGGCCTGATAGGCCCTTTGCCGCTTCCTGATTTCAGTTTGATCATCAAGTAGGTGCTCCGGCAGTTCCTCAATGCCTCGAATTCTATTCTGGTAACATTCAGAGCAAATCACTCGTAACCGCTGTTCACCGGCCAGATAGAGCTGGTACTGCGTTTTGAACCGGTTTTGTGGTCGGACACATAACTCGCAGGTCCATGCATTGAGTGACGTGCCTATATCGATGAGCCACCCGGAGACTTTGTGATATTCCGCTTTAGCGGCTCTGATAACATCTATCTCATAAGTTTGATCGCCTCGTTGAATGAAGCGTCTGGTTTCCTGGGGAATTTCGTCCGCCTTTTCCATTTCCTGCCGGACCTTAACCACCAAGCGGCGATCAACCCCGCAGTGACGAGTGAGCGCCCGATCACTCATATAAAGACCGTAAGGATGGAGGAGAGCCTGCCGCACGACATGTTGTTTGTCCTCCATACTCCGCCTTTGACCATGCTTCTGATTGGCTGATAGAGCCAGCCATTCCGCATCAGTTTGAGTGCCAGGTCTGATCCTAACCCGGAGCCGGATGCCGGCTCGTTTAGCCGCTTCTCCCCGATGATAGCCATCCCAAATATAGATCCGACCCTCCGCATCCTGAACCCCTTCAATCGGATCAAATACAATCCCCTCTGACATCATGGTGGCGTATTCGTTAATAATGGCGTAATTTATAGCAGCCCGGCTCTGGATAAAGATAAATTGATAAGGATCATAACAATCCTGCTCGTCATCGTCTCGTTTGAACTTTTGTGATCCATTAACCTGCTCCATCCTTGGGTCTGATCTAGCGTTAATTTCGTTGAGAAGGTTGACGGCCGTAGGCCATTCCATGCGACATGCCAGACACTGATAGGTTACGCCGTCACCGCTTATCGCTTTTTGGCCACATCGCGGGCAGTTGAAAATCGAAAGTTGAGTGGGCTGAATGGCTGGTCCTTCATCATCGACGTTCGACTCTTTGTAGCCTATTTGTTCGGGCAACTCAATGGCAGTGTCAGTTAAAGTCGGGTTAAATTCATCTCCTTCAGTTGCCTCAGTTTGATTCGTTTTTATCCACCAGGCCTGGTATTTTTGCTGATACAGTTCTGGCCGGCTGCACCGGAGTTGATGCTTCCAGCGGCCAAAATGGAGACACTGAGGGCAAGTGGGGCTACAGCCGTTGGGGAGCAAATCATCCCAGGCGCTAAATTGGGCCAGCGCCATTTCTATCTCAACCGTTAGCTGATGGATCACTTCAGCGACTTTTTCTTCAAGCTGTAAAACTGAAAGCCTCGTTTCTGTCACGACCGTGGCCAGCCTGATTGCTTCCGCCTCATTTTGTGCTGTTTGGATCAGCGGCAATAGGGTTCGGGCGTGCCGCTCCTGGAGTTCTCTGCGCAAGACCATCTGTTGCACGAGGTCCGGCAGTTGCAACAAGCGCAATAAATTACTCAACGTGCTCTTGGGCATTCCCCGGCGCTGGGCTAGCTCTACCATCGAATAATTGAACTTAGCCATCGCCCGCTGCAACGCCCAGGCTTTCTCTATGGCACTGATGTCGGCTCTAACCTCGTTTTCGCTCCAGGCCATATCGGCCATCGCCTCGTCGGTCAGTGCTTCAATTTGCACCGGCATCCTTTGCCACTCGCTGCCGTAATGTTGAACCAAATAACTAAACGCGGCCAGACGGCGATGGCCGAACCCTAGTTGTACCCGCCCCTCATCAGTAAGACGCCCTTTCGGCACCTGGAGCAGTCCCAGGGTGTCAGGCAGATACTGACATTGCTGGCGAATATCTTCGGCCAAAGCGACAATATCTTTCTCGTCATAAAATACCCTAGTCTGAAAGGGATTGGCCTCAATCAAATTTAATGTCACAAGTTGGATTGACGTTGTCTCGTCAGGTGTCTGAGCCTGTTCTAAGGCCAGGTTGTTCCCTGATTCCTTAACTGGTAATATGTTTGTCATACACTAAACCTCCTGGTCAAGATTTTGGTTCAGTGTATGTATCAACAACGGAACGATACGGTATTTATCCTTCTTGCTCCGTCTCAGACCGTGCTTCTGATTGGCTGATAGGGCCAGCCATTCCGCATCAGTTTTCGTGCCTGGCTTAATTCTAACTCGGAGCCGGATGCCGGCTCGTTTAGCCGCTTCTCCTCGGTGATAGCCATCCCAAATATAGATGTGACCCTCTCCATCTTGAATCCCTTCAACCGGGTCGAACGCGGTGCCATCTGACATCATTTTTGCATACTCATCAACAAGGGAGTAATTAATTATGGCCCGGCTCTGGATAAAGATAAGTCTATGAGGATCATAAAAATCTTGTTCCCCATCATTTGCCACAAATTGCTCTGACATACACTAAACTCCCCTCATCAACAAACAGAGTTTTGAGTTTAGCGTTAATTCCGAATTACGTACATAATTCGGAATTAACGCTAAACTTTTTCCCAAAATTTTAGTTTGGAATGCCCTGTTCGCTATTTAAAAAGCATCTAAAGATCAGGAAAATGCAGCTCAACAGTACACTGCTCAGGCGACATCACGATCCGGGAGCATAACTGTTCGCAAATTGCCCGCAGGTCGAAAAATTCTGCCTGATCAATGATCTCTTGGGCCTGTTCCAAACCAGACACTTGATCTAAATTGAACTCATCTTTACGATCAATTGTTCCTTGAGCCTGTTTTATGTAATGCGCAATCCGGTCGGGTGTTGCTTTGATCCGGCTGTTGGTCAGTTCTTTCTCCAACTTCTCTAGCTCGCTATTCAACTGCTTAATCAAGGCTTGCTGCCTCACAAGTTCTTCTTGAACAAAATCTACAGTGGTATCCATCTCGGCAGCCTTACGAAACAAATTGATCCCCTGGCGTTTTGCTTCGTCACGCTCGATGCGGGTTTTCTCCACGCGCAGGGTCAAGTCTTCCCAATCTTTACCTAAGCATTCATTGGTCCAATTGAGTAGTTGCTGAAGATATTCAGGATGGAGGACATGATTCAACAAGATGCGCAGTATTTCCGGCTCTACAAGATCGGCACGAACAGGGCCGGAGTCTGGGCAGGATGGAATATTCTGATCGTGGCGCTTACAGATGTAGTAGCGATAAGACTTCTCGTTGTTATTTTTCTTAATGCTTTTGCCGTACATCTCTCCACCACAATAACCACATGCCGCTATGTTGGCGAGAAAAAAGCTACCCCTTTTCCGCCTGGGGTGATTACGCCCCGCAAAATTTCTGATTTTGGGTTTTGGCAGAACCTGTTGGACTGCCTCGAAAAGCTCTCTGGACATCAAGGGCGGGTACACAGGGCGAAATACCTCGCCTCGGAATTCATATTCACTGATGAAGGTTTTATTCCGAAAGAAGTGGTCCCATGCGCTAGAATCTGGCTCATATAATCCAGTCGCTTCAGCAATGGCACGATGAGGTGCACCTTGAGCCCTCATTTCGAAAGCCCGCACAATCAACTGTTGAAGCCCCGGATCAATTTCAGGTTTCCGGCCCATTCGTGGCGTGCCATCCTTGTACGTACCAATGAATACCTCGTGAGAGGTGTATCCAGTACAAATAGGACCAACCGGTACACATCCTTGTTCCGCGACAAAGAATAAACCTCGGATGGTATGCGCCCTCAAGTCGTTGAGATACTGTTCATTTTTCCAATGGATAAGCGCTTCATAAATGCGGCTCATGGAACCAGAAGGAATATCATCATTCATTGACAGAATTTTCCAGCCATTTATGCGCAATTCGGCAGTATAGAGGAGTGACTGATCCTGATCTCTGGCGAATCTGGAGAAATCCCAGATGATGAGTAGGTCTGCCGGCCGAGGTTTCTGTCTGGACAAGTAGATCATCCACTCAAAGCTTTTACGATCAGCCGATTTACCAGAAACCCAAAAATCTGTAAAGATGTGTTTCTCGTCCAGAACCCAGCCTCTCTCGATTACTAATTTCTTAACAGCGCTTACCTGCGAGTCGGGGGTCTGGCTGAGCCCGGGCGACGTCCGCAAGTAAACGAACACTTTTGTGCCCGCTGGCATATCGCGTGGGTCTATCTCATCGTCATCATCTCTGCGTTTACTGCTGCGAATTACAGTAACTTGGGGTGCTGGCAGATATTTATAAATCTGCTTTTGCCGCCAATCACTGTGAGCAATCAACGGAAACACCAGAAGAAAGGCTAGACCGAACCAATACGGGATTAACGTGAGGAGCTGCCTTGAGAAGGAGGTCACTTCATTGAATTTGCGCGTCGTTCTTTTCACTTTTCCCTCGAAGTTTGTAAAAGAGATAATTCTGCCACTTGGGTTAGCCTTATCTGACCTCTCAGGCAAAAGGAAAAATAAACGTCCCACCCCTTTACAAAAGGGCGGGACGTTTGTCGAGCAATAATTTAAGGGTGAACGCGATTGGGCTAGCTATTCCTCGGAATAACTGACTCTGTTCGCCAATTAATGCTCCTATTTCTATTTGCCCATCGTTGTGAACAATGACACGCTCGCAGATTGATTGTATGATATTTTTGCGCTCGTGTAAAATCTTAACCTGACTCTCAACCGGCAAGTATTTGAGCTTTCTTTGAGAAACATCCAATTCTGGCAACCGCTCTTCAATAGCTGTTAAGTAACGATACGCTAATTCAAGGCCCTCACTGACAACTTGATGCTCATCCCTCAAAGTCTTGAGTCTGACCATTTCTTCTTGCCAATAAGCATGATCTCTGTTGCGTTGGGTCATTATCAGTTCAAAATCCTGTTCATTAATCAAGCCTTTAGTAAGTTGGCCCATTAAGAGTTTCCGTCCCTCTTCTATCTGGTTAAGTTCTCTCTCTCAGCCCTCACTATTTCACTCATTACACCATTGCCTTGTTCCAACAATTCTTGTTGTCGAGCCTCTACCCGTTCTCTGATTAATTCTGGATTTTTTACAGCGTTGTCAATCAGGTAAGGCAGTTCCAAGAAAATAATTATCCCAAGCCGGTGATACGTGATACGTGATGCGTGAAGTGTGATGACCCAATCACGTATCAGGCCCAAACCCCACGAAATCCTGAAGAACCTGTTTTTTTTCGCCCGGAGGGAAGCTTCCCTTCATAGGCGGCTCCTTTTCATTGGCAGGTTACAGACCAGGGATAACTGCTAAAGGTGAACAGGAACGTAACCAAAGGTAAACAAGGGGTAAACAATTTTGTTTACCAAATATTCACCTGCATTTACCGGATTAGTTACCTGATGAGGGTATGATATTTTGAAAGTTAGAGCTGTAGGCAGCCAAGAACAAACTTTCATTCTCATTTGGAGGTTATCTATGTCAAAAATACTCATCCTGGGAGCAACAGGCTCCCTTGGTAGACATGTTACGCAACAAGCAGTTTCAGCCAACCACGAAGTTTCAGCCCTGGTGCGAACCCCCTCAAGGTTACCGGCGGAACTTCGAGAGAAGGTCGCCGTGCATCAGGCTGATCTGGCGAAAACGCCTGTATCTGATCTGTCCACCCTCTTCCGAAACCATGAGGTCGTTATTAGTACCGCCGGCCTGGTAACTGAAGGGCAAATCTTCGTTGACCTTATGGATCGCATCGTGACCGGTCTGGAATCCCTACCTGACCAGGATCGGCCTGTCTGCTGGTTTATGGCGGGTGCGGCCTTACTCGACCTTGATGACGGGGGTCGAAAGGGCGTTGACCTCCCCCGTGTCGCCTCGACTTATTGGCCGCATCGGGCCAATTTCGACCGCATCCGTCAAACCACCCTGGACTGGCGCATCCTGTGTCCGGGGCCAATGGTTGAGCAGCCGCCTTTGGGCCTGGCTCAGATGCGGATATCGCTTGACCGATTGCCCGTACAACTCCCTTCGTTTACCAGGTCTCTGCCTGGCGCCTTGGTATTGCCTTTCTTCGTCCAGCGTGTCCCTGAGATGATCGTTTCCTATGCCGATGCCGCCGCGCTCATGCTGTCCAACCTCACCCCCAATGGCGAGATGTCCCGCCATCGGGTTGGATTGGCGTTACCCGTTGGGATGCGGGGCCAGAAAGAACAGTGGGCCGCCCAACCGAACGCGGCCTAAGTGAACGCCTAAAATTTACTTCCCGTTTTGAGTTCCTACAAGTTCCCTTAGTTCCCTGGGAACTTGTAGGAACTCGGGGGAACTTATTTTTGGACAATCACTAAGTCTCTCATCCCCCTCAAATCAAGTTATCCCGTATCTGCACCGCAATTTCCCCAAAACCCAGGAGTTCAACGGTGAACTCCAGCCGATGGGGGCCAGGAGGGAGCGGAGATTGCCTGACCACCACCGCCAGGCGCTGGTGCGAAGGAACTTCGAGCGGCGCTTCGGGGGTGATGGTTGAGGCCAGACGAGTTACCCCTCCCCCAACCAACTCAACCTGGGTCAACGCCAGGTCCACGCCATCCACGCGCAGTTCGCTCAGGCGCTGGATACTGGCCGGCATAGCCGGATTGCGCAGACCAAAGCTAAAACCGTTATCGGTGTGATGCAGAGATCCGCGCTGATAAACCTTGTTGACCAACCAGCCCGGCACGCGTCGCGGCGGGCGCTGCTGCCGCCGCTCCATACCCACGCGAAAATCGAGCCGATTCTGATCCAGCCTGGCGCCGTCCTGCCACACTTCCGTCCAAAAGGTATAGTCACCAGGACGGGCTAAGGGAATTTCAACAATTGTTACCGGCTGTGCTTTTTCGTCGGCCGGGGGGAGGGCAACTGAGATAGAATGTCTTTGAAACTGGCGGCGGAGCCAACGCCGCAGCCAGCCCTCCGCCCGCCGTTCAAGCCCCCAGTGAACCCATACAAACCCATCGCGGCGGTAATCGTCGTTAACCAGGTACAAGCCGGCCTTCAAAACACTCCCCTCCGGGTAAACCAGATGAAACGTGCGCTCCACCTGGAAACCGGCCTCAAGGTCAAGAGCCAGCCGCACCGGCCGCGAGGCTGAACCCAAAGCCTCATAGCCGGCTTTGGGCAGGCGGGCGTAATCCAAAACGGACCAGGTGATGCCAGGCCAGCCGTCAGTCAAGAGAAAATGGATATAGCCCCCCACCGGGGCGAATTTCTGCCGCCGCCACTGGTCAATCACGTAACGGATGTAAAAGGCTTGATACGCCTGGCTCTCGGCCACATACTCGGCCAGGGAGCCATACTGCGCCGGCAGCCCCACCCCCGGACTGGCCCAAAAGAGAGACTGGTAGCCGGCATGCGCCCAGCTTTGATCATCCGCCTCGACCGGCCACTGCGTATTGACGGTTGTCCAGACGGGCGAGTCAAGGTTGGGCAGGGCTTGCGCGCCAAATTCGGTCGGGAAGGCGGGCTGTAAGTTACGGTTGTCATACCAGGCGCCGGTATACCAGCCATGATACAGGTGTTGATCCAGTTCGCCTGAAGCGGGAATGACCGGCCGGGTCGGGTCGAGCCGGCGGACCAATTCCGCCGTCGCCTGATCCAGAGTGTGATTGGTGGCCGTTTGATGAACCTCGCTGCCCAGAAAACTGCCATCGGGCGTCCAGGGCGGCTCGTTGTGCATGGACCACAGGATGATGCTGGGCTGGGACCCCAGCAGTTCAACCATATCCTGGGCTTGCTGTAGCACGCTGTTTTGAAAAACGGCGTCTTTGTCGGCGGGCAGTTTGAACCCATAGGTCCAGATGAGGGGAAAATCGCACATGACCAGCAGGCCCTGCTCGTCGCACAGGCGATAAAAATCTAAAGGGGCAATATGCGCGTGAACCCGCAGCAAGTCAAGGTTGGCCCCCCGCGCCAGTTCAAGGTCGCGCCGCAGCCCATCCATTGTCACCCGATCCAGAAAGAAATCGGAGATGTAGTTACTCCCTTTGGGGAAGATACGCCGCCCATTGAGCCACCACTCCCAACGCTGCGGCTCGATCACGGCCCGAATATCGCGCAGGCCAAAGACCTGTTCCGCCTGCACCGTGTCAGCTAGACTGACTTGAGCGCGGTAGAGCCACGGCTCACCGTGGCTCCAGGGCAGCCATAAACGCGGCTGTGAGACAGTCAGCCTGAACTCGAACTGGCGGCGCTCACCGGCCCGGAGCGTGACCGACCAGCAGCCAACCTCTCTGGCTCCGGTGTTATCACAAAAATTATGCGGTTCGACGACCACTTGCAGCGGAATATTTTGCACTTCAGCCGTCAGATTACGGAGACCGATCACGAACCGCAATTCAGCCGCCTGAGCCTGCGTCCAGGCCGGTTCAAAAATCTGCGGCAAGATATTCAGCGACTCGATCAGCACTGGCCCAGTCGTATATAAACCCACCGGCTGCCATAAACCCAGGGGAACCGTCCATTCGTAGGGGGCCGGCAATTCCGGGTACAAAGCCGAGGGGTAAGGTTTGCAGTCCCAATCGGCAAAAATGCCGGCGATAGCAGTTTTGCGTTTGAAAGAAGTCGCTTCTATCGGAAAAATGCAGCAAACAACCAGCAGGTTTTCACCCGGTTGGAGCCGGTCGGTGACATCAAAGCCAAATGGCTGAAAGTAGCCCTCATGCTCGCCCAGCATGCGGCCATTGAGCCAGACCCGGCTGTGATAAAAAGCGCCGCCCAGGCGCAGGATGATGCGCCGGTCAGTCGGGGCTGGTTTGGCCTGGAAACGGTGGCGATACCACAGCGTATCGTGTTCGATGGTGGCGTGGCGCAGATGGGGCAGCCGCACTGTCTCCCAGGGAGCGTCATCAAAAGCGAGATCGGCAAAGCCTGCTGCAAACCCCTGCCCAGCCTGAGCGTAAGCGATGCGCCAGTCGCCATCGAGTTGCTGCCAGGGAGTGGTGAGGCCGGCAAAAAGCGAAAGGGAGTTCGTTCCAGGCTCGCGGATAAAACCAATCGTCACTCTTCCTCTCCTTCTTTCTTATCGGCCTTCTCGTTGATCATCTTGGCAAGCTGGGAGCGCAGCCAGTTGGCATCGAGGAGGTTGATGCTTTCTTGATCGGGCCGGGTCTGAAAGGCGGCCAGAAGCTCACGGAAAGGCGGTTCAGCCGGGCGGATCAATTTAAGCCGCCGCAGGAGGAAGCGATGCAGGGCCTCCAAATCCGGCGGGTCGAGCGGCAGTCGAATCCGCTCCTGCAAGGACTCGGTATTATCCCCGGCGAGCAGCCGTTCGAGTTGCTCCCGCCCCGCCGCGCTGAGCTGTTGCAGGGGATTTTCCCCCTTGCCCAGTTGTTGGCGCAATTGAGCGATATCCATAATCACCCAGCGGGGTTTGGCGGCGCTTTTCCGTGGCTTATGCGCCCCAAATTGATATTCAAAAGGCGTGGAATAGACTGGCTTTCCGGCCAGCGCATACATTTCAGTCCACAAATATTTGAGGGAGAGTTTAACCAAGCCTTCCTCTTCAATCCGGCGCATGGAGACCGGAATACGCACCGAACTTAGCACCGCAAATTTGCCAAATTTGGCCGCCCGTTGCGCATAATCGTGGTCCTCGGCCATTTTGGCCCCCTCGTCAAACCCCCCGATGGCCTCGTGGACCTGTCGCCGTGCCCAAATACAGAAACCCGGCGCGTGGGGCACAAAAGCCTGGACCACTTGCAGGAAGAGGTTGGCCGCTTCGGTCATCGTTTGCGTGGCCAGATCATCGCTCAACGGTTCCATGAGGCAGGTAGCCACCGCGTAGTCAGCCTCGCTGATTTCTGTCAGCGCGTCGGCAATAAAGTTTGGCGGGGGCATCACATCGGCATCCAGAAAAAGAAAGAGGTCGCCCCTGGCAACCGCCGCCCCGGCGTTGCGTCCCACGCCGGGCATGCCGCCTTGAATCACCTGCGCTCCACGAGCCTGGGCCACCGCCCGCGTCTCATCTTTGGAACCTGCGTCGGCCACAATAATTTCATCCGGCGGCCGGGTCTGACTTTGTAAGGCATCGAGCAATCCCGGCAGCACCGTCGCCTCATTGAGGGTAGGAATGATCACACTCAGAACGATTTTGGTCATTTTATAATGATCCTTTCTATTTCATTGATGGCTGCGGAGATATTCTACTTGGGCTGCGGCGTAGGTAGCCACGTTTTGCCACATATCTGGTAACGCCTGGTCGAATAGAGTCTCGAAGTTTTCGAGACCTATCACGTTGATTGCCGTACAGGCCGCCTCCAGGCCCAGGGTGTGCGCTTTGATGAACAATAAGGTTTCCCGTGGTGTGCTGGGTTCCAGATTTTGCAGGGCCGGGTGTTGTAAAAGTTGTTTCATTATTTTATCCTCCTTCGAAAATAGTGTCACGTATCAAGTATCACGTGTCAGGTAACAATTTTCATTGTCGGTGGCGTGCCACAGGTTCGTAAACACTCCTGAGAGTGTCTATGATGCCCGGTTATGAACCTGGCTCTGCCGAGTGATTGGCTTGCCCAACCCGGTTACGGCCCAGGCCGCCAGCACAATCACCACAGCCCCAACAATGATGTCGTTCCACAGGGCCGCTGTCACTGTCGAATAGCCCAAGACGAAGGGCGACACGACCAGCCACACCCCCACGCCCGCGGTGATCCCGTCCAGGCTTTTATCGGTGCTGGCATTCTCGATCAGGTCATCCAACCCCGCCAGAAGGATTAATGTCACCCCAGCCAGGAGTGCGTTCCCCACTGCGGTCGGTGTAGTTATGTAACCCAGGATCGGCGGCGCCAGCACTTCCCACAGGCCGGCTAAGGCCACCAATCCATTTAAAGATTTTGCTGTTTTCATTGTTAACCTCTTTGAATTATGAAATATAGTTCTCTAGAAAAGTTTTCGCCATTGAAACAGGTAGCCCGCCCTTCGGCGCACCCGAAGGGGTGAGGTAGCATGCAGTAGGTCATAAGTTTGCTACTTTGCTACTTGCTACCTTAATTGTTGGGAAAGAATTTTTCTGGACACTCATAAGATTGAACCTTCAACTTATCCTACCCTCAGCAGGTAACTAAACCGGTAAACGCAGGTGAATATCAGGTAAACAAAAATGTTTACCATTTGTTCACCTTTGTTTACGTCCCTGTTCACCTTTGGCAGTTATACTTGGTTATAATCTGACCGATGAGAAGGAAGCGCCTATGAATTAACCTTTAGCTCTGACCGAACAAGACTTTTATTTCAAGACCCTATTTTCAAAAATGGGACGTAACCTAATCAATTTATATACAAATAGAAAGGAAAATAAGCTATGTTAACTTTACTTACACGTCATTGGGGGCTGTTCGCGCTGCGCGGCCTGTTCGCCATCCTCTTCGGAGTTGTGGCGCTCGTTTGGCCCCAAGCGACCCTCATGGCCCTGGTGCTGCTGTTCGGCGCCTATGCCCTGGTGGACGGCATCTTTGCTGTGGCCTTTGGTATCGCTTCGTATGGACACAACCAACGTTGGTGGGCGGTGCTGCTGGAAGGGTTGGCGGGGATCATCATCGGTTTGCTGACCCTCTTGTGGCCCAACACCACGGCGCTCGTTTTGCTGTATTTTATTGCTGCATGGGCGCTAGTTACAGGTGTTCTGGAGATTGTGGCGGCTATCCAGCTTCGGCGTATCATCCCCAATGAATGGATGATGATCCTCAGTGGTCTTCTCTCGGTCATCTTCGGCGTGCTGCTGGTCGTTTTTCCGAGCGCCGGGGCCGTGAGCCTGGTGTGGGTGATCGGCGCTTATGCCATCGTCTTTGGTATCTTGCTCATCAGCTTCGCCTTCCGCCTACGCGGTCTCCAGCCTGAAGCCACGACAACCGGCGCATCTGCCAGCTAAGGGAAACGCCATCGGCGGTGCTTGGGGCAGAGGTTCGAGGCACGCTTGACCTCTGGCTGTGCCCACCCTGAGCCACCGCGATCAACCAACGGTGCGGAGACCGCTTCTCCGCCAGGGTACATCCGAATAAACATACATTACAAAAAAAGGAGATTTACAATGGATAAGATACTGGTCGTCATCTTCGACGACGAAAACAAGGCTTACGAGGGCTCAAAAACCCTCCAGAATTTGCATAACGAGGGCAGCATCACCCTCTACGCCAAGGCGGTGATCGCCAAAGACGCCAACGGGCAGATGAGCGTCAAACAGGCGGACGATGAGGGTCCTGTCGGGACGGCAGTCGGCCTGCTGACCGGGAGCTTGCTGGGACTGCTGGGCGGTCCGGTGGGGGTCGCGCTGGGCGCTTATGCCGGGATGTTCGGCGGAATGATCTACGACCTGGCCAACCTGGGGGTCGGCGAGGACTTCCTGGTCGAGGTCGGCGAATATCTGCTGCCGGGCAAGGCGGCCGTCGTGGCCGAAGTCTATGAAGCGTGGGTGCTGCCGGTGGATAACCGCATGCAAGCTGTAGGCGGCGTCGTTTTCCGCCGGACACGCGAGGAAATCGTGGACGCCCAGATCGAGCGGGATGTTGCCGCTCTCAAGGCCGAAATCGCCGAACTGGAAGCCGAATTGAACCAGGCGACCGGCGAGGCCAAGGCCAAGCTCCAGGCGAAGATTGACGCGGCTGAGGCCAAACTGCAAGCCATGCGGGAGAGTATCCAGGCCAAGATCGAGACCAGCCAGCAAGAGACCGAGGCCAAGATCAAGGCGCTGCAAGAGCAGGCGGCCAAGGCCGAGGGCGAGCGAAAAGCCAAAATCGAGACGCGCATCGCCGAACTGAAGGCCGACCAGAAACGGCGCAGCGAGCTGCTGCACCAGGCCTGGGAACTGACCAAAGAGGCCATGAAAGTCTAAGCCTCTGCCAGGCCGACTTCGACCCAACTTAAAAGAGATGAACGTTGAAGCAGGTGGAGGGGCTTTTTCCTCCACCTGTTCAGCTTGGCAACCTGCGCCGAAGTGAAGTATATTTAACGGAAGAGAAATCATGTCCACCTATACCTTCCTCAAACGGCTGCTGATGGTAATAACAGCCATTGTTCTGCTCTTGAGCCTGTGGTATCTGCGCTCGATCTGGCTCCTGGGCTTTGCGGCCCTAGTCATTGCGGTAGGTATCAGTATCCCGGCGCAGTGGTTGCAACAGCATGGGCTGCGGCGCAATCTGTCCACTCTTTTATCTGCTACAGCTATACTGTTGCTGGCCCTCTTCTTAATCCTATGGATTGTGCCGACGATTATTACCGAGGCAGGGACGGTGCTGGCCGAACTGCCCCGGATGTGGCAAGAGATTGGCCAGCGCTATGAAGCGTGGCGCACCGGTAACAACTTGCTCACCCAGATGCTGCCTCCCTTCAGCATCGTCAACCTCCATCAAACAGGTGACGCCGCCTTCAGTGACACCCTGCGCCGGTTGTTGACCACCGGCTTTTCCTTCACCCCCATTTTGGAGGGCATGGGCGTCTTTGCCAGCCTGCTGGCCAATGTGGCCCTGGTGATTTTTATTGCCATCTTTTTTCTCAGCGACCCGCTGAGCTATGTGCAGATCAGCCTCTATCTGACGCCGGCCGTCTACCATACCCGGCTGTTGGACCTCTGGAGCGAACTGTATCGCAGCCTGACCCACTGGATCAAGACCCAGTTTCTGTCGGTCAGTATTACCGTCAGCCTGGTCTGGCTCGTTTTGGGCCTCTTTTTGGGCGTACCCTACGCCCTGATTATTGCCGTGTTTTCCGGCGTGGCTACCTTCATTCCCACCCTGGGGGCCTTTCTGCCCTTGATCCCGATTTTCATTTTTACCATGGCCGAAGACCCGATGCTCATGGTCTGGGCCATCCCCGCTTACCTGATCATCCAATTGCTGGAAAGCAACGTGCTCACCCCCATGCTCATCCGCGAGGAACTCCAGCTCCCCTCCGGGGGCGTGCTGTTGTTTCAATTGGTTGGGGTGGCGCTGTTTGGCGGCCTCGGCCTGTTGTTGGCGGTGCCCCTCTTGCTGGTGCTGGTCGTCCTGGTTCGTGAAATTTACAGTTATGACATCCTGGGGTTGCGCACTGAAAACGTAGAAATTGCCGTAGATGCGGCAGGTCGCCTATATTTGGACCAAAGTAACGTGCAAGAAACTGAGCCGGAGCCGTCAGCGCACGCTCAACTGCGGCCACAGCAACCTGAAAAGAGTTCCAAAGATGCCGCGCTCCCTGAGCCGGATCACCTCAAGGTATGAGTACCGGCGGTGAAAGGAGAAAATGATGCAACCATCGTTTCACGCTACTCAGGGGCTAGCCCCTGTGCCCAGCCCACGGGGTGATTATTTCCTGCTGGCGCTGCGTTGGCTCATCTTTGGGGGCGTGTCCGTTATCACCCTAAGCTCTGGCCGAAGCGCCTACGAAGGCGCGGTTGACGCCGGGACGATCGTTAGTCCCTGGCTGGCGACCCTCCTCATTGCTGCCTACTACCTTCCCGTTTCCGTGTTTGTGTGGCGGCAGCGGCCGCTGGTAACCGGGCGGATGGGCGGATTGCTGTTGGCCGATGCGGTTCTGGCGACGATCATCACCGCCCTGACCGGCGGCGGCGGCAGTTTATTCTCCCTTCTCTTTGTGATCCCCATTGTTGAAGCTGGGCTGGCTTATCGCTGGCGGGTGGCCCTGGCCCTGATCGCCACGATCGGCCTGTGTTCGCTGCTGGCCTCCCTGCCGCTGTCCGGCGGGAATGCCGGTGCGGCTGCGGTGACGGCAGTCAAGTTCTTATTCAGTTTACTGCTGGGCCTGCTGGTGACAGTGTTCAGCGAACAGATGCGCCAGGAGTATACAGTCCGGCAAGCGGCCTTGCTGGCTACGGTACGGATGGCAGTCCTGAACGAAATCTCCCTGCGCCTGGGCGAGAGCCAGTTGGAGCCGGAGCGCATTTTAACCACTACCCTGGAAAGTACGCACGTCTTGCCGGACATCACTTTTAGCCTGGTGGTGTTGTCTGATCCCGAAGGCCATGACTGGTATGTGGCGGCTTCCACCACCGAGCGGCATCCGGTGGGCCAGCGAGCGCCAAAAATAGATGAGGCGGGCTTTACGCCTTACTTCGGGCCGGCCGGATCGGGCACGGCGCGGCCCCAACCAGCACTTTATCTGGCCGGAGGGGAAGCCACTCGGCCCCTGCCAGAATTTGTGGCAGACGATGAGATTACTCAACTGATTGGCGTGCCTTTGATCCTGCCGACCGGGGCGGTGATGGGCGCCATCGCCCTGGGCCGGCAGACAGACCGTCCCTTGAGCGATGATGAGCAGCTTTTCCTGCGCTCCCTGGCCCTGGAAGCCGGGCTGGCTCTGCGCAATGCCCAGCTTTACAGTCGCGAGCAGGAACAGGTGGAGCGCCTGCGCCGCTTCGAGGCGCTGCGGGCCACCTTCTTTTCGGCCACCGCCCACGAACTCAAAACCCCGCTGACCGTACTCAAAACCCTGGCCCCCACTCTGACCCCCCTGCCCCATCTGCCCAGCCAGACTCAAACCGAGATTAGCCAAACCTTTACCCAAAACCTGGAACGCCTGGAACTATTGGTCACCGATATGTTGGAAAGCGTCCGCCTGGAGGCCGGGGCAGTAACCCTACATCCCCGTTCGCTTGACCTGGCTAGCCGCACCCGGCGCGTCCTGGAGCGATTAGCCCCCCTGCTGGAACGCAAACAGCAAAAGTTTGAGTTCCACGCCCCGGCCCATCTGCCGCTCGTCTACGCGGATGGCAAACGGGTCGAACAAATCCTGTCCAACCTGATTGACAACGCCGCCAAATTCGCCCCGCCGGCCAGTGTCATTGAGGTCAGTTTGAGCCAGCCCTGCCCGTCAGACGGGCAGGGCCTGGCGCAGGTGGTGGTGGCCGATGCCGGCCCCGGCGTGCCGCTTCAGGAGCGGAGGCTGATCTTTGACCGGTTCTACAGCACCGCCGATAGAGCGCTGGCCGGGGTGGGGTTGGGCCTGTTTATTTGCCGGGAGTTGGTCCGGCTGCACGGCGGCCGCATCTGGGTAGAAGATCGGCCCGGCGGCGGTAGTCGTTTTTGTTTTACTTTACCCCTGACTTCGGAGGAGATAATTGATGAAGAAAGCCAGCCACAAAATTCTAATCATTGACGACGAGCCGGATGTGACCCGGGCCGTAACTTTAACCATCACCGTCCAGGAACCACAGTGGCAGGTCATCAGCGCACATCAGGGCGAGACCGGCCTGGAATTGGTGGATACCGAAACGCCGGACCTGGTGCTGCTCGACCTGTCCATGCCGGGGATGCATGGCTTTGAGGTGCTGGAGCAAATCCGCCTCTTCAGCGATGTGCCGGTGATCATCCTGACCGTTCAGGATGACGAGTTGGACAAGGTGCGCGGCCTGGAACTGGGCGCGGATGATTATATCGTCAAACCCTTTGGCCACCTGGAGCTGCTGGCCCGCATCCGCTCGGTGTTACGGCGGGTGGAAGGCAGCCCCGGCCCGGTGGAACGTCCCTTTGTCAATGGCGACCTGCGGCTCGATTTCAACCGACGGCGGGTGATGGTGGGCGAGAAGGAGATCCGGCTGACCAGCACCGAATTTCGGCTGTTGGAGGTGTTGGCCCGCCAGGCCGGGCGGGTGATGAGCAGTGAGGTGCTGTTGAGCCGGGTCTGGGGTCGTGATGCCGGCGATGACGTGGATTATTTGAAAGCCTTCATTTATCGCCTGCGTCAAAAAATCGAACCCAACCCCACCCAGCCCCGTTATCTGCACACCGAGCGCGGCGTTGGTTACTGGCTGGATGATAGCCAGGCTCAAGCTTCATAAGAGTATTCGGTAATTCGTTGGCATCCGCCGAGGGCTGGAAGCCCCCGGCTACTATAGGTGCAAGCCACTTAAAAGTGGCTCATGAGCCTGCTTTAGCGGGCTTCCACCTGGAGTAGCCGGGCGTTTCAACGCTCGGCGGACAGCGTGGCTGAGGTGATTTTGTAATTACCGAATACTCTCCCTCATAAGAAAGGGCGGATGATGGCCTGGTGGAGGTCGCCGAGGATTTTGCTGCCACCCTACGGGCTGAACTGGATCATCGTCGGGAGGGGCGTAACGCCGACCCCTTTCGGGCCAATTTCAGCTCAAAAAGCCGGATTGCGCCTGGCCCGTTGGTAAAGGATTTCCCGCCGCTCAGAGGCAGGGGGTTGGGGGTAGAAGTGTATGACCATCTGGGTCAAAATCAGCCCGAACACAAAGCCGCCGATATGGGCGAAAAAGGCTACTCCACCGTCGCTCGTCTCGGCCCCCAGCGAGGCCGTGCCGTTGAACAGTTGCGCCAGGAACCACAAGCCCAGCACCAGCCAGGCCGGCCATTCCACCCAAAAGCTAACAAATCTCAACGGCATAATGCCCTTGACCCGCACCCCGGGGAAGAGGATTAAATAGCTGCCCAACACCCCGGCAATCGCGCCGCTGGCCCCCACCTGGACAATCGTCGAGGTCGGGTCAATGGCAATTTGGGCCACGGTGGCGGCGAAGCCACTCCCAAAATAAAGCACAAAATACACAATCTCGCCCAGGCGGTCTTCGACATTATCGCCAAAGAGGTACAGGTAGAGCATATTGCCCAGAAGATGAGTCCACCCGGCGTGGAAGAACATGCTGCGGATCACGCTCAGGATAGAATCCAGCGAGAAAGGATCCGCCGACACTCTCGCCGGCACAACGGACAGGCTGGTCAAAGCCGTCTCAAGTTCAGACGGTGACAGGCTTAACTCCCACAGAAAAACCAGGACATTGATGACGATGAGGGTGTAGGTCAGAAAGGGAAAGCGGCGAGTTGGGTTCATATCTTTTAACGGTAACATTATTTATCTCCTTATTGATTATTTTTGTGATACTGGGGCTGCCTGATAGGTGGCTTCACAGTAACCTGTCAGGTCCAGGGACCAGGGGTGCAGGGCCACTGTCCCGGCCTTGAGGCGGGCGCTTTCCAGCATATCGGTCACCAGCAGTTCCAGGTTCTGGACAAAGGTATCGTTAATCTCGGTTTGGGTCTGGCTGGACAGATAGGGCAGCGGGGATAGAGTCGGGGCCAGGGTTTTGAGCACGGTCAGCAGGGTTCTTAATTTGTGAGCGGTGGCCGCAAAGAAAGTAGTCTGAAGTTCCAGTTTCGCCTGTTTCGACCCGGCTACATTGCGGAAGGTCACCTGAGAAGGACCCGGCCGCGTTTCTTTTTGAAGAGGTTTCTCTCTGATTCGCGGGTTGCTGCTTCTCAGGGTGTAAAAATTGGCGCTAAGCAGGTTGACTGTGGGCCACCTCTTGAAATAAGTGTAAAGTTCAAAATTCATTTGTTAAAACCCCCTTCCTTCTTGACCAACCTCTCCTGCGGCGTATGGATAAACCAGTTTGGCCGTTTTGCCTTCAATCAATTCAAGTTGTTTTTGTTTACAGCAAGCGCAGATACCGTGTGATATTTGGGCAGGGCCGGGTTCTGATTTCAAGTATGTTTTACACCAAGCGCAGATAACAATCATCATGGGTTTTCTATACCTTAAGAAATGTCTAAACCGATTATAGGTAATTAAGCCATGCACTGTTATAGAGACGTGTTGCGTGTTGCGTAAAGTGAACGGAACACGCAATACGCAACACGAGCACACGGTCTTCAGCCCAGTTTCCACCACGCCAACAGGCTTCTGGCGGCGCGACTAAACGTTTCATCCGCCGTCAATTGACGGAGCAGGGCAATACTTTCGGGCCTGGGTCCGCTCTGCTCAAGCGAGGTGAACGCCGCGTAACGCACATCAATCGTCTCCGCTGGGTCCAGGGCCAGGCCGCCGAGGGTAGTCAGGACGCCGTCCACATCGCTGAGTTCCGCCAGGGCGAGCGTGGCCTGCAAGCGCAGGTCCAGGCTGACAGCCTCCCGGAGAACTCGCATGATCGCCTCGGCCACCGGCCGGCGGTCCAGGGCGAGCCGCAGCCCATCGCTCAGCCGCTTGAGGGCGTCAATGCGGACCTTGTTTGGCTCGGCCGGGTCCGTGACCACCGCCACCAGGAACGGCACGATTTGCGGATCGTCGATCTGGCCGAGCTGCAGGAGTATGTCCAGCTTGGCCAGCACGGATGGCCTGGGGCGTGCCCTGAACGCCTCGATCAGCCGCGCCGCCTCATCCCGGTCCAGCTTGCCATTTGCGCCTGACTGCGGAAATTTCATGGTCGTCACCTCTTTCTTTAGCCTTAGTATACGCCAAGGCCGAGGTGTGTGCGTGCGCCTGGTTGCGCCTCTTCCTTGCGCCTAGTTGCGCCTCATGGGCTGGTCCGCTGGTGCAGGTTGCGGGCGCTGGCCCAACATGCTAGAATAGGGCTTCCTCTCTGGTATTAGGCTATAGCTCCTTGGAGGTTAGGCGATGGCGGAGTCTTTTCGCGATTTGCTCCTGCGCTACCGCGCCCGGACCGGCTTGACCCAGCGCGACCTGGCCGCCCGCCTGGGCGCTGGCCGGCGCACCGTCCAGGGCTGGGAGGCCGGTTTCAACCATCCCAGCGCCGAACGGCTGCAGGCGCTCATCCGGGTGCTGCTGGAGGCCGGCGGCCTGACCGCCGGGCGCGAGGCTGTGGAAGCTGAGGAATTCTGGGCGGCCGCGCTCTGGGAAACCCCACGGATGCAGACTCCTTTTGACCCGGTGTGGCTGGACCGGCTGCTCGCCGAGCGCGCCGCGTCCGCGTCACCACCTGCGCCCCTACTCCCTCAGGAGGCCATTTCCGCCGCCTCAGATGTCAGCCCACCAGCGGTTGGTGTTGGCGAACGGGGTCAGGACTGGGGCGAGGCGCCCGATGTGCGGGGGTTTGTCGGCCGGAGCGAAGAATTGGCGCGGCTGCGGGGCTGGGTGCTGGCGGAGGGCTGCCGGCTGGTGGCGCTGCTGGGTATGGGCGGCATGGGCAAGACCAGCCTGGCGGCCAGGCTGGCCCAGGAGGTCGCCCCCCATTTCGAGCGGGTCTACTGGCGCAGCCTGCGCGATGCCCCGCCCCCTGGCGACTGGCTGGGGGGCGCCATCGGCTTCCTGTCCGACCAGCAGGTCGTGCCGCCAGCGACCGATGCAGAGCGGCTGACGGCCTTGCTGCAGTTGCTGCGGGCGCGGCGCTGCCTGCTGGTGCTGGATAACTTCGAGACACTGCTCGAGCCCAGCCAAGAGGAAGGGCACTATCGAATGGGCCTGGCTCTGTACGGTCGCCTGCTCCAGGTGGTTGGGGAAACTGGGCATCAGAGCTGCCTGGTGCTGACCAGCCGGGAGGCCCCGGCGGAACTGGCCGTCCTCGGCAGCGAGGCGGTGCATACCTTCCCCTTGGGCGGTTTGGGGGTGGACGAGGCCCGGCGGGTGTTGGCTCCCAAGCAGCTCGTGGGCAGCAGCGAGCAGTGGGCCGAGTTGACCGGCCGGTTCGGGGGCAACGGCCTGGCGCTGAAGCTGGTCGGCGAGCGCATCCGCGAGCTGTTCGGTGGGGAGATTGGCCTCTATCTGGAGGAGGCTGGTACTGGTAGCATCTTCGGCGGCATTCGGCAGCTCCTGGACGAGCAAATTGGGCGCAGTTCGCCGCCTGAGCAGCAAGTGCTGTGGGCGCTGGCGGTAGCGCGCGAGCCAGGACGTTTGGCCGACTTGCTGGCCGCTCTGGGCGAACGCCTCGGTCGTGGGGCGGTGCTAGAGGCAGTCGAGGCGCTGCGTCGCCGCTCGCTGGTGGAGCGCGCCGAGGTCGCCGGGATGGCTGCATTCACGCTCCAATCGGTGGTGCTGGAGTACGTGACCGACCGGCTGGTGGCGGAGGTGGCTGAGGAGATTGCCTGCGGCCAGCCGGGGCTGCTGGTCGAACAGGCGTTGATCCAGGCCCAGGCCAGGGACTACGTGCGGCAGAGCCAGGAGCGGCTAATCGGCGCGCCCATCCTGGAGCGGTTGAAGGCGCACTTGGGCCAGGAGGAGACCGAGCAGCGACTGCTGGCGCTGCTGGAGGGCTGGCGCGGACACCCGGAAGCAGAGCAGGGCTATGGGCCAGGCAATGGGGTCAACCTGCTGCGGCTGCTGCGGGGCCACCTGCGCGGGCTGGACCTGTCGCGCCTGGCGATTCGGCAGGCCTACCTGGCGCAGGTGGAGGCCCAGGACGCCCGTCTGGCCGGCGCCCATCTGGCCGAGACCGTGCTGGCCGAGGCGTTCGGTTTTCCTGGCTCGGTGGCGCTGAGCGGCGACGGCGCGCTGTTGGCAGCGGGGACCTCTACCGGGCAGGTGTGGCTGTGGCGGGTGACGGATCGCACCCTGCTGGCGGCGCTCGAAGGACACGCCGGCCAGGTCTTTGCCGTGGCGCTGGCGGCAGATGGAGGGCTGCTGGCCAGCGGCGGTGCGGATGGGACGGTGCGGCTGTGGGACGCGAGCGCCAGGCGGCTGTTGGACACACTCGAGGGCCACACTGCCGGCGTCTCGGTGGTCGCGCTCTCGGCCGACGGTCGCCTGGTGGCCAGCGGCAGCTTTGATGAAACGGTGCGGCTGTGGGAGGCGTCCGGCGGGCGGCTGCTGGCAACCCTGGAAGGCCACACTGGCGGCGTTTGGGGCGTGGCGCTCGCGGCCGATGGACGCCTGCTGGCCAGCGGCGGCGCGGATGGGACGGTCCGGCTGTGGGAGGCTGAGAGTGGACGGCCGGTGGCAACCCTGGAAGGCCACACCAGCCCAGTTTGGGGCGTGGCGCTCTCCGCCGACGGACGCCTGCTGGCCAGCGGCGACCTTGATGGAACAATACGGCTGTGGGATACGAGCACCGGGCAGCCCCTGGCTACCCTGCAAGGCCCCACGAGTGGGGTTTGGAACCTGATCCTCTCTGCCGACGGCGAGCTGCTGGCCAGCAGTGGTGGGGATGGAACAGTACGGCTGTGGGAGACCGACACCGGGCGGCCGCTGGCGATCCTCCAGGGACACACCGGCGGGGTCCGGGGTCTGGCGCTCTCCGCCGACGGACACCTGCTGGCCAGCGGCGGTCTGGAGGGGACAGTGCGGCTGTGGGAGGCGCACCGCGGGCGACTTCTTGCCACCTTGCAGGGCCACACCGGCGGGATTTGGAGAGTGGGACTCTCCGCCGACGGCAAGCTGGCGGCCAGCAGTGGCGGGGATGGGCTGGTACGGCTGTGGGACGCGAACGCGAACACCGGGCGGCTGTTGGCTACCATCCAGGGCCACACGGCTGAGATCCGGGTTGTGGCGCTCTCGGCTGACGGCCGCCTGGTAGCCAGCGGCGGCCTTGATGGGATGGTGCGGCTGTGGGACGCGAATGTGAGTACCGGGCGGCTGCTGGCAACCCTGGAAGGTCACACCAACCAAGTCTGGGGGTTAGCGCTCTCGGCTGACGGCCGCCTGCTAGCCAGTGGCGACCTTGATGGGACGGTGCGGTTGTGGGAGATGCCGAGCGGACGGCCGCTGGCTACCCTGGAAGGCCACACCAAGGCAGTCCGCAGTGTGGCGCTCTCGGCTGACGGTCGCCTGGTAGCCAGCGGCGGCCTTGATGAAACGGTGCGGCTGTGGGAGGCCCCCAGCGGGCGGCCGCTGGCGACCCTGGAGGGTCACACCAGCGCAGTCTGGGGCGTAGCGCTCTCCGCCGACGGCGAGCTGGTGGCGAGCGGCGGCCTTGATAGGATGGTGCGGCTGTGGGAGACGAGCACCGGCCGGCTGTTGGCCGCCCTGGAGGGCCACACCGGCCCTATCTGGGGGGTAGCGATCTCTGCTGACGGACACCTGGTGACGAGCGGCAGTGCAGATGGGACAGTGCGGCTGTGGCAATGGCCGAGCAGGCGGCTGCTGGCGACCCTGCGCGGGCATACCGGCCCGGCTTCCGCCGTGGCCCTCTCCACCGACGGCCATCTGCTGGCCAGCGGCGGCTGGGATGGGACGGTCCGGCTGTGGCAGGCGTCCAGCAGCGCCCATGTGCGCACGCTGCGGGCCGAGCGGCGCTACGAGCGCCTGGACATCACCGGCCTGACGGGCATCACCGACGCGCAACGGCAGGCGCTGCTGGCGCTGGGGGCCGTCGAGGATGAGGCAGGCGCCAGCCCCAAACAGGCGGCCCAGCGCTAACCGCCACGCGCTGGCCCACCAGGAGCGTGCGGGTCATATCGTTGGCTATGAGGAACGTTGAAGCAGGTGGAGTGTTCTTTCCTCCACCTGCTTAGCATTGTCTGAGCATTGTCGTTGGGGCCATGAAAGAGGTTACAGTTTTCAAACTGATCAGGGTTGTTCGGTTAACCGGCCGTTTGTTTCTGCCAGGGCTTGCTTGACCGCTGCGCCATCCACCGTTTCCGTCACAAGCAGTTGTCGGGTCAGACTTTCCAGGGCCGACCGGTGCTCCTTCAATAGCTGCTGAGCGCGCTGGTACTGTTCTCTGATAATCCGTTGGACTTCTTCATCAATTATTTTCAGCGTTTCTGGACTGGCAGAGGCGCTCGAGTCGCCTGAGAGGAACTGGTACTGCTGCGTGGCATAGCGCACCATGCCCAGCTTGTCGCTCATACCAAATTCCATCACCATCCGGCGGGCCAGCTCGCTCGCCCGTTGAATATCGTCGCTGGCGCCGGTGCTAATGGTTCCACGCACCACCAGTTCGGCGGCCCGACCACCGAGCATGACCGCGATGCGGTCTTCCAGCTCTTCGCAAGTCAGCAGATAGCGATCCTCGGTGGGCATCTGCATGGTGTAGCCCAGGGCGCCGCGCCCGCGGGGCACAATGCTCACCTTGGCCACCGGATCGGCGTTGGGCAGCAGTTCTGCGACCAGCGCATGGCCGCTCTCGTGGTAGGCCACGGTGGTGCGTTCCTGTTCATTCATAAGGCGCGATTTCTTTTCCAGCCCGGCGATGACCCGCTCGATGGCTGCCTCGAAGTCTTGCATGGTTACGGCAGCGGCGCTGCGGCGAGCCGCCAGCAAGGCCGCCTCGTTTATCGCATTGGCCAGGTCCGCCCCACTAAAGCCGGGGGTCATCCGCGCGGCTCGATCCAGGTCGAAGTCGGGCGAAAGCTTGATGTCCTGGCTGTGGATGCGCAATATCTGCAAACGACCGGTCAGGTCGGGAGCCGAGACGGTGATCTGGCGATCAAACCGGCCGGCGCGCAGCAAGGCCGGGTCGAGGATCTCAGGCCGGTTGGTGGCGGCCATGATGATGACTGGCTTTCCCTGCTCGGTCTTGAACCCATCAATCTCGCTCAGAAGCTGGTTGAGGGTCTGTTCGCGCTCGTCGTTGCCGCCGATGCGCATCGCGCCGCCGCGTGACTGTCCAATCGCATCAATTTCATCAATGAAAACAATCGCCGGGGCTGCCTGGCGGGCTTGTTCAAACAAGTCGCGCACCCGGGCCGCGCCCACTCCGACAAACATCTCCACAAACTCTGAGCCGCTGGTTTCAAAGAAGGGCACACCTGCCTCACCTGCGGTCGCCTTGGCCAGGAGCGTTTTGCCGGTGCCGGGAGGGCCGACCAGCAGCACCCCTTTGGGAATGCGTCCCCCCAAGCTGGCAAACTGCTCAGGCGTTTTGAGAAACTGGATGATCTCTTGCAGTTCGCCGATGGCTTCATCGGCCCCGCCCACATCCTTGAAGGTGATGCCGATATTTTCCGGTTTGACTTCGGTCGCTTTGCTCTTGCCAACTCCCAGGATTCCGCCGACGCCCATGCCACCTGCACCCATCTGGCGATAACCTATATACCAGATAAGACTAATCAAGGCTAACGGCAGCCCATAAGCCAGCAGGAAGGTTCCCACCGGGCTGGGCGGCTCACTGTTGCTGTACTTGACGCCAGCCGCATCCAGGGCTTCGATCAACGTCGGGTCGCCCTCCGGAACCGCTACGGTCGTAAAGGGTATGGTTTCGCTGGCCGTGTCGGTAGTATCCGGGTTTTTCATGGTCCCTATGATCCGGTCTTGTTCCAGGGTCACTTCGATGATCTGTCCTGAGGCGATCTTGGATTTGAACTCGCTGTACGGAATTTCCAATTCGCGGATCAGCATAGGCCGGATGATGAACTGCTGAAACAGCCACAGCCCGATTAAACTGAAGATCAAGTAGCTGATCCACAAACGGATCTGGTTCTCCCGCAACTCCTCTTTTTTCTTCTTGTCTTTACTATCTTCGTCTTTTCCAGGGGGAATGATTAAATTTTTCATTTCTTTACCTCAGTTGTTTGAATTATTGGTCTTGAAAATGATACTTACCCAACACGTTCGTGGCTCAAGTTGAGCAGTACCTCTTCACGGTGGTACGGGAAGGGCGGCTGCCAGGCGGCATCCGGCCTCACGAAATCGGCGGGGTTGAAATCAGGCAGTTGGACATATTCCAGCGCCGTTAGCGTCAGAAAGACGGCAGTACTCACAAAGTCCACGTACTCGGCCGGGACCACGACGGTACGCTCCTGTTCCAGCCACGCCTCCAGCTCCTGCTGTGGATCGGTCGGCTGTGGGTGGGGCAGTTCCCCCCGCACGATCACCGCCGACACACGGCGGGAAAGCGGGCTAATAATCACTTTGTCCACCTGGCCGATGTGGACATTGACGGCGTATACGTCCTGTCCGACTCTTGGCTCCACAATCCACCGGGTAGCTTTAGCCACAGGTGTGGGCGACGTCCGAAGCCGGTTGATAACGCCACGCACTTGAGGGACCGTGGCGGCAACCTCCTCGGCAGCCATTTGTATCTCCAGGCTTGGCACTTGGCCTTGAAGAAAAACGTGGCCAAACCGGCTACTGACTTGCGCGAGGTGCTCTCGTGTGCGAGGGTCGTGGGCGAGGGCTTGGGCAACCGCAACCTCTACCTCGTAGTCAACCACCAGCCGATTCTCAAGGCCCTGCACCCCCCGCACTTCCTGGGCGATCTCCTGAATCCGCTGGCGCTCCGCACTGGTATTGACGTGGCCTCTCAAGGTCACTCTCCCAGCCTGAACAGTGATTTCAATGGGAGTATAGGCAAACACGCCGAGGCGAATGAGTTCATCCTCCCCCAGCGCCTGCTCAATGGCCCGTTTGATCTCCTGATCCGGTAGATATTCCGGCAACCGGTCGAGTGTGGCCCGGTCTACGGCCAGTTTTAGCTTAACCGACATGAGTTATTCCTTTCTCTCTCACCCGCTTTAGACCGGCTGCTCGGCGTCGCTGGCCGCGCTTTCGGGCACGGTTTCCTGGACAAGACTCATGGTCCGCATGAGATTATCTTTCCCGTGACTGATGGCTTCGATAACCCGCTCTTTACCGTAGTCAAGGGCTTCGACTGCACGATCTTGGCCCTTTTCAAGCGCCCCTTGCCAGCGCTTCGCGGTCAGGTCTTTCAGTTCAAAACTTTTGTTTTTAATTTGGGTGCGTGTTTTTTCACCAGCTTGGGGGGCCAGGAGGAGGGTCACACTTACCCCAACCAAGCCGCCGATCAGTAACCCGGCAAAAAATTTATCACTTTTGTTCTCTAACATGATAATGATAAACTCCTTTCAAAAGAATGTTTAAGATTGAGCCTCTGAAACTCAGAATACCCTAACTTGGTAAACAATTTGGTAATCGTAGGTGAATATTTGGTAAACATTTTTGTTTACCTTATCAGCCGAGGACTCCGCCACTTTAACCTCAGCCTGTAGTTTCAAAACAGAACCTTTAAGAATTGACCACCGACTGTGTACATCAGAGCGCCGCCCAGATTTATCAGCGCGGTCGTCCAGAAGAACCGCCAGCGATTGACCCCATAGACTCCTGCTAAAATAGCGATGACCTTGCTGCCATAGCCGGGAATCATTCGGCCCAAGGTGAGGACCCAAACCGACCCGATCGGCATGTTGGCCAGGCCCCAGGGCAGGGCATGTTTTTTTTCCTCATAGGCAGCGATATCACGCAGGGTTTTCCCAAAGCGGTACTCCAGCAGCGCCGCCGAGGTATTTCCCGTCCAGAGAATCGTTATCGCTAGAAGGGGATGAAACAACGTGGCCACCACGACCGCTAGCGGATCCGTGGGAATTGGGGTCACAGATAGAATGGAAAATATAGCCACACAGACCAGGGGGCCGGCCAGGCCAAATGATTCGATCAAGGTTGTGACATCGCCAGAGTAGTTTTTATAAAAAACTATGGCCAGTAGACACAAGACTATCGTAATTCCCGTCCAGAGAAGGGTGTCTGTTTTTTTGCTCATTTCAACTCAACGCTGTCACAAACGCTCCAGCCGTCGCAAACCGCTCGTCAGGATTTTTGGCCATAGCCCGTTTAAGGGCATGGGCCACATCCCTGGAAAGGTCCGGCGCAAGCCGGCGCGGATCGGGCGGAGGTTGGGTCATGTGGGCGATCAGGAGCGCGCCGGGGTTATGGTGTTTGAACGGCAGCTCCCCCGTTAGCATTTGATACACCATCACCCCCAAGGCATACACATCGGCGCGACCGTCCACGTGGGGGGAAGCCTCGATCTGCTCCGGGGCGATGTAGTCAAACGTTCCTAACACGCCGCCGGTGCGGGTTATGGCGGTACGCGCATCCAGCACTTTGGCGATGCCAAAGTCGGTCAGTACCACCCGCGTTTGGCCGGTCGTATCCCCTACGGCAACCGGGAGGGAGGGCGAAGCGCTATCCCCTACGGCGACCGGGAGGGAGGGCGAAGCGCTATCCCCTATGGCGACCGGGAGGGAGGGCGAAGCGCTATCCCCTACGGGATGCGAAGCGCTATCAAGCAGGATATTCGAGGGCTTGATGTCGCGGTGAACCAGGCCGTGCGCGTGGGCGTAATCCAGGGCGTCGGCAATTTGGCGAATCAGCGGCAAGGCGGAGGCGAGCGAGAGTTTGCCGTGGGTGCGCAAGAAGGCGCCCAAATCTTGGCCGTTGACGTATTCCATCACCATGTACGGCATAGCCTCATGTTCGCCATAATCGAAAACGCGGATAATGTTGGGGTGCTCAAGTGTGGCGACGATGTGGGCTTCGCGGGTAAAGCGTTGGCGGAAGTCGGCCTGGGCGGCCAGAGGAGCGGGTAGGATTTTGAGCGCGACCGGCCGGTTGAGCCTGGGGTGGGTGGTCTTGTAAACTTCGGCCATGCCGCCGCGCCCGATCGGCTCCAGCTGCCGATACGGGCCGAAATGGGTGGGCCGGAGCATCTGGATCAGGTTCTGTAGCCCAGAGATCGGCGTTTTTTGATAATCAATCTGGATGTGATAAAAACGCTGGTCCACAAAGCGTTGGAAGCGGCGCCGGGTAGGGTGGAAGATGGCCCCAAAGCCGGCGGCCGAAATAGCCACCGCCAGCACAGCCCCCCCCGCAAAATCCTGGAAGAGTTGCGAGATCACGAACAAGCTGAGGCCAAAGAAGACCAACAACACCGCGGTCAGGGCCCCGTAGACCAACGAGCGGTTAATGAAGAAATCAATGTCCCACAAGCGATAGCGCAGGACGGAAAAGGCAATGCTCACCGCCACCATGAGGCACGCCACATAATACAGGGAGGTGTAGATCAGCCACCCCAGGATTTGCGGAGAATACCGGGGAATGTTCTCCAGCCACCACAGGGCTTGCGGGGCGCTCAGTTCAGGGCCGGTAGGAAAAAGGTAGGGGAGTACATAACCGGCGCTATAGACCGCTGCAAGCACACTCCCACTGGCCAGTACCCACTTAATTTGTTGGCGTTGCGCGGGGTTTGCCATGCGCCGGTAACGATAAAAGGCCGTAAAAACCAGGGAAGCCGCGAACCCAACCACGATAATACTCGGCAGCGGGTCGGGCCAGGTATAAAAATCGAGCGATGTGTTGTCCCTCAACCAACTGCCCATCATGACTACCACCCACAGCATGGCGACCCACTGCATCTGGGGCAAGACAAAGCGCCCATCAGGAAAGCGATACCACAGGATGAGCAGAACACTTCCCAGGAAGCCAAGCACTTTGAACAGGGGCAGGAAGGCCGGATAAGCCCGCCATACCACATTCGAGAGGCTGGTATCCAGGGTGATCGTCCCGCTCACAACCAGCATCAAGGCGAAAAAGAACTCAAACGGTTGGTGGGATTTCTTCGAGAAAATCAGCAGCCCCACCAGAATCCAGGGGAGCACTTCGATCATCGCCCCGACCGAAAAATAAAGGGCCGGGAAAATCAGGGGGAGGCCCAAGTGGTGTAACGCCTGTTGCATGGCCAGGCAGGCGGCCTGTTCGTGAGGCGGCCGCAGGCTACATGATAGGCTCCAGGGATACCAGCCGGTGTAAAGACCCCTCGCCCCGACGAGCAAAATGCCAACACACATCACCAACAGCATCACCCAAAGCAGACGGGCGAGCCATAGCCAGCGGCTTGGGAACTGAAACTCAACTAAACTGGTCGTGGTAGTCATAGTGGATACCTTGATTGATGAACTGGATGAGACGATCAGACTAAGGCGTAATAAGCTCACGCATCGTTTCTGTAAAGGGTGTCCTTTAAATTCCGGGCCGGAATCAATGCTCAGTAGATCCAATTTTCGAGGAGTGAGGCACACCCACGTGCCGAATACCGCCGCACGTGGGCGTGCTGGCTCCTCAAATTTGGATCCACTGATGCTCCAGGATTGAGCGCAATTTAACGGCTAAGCTCAAGGGGCTGAAGGGTTTTTGCAGGAAAGCCACATCTGAGTCGAGGACATCGTGCTGGATAATCGCTTCGTCGGTGTAGCCCGACATAAACAGCGTTTTCAACCCTGGCCGCAGTGTTATCGCCTGCCCGGCCAGGGTTTTGCCGCTCATGCCAGACATAACCACATCGGTCAGGAGCAGATGGATGGGGTCAGGGTAGTGAGCCAGCAGTCGCAAGGCCTCCGACCCATTCCCGGCTTCCAGCAGGGTATAGCCCAACTTTGACAACACGCGTCGCAGCAGTTCCCGTACCTCCAGATCGTCCTCAACCAGGAGGATCGTCTCAGAGCCAGGCGGCATCTCCGACCCTGGTTCCAGGTGAATTGGCGGCCCCGTCACCTCTTCCTCGACGCGCGGCAGATAAATCTTGAAGGTGGTACCCAGCCCCTCTTCCGAATAAACCCAGATATGGCCGCCGTTCTGTTTGACAATGCCAAACACGGTGGCCAGTCCCAGACCCGTCCCTTGCCCTCTCTCTTTTGTGGTAAAGAAAGGTTCAAAGATACGCGCCTTCACTTCAGGACTCATGCCGCAGCCCGTATCGCTAATAGCGAGCAAGACGTATTGACCCGGCCGGGTATTCAGATGACCCGCCACATAGTTATCGTCAATCACCACATTGGCCGTCTCAATCGTGAGTTGGCCGCCTGTAGGCATGGCATCGCGGGCATTGACCACCAGGTTAAGGATGACCTGCTCGATCTGGGCCGGGTCTACTTTAACCGGCCATAGCTCCGGGGCGAGGATAGTTTTTAAGTCAATATCCTCGCCGATAACCCGCTGCAACATTTTGTCCAACTCGACCACGATTGAATTGAGATTTAACACCTGGGGCTGGATAATTTGCTTGCGGCTAAACGCCAGCAGTTGACGGACCAGGCCCGCCGCTCGCTGGCCTGAACGGAGAATGGTACCGACCATCTCCCAGTGAGGGTCGTCGGGCCGGAGATCCTCCTGGATCAAGGTCGCAAAACCGTTGATCGTCATCAGTAGATTATTGAAGTCGTGGGCCACCCCGGCGGTCAGCCGGCCCACCGCTTCCATCTTTTGGGCCTGGTAATATTGTTCTTCCAATCGCTGTCGTTGCTCTTCCAGGCGCAACCGGGCCAAGACTCCAGCCAATTGATCGGCCACGCTCCAGGTCAAATTGAGCTCCTCGGTCGAGAAGCGGTGCGGCTGCGGCGACTCTAAGCTCAAACCGCCCACTACCTTGTCCTCGATCACCAATGGTATCAGCAGCAAGGAAGCCATCTCTCGCCGGCGCAGATAGGTGTGGATCAGGCTCAAGTCGGGGTCGTTTTGGGTTTCATTCGTCACCAGGGGTGTTTTGCGACTGAGCAGATAGTGGCCCAAAGGATCATCCAGAACAGGCCGGGGCTGGGCTAAGGCCGCCAAGCGCTCCTCGATGGCATATTGAGCCGCGACGGTGGCCGTTGTATTCTTTTCATCTATGAGGATGGCAGCCACATAGGGTAAGGTCAAGGCCAGGGCTAATTCGCGGCAGGCTACCTCCAGGATAACCTCCTGGTCCTTGCCTGGCGTAGCCGCCGAAGCGGCAATAATCCGGTTGAGTACAGCCAACTCACGGTTGCGGCGACGAACTTCTTCTTCGATCTGTTTGCGGCGGGTGATGTCACGAAAGGCTATGGCCTTAACCAAACGCCCCTGGTACGGCAGGCTCTTGGCCTGCACCTCCACCGGAAAAGTGGAGCCATCTTTGCGCACGACGCGAAGCTCATGGGGGGCTTCGTAGCCCAACAACCTATACTGTTGGGCCGCATCGCGTGACTCCGGGGCTACAAACTCCAGGGTGTCCATCCCGATGGTGTCAGAGAGGTCATAGCCCAGCATCTGGGCCAATTGGTGATTGGCGTCAGTAATGATTTTCCCGTCAACAATGCCAATGCCCTCAAAGGCGGCCTCCGAGAAGCGGCTAAAGCGTTCTTCGCTCTCTCGCAGGGCCTCTTCCGTTTGCCGGTGTTTGGTAATATCCGTGAGAAAACTCAGCGTGGCCGGTTTGCCCTCCCAGGTGATCAAGACGGCGTGAGTTTCTATCCATTTGATCGCCCCCGTCTTAATAACAATTCTGAAAGGATAGACCGGGGGAACTGGCTCACCTCTAAGTAGGCGTAGGTGACGTTCAACCATCATCTCCCGATCTTCCGGGTGGATGAACTCCGCAAAGGATTGGGCGGTTAATTCTTGAGATGTAAACCCTGTAGCCTCTAATGTTTTACGATTGAAGAATTTGAGCCGCTTATCTTGAGCTATAACAATGGCCACGTTGGCGTTCTCTACAATCCAACGATATTTCTGTTCTGATTCTTGGAGAAGCGGCATTTCAATTGCTTCGTCCCTTACAAATTCGTCATACATAAAAAATCCCCCTCTCTCCGACCGGGCTGATCGAGGTTATGGGTTACCAGGAAGTTACATAGAGCTTCAGTTGCAATTCATTGCGACCGGGCCTGACCACCGCTTTGACTTCATCCACTAGGTTCTTCACCAGCAACAGGCCCCACCCGCGATGGTCCGTCCGCTCCTGGCGAACCAGGTTGAGACTGGGCAGGGGGTGGAGTCCCTGGTCAATTATTTTTAGGGTCAAAGCGCTCTGCTCCACCAGGGCGATAATCTGGACCCTGAGCTGACCATTCAACCCATTGCCGTGTTCAATGCCGTTAAGCACCGCTTCACTCAGGGCAGTTTTCAGGTCGTCAATACGCTCCTGGGAAAAGCCCATGGGCCGAGCCAGGGTAGCAATGGCCGAGGTCGCCACTTTTTCATACCCTAGCTCACTGGGTAAGGAAATTTCAATCATATGTGGCTCGTTCATGTTAATTTTTCCCCTCTCAGGTCCACAATTCCAACGACCTTTTCAACAGCCGCGACTCACGCTGTATGCGCGGATAGTTGGCGGGGTCTTGAATCTCTTGAGGCAGTTCCTTGAGCGCGGCATCGGCCAACAGGCGGGCAATGGCCTTTTCGCGGCCAGAGATGGGATCATTTTGAACGTGGACCCAGATCGCTTCAGCGATGGCGGTCAGTTCCTTTTGGGTGGTGAGAATACGTTGGGTGTCGCCGCTGTCAATGGCGTCACACAAGGCTTGTAAGCGTGTGCTGACTTGTTGAAGGGCGGTCGCGTATTTGGGGTTTAATTCTGTCATGGGTTATACTCCTGTGAAACTAAGTATCATGTGTCAAGTACCAGGTGTCAGGTAAAGATTTTCATCCTTTGTGTCGTCCCATTGGGACTGTCCAACTCCTAAGAAATAGACCGGGGACGGGAGACCGGAGGACGGGGATAAATTCCCGGTCTTCCGGTCTCCGGTCAGCACCGGCAAAAGATTTTCATTCTTGGTGGCATACTCAGGCTTATGAACATCCTTGATGGTGTATAGAATCTTCCGGCTGGAAAAAGCGCATCACATTGGTCAGGCTGGGTCCTGTCTGGGTAACTGAGAGCAGCGGTAAGGCCAGGTCCCGGATTTTGATCAAGATGCCATATAACGCCGCCTGGTCTCTGACCGGCCCGGCGAGAATGGTTTCGCCTGCTTCGGTCTGGGTCAGAGACAGGTTATCGAACCAGTCACGCCAATGGGTAGGCAGATGCCCTTTGAACTTGATCTCGAAAACAGTCGCCTGGGGCGCGCGCAGTAGTTGGGCCACCGGCTGCTGGGTCAGCAGCCGCCCCTGGCTGATGAGAGCCACCTCATCGCCTATTTCTTCAATTAATTCCGGCTGGCGGGTGGCGACAATCACGGTTTTACCCTGGGAAAGCGCCAGTTTAGCCAGCCAATATTTCACCAGGGAGGCTGTGGTATCATCCAGTCCGGCCAGCGGTTCATCAAAAATCACAAGCGGTGGATCGGCCTGCATCGCGCAGGCAAAAGTGACCAGCCGTTGCTGCGTGGGGGACAACTGGTGGACCGGGCAGTCCGGTAACTCCCACAGATTAAGCTCGCTCTTGAGCATTTCCAGGCGTTGTTTGAGTTTTTCTTCAGGCCAGGTTTCGGGTTGCACCCGGTGAGCAAAGTTTTCCCAAATCGAAAGCCGCCGGTTGAGGGTTTGGACCCCGGCCATAACCAGGCCAATCTGGTCGGCCAGAGTTATGTTACCGGGCGTCAGGATGTGTCCAGACACGGAAATCGTTCCCGCGGTGGGTTCCACTCGACCGCTTATGAGTTCAACCAGGGTGGTTTTACCGGCGCCTTCGTTCCCCAGCAAGCCAAACACCCGGCCCTGAGGAATGGTCAGGCTGAGGTTGTCAATGGCCTTAACCGTTGAGCCGTCGCCGTTGTGATAGAGTTTGGTCAGGGCGTTAAGCTCAAGGGCAGGAGCGCTAATATGATTCATAAACCAACCCATTTAAAGACTTTGCTGTTTTCATTGTTACCCCCTGAGCAATGAAATAGGTAAGATAGACTTTCAACCTTATCATACCCTCATCAGGTAACTAATCCGGTAAACGTAGGTGAATATTAGGTAAACGTTTTTGTTTACCGGTTGTTTACCTTTGAAAAATAAACGTCCCACCCCTTTACAAAAGGGCGGGACGTTTGTCGAGCAATAATTTAAGAGTGAACGCGATTGGGCTAGCTATTCCTCAGCATAAGTCACTCGACCCAGACCTTACCTCGCTGTGGAACCAGAGAAAGGAAACGGGCTGAAAAATCCCTGGATGGGGTGTCTGCCTGTATCTTGGGGCGGCATGATAGTCCGATTGTGAGGAATGGTCAACTAAACCCGCCCAGTTCATTAATGGCAAAACAGGCAAATGGAACATTTGTTTGAGAGCTGGGTGAAGCTACAATATCTAGGGTATATACTCCCCAACCTTCCTAAATATAGTACGTTAAGCGTAAAGCCGCCTCTGGTCCAATTTGAGAAACTGAAACGCGTGTGGTATAATATAGTGTCATATTTTAGAAGAAGTGAGGCGCTAGATTTCCATGGCTACACCAGGCTCGCACCAATACACCGCTGAAAGTATTACCGTTCTTGAAGGGCTGGAGGCTGTTCGCCGCCGGCCCGGCATGTATGTGGGTGGTACCGACATCAAAGCCCTGCATCACCTGGTTTACGAGGTGGTGGATAACTCGATTGACGAGGCGCTGGCCGGTTTTTGCACCCATATCCAGGTGATTATTCACCCCGATAACAGCGTGTCGGTGATTGATAACGGGCGCGGCATCCCGGTGGCCGAGCATCCGCAAAAGAAAATTTCATCGCTGCAACTGGTGTTGACCACCTTGCACGCCGGCGGCAAGTTTGACCGCGACAGCTATAAAGTCTCCGGCGGTCTGCACGGCGTCGGCGTGTCGGCGGTGAACGCCCTGAGCGAGTGGCTGGTGGCCGAAGTGACCCGCGAAGGCGCAGTCTGGCAGCAGCGCTACGAGCGCGGTGTACCGCAGGGGCCGGTCAAGCAGGTGGCGACTTTGCCGCCGGAGCGCGCCAACGAAAGCGGCACCAAAATCACCTTCCGCTTCGACCAGGAGATTTTCAAAGAGGTAGACGGCTTCCAGTGGAACACCCTGCTGGTCCGCTTCCGCGAGATGGCTTTTGTGACCAAAGGCATCCACATCTATTTTAGAGACGAGCGCGAAGGCCAGGAGCGCGACTACAGCTTCTATTTTGAGGGCGGCGTGACCTCCTTTGTGCGCTATCTCAACCGCAACCGCGAAGCCCTGCACGAGCCGGTCTATGTGGAAAAAGAGGTAGACCACATCGGGGTCGAGGTTTCGATTCAATACACCGACGCCTACACCGAGAGCGTCTACGCCTTTGCCAACACCATCCTGACCCCCGACGGCGGCACGCATTTGACCGGCCTGCGCGGCGCGTTGACCCGGACCATCAACGATTACGCCCGCAAAAACAGCCTGCTCAAAGACAACGACAGCAACTTTTCGGGCGAGGATACCCGCGAGGGCCTGACCGCGATTGTCTCGATCAAGCACCCCGACCCCCAATTCGAGAGCCAAACCAAGGTCAAGTTGATGAACGCCGAGGTCAAAACGCTGGTCGAATCGGTGGTGGGCGAGCGATTCTCGACCTTTTTGGAGGAAAACCCGCGCCAGGCTCGGGCAATTATCGAAAAATGTTTGACTTCTTTCCGCGCCCGTGACGCAGCCAAAAAAGCCCGCGATTTGGTGCTGCGCAAAAGCGCCCTGGAAAGCAGCACCTTGCCCGGCAAACTGGCCGACTGCTCCAACCGCGATTCGGAAAACTCCGAGTTGTACATTGTCGAGGGCGACAGCGCCGGGGGCAGCGCCAAGCAAGGGCGCGACCGCCGCTTCCAGGCTATTTTGCCCCTGCGCGGTAAAATTCTCAATACCGAACGCGCCCGGCTGGATAAAATCCTGGGCAATAACGAGGTCAAAGCCCTGATCACCGCCCTGGGCACCGGTGTGGGCGCGGATTTTAACCTGGAGGGGCTGCGCTATGGCCGGGTTATCATCATGACCGACGCCGACGTGGATGGGGCGCACATCCGCACCTTGCTGTTAACTTTCTTTTTCCGGTACATGACCGAATTGATCGAGCAGGGTCATCTCTTTATCGCCCAGCCGCCGCTGTACCAGATCAAGCACAAAAAAGAGACGGTCTACGTTTACAGCGACGATGAGAAAGACGCCTATCTCAAAAAGCTCAATGGCGACACCGGCTCGGTCAATTTGCAGCGCTACAAGGGCCTGGGCGAGATGAACCCGCAGCAGTTGTGGGACACCACCATGAACCCCGAAGTCCGTACCATCCTGCAGGTCACCGTCGAAGACGCCGCCGCGGCGGATAAAACCTTTGACATGCTGATGGGCAGCGCCGTGCCGCCGCGCAAGAAGTTTATCCAGACCCACGCCAAGCAGGTGCGGAATTTGGATGTGTAGTGTACAAAGCGATGACGTTTGAGAACTTGAAATGACATTTCGATGGAGGCGATTCCTGTTTGGGGCCGCCTCTTGTTGTTACGGTCACTGGCGTTCAGCCGAATTGCAGGTCCGGGCTTGGGCCTTGTGTCATAACTTCTGGCCCTATTGCCCGCGTGTTCGTATCGCTTCCTCACCTCACGTGGCATCGCAGCTTTAATTTTAGGAGGTAATAATGCACAAAATTGAGCCAAAGTTAGAACAGCGATTGCAGGATATGCCCAATCGGGCCGTAGATTTGATTGTCCGCACCGAGGGCGACCCCAGCCCCCACCTGGAGTGGCTGGCCGCCCAGAACATCGAGGTCAGGCACGTGTTCAAACTGTCGCCGGGCGTGGCCGTTTCAGCGCCGGGCCGGGATGCCTTGAAGCTGCTAACCCAGGAGTGGGTGGTCTCGGTGGAGGTGGATGAAGGAGTAAGGGCTACGTAGCAGAGGCGCGATGAAATAATAGAGAACCGGTTATGTGTAATTAATTCCATCGCCCCTTTAAAAAAGTGATGCGTGGTACGTGGTCTGCAAACGCACTACCGTACTACGCACCACGTTTAACGTTTCACCTGAAACTTTCAGGCAAAGGAGATGACTATGCCGGCGACGATTTCCCCATCTTTGCAGCAGAGAATGAACGCAGTACCTAATGATGAGCCGATTCCAGTGATTGTGCGGCGCAAAGAAGGCACATTCAGCGCCCGCGCCGCCACCCGCGGCCTGCCGCCCTCTCCTAGCGAACCCAGCTTTACCCTGATTCCGGCTGAGGCCACCCGCATGACCCCCGCCGACATCGCCGCCCTGAGCCAGGCGGAGGATGTCGAGCATGTCTGGCCAGATTTGCCGGTGCATACCTGCCTCAATACCTCAGTGCCCAAAATCAATGCGCCGAGGGTCTGGTCCGAGGCCGGCCTGCGCGGGCAGGGCATCAAAGTGGCGGTGGTTGATACCGGCCTGGATGACAGTCACCCCGATTTTGCCGGGCGGGTGATAGCCATGAAAAGCTTTGTCAGCGACAGCGCCCGCGACGACAACGGCCACGGCACCCACGTGGCCGGGACCATTGCCGGCAGCGGGGCCAAATCGGGCGGGAAGTATGTGGGCGTAGCCCCTGAAGCGACCCTTTACATTGCCAAAGTGCTGCGGGCCAACGGCAGCGGCTCGATGAGTTCGGTCATGGCCGGGATCGAGTGGGCGGTGCTGGAGCAGGGGGTGCAGATTATCAATCTTTCGCTGGGCGGCAGCGGGCCGTGCGATGGCACGGATGCCCTTTCGACGTTGGTGGATGAGGCGGTTCGCCAAGCCGGGGTAGTGGTCTGCGTGGCCGCCGGCAACGAGGGGCCGGAGGAGCGAACCATCGGCTCGCCCGGCTGCGCCCGCTACGTCATCACCGTCGGCGCGATGACCGATACCGATCTGATTGCCCGCTTCTCCTCGCGCGGCCCCACCGCCGATGGCCGCACCAAGCCGGATATTGTTTTTCCTGGCGTCGGGGTGATTGCCCCACAGGCCGCCGGAACTCGCCTGGGCACGGTGATCGAAGACGGCTACGTAGCCAGCGACGGGACCAGCATGGCTACCCCGCACGCCAGCGGGGTGGCGGCGCTGATGCTGCAAGCCAATCCTCAACTTAACGCCGAGCAGGTCAAAACCCTGATGCTGGCTGGCGCGGTCAGCATCGGCGCGCAGCCCAACGAGCAGGGCGTGGGCCGCGGCGACGCCTACCTGGCCTATCAAAAAGCCATCGCTGCCTTGCCCGAACCGCCGCCCACGCCTCAACCGGAACCGCAGCCGCAGCCAGAACCCCAACCGCAACCCCAGCCGCCAGGCTGTCTGGCGAGTTTGTTCGGGCGGCGGTAGGCGGGCTGGTCAAAAGGTACGGTAGCGGCGGGCTTGCTCCCACTCAGGGTGACCGCAAGGGCCACCGCTACCGTGCACTACCGATTTTGAAAATCAAACCTCATTAACTTTATTGAGGCACTACCCCCAACTGTTGCAACAGACCAAAGGCGTCAAACACCACGCGGTTCTGGGTCAACTTGCCATCCTTAACGGTAAAGATACCCGTAGCCGAAATTTTGACCTGCTTGCCTGTGGCCGGTATACCCAGAAACACGCCCTGATGGGCGCCGGTGTGCCAGGCGCGGACTGCCACGCGATCATCCTCCGCCGCCATTAAGTCAATTTTGCTAGTAAAGTCGGGGAAACTGGCTGTAAACATACGGATGAGGGTACGAGCGCCGTCCAGCCCTTGCATCGGCGGCAAAGATGGATCCACATTTTCCCACTCCGGCGAAAATAATGACTCGACCACGCTGGTATCCCCCTGATCCACGGCTTGATAAAAGCGTTTTATTACCTCTTTGTTTGTTTCAGATGTCATGATTGTTCTCTTTCTGTTGTTTAGTTTGTAAATATCATTGAAGCCATCGCTAAAATCTCAGTTTCAAGGGGCAGCAGGCGCAGGCATCAGGCCAAGCTGCATAAACAATCCGGCCTGATCGTTGTTTCCCCAGCGCTCAATGATGCGACCATCATGCATCCGGTTGAAGGTAATGCCCGACATGTAACCCGTTTTGCCCGTCGGCGGAATCCCCATCAACTCGCCCAAATGAGTCCCACCACCCGACCAGGCAATGACGACCAGGTCTCCTTCAGCGATGATGTCATGCACCGTCACCTTAAGATCGGGGAAGGCCCGCCGCCAGATCATAGCAAGCTGTTTCAGGCTTTCGGCCCCGTGTTGCAGGTGAGGCGGGGCGGTGTGATCCACCAAATCCGCTGCTACAAATTCGTCAATAACGGATAGGTCCCCGTCGGCGCTAAAAGCCTCCTCATTCACGCGGCGGACAATTGTTTTGTACTGCTGGTTCGACATACGTTTTCTCCTTTCGGGTAGAGGTTTGATTGAGTATATTCGATTGTTATGCTACTATTATCAGCCAGTTTAGCAGAAAGTGTGAGGCACAAAGCGCCACAAAAAGCGCCACAAAAATGGATAAAATGGACACGGAATTTACCTTTGGTCAATGGCTGCGGCGGCAGCGCAAGGCGCTCGACCTGACCCAGGCGGGGCTGGCAGCGCAGGTGCCGTGCGCCAGGGGCACCATCCGGCGTCTCGAAGCGGATGATCTGCGGCCTTCAAAGCTGTTGGCCGAGCGCCTGGCCGAAGCGCTTAATGTGCCGGAGGCGCTACGGGCAAATTTTGTGCGCTTTGCCCGCAGCGGCATCCAGCCGGATAACTCATTCGCCCGCTCCCCCGGAACTATCTTGGAGGCGGATAACGAGCCACCCATTGCCGGGGTAGCGCCGCAAATAACGCGGCGCTACGCAATACCGGCAGCTACCACTCCCTTGCTTGGCCGCCTGCATGCGGCCGGCGCAGTAAGCGAGCTGCTGCTACGGCCCGATGTGCGCCTGGTTACACTGACCGGGCCGCCCGGCGTGGGCAAAACCCAACTGGCAATGGAAGTGGCCCGGCAAATTCAGCCCCACTTCCAAGAAGGCGCATGTTTTGTGACCCTGGCTCCCCTCCGTGAGGCAGAAGGGGTTCTGCCCGCTATTGCTCAGGCTATTGATTTGCTGGACAGCGGCAGAAGCCAGACCTCTGCTCTGGCCGACCGCTTACGCAGCGAGGAGTTGGTGCTGCTGCTCGACAATTTTGAACACGTTATTTCAGCCGCGCCCAACATTGCGGCTTTATTATCCGCTGCGCCCACCTTGAAAGTGTTGTGTACCAGCCGCATCCCCCTGCGGATTTTGGGCGAGCATGAATTTATAGTGCCGCCGCTGGCCCTGCCCAATCCGGCGCAATTACCTGCGCTGGCTGCGCTCGAAGCAAACCCGGCCGTAGCGCTGTTTGTGACGCGGGCACGGGCGGTCCAGTCCGGCTTTGCCCTCACCGCCGATAACGCTCGCCAGGTTGCGGAGATCTGCCAGCAGTTAGACGGCTTACCGCTGGCTATCGAACTGGCGGCTACCCGCACCAAACTATTTTCACCATCGGCGCTTCTGGCCCGCCTGGAACGCCGGCTGCCTTTTTTGACGGGGGGAACCCGCGATGCCCCGGCGCGCCAGCGCACCCTTGAAGCGGCGATTGGCTGGAGTTATGATTTGCTTAACAATGCGGAAAAGGTCTGTCTGGCCCGCCTGGGTGTTTTCTGGGGCGGCTGGACTTTAGACGCTGCCGAGGCGGTTTGCGGCGATGAGGTAGATACGCTCAACACCCTGGCCTCGCTGGTAGACCACAGCCTGGCGCAATCCGTTCATTCAGAAAGCGGCGAGGTGCGCTTTACCATGCTGGAGACAATCCGCGAGTTTGCGCTTATGCGTCTGGACGAGCGCGCTGAAACGGCTTTGGTCCAGGCCCGGCACGCCCAATACTTTCTGGCGCTGGCGGTAGAAAGTGAGCCAGGTTTACAGGGGCCGGATCAGGGAATTTGGATGCAGCGTCTTAACGCCGACAACAATAATCTGCGGGCTGCCTTTGCCTGGAGCTTATCGGCTGAGGGCGATATCCAGCAGGGACTACAAGCTGGGGCGGCGCTGTGGTGGTTCTGGTGGACCAACGGGCAGGTCGGCGAAGGACGCCGCTGGCTGCATGAGCTGCTCCAGCGAGCCAGAACTGAAGGGCTGAGCCGCGCAAGCGCCTATGGACGCGCTCTGCTGGGAGCCGGTATCCTTGCTTTTTTTGCAGGCGATTTTGAGGCGACCCTGCCTCTGTTCGAGGAGGCCCGAGATTTAGGCGGCCATTTAAACGATATGATTACGCATGGCTATGCCATCTTTATGATTGGGACGGTCATGGTGCTGTTAAACCAAAGGGACGATGCCCATACGATTTTAGATCAGGGGATGATGATCCTGCGCCAGGCCGGGGAACCGGCGGTCTGGCATGTTGGCGTAACCAGCCTGGCCCGAACCCTGTTGGCCTTTGAGCGGGGTGATCTTGACGAAGCGCAGCAGCACGCCGATGCAGGCATGAGCATCTTTTGCCGGCTTGGACAGCCCTATGGCATTGGCTTGGCTTTAAACTATCAGGGCGATGTAGCCCGCTTGCGTGGAAGTAACACAATCGCCGCCGAGCGCTATCAGGCCGCCCTCCCCCTGCTGCGCCGGGCCAAGGCCAAAAGCGAAATCCCGGCTGTTTTGCATAACCTGGCCCATGTGTGGCTGGCGCAGGGCCATTTGCCCCCCGCCCAAACCCTCTTTACCGAAGCGTTGGAACTGCATCGGGAGATTGGTAATCGCATGGGCATGGTAGAATGTCTCATTGGGCTGGCTTCCGTGGCGGTCGCCCAAGATAAACCTCAGCCCGCCGCAATTCTTCTGGGCGCGGCGGATACCCTGCTTTTATCCTTAAATGTACCGCTGTTCGCGGCGGAACAGGCCATCTACGAGCAAACTGCGGAAGCAGCCCGCCATGCCATAGGACAACCTGCCTGGGAAGAAGCCCAAAAGGTTGGACGCGCTATGCCCATAGCCGAGGCTGTAACTTTTGCCGGCAGATAATTGGCCGGATTAGTTTCAACCTGCCTTAAATGCCTCACTACTCAACGGAGTGCATCACCGCCCGCAAGCGGACCTCGCCGGTTAAGCCAAACATATAGCCCAAGTTGCGGGGAATGTTCCACCACAAGCCGGTCTGGCTGAGGCTCTTCGCTCACACCGGCCAGGTTGCCCGGAGCGCCGGCGGTTTCCTGAAAACCAGGCCGCGTGGGCGGGCAGCTTCGGGGTTTTCCAATTGCAAACCCGGCAGGCGGGTGAGCAGTTGGGCCAGGGCAACGTGCGCTTCCAGCCGGGCCAGGTGCAGCCCCAGGCAGACATGCGGGCCTTGAGCAAAGGTCACGTGCGCGCGCAAATTGGGCCGGAAGGGGTCAAAGGTATCGGGGTTGGCAAACACTGCCGGGTCGCGGTTGGCGGCGGCCAGCGAGACCCGCACCAGCTCGCCCGCCGCAAGCTGAGCTTGACCCAAGCGCACATCCTGGACGGCATAGCGATCAACTACAGCGGCAGCCGGCTCCAGGCGCAGCGACTCTTCGATCACGGCCGGCCACAACGAGGAATTGGTGCGGACCAGATTGAGGATGTCCGGCTGAGTCAGCAAGAAATAGAGCGCATTGGCAATCATCCCTTCGGTGGTCTCAATACCGCCAAAGAGCAGCACCGCCGCGTTGGACACAATTTGGTCCTCCGACAATCCCCCGGCCATACCCGCAGCGGCGGCCAGCAGACTGGTTTCCGGGGGACGTTTTAAGGCCGGGAGCAAGTTGTCTTTCAGGGCGGCAAAGGCGGCTCGCCCAGCCTGGCTGACCGGCTCTCCGGCGGTGACCCGCGTGACCGCATCAACAATAGCGTCATACCAGCCCAGCACCGCCGCCACCGAGGTCTCAGTATCATCCAGCCCCAGCGCGGTGATCATGGTTTTCACCGCCAGTGGGCCGGCAAACTCCCGCCGCAGTTCGGCCCGGCCTCTGGCCGTCAGGCCATCGAGCAGTTCTTCCACGTGCGCGGCTACTACCCCGCTAAAGCGAGCCTGCACCGCTCCCAGGCGAAACGGGGCTTCAAATGGGCCGCGATGGCGCAAGTGTTCGCCGCCATCCAGCGACAACATACTTGGCCCCACCACCTGAGCCGTGGAAAAGCCGGCATGATCCACCGTAAAGAGGTCCGGCTTACGCATCACCTCAATAGCCAAATCACGCCGGGTCACCAGCCAGGCATTAAGCGCCGGCAGCCACGAAACCGGCTCGACCGCCCGCAGCCGGTGCAGCACCGGATGGACATCGTTTTCTAAATCGGCCAGGGTAAGGCTCGCGCCTACAGGAAACTGGTCAAGACGAGACATGGTGAAATTATACTCAGTGGATCCAAATTTGAGGAGCCAGCACGCCCACGTGCGGCGGTGTTCGGCACGTGGGCGTGCCTCACTCCGCGGAAATTGGATCTACTGATACTCTTTGAGCTATCAGCAAGGAAAAAGCGATGCGTGATACGTGATGCGTAAAGCGTAGGACGTAATGCGCAAATCCTAAATCCAAAATCGTAAATCGTAAATCCAAAATCGTAAATCGTTTAGTACTCCGCTCCCAAACTGTTCAAACTAATTTCAAACTTCGCTGCTGTATACTTTACAGTGTTAAGGGTTTCTGCCAAAAGTTGGCCCTGCCAAAATAATTGGAGATTTCTAACTTTTGTGCTAAGCTAGATTTCAAAGTGATGAAGGGATAGAACGTGTTATCAGATCCAATGATGTTACCCAGCCAGGCCATTTTTCCGGTGGGCATTGCTATTGCCTACCTGGCCCTGGGCCTGTTTATGTTATCCAGCCGCCGGCCCGACGCCGCGCTTGACCGGCTTTTTTTGGCTTATCTTTTTCTGACTGTCGTCTGGATGCTCGATCTGGTGTTGATTATTAGCCAGGTTGTTTCGCCACTGTCCGGCTTTAGCTGGGCCGACCTGGCCCCCTACACTCTGATTCTGTTGGGCGTAACCTACTGGACCTTTGCCCGCGCCTTTTTGCACCCCTCCTGGCGCTCCCCGTGGGGCTGGGCTATGGGCGCGCTGGGACTGGTTCTTACGACCACGCTCCAGGCCGGCTGGCTGGTTTTGCCGCCAGACCTGTTTGCCTGGAGCAATGGTTGGGTTCACCCCGGCAATATCGCTTTTGTGCTCGGCGTCGGCTGGTGGCTGGCCTATATGGTCCTGGCCGCATACGGCGGCATGATCCTGGCTGCTCACACGCCCAGCCCGGCCCACAAAAACCGCATTCAATACCTGATTATCTCTACTTTATTACTCATTGCCGGTTACGGGCTGTATCTGAGCCTGCGCGATCCCTTCTGGACCATGGGGTTGATTGTCATTGGGGTGGGCGGAACCTTAGCCACCTATACGGTCATGGTCGAGGACCTGCCTGATCTGGGCACGGGCGGCCGGCGGGTCATCGGCATGATTATCGTTACCCTGATCACCGTGGTGGTATACCTGTTGGGAATTTACCTCGTGCGGAGGGTTCTGGGAGATTTTCTGGCTCAAGCCTTAGCCGGCTATCTGGATCGAACCCTGGCTGTGGCCGTCGTTACCGCCCTCCTGCTAACAATTATCCACGCCCCCATCCGGCAGGTTAGCCAGTATCTCACCAACCGGCTGTTGTTCGGCCAGCATTACGACTATCAAGAAGTTATTCAGAAATATACCCAGTTGATCAGCAACCGGCTTTACCTGGGCGAGTTGGCCCACCTGGCCATGAGCCACATCAACCAGGTTTTGGGCTTAAACCGCAGCGCCCTGTTCATCCTCGAGTCTGAATCGGGCGAACAGTTGAATTTGCGCACCCTGCCGGCCATGGGCACCAACGGCGTGCCCAAAACCATTACCCTTAAAAAAGACACCCCCATCACCCAACGCCTCATCGTCGAGCGGCGGCCGCTGGCCCAGTACACCATTGACATCTCGCAGCAGTTCAAAAGCGCGCCGGAATACGACCGCCAAACCCTGCGGGCGCTCAACTACGAGTGGTTCATCCCTATTTTGAAAAAAGAACAACTGATTGGCGTTTTTGCCCTCGGTCCCAAGAAATCGGGCCGGCCTTACAGCGCCCAGGATATGCGCCTGCTCAACACCCTGGCCGACCAGACCGCGCTGGCCCTGGAAAACGCCACCCTCTTTGACGGCATGCAGCGCAATCTGGCTGAAATGACCCAGATGAAGAATCTGATGGCCAACGTGTTTGACAGTATGGACAACGGGGTCATCACCACCGACATCCTGGGCAAAATCACCCTTTACAACCGCGCCGCCGAAGCCATTCTGGCCGTGCCCTCGGAGCAATGCGTCGGCTTGCCCTACAGCGAGGTTTTGACCGCCTTGAACAACACTATATTCCCCAACCTGATTGCCAACGTGGCCCGGCGCGAAAATCACTATTCTGATTACGAGATTATCTCGGAGCTGCCGGGCCGGGGCCGGGTTAACCTGAGCCTCAACCTGGCCCCCTTAAAGGACGCCCAAAATCAAACCCAGGGCGTGACCATTGTGGTGGACGACGTGACCGAAACCAAGCGGCTGCGGGCCGTCCACGATATGTTCCGGCGCTACCTATCGCCGGCGGTGGTAGACCGGCTGCCTTCCAACCCGGTTGACCTGCAACTGGGCGGGCATCGCCAGGAGGTCACTATTTTGTTCGCCGATATTCGCGGCTTTACTACTTTCAGCGAACAGTTGCCGCCCGAAGAACTGGTGGACACCCTTAACGAATACCTTTCGATGGCAGCCACTTCGATTTTGATGTTTGAGGGGACGCTGGATAAGTTTATGGGCGATGCGGTCATGGGCATTTTTAACGCCCCGCTGGAGCAGACCGACCATGTCATTCGGGCCGTCCGTGCCGCCGCGACCATGCAGCGGGTTATCAGAGACTACCATCAGAACATCGGCCAGGAGCGCGGTCTGACCTTTGGCATCGGCATCCACATGGGCGAGGCGGTAGTGGGCAATGTCGGCATGTCGGACCGCATGGATTACACCGCCATCGGCGACACGGTCAACGTGGCCAAGCGCATCCAGGAAAATGCGCCGGGCGGCAAGGTGCTGCTGAGCAAAGCAGTTTACCAGATGGTCAAGGACTCGGCCAAGGCTGTTTTCTATCAGGAAATGCAACTGCGGGGCCGGGCGCAGCCGATCACGACGTATGAGTTGGTGAGTGTTGATTAGGAGTGTTCATGAGCCAACGGCACGTCACGCTCATAAAAATCTTTTGCCGACGATGACCGGAGACCGAGGACCCGGCTGTTTGCTATCTTCCGGTCTTCCGCCCCCGGTCCTCGGTCGTATTTACGAAGGACATGGGAGATTAGAGACTGCGGGCGCATCGGGTCGCCGGGATAGGGGTCTTTGCTCAGGAAGATGGCATGAGCGGGCCTTCATTATCACACTGTTATCGCTTCTAGCTTAAGCTGGAAAGATACCTTAGAAGATTAGCCAGGGTATAAATCTTCCGGCCTTGTAAGTACCTTCCAGACAAGGTTTTGGCTTGGAATCAGTACACAATTAATCAGTGTGTGTTCAACAATAAAGTTTTTAACTCGCTCTGTAACTATTATGAACTGATAACCAGTAATAGTGAAAAAATCCGAACCGTCCCAAGTTTGTTCATTGACAATAACACCGTCTTGGAAAGACGAATATACCTTCAACCCACAATGCGGGCAGGCATAAATTTGGCGTATCCCAGAACGTGGGTCAGCCTCTCCACCTTTACCTGTGACCACAAGCTCCCAGAGTACGGGAGGAGCAATTAATTCTTTACCGCTCTGATCCTTCAGCTTGACCTCTACGGGTTTGACCGTGAAGCCAGTAAATTTTGCCTCTTCAAACAGACGTAAAACTCTGTCCGTAATTAAACAATCACTATACCAAGTCCAGACAAAGTCTGCTGTCTTCCCAGAGGGTAACAAAATAACTAGATTCCCGATCCGTTCTCCAGCGCGTTGATGACTTGGATACACGGGACATTTGATTGTTTCAACGATCACCTCATTTGCCCATTCAGCACGCCCATACTCTTTATCCCAACTTGGGTCACCGTATACTAAATATTCCTCATCAAAAAATGGCTGTTGCAATTTATAAAAAATCTGCATATGACTCATGGTATACCAAAATCCTTTTTCATTTTTTCAAGTTGTTGTAATATCTCTCCAGCTGAGGGATTACGCCCCGCAAAAAATCGCTCCCATTGCTTATTCCAGCTATTGATCCAAGCTTCACCACCACCTCTACCATGAATATCCTTGTGGAAATCACGGGGCAATGGTACTACGTAATCCTCAATATCAAGTCCTGCTGCTTCGAACTTGGGTCTAAATTGTTTGGGAAGCAGGTGATGCCCCTCGACAGGAGAGACCGGTAAAGTATTTGGCAGGAAATGAAGTACTCAATGGAATTTGCGGCCCGAACATCGGAAACGTCCAAGTATTCGGCATCGAGTAGGGCGGTGCGCCAATTGGCCAATCAAGGCACTGCGGTTCAGCAGCCGGAAATGGCGATTGCTGGCTGTATGTTCCGGGCGGCAGAATGTTAAAGCCCGGCAAAACTTGACCCACCTCTCTTCCCGCATAAGCAATTGCCGGAACCGCCAGGGCTATAAGGGCAACGATAACCGTCCCTGCCCCAGGGGATTCATACAACTGGGAACCGCCACTCCCTCCGGTGAGACAGTTATCATACTCCACGACCGCCAGATTGCCCCCGCCGATACAACCCATCAACCCACTCGGGTCCACCCGATTAACCGGATTCCCCTCGACATAACTGAAGCCATTCAACGACTGCGGGCGCATCAGGTCGTCGGGATAGGGGTCTTTGCTCAGGAAGATGGCATTGGAAGGGTCGTACCATCTGGCCCGCAAGTGCAAGAGTTGAACATCATTTTCCCACCACTCCCCGGTGAAGGCGTAGGAGTCGAAGTCTTGCTGCGAGATAGCGTTGTGCCGCTCATCATTGGTAGAATACAGCCACGCCCGACACGGATTGAAATACGGATACGCAGATTAGACCCAGTGAGCCTCCGTGCAGCCGAGTCAGAAGCAAAAGCCACTCAATGAGGAGTGGCTTTTTGTTTTTAGCGGAGAAACTCTCTTGGATTTTGTAAATTTCAATCCAACTACCTTATAAAAATTCCTCAAAGTTTAGGATTGTAATTGCTCCCATTTTCTTTCTCTACTGGGGGATCATCCCAATTATTCCAAACTTCCCATCCCTTCTCCGTAAGAATAAACCAAAATGCCTCAATGCTACTCTCTATATCTCTAAAGTTCTCAATCTCAATATCAACAAGTTCTTTCGTAGATTTATCATAACCCAAAGGTTTCACCAAGCCCTTTGGTAGCAATTCTCTGAGCGCTTCAATAACTTCTGACACAGTAAAATCGTGCGGCCAAAAATTGCGCCAGCCTATAGTAGGGTCATTTAGAAGTTTGATAATTGATGGAATAGCCTCGATGTCATAACGTAGAACATCAATAACAAACATCTCTATTTGTGAATTGCTGGTATCTTTATCATCTGCATCAACAGTCATTAGAGTTATTCTCCATCTCTTGGTTTGTAGAAAGGTCTCGTATGGGGGCCATCCACAACTTGACCTTTATCATTGAGAACAGTATGCACAATAATACGTTCCCCGGTTAGAATATTCTCATATATTTCCTGAACACTTACTCCACCTTGTCGCCCCCCTCTTCTTGTTGACCGTTCTGTATGCGCTGATATTAACTTCCAATCTTTACCCAATTGTGATGTCCAAACATTGGGCACCCCAATACTTGTAGTAGGAAATGAAGTACTCAATGGCGTTTGCGGCCCAAATGATGGGAACGTCCATGTATTCGGCCCAGCGTAGGGTGGTACACCGGCTGGCCAGTCAAGGCACTGCGGTTCAGCAGCCGGAAATGGCGATTGCTGGCTGTATGTTCCGGGCGGCAGAATGTTAAAGCCCGGCAAAACTTGACCCACCTCTCTTCCCGCATAAGCAATTGCCGGAACCGCCAGGGCTATAAGGGCAACGATAACCGTCCCTGCCCCAGGGGATTCATACAACTGGGAACCGCCACTCCCTCCGGTGAGACAGTTATCATACTCCACGACCGCCAGATTGCCCCCGCCGATACAACCCATCAACCCACTCGGGTCCACCCGATTAACCGGATTCCCCTCGACATAACTGAAGCCATTCAACGACTGCGGGCGCATCAGGTCGCCGGGATAGGGGTCTTTGCTCAGGAAGATGGCATTGGAAGGGTCATACCATCTGGCCCGCAAGTGCAAGAGTTGAACATCGTTTTCCCACCACTCGCCGGTAAAGGCGTAGGGCGGCATCGTTACCGGCTCAGTTGCGCCTGCTGGGGTGACCTGCACCTCATTTACATCCAACTGGATTGACGGAAATTGAGTATTGGCGCTCAGGTGGAGAAATAACGCAACCGGCGTCTTCGTCACCGGCGTGGTGTAACTCGGATTGAAACTGCCCTGGATCGAGGGATAGTTATAAATGTAATCCGTGCTTCTATCAGCATAGTAGACGGAGAATCGCGAAGTTGTAAAGGTTGGGGCTGTCATTACCGCGCTAATCGTCAGCGAGCCGGGCACACCACTGAGCCGCCTCTCAACTGTAAGCCCCGAACCGGCCCCCGTGGCCGACAGCCGCATCAGCCCCGGTGGATTAGATAGCGATATTGTTCCTGACCCTGATATAACTGCATTGAGCGGGTTCCACCCTTCCAAATTGGCGTTGAACGTGTTACGGAAAGAATTGGTCGCTTGGGGCTGCCCGTAGGGGTCGTACTCGCGCCAGCCCACGACTTCTGTCCCGCTTATGACCTGCCGCACCGAACCTAAGCCATCATTGAGCAGATACACGCGCTGGTTGGCTGAGTTCTGAGCCATCATCATTCCTGGCAGGTGCAAATACCGCGTCCCCTGGTTGGTAGCGATGACTTCCGGCAGCCCGGCGGCCCCATCCAAAGCATAATTGGTGGCCGTCGCCCCAACGGTTTGCCGCACTCGGTTACCCCAGCCATCATAGGTTACTTGTAAGGCAGCATCCGCCCCCACACTGGAAATCAAACGATTAGCAGCGTCGTAAGTGTTGGTAATCACCCCAGTATTTGTTAAGTTGCCGTTGTTGTCCCAAGTATACGCCCGATTGTTGACCTGGGTCAAGCGGTTGGCAGTGTCATATTGATAGATGGTTGTTTGGAGGTGAGAGGCCTCCTCTAGACGATTGCCAGCCGCATCGTAGGTATAAACGTAGTTTTCGCCGGTAGAGTAGCGGGCATTGGTCAAACGGGAGAGGCTGTCGTAGGTATAGACCAAGGTGCGGGTGATCCCCGACCCAACGAGGGCGGTTGCGAAGAGGGAGGAGTCGCTGCGGTAGATAAGCGGCAGGAAAAGGGTTAGATTGGGGTCAGGGGTCAGGGATTGAGGGGCAGAGGTTAGGGGCTGGGGAGCAGTCAGGGTGGCAGCCGTAGTCCCACCTTTAAGGATGAGCGGCAGGTACAAAATCGCCTGGCGGCTGTCGCTGGTCGGCGGTTCGCCACTGTTATCTGGGCCTTCTCCGATCAGGCTAAAAGGACTAAGAGAACCACTACCACCGGGTATAACCAACGTCTCGGTGACGCGCCGCCGGTTGCCGGCTGCGTCCAGGGTGTAGTCGTAAATCGCCAAATCGCCGGCGCTGCTGCTGTGATTCAACCGGGTCAAGCGGCCGGCGGGGTCATAGAGGTAGGTTGTTGTTACCCCGGTGGGCAAATTCAAGGTCGCCAGCCGCCCGGCGGTGTTATAGGTGTAGGTGTAGCGCCCGCCGGTCCAATCGGTGACATTTTTCAGGCGATTGACCGCATCGTAGGTGTAGCTAACCCCCTGGTTATTCGGATAGGTCAGGCCGGCGCGCGGGCCGGCCAGATGGTAGGTGTAGGTGATGGTCTGACCGGCCCCATTGGCGCTGCCGGTCAGGCGATACAACTTGTCGTAGCTGTAGCTGGTCGTGCCCGTGCCGTCTAGCATGCTGGTCACGTTGCCCATCTTGTCGTAGTTGAAGGTTACATCGGCGGTGCTGCCGGGGTAGTTGATGAACTTCACCCGGTTGGCCGGATCATAGGTATAGACGGTTACCTGGTTTTTGGCATCGGTGATAACGCTGGTGTTGCCAACGGCATCATAACTGTAACGGGCGGTCAGGGTCAACGGGTCGGTCAGGCTGATGAGGCGGTTGAGATCATCATATTGGAGATTTTGGATTTTAGAGTTTGGATTTTGGATTTGGGTCAGGTTGCCGACCGGGTCATAGCGATAGCGAGTGGTCACGTCCTGGTCGGTAACAGATGGGTTGAAACTCCCGTCCTGGTAGTTCTCGATGACGCTGGTTAGGCGGTTGAGGGTGTCGTAACCATAGCGGGTTTCCACTTGGCTCTGGCCGGGTTTGGAGGAAGGGGCCAGCACTTTTTCCAGGTTGCCGACGGCGTCATAATAATATTGGAGATTGGAGATTGGAGATTGAATTTGGGTCAGCCGGTTGAGGGTATCGTAGACATAAGTCATCGTTTCCCCGGCGTTGTTGGTGACACGGGTCAGGTTGCCAACTTCATCATAACCGTAGGTGGTGATCACATCCCGGTCCGGTTCGGCGGGGTTATACGCGCCATCGTCGTAGTTGAGCACAACCCGGCTCACCTGGCCCAACGGGTTGTACTCAAAATAGGCGCGCCGGTCAAGCGGGTCGTAAATGTACTTGAGCCGCCCATTGGTATCATATTCGTACCGGGTGATCACATCCTGATCGGGCGCTTCGCCGGCCACGTGGACACCGTTGCTGTAGTTTTGGATAACCCGGCTCAATCGCCCGGCGCTGTCATACTCGTAACGGGTTTCGACCGATTTTGGGTCAATGAAGCTGGTCAGCCGCCCGGCCCGATCATACCCGTAATCGGTGATCAAATTACACTCGGTCGCCGGGCAACTGCTGGTCAGGTAGTTCTCAGTCACGGCGCTGAGCAGGTCGCTGTTGCTGACATATTGGTAACGGGTAACGATCCCGCGAGCATTGGTGATTCTTGTCACCCGACCCAGGCTGTCGTAAGTAAAGCCGGTCTGCTGACCTAACGGGTTGGTTATTCTGATCAGGTTGCCGGTGGCGCTGTCGTAAGTGTAGGTGATGGTTTTGCCGCGCTCGTTGGTAATGTTTGTCACCTGGCCGCGGCTGTTGTAGGTGTAAACGGTGGTACCGGAGACGGTGGTGATGGTTTTGAGATTGTTGGTCAAATCGTAAGTGTAGCTCAGGGTGTTGTTGCGGGCGTCGGTGATGGAGGTCAGATTGTTACGCGCATCATAAGCAAAGCGGGTCCGGTTGCCCAGAGCATCGGTGATGGCAGTGGTCAACCCCAGGGTTGTAACGTAGGTGTAGGTAATAGGGTTGTGGCGGGCATCCATGACCTTTTTGCGGTTAAAGCCATTGTCAAAGTCATAGCTCTGGCTGCGGCCCAGGGCATCGGTTTGGCCGACCAGCAGGTTGTTTGTGCCATAGGTATCGGTCAGCACCCGGCCCATTTCGGTGACGGTGCGGGTGTTGCTGCCATAGGTAATTTGGACGATGGGCTGGCCGGCGCCATTCTGCTGGCTCGTCGCTCGCCCCTGGCTGTCAAAAAAAGTTTTTTCGACAATCCTGTTGGTAGGGTCGGTGACTATGTGCAAATAGTGGTTGCCGCTGTAGGTGTAGGTCCAGGTCATCCCCCGTGTATCCACCACCTGCGTTAAATCGCCGCTGCCGTTGTAGCTGTAAGTAACGGCCCGCCCGGTGTGATCGGTCACTCTTCTGAGCCGCCCGGCGCTGTTGTAAGCGAAATCCAGGCTGCGCCCACTGGCAGCGTCGGTGACGCGGGTCAGCGTAATCCCGCCGGTGTAGGTCAAGTGGGTGGCGTTGCCCTGCGGGTCGAGATGATGGATCAGCCGGCCGGTGTTGGTGAAAACAAAGGTCTCCTGGCTAACTGCTGTAACCGTGTAAATGTAGCTGCTGGGGCCCGTTCCCCCGCGTATCATCGTCGCCCACACGCCGGGATAGGCTATATACGTGCCGTTGCCGTTGTCGCCAAAGCGCAGGCGGGACCCATGCGGCGCTTTGAGGATGACCACCCCGGCCTCGCCGCCGGGGTCTGTTGGGAAGGCCAGCTTGAGGTCGTAATTGTGCGTCCAGCCGTAGCCTAGCGGCTTGGAGTAAACCACTGTACCGGTGACGGGCAGGCTGTTGTAACTGCGCTCAAAGCGCAAGGGCTGGCCGACGGCGGCAATCTCAAAGTCGGTGGTCTGGTAGTTGTAGTTGCCGCTGAAGGTGTTGATGGGAAAGGGGGTGAAGTGATGCTTTGTCTCGTTGCCGCAGAAAGGGCATTCGTTAGGCGCGTAGAGGTGCTGTAACAGGTTGACCGGTTGGTAGGTAGCCGGGACAAAGCGCACGTAGTCCCAAAGCACCTCTTTTGAACCGCTGGTGAGGGTATTTCCATTCGCACTCAAACGAACATATCTGAACGAGCCTGTATTCGTAGCAGCCGCACGGGTTAGGGGTTGGGAACAGCCAAAGTTAGGGCACTGAGGAAAGCCCAAAGGAAGATCGCTCCAGGGGCCAGTCGAATCCAAACTGACTTGAACCCCAGGAAACACATAGTTAAAGCCGCCATCAGCAAATGATAAACTGTGAGTTTGGGCCTCAACATTTATTCCACCCACTGTTGTTCCACTATTGAGGGTGATAATTGCTCCCAAGTCATAAATGCCCTGAATAAAATCGCCAGCGTCGCACGGTGGTCCGGGACAAGCAAAATAAATTTTAGCTCCGCCTCCTAAATTGTCTTCAGGTCCCAATACATTCTCTGGAGTTATTGACACAAACTGAGTTACTTGAGGAATAGAACTTGAGCCTACATTAGAGATTATAGTGATTTAAATTGACGGTAAGATTTTGCGGGGTAATGATGTCTCCTTGTTAAACTTAAGAGACAAGGAGACTCACATCTATGCTTCGTTACCAAAAGTTATCGAAAAATCCCCGCAAGTTTCTGGCGATGACTGCCTTTACTGTGCCAGAATTTCAAGCGTTGTTGCCTTATTTTGAAATTGAATTTAACCAGCATGTGGCCGTTTATCGGTTGGATGGCAAAGTGCGCCAGAAACGGCGCTACCGTCCTTACAAAAACTCGGTGTTACCGACGATAGAAGACAAACTGCTGTTCATTTTGGTCTATTTGAAACAAAATTCGTTGCAGGAAGCGCACGCCACCCTGTTCGGGCTGCATCAACCGGACGCCAACCGCTGGATCCATTGTTTGCACCGGCCCTTAACCAAGCTTTGGCCGCCTTGCTGGTCCTGCCCGCCCGCACGGCGATCAGCCTCAATTTGACGGAAGCCGAGGCCGGGCTTTGATCACTTTGACGACGCACTGAATTGCCGATGGGCGTGACCGATCCCACGACCCAACAGGATTATTGGTTGTGGTAAGAAAAACAACACACGGTCAAAATATTCTCTGGTTCATCCCTCGGGCGGGTGCTGCTGTTGAGCCGAACCGTGGAAGGCAAAATTAACGATGCATAGGCCGCCGATGAAGCCGCTTACACTTTACCCGCCGGCAGTGTCCTGGTTCAAGATAGCGGCTTTCAAGGTTTTAGCCTGGTCGGGGTGGTCATGCTCCAGCCTCAAAAGAAACCGCGCGGTCAAGAACTTGCCCCGGAAGATAAACGGGATAACCAACTAATTGCCCAGATTAGAATCCGGGTGGAGCATGCCATTGGCGGCGTGAAACGCTATCGGATGGTGAAAGACAAAATCAGAAACTGGAAAGAGAATTTCCGCGACCAGGTCATGGAAACCTGCTGTGGTTTGCACAACTTCCGCTTGGACTTTAGACCCTGGTACTATGACAACCTTACAATTTAAATCACTATAATCTCTATTAACCACCGCCATCGGGTATAGCCACTGCCCTACTTGACTTTGTTTATGGGGGATAAAGGATGAGGGGAGGGTTGGCGGGTTTTCAGCGGGCTTGCTTATGGTAAGGTCTTTTTGGCCAGGGGCATTTGCCGTTGGTGAAGTTTCTATGATTTCGGCCAGTTTAGGTGTCTCGACCAAAGCTTGGCTAAACGCCGGTGTCGTGGAATGTTTGTCCGTTGCTGCGGCTGAAACTAAAGAGGATGGCGGCAACAAACTGCTCAATAAGGCAATAATCAGGACAACATTGAGCCAACGGGCGAGATGGGTGGAAAGCGTAAGCATAGGGGATCCTCCTAAGAAAAGTGGACGGTAGATGGTAGACGGTAGACAGGGGTAATACATCCCTGCTACCTTGCTACCTGCTACCTTTTCAAGGTGAAATAGAAATTGGACTAAACAAAAAACGCGCTAACCGCTTTTGCCTCCTTGTTTAGAGAAACAATCGCCGTTAGCGCGTTGAGCGTCGTTAATTTTTATTTTGAGTTCAGGAAGGGAGGATGGATGGATGGATGGATGGATGGATGGATGGATGGATGGATGGATGGATGGATGGATGGATGGATGGATGGATGGATGGATGGATGGATGGATGGATGGATGGATGGATGGATGGATGGATGGATGGATGGATGGATGGATGGATGGATGGATGGATGGATGGAATGAAAGAAGAGAGGGGTAGAGAGTGGAGAGGGTTACGAGATTTGGTTAAGGTTGTGGCAGAGGGGTGGGTTTTGGTCATCCTGGTTGTCTTAATTGAGATTGCTGGTTTGACAAAACAAAACCATCTGTTACCCTAGCACTACTTCACAAGAATTTTATTAGAATTTCATGGGAATTTGGTTGGAAGTTTGAGGAAAAGGTTAAAGAGGCTGGCAGGTAGAGATTAAGATTAATAATCTCCACGCCAAGCGTCTAATCTCCAGAAGAATAAGATGTTCTACTTGGAGATTGATCTTTACAGTTCTTAGCCCGCTCAAAATACCACTGGCCCAGCAAAGCGTGGGGCCAGACACACAAGGCCGGCGGCAGCGTGGCCCGTAATCCCCGTGCTTGCCGGGCCAGCCACTGTAGCCGCCGCTCCCGCCGATCATCCCAGGGGATATTAAAATCTGCTCGCAGCCGGGGCGGCAGCAAGCCCAACCCGGCAAAGCTAACGGCGCGGATAAGGGCTCCCGGCGGCGAACCAAAGATGGTCGCGGTCACCTCGCGGGCCGTATCGCCCACGGTCAGCGTGTCACTGTTGAACATCCTTTCCACATAAGCGGTAAAATCGGCGTAGGCCGGCGGCAACACCGGGGCCGGAATGCCCAGCATGCGGCCCAGCAACCGGCTGTCGCGGTAATAAGCTTCTTTTTCGGCCAGACTCAGCGGCCGGACAAACAAATCGTGGACCAACAGGATCGAGTCAATTAACGTCGCCAGCACCCACAGCTTGAGGTGAGGGTCGTTGGCTTGATACCCGGTTTGGGCCGCAAACGGCCCCACGCTGGTGGGCAAAACCCCCTCAACCGCCCGATGGCAGCGATAAACCCGGCCCACCGCCCGGCGGGCGGTTTCGGCACTACCAAACGTGGCATCCACCATCATAAACACCGTACGATACAACCGGCCCAGCGAGTCGCGCCGGAAGTTGCTGTGCTGAGCCACCCCCGCTGCCACCAGCGGATGGGCCAGTTCCAGCATCACCGCCCGCGCCCCTGCCAGAATTATCAACAATTCCCGGTTTACCTGCCAAAAAGCCTCATCGGGCGAAAAGTAGCCGTAAGGCGTAGAGGGTAAAGGGAGAGTTTCATTCATAGATTTGACTTTCATAAATGTCCTCCTAATCTCCCAATTCCGGCGCTAAAACGCCGGCTGAAACGGGTGGGTGGGTGGAGAGGACTGTCGGAAGATTAATCTGTCGCTGCATATCTACAGGGGCATTGTTTCTGAGTCTTTTCAGGCAGTAAAAACCATTCATCATCAGGGATAAGAGAACGGCCCCCAACCGTAAACGAAAGAGTGACCGCAAGCTTCGTTTGGCGGCATATTTGAACGAAAAAGCGGTGCGCCACAACATCCGGTGGGCTTGCAACAGTTCAGTGGGACTCATCTGCTGGGGCTGGAAGGTGACGTTATAACCATTGTAATATTCCCATCCCCGTCCCGTAAGCAGCCGGTCTTCCTGCTCCAGTTTATCGTAGAGGGGAGTCCCGCGAAAGGGGGTGAGGATACTCAAAAAGGGCACATCTACGCCAATGTCGTAAAGCTGCCGGGCCATATCCTCGATGCTGGCCGGGGTATCGCCATCAAATCCGGCGATAAAACCGGCCATCACCGCAATCCCGCGCTTGTGTACTTTCTCGATGCAGGCGCGATAGTGCTCGGCTTTGTTCTGGCGTTTGTTAGCATCCTTGAGCGACTCTTGCCCAAACGTCTCAATGCCGAAAAAAACGCCGATACAGCCGGACTGCTGCATCAAATCGAGCAGCTCTTCATCTTTGGCGATGTCCAGGCTGGCCTGGGTTAACCACCACTTTTTGAGCGGGATCATCGCCCGCAGCAGTTCTTTAACGTACTTACGGTTGGCGGTGAGATTGTCGTCCCAAAACCAGACTACTTTGCGCTGCCACCATTGGCTGAAGTTGTTGTACTCGATATCCTTGATAACCTCGGCTACCGGGCGAGTGCGAAAGCCGGGATTGAGCGTCGGCACGGTGCAGAAGGAGCAGGTGAAGGGGCAGCCTCGTGTAGTTTGAATCACCCGTTTGATAAAGAAGGTGCCGGGCAGTAAATCGTAGCGAGGCGTGGGCAGGTTGAGTAAAGGCTGCGTCTGGCCTTGGTAGATGGACTTCAACACCCCTTGCTCCGCATCGGTCAGCAGTGTAGCCCAAACCGACTCCGCCTCACCGACCACCACCGCGTGGCAGTATTGCAGCGCCTCAGTTGGAGAAAAGGTTACGTGCGGGCCGCCCATCACCACGATTTTGCCTTTTTGCTTGAACAGGGCAGCCAGCCGATAGGCTTCCGGGGCGAAACCGCTGAAGAAGGAGAGGGCAATCAAATCGGCGTCAGTATCCAAGTTGACCGGCTCTACCTGCTGATGCGTTACCTTAACCTCAAATCGAGGCGGAGTAATCGCCGCCAAATGGATGCCGGTAATCGGCGGCACAAAATTAGCTTCGTGGCCTTTCTCGTAGCGCGGCATATAAACGACGATAATTTCGATCTTCATAGAATTCCCCTTTCTTGGCTCACCGGAGTGCCTGGGATAATAAGTTGAAATAAACTACCCAGCCCGTAATCACCCCAACCACCAAAACAGCCAGCAAGATGTATTTCCCCACTTTTTGCAGATGAGCCAGGCTGATAACCGCCAGAAACAAAACCAGCAGTGACATCATCAACGCCGTAGGATGTTTGTTCATTGCTGTCCTCGCTAAAAAGAATGGAGATTGGAGATTAGAGATTGGAGATTCAACCATCTTGAATCTCCAATCTCCTCTTTACCAATTTGACCCTATTCTAAACCAACTATCCCTCCGTTATCCACCCCTTGAGCGCCTCTTTTAAAGCACCCAAGTGCTTGACAACCCTCCGCCTCTCTGTTACCCTAGAAATTGTGAACTAACTGAACGTTTAACCTTCTACCTTATAACCTGTAACGCTATGCTCACCCTCCTCATTGTCGAAGACAACCCCAAACTCCGCGCTGCGCTCAAAACCGGCCTGGCTGCGACCGGCGCAGTCTCCATCAGCCACGACTGCGGCAGCGGCGAAGAAGCGCTGGCCTACTGCCTGGAAGTAGCCAAGACCTATGAGGTTTCTCCAAACCTCACAGGTCTTCCTTCTGTCATTCTGATGGATGTGCAACTGGCCGGAAAGCTAAATGGCATCGAAGCCGCCGTCGCCATCCGGCGCGAATTTCCCCGCCTGCCGGTGGTCTTCTATTCCATCCAAGATGACGACGCCTACTACCGCGATTTTCGCCGCTCCGGCATCCTCAGCCACTATGCTTATGTGCGCAAATCCAACTACTTGCTGCCCCAAATGATTGTACCGCTGCTGCAAGACGCCGTAGCCGGGCGCAGCTTTATTGACCCCGACATCGAATCGCGGGTGCAGGAGGTGCGCCACAAAGATGAGCAGTCGCCGCTGGCGCTGCTGGAACCCAACGAGCAGGCGGTGGCAAAATTGCTGGCCCAGGGCTTGAGCAACGAACAGATTGCCGCCCGCCTCGGTTTCCGCGACAAGCGCACCATCAGCCGCACCAACGGCCAGATTTACGCCGCCTGGGGCCTGGCCGAAAGCGCCACCGACGAAAAGATTGCCCGCACCCGCGCCGCCCTGATTCTCCACGCCGGCCGGCTCATCGCCTGGGACGCCGCAGGCATCGCCCGCGTGCAGAACGAGCGCGGGGAGTGGATTGTATGGGAAGGATAATCAGCAGGGGAGCAAAGGGGCGGAGGGGCAGGGGAGAATCTTTCTCCCCTGCCCCCCTGCGCCCCCGCTCCTCTGCTCAAAAACCATGACCGGCAACCTTCTCCTCGACTGGGCGATCATCGCCGTCTCTCTCTTCAATACGGTTTTGCTGCTCTGGCTGGGCTTAACGGTGATACTCACCACCGACCATCGCTCCTGGGGGGTCTGGCTGGTGGGCGGCGGGCTGCTGACCAGCGGCGCTTTTTTTATCAGCCATACCGCTATTCTGGGCTATGGCCTGCGCACGTTGGGCCAGGGTTTGAACTTTTGGTGGCGCACCGGCTGGCTGCCGGTGGTCATTTCGCCGCTGGCCTGGTATGTAGCCATGCTCTGGTACGCCGGCTTCTGGCAGTGGCGCATCGGCCAGGAGTCTCCCGTGCGGCTGGGCCGGCAGCGGTTCGGCTTGATTGTCGCCCTGCTGCTGGCCGTGATCCTGGTCGGGCTGCTCATCTTTGCCAACCCGCTGCCCTCGTTTATCCAGGTCAGCCAGCTTCAACTTTCAGCCACGCCCGAAGTGGGCGGCATTCCGGTGTTGATCCTGGTTTATCCGCTCTACATTCTGCTTTGTATCGGCCTGTCGCTCGACGCGCTGCGCCATCCCGCTCCCTCGGGCCGGGTGATGGGCGATCTGGCCCGCCGCCGGGCGCGGCCCTGGCTCATGGCTGCCTCGCTCAGCCTGCTGCTGGTCAGCCTGCTGGTCGGTTGGGTGATGGTTTGGGTGGTGCTCAATGCCCGGCAGGTGTTTCCACCGGGCGGCTTTTTCACCCACCTGGCGCTGACCATCGGCTGGTTTGACCTGGTGATTGACCTGCTAATCGCCTCAGCCGTCGTGTTGATGGGCCGAGCCATTGTCTCGTATGAAGTTTTTACCGGCAAAACACTGCCTCGGCGCGGCTTTTTTCGCCACTGGCGCAGCGCGGTCATCCTGGCCGCCGGCTATGGCCTGGTGGTCGGCGGGACCATTGCCATCCAACTGCGGCCCATCTACAGTTTGCTGCTGACGACCATGTTGATGGTCGCTTTCTATGCTCTATTTAGCTGGCGCTCCTTTGTCGAGCGGGACCAGTACATCCATCATTTGCGGCCCTTTGTGACCAGCCAGCGCCTTTACGACCACCTGCTGGCCGCCACGCCTACCGCCGAGGAGAGTTTAGGCGAAACCGGCTCGTTCCAGGCCCTCTGCGCCGACATCCTGGGCGCGCGCCTGGCCTACCTGATCCCCCTGGGCGCATTAGCCCCCCTGGTCGGCGCTCCCCTGACCTACCCTCATAACGCCCCCCCGCCCCCCCGCCCCCCCGCCCCCCTGCTGGCTTCGCTCACCCCTCAAACCATCTGCCTCCCCCTCGACCTCCACACCTACAATGGGGCGCTCTGGGCGATCCCGCTGTGGAGCGAACGCGGTCTGATCGGTCTGCTGCTGCTGGGCGAAAAGCGCGACGGCGGCCTCTATACTCAGGAGGAGATGGAAATTGCCCGCGCCAGCGGCGAGCGGCTAATTGACACCAGGGCCAGCGTCGAGTTGGCCCGCCGGTTGATGGCTTTGCAGCGCCAGCGGCTGGCCCAAACCCAAATCCTCGACCAGCAAACCCGCCGCGTGCTGCACGACGAAATTCTGCCCGGTCTGCATACCGCCATGCTCATGCTGACCGCCGACAACGGACCGGAGACCGGAGACCGGAGACCGGACAGCAGTGATGGGGAACAAATCTCCAATCTCCAATCTCCAATCTCCCTCCTCACCGATATTCACCACCAAATCTCCAACCTGCTACGGGAACTGCCGGCGGCAGCAGCCTCGGAGGTGAACCGGCTGGGGCTGGTGGACGCGCTCCGCCGGGCCGTGACCGACGACTGGGGCCGGGCTTTTGACAGCGTCGAGTGGCGTGTCGAGCCGGAAGCCGAAGCCAGAGCACAGACCATCCCGGCCCTGACGGCCGAAGTGCTTTTTTACGCCGCCCGCGAAGTAGTCCGTAACGCCGCCCGTCACGGCCGGGCTGAAGCGACTAGCCCACTACAGCTTAAAATTTGTATTTCCTGGCGCGACGGGCTGGAACTGGTCATCGAAGACAATGGGGTGGGCCTGGCCGCCAACAGTTCCGGGAGCGGCGGCAGTGGCCAGGGTTTAGCCTTGCACAGCACCATGATGGCCGTCGTCGGCGGGACACTGGCGGTGGAGAGCACGCCGGGAGCCTACACACGGGTCAGGTTGAGTCTGTCATCCTCGTAGCGTCGTCACGAACTTGTGGCACACCATCGAGAATGAAAAGTGGCAGGTAGCAAGGTAACAGGTAGGTTTTTTCCCTGTCTACTGTCTCCCGACTACCGTCTACTATTTTCAGAAGGGATTGTCATTACCCCCCAAACCCGATATAATGATAAGGAGGAGAGCATTCGGAAACCCCAGAGGCAACCTTGCCGACGGCGCTCGTCCGGCGATGAAGTCGCCGGACTATTCCACAGCGCCCCATGAATCGGGCTTTAAGCCGGGTTGACCCGGCGCTGTTTCCTAGCCCTGGCATTCATGCCGGGGCGGGCGAGACAGGCGAAACAGTTTCCAAAAACGCTCTCAGGATAAGAGTCGCCGGGCGAAACGAGTTATGCCAGAACCCGATTTACAAGCATTACTACGAGCAGGGATTACCGCTGCTAAAGCCGGTCAGCGCGAGCAGGCCCGCCAAACACTGCTGCGGGTCATCGAGCAGGATGAGGCCAGCATCCCGGCCTGGCTCTGGCTCAGCACCGTACTCGATGACCAAGAGGAGCGCCGCATTTGCCTGGAAAACGTGCTGACCCTGGACCCGGACAACGCTCATGCCCGTGCAGGCTTGCTTCGGCTGGATCAGGCCTCGAAAGAGGACCGGAGACCGGAGACCGGAGACCGGAGACTATCGCCCCCTACTGATCTTTCCCCCCAAACGCCTCCGATTGAACCAAAATCACCCGCAAACTCGTCCCTTCGCTCTAGCCATTATCCTCGTCTACAACCCCGACCCCCAACCCCCGACCCCCAACCCCCGGCCCCTGCAACCCTGGCCACCGGAAATGGCTGTCCTTTCTGTCGCAAACCCATCTCCGCTACGGCCATCCTCTGCCCTCATTGTCAGCTTCCCTTGGTCATGAACTGCCCCGCCTGCGGCGCAGAAACCGATGTCGAGCAGCCGGCCTGCCCTCGCTGCGGCCAGGCGATGGGGAACTACCGCCGCAAGGTGGGGTACTTCAGCAGCCTGGCTGCGGCTTATCAAGCCAACCACCGCCCCGAAGACAACCTCAAAGCCTGGCAGGCCATCGAAACCCTCCAGCCTGACTATCCGAATCTGCGCCTGCGCCTGGGCGAAGCGCAGTTGGCCGCCGGACGCCCCGACCGGGCCATGCGCCACTTCGAGCAGGCTTTGGCCGAAACACCCAACTCGCCCGAACTCCATTACGCCCTGGCCGAATTTCAACGACAGCGGGGCGAACACCAGGAGGCTTTTACCGCTTACCTCAAAGTAACCCAATTAGACCCCAAACACGGCCTGGCCTGGCTGCGCCTGGGCCAGCTTTACGAAGGGGCCAGGCGGTCGCAAGACGCCGGCCAGGCATACCGCCGTGCTGCCGCGTTACTTCCGGCAGACAGCGACGAAGGCCACCAGGTTCAGCAGCAATTGCAGGTCCTCCGGCCCGGTCTGCCGCCGGCCATGGCCACCGGCTGGTCGGAACTGCTGCGCCAAATGACCGGCCCGGTGGTCATCTGCCTGCTGGCGGTGCTGCTCGATGCCGGGCTGCGGCCCTGGTGGATTTCCTGGAGCGGCTGGCTGGCCCTGCTTTTGGCCCCGCTGGGCGCGTTCCTGTGGGTCAGCGGGACCAGCCTGCCCCAAAACCCGTTGATCCGCCCGCTGCTGGGCGATGATAATGCCGCCGTCGAACTGCGGCTGCCAATCGCCATCCTGGGAGCGGGCCTCTGGCTCTTATCCTTCGGCCTGATCTTGCTGCCCCTGGCCGGCCAATCCTTCCCCCGGCCGCCGAGCCTATGAGTCCACTCATCTTCCTCATTCGAGTGGCCCAACTGGTCTATTTGCTGCCGCTCAAAGACCGGCGCAGCCGGCACTTGGGTTTTCCCTGGATGACCGCCAGCCTGGTTTTGCTCAATATTCTGATCCACGTGGGGGTTACACTATTGGCCCTCCGCCGGGCCGAGCCGTTTGAAGAAGCGGCATGGCAATTGCTCTATCCCTATATGGAAGTGCCGGACCTCATTCTGAAAGGGGAGGGGCTGGGTGCGCTGTCGGTTTTGACCAGCGGCTTTTTGCACGGCGGCCTGTGGCATTTGCTGGGCAATATGTTTATCCTCTGGTTTTTTGGCCGCAAGGTCGAAGACGCCACCGGCCCAGCCCGGTTTGCCATGTTTTATCTGCTCTGTCTCTTTACCTCGGCCCTACTCAGCGTGGCGGCGCGCGGCATTTTCACCCCCGAAGAGGCCAAAATACCCGGCCTGGGGGCCAGCGGGGCCATCTTTGGGGTGATGACGGCTTATCTCTTCCTCTACGCCGAGGAGCGCATCCTGACCCTGGTGTTGCCTATCCCTTGGGCCTTCTGGCTGCCGGCCTGGGTTTTTATTGTGCGCGATTTACTGCTCAACGCCCTGGTTGGCGAACTGGTCCAGCAAGGCGCTGTTTTTGTTACCGTCAATATCTTTGCCCACCTCGGCGGCGCAGCCGGGGGCATGCTCTTTATCTACTTTTTTCTCCACCCCGATGTCTTTGCCCAGCGGCGGTAGCTACCGAAAGGGTGTATCCACTCACAAGCTGAACCAATACTTCTCCTATGAGTCTTAGGCTAAGGCTGAGGCTAAAAAGGTTTCGCTTCTTTATCCTCCTTAGCCTTAGACTCAGCCTCAGCCTTAAAAAAGAATGGGCCATGTGGTGAGTAATTTCTAAAATGATTGATAAAACTGTCGTCATCACCGGCGCTTCCACCGGCATTGGCGCGGCCTGCGCTTTGTATCTCAACCGCCTGGGCTGGCGGGTTTTTGCCGGGGTGCGGAAGCCCGCCGATGGTGAAACTTTACGCCAACAAGCATCTGCTAGGCTTACCCCGCTTCTGCTCGATGTAACCGATGCGGCGGCAATCGCAGTAGCAGCCAACACAGTGACTGCTGCCGTAGGCGAGACCGGCCTGGCCGGGCTGGTCAACAATGCCGGGATTGCCCGCGGCGGCCCCCTGGAATTTGTGCCCATTGCCGACCTGCGGCAGCAGCTTGAGGTCAATGTCATCGGCCAGCTTGCCGTGACCCAGGCTTTTTTGCCGCTGCTCCGCCGGGGGCCGGGTCGAGTGGTCAATATGGGATCGGTCAGCGGGCGGGTAGCGATGCCCTTTATCGGTCCCTATGCCACCTCCAAATTCGCCCTGGAAGCGCTGACCGACTCGCTGCGGGTCGAGCTACGCCCCTGGGGTATCCACGTTGCTATTGTCGAACCCGGCCCCATTGCCACCCCCATCTGGCAGAAATCCCTGGCGTCCGCCGACGAGTTGACCCAGGCCCTACCCCCCGCCGCCCATCAACTTTACGGCGCGGCCATGGCCAAAGCGCGAGAACGGCTCCTCGCAGCCAGTCAAGCCGGCATCCCCCCCGAAGCCGTGGCCCAGGTAGTCGCCCATGCCTTAACCGCCCCCCGACCCAAAACTCGCTACCCCATCGGCCGCGGCGTCCGCCTGGCCATCCTCTTCGCCAGGTTCATCCCCGACCGGCTGCGCGATTGGTTGATTGTTCGCTAATCAGGGTATACGGTTTGGGAAAACAGCGCCCTTCGATACGGCCTCCACTTCGTTTCGGCCTACTCAGGATGCTGTCAATATCATTTACTCGCAGCATCGCATCCTGAATAGCACTGAGCTTGGCGAAGAGCATATCGAAGGATGCGATTTTCAGTAACTCGTCTGGATTTCAAACACTTTCTTTCTACCTTGCGCGTCTGGCAATTCACTCTATAATCGTCGGTAGATTATTAATATTCCAAAGATGAGAGGGTACGAAGCCCCAGCTTCACCGCTAGCAATGAAAACCCTCACCCCGTCGCTGGCGCGACTCCCCTCTCCCGGCGGGAGAGGGGTTGGGGGTGAGGGCTATTTCAAAGGAGAAACTATGCCACAGGATACCTTCAAAGCATGGGTTGCTGACCAAAAAGACGGGCAGATTCAGGTTGAGCTGCGCGAACTGGCGCGGGAGGCGCTGCCGGAAGGCGAGGTGCTGGTCGAGGTTGCTTATTCGACCCTCAACTACAAGGATGGCCTGGCCATGACCGGGCAGGGCAAAATCATCCGCAAATTTCCGCTGGTGCCGGGGATTGATTTTTCCGGCACCGTCGTCGAGTCGGCCTCGCCCGACTACCAACCGGGCGATAAAGTGGTGCTGACCGGCTGGGGCGTCGGCGAGAGCCATTGGGGCGGCTTTGCCCAACTGGCCCGGGTCAAGGCCGGCTGGCTGGTCCCGCTGCCGGGAGAACTGAGCCTCAAGCAGGCCATGGGCATCGGCACCGCCGGGTTCACGGCCATGCTCTGTATCATGGCCCTTGAAGCGAAGGGCCTGGCCCCCACCGACCAACGCGAAGTGGTGGTGACCGGCGCGGCGGGCGGCGTGGGCAGTATCGCCGTCGCCCTGTTGGCCAACCTGGGTTATAACGTGGTCGCTTCGACCGGGCGGGCCGAACTGCACGATTACCTGCGCTGGCTGGGGGCCAAACAAATTTTAGACCGCTCCGCGCTGGCCAAGCCTGGCCGGCCGCTGGAATCGGAGCGTTGGGCCGGGGCGGTAGACACCGTCGGCGGGGACACCCTGGCCGCACTGCTGCCGGGCATGGCCCAGGAGACCAGCATCGCCGCCTGCGGTAATGCCGGTGGCTTTAGCCTGAATACCACCGTCTTCCCCTTTATTTTGCGCGGGGTCAGCATCCTGGGCATCAATTCGGTGCTGACGCCTCGGCCCCGCCGCCTTGAAGCCTGGGCGCGGCTGGCCCGCGATCTGCCCCTGGAGGCGCTGGGGGCCATGATCCAGGAATCGCCCCTGGCCGCCCTGCCCGAATTGAGCCAGCAAATCCTCAAAGGGCAGATCAAAGGCCGGGTGGTGATTGATGTGAATGCCTGATCTTAAATAAAAGAGTCCCGCGTAAAAGGCGGGACTCTTTTGTGGTGTTTCCCTACTAACCCCAATTAAACACCTTGAACGGCCAAGCAACCACCTCGCTGACCATAACTTGGGCGGCTTTTTTGCCTCAAATGGGTTACCTGATTGGATTAACCCTGTTTTCAATAACTGACCGGCTGATAAAGCTGTAAGTTGGAGATGAACTGGAAATCTTTGGCGTTCAGACTATAAAGTTCCAAGTTATGAACCAGAGCAGTCGCGGCAATCAGCGCATCTGGTAAACTCAACTTGTGACTTAGCGCATAGGTTTCCATAAGCTGTAGAAATACAACCGAAACGGAAACATCCAATGGGAATTGAGATAACAATGAAAGATGCTGTCTGATTTTCTTTAATTCTGCCTTATTGAGTGCCCCAAAGTATAGTTCTGCCTGAGTGATAGGGCTAATTGCCAGTTGACTTGGTCCTATGCGGCGTAACTCCTGCACAATCTGGGGATTGTTTTTGTAGAATTCAATCAAAATATTGGTATCGCACAGAATCATGAGTACTGCCTGGGCCAGGCTTTTTGGCGAATTGATTCTAAAGTTACCTCTCTATCCTGCCACAATCCCGCTAACGAGAAGAAATCTGCCGCTTCTTCTCGAATGGTTGCCTTTCCTTCGACCTCTTCGGTTTCACTGGTTTTAACGGAGTCAACAAAATCTAAGGCGGTGAGTAGCTCGAACAGCACTTTCGCTTTTTCTTTATCTCTGACTTGAACGACGATTTGTTCCATGCTTTTATCCTACCGGGGTTATCCTATAACTTGGTGTCATTATGTCCATTCTTTCTTTATTGTAGCACAGAACTTTGTGAGGCGGTAAAGTACAAACGATAAAAACCGACAAAGTAGAAAATTTGGTGAGCCATTTTGGTGTTTTAGTTGGGGCATATTTTTGGCAACCTAGCGGCCCTCCACTTCACCCCTGCTCCTGAAGCCTCCATTTACCAGAAGGCTCAAAGTGCATAAATCTGCTCTTTTTAGCCAAATCCACAATTTACCTGCCAGCTATTATTCTATTACTATCTAGCGGGTTGCCTCATGCCCATAATTGACTCTGACCGATTCCCATGATCGGGTCTAAGGGATGGAGATACTTTGTTGATGGGGATGGAGGTGATGGCTAAACGCGAGGGAATCTCCCGCAGCCGCCGAAACCGTTTTTGGCCGCGAGAGACAGCGGCAGAGACGAGGCGGGGTTCTTTGCGCGGGACTATTTTTGGAGGCTAGATATTCAGGAGGGAGATGAGGGGAAATTCATCAATCAGGTTTTGAAACAACGGCGGGGTCAGCGATGGCCCGCCGACTGTAACTTGGGCCGCTTTTTGGCCTTACTGTAGCCCGAAGAAAAAAGCAACTTTTACTCTCCTTGGTTTTATTACTTAAACTGACCAATTCGCACATCGTCAAAATGGGCTTCGATACCATCTTGCTTTGGACTCCAAACCTCTAGTCGGAGTGCAAATGCCCTACCTTTTATTTCTTCCGCATCATTTGGCCTGTAAGATCCTACCTGTTCACCATCAATATAAAAAGTCGCATTAATCTCAGGGTCCATCCCAATACGTACAGTATGCCAAACATCATAATTGGTTATTATCTTTTCTGTTGAATATTCTGGACCAGGGCCTCTACCATATACTTCGCACCATATTTGTATTGGTGGAGATCTAGAAATTACGCACAAAAAAATTAAATCCTGCCCCTTTTTATCCGTTGTCTTCAAAGCAAAGCCAATATCCCCATCATGACCAGTTTTCTCGCTACTTAGAAAAATCTTTGCTTCAGCAAAATTAAATTGGTTCGACTTTAAATTTCCGGTAAAAAGAGAGATGCAATTTCTCCTGCCTTAGACTCAAGCGAAGATACCAGTACCCCTTCCCGTTGTTCAATATAGCTCGGTGATGTTACAGATGGCCGCCATAGATTTGTATCTACTTTTCCATCAAATGCCGGGTTGTTGAAGTTATCATACATGGTTGGGTCGGTGTCAATAGTAGCGGTTGGTGACATCACAGTTATTGAAGGGGATATGGATGTAGGTGTTTCTACAACAGTCGGGGCTGCGGTTGGCTGTGGAGGTAAAGACGGAAAAACAAGCCGAGTAAGGGCAATTCCCATAAGGATTACCCCAATCCCCACCGAGAAAATACGCGGGTACTTTCCAACTGAGGGTATTCTTGCAGCGGCTATTTCAATTCCACCCCCCAGAAGACCAATTAAGAGAAAGATTGCTCCAACAACAAGTAGAATACCCTCGTTAGTTTGTGGCATGATACCCTCCGATGTTTAGTTTAGCGGCCCAACGCTTGAGCTAAGCCGATGCCGGGCCAGCAGAGTGTGACACACTTACCAAATCCTTTGCTGGCAAAGTGTGGTTGAAAATCGCGGCGGTAGGCATTCGGCTTGAGCGATTTGTTGGGCGGCTGTTGCATTAAAAGCGACACCAAATGCACAAACGATGCCACTATATGTTTTTACACGCGATAAGCAGTGATTAGGCGGCGTTTTCTCTTTCCCTCGCTTTGTTTTTACGCTGAGTGACAGTATGGTAAAATCTCATATAAGGCTTGATAAGGAGGAAAAGTAAAATGATGCAAGACACAAAGAACTTAAAGGCCGAAATTATCTCAGCTTTAGATTTTCTGCCAATGGATAGCCTAAAATTATTAGCTAAATTTGTTGCTTTCTTACAAACTAACCCTGCCCAAGAAGAAATTGAGAAAGTAGAACTTCCTCAAAGCACAATACGCATTTCTTGTCCTCGTTTGGCCCAGCGTGAACAAGTTGCCGATTTCAAGAAAGAAGTGGTTTGGGAAACTACGGAATGACAGCCTATAATTCCACAGATTTTGACCCGCCTGCGCCTGTAGCCTACGTGACTTTACGAAATGAGACGACAGGAGCAGAATGGTCGAATGTACCCATGCAGTTGGACACGGGGGCTGATGTCACATTAGTCCCTCAAACGGTGGTTGATAAACTAGATCTAACCGTTATTTCAGATGTGCAGTACAAGTTAGTTGGTTTTGACGGGAGCGCCAGTTTTGCCTTTGCAGTCCAACTAAAACTTGTATTTGGTCGGGGTACATTTCGGGGCAAATACTTGTTGATTGACCAGAATATGGGCGTAATTGGCCGTGACATTTTGAACCTCGTTCCCTTATTATTTAATGGGCCACGTTTAGATTGGTCTGAATACCGACCCAAAAAGTAAAATTAACCTCAAACGGAAAACCTACGCCGCTATACGGTGCGCGGTGCGCTTCGCACGGCGCACTCTTTTTGCTTCGCTATAAACCTACTGTGCTCCGGGCCGTGATGCGTCCCGCCGTTGCGGAATGCAGTTCTCCGCAACGAGCGGGCGCATGACGGCCCGGCTAAAGCGGTCGCTTTTTCGTGGTTGCCCCGTAGCCTTTCAACGTATTATCAACTTGCCCGGACTATCTCTTGCCCCATTTGTCAGTTGAGGTCCACCTTTAGTCGATCAACTTACGCTTTTGACCCGACCTCGTCCTCGCTACATCTCCGCTTTAACTTTTTCCAAACGCCTGCTTTGCCCACTGACGCTCAATCAAACCCAAACAAACGCCCAACGCCTGCGGTTCAGCCGATTGCGGGTGGGCAAGGTTAGTTTGATTTTACGCCAACTTCGCCAGCAAGAAGTGGTTGAAAAACCGGGCGGTAGCAATTCGGCTGCAACGACCCCTACCCGCGGCGGGTATTCCCCCACCGCAGAAACTGGCCGGCTGATTTGACCGGCGTGGTATCATACCCTCTGGCTGAGGCCAAAAATAAGACCGATACAAGCCCTGATGGCGACCCTTTTGCGGTCTGCCTCGCGCTGCAACGTGGTTCCGGCTTCCGGGTGATTTGCCCCCTGGTGGCGAGCGTGCTCGACCCCGATCAGGAATCTACTTTTATCGTGGGGAAGCCGGTTGGCCCCGGCCAAATTTAATCCTTCAGGAGATAACAATGAACAAAAACAAAGGTCGTCAAAGGAGAGCTAAAGGCCAGGCCAGGCTGGACACCCTGGGTATCGTCCATGCCAACGCCGCCGGGATTGATATCGGCAGCCGGGAAATCTGGGTGGCCCTGCCGCCTGACCGGGAAGGGGAGACGGTGCGCTGTTTTGGCACGTTTACCCCCGACCTGCACGCCCTGGCCGATTGGTTGGTTGAAAACCGGATAGACACGGTGGCCATGGAGTCGACCGGGGTCTACTGGATCCCCCTGTTTGAAATTCTGGAAGCCCGCGGCATCCGGGTCTTTCTGGTCAACGCCCGTCACGTCAAGCACGTCCCTGGCCGCAAGAGCGATGTGCTTGATTGCCAATGGCTGCAAAAGCTGCACAGTCTGGGCTTGCTGACCGGCTCCTTCCGGCCCGACGCCGAGATGGTGGTCCTGCGGACCTACCTGCGCCACCGGGCGGAACTCATTCAGCATCGCGCCCCCCATATCCTCCATCTGCAAAAAGCTTTGCAGCAGATGAACCTGCAACTCCATCACGTCCTGTCCGACCTCACCGGCGTCACCGGGCTGCAAATCCTGCGGGCCATCGTCGCCGGGGAACGCGACCCCCAGGTGCTGGCCGCCTTCCGCCAACCCGGTTGTAAAGCCGACGAAGCCACCATCGTCAAAGCCCTGACCGGCTCCTGGCGCGAAGAGTATCTGTTCACCCTCCAACAATCCCTCGAACTGTTCGACTTTTTCACCGCCCAGATAGCTGCCTGTGATACCGAAATCGAAGGCCAGTTCAGCGCCATCAAACCGCGTTGGGACGCACCTGATGAGTTGCCAACCCTGCCCCCGGCCAAACCCAATTCCAGAACCAAGAACAAACCCGCCCCAAGCACCCGCCAGGAATTGTTTCGTATCCTCGGCGTAGACCTGGTCGCCGTCGAGGGCATGAGCGCCTCCCTGGCCCAGACCATCCTGACGGAAATCGGCAGCGATATGTCCAAATGGCCGGGGGTCAAACACTTTGCCTCCTGGCTGGGCCTGGCCCCCCACAACGATGTTTCCGGCGGCAAAGTCCTGCGTTCCCGCACCCTCAAAACCGACAACCGGGCCGGACAGGCTTTCCGTCAGGCCGCTGCGTCCGTGACCCGCTCCCACTCGGCTTTCGGGGCCTTCTATCGGCGTAAACGCGCTCAACTCGGTCCCGCTCAAGCCCTGGTCGCCACCGCTCATAAGATCGCCCGCACCGTCTATTTTATGCTCAAATACAAAGTGCCCTTTCAAGACATCGGCGCGGAGGGCTATGAATCCCAACAGCGGGAGCGGGAACTGGCCTACCTCCAGCGCAAGGCCGCCAAACTCGGCTTCGACCTCGCTCCCAGGGAGCAGGCCCCTGAGCCAACTGCCGCTTAAGAGACAGTTTCTCAGGAAGTTCCCCTACCCCGGCGGGGTATTCCCCCACCGCAGAAACCTCATGCAGTTGCCCTGCGCCCACTTTCGGCTATAATTTACCCTACGTCTTCTCATCAATTAAGACCGTCAAGCTGTTTGGCGCCTTTGAGCCCACTCAGGAAGTTGGTCTCCGTTCCAGGTGATTTGCCCCCTGGTGGCGAGCTTGCTCGACCCCGATTAGGAAACTACGTATTTATTATGGTAGGGAACGGCCGAGAAGACGAATGAAGAGCAGCAAGCCCAGCCTGACCCTCATCAGAGGGTCGGGCTTTTTGAGTTCGTAAACTGGTACTCTGCTGAAAGGCCGCTCTAACTTCCTCCGACCTAACCGCTAGATGTTGTAGGATGCTTGCCTTACCCGTCCCAGATATGGTAGTGCTTTATTCCCAACCCCCAAAGCGAGGTTTCTTAGGAAGTTCCCCTACCCCGGCGGGGTATTCCCCCACCGCAGAAACCTCATGCAGTTGCCCTGCGCCCACTTTCGGCTATAATTTACCCTACGTCTTCTCCTCAGTTAAGACCGTCAAGCTGTTTGGCGCCTTTGAGCCCACTCAGGAAGTTGGTCGCCGTTCCGGGTGATTTGCCCCCTGGTGGCGAGCTTGCTCGACCCCGATTAGGAAACTACGTATTTATTATGGTAGGGAACGGCCGAGAAGACGAATGAAGAGCAGCAAGCCCAGCCTGACCCTCTTTTGAGGGTCGGGCTTTTTGAGTTCGTAAACTGGTACTCTGCTGAAAGGCCGCTCTAACTTCCTCCGACCTAACCGCTAGATGTTGTAGGATGCTTGCCTTACCCGCCCCAGATATGGTAGTGCTTTATTCCCAACCCCCAAAGCGAGGTTTCTTAGGAACCGCTTGTTAGCCGGCGGCTACGGATGGAAGCCCAGGCCGATGGCACAACGATCTTGCCAGAACTCTCCTGGTTCCATCAACCTTTTTCTGACACCACCACGATTTCATCCAAAGATACCTTTAGAACTTTCGCAATCGCGGTCAATACTTCAGTCGTGCCGGTTCGTTTACTCGTTTCGATTTGGGATAAATACGGCGTACTAATTCCTACCGCTTCGGCTAACTGTTGTTGGGTTAGGTGTCGATATTCTCGCCAGACTTTGATAGGGTTCTCCCCCTCCATAATGGCGTACACCACTTCACTAGGAATTAGCTCTTCTTCACCCCGTTCAACCTGCCCCTTAGCCATATCATAATCCTGAATATCTTGTAACATCTCTGCTTCTTCGGCTAGTTGCATATACATTTCATAAGGAATAACCGCCCATTCTGGCTTCCCATCTCGTTCAATAATTTGGACATTCATCGGTAAACCTCCCCGCGTGAGGCAATCTTAAGAACCAAGATCATCAATTCTTCTTTCTGGAGATCATATATCACTCGCCAATCCCCGGCTCGTAAGCGATAACCAGGACGATTTTGGAGTTTGGTGACGAAAGGATGTTGGGCAAAAGGATCAATTGCCACCTGAGCCAATTTTTCTCGTATCTGCACGGCAACATGCTGAGGTAATTTCTGGAATGACTTGCTTGCTTGGCGAGTAAAAACGATTTTATACATAGCGTTATATTAGCACAAAGCTAATAATAACGCAACTAACACTTTGCGATTAGCTTATAATAGTGGCTAATCTCCACCTCATAAAGATTATGGACAACTTGATGGCAATTCTCAGCCGCCTAACGCCGCGTTTCACCCGCCTGCGGGTGGGCAAGGTTAGCCACACTTACTAGAGCCTTTACCAGCAAGCCAAGGTGCAAAAACCGAACGGTAGCAGGTCGGGTGGAAACGGTTGTTAGCCAGTTTTTTGCCTATAACACCCGACCCGTTGGTTTTAATTTGGCTCGGTTAAGCGCACGCTTTCGACCATATGTTCATACACTCCATATTGTTGAGTAATGGTATCGGTGATAGAGGGGGACTGCAGGATGGCCGGATCAATACGCCCATTGAATGGGATGTTAATTTGAACCTTATAATTTTTACTGTAATAAATTGACGATAAAATGGGCTCCCGCGCCGCCGCTTGAGAAATATACATCATTCCAGAGGCATCTCTAATTCCTATCGGTCGCATCCATAAGAATTCAGCCCAGCCTCCATCCCGTGGGTCAATCATCTGTTCGGAGTGATATACACTAACTGCAACTGAATTTGCTAATGAACCATCTGGTGGTTGGAATTGTAATGAAACTTGTAAATCGGGTTCTAAAACATCAAAGACGTATACTCCCCATCCAGCGGGATAATCAATTGAAATTGTCGGATTGGAGACGTAAGTAAAGATTGACCAGTTGGTGACGATCAGAGGGGTTGGTGGAGTAGTTGGCGTAGACGTTGGGGTGGAGTCAGCAGAGGGTGTTGGGGGGACTCTGGGAGGAGTGAAGATGGGGATAGGGGCAGGGGACATGGTTGGAGTTGCCATTGGCATCACGGTGGAACTGATGGGTGTATTTGTAGAGGTCGGTGGAAGTAAAGTGTTGACAACCTGGCCGCTACAACTTATGGTTAAAGCAAGGGTTATAATTAAAACAAGCGTTGAAATATAACGTGTCATCATTTATCTTGCCACTTATTCTGTAATTTGCTGTCAGTTATAGACCCTAAAGGCTCTGAAAAGACCTTTAGGGTCTATAATTACTCGTTAGTTGGCATAGGCCCGCATCGCATCCACCAGAATCCTCTTGGTGCCGGTCGTCTCGGAATAGTAACTGCTGCAATTATTGTTGCTCTCATTCACCTGATTACATACCCCAAAGGTGGAGTCGGTCACGCGTACGTAACTGTTGGTACCACTGGGGAAGAAGTAACGTCCCAGGCTGATCCATTGGCCACTGTAAGTGATAGCGCCAGAATTTGGATCGGTATAGTAACCCACTCGATGCTGGTCCACAATCACCGTGCGAATATGGCTGCCGTTGCTCCAGATCTCATACCTGGCTGCATGGGTACGATTACCCTCAGTAGTGGAAGTCCAGGCCGGAATGTAAACCTGAGGTTCGTAGCGGGTGGAAATCGGCACGGTCGGTCTCCAGCGTGCCCATCCATTCGCGGTGACGCTACTGGTAGTGTAACGCCACCGGAAGCCGCCATTATTATACCCACCGGAAGCGGTTGTCCAACCACTGCTGGCCGAGAAGCCGCCAGTATTGGTGTTGTTATCATCAATCACCACCGGCCCATCACCGGGTGGGGGGTATTGGCGCGGGGCTGCTACCCATAGGTTGACACTTTCGACCCCACTTCTATTTTTCCATGTGTCCCCTCCACTAGGCCCGGTCCAGGGGAAAGGATCTACCACCTTCCAAGCGTTATTGTACCAGGTTCTCACCTCAAAATGCAGGTGGGGGCGGGGACTATTGCCGCTAGTGCCGCTGGTGCCGATTTGCTCGTGCGCTTTCCAGTTGGGATCGTATCCGGCAATGACCTGACCGGTAGCAACGGTGATGCCACTCAAGTGCCCATAAACGGTCAGGTAATTGGGGGTAGCGCTGCCAACCTTGTGTTCCATCCGCACCATCAACCCCAGATTAAGCCCATCATGATTGGTGCTTTCCCAGCCGGCGTACTTGATCGTACCGGAATAAGCGGCCACCACCGGCGCATAGGTTAAGCCGTAGTCAATACCCGGATGGCCGTTGTAACAATTGCGTTCACCACCCCCACTGCCACATAGTGTGCCCGGTACCACAGTTACCACACTGCCATCACGGAAGGTAAAGGTGGAATTGGGTTCACTTTGATTATAATCCGGTAGATTATGATCGAATGAAGCTGTTCTGGTAACGGGGTAAGCGTCATATTTTTTGCTGCTCGGGTTCCAATTGCCGTAGAAAGGCTCATACAGAAAAGTGGTCGCGGCATTGGAAGATTGGGTGCGCCATAACACTAATCCCTGCAACGTCGCCAGAACCAACAAAACCAAATTGATTTTTCTCAAAGTACGTAACATCATCCATCCTCCTCTACTGCTCATCCTTGGTAATCAACGGCAGGTAAATGGATTGGCCTTGAGCCTGCGGCGTGGTTATCAACACCGGCCAGCGCTTGCCCTCGCCATCAAAAGTCAACTGCTCCAACTGTCGGCCTTGTGTATCAACCCGCCATACCTCCTGGCGGCCGGCCCGGTTAGACGAAAAAACCAGCCCCTCGGCCCCGGTCAGGCTCAGGTCAATCTGGCGGGAGGCGATATTATCCACCAATACGCTTTCCTGAGCATCCTGCACTTTCATCGCCCGGATGCTGCTATGCAATTGTTCCGTCTCGTAATTGGCCTCTACATTATCATAATTCTCACGGGTAACGTAGAACAACCATTGGCTATCTTGACTCCATAACGGCTCCTGGCCTCGCCCGCCGTCCATTACGGTTAAGAATTTGGGCTTACCGCCCTGAGCGGGTATCACCCACAACCCCGCCCCGGAAAAGGGCACCGGCGAGTCGGCAATCTTGGTGAAGGCAATCTGCCGTCCATCCGGTGACCAATTCAAACTGCTAATAATCGTCAAATCGTCTTTCAAAATCTGCTTAGGGTTGCCCCCGTCGGCTTCGGCCAGCCAGATTTCGCTGCCAAAGCCCATCCCTTGGCTGGTGGCGTAAACCAGTTTGCTCCCATCGGGTGAAAAGGCGGCGGCCAGCAGCATTTCCGGGGCGGTCAGGCCGGGAATATCCAGCCGTTGGTATGTCCCATCGGTTACATTCACCAGCCATAGGCCGGGGTCGGGTACGTCGCTGTCATCCGCCCGGTACAGCACCCGCTGGCTGTCGGGATGCCAGCCCAGGAATAAACCCGACCCGGCGGCGGTCAGGCGGGTGAGGGTAGGACGGGCCGGTTGACGCAAATCCAGAGTCCAGGCCACAGGCTGCACCCCAAAATGGGTTTGCACCAACAAGCGTTGGCCGTCGGGCGAAAGGGCCAATTTTCCGGCCACGTTGCCGCCATCATGCCCCGCTTCGTCTTGAGCCGCGCTATGTAGCCCTTGTCCCTGGCCGTTATCCCAACTAATCAAACGTGTGGGCGTCTGAGATTGGCCCGACAGTCCAGTCGTATCACCGGTCGGTGCTACGAGCAGTGATGGAATATCGGTGGAGACAAAAAACAGGTTGGCTCCCGCCGGTAACGGCGGTAAGGCTTCTTGAGTTCGAGGGGCTGCGTTTCCGGTGGCCCAGGCTTCATTCTGGTGGCCGGTCATTTGCCAATGGATCATTGTCGTCAGGGCGCTGACCAGCAATAAACAAACCCCCATTTCCAGAAACAGCTTGATTCTATTTGGTTGTACAGGAACAGACATAGGTTTCTCCTTTGGATTAAGATTTTGATACGATTTGTACATTAGTAGGGTTTTTGAAACTGGCTAACGCCCGCGGTTCAGCCGATTGCGGGCGGGCACGGCTAGTCCCACTTACCGCCAACCCCGCCAGCAAGAAATGCTTGAAAAACCGGGCGGTAGCAATTCGGCTGCAACGACCCCTACCCGCGGCGGGTATTCCCCCACCGCAGAAACTGGCGGGCTGATTTGACCGGCCTGCTATCATACCCTCTGGCTGAGGCCAAAAATAAGACCGATACAAGCCCTGATGGCGACCCTTTTGCGGTCTGCCTCGCGCTGCAACGTGGTTCCGGCTTCCGGGTGATTTGCCCCCTGGTGGCGAGCGTGCTCGACCCCGATCAGGAATCTACTTTTATCGTGGGGAAGCCGGTTGGCCCCGGCCAAATTTAATCCTTCAGGAGATGATGATGAGCAAAAACAAAGGTCGTCAAAGGAGAGCTAAAGGCCAGGCCAGGCTGGACACCCTGGGTATCGTCCATGCCAACGCCGCCGGGATTGATATCGGCAGCCGGGAAATCTGGGTGGCCCTGCCGCCTGACCGGGAAGGGGAGACGGTGCGCTGTTTTGGCACGTTTACCCCCGACCTGCACGCCCTGGCCGATTGGTTGGTTGAAAACCGGATAGACACGGTGGCCATGGAGTCGACCGGGGTCTACTGGATCCCGCTGTTTGAACTGCTGGAAGCGCGCGGCATCCGGGTCTTTCTGGTCAACGCCCGTCACGTCAAGCACGTCCCTGGCCGCAAGAGCGATGTGCTTGATTGCCAATGGCTGCAAAAGCTGCACAGTCTGGGCTTGCTGACCGGCTCCTTCCGGCCCGACGCCGAGATGGTCACGCTGCGGACCTACTTGCGCCACCGGGCGGAACTCATCCAGCACCGCGCTCCGCATATCCTCCATCTGCAAAAAGCCCTGCAACAGATGAACCTGCAGCTCCATCACGTCCTGTCCGACCTCACCGGCGTCACCGGGCTGCAAATCCTGCGGGCCATCGTCGCCGGGGAACGCGACCCCCAGGTGCTGGCCGCCTTCCGCCAACCCGGTTGTAAAGCCGACGAAGCCACCATCGTCAAAGCCCTGACCGGCTCCTGGCGCGACGAGTATTTGTTCACCCTCCAACAATCGCTCGAACTGTTCGACTTTTTCACCAGCCAAATCAACGCCTGTGATGCCCACATCGAACGCCACTTCGCGGCGGTCAAACCCCGTTGGGACGCCCCGACCCCCCTCCCTGACCTCCCCCCGATCAAGCCCAATTCCCGCACCAAGAACAAACCCGCCCAAAGTACCCGCCAGCACTTGTTTCGCCTCCTCGGTCTGGATCTGGTCGCGGTCGAGGGCATCAGCGCCTCCCTGGCCCAAACCATCCTCTCTGAGATTGGCAGCGATATGTCCAAATGGCCGGGGGTCAAACACTTTGCCTCCTGGCTGGGCCTGGCCCCCCACAACGATGTTTCCGGCGGCAAGGTCCTGCGTTCCCGCACCCTCAAAACCGACAACCGGGCCGGACAGGCTTTCCGTCAGGCCGCTGCGTCCGTGACCCGCTCCCACTCGGCTTTCGGGGCCTTCTATCGGCGTAAACGCGCTCAACTCGGTCCCGCTCAAGCCCTGGTCGCCACCGCTCATAAGATCGCCCGCACCGTCTATTTTATGCTCAAATACAAAGTGCCCTTTCAAGACATCGGCGCGGAGGGCTATGAATCCCAACAGCGGGAGCGGGAACTGGCCTACCTCCAGCGCAAGGCCGCCAAACTCGGCTTCGACCTCGCTCCCAGGGAGCAGGCCCCTGAGCCAACTGCCGCTTAAGAGACAGTTTCTCAGGAAGTTCCCCTACCCCGGCGGGGTATTCCCCCACCGCAGAAACCTCATGCAGTTGCCCTGCGCCCACTTTCGGCTATAATTTACCCTACGTCTTCTCCTCAGTTAAGACCGTCAAGCTGTTTGGCGCCTTTGAGCCCACTCAGGAAGTTGGTCGCCGTTCCGGGTGATTTGCCCCCTGGTGGCGAGCTTGCTCGACCCCGATTAGGAAACTACGTGTTTATTATGGTAGGGAACGGCCGAGAAGACGAATGAAGAGCAGCAAGCCCAGCCTGACCCTCTTTTGAGGGTCGGGCTTTTTGAGTTCGTAAACTGGTACTCTGCTGAAAGGCCGCTCTAACTTCCTCCGACCTAACCGCTAGATGTTGTAGGATGCTTGCCTTACCCGCCCCAGATATGGTAGTGCTTTATTCCCAACCCCCAAAGCGAGGTTTCTTAGGAACCGCTTGTTGGGCGGCCCTGCGAATTAAAACCAACCCCGAATACATAAACTACCTGGTAATACGGTGTGTGCCGTACGGAACGCACGGCACACTTGACCTGAAAAAAGTGAAACAGCATCTAATTCTTTGTTTGCTTACCTCTTTGGTTAGTTGTCAAGCAAGCAATAATAGTGCAGGAAATGTCACCGCGGCGGCGGCCGAAGCAATAAGACTTATAATCCAAGCGGCGAGTGCTACAGCAGCAATGGCAGCTGCGGCAATAAGAATCCATTTGAACATTTCTTTGAGTTGGTTCGATGTTGGTGAACAAATTTTCCAACAAACAACATAGGGGCGAACATTATTCCATAAAACGAAACATCTTCGGCTACCCGATCGATATGCCCCCAAGTGAGCGTTGAATATGTAAATCCATTTCCCTTTAGAATTTTGTCTAAAAATTTCCACATTAAAATGTTTCACAGGCTGAGAAACACATGACCCTAATGGGTGTGTTTCTGGACCTCGAAATTGTAATTTCCAACCATACATTGTAATGTTGGGCGGGGCTTTGGCAATTTGATTCGCCCCAGTTATTAAGTCAGGTGGTGATATTGTCGTAATAGTTGTCTCTTGTTGAGCAACGCCATTCTGTATAATTGGAAGGTAAATTTTCTGCCCCTGTTCGAGTTGTGAATTGTAAAGGAAGTCAAGAGATAAATCGAGTGGTGCTCCATCCATAATAGTTGTCATTGTTTTTCCAATGAGATCGGATATGTTAGGTACCCCTGCTACAGGGACGTTCATCGCCGTCTCAAAGATACCCCAATCAGGATTGGGTGTAATTATGGTTTCCGGAGTAACACAGGTTTCATCATTACACTTTGCCGCTACCCACGCTTCAAGTTCATTTAAGTTAACAGATAGCGGTGAGGCTAATTTTGGCAAAAGTGTTTCATACTCCGCAGGAATTCCCCAATAGACACTCTCAAGCACTCGATTCGCCTGAACGTCTACTTGGCTAATTAATTGTTGGTCGAATAAGAAAGTCCCATTTAGTTCGGCTGTACTTTGAGCAGCACCAACAATCCCAGGTTGTGCCTGACTAGCTAAGGATAAAAGTTGTCCAGTGGTAAAGCCAGCTAAACTTCCTGCCCCTAACTTCATAAAATCTCTACGGTTAAATTCGTTCATGGTAACTCATTCCTTTCTGGTCGTTGTATCTATGATCTCAACTTGAAAACCAAGTGCTTCTAATACATGTTGGATATTTTCAGGTTTGACAGCCGGGTCCGTAATTGTTACACAACAAAGTTTTGACGGGAAATCTATTTTAGCGGGTATCGCTCCCGCTTCTGTAAGGTTTATTTCCAATTTAGTAATCACATCTTCATCATGTTGATAGACCTCCTCATAGTTTTTAACTATAAAACATATCATCTGATCACTTTCTTGAGAGCCAAAAATTTTTTTGAGTAATTTCATTCAACCTCCTTTAAGTGGTATGAGATAAAAAGATTATTTGATTCAATTCTGATAATCCTATTGCCCAGGATAACACACTTTTGACTCTGTTAGTCTATCATTTCTCTCTCAAGAGTCTTTCATTTTCACACCTCCAGCCGCCCAACGCCTGCGGTTTAGCCGATTGCGGGTGGGCGCGACAAGTTACATTATACACCAACTTTGCCAGCAAGAAATGCTTGAAAAACGGGGCGGTAGCAATTCGGCTGCAACGTCCCCTACCACCGGTGGCGGTATTCCCCCACCGCAGAAATTGACCTGCTCGCCTCCCGTATGACCATAATCCTGGTCAATTTCTCAGGAAGTTTCCCTACCCCGGCGGGGTATTCCCCCACCGCAGAAACCTCATGCAGTTGCCCTGCGCCCACTTTCGGCTATAATTTACCCTACGTCTTCTCCTCAGCTAAGACCGTCAAGCTGTTTGGCGCCTTTGAGCCCACTCAGGAAGTTGGTCGCCGTTCCGGGTGATTTGCCCCCTGGTGGCGAGCTTGCTCGACCCCGATTAGGAAACTACGTGTTTATTATGGTAGGGAACGGCCGAGAAGACGAATGAAGAGCAGCAAGCCCAGCCTGACCCTCATCAGAGGGTCGGGCTTTTTGAGTGGCTAAATTGTTGAGCCACTGGAAGCCCGCTCTAACCTCCCCCGTCCTAACCGCTAGATGTTGTAGGATGCTTGCCTTACCCATCCCAGATATTGTAGTGCTTTTATCCCAACCCCCAAAGCGAGGTTTCTTAGGAACCGCTTGTTAGCCGGCTTTTTGGGCTTGGTAAAGTCTTTCTTCTGTATTATAATTTATTATTGAAAATTAGACCCCAAACTTTGGGAGGTAACAACGATGCAACTTGAAAATTACTTCGATTTTTTAGCACCTGATGATATTCGGTTGAAAGGTTCGCGGGTTGGAATTGAATCTGTTCTTTATGAATATATTTATCGTGAACAAACACCCGAAGCGATGGTAAAACGCTTTCCAACTCTAACCCTAGAACAAATTTATGCCACAATTCTTTACTATTTACATAACCGTGAAAAAATTGAAACCTATTTGCTTGATTGGTTAGAGTATGGTCGTCTGGCACGAGAAGAACAAGAACGCAATCCTCCTCCAGTAGTGTTGCGGTTGCGGACCCTGAAAGCGGAACGTCAAAAAGCAGCATGAGCATTATTCGTTATCTGTTAGACGAACATGTTGACCCCCTCTATCGCACTGAATTGTTAAAACGCGAACCCACGATGACAATTTGGCGGATTGGTATCTTGGGTGCTCCACCCAAAGGAACACCTGACCCTGATATTCTGTAATGGTGTGAAGAAAACTCCTTCATCTTGGTAACGAACAATCGTAAGTCTATGCCGGGACATCTGCGCGACCATTTGACCGAAGGGCGACATATTCCGGGTATCTTCGAGCTAAATCCAAATATGAGTGTTGGCGAAACGATTGAAGAACTGTTACTCATTTGGGCCGCTTCATACCTCGATGAATATCGAGATAAAATTATTTATCTCCCCCTGAGCTAACACGATAAAAGATAATATGGTGACTGTTATCTAGCCGTCTAACAATACCTCGTCTTGATTATCCTGCTTACATTTTACGGTTACCTCCACCCAGATAAACCACTTTCTCTGGCTTCGTCTTGATTACCTGCTTGCGGTTGTGGTAGCCAACCCTGCCAGGGAAAACTGATTTCGGTCAACAGTTAAATTCTTAATATCTGACCCCGCCATACAGTTATTTTCGGGGCTTTTCTTGAGCCGCCTAACGCTCGAATTCAGCCGCTTGCGGGCGGGCGCGAATCGTTACAACTACCCAAGACGCCGCCAGCAAGCTGACGTTGACAATCCGAGTGAGAGCAAGTCGGCTGCAATGAGTTGTTAGGCTCTAATATTAACACAGCGAAAGAAGCAAAACTATGAGCAATTGGTTACGTATCAATGATGAGGAGAGTGCTTTCATTTTTGCTTCATCGGGCTTTTTATGCTCAAATTATAAAATTATAATCCATTTTTCTGAAAATTATAAGGGGCAGTGGCGTATCATGAAGTGGGCAACATACTGATAAGGTGCTGTAATCCTGGGAAGGAAAGGGGAGATTGAATGACCAAGCCAATCATCTTATTGGCTGAAGACCATCCAGGCTGGGATAAATTGCTGCGCCATAGTTTGAATAATAACCCCAACCTGATTGTCCAAGACAGCTTCGGCTCAAAACAAGAGGTTCTGGCAGCCATAGCCGACTTTCCCTTAGACTTGTTAGTCCTAGATGTGAAGTTAAGGGATGGCTGCGCCTTGGCTTTGTATGAATATCTTCAACAAATGGAAACGCCTATTTCCAGCCTAGTCTTAACCGCTCATGACGAGGACGTTTACATGGCTTGGGCGCTGGCTGGTGGGGCCGTGGGCCACCTGCTTAAAACTGAAGATGTAGAGAGTATTGTAGACGCCATCCGGCGGGCAGCATGGGGCGAATGGCTGTGGACAGAGTATCAATTATTACGCATTCGCCACTGGCAGCAAGTTGCTGGCGATAAATGGGCCACCCTAACCGAGCGCGAGCGAGAAGTGGTGGCAGCCCTAGCTGATTTCAAATGCGATGTCGAAATTGCCGAGGTGCTAGGGATCAGCGTGAAAACGGCCGGCAATCATGTCACCCACATCCTGGAAAAACTGGATATGCCCAACCGGCGGGAGGTAGCTCGCTGGGCGGTAAGGTATAAGCTGGTGGGATTTGGCTATAATGGGCCGACTTTTACCAAAAATAGGGAGAAATCCCTCATGACAGGTCGGTGAAAATGTGATAGAGTGAACAGCGGTTGCAACCAACAACATATAAGGAGATCTTCCACATAGGTAAAGACTCCTCTAAAAACTATACTATATTGTACGGGAGAAAATTATGATGATAAAATCCCTTAAAGATTTCAGGGTGATTATATTAGGAATGTTGGTCTTTGTAAGTGTACTTAGCCTTTCTTCCAAAGTCTGGAACGTGTCGGCACAGTCGAATAAGCCTACTCCGGTGCCATTGTTTCTCTCAGAAGCTTATCGCCTTGGACTGGACGTGGCGCTAAACTGGAACTCTTCTGCGAAACTTTACGCGATGCTCAGCACCGATCAGGGCGAAGATCCTGATGTGCCGGATGTCAAACGTGGTCTCGACGGTCGCCGCATTAGTTGGAACCTCGATTTTGTTATACCTGAAACTGAGCGTCATTTGCTCCTAGAAGTACGCAGTGGTCAGGTTGTAAATCAGACAGAGGTACAAGGCCCCCATGGAGATAATTTCTTTGAAGAGAAAGAGGTGATGGCCATACAGACGGCCGATAATCTACAGATTGCCAAACAACAAGGTTTGCGCCCTGGACGTGCGTGGGCGACCGGCTATCACTATCGGCTTTTCAAGGATGGCAAAGTGCCCATCTTGGTGATACGAGGGGATGACGATCAGGGTAATCAGGCGATTGTATCTATCGATCTTGAGAAAAAACAGGTTGCTGAAAAGCAGCGCAAAGCGTCTGATGGATCGTGGCAGAATTATTAAATCAACAAACATTCGCTCAGGAGGATACTGATGAAAAAGAAAACCATTACTTTCGCGTTTGTTGCGTTACTGGTAGTTATGCTCATAGCAATAAACGCACAGCCTGGACTGGCATATTGGCTACGAGTCGACCGCGACAATGCCACGTTCACTGCTTACGCAATGGGAGGAGGGGGAGCCGGTCAATCGTACACAGGTCACGCCCTTCGATCCGGTGATGCGGCAGTTCACCGGCAGTCAAATGGTCAGCCGGTGATTCCTTATGGTACCTACCTTTATCTCAAGAGCTATTCTGTCGCGATTCCTAATGGCAGTACAGGCGGGACAGATAATTTCTCTAGCTTGATTGTCAATGACAACGGCGGAGGTACAGGAAATGAGTATTGGGTAGACGTATATTTTGGTAGGTGGCGCCGTTCAAGTGACGCCTGTACATGCCCTGGCGTAAGCAACAGCCAATGCACTGTTGGTAGCACCAATTCATGCACCAATGCTATTAACTATGGCACGTCGACTCACAGCTTTTATTACTACCGCTGGGTCAATTAAGATTTAACGATGGTGTCTATCGACACCTTGACGTCTTCACAAGAAGTGAGTAGGGTGCTCCTGTCAAACTGGCCGTCAATTAGGCAGGAGTACCCCCATAAGCTAGACCAATTGTATGGAGTGTTCGGATGCAGGTGTATCAAGTAATCCAACCTAAGCGAGCTATTTTCCTTTTCTACTATATTCTGCTCGCCTTCATTTTAGTCACTGGTTGCCAGGTATATTCTTCAAGCCCATCTTCGTCGCCTGGGGTGACTCCCTCCGTGACGACATTACCGCCCTCTAGCGACACGTCCCTGGCCATGCCTTTACCAACTCCCAATAACATAGCCTTTGCTCAAGTTATGGTCGAAGCCTTGGCTGAGTTGTATCGTCACCCCGACGTGTCGGATTGGGAACTCCGGGCCAAGGCAGCTTTCGTGGCCGCAGAACAGCGAGTAGCAATTAACTATATTTACGTAGGTAGTGCCCAGGTTTTGGTAGCTGGTAAGGCGGTACGGCTACTCATTGTATCTACCCTACCTGACCCGGACCGCCCTTTTTATTCTGAGCCTTACTTCTTTTGGCCGAACCAGGATCAGACTGTTTCTTATCAAATCTGGAAAGCGGGGGAGGGATACCCGGCTGATGCGTTGCAGAATCCACCAATGACGGCATTCATTCGGGACCGAAACGGGCGATGGGAGATGGACTTGATTCCTCAGCCTATTGGATCGACCGCCGATGCCATATACATATTGTTACGGTTGGAGAACGGTCAATGGCGAGAAATATGGAATTCTGACATGACACAGGAATGGGCAGGTGCCTATGGGCGAGTTGAGTTTGTGGGTAGAGGCTCAGATACCTTGAGATTATTTGGCCCTATTCCCCCCGATGTACCAGCTCCACATTTTTTTATTGAAGATGGTCTCTATGAAAGACAAAAGTTTGTCTCTGACTGGCAGCGCCAAGATGATGAGTATGTCCGGGTTTCAGGTCAGGTTATCGACTCACCCCTCACGGCCCTGACCGAATTTATCTTGGCGCTTAACGAAGGTGACGGTCAGAAGGCTCAGGAGCGTGTGACCAACCCAGATGTCATCCAACATGCGCTCCGACTGGACTTGGATAAGCTTGTTCCAGGGGAATGGGTGACTACTAGGCCCTTAGATGCAGATTCTAGCAATGTGTTGCAGTTGGGTCATAATATAGAGAATGGGGTCGTGTGGAAATATCAAGCAACTTTTACCCTCCAAGAGGGTGGAAGGTGGCTATTAGAGAATATAGACAAGATTCCATAAGGAATAGGTTCACGATCAACACGAAGGTCCTTATATCTTTGCTGTCTTTGGCTTAAAAGGGTCTGACAGTGTGTCCTCCTCCAATCTGCCGGCCATTGGATAAATTAAACTATAGGTGTGGTTGTAACCATACCTATTTTTATTTCTTGGGTCTACTCTGAAATGGCAAGCATACGAAAAGGTGCTAGTCCAAGATGTAGAGCCTAACGCCCGCGGTTCAGCCGATTGCGGGTGGGCAAGGCAAGTTACATTATACACCAACTTTGCCAGCAAGAAATGCTTGAAAAATGCGGCGGTAGCAATTCGGCTGCAACGTCCCCTACCACCGGTGGCGGTATTCCCCCACCGCAGAAATTGACCTGCTCGCCGCCCGTATGACCATAATCCTGGTCAATTTCTCAGGAAGTTCCCCTACCCCGGCGGGGTATTCCCCCACCGCAGAAACCTCATGCAGTTGCCCTGCGCCCACTTTCGGCTATAATTTACCCTACGTCTTCTCCTCAGTTAAGACCGTCAAGCTGTTTGGCGCCTTTGAGCCCACTCAGGAAGTTGGTCGCCGTTCCGGGTGATTTGCCCCCTGGTGGCGAGCTTGCTCGACCCCGATTAGGAAACTACGTGTTTATTATGGTAGGGAACGGCCGAGAAGACGAATGAAGAGCAGCAAGCCCAGCCTGACCCTCTTTTGAGGGTCGGGCTTTTTGAGTTCGTAAACTGGTACTCTGCTGAAAGGCCGCTCTAACTTCCTCCGACCTAACCGCTAGATGTTGTAGGATGCTTGCCTTACCCGTCCCAGATATGGTAGTGCTTTATTCCCAACCCCCAAAGCGAGGTTTCTTAGGAACCGCTTGTTAGGCCGCTTTTTTGGGTGGAATGAAACGCTACTCACCAGTTTACCCCTGTTTTTGCTTTGAAGCCAACCGTAGAAGCAGAGGTTAAAAATCTGCAAAATCATCTTCAAATGATGTATTATTGTATCGAGCCGAAAGTGCATCTACTATTTTAGTAGTGTCGGGGTGTCGTTCCTGGCCCAAGAGTTTCCCCACTTTATCAAGCCATTCTATAATTTCCTTCTCTGCCTGGAAAAGAAGTTCTATAGATAAGTTTTCAAATATTAACCTATCCTTACCTGGCTTTAAGTGAACTAACTCGTTTCTAAGTTTCTTTGCTTCCTGCCAAGCTCCTTTATTTGGAGAAGAGGTATTCGAGGCGGTTTCATTTATCAAAAATTTGCATTTATCCGGCAGAGCTTTGTTCCGCAAGAAATCCTGAATCTGAGCATACGATTTATTATTTTCTCTCAGAGTGTTACCACACCAATTGTTTACAACAGCTTCAAAATAGGACATCAACGTCAATAGAGTTACCCGTAGATAACGCTTATGTAGGAAGGACTTATTTTCTTCTAAAGCAATTAGAGCTTGTTTCTTGAAGAAAAGGTAGTCAAGCCACAGGTCTTCTACAATGCTGATTGCCTCTATTTCAATCTTAGAGTTAGAAATCTTAATCTGAAGCTCCATTTTGTATCTCTTTATTTGTGTCTATCTAAATCCTACCTTAGCGGTTACCTGATTTTTGGATAATTTTGGATTTCGCCCGGCGGCCTAACGCCTCCCGTTTCAGCCGCCGCCATGCAGACTACACCCTAAAACGGCCTCAAAGTGCCAAAATCAGCCTGAATAAATGCAGAGTCCGTGCGGTCGGCTGCAAACGGTTGTTAGCTGGCACTTTGGCCCAGAACGCTGCTTTTACCCACAGACTTTGACCAAGCGCCAATTTGGGCGACTTGAAACCGTTGCTTACCTTTCTTTATTTCCCTCAACTGTAACATACTCCATTTGTAGAGTCAATCCCAAAATTTCCTTCATCCTTAAACTTTGCATAAATAACAAGTTGGGTTATCATAACAAAAAACCCACGAAGTATACTGGACTTCGCGGGTTTTAAGGGTTGGCTTGCCTGATGGTTCAAGGCTGGTCTTTTATGTTTTGCCAGGCGAGTTTTGCTTACGCTTGGACAGAAATTTCTCCACGAGAGCCGTCAGGCGGTCAACCGTCGCTTGCAAGGCGTTGGTTCTATTTTCCAGAGTATCAACCTTGCCTCGCAATCCATACTGACTGACGTTAGCAGCGGTTTGGGCTTCATACAATTTATCAATGTGCTGCAAACTGTGGCCGATTGCCATTTCCGGCGTTAGTTTGCCGTTGGCATAATCTGACATTACTTGTTTATGGCCATAAGTACCCATTTTATCTCCTTCAATTTATACCGAAGTTGAATTGCAATTCTGTTGCCAATTGGCATCAATAATATCATAAAATACTCTTGGTGTCAAATGGCATCAAATGTTTTTAATCCTGTCATTTGTTAGTTGATGAGGAAAAGGGGCATGGAGCGAATTGGTGAAAAATTAAGAATGCTGCGTCTGCGACATGGCCTAACAACGAGACAACTGGCAGAGCATCTGGAAACTACCAACAGTCAAATCAGCAGAATTGAGAATGGCCTTCGACAACCTTCCAGCGATTTCATCGTCAAAATGGCCGATTTCTTCAATATCTCCCTTGATAAACTTATGCGAGATGAACTAGACTTAGATTAACTTGAGAGGCAGAACATGGCGGATTTGGCCGATGCTATGCCCCCATTGAACATTTCAACCTATGAACTCAAAAAGTGGGGAAAGTTGTGGCTTGGAAGGTTAACCCTGAAAACGGCAAAAATAAGGAGCCTGAGTGTTTTGATAGACATCAATCCGTCAACTTCGCTTCTTTCATTGATGCCGAGTTTGCCAGGGCGCTGGCGGTGATGTTGGGTGGTATTCCAGTTGAACGCCCCAATAGTAATGCGTTAATCCCCCCGATCCCCGATTGTGTTGAGGTTGGGCCAGTGCGAATCATTGGTGGGATTCGGCCTCAAAACTTTGATGCGGCTTATCGTCCTGATGGCCCTCGGGTAGTGTTTGATAGCAAAACCCTCAACGACCTCAAAAGCGTTGGCAAAAACTGGCAAAATATGGTTAATGACTTGGCAACGGAAGCCGCTACCGTCCATACCAGATTTCCTTACGCGCTTGTTGCTTTTATTGTAGTCATCCCCAAACCTGCACTCGGCAGCAAGCAAGAGGCTGATATCATTAGAACGCTTGAGCGATTGGGATCGAGACACGACGTTTTAGACCAAACCCATCTGGCCGAAGCACTTTTGCTAATTATTTGGAATCCTGCAACGGGTGAAATTGACCCTTCAATTCCTGCCCAAGACTCCAACCTCCGCATTGAAAAATTTTGTTAGCGCGCCAAACCGATGGGGTGGCACTTGAAAAAAAATGGCTCATGGAATATCCTCGATGTCTCTACACCGCCGCGAGGCGATCATCGGGAGATTCACATGAGCCACTTGGTAATGATGATAGCCCGGATTGACGGATTTGACAATCCGGGGCAATTGACCGAAATCTGGCGACAAGCCATGCCGGCCGTTGAGTTGAGGGGGCTGGAGCCAGAGCAATACTTGGATGGGCTGGAAGAGACGGTCATGGAAGTTGGTTGGCAGGCGATGCGGCAGTTGTTGGTGGAGCAGTGGCGTTTGACCGATCAGCAGTTGGTGGCCCGTTTTCGTCAGGAACAGGCTGGAGCGACGAGTGGGGACGGGTACGATCCACTGAAAGTAGCCAGTCGGTTGGGGGTGGTGCAATTGCCGCGCCAGGTGTGCTACCTGCCGGGAGAGAAGAGCCACGTTTTGCCAGGCAATGCTGGCTTGCCGGAGCACACCGGTCAGGTGACCACACGAGGACTGCAAGAGTGGGTCTGCTTGTTGCCTCAAGAGCTGCCCTTTGACAGCAGTGCCCGGCTGTTGGGGTGGATGAGCCACGACCCGGCGGTGATGTCCGAAACGCAGACCCGCCGCTGGGTCAGCCAGCATGGTCAATTGATCCGCCAGGCCGAACAAGCGGAAGTGACGGCCTTGCAAGAACGGTCGGATTTGGCCGGGCTGACGGCCCAATTGCAGCCAGCCAGCGAACCCCGACGACCGGCAGCCTGGGCGGCGGAACTGAACCAGGCGGTCGAAACCGCCCTGGCTCAGGCCGACCCGCAGCCGCCTGAAGGGGTCAGCCCGGCTGACTGGGAGCGGGTCATCCAGGTGCGGCGCACCGAGGCCACCACGACCGCCGCTCGTTTGCGGCAGCTGGGACCAACCCTCAAACCCGACGAAGTGGTGGCCAGTGTGGATGATATTGGGGTCAGACGACCCGAAAAACGGCGTTTCCTGGAAGTGCGCACGGCCTACGTGCGGACTGCAACTGGCTATCGCTACTTGAGTGGTTCGGCTGACCTGGTCTTGGCTCAATTGTGGTTGTTGTTGCGGCTGTGTGGCGGGGGACTGACCGCTAAAATCACCCTCTTGGGGGATGGGGCCCGCTGGATTGCTCACTTTTTTCAAGAACAGTTGGTGACCTGGCCCATGACCGTCTTGATCTTGGACTGGTATCATTGCCGTAAAAAATGCTATGACTTGACCAGCCTGATCTGTCGCGGTCGCCTGGCCAAAGCCCACTTGTTGGGGTCGCTCCTCAGTCATCTCTGGCGCGGTCAGGTCAGTGAGGCCATCTCCCTCCTGGAACAATACCGGCCCCAAACCAAGAACGAGGCTAAACTCGATGAATTGATCAGCTACTTGCGCAACCGCCAGCCCTACCTTCCCAACTACCATGACCGCCGCGCCCAACGCCAGTATATCGGCAGCGCCCACGTCGAAAAAGGCAACGATTTGATCGTCGCTCGCCGCCAGAAACATCAGGGCATGCACTGGAGTGAAGCCACCAGCGATGGCCTGGCCGCCTTGCGTACCCTGCTGCTTAATGGAGGCTGGGATTTGTACTGGCAAAAACATCAAGTCTTACCTTTGGCTACTCAAACGTCAACGTGATGACCCCATCACTTTGGCGCGCTAACAAATTTCCTGGAATCCCTCAGCATCTCGTAACGCTATAGTTCGAGCCTCTCTAAACTGATCTCGAAAGTATATGGCATTTTCGCGGTTTAGACTCATATCTCTGACGCTGAATCTTCTGAAGCACTATGTTTTAGTCAAGCCGCCCAACGCTCCCGATCACCTGCCGGCGACAGGCGGCGAAGCCGGCTGTCGCCGGTCAGGTGCATCGGGTTGTTGGGCGGCCATCACTCTAGTAGTAGTGGCACGCCAATTCGCTCGGCCGAATCACTTACGGATGAGTGTGTGGAGCTCATGGGTGTGGCGCTCTGGCTTAACATCAGGAGGCAGGTTGGGACGAACATGCTTCGCGAACCACTCTGCCGCGTCTTTCGACGACTCCCAGACTTCTACGACATGCCAACCGCCTTCAATCGGATGGCCGAAGTGCATGATGAAGCCGGGAGCTCCTTTAAGGGCATCCCCAAGAAGCCGGATTGTTTCCTCATATCCTTCCTTGGTCTGACCAGGAACATCCGCACTAATCGCTACAGCCATACTTGGTTCTCCTTTCTTGCTTGATGGTTCTTGTCAATTCCTACCGTCGCGTCGTTGCGGCAATCGAGGCCGCCCCATTAGGCGGATGCGCAGCGGAGCGTCAGCGCAGCGAAGCGTCCGCCTAACGACCCGCACCTCAGCCGCCGCGAAGCGAGCGCAGCGAGCAAAACGGTCGGCCGCAAGCGCTTGTTAGCCAGCGCCCTGCTTTAAGACACGCATCCTTATTTGCGCTTTCTCGAAGGGCACAAGGCTACACGCGCCTGCTCAACCTTGCCGCTTCAGCCGATACTCTCGCCTATTGCCAGTTTCACCCTTTGCCACTTGACTCAATGCGGTGCTGGGCTACTGGCTGTCGTCGTTCGCTGCGGTGAAACACGTGCCTTTGGCTTGTTAACTTTGCTTGCACGATGTCGCGTTGCAAGCCACGCGCTCCTGTGTCGTAGGAGTTACGCCGAGTGCCGCACCGCCCAGGTGGTTTCTCGTGATGTAGGCTTCCGCCCTGCCGTGCCATTGCCCGCAGTTGCCATTCTTTGGCGCGCACTTCTTTTCAGCGCGCTCACTTGTGCATTTCGCAAGGCGTGAACGGGTTGCGGCTCTTTGGAAGCCATTGTATTGCTTTCAATCGCCGAACGCAACGTGGCGAGCGGCGTTTCTCACTCTCTTCTCTTGCGCCCGCTGTGAATTGCAACGGCGTTCGGGCGCTGGCTAACGCCCTGCGCATTAGCCGCGCCCGCCGAGACTCCGCTATAAGGCTGGCTCAAAGTGCCAAAGCCACCTTCAATAAACGCCAGGGTTGGGGCGTCGGCTACATGCGCTTGTTGGGCCGCATTCTCTGGATATTTAGATTAGTTCCATTTATCTCTTTAACCGCTATTACTTTTAACCCTAAAATCTTCGACAATGGGCGAATGGAAACGCATACCCAATATATTTAAAATAATTCCAACGACAAGCACAGCGATAGTATAGTTTGTCTCTTCTACACTTTTTCTCCAGATAGAGATTTGCATCATAGCCCATATCGGACTGATGATTATTAGAACAATACTAACCCGATTAAATAACAAATCGAGCAGCTTAGATTTTGACCAGCCAAGTCGCGCAAGGAAAAGGCTAAAAAGAGCGCCCAGAATCATTCCAGTAAAAGTTACTCCTACCAAATTATAATAGAGAGGAAAGGGGATATTGATAATAAAACTTATTATTGTTGATATAACAAAAAGACTGGAGCAGGACACAAGCAAAAGCACTCCAAAACGTACCCAAAAATGTCGCTCTTGCACGCGTCTGTAATATCTTTCCTTATCACTCTCTTTTTGCACTTTTTATCTTTTCCACAATCAGGTTCATTACAGAGTTTAGCGGCCCAACGAAAAAAGTTCACCCGCCTGCGAGTGGGCAAAGATAGGTTCACTTTAAGCCGACGCTGCTAGCAAACTGAGGTCGAAAATCTGAAAGGTAGCAGGTCGGGTGGAACGAATTGTTAGCTGGTACAGTGGTGCGAAGACCCACTAATTTGCAGCTAGAGCTACCTGAAATATAAAATAAGCTGAATCTGTAAGTGACACAGGACTGGCTTAATAGTGGTAAATCAGCTTCCATTGATTTGTTGTTCCTTTACAAGTAAGTTTCGAAGCGTCTCTGAATTTCAGAAATAGCTTCACGGGTTCGACGGCGAGTTCTCAACTGCTCATGATGTAAATATCGCTCAAGAACGTGAATTGACTCTAAAGTACCTACTTTGCCCAAAGCTTCTATAAAACGACGCAATGCCCAACTGTTCGTCTCACGATCTGGTCTTTCTAGTCTCTCCTCTAATTTTCCTTGACTATTGACCAATCCTAAACGTCCTACAGCGCGAGCTGCATATCCTCTAATTTCAGCATCAGAATCATTAAGCGCTTCGAAGAGAATATCCGGTGTGTCTGAAAACCCTCCTCCTACATTTCCAAGCAGATAAATAGCTCGAGTACGCTGACTAATACTTTGCTGAGGGTGTTTGTAAAGTTTAATAGCAGCTTCCTCTACCTCAAGTTGCTTCATTTGGGTTAGAGCTTCAACTACGCACCATGCGGCAAAGTCTTTGACATCAGGCTGATGTAATTGTTGGAGCAATGCCTTTCGAGCCGAATCTGTGCCGATAAATCCTAAAGCTATGGCAGCTAAACCTTGCACTTTTTCATGAGATTTTTTTAAGAAATCAACTAAATTTTTCTCAATCTCGGCTTTCTTCTTTTTATCCTGGGTCGTAATGTAATGTCGCCACTTGGTAATAACTTTTTCGAGTTTGGGATCAATTTCAAATTTCTCATACTCATCGCTATAAACAAATTCATCCTCGTTTTCGTAGAGTTTAGGATGGGTCAAAGCATTGGCGATAGCCATAATCACTAAGCTTTTTTGTTCCCGATGTAACATTTGCCATAAAAGATTTTTTGAAGGTAGGTATCCGATTTCAAGTAATAGTTTTAATAACTGTTCACGACCTGCTGCCTGTTCATAACGCATTTGTTCAATTATAGCATCAATAACCGCCTTGATAATGCTTTGATCAATAGGTGGGCTTACAAATTGGAGACAGTGGGCTGTAACGATAACATTCCGATCAAGTAGTTCAAAAAGCAGCTTTAATGGCTCATCAATCAGACTTACCAAGATTTCTAGAGGCTCACGCCACCAAAAGTCTGAGACATTTTCTAACACTGTATTAAGTAAACTTGAGTCCTGTACTACCGCTGCTGCGGTAAAATACGCTTGGGTAGAACGAGTACAAAAATGCCATCGGCGATAATCGTCTCGTAGCATAATTCCGGTGTTCCGCAAAAAATTTGTAACTTGACGCCAGGTAAATGGTTCATGCCATGTCTTTAAATATTCAGAAATGAACTGCATTAACTGCTGTTCGCTATAACTATTGGCATGTTCGCACTGCATTTGGTAAGCTAACTTCTCCAGCATCACCTCAACCACTTCCCGGTCAATATCACCCTCCTCTTGCTCATTGGGCATCAAATCCAGTTGGTAGTGAATCATAGAACGTAACAGAGTCCCCCGACTCCAGTTCTTCTCATCAATAATATCTTTTTCAATAATTATTTTGAGCATTGCCCGGTTGGACATTAATTGACTGGCGGAACGACTCATCTGCTCATTATAGCGGTTGCCAAGAACCTCTTTGACCTGATCATTTGATAATTCATCCAGAACAAAGGCGTCCATAGGCCCTAGCTGATAATTAAACGTATTGAGGCGACAGGAAATAACATAGCGTGCTTCAGAATAATTATCCATAAATTGGCGGATTAGTGTGATTCCTCCATTATGGGCGGCTAAAGTTAGTTTATCTAAATCGTCAAATAAAAGAAGACACTCGTATTCTTCCAAAAGCGCCTGAGCCTCATCCAAAGTAATATTTTTTGAGGCATCTCGATTAAAAGCAATTCTTACGAGAGGCAGCAAATCCTGTCCTGGGCGTAATTCTGCCAGAGGGATGAGGAGGGGTATAAGTTTGTGTTTGTAGCTAGACTCTCCCGTTCGATAATAGTCTATACTTTTGTCGGCCACAACGGTTAAGATGTGGTTGAGGGCAGGGGTTTTACCCACACCTGCACCCGCTAAGAACATTACTGCATCTCGAATGGCTCCTTTAGGGCGGTTGCGGTCAAGGTATCTTTGAAGAACATCATCCAACAATTGTGAAGGGACACCCACCTGTCCGTATCGCCGCACGTAAAAGGCTTGATGCCATAGTCTTTGTAGCATTTCGCTTTTATCTGGCATCTCTTCAGACTGCTCGGCCCGAACTCTGACTACCATTTGCTGTAAATAATCTGCAATCACTTTTCGGCCTGGTGGCTGGGTCTTGGGAATCATAATATTGACTACTTGGCCGTTGTTAATTGCCAATAGTAGAGTACTTAATGCCTCTCTCCACTCCACCTCACTTATTTCATCATTCAGGATTTGTTCAGTGAGCCTAATAGCCTTTAGGTGGTCATCAATTTGATTAATTAGTTCAAGTGGAGTGTTACCCCCATATTTGGCTTCGCGCTCCCGTAGGATGTTTAGATTTCTATGAAGTTGTGATAATGTAGATTTTGGGTCAGTCATTTTCCACTTCAAACTTTTTGGGAATGAAAAATCGAGAAGGATTTGTACCAGCTAACGCCCGCGGTTTAGCCGATTGCGGGTGGGCGCGACAAGTTACATTATACACCAACTTTGCCAGCAAGAAATGCTTGAAAAACGGGGCGGTAGCAATTCGGCTGCAACGTCCCCTACCACCGGTGGCGGTATTCCCCCACCGCAGAAATTGACCTGCTCGCCTCCCGTATGACCATAATCCTGGTCAATTTCTCAGGAAGTTCCCCTACCCCGGCGGGGTATTCCCCCACCGCAGAAACCTCATGCAGTTGCCCTGCGCCCACTTTCGGCTATAATTTACCCTACGTCTTCTCCTCAGTTAAGACCGTCAAGCTGTTTGGCGCCTTTGAGCCCACTCAGGAAGTTGGTCGCCGTTCCGGGTGATTTGCCCCCTGGTGGCGAGCTTGCTCGACCCCGATTAGGAAACTACGTGTTTATTATGGTAGGGAACGGCCGAGAAGACGAATGAAGAGCAGCAAGCCCAGCCTGACCCTCATCAGAGGGTCGGGCTTTTTGAGTGGCTAAATTGTTGAGCCACTGGAAGCCCGCTCTAACCTCCCCCGTCCTAACCGCTAGATGTTGTAGGATGCTTGCCTTACCCATCCCAGATATTGTAGTGCTTTTATCCCAACCCCCAAAGCGAGGTTTCTTAGGAACCGCTTGTTGGGCGGCCAGACGGAATCGAAGTTACCACTGACATATATTCTGCTTGCGGTAACAGACAATATTCCCTCTTCCTTAATTTTAATCTACACCGCTCCAGCATTTAAGGCGTGGAGCGTTTGCGGATGCTTTTTCTACATAAGCGGAACGCTTGATGCACCGACCAATGCCTTCGCTTTTTCTTTATCTACTCTTTCAATTTGCTACCCAAATTAATGCCCTGCTGTGAGCATTAAAATTACAGTTTACCCAGCGACTCACGAACTTGGTCTGCATAGGGTGATTTGATTTCTGTAAAAATTGCTAATGCCTGCTGCCAACATGTTTTGGCTTCTACAATCTGTGTAAGGTCATGATAGACAAGCCCCATATCATTTAATACTAGGGCTTGCCCCAGACGATCACCAATCTCACGGCCAATATCTAAGGCCTGTTGGTGATACTCAAGTGCTTGCTCTAGTTGTCCCAGACGATAATAAACTTTTCCGAGATAACTCAACCAATATTCCTCATTGCGACGGTCATTGACGTCCTGAGCAATACTCAGGGCTTGTTGGAAGTGTGTTATAGCTTGCTCTATCTGCCCCAACTTGAGAAAAATTCTTCCAAGATTTCCTAACCAATTTCCTTCGTTACGACGATATCCTAAATCATGAGCAATAGTTAAAGCATCTTTAAGATATTTTAACGCCAAATCAGTTTGGCCAACGACAGAATAGGTATTCCCGAGGTTACCGAGCCAAATTCCTGCCTGACGCTCATCCCTGACTTCACGGCTTATATCAATAGCTTGCTGATAATAATCAATAGCTTGCTGATTCTTTCCTAAGTCACGATGAGCAAGCCCTAAATGTCCCAAAGCGTCTCCTTCATCTCCACGGTAACCAAATATACGGCTGATGGTCAAAGCTTGCTCAAAATTTCCGATAGCTTTTTGTATATCTCCTAAAGACCAGTACGTATGGCCTAATATTATCAAGAATCTTGCTTCGTTTTGTCGTTGTTCCAACCTTCGTGCAATATCTAACCCCTTCTGGGCTACAATGAGGCGCTCTGTCCAATGGCCATGCACCCTTAGATAGCCATCTTGATTGCTGATGGCCCAAGCCAAGCTATGCGCTGCCTCCCACTGCTCGTATTTTATACTCTGATCAAGAATAGCCATAGTGTGTAAGTGATCATCCTCTTTGGCAAAACTATCTGATTTAAATCGAGTTTGTTCATCGGCCAGATTTGCGAAATAAGTGGCAATACGATCTATCACCTCAGGTGGCTGAATACGATTTTGTTTTGCAAAAGTATGAATCAAAGCGTGGCTTACCCTATAGCGATCACCTGTTTGCACCAATAGGCCATAACTTAATAAATCCCCAAGTGCGTTCTGTATTTGCTTTTTAGAATATCCTAGGGCTGCAACAATTGGCTCCCGGCTAAATGGAGCCAAAGCTAATAGACCTACTACCTCCATGACTTTCTGGGCCGTCACGCTCACTTGAGACAAATTTCGTTCAATCAATCGTTGAATGTTACCCTCCTGATGGATACCCAGACTTAAAGTCTCAATTGGATCAAGTCCCAGCCATTCTAAATACTCCTGAGCAGGTACACCTTTCTGTTTCAAATAACGTCCTACCAGACGAATTGCCAGTGGAACGCCACCTAACATAGCACAAATGCTAGAAATAGTAGCATCATCAGCTTCGAAATTGTCCCACCAATTCTTGAGGAGTTTTATCGTCTCAGGTAGAGGTAAAGGAGCCAAATCCTGCCAGTCATTAACTGCGTCCTCATTGTTTCGGCTAGTAATTAGTACTCCACACATGGCACCTCGTACATCAAGAACTGCTTTTAAATTCTCTACTTCTTCCGTTCCGTCAAACACTAACAAAGTTCGTTTGCTGGATAATATACGACGAGTTGCATCTGATGGTGTCGGTTTAGCTTTGTCGTCATAACTGGTCAAGATGTGTTCTAAAGCTAGAGTGGGATCAGGACGCCCATAAAAACTGTAGAAGATAATCCCGTCTGGAAACCGCTCCAAAATAATAGAAGATTGTAGAACTTCAATTGCTAATGCTGTCTTGCCGATACCTCCTGGTCCACAAAGGGTGGCTACTCGACCAGGCTGCAAATCATTTAGTAATTGTGACAATTCCCGTTCACGATTGACAAAATGCTCATCACACGGTGGACGTTGTAATGGAATATAAGGAGAAATTGGTAACTTTGTTCTTTCCTCCTCTATGATACCAACTTCTAGCAAGGCAGCTAATTCATCTTGAAGCTTCTCAATCTCTATCTCAATATCCTCAATCTCTGTTAGGATAGATACGGGAGTTTCTAATCCAAACCGAGCTTGTTTTTCCCTTAAGCCTTGTAAGCGACGATTATGCTGTAATATTAATCTTCTTATGTTACCCTGATGTGACACCGTTATATCCTCAAATGCTAATTCAGCGGCCCAACGCCTCCCGTTTCAGCCGCCGCCATGCAGACTACACCCTAAAACGGCCTCAAAGTGCCAAAATCAGCCTGAAAAAATGCGGAGTCCGTGCGGTCGGCTGGAAACGGTGGTTAGCTGGCGCTTTGGCCGTAATGCTACTTTAACAACCGAACAAAGCCCGCTTGTTCAAAATGTTGATCGTAGGTAAAAGCTCGCCGGATGCCATAATCTTCCATCACAATAAAACTGATACAGTCGGTCAGTCCCCAATTTTTATCAGAACGCGCCCGGTATAACTGCCAGCCTCGTTGCCATAGGTCGGTATCTACATGTACAATTGTTGCTGCTTTTAGAGCTACAGATGCTTGCATCGCTTCAATGAGTTGCCAAGCGATGGGCCGTAAAGCAACTTTGCTGAAAGTATTGGCAACCTCAATGAGTACCGCGTCTGTGGTGAGGACGTGGGCTTGGGCTTACGCTAATTCTTGGCTAACTTTAGTAGCCGCTTGGTGAAGGTCATCCCGCGCATTACCAAGAGCGATAAAAGCGGCAGTATCCCAAAAAACGATTTCAGGCATCGTCCTTGCTCACACCGTAGAGGTAATGGTCGTGTTGGGCAGCCAAATCGGGAATCCCGGTATCAACGGCATGCTGGTGTATTTGATAGATGGGAGGAGGGCTGGGCGGCGGGCTAGATTTTATGGGTTGCATCAGATATTTCAAAAAGCGGAGCAAATCAGGGAGTCGCTCTCCTGGCAAGGACTCGATAATTTGATAAATTTGCTGTTTTATTTTGGTATCGGTCGTCATAGGCTAGTTCCTTGCTTTGGCTAAATAATCCGCAAGCTAATATTATCTTACCACAAAGTCACAAAAAACGGAATCTTGCTTAAATCATCGATTCAGCCTATCATACAAAAAGAAAACCCGCCAAGTGTACCGGACTTCGCGGGTTTTAAGGGTTGGCTTGCCTGATGGTTCAAGGCTGGTCTTTTTATGGCTTGTCGGGAGAGTTCCGCTTACGCTGGGGCAGAAACTTCTCCACCAGAGCCGTCAGGCGGTCAACCGCCTTTTGTAAGGCATTGATTCTATTTTCCAGACCATCAACCTTGCTTCGTAGTTCATACCAGCTGACGTTAGCAACGGTTTGGGCTTCATACAGTTTATCAATATGTTGTAAACTATGACCGATAGCCATTTCAGGCGTCATTTTGCCGGTGGCGTAATCAGAAATCACTTGTTTATGGTCATAAGTCCCCATTGGTTTCACCTCCTTTCGTTGAAATTTTAGGCAGGTGTTCGCGTTTGGCGAACACCTGCCCCATTGTATCATTGCGATTCATAAATGTCAAATCTTTTCATCGGCTTTGAAAGATAGCTTATGCCTACATTTGGGGAAAAACTTCGCACTTTGCGCGAGAAGCAGGGTATAAGTTTACGGCAATTAGCCTCAATGCTGGCGATTAATTCTCACAGTTTTATCAGCGAGATTGAAACCGGCAAAAAAAAGCCCTCTTTGGAACTTGTTATTAAAGTGTCTGACTTGTTTAATGTTCCCCTTGAGCAACTAGCCAGAGATGAGCTTGATTTAGATGGTTGATTATATCCATATGAAAAGGCGTCCGACTTTTTTCATCGGACGCCTTTTTTATTTGGATCATGTTAGGTTTGGTTCAATTTTAATGAGATCAAAGATTCATTTTTACCTGAGCTACCGCTTGTAAATTATTTGCCCTTAAAAATTCTGAGGGTGTGTTAAAGGCATTCAGAAAAAGCGGCGTTCCGGCAAATGAGAGAGGCGAAACCGGGCCAATTGTCATAAACGAGTATTCACGTGAGGCTATATCAAAAGAAGATTGTGGGTCGCGGAATAATTGATAAAGGTCAAGGGCTTTGCTGCGTCCGCCAACCAGATTGCGTAGGGCTTGAAATTCCATGCCCATACCCAAGCCAAAACCAAAAAAGAAGATTCTCAATTGCTGTACAATTTCACGATGTAAACTGGATAGGGTCTGCGAAATAAACATCCAGCCAACGCCATACTTACGGGTTGTGCGAACTGAGTCAATAAAAATATTTCGAATCTGCTTCATCGTCTCATTGTCGGGATTCTCGGCAGGGGCTAGGCGGTGGGCTTCATCCATTAGAACCAGTGTATTAAGGTTCTGCTTTTGGCTGTAAGCCTGTTCAGCCGAAAACCGAATACCTTCCAATAGTCTCTTTATTACCAATGCCTGAATGGTTTCATTCCAAAATAAATTTGTATCACCTTTGGCCGATAAATCTATGATAACCAATGGTTTGTTCTTCGAGTTGAATAGGCTAAATAAAATACTTTCCACCTTTTGAGCATCAGGGCGTGCTTCATCAAACAATTGGGCGATGGGCAGCCAAATTTCCTTGTAAAATTCATCAGGTTTAGCGTCATTATATACAGATTGGAAACGGTTACGTGAAGCATCTGAACGATAAAAGATTTTTTGAATATTTTCCTGACCCAACAAAGACCAGGCAAAATCAAAAGATTCACGTTTATGCAGGTCTGTCAACTTGATATTTTTCTTTCCCAGATTATCGCCTAAAATATTGGCGGCTATCTCTCGGTTTTCTCCTTTTGAAAAACTGAGTTTCTCAAAAAAAGGCGATTCATAAAGAATTTGAGCAAACAATTCTCGTCTATCTAAAATTAGATTTTGCACCCCAATCACTTTGGTTGTTTTACCCATCCCCGTCAAAACTTCTTTCACCGGAAGTTGAAAGTTACCCAAAACTCCTAAACCCAAAGCATCCTGTGAAAATTCGCCCTGGGGGTCAATAACCAGTATGCCCATTTGCTTGTAGCGGGCATAGGCCAACATAATCATCTTCGCCAAGACTGATTTACCAGACCCTGTTTTGCCAAAAATACCTAGATGATAAGCTTCACCTGCCCCATCTGCCCCTGTGTCAAAGTGTTTAAACCATAGGGGTAGTTTGGGTTTTGAGCCGTAGACATGTCCCAAGTAAAAAATTTGGTCCTTGTATGGAGCAAGCAGCACTTCCAAAACTTTATCATCCATCAACTGAATGTGCGTTCCAGTGGATGGCACAGTTCCCAAGCTGCTAGGGCGATACTTGCCGTTTTCATCAGCAAAAACGGCGCTGACAATCATTTCGCCCTGGTGGGTATCTTGCCGTTCACTAACGGCGTCAACCTTGCCTCGTTGCCGAATTAAACTCCGCATGGTGGGGTCTTCGTGCCAGATGTTACGCAACGAAATTTCAGTAATCTGCCCAAGTGCATAATGGTCAACGCTATCTTGCATATACCGAAAAAGGGCTAATTCTCCAACCAATTTTTTGGTAACTGCGCTTGCTAAAATATCTAAGGCAAGTTCTGTAGTCGAAGAAGGTGAACCAATCACGCCAATTCTTTCGGCCAGGTCAACTAATTGGGACAAGTTTTCATTTTGACGAGACATTTTTACCTACCTGATTCTGTTCGATAACTATGCAAACCAACAAAGACATCATCAATATTACCTTGATAAGATTCTGCAAGATATTGGCTGGTAATCTGCCGGAAAACCGGCACAGACCTGGCCAGGTGTTTAACCATTCTGTCTGCCAAATATAGGGGGTAGGGTTCCATAATCGCTGCTGTGCCACATTGATCTTTGATTCCCTGAAGAACAATGCTCAATCTGGCTGGATTGTTAGCAATTGCTCGACTCATTTCCAATCGTAGAGCGGGCATATAAGCGTGGGGGCGATAATAAACAACATAGATGACCCCTAAAAATTGCAAAACATGTTCAACCAGCCGGTTTATTTCATCCCGTTCTGTGGCGTCGCCATAATCATCAACCAATGACGTATTAATGTGCCAGGGTTGGTCTGGTTGTATCAATGGCGTTGGCGTAGTGTATTCGCCTGCTTCCAAAACAGAGCTTAATATCCCTCGGTCGTCGTGTGAGGCGGGCCATCGTAATTTCTCGCCTATTTCACGGCGAGTAGTGTATTTTGGGACAGCAACCCACTGGCGATCATTTCTTTGGGCGGCCAGAATATGTTGGTAAGCTTCCAAAAAGGGTCGAATTTTTTCAACTAAATATTCCTGTACAGTTTTGAGATTAGGATACTCTCTGGCTTTGCTAAAGCCCTGGTTAAAGAAAATGACAGGTGTGGTTAGTGAGCCATCTAAAAGCACAAGTTCATGTGGAGCTTGACGGGCTAATATCAGTTCCATGCCCATCATTCCTGCCCGCAAGATAGACCCCGTATCAGGGTTATGCGCTTCGGTTTCCACATGAACAAAATGAGTAGGTTCGGCCCAAAATCTTTTTTCAGAAGGAGGTGTCAACCCCTCAACGGCCACGGCACCCGCTACTACCAAATCCGTAGCCAAAAGCCTTTCCACAGCGTAAGAACCATCAATTCCGCATGTTGTGGGGTTTTGCGCTCGTGGCAAACTGGAGTCGTGTTTAACTAGCCCCGCGTCTGCTAATTGTTTGCGCCATTCAGCTTTTTGTTGGCGCAATTCTTCAAACGACTTCAATAATTCCTGACCAATATTTTTAGTGCGGTTGAGAACTTCATCAACCAATAATCGGGGTAGTTCCCTAAAATTAACTGACTCGTCCATTGTGGTTATGATTTTCTTCCGGCAAAATCAAACTGCTTAAAAATTCACAATTTTGATAAGTGCGCCAATGGTTTACTCTCTCGGCGCGTGGCAGCATCCAATTTTCTCGCCAATAGTCTATCAATTCATCAAATGGCAAATCACGATACTGAGGCGTGTTATCTTCTCCCTCAAGATATTTCTTGAGATTGGTTACTAAAGGAAACAAAAACGCCTCTCGCTGGATACCATGTTTTAGTAAATCACCTGGTATTCCAACCTTATCCAGAGTCAACCGGATAAATTGCCAGCTTCTTTTAGGGCCAGTTCCATATCCCCCCTTGAGAGATACGCCTTCCATAGCCAAATATTCTTTAAAAACCGGATATAGCTTTTGAAGATGAAAATTACCATACCCTTCTGTATACCCGATTGATTGAGCAATTACCTCACTTTTATATTTAAGTCTATTGTAAATAGAACTTCGACCAAAGGCGCTAGTTGTGGTTAGGGCAACCAGATGAGCCGGCAGTATTCTGTCTTCCATTTCCGTTTTTCGTTCTGCATATTTAGCTACATAATCTGTCCTGACTTGATTGCAAGAGGTTGCCAATGCTACTAACTTCCCTCCCAATAAAATACTGTAGGGCGGAATAGCGCCAAGTGTATGAATATCCATAGTTTGGTTAATAAGTTCTACTTTTTTTCCTTGAGGATAATTAAATAAATTATCTCTAGCGGGAAAGCGAATAGGGGGAGATTGGAGAGCAAAAATACCCATAATCTTATCATTATGTTCATCTAGGATAAGATAACGTAACCGCCGCCCATATCCGAATGAATAAGGCAATGACCAAGTAAGCCGGATGAGTCTAAACAGGTCATTTTGCCAATTGTCGGTTACTTGTACCAACCGAGGTTTAATCTTCTCCGGGGTAATATCATAACCATTTGCAAAATAATTTTTATATTTATTTAGCTTACTTTTTATCCATTGTTGGCTTTTTTGCAATTCGATATTTCGAGAGGTTTCATGTAAACGTCTGATAACTTCTTTAGAGGTATCAGGAGGAACAATATTGCCTTGCTCATCAAGGGTAAATTCAAGTCTCTCTAATTCCTCAAAAATGAGTTGTCGGAGATGTTCTTTTGTCAGATGCCCATTATGGTTGGTAGAGTTTGAATTATTCACACTTCAAGTTTACTCTGGAATGATATGTAAAGTCAAATGTAAAAAAAATCTTTCGATAGGTTTTGTCTTTCAGGGAAACTCAGATGAGACTTATAATTTTCCGCCAGCTAACGCCCGCGGTTTAGCCGATTGCGGGCCAGCACGGTTAGACTCACTTACCTGAACCTTTGCCAGCAAGAAATGCTTGAAAAACGGGGCGGTAGCAATTCGGCTGCAACGACCCCTACCCGCGGCGGGTATTCCCCCACCGCAGAAACTGGCCGGCTGATTTGACCGGCGTGGTATCATACCCTCTGGCTGAGGCTAAAAATAAGACCGATACAAGCCCTGATGGCGACCCTTTTGCGGTCTGCCTCGCGCTGCAACGTGGTTCCGGCTTCCGGGTGATTTGCCCCCTGGTGGCGAGCGTGCTCGACCCCGATCAGGAATCTACTTTTATCGTGGGGAAGCCGGTTGGCCCCGGCCAAATTTAATCCTTCAGGAGATGATGATGAGCAAAAACAAAGGTCGTCAAAGGAGAGCTAAAGGCCAGGCCAGGCTGGACACCCTGGGTATCGTCCATGCCAACGCCGCCGGGATTGATATCGGCAGCCGGGAAATCTGGGTGGCCCTGCCGCCTGACCGGGAAGGGAGACGGTGCGCTGTTTTGGCACGTTTACCCCCGACCTGCACGCCCTGGCCGATTGGTTGGTTGAAAACCGGATAGACACGGTGGCCTCGAGTCGACCAGGGTCTACTGGATCCCGCTGTTTGAACTGCTGGAAGCGCGCGGCATCCGGGTCTTTCTGGTCAACGCCCGTCACGTCAAGCACGTCCCTGGCCGTAAGAGCGATGTGCTTGATTGCCAATGGCTGCAAAGCTGCACAGTCTGGGCTTGCTGACCGGCTCCTTCCGGCCCGACGCCGAGATGGTCACGCTGCGGACTACTTGCGCCACCGGGCGGAACTCATCCAGCACCGCGCTCCGCATATCCTCCATCTGCAAAAGCCCTGCAACAGATGAACCTGCAAATCCATCACGTCCTGTCCGACCTCACCGGCGTCACCGGGCTGCAAATCCTGCGGGCCATCGTCGCCGGGGAACGCGACCCCCAGGTGCTGGCCGCCTTCCGCCAACCCGGTTGTAAAGCCGACGAAGCCACCATCGTCAAAGCCCTGACCGGCTCTGGCGCGACGAGTATTTGTTCACCTCCAACAATCGCTCGAACTGTTCGACTTTTCACCAGCCAAATCAACGCCTGTGATGCCCATCATCGAACGCCACTTCGCGGCGGTCAAACCCCGTTGGGACGCCCTGACCCCTCCTGACCTCCCCGATCAAGCCCAATTCCCGCACCAAGAACAAACCCGCCCAAAGTACCCGCCAGCACTTGTTTCGCCTCCTCGGTCTGGATCTGGTCGCGGTCGAGGGCATCAGCGCTCCTGGCCCAAACCATCCTCTCTGAGATTGGCAGCGATATGTCCAAATGGCCGGGGTCAAACACTTTGCCTCCTGGCTGGGGCTGGCCCCCCACAACGATGTTTCCGGCGGCAAGGTCCCTGCGTTCCCGCACCCTCAAAACCGACAACCGGCCGGACAGGCTTTCCGTCAGGCCGCTGCGTCCGTGACCCGCTCCCACTCGGCTTTCGGGGCCTTCTATCGGCGTAAACGCGCTCAACTCGGTGCGCTCAAGCCCTGGTCGCCACCGCTCATAAGATCGCCCGCACCGTCTATTTTATGCTCAAGTACAAAGTGCCCTTTCAAGACATCGGCGCGGAGGGCTATGAATCCCAACAGCGGGAGCGGGAACTGGCCTACCTCCAGCGCAAGGCCGCCAAACTCGGCTTCGACCTCGCTCCCAGGGAGCAGGCCCCTGAGCCAACTGCCGCTTAAGAGACAGTTTCTCAGGAAGTTCCCCTACCCCGGCGGGGTATTCCCCCACCGCAGAAACCTCATGCAGTTGCCCTGCGCCCACTTTCGGCTATAATTTACCCTACGTCTTCTCATCAATTAAGACCGTCAAGCTGTTTGGCGCCTTTGAGCCCGCTCAGGAAGTTGGTCGCCGTTCCGGGTGATTTGCCCCCTGGTGGCGAGCTTGCTCGACCCCGATTAGGAAACTACGTGTTTATTATGGTAGGGAACGGCCGAGAAGACGAATGAAGAGCAGCAAGCCCAGCCTGACCCTCATCAGAGGGTCGGGCTTTTTGAGTTGGAAGACGGTTGAGCCGCTGGCAAGGCTGGTCTCAACTCCTCTGACCGCACCCCCTGGATGTTGGGGTATGCTTGTCCCCTCCTCCCCAGATATGGTAGTGCTTTATTCCCAACCCCCGAGGCGAGGTTTCTCAAGAACCGCTTGTTAGGCGGCTTTTGTGCTTGCTAACCATTTTTCAATCTCGGCCAGCACAATCTTTAAATCTTCTAGCGGCTTTCCAGAAAGAGGTGAGTCGCCTACCTGTCCTATTTCATCATGAAAATGGTGAGGGCGGTTGAGATTTGGGGGTAATGGGGGCGTTGTCCCATCGCAAAATAGGGTGGTCGGTGAACAACTGATAAGCATAGTCTTGAAATGTGGCCTCATGATGTAACCAGACTTGAAGTTGATAATTTTGGCGAGACGACAACGGATTTTTAACTCCAACTTACCCAACGGCGTTTCGTCGTAATTAACGACTCGAACATTTTGAACCAAGACGTGTTGACGGAGGAGATTTAGCAAATCATCAGCGATTGCCGCCATTGAGTAAGTCCTGATAAACCTTTCGCCAATCGGCTTCCATACTTTGGGCTGACCGCCAAGCTAACCAATCATCTTCTTCAGTGGGAGTCGCTCGTCCTTGCAAGCGGGTGGTGAAAGTATTAAAGTCAGTGGCATACTTGCGTTCTAAAGTGCGTATCCGAACGTCGGTAGTAAGCGATTTTATTTCGGACTGCGGCTAGAGCCATCTGCTTTAAGGCTTCCTCGATATTGGCAAATTTCTCGGTAGCCACTAAAGATCGAGCGACAGTATTCAATATATCTGTGGGTGAAACATTAATGGACATTACATACCTTCCTCAACCATACTCCTTGGGGCAAACCAGAAAAACCTTCCATTTTTGACAAAGATTCCGGCGCGGGTGTATCATTGCCGCAACCAATTGAAAACGCGCCGCCCCCAGGTGTTGGTAGCACCTAAGGCGGCTGACCCCCAAACTGCTTGGACAGTCTGGAAGGCTGCGGTTATTTTACACAAATCTATGTGATTCTGTAAACTGCAAGCGGCCATCTTTGACCTTTTGGTTGGGGTGGCCGTTTTTCTTGGCCTAAAATCTATCAGAAAGGAGAAACCAGGCCATAGGTGCAGAACCACCCCAAGTTGCTTTCCCAATGGCAACAAGGTGACTTGACTGTGGACCGAGCTATCGGTCAACTCTTGCAACACGTTGCCATCCTGCAAAAGCAACTGGAAGAATTGAAACAGCAATTGCTTAAGCTGCTACCCAAAGACAAGAAATAACCCTACATTGTTCGTCATTAGTAAAACCCGACTCATTCACTGCAACAGGGCCGGGTTTTTATACCCGCCAGTCCTGCTTGCAACAACGAGGAAATTCACGGGTAAAAGAGCCATTAGGTCGCCCATTATTTTTTATCCAATCTCTAAGACTCTCAATATCTTGGGCGCAAACCTTGATATAATTTCTTTGAGTATAGCCACCCCATTTCTTTTTCGCAGTGTAGTTACTGATACTTTTGCAGGTGGCTCGGTGTAAGACCATATAGTTTGCTCGTTCCCGTGTATTCCATGTCGTGTTTACTACAAAACCATCTGGGTTCTGTGTCAGCCATGTTTGGTACTGCTCCTCATTATTACTATTATGTTTATCAAATATTACAGGAGTATGATTAGTCATCGTGTTTTACCTCATTTATTTAATGTAAGTAATGGACTACTCAGTATTTTGGCAAGCTAACGCCTCCGTTTCAGCCGCGCCCACGAAGCCCTCAATAATAGGCAGCCTCAAAGTGCAAAAGACTACTTCACAAAAAATCGAGCTGGTGGCGTCGGCTGGAAACGGTTGTTAGCTTGCCCTCCGGGGTGCAAGGTGACTTACTTTTGCAAGACTCTTTTTACCCAATTTTGCTAAATAGGTAGCCTCAAATACAAAGACTCCTTCGGGGATAACAAGGCACTGTGCCGTGGTCGTGGGCGCAACTACCCTCAATTTTACTGGATTTTGCCAGCACAATCAACCTCAATTAAAGAAAGGCACGGTGCCTCTTTCTTCGCTTTCAATCAACTTCCATCCGGCACACTCTTGCGCTCAGTGTTGGCGGGTGCTTTTCCCGCCATAAGCGGGCGCAAAGGTGTGCCGAAAGTCAATTTGGATGTTCAACTCTCTCCACGTTATTGAAGAACTATCTGGAAGTATTGGACAGGTTTTAAGCGGAGCCAAAGATACTTACACATTATGGTACTTGATATATCGTCACCTGGTTTTGTTGGAAAACTGGTGTCAAAGCTCCATTAAACTTTTCTAAGGCTCTAACTGGATGGCAATGACGGTTAGGATCGCTACAAAGCTGTTCCACATAGCGACGTTCTGCTTCACCTACTATGACGTATTTTACCTTCCACTTGCGCAGTAGTTGTAATGCTTGTTGACCTTGGTGAGTGGAATATATCATCTCGATGTCTGGTTCGCGTTTACTTTGCTCAGTATAGTCACCCCGCCATTGACCTTCGTGGAGCGACCAACCCAATACGGTGGGTAAGCCGGTAAAGGCACTAATACGACCCTCGTAGTTGTAAGACTTGCCGGGTGCTTCCAGAATTACGGGAGTGTCTTGCACATTGGCTCTCAACCATTCAATAGCAGCCCAATCGTCAGGGTTATCTCTAGCGATGTTGTTTGAGCCATCTAGGTTAGGCTCATTCTGGAAACCTTGAACCCGGCTATAACTAGCCATCAATGGATAAACCATTCCGGCTGCGACTAAAACTATTGCACCGGAGAAGCACACAAATCTGCCGATAGTGCCACTTATCCGCTTCCCTGGTTTGAACATCCAGTATAAGCTATAGGCACTGGCGCAACCCAACATAACCCATCCCTGGTAGTAAAACTTAAAAACCGTATTCATCCGCACACCAAAACTGTCGTGGAGGTAGAAAAACTCAACACTCAGTGTTAAAGCCAATCCCATGAAAATCAGCAAGAAAGTATAGAGGTTGCTGGCCGATGAATTACAAAGATTGTTCCCAGGTGCGCCTGTTTCCTTAATGGGAGGTTGTATATGCCGCAAAATATTTACAACTGAACAAGCAACCAGGAAAGAAATGATCAGGAATAGCCATGGGTCTCGCAGACGTGCAAACAGAATAGCTTTTATTACCATAGCAGGCTCCGATCCACCCAAGACCTGCTGAACATCTGGTTTAAGCAATACTTCTTGGATGAATTGGCGTCCTTGATGGCTAAACGAGACAGAAATTAACACCCCGGCAAAAATGGTGAAAGAAGCAAGCGCAACCCATCCCCACCACTGTAACAAAATTTTCCAGCCTCTTTGTTTGGCTTGCCCCAAAAGGTGAGTTAGAAGGAAACAAGTTACAATAAAGATAAAGGGACCAAACATTATCAAGTATTGCGGCAAGCGAGTGGGGGGAAGTACATAAGGTAATATGCCCTGGGCTTGTGAACTGAAGGTGATGTAAAAAAAGAGATAGAGAAGTATAGCTATTGAGGCCAACCCTGCCCCTAATATGACCATTTTATATAGTAGCTGCCAACTCGCTTGCTTTGTCGCAGCGTAATTGCCAATCCCGTAAGCCAAAACCACTAGACTCAGATAGATTGGAAAATCCCAAGTATTTAAAAAACCCAATGAACCGAGGATTAGCGAATAAAAGACGAAGATACTCCAATCACCGTGTAAACATGTCATGATTAGATTCCATGAAATTGGGTGATTTTCTTGCTCTTGGTCATGCTTGATAGCCATTTGGCAGCGTAGAAGGTTCAATGCCAAAGCCATAGCCAAAAAGACAAAAGGCAAGGCCAACACATGGGGGTGATTATCGCCAAGTAAGAAGCTAAAAAACGGGAATTCGGTGATTGAGTTGATAGGTACTGGTTGATATAACAGGTCCCGGTCATGTAAGACACGAGAAGCACGCCACCACCACCAATTGTGCCCCGGATACCAGGCTCCTGTTACCGAACCTCGCTCAACCAAATCAGGGATATCAATCCAGTTCCAAAATCCTTCTGGCAGCATTCTTTTAGAGTATAAAGCTTCTAGTAAGCCTTCAAGATTACCCATGACCGCAACGAGGAACGAACTTACTAGCCCAAAGTATAAAGGCTGTCGGTTATTCACATGAGGATAATCACTTATTGGTTTTTGTTCCTCATTGCTAGCTACTAAGTTATATACAATCCCAAATGCACCAGTAATGGTTAAAGCGAACAACAGCGCATTGTATACGTCAAAACCAACTCCAGGCGATACCCCCGAAAGCTGAGTGAGTAGAGCCATCATAACGTAGCCAAAGTAATAATAACTGATTGCAAAATCCGATAACCAGGGGTCTAATGGCGGAAAATAGACGCTGTTAAGTGTGCCGTTAAGGAAGGTTATTTCCATGAATTTCTCGCCACCGCTACTCATAATTTTGTCAGTGGCATAGGCGCGCAGAAGGGCCCAAATAAAAAAGGCTATAGAGAAGATTATTTCTAGGGTAAAGACTAATGTCTTACGCTCTCGTATAAAAATGCGTAGGGATGGCTCAAGTTGGCTACCAGGATGGTGTTTGTGTTTGAGATAGAACCAGCCGGAAACTCCAGTTGCTAACACGATGGCAAACAAAATACCCCCAAGGTTATTTTGTAATAACCTTAACATTGCGCCTAACCATAAAATGTAACTTACCATCAATAAGCCAAGTGGTTTAGCAAAGGTATAACCTCGGTCGGGTAACCACTTAAATAGCCGGTACGCTAACGGCAGGGCTATCAAACCCAACACCTGCATAATCAGCCACCAAGTTAAAACATAAAGCAAATTTTTTCTCCTTTTGTCGCAACCGAAATTTTATGGATACATGAGTAAGACAAAACTCATTAGGCTTCACATTATTGTTACACACAAATCATTAATTATATGTCTACTAGGGTTCGTGTCAAAGTATCGAAAGCCACAAACAAATTAGGCCGGCGGGATAATCCGCCGACCTGCTTACTATGACAACTTATTACGGGTTATAGACAGGATAAATAGGATTACTACTGGCAGGTTGATTGACAGTTACTGGTATAACTGCACCAGTTTCCAGTACCTGCATTTGCACCTACCTTTTTCCCGTTTGTGTAGTATGTAATCCATTTAGCATTACAAGTGTATACCCATCCACCGGGACACCCTGCTCCTGGATTATATACACATGCGCCGGTGCTACATTTTGTTGTATGCTGAATAGTACCGCATGCTGGTAAAAGTGAAGGACTAGCCTTTGCTGGTGATGGAGGTAAGGAAAATAAGACAGCCAGCGATAGCAGTGATATTAACAATGCAACTGTCATTATACTTAAGTTTAAATTGATGCGTTTCATCTTTTAATCTCCTTGATTTTATTTACTCATCTATCTTACGCTTGAATAGCATTTGTTCATTTAACCGAGTTAGTTCATATTTTCGCTTAATCCTCCTTCCGCTTCTTTTATGGCCAGTTCAATTGCCTCTTGGAGTTGTTCAGGTAATGGGCCTACAAGTCGGCGTCCATTGATGAAGAAGGTTGGTGTCGCATTAACTTGGTACGATTTTGCCTCATCTATGTCGTGGCGTATTTCGTCGGTATACTTCCCATTATTCAAACAATCATTGAATTGACTCAAATTTAGTTGTAGTTGGTTCGCATATTTTTTAAGATTATCAGAGTCCAACTGGGCTTGGTTTGCGAATAAAAGATCATGCATCTCCCAATATTTACCCTGGTCGCCAGCACAATTAGCTGTTTCTGCGGCTTTGAACGCATATGGGTGCGTCGCTTCAAGTGGAAAATCCCTATAGACATAGAGTATTTTTCCAGGATTATTCGACATAATGGCTTTAACGTTACTTACGGCTTCTGCACAAAAAGGACATTGATAATCCGCGAATTCGATAACTGTTACGGGAGCGTCCTTAATTCCTAATATTGGGTCATCATCTATCGAAATCCCTTCAATATACTCAGGCACGTTTTGTTGTGGATTGTTTTGCTCCCCCAACCCATAAATTCCTGTTTGGTTTATCTCATTAATTTTCCAAATAATACCAGATGATAACGCTACTTGAGTGAACAGCAAGACGATTATCAAGGTTGGAACTAATTTGATTTGTTTTTCTAAGTTCATATAATTATGCTCCTTTGTCTTAGGCTAATACATCAGCCTCACTAAACTATGGCTTATTCTATCAAGGATAAAGAGCAAAAAACAGAGTCCAAAGTTACGTTTTATATAAACCGAAGGCCGGTCTTTTCGACCGGCCTTTGGTTTAGGAGAAGTAAGCTAAAGTGTGAGCGCAGATAAACTTTAGTTTAGTCCGGCTCATCCTTTGGATTAGTTTGATCTTGTAAGAATTGGCCCGTAGCGAGAAGCACCACAGCCTGTGCTCGACTATTGACCTGCAACTTGCCCAGAATGTTGCTCACATGAGATTTTACCGTGCCCAGGCATAAAGAAAGACAATCTGCAATCTCTTTATTAGATAAACCTTGGGCCATTAGGTTAAATACCTCACGTTCCCGATTAGTTAGAGACTTGATAGCAGCCAGATCATAACTGGAAGGAGAAACTTCGTGCTGGAGTAGGTAATCCACCAAAACAGCTACTATCGCTGGCGAGAAGGCGTATTGTCCTTGAACAGCCCGATACACTGCCTGTCTTAATTCATCAGCGGTCACATTCTTTGTGACCACTCCAATCGCGCCACTAAGCAACGATTGAATAATATGGCTAATATCATCTTTCTCCATCATTATAACGACGCTAGGGTGGCGCTCGCAGACACAAATCTGACTCAATACATCAAATTCACCTTTGCCTCTGGCTAGGGAGATGTCCATCAGCATTACATGAGGTTGTGTTTGTTTGATGAGTTTTAGAACATCCTCGCTACTCTCCGCTTCCCCTACAATTTTGATTCCTGAATCGGCTCCAGTTAGAAGGCTACTTATACCGGCTCTAAAGACCGGGTTATTGTCCGCAATCAAGACGTGAATTGGGGGATGGTTCAATTACGGGCTGAAATAGGTTGACACTTTTGGTACCTTAAAAAATAAATTATCCTGGCTGGGTAGCCGTCGTGGGTGGGAACAACTGGTCTAACACCTCCGCAAGAGAAAGAGCATCCGACACACCAGCCAACTCCAGGGGGCTAGAGCCGCTGCGCTTGCCCCGTTCAAACTGGTGGTGGTTCCAGAAGAGTTGGAGCAAGGGTAGTAACCATTGGGGCATGCCCCGGTGAGTCTGTAAGTGGGGGCGCAGCCAACTGTGCAGGGACTCGGCCAAGCTGGAGGAGCGGTGGAAGAGGCCCAGGGTCTCCCAGACGAGCGGCACGATAGAGCGGAGGGCTGCGGGCAGGTCAGTCTCAAGGTTCAAGTTCAAGGTGTGGCGGTGTTGCCAGGTCCACAGGACAAAAGCTTGGGTGTCAGCCGCCAAGTTCTTGAGCAGCGGGGTCAGGTGTTGCTCCAGCCACGCCAACGGGGCCAGCAGTTCGGGTAACTTCTGCTGAAGATCGTCGGCGAAGGTGGTAATGTCTGCCTGGCCCAATTCCTTGAGCAGGGTGATAGCCGTTTCCAGGGTGGCTTTGGTTGTGGCGACGGCGACCAGTTGATGGCTGGGGGTGAGAGGTTCCAAAGCCTGCCGCACTTCCGCCAGCAGCCACGACCAGGTGTCGAAGGTGGTGATGGCTTGGGTGGCCTCGACCTGAGCCTGAGCCAAGGGGACCTTGCTGGTGAGCCGCCGCCCCCGCCGCCGGATCAGTCCTCGCGCTTGCAACTCGGCTCGACGCGCCCGTTCGGCGGTGTCGATGGCCCGGTAGGCGGCGCCTTCCAGCCGTCGGCTCAGGCGATGAGCTTCTTGCAGCAGGTGAAACAGGTCGGGCCGCAAGGGTAGGGCCAGTTTGGCTTCCCGCACCCCCGCCCGCAGTCCGGTGCCCCCGTCACAGGCCAGGTCCTGGAACTGGATGCCCCGTTCGACCAAATCCAGGTAAGTCAGCCCCCAGGTCGTCCCATCGCGGTGCTCCGCTGGGGTCAAGTTCAGCACCAGGAAGGACCGCCCGTCCACCACGGTCAGACACGGTTGCCGGCCTTGAAAGATTTCGTCGGCCTCACCCAGAATCGGCACCGGGATCACCACGGCTTGATTATAGACCGCGGCCTGCTGACCCGCCGCCTGAAGCGTCTGGCTGATGTAGCCGACCGACCGCTCCACCCCCAACAGCAGTTCCAGCCCGGTTTGGATCCCTCGTACGCTCCCGGTTAGCATCGGCCACAGCGCTATGGCCCGCTGGATGAAACTGGAACTGATGTCCAGGCTTTGTTTGAGCGGACAGGGTCCGGGGTCATGCGGCTGCAAGGTTTCTTGCAAGCTCTGCATCGCTTTATGGCGCCACTCGTACAACAGCGTCCGGGATACCCCATAGTCTTGCGCCAATTGGCTGGCTCGCCCCCACCCACGTTCGTGGGCGCTCAACACCATCTCGACCGTGATTTGCATCCGGGTTGACAAATCCAACCCAGCTATGCGATACTGTGCCATTAGGAGCCTCCTTCTTTCAGGTTTGATGTGGTCTCGTAACCCTTATCTTGCCTGAAAAGGTGGCTCCTGTAAACCTATTCTGTTGTTAATGTGTCAACCTATTTCTGAACCATCCCAGAATTGGTTTAGTCAATTTACCTCCTCATGCTTGCTTTAATTTGCCACAACCACAATTACCAACTATATCACTTCGTTTCCTGATGTGCCTAACGATTTAGCAGCGATTTTCCGACGCTCAGTCAAATACAACGCATCAATGTCATGCCATCAGGAGTAAAAATAAACTTTGACATTTTAAGTTATTATTACACAATGGGCATAAAGTGAAATATTTTTGGCAAGCTAACGCCTCCCGCTTCACCTGCGCCCACGAAACCTTAACTAAAAGCTACCCTCAAAGTGCAAAGAGTGACCTGAATAAACGGCGAGTCCTGGGCGTCAGGTGCAAGCGGTTGTTAGCCTGCCCCGTTGGTTACTAAACCCTCGCTGCAAGTTTTAAATTTAGTTACTCTGTAACTGAATGATAGATGTCCTTATATGACTTAAATCTTTTTCCAATATCTGAAAACTCAACAACATAAATACCCAGATCACTTTTTAGAGCAAGCTCAAATTCTTCTATTTTACGTCTTATTTCTTTAACGGCCTTTGGGTCATCAAAATTCTTTTGAAATTCTTCATCGGCCATAGTAGCTAATTTTCGCAAGGTTTGGCGGAGGTCATAACCGACGATACCCGTTTTCCCACTGAATAATAATGATAACTTGGAGTCGTACTCATTTGTTTGATGATAAAATTCTACCATATCTTTTTTGGTTATAGTACCCAACTCCATTTTCTTTATGAAATCGCTTATCATACAAGAGAATTGGGGATAGGTTTCAAGTCGCTTGTCTATTACTTTGTCGGCATACGCCTTGTGAATCTCCGAGCGCAATTTCTCTAATTCGGTGTTAGTTTGGCGCAGACTGATATATAAGGATGTCGCTACAGATATTACAACACCCGCTAAGGCAATTAAGGCAGCTATAACCTCTATGGGCATATTTGTTTTAACTCCAAGAAAGACTTTGACAACAAATTCACGGAAGGGTCTATCGGCAGGCTAACGCCTGAGTTTACCCGCCTGCGGGTGGGCAAGGTATGATACATCTTAACACAACTTGGCTGGCAACGTAAGCTCGCCAATCGCGGCGGTAGCAGGTCGGGTACAACGAATTGTTAGGGCGCATTTTGGATTGCAAGAAATTTACCCACCCAAAATCGCGCCGTACTTTTTGACAAGGAGAATAGATTATGAGTGCCGAGCCGATTCCCAAGTTGATTTCTAAATAAGATCGCAGCGACCTGACGACTGAACAAGCTATTGGTCAAATATTGCAACACCTCGCCGCCATTTACAAACTACTCGGACCTCAAGTAGCAATTGCTTAAGCTGCTGCTCAAAGACAAAAATAGGTTCAGGCGTACTGTTGTTATTATCCACCCCTGGCTTACCACATTGATTGAATGTAAACCGGATTTTTATTTAACCTTTGGTGCTAGTTTTGGCTTTAAATTTTTGGTTGGAATAGGTTTTTTAGCCAAAAGTTTTGTGGAATACCCTGTATAAGCCTAAAAACGTAAATTTAGATCACAGATAGTTTATGTGAGAATCACCAGGACCGTGATCTTTCCGAAGATTATTCGGGAATTTATCTTTATCGTCGAATAATCTTCGGAAAATAACTAGCACCACTAGTTATTTATCCTTGAGTCACTTGGGAATGAGAGTTATTTTGACCAGTCTCAAGGTTTGTCAACTCTTACCTATTCTAAGTTTTCGTTGCTTGGTATCTTCCTTATGAATATTACAGGGAGTGAGAATAGATGTGGACTCCACTCTCATCAATTCTTTGGCTATTTCCGCGATAAGTCGGAGTTGGTCGGCAAGTTCTAAATTGTTAAATTTTTCTTGAATTACCTTAATCTCATCTTGCATAGTTTGCCTACCTCATTGCTCGATACTATTTCGGGCAGAATAGGGTTTTGCTTTTGACCATAGTTCATTAAACTGAGTTAAAAATAAGTTAAACCAAGCCGGGTCTTCACTTTTGCATACATCAAAACCTGGTCTACTCGACGCCCATTTTCCAGCATACATCTCGACACGCATCTTGCCCTTTGATTTATCAGCATCCGTAATTAGCATTGTGTGTGGTATTATATAATCACTGACACGAATTTCCACGAATTTTGAGTTGGTAAAGTTTTGGTCAATAAAAAAGTTACTTAGGCTTGTCCGTATTTCTTGTTGAATAATTTCGGGCTTGCTAGCAAAACCAGCAAGTATCTCTATAAGAGCATCGTTGTTGGGATTTAGAAGTAACAATCGGATTTTGCAACCTTTTCTTACTTTTAGTAGTAAATTGTAATGTTGAGTTGATATTGCTAATAAAGATATTCCACAAATATCAATACTTTGCACATCCGAGATGCGGTCTTGTAAAGGTGCTATTTTATCACGTGGTTGAAAGAATTTGCTTGCACGTACTGGACTATTACCATCAAGGGCCTTAATTTCATCTCTAATCTTTTCGAGCATAGAAAGGCGTTCTGTTAATGCATCCACTCCAAGAAGGCCAATTAACAGTAAAATTAGTTGCTCCCCTAGACTAAGTTGTATAATATTGAGTAAGTCTAATGCTTGAGCGACAAACGCTAGTAGAATAGTTGCAGATGGAATGAGTCTTTCAAATTTCAACCAGGAACGTAGTTTCATTAATGAATACCTCACTAACTGCCCAGCGCCCTAACGCTTGAGTTCAGGCGCTTGCGGGTTGGCAAAGTGAGACCCAATTACAACCAACACCGCCAGCAAGGTGTGGCCGAAAATCGCGGCGGTAGCAAGTCGCCTGCAACGAATTGTTGGGCAGGTATTAGAATACAAAAGAGCTTTGTTACAGCAATTTAAAAAATTCTAATATTTTTTGCTCTCTTGAGAATACAGGTCTGAAAGTGCTCTTTCCAAAACCTCAATATCACGAAATCGTGAGGGATCAAAATTTATAAAACTATTTTCACGCGGCATTTTACGCGGCCATATTTTTACATCCGTAAAAGGTATAGGTGCAGAAGGCAAATCTTTTTTGACAGATACCACAAGGCAAATGGCATCTGCTTTATGCATAAATGCTAGACGGCAAAATAAGCGATGCATACCATCAACAATAACGAGTTTATCATCTTGTTGTTCCACGATAGGAGGTAAAAGGAAAGAATTTTGGAAATGCGATATACAAAGACAAGGGGCAAACATCTGGATATCTTGTGTGTCGTAGGCATCTAGCAATGCAAGTGTATCGGCGAATTTGTATTCTTTAACATAAGTGCAAGTTGTCCAAAGACTCGCAATATCAATACTCCTTATTTCAAAGTCTGATACCTGAATTCCATTATATTGTGGAATCTTTGACAACAATGAAAGCATTTCATGCTCTGAAAATATTTTCGGCTCTAAAACCACGCCCGTGATCGAATGTTCCCAAATGACATTAAAGAGTTGATCAAGAATCTGTACCTGCCTAATATCCTTTGGTGGGATGTATAATCTGGCATCATATGTGTGAGTATCTTCTGTTCCAGGGACACCATACTCACGTTTAACAGCAAATTTTGCTGATTTTGCTACGGTCAACGCGGCACCAACATCTGCACTACTGCTATCTATTAATATTCCTCGCACCACAGGAGGTTGGCTTTCGTCGTAATATTTTACTTCTGCCCCAGTTTTTATCAGCTTGGCAACATTATCTTTAAGTAACTGATTTTTTCTAGGACGACGACACAAAATCCGCACTTTATTTCCTTGGGTCTTGGTATTACTATTTAATACTTCCTTATCTCGATCTATCCAAGAAACATCACCGGCAAATATAAATACAGATTGGGTTGCCCCAGACAAAAGGTGTTGCCACATTCTATCAATTTTGTCTTTTGATTTCAACTGATTTGTTTGTCGTCCAATTCTCAAAAACCCAGAAGAATTTTCTTGGGTAGTTGTAAAAAAAATTGAAAACAAAATTGAGACAGAACCAATGATTATTGAAAGAATCCGATAAGCTGGATCTATAGATAATTGCTGTAAAACTGGTATTTGAAATCCTGTCGTCAAACCCAATAATATAAGTATCCCCCCTAGTAAAAAAAGAAAAAAACTGAGTGGATGTTCAAATCTATCTGTTAGCCAATCAGTAAGTTTTTCCATAACGTATCCTTAAGACAGTAGCTAATTCACCTGCCCAACGCCTGAGCTTAGCCGCTTGCGGGTGGGCAAAGATAGCTTCACCTTAAACCGACGCCGCCAGCAAAGTGAGGTTGAAAAATGGAAGGGTAGCAAGTCGGCTACAGCGAATTGTTAGCTGGCGCTTTGACTAAAAGACAACTCTGCACCAACCTGTTTGGCTACAGGTTAGAAAAGGCAGAACTCTTTTTACTACAAAGCTTTACCTTTTCCTCATTCTAACCTCCTCCCCACGGAGTTGGAAGACCTGTCGCATCGTAAATTACTTTGCTAATTAGAGCTTGTGGAATCCGAGCAATTAATGCTGACAATATCCCTATGGCTATCAATTGCCACCAACCAAAACCATGCACATGTTTAAGTGCAATTGGAAGATATACGGAAATAAGAACAAAATGGACCAGAAAATAAATATTAATTGGATCAATGATAAACTGTTGTCCGGGGGAACCAAGAGCACTAAGAAACGGGGTTATTTGAGGTAATGTAATCAGTACTCCTAATAAAAGTGCTGCAAAGCTACCAACAACATATAATACTGATACGAGTTGTAAACTAATTGACAAAGTATCTAAGAGAGTTCCTTTACCTTTGAATAACTTGCATAGCAAGTGTGTCAGACCACTGGAAACAAACCAAAAAGCTATAATAAATATAACAACTACTTGAAACTCTGGCCCCTGTTTCCTATTGGGAATAAAACCGTTTATTGTTGCCCCAATAAAAATGCTGATAATGACAAAACTAATTAATTTAGGACTCAGACGCGGCCCGTGATCGTAGCCTTTTTGCTTAGACGGTGGTGAAATGATTACAGATTGGCTATCAGGATTCTGGTTTGAGGGTTGAAATCTTAGAATTGGATTTTGTAACGTTAGAATGAAGATTGAGAGGTATTCTGACACATTATCTGTACTAAATTCAAACAACTTCGTTAAGTCCATCGAGATCACCTTTGTAATAATTCGATTTAGATACTGAAGCGGCGAGCCAGCTAACAATTTGTAGACCAACAAGTCGGGCATACCAGATTACATCAACTTGTCGGGTCTAAATTATTAGACCGACGAGTTGGACTTAAAGTATTAGTCCAACTCGTCGAATATATTTATTTATACCGCCAGCTTATCACAATTTGCCCTCAAATACAATCCCCGCTATAATAGAACTTGTGTGCTAATCTAATATCCCTGCATCTCCCTGGAGACTTCCTATGCCCGAACTCGCCCCCAAACTGCTCGATCAAGTCCGCCACGCCCTGCGAGTCAAACATTACTCGATCCGTACTGAGGCGGCTTATCTCCATTGGATCAAACGCTTCATCCTCTTTCACAACAAACGCCATCCCCGCGACATGAACACCCTCGAAATTGAGGCCTTCCTGACCCACTTGGCGGTCAACGAGCGCATCAGCCCCTCCACCCAAAACCAGGCCCTTTCAGCCCTGTTGTTCCTCTATCAACAAGTCCTCCACCAAGAATTAGAGCGACCTGTTGACGCTGTCCGGGCCAAAGCCGTGCGCCGCCTGCCGGTAGTGATGACCAAAGCCGAAGTCAGTCAGGTTATCGCCCGGTTGACCTCCCCCTACCAACTCATGGCCCAGCTAATGTATGGCTCCGGCCTGCGCCTGATGGAGTGTGTGCGCCTGCGGGTTAAAGACCTTGAGTTCGGGCAATGCCAGATCATTGTCCGCGATGGCAAAGGGGGCAAAGATCGGGACACCCTGCTGCCCGATAGTCTGATCGCCCCCTTGCAGCGGCAGTTGCGTTACACCCAGGCCCTCCACCACAATGATCTCGAACAGGGTTATGGCGCGGTTTACCTGCCTTACGCCCTGGAACGCAAATACCCTAATGCCAACCGCGAGTGGGCCTGGCAGTACGTTTTCCCGGCAGACAAATTATCTCTTGACCCCCATACCGGCCAACTCCGCCGCCATCACCTGGGTGAAGATGGCTTACAGAAAGCGGTCAAACAAGCCACCCGCGCTGCCGGGCTGACCAAGCCGGTAAGCTGCCACACTTTCCGCCACTCCTTTGCCACCCACTTATTAGAGGCCGGTTATGATCTTCGCACCATCCAGGAACTTCTCGGCCACAAAGACGTTTCGACCACCATGATTTACACCCATGTCATCAAGCGCGGTGGTTTGGGCGTCCGCAGCCCGCTGGATGGTTAAACGTTCAACGTTGAACGTTCAACCTGATAACACCTTTACCTGGCCGGCGTGCCCACCCGCAGCGCATCAAAGGTAAAGCTGACCGGCTCAGCCTCGTCAAAATTATCCACCATCAACCCAAAGGTCCCCTCGCCGTAGGTATCATCGCTAATCGTATCCACCTGCTGGCCGTTGATGTAGAACTGATAGGTATCCCCCTGCCCGGCGACGGTCAGCACATTGGCCTCGCCTTCGGTCTGATTAATCAGCGGCGAAGCGGTCCAGTCAATCAGCGGCAGCAGTTCATCATCCTCGGTTTTCTCAATCGTGTAAAAGCCGTCGCCGCTGATGCGGAAAGTATAGAAATCATCACGCTCCTCGCCGGTTTGGACGCGGAAGATCAGGCCGTAAGCATTATCAATGGCCCCGGTAAAGCTGGCCGTAGCTTGCAGCAGAAAATCGGCGGGCAGGGTTTGGTCGGGATAATAATCGTAGATCGCGCCGGGGGCAGGCTTGAGGTCAAAGCGGTACTGGCCGGCGGCGGTGTAATAGCCCCGGCCCCATGCCTGCTCGCTTTCATCGCTGATCAGGCCGCTGGCCGGGTCGCTAAAATCGTCGGCAAACAGTTCGCCGGCAAAATCGGGCGGAGGCGGGCCGGCCTGGGCCTTGCTCACCCCGGAGATGAGGATGTCGAAGCTGTAGAGCATATCGTCAAACTCGTCGGCCAGGTCGTCGTACTCCGCATCCAGGGCCGAAACCAGGACCACGTAAGTGGTTCCCTCCAGCGGCGTGGCCGCCACGGCGTAGCCAAAGTAGGGCTGCCCGTTCAGGTCGTAGGCAAAGTCAATGGTCTGGCCGTCAAACGCGCCCAGCACGTAATCCCGCGCATCGCCCAGAAATTGCAGATTTTCCAATTCGCCGGTCTGGTTCAAGGCGTCAATCACCTCCTGGATGGCCTGGCTGTCGGCCTGGGCTGGCGAGGGCGCATCCGGGTAGCTGTTACGCGAAAACGTCACCAGGGCCGAACTGGCCTCGTCAAAGAAATCCACCGTGCCCTGGGGCAAGCTCTCCTCAACCGTCCAATTTTCGGGGTAGAGCAGGGCAAAGCCCAACTCCTCGCTCACGTAGGGCCTAAAACCATCCACCACCGCCGCTTCGTCGTTGACCACAAACAGGCCCTCGTACTGCTCGTAGCGGCGGCCGTCCAAATCTTCGGCAATCACGCCGACCACGTAGTTGCCGCTGGGCGCAGGCGTGGTTTCGAGGGTAAAGGGCGTCTCGCCAAAGGTCAGCGTCCCGCCCTCGCGGACATACTTCTCGCGGCCCTGCTCGCCGGGCAGGGTCAAATCGTCGCCGCGCTCCAGCACCGTAAACTGGTCGCCCGCCTGCGGGATAATCTGGCGCGGCGCGCCCACCGCCTGGGTGATGCCGCTGGTAAAGCCAAAGACCTCGGTCATAGCGTCATCGCGGAAATACATCTTGGCAAAACGCGGCTCCCCGCCGCTGGCAAAGCGGTACGTCCCGCCGACGGCGTAAGTCGGCGTTTCGGCGTCGTAGGCCACCGGCTCAAACAAAGCCTTGACCGTATTCGTCCCATCGCTGATGGCGTAAACGGTCGGCTCCCACTCAAATTCAATACTCACGCCTTCCGGCGACCAGACTGGATAAGTCACCCCGCCGATAGTCTGGCTCTCGTCGGCGGCCAGGTAATCAATATCCTCGATCAGCAGCGCCGCTTCACGGGGCAAAAAGCGGCCAATAAAACTGTAAACGTAAGCCAGCCGGTCGCCGTTGATGTCGGTCTGGATCGTCACCGGCTCACCGGGCCGGGCAATCTCCGCCGAGAGGGTCAGCGGGGTGAGTTGGATCGGCTTGAGACCGGCGGCCAATTGGGCCCGGCCCGCCGCCGAAGTGCGGAAAACGCCGCTCTCCACCAAATACTGCACCAGATCGAGCGGATAACCGTACTGTAGGGCCAGCAGCAGCGGGATTTCCTGCGGCCCGTAACCGGCGTTCTCCAGGGTGGCAATATCATTCTGGATGACCTCCCAATCGGCCTCGCTGATGCCCTCCGGGGCCTGGCTGGCTTGAGGCTGAGCCGCCACCGGCGCCGCTTCGGGCCGGCTGTAGCCGGTCGGGGCGGCCTGGCCGGTGTGGAAGAAATAGAGATATTCATCCCACTTGGAGACCTGGGCAAAACGCTCGGCTACGGTGGTGTAACCAAAATTATCAGCCGTGCCAAAAACCTGGGCGGTGGGGAAGTGAATGGCCAGGCCGGTTGAGCCGGGCCGGTTGGAGCCGTGTTTTTCGGCCACAATGGTCTGCTTGAGGGCGGCAAAAACCTGCTCGGCCGCGTCGGCCACGCCGGAGTCGCGGCTCAACTCGACGGCCAACTGGGAGAAGTGGCCCAAATCAATGTAAGGCGAGGGTGTTTCTTCGCCAAAGATGCTCTGGAACGCCTGGGCGTAGGCTCGCGCCTGGGAGGTGGCTTTGGGGTTGGTTTTGGCCAGCGCCGTCGCCAGGGTATCCACCGCCGCGTTCACCTGGGGAATCCCGGCCAGGTCCACCGCTGTCAGGGTGATATCGCGCCCTTTGGCCTCGGCCACCTCTTCCGGGGTGGTCTCGCCGGAAAAACCAAACTCCTGGGCCACCAGTTCGCGGCGCGATTCGTCGTCGAGAATCCGCAAATCGCGGGTAACATAAGCTTCCACGATCTTTTCGGAAAGTTCAGCGCCGTCCATACCCGGATTTTCGGTCAATTCCAGCAGGAAGCTGGCGTAGGCCCAACCCAGGGCCGGCTCGACCTCTTGCGAGGCGACGGCATAGCGGGCGTGCGGTTCCAGGGCAGTAAAGACTTCAAGCTGGCCCATCAGGCAGGCGTCAAAGCCGATTAGATCAAACTTGTCAATGCCGGTCTGCCGGCGGGCCTGCTCCAATGCCCGGTCCATTTCCATCAGCCAGAGGCCGTCCACCCCAAACAGTTGGGCCACCACCACCTGGTCGCGCCCCAGGCCGCCGGGGGCGGGGTCGTTCCAGCCGCCGGGCCAGCCGGCCCCGTGATCCGACATAATCAGGGCGTATTTTTGGGCCGGGTAATTTTCCACCGCCCAGGCGATAAAGTCCACCAGGGTTTCGCCGTCGGCCATGTTCAGCTCGCCCAAATCGGCCAGCTCCGGCGAGGTTATCTGCTTGAGGTTGGTATCTTTGGTCACGTAAAAGCGCTTGGTCGAAGTCCAGTTGCCCATACCCTGGTACGCCCCGCGATAACGGTCAATCTGCGAAACGATATTGACCTGCTCGGTCGAGCCGATCAACTCGGCCTCGTTGAAGTCCACCAGGATGTCGTATTCCAAAATTTCGTCGTCAGCATCCTGGTAGAGCATGATGGTCCACTCGGCCCCCGCCTGGCCGGAGGGTTGGGCAGCGGGAGGCGTTTCCGCTTCGGCGGGGGCCGGCGGCGCAGCCTCTTCTTCCACCGGGGCGGGCTGCGCCGCAATTTGGGTCGCCTCCACCGGCGGCTCCACCGGAGCGGGGGTAGGGGTAGGTTGCGACGGGGCCGGGTTGACCGGCGTGGCGACTTCAACCCCGCCACAGGCTATCCAGGCCGCCACCAGCAGGCAGCCAGCCAATAGAATCCACATCCGCCGGTACGTCGCTCGCGTGAATAGTGGGGACATTTTTTGTCTCTTTCTTGGGTATAGTTGGATTAATTGATGGGCAGTTGGGTGTATTCAAACTGAGATGACGATTGGAAGAATAGGAGTCCAAACCTTGGTTTGGAAAAACCAGAGCAAGCTTTGGACTCCATTTCATTTCCCACTGAAATTGAACACACTTTATCGAATTTTACCAAATTAATTGGAGTTAAACCAACCTATCCTCAAAAAATAAGGGCAGGTCTTGCGACCTGCCCTTATTGAAAATCTAGATTACTTACAACTGTATATGTCGTCCAAAATCGCACCCTTCGATACGGCACTCGCTTCGCTCGGCCTACTCAGGATGCGATTTTTCGGAATCATAGCAGCCTGAGTGATTTGAGCGAAGCGAAAATCGTATCGAAGGCTGCTTTTTTACCTATTCGCTGGCCGGTGTGCCCACCGTAAGATCGTCGTAGTAGAAAGTGACCGGCGCTTCCTCGTCGAAGTTGTTGCTGATGATGCCAAAGGTGCCGCCGCTGTGGGTCGCGTCGGTAAAGGTGTTCACCTGCTGGCCGTTGATGTACAGGTTGTAGGTCTCGCCTTGACCGGTGACCGTCAAAACGTTGGCCGCCAGTTCATCCTGGTTTATCAACTCCGAGGCAGTCCAATCAATCAGGGTGGTGGTCTCCGTGCCATCCGACCGCTCGACGGTGTAAAAGCCGTCGCCGGAGATGCTGAAGGCATAATAGCCGTTCTCGCTCAATCGGAAGACCAGGCCGTAGCTGTTGTTCACTGCCCCCTCGTAGCCGGAGGTGATTTGCAGCATAAAGGTGTCATCCAAAGCCCCGCCCTCGTAGTAATCGTAGATGGGGCCAGCGTAGGGGGTCAGTTCGACCACATATTGTTCGATGTTTGGATCATAGTAACCCCGGCCCCAATCCTGGGCCTCCTGGGCGTCCACCAGGCCGCTGCTGGGATCGGTAAAGTCGTCCACCGCTGAGTCGGCAAAGTCGGGCGGGGCTGCGCCGATCTCTTCTTTGCTCACACCGGAGATGAGGATATCGAAGTTTTCCAGCATGGTATTAAATTCGGTAATAGCGGTCTCCAGGTTGGAGTCGGCGGCCACCAGCAGGATGCTGTAGGTGACATCCGGAGTGGGGGTGGTGACGACCACAAAGCCGGAATACGATTGGCCGTCCTGCTCGTAAGTAAAATCAACTTCCCGCCCATCAAACGCGCCAACGATGATATCGGTGGTTTCGCTGACGTATTGCAGATTTTCCAGGCCCTCGAGCTGGTTCAAAAAGTCAACGTTGCTCTGGATGGCCTGCTCGTTGGCCCCCTGGGTCCCGGCGGCGTCGGGATAGCTTTCCTTATAGATAATGGCATAAGCCGAGTCATCCGCGTTAGCGAAGCTCACACTGGCATTTTCGGTATTTTCTTCGGGTTCCAGCCAGGTGTCGGGGTAAAGCAGAGCAAAGCCCAAATCCTGGTTGGCATAGGCGGTAAAACCATCCACCGCCGAAGCATCCTCATTTTCCACAAACAAGCCCTCGTACTGTTCCTGGGTTTGACCGTCCACATCTTCGGCAATAAAGCCCAAAATGTAGCTGCCGGCGGGGGCGGGAATTTCTTCGACAAAGAAGGGTTCCTGGCTAAAGGTTAACGTCCCCCCCTCGCGGCTAAACGTTTCGCTTTCGGCCTCATCGCTCAAGGTATAGCCTTCTTCGAGGACGGTAAATTGATCGCCCGGTTTGGGGGTGATTTCACGCGGGCTGCCGCCACTGGTGGCCGCGTCGCCGGTGAAGCCAAAAACCTCGGTCAGTTCGCCGTCGCGGAAATAGAGCGTGGCATAGCGCTGCTCACCGCTGTCGGCAAAGGTAAAGATACCGTTGGTAGAGTAAGTAGGCGACTCGGCGTCATAAGTATCGGGGGAGAGCAGCGCCCGAACCGAGGTGGTGCCATCGTTGATGGCGTAAATATAAGGCTCCCAATCATAATCAACGCTGACGCTGCCTTCCGGCCAAACCGGGTAGATGACGCCCTCAACCTCGTTATTCTCATCGGCAAAGATGTAATCCTGGTCTTCGACAACCAGCAGTTCTTCGTTGGGCAAAATCCGGCCGATGAAGGTATAGATGTAGGCCAGCCGGTCGCCGCTGACCTCAGTCTGAAGGTTGACCGTCTGGCCGATGGAGGCGACTTCGGCGGACAGGGTCAGCGGGGCCATTTGCAGCGGCTTGAGGCTGGCGGCCTGCTGCTGCGCCTGGTTCAACTGCTCTTCGCTGGTGATGAAGCCGCCGTATTCCTCTTCCAAATCAACTTCAGGCGCGGGCGCGGGTTCGGCGTCGGGCGCGGCGGCCACTATTTCGCCGCCCGTGCCAATGTAGTGGAAGTTGAGAAACTCGTCCCACTTGGTCTGCTCGGCAAAGCGGGAGGCGACCTCGGTGTAACCAAAGTTGTCACCCTCGCTAAAAATTTCGCTGGTCGGAAAGTGAATGGCTATGCCGCTGGCCCCTGGCCGTTCCGGGCCGTTTTTCTCGGCCACAATGGCCTGGCTGAGAGCCGCGTTCAGCTCATCCGCCGCTGCGCTCACCTGCGGGTCGCCGCTCAACTCGACGGCCAGTTGGGCAAAGTGGCCCAAATCAATATAGGGCGAGGGCAGTTCATCACTAAAAATAGAGGTAAAGGCTTGAGCATAGGCCCGGGCCTGGGCGGTAACAGCCGGGTCAATATTGACCAGACTGGCGGCCAGATTGTCCAGCGCCGCGTTAACCGCCGGTATCGCCGCCAGGTTAACCGCGGTCAGGGTAATATCCTGGCCGCTGGCTTCGGCCACTTCCTGGGGCGTGGTCTGGTCTTCATAGCCGTAGGCTTCGGCCACAAAGGCTTGCCGGGCGGCGTCATCCACAATGCGCTGATCCTGGTCAATGTAGCTGTCAACGATGTGCTGGCCCAGTTCGGCCCCATCCATGGCCGGGTTGTTGACCAGTTCACTCAAAAAACTGGTGTAGGCCCAGCCCAGAGCCGGTTCCGTCTCTTGCGAGGCTACGCTGTAACGGGCGTGGGGAACCAGGGCGTTAAAAACTTCCAGTTGGGCCATCAGGCAGGCGTCAAAGCCAATAAATTCAAATTGGTCAATCCCGGCCTGGGCGCGAGCCGCTTCCAGAGAACGGTCAATTTCCATTAAATATAACTGGTCGCCAAAACCCTGGGCCAAATAAATATCATCGGCCCCCAATTCGCCGGGGTCGGGGTCGCCAAAGCCGCCGGGCCAGCCTGACCCGTGATCCGACATAATCAGGGCATATTTACGAGCCGGGAAGTTGGCCGCAGCCCAGGTGATAAAATCAACCAGGGTGGGGCCGTCGGCCATATTAACCTCGCCCAAATCGGCCAACTCTTCGGAGCCGATTTCATCCAGGTTGTCATCCTGGGTCAGGTAGAAGCGTTTGGTTGAGGTCCAATCGCCCATGCCGTCAAACGCGCCGGCAAAGCGGTCTACCTGGGCCACGATGTTGACTTCGGCGGTGGAGCCGATGCGCTCGGCTTCGTTGAAGTCAATCATAATGTCGCGCTCCAGGATTTCGTCGTCGGCGTCCTGGTAAAGCATAATCGTCCATTCGGCTTCGCCCTGAGCGGCGGGGCGTCCGGCAGGTGCGGCTAAGGCTTCAGGGCCGTTGCCAAGAAGCCCCATTAATATCACCAGGCATAGGGCCAGCAACGCCCCTGCTCTACGGAGTCGTATTAACATATTAACCACAGTAACCCTCGCTTAATGGTATATTCTCAAAGATGGTAATTTGCAGGACTCTGTAGATCCAATTTGAGGAGCCAGCACGCCCACGTGCGGCTCCGTTCGGCACGTAGGCGTGCCTCACTCCTCAAAAATTGGATCTACTGGGACGGGTATTTAATTGTTGTTGCTCTTGGGTAACTGAGGAATCAGCCACGACAAGAAGGCATCGGTAGAGCGCGTTTGCATCAGCACCCGGCCGGGGCCGGTCAGGTCAACCACCAGGCCCTCGCCACTGAGCAGGGTAGATTTCATACCGCCCACCCGGCGCACTTGAAAACCCACCTTTTCGCTAAAAGCCACAATGTGGCCGGTATCCACCGTGTATTTCTGGCCGGCGGCCAGGTCCAATTCGTGAATAGCCCCATAACTGGCCAGGACGAGCGGGCCGGAGCCGGTGGCTTTGAGCAAAATCAGGCCGCCGGAGCCAAAAAAGCCTTTGGCCCCGCCCCAACTGGTGCTAATCTCAACACTGCTGGCCGAGGCGACAAACGCGCCGGATTGGACCAGCATGGCCTCGTTTTGCAGCTCCAGTACAAACATATCGCCGGGTAGGGCCGGGGCCAGGTGAATTTCGCCACCCTGGGCCGGGGCTTTGTAGGTATTGACAAAAAACGACTCGCCGCCGAGGACTGAGCGAGCCAGGGATTTGAGAAAGCCGCCCTGCATTTTAGTTTCAATGGCTATGCCTTCAGACATGCCAACCATCGCGCCGCCTTCAACACGAACCTCTTCGCCGGGGCTAAGTTTTACCCGTGTCATTGAAAAGGAGGGACGATAGAGAATTTCAGTTTGCATCGTAGATTCCTTTCTTGCTGCGTGAGAAAAAGCTTATGATTTTAGAGAAAATTTACCAAAACTGGAGCGTTTTTTGGGCGCGGCTTTGAGCGCCGGTTCAAATTCCAAGACCCAGACTTCGGGATTATCTTCCCAGCGGGTCCCTGGTTCGGAGTTCATAATGTTCCAGGTAGCCATAAAGGTACGCAAGGCCCATTGGGCATCACTGATGCCCTCTTCCATCGAAGTGATGGGGAGTTCCTTCAGAATTTCGGCCTCGGTCAGGTCTTGCAGCCGCTCGCGGCGGATGGCCGTAAGCCTGATATTGCCGACGGTTTTTTTGGCCAGGCCGGGCTGCACCGAGTAGGTTTTGCCCACCTCGTAGAGCGGCTTGGGCACACCGGCATCGGCGGTGCGGATGACTTTTAGAATGGGCCGGTCAGGGTCAGCCTCATCCACTACGGCATAATCACCCTCTTGCACCAAGCGCCGGTTTTGGGTTTTTTGCCCACTGATAACATACTTCCAGGTGTGCAGAAAAAGCATAGTGTTTATCCCTCTTTCCTAAGATTATAGGTAGCAGAGTAGCAAGGTCGCAAAGTAACAGGGTCGCAAGGTCGCAAAGTAGCAGAGATATTTCTGGCTATTTTGGAATTCAGGGGTCAGAGGCAACGTGATGCGTGATGCGTGACCAGGATCATCACGCATCACGTATCAGGCCCAAACCCCACAAAATCCTGAAGAACCACATATCTTTGCTACCCTGCGACTCTGCTACCCTGTTACTTGCTACCTGTTTATTCCGAAACCTCGGTTTCCTCTTCAATGACAAAGTAGCCCCGCTGGGCCAGGTGTGAGTCAACATACATTTCAACCAGGTACTCGCCTGAAGCCAGGGTGTAAACATTGCTGTAGGCATAACTCAGCGGAAATTCGGCGGTTCCGGCAGCGCCCAAGGACCAGTCTTCAACCGTGCGCCAGGAGACATCCTCTTCGCCGTTGTAGTAAACTTTCCAGACCACAGCCTGCCCGTCTTGCATGCCTTTGTAATCAAAAACAATCAAAACTTCGTCGGCGCCGGCGGGGAAGGTGTCGGCGGGAATATAATCTACAAATTCACCGTCTTCATCATATTGAGCTTCGGCAAAAGTAAACGGATCAATTTGAGCGGCCAGGTCGCCGGTTAAGGGTTGGCCGGTATACTCCAGGGCAACGCTGTTGCCCTTAATTTGAGCCAGAAATTCCTGGGCGGCGGTGTAAACCTGGTCGGGCTGGCTGATTTTTTCCAGCGGCGGCGTCTCGGACCACCAGCTATCGTCAAAGCCATCTATCCGGTCAAGCAAACCGTCCAGGCTGGCCGCCGCCTCATCAAAAGACCACCTCAGCGAGGCCGGCGGTTCCTGGGGCGGATCAGCCGCTTCAGCTTTAGCCACCTGCGCTGCCGCCAGACTTAAGGCTTGCTCATAGCTTTCCTTAGCCTGGTCAATCTGACCGGAGACCAGCAGAGCCAGAGCCAAATCGAAATGAGCCTCCAGTAAATCAGGATTTTGGTCGAGAGTGCGGCGATTGGCTTGAATAGAGCGATCAAAATCGCCCTGGAGGTAATACAACCAGGCCAGATTCCAGCCCACACTGGCATCATCACGGCCGGCTTTTTGGGCGGCTTCAAAATCGGCCAGGGCAGCTTTATAATTGCCCAGATCGTAATGAGTCCCGCCGCGCTCAAATAAGGCATTAGCGTAGCCCGGTTCTTTAGCCAGGGCTTCGTCAAAAGCTTTAATCGCTCGTTCGTGCTCGCCTTGATAAGCCAACCCCACCCCCTGGGCATAAGCGTCAATTGCCGGGTCAGAGATTCGCTCCACCGGGGCCAGGTACAGATTGACCGCCCAAGCCGTAGCAATCAGCGTTATCACCACCCCGGCAGCCATAAAAATCCAGCGCGCCCGGCCACTGATGGTGGTCGCCAAACCGAGCAGAAACAAAGCTACGGCCAGGATGGTCAGATGAACCACGTAGGTATTGGCTTTTTCATCCCAGGCTTGTTTCACCACAAACCAGGCCGCTGAACGCTCGGCCAAAGCTGTGACTTCTATCAGGTATGTATCGGCTTCATACTTGGCTACGTTAGGTTCGCCGCTGGCGGGATCAAAATAAGCCTTATCACTCAGAAGGGGACTCAACTGGGTCATGCGCTCAGCTACGGCGCGATAACGCTCCGCTGCCATAGGATCGCCGCCATTCTCGGCGGCCAGAGCCAGGGTGTTCAATTCGCTCCAGGTGCGGTAGGCATCGCCACGGGCATAGCCGGCCTGGGCCGCACCGCTGATGCGCTGGCCCATCGCCTGGAAAGCATATTCCTGAGCCTGACGGTTGGCCCGGTCATCCAGAGAGCCGGCCTCGTTTTGTAAATAACCAACGATGGCTGTCAGAATTGTGACCAGGGCAATAAGGATACCGGCAATTTGTTTGAAACGTTCCTCATTATCAAAAAGAGAGGGCTTTGGGGGAGTTGTTTCGGTCACAGGTCTTCTCCTTTGAGGGTTGTAACCAGGGTTCAGTTATCAGTAGTCAGTGACCAGTGAACAGTTAAACTCAGTAGATCCAATTTTCGAGGAGTGAGGCGCGCCCCCGTGCCGAACACCGCCGCACGTGGGCGTGCTGGCTCCTCAAATTTGGATCCACTGGAACTGATTACTGATAACTGGTCACTGTTTACCGGCATCAGGCATACCAGAAATACTCAATTGAAACGGTCAGCCAGATGCCGGCGATCATGATAAGCACGCCCAGTGTCACAAGCGCATATTTGATAACGGGGCGATCTACACCTTCGACAATGGTGAAAAACAGCAGGGACACGGCCAAGATGGTGATCACACCGATCAAATTGTTTGATTTGACCTGCATGGTATCGGCCTCGCTAAAGTGCGGGGTGGGATTGAGGTCTCGCTCGCGGGCAGCTTCGGACATAGCTTCGCCCAAATGGCGTTGGGTATCATATGAGCCATCCCGTTTCAAATATTCGCGGGGAAAATAAAAGGACTCGGCGGCATCCCAGGCTTCACGCATCTGACGGTCCAGGATCTCGGCTTCGGTTTCGTCAGTTACCTCGGCCAGATCTTCCTCAATTTCGTCGCCGACAGCATTGTAACGAGTGTAGGCCGTATAGGCCCGGTAATCCTCGTAAAGCAAGGTGTTATTGAGGGCTTCTGTTTCCTGGGCGTTAAGTGTGGCGGTTAACCCGGCCAGGGCAGCATCGCCGGCATTATCGCTGGCTACCGAAGCCCGCCAGGCCACGTAAGCGCCGATTAAAGTTACCAGTGCAATGAGGAACGCATTAATAATTCCAAAACGGTCCGTCGTCTCGGACGATTCCACGATTGATCCTCCTGGTCACATGTTCGATTTTAGGTAATGTTGCACGGGACTAGAATACAGCAGAAACGGGTTAAAAAAAAGTGTCAAATGGTACCAATTATTAAAGGAAGAAAGTACTTTCTCTCTTTGCCCTAAAGTCACGAAGCAGTAACCAGTAGTCAGAGGTCAGTCGTCAGACAGTGTCACTAAGTTAGCGATATATAGCCCCCCTCAGTCCCCCAAAGGGGGCTATATTCCCCCTCCCAATGGGAGGGGGTTAGGGGGAGGGCTTCTCGAGGCTATGACTCGGCTAAAACAATAATGCGATCGTCAGCCGAAAGGGTGATGGCTTTAGATTTGGCCGGGTTAACCCGCACGCCATAGGCTTGGGCGGCATCATCGGTCTGAGCGCGTAGACGATAACCAATGGCTGTTTCGCCGCGCTGCCGGGCGGCCTCAACTATAGTGTAGAAATTGACCGGCTGACCGGCGGCCACATAATTGGCGGCGGGTTTCAGATACAATTCGCAGCCTTCCGGGTCAAACAGATCGGCAAAGACGGCTGCCAATTTCTTATTTTCAGAAATTTGAGTCAGCAGCAAACTCACCAGTTTGTCGCTGACGATAAAATCATCAGCCCGAGTCACTTCGGCCAGTTCACGGTTGCGCACATCCAGCATTTCGCTGACAATTGAAAAGGTATCCCCACTCTGCTCAGAGATGGCCCGCAGATGCAGTAAGGTGATCAGGGTTTGAGAGTCAGCATCCTGGGGTTCAAGCTGGTCGGAATAGCTCAACACAATCACGTGTTGAAAGGTCGAAATGCTCAGTTCATCCAGGGTGCGGCGGTCGGTGGTGTCGCCGGTTCGAAAAGAAACGGTCAGGTGGCGCAGGTCAAGGCTCTGCCCCACCTGTTCCACTTCCTCTTCCGGGGTATCGGCCACAATCATCACCTCCGAGCCGGAGGGCACATAGTGATCCAGCTCACTGATAATCAACGGGGCGCGCCAATTCCAGCCCAGAATAAGCGTGCGTACCGGCATTTCCTCAGAGGTTGAAGCCGGGCAGATCGCCTCGGTATTGATGGCAGGAGTCTGACCGGAGAGGCGAATGGTGTCATCATCTTGCGAAATGGCAATGATTTGGTCGCCGGCTTCAATTACGGTTTCCACCGGTGGGTTTAATCTAACCTGCCCATCTTTAGAACACAGGCCAATCACGGCTGAATCTTCGTAAGCCAGCAACGCCTGGCCGAAGGTTTGGCCCACCAACCCCGGCTCTGATTGAAAATAAATCTCGTCACCGCTAAAATCGAGCAGGTCACTGTAAACCACCGATAAACCGGATTGGCGGCAGGTCTGCACGGTGATGCGTGAAATCAGATCAGGCGCCAGAATTGGCTCAACCTCCTGGCCGCCAATGGCGCGGATGATTTCGACATTTTTGGGGTGGCGGACTTCGGTTACTAGATGATAGGGTTGCGGGCGACGGCGAGGATTATTGATGAGGGCCAGCGTAGTTTTGATAACGTGAGAGTCGGGGTTGGGCGAGTCGTCGGCCAGAATAATAATGGAGCGGGCGCTGTGAGGGTTGATGATTTCCAGATCAGACATATCAATCGGGCTGCCGGTGCGGCAGACAATCCGGGTCCGGCCTGTCCGGCCCAGCTTGGCTCTGATCTCATCTTCCATTTCCACTTTATCTTTTTCGGCCAGGATAGCGATACAACCACCCCCCTGGTTGCTATTGGCAATAACCAGTTCAGCAATGATGGTAAAAATTTGGGGCGACCAGCCCAGGATAACGGTGTGGTTCTGTTCCACCACAAACGAGCGGCCTTTGCGAAGTTCCTCCAGCTTGCCCTCAATCCCGCTGGTTAGCACGCCGATAAGAATACTGACCACAAAAATACCGCCCAAAGTAATCGCCAGCATGGTCAAGCGAAAGGTCCAACTGCCGGTATCACCCGCCACCGTACCGGCATCCATGGCCCGCATGGCGCTCATCCAGATTACTTCCCAAACGCTAGGGTTGCCGCCCTCGGCGGGCGCAGGAGCCAGACCGCCAATAATAACCACCAGCGAAGCGCAAAGTATCATCACCGCCGAGACCACAAACAACCAGCCAATCAGGGCAATGGTACCCTTGGACATGGTATTATCAAATTGGTAACGGAGGCGGTCGGCAAAGGTGATCTGCTTCATGATTAGGGGGACTCCTCTGAAAATAGACCGCTGACGGCAGACCCATTCGGCAAGCTCAGGGCAGGCCGCCGACCGCCGAAAATTATCCACCGGGGGTCTTGGCCTCTACAGGAGGCTTCGTCCAAGCTGCGACTCTGCAACCTTGCTACATTTTAGAATCAGTAGATCCAATTTTTCGAGGAGTGAGGCACGCCCACGTGCCGAACACCGCTGCACGTGGGCGTGCTGGCTCCTCAAATTTGGATCCACTGAGAATGGATAGTAGCATAATATGAGAGGCAAAATTGTCAATGACGGTAACGTGAGGCGTTTAATCTCGTTTGGCCGGCAGGTGCGGCGAGGTGATGCTGATGCCTACCGTGTCAACCGGGCGTTTGACTTCTTTGGTGGTCCAGGCAATATCCCAGACCACATGGGTGCGTTTATGAACCCGGTAATCCCACCAACCCAAGGTGCGAGCATACCCTTCCAAGACAGCCAGCACAAACAAAATCCAGATGAGCCGCAGCGCGCCCCAAATCTCGTCGAAGGCTAATTTGAGCAAACGGGCCAGGCCCATACTGGAAACCTCGTAGCCATATTTGGCCTTGAGATGCAAATGACCGGCGTGGTTGCGCCGCCGCTGCTTGATAAAATCCTGCACTGTCTCCGGCCCCATATTAAAAACAACAGCGTCGGGGGCGTAGCGCACCTGCAAACCGCGCCGGATGACCAGCGCTTCGACAAAGGCTTCATCCATAGCCACATCGGGCGGGATTTTATCGAACACTTTGCGGAAGGCAATCAACTCGCCCAGGCGAGGGATTTCCAGGCAAAGTTGGTGTTCCATCTTCAAGCGCAGATGAGATAGAAACCCGACAATATGTTCCGGGGTGTTGACCGGCACTTTGTGCGCCCCGGTCATGCCCACGGCCGGGTCGGCAAACATGCGGACCATGTTTTCGATGGCGTCTTCGTGGGGGATAGTGTCGCCGCTTTCCAGCACACAAATATCCTCGGTAGCGTGGCTGAGAAAAATATTGATAGCGCTGGTTTTACCTTCGCGCTTTTCTTGAATATAAAGTCGAATGCGCGGCTCTCGAGCGGCAAACTCTTGCGCAATCTCGATGGTTCGGTCGGTACAGCCCGAGGCGACAACAATGATTTCGCTGATGGCCACAAGATGCAGCCGCTGACTCAACATAGCCCGCAGAATCTGGGCAATATTGGCTTCTTCGTTGTGAGCAGTAATACCAACGCTGCACTTAATCTGCCCAGGCTGTTCGATAATAATAGTCATACTCGGTCAAACTTCTTACTTTTCTACTCTGATTGATCTTTTGGGGGCAGTTTTTTGCTCAACCTGAGAAAGAGGAAGGTCAAAAAGCTGCCGGCGGCCATCCCAAAAGCAATTGAGAAATATTGCGGCCAAAAATTAGGAATATCTCCTAATCCCATTAATACGGCGGGGATAATCGTCAAAACGCCCACCGTAAAAGCCAATAATACGCCCCGCGCTGCGGATAAATCAGGCAGCCACAACCCGGCGATGGCAAAAATACCTACGCCTACGGTAACCAACGCCACCTGAAGACCCCAATAAGGCAGCGTTAGCAGACCTTTGGCCCAATCTAAAATGGTAATTATCAGTAAAAGGACGATATAAAAAAGCAAAAAGGCCACCCACGATAAGGCGCCGGGTTTACTTTTCATGTTGGGCAGCCCCAGGTAAAAAATAAGCCATTGCTTACCTAACTTTGTCAGTCAGCCTCACCCGCTTTTGCATTTTACCATACTCTGGGATAGCTGTCACGTTTGCAAAAATTCAATTGCAGTAGGTTTTATAAGTTTGGCCGGGTAGGAATCTCTGGCCCGCGCTCCAGTTGCTGCTTAACCTGTTTGGCAAACTGCCCGCGCGGGATGAGCACCTTGCGCTGGCAGGTAAGGCAAACCAGGCCAATATCGGCGCCCAGGCGCACTACCTTCCAATCGGTTCCTCCGCAGGGGTGGGCTTTACGCAGCCGCACCACATCTCCCAGGCGAATATCCGTTGGATCAATCATAATAATGGTGAATGGTGAGTTAAAAATTCACAATTGACAATTCATACCGCAGGGGTATCCCTTTGGGACAATTCACTATTACTCAGGGTTGGTTTCAAGCCCAGGCGACCGCGCCAGACGTTAAACCGTGAAAAAAGATGAATCCAGGCCGGGCTAAGCTGGCCGTATAGTTTGGCCTGGGGCAAAACGGTGCGAAATTCTGCAGCGGTGTTAAAGCTGGGCATTTCCTGATAAGCCGCCCCAATTTCCCGACCGGTGTGAGCATCGCTGCCGGCGGTGATAGGCAGCCCGTGCGCAGCAGCAAAGGCCCTGGCTTTTTCATTACAAGCCGGTTGCAAGGTGCGGGCATTAAAGGCTTCAATGGCATCGAGCCGGGGGACCATACTCTCCAACATGGCCTCTTTCCAGTCAGAGCGGTGCTGATCGAAAGGATGCGAGACGCTGATAACTGCGCCTTGCGCCTGCAACCGGTCGAGAGTTTCCTGGGGTGAAAGGCGCGGCGGAACCCATTCCGTCACAAAAAAGGCCAGTAGCTCTCCGTGGGTGGTCAGGATTTCCTCACCGACAATCACAAAATCAGGGTCAAGCGCTTTGGCTCGCAACGCCCCTTCGATGCTGTTGTGATCGGTGATGCAGATGCGATCCAGACCTTTAAGTTTGGCAATGTTAATAATTTCAGCCGGGCGCAGTATCCCATCTTTAGAAGCACAGGTGTGCATGTGCAAGTCTACTTTGAGGGTTGACACAGGTATTGAACTCCCGACGAGAGTAATCAGTCATCAGTGGTCGGTAAACAGTATGACTATTTACTGACCACTGATAACTGGTAACTGTTCACTGACAACTACTTTGCGGGCTAACAATTGGGCCGTTGCTCGCTGATTCTGGTTCACTTCATCATAGAACACAAGCTCAAAATCGGCAAAGGCGTCTTTCAGCTCCTGGGGCTGCAACAAAAAATCCGGACGGGCCGGTTGGCGGTCAGGCCCAAAGGTTTGATGGATGGTCAACGTTTCATAAACCAGCCAGCCGCCGGGCCGGAGCTGCGCTTTAATCATAGGAAAAAGCGGGCGGCACAAAAAGAAAGAAACCAGGATCACGTCATAATCTCGGCGGGGTAGCCAGGGTCGTTCGAGGTCGGCCACGATCAGGCAGAGGTTCTTTCCAGGCTCTAATCCGGCCTCGATAGCGCGCTGTTTCGCCAGGTACAGTCCTTGCCGTGACCTATCCACGGCATCCACGCGCAGCCCGTGCTGCGCCAGGGCCAGGCTGTGCCGGCCTGCTCCGGCAGCGATGTCTAGCGCGTAGCCTTGCCGGGGCAGGCGGGGTAGACATGCGGCCACAAAAGGGCTCGGCTCACGCCGATCCTCAGCGCCAAAAGCAGCGTATCGTTCATCCCAGGTAGACGGTAAACGGCAGACGGTAGACAGGGGGGAAGAATCGTTCATTGGCGGGGTCTTCAAATCCACCCCCGGCGGCGAAAAAACCAGAGCATGCCCAGCACAATCACGATAAAAACACCCCAGACATACAAGTAACCGAACCGCCAATGAATTTCAGGAAAAAATTCAAAATTCATGCCATAGATACCGGCCACAAAAGAAAGCGGCAGGAAAATAGTCGAAACAATGGTCAGCGCCTTCATCACTTCATTGAGGCGATTGGATGCCGCCGAAAGGTACGTATCCAGAGTGCCGGTAGCTACATCTCGGATAGATTCGCTCAAATCGTGGATGCGGACCAGGTGATCGTAAATATCTCGATAGTAGATACGGTGGGCATCCTGAATCTGGGGCAGATCATCCCGGCTGAGGCGATTCATCACCTCGCGCTGCGGGGCGATAATCCGCCGCAGGGTTAAAATGCTGTGTTTGAGGGCTAAAATACGTTGCAGCACCCCCCGTTCCGGTTTAGCCAAAACTACCTCGTCTTCCAGGCGATCAATCTCTTCGTCCATCGTGTCGAGCAGCGGCAAATATTCATCCATCAACTGGTCGAGAATGGTGTAACACAGAAAGTCGGCTCCATGTTCAAGGAGCCGTTCGTCTCTTTCCAGCCGTTCCCACACCGCTTGAACCGGCGGCATTTGACCGCAGGTATATGAAGTGACCAAATAATTAGTCCCCAAAAAAGAATTCAACTCCATCGTATCAAGATGGTCCAGCGGAAAATCGGACTGGAGAGCGTGGACGATGATAAAAAGATAATCGCTAAAAATATCTACTTTCGGGGCCTGATAGCCATCACTCAAACAATCTTCAATGGCCAGGGGATGAAAGTGAAACACATCGCGCAGGATAGCATTAACTTCTTCTTCATTTGTTTCTTCCAGGCTGACCCACAGCAGCCCTTCCGGGTCTTGTAGCGCCTGGGTCATTTGATCCGGGGTAAGATTGAATTGGCGAGCGCCTTGGCGGGGGCAGAAGATTGAACGAATCATATAACCGTTAGGATTTTTTAGGGTGAAGCGATTGTAATAGGCTAAAATAATAATTGCAAGAGATTTTTACAACTTTTAGGCTCCGCGAAGTTTGGTTCGCTCTAACCGATATGCTATAATTCTACCAACTCGGCATAAAACTTTTCCCAGAAAGGGGTCGGCTTCGATGGAAACATCCATTACAGCAGGCTATAATGTGAGCCGGGTTTTCCCCTGGCTAAAATACCTCTCAGCCGAACAGATAGCTGAATTCTATGCCGACTTTTTTAACGCGCTAGAACAGGCGCTCCAGGAAAAAAAGTGGTCTATCCTTGAAGAGACCATCGAAAGTTGGCGGGCTACTGCCGAAATCCTGGCCGATCCTGATTTGACAACTGTCCTCACTCAGCCATCCGCCGACGATCTGGAAGCCTGGGATGATATCGAAGTCGAGCTTCTTTATATCGGTCCCCACCCTAAAGAAACTGATTAACCTGAGTTCGGAGTTTTCTAAATCGCACCCTTCGATACGCCCCTCGCTTCGCTCAAGGCTACTCAGGATGCGATAATGAGCCGAAAATCATCCTGAGTAGGGCGTTAGCCCGTATCGAAGCTGCGTCCTGAGCTTGTCGAAGGGGGTGATTTTCGAGCTAATTCCGAACTCAGATGATTAAATATCTCTCACCCCGCCGGGTCGTGCAGCATGCGGCCCATCAGCCGCAGGGTCTTCTCCAGCTCGGCCTGCCAGACATCGGTTTTGGGGTGCAGCGGCAGCGAAATCTGGCGCGGGGTCACTTTGGCCGCCGGGCTGAGCCGGCGCTGTAGGCCGGGCCGGTCAATTTCTTGCAGGCTGTCGGCCCGGATGATGATTTGACCCGTCTCGGTGAGGATGGCCTTCACCCCCGCCTCCATCGCCAGGATTTTGAGCCTCAGTTGGTAAAGCAGGTTGGCTACCGGCTCCGGCAGCTCGCCAAAACGGTCTTCCAATTCCTTGGCCATCTCGTCAATGCCCTTGAGATTGGTCACTCCGGCCAACCGGCGGTAGAGCCGCAGGCGCAGTTTCTCTTCCGGTAGGTAATCCTCCGGCACGTAGGCTGGAATGGGCAAGTTAAGCTGCAAACCTTCGGCCAATGGGTTGAGATAGGTCGCCGCCTCCTCGCCTGTGACCAGCAGTGGCGATTCGCCCCTCAGTTCGCGGACAGCCTGGGCCAGCAACCGGGTGTACAAATCAAAGCCCACTGCTGCAATCTGGCCGTGCTGCTTTGCCCCCAGCAGTTCACCGGCCCCGCGAATTTCCAGATCGCGCATGGCGATGCGGAAACCGGCCCCCAACTCGCTGGCCTCGGCGATGGCCTCCAGCCGTTTGCGGGCATCGGGGTTGAGTTCGTGGTGCTTGGGCGTCAGCAGATAGGCATAGGCCCGCACCGCCCCGCGCCCAACCCGCCCGCGCAGTTGGTACAGTTGGGCCAGGCCCAACCGGTCGGCCCGGTCAATCAGGATGGTGTTGACATTGGGCATATCCAAGCCATTTTCAATGATAGTCGTACTGACCAAAACATCAAATTCCCCGGCCAAAAATTCAATCATCACCCGTTCCAGATGACGCTCGCTCATCTGGCCGTGGGCCACCTCCACCCGCGCCTCCGGCACAATATTTCGTATCCTGTTGGCCATCTGCTCGATACCCATCACCCGGTTGTAGACAAAAAAGATCTGCCCGCCCCGGTCCAACTCGCGCAAAATGGCGGTGCGAATCAAGCCCTCATCGTATTCGGTGATGGTGGTCTGGATGGGCAGCCGTTCATCGGGCGGGGTGTCAATGGTGCTCAAATCACGCACTCCGCTGAGCGACATGTGCAAAGTGCGGGGGATGGGCGTGGCGGTCAGAGTCAGCACGTCCACATCAGCCCGCATGGCCTTGAGTTTTTCCTTGTGCTTGACCCCAAAACGCTGTTCCTCGTCAATGACCAGCAGGCCCAAATTCTGAAAAACGACATCCTTTTGCAACAGCCGGTGCGTACCAATGACAATATCGGTGACGCCGGCAGCCAGGTTTTTAAGCGTTTCCTCCTGCTGGTGCGGGGTGCGAAAGCGGGACAGCATCTCGATTTTAACCGGGTAAGAGGCCATACGCTGTTGGAAAGTTTGATAATGCTGCTGGGCCAAAATGGTGGTAGGGGCCAGCACAGCCACCTGCACCCCGTCCAGCACCGCTTTAAAGGCGGCCCGTAACGCCACCTCAGTTTTGCCATAGCCCACATCGCCGCAGATCAGCCGGTCCATCGGCTGGGGTTTTTCCATGTCGGCCTTGACCTCGGCAATGGCCCGCAGTTGGTCCTCAGTTTCGACAAAGGGGAAGGCGTCCTCGATCTCCCGCTGCCATTCGGTGTCGGGGCTGTAGGCCCGGCCCGGCGTCACCTCGCGCTTGGCGTAAATTTCCAGCAGTTCTTTGGCTATCTCCTCAACCGCCTTTTTGGCCCGGCGCTTCACGGTGTTCCAGTCGGCGTTGCCCAGCCGGTTCAGCGAAGGCACAGCCTCATCCATGCCCACATAGCGGGCCAGCCGGTCGGCCTGATGGATAGGCACGTACAGCTTATCGTTATTGGCGTAGCGAACTTCCAGGTACTCTCGTTCGACGCCTTCAAAATTCAGCTTGACCAGCCCGGCATAACGGCCAATACCGTGCTCGATGTGGACCACCAGATCACCCGGATTGACATCGGCAAAAAAGGTCTCCGGGGTGACGCCTTTGCGCGGTTTGCGCTGGCGCAGGGCCGTCGGCTTTTTCCAACCGAACAACTCCGAGTCTGACATCACCGTGAGCAAATTACCATCAGGCTTTACAGGGGTTTCCTCAGCCTCAGCCTGTATAGCCCAGCCTTCCATCAACGTGCCGTGCAGCAGGGTAATACTGCCAGAAGGGGGCGGCGGGTCGCCGGGGGTTAAGCTCTCGGCCGGCGTCACGGTCAGATTGGCTTGCTCCGCCAGCAAATGACTCAGCCGGGCCGCCTGCCGGCTGACCAGCACCACCCGTTCCTTTTTCTTTTTACGTTCGACAATCTCCTCGACCACATTTTTAATCTGGCCGCCAAAAGCGGGGGCGGGCACAAAAGCAGAAGCAAAGAGCGGAGGGGAGGTTGGAGGGTTGGAAGGTTGGAGGGTTGGAGGGTTGGAAGGTTGGAAGGTTGGAAGGTTGCTTGGAGCGCCGTTATCGGTCTCCGGTCTCCGGTCTTCGGTCCCCGGCTCCCACTCGGTTGACCATTGACTGCTCAACCCAACCCCACCCAACACCAATGGCTGGCGCGCCGCCAGCGCCGCCGACAGTTCACCCCAGCCAAAATAGGGGTCGAGCCATTCGCCGGGCAAATCGCCCACATCGGTTAAATCCCGTTTGAGGGTGCGGGCCTGGGTTTCCAATTCGTCCACCACCAGGGCCAATTCTTCGGCATCTTCGATAAAAATAAGGGCATCGTTGGTCAGGTAGTCAAGCACCGAGGTGTGAGGGGAAGAGGCGAGGAGGCGAGGAGGCGAGGAGGCGAGATTTTCTTTCGCCTCATCCTCGCCTCGCACCAGTCCATTGTAAAAGAAGGGTAAATAATATTCGATCCCCCGAAAAGTTGCGCCGCCGGCCAGGCGAGCCACATCTTCTTCAAAAGCGATTTTGGCGCTGGGCTGTAAATTGGACAGGTCCCATTGGCTCAACTGAACGGCGGCCCGCTCGGCATAGCGGGGCAGAGATTCGATAGCCGGCCCCACCACAAAGCTTTCGAGGCGAGCATCGGAGCGTTGCGTCACCGGGTCAAAATGGCGCAGAGAGTCAATTTCGTCGCCAAAAAGTTCAATTCGCACGGGCAGGGCAGCGCTGGGCGGAAAAATATCCAAAATACCGCCGCGCCGGCTGAAGCTGCCCGGCACTTCCACTACTTCTTCCGGTTGATACCCCAGCCCTACCCATTGGCTCAGCACCTCGTTGAGATTGATCCGCTGGCCCACTTTGAAGGGCATCAGGGTAAATTCGGCGGGCGGGAGGGTATAGCTCATCAGGGCGCGGGCGGAGGTGACGAGCAGGGGGGCAGGGGAGCGGGGGTGCGGGGGGGAGGTTGGCGGTCCAGCTTCAATTGACTGTTGGCCCTCTCTATAGACCACCAACGCCGTAAGCGCGGCCAGGCGGCCCTGGATGGTTTCGCTGCCCCAGGCAACTCTTTCGTGCGGCAGCGAGTCAGGGTCGGGCAGGCGATAGACAGCGGCAGGCTGCTCTATCCAAATCTGAATCTGTTCGGTCAAAATCCGGGCACGATCGGCGCGGGCGGTAATGAAGAGGATGGGGCGTTGCAGATCGGCGTGCAGCGCGGCCAGCAAGGCCGGCCGGGCCGCGGTGAGCACGCCCAGGGGACGCCGGAGGGCCGCGGTCAGTTCGCCTCCATGCAGCGCGTCGGCCAGGGTATTGTAGGCGGATATTTTACTAAACAGTTTGAGTAAGGGTGACAGGTTCATTAATAAACTGTTTCACCAGTTAGCATTTGTTAATTTTATAACAGCTAAGTGAGTAATTATAACAAATTTTCAGAAAAATCTCGAATCAAAAATCCCCGCTGCTACAAACAACGAGGATTTACTATCTCACACCCTTTTTGCTCATTCAAATAAGTTCGCTCCTATTCGAGCATGTAGCTTCCGGACAGGGGTAAAGACACGTTAAGAGCTTGACAAGAAATGTCAATTTTGGCAAGTGCGGTTGTGATATGCTGTACCCAACTATCTTTATTTCAGCAGAGGAATATACACGAGTCCAGGGCACGCCGCCAATAACGAAATTCTTAACCTGACACCTGGCGCGTGATACTTGACACTTATTTTCAAAGGAGGAACCGATGTTAAGCATACGTTTGGTCAACAATCTGTCGCACCAGCAAGCCCGTGTAGCCCAACATACCACTATTGAAGATCTGCTCGCCACTCGCTCTGTCCCCTCACCCAAGCCTGATGTCACTGCCGGAGATGAGGAAATTCAACTGGTAGGGATGATCGGCTTCGACAGCCGCCGCCAAAAATTTGTCTTGCTGCCGCCTATGCAACTGAACGCTCAATCAGTCTCACCCTCTCAACCAGAAGACTTCTTTCTGTCTGAACGAGAGCAAGAGGTTTTGCGGCTGGTGGCGCAAGGCTCAAGCAACGCCGAAATTGCCCGCCGTCTGGTCATCAGCCAACATACGGTCAAGATTCACCTGCGCCACATCTTTAACAAACTCCAGGTGCAAAGCCGCACCGAGGCGGCGATGCTGGCCGTGCGGCGGGGTTGGGTCAGTTTGACCCAGAGCATGCATCCCGGTATTGCGCTATCTTGAAGATAGGTTTTTTAGGAGATTAGCGATGATAGCCCCAACGATATTGAGCCAGATGTGGTCCACTTTGACCGGACGCTCCCGCCCCCTGCTAACCCTGGCTGAGATTGAGGCCGCCTGTACTGTGCTTGGTTATACCTATGTAGGGCGACAAATGGTACAGTTGAACCAGATTCGCGGCAGCGCCAGCCCGGCCCGCTGCTACGATTTTGATGCCGATTTCCGCCTCCTCAAGGTTCATAATGAGAGTCGCTGGGCCAGGATCTCTGCCGCCCGGCAACGTGGCGCAAAACTGCCGCCAGTGGCGCTGATTCGGGTGGGCGACATTTACTTTGTCGAAGACGGCCATCATCGCATCTCCGTGGCCAAAACACAGCGCGAGCAAGAAATTGAGGCTGAAGTGACTGTTTTGCAAATCAGCGGGCCTTTGCCCTGGGAAGACCATGCACCTGTCTTGGCTTGAGGGGTAAAAATTGTCTCATACTTAGGCACTTAGGCATTCACAGCGACAAAAAATTGTCGATCCTTTTTGCGAATGGCGAATGGCGAATGATGATTCTGATTCGCCATTCGCCCATTCGCCATTCTTTTCCAAGCGCAGTCTTGGAAAAAACCTATTGATTGTCCAAAAATAAGTTCCCCCAAGTTCCTACGAATTCCCAGGGAACTAAAGGAACTCATAGGAACTCAAAACGGGAAGTAAATTCTAGACGTTTACTTAGGGTATTGTTGCCCGGTTCAAGTTATGGTAAAATGAGTCACACCACCGGATAAATTTTTGCTTTGTGATTCCCATGACCTACAAACAGATAGCAACCACTGTGGATATGACCGGCCCGGAAGCACCCGAATTAGATTTGAACAAAATCTTGCTGGTGGACGATGTGCCGGAGAACCAAATCTTGCTGCGCTATATGTTTCAGGATAGTGAGTTTAAGCTGAGCGTAGCCGCCAATGTGACCGAGGCTCTGGCGAAGGCCCGCACCGAATTACCTGCCTTGATTGTCAGCGATATTCAGATGCCCGGCTTGAGCGGTTTTGATTTGTTAGCAGCTTTAAAAACTGATGAGCGCACCAAAAATATTGGGGTAATCCTGGTCACGGCCCACCACCGCGAGTCCCGCCAGGTGAGTCACGGCCTGAACTTGGGCGCTGATGATTACATTTCTCGACCCTTTATGCGCGATGAGTTTATGTCGCGTGTTCATGCGGTGCTGCGGGTTAAGGCCGCGGAAATCGAAACCCAGCGCCAGGCCCGCCTGGTCACCCGGCGCAATCAAAGGCTGCAACTGGTCAACGAGTTGGCCCTGGCGGTTAATTCGGCCTCGGACCTGCAAGCGATCATGCCGCCTTTTTTGGACAAGCTGGCCCAGCTCATTCAGGCCGAATTGGTGGCCCTCATTTTACCCGACGAAGAGAAGAAAGAGTTGGCGGCGCACGTCGTCTTGCCGGGTGGTAAACATGTAGCCACCTCGCTCAGTTTTACGGCGGTTGACAAAATTTCCAATCAAATCCTGCAAACCAATGTGCCCACCCTGGTGCTATATTTGCTGGACCAATATCAGTTGGAAGAGGAACTGGGGTTTAGCGTCCCTTTTGAAGCTATTCAGGACCTTCCCTTAACAAGTCGGGAGCAAATGGTGGGAACCCTGGCCTTTGTGGGCCGGCAGCCTCTGGTTTTGGATGAAGCCGACTGGACCCTCTTACGCTCAGTAGCCAGTATTATTGCCGTAGCCGTAGAAAACGCGCGCCTTTTGGATAGCGCCCAGCAGCAGGTTGACGATTTAATTGCCCTCAATGAAGTCGGACGGGCCTTAACCTCTACCCTGGATTTGGAGCAGGTCTTAAAACAAACGACCCTGCTAATCCAGCGGGCTTTGCTCTCCGAAGCGGCGCTGCTCTGGCTTCTCGATGAAACTGAGCAGGAGTTGGTTTTGATTGCCGCTTCGGGCCTGGGGGCCAGTTTAGCTACGGGCTATCGTTTGCCGCTCGATGAGCGCCTGGTAGGGCAGGTCGCCCGCACCGGCGAGCCTCATATTGTGGCCGATATCACCAAAGACAAAACTTTTTTGACGCCTCTTCCCCCCCTGAGTCCTCACCAATTTCACTCTGTGCTGAGCATGCCGGTGCAGATCAAAGGTAAAACCATTGGGGTTATGCAGGCGCTGCATCAAAAAGTCAATCATTTTAATCATGATGATTTGCGTCTATCTTACTCCATGGTTAGTTCGGTGGGTATTGCGGTTGAAAATGCCCGGCTTTTTAATGAAGTGCAGACGTTTAGCCGCCAATTAGAGGGAATGGTGGCCGAACGGACTCGGCAGTTGGCCGAAGAAAAAGAAAAAAGCGAAGCCATTCTGGCCAGCATGGCCGATGGCCTGCTGGTGTTAGATGCCCAGGATCGTATTCTAACGGCCAACAAGGTAGCCGAGACGATGCTCAATCTCAATCTGGAGGAACAGCAAGGACAGCCGGTCAACCCGGCCCAATTAAAGAACCCCTTGTGGCAGTGTGTGCTTCAACTCAGCAGCAGCCCTAACCTGACCAATACGGCTACGGTAGATGTGCCGGCTACTGCTGCCACCCCAGCCCGTTCCATTCAGGCCCACTCCGCTAAAATGCGGCCCAGTACTGAGGAAAGCATCGGCACTGTGATTGTTTTGCGTGATATTACTACCTTGACCGAAGTGGAACGGCTGAAGGCTCGTTTTATGGCCGGGGTAACACATGAACTAAAAACGCCTTTATCCGTCATTCGCCTGCATGCCAAAAATCTCATGACCTATTATGATCGTTTATCCGGCTCCAACCGGGCGGAACTGCTTACCGCTATTCAGGGCCAGACCAGCCTGTTAGAGCAGCTTATCGAGGATATTCTGCAACTCTCCCGGCTTGATGCCGGTCTGAATGACACCAAGCGTGAGACATTCAATCTGATTGAAGCAATCAACCGGACCATTACTGACTTGCGTCCCCTGGCCGAATCCAAGCACTTGAACCTAATTTGGCAACAACCACCAACCGCCTTGTCTATCGTGGCTGACCAGAAGCAAATAGAAAGAGTAGTGCGGAATCTGGTGGATAACGCCATCAAATACACCCCGGCTGGGGGTTCTATCACAGTCAAAGTTTCGGTAGTTTCAACCAACGGGCAAGCGATGACTCAAATTCGGGTGAGTGATACGGGGATTGGAATCTCCCCGAACCAACAAACCCGCATCTTTGAGCGTTTCTACCGGATTGACTCTTCGCACACTATTCCCGGTACAGGGCTGGGTTTATCTATTGTCAAAGAGATTGTGACCGTCTACGGGGGGGAGGTTCAATTGGAAAGCGCCCCCGGAAAGGGCAGCACGTTTATTGTCACCCTGCCGGTTTTCTTCGGGGATTAAGGGCCCGTGACAAAAACGTTCAACGTTTAAACACTAACTCCGAAGGAGGGTATTTATGGAAATAACCTTAGAAAACAAGCAAAAGTATAGACCCCTGATCCTGGTTGTGGATGATAACCCCGAATATTTGAACGGCATCAAATTGACTTTAGAAATGGAAGGCTTCAAAGTGATAACGGCTAATGATGGTCAACAAGCTTTGGACCGGCTTCACGCCATTCCCATCGGCCAGAGCCAGGCCAGCCCCGAGACCAAACGCCTGCCCGACCTGATCCTGGCCGACATTATGATGCCGACGATGGATGGGTACGAGCTTTATGATCGCATCCGCGCCCATCCCTACACCAACCATATCCCCTTTATCTTTCTCACCGCCAAATCCGGCGACGAAGATGTGCGCCTGGGCAAAGAGTTGGGAGCCGAAGATTATCTCTCTAAACTGGCTTCAACCGAAGACCTGCTCGCCAGCATCCGGGGCAAACTCAATCGAGCGGTGCAGCGGCGGGCAGTTATGACCGAGTTTCACGATGAGATGGGGCAATCGGGCAATATCGGCGGAGTTATTCTGCTGGTGGTGATTATTTTGTTGATTATTCTGGCCTTTTATTTGGGTACGTTATTTACCTAACCGAATCGCCTATTCTCGCGGCCGCATCTGCGGGAACAGAATCACTTCGCGGATAGACTGCTGGTTGGTCAACAGCATCGTCAGCCGGTCCACGCCCATGCCCAAACCGCCGGTCGGCGGCATTCCCTGCATCAAAGCCATAATGTAATCATCGTCCATCACGTGCGCTTCCTCGTCGGCGTCTTTTTGCTGTTCTAAAAAACGCTGGCGTTGGATAACGGGGTCGTTCAGCTCCGAATAAGCATTGGCAATTTCCATGCCGGCCACAAACGCCTCAAACCGCTCGACCATGCGCGGGTCATCCGGGTTCTGCTTGGACAGCGGCGAAATATCCAGAGGAAAGGTATGAATAAATGTCGGGTTGACAATCGTCGGCTCGACATATTCGCCCAGTAATTCGCCCACCAGTTTACCCCAATTGGGCTGCGGCGAAACATTCAGCTTGAGCCGCTGGCACTCCGCCCACAGCGCCTTGACATCGCCATAGGTTTCAAAAATATCAATCTCGGTGGCCTGCTTGATCCCTTCGGCCAGATTCAGTCGCCGCCAGGGCGGGGTCAGATCAACTTCCTTCCCATCAAAAACAACCCGGGTTGTGCCCAGCACTGTCTGAGCCACAGCAGCGACCAAGTTTTCGGTCAGACGCATCATGTCTTCATAGTCGGCGTAGGCCCAATAGCACTCCATCATCGTAAATTCTGGGTTGTGCCGGGTGCTGATGCCTTCGTTGCGAAAATCCTTGCAAATTTCGTACACTTTTTCAAACCCGCCCACAATCAGCCGCTTCAGATAAAGCTCATCGGCAATACGCAGGTAAAGCGTGGTGTTCAAAGCATTGTGATGAGTCACAAAAGGCCGGGCCATCGCCCCGCCGTAAATCGGCTGCAAGGTGGGTGTTTCTACCTCCAAAAAGCCCTCGCCATCCAAAAACCGGCGCATGGCCGTAATGATTTTGCTGCGCTTGACAAAAATATCGCGCACTTCGGGGTTGGCCAGCAAATCCAGGTAACGCTGGCGATAGCGAGTTTCAGTATCTTTCAGGCCGTGCCACTTTTCCGGCAGCGGATGGAGAGCTTTGGCCGCCAGTTGAAAAGCGGTCACATGCACGCTGACCTCGCCGGTGCGGGTGCGGAAGAGATACCCCTGCGCGGCTATAAAATCGCCCAGGTCAAAATCCTTGTTAAACTGTTGGTAGGCTGCTTCGCCCAGGTCGTCTTTGCGAAAGTAGAGCTGCAAGCGGCCCGTGCCATCTTCGATGTGGGCAAAAGCGCTTTTGCCCATGTTCCGTACCGCCACCAAACGCCCGGCCACGGCTACATCGGGACGGGGTTTCTCCTCGCTGCCCTCCGGTAAAGCCGCCTCGGCGGCTTCATACATTTGAATAGCTTCGGCAGCCGTCTGCTGGCGGGTCACACGGGGCGGATAAGGCAGTTGGCCGCGTTCGGCAAAAGCCGGCAGCTTGTTCAAGCGCTGCTCAACCTGTTCACCGAAGGCTTGAAAGTAACTGAGGTCTTGTTCCATTGAAATATATTCTCCAAAAAATGCAAATAAAAAACGGAGTCCCCTGGGGAGACTCCGCTGTATTATGCACGCTTAGAGCGTTTGACGCAAGCTATTCGATCTTGACTACTTTAAAAGTAATCTCGCCGTTGGGAGTCTCAGCCGTGACCGTTTGGCCCACTTTGGCCCCCAACAGGGCTTTGCCAATCGGCGACTCATTGGAGATTCTGCCGTTGAGCGGATCAGCTTCGGCGGAACCAACAATGTGGTAGGTCTCCGGGTCAAAACCTTCTTCGGTCACCGTCACCTTGCTGCCCACGTCCACATAGTCGCCATTACCGTTCTTTTCGATGATGACAGCTTCACGCAGTTGAGCTTCAATGGTCTGGATGCGGCCCTCCAGAAAGGCCTGCGCTAATTTGGCTTCGTCGTAAGCGGAGTTTTCGCTGATGTCTCCTTCTTCTTTAGCCGATTGAATAGCAGCAGCAACCTCCTTGCGGCGGACCGTTATCAGGTACTTGAGTTCTTCTTCTAGTTTCTTTTTGCCTTCTGAGGTTAAATAAATAGGTTTGTCTGCCATTGAAAATTTTCCTTACCTCATTTCTGTGAGTACAGAAGTATTTACAACTATTCTATCCCCATATCTCGCACCCCTTACAAAAAGGGTGACGGGCAAAAGCGGCTCACATAGCCCACTATCGTCGAGTTGAGTCCGGCAGGGTGCTAACTGTAAAGCGAGATCTGGAGGTTTTTAATGCCGCCCTCGCGAGGGTAATAACGAGGGAGAACCAATAAAAAAAACAGAGACCTTATTCGGGTCCCGGTCACAGCGGCGAACATTTTCGCAATTAATTGCTGATATTATACCCGAGAACTTTCAATTTGTAAAGGTTTTTTTTGAGCCGATTGTCCTACTTTATGCCCACGCTCTTTCTGTTGGAAAGTTGGAGGGTTGGAAGGTTGGAAAAATTAGACAATCCTCCATCCTTCCATTCTTCCAACTTCTTTTTGGGCGTTTGCGCAACTGCAACATGATACAGGTTAATCCAACGAAACCTTCATTTCCTTCATTAAAGTTTCCCAACGCTCCAGCCGGACGCGGAGCTGCTCGGCCAGGGCCACCAGGATTGCCTGAGAGTCGGCATCGTCCTTTAGCTCCTTGAGCCGCGCCCCATACCATTCCAACTGATTTTTGAAGCCCTGCCGGACAAACTTCAATTTATCTTCGGCGCTGCGGCGAGTGCGCCACTGCCGCACCAATTTTTCACCGGCCTCATCCAGGTTTTGATCCAACAGCGGCTGGCCCAACTGTCGCAAGCGGCTGGCAACCCGCGCAATCCCTTCCTGAACATCCTCGATGGCAAAACTCAGGGCCGATTTAACGTAGGGGCTGTCGCCATTTTGATGATACTCGCGCAAGATAGCCAGGTAAGCCAATTGGGCTTTGAGATACTGAGTTAAAACAGAAATGGATGCATTAGCCATAGCTCACCTCAAGCCCGCAAACAGATCGTTTTCTTTGGAATTTTCCCCTGGTGAGGGGAACAGCCCCTCGCTCGCACGAGCCAAAATAAAGGTTTCCTGCCAAAACCAGGGAAAAGACTCCAGGTCAAACGTTTCCTGAAGGTAGGGACTGGCCGGATCAATCTGGGTAGCGTGGCAGCGAATCCCCTTGAGCTTATGCTCGACATAGTCACGCACATTAATCACCGTGGTTATTCGCTCCAAAGGGTGCCCCGTAAAGGGAAATGGTACCCCACCCATCATCACATAAGCCCGGCCGGTCATTTGCTGCATATGAGCCAGTTGTTCCTGGGGCATGGCCCGGTGATAAAACTTGGCTACCTGATGCGGCGGCCCGGCTTCCGGCCAGCAGTCAGACTCGGCGGCCAGTTGGACGGCGGCGGTGGCCCAACGATGCACGGCCAGGTGGTCGTAATGACCATAGCCGCCATCCGGGCCAAACGAGAGCATCACCTGCGGCTTGACCTGGCGCACCAACTCGACCACTTTGTAAACCGCCTCGGCTTGCGGGGCAATGGTGGTTTGACCGTCAATGTACCCCAACAGATGGAGTTGCTTGACCCCATAACAAGCGCAGGCGCGGCGCAGTTCTTGCTCGCGGACCAGGCCAAGCGGTTGGGTCAGGGTAATGGCCGGGTTAGCCAGCGCCCCGGCCTCTCCCCGCGTGGCAATAGCCAGATGAACCTCGACCCCTTCGTGAGCGTATTTGCTTAAGGTTCCCCCCGTGCCAAAGGCTTCGTCATCGGGGTGGGCAAACAAGGCCAGCAACGTTAATTTTTCGGGCATAGCAGCATCTCAAAATTTAAGCGGATTGATGCCCACATTGGTAAAGAACAAACGTTCTAGTAGTATAGCACCAATCCGAATTTTCGTCAAAGTAAGGTGCGACGCACTTTGAACGCCCTCACGGGCAAAGTACGTCGCACCAATGACAGAATCATAGCCGGGCTTCTTGGATTGTCAAGAGGTTATCAGGCGCTTTGGTAAACCTCGTCCATAGCTTCGCTCAAATCTTCCAGCCGCTGCACCTGGTCCGAAATTTCGTCTTGCAACCGGTTGACCCGGCTGCCGCCTTCATCTTTGCTGCCGACCAGCAATAGCTGTGAGTAGATGGTGCCCAACGCCGAAATGGTGCTATCCAGTTGGTAGCTGGCTTTTTCCATGTTGTCTTCCAGGCTTTGCAAGGTTTGCAACTGCCGCTTTTTATCGGCAATGGTCCGCTGAAGCTGCTGCTTCACTTCGGGGCTGTCCTCGCGGGTCAATTTCTGTTCCAGGTTGCGAATATCGCTGGGCACGCGCTGCAAATCCTGTTTGACCACCTGGTTCAACTGAAATTTATCCACCCGAGCGGCCAAATCGTACACCGCTTGCAGCCAGTGAGTCACTTCGCGGGTTGTCCGCTCAAACCGGTCACGCATGGAGGCTTGCGATGATTTGCTCACTGTATTTTCAATCAATTCCCAATACTTTAAAGCCTCGTCCACCTTGGCCCGCAGGGTTCGATCTTGAATTAAATCCGGGTTGAATTGAACTTTGGGCCGCAGCATCTCTTCCACAGCTTTGGCGTGGTTGGCTTCATTAGTGATGCCCCGATAGATAAACAACGGGGTCAGGATAATCCCCAAAATTGCTGCGGGGATAGCCGCCAGAAGACCCCCAAAAATACCAAGAGCCGTGGAAACAACCAGTGTGCCGCCAATCAAGGTCGCTGTAATCGGGTGAAAGGTATAACGCTCCCTAAGCTGTTTGATAATATTAGGGTCTTTATTCCAGTCAGCCCGCTGCTGTTTATAATTCTCGACAATATTTTTGAGAATGGCCTCTTGGGCCCGTTTTTCCAGGTCTTTTCTGATATCTGAGGGCATATTATTAATGCGTGATGCGTGATGCGTAAGAGTCACGCATCACGCATCAAATCTCGAATTTTGATTGAGTTGGTTAAGTTATTAATTGGAAGACGAACTGGCCGCTTGCTGATCCTGATCCAAGCCAAGGCGGCGGCGGCGTTCGGCCAACTGGCTGTCGAGCCGGTCTTTGCCCAGCACCTGATCCATTTGATTGTTCAACCGGCCGGCCCGCATTTCCACTTCGGCATCGGCTCGATCCAGCCGCTCCCGAATTTTGTCGGCCACGCGGGAAATGTCGGAATCGCCCACGCCTTCCAGGGCGTCGAGCGACTTCATGCTCTTGGCCGCAATCTCTTTGGTTTTAGCCAATTCCAGCAGGCCCAACACATGCTCCCGCTCCTGGCGGATGGTGCGCAGCCGGGCTTCCAGCTTGAGCCGCGCTTCGGCCAGTTTATCGGCCTCTGTTTTTTGCTGCTCAAACTGCTTGCGATACTCCTCGGCCAGGTCGGCTTTGGTATTGTATTGGCTTTGCGCGGCCATGGCCAAATCTTCTTTGCCCAGGCTCAACAGGCGGTCAATATCGCGGTCCAGGGCTTCGGCTTCGGCCTGAAACGTTTCGTACTTGCGCTGGAGCGTCTTGACCTGACCCTTGATCGTAACCAGGGCATCTTCCAGGTCATCCAGATTGTTCTCGGCCTGGCGAATGTACTCGTCAAGCACCGCCACCGAATTGGCGTCGAGCGCTCGATCCACCATTGCATGCAGATTGGCTTTGATGAGGGTATCAATTTTTTGAAATAAAGATTGGGCCATGGGTTTGAGTCTCCTTGAGAAGTGATACGTAAAACGTAAGGGATTGTTGCTAAAATCCTTACGTTTTCAGCCATACATTTTGCATCTATACATTTAGCCGTTTAGCGTGGCGATTTTCATTATACACTTATCTCCATAAATTTCCAATCTTCCCACCTGCCAACCTTCCATCTTGCCCCCATCTATGCTAGAATAAACAACGGAGTTTATGATGACCGACATTCAACGGGTACGTTTTTCTTTGCCGCTGCCGCCCAGCATCAACAGCCAGTACACCCAGGTGGGTAAAATTCGGGTGTTGTCAAAGGAGCACGAGGCCTTCAAACGGCAAGTGGACCGCCGCCTCCATCGGCTGCGGGTGGATGAGGTCATCACCGACGCCTTTATCGAGCGGCTCAAAGCCGGCTGGATTGGCCTGTTTCTGGACTTTTATTTTGAAACCCCCCTCCGCCGCGATTTGGACGGCGGCCTCAAAATCACCCAGGATGCGATTCTGACCTCCCTGGGCATTAACGACAATCGGGTGGTAGATATTCACCTGGTCAAGCGCATCGCCCCCAACAACCCCCGCGTCGAAGTCGAACTCGAAGCCATCCCGGAATGGCAGTTTGATGAGGAGTACGTCTACCGGGAAGAGATATAAAGTGATACGTGATGCGTGATGCGTAAAAAGTCACGTATCACGTATCACGCATCACCACCAAATTCTTCTCTGGGGACAAAACAAAAATCATTGCCATCGGTCGTTTGACAAGCCAGCAGGGTAAGTTTAGAATTGGCCCTAATCAGGGGGATAAATTCTATCGTTCCATTGAAGGAAGAAATAAATTATGAACACCAAGCTGTTTCAAAAAGATTTTATCACCACCCAGGATTGGACCGTCGAAGACCTGAACACCATGCTCGACCTGGCTTTTCGGCTGAAAGGCGAGTTTGCCATGGGCGTGCCTCACGACCACATCCTGCGGGCCAAAACGTTATACATGCTCTTTTTTGAAGAGAGTACCCGCACCCGCAACTCCTTTGAAACCGGCATGACCCAGTTGGGCGGCCACGCCATCTTTCTGACCCCCAAAGCGACCCAGATTGGACACGGCGAAAACGCCAAAGATACCGGCATTGTCTTGAGCAGCTACGGTCACGGTATCTCCATCCGCGACTGCCGCACCAATATTGGTCAAAACTACCTGTACGAGATGGCCCAGCACGCCGATGCGCCCATCTTTAGCATGCAGGATGACGTGGACCATCCCTGCCAGGCCATGGCCGACTTGATGACCCTGATGGAACTCTTTGGCCGGGATTTGCGCGGGCGCAAGTTTGTCATCTCCTGGACTTACGCCCCCAAATATGTCCGCCCGCTCAGTGTGCCCCAATCACTGGTGTGGCTCATGCCTCGCTTTGGCATGGACGTGACCCTGGCCTATCCCGAAGGCTATCACTTGATGCCCCATGTGATGGAAGCCGCCCGCAAAAATGCCGAATTGGCCGGCGTTACCCTGACCGAAACCCACGATATGGAGGCCGCCTTTGAAAATGCCGACTTCCTCTACCCCAAATCCTGGGGGCCGATCATGGTCACCGAAGACGAGCCGGAAGTGGAGGCCATGGCCGCCAAAAATCAAAACTGGCGGGTGACTCAGGCCAAGATGAACCTGGCTAAAAAGCATGCCGTTTACATGCACTGCATGCCGGTTGATCGCGGCCACGAAGTAGACGACGAAGTGATTGACGGCCCGCAATCGGTGATTTACAAGCAGGCCGAAAACCGGCTGCACATTCAGAAAGCCTTGATGGCTCTGACCATGGGCGGGCGAGGTTAGGGTAGGATGCACCCTCTCAACTCATTCCCAAACTGAGTTTCATTAAACCACAATTTTGAGGAGTGAGGCACGCCTACGTGCCGAGCGGAGCCGCACCTAGGGGTGCTTGCTCCTCAATTCATGATTTACTGAGTTTGGGAACAGGTTGAACGAGTTGAGAAAAAAGCTCTCGCAGGTTTGAAACTTGCGAGAGCTTTTTATTTGATAACTCGAATTAGATTTAGCTCGAAAATCACCCTTCGATACGGGCTAACGCCCGCTTCGCGTCAGGATGATTTTCGGCTTAAACATCGCATCCTGAGTAGCTCTAAGCGAAGCGAGGAGCGTATCGAAGGGTGCGATGTTTAAGACCCCGAATTTAGGTTAATTCTTACGGCGCGGGCGTCGCCTCTGCGCCGGGTTCGGCGGTGGGCGGCGGCTGCAGGAAATCGTCGCGCTTCTTTTCGGTGAAAGTCTGGGCGGTAAACTCCGCTACCCGCACGTAATAGGGCGACTCAGAGGATTTGATGACGTAGCTGTTATCTTCGTCGCTCTTGGCCCCAATGGTGAGGGTATAGGTTTTATCAGCCGTTTTGAGCGTGACCGTCGCCAGCGGTTTATCCAGCCCATAAGCCGGTTCTTCGGTCTGGCCCAACGGCTCGGTCATATTGATGCCGCTGGCCTGGCTGAACAGGCTGGTAAAGTTGTTTTCATCGAATACTTCGCCGGCCTTAAGCCCCTTGAGCGTCCATTTTTCGCCCTCTTTCACAAATTCAAACGTGCCGTTAGCATTTTCCAGGGTCAGGCCGATGGTAGCCGTTTGGGGCGCGGTGAAATAAAGGGTATCAATCCAGGCTGAAGCGCGGGTATTGGCATCAAAGCTGGTCAAATCGCCGGTCAGATAAACTTCCGGCCGGTCATCGGCGCGGACGTGGGTGGCGCTGGCCCCGGCGGAACTGCCGATGTAAAGCTTGTGACCGGCCCCTTCTTTCAAGCTGATGTCCAACAGGCTATTAAAATCATCCGCCGCCACCTTGAGCCGGGCGTGGCTGCCCTCGGTTTGCGTCACCAGCCGGTTGGTTCTCACCTTCTCGATTTTATCCAGCAAGCTGGTAACTTTGGTGCTGTCGGCAGGAAAATCGCCGGCCTCCGGCAACACCCAGTTTTCGCCGTTCTTGGCCAGCGCCAGCGTTTTGCCCTCGCTGTCGCTGATGGTCAAGCGGGTCACATCCGCCGCTTTATAATCGGGCAGCAAAAAGCCGCCTCCGCCCGAAGCAGCCGGCCTGGGCCAGAACAAAAACGCCGCCAAAGCCACCTGCGCCACTAATGTTATCGCTAAAATCTGGTTGAATTTGCTCATGGTTATTTTACTCCTGAAAATGGTAGACAGTAGACAGTAGACGGTAGACAGGGTGAGTTATAGCTTTCACCGCATCATTGTCATCGGGTTAAACTGGAAAGCAGCACCCTTCGATACGGTTCGCTTCGCTCACCTACTCAGGATGCTATCTCGATTGTCTGACTACTGACTACTGACATCTGATTACTGACTACTGACTACTGACTGGCTGCCGACTATCGCACTCTGCGGGACCAGTTCCATGGGCTGCTCATTTTGCCGCCGCCAGCGCCAGACCAGACCCAATGCCACCAACGCTACCAGCGCCAGCACGTAATTGGCCCCTTCCCAAAAGGACTGCTGACTTTCGGTCAGCGGGACCAGCACGCGGGCCGACGTTCCCCGCGAGCGGATGGTCAGCAAATCCAAATCTTCCACCGACCAGTCCACCGTATTTTGCATAAACTGTAATGTATTCAAATAGCGGTCCTGGGTCAGGTTAGAAGAGAGTTGAAAGACCAAGTCATTCAAGAACTCGGCGCTGCCGATGACCACCAACCGGGCTGTATCCGGTGAACTTTCAATGGTACCGATGGTATTGACCGGCGCGGCAGTCGGCTCCGGCGCAGGGCCGGTAGGGTCAGCCGGGGCCTCAGTCTCAAGCGGCGACGGCTTACCCTTGAAGTAACTTTCAAACACTCCTTGCACCGAAACGGCCAGCGGGTGCGAGGTCTGCGCCCCTTCGACGGGGAAGCCAAGCTCCCCATAGGTTTGAGTATCGGGCATAATGTTGGTATCGGTGCGCAGCCAGGAACCGGGGCTGGATTTGAGCAAAGTGATGACCGTCCGGTCCTTGTTTTTGGCTTCGTCCACTACCACCGGCGAGACCCAGTTGAGCGTGACCGCCGGCAAATTAGCCAGGATGGGGCTTTGCTGGTCCATACCGTTGGAACGGACGTCCACAAAGAAGGGGTAATTCATGGCCTGAATCTCTTGCACTTGCAGCCCGCCCAGGTTGCGGCTTACTTGCACCGGGAACGGTTCGTTCTGCGGGTCAAGCACCAGCGACTGCTGCACGTCAATGCCATAGCCGGCCAGCATGTCGCGCAGGCCGCCCTCGATGGGCTGGATACCCAGGTTGCCGCTAAATTGATCGGGGGAAATGGCGTAATTGCCCGCCGCCACCACCACCGACCCGCCGCGCATCAAATACTGGTCAATGGCGTAGCGATCCTTGTCGCTCATATTTTGGGGCGCAATGACCGCCAGCACATCTACATCGGCCGGCACCTGCCCGGTGGACAGGTCAACCGGGCGCACGGTGTAATCCTGGCCCAACTGCTGCCTGATGGTTTGGTACTGCTTGAACGAGGGCATCTGCTGCCCAAAGGCGTTGGGCTGAGGTATATCCGGCGGCGTCCACAGGCCGACCACTTTGAGGAAGCCGGACGAGCCGCGCTTGAGGGCCGACTCGATACTGGTGCGTACATCGGCCTCGGTGAACTCGCCGGAGGGGGCCAGCAGTTGCGCCTGGTCGCCAATTTGCATGACCATGTGCAGATAATAGGTCTCGTCGGAAAAGAGGGTGGCGGCAATGGGGCGCAGGCCGTATTGGTCCACCATCGTCTGACGGTTGACCCGGCTGCCGGGGTCATCCAGGTTAACCGTTTCAAAGGTAAACTTGCCCTTCGATTTGGCCTGGATTTCCTCGGCTACTTTTTTAATCGTGTCGGGCGCAGGTTGAAGCCATTCGGGGAGCGTGTCGGGGGTGAGGTAGAGGGTTAGTTTGACCGGCTCCTGCATCGCCCCCAGCACGGCGTCAACACTCTGGAAGCCGTAGACCACCTTTTTGACGGTACGGGTCAAATCGTATTCAGGGTTGCGTAAACGCACATCCACCTGGCCGTTGGGCGTCGGCTGGACCTCGATCAAATCGCGGAAGTTGAGCACCTCATTTTGGTCGCCGTAGCGGATCAGGATGTCAAAATAGGCATTGACCACCGACGCGCCGTAGCGATCCGCCGCCTGGAGCGGGGTCGGCTGGATGCCGTAGGATTGGTTGGCCTCTTGTTCCTTCTCCGGGTCTTGCAGCGGGTCTACAATCTCAACCACTACCTTGCCGTTGGAGGCCACCTGGTACTCTTGTAGCAAATCGCGCAGGCGAGGGGCCAGGGGAGCCAGCAACGGATGGGTTTTTTCGCTAAAGTAGCCGCGAATGAGCAGCGGCTCCTGCAAATTGTTCAGCAAATCGCGGGTGGTTTGCGACAGGCTGTACTCGCGCTGCCCGGTCAAATCGAGCCGCGCCCGGTTGACCGGATACAGCCAGACATTCAAGGCAATCAGATTCAGAGCAATCAGCCCGGCGGTCAGCAGCATGCCCTCGCGGTAGGGGCGAGTCTGTTCGCCGGCGCTCCAGCGTTTGCTGTCGAGCGAGACCACGTTGAGGGTCAGGAACAGGGCGGTCAGCGACAGGTAATAGATCAGGTCGCGCAGGTCAATCACCCCGCGCTCGATGCTTTCAAAGCGGCTGCCGGAGCCAATCGCCCGGAAGATTTCGGCCACAAAATCGGGCAAAAAGCGGGTGATGCTGAGAGTGCCGACCAGATACAGCAACCCGCCCAGCAGCACCGTTAAAATCAAGGCGACAATCTGGTTGTCGGTGCGGGAAGAGACAAACAGGCCAATGGCGACATAGGCCGCGGCCATCAAAATAGCCGCCAGGTAGCCGCCCAGCACCGGCCCCCAATCGAGGTTGCCCAGCAGGGCGACGGTAAGGGGGATGAACAGGGTCAGGGCCAGGGCCACCATGACCAGGATCATCACGGCCAGAAACTTGCCCACCACCAGTTGCGCCGGTCGCGCCGGCAGGGTGAGCAGCATTTCCAGGGTGCCCGTCTGCTGTTCTTCACTCCACTGGCGCATGGTCAGCGCCGCCACCAGAAAAATCAGCAGCAGCGGCATCCAGGCAAACATGGGCCGGACATCGGCCACGCCCCGCGCAAAAAAGGTCTCGACCCAGAAAAAGGTAAAGACCGTGACCAATAGAAAAACGCCCACAAATATCAGCGCCATCGGCGAGCCGAAGTAGCTGTTAAGTTCTTTGCGAGTGATAGCTGAGATTTGTTTCATTGAGAGTCCTCCTTAATTCGATGACGCGATGACACGTGAGGCGATGACGCGAGGAATTTCGCCTCACTGCTCCTCGCCTCTTCGCCTCTTCATCCCGCCGTCGCCAGTTCGTTGAACACCGTCTCCAGCGTGCGCACGTCGCGGCGGAGTTCGCGCAGCGGCCAGTTCTCCTGGCGGGCCAGATCGTAAATAGCCGGGCACAAATCGGTGTGGCCCTGGTGGCCCAGAATGCGATAGGCCGGGTAGCCGTCGGCAGCGTGGATCTGCTCTACCTGGCGGACACCCTTGAGGGCTTTGAGGGCGCGGTCCAAGCCGCTGGTCTCTTGTTGCAGAACCAGCACGGCATTAGAGGTGGCGGCCAGATCGGCCAGGCGAGCGTCGGCTTTAACCTGGCCGTTCATAATAATAATCACCCGGTCGCAGACTGCTTCCACTTCAGACAAAATATGGGATGAGAAAAGAATGGTACTGTGGCGGGCCAGGCGGCGGATCAGGTTACGGATTTCGACAATTTGGGTCGGGTCCAGCCCCACCGTCGGCTCGTCGAGGATAAGCAGCCGGGGCCGGTGCAAAATGGCTTGAGCCAAACCCACCCGCTGGCGGAAGCCTTTACTGAGTTGGCCGATGGGGCGGGTCAGATGTTCGGTCAAGCCGGTGGCATAGATGGCTTCTGACAGGCAGGCCGGCTGCTCTTCGCGGGGGATTTCGCGCAAGTCGGCGATCATTCTCAAATAGGTCTGCACCGACAATTCGGGGTAAAGCGGCGCATTTTCGGGCAGGTAGCCCAGGCGGGCCTGGACCTCGCGGGTGTGGGTCAGCACATCCAGCCCATCCACCTTCACTTCGCCATTGTCGGGCTGTAGGTAGCCGGTCAAGATTTTGATGGTGGTAGATTTGCCGGCCCCATTCGGGCCGAGCAGCCCCACCACTTCGCCCTCGGCCACATTAAAGGTGACGCCGCGCAAAGCTTCGATGGGGCCGTAAAATTTGGTCAGATCGGTCGCTTCGATCATCGCTTTTTTTCCTCCTCGTAAATAAAGACGCGATGAGGCGTGAGGCGAGGAGGCGAAGAATCTTTCGCCTCCTCGCGTCCTCGCGTCCTCGCCTCGCAATGACATTTTCCAACTGATTTCTCCTGACAACACAATACCCCGCCTGTCCAGGGAGAAGGGCGGGGCAGTTGTAAAAATCCGATAGTAAAATGCTTACGTCAGAAGAATTAAATAGAGATTAAAGCACTGTTAGAAGTTTGTTAGATTTACCCCCACACATACAGAAACTATTTTATACTCAACTTGGCCGCGAGGCAAAGATACAGCGGTGTAAGGCATACAATAACTTCCATTTAAGTCCCGCTAAATCGCACCCTTCGATACGCGCTCCACTTTGTTCCGCGCTACTCAGGATGCGATTTTGCCAGATAAGGCCATGTTATAGCGTCCTGAGTAGCTCTGAGCAGCGCGAGGGACGTATCGAAGACCTGCTACCCTGCTACTTGCTACCTGTTTCAGTGACGAAAACTTCTCTAGAGAACTATATCACAAAGACAGAGCTACAACTTTAAATAAAGTTTAAGGGGACCTTAAGAAAACCTTAAGAAACAAAAGAGCGAAGCAGAAAACTGCTTCGCTCTTTTGAATTTAGGTTAGCTTACTTTAATCGCAATCTTTTTGCGGTTCTGTGTGGCCTGGGGCGACTTGGGCAGGGTAACGGTTAAGACCCCATTCTTAAAGGTGGCGTCCACCTTATCGCTTTGAACCTCAACCGGCAGCGGGATAGTGCGCTGGAAGGAACCATAAGAGCGCTCCATGCGGTAATAATTCTCGCCCTTATCTTCCTTTTCGTGCTTCTTCTCGCCGCTGATGGTCAACACGTCGTTGCTCAGAGAGACTTCAACATCTTGCTCGCTCAGGCCGGGCAGTTCGGCGATAACCTTTACTTCTTTATCATTCTCGGTGACATCCACCTGGGGATTGAACGCCCCAAAGCGATCTATCGCGCCTTCAAACGGGGTCAGACCAAACCCTCGCCCAAAGAAATCATCAAATAGCCGATCCATTTCATAGCGGAAGGCGGTAAAGGGGTCTTCCTGCCGTCTGACCAACACATTCTTATCATTCTTTTTCCACGGAACCATATCTTTGATAGCCATAGGATATACAAACCTCCTTTATCATTGGCTTATAGAACTTCGTAGAGCGTGAAGCGTAATGCGTAGTAATGAATTTATGACAAAAATTTTCACGCTTCACGCATCACGCTTTACGTTTTAGATTACGCTGCTTTCACCGCAATTTTGCGGGCCTGGGCCGGGCCGGCTTTGGGCAGATGCAGCCGCAGCACGCCGTTCTTAACCGTAGCTTGAATGTTTTCCTGGTCTACCTCATCCGAGAGGGTAAAGCGGCGGAAGTAATCGCCCACTTCGTACTCGGCATAGGCCAGGCTGTAGTTGGCGGGCTGGGCCCACTCGACGTAGCCGTTGATGCTCAAAACGTTCTTTTCCAGGGTAATGTCTACCGAATTCTCGTCTACGCCGGGCATATCGGCCACGACAATAATTTCATTACCGGTTTCAAAAATATCGGCGCGGGGCACATAAGCCTTACGAGCGCGGGTGCGTTCCGCTCCGTTAGTTGTAATTTCCTCTTTTTCAACCTCTTGGGTTTGCAGTTCTTTGCTTTCAGTTGCCATCATAACCTCCAATGATTTACGATTTTGGATTTACGATTTACGATTTGCGTTCAACGTTTACACCGTTTTGACGCTGATTTTTCGCGGCTTGTCGGCTTCGGCGCGGGGCAGAGAAATGTGCAAAATGCCCTTATCGAACATGGCTTCAACCTTGTCCGCTTCAACCGGGAAGGGGAGCTGGAAGGTGCGGGTGAACTTGCCGTAGCCGCGCTCGCGGCGATGGTACTTCTCGCCCTCTTTCAACTCTTCGGGCTGGCGCGAGCCGGTCAGGGTCAAGGTTTCGCCAACGACCGAGATGTCAATATCTTCGGGATTGACGCCGGGCAGTTCAGCGGTAAGAACTGCGCCCTCCTGGTTGGTCCAGACATTCATCGCCGGAAAACTCGGCGCGGTTTGGTAGCGGGGGCGGCGGTAAAATGTGTTAAAGAGGCTCTCCATCTCCCGCTGCATGCGGTCAATTTCCTGCCAGGGGTTGCCTAAACTTTGGCGGCCAAATGATTGTCGTAACATCATCATATCTCCTTTACTATCCTTAAATATTTCTCTCAAACCTATCAGGTCTGACAAACCTGACAGGTTTTGTAGTTGATTGATGCTTTTATCATAAAAAGGAGTTGTTAGAAGTACGATAGAGGAATGTTAGAGGTGTATTAGAATCAAGACAGGGAAGATGAGGCGAAGAGGCGATGAGGCGAAAGACTTTTCGTCTCATCGCCTCTCAGAAAGAGACAAAAAAACCCTGTTATTTAAGCAGGGTCTCCAAATGGTTATTAACCAACCACGTACTGGCCTCGAAAAAGGCATAAGTCCGCCGGAAGGGGTCATACGGCGGGATTTTGGCCGGCATGGCCTCGGTTTGGTAAATAATCTGCTCGATCTCTTCAATGCGGGCCAGCAGGTCGCCGGGCAGCCCCGGCGCGGTGACATCGGCATAGCTGGGGCGTTTTTGGGGAAACGTGACCGCCTGGGCCGGCAGATGGGGCAGCGCGGCCAGGGCGACCAGAGCGTGGTTAAAGTATAGCAGTTGCGGCTGGGGGGGTTCGATTTCGCCGGCGGGGCTAAAGGCCAGGTTCAACGTGTCCAGCCATTCCCAATCCAACAGCACATGCCGGATCAGCGCCCTTAATTCGCCCAGACTCAGGGAGGAAGACGTCCGCTGGCTGAGCAGAAAGCCCTCACGCACCTCTTCCAGATGTTGCAGGGTTTCGGCCAACTGGCCGGGACGGTAGCTAAGCTGCCGCCCGGCCAGTCGCTGCTCCTGGATTACAACTGCCAGCGTTTGCCGGGTTGTTTTTACCACGCGGGCCAGCTCGCGCAAAGCCTCCCGCGCGCCCGCTAAATCTTCAAGTCCCGACATAAGCAGGGAGTAGGAAGTAAGGAGTAAGGAGTAGGGGAAGAAAGAAGATAGTAGATAGTAGATGGAAGATAGATTCTCTATCCTCTATCTTCCATCCTCTATCCTCTACCTCCCATCCTCCATCCACCATCTTCTATCAATACTCCGGCGGCATGGCCGGTGCAGCCGCCGGCGCTTTCTCTTCCGGCGCGTCGGTGATGAGCGCTTCGGTGGTTAAGATCATAGCAGCGATGGAGGCGGCGTTAGCCAACGCACCGCGCGTCACTTTGGCCGGGTCAATGATGCCGGCTTTGACCATATCCACATATTGATCGGTCATGATGTCATAGCCGATCTTGTTGTTCTTCTCGCTTTCCTGGCGGCGTTTCACCTCTTGCAGCACTACCGAACCATCCAGGCCGGCGTTGCGCATAATGCCGCGCAGCGGCTCTTCCAGGGCGCGGCGGACAATGGCGATGCCGGTGCGCTCGTCGGGCACGTCGCTGGTTACGTTGTCCAGCGAGGACACGGCATTGATCAGGGCCACGCCACCGCCTGGCACAATACCTTCCTCAACCGCGGCGCGGGTGGCGCTGAGAGCGTCTTCGACGCGGTGCTTCTTCTCTTTCAGCTCGGTTTCGGTGGCCGCGCCGACACGGATGACGGCCACGCCGCCGGCCAGCTTGGCCAGCCGTTCTTGCAGCTTCTCCCGGTCATAGTCGGAGGTGGTGTTCTCAATTTCGACTTTAATCTGGTTAATGCGGCCCTTGATGTCTTCTTCTTTGCCGTGCCCGCCGACAACGGTGGTGTCGTCCTTGGTCGAGACCACTTTATCGCAGCGGCCCAGATCGGCCAGGGTGGTACTTTCCAGCTTGCGGCCCATCTCCTCGCTGATGACCGTGCCGCCGGTCAAAATGGCGATGTCTTGCAGCATAGCCTTGCGCCGGTCGCCAAAGCCGGGGGCCTTGACCGCCAGCACATTAAAGGTGCCGCGCAGTTTGTTCAACACCAGGGTGGCCAGGGCTTCGCCGTCCACATCTTCGGCAATGATCAGCAGGTTGCGCTTGCCGGTCTGGACCAGCTTTTCCAGCACCGGGATCAAATCGGCGGCGGCGGAGATTTTCTTATCATGGATGAGCACATACGGCTCTTCCAGCACGGCCTGCATCGAGTCTTGATTGGTGATGAAATAGGGCGAGATGTAGCCCCGGTCAAACTGCATGCCTTCGACATACTCGGTTTCAAAGGCCAGGGCCTTGCTTTCTTCGACGGTGATGACGCCGTCTTTGCCGACTTTGTCCATGACTTCGGCAATCAAATCGCCAATTTCGCGGTTTTGGGCCGAGATAGAGGCCACGCTGGCAATCTCTTCTTTGGTATCAATGGTGATGGCTACATCACGGATGGCCTGGGTGACGGCGTTGGTCGCCTTTTCGATGCCGCGCTTGAGCAGCATGGGGTTGGCCCCGGCGGCCACGTTCTTCAAGCCTTCGTTGACCATAATATGGGCCAGCACGGTGGCGGTGGTGGTGCCGTCGCCAGCGATGTCGTTGGTTTTGGTGGCGGCTTCTTTGAGCAGTTGCGCCCCCATGTTGGCATAAGGCTCTTTGAGTTCAATCTCTTTAGCCACGGTCACGCCATCGTGGGTCACGGTCGGCGCGCCCCACTTTTTATCCAGGGCTACGTTGCGGCCTTTGGGTCCCAGGGTGGTAGCAACAGCCTGGGCCAGCGTGTCAATGCCGGTCTTTAGCTGCCGGCGCGCTTCATCCTGAAAAATGAGTTGTTTTGGCATAGGTGTTTTCTCCTTTAGCAGTTATTTGTATTCTTTCAAAGAGTAGACCGGAGACGGGAGACCGGGCTGAAACCTCGGCGGTCGGCGGTCATCGGTCGGCGGTCATTAATCAATCACTGCCAGCAAATCGCTTTCGCGCATGATCAGATACTTGGAGCCATTGTGTTTGAGTTCGGTGCCGGCGTACTTGGCAAAGAGCACCTTATCACCCACTTTGACATCCAGCGGGGCGCGTTCGCCGTCTTCCTTGCGGTTGCCCGGCCCGACGGCCAAAATCCGGCCTTCCATCGGCTTCTCTTTGGCCGTTTCAGGCAGGACGATGCCGGAAGCGGTCATCTCTTCCCGCTCAATCGGCTCCACCCACACCCGGTCGCCCAAAGGGCGCAATTTTAAGTCTGACATACGTTAAAACCTCCTCGTTACTGGAAAAATTAAGATAGGCATAAAAAAAGAAATGAGAATTAAAAAATAAGAAATAAGAAATAGAACTCAACTACTTTTCTACTTCTTACTCCCTACTTCTTACTTCTTATTTCTTAAGGCTAACCAGATTACGGATATAAATAGTATTAATCGTCTGTTAGAATCATATTAGCAGAGTGTTAGAATTGTATTAGAAATCAGCCCATTAAAAAGTGGATTTATGAAAATCAAGACCAAATGCCGGTGGCCCTTTTGATAAAGTTTGAATCGCATACTTATCGCATCCTTATCGCATGGTTGTCGCATCCTTGAGCCAGCCCCCCGAACGTTGAAACGCCCTGCTACAGCCGGCTTTCACCGGCTGTAGCAGGCTAGCGAACTGCTTTTAAGCGGTTTTCACCTATCGTAGCCGGGGGCTTCCCGCCCTCCGGCGGACTCAAATAAAAATTGCCGGCCAGATTGCTATTGTTGTTGCGCTCGCTGCAACAGCGCCCCCTTATGCTGAGGTCAATCTTAGCAAGGAGGCGTAATAATGGCTTTTTGGTCAAAGAAAATTGAGGAATATGAAGAAATGGATCAACTCATCCAGGAACATCCCGGTATTTCGGCGGCGGAATTAGCCCACGAACTGGAGGTGGAACGCTCGACCGTTTTACGGCGTTTGCCTTCGCTAGAAGAGGCGGGTTATCTCTATTACGAGGATGAGGAGGGACGCTTGTGGCCTTTTGAGGCCGACGATGAGGGATGATTTATGCTTTACCAAAACATTCGGTAGTTATGTAGTGTTCGCTAACATGTTGCACAAACGGCTCGACCGTAACAGCACCCCGCCCGGTGACACCTGCACTTGCAGCGCAGGCGCAAGTGTAAATCAACCGGGCTAGAGAACTACGCCGGATGAATCCGGCTCATCCAAGCCCGATTTATCGGGCGCTGTTGTCTAGCCGGGGCGATTTATCCCCCGGCGATCTCCGGCGTAATGTACAACTTGTTAATGAACGGGTCAAACATTCGGCAATTAGGCCCGCCGAGCGTTGAAACGCCCGGCTACATCAAGTGAAAGCCCACTGAAGCAAGCTAGTGAACCGCTTTTAAGCGGTTTTCACCTATCGTAGCCGGGGGCTGCAAGCAAGCCCTCGGCGGACTTTACCTTAAAAGAATCTCCATTTTAGGAATTTGCTGAATTGTTGTTGCGTAATTTGAGCTTGAACCGTGATATACTGGCGTCAACTACAACAAGAGAACACCGGAGAGGTTTTATGGAATCTGCCGAGAACAAAAGTGGACGTTTGTTGCAATTGTTAGAGCTTTTGTTGGCTCACCCTCAAGGGATGACCAGGGCCGACATTGCCCGCCGATTGAACGTTCACCGTTCTACAATAAAGCGTTATGTAGATGAAATGAGCCAACAGCTACACGTCCCGATTTGGGAAGATGGCAACCTGGTTGGCATTAACCGGGATGATTATGAAACCAGGGTTCATCTGACCCTGAATGAAAGCATGGCTATCCATTTAGCCACGCGCTTGATGGCGACCCGCATAGATAAGCACAACCCCCACGCCGCTGCTGCTTTGCGCAAATTGGGGCAAGCCTTGGAAAAGTTTGCGCCTCAAATTAGCCGCCATCTGCTGATCTCAGCCGATGTAATGGACGATGCAGCCCAACGCTATGACCCGAACTACCTGCGTATCCTCGAAACCTTAACCCGCGCCTGGTCTGAAGGTCGCCTGGTTCACCTATGGCACAAACAAGAGGGAACAGGCCGGATTTTTGAATACGATTTTGCGCCTTATTTTATTGAACCCTACGCTATCGGTCAGACCACTCACGTAATCGGCCTACGTCAAAAGCCCGATAAAATGCTCACCTTCAAACTGGAGCGGATTCAGCGGGCTGAGTTATTAAATGATCCCTACATTATCCCGCCTGAGTTCAATCCGCAGGCGCAGTTGGTCGACGCCTGGGGTATCTGGTACACCGAAGCCGAGCCGGTGGAGGTGGTGCTGCGCTTTCACCCTCGTGTGGCTGGCCGGGTGAAGGAGAGCCGCTGGCATCGCAGCGAAGCCGTAACCGAGCAGGCCGATGGCTACCTGCTCTGGCAGGCCAGGATTGCCGAGCCGCAGGAGATGCTGCCCTGGATTCGCGGCTGGGGGGCGGATTGTGAGGTGGTGGAGCCAATGGAGTTACGAGAGGAGGTCAAAGGACACGTGTGGAAATTAGCTCAAATTTATAACCTGACTACACAGGCTGCCGATATTGACACGCGTTTGCTCCGTCTGTGGGGCAAAACTACCAAAGACCCTGACCACTTTCATCCAGCTCTGTATCACATGTTCGATGTGGCCCACATCGCCCAACAGTTACTTAGCCCCCGCGCCTCTTCACGCTGGCGGCAGGTGTTGGGCAGCGCCCTCAATGCGGATGTGTCTACTCTGCACGAATGGCTGCCCTTCCTGATTGCCCTGCATGACCTGGGTAAGCTGTCTGTGCCTTTTCAAATACTCAACGCCAAGCAGCAAAAGCGCCTGCAAGCCGAAGGCTTTTCTTTTGGCAAAGCTGCCCCCGCTGACGGCCAAAAACTACACCACTCCATTGTCGGGCGCTTGGTTTTAGGGGACATAGATATATTGGCCGCCTGGCCGGAAAATCTGGCCGCGGCTTTTCGAGAGATGGTCAGCGGGCATCACGGCATCTTCCAAAATGCGGCCTGGGGACAAGAGTCCGACTTCAAGCGGATACGCGAGGCTGAAGAATGGTCGCAGCTGCGCCAACAAGCCACGCAGATTTTAGCCAGCTACTTGCTGCAACAGTGGCCCAACCCGCTGCCCAATCCCGCCAATCAATCAACGGCAATGATGGCGCTCAACGGCTTCTGCATTCTGTGTGATTGGTTAGGCTCCGACGAGCAATACTTCACGCCTGCGCCGCTGATGTCCCTGGCTGAGTATATCCCCTACAGCCGCCAACGGGCGCATGACCGGGTACGCGACGCTGGTTTTTTCCAGGTCGCCAGCAGCACAGCCCCCACCCAATTTACGGCTCTATTTTTCGATATTGACCCTCGCCCCCTGCAAACCGCCATTGATGACATTCCCGTTGACCTGCTGCGCCAGCCTACCTTGACCATCATCGAAGCGCCCACCGGCGAGGGCAAAACCGAAGCAGCCCTGGCCCTGGCCCGGCGCATCGGCCACTTGCGCGGCACTGATGAAATGTATATTGCCCTACCCACCACTGCCACCAGCAACGCCATGTTCCAGCGGATTCAAATTCACCTAGAAAAACGGCTGCATTTACCGGAGAACTTAGTGAAACTCGTTCACGGTCAAGATTTTCTGGTCGAAGATGATTTGCGGGTTGAGCCGATGGAGAGCATTGAACTAAACAACCACGCTGAGCCGCCTGCGCTGGCCTGGTTTGCGCCCAAGAAAAAGGCGCTGCTGGCCCCCTTTGGCGTCGGCACGATAGACCAGGCCGAACTATCGGCCTTGAATGTGCGGCATAACGCCCTGCGGATGATTGGGCTGGCCGGTAAAACAATTATTCTGGACGAAGTTCATGCCTATGATACCTACATGACCACGATTATCAAGCGCATGTTAACCTGGCTCTCGGCGCTGGGCAGTTCCGTCATTTTGCTTTCGGCCACCTTGCCCAAAGCGCGGCGGCAGGAGTTGATCCAGGCCTTTGCTGGCCCCAGCGAGGGCGGGGAACTTAACCTGGAGGCTTACCCTAATCTTTTGACCATTGGGCGTGACGCCTATCATCTCTGCACGCCTGACCCGTTTCAACCCCATAAACCGGTTTGGCTCCATCACGCTCCATTTGCTGATGAAGCCGCAAAAGAGAAAGCCGCCTGGCTGCTTGAGCAGGCGCAAGGGGGAGGCTGCGCCTGCTGGATAACCAACACCGTCAAACGCGCCCAACAAATTTACGCCCAGTTACTCAAACTGGCCCCGGCAGATGTAGATTTGAGCCTGCTCCACGCCCGCTTTCCCCTGGCCGACCGCCAAACCCGCGAAGAAGCGATTATCAAAAAATACGGTAAAAACGGGGTACGCCCGGCCAAAGGGATTGTTGTTGGGACCCAGGTTTTGGAGCAAAGCCTTGACCTGGATTTTGATGTGATGATGAGCGACCTGGCCCCCATTGACCTGCTGTTACAACGAGCCGGTCGCTTGCATCGCCACGAGCGTGAAGCGGCTGTGCGTTATACCCACCAAACCCCTCAGCTTTATCTGAATACTGCCATTGCTCCAGCCGATAAAAAAATCTACACCGACTATATTCTCCAAAAAACATTACTTACCCTGACCGGCAAAGAATCTCTTGCCCTGCCCACCGATTATCGCCCCTTGATTGAGGCCGTATACCAGGAAAAGCCTCCCGCCCCCGATGACCCGCTGTATGCCGCCTGGCTTGATCTGAAAGATAAACGCGATAAACTTGAGGATGAAGCGGAAGCGCGTTTGATGAACGAACCTAACCCCAACGATCCCTTCTATCACTCCGGCAAAATGCAAGACTTTAAGGAGGATGAAGAGGGCAGCGGCTGGATTTTCGCCTCCACCCGTTGGGGGCAAGAAAGCCTGACCGTCATTCCCCTGTGGCGAGATGGAGAGACGGCCCGCACCCTCTCCGGCGATCTGGCGACCCCGCTCCATCAAGCGGCTGACCGCAAGACCCAACTGGAATTATTGTGCCACAGTTTACGGGTTTCCTACCCACCGTTAGTCAAGTATCTCAAAGGTTTAGAACCGGGCAAACTCTTTTCTGACTCCGCCCTCCTGCAAAATTGCCAACCGCTGTGGTTAGAACCGGGGCCGGAGGAAGGAACTTTTGTCAATCTGGAATTAGCTACGCCTATCTGTTTGCATCCCGAATTGGGTCTGGTGATTGGCAATCTTTTAGAGGAGGATGATATGGAGCCATAAAAAATCCTAGGCCGCTCGCCGAGCGTTAAAACGCCCGGCTAAAACAGGTGAAAGCCCGCTAAAGCAGGCTAGATGAGCCACTTTTAAGTGGCTTGCACCTCTAGTAGCCGGGAGCCGCGAAGCGAGCCCTCGGCGGGTGGCGATGAAATACCAGTTATCTCATTATTTTGGAGGCCCACTTTATGACCCAAACAAACCCACAAATGCCCTCATTCAATCTCTGGACCGAGGCGTGGATTTCGGTAGAGCGCCCTGGCGGCGGGCTGGAGGCCCTGAACCTCTGGCAGACCTTAAGCGAGGCCCACCTTATCCGCGCCCTGTACGAGCCGTCGCCGCTGGTGGTGGTGGCCATTCACCGGCTGTTGGTGGCGATCTTGCAGGCTGCGCTCCGGCCCCAGCAGCCGTCTGACCTGGCCCAAATCTGGCGTGGTGGACAATTCTCAACCGAAAAGCTGCAAGCCTTTGCCGCTGCCTACGCCCAGCGCTTTGATTTATTTTCGGCAGAGGCCCCCTTTCTGCAATCGGCGGATTTGGGACTGCAACCGGCCAAAGGAGATAACGTCAAGCCGGTGGGCTACTTGCTCTCAGAGCAGCCGGCAGGCACGGCCGTGACCCACTACAACCACACCTATGATAACCGGCAGCAATTTTGCAGCCGCTGCGCCGCTAAAGGCTTGCTGACCATACCTGCCTTTGCCTCATCGGGCGGGGCGGGCATAAAACCCTCCATCAATGGCGTCCCGCCCATTTATGTAGTGCCCGGCGGCGCAACATTGTTCCACAGCCTGGCCGCTTCGTTGACCCTGCCTGCCTATCAGCCGCCCAATTTTCAGCCCCAGTACGCAGAATATGACACGCCCTGGTGGGAGCACGAGCCAATCGTGCCTAAAAAGGGAATCGTGCGGCGGGTAGGCTACCTGCACAGCCTTACCTTTCCCGCCCGCCGGGTCCGGCTGCACCCCCGACCAGGGCAAGCCCCTTGCACTCGCTGCGGCCAGATGACCCCCTGGCACACAGCGACCATGATTTACGAAATGGGCGAAAGCCGCCCCGACGATGCCGCCTGGTGGCGCGACCCTTTTGCCGCCTACCGTCCCCCCAAAGAGGGGGAACAGCCTACGCCTATCCGTCCGGTGGAAGGGCGGGCTATCTGGCGAGAGTTCGTCGCTTTATTCTTGCCGGTCAATAGAGACCATCGCCCTGTTATTCTTAACCAACTCACTGATAGTGACAGGATTCGGAATGTCTTGCCTTACAGCCGAGATGCCCCTATTCCCCTGCGGATAATTGGCGTGCGCACCGATATGAAGATGAAGACCTTTGAGTGGCAAGAGAGCGGTTTTGACGTGCCGCCGCGCCTGCTGACAGACCCCGATAGCGCCAAATATGTTGAAAAGAGTCTTGAGTTTGCCCGGCAGTGCGATAACATTAGCAAAAGCGTCTTTGATAAATGGTTTGAGAAGCGCTTTCAGAGCGTCAAAACAGCCATGAGCCAGCAGTATTGGCAGCAGTTGGGCCAAACTTTTCACCACCATATTCAACAATATAGCGCCCAGGCCGATGCTGAAGCTCTACTTCGAGCCTGGTTGCAGCAAACCATTCGCCAGGCCATTGCGGCCTTTCAAGCAGCGGTTGAAACTTTACCCGACGACGGCCACACCCTACGCCAACGGATTGAAGCCGTCAACCGCTGCCGGGCCGGATTGTACGGCTATCTCAATAAAACTTATCCGCAGGAGGAAACGCCATGAGCCAAACTACAGAAAAAGAGCTGCCTAAGCCCATCATGACCTTTGTCGAAAACCTGGCTAAACTCGACGCCGGCGACCGCGCCCAACTAAAACGCAACGCCGGCAACCGCCTGGCCGAAGCGAACCGAGCGATCGGACTGTTTTATAACAAGCTTATGCCGCCCGGCGTAGGCCAGTGGGCCGAAGATTGGTATTTTCTGGTGGCGACGCTCTACCCATTGGAAAAAGAGCCGGCCCAGACTCCACCGCCGCCCAATTTGGGCGCTTCGCTGCGCCAGGTGCGGACTGAAAAGAATGGCAGCGGCCTGGACCGCCGCGTAGAACGCTTGCTGGATGCCGACGAGCAACAACTGCCCTTCCAGTTGCGCCAGGCTGTTTACTTTTTAACCTCCCAACGAGGCCGGGTGCATTGGGCGCAGTTGTTAAAAGATGTGCTCGATTGGTCCCAGCCTTCGCGGTCGGTGCAACGCCGTTGGGCGCGGGCTTACTTTGCTCAGGAAAATGCCCCGAACTGAAGGACCGTGTTGGCAAACTATCTAATTGTGTTCAATGGCCGAGGCTGAAGCCGTCGGCCTGAAAGTGCGAAGCCCTAACGGGCTGCGTTTTCAGCTCGAAGAGCTTTGCCCTCTGAGCGCGATGGCTTCAGCCTCGCGCCCCAGGCCTGGTGATAGAGTTCAACCAGTTAGTGAACATGACAGTTCAGGGCTAAAACAGATAAAAATACACTGCAAATAAGGAGAAATATCATGCTTATTCAAATTCACATGTTACAAAACTATGCTCCCTCAAATCTCAATCGAGATGATTCCGGTTCCCCCAAAAGCGCCGTCTTTGGCGGCCACCCCCGCGGGCGAGTTTCCAGCCAATGCCTCAAACGCAGTATCCGCCGGTCTCAGGTATTTCAAGAGGCTTTCAAGGCTGACGGCCTGCTGGCCGACCGCACCAACCGCCTGCCGCGCCTGATCAATACTGAATTGGAAGTGCTGGGCGTGCCCGAGACTGCCCGGCAAGCCATCATCAAGCGTTTGCCGGAAATGGGTAAACGCGAAGGGGGCAGCGGCGCGTCAGAAGAAGAGGATAAAGAGTTAAAAACCCGCATGCTCGTCTACCTGACCCCCGCCGAAGCCAAAGAAGTAGCCCAAAAATTGTGGGCTTTATACCAGGAGCAGGGCGACAAAGGCTTTGCCAAACTGGCTATCGGCGATATTGAAGCCGCCATGGGCCATGCCGCGCCCCGCTCGGTAGATATTGGCATGTTTGGCCGCATGACCACCTCGATTGCCTTTGAGGATGTGCAGGCGGCGGTGCAAGTCGCCCACGCCCTCTCCACCCACCGCCTGGTGCGCGAGTTTGATTATTTTACCGCCGTGGATGACATCTCCGGCGAAACCGGGGCTGGCATGATTGGCGATGTGGAGTTTAATAGCTCCACCTACTACAAATATTTTAACATCCACTGGGAATCGCTGGTAGATAACCTGGGCGGTGAGACCGAAACCGCGCTGAAAGCAGTGACCGCCCTCATTGAAGCGGCGGCCCTGGCCCAACCCAGCGGCAAACAAAACAGCACCGCCGCCCAAAACCTGCCCGATTTTGTACTGGTTGAAATCAGCCCCAAAAACATTCCGGTCAGCTATGCCAACGCCTTCTTGAAACCGGCTTTTCAGTCACACCAGGCTTCGCTGATGCAGGATTCTATCCAAAAATTGAACGATTATGCCCAACGTCTCCGCCGCGCCTACGAGTTGAACGGCCGGCGGGCTTATTTCACCACCGAGCCGGACATCTCCCTTGACTCCGCCGAGGATGTTCTCTCGCTGCCAAAGTTGCAGGCCTGGGCAGCCCGCCAAATCACGGAGGCGGCCCATGCCTAACACCCTCTTCTTGCGGCTGGAAGGGCCGCTGCAAGCCTGGGGCGAACGAGGCCGCTGGAGCGTGCGCGATACCGCGCTTGAACCCACCAAATCGGGCGTGATTGGCCTGATTGCTTGCGCCATGGGCTACAAGCACGATGAGCAAATCCGGCCCCTGAGCGAAAAAACACGCATGGGCGTCCGCTGCGACGCGCCCGGCCAGCTTATCACCGATTACCACACCGTTGGCGGCGGATACCTTTACCCCACTTTGCTCACGGCGGAGGGCAAACCCAAAATCAGCAGCGGCCGGCCCCATACCGAAATTACCTGGCGCGATTATCTCTGCGACGCCTCATTTCTGGTGGCGCTGCAAACAGATGATGAAGCCCTAATTGAACAGATGGCCTATTATTTGCAAAACCCCGTCTGGCCCGTCTACCTGGGACGTAAATCCTGCTTGCCCAGTCGCCCTGTTTACGATGGCGTTGGAGATTTCGACTCATTAGAAGCAGCCTTAAAGGCCGGGCAGTGGAGCGAAACGGTCAAACCTCCCCAATCTCCTACGGTGCGAGGTGTTCTGGAAACGGACAACCTACGGGGTAGCCGTCGTCGTGACCAACTGCTTTCGCGCCGTTACCGGCTTTTTGGACCGCGTTACACCGATAATAATTACCCTATTCCTGTCCCGCTTTTACCGGAGGAAAGTGATGATGTATCTATCGAGGTTACAGCTAAATACGAATAATCGCCAGGTTTGGCGCGAAATCGCCAACCCTTATAAAGTTCACCAAATCGTGATGCGCGCTTTCCCTGATGGGGCCAAACGAGAGAAAGCTCAAGCGCTGCACCGGCTTGATCTACAGGACGAGGAAGCCATTTTACTGGTGCAATCACATGTTGAGCCTGATTGGTCAAACTTAAAATCTACCTATCTGGCTCCGGCAGACCCCTATCACTTTTTACCTAATCCTGCCGTTAAACCCTTCGACCTGGCCTTACAAGCAGGCCAGGTGCTCAGTTTTCGTCTATGCGCCAATCCTACCATTAAAAAAGTGCGGCGGGATGAGAAGGGAGAGCGACTCAACAGCAACCGTGTTCCCCTGGTTCATGAGGAAAAGCAGTTAGCCTGGCTGCAACAAAAAGGGGAGCAGCACGGCTTTCATTTGCTGCGGGCCAGCGCCAGTACGTCAACCCAACATAAGGGCTGGAAGGAGCAAGATGCGCCGCCTATCACGCTTTACACTGTCCAGTTTGATGGGCTGCTCCAGGTCGTTGATCCTGATAAGCTGTGGCAGGCGATTCAAACCGGCATTGGCCCAGCCAGGGCTTTTGGCTGCGGCCTGCTGTCGCTGGCGCGGGCGTAATCCCGCCAGGTACGCCTGACGTTGAAACGTCAGGCTCAGGCAGGTGCAAGCAGGCTCAAGCCCGCTGTATTACCAGCCGGTTTCAACCAGCTTGCACCTATCTCAGCCAGCCGGCTTCAGCCCCCGGCGCACCCGGCATACCACCGGCAACCGCCGAGCGTTGAAACGCCCGGCTCAACCAGGTGCAAGCAGGCTCAAGCCAGCTACCTAACCAGCCGGTTTCAACCGGCTTGCACCTGATGTAGCCAGCCGGCTTCAACCCCCGGCGCACCCGGCATACCACCGGCAACCGCCGAGCGTTGAAACGTCAGGCTCAGGCAGGTGCAAGCAGGCTCAAGCCAGCTACCTAACCAGCCGGTTTCAACCGGCTTGCACCTATCTCAGCCGGGCGGCTTCAGCCCCCGGCGCACCCGGCATACCACCGGCAACCGCCGAGCGTTGAAACGCCCGGCTCAACCAGGTGCAAGCAGGCTCAAGCCAGCTACCTAACCAGCCGGTTTCAACCGGCTTGCACCTGATGTAGCCAGCCGGCTTCAACCCCCGGCGCACCCGGCATACCACCGGCAACCGCCGAGCGTTGAAACGTCAGGCTCAGGCAGGTGCAAGCAGGCTCAAGCCAGCTGTATTACCAGCCGGTTTCAACCGGCTTCCACCTGATGTAGCCAGCCGGCTTCAACCCCCGGCGCACCCGGCATACCACCGGCAACCGCCGAGCGTTGAAACGCCCGGCTCAACCAGGTGCAAGCAGGCTCAAGCCAGCTACCTAACCAGCCGGTTTCAACCGGCTTACACCTGATGTAGCCAGCCGGCTTCAGCCCCCGGCGCACCCGGCATACCACCGGCAACCGCCGAGCGTTGAAACGCCCGGCTCAACCAGGTGCAAGCAGGCTCAAGCCAGCTACCTAACCAGCCGGTTTCAACCGGCTTACACCTACCCTAGCCGGGCGGCTTCAGCCCCCGGCGCACCCGGCATACCACCGGCAACCGCCGAGCGTTGAAACGTCAGGCTCAGGCAGGTGCAAGCAGGCTCAAGCCAGCTGTATTACCAGCCGGTTTCAACCGGCTTCCACCTACCCTAGCCGGGCGGCTTCAGCCCCCGGCGTACCCGGCATACCACCGGCAACCGCCGAGCGTTGAAACGCCCGGCTCAACCAGGTGCAAGCAGGCTCAAGCCAGCTACCTAACCAGCCGGTTTCAACCGGCTTACACCTACCCTAGCCGGGCGGCTTCAGCCCCCGGCGCACCCGGCATACCACCGGCAACCGCCGAGCGTTGAAACGCCCGGCTCAACCAGGTGCAAGCAGGCTCAAGCCAGCTACCTAACCAGCCGGTTTCAACCGGCTTACACCTGATGTAGCCAGCCGGCTTCAACCCCCGGCGTACCCGGCATACCACCGGCAACCGCCGAGCGTTGAAACGCCCGGCTCAACCAGGTGCAAGCAGGCTCAAGCCAGCTACCTAACCAGCCGGTTTCAACCGGCTTCCACCTACCCTAGCCGGGCGGCTTCAGCCCCCGGCGTACCAACCAGCTTGCACCTATCTCAGCCAGCCGGCTTCAGCCCCCGGCGTACCCGGCATACCACCGGCACACATCCGACGTTAAAACGTCAGAAGGAGAATTTTTATGCCCTATCATCGCCTCCACTATCACCTCATCTGGGCCACCTATCAACGCGAACCCTGGCTCATTGACGAGGTAGAACGGCAGGTTTACGGCGCTATCCTTAACAAAGCCAAAGAAATCGGCTGTATTGTCCACGCCATCGGTGGGATTGACAACCACATTCATATCGCTACCTCCATCCCACCCAAGTTAGCTGTCGCCGAAGCAATTCGTCAATTCAAAGGGGCCAGCGCCTACTACGTCAATCACCAGCCCCAAGCAGCCGGCAACTTTCGCTGGCAAAGCGGCTATGGCGCGTTAACCTTTGGCGACCGCTCGATGGAAACAATCGTTGCCTATGCGCATCATCAAAAGGAGCATCATCACCAAAATACCACCATCGCCATCTATGAACGAATTGAAGAAGATGAGTGAAAGTCCATAAACCAGCCGGTTTCAACCGGCTTCCACCTACCCTAGCCGGGCGGCTTCAGCCCCCGGCGTACCAGCCGGTTTCCAACCCGCCGGGCAGCTTCAGCCCCCGGCGTACCCGGCCAATCGAACCCGCCGGGCGGCTTCAGCCCCCGGCGCACCTTAAGGAGCAACCTATGCGCAACCTACAAGAACTACCCAAATTACGCGATAGCCTCAGCTATCTTTACCTGGAACATGGCCGCCTGGAACAAGACCGCCTGTCCGTCTCCTTTATAGACAAAGACGGGCGCACCCCCGTTCCCGCCGCCGGCCTGTCGGTGTTGTTATTGGGGCCGGGCGCCAGCGTCACCCACGCCGCCGTCAAAGCATTGGCCGATAACGGCTGCCTGCTCCTCTGGACCGGCGAAGACGGCATGCGCCTCTACGCCCAGGGCAGCGGCGAAACCCGCAAAGCCTACCACCTACTCCGCCAGGCCGAACTGGCCGGCGACCCGGCCAAACGCATGGCCGTCGTCCGCCGCATGTACGAAATCCGTTTCACCGAAACCCTCGACCCCTCCCTCAGCCTGGAACAGATTCGCGGCATGGAAGGCGCCCGCGTCCGCACCGCCTACGCCTGGGCCTCCCAGGAGTTTGGCGTCCCCTGGCACGGGCGCAACTACGACCGCAACAGTTGGGGCAACAGCGACCCGATCAACCGGGCGCTCTCTCAAGCCAACGGCCTGCTCAACGGCCTCTGCCACGCCGCCATCGTCGCCGGCGGCTACTCGCCCGGCCTCGGCTTTGTCCACACCGGCAAACAGCTCTCCTTTGTCTACGATATTGCCGACCTGTACAAAGTCGAAATCACCATCCCGGTCGCCTTCTGGGCCGTCTCGCTGGGCACAGAAAAGCTGGACAGCCGCGTCCGCCAGGGCTGCCGCGAAGCCTTCAAAACCCAACGCCTGCTCGACCGCATCCTGCCCGATATTGACAAACTGCTGGGCGCAAACGACCTCCCCCCCGACCACAGCCCCGACCCCGATACCGACCCCGCCGCCCCCGGCGCGTGGTGGGGACCCGACGGCGAGGTAGAAGGAGGCAGAATGGTAGATGGAGGGCTGGAGGATGGAGGGTTGGAAGATGGAAGGATGGAGGATAGAAGATAGAGGATAGAGGGTAGAGGATAGAAGATGGAGGGTTGGAGGAGGTCAAATCAACGGTCACATAGTTTATCTGACTACTGGCTACTGACTACTGATGACTGACCCCCAACCCCCAACCCCTAACCCCTAACAACTGGAGGCAAAAATGCTCGTCATGTTTCTAGAAAACGTACCCCCCTCCCTGCGCGGAGAACTGACCCGCTGGCTGATCGAACCCAAACCCGGCGTCTTTGTCGGCCACGTCTCGGCCCTGGTCCGCGACCGGCTGTGGGAAAAGTGCATCAAACAGCGCAAAGACGGCGGCCTGATCCAAATCTGGTCCACCAACACCGAACAGCGCTTTGAAATGCGCAGTTGGGGCAACACCGACCGTGAACTGGTTGAATTTGAAGGACTATGGCTGATCCGCCACAAAACCGCCAAACCCAAACCCGCCCCCAAATCGGGCGACCTGAACCCATTGGACCCTGGCTAAGCTAGAGTCCAAAATTAACATCCCGTTTTGAGTTCCTACAAGTTCCCCCAGTTCCCTGAAAACTCGTAGGAACCTGAGGGAACTCATTCTTGGACAATCACCAAACCCCGGTCATTGGCTAAAAACAGCACCGGTCAGACCAGTGAGTGACCACTCAGTAAGGGTATTCCCCACACGCGTGGGGGTGAACCGAAGCGGAATATCGTCCTATCCCACTTGTGGGAGTATTCCCCACACGCGTGGGGGTGAACCGTAGACGTTGACCACCTCATAGCCCTGCCGGTCGTATTCCCCACACGCGTGGGGGTGAACCGACCACATTGAGGGGGGTTGAACCGCTGACCACGTATTCCCCACACGCGTGGGGGTGAACCGTGGGCATAGTGTAGGGGACACTGGCCTGAACCGTATTCCCCACACGCGTGGGGGTGAACCGGCCACGCCGGCCGCCAAAGCGATGATGGGCCAGTATTCCCCACACGCGTGGGGGTGAACCGATGGCTCAGGGCCGCGCTGCCAGCCCTGAGCCGTATTCCCCACACGCGTGGGGGTGAACCGGAATCGAGGCGCATGTCCCAGGCGGCCAGGCGGGTATTCCCCACACGCGTGGGGGTGAACCGTGGGGGGAGAGGCGCGCCTGGTCCGCAGTGGAGTATTCCCCACACGCGTGGGGGTGAACCGGAGACAAGAACCTTATGCTGACTGAACGCCGCGTATTCCCCACACGCGTGGGGGTGAACCGTTACCCAACATTCCCGGCCGCTTTTTGTGGAAGTATTCCCCACACGCGTGGGGGTGAACCGACCAGGGGCAGCATGATCAGCAGCCAGGCGACGTATTCCCCACACGCGTGGGGGTGAACCGTGGTGGCCGGGTTTGATGAGCGCTTCCAGGGTGTATTCCCCACACGCGTGGGGGTGAACCGGCCACCGCTGCTATAGGTGCAATGCTGAGGCCGTATTCCCCACACGCGTGGGGGTGAACCGAAGAGGGCCTGCTGGTGCTATGAGGTTTGATCGTATTCCCCACACGCGTGGGGGTGAACCGGAGATGCAGCTCGACGAGGCGGAGCGGATGAAGTATTCCCCACGCGTGGGGGTGAACCGGGGAGAGGAGGGCAGGAGTCTCCCAGGGGGAGCGTATTCCCCACACGCGTGGGGGTGAACCGGCGGGCTTGGAGGTGCCGTGGGTGTATGTACGGTATTCCCCACACGCGTGGGGGTGAACCGTTGAGGTCAAGGCGCGCTCGACGGCGGATTGGGTATTCCCCACACGCGTGGGGGTGAACCGGTACTTGAACGCGGCCTGGCCCTGGCTGTTTCGTATTCCCCACACGCGTGGGGGTGAACCGTGAGGCCGAGCGGCGGGCCGAGCGGATGGATGAGTATTCCCCACACGCGTGGGGGTGAACCAGCCTGACGCTTTTCCCTTTTTCTCCTTCCGCGTGTATTCCCCACACGCGTGGGGGTGAACCGCCGCGGTGCCATTAGAGAAATGTCGGGAGAAAGTATTCCCCACACGCGTGGGGGTGAACCGGCGGGAAGGCGCGGGCGGCGATGCCAGACTTTGTATTCCCCACACGCGTGGGGGTGAACCGCGCCTTAACCTTCATCCCCTTACTCCTTACTGCGTATTCCCCACACGCGTGGGGGTGAACCGATAAACGGACAATGGCTAATTTTCGGATGTGAGTATTCCCCACACGCGTGGGGGTGAACCGGGCGGCCATGAGGAGCCGGTATTTTTCGGGACGTATTCCCCACACGCGTGGGGGTGAACCGTTGTATTTATAACAACATTATAAACCTATTTTGTATTCCCCACACGCGTGGGGGTGAACCGGTTCGGCGCAGACTGGTGGGGCGAGGGTATGTATTCCCCACACGCGTGGGGGTGAACCGGTGCGGCTCGGCTACTCTGTTCCGACTCGTTTGTATTCCCACGCGTGGGGTGAACCGCTGCGCCGGTGCGCTTGGCGCAGCTGGGCAGTATTCCCCACGCGTGGGGTGAACCGATGAGGTGCTGGTCGAGGGGCAGTGGTATGAAGTATTCCCCACACGCGTGGGGTGAACCGATGAGGGCAATCAGGGCCACCTCAACGACGCCGTATTCCCCACGCGTGGGGTGAACCGGTCATTGATGGCATTCGGCTATAACTTCGTATTCCCACACGTGGGGTGAACGGGGGTGGTGGAGGCTGAGGCTGAGGCTGAGTATTCCCCCACGCGTGGGGTGAACCGCCTTCGGAGACCAAAACCATGCTATAATCATGTATTCCCCCACGCGTGGGGGTGAACCGATCGAGATGCGCGACGGCAGCGAGCGGGAAGTATTCCCCACACGCGTGGGGTGAACCGAAAAGCACCGAGTAACATTAAAACTGTTTGGTGTATTCCCCACACGCGTGGGGGTGAACCGCGGCTGGCCGTGCAAAACTGTCCAGCTAACAAGTATTCCCCACACGCGTGGGGGTGAACCGCCGTGGGGATAGATTCTGTGTCCAAGAAATTGTATTCCCCACACGCGTGGGGGTGAACCGATCACCGACCGCTTGGGCCAGGGGGAGGGCTTGTATTCCCCACACGCGTGGGGGTGAACCGGCCATCGCCGAAAAAAATACGATTTACATCTACGTATTCCCCACACGCGTGGGGGTGAACCGCGGCGGGAGGCGTGGGTGGAGCTGCCGCAGGAGTATTCCCCACACGCGTGGGGGTGAACCGATCTATGGCGTGCTGGTGGTCAACGTCGGCTGGTATTCCCCACACGCGTGGGGGTGAACCGGGCAGGAGCGCCAACGCGCTCCGGCGCGATTAGTATTCCCCACACGCGTGGGGGTGAACCGGCTACGCCCACCCTCCGCAAGGCCGTCACCCCGTATTCCCCACACGCGTGGGGGTGAACCGAGCGTTTATTTTGGCAACTGGCGGCAGGTGGGGTATTCCCCACACGCGTGGGGGTGAACCGCATGCCGCCTTCTAAAATAATGCGCCGGTTGGGTATTCCCCACACGCGTGGGGGTGAACCGCTGCCCCAGTCGCGGCGGCGGTAAGTCTTGACGTATTCCCCACACGCGTGGGGGTGAACCGCGCCCTGGCAACCGCGTCGCATTCGAGAGAGCGTATTCCCCACACGCGTGGGGGTGAACCGGTCACGGCTGATTGTGAAAGCCACATCTCCGCGTATTCCCCACACGCGTGGGGTGAACCGTCAATAGCGGCCTGGAGTACCTTGCGTGGGTCGTATTCCCCACACGCGTGGGGTGAACCGGAAAAACGATGTACCACCTGACCATCGGCGGGTATTCCCCACACGCGTGGGGGTGAACCGCCTGCCCGCCAAAACAACCCGCATCTTTGTGTGTATTCCCCACGCGTGGGGGTGAACCGGATTACAACACCGATAAATAACACTGCCCAAAGTATTCCCCACACGCGTGGGGGTGAACCGGTCTGGTGTTGCCAATGGCACAATTAGATCACGCGTATTCCCCACACGCGTGGGGGTGAACCGATACCGCCCCCCCGGAGAACCCGGATAATAAAGTATTCCCCACACGCGTGGGGGTGAACCGTGTGCCTGAGTAGGTGAGAGTGCAGCGGAAAAGTATTCCCCACACGCGTGGGGGTGAACCGCTTTGGGCCTCGACGGTTCGGCGCAAAGGGCCGTATTCCCCACACGCGTGGGGGTGAACCGACCACTCCATAACACAATTGCAGGACCACCACGTATTCCCCACACGCGTGGGGGTGAACCAGGCAGCCCTGCCCTATAACTCAGGCGGCGATAGTATTCCCCACACGCGTGGGGGTGAACCGCCGGCGCAGCGGGCCAAAAGCAGAAACAGGCCGAGTATTCCCCACACGCGTGGGGGTGAACCAGTCACCATTAGACCAGTCAGGATGTTTGCCCACGTATTCCCCACACGCGTGGGGGTGAACCAGTCAGACTTTCCCCTGCGCAACGAAGCAGAACGTATTCCCCACACGCGTGGGGGTGAACCGCCAGCCCCTAAACCCCAACCCACGCCCAAGCCGTATTCCCCACACGCGTGGGGGTGAACCAGTTGCAGAAGCAACAGGATTAGCGCCGGGGACGTATTCCCCACACGCGTGGGGGTGAACCGAACTAAAAGAGCTACAGAGAGCGCGCGCGCGCGTTCCCCACACGCGTGGGGGTGAACCGCTGCGATTGAAGGGGCGCAGAGCGAGGGTGAGGTATTCCCCACACGCGTGGGGGTGAACCGGGCCTGAGCCACCTGGCCTTGGCTCAGGCCGGCGTATTCCCCACACGCGTGGGGGTGAACCGCTGGCCGTGAACCCGACTATGTGCCCGACCTGGGGTATTCCCCACACGCGTGGGGGTGAACCGGCCTACCGCCGCCGCGACTGGGGCAGCTTCACCGTATTCCCCACACGCGTGGGGGTGAACCGTCAGGGGTTGGCTCAACCAAAAAGGGGGCGACCGTATTCCCCACACGCGTGGGGGTGAACCGTCCGGCGCGGCGCCGGTTATCTGGCGACACCGTATTCCCCACACGCGTGGGGGTGAACCGTTCGGCTCGGTGGACGCGGCAGCGGTGCAATTGTATTCCCCACACGCGTGGGGGTGAACCGGCTGTCACCCCGGCAATTGGATCGTTCAATGCGTATTCCCCACACGCGTGGGGGTGAACCCCCCTGCCGTGACCCTTTCACGGCGGGGGCCTCGTATTCCCCACACGCGTGGGGGTGAACCAGTGGCGAGTTCGATTCTCGCCTGGGGTAGCACGTATTCCCCACACGCGTGGGGGTGAACCGTCATTGATGGCATTCGGCCCTCTATAACACAGAGTATTCCCCACACGCGTGGGGGTGAACCGCAGCGAGGCCGGGACGTGTACGGCGCGCTGTTCGTATTCCCCACACGCGTGGGGGTGAACCGGCCAGTCTGACCCGCTGCTGCTCCGCGCTGCGTATTCCCCACACGCGTGGGGGTGAACCAGGTGGCTATTTCGTTTTTTAGCGTGCTACGGCAGTATTCCCCACACGCGTGGGGGTGAACCGGAAACCGTCACGGTCTACGACGGGAAAAATCAGTATTCCCCACACGCGTGGGGGTGAACCAGCATTTTACCCTACGATTACCCTACGCTTATAGTATTCCCCACACGCGTGGGGGTGAACCGTACGGGAATGGGCGCGACAAGATTCACGGCGCGTATTCCCCACACGCGTGGGGGTGAACCGTTGAGGCGGGTGCAAGCGCCCTATAGGCCAGAACGTATTCCCCACACGCGTGGGGGTGAACCAGTGGCGAAGTGGGCCGACTGGCCGGTGAACGAGAGTATTCCCCACACGCGTGGGGGTGAACCGTTGGGGTGTTCTTCCTCGACTGGGAGGCTCAAGTATTCCCCACACGCGTGGGGGTGAACCGTTGAAGCGGGTGCAAGCGCCCTATAGGCCAGAGTATTCCCCACACGCGTGGGGGTGAACCGTCCTGCTCTAACCGGGTCTTTTGGGGGCTATCGGTATTCCCCACACGCGTGGGGGTGAACCGGGGGGCCGGGCATGAGCGAAATTTTCCTAGCCGTATTCCCCACACGCGTGGGGGTGAACCGGTCAGGTTTTGGGCGGCGATGTCGCCGGTAGCGTATTCCCCACACGCGTGGGGGTGAACCGGGCTGGTCAATTTACGAATTGGCCGACCGGGCCGTATTCCCCACACGCGTGGGGGTGAACCGTTGCCGGATGGAGAGATAGCTGCCGATGTTGGCGTATTCCCCACACGCGTGGGGGTGAACCGCTGTAACCAACCAAATACCATTTCGGACTGTTGTATTCCCCACACGCGTGGGGGTGAACCGCCGCCAGAAAACAGGCTGGCGATTTTCCGGGCGTATTCCCCACACGCGTGGGGGTGAACCGGGGCAGCCCGTCATTTCGGACTGCCCCGGCGAGTATTCCCCACACGCGTGGGGGTGAACCGCGTTGCTTGAGGGCTTCGCGCTGGTCTAATACGTATTCCCCACACGCGTGGGGGTGAACCGACGTGGGCCGGTATACTGACCGATAACAAGACGTATTCCCCACACGCGTGGGGGTGAACCGTTGGCCGGCTACCACCGCGGCCTGGCCGCGGTGTATTCCCCACACGCGTGGGGGTGAACCGCCCCCGAACAATGGCCGGCTCGGCCAATGATTGAGTATTCCCCACACGCGTGGGGGTGAACCGCGCCTCGAGGTCTACCAGGCCATCGTCGCCCTGTATTCCCCACACGCGTGGGGGTGAACCGAAATTTGGCCGAACTGGGCGGCGGAAATCTGAGTATTCCCCACACGCGTGGGGGTGAACCGTACCGCCACAAATACCAGCGCAATACCTAGCCGTATTCCCCACACGCGTGGGGGTGAACCGTACCGCCACAAATACCAGCGCAATACCTAGCCGTATTCCCCACACGCGTGGGGGTGAACCGGGCCGCCGTTGGGCCGAAATATACAGCCGAGCGTATTCCCCACACGCGTGGGGGTGAACCGCAGCAAGCCGACTTGATGGACGACATCGAACCCGTATTCCCCACACGCGTGGGGGTGAACCGCAGCGGCCCTTGCTCCTGATCACGGCCCTGGCGTATTCCCCACACGCGTGGGGGTGAACCGTATTTATCAAAACTACACCTACGGGCCGGTGTGTATTCCCCACACGCGGGGGTGAACCGTACTGGGCAACACCCCGACCCTGGCCTCAACGTATTCCCCACACGCGTGGGGGTGAACCGGAGAAAAATAGCGCCATCGAGAAACCAAAGCGCGTATTCCCCACGCGTGGGGGTGAACCGTCGCCAGCGTCATACCAGGCGCGCCACTGCCGGTATTCCCCACACGCGTGGGGTGAAATTCGATTGAGGGCCTTTACGCCGGGGACTTCGCTGGACGTATTCCCCACGCGTGGGGGTGAACCGTTCTAATTCCTCACCAATCGGCCGCGCCACAAGTATTCCCCACACGCGTGGGGGTGAACCGTGAGGCGGATTGCCCCGCCCAGTTCGGCCAGGGTATTCCCCACGCGTGGGGGTGAACCGCACCACTTCATCGCATAGGTTTCTCCTGTGGTATTCCCCACACGCGTGGGGGTGAACCGGATGAATTTTTCGAGGGGCGGTCATACACCACGTATTCCCCACACGCGTGGGGGTGAACCGTTCGGGATCACCCAGGAGAAGGCGTATCTGACCGTATTCCCCACACGCGTGGGGGTGAACCGTTGAGGATAGGACATATTGGCCCGGTCGGCCAGTATTCCCCACACGCGTGGGGGTGAACCGCTACGGGGCGTGAATATGAGGATGACAACCCGGTATTCCCCACACGCGTGGGGGTGAACCGTAGAAGAAGAGGAAAACCCTATTCTGACTGCGTATTCCCCACACGCGTGGGGGTGAACCGTTGGCCGGCTACCACCGCGGCCTGGCCGCGGTGTATTCCCCACACGCGTGGGGGTGAACCGTCGGCGACGCTGAGCCATTCCTCTTCGCAGGTGTATTCCCCACACGCGTGGGGGTGAACCGATGCCTTGATGGCCCTGGGGGTAGTGGTGGCCGTATTCCCCACACGCGTGGGGGTGAACCGGAGGAAGTTTTTGAGGGGCGGTCATACACCACGTATTCCCCACACGCGTGGGGGTGAACCGCTAATGGTCAAAGAGGGGCTTGACGTTATTCGTATTCCCCACGCGCGTGGGGTGAACCGTGTATGCCGTGCCGCGACTGCGGCGGCACGGGTATTCCCCCACACGCGTGGGGTGAACCGATCCATAGCTTCGTTACCCCGCCCCGGTCGGCGTATTCCCCACACGCGGGGGTGAACCGACCTTGGATTTTCTCCGCGATTTCATCATCGCGTATTCTACACGCGTGGGGTGAACCGGCAAAGGCCGGGATACCCAGAACGCCAGTTCGGCCCCCCCCACACGCGTGGGGTGAACCGTCGCTCGCTTACATCTCGCACCGGCGTTTTCCGTATTCCCCACACGCGGGGTGAACCGGCAGTAGCCTGCGCTACCTAGTGGGTCTGGTCGTATTCCCCACACGCGTGGGGTGAACCGCAACGACGAAGAGCAGGTATTTTCGGGACGTATTCCCCACGCGTGGGTGAACTGACATCGAGGGCCGACTGGAGCCGCAGCCGGAGTATTCCCCACACGCGTGGGGTGAACCGTTGACCTTTGAGGCGGGCGGCGGCGGCCAGTGTATTCCCCACACGCGTGGGGGGTGAACTCCGCCCCAACAATGGCCGGCCTGGCCAATGATTGAGTATTCCCCACACGCGTGGGGGTGAACCGCCGTGCAAGCGCCCTATAAGCCAGAAGTATTCCCCACACGCGTGGGGGTGAACCGCGATGGAGCGGCAGGCCGGGGAGATGGCGTTGGTATTCCCCACACGCGTGGGGGTGAACCGAATATGAGCGGCTAGCAAAACTGGCCGACTCGAGTATTCCCCACACGCGTGGGGGTGAACCGCGCCTCGAGGTCTACCAGGCCATCGTCGCCCTGTATTCCCCACACGCGTGGGGGTGAACCGAAATTTGGCCGAACTGGGCGGCGGAAATCTGAGTATTCCCCACACGCGTGGGGGTGAACCGCGTCGAGGCGAATACCAGTCTCAGCCCCATCGAGTATTCCCCACGCGTGGGGGTGAACCGCCATCCGGCAGGTGAATATTGCGCCGGAGCTGTATTCCCCACGCGTGGGGGTGAACCGTGGCCGGATAGCAACATAGGCTTGATTACTGGGTATTCCCCACACGCGTGGGGGTGAACCGCGTACTTCGCCAAGGGGATCGAGAAAACGCGGCGTATTCCCCACACGCGTGGGGGTGAACCGAACACCCCAACACACGGGGGGCGTACCTTGCCCGTATTCCCCACACGCGTGGGGGTGAACCGGCTGTATGTCCCCCAAACGGTGACGCGTATTCCCCACGCGTGGGGGTGAACCGGGCTGAGGCAGGACCAGGACGCCATGCACGGTGTATTCCCCACACGCGTGGGGGTGAACCGACAGGGGCAGGAATGACCCCGCTCCAATCTCCGTATTCCCCACACGCGTGGGGGTGAACCGGGCAGGGCCGAGGGTGTGGGTTTGGTGCTGTGCGTATTCCCCACACGCGTGGGGGTGAACCGGCGATTTCAGCATTACTTGACCCGGCCAGGGTGTATTCCCCACACGCGTGGGGGTGAACCGACCGTAAGGTGGCGCAGTAAAGCGGAGTGGGTATTCCCCACACGCGTGGGGTGAACCGACTCACTGCCCGGCCCGCCTGATATGCGGTTAAGTATTCCCACACGCGTGGGGGTGAACCGAGCCGGTATTTTCGGACCCGGCACGGCCATCCGTATTCCCCACGCGTGGGGGTGAACCGATTGCCCAGACGTTAGGCGTGTCCATTGACGAGTATTCCCCACACGCGTGGGGTGAAACTGGAACGGCAGTGGAAACTACATCGGGCCGAATAGTATTCCCACACGCGTGGGGGTGAACCGGCCACGCCCACCCTCCGCAGGGCTGTCACCCCGTATTCCCCACACGCGTGGGGGTGAACCGGGGTGATTTCTGCCCGCTCCCTCCCGACTCGTATTCCCCACACGCGTGGGGGTGAACCGTGCGGTTTGCTCGCAGCCACGCGCAGGAGGCCGGCCTCCCCACACGCGTGGGGGTGAACCGACCCTGGATTTTCTCCGCGATTTCATCATCGCGTATTCCCCACACGCGTGGGGGTGAACCGACGGTGATCGGGGTCTGTGGTTAAATACCGTACGTATTCCCCACACGCGTGGGGGTGAACCAGGGAACGATTTTGTTGAATGTTTGGGCAAGAGTATTCCCCACACGCGTGGGTGAACCGACGCGCACCCGCTTGCAACGTTGACGCGCCTCGTATTCCCCACACGCGTGGGGGTGAACCGCCATCGCCTTCTTCTTTGGCTACGCCAGAGGCGTATTCCCCACACGCGTGGGGGTGAACCGCGGTATCGTGGCACGAGTGACGTGAGCTTCGAGTATTCCCCACACGCGTGGGGGTGAACCGACAACAGGATTTAGAGGATAACGGTTGAGGACGTATTCCCCACACGCGTGGGGGTGAACCGCGCCGGCTGAGGGCATCGCCCACAATTTCAATGTATTCCCCACACGCGTGGGGGTGAACCGCGCCGGCTGAGGGCATCGCCCACAATTTCAATGTATTCCCCACACGCGTGGGGGTGAACCATATTGTGGGGTGCGCCAACTTTTGATCAAGTGGTATTCCCCACACGCGTGGGGGTGAACCGGGCAACCCATTTGGCAAAACAACGGCCCTGGAAGTATTCCCCACACGCGTGGGGGTGAACCGCCGAACCGCCTGCGGCACATCTTCGTCGGGGTGTATTCCCCACACGCGTGGGGGTGAACCGGTGCGATGGATTCACTTTTGCCGGATAGCGACGTATTCCCCACACGCGTGGGGGTGAACCAGTACGACCACCTGGACCAGCAACAGGACGATGAGTATTCCCCACACGCGTGGGGGTGAACCGATGGCATCAAAATTTAAATCCAGGCTCATGGTGTATTCCCCACACGCGTGGGGGTGAACCGCCATCGCCGAAAAAAATACGATTTACATCTACGTATTCCCCACACGCGTGGGGGTGAACCGCCGGATTCTATCGTCAACATTTTCTTTCACAACGTATTCCCCACACGCGTGGGGGTGAACCGAGGAATGTTGACGCCTCTGGCTTTTCCGAACCGTATTCCCCACACGCGTGGGGGTGAACCGGTGACAACGGCGGGCCGGGGTGTCACCGACTGGTATTCCCCACACGCGTGGGGGTGAACCGTTGGGACTTGTTTTAGCTCTCTGCTTGCCATACGTATTCCCCACACGCGTGGGGGTGAACCAGGTTCACCCCGCCCCCCTCACACCGTCGAGCCGTATTCCCCACACGCGTGGGGGTGAACCGTCACAATCTTAACTTAGTCAAAATACCCCAAAGTATTCCCCACACGCGTGGGGGTGAACGTGGGCCTCTGTTTTCGAACCGTATTCCCACGCGTGGGGTGAACCGAGCGTTGCCTCTAACCTGAGGTATTCTTTGGGGTCCGAGAACCCTGACACCTCCGCTTCCCCACACGCGTGGGGGTGAACAGCGTTGCCTAACCTGAGCCCTGACGTGGGGGTGAACCAGAACCCTGACACCTGACACCTGACACCCCTACGTATTCCCCACACGCGGGGTGAACCGTAAAATTCGTCGGTACTGGGCGTTAGAATGTCGTATTCCCCCACACGTAAGAACGATATTGAGCGCAGTCCTCGTAATATTTGAGTAATAGATTTGTAATAACTCGCCTCTATGATCTTTGATGTTAGATGTAAACAGAAAGGTGAGTTTATGAAAAATATCTGGCTGCTGTTATCCTGGCATTCCTGCTGCTGCCCACCGCAGCGGCCGCCGATGAACCCAGCCACCTATCGCATCACCTTTACCGCCACCGGAGTAACCAAACCCATCCCCACCCTGATTTTCCCGCAGACCCTCACTTTTCACGGCTCATCGGCGGGGTCATAACGCCGAGGTGAACTATTGGGGTGTGGGCCAACTGGCTTCGCCCGGCATCGAGATGATGGCCGAACAGGGAATTACAGCCACCCCGGCCAGCGCCATCAACGCCGACATCGCCAGCGGCGACGCCTTAAAGTGTACTATCGAGACCCACCGGCATTGACTCGCCTGGGACTGACACCTTCAATACGGTCAGGTGACCAAAGATTTCCCCTAGTTACCCTGGTGACGATGATTGCCCCACCCCGATTGGTTCACCGGCGTATCAGGGCTGTCGCTGCTCGACGCGCAGGGCGACTGGGTAGACAGCAAAACGGTCTGCTTTACCCTACGATGCCGGCACTGAGCAAGACGGCGGCTTTACCTCAACAACCGCCCATGGCCCAAAAATGTCCCCATTGCTTCTCTCTCCAACAGCGCCTTTTTACCGGCCAGCCGGTGGGCAGCTTCACCTTTACCCGTCTCAACTATGCCAATCTGCACCTTGCCAAATCCGTTAGCCCCACCACCCCGGTTTCCTACCAGGGCCAGATCACCTATACGCCAGGTATTAAGTAACAGCGGCGACAGTAAAGCCTCCGGCGCTGTTTTAACCGACACCCTGCCGGCCGGAGTTGCCTTTGCCCAGTGGGTCAGCGGCCATCTGGGGCGGCCCAGAGCAGCAACCAGCTTACCTGGGCCGGGGCGGTTAATGCCGGCCAGACCCTCACCTTCACCTTTGTCGCCAGCCACACCCGGCGGGTTGTACGGAGAAACTATCGTAAATACGGCGGTCTATAGCCATACCTCCGGCAGCGAGCAGGCCAGCGCCGCCTTCACCGTCGAGCCGGACCAATCAAGCCCCGCTACCTCTATTTTCTTGCCGCTCTTGCTAAAGACGGCTAAATTCGAATTCAACCCACCTAAACAAAAACGCAACAAAATTAGACTCTGTAGATCCAATTTTCGAGGACGCGAAGCGGGCACGCCCACGTGCCGAACACCGCCGCACAGGGCGGGCTGGCCCTCAAATTGGGCCTGGGACTCGTTGCGAGGCTAAGGCTGAGGCTGACCTGCCTTTAGCCTTAGCCTTAGCCTCAAAGAAAGTAAGAGCCAGGGGATGAGTGATTACTTAAAAGTATCCTCATAGCTGTGCCAGGTGCGGACCTGATGTAGGTATTGCCTTCAAAATAACCGTACTCGTAGACCACAAAGATGCGGTCAAGGGTCTCCATCCAGAACATGCGGCCGTTGCTAAAGTTCTGAAACGCCCCGGCGCTGTCTTTAGCCGGCCCGATGGCGTAGCCCAGCCGCTCTTTTACCTGCGCTCCCGTGCCTTCCCAGTAAACCTTGCTAAACTTATCGCCCACCGTGAAAAAGCCTTCCGGCACAGCTTCCACTTTGAGCGGATCAGCCGGCCCCAAATCGCCAAAACGCTGGTAAGAGCCATCGGCAAAGAACACATAGACCGGATCGCTGCCGTAGTAGCCGTCGGCTTGCAACCAAACCATCAAACCGTTCTCAAAAGCTGCACTGCCGCCTGGGTGGCCTGCTCGCCGCCCTGCCAGGAGTCGGCGCAGCCCAGGGTTGCTTTGACCTCTTTATGCTCGCTCCAAACCTTACCAAACCCCTAATCGGCACATCGGTGCAGAAGAGCGGCTGCGGTTGAGGTGTGCTGGTCGGTTCGACCACCACCGCCGCCGGTTCGGCCTCCGGCAAATCGGTCGCCACTGCTACGGGCTGGCTGACCACCGGCAGCAGGCTCAGAGCGACCGAAGGGGCAGCTAAATCGGCGGCCAGCCAACCCGGTTGGCCCCGATAGATAATTTGCAGCCAGCTTCCATCGGCGGTGCGGCCCAGGGCTACCAGGTGGGCCGAATTTTGGACAGTCCCCAGCACCTCAGCCTGCAAATCGGGGGCCTGGCGCACGTTGGCCGCGGCCGTGTCAGCCGTGAGCCTGACCTGGGCCTGCTCCAGTTGGCTGCGCTGGGGATAGGCCGCCACCACTTCGGCGGGAATATCCAGCACCGCCGTTTCGCCGCTCAGCCCGCCCGTCACCCGGACCAGGGCATTTTGGCTATAGAAATAGAGCGTCCACCGGCCCGCAGCAGCGTCCCCTCGCCAAACCCGGCCCGCAGCGGCAGGCTGGCAGCCAGCGAGTCGTCCAGCGGCGTGGGCAGTATGCCGGCATAATCGGCCCGCTCGACTACTTTTTTCCAGTCGTTGACCTGCCAGCGCTGGCCCCCGGCAATCCAATATACAGGTTGTCTTCGGCGTCATAACTCAGCCGGGTCAGGGGGTCAGCCTGCGGCAGCGCGGCCAGGATCGCATCCGTCACCTGGAACACAGTTTGTTTGTCCAATCCAAGGCCGGCAGCGCAGCGGGATCGGCCAGGGGCGGCGGGTTCCTCGGCGGTGACATAAAGAGGGTTTGGCCGCTGCCCCGCAGCAGCGTCCCCGCCTCGTAACTTTCGGCCACAAGGGGTGGAGGCGGCTTCACCGCCAACTCGACGACAGCCGTCGGCGCGGGGGTAGCCGTAATCACCAGCGGCGTCGCCGCCGGAGTGGCTGTGACCACAATCACCTGCGGGTCTGCCCCACACCCGGCAATCAGCGCAGCAGCGGCGCTGGCCAGGGCCAGCTTGAAGGTTGTTTGGAATTTGATCGGTTTCATCATGTGACCTCCTGTTTAGGTAGCGTTTAATAATTTAAAACCGGATATTTACTCTCACTGTACCTCACTCCACCCCGCCATGTTGGACCTAAATCTGACCAATTTCTGACCAAGAGAGTTTCTCTTGACAAAGCTATGTATTCTCCGTACCATAAACACTGAGGCTAATTACAGATTGGGAGGTAAATTATGCAAAGCATCAAACTGCAATCCATCATGTGGTTCGGATGGTATTTTGAAATTGGAAATCCCGTTGGGTTTAACCGACGCTGATTTGGAGGTACTGGTGGTTGTTCAGCCATTGCTGGTATCATCGCCAGCCACTCCTGAGGAGTTGGGCTGGCCTCCCGGTTTTTTTGAGGAGACAGCGGGGGCATGGCAAGGAGAACCACTTATCCGCGAGGCGCAGGGAGATTATGAAATCAGGGATGAACTCTTGTGAGTTATCTGCTAGATACGAACGCTTGTATCTCTTATCTTAATGATCGCAGCTCACCTGTAACAGCTCGATTGGCGATGACAAAACCTGATGAGGTTTTTGTGTCAAATTGTGAAAGCTGAGCTTTACTACGGCGCTTATAAAAGTACGCAACGAAGAAGTAACCTGGATCTGCTAGCACACTTTTCTCTCCCAATTTGCCAGTTTACCTTTCAACGATCAAGCTACAGAAGTCTATGGTCGCATTCGCGCTCGTTTGGCTGTTCAAGGGACTCCTATTGGTCCTAACGATTTAATCATTGCTGCCATAGCTATAGCTCATAATGTCACGTTAGTCACCACACAATACCCGTGAGTTTAGCCGGGTAGATAACTTGCAGATCGAGGACTGGGCGGCTACATTGTAACCGCTTGAATTGTTTACCCCAAGGAGAACCCATCATGGACGAGTCAAGCCTGACCGAAACTGTCCCGACCCGCACAACAGACATTCACGATACCATCCTAACCACCATTGGCTGGACGCCGCTGGTGCGGCTGAACCGGGTCACGCGCGGGGTGCAGCCAACCGTATTGGCTGGGTTGAGTTTTTCAATCCGGGAGGATCGGTCAAAGACCGGATTGGCCCGGCCATCATCGCCGAGGCCGAGCAGTCAGGCCGGCTCAAACCGGGCGGGGTTATCGTCGAGGCGACCAGCGGCAATACCGGGGTCGGGTTGGCGATTGCCGCCGCCATCAAAGGTTACAAGTGCATCTTTGTCATGCCCGACAAAATGAGCGATGAGAAAATTCGCCTGCTGCGGGCCTTTGGGGCGCGGGTGGTCATCACCCCCACCGCCGTCGAACCGGAAGACCCACGCAGCTACTACTCCGTAGCCAACCGCCTGGTGGCCGAAACGCCCAACGCCATCCTGGCCAACCAGTACCACAACCCGGTCAACCCGCAGAGCCACTACCAATTGACCGGGCCGGAGTTATGGCAGCAGACCGGCGGGCGGATTGATGTCTTTGTGGCCGGGATGGGCACAGGCGGGACCATCAGCGGAGGGCCGCTACCTCAAAAAGCAGAACCCGGCGGTTAAAATTGTGGGGGTAGACCCGATTGGCTCGATTCTGCACGACCTGTTTCAAACCGGGCAGACTGTCCCGGCCCAGGGGTACAAAGTGGAGGGCATTGGCGAGGATTTTCTACCCTCAACGCTCGACCTGTCGGTAATAGATGAAACGGTGCAGGTCAACGATAAGGAGTCATTTCTGATGACCCGGCGGCTGGTGCGGGAAGAGGGGATTTTTGCGGCGGCTCGTCGGGGACGGCGGTGGCCGGCGCGCTGCGCTACATCGAGGAGCACGATCTCGGCCCCAAGACGACGGTGGTGGTCATCTTGCCTGATTCCGGCTCGCGCTACTTGAGCAAGGTTTTCAACGACGACTGGATGCGCGAGAACCGTTTTCTGGAGTCGGCCTGGGTGGAAGTCCGCGCCGCCGATGTGCTGGCGGCCAAACCCAGCCCGGTTCTCTATACCGCCCAGCCCAGCGATCGCCAGCTCGACGTGATTGCGATGATGAAGGAGCACAACATCTCGCAGTGCCGGTGGTAGCCGATGGTCATTTGGTCGGCATTGTGACCGAGGTGGAACTGCTCAACCACATGCTCAGCGCCGGCCACACCCACGAGGCCGGCGAAACCATCGAACCCATCATGCCCCTAAGTGACCACCATTCCACCCGACACCTCGCTGGAAGCCCTGCTCAGCGTCTTTTCGACCCACCAGGTGGCGCTCGTGGTCGAAGCCGAGCAGCCGGTGGGCATTATTACCAAGATTGATTTGCTGGATTTCTTGACGGGCAGAGTCAGGTAGACAGTATACGGTAGACGGTAGACAGGGGATTTTTACCCCGTCTACTGTCTACTGTCTACCGTCTACTGATTCAGCGCTTGCTCCAAATCGGCCAACAAATCCTCGACATGCTCCACCCCCACTGAGAGCCGCACCAGGCCGGGGTCTACGGCCAGGGGAATCGGCGACGGAGGCGTGGGTCATGGCGGCGGGATGCTCGATGAGCGACTCGACCCCGCCCAGCGACTCGGCCAGGGCAAAAATCCGGGTGGCGGCGACCATCTTCCGGGCGGCGGGTTCGCCCCCTTCAAGACAAAGGAAATCATCCCGCCGAAATCGCGCATCTGGCGGGCGGCCAGGGCGTGGCCGGGGTCGCCGGGCAGGCCGGGGTAATGGACACGAGCCACTGCCGGATGTTCCACCAGAAAAGCGGCAATTTGTTTGGCGTTGGCGCAGTGGCGTTCCATCGCAGGGCCAGCGTCTTGACTCCGCGCAGCACCAGCCAGCAGTCCATGGGGCCGGGCACGGCCCCAATGGCGTTTTGCAAAAACTTCAGGCGCTGGTAGGCTTCGGCGTCGCTGGTCAAAATGGCCCCGCCGACCACATCGGAATGGCCGCCCAGGTACTTGGTGGTGCTGTGACCACAAAATCCGCGCCCAGGGCCAAAGGCTGCTGCAAAAAAGGCGTGGCAAAGGTGTTGTCCACCGCCACTTTGGCCCCGGCTGCGTGAGCCAATTGGCTGACGGCGGCAATATCGGCCAGGCGGAGATGGGGTTGGTCGGCGTCTCCAGCCAGACCAGCCGGGTTTGCGGGCGCAACGCGGCTTCTACGGCCTCAAATCGGCCATATTCACCGGGTCAAACAACAGCCCATAGCCGCGCAGTATCTTATCCAGCAGGCGATAGGTTCGCCGTATACGTCGTCGCCCAGCAACACGTGCTCACCGGGGCGACCAGCCGGAACAGCGTATCGGTCGCCGCCAGGCCCGAAGCAAAGGCCAGGCCAAAGTCGGCCCCTTCCAGGGCGGCCAGGCAGCTTTGCAGGGCGGTGCGGGTGGGGTTGTCGGTGCGCGAATACTCGTAGCCCTTAAAGACGCCCACCTCGCTCTGCGCATAGGTCGAGGTTTGATAAATCAGGGTCATCACCGCCCCGGTCGCCGGGTCGGGCGGTTGGCCGGCGTGGATGGCTAACGTTTCAAAGTGATGGTTGGTTTCCATTGGTTTCTCCTGTTAAACCGGTAGTAAAAGTAGTAGATAGTAGGTAGTAGGTAGTAGGTAGTAGGTAGTAGGGGGTAGGGGTAGGGAGTAGGGGTAGGGAGTAAGGGGGGTGGTTTGAAGTATGGAGGGTAGTCTTAATGGATCCAAATTTGAGGAGACAGTACGCCCACGGGCAGCGCGCTTCGCAGTCGGCACGTGGGCGTGCCCGCTTCGCGTCCTCGGAAATCGGATCTAATGAGTCTGCTTCAAGCTTCTATCTACCATCTTCTGTCTTCTCCCCTACTCCCTACTACCTACTACTTACTCCTTAATCTGTAGCCAAAGCCCCAGACCGTCTCGATCCATTCTTTACCGATACGCTCGCGGACCCGGCTGACCATTTTATCAATCTGGTAATCATACACGGCCTCGCTCTGGTCTTCCGGCCAGACGGCGGCAGCCAGTTCATCCTTGCTGACCGCCTCGCCGGTTCGCTGATAGAGATAGAGCAGCAAATCAAACTGCTTGGTGGTTAACGGCGGCGTTAAAAGCTGGCTGTGCAGCCAGACCTGGCGGGCGCTGGCATCCACCCGCAGCCGGGCCAGCGAGGCGGCCAGGTTGGGCTGAGTGCGGGTAGCCGCCGGGTCAACAAAGCGGAGCGCGACCGACCCGATACGAATTTCTGCGCCATCGGCCAGGGGCGTTTCGGCGGTTACCCGCTCGTTGTCCAGCAGCGTGCCATTTTTGCTGTCCAAATCGCGCAGCCAGTAGACATCTTCCCGCCGGACAATCTGGGCGTGGCGGCGGCTGGCAAAATCGTTGTCAATCACCACCTGGCAGCTTGCCGCCCGGCCCAGGGTGGTCACATCATCCACCAGCAAAATTTCCTGGCCCACCCGCCCCAACCCCTCACGCACCACCAGCCTGGCAACGTTATGACTCATGCTCAAAATCCTGATTCTGTGTTATTATAAGGGAGAGTAGCCAGATGTCAGTAGTCAGTAATCAGATTACGTGATGCCTGATACGTGAATCTATTACCTGACACCCGACACTTGACACCCGACACTTGACACCTGACACTTGACACCCGACACTTGACACCTGACACTTGACACCCGACACTTGACACCCGACACTTGACACCCGACACTTGACACCCGACACTTGACACCCGACACTTGACACCCGACACTTGACACTTGACACCCGACACTTGACACCCGACACTTGACACCCGACACTTGACACCCGACACTTGACACCCGACACTTGACACCCGACACTTGACACCCGACACTTGACACCCGACACTTGACACCTGACACTTGACACCTGACACTTGACACCCGACACTTGACACCCGACACTTGACACCCGACACTTGACACCTGACACTTGACACCTGACACCTATTCATGATACACAACATACCCTTGTAGACAAGCCGTGATTGCAGAAGAATTGCTGGGCCAGCGGATTGGCCCCTACATCATTGAAGCGATTTTGGGCAGTGGGGGGATGGCCGTGGTTTATCGCGCCCGCCACAGCCAGGGTGAGGCGGTGGCGCTCAAGGTGCTTTTTCCGCCGCCGGGCGCAGGCAAGGAAATGCAGGCCCGCTTTGAGCGCGAAGCCCGCACGGCCATGCGGCTGCGCCACCCGGCTATTGTCCACGTGTTAGAGGCAGGGCATGACGGGGGCCGAACTTTTATGGCCATGGCCCTGATTGAAGGCGAGTCGCTGGCCGACCGGCTGGCCCGCGCCGGCTCGCTGGACGAAGCGACCGCTACCGACATCGCCTGGCAAATGGCCGATGCGTTGGATTATGCTCACCGGCAGGGCGTGGTCCACCGCGACATCAAGCCATCCAATATTTTGCTGGCCGCGGATGGTCGGGCGCTGCTGACCGACTTCGGGGTGGCCCTGGCCCTCGACGACCTGGCCCTGACCCGCACCGGCCACACCGTCGGCACGCCGGCCTACATGGCCCCGGAGCAGGCCAACGGCCAGGCGGTGGATGGGCGGGCCGATCTTTACAGCCTGGGCGTGGTGCTGTACCAGATGGTCACCGGCCGCACCCCTTTCCGCGGCAACACCCCCCAGGTGCTCCACGCCCACGTGTACGACCTGCCGCCGGCTCCGTCCACGATGGTCAGAGTCTCGCCGGGGCTGGAAGCGATTATTTTAAGGGCGCTGGCCAAAGACCCGGCCCAACGTTTTCTGAGCGGCGCAGCGATGGCCCAGGCCCTGACCCGCTTGAGCGACCAAACGACACCAATGCCGGCCTCCAGCAAAACAAAACAATCCCGCCTCCGCTGGCTCTGGCCTGCCCTGATTGTTCTGGTTTTGGTGCTGCTCGGTGTATTTATCTCGCTCAGTTTCACCTCAGTCACGTTGACCAACTCCGGCACGCCGCGGGCTACATCCACCCCCTGGGCCACCCCCCTGCCAACTTTTACGGCGACAGTTCCGCCCACCGCCTCGCCCACCCTTACTCTTTCGCCCACAGCGCCCCCTACAGCGACCGCAACCCCGACTCTGTCACCCTCGTCCACGCCCGTTCCGGCCACCGCCACGCCAACCGATGTACCTGTCGCCAACCCGCCAACCGACACACCGCCTCCCGCCACCTCGCCTCCTCCCACCGCCACCCCCTGCCCGGTGCCCATCACCACCACGCTGACCATCGCCCTGGATAATTCAGGCAGCGCCGCCTTAGGCTGTCCGCGCACTGAGGCGATCATCGTGGCCGCGGCGCAGCAGCCGTTTGAAAACGGGCTGATGTTGTGGCGGGAGGATGTCAACGTAATTTACGGGCTGCGGCCCGATCAAACCTGGTTCTTTACCGGCGATACTTGGCGCGAGGGGGTGGACCCTTCGGAAGACCCGGCCTTAGCGCCACCGGCTGGCTTGTACCAGCCGGTGCGCGGCTTTGGCAAAGTCTGGCGCGAGCGGCCCGGCCTGCGCGAGACCCTCGGCTGGGCGACAGCAGAGGAGCAGGGTTTTACGGCGGTGATTCAAGAGTTTGCCGGCGGTACGGTGTGGCAGGAGAGCGAAGGCGAGGGCGGGGTGATTTTGTTGAACAATGGCTATTATCAAGTCAGCGAGTTTTGAGGGAATAAAAAAGTTCATTGATCGTTATTCATCCCTCATGACACTGATCAAAACGAATCTGGATTGAATACCTGGGCGAAATACCGGACGAGAAGCTGGCTGCGGCTATGCACGTTGAGCTTCTCATACACATGCCTGAGGTGAGACTCGATGGTGTGTTCGGTGACAACCAAAGTCCGGGCGATTTGCCGGTTATTCAATCCCCGCACGACCTGTTCGACAACCTGCCCTTCTTGGGGAGTGAGGTTCCAATGTGGCGGTATTGCCGGGGGGACCGGCTGCCAGGGCGGTACCAGCACCACTGCGATTGTCCCATCAGCGCCCGCCAGCGATGCTTCGACTCGTAACTGGCCTTTAGGTGTCGGCACATAGATCCTTGCCGGTGCGCTTTGTGGTTCAGAGGCACGCAGTCCGGCGATTGCCGCCCAGACCACGGTCGGCAGGGGGTGTTTTGGGGCCACCTCGGCTTCCCAGAGTACCTTGAGCCAAGTTTCTGCCGCTGGAGTAGACGACTGGACCTGCCCATTCGGCGCCAGCATTAAAACACCGCACAACTCCGAGGTAGCAGTGTTTGCACTGCCCAGGGCACGTTCATGATCAAAGGCAGCCCATAAAATTCGCCCAACCAGGGGGGCAACCAGACGGAGGAAAGCCACATCGGTGGGTCGAAATGGCTTGCCGGGGTCGAAGCGGGCCAGATCAAGCGCCGCGATCCAGCGGCCTTCCGCGGGAAAAAAGGCCCGCAAGATACCTCCCCTTGCTCCCGTAAATTCATGAAATGCCCGGTAATATTCGAGGGCCGATAACTGGCTGGCGAGATACCTGGGTAGCCCCCACGATGTTTCGGGCCGGTCGTGGAGGGCGACGGCGGTGAGGCCAGCCCGCATCAGGCTGGGGTGGGTGAAGTCTGCGCGGGGTTCGTTCAGGTACATGGTTCGCAAATACCAATGCGTATGAGGTCGCATGTTGGCGCTGACCGCCAGCAGACGATTAAACAAGAGAGTGCTTGGATCTACCGCGCATAACTGCGCCCCATCAGACCAGACCGCCAGTTCAATCGCGGCTATCAGCCGCTCTCCCAATTGCCGGGACGATAACCTCCTATCGGCAAGGTGGGCAATCTGCTGTCGGGCGAGTTCTTGTACCCGTGAAAGTCGGGGCATCAACGCACCTCCCGGCGAAAGATCACAACCATTCCCCAAAGATCACTGATTTCCGTGATGCGAGCAGGGAAGACAGAGTGATATTATACAGCAAATTACTATTCTTGTATAGGAGGAACCATATGGCCGCTGACGAATTGAAGGCGATGGCCCGCCGATACATCGAGGAGGTTTGGAACAAGGGCAACCTTGCCCTGATAGATGAGTTGTTTGCGCCCGATTACATCAATCACAGTCCGAACGCCGGACAGATGGCAGGTCCCGAAGGACTTAAACAACTCATTGCTACCTTTCGCAAGGCCTCGCCCGATCTGCATTTCACCATTGATGACATGCTGGCAGAAGGAGACCGGGTGGTGACTCGCTGGACAGCACGGGGGACGCACCAGGGCGAGTTGATGGGGATTCCACCGACGAACAAGCGGATCACAGTGACAGCGATTGTGATTGATCGGATTGTTGACGGCAGATTTGTCGAACACTGGGCCGGCCGGGATGATTTGGGGATGTATCAACAGCTTGGCCTCATCCCTGCCCTTGAGCCGATGCCCCGCTAGTGGTAAAAAAAAGGGGTGTAGATTAAATCTACACCCCTAAATTTTCGAAGATCTTACGCTTCGGTAAATTCGCCCTCGACCACGTTCTCGTCGCTGGACTTGCCGGAACCGTTGCTGCCGTGACCGTTGGTGTAACCACCGTCGGGCTGCGGCGGCTGCTGGTAGGCGGCCTGGCCCAGCTTCATCATCGCCTGCTGCAAAGCTTCGCTGGCGCTGACGATGCGGCCTTTGTCGTCGCCTTCCAGAGCTTTCTTCACGTCGGCCACCTTGCTTTCGACCTCGGCCTTGATAACGGCGTCGGCCTTATCGCCCAGCTCGCGCAGCGACTTTTCAGCCTGGTAGACCAGGTTATCGGCCAGGTTGCGGGCCTCGATCAGGGCCTTGCGCTCGCGGTCAGCCTCGGCGTTCTTCTCGGCTTCCTGCACCATCCGCTCGATGTCGTTCTTGTTCAGGTTGGTGCTGGCGGTAATGGTGATCCGCTGCTCCTTGCCGGTGGCCTTGTCTTTGGCGCTCACGTTCAAAATACCGTTGGCGTCAATATCAAAGGTGACTTCCACCTGCGGCACGCCACGCGGCGCGGGCGGGATGCCTTCCAGCCGGAAGCGGCCCAGGGTCATATTGTCCCCGGCCATGGGGCGCTCGCCCTGCAAGATGTGGATGTCCACGGCGGTCTGGTTGTCGTCGGCGGTGCTGAAGACTTCGCTCTTCTTGGTCGGGATGGTCGTGTTGCGCTCGATCAGCTTGGTCATCACCCCGCCCAGGGTTTCAACCCCCAGGCTCAGCGGGGTCACATCGAGCAGCAGCACATCCTTGACATCGCCGGCCAACACGCCGCCCTGAATAGCCGCGCCGACAGCTACCACTTCATCCGGGTTGACGCCTTTGTGCGGCTCTTTGCCGCCGGTCAGCTTCTTGACCAGTTCTTGAACCATCGGCATGCGGGTCGCCCCACCCACCAACACAACTTCGTCAATCTGGCTCGGCGATAACCCTGCATCTTTGAGCGCCAGATCGAACGGCCCTTTGAGTCGCTTTACCAGGTCGTCGGTAATCTGCTCAAATTTGCTGCGGGTGAATTTCAGTTGCAGGTGCTTGGGGCCGCTGGCATCGGCGGTAATAAAGGGCAGGTTGATTTCGGTTTCCATCACCGCAGACAGCTCGATCTTGGCCTTTTCGGCGGCCTCTTTGAGGCGCTGCAGGGCCTGCTTATCCTTGCTCAGGTCAATGCCCTGCTCTTTCTTGAACTCGGCCACAATCCAGTCTACAATGCGTTGGTCCCAGTCATCGCCGCCCAGGTGAGTGTCGCCGTTGGTCGCCTTGACTTCAATCACGCCGTCGCCCACTTCCAGCACGCTCACGTCAAAGGTCCCACCGCCCAGGTCAAAGACCAGGATGGTTTCGTTGTTCTTCTTGTCCAGGCCATAGGCCAGGGCGGCCGCGGTCGGCTCGTTGATGATACGGCGCACATTGAGGCCGGCAATCTTACCGGCGTCTTTGGTTGCCTGGCGCTGGCTGTCGTTAAAGTAAGCCGGCACAGTGATCACGGCGTCGGTCACGCTCTCGCCCAAGTAGGCTTCGGCATCGGTTTTGAGCTTTTGCAGCACCATCGCCGAGATTTCCTGCGGAGTGTAGCTCTTGTTCATCACCGGCAGACGCACGCGGGCATCCCCGCTCGGCCCCTTCTCGACGTGATACGAAAGCATCTTGCGCTCGATTTCGGTATCTTCGTAATTACGCCCAATCAATCGTTTGACCGAGTAAACGGTGTTGTCGGAGTTGGTCACTGCCTGCCGTTTGGCCGTCTGCCCCACCAGGCGTTCCTGGTTCTTGTTAAAGGCCACCACGCTGGGCGTGGTTCGACCGCCTTCGGCATTGGCAATTACGACGGGATCGCCGCCTTCCATCACCGCCACCACACTGTTGGTTGTACCCAGGTCAATGCCTATAATCTTACCCATAATAATCGTCCTCCTGAGAAAATAGTAGTCAGTAATCAGTAGTCAGTAGTCAGTAAATAGCTAAACTGATTACTGTTCACTGATTACTGTTCACTGGTAATCGTTCATCATTTCATTGGGACTATCATATCCAATAATTGTTAGAATTTTGCTAGATTCGTGCTAGAATGATATTAGAGGGACGGGAGACCAAGGACCGGAGACCGGCAGATTTCAAAGCCCCGGTCTCCGGTCCTCGGTCAATAAATAAAAAGGAGAAATTCTCATGAAACTCAAAGGTAAACGCATCGCTTTCTTTGTCGAAGAAGGTTTTGAGGATTTGGAATTTTGGGTGACGGTGATGCGCCTGCGTGAAGAAGGGGCGGTCGTAACCATCATCGGCACAGCGGCGGACAAAACGGTGCGCGGCAAAAACGCCCTCACCGCCACCAGCGAAGTCGCCGCCAGTTCGGTCAGCGCCAATGATTTTGAGGCAGTCGTCGTTCCCGGCGGCTGGGCCCCCGACAAGCTGCGCCGTTATCCGGCGGTGACCGGCCTGGTTAAGCAGGCTTACGAGCAGGATAAAATTGTTGGCCTGATTTGCCACGCCGGGCTGGTTGGTATCTCGGCGGGGATTGTCAAAGGACATCGCGCTACCGGCAGCCTGGGCATCAAGGATGATTTGGTCAACGCCGGGGCCACCTGGGTAGACGAGGCCGCTTTCCGCGACGGCAACATTGTCTGGGGCCGGGTGGTGGAGGATATTCCGGCCTTCTGCCGGGAGCTGGTCAAGGCGATTGCGGGGGAGTGAAAACTGGAGGGCTGGAAGGTTGGAGGGTTGGAAACTTGGTTAAATTCCAGCCTTCCAGCCTTCCAACCCTCCTTCTTTTCCGTAATGTTCCATCAGTCCCTTGAATTGCTCCTGCGCCATTTCTGATTGGGCATACACCCGCCAGAAAACGTGCCCGGCGGCGTTGGCAAAGTTGAGCGAGGCGGTTTGACCGTCGCGTTTGTGATTGGCTTTGACTAATAACAGGATGCGCCGGGTATTGGCAATGCGGATATGCAGGTTATAGGCCAGGTCAATCGAGTTGAGCCAGTCATTGGTGCGGTAGAGGGTGGCCGCCGGAAACTTTAGCTCGCACACGGCATCGCGGTTGCGAATCAGGGACATCACCTCGCCCCAACTCCTTATATTTTCCAGCACTGCCTCCAAATCAGTGAGGGGGATTTCCACAGCCGCATCGGACATAGCGATCATAATCTCCACCTCCGGCGCAGCGATTTTGGCCTGTAGGTCTAACGCCGAGAGGCGGGGGTTTTGGGCAATTATCTGTCTAATTGCTGCTAGATTAAATTTTTCGTGGTTTGGCTTCATAAGGTTATATTTTAAGCGCCACCCCAAAGTGATACAAAAAATGATACCACTACCCTAAACCCCTTGTCAGCCAAGAGAAAATGTGCTTATAATGGATTTTAGATTTCGCAGCCAGAATTTATGACACTTCTCCTACAGGTGAGCCAGACAATCGTAAATCACAAATCGTAAATCGTAAATCGTAAATGGTTAGGGGGGAACTATGAATCAGGAGCCTTCCTTCGGGAGCATTGTCCGCGAACACCGCCGTCTGCGCGACCTGACTCAGGCGGAGTTGGGCCGGCGTGTGGGCTGCGCCGTCATCACCATTCGCCGGATTGAAGCCGGGACGCTGCGCCCTTCGCAGCAAATTGCCGAGCGATTGGCCATGGCCCTCGGCATCCCCCTGGAGGAGCGGGCCACGTTCATTCGCCTGGCCCGCACCGCCTCAGCCGCCGAACCTTCCCCCTCCCCTCTGCCAACCCCGCCTGTTTTACTTGAAGAAATTGGCCTGGAAGACCTCAGCGGGCGGGCCATTCGCGGCTACGCTCTGGGCGAGCGGCTGGGCGCGGGCGGTTACGGTGTGGTCTACCGGGCCGTCCAACCCCTGGTCGAGCGCGAAGTTGCCATCAAAATTATCCTGCCCCAATACGCCAACCACCCCGATTTTATCCGCCGTTTTGAAGCCGAGGCTCAACTGGTGGCCCGGCTGGAACACCCCCATATTGTCCCCTTGTATGATTATTGGCGCGAACCGGGCGTGGCCTACCTGGTTATGCGTCTGCTGCGCGGCGGCAGTTTGACTCACGCCCTCCAAAACGGGCCGCTCTCCCTGCCTACGACCAACCAAATCCTGGAACAGATCGGCGCGTTTGTGGGACCTCCAGGCCACCGCTGACTCCCGTATGCTGCTCGGTCATGGCGAAACCATCCATACGATCAGGTTCTCGCCCGACGGCAAATACATCCTGACCTATAGATTACAGCGTTAGAACCAGTTCCGTCCCCAAACGATCACGACAACGCCTACCAGGGCGATGCCCGCGCCGATCAAATCAAAACGGTCGGGTCGCCAGCCGTCTACCCAATATCCCCACAGAATAGAAAGAATTACAAAGATACCGCCGTAAGCCGCATAAACCCGGCCAAAGGCCGGTTCTGCTTGCAGCGTCGGCAGAACACCATACAGAAACAATACGGCTCCACCTATCAAGCCCCACTGTAGACCCCAGCCGGTGCGCAGCCATTGCCACACCAGCCAGCCTCCCCCAATTTCGGCCAGTCCGGCCAATACAAATAACATAACTGTTTGCAAAACAGCCAATGCTTAGCCCCTTCAAAATAGATTATCTGTTATTAGTAATCAGTGAACAGTCAGATTGATTTCGGTTCTACTGCTTCTCTTCCAGCCAGACTTCCAGTGTGCGCCCGACCCGCTCCAGGCTGGCGGGGGCGACTTTGTCGGCGGTATCGGCGACGGTGTGCCAGTAGGGATAATCAAAGTCAATCATATCTATGGCGGGGATGCCGCGCTCTAAAAAGGGGATATGGTCGTCAATAATGGTGTGGCGGAGTTCGGGGATGATGTGGGCGCCGTAGCCTAACTCACCGGCGACGGCCCAGATTTCTTCGCGCAGGGCCGGGGTGGAGTTCTGCTCCAGGTAAATATTCTGATCGGCGTCGCCAATCATATCTACCACGATCACTCCTTCAGGGGCGACGGTCAAATTTTCGGCCATCTGGCGCGCGCCAACGGAAAAGGGCCACCCATCGAGCCGGCCACGATCCTCGGCGTCAAAAAAGGCCAGCCAGACTTCATGCTGCAACTTGCCGGCTTCCAGGGTGCGGGCCAATTCCAGCAGCACCGCCACTCCGCTGGCCCCATCATTGGCCCCTTCGATCCATTCGCCGCGTTTGGCCGGGTCGGGGTCCTGGTCGGCAGCCGGGCGAGTATCGTAATGCGCCCCCAGGATGATAATCGGTCCACTGCCCAGCCGGCCGACAACATTGCGCCCTTTGACGCCTTTGAACAGAAACTCCTCAGTTTCTACCTGCCAGCCCATTTTTTCCAGTTCGGCCATGATGTAATCCCCGGTGGCCCAGCCGGCCTCGCTGCCGGTCGGGCGAGGGCCGATGGCGGTCTGGGCCAGGAGTTGTTGATAGGCTAAGTCGCCGTTAAAGGTTAAGGCTGAGGCTAAGGCTGAGGAGGAAGTTGCAATCAAGGTTGAGGTTGGGGGGGGCGAGGTAGGGGTGGGTAAAGGAGAAGTGGCTACAGTCGTCGGGGTGGGCGCTGCTATAGTCGCTGAAGGGAGAGGCGTGGGAGCCAGGGCAACCGAAAGCGTTGCGGTTGGGCTTGGAACCGCCGGTGTGTTCAGAGTGGAATTGGCCGGTTGAGAGGTAAAGAGCGAAAGACCGCCAAAGAGCAGCAAACCAACGCCAGCGATGATTAAAACAGGGGAAACCCAGCCAGGCAAACGAGATACGCTCATTTAACAGCCTCCCAGAATACAGTGATCAGTAACCAGTGGTCAGTCATCAGTTTGACTAACAACTGGTTACTGACAGAAGTTACGCGGTCATGTCATTTCGAGCGACGAAGGAGCGAGAAATCCCTCAAAACTCCGCTTGCCAGACAAGCCAGTAAGGATTTCTCCCTTCGGTCGAAATGACATGCTCAGGCCCACCGCGTAACTCCTGTTACTGACTACTGATTACTGACTACTGATTACTGGTTACTGATAACTACTATTCTGCCAGCACTTCGCCGTTTTGCTCATTCGTTGTATTGGGGCGCGGCTGTGGCGGCTCGCTGCTGCGCTCATTTTTGCCTTTGGGCTTTGAGTCGCCGTGGATTACCTGAACTTCTTCGGCTTTGACCTCAACATAGGTATCGCTGCCTTCCAGTTCTAACAGCACCGCCTGTTTGATAATGTTCAGCCCACGAATGATGGCCAAGCCGCCTTGCGCCGTTTTGACCTGGCTGCCGACTTTGGGCAGCTCTTTTTTCATTTCGGCGTACATCTCATCTTCATAAGCCAGGCAGCACAACAAACGCCCGCATAACCCCGATATTTCGGCGGGGGCCAGGGGCAAACCCTGTAATTTAGCCATACGAATGGAAACCGGATGGAAATCGGTCAGCCAGCTAGAGCAGCACAACCGCCGCCCGCAGCGGCCATAGCCATCCAAAATCTTGGTTTCATCGCGCGCGCCAACCTGCTTCATCTCGATGCGCGTCCGCAGCGAGCGGGCCAGTTCTTTGACCAGGTCACGAAAATCTACCCGCTGCTCCGAGACAAAAGAAAAGAGCAACCGGCTGCCATCGAAGCTGTACTCCGCGTCCAATACTTTGATCGGAATATTGATTTCGGCGACCAGTTGGTTGCACTTGTCCAGGGCAGCCGGTTCTTGGGCCTTATACTGTTCAGCCTGGAGCAAATCTACCGGCGTGGCCGGGCGGATGACTCGTTTGAGTTTACTCTTGATTTCGCTCTTGGGGACTTCGCGGGGGGCCATAGCTACCGTACCCAGTTCGATGCCACGCGAAGTTTCAACAATGACTCGATCTTCCAGCTTTAAGTGCTCAAAAGGGGCCGGGTCAAAATAATAGACTTTAGTCACAGGTTTAAATCTAACACCAACAACAAGGGGCATTGTTATTCCTCTATATCATAAAACGTGAGGTGGAAGCAATGATGAGGCGAGGAGGCGTGAGGCGAAGATTGAAGATAGTAGATGGTAGATAGAGGATAGAGATAGATATATCACCCTCTATCTTCTATCCTCTGCTTTTCGCGTCCTCGCCTCTTCGCCTCACACCTCACGCAGCTTTGGTAATTTTAACAACAAAACTTCCAAACTCAACCTGGGGTTGACATTCCGCTCCAGGTTAATCAGGGCTGTGCGCAGCCGGGCAACCATCTGGCTGGCTTCGGCCAGACTGCTGTGACCGGCTAACTGCTGCAACCGCTCTTGCCAATTCAGATTCATTATTTTAGTTTGAGCCGCGCCACTTTGCAACAAGAGCAGGTCACGCCAGATGGTTAGCCACAGGGTCAACACTTCTCTGAGCATGGCCCCATCGCGGCTGAGTTGGTGGGCGTAGGCCAACCGCTCGGCCCGGCCGGCCTGTAGCAGCGAGATCAATTCCTGCAAATGCTGCTCGCGCCGGCTCAGCAACTCAGTATCATGCAAGGCTTTTACTGTCCAACCCAGGCGACCAGCCGCTAACTGGGCCAGCAGTTCGGCCTGCTCCGGTTCGGCCCGCCAATGTTCTCGCAGAGCTTCAACGACCAACCCGTGAGGAAGGAGCCGCAGGGCCAACATCTGGCAGCGCGAAACAATGGTTGGCAGCAGCGCCCCCGGATCGGTGGCGGTCAGCACTAAAATGGCCTGGGAGGCCGGCTCTTCCAGGGTTTTGAGCAAAGCATTAGCCGCGCTGAGGGTGGCCCGTTCAAAGTTAGCCAGCACCACCACCCGGTAACGGCCTTCATTGGGCGATAACGACAGTTCGCGCTGCAAATTGCGAATATCATCAATTTTGAGGGCCTGGTCGTCGCTGTCAAAAATGCGCACATCGGGGTGGTTGCCGCTGATAATTTTGCGACAGGATGGGCATTGACCACAAGGGGCAGGCGTTTGCTGGCAGTTGAGCTGCTGCGCCCAAAAACGGGCGACCGTGCTTTTGCCCACATTGGGTGGGCCGGTCAACAGCAGCGCCTGGGGCACACGTCCGGCGGCCTGCTGCCGGTTCAATAAATCCAGCGCCCACTCATGCCCCACCACATAAACTTTGAAGTCAGATTGAATACTCATTTACTCTGACCCCTGACGCCCGACCCCAGCCCCAGCTCTTCAACTCTGGGCCTGGCGAGGCAAATGAATGGTAAAGGTTGTCCCTTGATCCGGCTCGCTCTCCACCTCAATCTGGCCGCTGTGCCGGCCAATGACGGCATAGGTGATGGAGAGGTCAAGGCCGTAGGTGTGGTGATTGCTCTCGTAAAAGGGGTCAAAAATATGGCGCATATCTTCGGGGGCAATGCCCTGGCCCGTATCACTCACAATAAGTTGAACCTGGGAACCAACAGTGCGGCTAATGATGCGTAACGCCCCGCCTTGAGGCATGGCTTCGTAGGCCCGGCGAATCAAATAGAAGAGAGCTTGCTCCATCTGCTGCGGGTCAACCATAACGTGGGGTAAATGGGGGTCAAATCCACGCATAAATTTTACATTGGGGTTCAGGTTATTTTCCTGGCTGTATTTCGACCAGGCCCGTTCGACCACGTCATTAAGATTGGTTTGTTTGGGCCGGTAATTGCGCTGGCCCGAAAAATCGAGCAGATTTTGAATGATTTCCTGACAGCGCAACGCCTCTTGCTCGGCCCTGGTTACAAGCCGAAGCTGTTCTTTGGGGTCCAGATTTTGCTGGCTAACCTCGCGCAAATTCTGCAAAATGGAATTAATCGGCACATTGATCTCTTTAGCTACCCCGGCCGCCATATAGCCCAGCGCAGCCGCTTTCTCCGCCCGCAGCAACTGCTGGTTGACCTGCTGGAGCTGCGAGGTCTGCGATTTGACCGCCTTCTCCAGTTCTCGGCTCGACTGTTCAGCCTGGTTGGCCGTGGAGGAAAGCCGGGCGTACAGGCGGGCATTTTCAATAGCAATACTGGCGTAATCGGCCAGGGCCATCAGCAAATTGAGATGGCGTTCGCCAAAAGCCTGAACTTTCCGCTGGTTGTTTACAGCCAAGACGCCGATAACCCGGTCGGTCACTTTAAGCGGCACATTTAGCAGCGCCTTGACAAAGTAGCCGGTGACCACTTTAAACGAGTCATCCTGGTTCATCCCGCCAATCATCACCGGCCGGCCGGTGCGGACCACCTGACCGGCGATACTATCCTGAATCTTCAGCCGGGATGCTTTGGCGTTCTTCTCGCCCAGGTTACGCGCGGCCCGCAAATACAACTCCCCGGAAGCTTCATCCACCAGCATAATCGAGCCTTCCTCAGCCCCGGTCAGGTAGACCGCCGCCTCGACAATCCGGTTAAGGATGGGTTCCAAGGCTTGCAGCGATGTGACCGAGCGGCCAATACCGTACAAAAAGCGCAGTTCCTGCACCCGGTTTTCAAGCTGCTGGTTGACTCGCAGCACGGTTTGGGTCAGGTGGTCGCGCTCGTGTCGCAGCCGCGACTCGGTCAGGGCGCGGTCAATTGCCCCCAACATTTCGTCAATGGCGAAGGGTTTAATAATGTAATCCCGCGCGCCCAGCCGGAAAGCTCGCACCGCCGTCCCCTCCGAACCGTGAAACGTCATCAGAATAGCCGGCGTGTCCAGGCCCTTTTCACGCAGGCTTTCCAGCAGTTCCAGCCCGCCCATACGGGGCATAACCAGATCGGAGATAATCAAATCAATTTTCTGGCTCAGGATAATTTCCAGGGCGTCCGCTCCATTGCGGGCCTCAATCATCTTGTACCCGTTTGGTTCCAACACATACTCGCGTAAAAATTTAAGGCTATCTTCGCGGTCATCAACCGCCAATACCGTTTCGCCCGCCACGCTTGTTCTCCTGAGAAGAGAGTAGCCAGTAGTCAGTAATCAGTAGTCAGTAATCAGTAATCAGTAATCAGTCAGTCCGATTACTGACTACTGATTTACTAATTACTGTTCACTGTTCACTGATTACTATTTATCGTCGGTAATTACCTCTTATGATAGAGGCAGAACGTTTTTTTGTAAAGTAGAAAGAAGTCCTTGCAACAAGAAAGGGCGCACTGTAGTGCGCCCCAGTTTCCGAAATTTCAAAAAGGTGCAGGATCGATCAGGTACGACCACCCGTACCGACCTTAAAAACAGCCCGCCAGGGTTCGTAATGGCTAAAAATTTCATCCTGGTGAATAACTTTGTCGCCCTCTTTGACCGTGCGGGTGACCCGCACATCCAGGCCGTCCACGGCCCAATCTACCTGCTTGGTCATTCCGACCGGCAGCGTCGGGTCTTTTTCATAAATGGGCGGGCCATGCTTGATCGGTTTGCTCAATTCCGGTTCCGACACAGTCACTTCCCGATTGGTTTTGGTGCTGTAAAAATAAAAGGTGATGGTTCCAGTTTCCAGATCGCTGGCTGTTTGGATCAGCAAATGATAAGGGGTGTCATTGCGAAATCTGAAATCCACATCCGGGGTAAACACGGTTGCATCCAGACCCGGCCCCGAATTGGTCTCGTACCAGCCGACCCGGTAGCCGTGCGCCCAGCGCTCGATAATTTCATAGCCCCCTAAAAATGCGGCCCGAAAGGCGGTGGTACTGACCTGGCAAACCCCGCCGCCCAGGCCCACGCTGGTGCGATTGCCCTGGATAATCAGCGACTCGTTAAAACCAGCCTCTTTGGTGACCGGCCCCAAGTGTTCATTAAATGAGAAGATGCCGTCCGGTGGGACAACGACGTTATTGAATTGCGAGGCGGCCAGAGCGATATTTTGCATGCGTGATTCACTCGAACCCTTAAAATAAGTGGTCGCCTCGTAAACCAGTTCCTTGATGCCCAGACTGTCCAGGTTTTTGCTGGAAATCAACGGCTGCTTGACCGTCACCGGCAGTTCCACCAGGTGGGTCTGCCGATTTTTGAGGGCCATAATCTGCTCAAACGTGGCCTCAACATCCAGCGAGCGGCCCTCCTGGCTCTCTTGCAGCACGATTAACTGGCTGTTTTCGGGATCGAATTGGAGCTTGGCGTCAACCGGCTCCCGCTCCAGGGCCTGGGCCATTTGCTCCAGGTAAGGGGCAAATTTCTCCCGGTTGGGGGTGATCACATACTCCGTTTTGCCGGCCTCGTTGACCTTTTGGCTTATGTCCATCAGGCCGACCAGCGCCTCGCGCTCCAGCCGCCACTCGGTCACGCCGGTTTCCCCCTTAAAACGAAAAATGAGGGGACGCCCCAGCAGATTTTCGGCCTGCTGCCGCGAGGCCTCCACATCGGTCACGGCCGGCAAAATTTGCTGAACGACCGGATTGACCACCTGACCGTTATTTTCAAACAGCGCCGCCTCGATCAGCGGCTGCGTGGCCTCGACATTCATGCGCCGTCCGCGCTGAGACGGAATAACCTCAATCCGGGCGTCGGGATGGATCACCAGTTGGGCGTCCTGGGGCATTTGATTGATCTTGTCGGCCAATGCTTGCAGCATTTGATTGGTCGGGCCGGTATCGTAGAGAATCACCGGCTCGATATGGCGGGTGGTACGCAGCAGGCTCAAGTGCGTTAGCATATCGGCAAAAAGATTACCATTGCGCCCAATGGCATAGGCCGCATTGGTTGTAGTCGCTGCATCTACCCGCATACCCAATTCCTGGCCGCTGTAGCTCCAGGTCTCCAGGCCATATTGGATAGTTACCTGGCGGGTCAGGTATTCGGGGGCGCGCTGGCTGACAATAGTCATCACCTGGGCCTGGGTCATTCCGCCCACATCAATTCCGGCCACCCACACCCCCGGATAAACCCGGTTGAGGTAGACCACCTGGTAGGCCAGGGTTAAAAAAACCAGAATCACCAACAGGCCGCCGCTGGCCAAGACAAACAGCGCCGGCAGCCACAGGCTTACCGGGGAGGGTTTGAGGGGTTTGATAATAGGCTGGGTAATCTGGCTCATACTTTATTCCAAACAAAGGCCACTGAAACTTGCTATTCAATAATCATACCAGGGGAAACGGCGGCTGTAAATAAAAACAGTCCACACTTTCCCTATACTATACCGACGATTAGAAACAGTGTCAACTTACCTTATGTAATGCTGAAAAGTGTGATATAATGAGATTGAAAGGAGATCTGACCATGTTCCAATACAAAGCTAAAGTAGAACGCATTGTAGACGGCGACACCCTGTGGGTAGATGTTGACCTGGGCTTCTTTCTACGCCAGAAAATGCACCTACGGCTGTGGCGAGTCAATACCCCAGAAATCCGGGGGATCGAGCGACCGGAAGGTCTCCGGGCCAAGCAGTACGTTGCCGATGCCCTCCCGCCGGGCAGCACGGTTGTCATCAAAACCTATAAAATAGAAAAGTATGGCCGTTTTCTGGCCGATGTTTATTACCTGCCCGGCAGCGACGATAACGACCAGATTCTGGCCCACGGCATTCACCTTAACCAGGAACTTTTGGATAAAGGTCTGGCTACGCTGGCGGAAGATTACTAATGAAAATTGATTTCGGCTGGGAAATTCCCAGCGGACGCCGCCGCCCGGCCGGCCCCGAGGTTGCCTATATCGCCCAGGTTCGCCGCATCCTCGACCGCCTCAGTGGGCGCTTTCATTCGGCCTGGCTGCCCGACCATTTCATGGACGGCCAGGCAGAGATGCCGGAGGCCATGACCACCCTCAGCTATTTGGCCGGTCTCTACCCGGCATTGTATTTTGGGCCAGTGGTACTGGGGCAGAATTATCGCAACCCGGCCCTGCTGGCCAAAATGGCCGCCACCCTGCAAGGCTTGAGCGGCGGGCGTTTTATTCTAGGGCTGGGCGCCGGCTGGAAGGAGGAGGAGTACCGCGCCTATGGCTACGACTTCCCCCCGCTGCCGACTCGTGTGGCCCAATTGGCCGAAGTAGTTCAGATTTGCCGGGCCATGTGGGACCCGACCCAACCGGAAGCCACCTTCCACGGCCAGCACTACCACATTGAAAAAGCCATTTGTCAGCCCAAACCCGTCCCACCGCCGCCGGTGATGATCGGCGGCGGCGGCGAAAAGCTCATGCTGCGGCTGATTGCCCAACACGCCGATTGGTGGAACCTGGTCGGCGTTACTCCTGCCACCTATGCCCACAAAATTAAGGTGCTTGAACAACACTGCGCCGATATTGGCCGCGACCCGGCCAGCATCCGCAAAACCTGGGCCGGAGTGATCAGCCTGGCCTCCACCCGCCGCCAGGCCGAAGCAGCTATGCAAGGGTATCCCATCTGGCCGGAAGACACGCCTATTCTGGGCACACCGGCTGAAGTGATAACCCAATTGCAGCATTATACGTCGCTAGGCGTAGATTGCTTCATTTTTGGCTTCGCCGACGAGCCGGGGCTGGCCGGGATTAATTTGTTTATTGAAGAGGTGATGCCGCACTTTGAGAGGTGAAGCGTGATGCGTGATACGTGAGATTTTTGCCTGAAATCCTCACGTATCACGCATCACGTATCAAAAATTTAACACCTGATACAAAGGCAATGAGCTTATGAAAAAACGCTATCCTGTCAAACCGCCGGCAGCTATCGGCGAGGCGTATGAAGAACATTGCCGTCACTGCGGCGGCAGCGGCCAGGAGCCGGGGCTGGGTGATCTCACCTGCCGCGAGTGCTTCGGGCGAGGCCGGAATCGCTGGCGCATCGAGGAATGTGAAACCTGCAACGGTAAAGGCAGCAAACATTTTGGGCTGGTCAAATGCAAAACCTGCCGGGGGCGCGGCTGGACACGCCGCGATGTTGGCTAAAACAATCTGACAAAATTAAACTGACAAATATTGACATTTGTCAGTTGATAGTTTATACTCTTCCTATCTGGTGAATATAGAGGTTTTATGCTCAACCGATAGGAGGTTATTCTTTATGATAACGCGTAAACTTGGTTCGACTGGCCCGCAAGTGTCTGCGCTGGGCCTGGGCTGCATGGGCATGTCCGATCTGTACGGCCCCACCGACGAGGCCGAGAGCATCGCTACCATCCACGCTGCGTTGGAGGCCGGCATCAATCTTTTCGACAGCGGTGACTTTTATGGCATGGGCCACAACGAGCTGCTGCTGCGCGACGCCCTGCGCGGTCACGCCCGTGAAAAGGCGATAATTAGCATTAAATTTGGCGTCCTGCGCGGCCCTGATCGCAGTTGGGGCGGTATTGATGGTCGCCCCGCCGCCGTCAAAAATTTTCTCGCCTATACCTTGCGCCGGCTGGGCACGGATTATGTGGACATTTATCGCCTGGCGCGGGTTGATCCTGCGGTACCCATTGAGGAGACAACCGGCGCGATTGCGGATATGGTCCGGGCAGGGTACGTCCGGCATATCGGTCTTTCCGAAGCGGGGGCAGATACGATTCGCCGCGCGGCGGCGGTACACCCCATCGCCGATCTACAGATTGAGTATTCGTTGCTCTCACGCGGCATCGAGGCCGAGATTCTGCCCACCTGCCGCGAACTTGGCATTGGCATAACCGCTTATGGGGTTTTATCGCGCGGCCTGATCAGCGGTCACTGGTCAAAGGAGCGAGCAATGATGCCGGGTGATTTCCGCAATTTCAGTCCGCGTTTCAGCGGCGAAAATCTTGAGCATAATCTTTCCCTGGTCGAAGCGCTGCGGGCCGTTGCCGAGGCCAAAGGCGCAACCGTAGCCCAGGTAGCGATTGCCTGGGTACTGTCTCGCGGGCAGGACATTGTGCCGCTGGTTGGGGCCCGCCGGCGCGACCGCCTGACTGAGGCGTTGGGGGCGCTCAGCCTCGATCTGACCGGCGACGATCTGGCCCAGATCGAGCGGGCGGTGCCGCCCGGCGCGGCCGCAGGCGACCGCTACCCCACGGCCCAGATGGCCCACCTCGACAGCGAGCGCCGGGGAGCGGCTGTGGCATGAATGAATCGGCGCTGACCCCCCAGCAAATCCTTGAGGCAGCGGAGGAAGTTCTCCGCCGCTTTGGACCGGCCAAGGCCACGGTTGTTGATGTCGCCCGTGCGCTGGGGGTCAGCCATGGCAGCGTCTACCGCCATTTTTCAAGCAAGGCGGCGCTGCGTGATGCCGTAGCGGAGCGGTGGCTGGCCGAAGTCTCGGCCCCCTTAGCAGCGGTAGCGGCTGAAACCGGCCCCGCTCCAGAGCGATTACGGCGCTGGCTCGATCTTTTGATTATGTCCAAACGGAAACGGGCCTTCGATGACCCGGAGATGTTTGCCACCTATCTGGAGATTGCCGCCGACGCCCGAGAGGTGGTCAAGGCGCACGTCAACGAACTCATCGGGCAGCTTGCCCGGATCATTGCCGATGGCATAGCGCAAGGCGAGTTTACAGCGGTAGACCCACTCACCGCCGGACGGGCCGTGTTCGACGCGACAAGCCGCTTCCACAAACCAACCCACGCCGCTGAGTGGTCTGATCCAGGCATTGACGCCGCGTTTGAAGGCGTCTGGTCGCTTATTCTGGGCGGATTGGGCGCGTCCAAAACCACTGATTAGGGGAATATACCCCGCTGGTCCAACGCCTCGGCGACCCGCGAGACGGCCAGCATAAATGCGCCCTGGCGCAAAGATACCTTGTTCGCCTCGCTGAAATCACAGACCTGGTCGAAGGCGTTATACAGAAAGCGGCGCAGATTTTTTTGCACTTCGTCCAAACCCCACTGAAACGCCTGCAAGCCCTGGACCCACTCAAAATAGCTCACCGTCACCCCGCCGGCATTGGCCAGAATATCAGGCGATACGATCACCCCGCGCTGGTGCAGAATATTGTCCGCGGCGGCGCTGGTCGGGCCGTTGGCCCCTTCGACAATGTACCTGGCCCGAATCCGGTCGGCGTTACGAACGGTAATTTGGTCTTCGAGGGCGGCAGGAATCAACACATCGCAGGGGAGTAATAATAATTCCTCATTGCTGACAGTCTCAACGCCGGGCGGAGCATAACCGGCCAGGGTGCGGGTCGGCGAGGTGCGGGTGTAGGCCAGCATGGCCTCAACATCCAACCCCTGCGGATTGTAATAACCGCCGGATACATCGCTGACCGCCACTACCTTGCAACCATCTCGAACCAGATAGTGCGCCGTCCAGTAGCCCACCTTGCCAAAACCTTGCAGCGCCACCGTTGCCCCTTCGACGGGGGTGCCGTAGCGTTTCATCGTATTTTCGGCAATAATGGCAACTCCCAGCCCGGTGGCGTCGGCCCGGCCGGCACTGCCGCCCAGAATCAACGGTTTGCCGGTCACAATTTCCTGGCTGGCCTCGCCACGGAGCATGCTATAGGTATCGCTCATCCAGGCCATGGTCCGCTCGTCAGTATTGACATCCGGAGCGGGGATATCTTTTTTGGGGCCGATAATGGGCATGATGGCATAGGTGTAGCGTCGGGTCAGGCGGCGCAGTTCATTTTCCGAGAGGGTGTTGGGGCTAACACAGATGCCGCCTTTGGCTCCCCCGTAGGGTAGGTTAAGCACGGCGCATTTCCAGGTCATCAACTGGGCCAGCGCCGTCACTTCTTCCAGAGACACATCGGCGTGAAAGCGCACCCCGCCTTTGCAGGGGCCGGGCACGCTGGTGTGCTGGACGCGATAGCCGGTGTAGACAGCCGTTTCGCCGTCGTCCAGTTCAACCGGCAGGGAGACGGTCAGCGTCCGCTCGCAACTGCGTAAGACACGATGTAAGCTAGGGTTAAGGTTGAGCCGTTCAGCCGCAGTATCCAGATGGTGCAGGGCTGAATTTAGCATGTGTTGGCCGGGGGTCTCCAGAACCGCCGGCTGTGCTGGGGTCACAGGGGATGCCACAGTCATAGGGGCGCCTCACTTTCAAACTTCATTGTTTATAGTTAAAGGTAAGGTGAGTATACCACGAGCCAGAGGCTTTTGCGAAAAAGGTAGACGGTAGACGAGGGGTGTGGAAGGTGGGGAGGCTGGAAAATTCTGACCAATCTTCCAGCCTTCCAATCCTCCGACCTTCTTCGACCCTACTAAATTGATTAGTTACTACATCATGTCATTTCGAGCGACAAAGGAGCGAGAAATCCCCAGGGCACAATACGTAAAAGTGAGGTGTCGGGGATTTCTCCCTGCGGTCAAAACCTGTCCTGAGCTTGTCGAATGGATGACATGACCAAACAGTTATATTCAATAGATCCAATTTTTGACCGTAGCAAAGGCATCCTCATGCCTTTGCGGACGGCATAGGGATGCCGTCCTACAGAAATTTGGATCTACTGATATTGATTAGCAAATATAAGGAGATGCCCTATTTAGGGATTATTTACCCTCCACCCCCTGGATATAGGGTTTTCGTATAAAAGTCGCCTTGAACTCCTTCTTGCCAACATTTTGATTTGTGCTATAATTAGTATTATGAAAAGTTGTTATGGTAAGTTTACCGGGTAGAACGGGGGTATTTATGGCAACTTCTCTGGAACTGGCAATTACAGCCATCCGCTCGGGCCGCAAAGAAGAAGGGCGGCAGTTGCTCAATTTGCTTATTCAGCAGAATCCCAACAACGAGCAGGCCTGGCTGTGGATGAGCGGCGTGGTTAACACCGACGAGCAGCGCGCGCGCTGCCTGTACCATGTGCTGGCCATCAACCCCGATAACGAGCTGGCCCGGCGCGGCCTGCAAATTCTGGGTATTGTGGTGTCTGACTCGCGGCCGGTCAAAGTGCCCCGCGACTCCCAACCTATTCCGGTGCAGCGGCCCGAACCCGAAGCAGCCACCCCCTGGCCGGTTCCCCAGGCTGCGCCAACCCCTGGCCCAGCCGACACCCAACCGCTGCCGCCACCACCCGAACCAAAAGCTGAACCGTCTCCGGCTGCTCCCGTCGCCGCCACTCCGCCCGAAGAGCGGCGACCTTTCCGGCTCGATCCCAAAACCATTACCCAGGAGTTGCCCTTTGTGCCCCTGCGCGAGCCGTTTGCCGAACCTGCCCGCCGCTCGCCCTCGGCTTTTATTCCACGCGTGGAAGCCGACCCACCGGCCTCGGCTGAGACGCCGCCGCCCAACGGCTCGCCCACCCCTGTGACAGAAACAGGGGCTGCGGCTCAACCCCAACCTGAGTTGGCGCTCATTCCGCTGAAACAGCCCGATGTCCCGCTGCCTGATTTTCCCGCCGTGCCGTCAGCCCCGCCCCCTCCGGCGACTGCTACACCCGCATCGGTCAGCGATACGGGTCCGTTATCCAATTCGACGCCGGCCCAGCCCCAAGTCCAGGCTTTTGCTCCCGGCGGGCCAATCAATGAGACCCGACCTTCCCAACCGATTTGGGTCACTCATTCCAATGTGACCATGAGCATGCCCACGCCGCAAAATCCGCTGCCTTACCCCAACCCCAACCTTAACTCGAATGTGACCATGGGCATGCCAACCCATTATTTGCCGCCCCAAAATCCGGTTCAGCAGAACGCCACCCCGATTCATTCTAACGCGACAATGGGCATGCCGATGCCGCCGCAAAACGGCCAGTTTCCCCCTCAACCCGAAATGATGCCGGTCATGCAGCCCAATGGCGTAATGGGGATGATGCCCTATCAGCCTGCGCCGTTCCCGCCGCCTTATCCCCAAAACCAGGTTTACCATTCCAGCGCCACCATGGCCATGCCGACTATGACCGAAGCCGAAGCCAGAGCGCGTTTAATGGCCGGTCAACCTATGCCGATGGCTTCTGATCCCTATGCGGCTTTGCGGATGGCTGCCCCGATCCCTCAGCCTGCTCCGACTTCGAAAAAGAGCAGCAAAAAGACGGCCAAAAATGAGGACGAGGAAGATGAAGAGGTCAATCTGCTGGCCGTCATCGTTTTTGGTTCCCTGTCTGTCACTGCATTGGGGGGTATGGGGATGTTGATTTTATTGTGGTTTACCAGTGTGTGAGGCGAGGACGCGAGGACGCGAAGATTTTTTTCGCCTCCTCGCCTCACCTTTCCTTGCCTCACGCGGCTTCAACAGCTCGCCACACCCGTCTGACCCGCCAGGCGAAATCCTCGCGGCGTAACTGCAACTCGAAGCGCGTTCCGCCGGCTGCCTCAACCAGCACATGCCGACCATCGGCCTCATCCCACTGCCGCCCGACGGCAATCACTTTGTATTTGTGGCCCTGCCAGGCGATCCGCTGTGGATTCAGATGGCCTTCGTCGTTTATCTCCACGGTTACGTTGGCCGGTTCATCAAAAAATTCTTCTTGGTTCATCAGTTCCCCTTCTGTCGGCTAATTTCAGCAGATCACAATTTTGGAGGACGCGAAGCGGGCACACCTACGTGCCGAGCGGAGTCGCACAAGGGCGTGCTGGCTCCTCAATTCGTGATTTACTGAATTTTGATGATTCTTATTATACTCGCCTGCGCTTCAAGGGATAGTCGGACTCAAAACAAAAAGCCCGCTTTCGAGAAGAAAGCGGGCTTGAGTAGTAGATTCAGGGATTAAGCGACATGCACCGGGCGCGAAGAATGGTGCGGTCTGCCTCGATGGGAGTGATTTGTTCCATCAAGGTTCTGCCACCATAAAAGCGCCAGCGCTATGGAACCGGCTAACAATGCAGCCGCAACGACCACCCCCAGCACCAGGGTCAAATTAAGTTCGGGCCACAGCAGCCCCAGGCTCCAGATCAACAAACCCAAAGCGATAATTTTCAGGACTTTCATTATTCCACCTCCAGCGGAGCAAAGCGCTGCGCCGTCACATCACGCTGCAAGGGCGCATCGCGCAGCGGAGCATACTCAATCGTTTCGGTAGTAACCGGCCGAGCCGTATCAGCCCGAACCGTCTGTAACTCGCTGACCACCAGGGCCGTTAAAGTTATGGCCAAACAGAAGATCAATGTTACTAAAGCACCTTTGAGCATCAATTTTAGCTGTTCCATTTTTCCTAACCTCGCCTTCATCAAATCTAGGTATAGTATAACCTGTCTCGGTCAAATTGTAATCAGCCGGGAGGCTGATTACAGTTACGCCAAACGGGTAGCTTAAAGTTAACCCGCTTACGCGCTTTGCTTACCTGGCCTACGACATTTGATGTACTCTTATTTCAATCTTGCTGCCAGAATACCAGGAATTTGTTCAAGTTTAATGAAAAAGTTGTTTGGAAATTATTCAGATAAATATCCCAAATTATTGTTCTGTCTGCGATTATATCACCACAACACCGAGAGCGTTTGTCACTCGAGCGTCAAATTGCCAACGCCCAGGCGACTGGTAGCTGATCTTCGACCCAAAGTTTGGAGAGATGACACTAAAGCTATCCTGTGGTATCATTCATGGGTAAACCCTTATAGACAAAGAGGTTGCTCTCGGATGGAAAAACAAAAATCTCCAACCTGGTCACAAATAAAAAAACAACTGGCCCATCTGGAAACCAAGGAACTTCTGGAGATTATCGGGGATTTGTATAAACTCAACCAGGATAACAAAGTCTTCCTCAGTTCCCAGTTTGGTCAGGGCGCCACTGAAACCCTGGTCGAGCCATATCGCCGGGCTATAAAGCGCGAATTCAATCCAGACCGAGGCTTTCCCCGCCTCAATTTAGGCGCAGCGCGGAAAGCAGTCAACAATTTTAAGAGATCGAGCGCCGACCCCATCGCCGTGGCCGATTTGATGATCTACTATGTGGAGCAAGGGGTTATTTGCACTAACAATTATGGCGACATTGATGAAAACTTCTATAACAGTCTGGAATCAATGTATGAAGATGCAGTCGTCTTGCTGTCGCGGCTCAATAACTATGAGTTGATTGAGCGGTTTCGGCCCCGTTTAAGACAAATTGTCAGAGATACAAGTGGTATCGGGTGGGGCTTTCACGATGAGCTGTCAGATATTTACTATAATCAGTTTCCACCGGAGTAGTTCTATTGTCTAACAGGCAGTGGAGCATCGAGATGAAACGCTGGCTGATTCGCATCTTTCTGGTTTTGCTGAGCATTATGGTCACGGTTAATTATCTGGCCTGGACCATCTATGCTTACCCTTCTACCGCCGCGCCTGTCCAGGCTGACGCAGCGATTGTTTTGGGCGCGGCCGCCTGGGGCGAACGGCCTTCGCCAGTGTTTAGGGAACGGATCAACCACGCTATTACCCTTTATGAACGGGGCATGGTCCGCAAGCTGATTTTTACCGGCGCCCAGGCTGACCCCTCTGAACCCGCCGAAGCGCTGGTGGCGCAGCAATATGCCCTGGAACGAGACATTCCCGCCGCCGACATTTTGATCGAAACCCATTCTCACTCGACCCAGGAGAATCTTTACTACGCCCGACAGGTGGCCCAGGCTCATCACCTCTCCCGGTTGCTGATCGTCAGCGATCCGCTGCATCTAAAAAGAGCCGTGTTGATTGCCCAGGATTTGGGCATGGACGCTTATCCGGCCCCCACGCCCACCACCCGTTATCGCAGTTTAGGCAGCCAGATCAGATTTTTGGCCCGCGAAACTTATTACTATGCCGCTTATCTGCTCTATGACCGTCCATTTGGGAACTTGTGGCCGGCAGCGGTCTCGCCCTGACAACCGCTCACTACCGCAAGGGGGAACGCATGCGTATTACCTATACTTATCTGTCTAACCCACCCCAGCAATTTGAAACCGAGAGCGATTCGGTAATTGTGGGCCGGGCCTGGCGCGACCAATTGGTTGACCTGGACTTAACCCCCGACACCACCGTTTCGCGCCGGCATGCCCGCCTGAGTCGGGCCAGGGGGGGCGCGCTCTGGCTGGAAGATTTGGGCAGCACCGGCGGTACCTGGCTTAACGGCCAGCGGATTTCTGCCAAAACCCGGCTGGCTCCGGGTGACAAAGTGACGGTGGGCCAGACCACTTTTGAAGTCATGGCTGAGACCGCCCCGCTGATTGCCGCCGAACGCATCCCCGAAGGTGTGCTCACCAGCAGCGTCAGCGCCATTGACTCACCTTCGGCCCTGATTTTGGCGGCGGCCTCCCAGGAAATCATCAAGCGCCGCCTGACCGCTTTTTATGAACTGGGCGCGGCCCTGGGCACAGCCGATACTGTGGAATCACTCTCACAGACGGTAGTCCAGCACCTGCGCCAGGCCATCCCGCGGGCCAGGCGAGCTGCACTGCTCTTGCAGGATGAGCACGGGCTGACGCCCACGGCCTATGTACCCGAAAACGCCAAACCCTCCATCAGCTTAAACCTGGCCCGGCGAGCCATTGAAAAACAGCAAGCCTTTACCTGGCGGCTGCCCACTCTGGAAGAAACAGGCAGACCTTTTGATAGCGTTATTCTGCACGGTACCCGGTACGCTATGTATGCCCCGCTGATCTGGAAAGGAGAGGTGCTGGGCGTTGTCTTTGTGGATAATACTGACATCGGCGGTAACTTTGACGACGAGGACCTGCGCTTGCTCATGGCCATGGCCAGCCAGGCCGCCATGTTTGTCAAAAATAATGCCTTGCAGCAAGACCTGCGCCGCCAGGAGGTGGTCCGTTCTAACTTGCTGCGCCAGTTCTCGCCCCAGGTTGCCGAGCGGCTGGAGCGTCTGCTCAGCGAGTCGGGAGATTGGCAGCTTGGCGGCAAGCGGGCCGAGCCGGTCACGATTTTGGTTTCAGACGTGCGCGGTTTTACCAGCCTGACGGCCGGCATGGATCCAGGCGATGTGGTAAAGCTGCTCAACGAGTTGTTCAGCGTGTGCATTCCGATCATTTTCAAATATAATGGGGCGGTAGACAAATATGTGGGCGACTCTATTCTGGCCGTTTTTGGCAGCCCCGAACCCAATCATCGTCAGTGGGAACACGCCGTGCAGGCAGCGCTGGAGATGCAGCAGGCCATTAGCGCCCAACAGGATCGCTGGCAGAGCCGCAATTTGCCGGTCTGCCAGGTGGGAATTGGTATCCATACCGGGGCAGTTTTACACGGCTTTATCGGCGTGGCCGAACGGATGGAATACACCGTGATTGGCGAAACGGTCAATCTCGCCGTTCGTTACTGTGACGGCGCCCAACGCGGTGAGGTGATCATCAGCCCGGCGGTGTATCAACAGGTCTCCGATTTAGTCGAGGCTATGCCCCGGACCCTCCGCACCAAGCACCCAGAAACAGAGCCAGATATGCCGGCTTATGTGGTGCAGGCGTTAAAAATCAAACCAACTACACCCCTGCCGGGGCAAGAGTAACCCTTTTGCCGGATTCTAAGAAAATAGACCGGGGACGGGAAACCGGAGACCGGGGATACGCCCAGTGGACAAATACCCGGTCCTCGGTCTCTGGTCTCCGGTCATCTCTGGCAAAGGATTTTTGTTGTCCGGGTATATCGTCATCGCAAGTTCGTGAGCACTTATTAAGTATGAAAGCTATTGGCGTAGATATGATTGAAACAGAACGGGTGGCCCAAAGCGTGGCCCGCTATGGCGACCGCTTTCTGCAGCGGGTTTACACCGAGCGCGAGTTGGCTTACTGTCAAGGCCGAATCAACTCCCTGGCGGCGCGCTGGGCGGCCAAAGAAGCTACGGCCAAGGCCCTGGGGACCGGCATCGGTGAGGTGGGCTGGCGGGAAATCGAGGTGGTCAGCGAGACCAATCAGCGCCCGACCCTCCAACTGCATGGCGCGGCGGCCGCTCTGGCTGCTCAATTGGGACTGTCGGACTTTGCTGTCAGCCTGTCGCACACCAAAGCGTATGCTATTGCCTTTGTGGTGGGAGAGTAAATCTCACATGTCATTCTGAACGAGCGCAGCGAAGTGAAGAATCTTCAACAAGGTGACTATAAAGCGGCAAGATGGGGGGATTCTTCGCTCCCTCCGGTCGCTCAGAATGACACGATCTAGGGCGTATGTCAAAACAACCAACCAAACTTCAACAACAACTCAATTGGTATCTAAGCCTGTTTGTTTTGACTTTAATGCTGATTGTGCCGCCGATTTTGTGCGGCCTTTTCTATCTGTCGCAGACGCCAGAGGTGATGTGGCAGCGCGACGACCAGCTTACCTTTGATCGCATCTGGATGCACCGGGAGCGCCGCCCCCTGGGGATTGCCTATCAAACGCAGCGGGTGGTTGAGTTTTACAGCCCCGGCGAAGTCTGCGTGCAAAACGATTTGCGTTTTTTCCTGTGGGGGCGGTCCTCCGAGGCTCAACCCTCTACCTCCAACCACCGTCTGGTGTTAGTAAATAACCTGTGGCAGTCCACCGGAGAAGCGTGCAAATAAAAATTGTGAATTGTGAATAGCCAATTGTGAATTATGAACGGTTCATTAACCATTCACAATTCATCATTCACAATTCACAATTAGTCAGTTTCCTGGCTCTCCGGCGGCGGGGATAGGCACGGACTCGCCGCTGGCGGCGGCAATCCAGGGGGACAGTAACGTTTGAGCTGCCGTCGCCGGAATGGCAAAAGCAATTCCTTCCGCCACCCCGCGATCCTCGCTCTCGCGGATGATAAAGGTGTTGATGCCAATCACTTCACCTTTGGTGTTGACCAACGGTCCGCCCGAACTGCCGCGATTGATGGCCGCATCGGTTTGGATCAAGCCGTCAATCACGTGCTCGTTGATTTCCAGGGCGCGGTTCAAGCCGCTAATAATGCCAAAGCTGACCGAACTGGGGAAGTCGCCCAGCGGGCTGCCAATCGCATACACTTCCTGACCGGGCCGAACTGTCTTTGAGTCGCCCCAAATGATCGCCGGCAAATCGGTTACATTGACCCGCAACACAGCTAAATCTCGCGACGGGTCAGAGGTAATCAATTGCGCTTCAACAGTTTGGCCGTTAGCCAGGATAACGCTTAAGCTTCCGGCGTTCTCAATCACGTGATGATTGGTGGCGATAAATCCCCTGCTGTCCACAATCACCCCGGAGCCGACGACGCGCCCATCCTTGGGGTTAACCGAAAAAGTCTGCGGCTGCTGGTTGATTACCGTCACCACCGAAGGGATAATCTGGGCGATAACATCCTCGGTGGAAGCGGTGGCGACCGGCGGCAGCGGGGTTGGGGTTGGGGTAGAGGTAGCCACCGGCATGGGGGTTGGCGTGGGAAAAGGGGTCGGCGTGGGAGTGTTACGCCAGGCGACAACCTGGGCGTCGTTGGCCCATAAAATAAACCCACCGCCCACCATACCGCCCAACACCCCACCCAGAATAAACGTAAGGCCCAACAACGACAACCACAAGCACCCACTGCTTTCGGGCCAGGGCATTACCCCCAGCAAGAGCGTCGCCGCGCCGGATTTGGCTGAACTGGGCCGGCTGCTTTTGAGAGAAATCTGGCGGGTTTTATCAATGGCCGAGGGACCGTGAGCGCTGGCGTGGCGGGCGCGGGCAATATTAATTGGGTTGATGATGTGGGCATCGTCCTCGTTGGGCCGGGGGGGGGTGTCGTTGGGTTTAGAAGGATCTGTCATCAAATATCTGAGCCATTCAATTCTAGTATCAGTAGATCCAAATTTGAGGAGCCAGCACGCCCACGTGCGGCTTCATTCGGCACGTAGGCGTGCCCGCTTCGCGTCCTCGAAAATTGGATCCACTGAGTGTTGTAGTGAGTAAATTTGCCCCAATTTGGGTAATTTCTGTTTTACAGCAGCTTAGTCCAACTTAGGGTACAACTTCGATGCCGCTGCCGGCGGTTACCTGCCCAACCACCCAGGCCGATTGATCACGCTCGGCGCAGAGCTGCTGAAAATCGGTCACGCGCTCCGCCGGAACAGCCAACAGCAAGCCCCCTGATGTTTGCGGGTCCCACAGCAGCCACTGCCGGTCGTCGGGGATAGCGGCAGCAAAAGTGACATCTTTTTCAAAAAACATTTTATTATTCGACGCGCCGCCGGGAAAAATGAATTGGGCGGCGTAATCTTTTGCCCCGACCAGCAGCGGCAGTTGGCTCAATTCAAACACAAACTTGCAGCCCGACGCCTGAGCCATTTCCATGGCGTGGCCCAGCAGCCCAAAGCCGGTGATGTCGGTGACCGCTTTGATGCCGCCGGTGGCCTGGGCCGCCTGGGCCGCCGCCCGGTTGAGCCGTTTCATCGAGGCGACCATGTCGGCCACGTGGGCCGGGTCGGCCAGGTCGCGCTTGAGGGCGGTACTAATTGTGCCCGTGCCGAGGGGCTTGGTCAGCACCAGCGCGTCGCCGGGTTTGGCTCCACCTTTGGTAAAGATGCGGTCGGGATGAACCAGGCCGGTCACGGCCAGACCGTATTTGGGTTCGTCGTCGGTAACGGTGTGGCCGCCGGCAATCACTGCCCCGGCCTCGATGACCTTTTCGGCCCCGCCGCGCAGGATTTCGGTGATGATGGCCGGCTCCATATTGGCCGGGAATGCGCCGACATTCAGGGCAAAGGTCACTTCTCCGCCCATAGCGTAGACATCGCTCATCGAGTTGGCCGCGGCAATCGCTCCGTAATCGTAGGGATCATCCACCACCGGCGTAAAAAAGTCGAGGGTGTTGATGATGGCTTGCTGCTCATTCAGTTTGTAGACCGCCGCATCGTCGGCCACACCCAAACCTACCAGCAGGTTGGCCGGACTGCTGCCGTTGAACAAGTTGCGCAAAGGACGCAGCACCTGCGTCAAAGCCTCGGGGGCCATTTTACTGGCTCAACCCGCGCATTTGGCCAGGGCGGTCAATTTGATTTTTTCGCTGGTCAAAGCCATCACCCCCCTTCTAATAGCCAATGATTAATGGTCAATTGGCAATTGTCAATTGATCGTTGACCACTGATCGTTGATTATCAGTAGACCGCAGCATCCTGAGTAGCGAAGCGTATCGAAGGGTGCTATTGCGGTCTACTGATTATTGACAATTGGCTATGTCCATTTTACTCTATTCTAAAAGTAACGCAAACAATCTTAAAAGGATGTCTTTTTATAGCCCTCGCGGCTGGATATAGCGGCAATAGATGAGATGCCTTAAACAGGAGCCAGTTTTTTATGCTTATTTCCTCTATCTAAAAAATTTTCCTTTCTAGTTAATAGCTCAGGTTGGGCAACTTTCAAAATGGAATGTCATCCTCGGTTAAATCACTTGAGGAAACAACAACATCTTCTTCGAGGGAAGAAGGATTGCCAGAGGCGCCCTGTTCCTCGAAGTCTTGTTCCTCGGAGTTCTGTTCCTCAAAGAAGGTGTTGGGGCCTGGATCATCATTATCGTAGGGGATGTCATAGGAGTAAGGGAAGCCAGATTTGGGCGAATTATCACTAACTGGTTCGTCATCGTAGAAGTCATCGTAAAGCTCATCGTAATGGTCATCGTAGATGCTATTGTTCGGTAGATTCTCTGGCAGGGTGAAGTCAATAAGTGGCTGTTGTTTAACAACTAGGGTTAACTTGATCTTTCTAAGTCTTTTACGGCACTCACTCAGGGAGCCGTTAAAAATTATGACAGAATTCCACACTAGTTGCCGGTTATCAGGGCTAACACCGGCAGGAATTGAGTAAATCAACTGGGACTGTTCTTATTTGGGGTCTGACAAATCTTCCACATGGATTCTTATTCCATTTTCCAGATGGATTAATAGATCATCATTTGCTTGTAGCCACATGGGTTTTCTCACTTTCGATGTAAAGAAGCAGAAATCAAACCAGCACTTTGTCGAGAGCCAATTCGTCTGGCTGGGTGAGGTAGGTAATCGGCTGCAATTCGCCGCCGGGGGAGAGACGTAAACCGGAGAGTTTTAGAAAGCGATTGACCGGGAACGAGTTCAAGATACCCAGCACAATCTGTTGCATTTCGAGGGGTAATTCGGCTAAAGCGGTTAGTTGAAAGCTGGGTGGCCCAAATTCGGTGGGGCGGATGAGATGAGAAAAGCTAATCAGAATCAAACTCAGCGGTTCTTGATTAGCTCGATTGTAGCGTAGGCTGATATTTTCCGTCAGGTCAACCCCGATACCCCCCTGGCCCGTTTGAAAAACAATCTCCAAAATGTCACTCTCTTTATCATAACTGTAAATAATAGTTTGGCCTTCTAAGGAGATTTCCCGCTCGACTAACCAGTTTAATTTATTACTCATCCTTGCCTAACCTTTTGGGTGAATATAAGCGCCCCAGGCCGTAACAACAAAGTTGTTTGATTTACCAGAGGCGTCATACCTAAAAACAACGATAGCGACAATGTGATTAAATCCGTACAATAAGTCCTCGTAAGCTCGACGATAACGATACTGTTGCGGGTCAAGGGATTCCTGTTTGCGTTCCCCATATCGCAGTGTATCTAACAGATCATCCAGCCGCCCCGCCAGTTCATCGTGTCTTTCTTGGATGTGTTCCCAGCGTTCCTCTGTTAGATAAATTTCGTTACCAAACCTATCTTGAACAATCCAGTTAGGCATCTTATCCTCAGAAAAAACGCCAGCTATGATTGATTATAGCCTTCACGGGCAAAAACACAACACACCCCAGGACTTCACCGCCCCGTCTCCACCCACAACCATTCGCCATCCGTACTGAACTCAACCGTACCCTGCTCGTCGGTGCGGAAGACAATGAAGCCGTGCTCCTCATAGCGTTCCAGCACCTCCGGCGAGGGATGGCCGTAATCGTTATCCTGCCCCACCGAGATGACCACAATCTGCGGATTGACCGCCTCCAGAAACATTTCACTAGAAGAGGTTTTGCTGCCGTGATGGGGGCTTTTTAAGACCGTTGCCGGCAGCGGCGCGCCCTCCAAAACCAGGTTGCGCTCCACCGATTCTTCAATATCGCCGGTCAGCAAAAAACTGATCCGGCCCATTTCCAGACGGATGACCAGGGAATGATTGTTGGGGGCATCCTCGCGGGCGGTGGCCGGGCCGGGGGTCAGTAGAGTGGCGGTAATGCCCTGGCCCAGGGTCAACTGCATCCCCTGCTGGCCGATGGTCGGGGTCAGGGCGGCCTCCGCCAACTGCGTTTCCCATTCGCGGTACAGTTCGCTGTCGCTGCCTACATCAGTGACAAGCGCCTGCTCCACCCGATAACGGTCCAAGAGGGACGGCAGCCCGGCCAGATGGTCGGCGTCGGGGTGAGTGTTGATGACCATGTCCAGCGAGTGATCCCAAAAGGGCATTTCCTGGCCCAGCCGCCAGGTCAGATCGGTGGGGGTGGGGCCGCCGTCAATCAGAATTTGGCGGCCGTCGGGGGTGGTGATAAGGATGGCGTCGCCCTGGCCTACATCCAGTATCGCCACGCGCAGGCGACCATCGGGTAGCGATAACACCGCCAGCCAGACCAGCAGCGCGCCCACCGCTGTCCCACCCAGCCACAGACGGGTGCTGGCCGAGCCGATTTCGGGCAGGTGAAAGCGAGGCTGGGCCTCCTCTTTCTCGCGGGGTTGATTGGCCGACCAGACCCCCGCGCCAATGGCGGCGTAAAACAAAATTAGCAGCCACAATGGGAATGTCCCCAAATCGAGTGAGGCAAAGGGCAGCCGGGCCGTCCACTCGACCATTTGCACCGTCCAGGCCAGGGGCAGCCAGACCAGCCAGCCGAGCGCCTGGCCCAGCGGCAGCCAGAGCATCCCGGCCAGCGTGGCCAGCCCGCCCACAATCATCACCGGCGGCTGGACCGGCAGGATCAGCAGGTTGGTCAGCAGCGAAACCAGCGAGAGGCGGCCAAAATGGTACACAATCAGCGGGCCGGTGATAATCTGCGCCGCCAGGGTCACAATCAGCAGCTCGTTGAGCAGGGCCATGGCCAGGCCGACTCGCTCCGTTTTGAGCAGGCGCTGGAGCAGGCCAAACATACTGCGCTCCAGAGGCGGGACCAACAAAATCAGGCCAAGGGTGGCTGTAAAGCTGAGTTGAAAGCCGACATCGGCCAGAATGAGCGGATTGAGCAGGGTTAAGACAAAACCGGAAAAGATGAGCGAGTTCAAGGCCAGGCCGGGCCGTCCCACCCAGATCGCCAGCACAAAAACGCAGCCCATTACAGCGGCCCGGCTCACCGCCGCATCTGCGCCCACCAGGAAGGTGTAAATGATAATGCCCCCAATTGCCAGCGGCGGCGCGTACCGTTTGCCCAAAATTTTCTGGCCCAGCAGCAAAAATATCCCGGCAATCAGCGAAATATTGCTGCCGGAAATAACAATGATGTGGGAAGTGCCGGTCAAGTTGAAGGTTTCATACAACCCCTTGGGAATGCCGGTTTCAATACCCAGGAGGATGCCATTCAGCAGCGAGGCGTAAGGTTCGGCCAAAAGGCGGTTGATGGTTTGCGAAGCGCGGGTTTTGAAGACCAGCAGCGCGGTCCAGAATGGGTTGCCCTGGTTGCTGGCGATGAGTTCGATGCGGGGCCGGCGCATCAGCGAATGGATACCAAAGCGGGCCAGATAATCTTTGTAAGAGAAATCCTCGAAAACAGGCGGCGTTTCCAGTTGGCCGGCCACGGTCAGGCGGTCGCCGTAAAAACGCTCCGGGTAGCGCGGGGCGCGCACGAGGAGCAGGCCGCTGACCGGCAGCGTGCTGTCGCCCTGTTGAAGCGACTCAGCTTCCAGGCGGAGATTGATATAATTGTCGCGCACATCCGGCTCGTCAACCACCAGGCCGGTAATTCTGACCGGACGGGGGGCGTCGTTGTAAAACGCCAGGTCGTTTTCATCAAAAACGGGTTGGAAAAAGAGGACCCGGAACATACCGGCCAAAAAAGCCAGGGCAGTGATGGCCCACAGCCGCGGGGCCGGGCTTTGCCGGTAAAGCAACAGCGCGCCGAGGGCCGGCAGTGCGGCCAACAGCACCAACACCCAGGGCAGGTTAAGCCAGCCGGCCAGGGCAATCCCAGCCAGCCAGGCCAGGCCAAAGCGGATCAGGGGAGTCATGCGGTTGCAATGTTGGCAGGTTGGAGAATTTCCAATCTTCCAATCTGCCGGTTGTAACTCATGTTTTTGTGTAGGTGAGATAGCAGATTATCTGAACTAAAAACGTTACCGGATCTCAAAAATACCGGTCGCAACAACGGAGTCGTTAACGTAAAGTTCTAATTTGTAAAGTCCGTCGCCGGGCGGGTTGAGGAAGCTGTAAAATTGGGCGTTATCCCCCCAACGCCATTTCTGCTCATCGCGCCATAACTCAACCCCGTTTTGATACCAAACCGCAGCAAAATTTACCCCATTCACCATGCCGCTATAAGGGTAAACCGCGTAGACCGACTCGGTACTCTGGGGAAAGAAATCACTGGGATTGATGGCTTCAATATTGGGGGTAATATTGGCGGCAAACTGAATTGGCCCCATCCTCACACCGGGGGGAGCGGGGGTGCGCGGGCCAGAAGTGGGTATCTGGGCGATATTAACCGTCGGGGTGGGGGTGGGGGTATCTGTCGGTACGGCGGTAGGAGGCAAAAGTGTAGCCGTTGGTGGGGGTAGGGGCGGCTCCGCGAGGGCAGGCTGGGCGGCGGTGGCCGGGCCAACAGCAGCTTCAACCGCGGTCTCAGTTGTAGAAACCGGTGGCACGGTAGCTGGAGGAAGCGGTGTGACCGTGGCTACAGCTTGAACCTGCTGGGCCACAGTAGGCGTTGCTTCAACTATAGGGGGCGCGGTAACAATGATGGCTGTTTCGGTAACAAAGGCAATCGCCGGAGATTCCACCGGGGGGACGGCAGCTACATTATCATCTACAGGAGAAGCACCGAGGCGCAGCGTGGCTAACCATCCGCCTAAAAACAGGGCGGTCAGGGCGCTCAACATAAAAGTAGCAATCCGCGCCCGCTGCGCACGCAGGGTTTCTTCTTCTCGCACAATTGGGAAAATGGCGCTGCGGGCCTCGCGGGCCGAGCGGAAAGCAATAAGGGCGGCAATAACTGCTGCGCCAATACTGACGCCGGCCAAAATCAACAGAAGGGTTGGCAAAGAAAACACGCTGGTAATTACTCCACAATCTCGATCTGGTCTGGCTGCTCGACCACAATTTCCGGGGCATTTTGATACATTTGGATCTGGCCAGTCACTCGCACCAATTTGTTACGATAATACTCTTCGGGTGGGGCCGGAAAAAGCGACCAGGCATCGGCAAAAATAGCGACTTTAAAAGTGGTGCGAAAGTCTGGGTCAAAGTTCAAAAGCACTACCTTACCCGAATTGTAAGTATCTACCACTTGCCCTTCCACGGTCACAGTTTGACCCGCATAAGCCGCGGCGTCGACCCAGGAAATAACGGTTCCACTCACGGCGGCAGGACCTGCCTCCATCGGCTCAGCCGTAGCTGCAATCTCGGCGGGAAGGGTTTCCAGAGCCGCTGCAAGCGCCGTCGGGGTGACGGTGGGTGGCTGCAAAGCCTGGGCCTGCTGGCAATCACAATTGCTAACCACCGGCTGGCCCAGGGTTAAGGCTACTTCAATTTGCCAGGGGTCTTTGATAATAATCTCCGGCTTGCCCTGGTACTCTTTGATAACGCCTTCAACCCTAACCAATTTACCGGCGAAAAGTGTTTCGGGCGGAGCCGGGAATTTGGGCCAATCATCAGGAAAAATGACGGCGGTAAAAATCTCCTGATTAGCCAGGCCAAAGTTGAGAAAAACAGCGCTGCCGGCGTTATGAGTCCGCGTTACCCTGCCTTCGACGGTCAGGGCTTCGCCGATAAAGTCGGCGGCATCTTCAACCGGGATGACATCATCGCGGGGGCCGGTGGGCCAGACCAGCTTTTCAACTTCAGCGGAAGGAAGGGCGCTCTGGGCCGGAGGGGGGGTATAGGTTGGGTAAGGAGTATAAGTGGGATAGAGGGTGTAAGTGGGTTCAGGTTCCGGCGTGGGCAGCGCTGGCGGGGCAGCAGGCTGGCAGGCGACTGAGTAATACAACAGCCCGATCAAAATGCCAGTTCGCTGGATTACACCCACAGCAGCTCCCTTCTTACCAACGGGTTAATATTTTGCAATACGCCCCGTCGCAGCATAGTAGTATACTTCTGTTAAATTCTGGAGTCAATCGAATAGGGACAAAATAAGGTGGCTCTGATAAGATTTAATTTTCCGGTAAATAACCTGGAAGGTTGATCTACTGAGATTACGGACTTGGTTCAGCAGTGGCCGGGGCTTCAGTGGTAGCGGTAGGCGTTTCGGTGGCGGTTTCGGTGGGCGTGGGAGTTTCGGTTGGCGTCTCGACTGTAGGGGTTTCGGTGGGCGTGCTGGTGGCCGTAGGGGTGTGCGTAGCAGTGCCGGTAGATGTCGGAGAGGGAGTCGGGGTAGGTGTGCCGGTGGCCGTAGGTGTGTTGGTGGGTAAAGACGTGCCGGTGGGAGTGGCAGTCGGCAAGAAGGTGGCGGTCGGCGTGGGGGTAAGGGTTGGCGGTAACGGTGTTGGCGTTTTGCTGGCAACGACGGTTGGGAAGGACTGGGTGGGCGTCGGTTCCAGAGTGGCTGTGGGTGAACCGACGACGCGGGTAGCCGTAGGGCTGGGGGGGCCGTCCTCTGAAGTTGGCAGAGGTGTTTGGCTAACCGACGAGGGGGTAGGACTGGGTAAGGTAATGATAAAGCGAGTGGGGGTGAGCGCATCTTCCAGCGGAGGAGCGGAGCTTAAGGTGAAAAACCCCAGGCAGTAGCAGGGGATGGTTAACAAAATAATACCCAGGAGAACCAGGTAAATGGTTCGCTTTTCCGGGGGTAGGTTGTCAAGCCAGTGGACCTTCAACAGGCGCTCCAAAATTGGCCTGAAGACATGTGCGCGAAATCAGGCCCGGATAGTGCGGCCATGATAAGGTCTTCCAGATGAGATGTCAAAAGCGTGGATTTAATCTTCGCTCATGTAGGATTCTAGGTGAAAAGGGGAAATATGGTATACTCTGACCATAATTTGTCATAAATAGGAGATGGACAATGGCCATGCGCTTTCCCCTAACTGATTTGCTGGATGAGCAAGAAAGTTACAACTTTCTGTTGAAAACGCTCCATCCTGATGGGATGAAATGTAAACAGGGCCATGCCCTGCCGCCAGACCAGAAACCGCATGACCGCCGTCGTGATCCCATTTTTGATTACCGGTGTCGAATTTGTGGCAACGTCTTTAACCTTTTCACCGACACCGTCTGGCAAGGTAGCCAGTACGACTGCCGGAAGATAGTGCTGATCGTGCGGGGGGTGGCTCAAGGCACCCCCACCCTCCACTTAGCGGATGAACTGGAAGTGGACTATGGAACCCTGTTGGAACGCCGGCATCGGCTCCAAAAATTGGCACTGGCACACAAACCGGACACCGCTCTGACTGATGAGGAGACAGAAGCCGATGAAATGTTCCAAAATGCGGGGGAAAAGGGCACCAAACATGCTGACCCTGATGACCCCCCCCGCCGACGAGCCAACAAACGACCCGGTAAAGGGACGATGGCCAATGACCGCCCTCCGGTTTTGGGGGTGGTCGGGCGTGAAGCTGGTCAAATTCGACTGGAGGTCTGTGACGATACCCAACAAGCCACCATTCAGCCTGAGGTCGAACAGAAGACCGAGCCGACCACCACCCTCTACACGGATGAGAGTAACGCCTACAATCGGGTCGCTGGAACAGGTCGGGGGCACGGCACGGTCTGCCACTCTCAGAAAGAATGGGCGCGGGACGACGATGGTGATGGTATCCGGGAAGTCCATTGCAACACCATGGAAGGCATCTGGACCGGCTTGCGTAACTTTCTACGGCCCTTTCGCGGCGTTCACAAAAAAACTTGGCTCAGTATGTGGCCATGTTTGAGTGGTCTCATAATCTCAAACGGGTCACTCCTGACTTCTTGAGAACTTTGATGCTACCTCATTTCACCTATTTACCTACATGAGCGTTAATCTTTGGCCGGCTCGCCCAGCGGTAAAATGAGGTGAAATTGACTGCCAGGACAGCGCACCGGATCGTGGCCCTCGCTTTCTACCCAGAGCGAGCCGCCGTGAGCCTGGGCGACGCCGCGAGCAATAGCCAGACCCAGGCCGGTCCCGCCGCCCATAAATTCGGTTTTGCTGGTACTGTGCCGTTCAATATCGCGGACTTCGTAAAAGTTTTCAAAGATGCGATCTTGCTCTTCTGCGGCAATGCCCACGCCGGTATCGCTGACCGTTATTTTTACAAATGGTTGGGGAGCGGGCGAATTTCGGGCAAAATCGGAATCATCGCCCAGCAGGTCCACCTTGATTTCGATGATTCCCCCATCGGGGGTGTATTTGATGGCATTGCTGACCAGGTTGCGTAAAATCTGGGTCACGCGCTCGCCGTCGGCCCACAGGGTGGGGATATGATCAGCGTCGGCCACAAGCAGGGTTTGCTGCCGCCGGGCGACTACATTTTTGAAGTCTTTCTTGATCTTGTCCAGGATCAATGACAAGCCAATGGGCGCATGTTTTAATTGTAATGTGCCGGCCTCGATCCGGGTCACATCGAGCATGTCCTGGACAATGCCCCGTAGCCGGTCCACTCCGGTTACAACGCCTTCGATAACTTGTAGGGTTTTCTCGTCGGCCTGGGCCATGAAGGAACTGTCCGAGCTGGTCAGCAGACTCAGATAGCCATGCACCGCCGCCAGAGGGGTGCGCAGTTCGTGCGCGGCCAGGTTGATAAAGCGGGATTTCATGGCATCGGTGTGGGCCAGGGCTTCGTTGGCCTTGGTTAGCTCTTGCACCTTTTTCTCCAGCCGGTCAACCAGGCGCTCGTTGTACTCGCGCAAGTAGGCGCTTTCCTGCTCAATGGTGATGCTCTCCCGCATCCCACCCAGAAATTCGGCCACTTGCTGGGGCAGGGTGTCAACGTCAATGGGTTTGGCAATGTAGCCGTTGCAGCCGGCGGCCAACGCCCGTTCACGGTCGCCGGCCATAACTTTGGCGGTTAGAGCAATAATCGGAATATCGCTCAATTCCGGCAGGCTCTTGATGCGGGTGGCCGCTTCGTAGCCGTCCATGCCGGGGATATTAATATCCATCAAAATCAAATCGGGATGAGTTTCCTGGGCAGCTTTGATGCCACTGAGGCCGTCGGTCGCTTCGAGCACAATGTAGCCAACGCCTTCTAAAACCTGGCGCACCAGTACCCGATTGGCGGCGTTGTCTTCAACATAGAGGATTGTTTTGCTCATTTGACGCTCATCAATAACTTTGCTGCGGTCAAGGATTAGAGATTAGAGATTGGAGATTAATAATCTCTCCAATCTCTAATCTCCAATCTCCTACTTAGAGCCTATCCGAAAAAGGGTAGGTTGGCATCCCTATGCCAGCCGGTGACGCATAGGGATGCGTCACCTACGGGGTTATTCGGATAGGCTCTTATTACCCCGTTCCGCCAGAGCAGGCGGCGGCTGCAAGGGAATGGTAAATGAAAAGGTGCTGCCGTGCCCTACCTGGCTTTCGACCCACAATTCGCCGCCGTGGAGCGTAACCAGGCGATAACTGATCGGCATACCCAGGCCGGTGCCTTCGGCTCGCCGGGCAATCGAGCTGTCAATCTGGCGAAAGGCTTCAAAAACCTTGTCCATATCTTCGGGGGCAATGCCGATGCCCGTATCTTTAACCGAGAAACAGATAAAATGCTGGTCGTTTTTGGTTATCTGGCGGATGCGCATGGTAATACAGCCGGCATCGGTAAACTTGGCCGCATTGGATAAAATATTAATCACAATTTGGCGGATACGGCTGCGGTCTACATACACCCTGGGTAAATTCGGCTCGATCTCTTCCCGCAGTTCGATGGGTTTGCCCTCGATCAGGATATACGTCGAGGCCATGACTCCCACAATAATTTCCTCTACGCTGACCCAGTCCAGGTCGAGGCGGATTTTACCGGCCTCGATTTTGGACAGGTCCAGAATATCGTTGACCAGGCCCAGCAGGTGTTGGGCGCTGTCGTAAATGAGCGAGACATCGGTTTGTTGGACCGGGTTGAGCGGGCCAATCTTTTGTTTGAGTAATAGCTTGGCAAAACCGATAATTGAATTTAAGGGAGTACGGAGTTCATGGCTGACCGTAGCGATAAATTCGGTTTTGAGGGTGTCAGCCTCGCGCAGTTCGCGCCTGGCTTCGTCCAGTTCCTGCCGAGTCTGAGCCAGGTCTGCTTCCAGGGTTGCAATCCGTTGGTGGGCCAAAGTCAGGTCGGTGAATGAGGAGGTAACGGCAGCTAAGCCGTCGTTGGAGATTGATTGGGGAGTTGGTTTATTCATGGTTTACCCTGCTTTTTTTAAAGAGCTTGAGCCAATCGTCAATTTCTTCAGGCGAGAGCTTGACCTCAACCTGGCTACCCCGGTCATCTTCTGGCGCAGCCGGACTGCTTTGGAGCAATTGTTGGGCAAACTCGCGGGCTGCCAGCACCCGTACTCGGGCCTGGCGGGCGGCCTGCTGCACGGCTCGATCTGACGAGACAACGCCCCACCCCTGCGGGTTCTTCACCTGCCGCAGCCGCCGGACAATCATCTGGTCGGCGGTCTGGCCGTGTGGAGCAAATTGGACTGTCACCCCGCCGGATTTTTTGGTTTCAGCCACCCGGTACTCCGGCCCGGCATCAAAAATGACCGTCAACCGATGGCCGGTTCGCGCCCGGTAGCGGCGGAGATACTCCACCAGCTTAGCTTCGTCGTTGGGGTCGTCCAGCCGCAGGGTGGGCATCTGCCCAATGAGGTTATGTCCGTCAATCAGCCATTGCATGCCGTATTATAACATAGGTATTTTATCAAACCAATGGGAAAAGTGGGGGAGAATGTTAAAGGGACAGAAGAAACAAAGGGAATTGAGGGAACGATTGCCTCCCCTTAACCTGAACAAGCCAGAACCAAGAAATAAGAAATAAGAAAGCTGGTTTTCTAATTTCTTATTTCTTTTTTTTTCGAGATAAAACTTTTTAGTGTGTACAAGATTTACTCGATAAGGTACGAAGTTCCCTCCACCCTCCACTCTTCTTTATGCCCAAAACTCTGCGAGTTATCAATCAGGCGCAGCCAGGCAGGGGTGATTTTGTAAAAGGTGACCCGCTCCAGCATGCCAGTCAAGCCTGTATTTTCTATAATGAAGGGGTACTTGGCCAAATAGGCGCGGCGGGCGGCCTCGGCTATTGGGCCGGAAAGGGCGACACAGCGCCCTTCGAGTTGCACCCCGCGAATGGACTGCCACTGCTGCCCATCGGCATAAATGGCGGCGGCCACCCGCTCATCACGGGCCACATTCTGGCTGTGGCGCACCCGCTGCTCGGAAATGAAGACCAGCGACAGGTCGTCCAGTTCCGCATAAAAGAGCGGGGCGGCCTGGGGCCGGCCATCTTCGGCCAGCGTGGCCAGGGTCAGAGTGGTATGGGCTGCTAGAAATTGTTTAATACGAAGGGTTAATTCGTTCATCGTCCTTTAGGTCGATTCTTGCGCTTTCTGGGCGGTTTGGGGGCAATAACCATATCATCGCTTTCAAACTCCTCGTCTATCTCAGGAAGGGATGTCATCCAAAGGGGCAAACCGCCTGTGCCGGACCTGACCGAAAAGTAAGCCCCAGCCGTTAGGCTGATGGCAAACAAGATAATTGCCTGGACCAGGGTCAAGTCAAGCGAAATGACTTGTAACAATAACCAGCCGCCCAGGCCGGACACAGCGAGCAGAATAAAAGAAATAAGCGGGGCGATGATGGCTCCGGCAATATCTGTCTCTTTAGCCCCTGGGGTATCGGCCAGGTTCAGAATGACATACCTTATGACCACGAGCATGCCCAAAGAGACCCACACCATCTGGTCAAAAGGTACGGGCAAAACCAGGGTAAACAGCCAGGCTGCCAGCAGCGCCGGCAGGACCAGACCCAAGATACCTAAAAGCAGCAGAACGATAATACTACCCAATAGCTCCATAATTTAGTATTCCGCAGTCAGTAGCTTCCAGCGCCACTGATGGCTTTTGACCGGATCGCCGTCGTCGTGGGCGGCCTCAACGGTGGAAAAGGATTGGCGCGGCAGGCCGGCGACTTTGGCTTCGACCTGGTAACGAATGTAGTGGGTGGTCAGGCCGGGGTACGACTGTGAGTCCTGCATGGTTTCCTCCGGCTCGACAGCAGCAGAGATAATCTTAACCTGGTCAGCCGTAACTTCCAACTCCTCCTGCAAACAGCGAATGGCCGCCTCGACCGGCTGCTCACCCGGCTTGAGTTTTTCGGTGGGCGGCATGTCGCGGTAGCGGTACTGGTTTTCGCCAAAAGCCTGGCCCACCTCCACCAGCGTCCGCCGGCCCCGGCAAATGGTCACGCAGACAATCCGCACCAGCCGCCGCGGCGGGTCGGCATGCAGCTCCGATTCGCCCTCGGCCAGTTCAGACCAGAGGTTCTCTACGGTCTTGGCGCCGCCCGTCCCCCAGCAGGTGAGGTCAATTCCGTTGGCCGTGAGCCAGGCTTTCAGTTCGGCAACATTAGCAAAGGTAAGCATAAACCTTGTCTGTTGGAAGGTGAGAAGACAGGTAGAAAGCGTTCGGAAACTATTTCGTCCAACTGGCCCGCCCCGGCATGAATGCCAGGGCTACCGAACTGCGCCGGGTCAACCCGGCTTTAGCCCGATTCATCGGGCACTGTCGTATAGTCCGGCGACTTCATCGCCGGACGAGGGCCACTGACAAGGTTGCCTCTGGAGTTTCCGAATGTTCTCATATCATATATGAGAGTGGGTAGGGGGGCAAGCGTTAACGCTAAATTTGCCGCTTCTGGTTTGAAGCGACGACCAATTCCGGGCCTGCCTTGAGTTTTCCCCACCGCTCCCCCGATTATCCACAAGTAATGCCCTTGTTATCCACACCGGGCCGTTGGCGCTATCCACGATTGGCCGGTCTTCATGGGTTCAACTCAATCGTAAATCCAAAATCTAAAATCGTAAATCGTTTGGGGCTTGTCACGGCGCAAAAAGGTGTGATACAGTAGCTACGAAGATACGCCCGAAAAATGTGGGGAGATTACCATGTTTGAAATTTTCGGCCAGGATGTCAGCGTTACTTCAACCAAAGTAGGCCATGGCCTCACATGCCATGAACCCGGCCTACGGGCTTTGACATGGTTCTGGTAACAGGATATAATTGATTGACGGTTCGCGAATAAATTTGCCGGCTCATCGTCGAAGCCGCCAACACATCCGATCGTCCCAATGAGGAGACTGGCCGATGTCCGAAATAATCATTATCAAAAATGAATATGCCGATCTGGTGTATCATTCTGACACCCAAATCGTGCATCACACCTTTCACCAGCCCATCGGCGGTGAGAAATTTCGCGAGATTTTAAACGCCGGGGCCAGGACACTGGAAGAGTACAAAGCCTCAAAGTGGCTCTCGGATGATCGGGGAAATTCGGCCCTCTCCCCGGAGGATACCGAGTGGAGTATGACCGATTGGTTTCCTCGGGCAGTTAATGCCGGCTGGAAATTTTGGGCTTTGGTGGTTCCAGAAGATCTCATGGCCAGGATGAACCTGAAAGAATTTGTAGACTCCTATTATGAGCAGGGGCTTCGGATCGGGGTATTCACTAAACCCGAAGAAGCCATGGAATGGTTAATGATCTGCGATCTTCCCCCGAGTGAATGGATTGGAAGGTTATCGGGCGCCCAGACGAAAGAGGAAGAGAAATAGCCGCCACGATAGGTCTCATCCAAAAGAGACATGCAAAAGTAAGGATCGGTAAAGAGACGAGACGCTGGTGACAGCGTCTTTTTTGTTATCCTTGAGTTTGAATCTTTGACCACAGCCAACGAAGACGCGAAGTTTGAACAATTGCTGCGCCGGATGGAGCCGCACAGCAAGCTGCGGCGGGCCTGGTCGCTGACCGGAGGCGTTTCCGCCCAGGTGACAGCCCTGGAGATCGAGCAGCCCGACGGCCAGACCCGCAGGCTGGTGGTCCGCCAGCATGGCGCGGCAGACCTGGCCCAAAACCCACACCTCGCCGCCGCCGAGTATAGGTTGTTGCAGCTATTGCAGGCGCACCACCTGCCCGCACCCGCGCCTTGTTACCTCGATCTATCCGGCCAGATATTCCCCACCCCTGTCATCGTGGTTGAGTATGTCGAAGGCACGCCGGAAGAAGCCCCGGCACATCTGCCCGATCTCACCCGGCAGCTTGCCACGCACCTGGCCCGGATTCACACGCTTAGTGCCGCAACAGCAGATTTGTCCTTTCTACCGCAGCAGGAAAACCGGGTGGCCCAAACCCTGCAAGACCGCCCCGCCGCCCTTGACGCCACATTTGACGAAAGGCAAATCCGGGCTATATTAGACTCACTCTGGCCCTTACCGCTGCGCAATCAAGCGGTCCTGCTGCACAGCGATTTCTGGCCGGGGAACATCTTGTGGCAGGAAGGCCGGCTGGCCGCCATTATTGATTGGGAGGATGCCGCCGTCGGCGACCCCCTGGCCGACCTGTCTAACAGCCGCCTTGAGCTTTTATGGGCCTATGGCCGCGCCGCCATGCATGATTTCACCCGGCAGTATCAAGCCCTGGTTCCGCTTGATGTCAGCCATCTCCCCTACTGGGACCTCTGCGCCGCGCTGCGACCCATCGCTAAAATTGCCACGTGGGGTCTGGACCCACCAACAGAAAAAAGGATGCGGGCCAGACTCAAGTGGTTTATCAGCCAGACATTCGATAAGCTTTCAAAGGGGGATTAAGTATGGCCGAACTCAAAACCAAACCAACCGAGCAAAGTGTAGAAGCGTTTCTGCAAGAGGTCAGCGATGAGCAAAAGCGCCAGGACTGCTTTATCGTGCTGGAACTGATGCGCCGGATCACCGGAGAGGAACCTAAAATGTGGGGCAGCAGCATGGTCGGCTTTGGCCGCTACCATTACAAATACAGCAGCGGCCAGGAGGGTGACTACTTTCTGACCGGCTTCTCACCCCGTAAACAAAACCTAACCCTTTATATCATGGCCGGCTTCGAGCAGTTTGAGCCGCTGCTACAAAAGCTGGGCAAACACACCACCGCCAAATCGTGCCTGTATATCAAGCGCCTTAAAGATATTGACCTGCCCACCCTGGAAGAACTGATCCGGCAATCGGTCCATTATATGAAACAAGCCTGGACTGTATAGTGCCAAGATGAACAATCCAGAACTAACCATCCAAACCATCCGGGAAGCGTTCGGTCAGAATGAATATCCGGGGGATAATTTTCTCCAGGGCAGTTTTGAAGGGTGCGAACCTTATGAGGAAATCGAGCCTTTCAAGGGGAAAAGTGACTGGCAAATCGTAGCCCCATCCCTACTCGACCAGCATTATACGGCCCTCAGCTTCTTCTCCGAAGCCGGGCTGAGGTTCTTTCTGCCGGCCTATCTCATTGCCGATTTGCGAGATGAACTGCAAACCGCCGAGCCGTTGTTTGTGTTAATCCACGGCTTTAGCGAGGTCACAATAGAACACCAAACCAAAACGCGGCTGTTCAAGCGTACCACCGGTCAAACGGTTCTGCTGAACCCTCGCCGCTATGGGGCCATGACCTTTTACGATTATGCCCGTTTCCGTCTGTCCATCTTTACCAGAGAAGAAGCCCAGGCTATCGTCGCTTATCTGCATTACAAACAAGCGGCCGATCCTTACCAACTACACCGGCAAGAAATTGAGGCCGCGCTTAATCTGTATTGGCTGGAGCGGGCCAAAAACGCTCCTTCAGCCGCCAGCCTGCGGCAGCACCTCGCCGAAGAGGCCGAGTACCTGGCAGCCATTAGCTCAGATATGGCCGGGCATGGCCCGGGTGAAGCTTAAATGGCGCAGCGCTGCCCTGACTGCGAGGCAGAGTTTCCCAGTGGCGAACAGTGCCGGGAGCGGTTTGATCTCTGCCTGGCTAAAGAGTTGGAACATCCCGCCACCTATGGCCTGGTTCACCATCTGACTGTAATTTGTTATATGCTGCAACACCAGGGTTATTCACGGCAGGGCTGGCTGGCGTCCAGGGAACTGCTGGTCAAATTTATGCGACAGGGCCAAACCCCGGCTGGGGTTAGACGGCAGAACCGTCAAAGGTTAGACAGCGGACGCCGAACGTGGAGTGTAACCCGGGGCGAAAGATTTTCGACCGTCGGGGTAATCTGGACGCGCACCATCGCCGGGGTGCGGCTGGATAACGCCGAGGTCTACCAGGCCGATATCACCCTCTGGGCCAGGGCGGTGCTGGCCGATACTGAAAACCTTTTACGCAATCAGCCCGTTTAAGACTGCCAGCAGAGTTGTTTGTTCTGCCTGAGTGAGGGGGCTGGCTAAATCCACCGTGCCGGCGGCCAGCGCCGTTTCCAGAACGGTCTGGCTCATTATCTGGCGGTCCAGCCGCTCTTCAATGCTTTGCAGCCGCTGCGGCGGACGGGTGGGGCTGCTCAAGGCCAGGCGCACATGGCCCGCTACGCGCAGGGTCTCGTGCAAATCGAGCCGGGCAGCCAGCCAGCTTTCCCCTTCGGTCACGGCAAAATGGTAGCGCCCGCCCACATTCAAGGGTGGCAGGCGTAGGGCTGCCAGGGGTGCTCGCTCCGGCGGCAGGCTGGCCCGGTAGCTCAAAAAGCCGGGCAGCGGCAGCACCCGCCGATCTTCGCCTATCTGGGCATGCACCTCGGCGTCCAGCGTGAGCAGCGCGGTGAGCAGCGGGTAACTTTCCGGCCCGCCGGTGTAATGCAACGTCTCGGCCAGAGAGATGCAGCAGGTAGCAGGTAGCAGGTAGCAGGTTGTAGTTAGGGCGGCGTGTAATATGCCGGCGGCGAAGGCGGCCAGGGTTTCATCCTCTAGCAGTTGGGCCAGGGTTGCGCCGGTTGAAAGATACAAACCGTCGGGTTGTTCAAAGGTTGCTGTCATCAATCCAAAATCCAAAATCTACTTGCAGCCATTGGGATCAACAGTGATGGGCAGCGTGACTTCGCCAAAGGTGGGAAACTGGTTATCCCGCACCTGATACAAATTGACCACCAAATTCACACCGGGCAACGCTGCCGGCTGGCGGATGAGCATGTCCACTTCGTCGCGCACAATTTCACCCGGCCTGATCTGCGAGGTGGGCAGGTAGCCGCGCATCAGGCCCAAATGGTCGTTTTTGTCCAGCACCGTTTCGCCCCCTAGAGGCTGCACCGCCACAAAATAATCCTGGTCAAGCGGCTGCTCAACCCGCCAGAAGAGGGTCAGGCGCAAAAAACAACCGGTCCGTTTGCGGCTGATCTGCTCGTGGTAGGCAATAATCGAAGCCTGACCGTCGAGAAATTGGCCGGGCGGAACCTGGGTCCAAGCTTCCTTTTCGGGCAGAACAGCGGGCATGGGCCGGGGCAGTAACTCCCACAGATAGGGATGACCGGTCGGGGCCAGGAAAATCTGGCCGCTTTTGGTAGCCGCCGACAGCCAGGGGATAAAGTTCAGATCAATGGTTTCAATATCCACCAGCACCCGCCGGCCGCTGTCAAACCGCTCTTGCAGCAGGGCAATACTGGCCTGCTCCGGCATCCGGCTAAGCCTGGTCGTCGAAAGCGGCTCGACCGGCTGGCCCAACACCACCTGAGCGTAAATAAAATCGGGCAGCACACTGTTATCCTGGCCGATAATAGTCAAGGGTGTGCCGGCTCTGGCCATGGCGACGACCTCTTCCACCAAATCCTCGGCCTGCCAGTCGCCGCTCAGGTTGACCTCTTCATAATTGGCCGCCGCCAGGGGCCGAAAGATAAGGTAAGCGCCCGCCGCCAGCCCCAGCGACAGCGCCGCCCGGACGGTGACTCGCAGCCAGCGGTCTCTAATGGCCTCGCCCCGGATACGGATAGCGCCCACCAGCCATTGGATAAGATAGCCGGTCAGCACGCCCAGGCCAATGCAAAGGGTCAGAGTGAGCGGAATGAGCATGCTGTCCAGATCGGCCACGTGATAGGCTACACCAAAAAAGACAAAGGCCAGCAGCGGCGGGCCAAACAGGAACAACCGGCGACCGGTGAGAAGCAGCCCCACCAGCCCCACAAGTACGCCAAAAACCGTTATCTGGCTGGCCTGCTGCCACAGCAACCCTTCCAGTGCCTGGCCCCAATCGGCCAGTGTAGCCGGGATTTGCACCAGGCCCCACCACTCACGGGTCAAGACCACAAACCAAAAGGTATTCCAGTCGGATGTGTTGGCGTACAGCCAGGTTTGGTCCACCCGGTACGCGGCGGCCCAGGGCAGGTAGAGGTACGACAGTAGGGGCAAAGCCGCGGCAATGGCCAATACCACCCAGCGCAGACCCAAAATCAGCACCCACCCCCGGCCGCGGTCGGTTTCGGCCAGGGTTTTGAGCAGCACCCACAAAGCAATGGTTGGCAGCAGGATGAGGGCCGTGCGATGGTGCGCAAGGCCGGCCCCTACCGCCAAGCCCAACGCCATCAGCCGCCGTTCAGTGGGCGCGTCGGCCCAGTAGAGCGCCAGCCAGTAAGTAAAGGCAAAAATAAAGGCGTTCAGGCTGTAGACCTCGGCCATAATGGCGCCGCGCCAAAAAATAAAGCTGATCCCCAGGACTACGCTGGCTAAAATTGCCCCCACCCGGTCTTTGGTCAGCTTCCAGACGGTAAAGTAGACAAAAATCAGGCTTAACAGGCTGGTGATGGTTGACCAAAAGGTGACGCGCCAGGCGACCGAGGTTTCGGCCAGGCCGGGCAGCAGGCCCACCAGCCTGACAAAAATATTGACCAGCAGGGTGTAAAGCGGATAACCGGGCGAGTGTGGCACGCCCCAGGTGCTGCCCGTAATTTGCAGCACTGCCGAATCCCAGCCTTCGATGATCCACGAACTCATACCCGGCGGCATAGTCTGCCAGTAGAGCCAGGCGCACCCGCCCACCACCGGAATCAATTCCCAGGGCCAGTATAATAAGAGCAGCAATCGTTGCCAGCTCAGCAGTGAAGGGGCGACACGCGCTTGAGTAACCATTGGGCCTATCATAAAGCCGACAAGGGGCTTTTGGCAAAAGTTAAAAAGAGCGCCAGCCGACAGCTTTGAAATTGGTTGCTTTAGCCGCTGTTTCGGTGTACTATATGGCTGCGCATTTTAATGAAACGGAGAACCCATGAAGTACCTCAACTACATCCTGCTTGTATTTGCTGTCATCGCCATTTTGGCCGAGATTTTTCACTGGTCGCCGGTAATTATCTTCTTCACAGCGGCGTTGGGCGTAGTCCCTCTGGCCGGCTTTATGGGCAAAGCGACCGAAGAGCTGGCCGTGTATACCGGCCCCAAATTGGGCGGTCTGCTCAATGCCACCCTGGGCAATGCCGCGGAGTTGATTATCAGTATCGTCGCCATTCAGGGCGGCCTGCTGGAGCTGGTTCTGGCTTCTATCACCGGCTCCATTTTGGGCAACTTGCTTTTGATTTTGGGTTTCAGTGTGCTGCTGGGCGGCTTCAAATTTGGTATCCAAACCTTTGACCGGCGGCAGGCCACGGTCAATTCGACCATGCTGATCCTGGCCCTGATTGCCCTGGCTGTGCCATCGCTGTTTAACTACAGCATTGATCAGGTGAATCACGCCGGGGTGGAATATCTGAGTCTGGGCGCATCGGTGGTGATGCTGGTGGTTTATGCCCTGAGCATTGTGTTTTCCTTTAAAATCGCCGACACCTCTGATGAGTTGGTTGAGTCCCACGAGCACCATCAGCCGGAGTGGAGCCTGCGCACGGCCGTTATTGTGCTGGTTGCGGCTACAGTGGGCATTGCCTATTTGAGCGAGGTTCTGGTCGGCGCGGTGGAGCCGGTGGTTGAAGAGTTGGGCGTCACCGAATTCTTCCTGGGGATTATCCTGATCCCGCTGGTCGGCAATGTGGCCGAGCACGTGGTCGCTATCCAGATGGCCTTAAAGAATAAGATGGAACTGTCGCTGGCAATTTCGCTCGGCTCCAGTTTGCAGGTGGCCCTATTTGTCGCGCCGTTGCTGGTCTTTATCAGCCTGGCTCTGGGCAATCCACTGACCCTGACATTTAATGTGTTTGAACTCATCGCCCTGTTTGCCGCCTCACTTATCGCCGCGCTGATTGCCCTGGACGGCGAAAGCAACTGGCTGGAGGGGGTGCAGTTGTTGGGCGTCTATTTGATTATAGGCATCGGCTTCTTTTTCCTGCCATAAGCTGACCGCCGACTACCCCCACCCCTGCCCTCCCCTTAATAGGGGGAGGGTTATGGGAGGGGGCGCCGTCGGCGGTCGTTTTTAGAGAAAGGTGACTACGCATGAGCTTCGGTATTAGCAAAACCATTCCGGCCCAGGATGGGGTTGAAACAGTCAACGCCCTATATAACGGCGCTCTGACCGAATATGAATTCCATATGAAGGGCAAACCATCCAAATTGAAAGTGGGCGATTACGTTTACACCATTTTCAACGATCAACTGATCGGGCGGCTCAAGATCAAGCAGTTGATTGAAGGGGCCATCAACCCGGAGTCGGGCCAGCCGCGCACACTCATCGTCGTCGAAGCGCCGGGAGAGCGGCTGGCTGTGCCTGTTCCCAAAAAAGGCCATCGCGGCACCCGCTATTATGATGGGGCCGAGTGGACGACTGATGGTTAGGCATCCTCATAATTAATCAAATCACAAATAATGAAGCCGGTCAGGAAATGAGGTATAATTTTATAGCCGAGTGTTTGTAAAGAGTTATTGGTCTGTAGGAGACGAAATGTTAGCAATACGTGGTATTTACGATGGCAAAACTTTTAGAGTGTTACCCACAGAACCTCTGCCTGAAGTGCAGCAGGAAGTTCCTGTGGCTATTATTTTTTTAGAAGATATCCCCTTTGAATCTCAGAAGCGCCAAGAGCAAATTGAAATTGCAGCGCGAATGCGTACTGCCCGTGAAGCAATGCGCCCCCTCGGCATGAGCGTGAAGGATTTAGTGGAGGAAGGGCGTGAGCGCTAAACAGATTATCATAGATGCTTCCGTAGCCTTGAAATGGCGATTACGGGATGAAGAAGCAACAAGCCAGGCCGATGCGCTGTTGGATGATTATTTGGCAGGCAAATTAGGGTTGCTTACCCCCACCCTCTTCGATTATGAAATTACAAATGCGCTCAAGGTAGCCGTAACAAAGGGCCGGCTTACCGAAAATGAAGCCATAACCGCGCTGATAGATTTTCAAGCCTTCAATATCAAACTTTATAATTTTCAAGAGCTTCAGACTCTGACTTTCCGATTAGCTTATCAACATCAACGTTCAGTTTACGATAGCGCCTATTTAGCATTAGCCCAATTAAAAGGGCTTTGGTTTTATACTGGGGACAAGCGCCTCTTTAATGCTGTTAGCCAGACTCTAAGCTGGGTAAAATGGGTAGGGGACTATCAACTTGAAGTTATTCCAGCGAGTTAAGGAGAACTCAACGTGAGCAACATTGTATCTATCCAAAATATCGCCCAGTATGTGGGCCAGGAAGTCACCATTCAGGGCTGGCTCTACGCCCGCACCGATAAAGGCAAATTGCAATTTCTCCAGGTGCGCGACGGCACCGGCACGATGCAGGCCGTGCTTTTTCGGGGTAATGTGCCGGATGAAGTGTTTGAGGCCGGCAAACGGCTGACCCAGGAGTCGGCGTTGATTGTGCAGGGCCTGGTCAAAGAAAACCCGCGTGCGCCAGGTGTGCCGGGCGGCTATGAAGTGGACGCCACCGACCTGCAAGTGGTCCAAATTGCCGAAGAGTACCCGATTACTCCGAAAGAGCACGGGGTGGAGTTTCTGCTGGAAAACCGTCACCTCTGGATTCGCAGCCGTTTGCAGTGGGCCATTCTCCGCCTGCGGGCGACGGTCATGCGGGCCTGCCGCGATTGGCTGGACAGCCACGACTACCTGGAGATGTCTACCCCCATTCTCACCCCGGCGGCGGGCGAAGGTACCAGTACCTTGTTTGAAGTAGATTATTTTGGCGACAAAGTTTACCTGGCTCAAACCGGTCAGCTTTACAACGAGGCTAACATCTACTCCTTTGGCAAGGTTTACTGCTTTGGGCCGACCTTCCGGGCCGAAAAGAGCAAGACCCGCCGCCACATGACCGAATTCTGGATGCTGGAACCGGAAATGGCCTTTTGCGACTTGGACGGCCTGATGGCGATGGAAGAGGAGTTTATGAGTTACATCGTCCAGCGCTGCCTGGAAGAGCGGGCCAACGAACTGGCCGTGCTGGAGCGGGATACAACGGCTTTGCAGCGGGTCACGCCGCCTTTCCCCCGCATTTCTTACGACGAGGCCCTGGAGCGTATTAGCAAAATCCGGGCTGAAACCGGCGACGAGGAGCAAAAAGAACTGCTTGCCCTCGAGTGGGGCCAGGATTTTGGCAGCCCCCACGAAACTGCGCTGACCCAACAGTTCGATAAACCCATCTTTGTCTACGGCTTCCCAACCATTGCCAAAGCCTTTTACATGGAACCCTGGCCGGGCCGTCCCGAAGTGTGCAAAAGCGTGGACATGTTGGCCCCCGAAGGCTACGGCGAAATCACCGGCGGCAGCGAGCGCATCAGCGACCCCAATTTGCTGTTACAGCGCATCCACCAGCACAACCTGCCGCCCGAAGCCTTCAAATGGTACATTGACCTGCGCCGCTACGGCAGCGTGCCCCACAGCGGCTTCGGCCTCGGCGTCGAGCGCACCGTCGCCTGGATTGCCGGGATTCACCACGTGCGGGAGACCAATCCGTTTCCGCGGACGTTGGGGCGGGTGTATCCGTAGAATAACCAACCTCAGTGATTATTCAATGCTTGATCCAATGATAGGGTCTGGCACAACAGTTATGTTAACTGGCTGAGAGATATTTTCATGAAAATTCAATCATCTGGTCGGACTGAAGAAAGCAGAGCGGCTATCCAAGAGTTGGCTACTTTCCTGGAACGATTTGGAGAAGTCAAGGAAGCATCCGAAAATATCTTGATAATTGATGGTCGGGAGGCTGTACTGGTTGCTTTCAACAGTCAGTCTTATTATCAAAGAAAAGGATACTACTGGTTCTCTTTAGCAAAAACAAAATATCACCAAATGCTTAAATGGAATGAAGATCATTCCTGGATGGTTCTTATCTGTGGGTCACAGGGCCGATATTTCATTCCACTAGGCCAAGTCAAATCACTTTTGAGTCGAATGCCATCTAACAGGCGTGATGGCAGGTGGGATTTATACATTCGTCTTGAAGGTGAGCAAGCTTACTTTGGTGTTACTGAAATTAGGAACCACTTAGATGTAACAGAACAATTACATCACTTTGAGCAAATTTGGGGGAAGCCCAATGTTGAAGAAATATATGTAGATGAAGCTGTTTATATTCCTGATAGCCTACCAGAACCTAATCGAAAAACAGGTAACGTGGTTCGTGTTGTGCGTGATACTGTCCAAAGTAGAATTGTCAAAGAGTTGTACAGCTACAAATGCCAGATATGCGGTTGGGTTGCCTATTCCCCTCGTCTAAAAAATTTATGGTATTGTGAAGCCCACCATGTTCAACCTCTTGGGAAGAAATACAAAGGGCCAGATCATGTAAGTAATATTCTCGCCTTGTGTCCAACACATCACTGCCTGATGGACTTGGGCGTGTTAGCCATTGAACCTTCAAGCTTAAAAGTACTTGTAAATAGTAGACAACAAGAGTCAAGTGAGGGTAGTGTGCTTACTCTACGGCGCGAGCATGGATTGAACCAGAAATATCTTAGATTCCATTTTGATAATATTTATATTGGTGACTACCACAGTGGTGAAATTTCCCTTCTAGATACAAATCCTGAGATATGAATCTACCCTTTTAGGAAGGTCAATGAGCATTGCAGAGCTTCGTCAAGAATATCATCGTTACATCTGCCAGGAAATTATCAGAATAAAACGCGACAAAAAGAGTGCAAAAGAATATCCCAATTTTGCCGATGGCAGCAATAGATCCAGCAGAGAAATCTCTTGGGGCATCGCAAGAAGTTTGGCCTGCTCGATAAGCTATGAAAACATTCAAGAACAGACTGCCGGGGATCGGTTTGAGGTTGCCACAAAAAACTTTCTTGAACAAGCCTTTATCCTCTTGCAGCATCTACGCCCCGGTAATTGGTACGATCATCCGCAGCGATAGGTCACAGAACACTCGCACCGAAGCCTTAAATCTCATTCGAAATCGAAAAGGTCATCTCCCTCACATCGTGGCGGTTACGGCTGAACCTCTACCAACACGGCTGGCTGCCCTGGCCCTGGGTACGGGAGACCTGGATTGTGTTTATCACTTTGCCTTACCCGAACTGAAAAAAGCAATTGAGGAAATCCAAAATATAGATCAACTGGATATGCTCGAAATGTTAATCGAAGGCCGGCGATTGCGTGACATTAGTGATTTACCTTTTGATTTGGCTACATAGTATCAGTAGATCCAATTTTTGACTGTAGCAAAGGCATCCCCATGCCTTTGCGGACGGCATAGGGATGCCGTCCTACAGAAATTTGGATCTACTGAGTATAATTTTTAGCATGATAAAGTAGCCCCTAACTTTGGATAGGTGACACTGCCTCTGACTGCTGTTATACTTCCGCTAAAATCCCTCTCATAACAAGGAAATTAAGCGGTGTCACCTTACAAAAACCTCATCGTCAACGATATTCATTCCCAACTCAACCCCACCCAAGTGGCCGAAATCGTCGCCCCAGACTCGCTGGAGTCTATTCAGCAGACCGTTCGCCGGGCCGCTCAACAGAACCGGGCGATCTGCATCGCCGGGGGACGGCATGCGATGGGCGGCCAGCAGTTTGGCACAGAGGCAATCCTGATAGATACCACCCGGCTGAACCGCGTCTTGAGCTTTGATCCACAGACCGGGCTAATCGAAGTCGAGGCCGGCATCCAGTGGCCGCAGTTGATTGGCTATCTGGTTGAAGCTCAAAAAGAGACGCCCTGGCCGCAACAGTGGGGCATCGCCCAGAAGCAAACCGGGGCAGACCGGCTAAGCCTGGGCGGATCACTGGCGGCCAATGCGCATGGCCGTGGCTTGAAAATGAGGCCCATCATCGGCGATGTCGAATCCTTCATCCTGGTGGACGGGCAAGGCGAGGTTCATCAGTGCAGCCGCCAGGAAAACGGCGAGTTGTTCCGGCTGGTCATCGGCGGCTACGGCTTGTTTGGGCTGATCTACTCGATCACGCTGCGGCTGGTCCCCCGGCAAAAAGTGGAGCGAGTGGTGGAACTCATCACCGTAGACACGCTGCTGGAGGCGTTTGAGCAGCGCCTTGAAGCCGGCTTTCTCTACGGCGACTTTCAATTTTCGACCGATGAACAATCGGATGATTTTCTGCGGCGCGGCGTCTTTGCCTGTTATCGCCCGGTTGACCCGGCTACACCGCTGCCCCCCCTTAATTCCCCCCCGCAAGCGGGGGGGATAGGGGGGGTGAAAGAGCTTTCTAAGGATAACTGGGCCGACCTTTTCTATCTCTCCCACGCTAACAAGGCTGAGGCTTTTCGACAGTATGCCGGCTACTACCTGTCTACCTCCGGCCAGATTTATGCCTCGGATACCCACCAGTTGAGCGCGTACCTCGACAATTATCATCACGACCTGGATCGGCGGCTGGGGGCGGCGAATCGTGCCAGTGAAATCATCACCGAGATTTACGTCCCCCGGCCCGACCTGCCCGGCTTTCTGGCCGAAGTGAGAGAAGATTTTCGGGCCAACCAGGTCAACCTGATTTACGGCACTATCCGCCTGATCGAGCCAGATGGCGAGAGCTTTTTAGCTTGGGCCAGACAGCCCTACGCCTGCGCCATCTTCAATCTGCACACCGAACATACCCCTGGGGGCATCGAACACTCCGCCGCAGCCTTTCGCCGCCTGATTGACATGGCCATCCGGCGCGGAGGCAGCTACTTTCTCACTTATCACAAATACGCCACCCGCGCGCAAGTCGAAGCCTGCTATCCCCAATTTCCCGAATTTCTGCGTCGCAAACGGCGCTACGATCCCGCCGAGCGATTTCAAAGCAACTGGTATCGCCACTACCGCGAGATGTTTGCCGATCAATTATGAAACTACTCCTTTTTCAAGCCAAACAGTTTTATTGGAAATCCTACTCCAAAACCCTCGAAGCCGTGCCCGACCAGGAGGTGGCCGAGACTGTGCCGGAGACGGTCGTCGTCTTTCTGCACGCCGAGGCCGAAGACGAAGCCAGGCCCGGCCTGGAAACCAAAATAGTCAAAAATATCAAGTGGCTGGCTAACAAACGCCAGTTGAAAAATATTGTTCTACACTCTTTTACCCATCTCTCCGGTTCGACGGCGTCGCCGGAGTTTGCCCAGGCTTTGCTCAACGGGTTGGAACAACGGCTGCGCAGCACCGGCTACCAGGTGTGGCAAACCCCCTTTGGCTACTTTTGCGAATGGGATTTGTCGGTCTATGGCGACTCGTTGGCTAAAGTCTTTAAAGAACTCTAGGCGTAGCTACTCAGCCATGTCATTTCGACCGAAGGGAGAAATCTCCCAGGTTGATGTAGCACTGTAGGGATTTCTCGGCTTTCAGCCTCGAAATGACATGAGCCTGAGTAGTAACCTCTAAGCGAAAACAAAAAGCGCAGCCTATTAGCGGGCTGCGCTTTTTATCCCTTTAGATAAAAGCTTTTTAAGCTTTGTTCTCGCCGGTAGACTCATCAGAGTTTGGCTCATCATCCTTTTTGGTCGTTGCCTCGCGAAACTCCCGGATAGATTGGCCCAAGGCTGCGCCAACCTGAGGCAACTTGCCTACCCCAAAAACAATGATGACAATCACCAAAATGATAATCCACTCCCAACCACCCAGACCACCGAATCGCATAAGCTACTCCTCTTAAATAGACCGCCGACGGCAGACCGCCGACCGCCGAAAAAACATTGTGCGACCCTGCGACTTTGCGACCTTGTTACATTTTTATTATCGGTGGCGTACCGCAGGCTTGTAAACAATCCTCTAAAAATCGTGGGGGTAACCTGATCAGGCCTTGCCCTGATCGGGGGCCTCGCCGGCCTCTTTCTCTTTGGGGCTAGACGAAGCTTCGCGAAATTCACGGATAGATTTGCCAATCGCCCCGCCCACCTGAGGCAGTTTGCCCACGCCAAAAACAATAATCACAATCACCAAGATAATAATCCACTCCCAACCACCCAGAGTCCCAAAGTGCATACCATCCTCCTTACGTTTAACAATACGGTCAATTGTATTATAGCATCGAGCCTACCCGGTGGCAAAAGAAGAAGGAAGTAGGGAGTAGGGAGTAAGAAGTAGGGGAAAGAAGATAGAAGATGGTAAATGGAGGATGGAAGAGAGTTCTTTATCTATCTGCTATCCTCTATCTTCTATCCTCCATTCTCTATCTTCCCCCTTACTCCCTACTCCTTACTGCTTACTCCCTCTTTGTCATTTACCTTTGCCCGGTTTATAATGGACGCTTAGCTGTCGGCCATTCAATGGCTGGCTGACTCTAAAAACCGAGTGAGGCCAAAAATGAGAAATGTATACGAGTCTGCTCACCCCCTGGTCAAGCACAAGCTGACCATTTTGCGGGACAAAGCCACCAAGCCCAAAAAGTTCCGCGAGTTGATTCGTGAAATTGCCATTTTATTAGCTTACGAAGCCACCCGTGATTTAGCCCTCGCCCCCACCACCGTCGAAACACCGATGGGACTGGCGCCGGGGGCTTTTTTGCAAGAGCAAATTGGCCTGGTACCGGTTTTGCGGGCCGGGTTGGGCATGGTCGAAGGGGTCTGGGAAATGATGCCCGGCAGCGAAGTCTGGCACATTGGCCTGTTCCGCGATGAGCGCACCCTCAAGCCGGTGCAGTATTACAACAAACTGCCCGTTTCGCCCACAGTGCAGGTCTGCATCGTGCTTGACCCCATGCTGGCGACCGGCGGCTCGGCCTCGGCCACGGTTGATATTTTAAAAAGGTGGGGGGCGCAGCGGATCAAATACATGGGCATTATCGCCGCGCCGGAAGGAATTCAAACCCTGCATGATGCCCATCCCGATGTTGATATTCACCTCGCCGCGGTGGATGAAAAACTCAACGAGATTGGCTACATTGTGCCCGGCCTGGGCGACGCCGGCGACCGCCAATTTGGGACGGGCTAATTTGCGCTCAGCCTCATCTTCTCAAAATATTGGTTGGGCCGACAGCCTGCTGGCGCTAACCACTATCTTTTGGGCGGTCAACTTCTCGGTGGTCAAGTTTGCCCTGGCTGAGCTGCCGCCCCTGGCCTTTAACGGCCTGCGGATGATGTTAGCCGCCGGCCTGATGCTGGCCCTTGTGCCGGCGTTGGGCTATTCGCTCAAATTTCAACGGCATCACCTGGGCCGTCTGCTCATCTTGGGACTGTTGGGCAACACCTCGTACCAGCTTTGTTTCATTTTTGGCATTGCCCGCACCACCGCCGATAACGCCGCCCTCATTTTAGCCACCGTACCGGCCTGGGTGGCGCTGATTGGGACTCTGGCAGGGACGGAAAAAATTACTGCGGGCGGCTGGATGGGTGTGCTGCTTTCCTTAGCAGGGATTAGCTTGATTGTTTTGGGCGGCAGCCATCAAGCCCGGCTTCAATTCGGGGGGACAACTCTGCCCGGCGACGCCCTGATTCTGGGCGCAACGCTGTGCTGGTCGCTCTACACCCTGGCCAGCCGGCGGCTGCTGCGTGATTACTCGCCCATCGCTGTGACCAGTTTTACCACGGCAGTTGGCATCATCCCGCTAGTCATTCTGGCCATCCCGCCGCTGCTCCAACTGGAGTGGAGCAATGTTTCGCTGACGGCCTGGGGGTCGCTCGTTTTTTCCGGTGTGTTCAGCATCACCCTGGCCTACTTCTTCTGGAACTTCGGCGTGTCGCGCCTGGGCAGCACCCGGACCTCGCTCTATTCCAACCTCACCCCTCCCCTGGCTCTGCTGACAGCCTGGCTTTTACTGGGCGAAACCCTGACCCTGCTGCAACTTGGCGGCGGCCTGCTGGCTCTGGCCGGGGTAGCCCTGGCCCGGCGCTATACTTATGCTTTAACTGAAAAGTAAAGTTAACGAGGAAACATTTACGATACTTAAAATAATCAAACTATCTCTACTCGCCCTGAGTTTGCTCATCCCGCTGGCGATTCATCCGCTTCTCCGTCAGCTTGTCCTGACCGATGTTCACGCCGCCTCTGCTCAACTTAGTGGTAAGGCCATGCCAGAACTAATTCAGGCTACCGCTTTATATACCCTTTACGATGGTTCTCTGGGCACGACCCCTGACCAACAAGACTACTTTACTTACCAGGCCATTGCGCTTTTCGCTACCCAAACCATTACAACGGGCGGGACTATCCTAAATACTCTGCCATTTACAGACGATTATGCCGGTTATGTTAAATCTAATCAGACGCCTATACTTGACCGTACCAGTGGCTACACGATCAACTTTACCACCCAAGTTTTCTCCGAGTCCCATAGCAACGACACAAACAGTGATGGCATTGATGACCGGGCCGGATTCAGTGTCACCGTGCTCAGCAGCGACTCGGAGGGCATCGAGTTGGGCTTTTGGACCAACCAAATCTGGGCGCAAGAGGACGATACGAATGACCCGAACGACCTCTTAACCCACGCCGAAGGAGTCACTTTTACCACGACAAGTTTGACCTCTTACAGTTTGGCCATCCTCTCCAACACTTATACTTTGTCAGCCAATGGATCGCCTATTTTGAGCGGCAGCCTGCGTAACTACAGCGCCTTTATCCCCCCTTCCGGCCTCCCCAATCCCTATACCAGCACCAACTTTATCTTCCTGGGTGACAACAGCAGTTCCGCCCGAGCCAGAATCAAACTGGCGGCGGTTTCCATCAGCACCACCGTTACAACTAACTACTTGCCGGTGATTTTGAAGAATAGTTAGACAACTCCAAGACGATTTCAGGCGGGAGAATTAAATGTCCGAGACCTCAGCCATCATCCAACGAGTCTGGAACTACTGCCACATTTTGCGCGATGACGGCGTTTCCTACGGCGATTACCTGGAGCAGTTAACCTACCTACTCTTCCTCAAAATGGCCGGTGAGCGCGATCCTGCCGGAATCATTCCCCCTGAATTGAGTTGGGCCAGTCTGATCAACTTAAAGGGCGACGCGCTAAACCACCATTATCAACATATCCTGGCCGAATTGGGCCGGGGGACAGGGCTGGTGGCCGCCATCTTTCGCCAGGCCCGGAGCAAAATCAGCGATTCGGCCAAGCTGGAGCGGCTGCTAAGGCTGATTGACCAGGAAAGCTGGACCGGCCTCAGCCTTGATGTGAAAGCAGCGATTTATGAGGGATTGCTGGAAAAACATGCCCAAGATACTCGTTCGGGCGCGGGCCAATACTTTACCCCCCGCCCGCTTATCCAGGCCATTGTCGAGGTCATGCAGCCAGCCCCCGGCCAGCGCATCGCCGACCCAGCGGCGGGCGCCGGCGGCTTTTTGCTGGCTGCGTATGAATTCATTCTCAAACACCATTCCCCCCTAACGCCAGCAGCTTTGCGCCATCTGCGCCGTGAGAGTTTGCGCGGCTGGGAAATTGTGGACGCTACCGCCAGGCTGTGCCTGATGAACCTTTACCTGCATGGCATTGGGGTAGACTCGCCGGACAGTCCGCTTGTTGCCGGCGACAGCTTATTGGCCCACCCCAACGAGTGGTTTGACCTGGTGCTGACCAACCCGCCCTTTGGCAAAAAGAGCAGCACTACCTTTACCACCGTTACCCCTTCTCCCGCGCCGGAGTCTCGGACGGTCATCCGGCCTGATTTTTGGGCTGCGACCCGCAACAAACAGCTCAACTTCTTGCAGCATATCAGAACGCTGCTCAAACCGGGAGGCAAAGCAGCCGTTGTTGTGCCCGACAACGTGCTGTTTGAAGGCGGCGCGGGGGAAGTCATTCGCCGCGAATTGCTGCGCACTGCCGACGTACACACCTTATTACGCCTGCCAACCGGCATTTTTTACGCAGCGGGGATCAAAGCCAACGTCCTCTTTTTTGATGCTAGACCGGTCAGTGCAACCCCTCAAACCCAGGCGTTGTGGATTTACGACCTGCGCACCGGCCAAAACTTCACCCTCAAGCAAAACCCCCTCACCCGCGCCGATTTGGACGACTTTGTGGCCTGCTTCAACCCGGCCAACCGCTACACTCGTACCCCCACCTGGTCGCCGGAAAATTCGCAGGGCCGCTGGCGCTGTTATCCCTACGAGGCGCTGCTGGCCCGCGACCGAGTCAATCTGGACATTTTCTGGCTGGACGACAAAAGCCATGCAGAAACGGCTGCTCCGCCTGATCTTGACCAATTGGCCCTGGAAATTGTCGAGGATTTGGAAGCGGCGCTGGCGCAGTTTCGGAACATCACTAACGATTTGGGGAAGAAGGTATGAGTATGGAGGTGGGCAGTACAAGACTCGAAAGTGCCACCATATACGGTGGCACTTTTGGCGAAAATATACTATTTTGGTATCATGTACCCATGACTCAACAGGAAAAATTGCGCCGGCGGCTGGAGCAAAACCCTAAAACCGTTCGCTTTGAGGATATAGACCGCCTGCTGCAAGCCCACGGTTTTCAGGTGCGCCAGCCACGCAGCGGCAGCAACCACCACTTTTACAAACGCGGCCAGATTGCCGTTTCGGTGCCCCGCCGCCGGCCTTACGTTTTGCCAATTTACGTTAAACTGGTTTTGGAAGCTATAGATCGGGCAGAAAAAGAGGCTAACAATGACTGAGAAGAATTTGGATTATTATCTAACCCTGCCCTACCCCATTCGAATTTACCCCGAACCGGATGGCAGCGGCTACACCGCCGAAGTGGTTGACCTGCCGGGCTGTATTACTTGCGCCGACACCCTACCAGAGCTTTGGGATTTGATCGAAGACGCCAAGCGCGGCTGGCTGGAACTGGCCCTGGCTGATGGAAATCCTATCCCCGAACCTTCCTTACCTGCGGTTAAGGAGGAGTTAAGTGGTAAATTGACTGTGCGCGTCCCTCGCTCACTGCATCGCAAGCTCATCGAACAGGCTCAACGCGAAGGCGTTAGCCTTAATCAGTTCATCAATGCAAGCCTGGCTGAAACCATTGGCCTCAAACGGACCGCTTGAATAGCTATAGTTCTCTGCAGAAAGTGGAAGGATTTTGATACCCCTTTGTGGCTAAATGGATGGCGCATTATTTATCGAGTAGACGATGACGTTCAAAGTGTTTTCATCTTGGCTGTGCGGCGTAAAGCCGGGCCGGAAACGCACGAGGGTTTAGAATAAAAATCCCGTTACCAGTCGCATTGTCTCCACTTTGAACAAAAAACCCTGCCACTTTTGGCAGGGTTTTGTTTTTGGGCAGGACAACCAATCAGGTGGGCAGTACAAGACTCGAACTTGTGACCTCCTCGGTGTAAGCGAGGCGCTCTAACCAACTGAGCTAACCGCCCGAAGCAGTTAAATTATACCAAAAGAGCCTGAATTCAGCGAATCGATGAATGAGCGAATGGCGAATAAGTGAATGGCGAATGGTGGGTAACAAATGGGAAATCATAAACCTTTAACTTTCCAACTTCCCACCTTCCAACCTTCCACCCCTCTCTCCACGTTTGCCCCTCCTTGACCGTTACAGTAAAATCCACCTGTGAAACCTCAAACCCTCATCATCAGCCTGATGATACTTCTGCTGGCTGTTGGGGCCGCTTTTTTTAGCCGGACCTGGTGGCACAGAACCCTATTCAACCTGACCGGCGAAGAGTCAACCCTGCCCCAAATCTCCGGGGTTATCCAGTACGGGTTGACCCGTCTTCAGCCACCGCTGCAAACCGCCGATGATACGCCGGTGCAGTACGCCGATGTCAATCCGTATGGCATCAATACCTTTCTGCAAAATGAAGTCGAACCGGCCAAGCGGGAAAAAGCCATGCAGATGATTGCCGCAGCCGGTTTCAAATGGATTCGGCAGGAGTTCCCCTGGCAAGACATCGAAATTCACGGCAAGGGCGATTTTGAAGACCGCCGTCACAAGCCGTACCAATCGGCCTGGAACAAATACGACCAGATTGTGGAATTGGCCGAGAAATATGATATTAAAATCATGGCCCGCCTTAGCACGCCGCCCAGTTGGTCGCGGGCGTTAACGGATACCGTCGGCACGTTTGCCCCGCCAGACAATTACGGCGACTACGGCGATTTTGTCGAAGCCGTGGCGACCCGCTACCGGGGCCGCATCCCCGCTTATCAAATCTGGAACGAGGCCAATATCTACCCGGAGTGGGGCGTCTACCCCATCAATGCTGAAGAATACACGGCGCTGCTCAAAGAAGGTTACACCCGCGTCAAAGCCGCCGACCCTGACGCTATCGTAGTGATGGGCGCGCTGGCAGCTACCATCGAGTTAGACCGGATGCGCCGCTATGACGCCAACGGCCAGCCGACCAGCCCCGGCGGCTTGAGCGATGTGCTTTTTTTGCAGCAAATGTACAACGCCGGAGCCGCACCCTATTTTGATGTGCTGGCCATGCAGGGTTACGGCCTCTGGAGCGGCCCCACCGACCGGCGCATGCAGCCGCGTGTGCTCAACTTCTCCCGCCCGCTCTATGTGCGCGATGTGATGGTCCGCAATGGCGACGCCCATAAAGCCATCTGGTTGAGCGAATTAAGCTGGAACGCCGTGCCGCCGGAAAGCGGTATCCCCCCCGTGTATGGACAGGTTACGCCGGAGCAGCAGGGCCGTTACGCTGCCCTGGCCTATGAGCGGATGGAGCGCGAGTGGCCCTGGCTGGGCGTCGGGTTTTATTGGTTTTTCAAGCAGGCCGACGACCGAGAGCGGGCCAGCAATCCCCAGTATTACTTCCGCATGGTCGAGCCGGATTTTACGCCTATGCCCGTTTATGCGGCGATGAAAGAAAAAGCCACTGCGCCGCCGCTGGTCTATGCCGGCTGGCATCAGGCCGGTCACTGGGCCATTACTTACGAGGGCGATTGGCAAACGGTCGAACAGCCTGAGGCAACTTTTGGGGACGCACTGGCTACGAATCAAATTGGGGCAGCGGCCAGCTTCACCTTTGAAGGCAGCAGCCTCGATTTGGCAGTACTCCCCAGTGAGGGCCGGCTGAGCGTGCAACTTGACCAGGAAACACCCATTGAAATTGACTTGAATATCCTCAAATCTACCATTGACCCGCCTGAAATCGTAAATCGTAAATCGAAAATCGTAAATCTGGCTCATACATTACCTCAGGGCTTGCACGAGGTCAGGCTCGAAGTTGTCGGAGGGCCGGTCATTATTGATGGGTTTATTGTGGAAAATCGGCCCAGTCTCACCCTCAATCGGGTGGGCAGCGCGATGATGGTGCTGGCAACGCTGGTCGGAGTGTGGCTGTGGTGGCGGCAGCGAGGCAAAGGTTAGCATCTTATCGAGTCAATTTCTTGTACATTGCACATGAAGGTTTATCTCGAAGAAATAAGAGGACATAACTTTCTTATTTCTTATTTCTTATTTCTTATTTCTTATTTCTTTCTTATTTGGGGCTGCATGTTTGGAAAAATAACCTATCTTATCTGGTTGGCCCTGTTCATCGGACTGCCGCTGCTGTTGATGGTTTGGCGCTGGCCGCAGCGGTTGTGGCGGCAGCGGCGCGCCCTGGCGCTGACCGGGTTGGGATCGCTGGTGGGCGGGTGGGCCTGGGACGCCCTGGCGGTGCGCTGGGGCATTTGGTATTTCGACCCGGCGAATATGGTCAACCTGTGGTTTTTGGGCCTGCCCCTGGAAGAGTGGCTCTGGTTCACCGGCGTCAGCTTGATGTTTGGGGCGCTGACGGTTGTGCTTGTGGGAGAACAGATATAAGCCGGTTATCGGTGACCAGTAAACAGTGATCAGTAAACAGTCTGACTACTGACAACTCAATGTCATTAAGTTAAGCCGGAAAACCGCATCCTGAGTAGCGCGAAACGAAGTGGAGCGCGTATCGAAGGATGCAGGTTGGCGACGACTCCCTGACGGCGCAGCACCCTTCGATACGGTTCGCTCCGCTCACCTACTCAGGCTGCTGCCCGTTATCCTTGTCAAAGAGAGGTTCATGCCCGAACAATTCTCCTACCTGTTGATGCTGATTGCCTTTGGCCTGCTGTTTCACGGCATTCTGTGGGCGCGAAATGGGCCATTTTTGTGGAGCCGGCGAGGCGTCATTTTGAAAGTTGTGCTGGTAGCCGAACTCTGGATGTTCATCACCGACCCCATCGGCGGTTATTGGCGAACCTGGTTTTTTGACCCCGACAAGGTTTTGGGCATCTGGTTCTGGCAGGTGATGCCGCTGGAGGATTTGCTGGGGATTGCCGTCACCAGCAGCGCCGCCGCCTGCGCCGTGCTGGTTTTTGGCTACAGCCCACGCCGGTGGGTGTAGGATTGGAGGGTTGGATGGTTGGATGGTTGGAAGATTGGTCATTTTTTCCAGCCTTCCAACCCTCCAGCCTTCCCTTTTTCTCACTGCCCCAAATACACCGCCACATTCTGCAAATGCTCGTCATAAGTGGTTGCAAAGACGTGCTGGCCACCCTCGCACTGCGGTCGCTGGCAGACAAAAAAGTAGTAATTGCTGGTCGCAGGTTGGAGAACCGCCATAATCGAATCCAGGTTAGGACTGGCAATCGGTCCGGGCGGCAGGCCGGGGTAAAGATAGGTGTTGTAGGGGGAGTTGACCCGGTTGTACTCGTCCAGGCGCATGGGCGTTTTCCACCACTGGTCGCTGCCCCATTGGTAGCCCAGGGCGTACTGCACGGTTGGGTCGGCCTGGAGCAGGGGGTAAGGACTGCCAGGGGCCAGCCGGTTGAGATAAACGCTGGCAATAAAAGGCTTTTCCGCCGCAATCGCCGTTTCACGCTCCACAATCGAAGCCAGGGTTAACACCTGATAAAAGGTCAGGCCGCGCTGCTGGGCCAGGCTCAAAACATTGGAGGGAAGTTGAGCGGCCATGGTATCGAGCATCCGCGCTATCAAATCGGCCGGATTGGCTCCATCGGGCAGGGGATAGGTTCCTGGAAAAAGGTAGCCCTCATAAGATTGGCCGGGAGGACGGTCGGCCAGGAGCGGGTGGCTCACAATAACGCCCTCGCGGGCCTGGCGGAGAAACAGCGCGCCGTCCATCAATTCATTGTCGGTCAGGTGTTGGGCCAGTTGCTCCATGCGCCAGCCGGACGGCACATTGACCACCAGTTGAGCCGAGCGCCCGCGATACAGCGCCGCTCCAATCTGGCGCATGGTCATATTGCGGCGCAATTGGTACTCGCCGCTTTGCAGCCGGGTATCGAGACCATTGTAGCGCAGCAGTTGGGTAAATAGCTCGGCCTCGCTGATTAACCCCAAAGCCTGCAATTTTTGGGCCACGTCCAGCGCGGTTTCCCCTTCGAGAATGGCAAAAGAGACCAGGCTGGGGTCAGTAGACAGCGGCGTATTGATTTCGTTGACCCGCGCCTGAAGGATGGGATAAAGTCGCTGGGCTTCGGCGTTAAATGGGGGAAAAGGCCAGGTCGAGCCGGTATCAATCAACAGCGGGGCCGCATTGTTATTGAGAAGCGCCGGCAGGCGGGTAATCAGCGACACCACCAGGATAACACCGGCCAACAACAACGCGGCTTTAAAAATAAACTTGATCAGGGCAGCAAGCTGGCTCATGGGGGTGATTGAAACTCAGCACATCCGATTTTCGAGGAGTGAGGCACGCCTACGTGCCGAACGGAGCCGCACGAGGGCGTGCTGGCCCCTCAAATTTGGATTTACTGAGACTATTGTAACACAAATTGTTTGACATGCATCTTAATCATGACTATTATAACCTCACTTAAGTTTAGAGGACAGGCATGGCCGTTAGAAAAGTAATTACCCTCAACGACGAACGACTCCGCCAAAAAGCCAAAAAGGTAAAACAATTTACGCCCGCTTTGAAACAACTGGCCGAAGATATGTTGGAAACGATGCGCGCCAACCAGGGCGTCGGCCTGGCCGGGCCGCAAATTGGGGTGATGCAGCGCATTTTTGTGGCCGAAATCCCGGCCTCACGCAGCGGCACAGATGAGCCGCACCCCCAAAGCGGCACGTCCTACATTCTGATCAACCCGGAAATCATCCAAAGCGCCGATGTCTTGGTTGAAGGGCGGGAAGGGTGCCTCTCTATTCCCACCTGGTACGGCCTGGTCGAGCGGCCCGAATGGGTTGAAGTACGCGCCCAAGACCTGAACGGCAAAAAAATCAAGCTCAAAGTGGATGATTTGCTGGCCCGTATTTTTCAACACGAGTTAGACCATCTCAACGGAGTCCTGTTTATTGACCATATCAAGGACCGCGAGAAGTTGTGGCAGGTTTTACCTGAAGAAGAAACAAAAGAAATGACGGAAACGGCTGTTTAAAATATAGTCCTCACGAAAAGTTTTACTTCCAAAACAAGTAGCAGGGTAGCAAAGTAGTAAACCTGCTACTTGCTACCTTGCTAGTTTTTAAGCGCCTTAAAAGGGGATTTAGTCAAAATGAACAACAACAAAAGCCAAGAAATGCTTCAATTGGAAGCGCTGGAAACCCGGGAATGGCTGGAATCTATGGATTATGTGTTTCAGCACGGCGGGCCAGAGCGGGTCCAACATCTGCTGGAACAGCTTCAACTCCATGCTTATGAACACGGGGTGCGCCTGCCGTTTTCGGCCAACACCCCTTTTATTAATACCATTCCGGTAGATAAGCAGCCGCCGTATCCCGGCAACCGCGAGATTGAACGGCGCATTAAAAGCATCATCCGCTGGAACGCTATGGCTATGGTTGTACGGGCGAATATCGCCAGCCCCGGCATCGGCGGCCATATCTCCACCTACGCTTCAGCCGCCACCCTGTACGAAGTCGGGTTTAATCACTTTTTCCGGGGCAAAGGCGACAATCACAACGGCGATCAGATCTATTTTCAGGGTCACGCCTCGCCCGGTATTTATGCCAGAGCATTTCTGGAAGGCCGGCTGTCGGCGGATATGCTCGAAAGATTTCGCCAGGAATTACGGCCGGCCGGCGGCCTGTCGTCGTATCCCCACCCCTGGTTGATGCCGGAGTTCTGGGAATTTCCTACGGTTTCGATGGGGCTGGGGCCGATTATGGCGATTTACCAGGCCCGCTTCAATCGCTACCTGGAAGACCGGGGGCTGAAAAAAGATACCGGGGCCAAAGTATGGGCCTTTTTGGGCGACGGGGAAACGGACGAGCCGGAAGCCCTGGGCGCAATTAGCCTGGCCGCCCGCGAGCATCTGGATAACCTGATTTTTGTCATCAACTGCAACTTGCAGCGGCTGGATGGTCCGGTTCGCGGCAATGGCAGCATTATCCAGGAACTGGAAAAAGTGTTCCGGGGGGCTGGTTGGAACGTGATCAAAGTTATCTGGGGCAGCGATTGGGACCCTCTGCTGGCTAAAGATCACGACGGCTTGCTGGTCAAGCGCATGGGGGAGGTGGTTGACGGTGAGTATCAAAAGTTTACCGTTGAAAGTGGGGCCTATATTCGAGAGCACTTTTTTGGCACAGACCCCCGCCTGTTGGAAATCGTCTCTCATCTATCCGATGAACAAGTTCGCAAGCTGCGCCTGGGCGGGCACGACCCGGAAAAGGTTTATGCGGCTTACAAAGCGGCGGTTGAGCACAAAGGGTCGCCTACGGTCATCCTGGCCCGCACCATCAAAGGCTATGGGCTGGGTGAAGCCGGCGAGGGTAAAAACATCACCCACCAGCAGAAAAAATTGAACGAGGACGAACTGCGCGAGTTCCGCGCCCGTTTTGGCATCCCCATCTCTGATGATGAAATTGCCTCCGCGCCCTTCTACCGCCCTCTGGAGAACAGCCCGGAGATCAAATACCTCAAAGACCGGCGCGAGAAGCTGGGTGGCTTTGTCCCCAGCCGCACCCCCAAAAGCTCCTTTTTGACCACGCCCTCGGAAAAGCTCTTTGAAGAGTTTTACCAGGGCACCGAGGGCCGGGAAGTTTCGACGACCATGGTTTTTGTGCGGATTTTGGCCAAACTGCTGCGCGATAAAGACATCGGCAAACTCATTGTGCCTATTGTGCCCGATGAAGCCCGCACCTTTGGCATGGAAGCCCTCTTCCGGCAGAGCGGTATCTACTCTCACCCCGGTCAGCTCTACGAGCCGGTCGACTCAGACAGTTTGTTGTTTTACAAAGAGGCCAAAGACGGCCAGATTTTGGAGGAAGGCATTACCGAAGCCGGCTCGATGTCATCGTTTATTGCCGCCGGCACGGCCTACGCCACGCACGGCATCAATACCATCCCCTTCTTCATCTATTACTCTATGTTTGGCTTGCAGCGTATTGGCGACCTGATTTGGGCCGCCGCCGATTTGCGCTGCCGGGGTTTTCTGCTGGGCGCTACATCGGGCCGGACGACCCTGGCCGGTGAGGGCTTGCAGCATCAAGATGGTCACAGTCATGTGCTGGCCTCTACCGTACCCAATCTCATGGCTTATGACCCGGCCTTTGCCTACGAACTGGCCGTTATTATCCGTGATGGCATCCGCCGCATGTACGAGGAACAGGAAAGCGTTTTCTACTACCTGACGGTCGGCAATGAAAACTACAACATGCCGCACCTGCCCGATAGGGATGGCGTCAAAGAAGGTATCCTCAAGGGCATGTACAAATTTAAGGCTTCGGAGAATAAAGACGCCAAACTGCATGCCCATCTGTTTGGCAGTGGGGCGATTATGAACCAGGTCCTTCGTGCTCAAAAAGAGTTGGAGGAAAAGTATAACATCGCTGCCGATGTCTGGAGCGTGACCAGTTACAAGGAACTGCGCCGCGATGGGCTGGAGGTGGAACGCTGGAATTTGCTACATCCCACCGAAAAACCGCGCATCCCGTATGTGACCCAGTGCCTGGCCGATGCTCCCGGCGTTTTTGTGGCTGCCTCTGACTATATGAAAAAGCTGCCCGACTCCATTAGCCGCTGGTTCCCCCGGCCGCTGGTTTCGCTGGGCACCGATGGCTTTGGCCGCAGCGATGGCCGTAAAGCGCTGCGCGACTTCTTTGAGGTGGATTACCGCTATGTCACCCTGGCTGCTTTGACTTCGCTGATGCGCGAAGACAAATTGAAGCCTGATATGGTCATGGGCGCGATGGAAGATTTGGAAATTAATCCGGCCAAAGCCAACCCAATGATTTCGTAACAGGGGAACAGGGTAGCAGGTAGCAAAGTAGCAGGTAATTTATCTTTCTGTGACTTTGCGACCCTGCTACTCTGCGACCCTGCTACTTGCTACCCTGCTACTTGGGAGAGTCCAACTATGAGTGAATTTAACCTGCCCGAACTGGGTGAAAATATTCAAGCCGGCGACGTGATCAATGTTTTGGTGGCGGTGGGCGATACCATCGCGCCGGATCAGCCGGTGCTAGAGCTTGAAACCGATAAAGCAACGGTGGAAGTGCCCTCTTCCATTGGCGGTGTAGTCAAAGCCATCCACATCAAACCCGGCGATACCATCCAGGTGGGGCAACTGATTCTCACCGTGGAAGGTAACGGGGCGGCGGATCAGCCCGCTTCCGCCCCTCAAGAAGCGCAACAAGAGGCCCCTCAGTCTGAGCCTGCTCCGCCAACACCGCCGCCTGCTCCTCCGCCTCAAGCAGCCACCGAAACAGCAGCGCCGACGCATCCAACCGAACCTTCCACGCCGGTTGTGACGGAATTTAAAATACCCGATTTGGGCGAGAATATTCAAGCCGGGGCGGTCATCAACATCCTGGTCTCCGTGGGTGATACCGTCAGTGTGGACCAGCCGGTCCTGGAGCTTGAAACCGACAAGGCGACAGTGGAAGTACCTTCCGCGGTGGCCGGCGTCGTCAAAGAAATTCACATCAAAGCCGGCGATAGCGTTCAGGTGGGTCAACGGGTGCTAACCCTGGAAGGAACGGCGTCTGCTGCTGAACCCACCCCTCAATCCGCGCCCGCCGTGAGCCAGCCGCCCCAGCCGGAACCTCCTACCGAAGCCAAACCTGAGCCAGCGCCTGCTGCTGCGGAGCCTTCTCCATCGGCTGCCCCGGCGGCTCCCCCCCCTGTTCCTGTTGCCACTTTACCGCCGGATTTTTACGAGCCAGATGCCGCCCACAGTGCTGTACCCGCCGCCCCCAACGTGCGACGGCTGGCCCGTGAAATTGGGGTAGATATTACCCAGGTGCCGGGGACCGGTCCCGCCGGCCGGATTTCGATGGCTGATGTCAAAAATTATGCCCGCCAGCGCAGCCTGGCCGGCCGTGGGGTTGCGCCCGCTGCTGCGCCCATAGCTACGGCGGTCCCCCTGCCTGATTTCAGCAAGTGGGGCCAGGTTGAACGAGAGGCGATGAGCAACATTCGCCGCAAAACGGCGGAAAATCTCAGCCGGGCCTGGGCGACCATCCCGCAGGTAACACAGTTTGCCAAAGCCGACATCAGCGAGTTGGAAGAGCTGCGGAAGCGTTTTGGCAAAACGGTAGAGGCTGCCGGGGCCAAATTGACCCCTACGGCCATCCTGCTCAAAGTGGTGGCTTCTGTACTTAAAACTTTTCCGCAGTTCAACGCCAGCGTAGATATGAGCAGCAACGAAATTATTTACAAAAAGTATTATCACATCGGCGTGGCGGTGGACACGGACCGAGGGCTGCTGGTCCCGGTCATTCGAGACGTTGACCAAAAAACCATTCTGGAACTGGCCGTGGAGTTGCAGCAGGTAGCCGAAAAGGCCCGCAACAAAAAGCTGTCGCTGGATGATATGCAGGGCGGCACGTTTAGCATCTCAAACCTGGGCGGCATCGGCGGCTCTTATTTTACGCCCATCGTCAATGCGCCGGAAGTAGCAATTTTGGGCGTGGCTCGCAGCCAGATGGAGCCGATTTACGTCAACGACCAGTTTGAGCCGCGTCTGATGCTGCCCCTCGCCCTCTCCTACGATCACCGCCTGATTGACGGCGCAGACGGGGCGCGCTTTATCAAGACTCTGGTCGAGCATTTGGAGCAGCCGTTTTTGACAGCGTTGCAGGGGTGGTGAAGAAAAAAGAAGTGAGAAAAGTGAAATTATCTGATTTGGCCCCAGAAGTCATTGAGAAAATTAAATCGTATCGGTGGGATCGTTTTGTTGAAAAACACGAAGGCCCGTTCACCTGGGAGTCGGTGCTCAAATATTATGGCCCGGAGTTTATGGGGATCAATGGTTATCAGGTTTTGCTGCCGATCGAGCGAGAGCACCACGCTAATATCACCATTCTACGCTGTATCCCCAGCGCCGATGGTCAAACCTTGACCATTTTCTTGAAAGACGTCACTTACGTTCCCGACCCGGCCGACGAGACCTTCTACGCCGGCTTTGTGGCGATTTGCGAGAAAGTTCCAGGCGAGAGCTTTTTCATTACCATATTTTATCACGAGTGGTATATCGTTGAGAATTGATGAATGACCCGCTCCTCTCCATTATCATTCCCCACTACAACGGCGCACACTATCTGACCACCTGCTTCAACGCCCTCCGCGCTCAGACCTACCCCCATCTGGAAATCATCCTGGCCGACAATGGTTCGACCGACGAGTCGGTGGCGCTGACCCGGCGCGACTTTCCCGAAGTGAAGATTTTGGAACTGGGACAGAACCTGGGCCTGACCGGGGCAATCAATCGAGCGATTGCCCAGAGCCAGGGCGAGGTAATCGTCCCGCTCAACAACGATACGGAAGTAATTCCCGGCTGGGCGCAGGCATTGGTTGATGCTTTGTGTGCTCATCCCGAAGCGGGGATGATTGCCTGCAAAATGTTACTATTTGACCGGCGCGATACACTCCATTCCGCCGGTGATGGGTTTGGCATTAACGGTATCCCCATCAATCGGGGGGTATGGCAAAAAGATACCGGCCAATTTGACCACGATACCTACATTTTTGGCGGCTGCGGTGGGGCGGTAGCCTATCGCCGGGCGATGCTGGACGACATCGGCCTATTTGACGAAGACCTGTTCATGTACCTGGAAGATGTAGACCTGAACTGGCGGGCGCAACTGGCCGGGTATCGGGTGGTGTTTGCGCCCCAGGCGGTGGTCTACCATCATCTCAGCGCCACCGGCGGCGGGGTCATTGCCAGCTACTACACGGGCCGCAATACCCTGTTTGTGCTGGCCAAGAATTTGCCCGGCCCTCTTTTTCGCCGCCACTGGCCGGCCATTGTGGGGGCGCAGTTCAAAATTGCCGTTGATGCGCTGCGGGCCTGGCGCGGCGAAGCGGCCCGCGCTCGCCTGCGAGGTCAATTGGCGGGGTTGTGGGGCTTGCCGAAGTGGTTGGCTAAACGGAAATTTGTGCAACAAAAAAAGCGGGTGGATGAGGCGTATTTGGAAAATTTGCTAACCTCTTCGTAAAAAATGTGGTATACTGTAACAATATCGCATTTGGTTAATACCGTCTATGACTACTTTTTTGTTCTGGAACCTCCACAAGAAACCGCTTACTCCAATCATTGCCAACCTGGCCTTCCAGCACGATGTTGATGTACTAATGTTGGTGGAGTGTGTTGTATCGGAGGCAGCCATATTACAATCCCTAAATCGGAAAGACAAGGCTGAATATTACCCTACAAAAAGTATAGGCTGTAAAAAAGTAATCATTTACACCAAGTTTAATCCCCAGTTTCTTCAACTGGTTCATGAAACCGACCGTCTTACAATTAGAGCACTGAAACTGCCAGGACTTACGGAAATCCTACTTGCTGTCACTCATTTTCAGAGCAAACGTCACTGGTCTGATGATGATCAATTTATGGAATGCAGCGCATTATCTACTTCAATCCGTAAAGCCGAACGGAAGGTACAACACACTCGAACAGTTTTGGTTGGTGACCTGAATATGAATCCCTTTGAGACCGGCGTGGTTTCTGCTTCGGGTCTCCATGCAGTAATGACTCGTGAGATTGCTTTGAGAGGTTCTCGGAAAGTAGCGAATAAAGAGTACCCCTTTTTCTATAATCCAATGTGGGGTCATTTTGGTGATGGCGACGAAACTCCTCCGGGTACTCACTACTATACTGCTTCCAGGCTCAAGGAATTTTTCTGGCATATGTTCGATCAGGTATTGCTTCGTCCTGATATAATCGAATTATTCGAGCCGAGTACGCTAAAAGTTTTAGATACAGATGGCGCCTCGTCATTCCTGACCGAACACAGATTGCCCGATAATAACGTTGGTTCAGATCATCTACCCATTTTATTCAAATTAAACCTATAACAGGGTAAGGAGGCATTATGACTAAATCATTATGGCCAGATGAGATTAGTGTTATTAAAGAAGTGCCACCGGTCTCAATTTTTAAAGAACAAGCCTCATTTTTGGGTGGAAAGACTAAAAATTTGGTAACTGCTGAAGTGGACACTGATGCCAATTACGGCACTCGCCGCTTTTACGATGTTTTCTATCTGGTAGCGCCTGCCCTGGATCATTACAGATTTGAACTATTTAGAGCTTCACGTGATATTGTGAACTTTTATCCAATACAAATTAGTTCTGGTACTTTAGAAATGGATAATAAAGAAGTTACCTCCGAAGATGAATTAATAAAAGTCTTATCAGATATTTTTTCACACCCTAAAACTATAAAAATTATTCAATCAATGCTTGTCCAGAGCGGTTGGTCACCCGAAGAGGATTCGTCCAAAAATGGTGGGATACGAGAAAACGAATCCCCATTACGAGAAGATGAAATTCCATTTTAAGTGGGAGGATGATCATGAAACTCACCATCTCTTTGGCCCAAATGCAAATTACCCTGGGCGACACAGCAGCGAATCTAAAAAAAGCCGCCGCATGGACCGCCGAAGCGGCCCGGCGCGGCTCGGATTTGATTGTTTTCCCCGAAATGTGGACGACCGGCTGCGATTGGCCGAATATCGAGCAGTTATCCACCCAGCAGGCCGGCATCATTGCCGAGGTGGGAGCGCTGGCCCAAAAGCACAACATCTGGCTCAACGGCTCGATGCTGGCGCTGGACGAAGCGGGGCGGCCTACCAACACTTCGATCCTGTTCGACCCGACCGGCCAGCAAGCCGGACTCTATCGCAAAATTCACCTGTTTGGGGTGATGAATGAGGATGAACATTTAGCGCCGGGGCAGCACTTGACCACCGTCGAGACGGCCTGGGGGCAGAGCGGCCTGGCCATCTGCTATGATCTGCGCTTTGCCGAGATGTTCCGCACCTATGCCTTGAACGGGGTCAACATGGTTTACCTACCCGCCGAGTGGCCTCATCCGCGCCTGGCCCACTGGCAAACCTTATTACGCGCCCGCGCCATCGAAAACCAGATGTATATGGTCGGCTGCAACGCCGTTGGCAGCGACGGAACCTACACTTTCTTCGGCCACTCGGCTATTATTGACCCGTGGGGCAACGCCGTGATTGAAGGCGGCGAGTCGGAGCTGCTGCTCACTGCCACCGTTGAAACCGATATGGTAGCCGAGGTGCGCGCCAAAATCCCGGTCTTTAAAGATCGGCGGCCCGAATTGTACCGGCTGGGGTAAACGTAAATGGCTGTTAACACAAAAGAGGCGGGGCGTTTATAACGACTCAGCCTCTTTTTTATGGGGGAGTAAGATGAACAGGTTCCTGAAGAGGATAAGATTAATCCAAAGGGTGTATTGGAGGAAAAACCCTGGACTAGAAAAAGTTAGCTTTATGCCATCGTCATTGATGCCCACAGTTGCTATTTTTTTCGTAGTCTAGTTATTCACAGCTTAGCACGGCCAGGTTTGAATCCGGTTTGAAAAGTCAAGCCAGCGCCCCTCAGTCCTCCAATTTTTAAGATTCAGCAGATCCAAATTTGAGGAGCCAGCACGCCCACGTGCGGCGCGCTTCGCAGTCGGCACGAAGGCGTGCCCGCTTCGCGTCCTCGGAAAATTGGATATACTGAGATTATTAATAGCCGGTCTCCGGCAAGAGGGCCGGCCAATGGGTAGGCGCAGGCGTAGCTGTGGCAGCCACAATCAAATCGGTTTGATAACGGGGCAGCAGCCGGTAATCGTTGCGAGAAGGATTATCCTTATCGGAATATTGGCTGACAATCCCAACCACGGCCAGCGGGTCGCCGCGATTAATAAAGGGCTTTTTGATGCCGGTGGTTTTGCGAATGGTGGTTTTGGCCCAGCCGCTGCCGTCGTCCACCCAAAGGGTGGTTCGCCCTTTAAAATCAACCGCCTGCCCCTGAAGCATGACCAGCATGCCCTCGTAAGGTTCCAGCAGCGAGGTGGTGGCAATAGGCAGGGGCGGCAGCGGCGCCCCCGGTTCCAAAAACCCAATGTCGCCGCGCTTACTGACCGCAATTTCAAACTCCTCGTGAAACGTCCGCAGGTGGCCCACCACCTCTAGCCGGTCCCCCAAATTGAAGCTTAAGCGGTGGTCTTTGGGTAAGTAGATCATTATCCCCGAGGTATTGTCCTGGATATACATGGTGCGCGTCCCTAAAAGGCCGGGCGGCGCGGTGACGTGGCCTTTCACCCGCACCCAGGCATTATAGGTCAGGCGTTTGGCGTCATAAATTTTGACGGTCAGCGGCCCGGCAGGGGCTTTTTCCCAGTTGGCAGTCTGGGGCGACGGTCCGCAGTCATCGCTCCAAGCTGTCCCGCCATCGGGCAGGCGGCAGTAGCTTTCGTCGTAACCGGGCGAGTGGCGGTAGGTAAAGGTATCCACCACTGCGCCGTTGGGGTGGGTCAGGCTGACCGTTTCGCTGTCATTGTTGAGCGAAAACTGAGTCCGGGCGCGGTAGAAAACGGCAAAGCCATGCGCGGGAATAACTTCATCCAGGGGGATGTTATAAGCCGCCCCGGAACTGTCCGCCAGTTGCCAGCCGCCCAGGCCAACCGGATAATTGGTGGGATTGTATAGTTCGATCCATTCATCTCGATAATCGGCTGTGCCATCGTTGTCCCAGTCGTGATCATAGGGAGCGGGCAGGATTTCATTGATGACCAGCTTTTCCAGCGCGGCCTGGCCTTCGATCCAGACCGGGGCGGTGTAGGCCGTGTTGCCGTCAGCCTGGACGACCTTGACCCAGAAAAAGTGACCGGGCCGGGCTTTGACGGTGGTCGTCCATTGGCCGGTAGAACTTTCCAGGGGAACTGCCGCCAGGGGCAAATTGCTGTCGTACAAAAAGAGGGTCAGCGGCTCCGGGTCGGGGTCCACCAGGTCTACGGTGAGCGAAAGCGGGCCGGTGGCTGTCAGGCTGCTGCCCATCCAGGCCCCATTGACCCGCAGGGCCACGGCCAGGTTGCTGTCTTCGGTGGCAAAGACGCGCCGGGCGCGCATGGCCGCCAGTAAATCGTTTTCGGTCAGAGCCGGGGCCACCAGGCCGGTGCGGGCGGAAGACTGGCTGCCCCATTTGGCCTGGTGATGGTCGCTGTTATTGGTGGGCGCAACGCGCCAGCCGGCCATATTACTTTGGGCAAAAGATGGTTCATAAGTGGTATACTTCTGGGCATTGTTGCCAATTTCCTGCATAAACATCACCTGGGCTGCGGCGGGATGGTAGGCAAAGTTAAAAAATGTGCCGCCATAGCTGGGGTCGGGGTGATTGAATTGGGCGATGGCATCGGGCTGGGCCGCCAGCCAACTGTAAAAATCAGGCAGGGTGCTGAACATGGGGTCGGTGCGGCTGTTGAGCAGGGCGCCGGTGTTGAAAACGTTGATATGCCCGGCGGCCTCATGAGTCCACTCCACGCCCCGCAGCGCGACAAATTGGCCGGGCACAGTAGCATTGACGGTTTGGGTCAAAATTTTGGCCCACTCCAGCGAATTGAGCCACCAATCGTGATCGGTAATTGCTTGAAAGTGCAGTCCGGCAGCCCGAGCCACCGCCAGGGCATAATGGGGCGGTCCAGACCCGTCGGAGTAGGTGGTATGGGCATGCAAATCGCCCCAGTAGGCGTACATGCCGTCGGGCAGAGCCGCAGGCGGCAGGATAGTGGCCGGGGGAGTAGGGGGAATCGTTCGCTCGCCGGGGTTAGGCTCAGCCCGCACAAAATCATGGGGCATAGAGTTGGTATCGGTGGGCCAGACGCGCTGGAGGCTGAGGGGTTCGGGGGCAGAGGCGTCGGCTTCCAGGCCCAGGGCGGTGTAGTTGCCGTTGCGGTAGGCCACGCTGTCGAGGATTTCGTTGTTGGGGCCAAGCAGGAGAAGCTCATCCCCATCGTTAGCCAGCGACCAACTGCCACTACCCCAGGCCGTGTATTTGCTCAAACTCCCCACTTCCAAAGTAGGTGTAAAACCAAAGCGAGCTTGGAACTGGGTCGCATTTCTGGCAATAACCAGGCAGGTGTCTATGGCCAGGGTAGTGCTAAGCGGTAGTTGATACATACTTTCGCCACCACCTTGTATTTCTTCATCCCCCACTTTATATCCTGTCAAGTCAACATCAAAGGGGTTAGGGTTGCACAGTTCTATAAATTCGTCGCCCTCGGTGGAGGGAGTAGTGCCATCGTAGAGAAATTCACTGATGAGGATAGGAGCGCCAGGAGGAAGTGGGGGAGGTATAGCGGAATCGTTGCTACTGCCCATAGTTACTTTTCCAGTAACGAAATCTACAACATCATTGTCAGTATCTACACCGTTGGGATAGCGAAGTACAGCTTCATCGGTTGTATCGTTTGCATTACCTCCTCTGCCGGTGCCATCAGGCGCGCCATCTCCTGTGCCATCATTCTCCAGATCACTCCCTAATTCCACTTTATCAATAATCGTTCCAGCGTTATCTTTCAGTATAATCAAGATATCATTATTCATCGTGCCAGAGCCAGTTACATTTCCTAACACTAAATAATCGCCAGCAACGGTATTGATCGAATTACCAGTACCTAAATAGTTAATAACCTGAAATGCTGCGCCAGGGTTATCTACAAGGTTTCCGGTTACGGGTGAGTTATCGAGTAATTCAATAGTCCAACCCGTTAAATTAAGGTTACTTTTCTTGATATGTAGCTCAATGAATTCATCAGTAGTGGCACTGGCTGGGCCGATCCCTGGAACTCCATTAAAATTATTTGCGCTCCAACTTTGTTGTGGGTCAGTAACAATTTCATTAATCACCACATCCCCAGGAACCGCCAGGGCACTAATTGGGTCTTCGGCAGACAATAACTCAATCACCGGCGTATCGGTCGCCGTTGGAGTCAGCGTCAAAGTGGCCTCGGTGGTGAGGGTGGCAGTAGGGGTGGGAGTCTCGCCGGGGGTGGGGGTTGCCGTAGGGGTGTCAGTTGGAATAGGGGTGGCGGTTGATGTTTCGGTTGAGGTGGGTTCAACGGTCGGGGTTTCGCTTGGAGAAGGAAGAGGGGTGGGCGTCTCAGTCGGTTCAGGAGTCGAGGTGGCAGTTTCAGTCTCCGTGGGACTTTCAATCACGGCCGCATTGGCCGGAGAAACCTGTAAATTAATCGCCGCTAAAAAACTACTACTGAGTAAGAATAACAACAAGACTCCGGCAGTCTTAAGGGATGGAGGATGATCCAAATAGGGCATAACAAAATTCCCCTTCAATATATTGAGGTAAAGGAACTACTCAGCCCTGTCATTTCGACCGCAGGGAGAAATCCCCGACACCTTACTTTCATAGGTTGTGCCTTGAAGATTTCTCGACCTTTGGTCTCGAAATGACATGAGCCTGAGCAGTAACGAGGTAAATAAAAATTGAACTCGCAGCATTCGCCGTGAGTTCAACCGGTCATCATCAAATTTGAAAGGTCAAGAGTTTGAGATTAGGCGGGGTAACGCTTAATGCCGTTTTTATTTATAGCGCACAATTGAAGGGAACACACCCCTCAAAATTAGGGGTTTAAGGCAGGTGGAGTTTCTTTTAAGCTTCGTCCCAGGGGCTGCGCTGGGTTTTAAGCACAATCTCGTCAATTTGCAACCGCTCCGGTTGGGCCAACACCCAACGGACGGCTTCGGCCACTTCTGCGGGTTGGATCATTTTGTCTTTAGTGGCCTCGGCTTGCGGATTGTGGTTTGTTTCCCACCAGGGCGTGGCGACTGCGCCGGGGCAAATCAGGTGAAAGCGGATATTGCGGCTGCTCAGCTCCACCCGTAGCGCCTCGGTAAAACCGTGCAGGCCCCATTTGGCAGCGCAGTAGGCCGAGCGGTTTTCGTAGCCGTACTTGCCGGCATTAGAAGAAATATTGACCACCGTGCCGCCGCCCTGCTCCAGCATCACAGCTACGGCGGCGCGGGTCATCAAGTAAACGCCTTTAAGACAGCTATCGAGTGTACTATCCCAAATTTCCTCGGTGGTATCCAGCAGGCTGGCCGGTGGGCCATAACCGGCGCTGTTAATCAGCGCATCCACAACCCCAAAAGCGTCCACCGCCGCATGGACCAGCCCCTGACAGTCCTTCGGCCGGGTGACATCGGTGGGAACAACGATCAAGGGGGCGCCGGTCGCAGCCAAGTCAGCGGTAGCGTTTTCCAGCTTGTCCATCGAGCGTGCGGCCAAAACCAATTTGACTCCCTCCGCGGCCAGGGTGCGGGCAATTTCAAGACCAATCCCGGAACTGGCGCCGGTAATAATGATGGTTTTATTTTTTAGTTCCATGGGGTTTTATCCTCTTTGGTTAGGATTTGGGTGGACAGCCGGAAGCAAGGCAGGGGAAGAGGAAGTAGGGTGTAAGGAAAGAGGGGTTGGGGGTTGGGGGTTGGGGGTTGGGATCAAGAGAGATGGCAGCCAGGTTATCAGATAGGGTTATGGGGAAGGGCAAGCCTCTGGCGGCGTAGTTTGCTTCAACCAGAAACGTGGTGATGGCCTGGTATTCATGATCTTTCAACAAATTAGGCGACCAGTAGGGCATGGCTGCCCGGCTGTAGGCGTATAAATCCTGGGCGGTGCTAAATCTGATTAAGGCGTCGGGGCCAATGAGGGCCGGGACCTTTTTGGGAAAGGAAAAGCCATCAGGGGGGTGATTGCCGGCGTGGCACTTGGACTGCCAGCAGTTCTGTTTGCCTTTGGGCCACTCGGCTCGCCATTCGGGGGTGAGACCCTGGCCTTTGTCGCCGTGGCAGGTGGAGCACCACTGCTTGAAGAGTTTGGCTCCATTAGTAGACGGTAGACGGTAGACGGTAGACGGGGGAAGAAAGGATGAGGGATGAGGGATGAGGGATGAAGGGGTGAGGGCGGAAGATAGACGCGAAGCGTAGAAGATAGAGGATAGAGACAAAGTGGGGAGAATAGGAGATAGCCAGCGGTCGGCGGTCGGCGGCTTGCCCTGCGACCAAAGGGAGTGTCGAATGGGTCGGCGGTCGCCTGCAGCCAGGGCGCTGCCGGTAAAGATGAGGATCAGGGCGAGGGTGAGGGCTAACAGTAAACAATAGTTTCGTAGCATTGAGGCTATCTGCGGCACGAGGCGGGTAGAAATAAGAAAAAAGAAATTAGAAGGTTGGGCTAACTTCTCAATTCTTATTTTTATTTTCAGTCTGACCCCTTGAGGCGGGGATCAAGCGCGTCACGCAACCCATCACCCAAAAAGTTGAAGGCAAACATGATGATGGCCAGGGCCAGCGCAGGAAAAATGGCCTGATGAGGGTAGGTACGAATAGCCGCAGCGCCATCCACAATCATAGCTCCCCAACTAGGGGTAGGCCGTAACACCCCCAACCCAATGAAACTGAGGAAGGCTTCTGTGGCGATGTAGCGCGGAATATCCAGCGTTTGGTTGACCACAATTGGGCCAAGAATATTGGGCAGAATGTGCCGAGTCATAATCCTGATGTCAAACGTGCCAATCGAGCGGGCCGCTTCGATGAACTCCTTTTCTCGGAGCGACAGAATTTGGCCTCGAGTCAGACGGGCCATGGACATCCAGGCGGTAATGCCCAGGCCGACAAAGATAAAAAACATGCCGCCCATACTGTTGTCAAGCATAGTAAAAAAGCCGCGCAGCGTCCCTGCTTCCGCCGCTGCGGTAGTAGAGCGGAAAAAGGCTAACAACAAAATCACGAACAGGATGTCGGGGAAGCCATACATCACATCCACAAAGCGCATCATCAGGTTGTCAACCCGCCCGCCAAAGTAACCGGAAATGGTGCCGTACACAACGCCGATCAACAAGCTAATAAACGACCCGACAAAGGCCACCGCTAGCGACACGCGGGCGCCGTAAATGATCCGGCTGAGCAAGTCACGTCCATTGTAATCCGCGCCCAGGATAAATTTATCACTAAGTTTGGCATAGCCGCCCACCTCACCCACCGGCTTCATGGTCGGAAAGACAACGGTTAACCAATGGGGAACCACATTATTATCCACCAGGCTTTGCTTTTCATAACTCTGCGGGGCTAAGAGGGGCTGAGGTTCTCCTCCTGTAAAGAGGGTAAAAACCCATGTATCCGCAAAAATAGCCACAAACAAGACAATCAGAATGATGATGCCCCCGGTAACCGCCGCTTTATTTTTGAGCAAGCGCCGCCAGGCATCGGCCCACAGGCTGGCTTCCCGCCGGCGCACCGGCAAGGCTGCTCCCGGCGCTCCTGTCACTCTGGATGCGGCTTGTTGTTGAACGGCCATAAGAACCTCCTTAACGATTTACGATTGCCGATTTACGATTTACGATTAAAACTTAACAATCGTAAATCGTAAATCGTAAATCGTAAATAAATTAGGTGTACCGAATACGTGGGTCGAGCCACGCATACATTAAATCAACAATCAAGTTGGCCAAAACGATAATGATAGCAAAGAAGAGAATGGTCCCCATAATCACCGGGTAATCTCGATTGGTAATGCTGCTGACAAAATATTTGCCCATGCCCGGTACGCCAAAGATAGTCTCGGTAACCAGTGTGCCCGTAACCAGAAACGCAAAAATCGGCCCCATGACCGTGACCACGGGAATGAGCGAGTTGCGGAGCGCATGCCGAACTATAATCACCCCTTCTCTTAAACCTTTGGCGCGAGCCGTCCGAATATAATCTTCACGAACAACCTGGAGCAAACTGGCTCGCGTGAGCCGGGCAATTACCGCCGAACTGCCTACCCCCAAAACAACGGCCGGCAGCACATCCTGCCGCCAACTGCCCCAGCCGCTGGGCAAAAACCAGGCCAATTCTACGGCAAACAGCCAAATAAAAATAGGGCCTAAGGCAATAGACGGCACCGACACGCCAAAAATAGCCACCGACATGGCCAGGTAATCCCACATGGTATTTTGCTTGAGCGCCGCCACCACCCCCAAAGGCAGGCCCACGACCACCGCCAGAATAAAGGCGTAAAAACCCAACTCAAAAGAAATGGGTAGATTTTCCCGAAAAATATCGTTGACGGTTCTGGACCTATCTTTGTAAGAGGGGCCAAAGTTCATCCATTGGAAGGTAAAATCTGAGCCGAGCGGGATATTGATGAGATAATCGGATCGAAGGGAACCTTCTACGGCCTCACCGGTAATTCTGGGGATGAGGATATCGCCCATGTAGCTAAGATACTGCTGCCACAATGGCGCGTCGAGGTTGTACTTCTTTTCCAACTGGGCCAACACGGCGGCAGGGAGTTTCTTTTCAGCGGAAAAGGGGCCACCCGGCACAGCGCGGGCAAACCCAAAGGTGATCAGTGAGACAAAGAAAACTACGACCAACAACCACAACAAACGGCGGGCAATATAACGGGCCATAGCATACTCCTCCCCTAAGCGGCTTTTTTCAAACTAAATACGGGGACACTAAGGCGCTCAGTCGGTTGGACGCGCTGAGTTCTCTCAAGTTCCAATAACTGTTCCACCCTATCAAACGTTTCTTCTAAAATATATTCGTGTCCATTGGTTTGGCAGCGCAGTGCAGGCACATCGCGAATTATCAACAAACGGCCATTCTCATGGGCAATGTATTCAATCACAATATCATCGAGATTCTGCCTGCAACGGGGGCAGTGTTTTGGCCGATAAGCCAATATAGTTAACTTGGGATGCAGCAAATTACGATGAAGTTCAACCTCAAACGTAACCTCTTCCATATCTTGCCAGTAATCCGTTGAGTCGTGGGTCTCCCAAAATTCAACAGCTTCATCCAATGTTTCGAATTCAGGTATTTTAGACATTGGCTAACCTTTTCGATATAACTTGCGCTCTACCTCGGTCATATCACGAGCACTTAAAATTAAGGCTTTGCGATTAAGTTTGTAGATAAACACTACAAATAGGTATCGCCCGGTGGTAGTTTGGCCGTAGGCTTTGTATAAATTCTCCCCTGACCGCTTACCACGTGGCCCTCGATAGTAAACCGGCCCAAGTTCAATAACTTCTTCAACTTCTTCTATTTCGACGCCATGCTTAACTTCAAGTTTTTCAATGATTTCCGGCAACCAGATCAGGGAGTAAATTTTCACAGCGGCATCTAAAGTAAATTCGGTAACAACTCAAAACGTGGTGCGTGGTGTGTTAAGGGCAACATACCACGCACCACGCACTACGAAACTACTTATTCAACGACCACTTCTCAAAAGATTCCTGGCCGCCTGTGCCATAGGTGCGGTTCACATGGGGCTTGGTCAGATTGACTTCGGTGTACCAGTAAAGCGGGATAATAACCGCTTCGTCCTCGATCAAAATCTTCTCGGCTTGCAGGTAAAGCTCTTTGCGCTTGGACAGGTCGGTTTCGCGGGCCGCCTCATCTACAATCCGATCAAACTCCTCGTTAACCCACTTGGTGTGATTGTTGCCGGAATCGGAGCGGAAGACATCTTTATCAAAGTTGCTGGCATCAGGATAGTCGGAGCACCAGCCCAAGCGCCAGATTTGGGGCGGGTCTTCGTCCAGGGTCTCCAGGTAGACCTTCCATTCCTGGGTCACCAGGTTTACATCCACCCCCAGGTTTTCTTTCCACATTTGCTGGATGGCTTCGCCGATCTTGACGTGGGCCTCAGTTTGGTTCATTACAAGGTTAATCTCTGGCAGGGCTTCAGCAGTAGGGTACTGGGCAGAGGCAGCCAGGAACTCTTTGGCTTTTTCTGGATCAGCCGTTACCGGCGGACCGAAGTCATCGCCCGCCGCGGGATCAGGCCCAGCCAGGAGGCCGGGACGGCTAAACCAGCGGGCCGGTTCCTGGCCGCCTTTGGTCACATTCTCAACCAACAGAGTGCGATCCACCGCATAAGAGAAAGCCTTGCGCACGTTCACATCGTCAAAAGGCGGCTTGGTCACATTGAAGCCGTAGTAATAGGTACACTGGCTGGGGGCGATTGACAGTTCTTTGGATAGGGTTGGGTCGGCCTTGATCCGGTCCAACTCAGTCACCGGCGCGCTGACCACATCCACCAAGCCGGCCTCATAATTGGCAAATTGAGGCGACTCTTCCAGAAATTCGGCATGAACGAATTTGATGGAAGGCTTGGGAATAGAATCGCTGCCGGGCCAGAAGGGGTTCGCAATCAGAGTAACCGAAACGTCATGCACCCACTCTCGCAAAGCATAGGGGCCGTAAGTTTGAATTACGCCCGACTCAATCCAGCGATCGCCCTTCTCCTCGATCAACCATTGCGGCTGGGCATAGTTAATCCACATCTCGGCAATCGAGAGGAAGAAAGCCGCCGGTTCCTTGAGGGTAAATTCAAGGGTAAAATCATCCACCGCCCGGACGCCAATCTCTTCCACCTTGCCATAGAGTGGGTTCTGGTCGGCATCCTCAGCGCCTCCGTTAACTTCCTGGGCGTTCACGATGAGCCAGTTGACGTAGGCGTAGTCAGAGGCCGTGGCCGGGTCAAGGGTGCGTCTGATACCGTAGACAAAATCGTTGGCATTGACAATGCGCGGATTACCCTCGTCATCCATCACCTGCTCAACTTCGCCGGTGGCGTTGTTATACTTCACCCAGGGCACGTCATCACGCAGCTTGAAGGTATAAACCAAACCGTCATCCGAGACTTCCCATTCGGTCGCCATACCCGGCTCAACCTCATTGGTTTCCTCGTTGAGGCGGGTCGGCCCGACAAACAATTCCCTGGCCCACTGGATGGACTTGCTGTCTACCAGTAAGGATGGATCAAGCGTGGGGATATCGCCAGTACCGGAGGCGCTGTCATCACCATAGAACAGGGTCTCTTCGGGCGGCAGGGCGCCGGGATCAACGGCTACTTCTTTAACAACTTCTACTTCTTGGGTAACAACTTTTTCAACTTCTTTGACAACTTCCACTGTTTCCACAACGGTCACAGTTTCACCCTGAACCTCTTTTTCCACCACCACTGTCTCAACAACGGTGATTGTTTGAGGTTGGGCTGCACCGCAAGCAACGGCAATCATGCTTAGCAGCGCTATAACTACCAATAACAGTACGGCTTTTTTAGAAAACATAGGTTTTCTCCTCCAGATGCGTAAAATTGGTCTTAAGAGATAAAGAAATTTATTAAAAATCTAAAACGAAAAACGTAATGGTTTGCTGACAGACCTTACTTGCGCTCCGATGTTACGTTTTACGCTTTACGTTTTACATTCCTATTTCGCCACCTCCTTTCTTTAGTATAGGCGATTTTAATTGACCCTGGAAGGCGTATACAGATGACAGGCAACCCAATGATCCGGCTCCACTTCGGCAAATTTGGGTTCAATTTGAGCACAATCTATCCCATATTCCCGCATTACCCGCTCTCGAGCTGGGCAGCGAGTGCAGAAGTTGCAGCCTTTGGGTGGGTTAGCCGGGCTGGGTACATCGCCTTGCAAAATGACCCGCCGTTTTTCGCGCTCGGCTTCGGCCACCGGATCAGGAATGGGTACGGCTGAGAGTAAGGCTTGGGTGTACGGGTGAAGAGGATTGCGATAGAGGGTATCGCGGTCGGTCAGTTCCATAATTTTGCCCAGGTACATCACGGCCACGCGGTTGCTGATGTGGCGCACCACGGCCAGATCATGAGCAATAAACAGATAGGTCAGGTTAAACTCTTCTTGCAGTTTTTCCAGCAGGTTAATCACCTGGGCCTGAATGGACACGTCAAGGGCGGAGATAGGCTCGTCACAGACAATAAAATCGGGCTGCACCGCCAGGGCGCGGGCAATGCCGATGCGCTGGCGTTGTCCGCCGGAAAATTCATGCGGGTAACGATTGATAAAATAAGGGTTCAAGCCGACCACTTCCAGCAGTTCTTTCACCCGCTCACGGCGCTCTTTGCCGCCGGCAATGTTATGCACTTCCAGCGGTTCGCCAATGATATTGCCGACAGTCATGCGGGGGTTAAGCGAAGCATAGGGGTCTTGAAAAATCATTTGCATATTGCGGCGCATTTTGCGCATGGCTTCGCCCTTAAGAGACGTCAGCTCCGTATTTTCAAATTGGACAGACCCTGCCGTGGGCCGGTAAAGCTGGAGAATCGCCCGGCCGGTGGTGCTTTTGCCGCAGCCGCTTTCGCCCACCAGTCCCAGAGTTTCGCCCCGCTTTACCTCAAAAGATAAGCCATCTACGGCCTTAATATCACCAATATGGCGTTGAAAGATGATGCCCTGGGTAATAGGAAAATACATTTTTAGGTCTTTCACCCGAAGGAGAACATCATTTTTCTGTTTGCCGTTTGTTGTTGTCATCTCTCATCTTCCCCTGGTGGAGTTAAAATTTTTGCCTTATTGCAAAAGGGAGATTAGAGACATATCATCTCTAATCTCCCCCGTTTGACTACGCTTCCTGGTATGGATGCTCGGTGGTCGGTTGGGCCACACTGATATCCACATGACAGGCCGCTTTGTGACCAACCCCCACAGTTTTGAGCGGCGGCGCTTCGTGAGCGCAAATATCAATGCGATAGTTACAGCGGGCATAAAAAGGGCAGCCCTTGGGATAATTAATTAAATCAGGCGGCAGCCCTTCAATGGAGTTCAGCTTTTCGGGGCGGTCTGCATCCAGGCGCGGCAGAGAACCCAGCAAGCCCAGAGTGTAGGGATGACGCGGGTTTTGATACAACTCTTTAACCGGCGCTTCTTCGACAATGCAGCCGGCGTACATCACGATGACCCGGTTGGCCAGGCCGGCCACCACCCCCAAATCGTGGGTAATCCAGATAATGGCCATGCCAATTTCATCCCGCAGACGTTTGACCAAATCCACAATTTGGGCCTGGATGGTCACATCCAGGGCGGTGGTCGGCTCATCGGCGATGAGCAGTTGGGGGTTACAGGAAAGGCCCATGGCAATCATGACCCGCTGGCGCATACCGCCGGAGAATTGGTGGGGATAGTTGTTCAGCCGGTCTTTAGCCGAGGGAATACCGACCAGTTCCAACAACTCGATGGTTCGCTCACGAGCCTGCTGCTTGTCCATGCCCAGGTGCAGCTCCAGGGCCTCGCCAATCTGGCGGCCAATGGTCAAAACGGGATTGAGCGAGGTCATGGGGTCTTGAAAAATCATGGCAATTTTGTTGCCGCGGATCGAGCGGATCTCATCGTCGTTCAGTTTCAGCAAATCCTGCCCGTCGAAAAGAACCTGGCCGCCCACAATTTTGCCGGGGGGTGACGGAATCAGCCGGATCAGCGACATGACCCCCACGCTTTTGCCGGAGCCGCTCTCGCCGACAATACCCAAAGTTTCCCCCTCATTGAGGCTATAACTGATCCCATTGACGGCGCGAACTACGCCATCCTGGGTAAAAAATTGGGTTTCCAGGTCTTTTACTTCTAACAGGGTGGGCATGCGCTGTTATCCTCTCGAATAAGAATTAAAAATTTAGAAATAAGAACTTAGAAATAAGAAGCAACCTGCAATTTCTAATTTCTATTTTCTTATTTACAACCTGCTACCTTGCGACTCTGCTACCTTGCTACCTGCTACTTGTCTTAATGCTCAGCAATAGAGATATGTTGAAATCTGGGCGCTTTGAGCGGTGGAATCCAGAAACCGCGCACGTAGGGTTTGACCAACCAGTTTTCAACCGAGAAATAAAGCGGGATCCAGGCGGCATCATCCAAAATAATTTGTTCGGCCTGCTGGTACAACGCATAGCGTTCTTCAATATCTTGAATGCCCCTGGCTTGATCGAGCAGGGCATCCACTTCGGGGTTGCTGTAGCCGCCGTGATTTTGGCTGCTGGCCGAATGGAAAAGGACCTCTAAAAAGTTCTGCGGATCGGGATAATCGGCCACCCAACCCAGCGAAAACATCTGGTAGGGCATATCGGGCCGGCTCAAATCGGCCAGAAATTCGGGCCAGGGCGTCTGCTCAACCGAAATTTCCAGACCCAGATTGGTTTTGTAAGATTCGACTATGGTCTCAATAATAGGTCCAACTTCGCTCCCCGCCCCCGGCACATTCAGCACAATCTCAGGCAGTTCCGTCACATCGCCATAGGAGGACTCGGCAATCAGTTCCAGAGCGCGTTCCGGGTCAAAATCGTAATCACTCAAATCAGGGTTTTCGTAACCCGGCATGCCAGGGGGGACAATGCCATTGGCCACCGGCACGGTATTCTGAAAAACTAGCTTGACCATGCGCTGTTTATCCAAAGCCAGGTTGAGCGCCTGGCGAATTTTAGGGTCGTCAAAAGGCGGCTTATTGACATTAAAGCTGACATAGTTAACGCTCAGCACGCCCGCCGAGACAAATTCTTTGCTAAGGGGATTGTTCGGGTCGGTCGCCCGGCTCAAATCATTAATCCCAATAGGGATGGCATCATAGCCGACGCCTGCCGAGGCGCCCAGTGAACTCAAGCCTTCCTCGTAGCCGGTCATGGGGTTGATGGGGGCGCTGATTAAAAAAATGACCCGCTCCAGGGTGGGTTTGGGGCTACCGTAAAAGTTCTCATTCCGCTCTAAAACAATGCCGCCCTGTTCCAGGTCATACTCGGCCAGCTTGAAGGGGCCGCTGCCGTTAGGCTTTTCAAACCAATTGGGTCCGCCGCTTTCCACGTTTTCCCGGTCCAGCACATAGGCTGTCGGATAACTCATTTTAGCCAGGAAAAAGCCTTTTGGCTCGTCAATGGTCAGCTTAAGGGTCAGGTCGTCTACCACTTCAACGCCTTTGACTTCTTTAGCTTTACCCTGTAACTTATCCCGGCAGCCGACAATATCGCCCATGTAGGTATCGGCGGTAGTCGAGCCGGTCGCCGGGTCGCAGGCCCGTTCAAACGACCACTTGAAATCTTCGGCCCGGATCGGTTTACCGTCGTGGAAGGTGGCTTCCTCTCTCAGCTTAAAGGTGTAAACCAGCCCATCAGCCGAAATGTCGTAGCTCTCGGCCAAATCGGGGATGAGGTTCAAATCCCGGTCGTAGGTGGTCAAACCGCTAAAAATCTCAACCATGTATTCCGAAGAGGTCGCGTCGCCGCTCAGATGCGGGTCGAGGGTGGTCGGTTCCGCGCCGGGCAAGATAAAAATCTGGTCAGAGGCCAACGCGCCGTCTTCTTCAGCCGCTTTGGGGGCGTCTTCTGGCCGCGCTTCAGCCGCCTCGGTTGGAGACATGGCAGGGGTGGCTGCGCTTTCGCCAATGGTGGCGGCATCGCCTGCTTCACTCTGCCCGGAGCCGGCATCGGCATCCAGATCAATTGTTGGGGTACTTTCTTGGCGGCCAAAACCGGGGATGGGGATACCTAATCCACAAGCGAGGCTAAAACTTATCAGACAAATAATAACCAGGGGAATCAAACGATCCTGATAACGCATCAACTTCTCTTCTCTAAGGGTCAGCACTGATCCTAACTTAATGTTTTAAGATTAATCATCTTCCGTTGTAAGGTAGCCGATATTTTACGAGGAAAAAGGCAAAGAGTCAAACGTTTATGTAGACGCGGTTTTTAAGTGCGTCACCCGCAAAAATGTGATAGGATACAAGCAGTGTGACACGTGATGCGTGATACGTGACACGTGACACGTGACACGTGACACGTGACACGTGATATTATGTCTATCCAAGAATGGATCAACCTATTGATTCTTCAATCAAAAAAAGCCAGCCCGGAACAACTGGCTCTGTTGATTGATCGGGCCAGCGTCGCTTCTTTTGCCGGGGATTTGCTGGAAGCAGATGAAACGTTATGGGGTAGTTTTTGGCAGGGCGATGTCATTGCCCCTGGCTACCTCCTGCCCGCCGCCGAACTGGCCCTGCTCCGCGCTACCCGCCTCGACGGAACCTGGCCCGAAGGCGCCAGCCTGCCCGACTTTCTGGCCGACCTGCGCCAGGCCATTCGCCACCCTCAAGCGGGCGTGTGGACGCTGCGGACAGCCGGAGAACCGTGTGTTGTTTTTGCCGCGCCCTTGAACGTTCAATATTCAATATTCAACGTTCAACGTTCAACGTTCAACGTTGCTACGGTGGTCTGGTACTGCGCCACGACAGATCAACTTCACGCCGGGTATCGAGCGCCGCTGGACCGGCTGCATTTTGCCGGGGCGGTTGAGCAGCGTCCCCCTGAGCTTCCATCCGCGACCCACCCAGAACCTATCGAGCCGTTCACTTGGCTAAAACAGGCGGCAGAGCAGGCTAAAACTGCCGCTGAGCGTTCCCTGGCGGCCCGGCTGGATGCCGCAATATTGCGTCTTCGCTATCAAATGGGCAGAAATCGGGGATAAATCATCAGAAAAATTGCTCAGCCGCCCACAAACAGAGTCCGGGTGACAATAGCTAACCCTGCTAACACTTGCGACTGAATCACTTCATCTCCGGTAAATTCGCCCAACAAACCAAATTCACCCCCGGAGAGGGTGTAAACTTCTACAGTTCGCAACCTGGGGTTGACCACCCAATACTCGGCTACGCCCGCCTGTTCATAAGCATTGAACTTTACATAGCGGTCGGTGCGAATACTGGCTGGGGAGAGCACTTCTATGACCAGTGATGGGCTACCCTCAAAAAATTTAGCCCCGGAGCCGGGCCACTTATCAGCTTGGATGAAAAACACATCCGGCTGAACTGGGCGACTGCGCTCATTGAGATGAACTTCAAAGGGAGCGGCAAGAACATATCCTAGCTTATTTTGTTTAACAAAAGCCCTCATTTCGCCCAAAAGTTCACTAACAGCAAATTGATGGTCAATATCTGGCGCATTGGTCACGTACAATACCCCCTCAATAATTTCATACCGCCGCCCATCATCGGGCAAAGCCAAGTAATCTTCATACGTCCACTCGCCCTGGGCCGGTTGGGTTTTATCGTTGGCTAAAGTTACAAAAATTTCGGTCATTCCCATTACCTCCTGACCTGATTCAACTCGCTTGACAATATTATAGCACAAGCCTGCTAAAAGCAGGTGGCTCTTATTTGAAAAGTATGGGTCTTAATGCTTGACAATTGCGAGGCCCTTCGTTTATGGTACAATCCTCAGCTATTAACCCACGCTCAGTATAACACAAACAAGTTTGTATCTTGTTCGAGTCTCAGTTCACAATTGGAGAAAGCTCATGCCAAAAACCAGCAAAAAAATGCGCGTCGCCATGCCCGCCTGGGAGATAGGCCGGACCGGCAGCGGCCTGGGTACCAAAATCGGCGGGTTGGGTGTGGTGGTCGAAGAGCTGCCACCGGAGTTAGTCAAAGCGGCGGCTAAACAGGGGATTGACCTGGAAATTGAAACCCTCAGCCCTTGTTTTGCCCATTACGACAAAAGCCGACTCACCAAACTCGATCTGCGCCTGCCGGTTACAATCGAGGCCTATACCTTCAACTTTGAAGTCTACGAGCACGTATTCCCCGACGGGCAGAAAGTAGTCTACTTTTGGGATGAGTGGCAGTTGAGTTGGACCAACGCCAATGCTATTTATCCTTCGGATCCGCAAATGGCGATTAAGCTCTTTGCTGCCGTCGGCCAGGCTATGGCTGGTTACATCAAGCAGGGCAATTTCCACACCGTCCACCTGCACGATTACCACGTCGGACTGGTGCCGTTTTACCTGGGCGACGATTTTTTGCGTGAGGTCCCGGTCCATCTGACCATTCACAATGCCACCTATCAGGGCATTACCCCGCTTATTGGCGGCGGTTACAGCTCGCTGGACCGGCTCAATTTGCCCGGCGAAAAGTTGTTTCACAAATATTTTGATTTTTTCGACAACCTGAATGTGATGAAAGCCTGCATGCTCAAAGTCCACGAAACCGGCGGCAAAATCACCACCGTCAGCGGCGACATTGCCGGCACGTGGGGCTATGCCGCCGAGTTAAAAGAGAACCACGCCGCCGTTTGGGCCAGAGCTTACGCCCAAAAAGGCAGTCCGCCAGGCGAAGTGTTTGTGCCTAACCGCCACCTGGATTTGTTTGAAAAGCTGCCCATTGCCGGCATCACCAACGGCATGAGCGACATTAACCGCCCGGAAAACCTACCCGAACTCAAGGCCGAAACCCTGGCCCAGATGCAAGCGCGGCGCGGCCCCCACAACCCCATTTTCAAAAATCCAACCGTGCAAACCGAGATGCTGGCCCGCGACCATAACTTTGACGCCAATAACCTGGCGATGAAAGCTGAATTGAAGCGGTTGCTGCACCTGGAAACCTTTGGCGTGGAGCCAATCTGGGACCCCATTCTCATCACCGCCGTAGGCCGCCTGGTTGAGCAAAAAAATTTGGGGCTGGTGGCCGACATCATCGAGCGCACCCTGGCTTACGATGGCGGAACCAAATTCATCCTCCTGGCCTCCGCCCCCGAAGGCGATGCCGGCGGCAAGGCCACCGAAGCCAACTTCTTCCGGCTGGCGGCGCTGTACCCGCAGCGGGTTTACTTCAACAATACCTTCAACCAGCCGCTATCAAAACTCATTCTGGCCGGCGGCGATTTCACCCTGATTCCCTCTCGCTTTGAACCGTGCGGGCTGGTGGATTACGAAGCCTCGCTGGTGGGCAATGTGGTCATTGGCCGGGCCATTGGCGGGCTGGTCAAAGTGCGTCACTGCGCCTACCTGTATGATTGGCTCGACATCAGCGACCGGCCTGGCGAGGCCAATGCCTTTTTCTGGCAAATCAAAGCCGCCATTGATAACTATCGCTCCAACCACGCCCATCACGATTACCTGGTGCGGACGGCCATGGCCATCAACAGCAGTTGGGACGCCTCGGCGGCCCAATATGTGGAAATGTATCGCTATGGCCTTTTGACCAAAAAATGGCAGAAGAGCCGCCGCCAGCTCATTGACAAATTCCTCAGTCAGCTCAATACCGAACAGGAATTGTTCGCCGAGTTCTTTATTCCCGGCCGGCAAGAATATACCGACCGTCTGGATTGGGAGTTGAAGGAGGCGCTGTCATAGAAAGAAGGTGCTATCTATCCAAATTTATTAGTGACATTTATCACTAACGTTTTGACTCCATATCCGTTATACTAAGGGTTGGCAGCGGGCTGCCTTTGACTCTGAGAAATTCATCGTCTATAATGGCAGCACATCAAGAATCACAGTACAGGTATAAATTCGATGCTCGCCAGCCTAAAATCCACCCTGCGCTGGCTTCACCCCGGCCTCGGTCTAAAACGCTGGTTGGCGCCGCTCTTGTTAGGGGTCGTTGTTTTGGCCCTGGGGATTGCCCTTTTTTTATGGGATTTGTACGCTGCAAGCGCCTATCCTCCCTTTCTGCACCTCCTCCTCTTGCAAGCCTGGCCGCGCTGGCTGCGGGCCGCTTTTTTTAGTCTCATTGGCCTGGGGTTGGTTGCTTTCAGCATTTACCAACTTAATAAAAATTTTTTAAGCGCGTTTTTGCCCAGCAATGTTACCGCCGCCTATGTGGCCGAACAGGTGTATTCCCGGCAGCGGCAGCGCCAGGGTCCCAAAGTGGTGGCCATTGGGGGCGGCACCGGGCTGAGTATTCTCCTGCGGGGGTTAAAACGCCACACAGATAACATTGTCGCCATCGTTACCGTCGCCGATGATGGCGGCTCTTCCGGCAAACTCCGGCGCGAGCTGGGGGTGCTGCCCCCCGGCGATTTTCGTAACTGTATCGCTGCCCTGGCCGATGACGAAGCCCTGACTACCCAACTTTTTCAGTATCGTTTTCGCAGCGGGCAGGGGCTGGAAGGGCACAGCTTTGGCAACCTGTTTATTACCGCTATGGCCGAAGTGACCGGCGCTTTTGAGAAAGCGCTTTACGAAAGCGGCCGGGTGCTTAATATTCGGGGGACTATTCTGCCGAGCACCCTGGAAAATGTGACCCTAATGGCCGAGGTGAATGAAGGCGCGCAGACCCGCAAAGTAGAGGGCGAGAGCGCTATTCCGGCGGCCAAACTGCCCATCGAGCGGGTTTACCTGGAACCAGACGCTCCCCGCCCCTTTCCACCCGCGTTGCAAGCCCTTTTGAGCGCCGATTTAATTGTGGCCGGGCCGGGCAGCCTCTACACCAGTGTTATTCCCAATTTACTCGTCGGGGAAATTGCCGCCGCTATTCGGGCCAGCAGCGCGCCCAAAATTTATATCTGTAATGTAGCCACTCAGCCGGGCGAAACCGATGGCTACTCGCTGGAAGATCACGTGCAGGCGATTGAATTGCATGCCAACGCCGGCTTCAATCTTGTGCTGGCCAACAACAACCTCAGCCACCCCATTCCTGCCTCGATGAGTCATTTGCATGCCATCTTACCTACACCCGCCCGTGATAATCGCTACACCGTCATCGCCGCTGATGTCGTTGATGAGCAATATCCCTGGCGTCACGACCCGCTCAAGTTGGCCTACGAGCTGATGAGTTGGTACAAAAAAAATAAGTAACGCGGGGTAGCAGGTAGCAGAGTAACAAAAATTCAGTAGCATGACCTTAGAATTGTTACTTTGCTACTTGCTACCTTGCTACATTAGAAAATCTTTATTCAAGTATTTGGAGGAACATTTATCATGGCAACAAAAATTGGGATCAATGGTTTTGGCCGTATTGGCCGCCAGGTATTTAAAGCGATCCGCGACAATTATGGTGACAGCCTCGACGTAGTGGCTGTAAATGACATTGGGGACATTCCCACCATGGCCCATCTGCTCAAATACGACTCAAACTATGGCAAGTTTGATGGCGTCGTCGAAGCGGTAGAAGGCGGCATTATGGTTGATGGCAAACTGCTCAAGGTGCTGGCCGAGCGCGACCCAGCTAACCTGCCCTGGGGTGACATGGGGGTAGATATTGTGGTCGAAAGCACCGGCCTGTTCACCGATGGCCCCAAAGCGGCGGCTCACCTCAAAGCCGGCGCCAAAAAGGTTATCATCAGCGCCCCGGCCAAAGGCGAGGATTTGACGATTGTGTTGGGAGTCAACGAAAATATGTATGACCCGTCCAAACATCACATCGTCTCCAATGCTTCCTGCACCACCAACTGCCTGGCTCCAGCGGCTAAAGTGGTGAACGACCACTTCAAAATCCAGAAGGGGTTGATGACTACGGTTCACGCCTACACCAACGACCAAAAAATTCTGGATTTGCCCCATAAAGATCTGCGCCGCGCCCGTGCCGCCGCCATGAGCATCATCCCGACCACCACCGGCGCCGCCAAAGCTGTGGCCCTGGTTATTCCTGAACTTAAAGGCAAATTCGATGGCTACGCCCTGCGCGTGCCCACCAGCACCGTATCGCTGGTAGACTTTACCGCTTTGGTTGAAAAAGATACCACCACCGACGAACTGCGCGCCGCCTTGAAAGAGGCCGCCACCGGCCCCATGAAGCATGTGATGAACTACGTCGAAGAGCCGCTGGTTTCGATTGATTACAAAGGCAACCCGGCCTCCAGCTCGATTGATGCTGAACTGTGCCAGGTTTTAGGCGGCAATCTGGTCAAGGTTGTCACCTGGTATGATAACGAGTGGGGTTACTCTAACCGCACCGCCGATTTGGCTCACATCATGGCCGGTAAACTCTAAGAAACTGTCTAAAAAGGTAGGGTGACATCCCTATATCGCCCGCTCCGCATAGGGATGCGAAGCTACTTTTCAGACAGGCTCTAACGCTTATAACGTAGGGGCAGGTTTTGCGCCTGCCCCTACAAAAAATCTTTACCCAAACAAATTGACGCTATTTACAAATAATGCTATAATCACAATGAAATCTGGCGTATAAGATTGTCTCCACGCGGTTTCAGGCAATTAAGATACTACCCCCTCAAGGCAAAACTTAAAAATCCAATTTCTCAAAGAACCAAATTTATAATTTTGGCTGTGTCCCCTAAATTACCACTAAAGTGGGCTACCGTAGCGTATAATAAACCCGTTAAAGTAAAAATCTAACTATTTCGCAAAAAAATATCTTTTCTATAAATTTTTGTCACACACTTGGGGCTCGATTGTCGAAAACGATTAGTTGAAGCAACTTTTTGGTCAATGCTCAAACTTTCCTCCACCAGAAAATGATTGAGCATCACTTATTTATCAAGCGCAACTAAGAACTTTTTAGTTTCCTTAGGTTATTGTCCTCATCAACTATAAAGAGGGGTAATGACGTTTCACAGCAGATGTGAAACGTCATTACCCCTGGCACATATTCCAGCAACCAGGTTTTGGGTGCTGCGAATTTGTTTGTTCCAAACCTGGCAAACGAACTTAATTTTTGATAACCTTGTGCCTGTCAGGAGATTGGTGATTAAAAAATCTCCAATCTCCAATCTCTAAAATTGAAACCTATTGGTGGGCAATCACTTAGCAAAATAGATTCCAACCAACACTATAGCACTTATTTTAGGAGTTTTTATTATGAATATGGCCCAACTTGAGGCCAAAACCCTCGAAGAACTGCGGGGTTTAGCCAGAGAACGCGAAATTTCCGGTTACAGCAAGCTAAAGAAAGACGACTTAATTTTAAGGCTTCTCAAAACCAATGCCGAGGCCCAGGGGTTTATTTTTGGGGGTGGAGTGCTGGAAATTATCCAGGATGGTATTGGCTTTTTGCGCTCGGTGGATTTGCTGCCCGGCCCGGATGATATTTATGTTTCCCAGAGCCAAATTCGGCGTTTTGGGCTGCGCACCGGCGATATGGTGATTGGGCAAGTTCGCCCGCCCAAAGATACCGAAAAATATTTCGGCCTGCTGCGGGTTGAAGCTGTCAATGGGCTTGACCCGGAAACGGCCAAACAGCGGCCCGTTTTTGAACGCCTGACCCCTATCTTTCCGCTGCAACGGCTCAGACTGGAGACGCAGAAAGATATTCTCTCAACCCGATTGTTGGACATTCTGGCCCCCATTGGACGCGGGCAGCGCGGCTTGATTGTATCGCCGCCTAAGGCCGGTAAAACTACCATCCTCAAACAGATTGCCAACGGCATCAGCGCCAATTACCAGGATGTCCATATGATGGTGGTGCTGATTGGCGAGCGGCCCGAAGAAGTGACCGACATGGACCGCTCGGTTGACGCTGAAGTGATGGCGGCAACCTTTGACGACCCTGAGTCCGATCAGACCCGCGTGGCCGAAATGGCCCTGGCCAAAGCCAAACGCCTGGTCGAAGGAGGCCGCGATGTGGTTATCCTGATGGACTCGCTCACCCGCCTGGCCCGCGCCTACAACCTGGTGGTGCCGCCCAGCGGCCGTACCCTGTCCGGCGGTATTGACCCCGCCGCTTTGTATCCGCCCAAACGGTTCTTTGGCGCAGCCCGTAACATCGAGGAAGGCGGCAGCCTGACCATTATTGCCACCTGTCTGGTAGATACCGGCAGCCGCATGGACGATGTGATCTACGAAGAGTTTAAGGGCACCGGCAATATGGAAATGCACCTCAGCCGCAAACTGGCCGAACGGCGCTTCTTCCCGGCCATTGACATCGAGCGATCCAGCACCCGCCGCGAGGATTTGCTGTTATCGCCCGAAGACCTGGCCAAAGTCTGGACCCTACGCCGCATGATTACCGCCGTTGGCGGCGGCCCCGAAGCCACCGAAATGATTTTGGAGCGCCTGCCCAAAACCGATAACAACGCTGAATTTTTGGCCACCCTTAACAAAGAAATTTATTAATCTGACCGCCGACCACTGACCGCCGCAAGAGTTCAGCAAAACATAAGTAACGGCGGTCCGCGGTCAATCGCCGGCGGTCATTAGATTTGACACTTAGGCAGAGGCCCGCTATCATGCGGACCTCTTTTGTGTTTAGGCCAAGTTTTTTAGGCATATTCGCTTAAGCAATTTTACCTAGACCTAAGCATCACCCTAAAATGTATGCAGCAGCCGCTTAGCAAAAAATATCCAAAAGGCAGCTCACCCACACCCCCTTTGAGCGCCCCTCCCCCTAATCCGGTCCCCGATGCTTCCGGGACGTCAAGCCTGGCCGGTCTCATTAGCCCCAACCAGTTCAGTTTAATCCACCTGGCCAATACCCTTCGTGATCAATTGAGCAATTTTGGCAGAAATGAAGCCCTCTTTAGCCGCACGTCGGCCCATCTAACCCTGTTGTTGCTAGTCGCGCTAGCATTGGCCGTGGCCAGTATGCAAATTCAGTGGGGACGAATTAGCGCCCTACGCCCCCTTACCCCCCAAACAGACGTAGCCGCCCCGGCTGCCCCAACTGTTGACAAAGAGACCGGCGCGCCTCTAACCCTACCTACCCAATTAAACGATTTCCTCGACGACGTGCTGGTTTCAGCCGCCGTGCCTCACACTATTATTCCCGAGCGCGCCCGCGAGGAAATCTCTACCTATGTCGTTCAGAGCGGTGATACCATTTACGGCATTGCCGGCAAATTTGGCCTGAACCCGGAAACAATTATGTGGTCCAACCCAGATTTGGAAAATGCGCCCGATCTGTTGAGCGTAGGCCAGGAGTTGACCATCCTGCCGGTGAATGGCGTTTATCATCAAGTGGGTGAAGGGGATACCATCCAAAGTATTGCCGACACCTTCAAAGCCGACCCGGCGGCGATTATCGCCTATCCGCTCAACCAACTCGACCCGGACAATCCGGTTATTTCAGCTGGGCAGTGGGTGGTGGTGCCGGGCGGCAGCAAGCCATTTATCCCGCGCGCGGTGGTAGCCTACACCGGCGAGATTCCCGAAGGCGCGAACGAAGGCACAGGCGCGTTTTCCTGGCCGGCCAGCGGGACGATTTACCAGGGTTATTTCCCCTGGCATCCGGCCATTGATATTGCCGCCTATATCGGCGCGCCGGTGCTGGCCGCCGACTCCGGCTATGTGATTGCGGCCGGTTGGAGCGATGTCGGCTACGGCTACCACATCGTTATTGACCACAGCAACGGCTACCAAACGCTGTATGCCCACCTCAACGCCATCTATGTCAATGCCGGTGAGAACGTGGCCCAGGGCCAGCAAATCGGCGAAATGGGCAACACCGGCAACGCCACCGGCCCCCACCTCCACTTTGAAGTGCGCCAGAGCACGGTGCAGCGCAACCCGATAGGCTTTTTGCCGTAGACTACACCCCCGCCAATTCTCTCCCTTTTTGCAGCATCACCTTCACTGCTTCCTCACTCCCCGCCTCGGCGTAGACGCGCAGCAGCGGCTCGGTGCCGGAGGGCCGGATGAGCAGCCAGCTATCGTCGGCCAGGTGGTATTTGACCCCATCATAGCTGTCTACTTTGACCACGCGCTCACCGGCCATCTCCACCGGCGCCTTGTCCACCAGGCGTTTGGTCATATCTTCTTTGGACACAGAGTTTTTCAGGTGGATGTCGCTCCGCTGGTAAACCGTTGGACCAAAAGTTGCCTGCAAATCGGCAATTAATTCGGTTAGGGGGACACCGGCCTCGGCCACAATTTCCAGCAGCAGCAGCCCCATCAAAATGCCGTCGCCTTCGGGAATATGCCCCTTGATGCTGATCCCGCCCGATTCCTCGCCGCCCAGCAGCACGTCGTCGGTGAGCATCAACTCGGCAATACCGTCGAAGCCGACCGGCGTTTCGTGCAGGGCCAGGCCGTATTTTTTAGCCATACGGTTGAGCAGCAAGGTGCTGCTGATGGTTTTAGCGATAGCCCCGCTCATTTTGCGTTTCTCTACCAGATAACGCACCGATAAGGCCATAATGGTATGCGGGTCCACAAAATTGCCGCGCTCGTCCACCGCCCCAATCCGGTCGGCGTCACCGTCGGTGGCCAGGCCGAGGTGGGCGTTTTCATTTTGGACTGTAGTAATCAACTCTTTGAGATTTTTGCCCAGTGGTTCCGGGTGGATGCCGCCAAAGCCGGGGTTGAGGTCGCTGTGCAGTTCATGGATTTTGGTGCGGGTGCGCGACAAAATTTCTCGAAAAACACCCCGGCCCGCCCCGTACATCGAGTCGGTCACCACTTTCAATTCGCCGTTGGAGATGATATCCATGTTAATCAAATTGGTAGTCAGGTGCTCGTAATAAGGCCAGGCCGGGTCGAACTTGCGAATCAAGCCGCGTTCCTCGGCCAGCTTGTAATCCATCAGATTCATGCCGTGTGGTTCGTGCAGCGAGTAGAGTTTTTGGGCAATGGCCTGGGTTTGATGTTTGGGGGCCGACCCGCCATAAGCGGCCTTGACTTTAAAACCATTGTAGCGCGGCGGGTTGTGGCTAGCCGTAATCATAACGCCGCCCGCCGCTTTTTTGTGAACAATGTTATAACTGATGGCCGGGGTTGGCGCGTCGGCGCGGGCCAGGTAAGCCGTAATGCCGTTGGCCGCCATCACGCGGGCTACTTCGGCAGCAAAACGGTCTGACAGAAAGCGGGTATCAAACCCAATGACGATCTCCGGTTGAATACCCGGCTCAGCGACGTCAATCAAGTAACTGGCAACGGCCTGGCTTACCAGGCGCACATTCTCAAAGGTGAAGGTTTCGGCAATGACAGCCCGCCAGCCGTCGGTGCCAAAGCGAATGGTCATGGATGGGGTCCCCTTGTGAAGATAATTTTATATTGTTTTGTGATACATGAAAGATTTTCACGCATCACGCATCACGTTTTATGCCGGTTGATAAGCCTGCCAGCGGTCTTCGAGATAAGGCCGCGTTTCTTCAAACTCGACCGCCTGGGCGGCGACCGTTCCTTCATGGCCTACGACTGATAGGCCGGCCACCTCCTGGCTAAACGCCGCCAGACGGCCCTGGTACAGCGGCCAGAGCGAGTTGACAATCTGGGCCGGGTCGCAGTCGCCTTTGTTAAAAACAACGGCAAAATCATATATGATCCGCGCCCACAGGTCGGCCGGAAAGTAGAAGCGATCTGGCGGCAGAACAGCCAGACCCTCAATGGCGTTCAGGTTGGCCGGGGTCAAGACTTGCTGCCACAAGGCGCGATAGTCAATCCAGCCCAGGGCCAGCCGATCAAGGAGAGGGTCTGGATCAATTTCGGACGTAAACGCCGAGTTGGTTTCAGTGATGGCAGGTGACATAAATTCGGTCAGGGTTGAGAGCGAGCCAAACTGATTCACCTTGAGCCAATGCTGCCGGTAGTCGTAAACCAGGCGCAGCATGGCGCTGATAACCGTTTGAAATTGCGCCTGCCGCTGGACCGCGTGCTGCCGGACGGCTCTTTGTTCAGCCCGATTGGTTGGAGCCGGGGGTTGAAAGGATAATTTTTCACCCAGAGCCGACTGGACCACTCGCCAGGGACCGAGAACCGCGTAAGTGTTCAACCAGGGCGGCAGGCCAAAGGTGGCCGCCTCGGTTTCCCAAACATCCTCATCCAGCGCGGCGGCGGCCAGGCGGGGAGAAAGGGCGAAATCGGGGGCGGCGGGGTGGCGCATACTCCGGCCCCACAGAGCACGGAAAAGGGGATAGACGATCAAATCGCTCACCGCGCCGTCGGGTAAAGGCCAGCGATAACGAGCCGTGACCAGATCAGCTTTATCTTCTAAAATCAAATGGGCCAGACCGGCTATCCAATTGGGGGTAATACTTCGAGTCTGGCTGTCCAGAATAAGGATAGCTTTGGCATCTAAAGCCAGCGCCGCATCGAAAATGGCGGCAATGGCGCTGCCCATTCCCAACAAGCCCTCGTAGCGGGCGGTAACGACCATATCCCGAAAACCATTGCTCCCGGCCTGAGCCGCAACCATCCTTCGAGTGGTCGCTTCCAAACCCGCATCAGCATTAATCAAAACAGTGCGGAGATGGGGGTAATGCTGGCGCACACCCACCAAGACTGTCTGAGCCACGTGCGCGGCAGCCTGAGCATTTTTATAGGTAGGCAAGCCGATGACCAGATCAGCCTCGCCGATATTTTTTAGTTGGCGCTGCGCCCGTGGGCGTAAGATAGGGTGATACATGCTAATTGTGAATAGTGAATTGTAAATTGTAAATGACCAAAGGGTAACTACCCAGACATATCATTTCGACCGAAGGGAGAAATCCTGAACGCTTATGTAGCACGGTTGGGATTTCTCGGCCTACGGCCTCGAAATGGCATGTGAACTGCGCAACTCCCATTAATTTCACCATACCAAAATAAAGGTCAAGTCGTTGACGTTGGTGTTAGTGGGACCGGTGATGATCAGGTCATCCAGGGCGGCGAAGAAATTATACGAGTCGTTGTGGCTCAGGTACTCGACGGGCGCTAAACCGGCGGCTTGCGCGCGGGCAACGGTTTGACCGTCGGCAAAGGCGCCGGCGGCATCGGTGGGGCCGTCGCTGCCGTCGGTGCCAAAGCAGGTGATGAGAAGATTCGGCCAGCCGGCCAGAGCCAGGGCAGCGGCCAGGGCCATTTCTTGATTGCGGCCTCCACGTCCTTTGCCCCGCAGCGTTACGGTTGTTTCTCCGCCCACAACCAGGCAAGCCGGGCGCGTCATTAGACTTTCGTCGCGGGCCAGCCCTTTGGCCAGCGCCGCCACCACTCGGCCAACTTCTCGCGCTTCACCTTCCATAAAAGTGGTCAACACCTGCCCGGCAAATCCTGCCGCTTCCGCCGCTTTGACGGCGGCTGAAGCCGCCAGCCGGTTGTTGCCGATAATGACATTATGAACACGCTCAAAGAGAGGGTCGCCGGGTTTGGGGGTGTCGGGCAGCATACCGGCGCGTCCGGCCTGCAATCGCTCGATGACGGCGGCTGGCAGAGCGGCCTGTAATTGAAATTGTTCGATGATGGCCCAGGCGTCGGCAAAGGTGGTCGGGTCGGGTACGGTTGGGCCGGAGGCAATCACTTCCAGCGGGTCGCCGACAACATCGGACAAAATCAAGGCATAAACAGTTGCCGGGGCCGCTAATCGGGCCAATTGTCCCCCTTTGACCGCAGAGAGGTGCTTACGGATAGTGTTGACACCATTAATGGTGACGCCGGCAGCCAAAAGCGCCTCGGTAGTGGCCTGTAGATCATCCAAAGTCAGCGGCTCGGCGGGCAGGGTGAGCAAGGCCGAACCGCCCCCCGAAATCAGGCAGAGCACGGTATCCTCCTCGGTGGCATCGCGGAGAAGCCGAGCAATCTCCTGGGCGGCCAACAAACCTGCCTCATCGGGCACGGGATGACCGGCTTCAACAATGCGGAGGGTGGAGGGTGTGGTTGTATAGCCGTATTTGACGATGACAAGACCGGCCGCAATTTTGTCGCCAAAGATTTCAGTTACCGCAGCCGTCATGGAGGCGCTGGCTTTGCCCGCACCGACGACGATGATTCGACCAGAGGTTGATTTGATTTGGCTGATCAGTTCAGGCTGGCGATTAAAGTAATTTTTGACCGCAGCCGCCGGATCTACGGCGGCTAAAGCCGCTTGAATCATTTGCCAGGCTACCTGGCGAGCCTCAAAGGTTGATAGGGTCATGGCGTTAACGCGTCCACAGCCGTGGCGGTGGCTTCACCGGGAGTCGCTTCGCCGCGAAGAACCTGTTCGACTGCCTGTTGAAAAATGCGGCCCAGTTGATCATACCCGGCAAAGCCAGGCTGGGGTTGAGCCGTGTTGAGTTGTTCGGTCAGGAAAGCCCAATAGGGGTCATTGCCGGCCAACTGCTGAAAGGCCGTATCTCGACTGGGAATAGATTTGTTAATATTGTTCCAGGTGGCGTTATTGCTGGTTGACAAAAACCACTCGATTAACCGTAGGGCGGCTCTTTGCCGCTCAAGATCGTCGGTAATCAAAACCAGCACCCAGCCGTGCGAAATTGTGACAGGCGTGGAGTCTTTATCGGGCACAGGCAAAGCGGTGAAGGTGCTGTTGGTCAAAGCCTCCCGGTCGGTCAGATACTGCCGCACGCTTACCTGAGCCAGGCCGGTTTGATCTTCCAGATAGATGGGCCACAGCTCTTCGCTGGTCGCTGCGTCTAAAACGGTCGAGTCAATTATCCCAAGTTCAAGCGCTTGCTGATAGAAGGTCAAAACTCGCCGCAAAATCCGATCGTCAATTTGGAGCGTACCCTGATCGTTATGAAAACTGCCTTCAGCAGAAAAGTATTGCGCCAGCGTTGCATCGTTGACCAGTCCATTGGTCCCTTTGGCCGGAAAAAGATAGCGGCTGTTACTACTCAGCACATCGCTCCACAAAATCGGCGTGGTGGTAAAGGTGGCGGTATTATAAATGGTATGTTCCATTTCCAGGCTCAGGGGGACGCCCATTAGCCGTTCGTCAACTGTGCCCATTTTGCGGGCAGCAGGGAGCAAATCCTGGACAATAGAGCGATCCAGGCGATTGTCCAGTGTTTGGAGCAGTCCATTGGCCTGGGCCTGAGTGAGATCGGTCGCGTTCATAATTGCAACATCGGGTAAAATGGCTGGGGCGGCCTCGCGGGCAGTTCTCAAGAAATCTAAAATCCCCCCTTTGCCGCTGGGCTTTTTAAGCAGCACTTTAACTTTAATATCAGGATTGTTGGCCTCAAAAGCGCGTAAACTGCCGGCCATAAAACTACCCAACTCTGCCGGAGCCTTGGGTGAGATTGCTTCGATAGTCCAAAAGGTGAGGGTCAAGCCTTCACTTTCCGGGGTAGTGGTAGCCGTGAGGGTGGGGGTTATCACTAAAGTCGGTGTGGTTACAGGCGCCATCGTAGTTGTCGGCTGAACTGTAGGCAGAACTTGATTTATCTCGCCGGGCAAAGTGCCCCCCTGACAGCCCACTACAACGGTTACAGCCATACTTATCAGAAGCAATCCTAACCTGACGGCCCAATTATTATGCAAAAAATTCATACAGCTTCCTTAACCTTATAAAAATACCACGGATATTATACCATAAAAGCGCTTTGCTGATTCTACGGGGTTCTGCTAGAATGGGGGCTTGCAGCTTAAATTTTAGTAGTGGGGAGCAATTCAATGGACCTGGCGGCAACTATTCGGAGTGTGCCTGATTTTCCGATTGCGGGCATTTTGTTTTACGATATTACAACCTTGTTGAAAAATCCCGTTGCGCTGAAAGAGAGTATTGACCGGCTGACAGCGCAATATCAAAATGCCGGGGTAGATATGGTCGTCGGCATCGAATCCCGTGGCTTTATTTTTGGTATTCCTTTAGCTTACAATTTAGGAGTTGGCTTTGTGCCGGTACGGAAACCGGGCAAATTACCCGCCGAAACCATTGCCGAAAGTTATGCCCTGGAATACGGCACCAACACGCTGGAAGTGCATGTAGATGCCATAGAAAAAGGCCAAAAGGTTTTGATTGTAGATGACCTACTGGCTACCGGCGGCACCGCCAAAGCTACTTGCGGCCTGGTGGAAAAATTGGGCGGCCAGGTAGTGGGCCTGGCCTTTGCTATTGAATTAACCTTTTTAAATGGCCGTGATGTCTTAAAAGGTTATAACGTTTTCTCTTTGCTCCAATATGATGCGTAATAACCACAGACCGCCGCAAAAACGAATTATAGTCCTCCAGAAAAGTTTCTGCGGGGATTAGGGGATTTGAGGATGAAAAATAAGGAAAAAATCCCCCAATCTCCTAATCCCGGCCCAAAATCGTTAGAAAAAACTTTTCTGAGTATCGGTAGATCCAAATTTGAGGAGCCAGCACGCCCACGTGCGGCTCCGTTCGGCACGTGGGCGTGCCTCACTCCTCGAAAATTGGATCTACTGAGTATCTATTTCGGTGGTCAGCGGTTTTATGCGGCCAATTTTAGCATAATAGTCGCCAGAGGCGGCAGGGTAAGGGATAACGACTGGGCATGTCCATGCCAGGGGATGGCTTCGGTTGTTCTGCCGCCGTCATTCCCCATATTACTTCCCCCATAATGCGCCGAGTCGCTGTTTAATATTTCTCGATAGTAACCAAATTTGGGCACCCCCAATCGATAATTTTGGCGAGGCACCGGGGTAAAGTTGGTTACAACAACCACAAACTCAGGGCGTGATTTGGCGTTGCGCGTGAATGAAAAGACGCTGTTGTCGCTGTCATTGGCGTCAATCCAGGTGAAACCGGTCCACTCAAAATCATCTTCATGCAAGGCCGGCTCGTTTTGGTAAAGATAGTTCAAATCTTTAACAAAACGATGCACCCCCTGATGAGTAGGCGCGGTCAAGGCCGCCCACTCTAAACCGGTGCTAAAATTCCACTCCTGCCACTGGGCAAACTCGCCGCCCATAAACAAGAGCTTTTTGCCGGGGTGTCCCCACATAAAACCAAAATATGCTCGCAAATTGGCAAACTTTTGCCATTCATCGCCCGACATTTTGTTGAGCAGCGAGCCTTTGCCATGCACCACCTCATCGTGCGAGAGGGGCAGCACAAAATTTTCGGTATAGGCGTAAAGCAAGCTGAAGGTTACATCATTATGATGGTAGCGGCGGTAAATCGGTTCCTTGCTCATATATTTTAAGGTATCGTGCATCCAACCCATATTCCATTTGAGGCTAAAACCGAGGCCGCCCATATAGGTAGGCCGGGAAACCATCGGCCAGGCGGTTGACTCTTCGGCGATGGTTAACACGCCGGGAAAGAGACCATGCACCACCTCATTGGTTTTGCGTAAAAAGCTGACTGCGGCCAGATTCTCGCGGCCACCGTATTCATTGGGCACCCACTCTCCTTCTTCACGCGAATAATCCAGATAAAGCATCGAGGCGACGGCATCTACCCGCAGCCCATCAAAGTGATACTTCTCCAACCAGAACACGGCATTGGAGATGAGAAAAACTCGCACCTCATTCCGGCCATAATTAAAAATCAGCGTGCCCCAGTCCTGGTGTTCACCCTGGCGTGGGTCGGCGTGCGAGTAGAGGTGCGTGCCATCAAAGTAATTGAGGCCGGAGCCATCCTTGGGAAAGTGAGCGGGGACCCAATCCAGAATAACGCCGATATTGTGCTGGTGACACTGGTCAATGAAATACATCAAATCTTCGGGCGGGCCAAAGCGGCTGGTGGGGGCATAGAAGCCCAATACCTGGTAGCCCCACGAGGCATCGAGCGGGTGTTCCGTGATAGGTAGCAACTCGATGTGGGTATAGCCCAGTTCCGAGACATAGGGAATCAACTCGGCGGCCAGTTCGCGATAGCTCAGGTAGCGGGTTCCCCACTGCTCATCAGGAACTTTACGCCACGACCCCAAATGAACTTCGTAAATGGACATGGGCCGGTCAAACGCTTGATTGCGGGCACGCCCATTGATCCACTCAGCGTCGCCCCACTGGTAGCGATTAAGGTCGGCCACCACGGAGCCGGTTTTGGGCCGCTGTTCCATGGCAAAGCCGTAAGGGTCGGCTTTATCAAAGCTTTCGCCGCGTTGACTAACAACCCGGTATTTATAGACTGCAAACTCGGCCAGCCCCGGCACAAACAGGGTCCAAATGCCGCTATCGCTGGAATGCATGGGGTGACTTTCGCCGTGCCAAGCGTTGAAATCACCCATCAGATAGACTTGCCGGGCATTAGGGGCCCAAACGGCAAAATGGACTCCCTTTTCGCCGTTCATTTCAATCAGGTGGGCGCCCATTTTTTCGTAAGCGCGCTCGTGAGTACCCTGCCCAATCAGGTAAATATCAAAATCGGTCAAAAAAGAGCCGGATTGTGCAGGTGGCATTTCCTGAGCGGAAGCTGTTTTTCGCTTGGTCATATCCTATTCCCCTTCTCCCTATTTTTGGATGAAATCATATTAACACAATCATTGCGCCGGAGCAATTGCCAGAGGGCAGTAATCAGTAATCGGTGGTCAGTGGTCAGAAAAATTTCTGATTACTGATTGCTGACTATCATTTTACTATTCAGCGTAGGGATTGCGTAGGCTAAATCGCCTACTAAGAGTTGCCAAGCCGTAAGCCATCATGCTATAATCGCCAATTAGATAGTAAATGGTTGCTCACTCTGGGAACAGTGAGCAACAAAACCATTTGGAGGAAGGTTAAAATGACGGCAACAACACAACGGCGACGGCAGGCTGAATTTACATCATCGCCCCGCCGCCAACGTATCGCCAAAAGAACCCAACCGGCCGGCTCAACTGTTACGTCGAGTCTAAAGGCTGGCTTGATTGGCGGGTTTGGTATTTTACTTTTAATGTTGATTAGCCTGGTGCCCTTTGAGTTTTTGGCCTGTCTGGTTGTGCCCGGTTTTTTGGTTGTCTGGCTAACCACCGGGTTGCTGGCCGGTATCTTTGCCGGAGATAGTGTGCAGAACAGCCATCAGGGCGGCAAGGTTGGCTGGATAGCCGGATTTTGGGCCGGCGTTATCGGTGGGATTGTGGCGATGGCCATGGCCGCCTTTGGGGCCATTATGGGCAGCTTTGGTCAAAATGTGGTCAGCCAATTCACCCCCGATCAATTAGCCCAATTGGTTAACTTCGGTCTCACCCCCGAAATTATCGCCCTGGCCGGGCGTGTCTCCGGGGCATTGCTGGTGTATGGGGTGATCGGCTCGTTGGTGTCTGGTCTCTTTAGCTCCATCGGCGGGATGGTTTATCCCAAGTTAGGCCACCAGTAAATAAATTTTGGCTTGGTTGAACCCAAAGCTCCCGTACTCCGGGGGCTTTTTTATTGTAAAAATTGACAATTAGCGCCTAACCCTTAATAATTGCGCCCATGACATTCAACTCACCCACCGAAAAGCACCACTATGTGAACACGATGTTTGCCCGGATTGCCCACCGCTATGATACCATGAACCGGATTATGACTGGCGGGCAGGACCGGCGCTGGCGCAAACTCCTGATCCAACAGGCGCAACTGCCGCCCCAGGGTAAACTGCTCGACATTGCCACCGGCACCGGCGATATTGCCTTCGAGGCGCTGCGCCAACACCCTCATTTGGAACAGGTTGTCGGGGCGGATTTTACCCTGCCGATGTTGAGAGAGGCGAAGAGGCGAGGAGGCGAAGCGATGAGGTTGCCCGTGTCCTCGCCTCCTCGCGTCACGCTTCCCCTCAGTTGGAGCGGGGCCGATACCTTGCACCTGCCCTTTGCCGACAACACCTTTGATGCAGTTGCCAGCGGCTTTTTGATGCGCAATGTTACCAGTGTGCCCTTAGCCCTGGCCGAGCAGCGGCGAGTTTGCAAACCGGGCGGGCGGGTGCTGATTTTGGAAATTCCACGTCCGGCCGACACCTGGTTTGGCCGGCTGTTCCGGCTGTACTTCCACCGGGTTGTCCCCTTTATCGGCGGCCTGATCAGCGGCCAGCGCGACGCCTATGCCTATCTCCCCGCCTCCGCCGAAGTTTTTCTACGCCCCAACGAACTTAAAGCCGAAATGGAAAAAACCGGGCTGCGGGAGGTAAGTTACACCATGCTGATGTTTGGGACCGTCGCTTTGCATGTTGGAGTAAAATGAAGGAATTATACGACTTGCGATTTTGGATTTACGATTTACGATTGAACTTGATCAGTACCAAATCGTAAATCGTAAATTGGTACGCCAATGACACCTGCTTCCCCTTTCAACAAAGCCGACGAACGCGGCGTGCCTAGCCTGGTTTGGCGAGCCGGGCAAAACCGGCGGCTGGCTATGATTCAGGCGGCGGCGGGTGAGCGCCTATCGCCGTCGAATTGGGTTTTGGTAGATGGCTGCGGGGTGGGTCTATATGTTCGCGCTTTGCGCCAATTTACGCCGCATGTGGTTGGGCTGGATATTGAGCCGGAACGCGTGAGCGACAGCTACGCTCATTCACCGCTGGTCAATGTGGCCGCCGGAGAATATCTGCCCTATCCCTCCGGCTGCTTCGATCTGGTGCTGAGCCACGAGGTGATTGAGCATGTTCAAAACGACGCCCTGGCTGTGGCCGAGATGGCGCGGGTTCTCAAAAAAGGGGGGCGGGCGATCATATTCTGTCCCAATCGGCTTTATCCCTTTGAAACGCACGGTCACTACTGGCAGGGCAAATATCATTTTGGCAACACGCCGTTTATCAACTACCTGCCCAACACCCTGCGTAACAAGTTAGCGCCGCACGTTCGCGCCTACACCGGCAGTGATTTGAAGAAATTGGTCGCCGGCCTGCCCATCAAAATAGTTTCTCACACCCAAATTTACCCCGGCTATGATAATGTGGTCACTCGCCGTCCGGCGTTGGGCCGGCTGCTGCGCCGCCTCACCTATACCCTGGAACAGACTCCCTTGCGCTTGTTTGGCTTGTCGCACCTGCTGGTGATTGAGAAAATATAAAAGACCCTAAAGGTCTTAAAGACCTTTAGGGTCTTGAGCAAATGAAGGTTGAGTTTATTCTGTTTCATCCTGGCGCATCCGAACAACTCTTTTCGATAATACCGCCGAACCCACCTCCAGATAACGGTCAATAATGTCGGTCAAGTCGTCGGGGAGGATGGTTTTGATCAGATAATCATCGGCTCCGGCTTGCATCGCCTCGTCAATGAGCGCCTGCTCCTGGTAAGCAGAGAGCATCAAAATAGGAATATCTTTGGTTACTTTTAATTTACGCAGCCGTTTAACAGCCTCCACACCACTCATACGGGGCATCATCATATCCATCAAAATCAAGGCAGGACGCCAGGCTTTGGCTTTTTGAATACCCTGGAAGCCATCGTCGGCGGTAATCACCTCATAGCCAGCTTGAGTTAGCAGAAAACTTAACATGCGCTGGGTATCGGCATTATCTTCAACACAAAGAATTTTGAATTTGGACATTCGGTAGCCCTCCGCTAACGCTATTTATTCTACCACATCAAAAACGGGGTGTAAATTCAGCCCCAAAATATTCTGTTAAATTCTTAACAAATTCGGGTAGAAGGCCGTTGCATCCGGCTTGCCCAACCTCTGCCTTTCTGCTAACATGACGCTTCGTTGAACAGTAGCCAGTAGTCAGTAGTCAGTAGTCAGAATTTATCCAGTCAGAAACATCTGGCTACTGACATCTGATTACTGACTACTATTGAGATGAGGAGCAAGTTGTAAAAGTATGCAGACCAGTCGCAAAGTAATGATTACCCGCCGCCGGCGGCGGCGGTTGCTGGAACAAAAACCAAAGATTTTTCTTTATCTGCTAAATTTTGCTATTGCTGTTGTGGCGGTAATAGTGGCAGCTATTCTAACCGTTATTCTCAGTAGTGTTGGCTCAGCCTATGCCGTTTACAACAGTTTTGCCCAACAACTGCCCGACCCAACCGCTATTGAAACCGAACAGGAAGATTTTGAAACGACCAAAATCTATGACCGCACCGGCAAAACCTTGCTGTACGAAATTTTTGACCCGCTGCGCGGCGACCGCAGCTACATCGAGCTGAGTGAAATCCCCGAATTTTGTCGTGAATCTACCATCATTCTGGAAGATAAGAACTTTTACAACAACCCCGGCTTCGACATCGAAGGTATTACCCGCGCCTTTGTGCAAAACCTGCGCGGCGAGCGCATTCAAGGCGGCAGTTCGATTACCCAACAGCTCATCAAAAATATTTTAATTGCCGAAGAAGAACGCACTCAGCTTTCCTACACCCGTAAAATCAAAGAGGTCATCTTAGCCACCGAAATTACCCGCCGTTTTAGCAAAGATCAAATTCTGGAATGGTATTTCAACACCAATGGCTACTTTAACCTGGCTTATGGCATTGACGCGGCGGCGCGAGTCTACTTTGACAAACCGGCCAGCGCCCTTTCCAAAGCTGAGTGCGCCATGCTGGCGGCTATCCCGCAAAACCCTTTTTACAACCCCATTGACAATTTCGATATCGCCAAAAATCGGCAGCGCATTACCCTCAATCGGATGGTTGAAGAAGGTGTGCTTGCAACTGAGGAAGCTGACCAGATTTACAACGAACCGATCAAAATCAGGCAAGAAGAGGAAAAACGCTTTGATATTATCGCCCCCCACTTTGCCGTCTATGTCCGTAAGGAACTGGAGCGCACCCCGGAACGCTACAACATCAGCGACCCCGACCAGATTTATCGGGGGGGGTTGAAGGTTTACACCACTCTTGACCTCAACTTGAACAATGAAGCCCAAAGGATTGCCGCCGAACACATCAAACAGTTGCTGGAAGAAGAACACAATGCCAGCAATGCCTGTGTCGTTTCTATCCGCCCCAAAACCGGCGAAATCCTGGCCATGGTCGGCAGCGTGGATTATTGGGATGAAGAAAACGACGGCAATGTGAATGTCTGCACCGCCGACCCCGGCCGCCAGCCCGGTTCATCCTTTAAACCCTTCAACTACATGACCCTCTTCTCGCAAGGCGTTTACAACGCCGCCACCATGGTCATGGATGTGCGCCAATCCTTCCCCGATGACCCGAATCCCCCCTATGTGCCTGAGAATTACGACCCGACTGGCCAGGGCAAATATCATGGCCCGGTTCGCCTGCGGACTGCCCTGGCCAGCAGCTACAATATTCCGGCGGTGTGGGCCTTGAGCAAGGCTGGGGTGAAAAATGTCATCGCTACGGCCCACCGTATGGGCATTACCACCCTCAATGCCGATTACTACGGCCTGGCCCTGACTCTGGGCGGCGGCGAAGTGAAGCCGCTGGATATGGCCTACGCCTACAGCGTCTGGGCTAACCTCGGCGTAATGGCCGGCCAGCCCGTCCCCGAAGTAAATCGTCGTCCCGGTCACCGCACCCTCGACCCCGTCTCAATTCTGCGGATTGAGGACAAAGCCGGCAATATTATTTATGAGTATAAACAGCCCACCACCGAGCAAATCATTGATCCGGCCCTGGCCTATTTGATGGTTGATATCCTGTCGGACAACAACGCCCGCACCCCTGGCTTTGGAGCCAACAGCGTTTTGAAAAAGGATTTTGAAGACCGGCCCATCGCCGCCAAAACCGGGACCACCAACAACTTTAGAGATAACTGGACGGTCGGCTTTACCCCACAGCTCTCCACCGCCGTCTGGGTGGGCAATAACGACAACGAAGAAATGAAAGATGTGACCGGCCTCTCCGGGGCGGCCCCGATCTGGCATGATGTTATGCTCTACTATCTCAACGACAAGCCGGTGGAAGAGTGGCAACGTCCACCCGGATTAGTAGATGTCCGCGTTGACTCCGTCTCCGGCCTGTTACCTAACGAACATACCCCTGGCTCGGTGACTGAACTTTTCCTGGAAGGTACTGAGCCGACCCAAAAAGACAACGTTCATCAGGTCTTCCGCATCAATCGCGAAAACGGCAAATTAGCCACCGTTTACACTCCACCCGAAATGGTCGAAGAGCGCGTTTACGAAGTCTACCCGCCCGTGGCCGCCGACTGGGTGCGCGAGAACGGCATCCCCCAGCCGCCAACCGAGTATGATGACAGCACCGGTCCGGCAGTCAATGTTGGCCCGGTGGCGATTATCAATCCGCGCCCCTATGAGTACATCAAGGGCGGCCAGGTGATTACCGGCAACGCCAAAGCCGATAGTTTCCAGCTTTACCGGGTCGAAGTGGGCCAGGGGTTAAACCCGGTCGAGTGGTGGCAACTGGGCAGCGACCATCCTGATCAGGTTGAAGGCGGCCAGTTAGAATTTTGGGACACCAGCAGCGCCCAGGAAGGGCTGTACACCCTACAATTGACGGTTGTCAAAGGCGATCAGGGCATCGAGCGCAAGGCTGTCCAGGTGACGGTAGATAACACCCCGCCCACAGTGGAATTGATCAACCCGGAGCCGGATAAAATCTACGTCAAGGAAGATGATCTGTGGGTTAATATTCAGGCCGACGCCGTAGACAACCTCTCGATGAATCGAGTCGAGTTTTTCCTGGACAATCAAAAAATTGGCGAAAGCACCGTAGCGCCCTACACCCTGCGCTGGAATATTGTCATGACCGACACGCCGATCCTGTATCAAGAAGCGCCGTTAGTTCAGCCGGCGGTGATTACGCAGCCGGATGGCACTATTACCACCACCGGGGTTGTCACGCTCAGCGAAGTGCTAACCGTAACCCAAACCATTACCGACCCGGCCGAACTGGCCAACTGGCCGGCTGATTTTGCCCCGGAAAAATGGATTGGCTATCAAAAAGTCTACTCCGGCGGCTTTAGCATCATCAGCACCACCCTGGGCTACACCGAAACCCACCTACTCCACGTAGTCGCCTTCGACTCCGCCGGCAACGAAACCAAAACCGAGCCAATCCGCATCCAGGTGATGCACAAGAAAGAGGAAGAAGAAGAAGAGGAAGCCGCCGACGAAAGCCAGGGCTATCTCTTACCGCCGATTTATCGGGAGCGAGCGCCGTTTGGCTGGCAGCGGCGGGTTACGCACCTTGGCTGATAAGGAAAAATAAGTGATTATTGCAGGGATATACTCTTTCAAGGGTGGCAAAGAATTTATTGAGACAAAATTTGCAGTCGAGCTTGCCGAAACAAAACAAATTATTGCGGCAGTAGACGGTTCAACATATAAAATCGGCATCAACCAGAAAAATGCTGCACTCGAACAGGTTTTATACGATCCAGCATCATTGTCCAGGGCTTTTAGTATAGAATTTGAAGCTCGACATTGGCAAAAAGGCAAGATTCGATGTGAATATCCAACCGAATATTATGTTCACGGATATGTGCCTGCTACTTTTCCAAATGATACTTATCGAGAAATTGACTTCGTAAAAAACCGTGTAGGAATAGGTCTTCAGTTCAGCAAGTATGCTTCATCAATGGTTTACAACGTCTGCGCCAAGATGACCATTTTTCATAACCTTGATCTGATTGATGTGGGCATTGAAATTGTGCCCCTCAAAGGCTTTGCCGATGATATGTCCACCGGCGTTTCATATTTCGAGCAGTTTGTGTGGGATTTGGAACATCGTGGGGTGGCTGACATTGACATTCCAGTACTGATTTTAGGCATAGCGATGTAGAGACAAACTCATGTTAATTCTCATTACCAACGATGACGGCATCAACGCCCCGGCCCTGTTCCCGCTGAAACAAGCCCTGGATACAGTAGCCGAGACATTAGTCTTTGCCCCCGACCATAACTGGTCGGCCTCCGGGCATCCCAAAACCATGCACAAACCGCTGCGGGCCGATCCTTTTATTCTGCCCGACGGCAGCCAGGGCTTTGTGTCCACCGCCCCCCCACCCGACTGTGTGGCCTTGGCTATGCTCGGCGTGGTGGAGCGCAAACCCGATTTAGTAGTCTCCGGGATCAATCACGGGGCCAATTTGGGCTATGATGTTTTTTACTCCGGCACAGTGGCCGCCGCGGTCGAGGCCACCATCGAGGGGCTGCCGGCCATTGCCATTTCGCGTGATTTTGAAGAAAAAGAACAAGATATGGCCATCACCCCCGGTTTCAGCGACGAAGCCGTGCGCATGAAGAACGCCCAGATTGATTACACGCCCATCGCCGCTTTTTGCGCCCGCCTGGCCCAAAAAACCCTGGAGCATGGGCTGCCGGCCAATACCCTGCTGAATGTCAACATCCCCAGCGCCCCCTGGGAACACATTAAAGGCGTTGAACTGACCCGTCTGGGCCAGCGGGTGTACCGGGATGAATTGGTGGCCCGCAAGGACCCGCGCGGCCGCCCTTATTACTGGATTGGCGGTTTGCCGCCCCACGGCGTCCCAGATCAAGGTACCGACATTTGGGCGTTGGCTAACAACCTGATTTCAATTACCCCGATCAACCTGGATATCACCGCCTATCGTTTCATCGAAGAATTGAAACGCTGGAAGTTGGAGGAGTTGTGAGACAAAGACGCGAAGACACGAGGACGCGCAGAGATGAGGAGGCGAGGAGGCGAAGAAGCGAGGAAGTCGAAACCTACTGCCTACTGCCTACTGCCTACTACCTACTACCTACTACCTTATGAACTTTCAACCCTACCCCACCCGCAGTGGCTTTGTTTCGCTGGGCTTTGGCCTGCTTACCTGTGCTGCTGCCATTTTCCTGATCAATTTACTGCCCTTACAAACCAATCTGGCCGATATTTTCAAACTCCTGGTTGGTGTGCTGATGGTGGTAGGGGTCATGGGGCTGGCCTTCTATTGGGCGTTTGTGGCCTTCAAGCTGCAATATCACCTTAATCGCAACGGCCTGGCCATTCGGTGGGGCATGGCCCAACTGCTCCTTCCTTTCGAGGCTATCAGCGAAATTGTCCCCGGCAGCACTCTGGAAACCTTGCCCACTTTTCGAGGGGTCAATGTGGCCGGCCTGCGCTTTGGCTGGGGTCAATCGGCCGAGTACGGCCCGCTTAAATATTTTGCTACCGCTCCCCTGGCTGAAAGCCTGCTGGTGATTACGCCGCAGCAAACCTATGTGATTTCGCCCCACCAACCCCACCATTTTTTGACTGCCTGGCAAGCGCGCCAGAGTATTGGCCCAACCCAAAACTGGACGGTGGGGTTGCGCCGGAGCTGGCCTTTCAACTATCCGCTCATGACCGACTCGCTGGCCTGGTGGTTTTTTGGCCTGGGTGCGATTGCCTGTTTAGCCCTGCTGGGGTATCTAGCCATAACATTTACCGAGTTGCCGCGCTCTCTGCCTATTCATTTTAATGCCTTTGGCGTACCGGACCGCATCGCCGACAAGTCAGCCCTTTTTACCTTGCCGCTGGCCGGCGCAGCTATCTTTATAATCAATGCTGCCCTCGGTGGCCTGATCTATCGCTGGGAAAAAGTGGCAGCTTATATCCTGTGGGGCAGCGCCCTGGCCATGCAGATTTTTCTGTGGGGCGCAGTGCTCACCTTGACTCTCTAGGCACTTAGGCATTCACATCGACAAAAAATTGTCGATCCTTTTTGCGAATGGCGAATGGCGAATGATGATTCTGATTCGCCATTCGCCCATTCGCCATTCTTTTCCAAGCGCAGTCTTGGAAAAAACCAGGAACTATTTGGGCTTATGGACAATCAAAAACGCAATCGGCTGCTGGCGGTGTTGTTTGTCGGGGTGCTCATGGCGGCCCTGGATATTGCCATTGTTGGCCCAGCCCTGCCAACCATTCGCGATTACTTTGGGGTGGACGATCGGGCAGTGACCTGGCTCTTTACCATCTATGTTTTTTTCAACCTTATTGGCACCCCACTCATGGCCAAATTGTCGGATAGCTGGGGACGGCGATCTGTCTATCTGGCTGATATCATTTTGTTTGCTGTGGGTTCTTTCATGGTCGCGGCAGCGCCTTCTTTTACAGTAGTATTAATAGGCCGATCCATTCAAGGATTAGGCTCCGGCGGTATTTTCCCGGTGGCTTCCGCCGTTATCGGCGATACCTTTCCCCGCGAAAAAAGGGGCAGCGCCCTGGGGTTGATCGGAGCTGTATTTGGGGTGGCTTTTATGATCGGACCGATTCTTGGCGGGGTGCTGCTGCTGGCCCATTGGCGCTGGCTCTTTGCCATCAACTTGCCGATTGCGCTAGTTGTGCTGGTGCTGGCCTCGCCGCTTTTGCCCGGCCAACCAGCTTCCAACCGCCGCCCGTTTGACTGGGCCGGCATGCTTATTCTGGCCCTGATGCTAAGTTTTCTCACCTACGGCCTGACCCAGATTGACTCGACTCGTTTCTGGGCCAGCATGGCCGGGCTGCGAGTCTGGCCTTCGCTGGCCCTGGCCCTGCTCCTACTGCCCCCTCTTATTTTTCTCGAACGCAGAGCCGCCGACCCGGTGCTGGACTTACGCTTGTTTGCCTCGCGGCAACTGTCGCTAGCCAGCCTGCTCTCGTTTGGAGCCGGCCTGGGCGAGTCGAGCATTGTCTTTATTCCCGCTCTGGCCGTAGCTGCTTTTGCCGTAACCGACTCTACCGCCAGTTTTTTACTCATGCCGGTCGTGCTGGCCTGGGCCGTTGGTGCGCCCATTTCCGGACGCATGCTGGATAAACTGGGTTCTAAAGCGGTGATTGTGAGCGGGGCTGGCTTGCTCACCATCGGCATCCTGCTGTTGAGTTTTTTCCCCCAAAGTTGGCCCATCTTTTTCGCTGCTGGCGTTCTGATTGGCCTGGGGATGTCGGCGCTGCTGGGCGCCCCCATCCGTTACATTATGCTCAACGAAGCCCCGATCGAAGAGCGGGCGGCGGCGCAAGCGGTCATCACCATGTTTACCGGCGTGGGCCAGTTGACCAGCGCGGCCCTGGTCGGCGCGGTTGCCGCCAGCTTCGGCGGCGGGGTGGTCGGCTACAGCTCGGCTTATGGCGTCATCGGGCTGGTAGCGATTATCATGATTTTGCTGGCCTTGGGCTTAAAAAGCCGCGCCGCCGAATTGGCTACGCTTGCTCAACAAGAGACTCCCTCAGAAAACAGCCGCATAGCCATAGAGTCACTGCAATAGTAGCGGGTGTGTTCGCTTTTGGGGGCAGACCTCACCCCAACCCCTCTCCGAAGCGGAGAGGGGGAGAAGAGCGCCCTCCCCCGCTGCGGGGGAGGGTTGGGGAGGGGGTCTGTCTACGCTATCCACCGAATTCGCCCCCAAATCTGAACACACCCATAGCAGCCACCTCATTGTAATTGCTTGCCACCTGTGTTATAATTTTACTAACCCTGGACTTACCCATCCCCCTGTTTACCATCAAAAGCAATACTTAGCCTCAGCCCGGCTCATTCATTTGAGGTTATGCCGTTGAGCGAAACTAAACTTAAACGATACCTCAAACGTCTCCACCAAGATTTGAATATCCTTCGCGAGCGCGAGGCCAAATTTGGCGGCAATGCGCCCCTGGAACTGCTGAACCAAATTGACGACCATCAGACCGCCATTACGCTGGTTGAGTCTCGCTTGGCCGGCGACCTTTCCGATGAGCAGCTTTTTGAACAGCTTGACACGCTGAACATCAACCACAACTATTATCGTGCTAACATTATCCCCATCCCAACGCTGCCGCTGATTGCGCTAAGCCTGAGTATGCTGGGGCTGCTGAGTTTTATCTCTTATCGCCTGGTTGTCCCCACCCCTACTCCCACTCCGACTCCCGTCCCTACCCCCTCCCAGATGAGCGGCGATTTTAATATCGCCATCGCCGAAATTGGTCAGCAAGGCCCAGATGACAGCCCTGTTTCCTCGCCCGATGGCCAGCAGCTTGGCCGCTGGATTTTTAGCGAATTGCAAAACGAGATCAAAAACCTGCCCCAACAGTTTGAAGTCCAGGTCTGGCACGACGGCCCGGAGTTGGCTGCCAAAAATGTCAAACTTGGCCTGGTAGCCGACGACGAAGCCGCCGCCGAGTTGGCCCAGCGGGTCAAAGCCAACCTGGTCATTTATGGCGCTCTGGAAGGCGGCCAAAATCCGGCCAGCTTTGTCCCCAAGTTTTATATCAAACCGCTGCAAGGCGAGGCCGGCGAGTTGGACGAGTTAAAAGGCCCGTTTCAACTGGGTGCGCCCATCCCTGTTCCCATCCCGCTCGATACCACCGACCCGGTGCTGATTGCCTCACTCAAGCCGGAGGTCAGTCTGCGGGCCAGGGCGCTGCGCTGGTTTACCATGGGCTTTATCTGGGATTTGGCCGGGCAAACCCTCAAGGCGCTTGACACCTTCCAGCAGGCCGAGCAAGCCTTAAAAGATTGGGGCGAGAAAAATCAGGGCAAAGAAATTCTCTACTACTTCATTGGCCGGGAAATTCTTTTTCTCAGCCGGGATGAACAGCAGGCGCTAAAAGTGTTCGACTCCGTTGAGACGGCGCGGGCCACTGCCGAAACCTACTTTAAAAAGGCGCTGAATAGCAACCCGGAATATGCCCGCGCCTACATCGGACTGGGCAGCGTCTACTACCAGCAGTCCCCGCAACCTCTTGAAGCACGCCTGGCTACCGCCGACCTGGCCCTGACCCAGTACGATAAAGCCCTTGAATATGCTCCCAAACTCCCCGGTGAAGAACTCATCCGCCTGGAAGCCCATTTTGGCAAAGCGGTGGCCTCTTTTCTCAAAGGGGACACGCTTTACAAATTGGGTTATAATCAGGGCGGCAATCCCAGCATGTACATCGAGGCCGGCGGCTACTTTGAGGGGACGATCCGCGAGATTGAAACCATTTTGGAGCCTCTGGCAGCCACCCAGCAGCACCGCTCGCTGGGCCATGCTTATTTGGCCCTGGGCGGCGCTTACGCCCAACTGGCCCTGGTGCGCGAAAAACAGGGGCGTCAGGCCGAAGCTACGCCTTTGTATCAAAAGGCCGAGGACGCTTATACCTCATGTATCGCCCAGGGCGATGCCGCCGGTGGGGGCAATCCTTACGATGCCCTCCTCAAAAATATCATTGACACCTACTGCCGGCCCTATGCCGACCGCATAGCGGATAAACTACTTGTCCCAAAGGAGGAGCCTTGATGCGCCTGCAATCGCCAAGCTATCGTTTCGCCTTGCTGTGCCTGACCTTATTTTTGGCTGCGTGCAACAGGTTGGCCCCCACACCTGAGCCAGACCGGATTGCGACCGAAGTAGCCGTCCAGAAAACAGCCGCCGCCATCCTCACTGCCGAAGCGGCTGCCACCACGCCAACTCTTACCCCAGCCTCAGTTGAGCCAACTTCTCCTCCCAGCCCGGCCACAGATACACCGGCTCCCGCGCCGACCGACGATAACCCATCCCCCACCCCGACTTTCACCTCCGAAGCCGCTGCTGCGCCCGCGTGTACGGTGGTGGCCTCCTCTCTCAATCTACGCAGCGGGCCGGGCGTGGCCTACGAGCCGCCCATTACCACAATTGAGCAAGGTGTGGAACTGACTCCCATCGGCTTCAGCGCCGTTGGCTACCCCGGCGGGCAGTGGGTCCAGGCGCAAACGCCCAACAATCAAACCGGCTGGGTCAGCGCCGACCCGCAGTTTGTGAGCTGCAATATTGATCCGGCCACCCTGCCGCCGATTTCTGTCCCCCCACCGCCCACAGCCACACCCACCCTCACGCCCATTCCAGCCCAACCCACCCCCACCCCTTCGCCCACCCCGGAGTCGTTTGTGGTCTTTGAGCCGCCAGGGGGCGGCAACGATAAGATTGATGGTTATGTCGTCTTCCCCGGTTACAATCAGGGGCAGCTAAACTTTGACGACCTGGTTTTCCGGGATAGGCTGGTTTTTAGAGTGGTGGCGTTTGATAAAAATGTAGGGCAAACCGATGGGGCCGGGATTGACAACGTCCGCTTCGAGATAACGGGCGAGCAGGGTACGGTTCACGAACGCACCGAGCGCACAGCAGGTTACTGCGTTTTTGGCGGCGGCGAACCCAACTGCGAGGTCTGGATTTTTGACCGGCGCAACTACCGCTGGCCCGACCCCCACGGAGACAAAGTAATTAAAAATGGAAGTTACTCGGTAAAAATCATCATCAATCCAAAAGAGGGTGAGCCGGCCAATTGGCGCTTTGATTTCAGGATTGAGGGCGCGAAGGAACAACAGTCCGGTCAAGCCTCAAACCTGGTGGCTTACATTGTCCAGACCGGGCCAAATTCAGACGCCGATGTGGTCAGTGATGCCCTGATTTTTCAAGTATTTGCTTCGACGGATGGGGTTAACGACGGCGCAGGCATTGACCGGGTTGATATGCGCATCATTGGTCCTAACGGCCAAGTTTATCAACGGACCGAGCAAAACGCCGCCTACTGCGCCTTTAGCGGCGGTGAACCCGATTGCAACGTCTGGAATTTTGCCGAGAACAACTATCAATGGCCCAACGGCGACCCGATTGAGTTTGGGGACGAATACCTCCTCCAGGCGATTGTCCACGCTGAGGATGGCACTAGCAGCACGGTAGAAATGGATATTCAGATTCAGTAACACCCCGTAACTACTCAGTCCTGTCATTTCGAGGCCGTAGGCCGAGAAATCTTCCCCGCTCGCAGGCTATTCAAGCCACCGACTTGGAAGATTTCTCCTCGCCGGCTCGTCGAAATGACAGGATACCTGAGCAATTACGTCCCGGCTATCTTCTTCGGTAGTCGGCGGTCGTCTTAAAACCCTTGCAACTCGCTGAAGTCAGCGTACCCCTTCGTTAAATCCCGAATATCCTGTAGCAGCGCCAGCCGATTTTGCCGTACCGCTTCGTCCTCGGCCATGACCATCACCGCCTCAAAAAAGGCGTTGATAGGTTTGACAAGCGTTTCGCGGAGTGCGCCAATCACCGCTGCCAGCGTCGAAGCCGGGGACAGGCTGGCGCGAACTTGTTGGTAAGCGGCGTAAAGCTCTTTTTCGGCGGCTTCGGTGAAGCGCTCAGGCTGCACGGTATAACGCTCGCCCACGCTACGCACAATGCGGACGCAGCGGGCGTAGGCGTTCAACGTGTCCGGCCAGTCGGGGCGGCGGGTCGCCTCGGTCAAATCGCGGGCGGCGGCCAGGGCCAGCCAGGGATTGTCGCCGCGCTCGGCCAAAACTGCCTGAACCACATCGTGGGGCAAACCATACTCGTCTTTCAGCACCCCTTCCAGCCGCCGTTTGATAAATTCCGCTGTTTCGGTCAACGATGGGGCCGAAACTTCCACCGGCATGAGCGCCGCCGCCAGGCGCAGTCCCTCGCCGATGCTGAAACTTGTCTCCGTTTCCAGAAGATTGGTCACCAACGCCAGCCCATCGCGGCGCAGAGCAAAGGGGTCAGCCGAGCCGCTGGGCGCTTTGCCAACGGCAAACAAACCGCACAAACTATCGAGCCGGTTGGCCAGGTTGAGCGCCAGGCCGGGTTTGCTGAGCTGCTCGTGCGGCAGTTTGGTCTGGGGATAATAATGCTCGACAATGGCCGCGGCCACTTCCTCGGTTTCGCCGGAGCGTTTGGCATATTCATAGCCCATAATACCCTGCAAGCTGGTCAATTCAACCACCATGTGAGTGGCCAAATCGGCTTTGCACAGCCGGGCCGCCCGCTCGACCGTTTTGATGTCGGCGGCGCTGAGTTGCAGCCGCTCGCCGATTTGGGGAGCCAGCATTTCCAGCCGCTTGCTCTTGTCCAGCATCGAGCCAAGTTTTTCCTGGAAGGTCAATGTATCCAGACGTGGCAAAAACTCCTCCAGCTTTTTCTCGGTATCAGCCTTGAAGAAAAATTCGGCGTCGGCGTAGCGGGCACGCAGCACCCCTTCATTGCCCCGGCGCACCCCATCGAGATACTCCTTGCCTCCGTTGCGCACACCAATAAAATACGGCAGCAATGAACCATCGGTCTTAACAATCGGGAAGTAGCGCTGATGTTTTTTCATCACCGTCGTCAGCACCGGCTGCGGCAGGTCGAGATACTTTTCCTCAAAATGGCCCAAAAAAGCGGTCGGATGCTCGACCAGGTGGGTCACTTCTGCCAGCAAAGCCGGTTCGTCTGACACCCGCCCCCCGGCTTCAGCGGCAATCAGCCCAAGCTGCTGCTCGATTTCGGACCTGCGGGCGTCGTGGTCCACCATCACCTGATGAGTCTGCATGGTCGTCAGGTAAGTAGCGGCGCTGGCAATCTCGATTTCGGGCGAGCCTTCGGGGCGCAGCCCGCGCGTGAGGCGGCCACTGGTTAGCCCGGCATATTCAAACGGGACCACCTGATCGCCCCACAAGGCCACCAGCCAGCGAATCGGCCGGCTGTAGACCGTTTTGGCGACGCTCTCGCCCACCTGGGCCGAGGCCAGCCAGCGCATAGATTTGCCAAAGCTGATGCTGCGGATAAAATCGGGCAAGGCTTCAGCCAGCGCTGCCGGCGTGGACTTGCCGGCGGTGCGCACGGTTGCCACCACATATTGGCCGCCGTCCATGACGCGCACCTCCAGGGTTGACACGTCCACCCCCTTGCTGCGGGCAAACCCCTCGGCAGCTTTGGTCGGCTTGCCTTCCGCATCAAAAGCCGCCTTAGCCGAGGGGCCGCGCACCACCTCTTCTAAATCCTCCTGGCGCGGCGCCAACCCCTCCACCAGGACCGCCAGACGGCGGGGCGTACCCACCACTTGCAGCTTATCATAACTGAGGCGCAGACTCGCCAGAAACTTGGGGGCAGCCCCCTGCAAGTAGGCCAACGCATCGCTGACATCGTGAGAAGGAAGTTCTTCGGAGCCGATTTCCAAAAGGAAAGATTGAGGAGATTGGAGATTGGAGATTGGAGATTCGGCGGTCAGCGGTCGGCGGTCGGCGGTCGGTCTAACAGGCATGTATTTCAACAGCGGAAACCCCGCCTTCTCCCGCTGCTCCACAAACGCTTTAGCCACATCGTGCGACATGCGGCGCATGCGGGCAAAATAACCAGCTCGCTCGGTCACGCCGATGGCTCCGCGCGTGTCGAGAATATTAAAGGCGTGGGAACATTTGAGCACGTAATCGTGGGCCGGAATGACCAGGCCGTGCTGCAAACAGCGTTTCGACTCCGCTTCGTAGAAGTTGTAGGCCGCTTTCAGCCCATCCACATCGGCCACATTAAAATCGTACTCGCAATGCTCGATTTCCTGGCGCAGCAAAATATCGCCGTAGCTCTGGCGGCCATCCCAGTCAATATCCCAAACCCGTTCAACGCCCTGTAGATACATGGCGATGCGTTCCAGGCCGTAGGTCAGCTCCACCGCCACCGGGTCGAGCGGAAAACCGCCGGACTGTTGGAAGTAGGTGTACTGGCTGATTTCCATACCATCCAGCCAGACTTCCCAGCCCAGCCCCCACGCCCCCAGGGCCGGGCTTTCCCAGTTGTCTTCGACAAAGCGAATGTCGTGCTCTTCACGTTTGATGCCAATGGCAAACAGGCTGTTGAGGTAAAGCTCCTGGGGATTGCCGGGGTCGGGCTTGAGGATGACCTGATATTGGTGGTGCATCTGCATGCGGTTGGGGTTGTCGCCAAAACGGCCGTCGTCGGGCCGGAAGGACGGCTCGACATAGCCCACCAGCCACGGCTCCGGCCCCAGCACCCGCAGAATCGTGCCGGGGTTGGCCGTGCCTGCCCCCACCGTCTCGTGGTAGGGCTGCCAGATGGTTGCGCCCTGGTCGGCCCAGTAGCTTTCCAGGGTCATGATGATTTGTTGAAAGTTTAGGGGTTTGGACATCTTCTCCTCTAAAAACACGACGGCCAACGGCAAACCGCCGACCGCCGGGAAAATTTTCGTTATCGTAAGGTTTTCTCTATTTAAGAGGCCAATCTCTTATCAAGATTGGCTAACATCTCTATTGTGGCCGCCCATTCGACATAATCGGTTTCGTCACCCATTTGCCCGGCTTGATACTGCTTGTAAAAATCTTCTGAACTGAGGGTATAATTTTGTTCAAACAAGGCGCACTGCTCCTGCAAACGGGTTTTCAACTCCACAATACGCGCCTGTTCCCGCGCCAGAAGTTTATCAATTGTTGTATCCAGCACCGGGTCAACGGTTGAATTATCCACCGCCAGGTATTGTTCCAGGCGTTTTACTTTTTCCAAAGTAGAGAACATAACGGCGACTCCTTGTTAAATTTAGCTCTCCCACTCCACCCGCTGATAGACTCGGCTCAACGGCAGTTCCACATTCACCGCCTCCAACCGCAGCACCGCCTCAAGCTCATTAAACTCCTCCAGCAGCCAGCGGCCATCTTCCAGCTTGTGAAAATACTCCACATGCACGCGGGCCTGATCCACCAGTACGTAATCTTGCAGGCTCTCAATGGCCCGGTAAAGTTCAAACTTTGCCCCCCGGTCGTATGCTTGCGTCGAGTCCGACAAAACCTCGATAATCACCACTGGATTGGTCAGGGTATCGGTTCGACCCTTGATATATTCAATCCGGCCGCAAACCACCATCACATCCGGGTAGGTGTATAAGCTGTTTTTCTTAATATGCAGGCGCATATCGGTAATAAAAGCTTCACAGGACTTACCCTCAAGCGTCTCACGTAGCTCCAGATAAATATTCCCGGCAATCCGATTATGATTAGCCGACCCGCCCGCCATGGCAAAAATTTCGCCGCGATAATACTCGCTGCGATACTCCGCCGTTTCTTCCAGGGCCAGATATTCTTCGGGGCTATAATATTTTTGCGGATTGGCGACCATTCAACCCTCCTGACGTGACACCTGACACGTGACACTTGACACGTTAAGTGTCACGCTTCACGCCCTCCCGCTTCAACTGCCGCAAAAACTCGACGCTCTTCAAGCGGCGCTCCAACAGAAAGGTGAGGTAATTGAACAGCAAGCTTTCGACCTGCTGCCGGGTGGCCGGACTGATCTGCAACTTAGCTACCTTTTCCCACGGCTCGGTTTGCATGTAGCGCAGCACTTTGAGTACCGGCAGCGGCAGCGGCTCGGCGTTGGGTCGAGCTTCACCGTGCCGGGGACAGAGCGCGCCGCCATCCACAAAGTGGAAGAAATTGGTGACCGGCTCCAAAGCTTCTCCACATGTCACGCAAAAGTGCAACTGCGGCTGAAAGCCGGTCAGACTCAATAAATGCAACTCAAAGTAGCGTAGAGCCAGAAAAGGGTCATCGGAATGACTCAAGTGAGCCAGGGTCAACGTCAGCAGTTGAAATAGAGGCGCATTCGGGTCGTGCTCCTCGGTAAAACGGTCAATCAATTCGGCCAGGTAGTAGGCGTGGCTGGTCTTCTCCAAATCTTCTCGCAAATCCCGGTAGGCTTCGACAATTTCGGCCTGGGAAATAATGTCCCAGGTGCGGCCCTGCGCTACCAGCATATCGGTCAGCATAAATAGCTCGACATGCCCGGCCTTGCGGCTGGTCGTTTTGCGCACGCCTTTAGCCAGCAAGCGCAGTTTGCCCCGCTCCGGCGTAAAAACGGTCAACAGCCGGTCGGCCTCCCCAAAATCGGCCCGGCGTAAAATAATCGTATCGGTTCGGTACAAACGTTCGTTGCTCATAGTGAACGCCTAAAATTTACTGCCCATTTTGAGTTCCTATGAGTTCCCCTAGTTCCCTGGAAACTCGTAGGAACTTGAGGGAACTTATTTTTGGACAATCACATAGGGGGGAATTATACTCTTGGCAGGAGGGAAGAGCAAGGTTATAACAATTAGCCCGGATGGTTTTCGGTAATCTGGAAGGTTGGAAGGCTGGAAGATTGGAATTTATCGCCTTGCCCACCTTCCAATCTTCCAGCAATGTTAAATCTGTTCCAAGAATAAAAACCTCTGAAAGCTGAGCTTGACAAACCAGCAAAAGTAGTATTTACTATAGTTAGTTAATTTACTTAACTTACTAAGTTACTTGGAATGAGATGCTTCAAAAAGCTACCCACGAACAAACTAAAATTCATAATAAAAATCTTGTCCTCAAAATCATCTATGATCATCATGAGGTAAGCCGGGCTGATATTGCCCGCATTACCTACCTCACCCCGCCAACCGTTTCGACCACCGTGGCCGAACTCATCGAAGAAGGGCTGGTTGAAGAGACGGGGTACGGGCCATCAGCCGGCGGCAAACCGCCAACGCTGCTGCGGGTGGTGGATGACTCGCGGCATTTGATTGGGATTGACCTGGCTAACAGCGAATTTCGGGGGGCGGTTATCAATCTGCGCGGCCAGATGATTCATCAGGCCAACGTGCCGGTCACACCCGGCAACGGTCAAACCGCCTTAGAATTGGTCTACCAGTTAATTGACCGGCTGATGACCGCTATTTCCCGGCCACTGTTGGGAATTGGGGTCGGCACACCCGGCCTGGTGGATGCCCAGAGAGGCGTCGTCCGTAAAGCTGTGAATCTTGACTGGCAGGACCTGTCCCTGCGAGGTTTATTGGAAACTCGTTACAACCTGCCCGTTTTTGTGGCTAACGACAGCCATGTGGCGGCTGTTGCCGAATATGTGTTTGGCCAGGAACGAAAGACGCCGAATTTGATTATCCTCAAAGTCGGACGCGGCGTCAGCGCCGGGATTGTGCTCAACGGGCGTTTGCATTACGGCGATGGCTCCGGGGCCGGTGAAATTGGTCACGTGCGGGTGGTGGAACAGGGCGCTTTGTGCAGTTGCGGCCATTACGGCTGCCTGGAGACTGTGACCAGCAGCCGCTTTATCGTGGAGCGAGCCAAGGCTATTGCCCAAGAAAATCCCCATTCTCTGCTCCACCAGTTTGCCCCCACCCCCGAGGCCATCACCACCGATGTCGTCATTCAAGCTTTTGAGGCCGGCGACGAAGAAGTCCGGCAAGTTATAGCCGAAGTGGGTCATTATTTAGGCATAGCCGTAGCCAATCTCATCGGAACTTTAAATATTCAATCTATTCTGATCGGCGGAAGGGTCGCTCGTTTTGGCGAACCGCTCCTGGAACCCATCCGCCAGGAAATGAAACAGCGCGCCATGGGCATGCTGGCTGATGAAACCCAGGTGAGTCTGAGCCGGCTAGGCCAGGAAATTGTTATCCTGGGGGCCGCAGCTCTGATCTTAACCCACGAACTGAGCCTAATTTAGAAATCCTCCCTTCCCCTATTTTATGTGAATTTAATTGGGAACTTTGGAAAGGGTAATTGGATGACCTTTCGACTGGTAAAACCAAATTTAGCGCCGCCCCTCGACGAAGCTTTTTGCCCGGCTGCCCTGGCTAATCACGCCTTTCTAAAGGATGTTGAGCAAAGCCGGGCGGGTGTCCCTCTAGTGCTTGGTTTAGAGCGGACCGATGGTTCTATCTCCCGTTTTGAAACGCGAGTTTTTGCCGAAAATCATCCCCAAGCTGAAGCCAATCTGATGTATGCCGAGCGACTTCTTAAATTTCTATTGTGGCAGCGCGGCGGCTGGAAGATTTATGTGGGCGGACCGCCGTCTATCGGCAGTCATCTTAAACAGTGTTACGCCCCGGATGGTCCGCGCGCTTTCGATTTTCATTTTATGGGTGAAAGCGTCTATCAGAAAGGGTTCACCCTGGTCTCGTGTGCCGCCGCCGACGTTCCGGCTGAAAAAGAAAGCGAGCAAGCTTTAGGCCGCCACCTGGATGGCTGCCGCATCGGTTTTGATTTGGGCGCGTCCGACCTCAAGGTGTCGGCAGTGGTGGCAGGCCAGGCAGTCTTTAGCGAAGAGATTGTCTGGGAGCCGCGCCGGCAAACCGACCCCCACTACCACTATGAGCATATTATGAACGCCTTAAGAATGGCCGCTGCCAAAATGCCCCGCGTAGATGCGATTGGCGGCAGTTCAGCCGGGGTTTATATCAATAACCGGGCCATGGTCGCCTCCCTCTTTCGGGGTATCCCCGCCGAGCGTTTTGATGAAGTCAGAAGTATGTTTCTACGCATCCGCCAGGAAATGAGCGTCCCGCTGGAGATTGTCAACGATGGTGAAGTGACCGCCCTGGCCGGCTCGATGTCGCTGGAAGACAACGCTGTACTGGGTATCGCCCTGGGTTCAAGTGAAGCGGCAGGCTACGTGACGCCTCAAGGCAATATTACCGGCTGGCTTAATGAATTGGCTTTTGCGCCGGTGGATTACAGCCCAACCGCCCCGGTTGACGAATGGTCGGGGGATAAAGGCTGCGGCGCGCTCTATTTCTCGCAGCAGTGTGTCTTTCGCCTGGCCCCCAACGTGGGGATTGAACTACCGGGCGATATTACCGATGCAGCCCGGCTCAAACTTGTGCAGGAAAAACTGGAAGCAGGGCATCCAGGAGCCGCCAAAATCTGGCAAAGTATGAGCTATTACCTGGGCTACGGCATCGCCCACTACGCCGACTTTTATCAATTAAAACACGTTCTCATTTTGGGCCGCTGTACTTCCGGTCAGGGCGGCCCCTTGCTGCTCGACGGCGCGAATGAAGTCCTGGCGACCGAATTCCCGGAACTGGCCCGGCAAATCACCCTGCATTTACCCGACGAAAAGAGCCGGCGGGTGGGCCAGTCCATCGCCGCCGCCAGTTTGCCGGCGATACAGTAATCGGTCATCAGTGAGCAGTAATCAGCAAACCGATTACTTTTTTCAGAGGAAAACCCTATGCAATTCAACCGCAGCACTGCCCAAATTTTTATCCCCGATGGCCTCTCCATCGAAGCGGCTTTGGCCCGCACTACCCACCTGGCCCTGGGCGCGCATCAGGATGATCTGGAAATCATGGCCATTGACGGCATTCTGCAATGTTTTCAGCGCCAGGACCAGTGGTTTACTGGGGTTGTCGTCACCGATGGACGTGGCTCGCCCCGCAATGGCCTCTACCAAAATTACAGCGACGAGCAGATGTGGGCCGTCCGCAACAAAGAACAGCAAAAAGCCGCCGTCATCGGCGAGTATGCCGCTCAAATTCTGCTCGATTATCCCAGCAGCGCGGTCAAAGATGGAACCAACCCACAGCCGGTTGAGGATATTGCCCAACTTTTGCAAATCGCCCGGCCCGAAATCATCTACACCCACAACCTGGCCGACAAGCATCCAACTCATATCGGTGTGGCCTTTAAAGTCATCGAGGCCATCCGCAGCCTGCCCCCGGCAGAGCGGCCTCAAAAACTGTACGGCTGCGAGGTCTGGCGTGACCTGGATTGGATGGTGGACGAGGATAAGGTGATCTTCAACTGTTCAGACCACGACAATTTGCAAACCACCCTGGTCGGGGTGTTCGACTCCCAGGTGAGCGGCGGCAAACGGTATGATTTAGCCACCATGGGCCGGCGGCGCGCTCACGCCACCTACCACACCTCCCACCAGACCGACCTGACCACCGGGCTAACTTTTGCTATGGACCTGACGCCGCTCATTGAGGATGTATCCCTGGATATTACGGCTTATGTTGAAGTCTATCTCAATCGCTTTGCTCAGGATGTTGTTCAGCGGATTAACCAGATCAGGGGTGAAGAAAGGAGGGAAGGGTAAACAAGACTACTATTAAACCGGAGATTTAGTCTGTCTCTAGATTTTCCGGCCCGAAACTATCGGGCAGCAAATCGGTCAGACTGACCACTCGATAATTGCCCTTGATGTCTCCCAAAATGATGGTCAAATTTGGCGCAAACTCGCGCATCACCTGGCGACAAACTCCGCATGGGGCTACACTATTGCTGGTAGCGACTGCAATAGCGGCAAAATCCCGTTCTCCTTCGGACACAGCTTTGAAAATAGCCGTGCGCTCGGCGCAATTAGAGGGGGTATAAGCGGCATTTTCGATATTGCAGCCGGTAAAAGTTTTACCACTCGTCGTCAGCAATGCTGCCCCAACTTTGTAATGAGAATAGGGTGAATAAGAATTTTCTCTGGCTTCAATGGCCAATTTGAGCAGGTCGTCCCATTGAGAAGTTTTTTGTAAGTTGTTCATGATTTTCCTGTGGGTTGTAGAAGGTGACTAGAAAACACCAGAACGGATAACAGGTTCACGGTGAGGTGACATTGCGAGGATTGTTTACAAACGAAGCTGATTTTTTGGGCGCTACTGCCTCATTCTTTTCCTTGTTGGTCTGTTTATGGCCGTTTTCCTCTTCCGGTTCTATTCGTTGTGCTTTCACCTTTACAATTCGACGACCTTCAACCTCCAGCACAGTCAAATGTAAATCGGCTACATCCACGGAGTCGCCCACAGCGGGCACGCGACCCAGTATGGAATAAACCAATCCTCCCAAAGTATCGCTCTCATCCGTCGGCAACTCTACCGACATAATATCGTTGATGTCATCTAAATCTAGCCGGGCGCTAAAAATATACTCATCATCGGAGATGCGATCCATGTAAAACTCTTCGGCATCATACTCATCCTGAATTTCGCCGACAATTTCTTCCAAAATATCCTCAATCGTGACCAGTCCAGCCGTGCCGCCATACTCATCCACCACAATAGCAATATGCACCTTCTTAGATTGGAGTTCGCGCAGCAAGTCACTTACCGGCTTAGTTTCAGGCACGTAATAAACTTCTCGTTCCAAACCACGCACCATGCGCGGTTCGCCGCCATTCCGCCAGTGGGCCAACAAATCTTTGGCGTACAGAATCCCAATGATATTATCAATATTATCATCATAAACAGGGACCCGTGAATGACCTGCCTCCAAAATAAGGTCAAGCGCCTCACGCACCGGCATATCAGCCTCAACTGCCACCACATCAATCCGCGGCACCATAATCTCTCGGGCAGAGGTATCACCCAGGTCGAAGATAGAATAAATCATCTCCTTTTCTTCTTCCTTAAGCAAGCCGCCTTCCTCACCGGCATCCACATAAGTCCGCAAATCCTCTTCTGTCATCGTACCCAGGCCATAATCCCCCGTCTCATCCCATCGCCCGGTCAATCCCCGGCCAATTTTGGTAATCAGCCGGGCCAAAGGCGCAGCCACATATGACAAGAGATTAAAAGGGTAAATTGACCAAAGCGCTATTGGCTCCGGGTAAGCGCGAGCAATTTCTCGAGGGATTAGGTCACCAAAAACGAGGATAATGATCACTGCAACTACAGTCACAATAATCATGGAGGTAAAACTATAAATACCTAAATTTTCGGCCAGGGGTAAGGTATAAACAAAAGCGGCAAAGCCGATAAAGAAGAAACCGATAAATTTGAGGATCAACTGCTCGGTGGTTAGTAAGCGGGTAGCATCCTCGGCCAGAGCATTCACCAATTCTGCAGCCGGATTACCTTCTTCAATAAGCTGTAAACGTCTCGCTTTTCGTGTCGAAACAATGGCTTCTTTTGCGGCCGCAAAGAAGGCGTGAATAATTAGTAAAACGACAAGAATAATAACAGGCGTTAAACTCGCAGGATCTAACATAACTCCGCAATAAAAAACTTCAAGATTTCAATTATAATCACAAGTGGTAATTTTGAGAATGGAGGGTTTGAGCAGGTTAATTGCAATAGTTATTGTAACACATGGCAGAGAACATAGCAAGGGCAATAAAAAAAGTCTTTTTGGCGATGACCTACTCTCCCAGAGGGTCGCCCCTCAAGTACCATCGGCGCTGGCGGGCTTAACTGCCGGGTTCGGGATGGGACCGGGTGTACCCCCGCCGCTAGAATCACCAAAAAGACTTCTTTTTCAAAGGATGAAATATGAAGGATGAAGGATGAAAAGGAGAAGAATGTTTCATCCTTCATCCCTCCGCCTTCAGCCTTAGAACGGTAGCCCGCTAAAGACCGAACAGAACGAGTTCATTCGTGAACCAAGTCAAACACTTGAGAGAAAGATTAAGCCTTCGGCCATTAGTATGGCTTAGCTGCGGACATTGCTGCCCTTCCACACGCCACCTATCTACTGGTCGTCTCCCAGCGGCCTCTCCCGGATTAACCGGATGGTAAATTCATCTTGAGGCAAGTTTCCCACTTAGATGCTTTCAGCGGTTATCTCTGCCCGACGTAGCTACCCAGCACTGCTCCTGGCGGAACAACTGGCACACCAGCGGTCGGTCCATCCAGTCCTCTCGTACTAGGGACAGCCCTCTCAATTTACCTGCGCCCACGGATGAGAGAGACGACCTGTCTCACGACGGTCTGAACCCAGCTCGCGTACCGCTTTAACGGGCGAACAGCCCGACCGCGGACTACTACTCCAGCCCCAGGATGCGACGAGCCGACATCGAGGTGCCGAGCCTCGCCGTCGATGTGAACTCTTGGGCGAGACCAGCCCTGTTATCCCCAGGGTGCTTTTTATCCGGTAAGCCACGGCCCTTCCACTCGGAACCGTGGGATCACTAAGCCCGACTTTCGTCTCTGCTCGACTTGTGGGTCTTGCGGTCAAGCTCCCTTATGCCTTTGCACTCTGCGGCTGGTTTCCATTCAGCCTGAGGGAACCTTTGGGCGCCTCCGCTACTCTTTAGGAGGCGACCGCCCCAGTCAAACTGCCTACCTGACACTGTCTGGTTGCCGGGTCACGGCTAACCGTTAGGGCCAAGACTTGACCAGGCTGGTATTTCAACGGCGGCTCCACCGATCCTGGCGGACCAGCTTCTCAGCCTCCCAGCTATCCTACACAAGTCAAGCCCTAACTCAATATCAAGCTACAGTAAAGCTCCACGGGGTCTTTTTGTCCTGCTGCGGGTAATGCGCATCTTCACGCATAGTTCAATTTCACCGGGTCTCTCGTTGAGACAGTGCTCCACTCGTTACGCCTTTCGTGCGGGTCGGAACTTACCCGACAAGGAATTTCGCTACCTTAGGACCGTTATAGTTACGGCCGCCGTTCACCGGGGCTTCAATTCGGAGCTTGCACCCCTCCTCTTAACCTTCCGGCACTGGGCAGGCGTCAGCCCGTATACGTCCGCTTACGCGTTGGCACAGACCTGTGTTTTTGTTAAACAGTCGATAGAGCCATTTCTCTGCGACCCCAGCCAGCTCCATAAGTTCTCACTTCACCGGCCAGGGCGATCCTTCTCCCGAAGTTACGGATCTATTTTGCCTAGTTCCTTAACGAGAGTTTCCCCGATCGCCTTGGTATTTTCTACCCGTCTACCTGTGTCGGTTTGCGGTACGGTCGCCAAATTTCATCGCTTAGAGGCTTTTCTTGTCAGTGGGGGCTTAACCACTTCTGGCCTTACGGCCCGCTTACAACCGCTCAAGTTCCCCCCGCGGATTTCCCTACGAGGCTCATCACCCTACCGGTTCAGCACCGGGACGTCCATCACCCGGCTGGTCTACCCTCCTGCGTCCCCCCATCGCTCCATTTGGCGGTACAGGATTATTAACCTGTTGTCCATCGCCTACGCTTCTCAGCCTCGGCTTAGGCCCGACTAACCCGACGCGGATTAACCTTCCGTCGGAAACCTTAGACATACGGCGAACATGGTTCTCACATGTTTTTCGCTACTCATGCCGACATTCGCACTTCTGTAGGCCGCAAGCTGTCCTTCCGGTCAGCACTGTTTTCTTTTCTCCTACAGAACGCTCCCCTACCGCTCGGTAGTAGTAGTAGGCAGTAGGTAGTAAGGGGGTCTTTTTCTCCTACTACCTACTCCATACCTACTACCAAACTCTTCGGTGGATGACTTTAGCCCCGTTATATTTTCGGCGCAAGACCACTAGGCCAGTGAGCTATTACGCACTCTTTAAAGGGTGGCTGCTTCTAAGCCAACCTCCTGGATGTCTCAGTAGTCTCACATCCTTTCCCACTTAGTCATCACTTGGGGACCTTAGCTGACGATCTGGGCTCTTTCCCTCTCGACCACGGATCTCATCATTCGCGGTCCGACTCCCGTGCTCTCAAATCTCGGCATTCGGAGTTTGGTTTGGTTTGGTAAGTCAGAGACCCCCTAGCCAATCCAGTGCTCTACCTCCCAGATTAAACACACGAGGCTAGCCCTAAAGCTATTTCGGGGAGAACAAGCTATCTCCGAGTTCGTTTGGCATTTCACCCCTAACCACAGTTCATCGGAACACTTTACAACGTATACCCGTTCGGTCCTCCACGAGACATTACTCTCGCTTCAACCTGACCATGGTTAGCTCACCCGGTTTCGTGTCTACTCCCTGCGACTTGCCGCCCTATTCAGACTCGCTTTCGCTACGGCTCCGGCTGTCGCTGCCTTAACCTTGCCACAGAAAGTAACTCGTCGGCTCATTCTCCAAAAGGCACGCCGTCACCCCTTTCTGCTTCCAAACAGACATTGGGCTCCGACTGATTGTAGGTACACGGTTTCAGATTCTATTTCACTCCGCTCACCGCGGTTCTTTTCACCTTTCCCTCACGGTACTTGTTCACTATCGGTCGTCAAGAGTATTTAGCCTTGGGGAGTGGACTCCCCGGTTTCCCACAGGATTAGCGTGCCCCGTGGTACTCAGGATACCCGGCCCTCATCAGTTCGTTTTCGCGTACGGGACTGTCACCCTCTACGGTCTATCTTTCCAGTACAATTCCGCTAACAAACTCATAATTGTTGCCAGGTCCTACAACCCCGCTGCACAAGTACAGCAGTTTGGGCTTTTCCGCGTTCGCTCGCCACTACTAGCAGAATACTCTCTTTTCCTCGGGCTACTTAGATGTTTCAGTTCACCCGGTTCCCTTCCACTGGCCTATTTTATTCAACCAGGGATAGTTGAGGATTAGCTCAACTGGGTTTCCCCATTCGGACATCTCCGGCTATAACACCTGCTGACGGTTCCCCGGAGCTTTTCGCAGTCAACCACGTCCTTCGTCGGCTCTTGACGCCAAGGCATCCCCCGTGCACCCTTTGTAGCTTAATCACACGTGTTCGCTTTGGTTCATTGAACTACACTCGTTCTATTCAGTTTTTAACGTGCTACCGTTTGACGGGTTTACCCCGCTCAAGCCCAGTTTTGTAGACTGGGGGATGACCCCTAGCCGCTGCTAAGCCTCATCCCTCAACCTACAATCCCCTCAAGACACAAAAAAACCCAGCACACCGCCGGGTCTTAAAATTCCCTTTGTTATGCCTTTCAAATCCTATGGGGTTTTCATCAAAATGGATAGATACATATAATTCTAGTTTGTCCGACCTATTAATTGAGTTACATCTTACTGCTTCTCAACCAACCTGTCAAATCATCTCTATGGAGATGAGGGGATTCGAACCCCTGACCTCCTCCGTGCAAGGGAGGCGCTCTCCCAGCTGAGCTACATCCCCGCTCTTAAGGGATGAAGGATGAAGGATGAAAGATGAATTATCTTTCATCCTTCATCCTTCCGCCTTCATCCTTCCGCCTTCATCCTTCCCTCTGGTGGGCCTGAGTAGACTCGAACTACTGACCTTCCCCTTATCAGAGGGATGCTCTAACCGACTGAGCTACAGGCCCAGAACTTTCTTGAATTCTTAACCCTTAACAACTAAAGAGTGACAGCAAGCAGAGGGAGAGAGTATTAAATCAAGGTCCCTATAATCAGGGCATTAACCTTGGGATATTAGAAGTAACCAATTCTGACTACTCCAGGTCTCCCTAGAAAGGAGGTGATCCAGCCGCAGCTTCCGCTACAGCTACCTTGTTACGACTTCATCCCAGTCACCAGTCCCACCTTAGGCAGCTCCTCCCTTACGGTTGGGTCACCGACTTCAGGTGTTACCGACTCCCATGATGTGACGGGCGGTGTGTACAAGGCCCGGGAACGCATTCACCGCACTATGGCTGACGCGCGGTTACTAGCAACTCCACCTTCATGCAGTCGAGTTGCAGACTGCAATCTGAACTGAGACCGGCTTTTGGGATTAGCGCCACCTTGCGGTGTGGCAACCTATTGTACCGGCCATTGTAGCGTGTGTGTAGCCCTGGATATAAAGACCATGCTGACTTGACGTCATCCCCACCTTCCTCCGGTTTGATACCAGCAGTCTCGTTAGACACTTGTAACTAACGACGAGGGTTGCGCTCGTTGCGGGACTTAACCCAACATCTCACGACACACGAGCGACGACAGCCATCACAGCACCTGTAAAGGCTCCCCGAAGGGTCGCTTGGCTTTCACCGCGCTACTACCTCTATGTCAAACCCAGGTAAGGTTCTTCGCGTATCATCGAATTAAACCACACGCTCCGCTGCTTGTGCGGGCCCCCGTCAATTCCTTTGAGTTTTAACCTTGCGGCCGTAGTCCCCAGGCGGGATACTTAACGCGTTGGCTTCGGCACAGAAGGGGTTAATGACCTCCTACACCTAGTATCCATCGTTTACAGCGTGGACTACCGGGGTATCTAATCCCGTTCGCTCCCCACGCTTTCGCATCTCAGTGTCAGGCACGAACCAGAGAGCCGCTTTCGCCACTGGTGTTCCTCCCGATATCTACGCATTCCACCACTACACCGGGAATTCCGCTCTCCTCTTCCATCCTCTAGCTTGCCAGTTTTGAATGACCTCTCCCAGTTAAGCCAGGAGCTTTCACATCCAACTTGTCAAGCCACCTACATGCGCTTTACGCCCAGTAAATCCGGATAACGCTTGTCCCCTACGTTTTACCGCGGCTGCTGGCACGTAGTTAGCCGGAACTTATTCCTGGGGTACCGTCATTATCTTCCCCCAGAAAAGGATTTTACAACCCGAAGGCCTTCGTCATCCACGCGGCGTTGCTGAGTCAGGCTTCCGCCCATTGCTCAATATTCTCACTGCTGCCTCCCGTAGGAGTAGGGACGTTTCTCAGTTCCTTGTGGGGGTCACGCTCTCGCCCCTAGCCGTCTTCGCCTTGGTGAGCCTTTACCTCACCAACTGCTGATAGCCCGCAGGCCCTCCCAAAGCATTCCGTAGAACTTTGGTCTAAAGCGTCTAAACCTTTAGACATCTGGGGTATTAGCTCCTCTTTCGAGGAGTTGTCCCCCTCTTCAGGGCAGGTCACCAACGTGTTACTCACCCGTTCGCCACTAGAGGTCTACCGAAATAAACCTCCCGTTCGACTTGCATGTGTTAGGCACGCCGCCAGCGTTCATCCTGAGCCAGGATCAAACTCTCCGTATTATTTCACAGCTTACCACTGTGTCTTCTCTACGTGAGCCTCTCTCTTGCTCCCTTACTGTCACTCTTTATTTGTTAAGGTGCTGTCGCTCAGACGGTTGACAAATAAAAACCGACACCCCCCTACTGCGGGTGCCGGTGGAGACGCAAAACTACATCAGGTTGTTCAACCACTTATGCAGCTTGGCATCTCCTTTCTGTTGTCAACAGAACTTTTCACAAGAACCCTTGTGAACGAGTTCAATTTTATCACTGAGTGCAACAATTAGTGTATCACACTAACTACACTTTGTCAAGCCTCAGTACATTTTATTTTGCGCCTTTGTTATCGGCCCGACAACAGGAGCAATATTAACACATCTTAACCGGGTTGTCAACCCTTTTTCTACTCAGTCTTGACTCTTTTAAGGTTTATGAATCCGGTGAGGTTTACATCTCACTGCGTCCACTCAAGGCTCGACTCAGGGTGATTTCATCGGCATACTCCAAGTCGCCGCCGACCGGTAGACCGCGCGCTAAGCGGGTAATTTTAACGGCTCCGCCTTGGAATTGGCGAGCAATATACATGGCTGTAGCTTCACCTTCGAGGTTAGGGTTGGTAGCAATGATAATTTCACGCACCTCGTCCCCTTTGCTACGCACCCGCTCGACCAGTTCGGCAACCCGCAAATCCTCCGGGCCAATTCCTTCTACGGGAGCGATGACGCCATGCAAGACGTGATATAAGCCGTGATAATCCCGCGTCCGCTCGATGGCCAACACGTCCAGCGGCTCTTCAACCACACAGATAATGGATTGGCTGCGATGCTCGTCGCTACAAACGGGGCAGGGGTCGGTTTCGGTGATATTGAAACACTGTGAGCAAAAGAGCACTTTTTCGTGCAACTCACGCAGGGCGTCAGCCAGGGCTACAGCTCGGTCAGCCGGGTTACGCAGCAAATAGAAAGTCAGCCGCGAGGCTGTTTTTGGGCCGACCCCCGGCAAACGTGAAAACTCGTCAATTAACTTTAAAACAGGCGTGGGTGTTACTTGCATAGTTATACCAATCAATAATAATGTGTAAAACGTAATGGTTTCTTGTGTAAATTCATTACGTTTTACGTTTTAGCCTTTAAAACAATCCAGGAATGTTAAGTCCCCCGGTAATGGAGCCTAATTCATCGGCAGCCAGGTTTTGCGACGCTTCGACCGCTTCGTTAACAGCGGCTACTATCAAATCTTGTAGCATTTCGACATCTTCGGGGTTAACCACTTCGGGATCTATGGTGATGGATAGCAGCTTTTGATGACCGGTCATAACAACTTTGATAGCTCCGCCGCCGGCCGTCACTTCGACCGTTTTTTCACCGAGCGACTCTTGGGCCTCGAGCATTTGCTTTTGCATCGCCTGCAATTGGCCGGCCAACCCTCCTTTCGCTCCACCGGGTGGCATCCCTAAACCACCTCCCCCGCCGAGTCCACCGAGGGAGAAACCTTTACCTTTGCCTTTACTTTTAGCCATTTCTTATGCTCCTATTATGAAAAAGGATATTAAGGTGTCAATCAACCCGTCCGACAAACACTACTCGACGACTTCCCCCCCCAACTCTTCGGCCACTTTGATGAGTGCCTCCGAATCTTCATCGAGCTTCCGTTCACTATTTTCGACGGGGCGCGCTTCGGACGTTGAGGAGGCAGCCGGGTGAGAAACAGAATTTTCCGGCACAAAATGGATCGAAACCGCATGTCCCAACACTTTGCCAAAAGCTTCATGAATGGCGGCACGGGGTTGGGGCTTCTCAAAGCGGGCCTTCATCCACTCTGAGGTAACAAGGTGAATGTCATTCCCCTCAACCCGATACAAGCGAGCTTGATTCCGCAGGGCTTCGGCCATTGTTTTGCTTTTCGGTTCTAATTCTCTGACAATCTGCTCAAAATAATTTTGAACTGTTTCCAGAGAAAGGCTGCCCTCTCGCCTAGCCTCGCCCTTTGCCACAACAACCTGTGATGGCGGCGCGGGAGCCACAATTTTTGGCGCGACCGGCTCACTTTTGAGCGGAGGCATGGCTCTGGGTATAGAGGGCGGAACAGCGCTTACCTCAGTCATCACTGGCATTACAGCCATCGGCGTGACTGCCTCGACAAAGGCCAGTTCCAACGGCAGTTGAGGAATGGCCAGCAGACTTGATTTCAAATCAAACAGCGCGGTGTTAAACAGCATCGTCGCCCGAACGATGGCTGCAGCATCTGCCTGGGCTGCCTGAGCCTTGATGACAGTCAAGGTTTCCTCTGGAAAATTCAATAACCCCTGAGCGTCGCCCAGTTTAGCCAGCATCACCGCCCGCAAATATTCGACAATTTCACGGGCAAACTGGCGCGGGTCTACCCCGTCATTGACCACCCGGTTGATAAGGTCTAAGCCTGCGGCCACGTTTTGGGTGGTGAGCGCATGCACCAACTCAACCACCGACTGCGAGGCAACCGCGCCCAGCACCGTTTGCACCAGATCGAGGGTGATGGTTTGCCCGCCATAGGCCGTCAGTTGATCCAGCAGACTGATGGCATCGCGCATAGAGCCACCCCCCTGCCGGGCCATGTATTCCAACGCAGCCGATTCGGCGGTCAAGCCTTCCTGCTCGACAATGTGGCCCAATCGCTCGGTCACCTCGCTCACCTTAATCCGTTTGAACTCGAAACGTTGGCAGCGTGAGGTGATGGTCGCCGGAATTTTTTCCGGTTCGGTGGTGGCCAGCACAAAAATGACATGCTCCGGCGGCTCTTCTAATGTTTTCAGCAAGGCGTTAAAGGCTGAGTTGGAGAGCATGTGGACTTCGTCAATGATATAAAATTTAATGCGGGCCTCGCCGGGTCGAAAGCCAACCTTATCCCGCAGGTCACGGATATCGTCAACCCCGGTGTTGGAGGCGGCATCAATCTCGATCAAATCCAGCAAACGCCCTTCATTCACCGCCACACAAATGCGACACTGATTACAGGGCCGCTCAACGCCCGGCTCGGCCAGGCAGTTGACCGCTTTGGCCAGCAAACGGGCCATGCTAGTCTTCCCTGTGCCGCGCGGGCCGGCAAACAAGTAGGCGTGAGCAATCCGATTCAATTTCAGGGCATTGATCAGCGTTTGGGTGACATGCTGCTGCCCCACAATTTCATCGAAGGTTTGCGAGCGCCATTTGCGATACAGGGCTTGAGTAGCCATTGAGGGAATGTTCCTCTGCAAGCCGGGCTAAAAACATAACTGATTTACGATTTACGATTTACGATTTACGATTAAAAACTCAATCGTAAATCCAAAATCTAAAATCCTAAATTCTTTGGATTGGTAGTTTACCATTCAAGGGTTGTTTCTGCAAGGCGTAAAATATAAGGTTTGAAAAATGAAAGGTATGCTATACTGGGCAGCGCACCTCAACTCCCTGGCTCTGGGGTAAAAGGAAAACGTGGAGTAAAAAGCAATGTTAACTGAAACAAATACAGCACAAAGCTCAGAAGGTATTCGCGTGCTGCTAGCCAATGATAGCCCGCTCATTCTCGCCGGTATTCGCGCTGTTATGACGACCGAAACAGGTTTGATCACAGTCGGTGAAGTCGCCGATGGCGCTGAAGTCCAACGCTTGAGCCAAGAACTTGTACCAGATGTGTTACTGCTGGATTTGGAGATGCCTGGCCCCTCGCCGTTAGAGATTGTGACTCATCTCCGCCAGCAACGTCCGGTCATGAAAATCATTGCTCTGACCGATGGCAATAATGAGGCAGCCATCCGTGATGTGGTTGCCGCAGGGGTATCGGGTTGCCTGCTTGAAACTGAGCCGCCAGAGGTAATTGTCCAGGCCCTTCACAGCGTGGCTCAAGGTGGAGCCTGGTTTAGCCAAGGAGTGCTGGCGATACTGGCCCAACCTCCGGTCCAGGCTCAACTACCTCAACTGACCGAAGATGAATTAGCTGTATTGAGGTTAATGGTTGAAGGTAAAACCGACCACCAGATTAGCCGGGAATTGAGCCTTAGCGAGCGCACGGTGCGCTATCGCTTGCAAAATATTTACGATAAATTGGGAGTAAACACGCGCATTGAGGTCGCTGTCAAGGCAGTACGACTAGGTTTGGCATAAGAACCACTGTTTTTTGCCGGATCCGGCAGCAAAGTTTGCCGAATTTGACATTTACAAAGTGAGTATTACATGCTAGAGTGAATGGCGGTTGATCAACTGATGAAGGTTTCAAAAATTCTCATTGGAACCTATGCTACTTAATAAAACTGAGCCTTGGCTAATTTCAAGAAAAGCTTGTGATTTGAAAGGAATGTAAATATGAAAATCTTTTCACTACGAATTATAGGTTCTGGGCTCCTATCCATCCTTATAGCATTAGTTACGTGGCAAACCGCTGGAGCATATGTTACATGTTGCAAGTGGGCTACAAACAACGCAAGTTTTAAGTATGATCTCAGTTTACCCAGCAGTTTCCAAGATGGAACCAATTATGGCGCAACCGTCTGGACCAACGTAACTACGTCGAGTTGGTTTTGGGTCATCAATAATCCCAGTTCAAACAACTTGATTAGATATGGGACAATTGATGGCTCAGGAAATCAAGGAGCAGCAACAACTCGATGGACTAGCGGTAGCACTATTACTAAAATGGAAATTAAATATGACTCGGCTGAGAATTGGTACACAGGTAGCGGTACACCTGGGAGTACTCAAGCGGATTTGCGTTCTGTCGCCACGCACGAATTTGGACATGCTCTTGGACTAAATCACACTCAAAGTACAAATTGCCCTGGAGGCTCATCCAATGCAACCATGTGTAATTCGCTCACCCTAGGGTCAACTTGGATGCGCACCCTTGAGAATGATGACAAAAATGGAGTAGCTAACCTTTATCCATAGGAAGTTTACCCGATTTTTAGATAGTGTAAGGAGTTGTAAAAATAATGAGTTACAAGTTGCAATTAACGTTGATCGGTATACTGGTTGTTGGTCTGACCGCGGGATTGGCGTTAGGAGTCCTCGGGCCTCGCTTCCAAAGGCCAAGAGAAAGTACATCTTCAATTACCATTGAGCAAGAATATTCATACTTTAGCCTTACCCGTGAAGAAATGATTGATCAGGCGGGCGTTATCTTTCTCGGTAAGGTAGTCAACATCTCATCTACTCAATGGAACCAGGATAGTGGAGAACCGTGGTACGATGAGGCTACCGGCGCAGGACTCCAGTTGCACTCCATTGAGTTTGAAGTCCTTCAACCAATTGTAGACACCGTTGGGCTTGATAAAAAGGTAACCATAACAGCCCTGGGCATTAGCCCCTTAGATAATCAAGCCAATAAAGAGGGTAATGAGGTCATGACTCAGGGCGGGCCTGACCACAATTTAAAGGTAGGTGATGAGGCTGTTATCTTTGCTGTCAAAACTGATCTTGCTTGGCGAGATGGTACTCGGCCAATCTTGGAACTTATAGGGGACCCTATGGATGCTCATTTCATTCGGGGGGATGACGGACTGTATCACGGACGCCCGAATGAGAAACCGGTCTCCCTAAAGGAACTCATTACTCAGATTGCCCAAAGACGACAAACTCTGGTTCAGCCCTAGAGCCTTAACCTGAATTAAGTTCATTTTAGGTTAGGTCCGTATTACAAGCCACCAAGAATTGAGGGCATAATGATAATTAAGAAGAGGTAACTCAACGTTGAGTTGCCTCTTTTCAATATCTTGAGATACCAAAGGTTCCCCGGCGGCGTTTTACGTTTCACGCCCCACGCTTTATAATCTCTCAAAAATCAGGAGTGCCTTTGTGTCCAACCGACCGCTTATTCTCATCACCAACGACGACGGCATTGACTCGCCGGGGCTGCATGCCGCAGCCGCAGCCGCAGCCGATTTAGGCGATTTGCTGATTATGGCTCCCAACTCGCAGCGCACCGGCGCAGGGCGAGGCTTTCCGCCGGTGCGCGACAAAGCTATTTATACTACAACCATTCCGCTGGGCCAGGGGACTCACCCGGCCTACACCGCCGACGTGTCCCCGGCCCAGGCGGTCCAACTGGCGCTGTTAGAGTTAGCCGAACGCCCGATTGATTTGTGCCTCAGCGGCATCAACTATGGCGAAAATTTGGGCAGCGGAGTAACGATTTCCGGCACGGTCGGGGCGGCCCTCGAAGCGGCCTGTTCGGGTATCCCTGCCCTGGCCGTAAGCCGGGAAACCCCGCAGGAGTTTCACCTGAATAACAGTCCGGTCATTGATTTTGAGGTGGCCGCCCACTTTACCCGTCTTTTTGCCTGGCAGACACTACGCCAGGGGCTTCCCAGGGGGATTGATCTGCTCAAAATAGATGTCCCCGCCGGGGCCAGCGACCAGACTCCCTGGCGCATCGCCCGGATTTCGCGCCAGCGTTACTACCAGACCCTCCCCAGCGGGCGCGCCCGGCTGGATGAGCCAATGGACCTGCGCTATCGAATTCATATTGATCACGAAAGTTTGGAGCCAGGGTCCGACATCCACACGGTAATGGTAGATAAATTGGTCGCTGTGGTGCCGATGACCTTTGATTTAACGGCTCCGGTTGCTTTGGATGAAGTAAGCCGGTTTTTTGAGGAAGTCCGGTGAGGCGAGGACGCGAGGAGGCGGGGAGAGGAATAACTCTTCGCCTCCTCGCCTCACGGGACATCGCCTCCTCGCTTCACCACGTCCGCTGAAAGGTCACATCATAAGAGTAATGGCCCCGGCACAGGCCGTTTGTTTTTTGGCGAAGCTGGCAGTCTTCAATCGAGCCGCAGTAGCCCCCGGCAAAGAGCCATTCCGCCGGGATGTCTTCGTCGCGGGTGGAGAGAGGTAAGGTTTGCTCGCTGGTGTAGGGTGTGCCGTCAATGTGACCCTGTACCTCCAGTGACATCGTGTTGCTCCACAAATCAATTCTCAACTGCCCTAACCCGCCACTGCCCGACGCCGCTCGCACATTTTTGTAGGTGTCGCCCACAATGACGCCGGTCAGAGGTTGACCCGCCCCATCCACGACGGTGACATAAATCGTATGGTCGCCGCCGCAGTTGTTGGCCACTTTGCCCAACACGCTGTTTTCTTCATTGGTGCGCATCCGCTGTTTCACTACCACAAAATCAACAGCCGGGCGGGTAGGAGTCGGGGGTTCAACGGGCGCGGGGGGACTGGTCGGCGGCGGGGGTTGGGTTGCGGTTGGGGGATTGGTTGGATTGGTTAGAGAGTTTGGGGTAAAAGTGGGACTGGGGACGGGCGTAGGCGTGGTTGTCGGGGTTAAAGTGGGGGTAAAAGTCGGCAGGGGTGATGGGCTGGGAGTCGAGGTGAAGGTTGGGACGGGTGTGGGTGTGGCTAAGGTGATAACCGCTTCCTCTTCAGCGGCAGATTCTGACAGGGGCAGCCAGGCCGGCTCGACGCTCAGCACAGCCAGGACGATAACCGCCAGAACGACCAAAATCAAGCCGCCCAGAATTATGATTTGGCTGAGAATGGGCTTCATTCAGGCCATTATAAGCCAGCCGGATAGGATGTCAAAGGAGTCGGACAGTCCTCAAGGAACGACAATGAAAATGAAGACCGGGGACCGATGACCGGGTGTCCGCTTGGCCGGTCTCCGGTCTTCCGTCCCCGGTCTATCTAGCCTGCCAATCTTCCGAATCTACTATTAATTGACAAGGCTATGGCTGTCTGCTAAAATAGGGAGGTAGTATCAAAAATACCAAAAAATTGTGATTGCCCCTACTGCCACTTGTTTCACTTATTTCTTCGATGGTCAATCTTTATTAAAGAAAGGAGATTGTATGGCTGATGTTACCAAAGAAAAACTGGTGTTGGAAGGGACGATTGTCGAAGCCTTACCCAACACCAGCTTTAAAGTTAAGTTAGAAAATGGACACACTGTTTTAGCCTATCTGTCGGGCAAAATGCGCCGCTTTTATATTCGCGTTCTGTTGGGCGACAAAGTGCGGGTAGAACTATCCCCCTATGACCTGGATCGGGGACGCATCATCTATCGTTACAAGAGCAGCACCGCCGCGGGCCGGGCGCTGGAAGATGAACAGGAAGAGTAAAATCCCCTAACCAATCACGCTCTCCTCTCCTTTTTGGGCGACCTTGTTGGGTATGGTCAGAAAACTGTACCCTTTTTTTATTTTATTGACACCCTCCTCCCCGAAGCTATAATCCCTGATAGGTGTTATAAATGGCATGACCGATAATAACGACCCTCAACTGGGCCAATCCCCGGCTCCCAACCCTGGGAACAACCGCGAAAACGAACAGACCCGGCCCATTCGCCGCCCAGATGACCCGGAGCGGACCTGGCTGTCGTCGCCGCGGAAAGGGCCTGCGCCCCGCGACACCCAACCCGTTCGCCCGCAGCCGCCGCGAGGAGCGCCGCAATCAGCTTCACCTCGTACTGTTCGGAATGTCCAGCCCACCTACCACCAGCCCGCGCCAACCGTTAGGCAAACACCGCAACCCGCGCCGGGCCGCTGGCTGGCTCGAACCCTGGCTGCTGTGACCATTTTAGGTCTGGTGTCGGCCATCCTGATTGTGGCGGTGGGGGTTGTCGGCTATGTCTGGGTGGCGACGCAGTTGCCGCCGGCCGAGGAACTGCGCGCCCGTTCTTTTCAATTTGCCACCACCCAAATTCTGGACCGCGACGGCAATTTGCTGTGGGAAATCATTGACCCCAGCGGCGGGCGGCGCACTACGGTCACGCTCGATCAAATTTCGCCCGATTTGATCAATGCCACCGTGGCCACCGAAGACCGCTTCTTTTATTCCAACGTCGGGGTTGACCCCATTGCCGTGGTGCGGGCGCTTTATTACAATGTGACCGAGGGCGAGATTGTCTCCGGGGCCAGCACCATTACCCAACAATTGGCCCGCAATGTGCTGCTGACGCCGGAAGAGCGCACTGAGCAAAGCCTGTCGCGAAAAGTCAAAGAAGCCATCCTGGCCGTCGAAATCAACCGCCAGTACACCAAACAGCAAATCCTGGAAATTTATCTCAACCAGATTTATTACGGCAACATGGCCTACGGCATCGAGGCTGCCGCCGAAACTTATTTTGGCAAACATGCCAAAGAATTAACCCTGGCCGAAGCGAGTATGCTGGCCGGTCTGCCCCAATCCCCGGCCATTCACGACCCCTATACTAACCCTGAAGGGGCTAAAGCCCGCCAGGCCGATGTGCTGCGGCTGATGGTCGAGGCAAAATTTATCAGCCAGACCCAGGCCGACGAAGCCCAAGCAGTTGAATTAACTTATCTGCCGGTTGAATTTTCGATGAATGCGCCCCACTTTGTCACCTACGTGCGCCAGGAATTGGAAAAGATGGTCACGGCGGATTACATCTATCAGGCCGGCTTGCGCGTCCAAACCACGCTCAACCCCCGCCTGCAAGCTATTGCCGAGGAAGAAATCCGCAATCAAGTCAATGCCCTGGCCGGACGCAATGTTAACAACGGCGCGCTGGTGGCCGTGGAGACCAGCACCGGCCAGATTTTGGCGATGGTCGGCAGCAAAGACTTTCGGGATGAGGCCATTGACGGGCAGGTGAACATGGCGATTAGCCCGCGCCAGCCCGGCTCGGCCATCAAGCCGCTGACCTATCTGGCCGCGTTTGAAAAGCTCAACTATACCCCCAGCACCCTGATGATGGATACGCCGGTGGAATACCCCGACTGGTCAGGCAACGTTTACGCCCCCCGCAACTACGATGACAAATTTCGCGGCCCGGTTTTGCTGCGCCCGGCCCTGGCTAACTCGTTGAACATCCCTCCCGTTAAAACCCTACAGCTTTTGGGTGTGGACACCCTCAAAGAGATGGCCGCTCGATTGGGAATTACCACCCTGACCCGCAACGATTATGGCCTGGCCTTGACCCTGGGCGGCGGGGAAGTTCCGCTGGTTGAACTGACCGGGGCTTACCAGGCCATCGCCAACGGCGGGGTGCGCGTCCCACCCACCGCCATTCTGAGCATCAGCGACAGTTTTGGCCGGGTGATTGACCCACCCCGCCCTCAACCCCAGCCGGTGCTGCGGCCCGAACACGCCTATCTCATCACCAACATCCTGGCCGATAATGAAGCCCGCTCTCTAACCTTCGGCCCCAATAGTGTCTTGCAATTGTCACGACCCGCCGCCGCCAAAACCGGCACGACCAACGATTATAGAGATAACTGGACGATGGGTTTTACCCCGGATATTGTCACCGGGGTCTGGGTGGGCAATGCCGATAACAGCCCCATGATTAACGTCAGCGGGTTGGCCGGGGCCGGCCCTATCTGGCACAACTTTATGGAGCGCGCCCACGAAGGGCTGCCGGTGCGCGATTTTACCCGCCCGCCGGCTATCGTCGAAATGGAGATTTGCGCCGATTCGGGCACACTGCCCAGTCCGGTTTGCCCGCAGCGCAAAAAGGAAATCTTTTTCAAGGACCAGCCCCCCCTGGGGCCGGAGCACGATATTCACCAACTGATTGCCATTGACCGCAACAGCGGCAAGCGGGCCAACGAGTTTTGCCGGGCCAACGTCGAAGAGAAGTATTTTCGGGTGTACCCCGGCGAAGACGGGCGGGCCTGGGCCTTGAGCCAGGGCATCGAGCAGCCGCCGGAGGAGTACTGTCCCTCGACTAACATTTTTGCCGGCATCACCAGCCCGCAGGATGGGGCCTCGGTGCGCGGGGTGATTACGTTTGAAGGCTCGGCAACAGCGGCCAATTTCTCTCACTATCAAATTGAGGTCGGCCAGGGGACCAATCCACAAGCTTTTATGCCGGTGACCGGCCCGGTCAACCAGATTGTCGAGCAGGGCGTTTTGGGCACGCTGGATACCACCCAGGTGGAAAATGGGCCGTATACCCTGCGCCTGGTGGTGTTCGACCGCAGCGGCGGAGCTTTTGACTCCAAAGTGCGGGTACTGGTGGATAATCTGAGCACGCCTACACCCGTGCCACAGCCGACCGATACCGTCATTCCCACCGACACGCCGACCAATACGCCTACCGTCGCCCCCACCGTCACCGAAACAATTTCCCCTCCCACCGACACCCCCACTGTCGCGCCCCCCACAGAAACCCCCACCGCCACTCCCACTCTGGAACTTCCAACGGAGACTCCTACCCTGGAACTGCCGACCGAAACGCCGGTTATCACCGCCACCTTGAGCCTTCAGGCAACAACGGAGCCGGTGAGCGGGGAGTAAACAAAAACCAGAGCAAATCCTACATAGAGTACAGAAATGACACAAGTATTTAAGCAGGACAATCATAAAATATTCTGGAGTGATACGCTTCAAGTGCTTTCAGACGATATTCCTGATAACTCAATTGATCTTATTTTTGCTGATCCTCCCTATAATATTGGTAAGGATTTCAACGGTAGAAAAGATAAATGGGCTTCCAATGATGAATACCTTAATTGGTGCTACGATTGGCTCGATTTATGTATAAAAAAACTCAAACCTACAGGTAGTCTATATTTGATGGCGGCTACTCAAAATATGCCCTACTTCGATATTTATTTAAGCAAAAAACTATATATCTTGTCACGGATCGTATGGTTCTACGATAGCTCCGGGGTACAAGCAAGAAGGTACTTCGGTTCTTTATATGAGCCAATTTTATTCTGCGTCAAAGATAAAAAACAGTATACATTTAATGGGGATGATATCTTGATTGAGGCCAAAACAGGAGCGGAACGTAAACTTATTGATTACCGAAAACCAACGCCGACTCTTTACAACACAAAAAAGGTTCCTGGTAATGTGTGGGAAATACCAAGAGTCCGTTACAGGATGGATGAGTATGAAAACCATCCTACCCAGAAGCCTGTAGCTTTATTAGAGCGGATTATTCTCGCCAGTTCAGACCCAGGCGATATAGTTCTCGATCCATTCTCAGGCACGTTCACGACATCGTTTGTTGCAAAAAAATGGGGGCGGCAATCTATTGGTATAGAAATAGTAGAGGAGTATGTCAAAATTGGGCTTCGACGCTTGCAATTTCTTACACACTATCAAGGGGAAGAACTTAAACGTGAGCCACGAACTTATGAAAAACCTGCTGAAATTCAACAGCGTTTATTTGAACATCCATAAATGGAACACGAATTTACTCCTCAAATAAAGCAAGTTCTTGTCTCCACCTATAACGAAATATCGGAGGATATCTATGAAAAGAGTCCTCTGCTTCAATACTTGAATATTAAAACTAAGTCGGCAACACATGGGGCGAAGGCACGAGGTAGTTTTGCAAATATCTATGCCATTTATACTTTAATTGAAGATTATCTAAAGTATGGCTTCGATCAACGAGATGATTACTCGGATTACGAAGGGGCCAGATTTAGCGATTTGTTTCGACGCCAAAGAGAATTACCTTTTGGGAACAAATTACAAAATCATGCTCTCAACAGCCGGATGAATGAGGAGTTCAAAAAGTACTTCCCGCAAGTCGAATACATCCCTATTCTTCGAGACCTACAAGTAAATCGTTACTGGATAAATGAAAATCTTCTCAAAGTTAGAGTTGGTGATAGGGATTACAATATCGCGCCAGCAATTATCCAGGTTATAGACCTTTATGTGAAAACGAAGCAGGGCGCTTTTGAGAAATTCATTGAGACCTGCGAGCGATTGAAAACTGTCACCGAAGAAAACGACGCAAAGGTGGAAGAGTTTATTCTGAGTTTACTTGCTCCCAATGTAGATGCTCGTTTATTTGAGATAGTAAGCTATGCTATTTTGAAATTCTACTATCACGATCAAACCGTTTACTTTGGCTATGATCTGGAAAATATTCAAGAAGAAAATCTGAAACTTTATAAGACAGGGCGTACTAACGCCAACGATGGTGGGATAGACTTCGTTATGCGTCCATTGGGTAGATTTTTCCAAGTCACGGAAACGTTAGATGTAAGAAAATACTTCCTCGACATAGACAAAATTGAGCGTTATCCTATTTCCTTTGTAATCAAATCAGAAGAATCCGTTGATAACCTAAAGCAAAAACTCCGAAAGGGCGCAGAAAGGCAATATTCCATTAAGGCAATTGTTGAAAAGTATATGAATTGCATCGAAGAGATAATCAATCTCATTATACTACAACAACGTTTTAGAGAAGCGACAGTACAAGGCTACTTGAAGGGCATCCTAGATGAAATCATCCGCCAAAGTAAGATTGAATTCAACTACTACGACTATGAAGAAGTAGCAGAATAGAAATGAGTACGGATTTTAGAAACCATAGTAGCATTTTTGTCGAAGCCATTAATGTCGAATTAGAAAGGGCCATGAACTCCTTTCTAAAAAAGCTTGTTGAACAGCGTGGCTATCATTTTATAGGCAAAAATGCTCTCAAAAAGATGGAGGGCACACCGAAAAAACTTTTGATCTACGATGGAAATAACAATGCTTATGATATTGGCGCAGTAATAGCCGATATCAGTCTGCAGCCTATCATCCTAATCGAATCAGAATATACACAGGACTACAACCGGAACAAAGGCAGTTGGGTTTGCACCGCTCATTCGGCCTTAAGGCGGCGTTATGGTAGTATCAGGAGTTCTATCGCCGTTCTGGCAGGCAATTGGAGTTCATCATCCGTGGCCATGATGAAAAGTTACGACATCAATATTTTCCTGATCCCTTTCAAAAGAATTTGCGATCTACTGGCAGGTTACAGTATCGAATTTGATTGGGATGAAAAAGATAGGGTTACAGCCATTGAGTCATGGAATAAATACGCCGCCCTTTCAAATGAGCAAAAATCAAATATCGGCCTGGAGATGGTTAATTTCATCAAGAGTGATTTGGAACAATTGGTTTTGCGTATCCTGGATGATACAGTTGAGCGTGAGATTGATAAAATCTTGATTGAATTGCGCTCTAATCTTGGCGAAGTGAAAGAGTATGAATTTTTCAGCGTTGAAGAGGCCATTGAGTTTTTGAATGCTACCGAATTGAAACAAGCTTTTATCACCACCGACTCTTTGACCCTATTTGACCCACCACCTTATTTTAACGACATATAATCCATAGGCCCATCCTCTCTCAAAACTACTCCAACTACTTACCCTGGCAAGTCAAAAATTTAGCTCGATTTCACGTCGGAACCGTATCTCAGGTAAAATATCTGTCACATATCCCATCTTAACTCTACTCTCGTCAAAAAATGCCCCATTCTCAAAAGAGCACCCTAAATTATTAATGTTCTTTTAGTCTTTGGGGTTAAAAATAAAGGTCTGGTATTTGCCTTGATGAATAAAAACGCTGCCGCTATGGACAAACGACTCCACCTTGACCAATCGAAAGCGATTGTTTTACTTGCCGCCGGCCTGGTGATGACCGTGACCTGGGCCGTCGGCGCGACCGGCTGGACAGACGGCCTCAACATTATTACCTTTGTTGGGCTGGGTTCCATTGTGATTGGCTTGATGCTGGCCCGCAGTATTTTGCCCGGTTTCATTGCCCATATCTTTAGCGTCATCATTGGCGTGGCCTGGGCTTTTTGGGTTACCAGCCGACTGCTACCCGACCATTACACCTGGCTGGAACGCTGGCAAAACCTGGCTTTCCGGCTCAATTATTGGTACAGCCAGGCTGTCCAGGGCGGCACCAGCTACGATAACATGATGTTTATCCTGCAAATGGGGGTTATCGTTTGGGGTATGGGCTACCTGACCCTCTGGTTTCTGTTTCGGTCCGGTAAAGTCTGGCAGGCGGTGGTGCCGGGGGGATTGGTCTTACTGATTAACCTCTACTACGCCCCCAACGATGTGACTCTGTGGTTTATTATCTTCATTCTGCTGGCGCTGCTGTTAGCCATTCGCTTTAATCTGTTCAAACAAGAAGCCCAATGGCGCGCCGAAGGCGTCTTCTTCCGGCCCGACATCAGCTTTGATTTTCTGCGCGACGGCTTTATCTTCTCGGCCCTGGTCATTGCCCTGGCCTGGCTGACCCCGCCCATTGCCGCCGCCAAATCGCTGGGTCTGCTGGACGAATTTCAAGGCTCGTGGCGCGAGGTGCAAGGCGAGTGGAACCGGCTTTTTGCCGATTTGAACTACAAAGACACCGGGGTGGTAGATGGCTTTGGCACGTCGCTCAACCTGGGCGGGCCGCGCCGCCTGACCAACGAGCCGGTCATGAATGTCAAAGTTGAAGGATTGGGCCGCTACTGGCGCGCCACCGTGTACGACGAGTACACCGGCTTTGGCTGGCGCAACAACGACGGCGACTCCGCCGGCTTTGGGCCGGGCACAGCCCTATCGCTGCCCTTTTTTGAAGCCCGCGTCCCCGTAACCCAAACCTACACCTTCTACCGAGACCAGGCAACCGTGCTCTACGCAATGGGCCAGGTCACTAGCCTGGGCCGCAGCGCCAAAGTAACCTTTAACGCCCTGCCGCGCGAGGAAATTATTCAAGTTAACCGGCCTGTCTGGCCCGATATTGGCGAACCCTGGGTGGAAGAGATTACCTACATCCGCAGCAATGCTGCCCTTGAGAGCGGCGAGAGTTATCAGGTGGTTTCGGCGGCCAGCCAGGCCGGTGTTAGCCAGCTCCAGGCGGCTGGGGTTGACTATCCAGCCTGGGTCAAAACGCGTTACCTGCAACTGCCCGATAACGTCACCGAACGCACACGCGCCCTGGCCCATGAACTGGCCGACCCGCATGATAATGCTTACGACAAAGCCCGCGCCATCGAAGCCTATCTGCGCCGCGAAATCAAATACAATGAAAAGCTGACCGCTCCCCCGCCGGGCGTAGAGCGGGTGGATTACATTCTATTCGAGGCCAAAGAAGCCTACTGCGACTACTACGCCTCGGCTATGATTGTCATGCTGCGCTCGTTGGGTATTCCGGCCCGTTTTGCCGTAGGCTTTGCTCAGGGCACTTTCAACGCCGAACAAAACATCTATCAGGTGGTCAATGCCGACGCCCACTCCTGGGTAGAAGTTTATTTTCCCCAATACGGCTGGATTGAATTTGAACCGACAGCCTCCCAGCCCGGCATTATCCGCCCTGCCGGCGATGCCAGCGCCGCCGGAGCGCCCTTCCCCGCCTCGCCCAATCTCGATGACATTCCCGGCCCGCGCGAACGGCCCGAACGCCTTGAAGACTTGTTAGAGGAGGCCCCAGATGTCTCCACAACCCCCTTTACCCTTGATATTCCCTGGGTCGGCGCTCAAATCAGCGTTTCGCGCTCGGTGATTAATTGGGCGGCAATTTTGATGGGGGTAGTTTTGTTAACGGCACTGGCTGCCGGCGGGCTGTGGTGGCGAAGCCAAACCCAACCCACGGGCGATAGCCTCAAGCTTTACCAGCGCATGCTGCGCCTGGCCGCCTGGATGGGCGCGGCTATCCGCCCCTGGCACACACCTTATGAGCATGCCGCGTTGTTACAGCGCCGCTTACCCAGCCGCCAGCAGGAAATCGAACTCATCACCGAAGATTATGTGCGCCAAACTTTTAGCCCTGATCACATCTTCGGCTCTGCCTCAACGATGGTTTACGAAGGCGACAGCGCCTGGCAGCGGCTCCACCCGGAGATGGTCAAAGCAGTCCTCAAACGCCATCTGCCGAAGTGGCTGCGGCGGTAAGGATGAGAATTAAAAGACTCAGTGGATCCAAATTTGAGGAGCCAGCACGCCCACGTGCGGCGGTGTTCGGCACGTGGGCGTGCCCGCTGCGCGTCCTCGGAAAATTGGATCTACTGAGACTCCCCTCATTCACGGGAGATTGGAGATTGGAGATTCAGGCTAATAATCTCCAATCTCCAATCTCCTAAAAAGCTTTTTTCTTCATTTTCGGCCAAAATCAGCTCTGTTTTCGCCCCATTCGTCGGTTTTCCATTCCAAGATGGCGTTAGGATAACTATTGTTTTCAAGCCACTGGAGGGCGCGGTCTACCCGTCTCCAAACTTCGGCGGTTTGCTCCGTCCGGGGCAATTTTGAGCGGACTGTTTTCTCTTTGACCCAATTGCGGGCAATCCGCGAGTCAGAGTAGATGGGGCTGGTTTTGCCCTCTTGCTTCAGCAAAGCCAGGGCATGCGCAATAGCCAGAAACTCACCCAGGTTGTTGGTACCGTTTTTGAGCGGGCCGACGCGAAAAACCTCCGCTCCCGTTCCGGTCTGTACCCCCCGATACTCCAGGTTGCCGGGGCTGCCATCACAGGCCGCATCCACCGCCAGGCTGTCACGAATGACCTCCGGCGGCAGGCTGGCTGGTACGGCTTTACTCCCGATATGCTGCTGCCAGGCCTGTCGAAAGGCAGCCTGGGCCTCCTTTTCGTTCTCAAATGATTTGTATTTGGCCCCCGGAAAGCCATTCACCTGGGCCGCGCACTCGTCCCAACTCCGGTAAATCCCCGGCTTCCGCCCGACCCACACGACATAATACTTTGTTTTTGCCATTTTCAATCTCATTGAGTCATGAATTTCCACTTTACGGTGACAAGTATGGAATTACGTACCAAAAAGGACTAATGAGCGTTAATAACGCTAACCCTGTATAAACCGCCAGCAACAGCCACGAAGCCGGAACCGGCCAGCGCGACGCCAGGGCTGCTCGCGCTGCGGCCAAGGCCAAGGGCAGTCCCACAACCAACACCGCCCACATGTCCACATCGCCCCGCCTCAGTCCGGCGACAATGACCCAACCCAGGGCCAGGGCCAAGCCCCCCACCAGCAGCCAGGCCCACCGCAGCGAAAAAGCTTTAGACAGCCCCAGTGAGAAAAAAAGCCCCAGGGGAATCATCGCCGGGAAAAGATAACGCCCCTGAAACTGGGCAAACTCCAGGTTGTACCAGAGATAGCCGAGCAGCATTAGGGCGACGGTCAAGGCCATTAATACCAGGGCTGGCGTGGGGCGTGATGCGTGGGGCGTGATGCGTGATGCGTGATTTTGGAGCGAATCGTCACTTTCGTCCAATCTCCTAATCCCCAGCAAAAACCCTACAAACGCAGTTACGGTCAGCAGGGTTAAGGCCAGATAGACGCGCTCGCTCATCGGGACGGCCATCCAGCCGAATTGGCCCCAGAAGCTGTGAAAGGTAGTGGTTAAAAGATTTTGCAGGTAAGTTTGCCAGCCTACCTGGGCCAGAAGGTCGGCGGTACGCAGTTGACCCACTACAACTGCATCGTGCCGGCCCAATCCTAGTATATCCAGGTTGCCGTAAAGCGTCACATTGCGCGCATACCAGGGCAACGCCATCGCCAGCGCCACACCAAAGACAATCGAAGCCTGCCGAGCTAAAGTAGGCCAGTCCACCCCTTTAAAACCCCACCCTCGCCCCTGCTCCTCCGTTCCTCCGCTCCTTTGCTCCTCCGTCTCCTCGCCTCCTCGCCTCTCTGTTCCCTTCGCCGCCAACCACAGCGCCACCGCTGTCAGTGGAACGGCAATATAGACGGTCGTTTTGGTGATTAAGCCCAGCCCCAGTAGAACCCCCAGGGCAATATCGCCTCGGCTGGTAGCCGAGCCGGGGTGCATCACGCGCCGGGTCAGCAGGAATAACAGGGCCGCCAAAATCAACTCGGCCAGGGCATCATTGTTAACCGAAGCCAGTATAGCGACATGCATGGGTGTAAAGGCGACAAAAGCGGCTGTCCCAAAATAAACAGCGGGCCGGTGAGGAAAGATCATTCGGGCGATCCCCCAGGCTAGAGTGACCACCCCGGCCCCCAACACCACCGACCCCAGCCTGAGCGCCAGTAAGGAACCATCGCTCAGGTTGAAGAGGGGGACTGCCAGCAGATAATACAGCAGCGGCTGGTGGAACTCGTAACAAACATTGTCCAGCGGCAATTCCGGCGGAAAGCGCTCCGACTTCAATTGTTCCAGGTAAGTCTGATTATAACAGCGGCTAACCAGCACCGGAAAATTGCCCTGGTGAGCCAGATAACCAATGTAGTTGTAATGGGCCGGTTCATCAGGGGCCTGCCAGGCGGGGGTGAGCGTAGCAAAAAGAACCCCGGCCAGCAAATAGACTGCCAGGATCAGAAAAAAGAAGGGGGAACGCCGGCCAGATGCCATCAATTCTTTTACCTGTTTAGAAAAGGAAACTCATAGGGATTGTCTAAAAATAAGTTCCCTCAAGTTCCTACAAGTTCCCAGGGAACTCATAGGAACTGAAGGAACTGAAGGAACTTATATTCCCTCAGTTCCCTGGTTAAGGCCACAGGAGTTTGTGCAGCGCCGAATGATCCAGATCGCCATCACCCTGGGCCACCAACTCCTGGTAGCGAGCGATCACGCTTTCCAGGTGGGGCAGGGTGACGGAAACCGACCGGGCCAGCTCCTGGGCCAGGTGCAGGTCTTTCAACTGCGTCCTGGCTTTGCCCCCCGGCACATAGGCGCGATTGATCATCCGGCTGCCATGGAGCTGCAAAATCTTAGAGTCGGCAAAGCCGCCTTGCAGGGCTTGCTGTAACAGATGGGCGTCGAGGCCGCTCTTTTCGGCCAGGGTTAAAGCTTCGGCCACCGCCTCGATGGTCAGCCCAACGATGAGTTGGTTAATCAACTTCGCTGTGTGACCGGCCCCCGGCCCGCCGACCCGAACCACATTGCCGCCCAGCATTTCCAAAAAAGGGCGCACTCGGCTAAAGTCGGCCACCGTGCCGCCGGCCATAATCGCCAGGCTGCCTGCCGCCGCCCCCTCCGGGCCGCCCGACACTGGCGCGTCTATCCAGCCGATACCCCTGGCTGCTAACCGCCAGGCATGCGCCCGCGAGTGAGCCGGGTCGGAGGTGCCCATATCCATCACCACCTGGCCCGGAGCCAGATAGGGTTCCAGTTGGGCCAGCACACTGTCCACTGCCGGCGTGTCGGTCAGCGTGAGCAGACAAATTTTAGCCTGTGCCGCTTCGGTCAGCGCCGAGCACAGCGGAATACCCTCAACCAGTTCTTCCGGCAGCGGCGAGCGATTCCAGCCGCAGACCTGGTATCCCGCCGCCAGCAGCCGCCGGGCGATAGGCCGCCCCATCAACCCCAACCCCAACACGCTCACCGATGTCATCATAGCCCTGGTCCTTCAAACCGCTGCTCCATTTCCCGGCGAAAGCGCACCGCCGGGTCCGTTTCATCAAAGCTGACATCCTCCCACCGCACCACCTGGCCCGCCGCCACCCCCTGCTTCAGCCTGACTCCCTGGGCCAGGCCGATGGGCAAAGCGCCCAGGCTCAACGCCTGCCGGGCAGGCCGGAGCGCTCCGTAGACGCAATACCCACCCTCCCCGTCGAGCATCTCCCCGGCAGCCAGGCTGCGCTTGGCGACTGCCACCACGTCACCCTTAAACCCCAGCGGGCAGCCGGTCGCTTCGCCGCGCAGACCGGCCCGCAGCACACTGACTCCCAGTTCCAGGCCCACCAGATGGTACGGGCGATACATGGCCGCATAGTGGCCGGTCTCGTCGGTCAGCAGGCCGTACTCCGCAAAGCAGCGCTGCACATAGTCGCTGGCTGCGGCCACAATGACGTACACTCCCCAGCGCAAATCGCGGGGCACAGGCCGGCCATCCCGCTCCAGGCTTGACACAACCTCGACCGTGCCCGCGTGGGCCAACTGCCCGCCCTCAGCCTGCGGCTTGCAGACCCGCGCCAGGTCATCCACGCCGCAGGGGGGAAAACTCAGGCCGTCCGGCTGGGGGGCCAGACCGGTCGCATTCGCCACCGCCGCCATCTCTATAGCCGATTTGGTCCCGTCGAGAAAAGAGTTGAACATCTGGGCATTCAGGCCGCCCGCCGCCGCTGCTTCCGGGGTAAAGCCGTAATGCTCCCAGACCGTGTCGGGGGTGGAGGTATGGTAGGCCGGCAAATATTTGGTTCCCTTGCCGGCGCAGACCACCTCAAAGCCGCTCACCTGCGCCCACTCCACCAATTCACAAATCAGGGCCGGCTGGTCGCCGTAGGCCAGGCTGTAAACCACGCCTGCCGCCGCGGCCCGCTCGGCCAGCAGGGGACCGGCCAGGGCGTCGGCCTCCACATTGACCATGACCACGTGCCGCCCCTGTTCTATCGCCAGCAGCGCGTGCCGAATGCCCACCGGGGGCAGGCCGGTCGCTTCAACGACCACCTCCAGCCCCTCGGCCCGCAGCAGCGCCTCGCTGTCGGTGGTCAGGCAGGTGGCCCCGGTTTTTAGCGCCTCGGCCCAACTGCGGGCGGCGAACTGCTCCGGCAGCCAGCCGGCCCGCTGCAAGGCCAGGCCCGCCCGTTCCAGCGACAGGTCGGCCACGCCCAGCACATGCAGACCCGCTACCCGCCGGGCCTGGCTCAGAAACATGGTTCCAAACTTACCCGCGCCGATCAATCCGACCCGTAAAGGCCGGCCCGCCTCGGCCCGCGCCGCCAGTAGTTGTAGCAATTGACCGTTGAGCAAGGGTTACTCCCAAGCAGTGAACTGAGGAAACTATATCAGGAGATTGGAGATTGGAGATTAGAGATTGGAGATTGGGCAATCTCCAATCTCTAATCTCCTAGCCTTATCGTACTCTAAGCCCAACGCTTAGGCAATTCCAATCCAATTATCTTCGAGCCGCAGGATAGTTTTACTCACAGAGCACAAATACAAGCAAGGCTAAACCCCTGAAAATTTCTAACGTTCCCACCTGAAACGTTCAACCTTCAACCGCGCCCAGGCCAGCCAGAGCCGCCAGCGCAGCCGCCGCCAGGTCTGGATGGCCTGGCGCTGCTCCCCCGCGGAGGGAGGATGGGCGCTGTAAACGGCGTTCACATAAAGGCCGGTCAAGCGTTCAATCTCCGGCGCAGCGGGGGCCAGAGGTTGGAAGGTTGGAAGGCTTGTCCTGAGCGAAGTCGAAGGGTTGGAAGGTTGGAAGGTTGGAGGTTGGAGGTTGGAGGCTGGAAGGCTGGAGGTTGGAAGGTTGGAGGTTGGAAGGTTGGAGGTTAGAAGAGCGATTTGGCTAATCAGGGCCTCACTGAACTCGTAGGGGGTTGCGCCGGGGGGGGCAGGGACGGCTAAACGGGAGCCGTAGCGCTGCAACCGCCGGTACAACCGCACTGCGGTGGTGGTCGGGTCGGTTCGGGCCAGCGCCCAGCTATCGGCGGCGGACCAGACTACACTCGCCAGGGCCAGCCCGGCCAGAGCCAACAGCAGCGCCCAACCCCACCCCGGCTGCCAGGCAATCCGGCCGGCCGGGGCTAACGCCGGGGGTGTGACCAGCTCCATTTCGGGCAGGCTGGCCGATTCGACGGCTCGCTCAGGCCGGGGGCGAGCGGCGGTGGGTTCAAACTCGATCCAGCCATAGCCGGGGAAGTAAACCTCGGCCCAGGCATGGGCGTCGGCCTCGCTGACCCGGTAGCGACCCTGGGCCGGGTCGAACTCGCCCCCGGCATAGCCAACGACCAGCCGGGCGGGGATGCCGGCGGCGCGAGCCAGCACCACCATGGCCGAGGCGTAATAATCGCAGTAGCCGCGCCGCAAATCAAATAAAAAGTAATCCACCACGTCCCGGTTGGGCGGCGGGGGCAGGTTCAAATCGTAGGGCAGGGTGCGCAAATAGCTTTCGATGGCTCGCGCCCGGTCGTAGGGCGTTGGTTGGGTGGCGGTCAGGTCGCGGGCCAGGGCCAGCACCCGCACCGGCGCCTCACGCGGCAAAGCCAGGTAGCGCTGGCGTACCCAGGCCGGGTAACGGTTTCCGGCCTGGCGCAGTTCGGCTTCCCCTGCCGCCGGAAGCAGCGACGTAACCTGATAGCTGGCCGCGGCCACCGTCGCCCCAAAGGCATCGCCGGGTCTGCGCCAGGCTACCTGATAAGGCTGGTCTACCGCCAGCAGCGCTCCGGCGGCGTAGAGCAGCCCGTTCCCCTGAGCAGCCGCTTGAATTTGCTCGGTCAAGACCACTGCGGGTTGGCCTACCTCGAAGGCCGGCTCAATGGCCTCACCCGCCCCATAAGTAGTTGTTTCCGTTTGGCCGCTCACCCAGCCATAGCCGGTGTAGCGGTCGTAAGTAAGGCTGCGCCAATAGTGATAGCGGTTAACTGCCTGGCTGTCGGGCTGCACCAGCAGCGCCACCTGCTGTGACAATTCCGGCCCGGCGCCGAGCAGATGACGCCGGGGCAAACCACCCAGCCGGGCCTGGTCAAACACCCCCGACTGTCCGGGGGGCGGCTGCAAGCCCAGCGAGCGGGCCAGCGGGCCGGGCTGCAACGGCTGGCCCCAAATCAGGCGTTGGGCCGACTCGGCCAGCGCCTGGGCCGAAATGACCGGGCTTATCTGGGCCAGTGCGACCAACCCTGCTACCAGCCAGAGGGTAGCCAGCGTCAGATCGGTACGGATTTCGAGGGCAAAGTCAATCCCCTCAACCTGCCAGCGGCGCTCGCGGACGGTGTGTTCCACCAGGGCCGCCAGCAGCCAGGTCAGCCCCAGTAACAATAATAGAAAGGCAAAGTTGCCGCCGCCATAAGCCATGCTGATTACCAGCAAGGCCCCGGCCGGCAGGATCGCCAGCAGCGATTGATCACGGCGGCGCACGGCCCAACCGGACCATGCCGCTACCAGCCACAAGGCGACGCCCCAGGCCAGGGCTGTCGCTGCCGGGTCAAACACCGGTTCGCCCCCGGCCATGTTTGCCACCCATTCCAGCAACCGGCTCCACAGGGTAACAACCCCCAGCCAGAGGCCGGCCAGGGTTGATTGCAGCGGCGTTGTATCGGGCGGGCCATTGCCGGGCCAGCGCAGCGCCTGCCAGGCCAGGCCCACTAGCTGCCCCAGCAGGGCCAGGATGCTGCCGTCCAGGCGGCCCACCCGCACCGTCATCAGGACAACCCCCGCGCTGCCGGCGATAGCGCCGGCCCACCAACCCGGCCAGGAAGTGGCGGCCAGGGTCCAGCCGGTCAATGTCCCCAGGATGGCGATGGGCAGTAATAAGCCTAGCTCCAGGCCGCGGACCACACTGGCCAGTCCCAAGGCCACACTGTTCAAGGCGGCCAGAAGCAAGGTAACGGCCAGCAAGCGCCATACAGTCAACTCTTTGTCCAGCCAGGGGGACAATAACGCAGTCACTTTCGCCGTCATGACAATTCCCGCCAGGGCGCATCGCCGGGCCGGCGCACCGGCACCGCCTTGCCGGTCGGCATAATGCGCCACTCCCAATTGCCTTGCTGGCCAGGGCGAGCTTCGGGCCGGCCCAGCAGTTCGGGCGTGATCAGGTAGCGGCTGACGCCCAGATTTGCCAGGAGGGCCAGGGTGCTGCCGGCCTCGCCTGCGCCGCCAAAGGTGACTGGGTCCAGCAGCAGGACTGTGGCGACTGCGCCGCGCCGCAGCAGGGGCAGCAGGGCTTCAATCCAATCGCCGGAAGCAGCCGGGGTGATGATAATCAAGCTGGCCTGCCGGTTAAAAGCAGGCCGGACCCGCGCCAGCAGTTCGGCCAGGGGACGCGGGCCGGGATTGGCCACGGCCAGAATGCGCAGAATCTCCTGGCGCTGGCCGGGGCCGGTTTGCGGCGGCAGCCAGGCCAGAGTCTCGCCGTGCGTTACCAATCCTACAGCCCGGCCCTGGCGTAAGCCCTGGTCGGCTAACGAGGCCGCCAGGATAACGCCGTGCTCTTCGGTGGAGGCGTCGGCCTGACTGGTCTGGACCTGTTGATCCAAATCCAGAAATATCCACCAGTCGCCGGCCGGGGTGTTATCAAAGAGGCGCACAAACAGGGCATTCCGCCGGGCCGAAGTCGGCCAATGAATCCAGTTCAGGGCATCGCCGGGCAGATAGTCGCGCACAGTGGCCGCGCTGACGGTGCGCTCCAGGGTGTTGGCGCGCGGGCGGCCTTCGCCCACATGTCCTCCCGGCGCTACCTCGATGGTCGGCAGCGGCACGACAGGCGGGGTCACGGTCAGGGTAGTCCAGTTAGGGTAGCGCAAGGTAAGGGCGTACAATCCAAAAGGATCGCCGGTGTGGAGGGTGGTTGGGCCAAGCGTAAAGACCCCCCGCCGCTCGCAGATGCTGTGGGTTTGCCAGCGGGTCTGGGTGTTGCCGCCGACCCCCGTCACCCGGCTGACCTGATAATTGAACATGGTTGAATGATCAATCACCTCGATCCATAGGGCAGGCGGCCAGCCTCGATTGACCAGGGTAAAGCGCTCTTCCAGGCGGTCGCCCACCTGGGCCCAGCCAAAACGAGTTTCACGGCTGAAACGCAGATTATACCCCAGCGAGCGCACCCACAAGTAACATACCAGCCACCCTCCACCCAAACCGATTAATAGAATGACCCAGCCGCGGAAGGGTACAACAAGCTGCGCAGCCGCCAGCAGGCCGATCAGAAGCGGCAGAAAGCGCGCTCTCAGGCGTAACCTGAGCTCAACAGGCTGTTTCATACAAATAGTATAACATATTTGCCCCTGGGAATCATGCTCAAAAAGGATACTTAGTAGACCCAATTTCCGAGGGACGCGAAACGGGCATGTCTACGCGCCGAACGGAGCCGCACGTGGGCGTGCTGGCCCCTCAAATTCGGATCTACTGATACTCAGTGGATCCAATTTCCCGTAGGGTGGCATCCCTATGCCGCCCGCTGACGCATAAGGATGCGCCAGCTAGGTGAAAAATTGGATCTACGGATACTCCTCAACAGCAAAAGTTACTACCCAGGGATGAAATAGACATAATACAGCGTTGGGCAAACGTAGAGTTAACTGGCAAAAAATCTCTTGACTCGACCTGTCAAGAGTGGTAATATTGTACCAACAGAATCGAAGTACGGTTCTGTAGTAGCTGAAAGGAGGTCCCTATCGTGGAACCAGATTGGGAACTACCTCGACTTGTTGGAGATAGAAAGTAGTTCCAAAAACGGGCCAATAACAGTTACAGATTTGGCCGACGCGCGCTGGCGAAAACAGCACCTCTATCTCTAACTGGTCTGGCCGTCCCTCTTTAATAGTAAAACCCCTATTATTAAAGACAGACCCAATAGCTTTTAATCTAAGACCCTGCGGCTTTCGCAGGGTTTTTTCTTTGCTTCAAGGCAACTGCTCAGCCATGTCATTTCGACCGCAGGGAGAAATCCCCGATACTTACTTTTACGCATTGTGCGCTGGGGATTTCTCGCTCCTTCGTCGCTCGAAATGACATGAACCTGAGTAGCAACGTTTCAAGGCTATCTTCGCCTGGTTTATCTCTCACAACAGATTTGACAACTTAAACAGTTTAGTTTATAATCGCTCTATAACTTAATCATTTCAGTGTGAGTGAGGCCTCATGTCTCCCAGGAAGGAGGAAGTTACCCTCAAAGACATCGCTGAAGCCGTGGGTAAATCTGTGGCCGCTGTTTCCAGGGCTTTGAACAACCACGACGATATCAGCGAAGAAACTCGCGAGTACATTAAACAAGTAGCGCGAGAGATGGGGTATGCCCCGACAAACACCCTGGGACTCATTTTACCGGCGCTTTCACCACGAGACTCCGACCCCTACTACAGCGAACTTTTGGCCGGTATTGCCAGCGCCGCCGCCGAGCGCGAATTTGATTTGCTAGTTTCCTCATGCGCTCCTGGCCCCGAAGAACAGTGGGCTTACCTGCGCCTCATCAATGGCCGTCGCGTTGACGGGGCCATTGTAGCCCGGCCACGCTGGCGTGACAGTCGCATCGAACTGCTCTTTGAAAAAAAGTTTCCCTTTGTCGTCATTGGCGATACCAACCTGACCGGCAACTTTCTGGCCGTATCAGAAGAGGCGGCCGTAGGGGCCGAACTGGTGGTAGAGCACCTGGCTAACCAGGGCCATGAGCGGATTGCCCTGGTTAATACCCCGCTGGATTTATTTTTCTCGTCGGAGTTTTTGGTGGGTTTTCAACGAGCCATGCGCCGGGCCAACCTGCCGGTGGTGGAGGACTTTCTGACGGAAAGTGATTTTACGCAGCGAGATGGCTATCGAGCCGGGCAAACTTTGCTCAGCAAAACCGAAACCCCTACAGCCATCGTTGCCGCCGATGATGTAGTCGCTCTAGGAGTGATGGCTGCCGCTCAGGACCAGGGATTGGAAATAGGGCAAGACCTGGCCGTGACTGGTTATGGTGATATTCTACTGGCTGAATACGCCCAGCCCCCTTTAACCACCGTTCACCGGGCCACCTACGCCTTAGGGCAGCAGGCCTGCCGGATGTTGATTGCCCGGTTGTTAGGGGAAAAGTTGGCTCAGGAGCAGGTTGTTATTAAACCATCGCTGGTCATTCGCCAATCGAGCGATTTGGCCTTGTGGTTGTAACTCTTTTTATCAAAAACTTTAATTTGCGAGGAGGCAAAGAAAATAACATGGCTAGAGTAGTATATGAAGATATGACCAAAGCCTGGGGAGATGTGATTGGGGTCAACAAGCTCAATCTCGAAATTCCCGACAAGGAGTTTTTGGTCTTGGTTGGCCCATCCGGCTGCGGCAAATCAACGGCGCTGCGCTGTCTGGCCGGATTAGAAGAAATCACCTCGGGTAATATCTACATCGGCGACCGGGTTGTCAATGATGTACCCCCCAAAGACCGCGATATCGCCATGGTTTTCCAAAGCTATGCGCTCTATCCGCACATGACGGTCTACGATAACATGGCTTTTGGGTTGAAGCTGCGCAAAACCCCCAAGGCCGAAATTGACAAGCGGGTGCAGGAAGCGGCCAAAATTCTGGGCATTACCCAGTTATTAGACCGTAAGCCCAAGCAAATGTCGGGCGGTCAGCGGCAGCGTGTGGCGCTGGGCCGGGCCATTGTGCGTGACCCCGCCGTGTTCCTCTTTGACGAGCCGCTCTCGAACCTTGACGCCAAGCTGCGCGTGCAAACCCGCGCCGAAATCTCCAAGCTGCACCAACGCCTGGGAACCACCTTTATTTATGTGACCCACGATCAGGTAGAAGCGCTAACTATGGCCGACCGCATCTGTGTGATGAAAGACGGGGTGCTGCAGCAAGTTGACTCGCCCCAACGTCTGTACGATCACCCTGGCAACGTGTTTGTAGCCGGCTTTATTGGCTCTCCGGCCATGAACTTCTTTAGCGGCACCGTGACCGGCACCCTGGATGAGATGTATGTGGATTCCGGCGGGCTGCGGATTCGCCTGCAAAAAGACGAGGTGGAACAGTTGGGGCAAAAGAGCATTGGCCGCGAGGTTATCTTTGGCGTGCGCCCCGAAGACATTCACCATCCCCGCTACAAACCGGCCGGCATTACCGAGCAGTTGGTCGAAGCCACCGTAGATGTGACCGAGTTGATGGGCAACGAAATCTTTGTCTACCTGGTAACTAACACCGACCAAAGCTTTATCGCCCGGGTTGACCCGCGGGCCGATCTGCGCCCCGGCGATAAGGTGCAAATGGCCTTCAACGCCGAAAAGGTGCATATCTTTGACCGGGCCAGCGAGAAAAATATTGCTACCCCGCATTAAGTGAAAATCCTAAAGGTTTTTGAGACCTTATGAAATTTGACAACCAATTCGGTAATCGTCTGGAGGACTGGAGGATTGGAAGGTTGAATGTCCTTTATCCAATCCTCCAGCCTTCCAACCTTCCAGTTATTTACCGATTTTGAAGATCAAAACCCATTAGGATTTGATTTAGGGGAAGCTCCGAATGAGCTTCCCCTTTTTTGCTTTTTAACCTGCAATTTTTCCCTGGTTTCAAAGTTGTATTATACTGCCCCTTGAAATTCGTCCTGAATTTCACAAATCAACATAAGTTAGCAAGGAACCGGCTATGACAGTAACATTAATTATCATGGATGGCTGGGGGTTGAACCCTCGTAAAGATTACAACGCGATTGCGCTGGCTAATACGCCCTATTTTGATTATATCTGGAATAACTGGCCCAGCGCCACGCTCGAAGCTTCGGGCAAGGCAGTTGGGCTGCCCATTGGACAAATGGGCAACTCAGAAGTAGGCCACATGAACCTGGGCGCGGGGCGAATTGTGCCCCAGGATTTGACCTACATCAACGATTTGATTGAGAATGACGAGTTTTTTGGTAACGCAGCCCTGGGTGAGGCCATGCAGTACGCCCTGGACCACCATAGCGCCCTGCATCTGATTGGGCTTCTCTCCGATGGGGGTGTCCACAGCCACCAGGAGCACCTGTATGCTTTGTTAAAAATGGCTAAACTCAAAGGCTTGACGCAGGTTTTTGTCCATGCCATTCTGGATGGCCGCGATACACCGCCCCGCAGCGGCGCTGAATATTTGAATCAACTGGAGGCCCAGTTGAGTAGAATAGGCGTGGGCAAGATTGCCACCGTTGCCGGCCGCTACTACTCGATGGACCGGGACAAACGCTGGGAGCGGGTCAAATTAGGCTACGATGCTATGGTTCACGGGCAGGGCAAGACCGCCTCCATGGCCGCCGAGGCCATCCAGTCCTCCTACGCTGAGGGAGTGAACGATGAATTTGTCATCCCGGTAGTTCTGGTTAACCCACAAGGCGCACCGGTGGCGACGATCAAAGATAATGACGCCATCATTTTTTTCAATTTCAGGGCCGACCGAGCCAGGCAGATGACCCAGGCGCTGGTCGAGCCAAGTTTTAGCGGCTTTGAGCGTCAAGGGGGCGGGCTGAAAGGCCTGTTCATGACTACCTTTATGCAATATTATGATAACCAGCTTCCTCCCTTTGCCTTTGAAATTCCCGAACCCACCAACGGTCTGGCCGAAACGCTGTCAAAGCTAGGCCACAAGCAGTTTCACAGTGCGGAAACGGAAAAGTATGCCCATGTGACTTACTTTTTTAACGGCGGGCGTGAAGTTCCCTTTGAAGGCGAAGACAGAGTCCTGGTCCCCTCGCCCAAAGTAGCCACCTACGATTTGCAGCCGGAAATGAGCGCGTTTGGTATTGCCGAGAAGGTGGTTGAAGCCATCAAAAGCGGGCAATATGCTTTTGTGCTGGTTAATTTTGCCAACCCTGATATGGTAGGGCACACCGGTTTTTTGGATAAAGCCATTATCGCCTGTGAAACGGTGGATGAATGTGTCCGGCAGGTGGTTGAGGCAACGGTCAGCATGGGTGGGGTGGCCCTGGTGACAGCCGATCACGGCAACTCGGACCAGATGTTGGATTATGATACGGGCAAACCCCACACTGCCCATACTACAAATTTAGTGCCTTTTATTTATGTAGCGCAGCAAAAACCGGGCTGGCGCCTGGCTAATGGTATTTTGGGCAATGTGGCCCCAACTGTGTTGGAGTTGTTGGGAATTGAACCACCGCCGGAGATGACCTGCAAGTCGCTGATCAGGCGGTAGTGAGCGGATCTTGCTTTGGTGATGGAGTCCAAAGCTAAGCTTTGGACTCCCAGATTATGACCTGAAAATTAGCTATTACCAGTAGATCCAATTTTCGAGGACGCGAAGCGGGCACGCCCACGTGCCGAACACCGCCGCACGTGGGCGTGCTGGCTCCTCAAATTTGGATCCACTGATTACCCCTTTTTCACTGGGGCTTTTGCCTTTACCTGGACTTCAGGAAGATTTTTTGGGGGACTCAGGGGCAGGGTAAACCAAAAAGTTGCGCCCTGTCCAGGGCTGGCATCCACTCCAATCGCACCGAAATGAGCCTCAATAATTTTTTTACAAATCGCCAGGCCCAAGCCGGTTGATTTTTCGCCGCCGGTGGGTCGGGAGCTGATTTTACCAAAATTTTTAAAGAGATGTTGAATTTCATCCGGTTTAATACCCGGCCCCTGATCTTTAACCCCGATCCAAACATTGGCCCCGCGCTGCTCACCCATCAACTCAATGGTGGTCCCTGGCTCGGAATATTTGATGGCGTTGTCAATAAAATTAGAGATAACCTGGCTGATTTTGATCCAGTCGCAGGGGCAGATTAAATCCTCCGCCGGAAGATGTTCACGCAGCCTGATCTTCTTTTTGTTGGCAATGTAGGTATAATCACCGGCCTGCGTCCGCAAGAGTTGGCTTAAATTAACTAACTCCAGGTTTAGTGAAATTTGACCCAATTCAATGGAGGTCACATCCAATAATTCGTTGAGCAAGGTAAACATGCGGACAACGGTTGAATTAATGCTGGTCAGATATTTGCTCAAACTATCAGGGTCAATGCTTTGAATGTCTTCCAGCAGCACCTCCGAAAAACCTTTCAGTAAGGCCAGCGGGCCGCGCAACTCATGGGCTACCACGCCTAATAAAAGGCTGCGCTGACTAATATCACGGACTACGCTAATAATCTGGCCTTCCTCCTCCAAAAAAGAAGTTGCAATCTCGGTCCAAACCGGCTTATCCGATTTATGGCGCAGCAACTGCTCCAGACGCATCTGATTTTTACCCGCCTGGCGCATAACCGCCTGTTTTTGCGCAAAAGCCTCAAAACCGGCCTGATCCGGGTACAAAATGGGCAAGGTTTGATTGAGCAACTCTTCCGGTTCATAGCCCAAAATGTGATAAACGGCCTGGTTGACGTATTCAATCCTGTATTCAGGCAGCTTAATACTAAATACGGCATCGGCCATGGTGTTGGTCAGGTTGGTCAAAAAGTCCTGAGATTCACGCAGCGCCTGAGTCCGTTCGGCCACCCGCTGCTCCAGCTCCAGCCGGTATGATTCATTTTCCTTTTCCAGTCGCGCCTTGGTCAGGGCTAACCGTCGGTGCTCAACCGCGCGGGCCAGGGTTGATAGCAGTTCATCCTTGTTAATCGGTTTAGCCAGGTAATCATACGCCCCCAGGCGAATGGCTTCGGCGGCGGTTTCATAGGTGGGTTCGCCGGTCATCATTATCACCGGGGTATGGGGGTAATGTTGGCGGGTCCATTTTAAGGCGTGCAAGCCATTCCCGTCCGCTAAAATGATGTCGCACAAAACAGCATCACAATCGGTCATCAGGGTAATGAATTCCTCATAACTGCCGGCAGCAAAAACCTTATAGCCGGACCGCTGCAAACGCACTTGCAGCAGGTCGCGGATAGCCGGGTCGTCGTCCAAAACAGTAACGGTAGGCGGCTCCAGGCCAGCGGTGGGGAGGGGAGGCGCTGGAGGTGATGGGGTCATGCTCGGTCTCCTTCGGGAGTTTGATCGCTGCTAACCGGCAGGATCACCACAAATTCGGTAAAAACTCCCGGTTCGCTGGTAACTTCAATTCGCCCCTGGTGGTTTTCTATGATTTTATGACTGATGCTCAACCCTAACCCGGTGCCTCGATTGGGCCGCTTGGTGGTAAAAAAAGGGGTAAAAAGCTGCTCAAGATAATCAGGCGCAATACCAGTACCTTCGTCACGCACTGTTAAATGCACCACCTGACGGGGTAACCCGCCATCCGAAGCGGAAACAACAGGCCAGCTATCCTGGCTCACTCGGGCGCTGATGGTGATACGTTTGTTTGGATTACTTTCTGGATACTTCTCATTAAGGGCGTCTTTGGCATTAAGCACCAAATTGAGCAACACTTGTTGAAGCTGCTGGCTGCTACCCTTAATGAAGGGTAAATTGGCCGGAATATCAACTTGAAGTTGAATATTGTGCTTTAGCAGCGACTGCCCGATCAGATTATGAACAAGCTGCCACACATGCTCCAGTTGGACAGAGGTGAAACGGGTATCATCGGGCCGGGCAAAGGTGAGTAAATTACGGACGATGGCGGCAATCCGATCAGATTGATTGATAATCGTTTGCAACATACCGTGTGAGGGATGGGTTGAAGGGGTGTCCTCCAGCATCAGGTCGGCGTATTCACGGATCACAAAGATAGGGTTATTAATTTCGTGGGCTACTCCGGCCGCCAATTCGCCCACGGAAGCCAATTTGGCGCTTTGAAACATTTGGGCCTGAAGCATCGCTCGCTCGGCCTCGGCTTTTTTACGTTCGGTAATGTCACGTAAAACGCCTTGCGTCGCCAAACCACCCCGATAGGCCGGATACGAAACAGACAACTCAACCTCGATTTCACGACCGGCCTTATCCAGAGCAGTAAACTCATAACGCGGGGATAATTTTTCACCCTCACTTTCCTTTCTCGCCCGCTCTAAAACCAACCTACGGCTTTTGGGAGCAACAATATTAGTAAAGACAAAATCGGGCGAGTTGGCAGTGGCTTCGGTAACGCCAAAAAGTTCCTCAAACTTACGATTGACAATTTCAAAATGGTTGCCAAAAATCAAAAAAATAGCCTCATCAGATTGTTCAATCAAGGTGCGGTATTTTTCTTCGCTTTCTCGCAGGGTTGTTTCGGCCAGTTTTCGCTCGATTTCGGCCGCCTGCAATTGAGCGACTTGTTGGCGCAACCGCTGAATTTCAGCCAAAAGCTGCTGTTCCGTTTTTTCCGTGTCGTCCATTATAAAACTCCTGTCCTTAAGACAGGCCAATAGCCCTTATAAAACCGACACCCATTGAAAATTATAACACCTGCGCCCCCAATTAACAGAGGATTGTCGCCCTGTTCAAAAAAAGTCCAGCTTGGTCAGGCTGGACTTTTAGATCGGCGCTATTCTGTGGCATTGACTCGATTAAAAAATATACCTCCGGAGGGATTTGAACCCCCAACCCTCAGTTCCGAAGACTGATGCTCTATCCAATTGAGCTACGGAGGCAAACTCAGATTTAATTTTTATTATACTGTTACCCGCATTTGTGTCAAAACTGTATTGTGAGGCGATGAAGCAAGAAAATAGAAGATGGATAACAGTTCTTCCTTCATCCTCTATCTACTATCCTCAATCCTCTATTCTCTGTCTTTCAGTGTTTCATTGAAACAAGGTTTTTCTTGATAAGTTCGCCGTGGGCGCGTTTGGCTACAGCCAGATTGGGCGCAGCCTGGAGCATAGCCTGGAGCGTTTTACCGGCGGCAGCCCAATTAGGACCATTGTTCATGTAGGTATGCAGCAGGTACCCCTGAGGGCATTGGTAAATATCGTAGCAGTTAACATCCCGACCAAAGCCATGGCCTTCAACAATGCGATGACCTTCAAAGCTAACCCGGTTGCCATCAACGGCAGTAATGGTACTGACTTTCTGAATGGCCTGTTTTACTTGCTCCGCCGAGTCGCTTTCCAATTCGATAAAACCGTCCCCTCGACGGGCCGCTTCTATTTTCTCCATGTTGTCACTCCGTTGATTAGATTGATACGGTGGAAAATCCTTTTTTGTGCTGCTGCCGCTGAAACCAGATGGCGCCCCCCACGGCTCCTAACCCGGCAATCAGCGCCAAGTTTAGCAAACTGCACATCGAGTTAGCCATTAAGGTAGTTTGCCAATACTCATCGGGATTGGGAAATTGAGTAAAGCCAAACTCCTTAAAAAGCGCAGGTAATTCTTCCCAGTTTGTAACCAGAATACCATTAACTACTGCTGCCAGCATTTGCCCCAACAAAGCCCCAAAGCCAGTCATGGCCCCGGCAATTGCTCCCTTCCCCAGACTGGCCTCAAACTTGAGGGGGTGGTCAAACCGATTGGCCAGGTAGCCCACACTAAGACCCAACAAAGGGGTAAAACATAAGGTGCAAAAAGGCGAAATGAGGGTGATACTCATCACATAAATAAAACCAATCACCAGCCCCAGCAAGCCGGCTTTAATCATCATGAACCTCTGGATCAGAAGTTGGGGTTATAATCTGCTCCACCTTCAGCATGTTGGTTCGACCGGCGGTGCCATAAGGTGTGCCGGCGGTAATGACAATGGTTTCACCCGAAGCAGCAATTCCCCGGTGGAGCACGTGGTCAAAGGCCAGAGTCACCATATGATGGGTGTTACGAATGCTCTCCACCAGATCGCTTTCGACGCCCCAGGTTAAAGCCAGCCGCCGCCGGCTGACCGGATGAGAGGTCAGCGCCAGCACCGGAATAAGCGGGCGGTGACATGACACCCGCCGGGCGGTCGCCCCCGTAGTGGTGTGGATCACAATCGCCTTGGCGTCAATAGCCTGAGCCACTACCTGGCTGGCGTAGGCAACATTGGCATCTATCCCACGCGGCGAGTCCACTTCGGGCCAGCAGGGCAGCTCGCCGCTCAGGCAAGCCTGCTCGGTGCGCAGGGCGATCGCGGCCATGGTGGCAATGGTTTCAGCAGGATATTTGCCAATCGCCGTTTCACCGGAGAGCATCAAGGCATCGGTGCCATCCAGAATGGCATTGGCTACGTCGGTAGCTTCAGCGCGGGTGGGCTTGTGTGATTCAAGCATCGACTCCAGCATTTGAGTGGCGGTAATCACCGGAATCGCCGCCCGGCGGCAGGCCGAAATAATTCGCTTCTGGGCAATAGGCACATCCTGAATACTCATCTCCAGGGCCAAATCACCCCGCGCCACCATAACGCCGTATGCCTCTCGCACAATCGCCTCAATATCGTCCAGCGCCCCCTTTTTTTCAATTTTGGCAATGACGGGGATTTTGACCCCTTCACTGGCCAGATAAGCGTTGAGCTGGCGCACATCGTTAGCCGACTGGACAAAAGAGAGCGCCAGAAAGTCAAACTGGTGGGCAATAGCAAAATCAACATCAGCGTAATCTTTTTTGGTAATCGAGGGCAGGTTGACCCGCAGCCCCGGCAAATTAATTCCCCGGTGGCTAGAAAGCCGGCCGCCTTGCCGCACCCGACAAATCACATCGCCGTTTCCTTTGATTTCCTCCACCTGCAGTTCAAGGTTGCCGTCATCGAGCAGTAGCAGGCTGCCCACACGGGCGTCGCCGGCTAATTGAGAAAAGCTAACCGAAATTTGTTGGGGCGTACCGATCACCGGCTGCGGCGTTAATACAATTTTTTGGCCGGCGACCAGTTCAATCGAGCCATTTTCCATTTCGCCCACCCGGATGCGGGGACCGCGCAAATCGCCCAAAATGGCAATCGGTACATTCAACTCATCGCTCAGGCGGCGCACCAGTTCCACCAGCGGGCCTAATGTTTCTGGCTGGCTGTGGGAAAAGTTAATGCGGACAACATCCAGCCCGGCCAAAATCATTTGGCGCAGCGCCTCTTCGTTAGCGCTGGCCGGCCCCAGCGTTGCCACAATTTTTGTTCTTTTGGGAGGACGACGATTTTCAATCTTAATTGACATGATCCTACCTGAAATAAAGACCTACCCTATTTTGAACTATTATAATAACATTAAGCGCAGTGATTCGCAATGCCATTTGGACAGGATTGACGGGCCGGGCTTTCCATGCTAAATTTGGTTATCTGAATTCAATGCTTTTATTTTCAAAAGAAAGATAGGCATCTCAATGATTAATCTATGGCGTGAATTAGAGCCAGGCCCCAGCATCCCCGATATTATTTATGTGATTGTTGAAATTTCCAAAGGTTCACGAAACAAGTACGAGTACGGCAAAGAAATCGGCGTCATCAAGCTGGACCGGGTGTTGTTTTCATCGCTCCACTATCCGGGCGATTATGGATTTATTCCCCGTACTCTTTATGATGATGGCGACCCGCTGGATGTCCTGGTGATGGTCACTGAACCGACCTTCCCTGGCTGTATTATCGAAGCCCGGCCCATTGGCTTATTCAGAATGCTCGACCAGGGTGTGCCCGACGACAAAGTTCTGGCTGTACCGGCCCGCGACCCCATTTTTGCCGATTATCAGGATATTAAAGATATTCCCCAACACTTTTTAAAAGAAGTGGCCCACTTTTTTGAGGTTTACAAAGATTTGGAAGGCAAGCGAGCCAAACCCGTCGGCTGGGAGCCGGCGCTGGTAGCCAAAACAGAAATTTCGCGCTCTATCGAACTGTACCGAGAAAAATACAGCCGGGGGATGCGGATATAACTCCTCAAAAGTTCTTACCCGAGCCTAAACCTGGGGTGAAGCCTGCTAGTCTTACGCCTCATGCCAATCGTCCATGATCCTCAAACACTTTCCTTTTAACACGCTAACCTATTCTCCCCGATTGCGCCCCCTGTGGGTGCTGGGGCTTCTGGCAGCAACCACGCTGGCCTGTGTTACCAATACTCCGGTGGCCCAAGTTGCCACGCCGCGGCCTACCCGCACGCCGCTGCCCACCTTTACCAATACCCCTATTCCTCCCACTCCGACGATTACGCCTACGTTCACCGATACCCCCATTCCCACCGACACCCCCGTTCCCACCGACACACCGCTGCCGCCCACCGACACGCCCGTTCCCACCGACACCCCATTGCCAACCCAGCCGCCCCCCCCACCGCCCACCAATCCACCCCCGCCGCCGCCCACCGACACCCCGCTTCCCGCCCCGACGGCTGCCCCGGTCAATACCTCGCCCATTGCCACACCGACCAATACCCCTGAACCGGACACACCTCCAGGACGGTATGAAATAGACACCGAGCAAAATAAGAATGACTGCGCGAATATTGGGGTTTATGGCAAAGTGAGAGAAAAAGGCAGCGACCGGCCAGTTCAGTTTGTTACCATTGAAGTCAAAGGGGATGACAATGACTTTAAAGGGCCTTACATTGGCAAAAGCAATAAAGATGGCCGGTATGATATTTTTATTACGGGGATAGACAACGAGGATGTTGACGGGACCAAGTTTAAGGCCAAAGTCGTGGGGGCCGGGGTGGAGTCAGAAGATACCGCCGAATGGACTGTCAGCACCGATTGCAAGGACGACGAGGCCATCCAGGTTTACGAAATCAACTGGAATAAAAAGTAAAAGGAGAGTTTATGAGTATCAAACCCGATCATTGGATTGAAAAAATGGCGCAGGAATACGGCATGATCGAACCCTTTGAGTCAAGCCAGGTGAAAGAGGGGGTCATTTCCTACGGCGTCTCCTCCTATGGCTACGATATTCGCGTGGCCGACGAGTTCAAAATCTTCACCAATGTCAATACCACCGTCGTAGACCCAAAACATTTTGACAACCGTTCCTTTGTCGAGTTCAAGGGCGAGGTTTGCACCATTCCGCCCAACTCGTTTGCCCTGGCCCAAACCGTCGAGTACTTCCGCATCCCCCGTGATGTTCTGACCCTATGCGTCGGCAAGTCAACCTATGCCCGCTGCGGCATCATTGTCAATGTGACCCCCTTTGAGCCGGAATGGGAAGGCTTTGTCACCCTGGAAATTTCCAACACCACCCCCCTGCCTGCCCGCATTTACGCCAACGAAGGCATTGCCCAGGTGATCTTCTTTCAGGCCGACGAAGTCTGCCGCACCTCTTATGCCGACAAGAAGGGCAAATACCAGAAGCAGATCGGCATTACGCTGCCGAAAGTAGGCTGACCGCAGACAGCAGACAGCCACAGGAAATAAAAAGAGCTGTAAGGCCGTTGTGCTTACAGCTCTTTTATGTTAATATAGATGTTATAAATTCAAAGCTATTTGCCCTGACTCTAATTTTTGGTATGGCTGAAGGGGTGGTGAGAAATTTGTAATGAGCACTTCCTTGTTAAGCGTCCGTTTGGTATCGTTTTTCTTGACCCGCATCCCCGAAAACGATTGCACGGAGATAATGTTACAGCCATCATACAGGCTGTGAATTTCTGGCATATCGTAAGAAGATAAAATCCACTTACATTTTGAGGCGCGAAGGCGGTCGGCTAACTGCCAGTGGTCATCCCAACTCCGCATGTTGTGCAGATATACTGGAAACGGGTTAAAACTGGACTTTTTTGACGTGATCAATAATATCCTCAAGTAGTCTGAAGGCTATGTATCGGCCAATGATAGGGAGCGGAAAGTGATCACGATAGAATTTAGTCCAGCCGACATCGAAGCTTTGGAATACGAACGGTATCATCATCCTCACCCCAAAGTTCAAAAGAAAATGGAAGCGGTGTACTTGAAAAGTCAGGATGTTAAACCCGGCCAAATTTGTCGGCTCTGCCGTATCTGCAAAACGACCCTGACAACCTATTTGGATCAGTACCAAGCTGGTGGCTTAGAACGGCTCAAAGAACTGGAGTATCAGGGTCAACCCAGTGAATTGAACCAACACAGCACTACCCTGGAAGCCTACTTTAAGGAACACCCACCCCGCAGCACCGCCGAAGCCTGCTGCAATTGAAAACTGACCGGTCTCAAACGCAATCCGACCCAGGTTCAAGCCTTTATGAAGCGTTTAGGACTAAAATGCCGCAAAGTGGGCTTTGTGCCCGGGCGAGCGACGGATCCGGACAAACAGGCCGAGCAGGAAAGCTTCCGGGTCAATCTGTTGGAACCGCGCCTACAGCAAGCCCAGGCTGGACAACGAGTGGTTTTGTTTATGGATGCCGCCCACTTTGTCTACGGCGTCTTCTTGGGCCTGGTTTGGTGTTTTGTCCGCTTGTTTATGCCCTCGCCCGCAGGTCGCAAGCGGTTCAATGTCTTGGGAGCCATTAACGCTGTGACCAAAGAAGTCTTGACCGTGACTAATGAAACCTATATCAATGCCGAAAGCGTCTGTTTGTTGCTGTCCGACATTGCCCAACGCTATGGGACCCATTCCGATCACCCTGGTCTTGGACAATGCCCGTTATCAAAAGTGTGCTTTGGTTTTGGATCACGCCGCCTCCTTGAAGATCGAATTGTTGTTTTTACCCGCCTATTCGCCTCAGTTGAACTTGATCGAACGCTTGTGGCGTTTTGTGCGTAAAGAGTGTTTGTACTCCAAGTATTATGCCGATTTCGCCACTTTCAAACAGGCCATTGCCACTTGTATTGAAACCGCCCACACTGAGCATCGAGAAGAACTGGACACCCTGTTGGCCTGGAACTTTCAGTCTTTCAAAAAAGTCCAATTCTTACCCGTTTAGAGTATAATTACAGCCGTTGTCAGGATAAGGGGGATCAATGTACATCACGGTGTTAGGGCGGTCATAACGGTCAAAACAGGCTTTCCAATCCAAGTTTTCGATAATAACTTTTTGTAAGCGTTCATAAACCGGCTCAATCCGCTGCCTCAGGTATTTTAACGCTCCAATAAGCCGGTTGCCATGCCCGCCATCACTAATGCTGGTTTGAAAGCGAGGGTAATTCAGTTCACCGCCCCAACCGGCCATTAAAATATAGTAAAAACGGTGTGCCCGTTCAATATCGGATAATTTTGAGGTATCTAAATTTGCCAGGCGTTCAAACTCGGCTCGAGAGACCAATTCCCATTCAAAAGAATAGAGATTATAGTGATTTAAATTGTAAGGTTGTCATAGTACCAGGGTCTAAAGTCCAAGCGGAAGTTGTGCAAACCACAGCAGGTTTCCATGACCTGGTCGCGGAAATTCTCTTTCCAGTTTCTGATTTTGTCTTTCACCATCCGATAGCGTTTCACGCCGCCAATGGCATGCTCCACCCGGATCTCTAATCTGGGCAATTAGTTGGTTATCCCGTTTATCTTCCGGGGCAAGTTCTTGACCGCGCGGTTTCTTTTGAGGTTGGAGATGACCACCCCGACCAGGCTAAAACCTTGAAAGCCGCTATCTTGAACCAGGACACTGCCGGCGGGTAGTGTAAGCGGCTTCATCGGCGGCCTTTTGTCGTGCTTTTGCCTTCCACGGTTCGGCTCAACAGCAGCACCCGCCCGGAGGGATGAACCAGGAGAATATTTTGACCGTGTGTTGTTTTTCTTACCACTGTAATAATCCCGTTGGGTCGTGGGATCGGTCGGCCGCCCAATCGGCCGCTCGCGCCGTCGTGAAAGTAAAGCCCGGCCTCGGCTTCCGTCAAATTGAGGCTGATCGCCGTGCGGGCGGGCAGGACCAGCAAGGCGGCCAAAGCTTGGTTAAGGCGCCGGTGCAAACAATGGATCCAGCGGTTGGCGTCCGGTTGATGCAGCCCGAACAGGGTGGCGTGCGCTTCCTGCAACGAATTTTGTTTCAAATAGACCAAAATGAACAGCAGTTTGTCTTCTATCGTCGGTAACACCGAGTTTTTGTAAGGACGGTAGCGCCGTTTCTGGCGCACTTTGCCATCCAACCGATAAACGGCCAAGATGCTGGTTAAATTCAATTTCAAAATAAGGCAACAACGCTTGAAATTCTGGCACAGTAAAGGCAGTCATCGCCAGAAACTTGCGGGGATTTTTCGATAACTTTTGGTAACGAAGCATAGATGTGAGTCTCCTTGTCTCTTAAGTTTAACAAGGAGACATCATTACCCCGCAAAATCTTACCGTCAATTTAAATCACTATAATCTCTAATTAATCAATTCTTCTGGCTTGTATTTAACCACCCGGAAAAAGTTGACCAGTTCTTGATCTATGTCGTTAAGAACTTCAACATCGCTGGGGGGCTTGGCAAACAGCACCCAGGCCGCGCCGGAGAATAATTCGACATAGCAAGTATGCTCAGGAAGCAAGGCTACAATCTGGGTTCTCAGGCGAGATTTGCCGCCTACCCACTTGAAGGGGCTGTTGATCATTTGATACTCGCCGTTTTTACTCATAACTATGAGATGGCATAAAAAATCTGGTAGGTACCAATTATTTCAGTTTCCAATTCAGTTGCCGAACCCCGAAACTTTAACTTGGGAAGTGAATGGCAGGCGTTTAATTGGCCGCGATAGTGAGGGCGTATTGATAGAATGGTACGGACATTCGGGAGGACAGTTAAAATACTATCCTTTTGCCGATGAAGCGATTTGGTTGTCAGAAGTTTTTCAACTTGAGCCATTGCCAAAAAGTGAGTTGGGGTACGGGCTTAAACGTAGAGTGATGGAGTTCTTTCCAGAGCTTTGGCAGGCAGCTAACGAAATGTAAATATTACGGGCTGTCTTCACTCTCCCCTAAAAATTCCCTCGGCGTAGCGCAGCAACTGAGCCTTCCGTTCCTCCGAAACCCCTTTGGAATCCAGATAACGTTCCAACGCCTCCTGCGGCGTCAGTTCCTCGGCGGAGATGCCGCCCAGCCGGTGGCGCTGCGCCCGGTCAATATCGCGGACAATGCTGGCGACGTAGCTGGCTCCCCGCAGCGCCTGGCGAATCGGCTTCTCGTCGAGCAAAATTTCCTGGGCCTCGGTGGCCTTGATGATAACCCGCACAATGGCCCCATCCACCGGATGTTGTTCCAGCTCGTCCAAAATGTCGGTCATTGGCTCTGCCGACTGGCGGGCATCCAGGCGAATGGTCACAAACGGGCGGGCCTCCACCGGCACAAATTCCCACTTGGCGCAGCCCCGCTCCAACTCGACCATCACAAAGCCTTTGCGCTCGCCTTCCTCGCCAAAATCAATCCGCTCCAGGCTGCCGGGGTAGACAATCGGCGGCTGCTGGCCGTTGTTCAACTCCTGGTGCTTGTGGATGTGCCCCAGGGCCACGTAATCCCAGGCCGGGTCGGTCAACTGGCTTTTCATCACCACCACATCCCGGCCAATCATCACGCTCTGCTCGCTGCCCTGCCTGGCCCCGCTAACCGAAAAATGGCCGGTCAGCACCGCCGGAACCTCAGGGCGCTCCTTAACCTCGGCGGCCAGATCATTCAAATTGTCGCCCAAAATCCGGCTCAACTCCATATCCAATTCATCCAGGGTCAGGTTTTGGTACTGCTCGCGGGCCAGCAAGCGACTGCGCTGCGGATAAGGCACCGTGGCCACTTGCAGCGGTTGGCCGCGCCGGCAGACAAGCTGGTGGACCTCCTCGCGGTCGGCCACAATGACGCCGGGCGTATCCAGCACCCCAAAAATCTCCAAACTGCTGGCAGCCCGATCCGCCGTAGCCATATCGTGGTTGCCGACCAGCAGAATCACCGGCACGCCCTCTCCGGCCAGACGCTTGATCCGCCGGGCAAATTCGCGCTGAAAGGTGGGGTTAGGCCGCTGATTTTTGTAAGCGTCGCCGGCAAAAATGCAGACATCCACCTCGCGCTCCAGGGCCAGGTCAATCACCTGGCTCAAGCGGCGCAAAAAATCCACCACCCGGCTGTTCAAGCCCGATTTCGGATCGAGCCGGCCATAATTTTCCATGCCAATGTGAATGTCGGCCAGATGCAGTAAGTTAATCGGTTGGCTCATGCTTTTTCCTCAACTTCGACACATTTGTTCTAACATGATGCCCAACTTTAAATTTTGCGCAAAATCGAAGCATTGTATATGTTGTATGATACGCGAAGCGTGAAGTTTGTCTTACAGAATTTGCTATCAACTGAATTCGGATTTAGTCAAAAAATCACCCCCTTCGACAGGCTCAGGGCGCAGCTTCGATACGCCCACTCCCTGCGGTCGGGGCTACTCAGGATGATTTTTAGCTTGTTATCGCATCCTGAGTAGCCTTGAACGAAGTGAAAGGCGTATCGAAGGGTGCGATTTAGAAAGCCCCGAGTTCGGGCTATCAAGGAGGAATCATGTATCAAACCAAAATCGGCCATGCCCACTTAAAAGTGAGCGACCTCAAACGGGCTATAGACTTTTACACCCGCTTTTTTGATTTGAAAGTGATTGAGCAAGTGGGGGATCAGTACGTCTTCCTAAGCGGCGGTGACTTTCACCACGAAATTGCGCTGCAAAATGTGGGTCCAAACGCTCCGCAGCCGCACCCCTACGGTACGGGCCTTTATCACGTGGCCTTCGAGGTACCGGATCGCCGCTCACTGGCCCTGGCTTACCAGGCCCTCAGCCAAGCAGGCGTTGCCGTATCGCCGGTAGATCACCTGATAAGCTGGGCCATCTATTTTGACGACCCCGATGGCAATGGCCTGGAAATTTATTGGGATACCCGCCGCGAGCCGGGCGGACAAAAACTTTGGCGCGGGGTCAATGTTCCCCTGCCGCCGGAGAAGTTGCTGGCGGTATTGGACGAGGAAGAATGATTTTTTTACCCAATGGGCCAGGACTCTCACCGGCTTTTGGGATAAGGCGCAACTTCACCTGAGTGTCCCCCTGTTTTGCTTTCAATCTGATAGCCCTGAGCCGTGCCCGTTTCAGCATTGTAGATGACAAAGGTTGAAGGAATATCACTTTTTTTGCCGGGGTCATAGCCCATGATCGCGCCCGGATTGATGGTCAGCGTCTGGCCCACTGGCTCGATTTTGTAGATATGGTTGTGGCCGTAGCAGACCAGATCATACTGCCCGGAGGCAGCAATGGGTTGAGCCAGGTTGTCGAAGTGGTTGACCGCAATGCGCCGGCCGCCCAACTCGCCCTGGAAAAACTCGCCGTGCAGGTGAACTTGGGGATACTTTTTGGCGTTGTTGGTGATACGAAACAAATCGGCATCATTGTTGCCAAAGACGATGTGGATCGATTTGCCGGGAAAGCCCTCGGCCAGCAAGCCGATGATAAACGGCGAGCACAGGTCGCCACAGCAGATGAGCGCTTCCGCTTCCTGAACGGCTGTTAGGGCAGCAGCCAGATTCCAGACATTGTCGTGAATATCGGAAAGAATGGCGATTTTCATATTGTCTCCTCTGAAAATAGTAGACGGTAGACAGTAGACAGTAGACAGGGGTGATACATCCCTGCGACCTTGCTACCCTGCTACCTTTTCATTATCGGTGGTGTGCCTCAGCTCGTGACGACTCCTCTAAAAATATGTATCAAGTGTCAAGTGTCAGGTGTCAGGTCAAGATTTTCGTTCTTGGTGGTGTGCCCAGGCTCGTAAACACTCCTTTGAAAATAAAGACGCGATGACTCGCCCATAGGGGGCCTTTGGCTCTGAGGCGAGGAGGCCCTTCGTCTCTTCGTATCCTCGCCTCCTCGCCTCATTTTCATTTTCATCCAGTGATATACACCCGAATCGCCGCTCTGTCAACGAGGGCTTTCCTGAGTCAATAGTTCAGCCATCACCTCCCCCTCAACAAAGGGCGTCTCGAAATCCAGCAGATAGCCAATCGTGGGGGCAATGTCGCGTAGCGTGCGGCGTTGGCTAATCACCAACCCCGGCGGGATGTCCGGCCCGACCGCCAGGAACATTACATGGCGATTGCACTCATCATCACCGCCATGCTCCGGCCAGCCTTCCCCGCAGCCGCGCCCATGATCGTTGGTAACCATAAGGGTGGTCTGCCCGGCGTAAAAGGGATCGGCTTGAAGCTGCTGCCACACCTGCCAAATGATTTCATCGTCGTGTTTGATGGCCTGGCGATACCCCGCCCAATCTCGTATGTGCCCGGCTTCATCCGGGTCGAGCAGACTTATCATCAGCAAGTGGGGCTTGAGTTCGGCCAGCGCGCGCCGGGCATTGGCCGCCATGCCATCATCATAAGGGGGGGTGGGATAATCGCTAAAAAATTCGGCGGCTCCGAACTGCGCTCCGTAAGCCGGATGAGCGCTGTAGGTCAACACCGGCTCGATAAAGGAGCCATGCGCAAACACGGCGTCATCGGCGGAGCTGGCGGTCGCCGCACGGTAATACTCAAAGATGGTCGGCGCGGTGGGGCGAGCCTGGCCGTTGTTGGGTAAATCTTGCCAGGTTCCGGTCACAATGGCAGCATGGCCGGGCACGGTCAGGGTTTGGCCGTCATTGTAAAAAGCCGTATTGATCGCGCCCAGAGGAGCCAGATCGTTAGCCAGGTGCGGGATGAGGTCACGGGTGGGGTCGCCAAAGGTTTCTGTCCAGCGCGCCCCGTCAATGATGATCAGAACGACGGCTTTGGTGGAGGGCTTGAAGGGTGGAGGGTTGGAGGGCTGGAGGGCTGGAAGGTTGGAGGGTTGGAAGGTTGGGAGGTGAGTGGGGTCAGGCGTCAAAGTTGGGAGCGGCGGGAGAGACGGAGGGAGTGAGGTTTGGGTAGGGTCGGGTCGAGATGTTGGGGTTTGGGGAGGGGTCAGTATTGGGGTTGAAGTGGCAGTCAGAGTGGGGAGAAAAGTAGGGCTGGGAAGGCGGGATGAGGTTGGAGTTGAGGATGGGGTGGGGGACGAGATCAAAACTGCTCCCGACGTAGCCAGGGGTGTTGAGGAAGAAACAGGAGCGCAGGCAAAAAGCAGCAGAAAAATTGGAACAAACGATAGCCAGGTTACGCGGCGGCGCTTAATTTTTGAGGGATAATTCAAAAACCCGTAAAATTCGGTTGACACTTTTTCACCACAGAGACACAGAGGCACAGAGACTTTTAAATATTTTCCTCTGTGTCTCTGTGGTTAATTTCTTGGCTTCAGGGGACGTATGAATCACTCCTTTTGCAAGCACTCCACCGGCTGGTCGCCGGCGATGGCCTGGTACAGCTCGCGGGTGGCCAGGGTGGGGCTTTCGCCAAAAAGCTCCTCAAACAGCTTGAGACAATCGCGGTAGACACGCAGGGCCTGACCCTTTTCGCCCCGGCAGTAATGAAAACGCATCAAGCGGCGATAGACGCTTTCCAGCAACGGGTCTTTGCGTAGCGCCGTTTCCCCGGCATCAATGGCTTGAGCGTACCGCCCCTGAGCGGCGTAAACGTCGGCCAGCAGGGTCAGCAAATCGCAGAAATCGGTGGAGATTTCGCGGCGCATGTCAATCACCCAATCGGTGTAGCGGTCTTCGGCCAGAAAATCGCCGCGATAAAGGGCGCGGCCTTTTTCCAGTTCTGCCGCCGCTTCAGCCCAGCGCTCCTCGCGGGCCAGCCGGCGGCCCTGGCGCAGATGCTCCCGAAAACTCAGCAAATCCCAGGTGACGCCCTCGCCCAGGTCAAAAAAGTAGCCGTTGGAGCTGCGCAAAATAAAGTGCGAATCGCGCGGCTCGATATCCGGTTCCAGGGTGTGCCGGGCGTTGCTGATGAGCGGTAATAATTTTTTGCGGCCACTTTCTTCGTCGCAGTCAGGCCAAAGGCGAGTAATCAACTCGTCGGCGGCAACGGCCCGCCCGCCTCGCGCCCGGCGGATTAAAAGCAGTTTCAGCACCGTCTCGGCCTGGGGCCGCTCCCAGACATCAATCACCTGGTCGTCGCGCCACAGGCGAAACTGGCCAAAGGTCTCGATCCGCAGTCCGGGGGCCTGCACGGCCTGGGCCAGCGCCTCTTGCAGCGCCGCCGGGTTAAAACTCTGTTTCTCGATAAAGGTAATGATCGGATAATGGGTTAACAGGTCGGCGACATCGCCGGGACTGGCCTTGCCGCTGATGACCACGATTTTGGTTTTGGGCTGGGTTTCCACCAGATGATCGAGCAACAACCAGCCCTCGTTAGAGCGGAGCGGCAGCACGTTTTGTTGCAGCTTCAAGTCTAAAATAATCAGGTGAAAACTTTCCTGTTCCATCTCACGCAGCGCTTCCTCGGCATTGCGAGCTACCCGCCAGAAGCAGCCGGCCTGTTCCAGAACCGCCGTCACAATTTGCTGCCAATCCTCACGGTTTTCAACCAGCAGCACGCGCGGGCGGCCTACGCTCCAATTTGGCTGCGGTGATAACTCCGACCCGGCCTCAGCCGCAGTCTCGGCGGGTTCAGCGCCAACAGCCTCAGCCGTTTCATTCAAACCCATCAACTGGTCCACCAGATAGCTAAACTCACCGGCGTTCCAGCTTTCTTTGAACAAAACCGGCGCACCGGGATAAAGATGCTGCAAACTGGCCTTCAAATCGTGGGTGAGCGAGCCGGTAATCACCATAATCGGCAGGCCGGGTTGAAATTCGCCAATCTTTTGGATAACGCTCAGGCCGTCACGGTTAAAACGATTTCCGGCATCCAGCACCGGGTCAACCACGGCCAAGTCAAATTTATGAGCGGTCAGCCCGGCTACGGCTTCCTGGTACGAGGTTGCCGGATGAGCCACATGACCTTTTTCGACAATAGCCCGGCAGATAATATCCTGCCAATCGGCCCGGTCTTCAACAACAAGGATATGGGAGGGGTGAGTAGTCATAGTATTTCTCCGTGATACCTGATGCGTGATGCGTGAAAATCTCGCGTATCACGCATCACGTATCATTGACTTTAAGGTAATCGTAAAAGCCGTTCCCTTTTCGGGGGAAGTGGTAAAGTTAATGGTTCCGTCGAATTGATGAATAAATGTTTCAACCAGCCACAGGCCCAGCCCCAATCCGCCTTCTTTGCCGGAGACCCCTGGATTGAACACCCGGTCTTGCAGTTCGGGCGGAATACCGGGGCCGTCATCGGCGATGATGATTTGAGCTTCTCCGGCGGCGGTGACGGTCGTGCTTACAAGAATGGCCCCGCCCCGGTGGGCCAAAATCTGGATAGCGTTGGAAAGCAGGTTGTGAAAAACGGCTTCCAGGCGTTTGGCGTTGGCCCGCACCAGGGGCACATCCGGCCCGTAAGCCCGGCGTAACTGCACATTTTCGGGCCACCAGCAGCTTTGCACGGCTTTATCCAGGCAGTCATGCGCATCGGTGGGGGCCAGGGCCGCTTCTTCCAGCGGGTCGGTCATGGTGCTGATGAGCCGGATGGCTTCTTCGGCGTTCTGCCGGATATGATGCAGATCATCTTTATATTTGACCAGCGCCACCTGCGGATTGGTCTGGACTGCCCACTCCATCCGCATAGCCCAGACTCGAATAGCCCCGATAACATTGTTCATCGTGTGCGCCATATCCAGGATGATGGCGGCCATGGCCCCGCGTGTTTCGGCGGCCACGCGGCGCTGCTGTTCGGCAGCCAGGCGCTGGTAGGCTTGTCCGCGCTCGTCAAACAGGCGGGCGTTGTGCACAGCAATGGCTGCCCATTTGGTCAACTCAGTTAGCAATACCTGATGATAATGATTGAACTGCTGCCCGCCGGTTTTGTTCAAAACTTCGATGACTCCGATGACCTGGCCCTCGACTTTGAGCGGCACACACAGGATCGAATGGGCCTCGTAGCCAATCTCTTTGGCTACCTGGCGCAAATAACGCGGGTCGCTGAGCGTATCATTGACCAGGGCCGGTTGGTCGTGGGTGGCCACCCAGCCGGCGATACCCTGCCAGGGGGCCGGCAGGCGGATATTGGCTTCGCCGTCGGTGCTGTAACGCAGCACCAATTCGTTGGTTTCCGTATCAATCAGAAAAACGGAGGCCCGTTCCGTTTCCAACAGGGTATTGACCCCGGCAATGATCAGCTTGAGCACGTGGCCCAGGTCGAGGCTGCGGGTCAAGGCGCTGCCAACCTCGTTGAGGTAGGTAAGCTGAGTGGCCTGCGCCCCTACCTGAGTGTAATGGATGGAATTTTGGACCGACAGGCCGATAAAGCGGGCGATACTGGCCAGTAAACTAATCTCTTCCTCCCGATAAACATCGGGCGCGGCGCAAATTACGGCCAATGCCCCGCTGACCTGGCCGCTAATGAGAATAGGGACCAGCGCCACCGCGCCGATATTAATCGCAGCCAGGTTGAACTGAACGAGGTACGGCTGAACTTCGGTCTGGTCAAGAGTCAAGACTTTATCGCCAGGGCTGTTTAAGGCCAGAGCCAACAGCGCATCCAACAGACGGGTCTGCCGCTTAGCCAACTCCGACTCTTCGGCCAGACCACGGTTGATCTGGATCGAGTGTATTTCCGGCTGGCTCCAATCATCGCGCAAGCCAATGGCCCCTATTTTTGCCTCCAGCATCAACAATGATTTTTCCAACCCGGTGTTGAGAATGGTCTGCAAATCAAGGGTGCTGCTGAGGGCCAGGGCCAGTTCATTCAGGGCGCGCAGTTGGCGAGCCTGGCTGGCCTCGCGGAACAAACGGGCGTTTTCAAGGGCAATGGTGGCCGAGACGGCAAAAGCCGACAGACGGGCAATATCGCCCTGGTTAAAGCCATCGGGACTCTTTTTGTTGAGGGCCTGCAACACGCCCAGAACCCGGCCATCTATTTGCAAAGGGACGCACAAAAGCGACCGGGTGGCAAAACCGGTTTCGACTTCGCCGAACCAGCGGGGGTCTTGGGCTACCTGGCTAATACAGGCAGGTTCTTGGTGGGTCACTACCCAGCCGGCAATACCTTGGTCGCGCCGCAGCCGGGTAGGGATTTTTAGCCGCTGTCCGTTGGAAATCGAGGTAGCAAAAAACAACTCCTGAGTGGCCTCATCCAACAGCAGCACCGAGCCGGTTTCGATGTGGAGCATGCGGATAGCTTCGGTGACAATGCGAGTCAAAACCTCGTCCAGGTCAAGCACCTGAACTACGCTGCGGCTCAACTCGTTCAGCAGGGTCAATTCATCCACCTGGCGCTGATGCTGCTGCGCCCGGTAAATGGCCATGGCGGCCTGGCTGGCAAAGGCGCTCAAAAAATCCAAATCGCCCTGTCCAAAAATGCTCTGGCGGGGATGGTCAATGTAAATCAGCCCAACCAGTTGGGTTTCGATTTTAAGGGGCACGGCCAGGACGGAGCGCACTTTTTTGAAGGTAAGGGTGGCTTTGCTGGCCGCGCCTTCGTAGCGCTGGTCGGTTTGCAGGTCGGCAATCAGGCGTGGTTCGCCCCAATCCAAAACATCCTTGATTACGGTGGTGCTGACAAAACTAAGCGTCTGTTCCAGATCATGCTGGTTCAAGGCTTCGCCCTGGCTTACAGCAATGTGGGTCAATTTGCGCTCGTAATCATCGCTCAGGAGTAACAGGCCGCGCCGCCCGCCGGTTAGATAAAGCGCCCGCTCGACCACAAATTCCAGTAAGTCGGACAAATCGTAAACCGAGTTCATGCGCCGGATGAGTTCATACAAACTCTTCAGGCGTTCGAGGGTCATATTCTGTTCGGGGGTGTAAGACGTGCTAGGTGTCATCAGGGTAAGAAAAAGAAATGAGAAAAAAGAAATAAGAAATAAAAAAGAGATAAGGCTTATAATCTTCTAATTTCTAACTTCTTATTTCTTATTTTTTATATCTCCAAACTCAAGCCATCATAAGCCACCAGCACCTCGCAGCCCGGCTGATGGTTTTGCCGGCGGCGCAGATAGGCTTCGGCCTGTTCGCGGTCGGCCCAGATTTTTTCATCGGAGCTGGTGGGGTCGTGGTGGGCCAGGGCTAATCGTTTTACTCCGGCGCGGTGGGCAAATTCAGCGCCCATTAAAGCGCTGCTGTGGCCCCAATCCGCCTTGTCCAGCACTTCGCTCAAGGTATATTGGGCGTCAAAAACCAGTAAATCGGCGTTTTTGAAAAATTGAACATAATTTTCGGTGCTGGCCCGGTCTACCTGTTTATATTCCGAGTCGGTGGCCCAGACCAGGCTGGAATTGCCCGCTTCGATGCGGTAGCCATAAGTTAAACCCGGATGGACCAGGCGCATAGGATAGACTCTGAAGGCTCCAAGCTGGTACCACTGGTTTTCAGCCAGCGTATTGAAAGTCATGCTGGCGCTCATGTAGCTAACCGGCACGGGGAAGAAATCGGGCTGCTGCTGCCGGGCCAGGCGGTCGGCCAGATCGGGAAAGGGGCTGTGGAAGGTAAATTGGTTGCCGGGCACAAAGGCCGGCCGGAAAAATGGAAAGCCGTGAATGTGATCCCAATGGGTATGAGTAATCAGAATATCGGCCTGCTGCCGGCCTTTTGACATCAGCTCCAGCCCCAACAAGCGCAAGCCGGAACCGGCGTCGAGGATCAGGAGTTGGTTGCCGGCGCGCACTTCGAGGCAGGGGGTATTGCCGCCGGCGGTACCCCAGATATGAAAGGGCAGCCGTTCCAGATAACGCGCCAGCACCGCTTCATCGGCCAGATTCAGCCCGGCAGCCCCAACCAAAGCCTGGCGAATTTTCTGTTTGATGGCCTCAGCCGGTAACGAGGTGGGAATTGAGCCGCGCGTGCCCCAAAATTTCACGTACATAACTTATCTCCGGGTTTGAAGTGGGTCCATTCGTTTAACTGATACGTGATGCGTGAAAATTTTTTACCTGAAATCCTCACGCATCACGCATCACATTTCATCTTCTTGGAGTTGCCTTATCTCTTACTCTATCGCTATTATACGCCCTGGCTGTTGCAAAAACCTTGCAAATTTTCTAACCAGGTTCAGAAAAAGGTACTAAACGATTTGCGATTTACGATTTTAGATTTACGATTGGATTGAGCTAACGTCTTTAACCGTCCTATGAGAATAAGGATAAATCGTAAATTGGCCCAAGAGCGACAATTCTTTCAATGTAAAAATGTATAGAGCTTGACATTGCTGCCGGAAGTGTGTAATTTATGGGCACAAAGGTAGCCGTTCATTTCAGTATCGCACAAAATAAAGGCTGTGGCAAGAGTAAAATTAGCCCATCCGGTTTTCGGCTTATTGGATCAATCTCCAGAGGGATTATGTCAGCGGCGCAAGAACGATTGGAGTTGTTGCTCAAGGTTATTGAAAACTCAGACGCCGTGCTGATTCTGCCCCACAACGATCCTGACCCGGATGCCATTGCCAGCGCCGTTGGTTTACAACATCTCCTGGTTGCGCTTTTGAAGTTGAAAGCACCCATTGCCTACAAGGGTATCATTGGCCGGGCCGAAAATAAGGCGCTGGTACGCTACCTGGGCCAGCCACTGCGCCTCTTGACCACCCCGGACTTGAACCAGGCCTGGCCAGTCGCCCTGGTGGACACCCAACCCGGCACCGGCAATAATGCCCTGCCCCCTTCCGCCCCCGCCGCTATTGTGATTGACCATCACCCCAGGCGCGAAAGCATAACCCCGGCCCGTTATAGTGATGTCCGGCCTGAGGTAGGCGCTACCTCAACCATAGTCACCGAGTATCTTCAAGCCGCCAATCTCGATCTCCCGCCGTCCCTGGCAACTGCCTTGTTTTACGGCATCAAAACCGACACTATGGGGTTAGGACGAGGCATCAGCCCGGCTGATGTGTCGGCTTATTTCTTTTTGCAGACTCGGGTTGATGTGGAGGCGCTGGTCCAGATTGAGCGGGCGCAAGTTCCGGCAGAGTACTTTAAAAGCTTCGACGCGGCTCTACGGGCCGCGCGGGTCTACAACGGCGTGGTTATCTCTTACGTGGGGGCTATGGCCTACCCCGACCTGGCCGCGGAAATGGCTGACCTGCTCTTGCGGCTGAAAGGGACGCGCTGGGTAATTTGTATGGGCGTCCACAAAGATAATTTGATTCTGGCCGTCCGCACCCGCAAACAACGCGGCGCGGGGCAGTTGGTGCGTGACATTGTGGGGAGTCAAGGTTCTGCCGGAGGACACAGTAACATGGCCGGCGGCTATATTTCCGTGGCCGACCAGGACCCCGAAGCGCTGGCCCTGCACTTGCGCCAACTGGCGCTGCAATATTTGGAAATTCCGCCGGGCACTGCCGGCAAACTGCTCATTTAACTATACCCAGTGGATCATGAGGGCTGAGCAGTTACAATCTAAAATCAGAAAGGAAAACTCAATGTGCGCTGACCATCGTCACGGGACGCCCAGTGAAACGCTGGAAAATCTACGCCAGCCCATGCCCCTGGGCCGAAAACTTTATCTTTTTTTGCGGAACAACTGGCGCAAACTCCGCACCGGCTCAAGCTGCTGTGGCAATCACAGCGAGCCTGGTTGCTGACGCCGCAAAGACACCCCGTGAGGGTGGACAGAGTAGCAAGGTTGCAGGGTTGCAAGGGCCGCGCCGCGTTAAACCGTGGCATCCGCCGGGGGCTTTCGGCCCCCGGCTACATGAAAGCCGGTTCAAAACCGGCTCAAAGCGGTACTTTTAGCCTGCTTCAGCGGGCTTGCACCTGTATTAGCCGGGCGTTTCAACGCTCGGCGGACTCACGATTTGGGGTAGGGTTATCGGATTATAAAGAAAAACCCCGTTGAATTAACGGGGTTTTTAGCAAGCAATTTTAAAAGTTCAGGCTAACGAAGAGCCTGGGTGAGCAGTTGATCTTCAGGGGCTTTGGGCGCATCCTGCTGAGTCATCTGCATTTTGACGGAATGAGAGCAGCCCTGCCCCGAGTAGCCCTCATACTTGACTTGCTCGATTACCACCGGCTCAACCTGAACCGGGGCAGCTTCAATGGTAACCGCCTCCTCGCTTTGCGCTGCTGCCGGAGCAACCGCCAGGGCAAACACCGTCAGCGAGACGGCGACCATGGCTATCAAAGCCATAGATGCTAATAAAGAAACCAGGATAAACTTCTTTTGCATGCATCAACCTCCTTTTCTGCTATTAGCCAACACTTATTAAAATGGGTATGATAGTAGCCCCACTATAAAAGTTACAGCTTAAGCTAACATTAATCCAACATTAATGACCAAGTCCAATAACTGGCAAATTTTTGCAGTCCCAGCTTCAGCCCTCCCCTCAGGCTGGAGCCAGGCTCCCCTGAGCGAATTGGCTCAACTCATTCGTGGCGTTGTCTACCAGAAAGACAAGGCCCGCGACAAGCCCCAGCCGGGCTATATTCCCATTCTGCGGGCGGCCAATATTCAGGAGGAAGGCTTAGTTTTGGGGCAAAACCTGGTCTTTGTGCCGGAGAAGGACGTTAAAGCGGAGCAGCTTTTGCAGCCCGGCGATGTAGTGGTTTGTATGTCCAGCGGCAGCCGGGAACTGGTGGGCAAAGCGGCCCAGTTGGATGAGCTATGGCAAGGAGCTTGTGGCGCTTTCTGCGCGGTGGTCAGGTTTAAAGCGGGTTTTGAGCCGAAGTGGGGCGGATATTTTTTTTGCTCTGATAATTACCGCCGGCTCATCCAGGCTGCGGCGGCAGGGGTCAATATCAACAATCTCCGTTATGACGCCCTGGCTCAACTCCGGCTGCCGGTTCCACCCCTGGGCGAGCAGCAGCGGCTTGTGGCGCTGATTGAACATTACTGCCACCGGATTGACACCGGGATGGCGGCGCTGCGGCGAGCGCAGGGGAGGCTACAGGATTACCGTGCGGCTGTACTGGAGGCCGCCGTAAGCGGCCGGCTGGTGGCTCAAGACCCGGCAGATGAACCCGCCACTGCTTTGCTGGGCCGTCTCTGGGGGGAGCACAGCTCTCAAGTGGCCCTGGTTGAACCACTCCCGCATTTACCCCCGCTGCCCCAGGGTTGGACTTGGGCCAGATTGGCGGCTATCTCCAACGCCCTGGGCGGCTACGCCTTCAAAAGCCGCGATTTCAGCGCCAGCGGCTTACAAATTGTCAAGATTGCGAATGTGGAACGTGGCCGCTTGAATCTGGCGGAGAGGCCCACTTTTATCAACCAGGTTGAGAAGCGCATCAAGGAAAAGTACCGGCTCCAGCCGGGCGACCTGCTGATCAGTTTAACCGGCACGCGCCGCAAGCGCGATTATGGTTTTGTCGCCATAGTCCAACAGGAGAAAGATTTGCTGTTAAATCAGCGAGTAGCTCGACTGCGCCTTCAGCCGCCACTCAACCCTCACTTTTTTTTACTGGCGCTGCAAGGGAATTATTTTCAAAATCGCTTCTTCCAGTATGAAACCGGCAATGTAGGTCAAGGGAACGTCAGGATGGCGGCGGTTATTCAAGAGGCCGTGCCTATACCACCCCTGGCCGAACAAGCACGGATTGTAGCCGCAGTGGCGCAACGCTTCGCCGCAGTCGAGCGGCTTGAAACTGTTATCGAAACCAACGTCAGGCGAGCGGAGTTGCTGCGCCAGACAATTTTAGGCCAAGCTCTCTCCGGACGACTGAGCAAGTAATTCGTTACAGTCATCCGGCTAGGTGGACTGGTTGTCCTGATAAACCTCATCCATCGCCGTCAGCAGATCACTCAACCGCATGGCCTGTTCTTCAACATCATGGGAGAGCCGTTTAGCCCGGCTGCTGTCAACTTCTTTAGCGCCCAGCAACTGCAACTGCGAATAAATCGTGCCGATTTCGGCCAGCGTCTCCTCGATTTCCAGTTCAATCCGGCGCATCAATGAAGCCAGGACATCCAACTGGCGCTGCTGGGTCTGGAGGTCGCCGAGCGTTTCAGTCAGTTGGGCGCGCAGCTGGGGATGGGTTTCCGTTTCCAGTTGCCGCTGTAGGCGAGTAATGGCTGCCGGCACGTCACGCCGGTCGCGCTGGAGGATGCTGTTGGCTTCCAGGCTGTTGAGTTTACCCACCAACCGGCGCAAGCGAGTTTCCCACTGTTCCAGCCGGACCGGGATCGGGGTCAACTGTTCGACCCAGGCCGAAGGCTGGTTCTGCCGGATCAATTCGATGATGTGCCGGCGATACTCCGCCGCCCGTTGAAGTTTACCTGTCCAGCCTGATTCAACTGCCACTGCCTGATGAGCCTGGACTCGACTCTGGCGCGCCTGCCGGTAATCGTAGCCATACAGCGCCAGACCCAGCAGAGCCAGGAAGCCGCCCGGCACAAAGCACAAGCCCAGGGTAAAGCCCAGGTTGGTCACCATAGATTGTTCGTTAGGAGTCAAAGCGGCAAAACCACCCCAACCGAGAATGTTGACCCCCACAAACCACAGCACCAGGCCCATCGCCAGCCAGGCCGAGGCCGGTTTCGGTTTGGGACGAAACCAGATCATAGCCATGCTGGAAAGGCTGGCTACCATTATACCCAAACAGGCCGGGGCCATCGAAAGATTCATTTGGCCGGTATCAACGTTGGGAATAAAAGATAGGAAGATGCCACTCAGCCCCACCAGGCTCACCAGCGCCAGTAGCACCAGGACCGCTATTTCCAACGCGCCAGGGGATTTGCGGGTTTGTTCAAGCAATGGATAACCGGGTTGCGACAAGCTGTGTCTCCCTTTGGGTTAAGTGACGAGGAGAGCATGATTGCTGCTAAAACTTTACTGGTAAATGGAAAAAGATGCAACCCGGCAATTTTAAATATAAGGCTAATTAGGCCGGGGCGGCTGGTCTTTGCGTTGATTGGCTTCCAGCTTGGCGACTCGCTCGGCCAAAGCGACCAACCACAACAAAGCCTGGCCAATGGCCTGTTCCGGGGTTATATCGCTGCGTTCCCAGCGTTTGATCAGTTCGGCCAATTCGTAGCGTTTCCTCATGGGGGGTCTCCTTTTGCCAGATAACACGAATACGTGTATACTCGGATAAAATAAAAGCGAGTCTCCAACTCGCTCAGCTTTCAAAGAATTTTAACACGTTATCGTGTAATTGTCAAGTCCTATTTTGAGGCAACATACCGGTGAGGTTTAGTTGTTTCTAATCCTCCGGGTTAGGAGAGTCGGTTTGGTAAGGGAAACCCACCTCTTCGGCGATCATTTGCAGCATCTTGCTCATGGAGCGGCGGGCGGTATGGTGGCCCACTTCCCAATCGCTGATGGTTTGCTGGCGCACAGCCAGCCGGTCGGCCAACTCTTGCTGCGACCAGCCGGTAAATTCGCGCAGGGTTTTGATTTGCTCGCCGGTCCAGCCTTTAAATTTGCGCACGGGGGTAACGCGATAAGTGATGCGGGCGGGGCGGAAAACGACTACTTTTTGCTCAAAGTCTACATCGTCAACCAGCCAGCCGGCTTCCTGCCAGGCGCGCCCCTGGGCGGTGCGGCTGTTGGCCCACCAGGCCCGGGTCAGCGAGGCCGTAGAGGGCAAAGGCTGGCCGACAATTGCTTCGACCTCAGCAAAACTTAATTCCAGCGGCACGGCGTCGGGCTGCTGCCGCAGGTATTCAAATAGGGGAAAGTATTTGCTTTGGGGTAACACGTTATAACAAGGTCTTCCTCAGTTATATTGTACTACACTCTACATAAAAATAGAATTTGTAAAACGTAAAACGTGATGCGTCATGATTTTGGGCAACTTGAAGCTGCAAACTGCCTAAAACTAATCAGCCAATGGCAGGGTGATATAAATTATCAGGCCGTTGTCCTGGTCAGGTTCGGCCCAGGCCCGGCCCTGCTGCCGCTCGGCCAGGTAACGGGCCAGAGGGAGTTCCAATCCACCCGGACCGATTTCAATCCGCCCGGAAGGGTCAACTTTGACTCCCAGTTCAAACAGTCCGGCGACTTCCGCCTGAGACAACTCAACCCGGCCGATTTCCAGGCTCAGGATTATTTGGGGGCCGCTCTCCTCGGCTGACAGAACGATAGCGCTTTTTTTGGCTAACTTGAAGGCTATCCTGAGCAAATTTTTTAACATTTGCTCCAGCCGGTCACGGTCGGCCCAGAGCAGCGGCAAGTCTGGCGGCAGGGTAAGGTTTAGTTCGATTGGCTCAGGCTTGACTTTGGACAGCGCCGGCCAGACGGCGTTAACCGCCTCGTTCAAGTCAACCGCTTTGAAATCAAAATTGAGGCGGTTGGCTTCCAGCTTGCTCAAGTCCACCGCTGTATTGATGAGATGGAGCAAATTTTGGGCGCTCTGGTAAATGGCGGTAATATCAGCCTGCTGGATTTCGTTCAGCGGGCCTTCGATTTCTTCCAGCAGCAGTTCGGCAAAGCCCAGAATCGAGTTTAGCGGGCCGCGCAGATCATGAGAAAGATGATACAGTTCCAGGGGCTGCCGGTCGGGGTCGGCAGATTGCTTTTGCAGCGCCAATGAGTGGCGGGGGGCAGGAGCAGCGTCAGTCATCAGTTCCTCCGGGTTCAGCTTGGTATGGTATCATTCTACCATACGCGCCTGCAATTCTCAATTGACTTTCGGGTATTCCTCTGCTAAAATAGAGCCTGTCACTGTTTGGAGGGATGGCAGAGCGGTCGATTGCGGTGGTCTTGAAAACCATTGAGGCTGCAAGGTCTCCGGGGGTTCGAATCCCTCTCCCTCCGCTGGTTCAGTAGATAGAAGATGGAAGATAGAGGATAGAAGATAGCTTTTTGTCTATCTTCTATCCTCTATCCACTATCTTCAACCAAAACGGGGAGGTGCCAGAGAGGACGATTGGGGCCGCCTGCTAAGTGGTTGTCGGGGTAACACTCGACCGTGGGTTCGAATCCCACCCTCCCCGCCACACCGACCGTCTTCATACCGAAGGCGGTCGTTTTGTTTTCAGAGTAGCAAGGTTGCCAGGTAACAGGTTTCGATACGAGGAGGTGCTTATGACGGATGCCCTAATTCTTAAATCTGCCAGTGTTGGCCCCTGGCCGATGAATAGTTATGCCGTGATTTGCCCCGAAACCCGGCAGAGCCTGCTGATTGACCCCGGCGCGGAACCGGACACGCTATTGGAGCTGTTGGCCGACTCCACTCCGGCGGGCATTGTGGTGACGCACGGCCACCTGGACCACGTGGACGCGCTGGATGAGATGAAGACGCGGCTGGGCGTGCCGGTCTCGATGCACCCCGGCGACGCACCGCTGGCCCATCTTGAGGCCAATATCTGGCTGGCCGATGGTGATATTATTCCGGTCGGCAACCAGGCTCTGCGGGTTATCCATACCCCCGGCCACACCCCCGGCATGGTCAGCTTGATGCTGCCGGACCAGCGGGTGATTGTGGGTGACACGATTTTTCAGGGCGGCCCTGGGCGCACCTGGGCGCCTTATTATTTCAAAATGACGTTGGAGACGATGCAGAATGTTGTCTTTCGCTGGCCCGATGACACCGTCTGTTTTCCCGGCCACGGCCCCTCCTTCCGCCTGGGCGACGAGCGGCCGGCGTTTGAGGCGTTCTTACAACGGCCTCACCCGGCCGAATTGTACGGCGATGTGACGTGGGAAATGTGAGATAGAGTCCCCTTAGTTCCCTGGGAACTCGTAGGAACTTGGGGGAACTTATTTTTGGGCAATCACTTAGCTATCGAGTATTCGTACACTGGGCAAGAAAATAGGGTCCACAGATAGACACGGATACACACACTCTTTTAATTTTTATTTTTATCTGTGCGCATCTGTGCGCATCTGTGGACCGTTTCTACCCTGTTTGGCTCCGGCTTGTCCAGATTCAGTAGATCCAAATTTCTGTAGGACGGCATCCCTATGCCGTCCGCAAAGGCATGGGGATGCCTTTGCTACGGTCAAAAATTGGATCCACTGAGATTAGCTATAGAGGTTGAGATGAATTGGCAGAAGTTGCTGCCCACCCTGGCTTCTATCGCCATCATTTTGCTCATCACCGTTTTGCGCGACAAATCGCGCCTGCTGGCGGCCATCATCGCCGTCACCCCGATCAATATTCCCCTGGCCTTGTGGATTGTCGCCGGCTCGACCGGCGACGATCCGGCCGACCTGGCCGGCTTTTCCCGCACTCTGTTTGTAGGGCTGATCCCCGTGTTCTTGTGGTTGTTGACCGCTTTCCTGGCCTTCCGGGCCGGCTGGTCGCTGTGGGCCACCTTTGGGGTGGCCTATTTGGTCTGGGGTGTGTTGTTAGGGTTAGGGATTGCAGTGGGGTAGGTGTCGTTTAGGTAGGCCCTCTTTTTTAGTTTCTCCTAAATTATTGCAAATCGAATAAAAACTGAAATCAAAATGCAATGTTATTGGCATTATTTTGTGCTATACTGATAATTAAAAGCACTATATACAGTAGTCTCATTTGAGTTCTATACTATATACAGTAATTTAAGGCGGGTTATCAAAAAAGAAAGAAGGGCGGGGTATCGCTATCCAAATGTTTATCTAAGAGAGAATCCGAACTACTTTTACGAGACCTGTATTTTGGAGGAGGTGCGCCTTGTGAAAATGGGGCTATCGGAACCCCTCTTTGATTAAGAAGATATTCCGCCCATTGTGCCTGTTCCAGTTTCACACTGAAAAAGAATTCACCACCTGTAATCTGCCCTCCCCATGTCTTAATACCATACCGCTCCATAAGATCTTCAATACCAAAGGCATTCCAGCCAGCCTCTAAAGATTGATCATAAGGAACAAAAAATGTCCAACTGTTAGATTGAAAAAGTGTCGGATCATTAATTGCGTCTTCAAGAAAACCTATAGCGGGAGTAAGCCAATCAAAGGTTGATAAAAACTCAAAAAAATTTTCGCACGACTCACCTCATGCCACAATAGAACTTTTGTTCTATCATAGCATGGATTTCGTGTCTCTGTCAAGGGGGTTTTGTTAAAAATATTTAATTGCCAGGAGATACGGATATGAACGATACACAACTTTTTTTCTTCGGTTTTGGGTTAACTACGCTGGTAGGGTGGCTCTCCGGCCTGCTTGTTGCAAGTTGGAATACAGTGGACAAAACACATAAAAGAATGTTTATAAATGTTCCCAAGCCGGCCCTTAAACCCATACCTGATTCTCGTAACAAAAGCGTTGGCACTGATCCTGATCAATCACCGCTTCAAGTGCTACTCCAGGGCTGTATTACTATCCTTGGACAGTTAATGATTCAGATTATTTTTCTGTTCGCTTTAGGGGTGATCTTAATAGTTGGATTACAACAAGAAATAACTCAAAAATCCTTTGTGGGTATTATTTTTGCCGGTATAGTAGGTTTTTTAACACAAAATATAAGAAAGAATTGGAAAAAAATCATTCAACTTTATAAAATGATAACCACTCCCCCCAACCCTTCTTTAAAGCTCGAACCAGCCTCTCCGCCGAATAGCCATTATGTTGCTGCGACGTTAGGGCCGCCCCCTCCACCACCCCCACTTTATCCCCCCCTACCTCCTTTCACAGTTTTAGTTAAGGGGTTTTATGAAATAAGCTGGCGATTGATCTGGCAGCTGATTCTACTATTTCTTTTGTTTCAATCATTTATAGCAGCATATTTCTACCTAAGAGATGGAACTATTCGGTTTTTAGGGGGTGAGGCATTCGTCACTTAATCAACAATACTATTGTACTTTAATTCTGCTTAAGATATATTTCTCCTTCTTCTATCTTCTCAAATAACTCTGAAATCTCGGCTTCCAGAGCGTCAATCTGATTAATCACTTCAACGGGAGCTTTCCATTTTGCCCCCCATTTAGCCGCTTGCTCCTCAAGGTGATGGAGCGCAGCTTTTTTTTGCAGAAGTAACTTCTGCCACTTTGGTAAGGCGTCTAAGTAGTAATCTCTCAAATAGGAAGATCTATAATTTGCTTTTGTAGGGGGCTTTTGTATCTCAGACTCACTTTCGTTAATGTTAAAGCGAAAAGAAGTAACATAATCGTGAATCTTACCCTGCTGTTTCCAACTACATCGAATTTCAAAAACGGCAGATCCGATATGTGATGCGGTCAGGTCAATCAAGCTACTTATTCTCTCACCTACTTCAAGAGAAGCAACTAGCAGGGTTGAGGGAGAGTCTAAAAAAAGATTATCGCTTGCCAAGTGGATAACCAGGTTATGATAAATATGCTGCGATTGATTTAGCAGGGTTACAGTGATCTGATTATCGCCCTGGCTTAATTTATCAGGATAGATCTCTATGAGCAGGGGGAGTAAGTTTTGCGCTTTGGTTTCCATAGTCGATTTACGGGGCAAATTCAAAAAGAGAATTTACGGAGGTATTTGCGAATCTTTGATTTTGTCACTCTCAAGATGGGTTTGCCGGTTTTGGTATTATGATGAAAGCATTTAGGACAATGATGCGCTTTAGGAAAAGACCTGTACCAGGAGATAGGCGCAAATTGGTTATCAACAATTTCTTTATCACATCGCTCACAAATTGGTTTTCCACAATGATGGCACACATACTTGGCCGCCCCTTTACATCCAGGATTTTTAACCGCGCATTGTAAATCGGCCATAGGTTTCCCTCCACGCTCAATTTTATTCAGGAACAACTCTATTGTTAAAATCTTGTTTGCGACTCCTTGGTTGAAGCTTTAGGCCGCTTTACTTTGTCTCGGCCTGATGCTTTCCAAACGCTGTTCTACCTTTTGCCGCAGTTTATCGTGAAGTATTCTTAGATGCTTTTCAAACTTCTCATCATCTACCGGCAGGTCGCTCCGCAGGTACAGCCTCCAACGCAAATATTCTTGAGCCGTAGGTTTAGCTTGGTTTTCTCGACCATAGACAATTACGTGAACTTCTATATGCCTCAATTGGTCAGAGATATAAAATCGTCCGTTTATCTCCCAATAACGATCCCATAGTTGCGCCTCATCATGCACTTCACCCATACGCGCCGGGGATTCAACCACTGATTTAATCTCAACCCCCTTCTCCCACAAAGCCTCTACAATCTCTGTAACTGCCAGATGATCGGGCCGAAGATAAAGTTCTTCGCCCCAACACTCGTTAGCGTATTCTTGTTGAAGCTTAAATACGCCTGTTTTAAGGTTCACCTGGCCTGTCAACTCTGTTTTTAATTTTAAATCGCCTATCCTTTCTTGACGAGATTGAACAGGAGCGCCGCTGGCGTACCAGAAACGACCCTCTTTTTGCGCTTTTAATTGAGATAGCAAAAAATTGTTAATAGAAATTTTGTATTGCCCATGTAAATTAATCCCGCTTTTAATTGGGTTAGCTAACCTAACCCGTAACTTATTGACCTCAAGTAACCCGGAGGATAGGCGGCGTTTAGTCCAATGGATTTGCCAGTTTACTTTATCTAACAATCCATCCGTATACATTACCTGTCGCTGCCACGCTTGGGGCAGGCCTAATGTAAAATTTTCTAAAACTAACTTTTCTTTAATTTCTGGAGAGAAGCAAAGGGATAAAATTAGCTCTGTTCCGGCTACATCCAAATCAGGAACAATCCAAAAAAGAAATTCCTTGTCAACTTGAGAGCCAAATTGACCGGCCTTATCCGAAATCTCATAGCCCCATTGAATCTTTAAAATATCAGTATTTCGACATAAACTTTCAAACTTTGAAGAAGGTAGCTGACCCAACAAGTGCAGTCGGCCTGAGTAATGCGCACTCTCCGGACTACTGCCTATTACACCGCCCTGATTGTCAAGGAGCGTTGCACCTCGATTAAATTTTATGTGGTTCAAATTGTCTAATCCCCAATAACCGGCAGAAAACTTTAAAAAGTCTTGTTGCTTATGCTTCTCCGAATTCTGATAACGCTCATAATCTCCCGGCGTTAACCGCAAGCTAACGGTAATCTTACCGCCGCTATCCATTTCGGCGGGGTATCTTTGGAGATATGGATTTGTCTTTCCATTTGAGCTTAGGCCAATCTGTTCATTAATAACAAAGTCAACAGCAACTTGCTCTGTAATTTCTACTTCATAATTGGGAAAAATGGGCCATGAATTTGTTGGAGTAACGGCCATAAGGCGATATAAAGTATCACGTAAGAGTAACAACCCTAAAAAAACAAGCAAAGTGAATACACCCGCTGTTAATATTAAGGTTCTTTCAGAGATAAAGAATTGAACGCAGAGTAAAAGGAGTCCAATTCCGCCCATAAGCCAGACCAGCAAATTGATCACGCTTTCTTTGTAATGGATGTGATCGCGACAGTGGGCGACCGGAGAAAATTCTTGTTCCCAAGGATACAAACCGGAAAATTCCTGGTCCTTAAACAAACCCCAACGCTGCAATCTCTTGGCTAGAGGAGGTCCACACTTTTCGCACATATATCGACCACAATGATGACAAACCCTATTAACCTGCCGAGTGGTAGAGCAGCGATAGCATTTCAAGGTTGTCTCGTTGCTGGGCTGGGGAAGGGACTCTACTTTTTTTAAATTGCCATAATACGTGCGCATCGCTCAACTCACTTTTATATGCTCAAAACGTTCTTTGAGGTGTCGCTGCAACAGGTTCAAGATGCCTACCAACTCCATATTATTGCCGCCTTCAATCGTGCCATAGATGTCCAAGGCAATACGCCCACTTTCTATCTCTACCTTATCAAGACGATGCCCATAACTTATCTCGCGTTGGACAGCATACCAGCGATTGAGCATTCCCACCACCAGATAAAATTCTCCAATCTTTGATCTTCGTTTGGCCGTTAAATAAGCTCTTCTCGGAAGGCCATGACGATAGATGTTAGCCTCAACTTCTTCATCTTCAATTCGAAAGCCCAGATCATTAAGCACTTCTTTAATATCATTCCATCGATCTGGCTCGGGTAAAACCCCATCAAATTCAAGGTGTCTACGAAAAACCTGTTTGCGCGTACGGAAAAGTTCATTAACCCGCAATTCCACATCTAGGGCAATAAAGGTTTGTTGAGTAAGAATCTCTTGTTGTTTTGCCGCTTTTAATGGCGCCCCCTGCGCATCAAAGTAGGCAATTTTTAGCCCTGATAACAACACTGGCCCTAACAACACCTCAAATTGTCCGGTTAAATTCCGTATATTTGATGGGCCGGTACCGTTAGCTTGCCACAAATCCTGGGGGTTTCTGACTTCCCACAGTAAATTGGCTTTGTAACAAGCAGTGCCGGTCTCCTTGCTAAGTTTAGCCTCGTGCCATTCTAAAGCGCCTCGCGCCGGATCATATTTTGAGGGCAAGTAACTGCTTTCTGTCGTTGAAGTTACATGAAAACCTTTCCCTGTTTTATTAGGAAGGGTTGCGCCCGGTAGGTCACTATGATTTGCGCCATTGTTAAACACTAGATAGGGCCAATGCACATATCCAAACGTAACCTTGGGCGGCTCTTTAACCGCTATAGCTTCCTCAATAACAAAGCTATACCGTTGAATAAAAAAGTTAAAAATTTCATCAGGGTTAAGTTCTCGATTTTCAAAAGTTATATTATTTTGCCCCTCTTTTTCTTCTCTACGCCAACATTGTTTATTGGCCGAGTAAACTTGCGTTAATTTGTCACGAATCTGAATAACCAGCACTTTAACAAATTCGTCGTTTGTATCTCTCAGTTGCACATAATTGTGCTTACAGTCGGGCCACAAAGGAGGTTTTATAGAACTCAAAGCTTGTTTAACTCGCGCCCAAATACCAACTCTCTCTTCATCTGTTAGGTTAACAGGAACTTTCTTTTTAGTTCGTTGGTCCAACTGAATATCAAAAAGTAGAAACCCACCTTCGGTATTAGCCAGAGCAACAAATAGCTTGGCCAATTCATCAGCTTTAATATTTTTGTCAACAAAAATAGTTTTTTGGGTTTCCCCTTGTATAATCAACTCATCCACCAAATCGGCGGTAATATCGTTATCCTTATCTATATAAAAATTATCCTCCTCTGTAGTTCCATTAAGCTGTCTCTTGGCTTCTGGTGGCACAATCACTATTCCCAACTTTTTATCACCCTCATCGGTGCTGATTTCTCTAATAGTGGGTTTAGCCAAAGGAATAGGCATTCGGCCTGCTAAAGCAGCTTTAACCACCCGTTCCGACAAACTATTAACTTCGCCCTCAGTTAAACCATTAATTTTCCCATTTTCCCCCACCCCTAAAAAGAGATACCCACCCAGCCCCTCTATGGCCAAACTGCATAAACTTTTATTAATTTCTTCAGGGCTGGTATCACCGGATAAAAATGCCACTTCGACGCTTTTTTGCAATTCAAGCAATTGTTTCAATCTATCTTGAGACAAATCAATGGCATTAATTAATTCATCCGGCAGGGAGGCAACCAATTCCATAAAAAAAACTGGATAAGGATAAACATCGGGCGAGAGTTTGGCCCTAGCTCTTCCCTCAATAGGGTCTTGATCTCGTAATTCCACTTCTCCTAAATGAAAAAACATGCCTTCTGGCTTATCCGGCTGATAAACATACTTAATAGTTAACTTTTGACTGCTTTCTATTTTTTTCTCAAGTTCCCCAATATCAACCCGGATGGGAATGGTGTGTCCCTCATACCCCAACTTTTTCCAGTTTGATCGTCCTCCTTTAAGAATGGCTAAATATCCCGCTTGCGCTTTTTGCCCTGAATCGGCTACATCTGCCCTTTTTATATCTTTTCTTGCCTCTGAATTAAAAGACCCATTGCGCTGCCCATCAAAGATAAATTCAAGCGTTATTTCACCTTCTGCTTTATCGAAATCCAGCGAGTTGTTAATACCTGCAATAGCTTTGTAATAATAAGTTTCTTTGATTGAAATTTTTTTTGGCTTTGCGCGGACAAAAATCTGTTTCATACTGCCCACCTCTATTAGAAGTTACTCAGTTCAAGGTAGTTTAGCCCCTCGGGCGGGTATAAAGCCCTAACCTAAGGATCCACTTGTGTAACTCATAGCTATAAATAAATAGCGCACAGAGGGCAATCATACTCTGTGCGCCAATCTCACTTGTTAAATTGGTTACTGAAAGCGTGATGGTGGGGTCGGAAAATTGTAAATTATTCTTAGAATAACACAAATTCTTTTTTATGTCAACTAAAAACCGAACTTGATGTTCTTCTGCCGTCTACAGGATCATTTCCATCCCCTTCAGTATCTATGGAGAGGTCTTGCTCTAACAAATCCTCAAAAACGGAATTCTACTACTCCAGACAACGCCACACTTGTGGACCTTTGCCAAAGTTGAGCGTGACCAGGATCAGGTCGAGGACGTCCACCTGCTGGTCCCGGTTGATATCGGCTTTCAAATCGGGGCCGGTTTGGCCAAAGACAACACCTATGGCGGTGGCATCGTGGATATCCACCTTGATGTCGTCGTTGACATCGCCGCTCAAGAGAGCGATTTTGGTTAAGGTGGTTTTGGGCGTGACGACGACGGGTGCCAGACAGACAGCCGGTAGATAGCCAGGCGCATCGGCCGCAATTGCGGCGTGGAGGCCGGGGGTGACATTGGCGATGTCAAAATTGCCGTTGGCATCCGTCGAGGCGAATTGTCTACTATCGGCGATAACAGCCCCGCCGCCGGACCAATCATTATTAGCTCGCCCGGTTAAAATAATCTGACCCGAAACCGTAGCGGTGTTTGGCTGGGGGGTCGGCGCTGGGGTCTGGGTAGGCGCAGGGGAAGGAGTTGTTGTCGGATTTGGCAGCGGCGTGTTTGTTGGGACCGGCGTGTTCGTCGGACCTGGCAGTGGCGTGTTTGTCGGCAGCGGTAAGGGTGTATTGGTAGGCTGCGGCGTTGAAGGTGAGGTGGGGATAGGTGTAGCTGTGTCTTGAATCGTCACACTATAATCCTGGGCTGTAGCATTCAAAACAAGTGCTTGAGCACTGCCTAATTTGTAATTGGTAAAGGCAAAGGTGGCGCTGCCGGTTGTATTGGCGGCGGTTGCGGTGAAAGTGAGCAGGGTGACATTACCGGTCAGCTCGGATACATCACCCTGGCGCGCCGCAACAAAACGAATTTTACCGGTGGTATTATCGGCGCTGTTGAGCAGAACAAACGCCAGATCGGCATTTGCTTGCAAGTTGCTTACTGAGAATAGGGCCGGATTATAATTTATTTCAAACTGAGCGCCGTACAATCCCGGCGCGGTGACTCCCTGGGCCAAGACGCTAACATCAAATGTCTGGCCTGACGTAACCGCAGCCGGCCCATCAAGAGTCAAGTTGATAGAGCCAGGGACAGGGCTGGGAGTCAGGGTTGAGTTAGGGGTATGGGTAGGCAGCGGCACAGAAGTAGCTGTCGAGGTAACTACTGGGGTGTCAGTGGCAGGAGGCGTCGTGGGCGGCTCCGTAGGTGTTTCGATGGGTGAGATGGGTGAGACCTGGACAAATACATCCTGTTCGCCAAAATCATTTTGGCTAAACCCGGCCAGGGCCTGCCCAGGACTTAAACCCAATCCCCAACTAATGACCCCTGCTATCATTGCCAGGGCGCCCAGTCGGTGCAGGGCAGATTGCCGTATGAGTTGTGTCACCTGTTTCATTTTCAAAAATACCTCCTTTAAAGTGGACATTTTAGGCCAATCCAGTTAATTTAAGGCAGAATTTGCCTTTGACCTCTAAGCCGTTAAATCAACAAAAAAGGCCCATCTTCCATCCAGTGGAAAATGGGCCTTGATATTTCCTCAAACGACCGCTCAGGACCGTTTAAGCAATTAGCTTTACCCTGCTGAGTATTGAGTTAAATGCAGTGTTTACAGCTAAATCAAGCTATTAAAGAGCGTCTGAATCATCAAGTAAACAAAAAGGCCCAAATTTCAGCTAACGCATGAAAATTTGGGCCTTGACATTTCTTAAACCAACCCGGAATGGGTTATTCAAGCAGTTTGCTTTACCCGATAAATCATTCAATTAAACTACAGCCAATACCTTACCACAAAACCAGGGTCTAAAACAATAGGCATCTGGTACCAGAGAAGTCGAGGGTACAATAGCCATCGGTTGCTTGGGTTTATCGAATCACTTCCATCCCTCCCATATACGGCCTCAACACCTCCGGCACGACGATGCTCCCATCGGCCTACTGGTAATTCTCCAACACCACAATTCAGTTTAGAAGCCTCACCAACTCCCCAGATCCTTGTTCATCAGCGTTTTATTTAAAAAGCGCAAAGGTAGTGATTTCCTTCAGTTCCCTCAGTTCTTGGCCTGATAAATTGACGTTCCTGCAAGATTGAGGTAAAATCCCTGCTGTTGTTCGCCACAGTCACCTGGGCGCTGTGAGCGAAAGGGAAAAACAAGCCGAAGTGGCGGAATTGGCAGACGCGCTACGTTCAGGGCGTAGTGAGGGAGCCCTCGTGTGGGTTCGACTCCCACCTTCGGCACTGTTTTATCACAAAAGCCGCATTCGTCTAGTGGCCCAGGACGCCGCCCTCTCAAGGCGGTAACACGGGTTCGAATCCCGTATGCGGCATGGAACAAGACAGTAGATAGAGGCTGGTGGATAGTAAATAGAAAGAAGATAGAGCTATCTACTATCTACCCTCTACTATCTTCAATCTTATGGTGGCTGTAGCTCAATGGTGGAGCACCTGGTTGTGGCCCAGGAGGCTAAGGGTTCGAGCCCCTTCAGCCACCCTCAATGAAAGAACATCAAATGCAGGGATAGGTTTTTGACCTGTCCCTGTTGTGTTTACTCGACCTGATGAAGAATCTGCTCCCGCGCTGAGTCTTGCGCCATCTACCGCGGCATTCTGATCCAACCCATCCTTTCTGTCATTTCTCATCGAACTTCAACCCTATAGCCGATCGTTAGCCAAGTGATTGCCCGCATGGGCAAACCTTACAATCTGCTCTGCTACCTCCAAAAGCAGAGGTACTTTTGGGCAGTGGGCCATGTACTTTTGCCTCTGGTAAGGCCAGAGATTATTGCTTATACTTTAACCTAGGTTAACCCTAATTGCTGCCTTTGACTCACTTAAAAATCATTGGCATCTTTTTTCTTGCTCGCCAGATTGAGGAATGATCGTATGAATAACTTAACTTCAACCTCTGCTTCTATCGAAGAGCTTGATGCCGGGTTAGATCAAGAAACCATGGCCGACCTCAAAGAGCAGTTAACCACGCTGCACAAAAACCTCAACACCCTGCGCGAACGTGAGGCCAAATACGGCGGCAATGCACCCCTGGAACTGGTCAATCAGCTTGACGACCACCTGACCGCGATTGATTTGGTCAACGACGCCCTCGCCGGCCGCCTTTCACTGGATGAACTGACCGATGCGCTGGATCCGCTCAACCTGGCGGTAGGGGCAGGTATTAATGTCGGTGATATTGAAGGCAGTTTTGTCGCTATTGGGACCGGGGCTAAATTGATTGTCAATCAGGCCCTCTCCGCCGTGGAAGAGGCCAAAAAGCAGCGTGACCAGGAACAAGCGCTGCTGGCCGAAGCGGTGGTCAACCTGGCGATACGCTTGCAGCAGGTGGTAGCCCAAAAACCCAAAACCGCCACTGTTACCAACCCTTACAAATCGCTGCTCGACTACCGCCTCGAAGATGCCGCCCTTTTCTATGGCCGCAGTCAGGCCATTAAGCATGTGTTGGCCTGCCTGGAGCGCAATCCCCTGACCATCCTGCACGCCGAGTCGGGGGCCGGCAAAACCTCGCTGCTGCAAGCGGGGTTGGCTTCGCGTCTGTTGACCACGGGTGATTTGCCCCTGCATCTCCGGCCCTGGCAGGTCAACCCGGCCCTCGCGGTCAAGCGTGCTATTCTGCCCAATCTTGAGCAAACGCCGGGGTTGGCTGGGGCTTCGCTCTACGATTTTTTGCATCGAGTGACCAGGGTTCTGGGCGAGGGTAGCCACCTCTACCTTTTTCTGGACCAATTTGAGGAATTTTTTACTCAGCTTGACGAAGAAAACCGGCGCGACTTTATCACCCAACTGGCCGAGTGCCTGGAAGACGAAAGTTTGCGGGTGCGCTGGGTGCTAGCCATGCGCAAAGAATATTTTGGCAACTTGGCTACCTTTCGCCCCCACATCAAAAACCCTTTTGCCAACGATTACCTGCTGCGCGCCCTGAATCATCAAGAAGCCACCGAGGTGATTGTCGAACCGGCCCGGCAGCGAGACGTAGCCTATGAACCGGCTTTAATCCAAAGGCTGCTGGTTGACCTGGATACCAATCTCGAACACCAGTCTGGCGAATTATCTCCGCCCCATATCCAACTGGTTTGCTCGGCTCTGTTTGAACAGCTTCAAGAGCGCCTGGCCGCCGACTCCAGCCTGCCGCCGGTTATTACTTTAGACATGTATGAGGCCGAAGGTGGGGCGCGGGGAATTTTGCGCAGCCATTTGAACCGCGTTTTAAAACGCAACCTGAGCGACAAAGAGCGAGAACTAGCCCGGCAACTGCTCATGGCCCTGGTCTCCTCAGACCACCGGCGCATCCGGCGGCGGCATGATGAACTGTCCACCGCCTTAGCCCTCTACCTGACCAGCGCCCAAAACCTGGGAGTGGTTCTGGAAGAACTGGTCGAAGGCCGCCTGGTGCGGGTGGAAGAGGATGAAGAAAGCCGGGGCGCGGCTTACGAGTTGGCCCACGATTACCTGCTGACCGAGATTGCGGTTGACCCCGAAGTGCAGGCTCAAAAAGCGGCCCAGGAACTGCTGGAGCGGGAGGTTGAGTCGTTCCGGCGCTACAAAACGGTTTTAAGCCGCGATAAGTACGATATTATTCACAGCCAGGAAGCTTTTTTGGTGTTGAATGACGACGCCAAAGAGCTGCTGCGCCAGAGCCGGGCGGCTCGCCATCGCTGGCTGCGCCGGGTGGCTGTGACCGCGGTGGTGGTTATCGCCATTTTGAGCCTGAGCACCTGGTGGGCCATCACCCGCAGTATCGAGGCGGAAGAGGCCCGCCGCATCGCCGAAGGCCGCCGCGTTGCCGCCGAAGCCCTCAATGTTTTGCCCATTGACTCCGAATTGAGCTTACTGCTGGCCCTGGAAGCCAATCAAGAGGCCGGCGATAACCTGGAAATTCGGGACACGCTCCGGCAGGTCTTGCCCACCATCCGCCCCTGGCGCCCCCTGAGCAGCGGCGAGGCGGATATTTTGGCCGCGGATTGGAGCGCCAATGGTCGCACCATTGCTCTGGCCCTGAATAACGGCCAGATCCAAATCTGGGATGCTCAGACAAACACACTGCTGGCGACCCTGGCCGGGCATGCCAATCCGGTGGAGGATGTCAGGTTTAACCCTCAGGGAACTTATTTGATTTCCACCTCGCGCGGCGACCCGCCTGATGAGGCGCTGCGCTTGTGGGATGTGGCCCAGGGTAAACAGGTGGGCCGCTTTAAGGGCGTGGCCAGCCAAGGGGTCTACCGGGCCGTTTGGAGTCCCGATGGGACGCAGCTATTGACCCACGAAACCGACAAAAAAATCAAGCTGTGGGACGTAGACACGCAGCGTTTGCTGGCTACCCCCAAAGCTGCTTACAACGAGTTATGGGACCTCGAATGGCGGCCCGACGGCCAGAAATTTGCCAGCGTGGGCAAAGCCGGCCAGGTTTTGGTGTGGGATGCAGCGACGATGACCATTGAAACCCGCCTGAGCGGTCACCAGGGTGATGTCATCAGCCTGGCCTGGAACGCTGAGGGAACGCGCCTGGCGACGGGTGGAATTGATGGCACGGTGCGAATTTGGGACACGGTGGAAGGCCATATTGTGGATGTGTTAATTGGGCACACCAGTTGGGTGCGCAGCGTAACCTGGCATCCCAACGGGCGCTGGCTGGCTTCTTCCTCCGACGACAGCCGGGTGATTGTTTGGGACATCAAAACGGGCCGCCCCTTAACCACCTTGACCGGCCATACCGACTGGGTTTGGGTGACGGCCTGGAATCCGCTCAACCCCGGCCAACTGCTCACAGCCTCACTGGATGGCTCGGCTCGCGTATGGGACATCGCCGCCAGCCCGGCGATGGTGGCCCTGACCGGCCATCTGGGTGAAGTAAAAGATGTAGCCTGGAATCCCGCCGGCGCCACCCTGGCTTCGGTGGGCGATGACAAGCTGGTGCATCTATGGCAGGTGACAGCCAATTCCGCGCAAGCCAACCCGGAAATACTCGCGCGAACACTGCCCGGCCACACCGACATTATTCAGAGCGTCACCTGGAGTCCCGATGGTTCCAAACTGGCCACCACCTCTGACGACCAGACCGTGCGCCTGTGGAGCGCCATTACCCTCCAAAGCCTGGCCGTGCTGACCGGCCACACCGAGGTAGTCTACCAGACGGCCTGGAGTCCAGATGGCCGTATCCTGGCCAGCGGCGGCCGCGATAAAGACATCCGGCTGTGGGATACCGCTACCGGCCAGCTCAAAACCACCCTGAGCGGGCACAGCCGCACCGTTTTGGGGCTGGCTTTTAGCCCCGATGGGGCCACGCTGGCTTCGTCATCCTCTGATCAAACGATTATCCTCTGGGATGTAGCAACGGGGAAACAGCGAAAAACGTTGACCGGCCATAGCGATTTTGTCTGGAGCATTGCCTTTAGCCCCGATGGCCGCTATCTGGCCTCGGCTTCTCAGGATGCCACAGCCCGCATTTGGGAACTTGCTACTGATAAAATTATAGCTACGCTGACCCACGATAAGCCGGTCAACAGCGTGGCCTGGAACAGCGACGGCAGCCAACTGGCTACAGCCTCCGATGATGGTTCGGCCCGGATTTGGGACGCGCAGCAGCACAACGTCGTCGCCACCCTCACCGGCCACCAGGGTGGTGTCTGGAGCGTCGCCTGGCAGCCCGGCCAGAACCGGCTGGCGACCGCTTCAACCGATGGCGTGGTCCGTATCTTTCACGCCGATTTTCAGGAAGTGCTGGATTTAGCTCAGGCTAACATCCACCGCCAGTTGACCGAGGCCGAGCGGGTTAAGTTTTTGAATGAGTAGACGGTAGCCAGTAGACGGTAGACGGGGAGATTTTTCTGTCCGCTACTGCCTGCTTGTCTGCTATCCACATTGTTTCTCCCTCGCTTTTGTGCTAAACTATCAACCTAAACCCTGTCTTTGCTGCACCCCTTTGGTCGAAAAAATCCCGCTCCTTTAGCAATATACGGGAGGCTAATGATGAAAATAGCCATAGCCAGCGACGAAAAAACCCATTTAACCGATTTTGTACTGGAGGAGTTAAAAGCGCGGGGGCATGAAGTCATCCCGCTGGGGCCATTGGCCGGGGAAAACCTGCCCTGGACTCTGGCCTCGGAGAAGCTGGCTGAAACCGTCGCCACTAAACAAGCCGACGAGGGCGTTCTATTTTGTTATACCGGCACCGGCGCTTCAATCGCGGCTAACAAAGTCCCCGGTATCCGGGCGGCCCTGTGCGGCGACGCCCAGACAGCGCGGGGAGCGCGCTGGTGGAACGACGCCAATGTGCTGGTCATGAGCCTGCGGGCCACCTCGCCGGAAGTAGCCAGGGAAATCCTGGAGGCCTGGTTCAGCGAGTCGGTGCGGGAAGGCGAGCAGGAGATTATTGCCCAACTGCAAGAGATTGAGTCCCGCCATCGGTAGAGGGGCGGGGGTCAGAAATAAATGCGCTCGACTATTTTCCGTCCCCTGGCCCCTGGTCCCCGACCCCCCGGCTACTGGCTGCGGTTATTCAGCGTTTTTGGGATTGCGCTGGTTGTGGCGCTGCTGCTCCTGCCAGTGGCGCCGGGTTATTTGATGATGGTTGGTTTGGTTTACCCTCTTTGTTCCGAATCCGGCCAGACTCCCGCCGATTATGGCTATGATTATGAGGACGTGACCGTGCCGGCGCGGGCGGGCGGCAGTTTTCGAGGGTATTTTGTGCCGGGTAGCAACGGCGCGGCGGTTATTGTGGTCCCGGCCTTTAATAGCGGACGCGGCAGCCGTCTGCGTGAAGCCACCCTGCTGGCGGCTCACGGTTACGCCGTCTTCACTTTCGAGTCGCGGCGCTGCGCGGGGATGGGCGGTTTGAGCCTGGGCTATAAAGAGGTGGATGAGGTGGCCGACTCGCTCGATTATCTGCTGACGCGCCCGGAGATTGACCCGCAGCGAATTGGCGTTTACGGGTTTTCCTCGGCGGGCGCAACGGCGATTATGGCCACGGCGCGGCTGCCGGGATTGAAGGCGGTGGCAGCCGAAGGCGGCTACGGCGATTTTGCCGAAGAAACGCTTACGCCCGGCCAGAGTCGCAACCTGCTGACCGGCTACTACGAACACGTCTTCCTCTGGTCGGCCAGACAAACTTACAGCCTGTTGACCGGCCTGGATGTCAACTTGCTCAGTCCCAGGGATGTCATCGCCCAGATTGCGCCCCGCCCGATTTTGCTGATTTACGGCAGCCGGGAGGTCAGCCTGCCCGGCGCACAGCGCCAACTAGCGGCGGCGGGCAGTAATGCCGAACTGTGGATAGTCGAAGGGGCCGGGCATGGCAACTACTTTGAAGTTGCCCCGCAGGAATATGAAGCGCGATTGACCGCATTTTTTGATGAGGCATTAAAAAAAGGGAACTAACCGATTTACGATTTTAGATTTACGATTTGTAACTACTCAGCCCTCATGTCATTTCGAGGCTGAAAGCCGAGAAATCTTTGAGACCGTTGCCTGCAAACCACGGATTAGAAGATTTCTCCCTTCGGTCGAAATGACATGCCTGAGCAGTTACGGATCAAAATCCTTTAATTCTGGAAATCCTGCTCTAAACGGGGCTACAAAACGCACCCCAATTAAAGCGATATAATGTCTACCCATTTGCTGAGACTGCGCTCAGCAAAAACAGCCCTGCGGGCATTTGACAAGATTGAAGTATTTTGATTAAGCTCACTTCATCAGCGAGATGAAGGAGAGGATACAATGGTTGACCAGTTGAGCGCAGCCTACGCCGATTATTTGCAGGGGAGTTATGATTGCCCTGACCGGATTGTCCTGACCGCCTACCATCGGCTGGCCTCCTCGGCGGGCGGCTTTCGTTACTGGTGGCGACGGCTGTATGGCAGCGATGAGAACCTGGACAAAACGCATCTGATCCGATTGTCGGGTCGGTTCCATCGGCGGGTCAAAGCTTACGCGAACAAACACGACATTCCAGTGCTGGAGGCCCATTAGAGGAGCGTAAACATGACTTGGCTGAACAATACAAACCAGACGACCCAGCTTTTTGTCGGGCTGTTTCTGATCATCATCAGTCGGGCATCGGAGCAGTCTGGGATGTCAAACGTAGCCCAGAGGGTCGAGTTCACAGTTTGAGCAAGCATTATCGGATGATCAACCACATTTTCTTTCACATCATCGTTGACCCGGAATGGGGCGTCACCCTCCGTATTAGCAGCCATCCGCCGTTCGCGGCCATGGTTATTCTCAATGGGCACGAATATTTGGCTCGTCAGGCCCATCAGGCCGGGCGAGTGTTAGAACTGACCAGTAACTGTTTTAGCGGTATAATGAACCCCGCAGACTTGACCTGGCTTGCAGAGACCTCGTGGGAGCTACCCACCAAAGGGCAACTGGGTCAGGTCTGCCACCGCTGGCTCAACAGTTGTCTCCATTTTGCCCTGCCCGAAAGCGAACGACTGCGGAGTGGTTTCAGAATACCGTTGTTCGTTGTTTCAGGTGGAGTACTCGCGCAACCTGCTGTTTCGGCGTCCGGCTCAAATGGAGCAGGTGTTCGAAGCCCTGATTGATCGGACCCGCGCTCGACTGGACCTTAGGCAGATCATGACCATCTTTGGCCGCAAGCGCCGGCCTCACTACTCAAAGGCAGTCCTAAGGGCCGCCGGCTCAAACTAGAACGAAACCTCGAGCGACCTGAGTACGACTTGACCATTTCAGCTCCATTTTGTCCTTGACCCTCAAGTTGTACACCAAAGGCGAGGGCTGTTCTCCGGGCTGAAGTGATGCTGCATAACGCCCGCGCCTGGTCTGGCCCCCGCCGCCTGGATCAATTCCCTGAACTGATCGTCCAGTTCCAGCAAATCCTGGGCGGCTTTCTCAACCAACTCTATGCCCTGGATCAAGCGCTTTGTGGCCGATGACACCCTGGATACCTTAGGCCAGCGGGGTCAGGTCGGTTCAACCCCACCGCGGGTCTGGACCTCAACCAGCCTCGGCTGCGGGCCGTACTCAAGCCGTGCTTGCTTTAGCCATAACGCCGGGCTTCAGCGTCTCCCAATTAGCCCAGCAGGTCCGGTCCTGTTAGGCTGGCCCGAAAGTCAGTATCAGCCTCGCCACGCGGCTTACGATCTCAAAAACTGCGCGGCAAAACTGGGTCCACAAAATTGGTTCAGCCCGCCGCTATCAAGTCGAAACCAGCGGCTCTTAAAATCATGGCTGCCTTACTGACTTTACGCGAGAAGGTCATTAAACCCGTTTTAGCCAGCGTGACCAAGCCCAAAAGCGAACCCAATCCCCACCCTCAGACTGACCTTGATCTGCAATATGGTAAAGTGCAAACCGAGATGCGGGCTTTACTCCTCATCCTCGGTGTCGCTGTTTAAATAACCTTTTTATCGACAATCTTTTGTCGATGTCAGTACTACAAGTGACTATAGTAAATTGACTCAAGATTCCCTCAGTTCCTTATAAATTCCCTCAAAAAAGGAAAGATCATGTCTAACAATTCACCCATTCCTCCTAATCGAATTAAACAAGCTTTGCGCGAAGGCAAATCTGTGGTCGGCACAATGATTGCCGAGATACGCCAGCCGGCGGTGGTACAGTTGTTGGCCAATGCCGGCTTTGATTTTGTCATCATTGACAATGAGCACGGGGCTTTCAATCTCGAAACCATTGCCGACCTGGCCCGGATGGCCGTTTATGTCGGCGTGACGCCCTTTGTGCGCATCCCCGATTTGACCTACCCCTATATTGCCCAATCGCTCGATGCCGGGGCGCAGGGAATTATGGCCCCGCGTATCTCCACCGCTCAGCAGGCCCGCGAGGTGGCGCAGATGATGAAATATCCGCCTATGGGAGTGCGCGGCAGCGCCTTGAGCCGGGGTTATACCCAATTCAAAGGCGGTTCGGTTGTCGAGGCCATGGCCACTGCCAACGAAGAAACGATGCTGATCATCCAGGTTGAAACACGGGGAGCAATTGAGAACATTGAAGAGATTGTCGCCATCCCCGGCGTGGACATAACCCTGGTCGGCCCCAACGATCTCTCCATCGCTCTGGGTGTGCCGGGCCAGCAAAATCATCCCGACATGCAGAGGGCCATCCAAAAAGTCATAGACGCCTGTCAAGGGTATAACGTCTACCCGGCTATCCACATCAACGACTTGAATCTGGCGGTTCACTGGGCCAGGCAGGGTATGCGCCTGATCAGCTCCAACGCCGAGATTGGGCTGCTGGTCAATGGGGGGTTGCAGGTAACAAAGGCGATTGGGGAGGCGTTTGGCAGATAATCAGCTCGATTTTTAATCGTCCAGAGATGAATAATCCGTTGTCAAGGGGATAAAATTATGAGCACAACAAAAGTTGCCATTACCATTGACCAAACTTTGCTGGCCGAGATTGATCGTCTGGTTGAACAAAGAGTCTTCCCAAACCGCAGTAAGGCAGTGCAAGAGGCCGTGCAAGATAAATTGGCCCGTATCCGGCGCAGTCGTCTAGCCGGGGAATGTGCTAAACTTGACCCGCAGGCTGAACAAACGCTGGCCGAAGAAGGAATGGATCAGGAGTTGGCAGGTTGGCCCGAATATTAAGAGGCGATGGGTTAAATGAAATTGTTGGCGATTGAATAGTGCCTTAGTAGTTGAGTCCTTGCCCGTTGAGCAAGAACTTTGCCACGAATTGCACGAATTAACACCAAATTTTTTTTGTGAAAACTCGTGTAATTCGTGGCGAAAAATCCTGTTTGGCCGAAGGTGGCTCGTCCAGGCTAGAGACTTAGCGATTGAATCTTTGCCCATTGAGCGAGAAAATCTCACGCAAAGTCGCCAAGAACGCCAAGAAAAATTTATTAAAAACCTTTGCGTCTTTGCACCTTTGCGAGAGAACCCTTTTTGGTTCCGGCTTGTCCGGGTTAGGTATAACAGCGGGAGATTTATGCCAAAACTTTCCAATCCCAATTTCACCCTCTTTTTCGGCAGCGCGATTGCCTTGTTGTACGGCTTGTGGGCGCGGGTCACCTTCCAATCGCCCTGGAAAGATGTCTGGGATTTCGCCCTGGGGACCATTACCCTGGGCTTCTGTTTTGGCGTGCCCCTGGCCATCGGCGCGTTGACCGTATTTTTTGCCCCCAAGCCATATCGGGGGTCGTGGTTGTACGCTCTGTTTATGCCCTGGGTTCCATGTCTGCTGCTGGGCGGCGCGGTTTTGCTGTTTGGCCTGGAGTTTATTATCTGTGTGGTCATGGCCCTGCCCATCTTTTTTACCCTGGCCAGTTTTGGCGGGCTGACGATGCTGGCCATCCTCAAAAGTATTGCAAACAAAGCCGCCCAAAATACCATGCTCGGCCTGATCTTGGTGCTGCCCTACCTGATCGTTCCGGCGGAGAAGCAGCTTCCCCCGCCGGACTCTATCCGCACTGTCGAGACGCAAATCGAAATCCAGGCCGACCCGGCGACGGTTTGGCGCAACGTAGTGACCGTGCCGGAAATCAGCGAGGCCGAGCAAAGTTCCAGCCTGTTCCACCTGCTGGGTCTGCCCCGGCCCATCGAAGCTACCCTCTCGCACGAAGGCATCGGCGGCATCCGCAGCGCCCGTTTTGAAGAGGGGCTGGCCTTTGTCGAAACCATCAACCAATGGGAAGACCAGCGAGCGATTCGCTTCCAGATCAAAGTGACGCCCTCCACCTCGGTCAAACCGCCGCTGACCCAAATCGGGGGCAAATATTTGGATGTGTTTGAGGGCGGCTTTCGCATCGAACCGATGGATAATGACCGGGTTATCCTCCATCTGAGCAGCCAGCATCGCCTGTCAACCACTTTCAATTTTTATGGCGGCCTGTGGACCGATTGGGTCATGCGCGATTTGCAGAATTACATTTTGGGGGTCATTAGAGCACGTTGCGAGGCCAAGTGATTGTCCAAAAATAAGTTCCCGCAAGTTCCTATGAGTTCCCAGGGAACTAAGGGAACTTGTAGGAACTCAAAACGGGAAATTAATTTAGACGCTTTCCAAGTAGCCTGGGGCGTCGGCTGAGCGTTGACCAATCAGCAAGCGGGCGTCAAGTGGAAAAGAGAGCTTGGGGCTATACTGACAATCGTTGTGAGGCTGGGCCGGCTGTAAAAATCAGGGGCCAAGCAAGCAAATCTTCTCCTCCTTTTGAGCGCCGGGCGATGCTGCCCGGCATTTTTTTGTTTGGACCGGGGACGGAAGACCGGAGACCGGGGTTTTTAGACCCGGTCTCCCGTCTCCGGTCCCCGGTCATTTTTAATCTTCATCACTGGTACCGGCCCGTCGCGCCCCTTTGATTTCACTGCGGCGGCGCTTGCTTTTCAGGCGGCGTTCCTGCGAGGCTACAGTCGGTTTGGTTGGGCGGCGGGGTTTGGGCGGTTCCGCCGCTCGCCGGAGCAGAGCTACCAGCCGGTCGAGGGCATCCTGCCGGTTTTGCTCCTGGGTGCGAAAGCGCCGCGCCTCGATGACCAGAACGCCTTCGCCGGTCAGCCGCTTGCCGGCCAACCGAACCAGCCGCTGGCGCACCGCCTCCGGCAGCGAGGGCGAGCCGGCCACGTCGAAGCGAAGCTGGACCGCCGTTGCCACCTTGTTGACATTTTGACCCCCCGGCCCGGCGGCGCGGACAAATTCATATTGAATTTCGCTCTCGTCGAGCAGGAGGTCATGCATGATGGGAATCATAGGCCATTTTCCGGGTGAGGGGAAGCGGTGTTATTTGGAGAGGCCATGCGTCGGCTGCATCATTTCTGCCGGTTTGGTCACGCTCAACGGGCGGCAGTAGGTTTCGCGGGTAAAGAGAATGAACAGGAACGACAGCCCGGCCCAGACCAGCATCAGCGAAAAGCCGGCCTGGTACGCTTCGAGGCTGTAACGCCTGACGCCGTCCACCATGTCCCCCTGCCAGCGCTGGTCGAGCATCCAACTGACCGCCGGCTGCAAAACCATTGGCCCCATCATGACGCTCATGTTGAGCACCCCGGCGGAGGTTCCCGATAGGTAAGCCGGGACCGACTCGCGCAAAAAGGCAAAGCCAACCACCATACAGCCGGAGGCGAACCCGGCCACAGCCAGCAAAACTACCAGCAGCCAGATTGGCAGGTGAGGAACCAAAATAATCAGCGCCCAACAGAAGGCCATGACCGCGCAGCCGCCCACGTAAAGCGGTTTGCGCCGGCCAATTCGATCCGACAGCGCCCCAAAAATCGGCCCGCCGACAGCCCAGGCGACCAGCAGGGTGGTATTGACGGCTGCGGCCTGTGTAGCCGGCAGGCCATAATGGCTGGTGAGAAACGAGACGCCCCACAGCCCGGAGAAGGTCAGCACCGCGCCGACAACCCCGCCCGGTATCAGGCACAGCAACCAGGCGTTACGATAGCGAAAGATTTCGGCCAGGCCGGCCAAAAAACCAGGGCGGGGGCCGCTATCCGAGCCGGCAGGTGTCTGGGCATAACTGGCAAAGCCTTTTTCCTGGGGGTCATCCCGCACCAGCCACCAGATGGCCGCGCCTGTGATCAGCGGCAGGATAGCCGAAGCCAGCATGACCGGCCGCCAGCCGAATTGGGCCACCAGCAGTTGCAGCGGCACGCCCGCCAGCACCGCCCCGACAATGCCGACAAACAGGGCCAACCCGGCGGCCAGGGCATATTGGCGGGGAGCCATCCAGTGGGCGGCCAGCTTGAGCATGCCGACAAAGGCCACCGCCACCGAGCCGCCGATCAACAACCGCCCCAGGTTAGCCCAGAACAAGCCCGGCGCGAGCGCAAACAGCAGCGTCCCCAGCCCGCAGACCAGCGCCCCCACGGTCAGCAGGCGGCGCGGCCCCCAGGTATCGGCCAGGATGCCCGTAGGCACTTGCATCGCCACATAGCTGTAAAAATAAAAGGCGGACAGGTTGCCCAGTACGGCAGCGCTGATTTGAAAGTCGGTCATCAGTTCGGCAGTCATCACCGCCGGAGCGACTCGTTGGTAAAAGCCAATCAGGTAAAGCACTGCGCCCAGTCCCCAGATGGTCCAGGCCAGCCGGGCGGGGGGTGGAGTGAGGTTGGTCATAAACTTACCTTTATAATGTGAGAACGTTCGGAAACAGTTGCGCTTTGCTGAATCGCCCCGGCATGAATGTCAGGGCTAGGAAACAGCGCCGGGTGAACCCGACTTAAAGCCCGATTCATCGGGCGCTGTGGAATAGTCCGGCGACTTCATCGCCGGACGAGCGCCGCTGGCAAGGTTTGCCTCCGGGGTTTCCGAATGATCTTTAGTTTTTTTCCTACCTATTTCGCCCCGGCATGAATGCCCCGGCTAGACCTACGGCAGCGTCGGGTGAGCCCGACTGGTGCGAATAAGGATACAACAACTTTCACGGTTTCTCTCCAGGCGGGAGCCAGAGGCTGTTTTCAATCCTAGCTCGGTCTGAAACGTTGGCGAGTGGCTTTGTTGGCTATTGCCTGGCCGTAATTGTCCCGCAGCCAAGCCCCGGCTGCGCCGATGATGGTTTCGAGAGTCATGTGATACTCCTTTTAGCTGCGAAAATCGCCCGGAGATGAATCTCCGGGCTAGGGAACAGCGCCGGATAAATCCGGCTTGAGTAAATTAGCTCCATTTATGGAGCGCAGTTTACCAGCCCGGCGAATTCATCGCCGGGCGGACCTCAGACTATAGACGGGTCGGATTAATCCGGTTTGACTCTTCAGCCCCATTTATTGAGGCACAATATCCTGACTCAGAAAACTTATCATCAGGTAGACTCCAAAGCCATCAACTCTTGTCGCCACTCATCCGCCTCAACCCAATAAGTTGAAGGTGTTTCCCGAACCAATTTGGGGAAGCTATCATCCAGACGTTCCAAAACTGGAATCGTCGTCCCCTGGGCATGGTGTTCCTTTTGTCGTTCAACATAAGCAATATAGTTGGGTAAGCGCTTAGCATCAAACGAAAATGCGCCATATTCTTCCTGCCAAAAGAAAACCGGAAAGTCAGGATAATCCCTGTTAAATTTTGTCGAAGCAACGGCCTTAACTTGCCCGACAAATTTGGCTACGGCAATGCTAGGCGGAATTGAAACGACCATATGGACATGATCTTCGATGCCATTCAGAGCAAAGACGGTTGCGCCCAATCCCGCTGCTTTTGCCCGTAGAAAATTATGGATTATCTCTTCTACCTTTGGTGTGAGCAACGACTGCCGATGTTTAGTTGACCAGACTAGGTGATAAAATAGTTGACAGTACGGCATAGGCCTTCCCTTTCTTGGGTGAGCAACAACATGCCAATGCTCTTCTATCCGGTGTCCGCTCGGCGCTGAAGCCGCCGAGCTATTAGGCCGCGCTCGATAAATCGAGCTAATATTGATGCACCAAATCCCATTCGTCGGAAGTCGCTTTTAAGCCGGATTAATCCGGCGCTGTTTATTAGCCCGGTCATTCATGACCGGGCGAAATCCACCAACGCTGTAATTGTTTTGGCCTCCCGCCCCACGTTCAGCGCCACCCCATTCCGAGCCGGATCATGCAGGAAAACAACGCCATCCTTTTCCTGGAAAGCCAACCCTGCTTGCTGGATCCGCTCAACTACCGCAGCCAACGCCGATGCCTCTGGCAGGTTGATGGTGAAGTAGCGCAGCCCGGCGGCATCAGGAGGTGGGGGTGGGGCATTGACCCCGGCCCAAGTGTTGAGACCCAAATGGTGGTGATAGCCACCGGCGGAGACAAAGCTGGCGCTGGGGCCGTAGCGCAGGATCAAATCAAAGCCCAAAGTTCCCACGTAGAACGCCTCGGCGGAAGGGATAGTAGAAATATGGAGATGGACGTGCCCAATGACCGTCTCCGGCTCCAGGCCGGCCCAGGGCGCGGGCTGCGCCTCCAATTCGGCCAGGATACTCTGGATGTCCAGGGGATCGGTGGCCATTTGCAACTGCCCATTCTGGCGGGGCCACTCGCTGCGCGGGCGATCCCGGTAGATTTCGATGCCGTTGCCGTCTGGGTCGGCCAGATAGATGGCTTCGCTCACCAGATGGTCGGAGAAGCCCTGTAGCGGCGTGCGCGTTTCGGCCAGGTGACGCAGCGATTGGGCCAGGGCCAAACGCGACGGGGTCAAAATGGCAAAGTGATACAGGCCGGTTACGCCGCTGACAGCCCGCGCGCCGGGCTGCTCGGTCAACACCAGCAAATCCGACCCACCCGCGCCCAGATAGGCGGTATCTCCCTCACGGCGATGCAGTTGAAAGCCCAAATTCTCCTGATAAAACGCCAGCGACCGGTTCAGATTGGCGACGGTCAAATGAACGTAGCCGATGGTTGTAGCCGGATGAATGGAAATATTACTCATAATTTAACCCCCTTATAAAGATGCGAGGACTCGTGAGGCGAGGATGCGAGGATTTTCTTCGCCTCTTCGCCTCACAAGTCCTCGCGTCCTCACTTCCTAACAAAAACGCCGCCTGCTTGACCAGGCAGCGCGCTCGTGGTACGATGACCTAATCTCGTCTATCTAAATTGCGCTTGTCAGTATCAGTAGATCCAATTTTCGAGGAGTGAGGCACGCCCACGTGCCGAACACCGCCGCACGTGGGCGTGCTGGCTCCTCAAATTTGGATCCACTGAGTATAGCACAGGTGGGTGGGGCTGCCAACAGTAGACCGCCGATCAGTGATAAAATCACTGTTAAGATAAAAGGATTGCTTAATGCCAACAGTTGAGTTAGTTCATCGGGTTCAAATTCCCCCGGAGGCCGGCCCAAATCAGCCCGTGCCTGCCGTAGTGATGGTACACGGCTGGCTGGGAGATGAAACGGTGATGGGAATTTTCAAACAAACGGTTCCGCCCGGCGTGGCGGTTATCTCGCCCCGCGCCCCTTTGCCGGTCAATGGTGAGGGCTATGCCTGGTACTGGCGCGACCAGGGTGGACTTCAGCCGGAGACAGACTCGCTCTGGGCCGGGCGTGACCAGTTGCAGGCGTTTTTAGCCGGTCTACCCCAGCAGTATCCACTTGACCCCAGGCGGATAGTTCTCATGGGCTTTAGCCAGGGGGCAGCCATTTGCAATACGCTGGTTCTAACCCGTCCGGGGCAAGTGATGGGCGTGGTTTCGTTGGCCGGTCTGATACCCGACGCGGTTATCGAAACGGCTCAACCGGATTTGGCCGGTCTGCCGGTCTTTATTGCTCATGGGGTGCGGGATGAAACGGTCCCCCTGGCCTCAGCTCAACAGAGCCGCGACATTTACACCCGCCTGGGGGCGCAGGTAACTTACGACGAGTATCCCACCGGCCATAAATTGACCACCCAGGGCATGGCTGATTTGAAAGCGTGGCTGGCTAACGTAGTCAAACAGTGAGACATCCAAAGCGTCGAAACGTGTTGCGTGTTGCGTCTTGCGTAAACATAAACGGAACATGCAAGACGCAACACGGGTCTTGAAATTATCTCAGGGAGTAAGCATGGCCTCAAACCGGCAGGTTTCGGCTTTTGATATTATCGGGCCAATTATGGTCGGCCCGTCGAGTTCGCACACGGCGGGGGCAGTGCGCCTGGGGCAAATGGGGCGAGTGATTTTGGGGACGCAGCCTGCCGAAGCATTGATTGAACTGCACGGCTCCTTTGCTCAAACCGGCCAGGGCCACGGCGCCGACCGGGCTATCATTGCCGGGCTGTTGGGTATGTCCACCGACGATGAGCGCATCCGCCACAGTTTTGCCGTCGCCGAGGCGTTGGACATGAAGTTTCGTTTTGAAAAAGTTGACCTGGGCGAAGACGCCCACCCCAACACCGTCCGGCTGACCTTGCGAGCCGGCGAAACCAGCATTCAGGTTACAGGTGCGTCCATTGGCGGTGGGCTGGTGGAAATTACCAACATCGAGGGCTACGAGGTCAATTTTGGCGGCCAGTACGACACCCTGCTAGTCATCGCCGAGGACCGGCCCGGTACGATCAACGCCGTCACCGGCTGGCTGCTGACGCACGATATTAACGTCGCTTTCTTTCGGGTGGGCCGCAAGCAGCGCGGCGGCGAGGCGCTGATGATTATCGAAACCGACCAGCCAATCCCGGACGATATGGTGGAAGCGATTGAGGATTTTGATTGGGTGCGCTGGGTGCGCAAGGTTGACAAAGTAGGAGAGTAGGGGCGAGGCCCGGATAAAAGAAAAAAGAATTTAGAAATAAGAAAATCTGTGAAATCTGTGTTGATCTGCGGGCCCAAATGTTCACTCTGTCTTATTTGACAGTAGCCCTAATATCGCAGGGAGTAAACTGTTATGTTTGACTCAATGGCTGAAATGGTTGAGCGAGCCGAAACGAGCGGACAACCGCTGCATGAGATTGTATTGCAAGCGGAACTGGCCCAAAGCGGCGAAGATCGAGAGGCGGTTTGGGAGCGGATGCGGCGGCGGCTGGAGGTGATGCGGCGCAGCACCGAGCAAGGCCTGGCCCGGCCGGTTATTTCGCTAAGCGGTATCAGCGGCGGCAGCGCCTATCGTTTCTGGCACTGGTTGGACGACCACCAGCCTTTGACCGGCCCCATTTTGAGCCGGGCGCTGGCTCGCGCTATGGCCGTGAATGAGGTCAACGCCGGCATGGGCTGCATTGTCGCCACGCCGACGGCCGGCTCGGCGGGGATTTTGCCGGGGGTTTTGCTGACCTTGCAGGAAGCGCGCGGCTTTACGGATGACCAATTGGTGGGGGCGTTATTCACAGCCAGCGGCATCGGCGCGGTGATTGTCCGGCGGGCGCATGTGTCGGGGGCGGCGGGCGGCTGCCAGGCCGAAACCGGCAGCGCGGCGGCGATGGCAGCCGGGGCAGCAGTGGAACTTCTGGGCGGCAGTCCCCACCAGTCGGCCCAGGCAGTAGCGATAACTTTGAAGAATATGCTTGGCCTGGTCTGTGATCCGGTCGCCGGACTGGTCGAAGTGCCGTGCGTCAAGCGGAACGCGGCGGGGGCGGCTCAATGTTTTATCGCCGTTGACCTGGCCCTGGCCGGGGTGGAGAGTGTTATTCCGCCCGATGAGGTCATTGACGCCATGGCTAGCATCGGCCGGCGCATGGACGAGCGCTTCCGTGAAACGGCTCAGGGTGGGTTGGCGGCGACGCCAACGGGCAAACGGCTGGCTCAACTGGTCTGGGCGGAGAAGAGGTAACCACAGATTGCACAGATTACGCAGATTTAAGTGGATGTGACCAAAATAAGTTGGTGCTTATAGAAATTGGAGTCCAAACCTTGGTTTGGAAAAGCCAAAGCAAGCTTTGGACTCCATCTCAAGCTGAAATAGTGAAACAAGCCAACCCAGGAAGACCTATGGATCGAATCAGACCCTGGTTGTACATCGGGAAATATCGAGAGACACTCAATCCACATTTGCTTGCTGCTAATCGAATTGAGGCCATGCTGCAACTGGCCGAATTGGTTGAACAGCCCAGTATTGTTTCGCTTTATCTGCCGGTTGAAGATTTCCAGCCTATTCCCTTTGATTTGCTCAGACAAGGCATAGATTTTGTGCTGGCGGCAAAGGAACAGGGGCGTCGGGTTCTTGTGGCCTGTGGGGCGGGGATTAACCGGTCTAGCGCATTTTGTACAGCGGCATTAAAAGAGGCAGAAGGACTGAGCCTGCTGGATGCTTTTTACACGGTCAAAAAAGCGCACCCGGAGGCCATGCCTCACCCACCCATTTGGGCGTCACTTTGTGAATATTACCGGGAAAATATTCCTTTTGATAAGCTGTTGACCCCAAGCAACAGGTGAATGAGTAAATCCCTCTCTAACCTGCAACCTGCTACCTGCTACCTGTCCTGACCGGCCCCGTGCTTTTACGCACAATCAATTCGGGTGGCAGCAAAATCTGCTCGGTTTCCAAAGGTTTTTGATTGAGTTGACTGATTAACATCCGGGCAGCCTGGACTCCTTCGGTATAGGCCGGAAAATTGATCGTGGTCAACGGCGGGGTAATCAACTCGGCCATATTCTCCGTAGTGATCCCAACCACCGAGAAATCATCCGGCACGGCTCGTCCGGCCTGACGCAAGGCTCTAACCACGCCTACGATCGGTGATCCCTGGGTGGCGACGATAGCCGTCAATTGCGGTCGTTCCTCCAGCAGCGTGAGGGTGGCGTCAAACAGGGCTTGCACGTCAATTCGCTCCTCGCGATAGATGGGGGTCAGACTGTGCTTTTGCAGGGCTTTTTCATAACCGGCCCAACAGCGGACGGCGGGGCCATAGCCTTGTTGGCGCATCGCTTGTGGATGTCCCAGGAAACCTATTTCCCGATGGCCCAGTTCAATCAGGTGATCAAAAGCCAGGATGATATTTGCCTCAAAATCCACATCCACAAAACTTAACCCGGTATTATCGGCGCAGTGGCCAATCATTACAAAAGGATAATCATACTCGCGCAGCAAATCTACCCGCCAATCCTGGGTATGGATTTCCATCAGGATTATCCCATCTACCTGGGCGCTGCGGTACAGACCCAGCAGGCTGTTTTTGGTGATAGGCGTTGTCACAAAATAAAAGAAGAAGTTTTCGTTACCGGCGGCGGCCGCCGCGCCGACGATAAAATCCAACTCCAACTGCCCGACCGCCCGGTCTAATGGAAAAAGCAGGGCAATGGTGCGGCTCTTGCGGGCCGCCAGCCGGCGGGCCTGGGCATGCGGGGTATAGCCCAATTCCTCAATCACTTGCTGGACGCGCTGGCGGGTTGTTTTAGACACATCCGGTTTGTTGTTAAGGATGCGGGAAACCGTAGTGATAGATACCCCGGCGGCCTGGGCCACATCAAAAATAGTTACTTCGCTTGTATCGGGCATGCAGACCGCCTCTCCACGTTTTGACAAAACAATTCGGGGGTGATATGATACCGAAAGCGTTTTCGGTAACGCTTTCGGTAGCGTCCTCATTATAAATTAAGTGGGCCAATTTTTCAACTAGGTTGGGTTGAGTCCATTTATTTCCACCAGATAGTCTTGGCCACCCTTTGCCTATATTGGTTTCAATCAACGGAGATGGTTGACCTATGCTGATAGAAACGAATTTATCCAAGCCATAAATGCTAAGCGCAGCGGCTTGGATATTTTGTTTTAAATGCTGGAGTCTGGCGAATTTTACAATCCTACGACATCTTGAGGACGCGAAGCGAGCACGCCCACGCGCCGCATTTCGTAGCCTCGCTCGCACGTAGGCGTGCTCGCTCCTCGATTCGCCAGAGTCCAGTTAAACAATTGAAGGAGGTGAGCAACGTAAAACAACCAAAGGCGCATTTTGTAGATCACCCATTATGAAAGGGTACTGCCGAGTGCGGAGCACCCGGCGGGGGCGTACGCCCTTTCCCCCTTCGGGGATGCCCGAAGGGGTGAGATCGCAGAGTTGTAGAGCCGGCAAAGTTCCCCTGGGGGAAGCGAAGCATTCTGGCCTGTAGAAAAGGCTCCTGTGGGTAACTTCCCCGTCTACCGTCTACTATCTACTATTTACGAAGGAGATTTGAGATGTCTAAAAAAATATTAACCTTGTTGCTCGTTGGGCTGACCATTGCCTTGTTGCTGAGTGTGGTGGCCTGTGGGGGGGCTGCTTCAGCACCCACTCAAGCGCCAGCCGATGCGGCTCAGCCTGAAGCAGCGGCCACAGAGGAAGCAGCCGCCGAGGCCCCTTCCGGAGAGAAGCGCGTTTTCCGCTTGTGGTATTATGAAGCCGAAGACAGCGCTCAAGAGGCTTCCTGGGCCGACGCCCTCAAGGATTTTCAAGCCATGCACCCGGATGTAACCGTTGAGTTTGAACGGAAAACCTTTGAACAGATGCAGCAAACTGCCCAGATGATTTTGAATTCAAATGATGTGCCGGATGTGATGGAGGCCAACAAAGGCAATGCCACCGCCGGCCTGTATTCCAAGCAAGGGCTGCTGACCGATCTGACGGAGGTGGCTAAGGAGCGCGGCTGGGATAAAATCATGAGTCCCAGCATCCAAACGACCTGCCGCTACAACGAAAAAGGCATCATGGGCGACGGCCCGCTGTATGGCGTTACCACCTACGGCGAGTTTGTGATGGTCTATTACAATAAAAATATGTTTGAGGAACACGGGGTAACAGTGCCCACCACCCTGGAAGAATTTGAGGCGGTGGCCGATAAATTTGTGGCCGATGGGATTGTGCCGATTGCTCTGGGCGGCCAGGATAGCTGGACCATTACCCATAACTGGCAAGAGTTGGTGCTTTACAAAGCTGACCGGGAACTGATCAACAACTTCCAACTGCTCACCGGGGAGGTTGATTTTCAAGGGGAAGCTTTTACCTTTGGCTCTGAAAAGCTGGCCGAGCATGTTCAGAAAGGCTACTACGGCAATAACGCCACCGGCGTGAGCGACAGCGACGCCAACGGCGCTTTTGTGCAGGGCAAGCACCCCATGCGCATCACCGGCAGTTGGGCTTTTGGCGGGCTGCTCACCCAGGTTAAAGATTTTGAATGGGGCATCTTCCTTATGCCCGGCAAAAAGTTCACCACCGGTTCCGGCGGTAATCTGTGGATAGTGCCCCAAAATGCCAAGAATAAAGACCTGGCCTATGATTTTATTGATCTGACTATGGCCAAAAAATCTCAGACGGTTATGGCCAACGCCGGCGGGATTCCGATCAACGCCGATCTCAGCCAGATTACGGATGAGAAAAGCAAGGAACTGAACACCGCTTTTAATACCATTGTTCAGAATGACGGCCTGGCCTTCTACCCCGATTGGCCCGCGCCCGGCTACATGGATACCTTAGGCTCCGGTTTGCAGGAGCTGCTCTCAGGGGCCAAGACCCCGGCCGAATTTAACGAGTCTATCGCCGGGCCTTACAACGATTACAAAGCCACCCTCCAGTGAGCCGTTAGTAGGGTATATACTCCTTAAGGTTGAAAACTGGCACTCGTCGAGCGTAAAGCGTAGAGCGTGGAGCGTATTTTTTGCTCTACGCCTTACGCTCCACGCTCTACGGGCAATCAGGTCACAATTTTCAGAGGGGGAAGATATATGGTCCAAAAAGGGTTTTCGCTTAATAAAGGCTATGCGCCGTTTTTACTGCCCGGTGTTTTAACTTTCTTGTTCATAATCATTATTCCTTTCCTGGTCAACACCTATCTCAGTTTTACCCAATGGCAAGGGGTGGGCATGCCCACCTGGGTTGGTTTAGCCAACTATCAAAAGGCGTTGCGCGATGTCGCCTTTTGGGCTTCGTTTAAAAACAATCTCTCCTTGATTGTGGCCATGGTCATCATCCCTACCGTGCTCGGGCTGTTCCTGGCGGCTTTTCTTTTTGATTATATCGCCACTAAATTCGGCCAACGGGTTTCCAGCTTTTTTCGAGCCGGATACTATTTACCCCAAATTATCCCGGTGGTCGTCGCGGCTGTTGTTTGGCGGTGGGTCTTACAACCGGATTGGGGTGTGTTGAACTGGATGCTGACTTCGATAGGGCTGGAAGGGTTGACCCGCAACTGGCTGGGCAATGCCGCCACCGCCCTACCGTCGGTGATGGCGGTCATGGTCTGGTTCCAATTGGGGTATCCGCTGGTCATCTTTATGGCCGGCTTGCAGCGGATTGACCCCGAACTGTATGAAGCCTCCAGCCTGGATGGGGCAACGTGGTTCCAAAGATTTCGGTATATTACCATCCCGCTCCTACGACCTGAAATTTATGTAGTGGTGCTGACAACCACAATTGCGGCCCTTAAAGTATTTGCCCCCATTTATGCCATGACCCGAGGCGGGCCAGGCACAGCGACCATGGTCGCCTCTTACTTTTCTTACAAATACTTTTTTGAAAGCGCCAACGTCGGCTATGGGGCCACGATGGCCACCGTTTTGACGCTTCTGGTCATTGTGATTACGATTGTTTATATCAGAATTCAGCGCCAGCAAGAGCAGGGGGAAAGTCAGTGAGGGTAGCAGGTAGCAGGTAGCAGGTTACAGGTCGTAGGTTGTTGTAATCTGTCTCTGACCCCGTCTACTGTCTACCGTCTACTGACTACTGTCTACCGTTTTCTGAGGAGGCAAGAATATGGCTAACAAATCTCTGACAATGAATGAAAGTGTCTACGAGCAGGCTAATAGGTCTGTCATAACTACCCGCGCGTTCGATACATTGTCCCTGATCGGCTTGACCCTCCTGTTTGTGGTCATGCTTTTCCCCTTGTTAATGGTCCTGACCAACAGCTTCAAGAGCGAAGCTGAGTATGCCGCCGGAGGGCCTTTGACCCTACCCCAAAGTTTGAGTTGGGAGAGCATCAGGATCATGTGGAACAGGATGGATTATTCGATTAAGTTGTGGAACAGCTTCAGCATCAGTGTGCTTACGGCCTTATTGGCCATCATTATCTCTCTGTTCAATGCCTTTGCCCTGGGTATCGGCAAGGTTAAAGGCGGCGCCTTTTTCCTGGTTTTCTTTCTTTTAGCTATTACTGTGCCTCAGGATGTATTGGTCTATCCTTTGTATTATTTCTTTAAGCTGATCGGGCTGTACGACACCCGTTTCTCGGTCATCCTGACCCTGGCGGTGCTGCACAGCGCCTTTGGGACCTATCTATTAACCTCTGTGTTTAGCGTTACTTTCCCCAGAGAATTGGTCGAAGCGGCGCTGATTGACGGCTGCAATAAATTACAATTGTTGTTCAGGGTGGTGGTGCCGATCAGTATGCCCTCGCTGTCGGTGCTGTTTGTTTTCTTTTTCATCTGGACCTGGAACGAATTTTTCCTGCCGCTGGTCTTCCTGGTTTCTAACGATAATCAGACGGTGCCCATTGCCATGGCCCTGGCTCGCGGCGAGCGCGGCATGGCCGTCACCACCCAGAGCGCGGCCGCTTTACTGGGCGTAGTGCCATGTATTATTTTCTTTTTCCTCTTCCAGCGGACGTTGACCAAGGGTATTACCGCCGGCAGCGTTAAATAAATTTTCCAAAGGAAAAAAACAATGAAATTTACCGATGGCTACTGGCACATGCGAGCGGGTGTGACCCCGCACTTTCCCGTTCATGTGCATGAAGTCGAAGTTGCGCCGGATGCCTTGACCGTCTATGGCCCCACCCGGCGGCTGACCAGCCGAGGCGCTACCCTCAATCTACCTCTGCTGACGGTGCGTTTTTCATCCCCCATGCCCAACGTTATCCGGGTACAGCTAGTTCATCACAAAGGGCGGCGGCCTCGCCGGCCGGAATTTGAGCTCTATCCTCAGCCCGCGCCGGTAGAAATTACCGACACACCCCAGGCCGCCACCCTGACCAGCGGCCGCCTGACCGTGCGGGTAGAAAAAGAAGGCGATTGGCGCATTGACTTCATGGACGGCCAGCGCCTCATCACCAGCAGCGGTTGGCGAGGCATGGGGTACATCGAGACGGCCGAGGCCGCCTACATCCATGAGCAGTTGAACCTGGGCGTCGGCGAGTGCGTTTACGGCCTGGGAGAACGCTTCACCTCCTTTGTCAAAAACGGCCAGGTGGTGGATTTATGGAACGAGGACGGCGGCGCCAGCAGCGAGCAGGCTTACAAAAATGTGCCCTTTTACCTGACCAATCGGGGCTACGGGGTCTTTGTCAACCACCCCGAATTGGTCTCTTTTGAAGTGGCTTCGGAAAAAGTCGAGCGGGTGCAGTTCAGTGTGCCCGGCGAGTCTCTGGACTACTTCCTTATCTACGGCCCCTCGCCCAAAGAGGTGCTGAGCCGCTACACGGCCCTGACCGGGCGACCGGCCCTGCCGCCGGCCTGGTCCTTCGGCTTGTGGCTGTCCACCTCCTTCACCACCGACTATGACGAAGGCACAGTCACCAGCTTTATCCAGGGCATGGCCGAGCGTGACCTGCCCTTGCACGTCTTCCACTTCGACTGCTTCTGGATGAAGGAGTTTCACTGGGTCAACCTGGAGTGGGATAAACGGGTGTTTCCCGACCCGGAAGGAATGTTGAAACGGCTAAAGGCACGCGGCTTGCGGGTCTGCCTCTGGATTAATCCCTATATTGCCCAGCGCTCGGCCCTGTTTGACGAAGGCATGAACAACGGCTATCTGGTCAAACGGCCCGACGGCGACGTGTGGCAGTGGGACCGCTGGCAGGCGGGCATGGCTCTGGTGGATTTCACCAATCCCGCCGCCTGCCGCTGGTTTGGCGACAAGCTGCGGGCGCTGGTGGACATGGGCGTGGACTCCTTCAAAACCGACTTTGGCGAGCGTATCCCGACCGAGGTGGTCTATTTTGACGGTTCCGACCCGATCAAGATGCACAACTATTACACCTATTTATATAATAAAACGGTTTTTGAGGTGCTGGAAGAAAAGTTAGGCAAAGGGCAGGCGACGGTTTTTGCCCGCTCGGCCACGACGGGCGGCCAGCAGTTCCCCGTTCACTGGGGCGGCGACAACACCGCCACCTTTGAGTCCATGGCCGAAAGCCTGCGCGGCGGCCTGTCGTTGTGCCTGTCGGGCTTTGGCTTTTGGAGCCACGACATCGGCGGCTTTGAGCAGACGGCCCCGGCGGAGGTGTACAAGCGCTGGTGCGCCTTTGGCCTACTTTCGTCGCACAGCCGCTTGCACGGCAGCCAATCGTACCGGGTGCCCTGGCTGTTTGACGAGGAAGCGGTGGACGTGCTGCGCTTCTTCACCAAGCTCAAGTGCCGCTTGATGCCCTACCTGTTCAACGCCGCCCGCGAAGCTCACGAGGCCGGTATTCCTACGATGCGGGCCATGCTTCTGGAATTTCCCGAAGACCCGGCTTGCGACACGCTCGACCGGCAGTATATGCTGGGCGAGTCGCTGCTGGTGGCCCCGGTGTTTACCTCAGAGGGAACGGTGGATTACTATCTTCCGGCGGGCCGCTGGACCCACTTCCTGACCGGCCAGGTGGTCGAGGGGGGGCGCTGGCTGCGCGAGAAGCATGATTTTCTGAGCCTGCCGCTCATGGTGCGGCCCAACTCGGTCATCGCCGTCGGTAGCCATGAGGAGCGACCGGACTATGATTACAGTGAGGGTGTGACCTTGCAGGTCTACGAGTTGGCGGAGGGGGCGGCTGTTTCGACCGTTATCCCGGCTCAATCCGGCGCTGTGGCCACCACCTTTGGGCTAAAACGGGCCGGCCAGACCATTAATGTGGCGTGGCAGGGCAGCGCCACAGACTGGCAGCTTTTGCTGGTGGGGCTGGAAGCGGTGGCCTCTGTCGAAGGCGGGGCGGCTGAAATCAGCGCCAAGGGTGTGCTGGTCAGGCCGGTGGGCCGGGCAGACCGGCTTAAAATTGTCCTGCATGATCTGAAAACGTAGAGGGTGAGTTAAGAATATCCAACGGCGGGAGACTTTTGACAATCTTTACCGTCTCCAAGCTGACCGTAATTACCTGCCCGATGAGCCGGACAATATACTGCTCATCCTCCAGGTTATTCGGATCGTTGACGATGCCGCTGCGCGGGTCGGTGCTGACCTGGTACTGGTCAATCACCCAATCGAGGGCCGAGCGGTTGCCCAACTTGTATTCAAACACCTCCGGCGGGAGAAATGGGGAGCCACCGCGCCTTCGTGCAAAAAGCTCAACTGCTGCTTTTCCTTGATCTCGCGGTAAAAGGTTTGGACCGGCTGGGAATTGGCTTTTAGGTTGAGATAGGGCATAAGGTTATCTCCTTACTATGTTATAGCGAAGAACCAGGTTTGGTCAACCTTATGTCAGACAATTTATTCTATCACATCTTTTAGTCTCGTGACAACCCCCCAGCGATTAATTGATGTGACCCCACCGGCCTTTCACCGAGAAATTTCCACCATTGAATTTGCCAACGGCGTTGTCGCGGCCTACAACGATTCGTGGTGTTCTACCGGCAAAGAGACGCCCTGGAATGGCCATTGGCGCTTTGAGTGTGAGCGCGGCGTGATCTGGCTGCACGGGCAGTGGAGAAATTATAGGTGATGATGAGCCAAGAGGTGATGATTATAGCCGTTCATTGACTCAGCCCAGCGGGGGGTGGGGTTAAAATACTGCGCCTCGACCCAGGAGACCACCTCGGCCAGGCCGGTTTCATTTTTGAGATTGGTGAAGATAAAGGGGTAATTGCCGCGCACCCGCAGGGTATCATAGCGCATGACCTCCAGCGATGCGCCCACCAGCGGGGCCAGGTCAATCTTGTTGATGACCAGCAAATCGGAACGGATGATGCCCGGCCCACCCTTACGCGGAATCTTATCTCCCGCCGAGACATCAATTACATAAATCCAGATATCCACCAACTCCGGACTGAAAGAGGCCGCCAGGTTATCGCCGCCGCTTTCCACAAACACCATTTCCAGGCCAGGCAGCGCCTGCTGCAACGACTCGATGGCCTCGATATTCATCGAAGCATCGTCTCGAATGGCTGAGTGCGGACAAGCGCCCGTTTCCACCCCCCGCACCCGTTCCAACGGTAAAATATTCTGGCGCAGTAAAAATTCGGCATCTTCTTTGGTATAAATGTCGTTGGTTACGACCGCCAGGTTATATTTGTGGGCCAGTTTTTCGCACAGTTTGGCCACCAACGCCGTTTTACCACTGCCCACCGGCCCGGCAATGCCTACTTTGAACAATTTATCTAAGTTTGAAGCAAACATAGCTACCTCCAGGGTGAAAGATTTGGGTCTACAGATGGACACAGAAAAATTAAGATAATATCTGTGTTTATCTGTGGTCATCTGTGGACTGTTTTTTACGTCTCAAAACAGAAAATAGCGCTGCGCCAGCGGTAACTCACGGGCCGGTTCGCAGGTGAGCAGCTCGCCGTCGGCGCGGACTTCATAGGTTTCAGGGTCAACCTCGATTTGGGGCATGGCGCTGTTATGCACCATATCGGCTTTACCGATGGCCCGGCAGTTTTTAACCGCCACCGCCGTTTTGCGCAGGCCAATGGCTTCCGGCATACCGGCGGCCAGGGCCGCCTGAGAGACAAAGCTGACACTTGTGGCAGCGGTCGCCCCGCCAAAAGCGCCAAACATGGGCCGGTACCAGACCGGCTGCGGGGTGGGAATGGAGGCGTTGGCGTCGCCCATCACGCTCCAGGCAATAAAGCCGCCTTTGACCACCATTTCCGGCTTAACCCCAAACATGGCCGGCTGCCACAGCACCAGGTCGGCCAGTTTGCCCGGTTCAATCGAGCCGACTTCATGGCTGAGGCCGTGAGCAATGGCCGGGTTGATGGTGTATTTGGCAAGATACCGCTTCACCCGAAAGTTATCGTTAGCCGCCGTATCCTGGGGCAAAGCGCCGCGCTGGAGCTTCATCTTGTGGGCCGTTTGCCAGGTGCGGGTAATCACTTCCCCCACCCGCCCCATCGCCTGCGAGTCGCTGGAAATGATGCTCAACACCCCCAAATCATGCAGAATATCCTCGGCGGCAATGGTTTCGGGGCGGATGCGGCTTTCGGCAAAGGCGACATCCTCCGGCGCCTGCGGGTTGAGGTGATGGCACACCATCAGCATATCCAGGTGCTCGGCAATGGTGTTGACCGTATAAGGCCGGGTGGGATTGGTCGAAGAGGGCAAAATGTAGGGAAAGGAGGCAATACGGATGATGTCGGGCGCGTGACCGCCGCCCGCGCCTTCGGTGTGGTAGGTGTGGATAGTGCGCCCGGCGATGGCGGCAATGGTGTCTTCCACAAAACCGGCCTCGTTCAGGGTATCGGTGTGGATAGCCGCCTGGACATCAAATTGATCGGCCACGGTGAGACAGGTATTAATGGCCCCCGGCGTAGTGCCCCAATCCTCATGCAATTTCAAGCCAATTACCCCAGCCTGAACCTGCTCGATCAGCGGCGGCGCGGTGGCAGCATTGCCTTTGCCCAGAAAGCCAAAATTGACCGGCCAGGCGTCGGCAGCCTGGAGCATACGGGCGATGTTCCATGCGCCGGGAGTGCAGGTGGTGGCGTTGGTGCCTGTGGCCGGGCCGGTGCCGCCGCCAATCATGGTGGTCAAGCCCCCGTTGAGGGCTTCGTAAATCTGCTGCGGGGCAATGAAGTGGATATGGCTGTCAATCCCCCCGGCGGTGACAATTTTATGTTCCCCGGCAATCACCTCGGTGGCCGGGCCGATGACCAATTCCGGGTCAACCCCGGCCATGGTATCGGGGTTGCCGGCTTTGCCCACTTTGACAATGCGCCCATTTTTGATGCCAATATCCCCTTTGACGATGCCCCAATGGTCTATGATGATGGCATTGGTGATGACCAAGTCCAGCGCTCCGGCCTCGCCTTCGCGCCCCTGGCGGCTGCTCTGGCCCATGCCGTCGCGGATGACCTTGCCGCCGCCAAAGGTCACTTCGTCGCCGTAATGGGTAAAATCCTGTTCAATTTCAATCACTAAGGCGCTGTCGGCCAGAGCGATTTTGTCGCCCGTGGTGGGGCCATATAAATCGGCGTAAACGTTGCGAGGAATTTGCAAGGTCATTTATTCTCCTCAATCCAAACTGCTTTTCATGGTGTGGTAAAAAGGCCTAAATGAACGCAGATGATGCAGATTTAACAGATTTTCGCAGATTTTTCTAAAATTTATCGGCGTAAATCTGCGAGGATTAGCGTTTATCAGCGTTCTATTCAAAAGAATGTGACTAAAATGAGTTGTGGCTCAGCGTAGGGGCGAGGCAACTCGGTACAGAGTCGGCTTGCTTCGACAATATCCATCCGAGTTGCCTCGCCCCTACAACTCATTTTGAACACACCCTATTCAAAAGAATGAGCAAAGCCGGCCTCCCGGCATTTATCCAAAGCTGCCGCCTGAACTTCGGGGGCGTCCAGAGCACCGCCGACCAAATCGTTATGCCCGTAAACCACCCGTGCTCCGGCCAGTTCCACCAGGTTGACCTCTTTGGCCTCACCCGGCTCAAAGCGCACCGCCGTTCCGGCGGGGATGTTCAGACGCATGCCGTAAGCCGCTGCTCGATCAAAGATGAGGTCGCGGTTGACTTCAAAAAAATGGAAATGACTGCCCACCTGCACCGGGCGGTCGCCGCGATGTTTGACCAACAAGCGAACTGTCCGGCGGCCCACATTGGCTTCGATGGGGCCGCCGGCCTCATTCAAAATATAAGCGCCTGGTTTCATGAGCGTTTCTCCTGAATGGGGTCGTGAATGGTGACAAGTTTGGTGCCATCGGGAAAGGTAGCCTCCACCTGGACTTCGTGGATCATTTCGGCCACACCTTCCATGACATCGTCCCGGCTCAAAATGGTCGTGCCCCAGGTCATAATTTCGGCCACGCTTTTGCCGTCGCGGGCGGCTTCCAGAATTTCGGCGGTCAAAATGGCGATGGCTTCCGGGTAGTTCAGCTTCAGACCGCGGGCCTGCCGCTTGCGGGCCAGTTCCGAGGCCACAAAAACCATCAATTTTTCCTGCTCACGCTGGGTAAGATGCATGAATCATCTGCCTCCTAAGAAAAAAGAACTCGTAGGAACTCAGCGGAACTCGTGGGGAAAAAATTCCCTTGAGTTCCTCCGAGTTCCTATGACTTTCATTGCTTAGACTGCCAGATAGGTTCTGGCGACTTCGTCGTTAAATTCTTCAATGGGGCCTTCTTTGACAATTGTGCCGGTTTCCATGATGTAAAAGTAGTCGGCTACTTGCAGGGCAAAATCCAAAAACTGTTCGACCACCAAAATGGCAATTCCTCCCTGGTCTTGCAAGGTCAAAATCACCTGTTCGATTTCCAGCATAATCGAAGGTTGAATGCCCTCGGTGGGCTCATCGAGCAGGAGCAGCTTGGGCCGGGAAACCAGGGCGCGGGCGATAGCCAACTGCTGCTGCTGTCCCCCGCTCAGGGTTCCGGCCACTCGCCGGCGCATATCCTTCAAAACCGGAAATAGGGTGTACATCTCTTCGATGGCGCTCAGGTCTAATTTTTGGCGTGGGACGCGCTCGAAGCCCATGAGTAAATTCTCGTAGACGGTCAAATAAGGAAAAATGCCCCGGCCCTGGGGCACATAGCCAATGCCGGCCCTGGCCCGCTGGCTGGCCGGATAACCGCTCAAGTTCTCCCCGGCCAGTTTGATTTCCCCCTGGCGCGTCCTGATTGTGCCCATCACGCTTTTCATGAAGGTGGTTTTGCCCACGCCGTTGCGGCCCAGCAAGCAGACAACTTCATTCCGGGTCACTTCCAGGGAAACGTCATTCAAAATCCGGCTTTCGCCGTAGTGGGTTTGGAGGTGTTCGACTTTTAACATTTGAACCTCTCGGTGCAACCAAATCGAAATACGACCGTTAATTTAGCACTTTGCCGGGCCGCTGGACTTTTCTCTGTTTGGGATGGCGGATGACATCGTGAGGTTTGCCCAGATAAACCTCGATTACACGGGGGTCGCTCTGGACCTGCTCCATCGGCCCTTCGCACAAGACCTTGCCCATGTGCAGCACAGTGACGGTTTTGGCAAATTTGCGGACAAATTCCATGTCGTGTTCAACCACCAAAACCGAGTGATTTTGGGTAATCTTTTGCATCAACTCGCCGGTGCGGTCGCGTTCACGCCGAGTCATGCCGGCCACCGGCTCATCCAGCAGCAACAGTTTTGGCTCCTGAATCATGAGCATGCCGATTTCTAACCATTGTTTTTCCCCGTGGGAGAGGAGGCCGGCCCGCGTGTCAGACCGTTCATTCAGGCCGATCAGTTCTATTATTTCTCGGATTTTGTCGCGATGGTGGCCCGATAGTTTCTGTAAAAGCTGGGCGCTGTTGTCTCTAAAACTGACTGCCGCTTCCAGGTTATCGTAAACCGAGAGGCTGCTGAAAATGGCCGGGGTTTGAAATTTGCGGCCAATGCCGGATTGGACAATGCGATGCTCCGGCAGATGGCTGAGGTTTAGCTTGCTGTCAAAAATAACTTCGCCGGCAGCCGGTTTGGTTTTGCCGGTAATAATGTCGAGCATGGTGGTTTTGCCCGCACCGTTTGGCCCGATGAAAAAACGCAGTTCGCCCCGTTCCATCGAAAAGTCGAGTTGGTCCAGCACGGTGAAACCATCGAAGCTGACGGTGACTTTTTTGACTTCCAAAATGTTGGTCATGGTTTACCCCTCAATCCACCGATTGTTGAAGCTGGCCGCTGACCGCAGGCTGGTAAGTTTGTTTCATTCGCAACAGCTTGAACTTATCTACCGCCAGACGCAGGCCGCCAATAATCCCCTGCGGAAACAGCAGCACCACCCCGATAAACAACGCGCCCAGGAAATACTGCCAGATGTCAGGAAACTGCTCGCTGAACAGGCTTTGGCCGGTGTTAACCAGCAACGCCCCAACCACCGCCCCCACTAATGTGCCCCGTCCACCTACGGCCACCCAAACGACCATCATAATTGAGGGCAGCACCTCTAACGAGGAGGGTGAAATAATGCCCACCTGCGGCACAAACAGCGCGCCGCCAATCCCGGCAATCGCAGCGGAAAGGGCAAACGTGATAGTTTTCAACACCGCCGGGTCGTAACCTAAAAAGCGCACCCGCGCCTCGTCGTCGCGCACGGCCACCAGCAAGCGCCCAAAGCGAGAGCGGGTAAAGCTGCGGGCAAAAAGGTAAACCAGTCCCAAAATAATAACCGTGACCAGGTAAAGCGCTGTTTGCGTTTCCTGATTGGCTAACGAATAGCCAAAAATAGTGCTCAAATTGGTGATACCGTTGGTGCCGCCGGTATAAGGCTGCTGGCCAATAAGCAACACGCTGACAATCAGGGTGAGCGCCTGGGTAATGATTGAAAAATAAACGCCTTGAATCCGGCTGCGAAAAACAAAATAGCCGAGGATGGCCGCCACCAGCGTCGGCGCGATGATAACCATGGCTAGGGCAAAGTAGGGCGATTGAAACGGCTGCCAGAAGGCGGGCAGTTCCTTCATCCCGCTCCAAACCATAAAATCGGGCAGTCGCCCCCCGCCTGACTCTAACTTCAGATACATGGCCATAGCATAGGCTCCCATCCCAAAAAAGAGACCCTGGCCCAGGCTGAGCATGCCGCCATAGCCCCAAATCAAATCCAGCCCAATGGCCACAATGGCAAAGGTTAAAAATTTACCAATCAGGTTGAGCCGGAACTCCGATAAAAATAAGGGCGCTAATAAAAACAGCAGGCCAAAGATGATAAAGGGCCCCCAATCGGCCAGATAGAAACGGAAACCTGTTTTGTGTATCATAATTTCTCCCTGCCTTTGCTAACCTTGAAAACACGCAACTACTCAGCCCTTATGTCATTTCGAGGCCGTAGGCCGACGCAAAGCGTCCCTACGACGCTACATAGCATCAGGGATTTCTCCCTTCGGTCGAAATGACATGCGTGAGCAGTTACGGACACACCGCAGTGTTTCAGCACTATTAAATTTGTTCACCAATGCACCCGCTCGGCGTTGGCGATGATAATATAAAGCTCAACAAACTGCTGCTGCGCCGGGATATTGAAGGCCGGCCCATCTTCGCCGAAAGTTCGGCTCAACAGCCGCTGCCTGGCCTCAATAATCGCCTGCCGCAGCTCTTGCAAATCGCCCACATGGACACCGTGCCCATCGCAAAAACGAACCATCATGGCGGCGGCCTGTCCCCAAAAATCAAACGGCCCTTTCAACTGTTCCAGTTTTCTGTTGGCGGCGCTATACCAGTCCGCTACTTGTCGTGAGTCCATTAAATAATCTCCCATTTGTGATGCCTAACGCGCCCGCTGAACCACCAGGCCGGCCGGTCGCCATTGCAGGAAAGCAATAATCATCACAAAAACCAGGGCTTTGGCGATGGTGGCCGTGGTGCTAAATTCGATGACGGTGTTGAATAGGCCAATCATCAACGCGGCCATGATGGTGCCCAGCAGACTGCCCGTCCCCCCCAAAACGACCACCATAAAGGCATCAACGATGTAATTGGCGCCCAGGGTGGGGCCAATCGGGCCGATGAGGGTTAAAACACAGCCGGCGATGCCGGCCAGGCCGGCCCCCAAGCCGAAGGTCAGAGCGTCTACCCGGCGCGAGGCCACCCCCAAACTGGAAGCCATCTCCCGATTTTGCATCACCGCCCGCAGCCGGCGGCCGCTGCTAGTGCGGTTGAGGTACATGTAGATGGCCGCAATCAACAGAATAACCAGGGCGATAATAAATAAGCGTTTGTAAGGCAAAATCAGCCCCAGTTTCAGGCCGCCGCTCAACCAGGCCGGACTAACCACCTGGACATTGGGCGCGCCAAAAATGCTGCGGGCCGCCTGTTGCAGCACCAGCCCCATCCCAAAGGTGGCCAGCAGGGTGTCCAGTGGACGGCCATACAGAAAACGAATCAAGGTGACTTCGAGCAGGATGCCCAACAGGCCGGTTACCAGAAAGGCCGCCCCAATGGACAGCACAAACCAGAGACCCAGTTCTACCCCGCCCAGCATGTCGGCAAAGGTGTTTTGAAAAACGTAAGTCACATACGCGCCGACCATGATAAACTCGCCGTGAGCCATGTTGATGACTTTCATTAGCCCAAAGGCAAAGGCCAGGCCCAGCGAAATCATGAGCAAAATAGAACCGAGACTTAACCCATTGAAAACTTGCAGTAACCAGCCAATCATACACTCCTCCTGAGAAAATAGCTTTCATGTCACTGCGAGCCGCAGGCGAAGCAGTCTCCTACCCAGAGTGGGGATTGCTTCGGCCTTACGGCCTCGCAATGACATTTTTCATCGGCTCCTTTGCTGTTACGGAGTCCAAAAGCTAAGCTTTTGGACTCCGTGTTTTCATTTACTGCGAAGACATAGCGGCGGCCAAATCGGCAGCCCAGGGATAACTGGTGAGGAAGGGGTCGGGCTTGATGGGGCCTTCGCTCTCCCAGACCGTTTCAATCAAGCCATCGTCCAGGATTTTGCCGATGCGGACAGTCTTGTAGGTGTGCTGGCTTTCGCCATCAATCTTGACCAGCCCTTCGGGAGCCAGATACTCGATGTCACCGCCATCCGCCGCCGCCTGAACCGCCGCTACCTCGGTCGAACCAGCTTTCTCGACCAGGGCTTTCCAGAGGTAGACGCCGAAGTAACCGGCTTCAATCGGGTCAGCCGTCACCCGGTCTTCGCCATAGGCGGCTTTGTAAGCTGCCACAAAGGTCTCGTTTTCAGGCGACTCGACGGTCTGGTAGTAGTTCCAGGCGGTCAGATGCCCGGCGATGTTCTCCGGCCCGATGCCGCGCACTTCTTCCTCAGCCACACTGACCGACATCACCGGCAGGTCTTCCGCGGTGAAACCGGCATCCTTGAACTGTTTGAAGAAGGCCACATTGCTATCGCCGTTGAGGGTGTTGAAGATGGCATCAGGTTGAGCGGCCTGGATTTTGCTGATGATGGTGCTGAACTCGGTATCACCCAACGGGAGGTACTCTTCCCCAGCCAGGGTGGCCCCGGCATCGGCCAACTGCAACTTGATGATGGTGTTGGCCGTGCGTGGGAAGACATAGTCAGAACCGAGCAGGTAGATATTCTTGTAGCCCTGGTCGAGCAGGTATTGCACCCCAGGGATGATCTGTTGGGTCGGTTCCGCCCCGGTGTAGAAGATGTTGGGCGAGGACTCTAGCCCTTCGTACTGGACCGGGTAGAACAACAAGCCGTTGTTCTGCTCGACCACCGGCAGGACGGCTTTGCGGCTGGCGCTGGTCCAGCAGCCAAAGATGACCGCCACCTGGTCTTCCTGCAACAGCTTGGCTGTCTTCTCGGCAAAGGTCGGCCAATCGCTGGCTCCGTCTTCCAGCACCACTTCCAGTTGGCGGCCCAGCACCCCACCAGCAGCGTTGATTTCCTCAATCGCCATCATCGTCGCATCCTTGACCGAGACCTCGCTGATAGCCATCGTCCCACTCAGCGAGTGCAGGATGCCCACCTTGATTGGCCCTTCCTCACTCGTCGCAGCTTCGGCTTCTGCTGTTGCTTCGGCGGTCGCTTCACTTGTGGCCTCGACTGTGGCTTCTACAGTTGCTTCGGCAGTGGCCTCCGTAGCGGCTGCCTCCGCTTCTACTTCTTCCACCGCTTCCTCGGTGGCCGCGGCAGCCGGTTCTTCGGTGGCGGCGGGCGCTTCCGCTTCTACTTCGGCCACGGCTTCCTCGCTGGCGACAGCGGCAGGCGCTTCCGCCTCAGACTCAGCCGGTTCTAAGGTGGCAGCCTCGCTGGTGCAAGCGACCAGCATCACCAGCAAAATCAACAAGACAAATAGTTTGTAGGCAACAACTTTCTTTTTCATTTTCTCCTCGCTTAAGGTTGAAAGTTGACCTGCCTATTCAGCCCCTCGCCCGCAGAATTGATTCCGGGGGCTGGAGCATGGTATAATAAAATAGACAGGACTTAGACGAGTCACCTCAAGTCTTAGCGGGCTGAGGTTCGTCTCAACGTTTTGTCGGCGGAAGGGGATGCCGTTTGCCCTCCAGCTATGCGGCATCTCCTTCTATTCTTTACTAACGATTTGTAAAGCAGGCTTTGTTTGATTTAGGGTGGAATCAGCAGCGGTAGCATCTGTTTCTCCTCCTGAGGACACTTAAAGTGAGCCAAAATAAAAAACTCCCAAGCAGGTACGCTTTGGGAGCTTCTCGGCTCATTGACTATAAAATTTATTGGTCTCAGGTAAATAAAAAATCCCACCCCGCTGTTGCCACAATCCTGTTATTGAAGCAACTCGGCAGTGAGATTTGCAAATTTACTTGAGCAGCCAATTGGCAAGACTATAACATGTATTGGATGCTTTGTCAAGTGCAAAAATTTCCGCCCCGTTGGCTTTGGCTGGTGTCCAAACTCAGTTTGGACACCCAATTGCGTTGCGAAACTCAGTTTCGCAACGAGGCGTCAAAATTTCCGCCCCGTTGGCTTTAATACAGCTTGCGCGGCGGAATAATTGCTTCTCCGTAAAGTTTTTCTTTCGCCAGCCGCCAAAATTCTAGCAATTGCGCTGACACCTCCTGACCGGCGCAGCTCAAGGCGCGGACCACCAGGCCATCGCTCACCAGTGCATTGACCGCCCACATCGCTTCGGGAGAGGTAAAGGTTTGAGCCAATTCGCGCAGGGTGGCCTCCAACTCCAGCCATGTTTTTTCAGGCAGACCCACCCGGCAAATGTAAAAGGTAGCCCCATAGCGATAGGGGCCAAATCGAGCTATTGAAGCCGGAGGTTGCCGGCGCGGCTCTATTTTCAGTCGCTCTAAAGCAATCGGGCGCTGCCTGGCCCTGAGGTCAACCGCCAACTCCAGCCGGTCATAGGCAAATAGTTCCTCCCGCGCCTCCCGCCCCGGCGCGACAACTTCCCACCAGAAGAGGCCGGCCCCATCGGCCAGGTCAATTTGAGTCACCTGGCGGTACTGAGCCTGGGCAAAGGGAATGAGCGGGTCGGGCAGATATTCCAACAATCCCCCGGCCTCCACCGTAAAGCGATTGGATTGCAAAGCCACCGGCCCGCCCGGTCGATGCCGATAAATGCGGGTTGCCCCCGGTGTCGTCACTTGGGCGCGGGCCTGCGGGCCAACAGTAACGGCCACTTCCAGATGGTCGCCGCCCAGCACTCCGCCCGAAACATTGTGCAGGTGGGCCAGCGCCGCTCTATCTGCTACTTCAAAGGCCCGCACCACCCGCAAGGGAGGGGTTTGGCTGACAATATGCAGGTCGGTTTTGTTGGCCTCAGCCGAGTAATTGAATTGTAAGTTTAAGCAGCTATTGACGCGATAAACAGTCATTTAGGTAAATTTTTTAACTAATAAACAACCGGGTCGGTAAATCTGGATGGCGCATCCCGGCCAAGTCGAGCAGCGGAGTGCAGGTGTAGGCGGCTGGGCCTTCCAGGTCGGCATCCTGGCCCTCAGCCGCAGCAGCTAAAATAGTCGGCTTGATCTGCCAGAGTAATTGCACCGCCTGTTTCTGGCCCAGGGGCAGCAATCGTTGGCAGACCGAAATCAACGCAGCCACACTTTGCTGCAAATAGGCCAGTACCGTCAGTTCCTCGTCCACCGCCAAAACACCCCCGACCAGGCCAAATGCGGGAGCATGATGTGGCTCAATGCCGGCGGCTGCCTGTAAAGCTAAGGCCAAGCGAGGATAAGGCTCCAGCGAATAGACCAACTGTAATAATCGTTTACCCAGCATGGCGCTGGCAACCCGGCTTTCCCGCGCCAGTTTGAGCGCACTCATGCGGCTGTTCAGGGCCAGCCAGCCGGCCTCAAAGGTGGTCTCCGGCTGAACCTGGCTGAGCCGATGAGCGACCCGGCAAAACAAGCTTTCCGACCGGCCCACCTCCATAATGTAATCGGCAAAAAAGGAGGGAAGCTGCGCCGCCGTCAATTGGCCGTCGGCCACCAGCGTCTCCAGGCCGAAAGAGTGGGCGGTTGCGCCAATGGGCAGGGCCGTATCGGCCAATTGCAAAAGGTATAACTGCTTCAGGTAATCTTGCTGCATCGGAAAGGGCAATCCTCACGGCCCGGCTGCGGCGCTGCGCCACGATTGGCCCTGGTCGTCCGAGACAAACACCCCGCCTTTGGTCAAGGCCGCATATAACCGCCCCTGGTTGAAAGCCAGGGCGCGGACACCCTGCGGCGTGCCCAAATCTGGGTCGAGCGGCAGGCCGGTGCTGGCTGCGCTCCAGGTCTGGCCGCCATCGCCACTGCGATAGACGCCGATATCGGTGCCCAGGAAGAGGCTGTTGTTGGGGCCAAAGGCGAGGGCGCTGCTCCAGGTGCGGTCCCCGCCGATATTGGCGCTTAAATCCAGCCAGCTTTGCCCGCCATCATCCGACACGTACAGCCCGCCGTAGAGCGCACCCAAATAAAGCCAGCCTTCTGGGGAAACGGCCAGCGTTTGGGCGACGGCGTTGCTTTTGTCGTTGGGCACCAGCGCCCAGCTCTGGCCGCTGTCGGTGGAGCGGAGCAGCCCGCCGTATTGCAGCCAGGCATAGGCGGTTTTATCGCTGGCAAAGTTGGGCGAAAAGGCAATCGCCCCAATATCCGAGGCCCCCTCTACGGTTGCGCCATCATAAACCACCTGCCAGGTTTGCCCCCCATCCGCCGAGCGCAGCATCTGTTTGCTGGCATAATTTCCCCCGGCCAGCACAATCCCATCGGGGGCAAAATTGGGCGAAACGGCCAGCGCCATGACCTCAAAGCCGGCGGGCAGGTTGGCCAGGTAGGTCCAGCTTTGCCCGCCGTCGGTACTCCTTTCAATAATCGTCCCGGTAGCAGCAAAGAGCGTCCCGTTATTGGCAACAGCTAACTGGGCTACCCTGGTTTCGTCGGCGCGGGCGGGAAAGTTAGTATCCTGCCAGGTGCGCCCGCCGTCTGTAGATTTGAGGACCCCGGCGGTGCTGTTGGCGACAAAAAGCGCGCCATCAGGCGCGACGGCCAGGGTTTGCAGGTCAAGCTGGCTCAGGTCGAGGGTGGGGCGGCCCCAGGTTAACGATTGAGGCGCAACCACAAAAGGCTGCTGGCCGGTCTTATCGGTCAGGTATAACTCACCGCCGGGAAGAATGGTGGCCGCGGCCAGCTCAAAGCTGGCCGGCAGCCCGCCTGACAGCGACTGCCAGGTGCGCCCGGCGTCAACCGAGCGCTGCAATTTGAGCGGCTGGTCAAACTCCTGAGACAGCACGATGTAAACGGTCTGGTCGGCGGCAAAGGTGGGTGAAAAGAACAGGTCACGGACGCCTTGATTGGGTTCCAGCCCGGCGGCGGCCGGCTGCCAGCTTTGGCCGCCATCGGTGCTGCGCCAGCGGCCATCGCTCAAAACCAGTTGGTCGCGGGCAAAGTTGGGCGAAAAAGCTATTTGACCGGGCGGCAGGCCGGTATCGGCCCAGGTGTTGCCGCCGTCGGTGGAGCGGAGCAGGGTGCGGCCGCTGATGAGCGCCAGCTTGTCTTGAACAAAGGTAGGCGACACGGCCAGGTCAGAGAGTTGGGCTTCGGTGGGGTCAGTGGTATAGCCGCCGGCCAGGGCCAGCCAGGTATCCCCGCCATCGCTGGAGCGGAAGAGGCCGCGATAGGGTGTGGTCAGGAAAATGGTCTCATCCTGGGCAAAGGTGGGCGAGAAAGCAATCTGGCTGATTTCCAGGTCGGTCAGGCCGCGGGTGGAGGGCTGCCAGGTTTCGCCGCCGTCGGTGGAGCGGAAAAGACCTCCATTGCGGCCCTGGGCCGACAGGCCGGCCAGCAGGGTTCGGTCGCTTTGGTAGTTGGGCGAGATGGCCAAGGCGTTGATGGAACGATTGGGCAGGCCCCGGCCCAATAACGTCCAGCTTTGGCCCTCGGCCCGATACAGCCGGCCATTGTCCAGGCGGAAATAGTCGCCGGCGGGCGTAGAGAAGAGCTGGAAGGATGAAGGCGGAGGGCTGAAGGATGAAGGCGGAGGGGCTTCAAGCTGGCCGCCACTGGTGGCGACAATCAGCAGGTTGGCGTTGGCGTCGGCCAGGTAGAGACGCTGCGCTTGCGGGTCAAAGGTGAGAGGGGTGAACTGGCCGGGCAGGGCGATTTCGGTCAGCAGAGCCAGGTCGCCATCAAAAACTTGCAAAGCCTGGCCGTTGACTGAGTAAAGACGGTCGGCGGGCGGGTCATAGGTCAACAGGCCATTGGCCGCGGCCAATTCCAGGGTGGAGGTGAGGATTTGTCCTTGAAGTTCAAAACGCTCGATGAAGGAGCGGTCGAGCCGGCCGCGTGAGGTAAAGACCCGCTGCCGTTCCGGGTCGAGGGCAAAGCGACCGTAGTAGCTGATTTGGCCGGCCTGGTAAACCGGCTGCGGTGGGCCGGACACCTCGAAAGCGGAGAAGGTGTTGCCGCTGTTGGAACCGGCCACGCCATTGAAAATGAGGGCATAGAGCAGTTGATTCTGCGGGTCGAGCGTTGTTTCGGTGACGCACGGGGCCATCATAGGGTCTTGTGGGGGGAAGAGGGTGGCCGTGCCGGTCAACGTTTCGGCGCTGAGGATGAGGGTGTTGCACTGCTCGGTGCGGCACTGGCAGGGCGGGGTCAGGTAGAGCCGGTCGCTGCTGGGGTCGGGGGTAAGCTGGCCGGGGGTATCGAGGGTGGCGGCCAGAGTGAAGGCAGCCGTATCAATCACCTGGGTCGGGCTGCCGCTGAGATAGAGGCGCTGGCGGGTGGGGTCGAGGGACAGGGAGGTTGAAGGTTGAACGTTGAAGGTTGAACGTTGAAGGTTGAGTTCGGGTGCAAGATCGAGGCGGGCGATTTCGCTGTAATCGGTTAGGCTGAGGGCTTGCAGGGTGCGCTCGTTGTTCAAAACGTACAAACGGCCTGTCTCCGGGTCGGCGGCGGCAGCTTGGATGAGCAGGGCGGTGAAGATGGTTTCAGCCGCGTCGCTGGCCGGGTCAACAGCCAATACATAGCTGTTGGTATCGGCGTAGGCGGCATAAAGCCGGCCGGTGGTCGGGTCGGCGGCCAGGTCGGCGGGGTAGCCGGGAAGGGTCAGGTCGGTGGTGAGGCGCAGGGCCGACTTGTCGAAGATTTGCAGCAGGTGGGCGTCAATGGTGCGGTTGGTGACGGCCAGCGTGGGGCCGAGCAGGGCCAGGTGAGGCGTACTGTAGGTGTCGTCGGTGAGGATGAAGGGGGCAGGGCTGGTCAGGGGTTGGCCGTCGCTGTTGAGGGCGCGCAGGGTGAGTTGGGCGTCGTCGCTGTCAATCACCCAAACCCGTTGAGCGGACTCATCCACCACCGTTTCGATGAGTTGGGCCGGGCCGGTGTAGCTACCCACCGGAGTCAGGGTGTCGGCGGCGAAAACGGTAAGCGAGCCGGGTTGTTTCTGGCCCAGGTAGAGGCGGTTGGCGGTGGGGTTAAGGAGGAGGGAGGATTGGAGATTAGAGATTGGGTATTGGAGATTGATAGAAGCCAATACAGCCAAGGAGACAGGGTCAACGGTCCAGAGTTGGGAAGCGTTGGCCAGGTAGAGCCGGTCAGGACCGGGGGCGAAGGCATAGATGTTGGGCAGGGTATCGGCGATGCGTCTGGTATCGAGGTCAATGATGGTCAGGGTGGTGTAGGGCGGGCTGGCATACAGGTCGCCGGTGAGGGCGTACAGACGACGGGGGTTATAAGGGTCAAGCTGCAAATCGAGCGGGCCGGGGCGGGAAGGAAAATCCAATGTCTCTGGCGCCGGCAGGTTTTCGAGTTGGATCAGGCCCGTGACCTGCTTGGTGATTAGATCAATTATGCTGACGGTGTTGCCTTCGTCCAGTTCCGCCAGGCCCTGGTTCAAGGTGTAAAGGCGCTGCCTCTGGCTGTCGAGGGCCAGTCGTTGGGGGCTGTGGCCGTTTCCGGCGGGAACACCTAGATAGAGTTGGTCGAGGATGGTGGGAATAGCGGGGGTTGGGGGTTGGGGGTCCGGGGTCAGGGAATGAGAGTAGGCCGGGCGACTGAATAGAGCAACAAAAGCCAAGAGTATAAGGGCGAAAGCGTATAGTTTTTTCACGGCGCTTCCTTCATGAAAGGTGGGGCGTTAAGTTGCGGCAAGTATACTTCAAAGGGGCAGGTTTTTCAATTTTATGACAGGTGGGGGGAGCACCGCATTAAACCGTGGTCTCCGCCGAGGGCTGGAAGCCCTCGGCTACAGCAGGTGAAAGCCGGTTCAAAACCGGCTCAATGGGCACTTTTAGCCTGCTTCAGCGGGCTTGCACCTATATTAGCCGGGCGTTTCAACGCTCGGCGGATGCTGATTGGCCCTATCCTTGAAAGGTTGAGGCCGGGCAAAAACCATAATCTGCCAGAAGAAGGTGCGGTCGGTGTGGATGAGGCGCAGGCCGCCGGCCTGCGCTACAGCGACAACCTGGGAGCGCGGGTGGAGATAGAAGCGGTATTTGCTGCGAAAGAGAGTCTGGAAGAAATCAACAACGCGGTAAGGCGGGCGACTCCACCACTCATCGCGGGGAAAGCTGAGGCAGAGGTAACGCTCCGCGTGTTCCGCGGCCGCGCCGAGCAGTTGGGCCAGGTGCGGATAACAGCAGATAACCCGATCCATAAGCACCGCATCGGCGGGGGCGAAAGAGGCGGCGGTTTGGGCGAAATCGTGGTGGTGATACGTCACCCGGTCGCTTAAATTCAATTGGGCGGCGTTGGCTTGAGCCGCAGCCAGATAGCCCGACGAAGCATCCACGCCAAGCGCGTGGCTGGCTACCCCCTGCCGGAGCAGTTCCAGGTGCGCCCCGCCGGCTCCACAGCCGATATCCAGCACACTGATGGGGTCACGGCAGTGGGTTAACAAATAGGCGATGAGCTTCCGAGCGCGTTTGTCCAGACCTTTTTTGAGATAGTGCTGCGCCTCTTTCCGGGCGTTGGCGGCGTCGAAGAAGTTGTCAAGGTTATTTATGTTTGAAGGGCAGCAGGGACAGGTCATAAGACTTTTTTTAGCAGTCAACCTCATTAATAACAAAAAGACCTACGATTCTTGTTCAATCATAGGTCTTCATTTTAACGGAGATGATGCTTTTGGTCAACGCGATTTTTACAATTGTTTCATTGTTTTAAGAAACCAGCTTCACAAACTCCTGTCCTGAGTCACTCTGAACAGGGGCAGGGTTTAACTCGGCAATCTCCAACAAAAACTCAGGCGCAAAATCTGCTCCATTGGGCCACTCAATCGTCCGACTGGTTAAAAAAACTTGCTTAAACAAACTTTTATCTCGTAAAGGTTCAAAAACCTCGCCGTACAGTTCCTTTTCTAAATCCACCACCCCTTCTGCTCCATTGTTAAATTTTAGTTTTAGCTTGTAATCTTCTAAATATTCCACTTCTATCACATGTAAAAACATAGCTACCTCACGCTAATGGCTCGATTTGGCTCAATGCTTGTCGCTGTCGCGCTCTGTCCCAATTCTCCAATAATTCAGCCTGGTGTTCATCTAACCAAGTCCAAATAAGGTTAAGGGCGCGTCTTGGCATGTTTCCGGTAATTGCGCCTGTCTGGATCTCTACAGTGACTTCATAATTTTGATACTCTGCATGAAAATGAGGTGGGTTATGCTCATTGTAGTTCATGCTTATTCTAATGCCGTAAAAGGTTGATATAGTTGGCATCCTGAAAGCTTTGGCAAAGGTATGACCGAAATACCCAATTAGAAGGAAGATTTGGAGGTGTATTATAGCACAATCCTACTTTGCGGTAAACGAGGATCGTTTTTCGTCCAGCAACCTAACCCTTTTAATTCTACTGATGATGCGGATACCCCAACCGCGCCAGCGACTCGGTGATTTCGTCCAGGATCACCGGATCGTCAATGGTGGCGGGCATGCGGTACTCGACGCCATCGGCTATTTTCTTCATGGTGCCGCGCAGCACTTTGCCGGAGCGGGTTTTGGGCAGCCGTTTGACCACTGTGGCCACTTTGAACGAGGCCACCGGGCCGATGCGCTCGCGGACCATGCGGATGAGTTCGTCCACAATCTCTTTTTCGGTGCGGTTGACCCCGGCTTTGAGTACGACCACCCCCAGCGGAATTTCGCCCTTTAGCTCGTCGGCCACGCCGATGACGGCGCACTCGGCTACATCCGGGTGCGAGGCCAGCACTTCTTCCATGCCTCCGGTGGAGAGGCGATGCCCGGCCACGTTAATGATGTCGTCGGTGCGGCTCATAATCCAGAGGTAGCCGTCGTCATCCTTAAAACCGGCATCGGCGGTGGTGTAGTAGCCGGGAAAGACGCTGAGATAGGAGCGCACAAAGCCGTCGTCGTTGTTCCACAAGGTAGGCAGGCAGCTTGGCGGCAGGGGCAGCTTGATGACGATGCTGCCGATTTTATTGGGCGGCGCTTCGTGGCCGCCTTCGTCCAAAATCTGGATATTGTAGCCCGGCGCCGGCTTGCCGGCGGAACCCGGCCTGACCGGAAACAGTTCCAACCCGGCAAAGTTGGCCCCGATGGGCCAGCCGGTTTCGGTTTGCCACCAGTGGTCAATCACCGGCACGTTGAGTTTGTCCTCGGCCCAGTGGAGCGTATCCGGGTCGCAGCGCTCGCCGGCCAGGAACAGGGTACGGAAGCCGCTGAGGTCGTACTGGCCGACATACTCGCCGGTGGGGTCGTCGCGTTTGATGGCCCTAAAGGCCGTGGGGGCGGTGAACAAAACGCTAACCTTGTGCTGCGAAATCACCCGCCAGAACGCGCCGGGGTCGGGTGTGCCGACCGGCTTGCCCTCGTACAGAATGGTGGTACAGCCGTGAAAGAGCGGGGCATAAACAATGTAGGAGTGGCCGACTACCCAGCCGACATCCGAGGCGGCCCAATAAACCTCGCCCGGCTTGACCCCGTAAATATACTCCATGCTCCACTTCAGGGCCACCAGATGCCCGCCGTTATCACGGACCACGCCTTTGGGAATGCCGGTGGTGCCGGAGGTGTAGAGGATGTAAAGCGGATCGGTGGCGGCCACCGGCACGCAGTCAACCGGCTGGGCCTGGGCCATCAATTCGGTCCAATCCAGATCTCGCCCGGCGATCAAGCCAGCCTGGGCTTGCGGGCGCTGCAAAATAATACATTTTTCCGGCACATGCGAGGCCAGCTCGATGGCCGCATCGAGCAGCGGCTTGTAGGGGATCACCCGGTTGATTTCGATGCCGCACGAGGCCGAGATCATCAGTTTGGGTTTGGCGTCGTCAATGCGGGTCGCCAGTTCGTTGGGAGCGAACCCGCCAAACACCACCGAGTGGATGGCCCCAATCCGGGCGCAGGCCAACATCGCCACTACCGCTTCGGGAACCATGGGCATGTAGATGATGACCCGGTCGCCTTTGGTCACCCCCTGGCCGGCCAGGACCCCGGCAAAGCGAGCCACCTCATCTCGCAGCTCGCGGTAGGTGAAGCTTTTGACAGTGTTGGTCACGGGGCTGTCGTAAATGAGGGCGGGCTGGTCGGCCCGGCCATTTTCCACGTGCCGGTCGAGGGCATTGTAACAACTGTTGGTCAGGCCGCCGCTAAACCAGCGATAAAACGGGGGCCGCGAGTCGTCCAGCACTTTGTCCCACTTTTTGAACCAATGAACTGCCTCGGCCGCGTCCGCCCAGAACTCGGCCGGCTGTTCGATGGATTGTTGATATTTTTGTTGATAGCTCATCGTTGAACCCTCCTAATGGTAGTAGGTAGTAGGTAGTAGGTAGACAGGGGATATTATGTTATTGCGACCCTGCGACCTTGCTACTTTGCTACTTTTCCCCGTATCATACCATTAACAGCGGCTTCTGTCATCCCCTTTTGGGGTGTTTTGCTACAACGTGAACCGAATGAGCGGCTTGAGGGTTTTAAATGATAAGTTTCCGCGTCCGCTTGGGTGCGTTGACGGGCCTGTTTATTCGTGTTAAAATCGGGCCGCAAATATGTGAAACGTGATGCGTGATACGTGAGGATTTTTGCCTGGAATCATCTCGCATCACCCATCACGTATCATCCCACAAAAAAGAGGTAATCAATGACAGCACTCATCAGCCCCTTTGCCAAAGCAGACCCCACGCTGCCCATTCGTGAGGGCGCGCCGCAGATCACCCGGCCAACCAAAGAAGAAATCGAATTGTTTCCCGCCGAAGCGCAAAAATTATTAACGGATAACTGGGCCGCTCAAAAACCGCTGCTGGATGCAGGCCAATACAATCTAAAGTGGCTGGAAGGGCGGCACATCCTTTTAGCCGGCGCGACCGGCCCCGGTTTGGGCGGCGCGCTGGAAACGGCGATTATGGGGGTCGGCACTGCGGCCAGCGTCACCGTCGTGGCCCGCGATTTGAGCCGCTCGCTGGGTTATGAAACCGGCAAGGCGATGCAGGCTCAAGCGGAAGCCGCCGGTTGGGGTCATAAATTCCACTGGCTTAACGAGGGCATGGGCATGGAAGGCAAGCCGCTGGAAAATATTCTGCAAGCCCTGAAAACAGCGGGCGCGGAACGGGTGGTTTATTTCAACACGGTTGCAGCGGCGATTTCGGGCATGCTGCCGGGCATGCCGCCGGTGTTTATCAAGGATTTCGACGAAAACGGCCTATTTCAGTGGCAGCTTACCCCACTGAGCGAAAAAGAGATCGAGATTACCAAGTTTGTCATGGGCGACATGGCCGTAAAGTTCCCGGCGGTGCTGGAAGCCAACGGCATCGAGGTGGAAGCCGCCGTTTTTGCCGACTGGCGAGGCAGCCTGGATAAAGCCAGCCGCGACCCCGGCCTGCGGGAATATGGCCGCCAGGGGGCTTACTCGACCAGCCTTTTTATGCCCAAAGATATTTTGCAGGAATACACCCGCGCCATGGTCGGCAGCGGCAAGACTGTGCTGGACATCTTCTACCCGATGATGCGCACCCGCGCCCTGCCCTTTATCCCCGGTGGGATGATGATGGCTAACCTGAACGAGACATTGATGAAAAAAGAGGGTATTCGCCGCCGGGATGTGCCGGAACTGGCCGTAGCCGCCCTGCACCGGGTCGGTCAAGCCCTGACCGAAGGCTATGACAACCCCTTCCCCCGCACCGACGATCACGATTCTCACCTGGATGAGTGGCTGTTTGAGGTTTCGGCCCGGCTGAATAACGACGAGGACAGCGACTTTTATTATAAGCGGTGGGTGTGAGCGGGGAGGCGAGGAAAGTAAAAAAATCGGCTCGACATCAATACGTCGAGCCGATTTTTTTATCTCAGACTTGACTTCTTTTGGGAGAAAAATTTAGACTCTACAATTTTGCCTTTAAGGGAACACACTTATCGTGACTACGCCAATTGGCAAAAAACTCCTCTCATTCATAATGCTCGCCGGTCATTGGTCATGTGCCTCAAGCTGCTTCCCAATCTACACCAGCCATTAAACCGGCGATTGACAAATCTTCATCTATTTCAGGCCAGTGTAAACTAATCCCGCCTCCACCGATTTCATATTGTTCCCGCTGTTCGGGCGTGGCTTCATGAAGCAAGGGAAACCAAATAAGCGGAACACTTATGATCCGCCCATCGGTCAGAAAAACATGCATCATCTCACTATCAAACTTTACTGCTTGGGCTAAGGCGGTCGTAGGACGATAAGCTCGTCGAAACTTGAACTTCGATTTAGATTGATTTTCAACCAAGATGCTCATGCCATGCCTCCAATAGCTCACCATGACGTTCTCGAATAATTCGCTCGATTTCATTCAATTCATGGGCCTTGAAACCGTAATTAGAAGCCAAAGCGATTGGGTCAAGCCAAAATTTAGCTTGATCCCGATCAGCTTTGATGTGAATATGGGCCGGTTCTTGGCCTTCGTTGCTAAAAAACACAAAACGATAGCGTCCTACTCGAAATACAGTTGGCATAGAAATTAGCTCTCAATTTGAACATTTTACCCTGATTTTTTTAGTTTCATAATTTTTGTGACTAACCTCACATCCATCATACCACACCCTCGACCACTTGGACAGTCTGCGATCAGTGATTACCGCTTGGTAAACGGCGGTCGGCGGTCCTCGGTCGGCGGTCTTCCTACTTTGGCGGCATCCGCATGGCCCCATCCAGCCGAATGACCTCACCGTTGAGCATTTCGTTCTCGATGATATGTTTGACCAACGCCGCAAATTCGTCGGGGCGGCCCAGCCGGGGTGGAAAAGGAACCTGCTGGGCTAGCGCCTGTTGGGCCGCTTCCGGCAACCCAGCCATCATGGGGGTGCTAAAGATGCCGGGGGCAATGGTCATCACCCGGATGCCGTAGCGGGCAAATTCACGGGCCAGCGGCAGGGTCATCGCCACCACACCTCCCTTTGAAGCCGAATAGGCCGCCTGTCCAATTTGCCCGTCAAAGGCTGCCACCGAAGCGGTGTTGACGATGACCCCGCGTTCTCCGGCGGAAGTGGGTTCATTCTGGCTCATCGCCGCGGCGGCCAGGCGGATCACATTAAATGTGCCGACCAGGTTAATCTGGATCACCCGGCTGAATCGGGTCAAATCGTGCGGGCCGTTTTTCCCCAGAACCTTCTCGGCAATGGCAATGCCGGCGCAGTTGACCGCTCCGTGCAGGCCGCCAAAGGTCTCCAGCGTCTTCTGAACAGCAGCCTGAACACTTTCTGCTGAGGTTACATCGGTTGGCGCAAAGCGGGCTGAGGAGCCTATTTCGGCGGCCACACTTTCTCCGGCAGTCGTGTTGACATCGGCAATCATCACCTTCGCCCCGGACTCAACCAGCAGCCGCGCCGTCGCCGCGCCCAGGCCGGAACCTCCACCGGTGATGAAAAAGGTTTTGTCTTGAATGTCCATAGGATTTCCTCCAAAGATAACAGTTCAATCTGTTTGAGTTGGCTCAGAAATATGATAAAATAGGATAGTCAGTATCGGTTCAAACGCAAAGTATGCCCCATTTTACTGAGTATTAACAGTGCCTCACCGCTTCTTTATTCCCCCCGCCTGGCTCACCCCCCCAACTGTCAGCCTGTCCGGTGAAACAGCTCGCCAGATTAAAACCGTGCTGCGGCTCCAGCCGGGCGATGAAATTATCGTGCTGGATAACTCTGGCCTGGAGTGGCAGGTTCAACTGACCGAACTGCGCAAAGGTGAAGTTCACGGCCAGATCATCGGTCAACAGGCGGCCTCGAATGAACCGGCCCTGGCGCTGACCCTGTATCAAGGTCTGCTCAAAGCCGAAAAATTTGAGTGGGTGCTGCAAAAAGGGACAGAGTTAGGCGTCAGCCGTTTTGTGCCCACCCTCTGCCAACGTTCTGTGGCCGGGCCGGGTGGCGCTCAGAAACAGGCCCGTTGGGAACGCATCATCCGCGAAGCCGCCGAGCAGAGCCGGCGGGGAAAACTGCCCAGCCTGGAACCGGCCCTCCCCCTGGCGGCGGCCATCCAACAGGCCAGCCGGCCCACCCAACCGGCCCCGCTACTATTGATGCCCTGGGAAGAAGCGGCTGGTTTAACCCTGAAGATGGCTCTGGCTGAAACTCATCCCCCAGCAGTGGGGGTTTTCATTGGTCCGGAGGGCGGTTTCACCCTGGCCGAGGCAACCCTGGCCCGCGAAGCCGGGATGCGGCTGGTCACACTCGGCCCGCGTATTTTACGGGCCGAAACGGCGGCGGTGGCTGTCTGCGCCGCCATTATGTACGAGGTAGATGAGTGGATATCTACCGCTTTTTAGGGATTGACATCCCTTCCTTCGTCCGTTAAAATAGAGATAGATTTTAACATTGATGGCCCGGTATGAGTAAAGAACCGTTCATCCTTTACATTGACGACGAACGCCCTGCCCTGGATTTGGTGGCTCAGGCGCTCAAACTGGCAGGGTATACCATCAGCGGCGTTAGCTCAGGCGAGCAAGGGTTGGCTTTGATGCGCCAACGTAAACCCGACCTGCTGCTGCTCGATTTGATGATGCCTCATGTCAGTGGTTGGGATGTCTACCGAGCCATGAAAAGCGATGAGGTCCTGGCCGATATTCCGGTGATTATCATTACGGCCAGGGTGCTTACCCAGGGACTTACCCTGATTGAAGGGCTGCCCCCGGTAAATGATTACCTGACCAAGCCGTTCGACGTTAAACGTTTGATCCGCGCTATCCAGCAGTGGCTGCCGTCCACCCCTTGAAGGGCACAGACTTTTTGACATCCCCCTATCCTCACATTAAAATACTTTTCAACCCTCGCGGCGCTGGCCTCAAATAAATTAACCAAAGGGAAAGCTATGGCTCAAGAATCTCAAATTCTTTACATCGAAGATGAAAAGGCTACGTTTGATCTGGTCAGCCAGGCGCTCAAACCATTGGGCTATAAGGTAGTCAGGGCTACTTCTGGCAAACAGGGCTTGAGCCTCATGCAAAAGCAAAAGCCGGATTTGCTGCTGCTGGATTTGATGATGCCCGACTTGAACGGCTGGGATGTGTACCGAGCCGTCAAGACAGACAAGAGGCTGGCCGACATGCCCGTGGTGGTAATTAGCGCCCTTATGTCTGAGTCTGAGCGAACGGTTATTGCTGACTTGCCCAAAGCCGACGCTTATATTGTTAAACCGTTTGATGTGGAGCAGGTTATCCGCATTGTCCAAAAATTGTGTCCAACTCCCCTCGATTAATTCGGCCTCCACACCCCCAGCTTAAAATTGGTAACACTTGGGTAACGATTCCCAGACGTTTATCGTTTAAAATGGTAATATGGTTATTTAAACTCAGTAGATCCAATTTTCCGAGGACGCGAAGCGGGCACGCCCACGTGCCGAACACCGCCGCACGTGGGCGTGCTGGCTCCTCAAATTTGGATCCACTGAAACTTCATGCTGTAGGTGGGTAAAGTTAGTCTCAGTAGATCCAATTTTTCACTGTAGCGGGCGCATCCCTATGCGTCAGCGGGCGCATAGGGATGCCACCCTACGGGAAATTTGGATCCACTGAGTCTGATTACTGCCTGCCGATTACCGTTTACAGGGGATCAAACATGTCAAAAAGCAGCCGTGAAATCATCCGCTCCATTTGTGTGCTGACTATTGCTCTGGCCGGTCTGGTTCATTTGATTATCGCCCCAGCTCACTATGCCCACGCTCCGGCTCACGGAATTTTCTTTGCTATCGCCGGCCTGATTCAGTGCGCCTGGGCCGTAGCTTTCTGGCGGCGATCCTCGTTGGCGCTTTACCGGGTGGGCCTGGCCGTTTCGGGCGGTCTGGTGGTTTTGTGGCTCTTGACATTGGCCCTGCCGGCCCCCTTTGGCGGCCACGATGCCGGTTCAATTGATACGCCTGCCCTCGTTTGCAAGGTGAGCGAACTGGTGGGGTTGATCGCTTTAGTGGCGTTGGTGATGCAGGGGGGGCAGTGGGCTATCAGTGGTAAACTGTCGGCCCCCCGGCTACTGGGGGAAGCGGTGATTGTTTCTCTGCTGGTGGGAGCAGTCTTTTTTGGCGCGGGCAAAGCCGCCGAACCGTTGTTTCCGCAGTGGCAGCATGGCGTTGAGCATGCTCACGAAGAAACCGACTCGCCGGCTGAACACGGTGAGCACGATCACGCCGCAGAGCACGCGCACGATCAGACGAGCGATGGAGAACACGATCACGCCGCAGAACATGGCGAGCATGACCACTAATCCCCGCTAACCATGCTCAAAGCCGGGCAAAATCTCCTGTTGAACGGGCGGCTGTGGCATCTGCGTCAGGCGCAGCCAGGCCAGGGGCGCACCTGGAAGCTTGAAGCTATCGGCGTCTCCGCTGCCGCCCTCGGCCTGACCCGCCCCATGAACGCCGTCGAGTATGGGGACGACTTGTTTATCCAGCCGCGCCAGCGCGATTATTACCACGCTCACATGCAGCGCGATTGGCTGGATACCGAGCGTGGCCCCGCTCTCAACTGCCAGCCGGCTACCTGGCTTGACCTGCTGGCCGTCCACACCCGCACCCCCGCTCAAGGCGACTCCAAAAACGAGTTCAGTTGGTCCTACTCACGGGCCGCCAAATACCGGCAGTGTCCCCGCGCTTACTATTATCATTACTACGCGGCCTGGGAGGGCTGGCAAGCTGAAGCCCCGGCCCCAGTCCGGCGAGCCTATTTGCTCAAAAATTTGACCGACCTCTCGCTCTGGGGCGGCACACTGGTCCACGACTCGATCAAATTTGCCCTGGCCCGGCTCAAGGCCGGCCGGCCCATTGCGGAAACGGAGGTGGTCAAGCGGATGCGCAGCCGCGCTCAGGCCGATGTTGAGGATTCCCGCAGCGGGCGTTTCCGCCAAAAGCCCAATCAATTGACCGGCTTTCAGGAGCATTATTACCAAACTGGATTACCTGCTTCGGCCTGGCAGGCTGCTCAGGCTCAAGCTGAGCTTCATCTGCATACCTTTTTTACCTCAAATCTTTATGCCGGTCTACAGCGTGGATCGGCTCCCGCCTTACTCAAGGTCGAGGAGTTGCAATCGTTCACTTTAGCCGGAACTAAAATCTGGGTGCAGATGGACCTGGCTCAGCCGGCCGGCGATAGAATTTTTGTGTATGATTGGAAAACCGGGCCAATCGAACCGGCGGACCTGCGCCAGCAGTTGGGGGTTTACGGCTTGTATTTGCGCCAGAGTTGGTGGTCGGAGAAGGCGGTTCAGCCCGCGCTCCAGGCAGTGGTTTATGCTCTGGCCGAGGACAAAGTGCTGACTTTTGATCTGGATGAAGCGCTGCTGCAAGAAACCCAGGCCCAGGTGGAGGCCAGCGTGGCTCAACTGCGAGGATTACTGCTCGACCCTGAAACCAACCTGGCCGAACTGCGGCGTTTCCCTATGATTAGCGACCTGAGTGTGTGCCGCCGCTGCCAATTTCGAGAGTTGTGCGGCCGGGACAAGTAGCAGGGTAGCAAAGTCGCAGATTGTTCGTAGTGACGACTTCAGTCGTCCGGGTTGTCAGCGACTGAAGTCGCTACTACAAACAAGTTGTTTTCACAGGAGTGTTCATGAACCAGAGCACGCCACCGATGATGAAAATGGAGTCCAAAGCTTGCTTTGCTTTTTGGACAAACCAAGGTTTGCACTCCAGTCTATTTTCGAAGGAGAAGGCTTGCGACCCTGATGGTGAGAAGAAAATTCTGGATATCTAGAGTATACCTCACGCCTCCCGCTCTTCCTCGCGCCGTTTCTCTTTGATCAGAATCGCGGCAACCACGCGATTGGCGATAACCGTAATTATCGAAAAAGCGCCCAGGAAATAGATGATCGGGAAAAAGGAAGCCACCCCTGAAATCAACAAAACCAGGATCAACAGAAAAAAACCGACCAGCGGATACCGGCCCAGAACAACCCCGGCGTTGCGTAAGGCTAACTTGAAGCCTGGCCGTTCCAGCCGGGGATAAAAAGCCAGGGCCAACAACTGGAGGATCAGCCAAAGTAAGCCCAGCGCCAGTACAACCATTTGAGCGAAGCCGGCCCACTCAGCTTCTACCTGGGCATAAAAAAACCAGTTGACCCAGGCAATGACGCCCACGGCCAGGTTAATCAACCCCCACACATAGGCCTGCCGCCACGTCTGCTGAATATGTTTCCAAAACGTGCCCAGCCCAATCCCTTTGGCTTCACCTATATCATACACGGTAAAGATGAGGCCAAAGAGTACAAACGAGCAGGGTAATAACAGAATTGCTCCCAAAAGAATGAACGGCAAAAATGCCAGGGCCGTGCCCTGAACTATCAACCATAGGCCGGGAATGGTGATTGCTACCCAAATAATATTAAAAATCATCAGGTAGAGCATTTCATCCCAAATATCCGCCGCCGCATTTTTGAGGATAGCCCAAATCATCTTTTCAAACCTCTCCTCGATTGTAACATGGTCCGGGTTTTCTCAAAAAAAGCGAGCGACTCTTGCAAGTCGCTCGCTTTTAAACCGATTTAAATTTGGGTAGTCCCCCTCTTGAGTGTTGTCGTCTATCTGAGGTAAAATTTGCCCCGAATTTCACGAATTAACACCAATTTTTCTCTTTATTTGTGAAAATTCGTGTCATTCGTGGCTAAAAATATTTGACAACACTTTACGGGGTGACTATCTACTTGAAGAAAATCGGGAAGTAAATCGTCTGAACTTCGGGTACGTATTGAAGTTTCACTTGAGTCGTGATTGGGCCAACGGTTCCACCGGAGCTGGTGGTTCCCGTTAAAACCAGATTAGCCGTGTAGAGACCGTAGCTGCCCGATGGTTTGGTTGCATTAAGCGTGATAAATTGATCGGTCGAGGTCGAGGAGACCGAACCGGACGCGGGCGGGCTTAAAGTGAGCCATGAGGCGGTGGGTGAAATGCTGGCGCTCCAGGTAATTGTCTCCGAGTTTTGGGTAATAACACGCACCCGGCTGGACGTAACACCGGGATCATTGTCAATAAACAAGAGCGGTTGGGCCGGCGAAACCTGCAAAGCAATCCGTTCCAGGGCGCGCCGAGCGTTGATGCGGCCATAGCCGTAGTATTGATCCCACCCGGCTGACCCCAAATCGTCGGCGGTTTGTTCGATGAGCGTTTGAACTTCACTGGCGGTCATGCCTGGCGCATAAGACCGGACCAGAGCTGCTAACCCGGCCACATGCGGCGAGGCCATTGAAGTCCCGCTAAACGTGGTGTATCCGCCCCCGTAATAAGTGCTGTAAATCCCGCTGCCTGGAGCCGCCACATCTAGGGCCGCCCCATAGTTTGAATAGTAGGCCCGCGAGTCGCCCGAGTCGGTTGCGCCTACCGCCACAACCCCATTGAGGCCGCCCGGGCACAACACCGGGGTTGAGCCGCTATTCCCGGCGGCCGCCACCAACAATACCCCTTTGCCCCGAGCATAGTTGATTTCATCTTCAACAGACGACCAATCGAGGCTACAGCTTGCCCCCAAGCTCATATTGATAACTTTAGCCCCGTTATCGGCGGCATACCTGATAGCCAGGGCTAAATTATAAATGTTGCCATTACCGGCAGAATCGAGAACTTTAAGGGGCATCACTTTAGCGCCCCAACTCACCCCGGCAATGCCGATGCCGTTATTACCACTGGCCGCAGCGATGCCGGCCACGTGGGTACCGTGACCATTATCATCATCGGCGAGGTTATCGTTGTTAACAAAATCCTTGCCGGCTACTATTTTCTCCTGTAGATCGGGGTGATCTAGATCAACGCCGGTATCAATCACGGCGATGGTTACGCCGCTACCGCCGGTGTGAATATCCCAGGCTTCGGGGGCGTCAATATCGTGATCTTGGGCATTATTGAGGCCCCATTGACTGCCGTAAGAGGGATCATTGGGATTGCCCAGGGCGTAAATTTTGTAGTTGTAAGTGGCGTAAACTACATCGCCCCGCGCCAGCAGTTCATCAATGGCTTGGGTTTCCTGGCCCGGTTTAACCTCGATCCGTATAAGGCCGGTTTCCGGCGAAATTTCCAGTGGGCGTAGCCCCTCGGCCCGTAAAGAATTTTGCGCCCCCAACCGGCCCACATTGGGTTGAAACTTGACAATGATTTCGCCCGGCACAACCTCGGGCGTGACAGCTGGCGGCGGACTCTGAACTACCGGCCCTTGCGCCGACCCCGACACAGCCTCCCAAGCCACAACCAAGACCGTAAGCGCGCTAATCAGGATGATTTTAGGTGAGAAGAATTTGGTACTCATAGCTACACAAAAAAGGTATGCTTACTTAAAGCATAACACACGGAAGTTTGAAACCTGTTTGAGTCTTCCTTTTGATTCTATCATGCCCAACCTGACAATGCAACGGGACTCAAAGGCCATTTGGGAGATTGGAAATTGGAGATTATTGGCCCAAATTTCTACTATTTACGTCTGGAATCAGGGATGAAAGATGCGCGCCTGTAAGCGGACAGGCGAGAATTTTAAGCTTGATGAATTGAGCGAAGAAATGATCAGGGATTTTTTGAAAACGGGGCGGGTTTCATCGGGGTGACGGGTAGTGGTTCGCCGGCTAAGAGGGCGCGATAAACAGCTTCGATTTGCTCCCCGGCCCGCTGCCACGAATAATGACGGATGACTCGCTGGCGCAGATACGCGCCCAGGCGTTCGCGTTCGGCGGCGGATAAATCGAGCGCCCGGTTGAGCGCTGAGGCCAGGGCTTCGCTGCTGGTATCGGCGGCGTAGATACCGCCATCGCCCAAAAACTCGCGGCTGACCGGCAGGTTGAAGGTAACGGTCGGCAAGGCCATAGCCATATAATTTAGAATTTTGCCGCTGCCTTCGGTGGCCGACAGTTTGGGCGCAGTGGCAATATCCCCCAGCGCCAGGTAGCGGGGGGCATCGTGGTAGAAAATTTTATTGGTAAAGGTGACTTGCCCGGCCAGCCCTAATTCGTGAGCTTTGGCCTGGTAGCGGACCACCCCCGGATAACCCATCAGCAATAAATGATAATCGTCGCGGGTCTGGCGCAGGAGGGTCAGGGCTTCCAGGAGTTTATCAATGCCCTGATAAGGCGTTAAGACACCCAGGTAAACAATCACCTTTTTATCAAGCGGTATGCCCAATTGCGCTTTGAGCCGTTGTTTCTCTGCGGTTGAAAAGAGGGTGGGGCAAAAGGTATCGGCATTGACGCAGTCGGGGGTGGGGGTAATCTTGGCTTCCGGCAGGCCAAAATGATTGGTCAACAACGTGGCGGCGTGGCCGGTGCTGGTCAAAACGACATCGGCGGCGTGGTCAATGCGCCGCTCCAGCCACAACAAAAATTTATGAAAGGGACTGTTGGCTGTCAGAAAGTTGTGATCTATCATCTCGGCGGTCAGGCTGCCTTGAAAGTCGAACACCAGCGGCGCGCCGGTCAACTGGCTCAACACCCAGCCAATCAGCCCGCCTTCGTGCAGGTGAGCGTGGATAATATCGGGCTTGTGCCGCAAAACGCGCAGCACCGACATGACCGCCAGCAGCCCGTCGAGATAAATTTTGTGACGCGAGGAACCGACGATGACCCGGTAATTAAAAGGCACACCCCAACAGCGCCGCACCGAGATACCTTCGATGTCGCGGCCATTGGGGTAGGCCAAAATGGTCACGCGATGGCCCAGGCTCTGCAGGATGAGCGTTTCTTCCAGAATCCGCACATGCGCGCCATAATCGGCAAAGAACATGGTCGGAGCGAGCATGAGGATATTCAAACTTTTGGGCCGGGGAGTCTGTTCGCGCAAAATATCACGAGCCTCTTCTGCCCCGATTTTACCCCAGGCCCAAAGGAAAGGCAAGAAACTTGGACGTGAAAAAAATGGCTCTTTCGGAATTCCGGGGGCAACAGCGGTGTGATGCGTGATACGTGATTAAGGTGATTACGCATCACGCATCACGTATCAGGTCCAAACTCCACGAAAGCCTGAAGAACTTAAAGTGTGCCGGGTTCAATCAGGACTGATAGGCTTTCAACATGGCCCGAATTTTGTCCATTTGAAAACCTGTCGCCAATTGTTCCAACTCCAGGCCAAAGGGTTTTAAACACTCGTCCTGCTGTAGCGCAATCGCTTGTTGGCGCAGGCCGCGAATATCGCCGATGGTGACGAGTTCGGTTAGTTGGGCCAGCAGTTCTGCCGGTAGCGTTACTTCACCCGGTTTGCCGGCGCTGGTTGGGCCAGGGAGGGGCTGCGTATCGGTATAGCGCCATTCTAAATGTAGGTGCTGTTGGAGGGTTTCCAACAGGGTGTCAATATGCACCGGTTTGGGCACAAAGGCATCTGCGCCCGCCTCCAGACTCTTGCGCCGGTCATCTTCATAGACGCTGGCCGAGGAAGCAATAATAATCACTTCCTTAAATTCTGGCGACTGGCGGATTTTTTGAATAAAAGCAAAGCCGTCCCATTCGGGCATAATCAAATCGGTGATAATCGCTTGAAAGGGGCCTTGCCCTACCTTCACCCAGCCGTCGAGGCCATTGTCAGCTTCCATCACCTCAAAGCCCAGGGGCGACAACATATCAACCAGAACCCGCCGGTTTTGGGGTTTATCATCCACCACCAAAATGCGGGGCGGCTGTCCCTTGACCCCGATGATATTCTCGGTATTGAAGGGGATGGTTTCTGACCAGTGAGCCGCGAGGGGGACCGTTAACTCAAACCAGAAGGTACTGCCCCGGCCCGGTTCGCTGGTTACGCCCAATTCACCGCCCATCAATTTAATCAGATTGCGGCTGATGGCCAGGCCCAGCCCAGCCCCCTCCCCTTTGTGCCCGATCTCACTGACCTGTTTGAAGGGTTCAAAAATCATCTCCAGGTGTTCCGGGGCAATGCCGATGCCGGTATCAATCACCGTGAAGCGGAGGGTAATATCTGAACGTTCAACATTTGAACGTTTAACGTTATCCTGGCCCACTACGGACACCCGAAATGTTACTTCGCCCTTATCGGTGTATCTTATGGCGTTGCCCAACAGGTTGATGAGCACCTGGCGCAGACGCTGCTCGTCAGCATAGATGGCCTGGGGTAAAGCCGGGTCGGTCTCGACCTTAAAATAGAGGCTTTTGTTTTCTGCCCGCACCCGGATGATCTCGCTGACCGTCTGGACGAAAGAGGGCAGATGAAAATCGGTAGGATGGAGTTCAATTTTGCCCGCCTCAACTTTGGCAATGTCGAGGACATCATTAATCAGCCCCAGCAAATGTTCGCCGCTCTGCTGGATGACGTTCAGACCGTCGCGCTGGCGGGGCAGGGTGAGGTCGCGTTTGAGAATTTGGGCATAGCCTAAAATACTGTTGAGGGGGGTGCGGAGTTCGTGGCTCATGGTGGCCAGGAAGATACTTTTGGCCTGGCTGGCGGTTTCGGCGCTGGCTTTCGCTTGTTCGGCCACCTCTTTGGCCTTGAGCAAGTTGGCCTCCGCCTGGATACGTTGGCTGATTTCTTGCTGCAACTGCTCGTTGGATAGGCGCAGTTCCAGGGTGCGTTCCCGCACCCGCCGTTCCAATTCACGATTGCGGGCCTTAATGCTGCTGATGCGCCATTGAAAGCCGGCCAGAACGCTGCCGGCAATAGCCAAGACGACCAATGCGCTAAACCAGGGGGTTTCCCACCAGGGCGGCAAAATAGTGAGCCGGATAGTTTTAGGGGTCTCGTTCCAGAGGCCATCGTTATTAGAGGCTTTGACCATAAAGGTATAATGACCGGCATCCAGATTGGTATAGGTCGCCAGGCGCTGCGGGCTGGCCGGCGACCAATCCTGGTCAAACCCTGCCAGTTTATAGCGGTATAGATTTTTCTGAGCGATGTGATAATTTAGGGCGGCAAACTCAAAAGAAAAGACCGATTGGTCATAGGTCAGGATCAGATGCTCCAACTCATTAATCGGTTTTGCTAAAGGGGAGTCGTCGCCAACCGGCACGACCTGGTTAAAGAGCAAAAAGCCGGTCAGTACAATCGAGGGCAGGTAGGGATTATCTCTAATCTGCTCCGGGTAAAAAGCGGTTAGTCCCCCCGGCCCGCCGAAGAACATTTGGCCCTCACGACTCTGATAATAGCTATAAGGGTTAAATTGGTTGCTTTGCAAGCCGTCTAAAACATCATAATTACGGAATGTTTCTGCCTGCGGGTCGAAGCGGGCTAAACCCTGGCCGGTACTGAGCCATAAATTACCCTTTGTATCGGCCAAAATACCATAGATGGTACTACTGGGCAAGCCGTCTTTCATGTGGTAATGACTAAATTGGCCGGTGGCCGGGTTAAATTTATTCAATCCATCCGAGGTCCCGATCCAAAAAACACCTTCGGGGTCTTCATAGATCGAGCGCACATTATTGTTGCTGAGGCTGTTGGGGTCAGCAGGGCTAAACTGGTAGTGGTTAAATTTACCTGTGGCGGCATCAAATTTATCCAAACCGGCGCGAAAGGTGCCAATCCAGAGGTCGCCGGCGTGATCGCCATAAAGAACATTGATGGTGTCTTCGGCCAGGCTGTGCGGGTTATTGAGGTCGTGACGGTAATGAGTTATCTGGCCGGTAGCCGGGTCGAATTTATCGAGGCCAAAGCCCAGGGTGCCGATCCACAGTGCGCCGCTGCCATCCTCGTAAATTTGGGTCAGGTTGTTCGAGGCCAGGGTGGCGGGATTGTTAGGGTCATTCTTGTAAGAGGTAAATTTTTCACTGGCTCGATCAAATTTGTTGAGGCCGCCGCCCATGGTTCCCACCCAAAGAACACCGGCCCGGTCTTCGTGGATAAAGTTGACAGTGTTGGCGCTTAAACTGGTCGAGTCCTGGGGGGCGTTTTGATAATGGGTCATCTGGTTAGCGGCTCGATCAAACCGGTTTAGCCCGCCGTTTTGGGTGCCAATCCAGAGGACGCCCGCTTGATCTTGATAAATCGCGTTGACAAAATTGGCGCTCAGGCTGGTCGGGTCGCCGGGGATATGCTGGTAAAGGGTAAAGCGTTGCAGGCCCAGGTCCAGCCGGTTAACGCCGCCGCCCCAGGTAGCAGCCCAGATAGCCCCGGCTCTGTCTCGATAAACTTCAAAAACGTTAGCGTGGCTCAGGCTGGCCGGGTTGTCGGGGTTGGCCGGGTAACGAGTCACCTGGCCGGTTTTGGGGTCAAACTTGTTCAGGCCGGCGTTTTCCAGGCCCAACCAGAGATAACCCTGGCTGTCTTCGGTAATTGACCAGATATTGTTACCGCTGAGAGTGGCCGGGTTGTCGGGGTCGCTTTGATAGGCGGTAAATTGTTCGGTTTTAGGGTCAAATTTATTCAGGCCGCCGCCCCGTGTGCCGATCCATAAGGTTCCGGCGCGATCCTGGTAGATAGCCCAGGTCTGGTTGTTGCTCAGGCTGTGGGGATTGGCTGGGTCATGCTTGTATACGGTGAATTGTTCGGTTTCGCGGTCAAATTTATTCAAGCCGTCGCGGGTGCCAATCCAGAGCGTGCCTTCTTTATCTTCATAAATATGGATCACATCTTTGTAGCTCAGGCTGCGAGGGTTGGCGGGGTCAGGTTTGTAGGATTTAAACTTGCCGGTGGTCCGGTCGAAGCGGTTGAGGCCATCGCGGGTACCGAGCCAGAGCATGCCCAGGTGATCTTCATAAATAGCCCAGACGGCGTCGTTGCTGATACTGTCGGGGTTTTGGGGGTCATGGGTATAAACGGTAAAACGCCCGGTAGTCCGGTCAAAACGGTTTAAACCGCCGGGGTCGGTGCCGAACCAGAGCGCGCCCTCTTTATCTTCATAGCCGGCCATAACCACGTTATTGCTCAGGCTGTTGGGGTTATCGGGAGTGTGCCGATAAACGGTGACGGTGTAGCCATCATACTTATTCAAGCCATCCTGCGTGCCAAACCACATGAAGCCCTGGCTATCTTGCATGATAAACATCACGGCTGAATTGGATAGGCCATCTTCAACGGTGAGATATTCAAAGCGGAGCGGCTCATCGGCCTGGGCCGGCAGGGGGGCGAAGGAAATGAGCGCAAGCCCTAAAAGTAATCCTATCGTCCTTAGCGCCACCCTCATGACGATTCTCCTACAGCCTCATAAAAGTCGGGATATAACTTTTTGAGACAATCGGGGCAAATACCGTGACTAAAATCGGCCTCGGAATGGCATTGAATATAGGCTTCGAGTTGGGTCCAGTACCCCCCGTCATCCCGAATTTTTTTGCAGTTGGCGCAGATAGGCAGCAGGCCCCGCAGCACTTTTATGTTAGCCAAAGCCTCTTCCAGTTGCCGGTTTTTCTCTTCCAGGCTTTGCTGCAACTGGCGCAGGGTCAGGTGGGTGCAAACGCGGGCTAACACCTCCTCCACCCGAAAGGGCTTGGTAATATAATCTACCCCACCGACGGCAAAGGCGCTGACGATATCAAACGTCTCATCGAGGGCGCTGATAAAAAGCACCGGGGTATCTCTGGTATTTTCATCGGCTTTTAACCGGCCGCAGACTTGATAGCCATCCATACCGGGCATCAAAACATCCAGCAGGATAAGATCGGGTTTAAGCTGGGGCATAACGGCGAGGGCGGAAGGGCCGTCGGTAAAAACTAAAACACGGAAGTTGGCTGTTTCCAGAGCGTCGAACAACGCCTTCAGATTAGCCAGAGTATCATCCACAATCACAATGGTTTCGCCGGCCATAGGTAATTCTCCGGTTAGTTTGCCGGTTAAGCGAGGTTTAAAAATTGTAGCTCTATCAGGTTCGACAGGGTTTTTGCGCTCGTTGCGAAACTCAGTTTCGCAACGCAGTTGGGTGTCCAAACTCAGTTTGGACACCAGCCAAAATCAGGAGAGCCAAAATTGTCTTTATAACTATTTTAACCCCGTTTTGCGGAAATGGAACATTCAATTAGCTTAAATTTTCCGGCGCGTGACAGACGCTTAATCTCCATCTCTCTTTTCTGGGCAGCGGGGCGATCTGGCGCTTCTTCCAGGTAAACCAGCCGAACAGGGCCGCGCTGCCGGGTGTAACGCGCTCCACGCCCAGTATTGTGGGCCTTCAACCGCCGCTCGATATCGGTGGTCCAGCCCGTATAGAGCGTCTGGTCGGCACACTCGACAATGTAAACAAAGACCGCCATAAAAATCAGCAGGGGGGCAGGGGAGCAGAGGAGCAGGGGAGAAATTTTTGCTCCGCTAATCCTCAAATTTTCTACCCGATATTAACCATGGGGAAGGGTTGCTAATCATGCTCACCAGCTTACCCAGGATATGATCGTAAGTGCGATAAAGCTCACGTCCTATATCGGTGTCCAAGTAGTTGCATTTAACAGCAAATTCAAGCCAGGTCTGAGTTTCGGCAGCTTCGGCTTCCGCGTCATTTAACTTAAGCAAAAATGCCCCTTCGTAGCGGCGCTTGCGCCAAGCTTCAGTTAAGTAGCGCATACAGAGCGCGATGAGCGGCGAATTTGGTCTATCAATGAATACCGCTCCTCTACGGGAAAATTTTTAGTCAACTCAAAAATTTGCATTGCTGCCTCAAATGCTAATTGATATACCTCCAAATCCCGATGACTCTGAATAGGCTTGCGATTCATGCTATTTTCTTCTCCTCTGCTCCTCCGCTCCCCTGCCCCCCTGCTTCTTCGCTCCGCCGCCAAAACCGATGAGCTGGCGCATCAAGCCGGGACGCTCAATCGCGGGGGGGGCCAACTCCGGGTCGTCAAAATGGCCCTGGCGATAATCTACCAGCCAGTTGTGGCGCTCAACAATGGCCTGATCCAGCTTTTGGAGCAGGGTTTCATGCGACCCTTCATCTGCGTTGAGCAGCGCCCGCAGTTCCTGCAAATGGGCCAGATAGCGGTCAAGCCAATGGAGCAACGCGCTGCGTTGGGCCAACAGGGCTGCTTGCAGCGAGTCAGGGTCGCCGCTGGCCCCGCTGGAGGTCTGGTCAAACAGACCCCCGGCCAGCTTGCGCATCTCGCGCCAGGTAGGCTGGCCGGCGACAGTCTGCAACAAGGCAATTCCCAGAACGCTGGGTAGGGTTTCGACTGCCGCCACCAGGCCGTCGTGCTCGGCCGCATCTAAAAAGAAGGGTTTAGCCCCCAGCATACTAATAACGCTCACCATCAATTGAACCGCCGTTTCTTCGGCATTAGGGGCCGGAGTGAGGCAGTACAACCGATTGTGGAACAGGGCCGCGGCGGCCTGACTCTGCTCGGAACCTGCCGGCTGCACCAGCGGATCGCCGCCCACAAAATGGGCGTGAGGCGGCAGCAGTTCGGCGGCCCAGGCCAGCACCGGGGCTTTGCTGCGGGCCGTATCGCTGATGACCACGCCGGGTTTGAGATAGGGGGCGATGGCCGCCAGGGTGGGCCGGATGCCGCTCAACGGAAGAGCCAGGATAATCAAATCGGCCGGCTCGCAGGCATTGACCAGATTCCACTCGGTTTTATCAAAGGCGCCCAGTTTGAGAGCAGTTTTGGCTCGATCCAAATCCTTATCGTGCCCCAGCAGCCGGGGCGGGTCTTTCTGCTGCTTCAACGCCAACCCCAACGAAGTACCGATAACGCCTGTGCCGACGATGGTAATGGTGAAGTTACTCATGGATACCTCGGAGTAGGGAGTAGGGAGTAGGGAGTAAGGAAATAAACCCCTTACTACCTACCCCCTTAATTCAGATTATCCGCCCACTGCAATGCCGCCAACAATTTTTCCTCTTCATCGGCGGGTTGGCCGGTGAGTGTTTCCTGGTGCCGGGCGATGAGTTTGACGGCCAACGGCTCGCAGCCCGCTTCTTCAGCCCAGGCCGCGCCGATGGCCGGATGGTGAGCGTGGATGATAAAAGGATGAAGGATGAAGGATGAAGGATGATTCGCCATTCGCCATTCGCCATTCGCCATTCGCCATTCGCTGATTCGCATTAGCGCCGCCGGCCAGAAGGCTTTAAGCAGCACAATGGCTACCCGGTAAGGAATGGGTTGCCCCAAACTCTTGGCGACATCGTGCAGCAGCCCGGCTTGCAGGAGGGCCGGCTGCTGATAACCGGCCTGCTGCAAGGTGCGCCCCACGGCCAGGGCGTGGCGCTGGTCATTAGGCGACATGCGGGCAAATAACCGGCGCTGGGCGGGGGTGGTCAGAATTGTGTTGACAAACGTCTTATCTGTGTCGGTCAGCCCTCCGCCGGCCCATGCTGGCAAATTGGCTTTGAGGGCGGCAAAAAATTGAAAGGCCCGGTAGAGCGCCGGTTGCTTGATGGGATGTCTCACAAACTAAACAGCAGGCGGGTCACAGCAATGGCCGGCTCAAAAATAATCCGGCTCATAATGCGGCCGGCTAGAAAAAAGAGCAGCATAAAAATCAAAAAACTGTAGGGCTGGATCCGTTCCAGTTGGTAGGCCAACGGGGCGGGCAACAGACCTTTTAAGATGGCAAAGCCATCCAGCGGGGGCACCGGTACCAGATTAAATATGAACAGAGCGACATTGATAAACGCAAACTGAGATAAGATGTTGAAGGCGTTATTCTCCAGAGCAGGAAATCCCCCGATAAAAGGCAGCAGGGCGTACCACAGCAGAGCTACCAGGCCGGCCAGGATCAGGTTGGCAATGGGGCCGGCGGCGGCCACCAGCATATGGCCGGTGCGCGGGTTAGGCCGCAAGGCGCTGGGGTTGATCGGCACATACGCCCAGCCCAACCCGACCACAATCATCAAAATGGAGCCGAGAAAGTTCAATTGGGCCAGCGGGTTGAGGGTGAGCCGGCCGCTCCGCCGAGGGGTAGAATCGCCCAGCCGGTCGGCGACCACCGCGTGGGCCAATTCGTGAATGGGGAAGGCGATGAGCAAAATTAAAAGGCGCGGCCCAATTCTGCTGACGGTGGGGTTGGATTGGAGGGACAGAAAAACAGCCAGGATAAGTCCGGCGAAAAAGATCAGATAGGCTGTAGGCGGCTGGGTGAGCGGGCGCAGGCGATCTAGCCAATTATTTGAACGGGGCGGCTCGTAATAATATTGTGGGCGCATTGGGACTCGATTCTTTCGCAAAGGGTGCGGTGATTATAACACGCAGTAGGCTGATGGCGAAATGTAAGGGATGACTGCCGACCACCGACGGCTGACCATTAGGGCATGAGTAGCATTTCTCATTATAGCTAAAAATAGAACGCAGGTGACGTAGATTTTCGCAGATCAGCGTAGATAAAATAAAAAATCAGCGAGTATCAATAGATCCAAATTTAAGGAGCCAGCATCCTCAGATGCGGCCCCGTTCGGCATCTGAATGAGGACTGCTGCCCACAGAAAAAAACACTTGACGAAACAATGATCTTATGATATTCTTTCGCAAAATTATGTGTAAGCAAGCCCTCGACGGCGAGATTTAAATCTTGCCAGCGAGGGCTTTTTTGTTTGAGACCGCAGCATGCATTTAGAGTCTTTACTCAACGCCAAAAAACAAACGCAACCCTTAACTCGGCTTTACATTTTGGCCCTGAGCAGCATTGCTGTACTGGCTATAGCCGGTCAACTGGTGGTTCACACCTACCTGCAACAACAAGCCAGTGATGCCAATGTGGTCAATATCGCCGGGCGCCAGCGCATGTTGAGCCAGCGCCTCAGCAAAGCAGCCTTGATGATCCAAACTGCGCCTAGCGAACCGGCCCGCCAGGCCGCTCTGGCCGAACTGGCCGAAGTTGAAGCTTTATGGGCGCGCTCCCATCGAGCGCTTCAGCACGGTGACCCCGAACTTGACCTGCCCGGCGCTAACAGCCCTGCCATCAGCCGCATATTTGCCGAGATCGAGCCGTATCACCAGGCTATGCTGCGGGCCAGCCAGTCGCTCTTGCATGCTCCAACCAAGGCGGACATTACACCTTTAGTGCAGCAAATTCTGGCTGCCGAGCAACCCTTTCTGGTAGGCATGGACAACATCGTCTTTCAATATGCGGCCGAGGCCACCGCCCGCGTCAACCGGCTGGAGTGGGTTGAGCGTACCTTGTTGGTCATTACCCTGCTGGTGTTGCTTTTTGAAGGGATGTTTATTTTTCGCCCGGCGGTGACTAAAATTCAAGAAGTGATCACCGAATTGGTGCAAACCCGGCAGCAGCTTTACCAGGCCAAGGAAGCCGCCGAATCGGCGGACCGCACCAAATCAGATTTTCTGGCCAATATGAGCCACGAAACGCGCACCCCCCTCAACGCCATTATCGGCATGACCGACCTGCTCAATGAAACGCCCCTCACGCCCGACCAGCGCCGCTTTACCGGCATCATCCGCGCCAGCGGTGAGGATTTGCTGGCCTTGATTAACAGCATCCTGGATTTTTCTAAAATCGAGGCGCATCAACTAGAGCTTGAGGAAATCCCCTTCAATTTGCCAGAGTGTGTTGAAGCTTCGGTCAGTTTACTGACCGCCAAAGCGGCTGAGAAAAAGCTGGCAGTAACGTATTACATTGATCCGGCTGTACCCACCACCCTCATTGGCGACCCCACCCGGCTGCGGCGTATTCTGGTCAACCTGTTGAGCAATGCGGTCAAGTTTACGAAGCAGGGGGAGGTTGTCTTATCGGTGTCAAGTGTCAAGTGTCAAGTGTCAAGTGATAGGGAGAACGTGACACTTGACACTGGAACACTTGATCCTTATGAACTACATTTCTCCGTCCGCGACACCGGCATCGGCATCCCGCCTGAAAAAATGGACCGGCTGTTCAAGCCGTTCAGCCAGGTTGACAGCTCCATCACCCGCAAATACGGCGGCACCGGGTTGGGGCTGGCTATCAGTAAGCGGCTGGTCGAATTGATGGGCGGCTCGATATGGGCGGAAAGTATGGGGATTGCCGGGCAAGGCAGCACCTTCCATTTCAATATCGTGGTTAGCAGCCCCCCATCAAGGCCAGAGCGTGGTTATGAAGATAGCGCTGGAGTCCAAGACCACCCATTATCCTCATACCCCACACCAAAATTGGCCCAAAGTGAGTCGGTGCGGATTCTGCTGGTGGAAGATAACCCGCTCAACCAGGAAGTCGCGCTGCTGCTGCTGCAAAGGTTGGGTTACCAGGCCAGTGTGGTCAACAACGGGCAAGAGACGCTAGAGGCGCTGGCTCGCCAGCCTTACGATGTGATTTTAATGGATTTGCAGATGCCGGATATGGATGGGTTGGAAACAACCCGGCGTATCCATCAGCGCTTCCCCAATCCTGGTTGCCCTCGCATCATTGCTATGACCGCCAACGCCCTCATTGGCGACCGGGAACGCTGCCTGGCCGCCGGGATGGATGATTATCTCAGCAAACCTATCCGCCTCGACCTGCTGCAAGCGGCGCTGACCGGAATTAAACAGGAACCATACCCAGACGAGCCGAAGCCGGATTCGTCCGTGCCGCCGCTCAACCTGGCGGCGCTGCTGGAGGCAACCGGAGGCAACCGTGAAACGTTGCGGCGAGTGGTTAACCTCTTGCTCAAAACCTTGCCGGGCAAGCTGGTCGAGTTAAGTGCCGGAATCGAGGCGGGCAATGCCAGACAAGTGGAGCAGGTCGCTCACACCCTGCGTTCCGACTGCGCTTTGTTGAGCCAGGCCTCGTTGGGTGAATTGTGCTACAAACTGGAACAGGCCGGTCATATTAACCAGTTAGAGAACTGTTGGCCGGTGCTTCAACAACTTGAAGCAGAATGGCAGTCAATCCAGGCTACGCTGCAAACCACCTTAGAGTGTTCATGACCGCTTCCCACCCTTCCCCCTATTAGGGGGAGGGAAGGGTGGGAGGCGGTTGGCGGTTGTATTTTAGGAGAGATCAAGCGCGATGGAAAAGAAGAGGATTTTGGTGGTTGACGACGATCCGGTTATTATTGAACTGTTGGTTTCTGCACTGGCTGAAGCCGGGGTTGAGATTTATACCGCTAACAACGGGCGAGAAGGCTTGCAGAAATTTTATGCGCAACGCCCAGACCTGGTTATTTCGGATGTGATGATGCCCGATATGGAAGGCTGGGAAATATGCCGTATTATCCGCCAGCTTTCCGATGTGCCGATCATTATGCTGACTATCCAGGCTGATGATACGCAGATCATTCGCGGCCTGGACAGCGGGGCCGATGACTACATTACCAAACCGTTCAACGCCAAAGTGGTTCTGGCGCGAGTGCGGGCAGCCTTGCGTCGAGCCTACCAGTCTACTCCGGTGAATAACAAATCGGCCACCTACAGCGATAGCTACCTGACAATTGATATCGAACATAACCTGGTTACAGTGTGCGGTGAGCCGATCAAACTAACCAGCCTGGAATATCGTTTGTTAGCCTATCTTTTGCAGCATCCCAACCGGGTGTTGACCACCCAACAAATCCTGGAAAATGTGTGGGGCTGGGAATATCAAGATGAAGCCAGCCACGTGCGCATTTACATGTGGCATCTGCGGCAAAAGCTAGAGGCCGACCCCAAGAAGCCCAAGTATCTCCTCACCGAATATGGCCTGGGTTATCGTTTTAACACGGTTGGATGAAGCAGGTAGCAAGGTAGCAGGGTAGCAAGGTAACAAGGGCGCAGGGTATAATTGACCCCTGTCTACCTTTCTAAGCGTGTGAAAATTTTAACAACATTTTAATAATTCATAAAGGCCATTTAAATCTATCTGTCGTAAAATAAGAGAAAAGAAAATAAGAAATAAGAAAATGGGGAGCTTTTAAATTCTCATTTCTTATTTCTAATTTGAAGGCTCTCAAGGGTGAGAAACAAACGGCTCATCTTTGAGAGCCTTTTTAATACAACCCTATAAATTTTGAGCCGAGACGCTCTCTGGTACAGAAAAATTTGGTTAAACTCTGTATTTGAGGGCGTTTTTGTTTGCCCCGCCGGGGCGAAAGGAGGTAATAGATAGAAAAATCAAAAACATGATTCACTATAAGGTTGGTTTTCACCGCACGGTGAAATAAAAAGGAGATACCGGCTAACTTGGCGGTGAGCGGCATCTCCAAAAGGTGACATAGCGTTTAGAGCGCACCCCCGGGGGTGCAGTTCTAATTGCTTTGCCTTTTTTCATTGTACCATAGCCGTCTAAACAACGGCAAAAAGCCTGATCCAAGCCGAAGAATAAAGGAGTAGAACGATGAACTTCAGAAATAAAGCCACCCAAATTGAGTTGCTTAACTTTACCAAGCCGCCTATGCGCGCGTTTCATGTGACCTGGTTTGCCTTTTTCCTGTGCTTTTTTGGTTGGTTTGGAATTGCGCCGCTCATGTCAATTGTGCGTGAAGACTTGAGCCTGACTAAAGAACAAATTGGTAACACGGTTATTGCCTCGGTCTTCATCACCATCTTTGCCCGTCTGCTTATCGGCTGGCTGTGCGACCGGTTTGGCCCCCGCCTGGCCTACACCTATCTGTTGGCGCTCGGCTCTCTGCCGGTGATGCTGATTGGCCTGTCGCAAGATTACACCCAATTCCTGCTGTTCCGTCTGGCTATCGGCGCAATTGGGGCCTCATTTGTGATTACCCAATATCACACCAGTGTGATGTTTGCCCCCAATGTGGTCGGCACGGCCAATGCGACCACAGCCGGTTGGGGTAACTTGGGCGGTGGCGTAACCCAGTTTGCCATGCCACTCTTGTTATCGGCAACGCTGATGTTTGTGGGCGACCAGTTCCTCGGCTGGCGAATAGCGATGGTGATTCCGGGGGTTGCCCTCCTGTTGACCGGGATTGCCTACTACTTTCTCACCACCGACGCCCCCGACGGCAACTTTGTTGCTCTGCGGGCCCGCGGTGAAATGCCTCCGTCTAAAGACATAAACGGTACCTTCTGGGAGGCCATCAAAGATTACCGGGTCTGGGCTTTGTTCATTCTATATGCCGCCTGCTTCGGGATTGAATTGACCATTAATAACACGGTTGCCCTCTATTTTACCGATTACTTCGGCCTGGGCGTGACCGCTGCCGGGACGGTCGCTTCGCTGTTCGGATTGATGAACCTCTTTGCCCGCTCGTTGGGCGGCATTATCAGCGACAAGATTAATCTGACTCGCGGCCTGCGTGGCCGGGTGCAGTTCCTGTTTGCTTGCACCCTGCTGGAAGGGATTGCCCTGATCTTCTTCTCGCAAATGACCGCTCTGGCTCTGGCTATCCCTTTATTAATTATCTTTAGCCTTTTTGTGCAGATGTCCGAAGGAGCTACCTATGCCGTAGTTCCCTTTGTCAACAAACGGGCCATGGGGTCGGTAGCCGGTATTGTGGGCGCCGGCGGAAATTTTGGCGCAGTGATGGCCGGTTTCCTCTTCCGTACCGAAATGCCCTGGTCTACCGCTTACTTCATCATCGGTATCGCCGTAGCCGTTTCAGCCGTGGCCGCCTTCGCCGTACGCTTCTCCACCACCGCCGAAAAGAGCGCCAAAGAAGAAATGGAAACCCGGCTGCGAGAGTACGAAGCAGCTCAAACTCTGGCTTCGGCCTAATCCGCCTGCTTAAAGTGAAGGGAAAACTAATCGGTAGGATTTGTGAGTTCAAGATTTCAATCATAACCCATTAACTGGGTAAGCCCTGTCGGGGTAACTACGCAGCTGAGGTTTTGCCATGAACAAAATTGAAAAGCTAAAAGCAACTAAAAATGGTCTCGATACCTTGGAGGATATTTACCGCTACGCCCGGCTGGGCTTTGCCTCCATTCCAGAGGAGGAATACGACTTGCTCAAGTGGTATGGCCTCTTCCATCGCCGGCAAACGCCCGGCTACTTTATGATGCGGCTGCGGATTTCAAACGGTATCCTCTCAACCACCCAGTTGCGCGCCATCGCCGGCATCTCCCGCGATTTTGGGCGCGGCATAGGCGATATTACCTCTCGCCAAAACATCCAACTGCGCTGGATCGAAATTGAGCATATGCCGGAAATTTTTGAACGGCTGCACAGCGTCGGGATGACCTCGCAGCAGACCGGCATGGACAATTTCCGCAACGTCACCGGCTGCCCTATGGCCGGGCTGCACTGCGATGAATTGCTGGACGCCTCGCCCCTGGTCCAGGCCACCGCCCTGGCCTTGCTGGGCCGGGAGTTTTCAAACCTGCCCCGCAAATTTAACATCTCTATCAATGGCTGCCGGCACGATTGCGCCGAAGCCCAGGGCAATGACATCGGCATGACCCCCGCCACCCTCCAGGTGAATGGCCGGACCATAGTTGGCTTCAATGTCTTTGTCGGCGGCGCGTTGGGCGGCAAGATGCCCGTATTCGCTGAACCGCTGGATGTCTTTGTTCGACCTGAGCAAGTTATCGCCTTGTGCCGGGCCATTTTGACGGTCTTTCGTGATCACGGCCGGCGCGAGTCACGCAACGAGGCCCGGCTCAAGTGGTTGCTGACCGAGTGGGGCCTACCGCGCTTCCGGGCCGAGGTTGAACGGGTTTTCGGCCAGCCGCTCCATCCGGCGGGTAAGAATGAATTATTGACCTACGGCGGCGACCACATTGGCATCCAACCGCAGCGCCAGCCGGGCTTGTGTACGGTTGGTTTATTAGTCCCCGTCGGCCGCATCACCGCCGACCAACTCCTGGCCCTGGCCGATCTGGCCGATACTTACGGCGCTCGTGAAGTTCGCCTGACCATCAATCAAAACGTCCTGATTCCCCACGTACCCAGCCAATGCCTGCCCAGGCTCATGGCCGAACCCCTGCTCCAGGAGTGGAGTCCCTGCCCTTCGGCTATTATGCGGGGCTTGACCACCTGCACCGGCAAAGATTACTGCCATTTTGCCCTCAACGACACCAAAGGTTATGCCTTGATGATTGGCCGTGAATTGGAAAAGCGGCTGGTGACGAACGGCCATGCCATTCACCTGAACGTCTCGGGCTGTATCCATGCCTGTGGCCGGCACCGCGCCCGAGATTTTGGGCTAATGGCCACCCGCGTCCGCCAGGGCCAAAACATCGTGGACGGCTTTGAGGTCTTTAGCGGCGGTCAACTGGGCGAAGCGGCCAAAATAGCGGAATTGGCCTACAGCGATGTTACGGTTGACCGGGTGGTTGAGGTGTTGGCCCAAGAAATCGCAGCTCAGCATGGACTAGAAATAAGGAACTCGTAGGAACTCAGGGGAACTCAGGGGAACTTCGGAGGGGGCAAGACCCTATAAGTTCCTACAGTTCCAACAAGTTCCCTGAGTTTCCTCAGATTTTCATCATAGGAGAAGAACATGCCTGGAATCCCCACTCAAAACATTGACCGCTGGTCAAAAAGCTATTGTCCCTACTGCGGGGTAGGGTGTGGGTTAACGGTTGGCATCAAAGATAACCGGGTGGTTAAGGTTAAAGGCGATCCCGACCATCCTTCGAGCCGGGGGGATTTGTGCGCCAAGCCCATCTATTTGCCCGACAGTTTGCAGACCGGCCGCTTACTTTACCCCTACATGCGGCCTCACCAGGAAGTTCCGTTTCAACGGGCCTCCTGGGACGCGGCACTCCAGCAGGCAGCTATGCAGTTCAAACAGATTATTACCCGGTATGGGCCGCAGGCCGTGGCCTTTTATGGCTCAGGCCAATTTCTAACCGAAGATTACTATGTGGCTAACAAACTTGCCAAAGGTTTTTTGAGGACCAACAACTTCGACGCCAACTCGCGCCTGTGCATGGCCTCAGCCGCAGCCGGCTATGCCAGCGCCCTGGGTTCCGATGGGCCGCCGGCCGCCTACGAAGATATTGATCTGGCCGATTGCTTCCTCCTCATCGGTACCAACACCGCCGACTGCCACCCGGTTATTTTCGACCGGATCAAGCAGCGCAAACGAAGCGCCCCGGACCGGGTTAAAGTTATTGTTGTAGACCCGCGTGAGACCGCCACCGCCAAAATCGCCGATCTGTACCTCCCTCTGCGGCCGGGCACCGATATCGCCTTGCTCAATGCTATGCTCCACGTGCTGCTGAAAGCCAGCTTGCTTGATGGGTCATTTATTGCCCAACACACCCATCACTTTGAGCAGGTCGAAGCCACCGTTGAACGTTATCCGCCCGAAGTAGCAGCGGAAATTTGCGACCTGCCGGCGGAGTTGATTGTCAAGGCGGCGCTGGCCTTTGGCCGAGCGACCGGCGCCCTCTCTTTCTGGAGTATGGGTGTGAACCAAAGCACGGTCGGGGTGTCGAAAAATCAGGCCATTATCAATCTTCACCTGGCTACCGGCCAAATCGGCCGGCCGGGCAGTGGGCCGTTTTCCCTCACCGGCCAGCCAAACGCGATGGGCGGCCGGGAAGCCGGCGGTCTGGTTCACCTCTTGCCCGGCTATCGTTTGATCAAAAATCCAACCCACCGGCTTGAAGTCGAGGCTCATTGGGGTGTACCGGCCGGGCGAATCGCGCCTCAACCGGGCCTGACCGCTATCGAGATGTTTGAAGCCGCTGCTCGGGGCCAAATAAAAGCCCTGTGGATTGCCGGTACCAACCCAGCCGTGTCCATGCCCCAGCTTGACCTGGTGGAAACGGCGCTGCGGCGGGCCGAGCTGGTGGTGGTGCAAGATGCCTATCACCCCACCGATACCACCCACCTGGCCCATATCCTCCTGCCGGCCGCGCAGTGGTCGGAGAAAGCCGGGGTCATGACCAACTCGGAACGCCGGCTGACCTACTTACCCAAACTGGTTGACCCGCCTGGCGAAGCCCGGCCCGATTGGCAAATCTTTACCTGTTTTGCTCAGGCTCTGGGTTTTACCCAAGCCTTTCCCTACCACTCGTCCGCCGAAATTTTTGCGGAATTTGTCGGCTTGACCCAGGGGCGACTGTGCGACTACTCCGGCGTCAGCCATGCCCGGCTCCAGGACGAAGGGCCGCTGCAATGGCCCTGCCCCACCCCTACCCACCCCGGCACAGTTCGCCTCTACCCGGAGGCCCGTTTCACCACCCCCGACGGCCGGGCCAGTTTCACCCCCACCGAACACACCGGCCCCGTTGAAGGCCCCGACACGACTTATCCCTTGATCCTCACCACCGGGCGGCTTAAAAACCAATGGCATACCATGACTCGCACCGGCAAATCCGAAAGTTTACGCCGAGAGTGTCCTGAACCCATCATCGAACTGCACCCCGCCGATGCTGCCCGCTGGGACATTGCGGATGGCAAACTGGTCAAAGTAGCCTCCCGGCGCGGCGCGGCGATTGCCCGCGCCTGTGTCACCCTTAAGATTAAAGAAGGTACGTGCTTTATGCCCTTTCACTGGGGCCGCTTGTTGGGCTACTACAAAGCCGTCAATAATTTAACCACCACCGCCACCGACCCCATCTCCCAGGAACCGGAACTCAAAGCATGCGCGGTTCAGGTTAGCCCACTGTGGATGATGGAACTCCAGCGGCAGCCAGCCTCAACTGTGTTAGAAATGGTTGAACTGTAGCTATCTGGGTAAGGGGCAGCTTAGCCCTTCCAAGAAAATAAGAGGCAAACATTCGTGGTGCGTAGTGCGTGTTCCGTTCATTTTACGCACCACGTTTGGCTTTTTAAATCTTGAAACTATCTTACGGTTGCGCAAATTGTTCTTTGTGCTATAATCTCGACAAAGGCTGTGATGGAGAAAAGTAAGCCAATTCCCTAGATCAGGCAGAGACGCGCCGGTTGGTGCAAGGCGCGCGACGGGACGGCTGAATTCCACTCTTGAGCCGGCGGCGATGAGCCGCTCCGGGTGCGCCCGTTAGCGCGCAGCAGAGATTGTCGGGGCAACTCCCCGGCGAAAAAAGGTGGCACCGCGAGTGATGACCCTCGCCCTTTTTAGGGCGGGGGTTTTTGTTTTCAAGGTAGCAAGGTCGCAGGGTAGCATTTTTCTGCTACCCGCTACCCTGCTACTTGGCAGAATATTTTAGGTGACTGAAGGAGGACTCTATGCTCGATCTAAACTTCATCCGGGAGAACCCGGACCAGGTCAAAACGGCCCTGCGTGACCTGAATACCGATGCGCCGATTGACGAAATTTTGGAACTCGACCGGCAGCGGCGGGAGATTTTGAAGGAAGTCGAGGCCCTGCGCCAGGAGCGCAACGCCGGCAGCAAGGCCATCGGCCAGTTGATGCGTGAAGGCAAGAAGGCTGAGGCTGAGGCTAAGAAAGAGGAAATGAGCAGCCTGGGCGACAAAATTAGCGAACTGGATGAAACATTGCGCCAGGTCGAGGCCGATTTGCTGGACAAACAGTTGTACGTGCCCAACATGCCCGGCCCCGGCGTGCCGGTCGGCCCGGACGAGCATCACAACGTCGAGATTCGCCGCTGGGGCGAGCCGCCGAATTTTGATTTTGCGCCCAAGCCGCACTGGGATTTGGGCGAGGCGTTGGGCATTATTGATTTTGAGCGGGGGGTCAAAATCAGCGGCACCCGCTTTTACCTGTTCAAAGGGGCGGGGGCGGCGCTGCACCGGGCGCTGACCAACTTTTTTATTGACGTGGGGGTGCGCGAGCACGGCTACACCGAAATCTACCCTCCCTTTATGGTCCGCGAGCAGGCCATGATCGGCGCGGCCCATCTGCCCAAGTTCCGTGAGAACATGTACCACGACGCCGAAGAGGATTACTGGTTTATCGGCACCGCCGAAGTGCCCCTGACCAATATCTTCACCGACGAGATTTTGGAGGCCGACCAACTGCCCATCCGCTACCTCAGCCACACCCCCTGCTTCCGCCGTGAGAAGATGAGCGCCGGACGGGATGTGCGCGGCATCAAGCGGGTCCACCAGTTTGAAAAGGTCGAGATGTACCACTACACCCTGCCAGAGGACAGCTACAACCACCTGGAAGAGATCGTCGCCAACGCCGAGGATTTGTGCCAACGGCTCAAACTGCCCTACCGGGTGGTCCAAATGTGTACCGGCGATTTGGGTTTTGCCGCCGCCAAGAAGTTCGACATCGAAGCCTGGGTGCCCGGCGAAAACGGCCAGGGTGAGTGGATGGAGATCAGCAGTTGCAGCAACGTGCTCGATTTTCAGGCTCGCCGGGCCAACCTCCGCTTCCGCCGCGAGCGCGGGGCCAAACCCGAATTTCTGCACACCTTGAACGGCAGCGGCCTCCCGCCGGGGCGCTTGATGATCGCGGTCATGGAGAATTACCAGCAGGCCGATGGCAGTATTGTGGTGCCGGAGGTATTGCGGGGGTATATGGGTGGGTTGGAAGTTATTGGGTAAAAGGGCCCACAGATAGACGCAGATTTACGCAGAAAAATTTGTAAAAAATCAGCAAAAATCTGTCGAATCTGCATCATCTGCGCTCAAATTTTGGCCGGTTACAAAAAGCGCAACCATAGTGAGGAAATTAAAGCCCCCTTAGTTTCCTCACTTCCTATAGTTCCCTACATCTTACTTCTTACTCCCTCCTCCCATCTCCTCTTTCCCGCAGTATCTTCATTTCCTCCTGAATGAAACTTTCCACCAATAATTTGTACATTTCCTCAATCACATCGGGGTTCAGGCCGTTGGCTTCGGCCAACTCGCGGCGGCGGCGCATTACCTCGGCGTAGCGGGCCGGGGCGCGGACCTCTTCGGGGGTCCTTTTGAAGTTGACCACCTGCCGCACATATTCGGCCCGGTGGCCGAGCAGTCGAATCACCTCGGTGTCAATCAGATCAATGGCCGCTCGCGCCTCGGCCAGGCTGGCCACCTGGCGTACCGCAAATTGCTGACTTGAGGTATCAGCATCGAAATAAGGTTGATACGGTTTGAGGTCCAGCACCGGCGCGCCATCCTGAGCATCCAGCCCGCTGACGCGCAGAACATTTCCTTCGATCTGTTCCACTCGCGCCACCGTTACGCCAATACGATTGGGCCGAAACTGGCTGCGGGTAGCAAAGACGCCCCGCAAAGGGTTGTCGGGATTGTGGCGCGGGTGAAGCTGCAAGGCAATCTCCTCGGGCTGCACCCGGTGAAAGCAGAACAGCACCACCAGGTCTGTCCCGCTTTCCAGGCCCAACAGCCCCGGCTCAAATTCGGGCTTGAGGATAATGTGCGAGGGCTGCGCCCGCATTTCCTCAGCCGGAGTGTTGGTTTCAAATTTGCTTTTGATAAAACCAATGGGGAAGAGGTTTAAAGGATCGTCCACGGTTTCGCTCCGTATATTTTACGGCGCATGGTACAATGATCTGGCTACTTTCCAAATTTCAGGCATGAAGATTGCAACAATAGTTTCACCCTCCTGATTTTATTATGCTGAGATTTCCGTTATAATCATCGCTGCAAAGCAGAACGGCTTTTAACTATCTGATGAGCTATTCAGAACCTCTCTCGTTACATCGCTTGCTAAAGCGACAAGCCATCCTGCTCCTGGAACCATTTGAAGCACTCATGCCAGGGTGTGGCCTGGCTCTCCTGGAGGTGGATGGTACCCTTTTTGTCAAGGCTGGCTCTTGGCCCCAGACTGCTTTAACCCAAGCAGTTACCGGCGTCTCCAAGCATGACCCGTCCTCACAGGAGCTCTCTTATTGGCGTTATCCACTCTGGGCCGGCTCACAACCTGCCGGTACGCTGGTGGTGTACCAAGGGACGGGAACAGCCGCCCCAGCCGCCGGTCAAGCTCTCCAGCGCTGTCTTCAATTACTATTGGATCAAGTGCTGGAAGAGCGGGAAATTGTCAATGATACCCTGCATCGTTACCGTGAACTCACGTTGTTGTATCGGGTTGGTGAGACAATAGGCGCGGCTCTAAACCCGGAATTGATTCCCCCCCTGGTTTTGCAGGAGAGCCAGCGAGTCATCCAGGCCGATGTGGGGGTAGAGGTTGGAGTTTTTGTACTGCGCCGGCCATCCGCTGCGGGCCAGGAAGACTGGGAGAGCAAAGCCAGTTTTGGTCCGCCGGAGCAAGTTACTACGCTGCTTGAGACAATGCAGGAGCAAATCGGCGAACTTTTGGAGAGTGGCCGCCCGGCCATTATCACAAACCTGCCCGATAGACGGAACCAAGCCGGCCACATATCCGCTTACAGCGCAATCTTATGGGCGCCTTTAAAAACGCCCAAGCGAGTGTTGGGCGGTATCCTATTGGGGCGGCTGGTCGGGCAGCCGGAATTTACAGCCAGCGATGAGAAATTGCTCACCACCCTGGCCCTGCAATCAGCTCTGGCTTTGGAGAACGCCCAGTTATTTGCCCAAACCGACGAAAAACTGGCACAACGCATCAAAGATCTGACGGAAGAAATGGCAAAACGTCAGGAAGCGGAGCAGGCGCTGCGCCAGTATATGCTGGAATTGGAAACCCGCAATAAAGAATTGGATGCTTTTGCCCACACAGTAGCCCACGATCTCCAGGGTCCGCTTGCCACCTTTATGGGTTATGCCAGCATATTACAAGAGGATTGGGCTACCCTCCCGGCAGAACAACTGGAAAAGGTTTTGCAAACGATACTCCAGGGTGGTCGAAAGATGAACAATATAGTTGACGAACTGCTCTTGCTGGCCAGTGTACGGAAAGAAGAGGCGCAGAGGGTTCCCCTCGATATGGGCCAGATTATTGCTGACGTTCAGCGGCGCCTGGATTACATGATTGAAAAATACGGGGCCGAGATTATCATCCTACCCGATTCCTGGCCGGTGGCCCTGGGGTACGCGCCCTGGGTGGAAGAGGTTTGGGCCAATTATTTCAGCAACGCGATCAAGTACGGAGGCCAGCCACCTCGCCTGGAAGTAGGTGCTACGCCGCAAGTGGATGAAAGTGTGTGTTTCTGGGTTCGTGATAACGGGTCTGGTCTGACTCTGGATGAACAGGATCGTTTATTCATCCCGTTTACCAAACTTAGCCAGGTTCGGGCCAAAGGACATGGGTTAGGGTTATCTATTGTTCAACGAATTGTGGAAAAATTGGGCGGACAGGTGGGGGTCGAGAGCCAGATTGGGCAAGGGAGTTTGTTTTATTTTACACTGCCGGTTGCATAGTTGACTAATTTTAGCGGGGACTAACCATGACCAAACAGCAACAAGGTGAAGAAACTGATCATTCTCAGCAAACCCCGGCCCGCCTGGACGAACTGACCAGGGCCAATGAACAACTCCGGCAAGAACTGGCGCAACTTAACGCCGCCTACAGAACCTTGACCAGAGAACGTGATCTCTTACGGGCGCTGATAGATCACCTGCCGGAGTACCTGTATATTAAAGATACCAACAGCCGGTTTATTTTGGGTAACGCCGCTACCGCGCGAGGACTGGGGGTGAGTGGGCCGGAGCAGTACGTCAGCAAAGATGATTTCGACTTTTTTCCGCCTGAACTGGCCCGTCAATATTATGCCAATGAGCAGAGCGTTCTTCGCTCAGGCCAGCCGCTGCTTAACCAGGAGGAGGTAGTGGTTGACCCATCAGGCAAAGAGGGCTGGGCTTCTACCTCAACCATCGCCTTACGCAACGACGAGGGGCAGATTATAGGCCTGGTCGGGATCAGCCGGGATATTACCGAGTTAAAGCTAACCCAAGAGGCCCTCAGCCGGCAAAATGCCTATTTAGCCGCACTGCACGATACCACTTTGGCGCTGATAAGCCACCTTGATTTAAACGATTTACTCGAAAACCTGGTCAGCCGGGCCGGTGAACTGATGGGGGCGGCGCACGGCTTTATTTACCTGGTTGAACCGGGGATGGTTCAGAAATAGGTTGACACATTAACAACAGAATAGGTTTACAGGAGCCACCTTTTCAGGCAAGATAAGGGTTACGAGACCACATCAAACCTGAAAGAAGGAGGCTCCTAATGGCACAGTATCGCATAGCTGGGTTGGATTTGTCAACCCGGATGCAAATCACGGTCGAGATGGTGTTGAGCGCCCACGAACGTGGGTGGGGGCGAGCCAGCCAATTGGCGCAAGACTATGGGGTATCCCGGACGCTGTTGTACGAGTGGCGCCATAAAGCGATGCAGAGCTTGCAAGAAACCTTGCAGCCGCATGACCCCGGACCCTGTCCGCTCAAACAAAGCCTGGACATCAGTTCCAGTTTCATCCAGCGGGCCATAGCGCTGTGGCCGATGCTAACCGGGAGCGTACGAGGGATCCAAACCGGGCTGGAACTGCTGTTGGGGGTGGAGCGGTCGGTCGGCTACATCAGCCAGACGCTTCAGGCGGCGGGTCAGCAGGCCGCGGTCTATAATCAAGCCGTGGTGATCCCGGTGCCGATTCTGGGTGAGGCCGACGAAATCTTTCAAGGCCGGCAACCGTGTCTGACCGTGGTGGACGGGCGGTCCTTCCTGGTGCTGAACTTGACCCCAGCGGAGCACCGCGATGGGACGACCTGGGGGCTGACTTACCTGGATTTGGTCGAACGGGGCATCCAGTTCCAGGACCTGGCCTGTGACGGGGGCACCGGACTGCGGGCGGGGGTGCGGGAAGCCAAACTGGCCCTACCCTTGCGGCCCGACCTGTTTCACCTGCTGCAAGAAGCTCATCGCCTGAGCCGACGGCTGGAAGGCGCCGCCTACCGGGCCATCGACACCGCCGAACGGGCGCGTCGAGCCGAGTTGCAAGCGCGAGGACTGATCCGGCGGCGGGGGCGGCGGCTCACCAGCAAGGTCCCCTTGGCTCAGGCTCAGGTCGAGGCCACCCAAGCCATCACCACCTTCGACACCTGGTCGTGGCTGCTGGCGGAAGTGCGGCAGGCTTTGGAACCTCTCACCCCCAGCCATCAACTGGTCGCCGTCGCCACAACCAAAGCCACCCTGGAAACGGCTATCACCCTGCTCAAGGAATTGGGCCAGGCAGACATTACCACCTTCGCCGACGATCTTCAGCAGAAGTTACCCGAACTGCTGGCCCCGTTGGCGTGGCTGGAGCAACACCTGACCCCGCTGCTCAAGAACTTGGCGGCTGACACCCAAGCTTTTGTCCTGTGGACCTGGCAACACCGCCACACCTTGAACTTGAACCTTGAGACTGACCTGCCCGCAGCCCTCCGCTCTATCGTGCCGCTCGTCTGGGAGACCCTGGGCCTCTTCCACCGCTCCTCCAGCTTGGCCGAGTCCCTGCACAGTTGGCTGCGCCCCCACTTACAGACTCACCGGGGCATGCCCCAATGGTTACTACCCTTGCTCCAACTCTTCTGGAACCACCACCAGTTTGAACGGGGCAAGCGCAGCGGCTCTAGCCCCCTGGAGTTGGCTGGTGTGTCGGATGCTCTTTCTCTTGCGGAGGTGTTAGACCAGTTGTTCCCACCCACGACGGCTACCCAGCCAGGATAATTTATTTTTTAAGGTACCAAAAGTGTCAACCTATTTCAGCCCGTAATTGAACCATCCCTTGAACCGGAAGAAAATGTGCTGGAACTCAAAGTGGGTGTGGGCGCATTTAGCCAGACTCCCAATCTCCGTTTAAGGTCGGGCGAGGGTTTATCGGGCCGGGTTTGGCAAAGCGGCCAGCCATTAGTAATTAACGATTACATTACCTGGTCAGGCCGAGCGATTTCTTTGGATGACGCCCCTATCACGGCAGCGATTGGGGTGCCGCTCAAGGCAAGAACGCAGGTGGTGGGCGTACTGGGCATTGCCCATGAGAGTGGGACAGAACAGACATTTGGTGAGGCAGAAGTAGAACTTTTGAACCGTTTTGCTCAACTCGCGGCCATCGCCCTGGATAATGCCCGCTTGTTCACAGCGGCCCAGGAAGCCAAGGCAGTGGCTGAAGCCGCCGATCGGGCCAAGAGCGCCTTTCTGGCCAGCGTGAGCCACGAATTACGCACGCCCTTAACCTCGGTGCTGGGTTTTGCTAAAATTATCAAAAAACGGATGGAAGTGATTACCCCTGCCGTCAATAGTGATGACCGTAAAGTGGAGCGGGCCATCCAACAGATTAACACTAATGTTGACATCATTATTTCTGAAGGAGAGCGACTTACGGCCCTGATTAACGATGTGCTTGACCTGGCTAAAATTGAGTCGGGCAAAATTGAGTGGAACATGCAGTCCTTCCCCATCGGAGAGATCATCGAACGGTCAGTCACCGCTACCTCGGCCTTGTTTGTGGGCAAACCGGTGGAGTTGATCATAGATATCGAAGCAGATTTGCCCACTATTGTCGGCGATCAGGACCGGCTGATCCAGGTGGTGATTAATCTCATCTCCAATGCCGCTAAATTTACCAACCAGGGCTCCGTCACCTGCCGGGCGCGGCGCATGGAGGACAAAATTCTGGTCAATGTGATAGACACAGGTATCGGCATTGCCCCAGATGATCATAAGAAGGTTTTTGAACAATTTGTGCAGGTGGGCGACACGCTGACCGACAAACCCCGCGGAACCGGCTTGGGCCTGTCCATTTCTAAACAAATTGTTGAGCACCACGGCGGGCGCATCTGGGTAGAAAGCGAGTTAGGTCAGGGTAGCAACTTTTCCTTCACCTTGCCCATTGCCGCCCCTATCGGCTTCGAAACTAAGGTTGAAGACGAAGCCAAAGTGCATGTAATTGATTTAAAGGCTATTCTGGAGCCGCTGAAAATGCATGTGGCGGCGGCTACGCCCGATGCCTCAAGCTCGCAGAAGTCTATTCTGGTGGTGGATGACGACCAGAATATTCGTCGTTTGTTGCAGCAGGAACTGGAGGCTGAGAAATATTTGGTGTATGAAGCAGCCGATGGCCGCGAAGCTTTGGAACAGGTCAAACTTCACCGGCCCGACCTGATTACGCTGGATGTGATGATGCCCGGCTTGAGCGGCTTTGAGGTAGCGGCGCTGCTGCGCGCCTCGCCCGAAACAATGGGCATACCTATTATCATCGTCTCCGTTACCGAGGACAGAGAACGTGGCTATCGCCTGGGGGTAGACCGCTACTTTACCAAGCCGTTGGACACCAAAGTATTGCTGCGAGAAGTAGGGCAGTTACTAGAGCAAGGCCCTGCCCGCAAGCGTGTACTGGTGGTGGATGAAGATGCCGTCACCGTCGAGGCGCTGACCAATGTTCTCAAAGCGCAGGGCTACCATGTGGTGGCGGCTTATAACAGCGAGGAGGGCATTGAAAAGGCCATCACCGACAAACCCAACATCGTTATTGTTAATTCGCTGCTCTCTAAACAGAACAACCTGCTGCAAACGCTGCGGGCCGAAAGAGGGCTGGAAAACTCATTTTTTATGCTTTTTGAATAATAGGCCAAGGAGTCAAATATGTCCCCAAAAATCCTGATTGTAGACGACGAAGCCCATATTCGTGTTCTGATGGAGCAAACCCTGGAAGAGCTTGAAGATGAAGGCGTAGAGATTCTCACTGCCGACAATGGCGAAGCGGCGTTAGAGATTATTAAAGCAGAGCATCCCCGCCTGGTTTTTCTGGATGTGATGATGCCCAGGATGAACGGCTTTGAAGTGTGCCAGTTGGTCAAACGCGAACTCAAGCTGGACCAAATCCATATCATTATGTTAACAGCTAAAGGGCAGGAGTATGATCGGCAAAAAGGAATTGAAGTTGGGGCCGATATGTATATGACCAAACCCTTTGACCCTGATGAGATTGTCGAAAAAGCCGTCGAGGTTTTGCAGCTAGAACGGTAACACCACTAAACCGATAATGACCGGAGACCGGGACCGATGGCCGGCTGCTTATTATCCTTCGCCGGTCTCCCATCCCCGGTCTATTTTCAACGGAGAGTGTTTATGATCCACCTTAATGAGCTACTTCAAGCCACCGCCGGCCAGCTTCACGGCCCGGCCCAGGCGACCGAGTTTACCAGCTTCGCCTTCGACTCGCGCCGGCTGGAACCCGGCCAGCTTTTTTTAGCGGTCAAAACCGCCACCGGCGACGGCCATGATTTTATCGCCGATGCCGTGCGGCGCGGCGCAGCCGGGGTGCTGTGTGAATATCCGGCGGCATTGGCTAACCTGGCTGCGCCTGTCACGGCGGTGATTGTGCCGGACCTGCAGCAAGCCATCACCGATTACGCCGCCTGTATTCTGCAGAAATACCGGCCTAAAGTCGTCGGCGTGACCGGCTCCAGCGGCAAAACCACGGCCAAAGAAGCCATTGCCGCCGTGCTGCAAAAGCGGTATCGGGTGTTTAAAAATTATGGCAGTTACAATGGCCGTTACGGGCTGCCCATTGCCCTGGGTGAGTTGGCCCCTGACCACGAAGTGGCCGTGCTGGAAATGGCCTGCGACAGCTTTGGCGAAATTGCCGAACTGGTACGTATCGCCCAGCCCCAAATCGGGGTTATTACCACCATCAATCAAACCCATCTGGCCTACCTGGGCACGCTGGCTAATATTGCCAACGAGAAAGGCCGTCTCATCGAGAGCCTGCCTTTTACCGGCTCAGCCATTCTCAATGCCGACGACCCGCGGGTGGCCGGCATGGTTCCCCGCACCAAAGCCCGCATCCTCACCTTTGGCCTCTCGGCCGGGGCCGACATTCGCGCCACCGATTTAAAGGTGCGGCCCGACGGCCTGACTTTTACCTTACATTACGAAGGTCGCAGCTACCCCGGGCAAACCCCGCTGTTGGGCCGTCACCAAATTTATCCTATTTTGGCCGCGATAACTGTAGGGCTGACGCTTGAGGTCCCACCCGAAACCGCGCTAGCCGCATTGGCTAAATTGCCCCGTGTGCCGGGCCGGTTGAACCCGCTCCCCGGCCAGAACGGCGCGCTCATCCTGGACGACACCTTCAACTCCAGCCCGGAAGCGGTGATGGCGGCGCTGGATACGCTGGTCGAACTGCCGGGCGCGCACAAAGTAGCTATTCTGGGCGACATGCCCGACCTGGGCGACATCGAAAGTGAAGCTCACCAGCAAATAGGACAGTACGCCGCCACCCGAGTGCAGCGGCTGGTCACTCAAGGCGATATGGGCCAACAGATTGCCACTGCGGCCCGTGCGGCTGGCTTAGGTAAACATGCCGTCCATGTCACTTTTACCAGCGACGATGCCGCTGCGGCCGTGCAGGATTTGCTCTCGCCCGATACGGTTATTTTGGTCAAGGGTGGGGCCGGGGTGCGCCTGGAGCGGGTGGCGCAAAAGCTGCTGGCTCACCCGGAACGGGACCGCCAGCAGTTGGTGCGGCAAGGCGCGGGCTGGGAGCAGGTCCGCGCTCGCCAGCCGGCCCGCCCCACCTGGGTAGAAATTAACCTGGACGCCATTGCCAATAATGTCCGTCTGCTGGCGCAACTGGCGGCTCCGGCCAAAATCATGGCGGTGCTCAAGGCCGATGCTTATGGACATGGGATGGTCAAAGTGGCGCGGACGGCGCTGAACAATGGAGCCAGTTGGGTTGGCGTGGCGACGCTGGGCGAAGCAATCAACTTGCGGCGGGCCGGCATCGAGGCGCCCATTTTGGTGATGAGCTACATGCCGGCCTGGCAGGCCCACGACGCTATTGCCCACAACATCAGCGCCACCATTTTTACCGCAGAAATTGCCCGCGCTTTCACCCGCGCCGCCACCGATTTGAACCAGACCGCTCGTGTGCATGTGAAGGTTGACAGTGGGATGGGCCGGTTGGGCCTGCTGCCCCAAGATGTGCTGCCTTTTCTGAAGGCCATCAACCGGCCTGGGCTGGAAGTGGAGGGTATGTACACCCACTTTGGTACCGCCGACGAGTCCGACCTGAGTTACGCCCGCGAACAACTGCGCCGCTTCCAGGCTCTACTGGCCGAGTTGGATCAAGCCGGTCTGCGCCCACCCCTGATTCACGCGGCCAACACCGCCGGCCTGCTCAACCTGCCCGCAGCCCGCTTCGATATGGTCCGGCCCGGCATTGGCATTTATGGCCTGCCGCCCTCCGCTGTGTTGGATTTACCGCCGGGGTTCCGTCCGGCGTTGACCTTCAAAACAACGGTAGGGCAGGTCAAAACGCTGCCGCCCAACAGCCCGGTCGGCTACGGGGCCACGTATTACACCCAGGGAACGGAGACAATTGCCATTATCCCGGTGGGCTACGCCGATGGCTTCCGCCGGGGGCCGCGCACCTGGGGCGAGGTGCTGGTCAAGGGACAGCGCGCCCCGCTGGTGGGCCGGGTCAGCATGGATCAGTGCGCCATCAATGTGACCCATATTCCCAATGTCCGCCAGGGCGACGAAGTGGTGTTGATTGGTCGCCAGGGCAATGAAGTTATTACGGCTGAAGAGGTGGCTGAACATCTGGGCACGATCAATTATGAAGTAGTCAGTGAGTTGTTGGCCCGTATTCCGCGAATTTCATAAACGTTGACCACCGATAAATTAAGCTCCGTTGTATTTTGTAGTCTTTTGAGCTATAATGTGGTTACAATGATCAGGAGTAATGCCAATGTCGCAAATTATGGTGGGGATTAGAGAACTGAAAGCCCAGTTGAGTTACTATGTGCAGCAAGTTAAAGAGGGTGCTACCCTGGTTATCACCGAGCATGGCAAACCTGTTGGGCAGATTATACCCATAAAACCCTCCATAGAAACGCGAGTGCAAGAACTTGCTCAGGCTGGCTTGGTAGCCTGGAGTGGACGTAAATTAGGATTACTTACTCCGCCGGCTCAGGCTCCTACCTACCAAACTGTTGCCGAGTTATTACTCGAAGACCGAGAGTGATTCTCTATCTGGATGCCAGCGCCCTGGTGAAACGCTACGTCGCTGAACCTGGCACAGTGGAAGTAAACGAAGCTATTGCCGCCGCAGAGATAGTTGGCACAACGATCGTGAGTCGGGCTGAAGTTGTGGCTGCGCTGGCCAAGTCGGTGCGAATGCGTCTGCTATCTCTGGCAGATGCTTCAGCCAGCCTTCGCGCTTTTAGAAATGAGTGGCTTGATCTAGTGCGTGTACAGACAACGGAGATAGTGGTGACTCGCGCCGATACGCTGGCCTGGGAATACCATCTGCGAGGCTACGACGCAGTCCAACTGGCCACAGCTTCTCTTTGGCAAGAAGCCATGGCCGCCCCGGTGACCCTGGCAACATTTGATCAACAACTTTGGACAGCCGCTAAACAAATTGGGCTGACTCCTTATCCCTACAATTTAGCCATGTGGTTAGAAACATGGAAAAAGGCCAAATAAATCTTCATCCTGGCATAGGTAGAGAAGGGAGGAGTATTATGAAATGGACCTTATAACTCAAACCAAAACAGCCATCATTTATCCTGAGTCGGATGGAACTCCTATGGGCGAAACTGATTTGCACATTAGTCTGCTGACCTACTTGCGCGAGGCCCTGCTTGATTATTTCCGCGACGAGCCGCAAGTTTATGTAGCCGCCAATCTGTTTTTGTACTATGAGGAAGGCAACCCGGCCGCGGTTGTTGCGCCCGATGTGTTTATGGTGCGCGGCGTGCCCAAAGGCAACCGGCGCACCTACAAACTGTGGGAAGAGGGTCAAGCGCCCCAGGTGGTCTTTGAACTAACCTCGCGCTCAACGCGCCTGGACGATTTGGGCACCAAGCGCGCTCTGTACGCTCTGCTCGGCGTGAGCGAGTATTACATCTACGACCCCTATGGCGACTACCTGGAACCACGCCTGTGGGCCTATCACCTGGAAGTAGACGGGGGCGTGGCGGAATATGTGCGGCTGCTGGACCCAATTATTCACAGCCCGGCGCTGGGGCTGGATCTCATTCCCGAAGGTAATTTGCTGCGCCTGAGAAACAGCCAAACAGGTCAAAAGCTGCTCACCCCCTTTGAAGCGCAAGCCGCTCACCGCGCCGCCGAAGCTGAAGCGGCCCGCCTGCGCGCCGAACTGGAGCGATTAAAGTCGGGGAAGGGATAATGATGCGTGATGCGTGAAACTATTAGGCATCACGCATCACGTTTTACATGATAAAAGCTGCCATCCCAACCTCATCAGGGAGGATTTATGAAATCAACCGAAGCTGTCTCTGACCTTTCAACCATCTTGCCCGTACTGCAAGCTATTGTAGGGCCGGAGCGCCTCTCCATAGCTCAGGCCGACCGCGCCCAGCACGCCCGCGATCAATCGGCCCATGCTGAACACCTCCCCGATATAATTATCTGGCCCAAAACCACCGCCGAAGTCAGCGCCATTCTGTCCTGCGCTAATGAGGCTCGCCTGCCCGTAACTGCCTGGGGGGCAGGAACCAGCATTGAAGGCAACCCTATCCCGGTGTTTGGCGGACTGGTGCTCGATTTTCAGCAGATGAACCAAATTCTGGCCGTTCACGAAACCGATTTTCAGGTAACGGTTCAGCCTGGTATGCTGTACAAAGATATGAACAAGGCGCTGGCCCAATTCGGTCTCTTTTTTGCGCCCGACCCCGGCGCAAACGCCAGCATCGGCGGGATGGTGGCCAACAACGCCGCCGGGATTCGCACGGTGAAATACGGCGCGACCCGCGACAACGTGCTGGCCCTGGAAGTGGTGCTGGCCAGTGGTGAGGCGCTGCGAACCGGAGCGCGCTCGGTCAAACAGTCGGCGGGCTACGATTTGACCCACCTGTTTGTCGGCTCGGAGGGGACGCTGGGCATTGTGACCGAAGCCACGCTCAAACTGGCTCCGCTGCCGGAACATTTCAGCGCGGTCATCGCCGCCTTTCCCACCGTCGAAATTGCGGCGGAAGTGGTCTTTGCCATCATCGGCTCCGGTTTGGGGCCGGCGGCTCTGGAATTGCTCGACCCCCAGGCCATTGCCATCCTCAACACCGAGGCGGATTTTGACCTGGCTGTAGCTCCAACCCTTTTTATGGAGTTCAACGGGCCAAGCGAAGCTTCGCTGGCCGAGGAACTGGCCCTGGTCGAGTCAATCTGCCGGGAAAACGAGTGCCAGCGCTTCCAATCTGGCGTGGGGCGGGAGGCCCGCAATCAACTCTGGCGGGCGCGTCACCGCTTTTTTGAAACCAGTCTGCGCTGTTACCCTGGCCAGGATTACCGCCTGACCGATGTGGCCGTGCCTATCTCGCGTTTTCCAACCCTGGTTGCCGCCGCCAACGAGATCATGACCCGGCTGGGCTGCCAGGGGAACATTATCGGCCACGCCGGGGATGGCAACCTGCACACGGCCATTTTCTTCCCGCCCAACGACGCTCAGGCCCGCGCCCACGCCGACCAGGTTAACGACTACCTGGTTGAACAGGCTTTAGCCCTGGGCGGTACCTGCACCGGCGAGCACGGCGTCGGCCTGGGCAAACAGAAATACATGCTGGCCGAGCACGGCCCGGTGGCCTTAAAGCTGATGCGCCAACTCAAAGCCACCCTCGACCCCAACGGAATTTTGAATCCGGGCAAGGTGATTGCCTTAAATGTTTGAACGTTCAAGGTTAAAGGAAACCACGCCCGGCGCGTACAATGGAAAGAGTAAAACCTAGACCGAGTCAGGAAAGTTGAGCCAAAAAAAGACGATCTTTTTTGCCATTACTTTATTCTTGGCCGGCGTCTCGCTGGCCTGCCGTTTAGGAGAGTTTGTTTCAGAGAGTTCCACCCCCACCTCAAGCCCCACCGTCCGCGTTGCTCGTTTTGCCACTCTGACTCCCACACCTCACGTAGTCGCCCTGGTCTCGGTGACTCCGCTGGGCCTGGCGACTCCAACCCCAATGCCATCGCCCACGCCCAGTGCGACTCCTTCGCCTTCAGCCACCCCGACGCAAAGCCAGAACTCGCCCAGCGCGACCCCTTCGCCAACCGACCAGAGCGCCAGCGTTAGCGATCAGGTAGTACAGCCGCCTACGGCTACTCTCCCACCTTTACCAACCGCTCCACCGACTCCGGCTGCGCCTCCGCCGCTTTCCGGGCGGATTGCCTTCCCGATTGACGACGGCCTGGGCCAGTACGACATCTGGATGGTTGAGCTGCCCAAAGGAGAGCCGTTTTTGGTGCTGCGCCGGGCGCGCCAGCCCAACTTCTCTAACAGCGGGCAGTTGTTGGTCAACAATGAAAACAGCCCCAACGGCGAAAACCTGGGGCTGCTCGATGCCAGCAACACCTGGCTGGGCCTGGTCAGCGACGCCCCGGAGGATCGCCATCCCTTCTGGAGTCCTGAAGGCGACCGTTACGTCTTTGTCAACCCGCGCCTACTGACTGATCCATTGACCCAGGAGTACCTGACCCACCTGTTTATCCCCTGCTCGACCCGCCGGCCGCTGGAAGAAAACAGCGAAAGTTGCAAGGATACCGGCGGCAAAAGCAAGCTGGTCCCCGGCGATTATCCGGTTTGGACGAGCGACTACCGGATTGCCTATGTCAACCATCAAAAAGGGCAGGAGGGCATTTATCTGGTCAGCGTGGGGGCGATCCCGCGAGAACATGCAAGCGACCCCGAACCGCAGCGGCTTGTGACCGGCAGCGACGCCCGCCCCAGCGATGCCCAGGGCAACCAACTCTTTTTCACCGCGGCCAGCCTGGCCCAAAATTGGGAAGCCCACGCTATCAACCTGGATGGGACCAACCTGCTCAATCTATCCAACAGCCCGGACTCACAGGACGGCCTGCCGGCTGTCTCCCCGGATGGAGCCTGGGTGGCTTTTGTCTCGGATCGCGCCGAGCATTGGGGCATCTGGGTTGTGCCGATTGCAGGGGGAACGCCGCAGGAGGTGGTCAATCTATCCAAAATCAACACCAATCCAAGCCCCTGGGGCAAAGAGGACCGCGATTGGACGAATGAGCGGATCACCTGGGGGCCGTGACATTCAAACATTTGAACATTGAATGTTTAACGCTATTTACCTGAACATAGCGGGGTTTTTCAACATCACGTCGTACAGCATCCGCTTCCACGATTCCGCGGCGGCGGAGTCGCCTTCGGCCTTTAAAATGTCACTCCAGGTCGCGGCGTAACCTTGAAATTCAATCGAAGTGAATTTGCGGCTCTCATCCAGCGGCAGCAGCATCTCTTTGGCTTCCTTGATCTGGCGGCGGTGCAGGTAGGTTTTGGCCAGGTTGATCCGGGGCATGGCATAATCGGGAAATTTTTCCAGGGTTTGCCGCATAAGGGTTTCGGCGGTGGCTTCATCGCCCAGGTGAACATGGACTACAGCCAGATTCAGGTAAGCTTCTCTGGCGCAAGGTTCACGCTCGATGATGCGCTCAAAGGCCGCTTTGGCCTCCTTAACCCGACCCTCACGGAGCATGATCGTCGCCTCAGCCAGCTCATCGGGGATGCCCGGCTGATAGCTGTGATCAATCTCGTCGCTGATGGTAAAAGATCGAAGTTGGAGGCCTTCAGGGAGTCGCCTTCTAGCCGGCGGCCCGCCTTTGTTTCTGCGTTTATCTTTACGGTTGTGCTTGGATTTTGGCATATTTATTCGCCTTTGTTAAAAGGGTTATTCTCATTATACCCGAAGATTGAACGCTATCAATCCTTCCTTCATCCTTCATCCCTCATCCTTCCTCCTTCTTAACAATCCCATACGCCCGCAGCACCGGCGGGCTGAACAACCAGATCAGGCCCAGGATGGGTTGAAACAGGGGAAAGTAGCCGTAATCCGCCCCAAAATGCCGCCAGACCGTCCGGCCAATCAGGTCAGGGTGGGTGAAGCTGAGCGTGCCGACGACAAAGGTGAGGAAGGTTTCAAACCCCAACAACCCCACCGAGACCCACCAGGCCCATTTGCGGCGCACGGCAAAGCCAATGGTCGCACCGAGATAACAACTCGCCGCCACCGCGCTCAGGGCCGGCGGAAGGTAATAGGTCACATCCGGCCTGAAGAACAGTTGAAAAATTGCCCGCGCCCCGGTCGAGAGAGCCAGCACCGGGTAGGAAATCGCCAAAATGATGCCAGAAGCGTAGGCAATATCCGACATCACCCCTTCGCTTTTTGGCTTGGTTTGGTTGGGTTGTTTTTCCATAAAACGAAAACTAAACCAATTTACGATTTTGGATTTACGATTTACGATTTCGTGTTTCTAATCGTAAATCGTAAATCGGCAATCGTAAATCATCCTTATTCTCTTCTTGGCCGGCGCTCGCGGCGCTCGCGGCGGGCCTCGGCGGAGGCGGCAGCCGGGTCGCCGGGGGCAGCGGGTGGTCGGTTGGCCTGAATCCAGGTCAAACAATTCTCGTCGTGCCCCATAAAGACATCGGCGGCCTGGATGGCTTGCTTGATTTCGTGCTCGATGGGGTTGGTGATGGCGCTGGTCAGCCCGTTGGAAATTGCCATCGCCAGAAACACGCCGTTCAGGGCCGGGCGATTGGGCAAACCAAAGGAGACATTCGACGCGCCGCAGCAGGTGTTCACCCCCAACTCATCGCGGCAGCGATTGAGGATGCGGAAAACCGAACGACCCGCGCTGGCCATCGCTCCAATCGGCATGACTAATGGGTCAATCAGCACGTCGGCCTTCGGAATGCCGTGATCCATGGCTCGCTCGACAATCTTTTTCGCCACGGCAAAGCGCACATCCGGGTCTTCGCTGATGCCGGTCTCGTCGTTGCTGATGCCGATAAAGGCGCAGCCATATTTTTTGACCAGCGGCAGCAGCCGCTCCAGCCGCTCATCTTCGCCGGTGATGGAGTTGAGCAGCGGCTTGCCCTGCACGGCGGCCAGCCCGCGTTCCAACGCCTCGACAATCGAGGAGTCAATGGAGATGGGCACATCTACCACCGACTGGACCAGTTGAATCGCCTCGGCCAAAATGGCCGGCTCATCGGCCAGGGGGATGCCCGCGTTCACGTCGAGCATATGCGCCCCGGCTTCCACCTGGGTGATGGCGTCGCTGCGAACGCGCTCGTAATTGCCGGCGGCCATTTCGGCGGCCAATAGTTTGCGCCCGGTGGGGTTGATCCGCTCACCGATAATGACAAAGGGCCGCCCCGCGCCGATAACCACTTCTTTGGTTTTTGAACTGAGGATGGTGTCTACCACAATGGAAACTCCTTATTTGGGTGGGTTGATAGTTTGACAGAAACGGTAGCAAGTAGCAGGGTAACAGGTCGCAGGAAAACATTTTTGCGACCTTGCGGCCTTGCTACTTTGCGACCCTGCTACTTGCTACCTTGCGACACATCTTTTTAAATCTATTGGCTTACAGATTACGTCATACAATCATAGAGCAAAGTTGGCTGTTGTCAAGCCATAATGAAGCCGGAATTTGGTTGCTGGTGGGTTAGGATGGTGTTATAATGCTGCCTATTAGACTCAGTAGATCCTATTTTCGAGGAGTAAGGCACGCCCACGTGCCGAACACCGCCGCACGTGGGCGTGCTGGCTCCTCAAATTTGGATCCACTGAGACTGAGAGTGCTCACGAATGAAAATGAGCGAGGAGGCGATGAGACGTGAGGCGAAGAAATCACCACCTCCTCGCCTCACGCCTCATCGCGTCTATTAAGGAGGAGTCAATGCCCTGCTCATCGCGCCGCATCATTTGGCCTATCACGCTGCTTACCCTGATCCTGCTGGCGATAACCGCCTGCTCCGGCGAAAATCCTGCGCCTGTCGAGGTTGAATCCAGCCCTACCCCGGAATTGCAGGTAGTGGTCTTTGCGACCGAAGCCCCCACGCCTACTCCGACAGCGACCACCCGCGCGGCTACCCCCACTGCCGCGATGGGGGCCAGCACGGCCGAACCTACGGCAGCCGCCAGCAGTGGCGACCAATCCGCGCCCCTCAACCGTCCGCCCGATATTAACCCACTGACCGGCCTGAAAGTAGACGATCCGGCGACGCTCAAACGCCGCCCGATTATGGTCCGGGTGGGCAATGATCCGGGCATACAGCAGGTGGGGCTGGAAAAAGCCGACATGGTTTACGAGGAGATTGTCGAGTGGTGGGTGACTCGCTTTACGGCCATTTATCTCAGCCAGGACCCGGAGATTATCGCCCCGATTCGCTCGGCCCGATTGATCAACCTGCAATTAGTGCCCCAATATGGCGGCGCGCTGGCCAACTCCGGCGGCTCGGATCAGGTGCGCTGGGAGCTGTCGCAGGCCGCCGACCTGGTCAATCTGGACGAATTTTTTAGCCCGCAGCCCTACTTTTACCGCGAAAATGAAGGCTGGCAAACCCGCCTGGCCTTCGACGCCGCCACAGCCCGCGAGTACATGGACGGTGAGGATTTGGAAGCCGACGTCAAGCTGCGCGGTTTTGTTTTTAGCCCCAAAGTTGAGGTCAAAGATTTACCCAAAGAGGCGGTTGGCCAGGCTAAAGAGGCCATTATCCCTTATCCACGGCAAACCAGCGAGGTAAAGTGGGAGTATGATTCGGCCAGCGGGACTTATTTACGCTGGAAAACGGGCGAGCCAATGGAAGATTTCGACGGCAAACAGTTAGCGGCCAGCAATGTCATCATTTATTTTGCCGAGCATGCCGACACCGACATTGTCGAAGACAGCAACGGTGCGACCTCGATTCGGATTGTGGTCAACGGATTGGGCACAGCCTGGCTGCTGCGCGATGGCCAGATATTGAAAGGAAATTGGGAAACAAACGGCCTGGAAACCCCCAATTTTATTTTTAACGACGGCCGGCCCATGCCGCTCAAGCCCGGCAACACCTGGGTAGAAGTAGTTCCGCTTGATTTTGAGATCGAGATTGACGGCGTGGCCCACACCCGCCTGAGTGACGCCAGTGGTAAAGCTTCCAGCAGCAGTAGCAGTGACGAACCGAAAGAAGAGGCAACGGACGAACCTGATGCCACCATCACCCCAACCTCTACTCCTATTGGCGCCCGACCCGCAGCTACCCCGACGGCTGAGGAGTAAAGGGTAGACAGGAGTCCAAAGCTTGCTTTGGTAGGGACGGAATAGTTCTTTCAGATTTTCCCAGGGGTGTTCATAAGCCTGAGCGCCCCAACCGTGATAAAAGTGTCATTGCGAGGCCGGAGGCCGAAGCAATCTCCCTCTCTGGGTTAGGCGACTGCTTCGCCTGCGGCTCGCAGTGACATGACAGTGATTTTTGATGGTGAGTTTTGCCTATAGTAGCCGCACTTTCGATAGCCCGTCCCCTGCTCGAACAATTGGTGGCTTGTCCCTTCGAGGGGCGGGTACTGGGCCGATTTGAACGGGCGATTAATCTGGCAGATACCGGCGGTTGGGTCATCGCCCTGACTTCGCCGGAGGTAGGTCAGGGACCATTCTCGGTTGTGGTCGCTGCCAGTTCTGATTTCTTCAATGAATTTACCGTCGGACAGCGTGTGAGGGCTGACCAAGACGGATTGACCGTTGGCAGATGGCGTCTTGACTGGAGCACCGCCGCAATCTGGGAACCAAGATTAGTTAGCCCCCCTCAGCCGCTTCACCTCGACACAGCTACTATCCAGATTCTCAAACCTTATACCCATTGGCCTGACCCCGCAGCAGTCAACGCTGCGCTCAAGCAGCGTCTGGAGCAAGCGGCTGCTCAATTTACCCAGGCCCTTGTTGACCATCAAACAAACCCAGAGCGACTCGCTCCGGCCGCCGTTGTATTGGCCGGATTGGGCAACGGCCTGACTCCGGCGGGTGATGACTATTTGGTAGGGGCTATGGTTGCGCTGTGGCTGAGCAGTTTAAAGCCTTTGCTGCCAGAAATCGCCAAAGCTACTGTTCCCCAAACAACTACTTTAAGCGCCGCATTTTTAAGCGCGGCCGCGCGAGGCGAGTTCATGGAACCCTGGCATAACCTGGCTCAAAGCCTTTCCACCGGCGACGTCGAATCGTTGAGCTTGGCCTTAACCCAGGTGGCTCATTTTGGAGCCTCGTCAGGGCGGGATGCGTTGGCCGGTTTTGCCACAACGATGTTGAGCCTACAAGAATGGAACTTCACCATTCCTATTGACGAGTAGCGTATAGATTCCGTAGTGTTATCGTTAAGTAGGGAAATGAATCCTATGTTATAGTTGGCATGTTGAGATAGTCAGCAAGATTATCCGACTTCGAAATGTTCCAACTTAGGCCATAAGGCATGTTCATCTTCTCCTCCTTTTTGGAAACCCGGCGTTAGCGCCGGGTTTCTTTTTTCCCAAACTAAAATAGGCAATTGGTACTTAAAACTTTAAGTTACTCACTTTATGACGAGTTAATTTAAATAATTATGTCTACTATCTATTGCAAGAAAATTAAAGAGTCGGTATAATTGTTTTAACATAAACGCTTACCATAAAAAGTTGACATAGTAAATGAGAGATTACTATGCCAACAACTATTTCCATAGGAGGAAAAATGACCAGAAGTCTATTTCTTAAAACATTAGCAGTTATTCTTGCGGTTGTACTGTTACAGATAGCCGTTGCCGCCGATAGTCAGGCGCAAGGGTACGGTGGTGATGGCTACGGCGGCGGTTGGAGCGGCGGTTTTTACTACACTGTCCGTTATGGCGATACCCTCTTTGCCATTTGCCGAAAATTTGGGGTGGACCCCTATGAGATTGCCCGCGCCAATGGTCTGCCCAATCCAAATCACATTTATGCTGGGCAGGTTTTGTATATTCCCGCCAGCAGTGGTTACTGCCCGACTTGCTGGGCCAATTACCATCATCCCTGGCCCAAGCCAGTCCATTGGCAGCACGGGTGTGGTGACAACTGCTATCAGCAGCCCGTCAAATGGCACGGTTGTGGCAATGATTGCTACCGGCAAGGTTATGGATATGACTACACCGGCTACTACTATGAAGGCTACTACCCTCATTACCAGCGCTATAGCTACACCTGCGGCTATAACTACAATTGTTACTAAAGTCAACGCTGTCGTTTAGACCGTATTTCTGCGCTGTTTCATAGTACAAGCTTAAACAACCCATATTGATATAGAACCAAAGCCTGATCCGCGCAAGGTCAGGCTTTTTTGTTGTTCCCATAAATAAAAAACCTTTGGTAGTAAGAAAAACGCCCCTCTTTGTTTGCTGAAATCAAGCTAACTCATATAATGCGAGCAGAGTTGGGTTAGCTCACGTCAATAAACTTGACAGTAACAGACTCAACTTTAGCCGGGTAATTTGATAGGACTACCGGCAATCAAAATTATTCCTCAGGGGACAAGGAACAATTTATTCGATGGACTACAAGGATTATTACAAAGTTTTAGGCGTGGACAAAAACGCCAGCACCGACGACATCAAAAAAGCGTATCGTAAATTAGCCCGCAAATATCACCCCGATGTTAACCCCAACGATAAAGTGGCCGAAGAGCGGTTTAAGGAAATCAACGAGGCCAACGAGGTGCTAACCGACCCCGACAAGCGGTCCAAATATGACCGCCTGGGTTCCAGTTGGCAGGCTTACCAGCGGGCCGGCGGCGGCGGCGGCTTCGATTGGAGCGAATGGATGGCTGCCGGTAATCGCGGCGGCTACGTAGATTTAAACGACATCCTGGGGGGTGGGGCCGGTCGCGCTGGCAACTTCTCTGATTTCTTTGAGGCTATCTTTGGGAATATGGGCCAGGCCCGTACTGCGCCGCGCCAGGGGCAAGATTATACCCAAAAGGTCGAAATCTCACTGGAAGAAGCCTTTAATGGCGCGGCCCGAATTTTGCGGGTGGGCGGTCGCCGCATCGAGGTCAAGATTCCCAAAGGCGCAAAAACGGGCACCAAAGTGCGCGTGCGCGGCGAAGGAGCCGAAGGCATCGGCGGCGGCCCCAAGGGCGACCTTTATCTCGAAATTGAAGTAGCGCCCCACCCCACCTTCGAGCGGGTGGGCGACGATCTTTATGCCGAACTGCCGGTTGATTTGTACACCGCTATCCTGGGCGGCGAAGCAACCGTGCCCACCTTTAAGGGCAAAATCAAGCTGCGTATTCCGCCCGAAACCCAATCAGGCCGAAAATTCCGGCTCAAAGGCCAGGGCATGCCTCACCTAAAACAGTCAGACGAGCGGGGCGACCTGTATGCCAAAGTGGTGGTGCAGTTGCCGCAAAACTTAACCCCCGAAGAAATCGCCCTGTTTGAGGAATTGGCCGACATGCGCGGCTTGTAAAGGGGCCGCTGCATGCTCGACAAGCCCGATACCGGCCCACATCAGCCAATGTACGTCATCAGCGTGGCAGCCAAAATGATTGGCGTCCACCCTCAAACGCTGCGCCACTACGAAAATGTGGGCCTGGTTACGCCGGAACGGAGCGAAGGCAACATCCGGCTCTACTCCCCCGCCGATATTGACCGGCTGCGCCAGATTATTCGCCTGACCGATGAATTGGGGGTAAATCTGGCCGGGGTACAAATTATTCTGGACATGCGCGAGCGGCTGGAGGAGCTGCAACTGGAAATGGAGGCCATGCAGGCCGAACTGCACGCCGAAATCACCCGCTTACGCAAGCGCCTGATTGACGACTGATGGGCGCTCAACCCGAAACAACACTGACTTCCTCAGCCGATGCTGCTCCGGTTGAAACTAGCAGCATGGCTCGCGCCGCTGCGCTCATTGCCGCCGGCAATGTTGCCAGCCGCGTTCTGGGCCTGGCCCGAGAAACCGTTATTGCCAACCTGTTTGGCGCAACCGGCCTGGTTTCCGCCTTTCGGGTGGCCCAGATTATCCCAACCATGCTGTACGACCTGCTGGTTGGCGGCATGGTCAGCAGCGCCCTGGTGCCTGTTTTCTCGGAACAGGCCGAGCGCGACCGGGCCGGATTGTGGCATTTGGCCAGCCTGATCCTGAGCCTGGCGGTTGTCGTTTTAGGGGTTATCGTCCTCCTCATTGAGTTAGCCACACCCCAAATTGCCTTCCTCATGGCCGGGGGGTTTGAGCCGGAGCTGCTGGCGGCGACGGCTCGTTTGATGCGCCTGACCACCCCGGCGGTCCTTTTTCTAAGCCTCTCCGGCATCATCACTGGCCTGCTTTACGCCCTCAAGCGGTTTGCCCTGCCGGCTTTTACGGCGGCTGTTTTCAATGCGGTTATCGTGGCGACCGCGCTGATGGGGGCGCTGATTTGGGGCTGGGGTATCGAGGCGCTGGCGGTCGGCTTGCTGCTGGGGGCCATCCTGCAAGTGGCCCTGCAACTGCCGGGGCTGCGCGATGCCCGCCTCCGTTTGGTGTTCGACCTGCGCCATCCGGCCCTGCGGCGCATCGGCAAACTGTACCTGCCGGTCATTTTGGGCCTGGTTATCAGCCAGATTGCGATTGCTCTGGACCGCAACCTGGCCTCGCGCACCGGCGAGCAAAGCATCGCCTGGATGCAGTTTGCCACCACCATCATCCAATTTCCCCTTGGCCTGATTTCGGCGGCTATTTCTCTGGCCATCCTGCCGACTCTCTCACGCCTGGCATCCGTTGGCGGCGACGCTCTGAACGATTTTATGGACACCCTGGCCGCCGGCCTGCGGCTGGTGCTGGTGTTGACCATCCCCGCCGCCGTAGCGTTGTTTGTCATGGCTCAGCCGGTGGTGGCGCTGCTTTTCCAGCACGGCGATTTTACCGGCTTCGACACCCAACAGACGGCCCTGGCCCTGCGGCTTTATCTCTTCGGTCTCACCTTTGCCGCCATTGACCAGCCTCTCATCTTTGCTTTTTACGCCCGCCAGAACACCCTCACCCCGGCCCTGGTTGGCTTGCTGGGCGTAGGTTTTTATCTTGTCGCCGCCTTATTGCCTTCGCTGGCCCGGCCCATGCAAATGACCGATTTGGTGCTGGCCAACAGCGTCCAACTGACCGGGCACGCCCTGGTCATGCTCTGGCTGGTCAATCGTCTGGCTCCGTTGCGCGGGCGTGGGTTGGAGTCAACAACCTTCAAGGCTATCGCCGCTTCGGCGGCAATGGGGCTGTTGTTGTGGCTAACCTTGCCCGTTTTGCAGGCCCAACTCCCGGCTGATAATTTAATCAATGAGGTCGCGCTGGTAGCTCTGTTGAGTTTGGCCGGCGGCGGGATTTATCTTCTGGGTTTGTACCTGCTGCGGTCGCAAGAGTTAACTTTGCTTTTTAGTTTGCTCCAACGATTTGCTCCCAAACATAATCGTTGAGGTTAGTGGAGGCCAAAAATGTCAACAACCGAAATCAAAGCGTTCTTTGAGTCGCTCCACCAGCACAAAAAATACGTTTTGGAAGCCGGCCTCCTGGTCGGCGGTATCCCCGAAGAACAGCTCTTCAATCACGATGCCAGCAAATTTATGGAGGCTGAATATCCCCATTACGCCCGCCAATTTCACGGTGATAGAGGCGACCCGCACGGCTTTGCCCTGGCCTGGCTGCATCACATCCACCACAACCCCCATCACTGGCAGCACTGGGTTTTCCCCGATGGTTACGCCTCGGCCGGCAGCCGCTCGGAAGGTGGGGTGATGCCCATGCCCGAAAGATACCTGCGCGAGATGGTCGCCGATTGGCTGGGGGCCAGCCTGGCTTACACCGGCTCTTGGGATATGTCGCCCTGGCTCAACCGGCATCTCGCTGAAATGAAGTTGCACTCCGAAACGCGCACCATGCTGGCGGAGGTATTGGCCTCTCTGGGCTATCGCTCCGCGGATGGTTCACCCCATCTAACCCTGCTGGATTGGTCCAAATACCCGGAACATCGCTGAGCTATTGCGTTCAGCCCATTGGCCAATACCCTGCCACTCCAATTTTGATAGATAGGTAGTAACGACTTTAGTCGTTTTCTACAGGCAGTAAGCGACTAAAGTCGCCACTACAGACCCTACCAGATTCGTTTGACAAAACAGACTCGCGGCTTTACAATAACAACGTGACATAACGCGGTAGACGGTAAACGGTAGAGAGTAGGCAGGGTTTTTCCCCGTCTACCGTCTACTGTCTACTGTCTACCCCCTACCGGGGTAACGATGTTTGGCAAACGCAAACTGGACGATTTGAGCGTTGAGGAGTTGGAAAAAGCCCTGTTGATTAAACGGCGGCAGTCTCGCCTGGAGCGGTTTCAACGCCTGTCCGGTGAGGGCCGCTCGACCAACGAGGCGCTATTAAATCAGGATGAGCCAGTGGTACGTCCGCAAGCCCCTGCGCCCTGGCCCAGAAGCACCCCGATTGCCGCCCCTGGTTTTCAAACGGCCAGCGTGCAGCCCATGCGCGGCATTTTTGGGCGGCGTAAAGCTACTCCTATTCCTCCCCAGGAACGAACCCGCTCCAAAAAAGTCAGAGATGCCCTGCTGTTGGGCCTGGAAGTGGTGGCCCTGGTGGGGCTGGTGGCCGTGTTGGTGGCTTCCTATTTCAACCTCAAAGAGTTGAACGCCGAAGTATCGCTGGCTCAGCAGAGCGCCCTCAAGCAGGAACTGCCCACCCCTACCGTCGCCCCGCCGCCGATTACCCTGAACCGCCTGCCCGGCGGTCACACCCCACCAACCTCGCCCGGCGGCGCGGCCCCCGATGTACCGCTACACTTGCAGCAGTGGGTCCAAACCTCGGCTTCCGGCGGGTCAGCCGTACCAATTGAAATCAAACCGGCAACCAACAGCCCCACTCGGATTGTTATTCCCAAAATCCAGGTGGATGCGCCGATTATCAACGGCGTAAGTTGGGAGGATTTAAAGAAGGGTGTTGGCCATTTGCCCGGCAGCGCCAACCCCGGCGAGCGCGGCAATTTGTATCTGGCCGCCCACAACGACATCTTTGGCGAGATTTTTCGCTATCTGGAGAAGCTGGAAGTTGGCGATGAATATTTCATCCATGCCGGAGAACAGAAGTTTCGTTATGTGGTCAAGGAAAAGCGGATTATCAACCCCACCGATGTCGAGGTGATGCTGCCCACCACCGAGCCGGTCGCCACGCTCCAAACCTGCTACCCGTATCTGGTTGACACCCATCGCCTCGTCGTTATCGGCGAATTAGCCGAATAGCCGAGCCAATGCTATAATTTAATCAAGTTTGATAAATTGAGTGGGGGCAGGTCTATGACCTGCCCCCACTGATGATTAGAAGGTAAATTATGGCTAAAAGAACCCGTCGCGAGCGACGTTTAGAAGGCGATAAACAACCTGGTCAATTTGTCCCCAAGACCGCCCCGGCTGGGGAAAACATTCCCTTGCCGACATTGAGTGAAGAGTTTGTCCCCACCCCCGCGATGGCTGCTCAAGCGGCTCCGCTCAATAATCGTAAAACTGCTGCCGTCAACTTTGCCCAGGAATATTATTACGAATACGGCGAGTTAAGGACCATCCTTATCATCACCGCCATTTTGGTTGTGGCTATGGTGGGGATGTCGTTTGTGATTTAACTGTCTCTCCCTGCCGGCGCAGTTCTGCCAAAATCGCATCCAACCGTTCCAGCATCATTTCTTGCCCCTGGGCCGAGGCCGGCGTTGCCCGGCCCGGTGGGTCGAGAGCATTGCCGGTCAGCGCCGGGCCGAGGGTCATGGCCAGGGTGGCGATGAGCTTGCCGGTTTGGGTCTGTGCAAAAATATCGGCATAGCCCACCGATAGACACGTGCTGATGTAATACAGCGCATCTACAAAGGTCTGAATTTTTGGATTGACCCCCCGCTCAGCCAGATAAAAGGCTACTGACGCGCTCAACAGAAAGCCGCCCAGCGACTCCAGCGGTTGGCGCGTCAACCATTCGGCCAGGGCTGCTTCGGCCTCGCCGCGCTTGTTCAGCATCGTATTCAACGCCTTCACCACCTCGGCGCTGGAAATGCCGGTGAAGACGTAGAGAAGATCGCTCTGTTGAGTCACACTTTTTATCCTGCCAATATTGTAAGCATTGTTACGTAGGGCGTGGTGCGTAGTACGTGTATTTACGCACCACGCACCACGCACCACGTTTCACGTCTCACTTCGCCGCATAGCGCAAATAGACATCTTCAAAATTCATCTCGGCCAGGATGGGCAGGAGGGTGAGCATGGTTTTGGCCTGGGCAGCCAGGGGTTTGTCGGCTTCGCTGGCCTGGGCTTCCAATTGGTCTAGCACCTGGCTGACAGTCTGTTTTTTGAGCTTGTTGACATCCAGGGTACGGTCAACCAGGGCAATGAACTGGGGCATTAACCCGGCGACCTGTTCCAACGTCACCGGCTGAGTGGCCGCCGGCTGGCCGTTGTCGTGCCCATTCCCTGCCACTTTGCTGAGCAGTTGCGTGCCCAACTCGCGCACCTGCGGCGGTACGGCGTTGACCACATCATTCATGCCTTCGGCAAAAGACATGAGGCGCAAAATGCTGTCGGCGGCTTCGGGCGTGCCGAACATCTTGATTTGCATATTGGCAATAGCCGCGCCCATCGCCTGAGCGCGAGCCACCCCGATTTGAATCTGGGCGTCAATTTGCAAGCGCTGCATTTCCAACTGCTGGCTGACGTTATCAAAGGCGGCCAGGGCTTCGGCTTTGGCTTTTTGACCCTCGGCTTCGGCCAGTCCTTTGGCTTTAATCGCCTCTGCCTCAGCCAAACCTTTGGCCCGGATGACTTCGGCTTCGGCCCGCATGGCCTCAGCTTTGGCCCGGATGACCTCGGCTTCGGCCATACCTTGCAACTGAGCGGCCTCGGCTTTGGCCCGCAGCACTTCGGCTTCGGCCAGACCGGCGGCGCTGGTGCGGGCACGCTCGGCGTCGGCCCGCATCTTTTCGGCGTCGCTTTCGGCCTGGGCCTGGGTGCGCTTGGTTTCGGCCTGTTTCTGGGCCGCCTCAAACTCGGCCTGGGCGATTTCTTTTAACGCCGCCGCTTGCGCTTCAGCTTCACGAATCCGTTTGAGCGCCTCGATTTCGACCGCGTTCTTACGGTCAATCATCGCCTTCTGGGCGTCGCGCTCAGCCTCGATGACCTGGATTTGGGCCTGGCGTTTGGCCTGGGCCGTCTCCTCGACCGTTTTGACATCTTGGGCGGCCTGTTCGCGCTGCGCCGCCACCGCCAGCCGTTCCTTCTCCGCCGCTTCTCGTTTTTGCTGTTCTTTGAGCACCGAGATTTGCTTGGTCTGTTCAGCTACCTCTATCGCCTGATTGCGGGCAATTTCAGCGGTCTGATACTCCTGGTTTTTGCGCTCGCTCTGCACCAGCAGCGTTTGTTCCATCTCGATCTCGGCCAGCTTAATGGCCCGCTCTTTGGCAATGCGAGCCTGCTCGGCGGCCTGCTCTTGCTCATAAATAAACTTTTCGGTGGCGGATTTTTCTGCCGCCTGGCGTGCCTGCACTTCTCGTTGTTGGGTGGCGGCGGCAAAGGCCAGGTCTTGCTCCAGGGTCAGCTTCTCTTTGGAAGTGCTGGTATCACGCTGCTTGACCTCGATTTCGGTCTTGCGCTCGATGTCGTTGCGCTCGCGCTGGGCGGTCTGGATGACATCGGCATTGGCCCGCGCCACCTGCGCCCCAAACACGTCATCCGTGCCAAAGGACCCCTGCCGGGCAGCTTTAAGGGTGAGGATACTGACGCTTTCCAGCACCAGGCCATTCTGCTCCAAATCTTCTTTAACCCGCTCTTGCACCTTCTGGATAAAATTGTCCCGTTCCTGGTGCAGGCTCATCAGGGTGAAGGTAGCGGCTACGTCGCGCAGCGCGCCGTCGAGTTTGGCGTCTACCAACTGCTTGACCGCCGTCGCGTCTACCGCCTTGCCGCCGATGGTTCGGGCGGCGTCAACAATGCCTTCAATAGTTGGGCTAACTTTTATATAAAAAATGGCCCGGATGTCAGCGTACTGCGGGTCGCGGGTCAGCAAAGCGTTCTGTTCGGTGCGCTCAATCTCGATGGCCATAGTGCCCAAATCAACCCAAGTAATTTCATGGATAAAACCAAAAACCCACGCTCCACCATTCATTACCACTTTGGGCTTGGTATCAGGCGCACGAAAGAAACCTCCTGTGCGGACAAATGCCCGATTAGCCGGCGCTTTGATATAAGCCCTGGCAATAGCGGCCAGGAAGACCACAACTGCAATAAAGACGAAGAACACAATGACTGCCCAAAACAAAAATGAACTAAACATAACTTACCTCCTGTTAAGAAGTTGTCCTCTGATAACGTTTCGGTTCGAGAGATTAGAGATTAGAGATTGGAGATTATGTAATCTCTAATCTCCAATCTCGCGGCATAATTTATGGACGAGTCTCAAAATAATCCGTAAGGAAAAGGATGATGGCGTTTCAGTCCGATGGCACAACGGTATAAACTTTCCTGGCTGCGTCATAATCTACCAGATAGACCTCGGTATCGCGGGGAATGGCGGGTTTGCCGGTATCCACTTTGGCAAAAACGGTAATGAGGGTGCCGCCGGGGTCGCGGACTTTGACCTGGCCGTAGGTCTGGTCCACCTGGCTGCTGATGACCCAGCCGCGCCGGGCCACCAGTTGTGAAGCCGAAGTAGCGGTGCTGGCAAAGGCAGGAATAGCCCGGCCAATCAGTCGAGCGGTGCGCGAGGTGACGCCAACCGAGAGGATCAGCGCACCGCCCAGAACGGCAATCAAGCCCCAACCGGGATAGGTGGGTACTACTCCGAGCAGCAGCCAGTTGGCAATCCAACCCAGCAGGCCGAAACTGCCCACCAGCAGTAGTAAAATCATCGTCACCGGGGCGTGACCGACCCCCAGAAATTCCAACGCGCCTAACCAGCCGGGTGCGCCGGCCAAATCGTGGTTAATGTCGTGATCCAGATCGTGGTCGAGGTCGGCATCGTGGTCAATATCCAGATCGTGGTCGAGGTCCAGGTCATGATCCAGGTCAAGATCGGCGTCCGCGTCTACATCGGCATCGTGATCCTGGTCCAGGCCAATAAATTGCAAAGCAGATAGACCCAGAAAGAGTAGCAGCGCCAGCGAGAAGGGCAGGTTGTACCAGGCAGTAATGAAGGCCCACAGATTAGATAGTTCTTGCACGGGGGGACTTTCCTAAACAGTTCCAAGAAATAATTGTCCAGGTTCGTGATGCGTGATACGTGACATTTTACGCATCACGCATCACGCATCATCTGTCAAAACATATCACTATGGCTGAAATAAAGATGATTGCCCTGATTCTATCACATGCTGGTTCGACAATCAACCGTTTGAGGAGAATTATAAGCTAACAGTACGCCGAATAATTGTAGCCAAGTTACGAAAAAGCGGAGTTCACAACAGCGCCTCGATTTCGGCCCGGAGTTGGTCGCCCCAGCGCGCGCCAGAGTCCCATTGCAAGCCGGGGCTTTGGGTATTGATCAGCTCTTTATAGCCAAACACCGAAGCGAGGGAGAGCTGGCGCTGTTGAATCAGCCAGGCAATGAGCTGCGCTCCGGCTTTAATTTGTTCGGGGCTGGGTATGGTAGCAGTAAAATCCCCGGCAAAACAAACGCCGATAGCGATGGGGTTGTAGTTGCCGGCGTGGGTGGCGACGGTGGTCAGTTCGTTGGTCTGCTGAATCTGGCCGTCGGCGGTGATAAAGTAGTGATAGCCAATGCCGGGCCAGCCCTGCTTGTCCACCCGATGTTCGGCAATGCGCTCTGCGCCTACGGTGGGCGCAACGGCGGTGTGATGGATAATAACCATTTGAATCTGCTCCAGCGAGCGGGTTTGAAACTGCTGGCTGGGATGGCGTTTCAGTTGGTCGGTGATGTTCTGGATGGGAGGCGGGAGGAGAGGAGGAGGCGAGGAGGTGGGAGGCGAGGCTAAGAGTTGCTGCATCTGGGCCTGCAATTGGCTCTGCTGGCCCGATAACTGCTGCACTTGCGTCTGCAATTGGGCCAGTTGGGTTTGGAGCTGCTGCACCAGGCTTTGCAGGCTGCTGGTTTGGACGATAAGTTGGCTTAAATCCTGCGCCGGCGCGGTTGGCAGCGGCGATAGCGGGACAGGCGATGTGGGGGGAGGGGCAGGTGGTGGCGTGACGGGCGATGTGGGGGATGGCGGCGGCGGCGCGGCCACCGGCGGTGGTGGCGGGGGTGGAGTCACGGGTTGTGGCGGCGCAGCTACAGCGGGTTCCGGCTGCCACTTGGAGCGGGCATCTACGGCCTGGCGGAAGGCTTCATAAGCGGGCTTGGGCGTACCGTTGGCCTGTTTGAGGCCAAAAGGCGACACCATGCCATCGCTGTAGCAGAACCAGAACAGCTCCTGAACCTTGTCGCTGTATTGGGTAATAATGGCCCGGTAGTAGCGTCGCAAAAACTCAGCAGATCCTTCATCTCCTCCGGGCACCTCATTAGGTTTGGAACCCATTTCGGTAATCCAAAGGATTTTTTTTGGAACCACCCTATGATATCCGGCAATCAAATCGCCAATAGGGCTGGCGTTGGCCCAGGTGGGGCTGGGCCAATTGGGTTCGGGGCGCTGGGCATAGGGGTGAAAAGCCACAATATCGGCCGTCAGGTCACCTCCTTGAGATTTAATAACCGTGCTCAACCAGGAAGGATTACCGGAAGCCAGTCCCCCGGCGACAATCAAGGCTTGCGGATCAGCCGCTTTAATAGCATCGCGGGTGCGGCGCAGCATCTGCCCAAAAACTTCTTCGCGCAGACATGGATCATATGATTTACCAACGGCAATACGGTCGTGGTCCGGCTCGTTCCAGATTTGATAGGCCGGCCGGAACGGGGCCAGCTGTTGGGCAATCTGCCCGGCGCGGCGGGCAAAGCGATTAATGTAATCATCCCAATTGTTGGCAAAGGGGGGTTTGCCGGGGTAGGTGTCGTAAGTCAGGATGATCAGCGAGCCAATCCCAACGTCTCGATAGCCTTTGGCTTTGCGGCTGTAAAAATCTATCCGGGCCGGGTCCACCTGGTCGCCACCGCTGCGGTCATAGAAGGTGTAACGGACCATCTCGACGCCAAGCTGCTTTAACTCCGACGGGTCGGGGTCGCCGGTGGGGTTATTGGGGTCAATGTTGAGACCGTACATCGCTGTTCATCCCTCTTTTGAATTTTGAAATTAAAGCTAAGTTCAGTTTACTATGACTAGGTTCAAGATGTCAACCATCTGAGCCAAATCCGCCGTCAGACCGGATTAGCCATTGAGTCCTTATCCATTGAGCAAGAAAATCTCTCGCAAAGTTGCCAGGGAACGCCAAGAAAAATTCCCAACTGCTCAGGTGTCATTGCGAGCGAAGCGAAGCAATCCCCATGTTGTGATAGGGGGATTGCTTCGGCCTACGGCCTCGCAATGACATAGGCTGAATCGCTAAATTTCAAGGGCAACCCGAAAGCCGCGCCACCTGATTTTACTCTCAGGGTCGGAGTTGCCCCGCACGGTGCATCTTAATTTGGCCGGCTCGTCGCGGAACGAGCCGCCGCGATAAATCCGGTAGACCCGGTGCAGATGGGAGGGTTTGGTCTCTTCCCGCCCATCGCCGGCGCGGTAAGGGTAAGGAAAAAGATTCTCTTTGGGATCGCTGCCCCACAGAGTGCTGGTCCATTCCTGCGCGTTGCCCAGCATATCGCAGCAGCCATAAAAACTAACACCTTCTGGAAAGGCTGTCACCGGAGTAGTATCGTCGCTACCAAAATTGCACCGTCCAACCTCCCACGTATCCCCCCAGGGGTACTGCCTTTTCCCCTCTGCTCCCTCGCTCCCCTGCCCCCCTGCCCAGGACGCCGCCTTCTCCCACTCGGCCTCGGTGGGCAGGCGATAGGAGCGGCCCGTTTGTCCGCTCAACCAGCGGCAGTAGGCCAGGGCATCCTCCCAACTGACCCTGACCACGGGATGATCGAGTTTGTCCCCCGGCGGCTCGCGCAGAAACCAGCCCGCTTTTTTGGGCGGTTCCTGCTGTTTCTCGCGCTTGATAAATTCGGCGTACTGGGCGTTGGTGACCGGATAGCGGCCAATCTGAAAGGCAGGCAGGGTTACTTCGTGCTGGGGCATTTCTTCTGCTGGAATGTTATCGCCGGGCGGGCTGCCCATTAAAAAGGGGCCGGCTGGGATGAGAACCGTTTCCGGCTCAAAAGGCAAACGCGGCCTTTCCAGTTTGACCTGATCCAGATCGAGCTGCTCAACATTGCCGGCGACCAGCAAGGGCCGCAGGGCTTCCTTGAGTTCCTTTAATTCTTTTTCGGTTAATTCAGTCGAAAGGGCCTGTTCGATCAGCTCAATCGCCGTCTGATGATCTCTGATCTGGTTGAGCAGATCCAGCGGCGCATTGCCGCCGTGTTTGGCTTCTCGTTCTTGCAAAATGAGCAGGTTTTCGTGAGTTCGCAGCAGGAGCGCTTTAAGCGTTGCCATCAATACTCTATCTCGATAAATTCAGTAAATCACGAATTGAGGAGCCAGCACGCCCACGTGCGGCTTCGTTCGGCGCGTAGGCATGCCCGCTCCGCGTCCTCTAAAATTGTGATTTATTGAATTTAGTTAAGGTGAAACGGGACAGCCAATTATACAGCAAACGGCAGCAATTTGCCACAGTTTTAGGGAAAGTTGAGGGTTATGAGTGGGCGGGCAGCGTAAACCAAAAACGACTACCCCGTCCAGGGATGCCTTCACTCTCGACCCCGATTTGGCCGCCATGAGCTTCAATCAGGCGTTTGGCAATAGCCAGGCCCAGACCGGAGCCGCCCTGCTCGCGTGAGCGGGCTTTATCGGCCCGCCAGAAGCGGTCAAACACGTGGGGCAGGTCGGCGGGGGAGATGCCGGGGCCGGTATCGGAGACGGTGACGCGGATGTGGGGTCGGGGGTCGGGGGTCGGGGGTCGGGGAGTATCGGGCAGGGGAGCAGGGGAGCGGAGGGGCAGGGGAGATAAATACCCTCCCCCCTGCTCCCCTGCTCCCCCGCGCCCCTGCTCTCTTACAAAAGCTGCCTCAATAACCACCTCGCCGCCCTCCGGCGTGTGACGCAGGGCGTTGGAGAGGAGATTATGCAGTACCTGGCGCACCCGGTCGGGGTCGGCCTGGACGGGGGGTAAGGCGGGGGGCAAAACAACCTTCACCTTGATATTTTTTTCGCGGGCCAGCTCTTCAAATAAATTGGCGGCTCGCTCAACCAGGGAGGGTAACTCAAAGGTCTGGAGGTGCAGGCTTAACTGTCCGGCCTCGACCTGGGCCAGTTCGCGCAGGTCGTTAACCAGGCGGTTCAAGGTCAGGGTTTCATCGTAAACGGCGGCAATTTCAGCTTTTTCCAACGGATAGACATCGTCGAGGATGGCTTGCAAATTGCCCTGGATGATGGTCAACGGGGTGCGAAGTTCGTGGGCGATATCGGCCACCATGTTGCGGCGCAAGGTTTCGGCCTGCTGCAAGCCGGCGGTCATCTCGTTAAAGGCGCGGGCCAGGTCGGCTATCTCGGCGCTGCCGGTCACCGGGACCTGCTGGTTCAAATCGCCCCTGGAAATGCGCCGGGCGGCGGCAGCCAGGCGGCCCAGCGGTGCAGACAGCCCACGCGAGATGATAAACCCCAACAACAGCCCCAGGCCCCCGGCAATGAGACCGGCCTGCCACAAGGAAAAGTTGAACTGCCGCAGAAATAACTGGGCCGGCCCGGACAGATCACCCAGGCCGGGAACGCTGACGACGACATAGCCCACCGTTTGGCCTTCCAACTCGATGGGCACAGCTTCGGCCTGTTCAGCCGGATTCAAACGGCCTCCGCGACGCGGGCCGCCCTGATCAAAAATAATTTGGGTCGAGGCATCGGCTAGAATCAGTTGGGGCATGCCCCGCCGCATCATCATGCCCCAGCCATGGCCCATATCATCTGACCGGCCAGGACCGTCGAACAACTCTTCGACCCCCGCCCAACTGCCCTGGCTGGCGTAATAATCGGCCAGGGTGGCGACCAGTGGCGAATTGACAATCTGGTCCCGCGCCACAAAGCGGCGAAACTGTAGATTCACCTGGCGATTGGCCAGAATACCCGCCACCAGAATCCCGATGATTGTAACCGCGCCAAAAGCCAGGGCAAGGCGGACCCAGAGTTTGTTCATGAGGTGATTCCTGAGAAGGTGACGAAGGGAACTAAAGGGACTGAGGGAACTGAAGGAACTTACCCCTTAGTTCCTTCAGTTCCCTCAAATCCTTTCTTCCTCTTTCATTCTCCTTTGAGCCGGTAGCCGACGCCGTACACAGTTTCAATGTAGGTGGGTTGGCTGGGGTTGGGTTCGATTTTGCGGCGCAGGTTTTTGATGTGGCTGTCAATGGTCCGGTCTAGCCCTTCAAAGTTATACCCCAGCCCTTTCTCCACCAGTTCCATGCGGGTAAAGGCGTGGCCGCGCTGCTCCATCAGCAGCTTGAGCAGATCAAACTCGGTCGGGGTGAGTTCGATAGGCGTACCGTCGAGCGAAACCTGGTGGCGGTCCACATCCATTCTCAGCCCGCCCACCTGGATGACATGCGGCGTGGCCGGTGCGCCGCCAACGCGCCGCAGGACGGCCCGCACCCGCGCTACAACTTCATGCGGGTTGAAAGGTTTGGCAATGTAATCATCTGCGCCCAACTCCAACCCGACAATTTTATCGGTATCTTCAATCCGGGCCGTGAGCATGATAATCGGCAGGCTGGCCAGAGTGGGGTCGCTGCGGACAGTCCGGGTGATCTCCCATCCATCCCGGTCGGGCAGCATGAGGTCGAGTACCACCAAATCGGGCCGCTCGCGGCGGATGGTGTAAAGGGCCATTTCACCATCGTGGGCGGTCAACACTTGATGACCGGCCCGCTCCAGGTATGATTGGACCAGCCGGACAATTTGTTTATCGTCGTCTACCACTAAAATGCGGGACATTTTGCCTCTTCAAATGCCTATCTTAAACTCGACCAGCCATCTGTCAAATTTTAGCCGCTAACCCTGTCACTCGATGAAGCATGCGCACAATCCATCGCCTATGAATTAAAAAATCCCCGACCGGCGTATCCGGGCCGGCCGGGGTGAAAAGCTTGGCATGATTGTTTGGGAAAGGTTAGTAAGTTTCTGCCCCCCCGGAGGCCGTATTTTTAGCGCCCCAACTCTGGTTCAGGCGCTCAACTATATCAACCTTCAGAATAGTTATCCGGGCGTCAACCTCGGCCTGCGTTAGTTGCCCTTTGGCCACCAGCGCGTTGAGTTGCTCGGTGCGCGGGGTCAGAATGGCGTTCACCAGGGTGGCCATCTCTACATTTTTCTCGGCGGCCACTTCGGCCACAGATTTGCCGGCTCGCAGTTCAGTGACCAGTTCGGTGGGGGTGAGGCCCAGGGTGTCGGCTACCGTTTGCATCATCGAGTTGCCCGGCCCGCCCCAGCCGCCCATCATGCCACCACGTCCGCCCATCATGCCACCGCGACCACCACCCGGCCCCATGCCGAAGCCAGGACCCATGCCGCCGTCCATCATGCCGGGGCCAAAGCCTCTGCCCGACCATGCTTCGTTAATGCGCCGGGTAATATTGGCCTTCATCAGAGCCAGCATGGCATCGGCTTCTTCCTGGGTAGCCTGTCCGTTAGCCACCAGTTCATTAAGCTGTTCAGTCCGGTCGGCCACTACAGCGTCCACAATTGTGGATACTTCCACCTTCTTTTCGGCAGCTACATCGGCAATCGTTTTACCGGCCTGAAGTTCGGCCTGCAATTCAGTGGTGGTCAGGCCCAATTTTTCGGCGGCAATGGTCACCAGCGAATTTTCCGGCCCGCCCCAGCGGCCGCCCATCATACCGCCTGGCCCCATCCCAAAGCCGCCACCCTGCATCATGCCCCGGCCCATCCCAAAGCCGCCATCGAACATCGGGCCATCACCGCGCCCGTTCCAGCCCATTGGCCCCTGCGCCCAGGCAAAAGGCGTGAAGACGGTAAAGGCTACCAGGCCGGCCGCCCCCAGAAACAAGATGATACTTGCTACTAACATCCACTTTTGAGTTTTCATTGTTTTGCTCCATTCTGTATTGCCTGGTTGTCGTCAGGCTGTTATTTTCTTTATTTAGCTACAGTATAACAGGCAATTATGGAGATTTTATGGAGAATTGGCGTAGAGATAATGAACATGGGGACATTGCTTTTCTGTCCACTTGTGATTATTATAGTGCCCTGGAAAAGTTTTCGCCGTTAAAACAGGTAGCAGGGGAGCAAGGTAGCAAACCCATTCACCTGCTACATGCTACTCCCACCCTTTCGGGTGCGCCGAAGGGCGTGCTACCTTGATGGTTGAGAGAGAATTTTTCTGAGCACATATTTTAGAGCTAACAGCAGACCTGTGAAACTAAATTTATCAGGCAGCTTTGAAGAAATTTTTGCGACTGGTCCCGTACCCGATGCGGCGACGATGCAAACTTTGCCCTTTGGTCAACAGTTGGCCCACTTATTCTATGCGCCGACGATGGGAACTCGCCCCGGCGACCCCAAAGGCGCGCCTCATTTGCATGCAGTGATGGAAAAAATAGACCGGCTGCTGGCAGACCGCCCCGGCGATATTTTGGTGGATGGGGCCAAGCCTCACTGCGCTGCCGATTTGTCATTTTTTGAGCGGAATTACAACCAACTCTGGTACGGTATCGGCCCGGATGTAGCGACAACCGCCCTCTTTCCGCCCGGTGAACATGGAGCTGTCAAAACCTTTTTGCGCGTGGCAGCCCTTTATCACGACATTGGCAAGTATGTCAACACCGACCGTCACCCGACAATTGGCTGGTATTTAGTGTCGTCTATGTACCCCGATGAACGGACGAAGCTCCAGACCATGCTCACCCGAACCGAGTTGCGCACGCTGCTGACCATTATCCGCGACCACGATAAATTTGGCGTGCTCAGCAGCGGTGAAGCCTCGCTGCCGCTGTTAGCTTCAACTACCCATCTGATGCAGGAGGAAGTAAAAATCCAGGAACAGCGTTTGACTGCGCTGATGCTGGTCAGCCTGGCCGATATGGCCGCCTCGTTTCCGTTGGACAGTTGCATTGCCGGAACGGTGATGCGTGATTGGAGTCGTTTTACCAGGGCGCTGGAAAATGCCTGGGGCGACCGGGGCCGCTTGCTGCCGCACGTAGTCCAGGAAGCGCGGCAGTATGAAAACACGGTCGAGCGCATCAGACGGTTGCTGATGACCATCAGTCGAGATGACAGCGGCCAATGGGAAACGATTGACGATAAAGAGTTAATCAGCGATATTCTGAAAACAACTTTTACCAATCGGATTGATGTTTTTTGCGAAGATTTTGCCCTGGTGGCCAAACTGGATTACAGCCTGCGCTTTTTCCGGCTGGTAGTGCAGGAGTGCCGCCGGCGCGGCATGACCAATCCTTCTACGATTACGCATATTATCGTCAATATTCTGAAAGGCATTGTCGAAACCTACGGGGAGATGCTGCACGCCCGACGCGGCCATTATCGCCTGATTGGGGTTGAATTTAGCAGTCTGGCCCCAGCCCATACCCCTGAGAAAGCCAGGGCCTTGATCAATTTGCTGTTGGAACGCCCCGCCGAAGGGTTGGCCTGGCTGTTATCCGATGTGCCGGCCTGGTATATTTGGGAGTGAGGGGAGTAGACGGTAAACGGTAGACAGCAGATGGGGAAATGGGTCATATCCTCCAGAAGCTGCAATGGGATTTGCCGGTTAGCTTGCCAATTTGACAACCTTCTTTTTTCAAGATAGTGTATACTGATATGAAAGCATTTTCTCGTGTCATTATGATGTTTGGTCTGGCTTTGGTGTTGGATGGCCTGAGCAAAATTTGGGCTGAACAAACGCTTAAGCTGTACCAACCCATCCCGCTTATTGGAGAATATTTTCGCTTGACCCTGGGCTATAACACCGGAGTGGCCTTTGGCATGTTTGCCAATGGCGGGTCAGGCCCGTTGATTGTCACCGGCCTGGTGATTGTGGGTTTGATGGTTTGGTTTGGGCAAGCCCTGAAATCCGGCCAATTTTTGCCGCAGGCCGGCTGGCCGATTGGGTTGCTGCTAGGGGGCGCGATTGCTAACTTTGTGGACCGGCTGATAGACGGGCGGGTGACAGACTTTTTGGATGTGGGTATTGGCGCAACCCGCTGGCCGACGTTTAATCTGGCCGATAGTTTCATTATCATCGGCATGGCCTGGCTGTTGCTGGTCAATCACCGCGACCAGCGGCGGCCCCAAGAAGCTGAACCGGTCGAATCATCCTCAACCAGCGAATTTCAATAACGTTGACAATTACCCCCAGTTGAAGTATAGTGAGAACCTTGAAAAGGATGAAGGATGAAGGATGAAAAAGGATTCTTCATCCTTCATCCTTCATCCTTCATCCTTTACTTTAGGAGGACGGTGTGCTTGGTAGAAACAGAGGCGCCCCGGTTGACAAGATAGAAACGGTCATCGGCCCAAATACAAGCTTTAGGGGCAGATTGGTGTGCGATGGCAGCATCCGCATTGACGGGGTGTGCGAAGAAGGGGTCATCGAAACGCTGGGCAATATTGTCATTGGCCCGCAGGCTAAAGTGGCGGCTGATTTGATTGCCGAAAATGTCTCGGTTAGCGGTGCGGTGACGGGCAGTATCAAGGCTTCGGGCCGCCTGGAAATTCTCAGCACCGGCAAAGTCTGGGGCACTGTGGATGTGGGCAGTTTCTTGTTGGATGAAGAGGGTTACTTCCGGGGTAACCTGGCCATGAAAGATGAGCCGGAGCCGCCTGATTTTGGTTCAATCTCGTATGATGAAGCAGAAGACTCCCCGGCTGAGGCTTCCCCTGAAGGGGAGGAACCTCAACCGGCTGAGGCCAAAATAGAATAGATACCAATCCAGCTACCTCTGGATTGACTCAAAAGCTCATCCTACCTAGAGGGTGAGCTTTTATTTTGTTCAAAGCTTATGATCGTAAAACGCAATGACAAGGCAGATGTGTCATTTTTGAAAAAAAATGTTATTATTATAGCGTTATGTTCCGTTAAGGATGTTATTCAGGAGAAGGCATCATGCAAGTATTAGGCTTAAACACCTTAGATTTATTGTTTATTGTGCTTCTATTTGTGGGGGTTTTAGCCGGTTTTGTCAGAGGCGCGGTCTCTCAAATTGTGTCGGTGGTCAGCATTTGGTTAGGGTTAGTGGCGACCCTGTGGTTGTATAAAATGCTCAGTGAACGGATTTTGCAACCCGAAACTTCCGGCTTTGGCATGGAGAAAACCGCGGCGGATGTGCTGGCGTTTTTGGTGCTGCTGCTTGTTTTCTTTAATGCTTTTAGATTGCTGGTAAAATATCTGGCCGTACCGCCGGAAGAAAAGAAAAAGAAGAAAAAGAAAAAGAGCAAAGTTGGCCCGGCTGAGGAAATTGCGCCCTCAGCCACCCAGCGGTTCATCCTGGGGCCGCTCAACGCCCTGGGAGGTCTGGCTATGGGCTTTATTTTAACCACGGTCTGGCTGGCCTTGCTTTTGGGGGTAATTCAATTTATTTTTCAGCCAACCGATACCACCATTCCCTACTCCGGCTTTGCCGCCGGTCTGGTCAGGAATTTAAGAACGTCAACCCTGCTGCCGTTTTTTAATGGGGTTCTGGCAGCCATTGTTCAATCGGTTAGCTTATTTGTGCCGCGCAATGCCGATATTCTCAAAGGCGTTTTAGAGATCATTGCTTGAGGCTAATGTTGTTTACAGCTCGTGGACAAACACCTCGTTACCCTTGAATTTCCCAAAATTTTACATAAATTAGCCTCTTACGCCATGTTCTCAGCCAGCAAGGAATTGGCGCTGGCCTTGCGGCCTAGCCCCTACCTGGCCGAAGCGCAGGGCTGGCAGGCTGAAACCAGCGAAGCGGCCCACCTGCTCTCGGCCAAAGTAGGGATGAGTGTCGGCGGCTCGCGGGATGTCCGGCCCTTAACTGCGCGCGCCCAGCGCGGGGCCATCCTGCTGCCGGTTGAACTGCTTGAAATCCGCCAAACCTTGATTGCTGCCCGCGATTTGCAGCGCGCCATCACCCGGCTGGCCGAGGTTTATCCGCGCCTGGCCGATATTGCCCAGCGCATCGAGCCGTGTCCCGGCCTGGTTAACGATATCAGCCAGGCCATTGACGATCACGGTGAGGTTAAAAGCAGCGCCAGCCCCAATCTGGCCCGCATCCGGCGCGAGTTGGAAACGGCCCATAGCCGCTTGATGGAACGGCTCAACCGGCTGGTCGCCTCCAGCCAGTACAGCCGCTACTTGCAGGAGCCGCTGGTCACGCAGCGCGGCGGGCGCTATGTTGTCCCACTCAAGGCCGAATTTAAGGGCAAAATTCAAGGCATTATCCACGATCAGAGCGCCAGCGGGGCTACCCTCTTCATCGAACCGCTGGCGACGGTGGAACTCAACAACAAATGGCGGCAGCTTCAACTGGATGAGGAAGAGGAAATTCGCAAAATCCTGCTGGCCCTGTCGGAACAGGTCGGCGGACAGAGCCGGCTGATTGACCACACCGTGGCCGCCCTGGCCGAACTCGACCTGGCTTTTGCCAAAGCCAAATATGCCGAGGCGATTGATGCCGTTGAGCCGATTCTGTTTAACCCGGAGAACAGAGGAGGCGAGGAGGCGAGGAGGCGAGGAGGCGAGGCAAGAAGATTCCTCGCCTCCTCGCCTCACGAGTCATCGCCTCCTCCTTCGCCTCCTCGCTCCTCTGCTGCTTTCAAGCTTCTCGCCGCCCGCCATCCCCTGCTCGACCCGGCTAAAGTGGCGCCCATTACTGTCACCCTGCCTCCTGAAACGCGCATGCTGATCATCACCGGGCCTAATACCGGCGGCAAAACAGTGTCGCTCAAAACGGTGGGGCTGCTGGCGGCGATGGCTCAAGCGGGTCTGCGCATCCCTGCCGCCGAAGGCTCGACCTTGCCTTTTTTCGAGCGCATCTTTGCCGATATTGGCGATGAGCAGTCCATCGAGCAAAGCCTGTCCACCTTTTCCTCGCATATGACCAATATTGTGCAGATTTTGAGCGAGTGCGATGCCGACTCCCTGGTGATTTTGGATGAACTGGGCGCGGGCACAGACCCGATCGAGGGGTCGGCTTTAGCCCGCTCGATCCTCTCTTATCTGCTTGAGCGCCAGGTGACGACCTTTGTGGCGACTCACTATTCGGAACTGAAGGCGTTTGCCCACACCACCCCCGGCGTGGCCAACGCCAGCATGGAGTTTGATGTCGCCACCCTCTCACCCACGTTCCGGCTGCTGATTGGGCTGCCGGGCGCGTCCAACGCTTTTACCATTGCGCAAAGGTTGGGAATTTCGGAGGATATTATCAACCGGGCGCGGGGGCTGGTCAGCGAAGACGCCCAGCAAATCGAGGCCATGTTGGCCGAAATCAAGGCCCAGACCGAAGCGGCCCGGCAGGTTCGCCGCGACGCCGACGCCGAACGCCAACGCGCCGAGCAGGAAACCGAGCAGGTGCAGCGCCGCCTGGCCGAAATTGACAAGGAACGGCGCGACATTCTTAACGCCGCCCGCGAGGATGCTCGCCGCGAAATCAAGGCGGCGCGGGAGGAAATCAGGGCGCTCAAAGAGCAGGCTGAAGCGGAGATAAAGGCTAAGGCTGAGGCTAAGGCTGAGGCCATCCCGGAGGTTGAAGCAGAGGAGGGATTGGGACAGCTCGAGGCCAAAATCCGGACAAAGATTGAAAGTGACAAGAAAACCAAACCCAAAGCCAAAGCCGACTCCAAAGCCGAAGCTCAGCCGGCTCTGACCGGCCCGGTGGGGTTGGGGGATAAAGTTTTTATTCCTCAGTTTAATACGGTCGGTGAGGTGGTGGGCTTGCAAAACAAGCAGGTCGAAGTGCAGTTGGGCGCGTTTCGTTCGACGGTGCCGCTGGCCAGCGTGACCCTGCGGGAAAAAGCGGCGGCCCGCGAAGCCGAGCCAACCTACAGCAGCGTTAAAGTCCCTACTGTCGAATCGCCGGGGATGGAGTTGGATTTGCGCGGGCAGGTAACGGAAGAAGCCCTGCTGCGCCTGGATCAATATCTCGACCAGGCCTTTTTGGCCCGCCTGCCCTGGGTACGCATCATTCACGGCAAGGGCAGCGGGGCCTTACGCCAGGCTGTACGCCAGGAACTCAGCAGTCATCCTATAGTCAGTTCCTACCGCCCTGGCGATGAAAGCGAAGGCGGCGAAGGTGTTACGGTGGCGAAGTTGGCGCATGGATGAGTTATTGTTATGTTGCTGAAAAACCCGTTGATCTTTTAACCGAGATAAGTTAGCGCAAATTTTTGATAATGAAGCCAATTGAATTGTTTCTTGACAGTATTGCAATAATCAAGTGGAAATACGAAAAAGTACTCCAGCAAGCTCAACAAGATTTCAACATCTTTTCTATCCTGAGAAACGAGGCTGATGAGGTCTACTTGCATTCTCAATTTTTAGCTGAGTTGCTAAATCCAAAAGGCTCACACAATCAGGGCGATATTTTGCTTGGTTTATTTCTTCAACAGATTGACCTGCCAAACTTTAAATTGAAAAATGTTTATGTAAAAAAAGAATATAATGACATTGACATTTTTATTGCTAATGAAACACAAGCAATTATCTTAGAAAACAAAATTTATGCTGAAGATCAACCGGGGCAACTGGCAAGATACTATGAGTCAGTACGGAAGCAAGGCATTGAAGACATTGCAGTTATTTATTTAACCCTTAACGGGGATGCCCCAAGCGAACAAAGTACGAAAGGAATAGTAGCAGATTCCCTTTTGCGTACTGTATCTTACAAGGACGACATTGATGCGTGGTTAGAAGAATGTATAAAACAAGCCGCACAATATCCTGTTCTTAGAGAGACGCTTGTTCAATACCAGCGGTTGATAAAGAAATTGACGGGTCAGTCGTCAGTCCGAGGATATACTATGGAAATAAAAGATTTACTATTGAATGAAAGGAACATTAAACTCGCTATAGTCACTTGTAGTACTGACATCGACAAAAGATTGTCGATAAAAGGGTTGTCTAAACAGCGACACCGAGGATAAGGAGTAAAGCCCGCATCTCGGTTTGCACTTTACCATATTGCAGATCAAGGTCAGTCTGAGGCTGGGGGTTGGGTTCGCTTTTGGGCTTGGTCACGCTGGCTAAAACGGGTTTAATGACCTTCTCGCGTAAAGTCAGTAAGGCAGCCATGATTTTTAAGAGCGCTGGTTTCGACTTGATAGCGGCGGGCTGAACCAATTTTGTGGGACCCAGTTTTGCCGCGCAGTTTTTGAGATCGTAAGCCGCGTGGCGAGGCTGATACTGACTTTCGGGCCAGCCTAACAGGTCCCGGACCTGCTGGGCTAATTGGGAGACGCTGAAGCCCCCGGCGTTATGGCTAAAGCAAGCACGGCTTGAGTACGGCCCGCAGCCGAGGCTGGTTGAGGTCCCAGACCCGCGGTGGGGTTGAACCGACCTGACCCCGCTGGCCTAAGGTATCCAGGGTGTCATCGGCCACAAAGCGCCACCCAGGGCAGCCAGTTGATTGAGAAAGCGTTCCAGGATCTGCTGAAACTGGTTGATCAGTTCAGGGAATTGATCCAGGCGGCGGGGACCTGACCAGGCGCGGGCGTTATGGAGCATCACTTCGGCTCGGAGAACGGCCTCGCCTTGGTGTACAACTTGAGGGTCAAAGGAGCAAAATGAGCCTAAAATGGTCAAGTTGTACGCAGGTCGCCTGAGGTTTCGCTCGAGCCGAGCCGGCGGCCTTTGACTTGCCTTTGAAGTGAGGGCGGCGCTTGCGGCCAAAGATCGTCATAATCTGCTGGAGGTCAGCCGAACGGGCCGATCAATCAGGGCTTCAAATACTTGCTCCATTTGAGCCGGACGCTGAAACAGCAGGTTGCGCGAATACTCGACTTGGAACAGGGAATAACGGTATTCAAAGCCACTGCGGGCCGCTCGGTTCAGGCAGGCAAAATGCAGACAGCTACCCAGCCAGCGTTGGCAGACTTGACCCAGTTGCCCTTTGGTGGGTAGCTCCCACGAGGTCTCTGCAAGCCAGGTCAAGTCTGCGGCGGTCATTATATCGCTAAAACAGTTGCTTGTCAGTTCCAGAGTTCGCCCGGCCTGATGGGCCTGACGAGCCAGATATTCGTGCCCATTGAGAATAACCATCGCCGCAAACGGGGGATGGCTGCTGATACGGATAGTGATATGGCCCCATTCCGGGTCTATCAGATGAAAGAAAATGTGGTTGATCGAGCGATAATGCCGGGTCAAACTGTGAACTCGACCGTCCGAGGTCCGTTTTACGTCCCAAACCACTCCGGAGGCCCGGCTAATGATGACCAGAAACAGACCGACAAACGCCGGGTCTTGCGGTTTGTATTGTTCGGCCACGTCATGCTTACGCTCGGCTAATGGACCCTCCAGGACTGGAATCTGATGTTTATCAGCGTAAGCTTTGACCCGCCGATGGAACCGACCCGATAATCGGATCAGATGCGTTTTGTCCAGGTTCTCATCGCTGCCATACAGCCGTCGCCACCAGTACCGAAAGCCACCCGCCGAGGAGGCCAGCCGATGGTAGGCCGTCAGGACAATCCGATCTGGACAGTCATAGCTTCCCTGTAAATAATCGGCGTAGGCTTGGGTCAACTGGTCAACCATTGTCTTCTCCTTCATCTCGCTGATGAAGTGAGCTTAATCAAAATACTTCAATCTTGTCAAATGCCCGCAGGGCTGTTTTTGCTGAGCGCAGTCTCAGCAAATGGGTAGATATTAGTCGCGCATTAACAGAGGCAAAGATTGAAATACAGTTTAGTTTTTGGGAAGAATTGAAAGAGAAATTAGCCGCCAAAAACCAAAAAATATTTTATCTGGACGACTACTCGTATACCAAGTCAATGGTAGAGAAATTCTACCGAAGAAGTGCAAGGAACCGAAAACATTACGGGTTACTTATCGAAATGCATGATCTTGGTAACCCCGATGTTCTACTATTTTATGTATATATTAACTGGTGGCTATATTATGGTTTTTCAGTTTACCAAAGGGAAAAACAGGACTGGGCGAATACGGAGGAAGAAAGATACGACGATTTAGCTCATATTGTTAAGGCTATTGACAACAATTTTACGCGTGCAGGTCATTCAATAGGATGGAAAGAGCAGAATCGAAAACTTGATTTTCAGACATTTGATAGTAAGGTTGTACTTGCCCTGGCAGATACAACCAAGCGTTCAAATATTGTAGATGAGTTAGTGGACGAAATTAATGATATAATCAACAAGTTTAACGAAGGATATGAACAGTATGTCTTTGCCGCAAAAGGAATTTACAAAACCGCCATGTAATCTCCCCATTTAAGCAAAATTGTGAATTGCGGTATAATCCCTCTTGGAGGTGGACGATGAACATTCGTGACATTTTGGCCGACATTCACGCCCTCGAAGAAGAATTGTTGGACTTTGAACGTAAATTCGGCGTCCGTTCAGAAACATTTTATGCCGCTTACGCCAGTGGGGAAGAACCAGACGATGATAACTGGGTGCTGGATTTTGGTGAATGGGCGAGTGTTTACCGCACTTGGTTAACCCGCCAGGCAGAGTATCGCAATGAACTCGGCCTGAGACAGGAAACTTGTTAAAAACACGTTGGGCCAGGCCAAATTAACCTGTTTCAACAGGTTTTTCATATCAGCAACCGAATTCATTCGGTTGTCACAGGTTAGCCCAGGGAATAGAAAAAAATCGCGCCCAGTACAATAATCACAGCAAAACCAAGCAGGCGGAAAAAGAAACTCTGGACAGCATCGGCCAGGCTGCCCTCTTCATTGTCTTTGGCCTCGCCCTCAATTTTGTTCAGTTCTTCTTTGGCCTTACTGACTTTACCCAGCTTGGTGCTGGCTTCCCGCTGCTTGACCGAGGCGCTGGAAAAGGCCCAGCCGGCCAAAATACCCAACATACCGCCCAGAAGCAGGCTCATTCCATCCATGATAACTTATCCTCCCAAATAAGATACCCGGTTGTTTCTAACTTTTGGCTAATTCTACTACACTTGGCCGGTGAACTCACGGCTAAAAGTAGTACCATGTTCTACTGACAGGACTAATTTCCTATTTGCCTCATGAACCATTTGCTCCGGCGAAAACTCAAAATCCCCCCCCATCTTTGGGTATTTTTTTTCTGTCTACTGGGTTTTGGCCTGCGTTTGCAGCGGCTCGACTTTCAGCCGCTATGGGGCGATGAAGGCTGGAGTATTTATTTTGCGGCCCAAACGCCGCCGCAATTACTGGCCCTGACTGCCATTGATATTCACCCGCCGCTCTACTACCTCCTATTGCAAGGCTGGCTGGCTGTCGTCGGTTTTGGGGCGGAGACTGCCCGCCTTTTTTCGGTAGTCGCCGGGACCACTTTGATCCCGGTGGTGGCTGTTTTGGGCCGCCGGCTTTTGGGCCGGCGGGTGGGGGTGGTGGCGGCGGGGATTGTCGCCATAATGCCCATGGCTGTTTATTATGCTCAAGAAGTCCGCATGTACGGCCTGGTAACGTTATTGGGCGCACTGTCTACTTATTTCTTCATCAGAAGTGAAGCCGAGATGGAACCCTACGGCGGTACCACAAGGGTATTGTATCAGCGGTGGGCCGTCAGCGGTCATTGGTCTATCGCTTATGTCGCCGCTGCTGCCGCTGCCCTCTACACCATGTACTACGCCGCCTTTATCCTGCTCTTTCATTTCCTGTATACCCTCATGAGAGTCATCCATCGAGGGTTGGAAGCCCCCGGCTATGATCAGAGTGAGCCGCTTAAAAGCGGCTCATCAGCCCGCTTCAGCGGGCTTTCACTTGATGTAGCCGGGCGTTTCAACGCTCGGCAGGCCTGGCGGGGCTTGGGCCGTTTCGTATGGATTGGACTGCTTTACCTACCCTGGCTGATTTATGCCGGTCTGCGCACCGTCAATTACGTTCTCAACAAGCGCGAGGTTGAAGCTTACGAACCGTTAAACTTTTTGCGCTTCTTCGGCGATCATTTTGTCGCCTTTAGCATCGGCCACCTGTCCTCTGATTTGCTGCCTTATGTTTGGGCAGTCCTACCGTTTGTTCTGCTGGCATCAGCCGGGTTTGTTATGACCCTGTACGCCTGGCAGAAACCGGCCCTTTCCCTTTATCTTTACCTTTTTGTGCCCCTGCTGGCGGGTTATCTTATCAATCTGGTCTTTCCCTTCAACCCGCCCTATTTTGAACGCACCTGGCTGGTGGCCGCGCCGGCTTATTGGCTCTTTATGGCCGCCGGACTGGTCTGGCTGTGGGACTCGCAACCGGTGCTGGCTGGAGCTTTGGCAGTGGTGATGCTGCTGGTCACAACAGTCAGCCTGCTCAGTTTTTACAGCCTGCCTCGTTACCCCCACGAAGATTACCGGCCCCTCCTGCGCGATATTGCCGCCCGCGCCACCGCCGAGGATACCCTGCTGGCCAGCTACCAGTGGCAGCTCGGTTTTTATCATGCCTACCTGCCCGCGCCACAGCCGCGCTTTTTCGCCGTGCCGGGTTGGGGTGAAGGTTGGGCCGGCGAAGCGGGACGCGACCAGCGCCGCCAGGATTTGAGCCACATTTTTGAAACCTCTCCTCGCTTGTGGTTTCCGGCGCACCAGGCCCTGGGCCACTTTTGGGAAGACGAGGCCGAGGCCGACATTGCCGCGCTGAGCTATCCTGCCCTATTGCAATGGTACAGTCCGCAAACCAAGTTAACCTTGGCCGGCTCGACTCGCGCAGCCTTGATTCCGGCTCCAGCGGCGAACTTCGCCGGCCTCTTGACCCTGGTCGAAGTTGAAGTGGGCCACGAGCAGTATGAAGCAGGCCGGGGCATTATTCCCCTTATTTTAACCTGGCGTAAAGAGAAGAGCCTCGGCAGCGAGCACCGGGTCAGCGTGCGCCTGGCCGATGCGCAAGGGCGCACCTGGAGCATCCGCGACAGCCAGCCGGTGGCCGGACAGGCTTTCTTCACCGACCTGCCGCAGGGCGATACGCTGACCGACCGGCACGGCTTGCTGGTGGCCGCCGGGACGCCGCCCGGCCAGTATCGGCTGTTGCTCAGTGTGCGCCGCATCAGCGATGACCATCCCCTCGATTTGTGGGACGCCCAGGGCCAGCCTATGGGCGCAGAATTGCTGCTGGCTGAAGTTGAAGTGATTGATCCCAATCCGCCGGTACAGTCGGCAGCTCTGCCGGCGGAAATTTGGATGGATGCCGTTTTTGGGCAAGAAGTCCGGCTGGTAGGTTACAGCCTGGGGCAGGGGCCTTTCAAGGCCGGCCAGAGCATGCCGCTCAACCTGTTCTGGGAGTCGCTGGCGCAGGCGCCCGACCCACTGACCACCGTTATTCAGCTTCAGGATAGCGCGGGCCAGCCGGTCTTTTCTTATGAGCGAGAGCCGCTTCGTCCAACCTCTCAATGGCAGCAGGGGACGTTATTACGCGATCCGTATGATCTGCTGTTGCCGCCAACACTGCCCCCTGGAGATTACCAATTGGTCGTCGCCTTAACGACTCCGGCACAGATACGGCTGGCAGTGGGCGAGAACGATCAACTCACCCTGACCACCGTCACCACCATTGACCGCCCTCACGTCTTTGAAGCCGCCACGTCTCAGATTGCGCTCGATATAAATTTTAGCGACCAGGCTAAACTGGTCGGTCTGGATTTGCCTCAAACTACAGTGACCGCCGGCGGCAGCCTGCCGCTAACCTTGCACTGGCAGGCGCTCGCGCCCCTGGACCGGAACTGGACCGTGTTTGTCCACCTGTTGGATGATGACGAGCAAATTATCAGTCAGCAAGATCAAATTCCGGGAGCGGGTCAATTTCCCACCACAAGTTGGCTGATGGGTGAATATCTGCTAGACTCTTACAATCTTCTCATCCCTGCGGGCACGCCCAACGGGACTTACCGGCTGGAAATTGGCTTGTATGACGCCAACAATTTTAGCCGCCTGCCTGTCACCAAGGCAGGCCAGGTAGTAGGAGATCGGATAGTGCTTGATAGTTGGCCGATCATGGTAGAGGAAAGTAACAAATAACCTGGATATGGAAAAAGAGACCGGTATGGAACGCACCAACGAAACCTGGCTCACCCAACTGCGCCCTGGTCATCCTCGTCAGCCCCAGGCCCTGGAGGATTTGCGGCATTATTTGCTGCGCGGCGTGCTGGCTTACCTGCGCAGCCGTAGTGATTTGAACGGCCTGGCTGAAACCGATCTGCAACAGATGGCCCAAGATTTGGCGCAGGATGCGCTGCTAAAAATTCAAGCCAATTTAGCTACCTTTCAAGGGAAAAGTAAATTTACCACCTGGGCGACTAAAATTGCGGCCAACCATACCATCAGCGAGTTGCGCCGGGCCAGGTGGCGTGAGCTATCGCTGGATGCCATCACCGAGGCCGGTACCACCCTACAAGAGGTTTTGGTCACAGCCGCCGGAGTGGGGGACAATCCGGCCACCGAGAGTGAGCGGCGGCAGGTGTGGGATACTATCGCCGAGGTTATCAACCGTGATTTGACCGAGCGCCAGCGCCAAACTCTGGCCGCGGTGCTTATTGATAATATTCCTATTGCCGAGGTCGCGCGTCTGCTGGACACCAATCCTAACAATGTTTATAAACTGCTGCACGATGCGCGCCTGAAACTGAAGCAAGGGCTGCAAAAATTGGGGTTAGACGCCCAGTATATCCTCCAGTTATTTAGCGAGGATCAGTAGATCCAATTTTTCATCGTAGCTGGCGCATCCCTATGCGTCAGCGGGCGGCATAGGGATGCCACCCTACGGGAAATTTGGATCCACTGAGGATAGGTAAGGATAGCCTGTCTGGACACGTCTAGCAAGTGGACTTTGTAGAGGAGCCAAATTTATGTCTCAAAAGTCATGGCAAGTATTACTGCAATCGGCGCTTGAAACGGAAGTGTATGAGATTGATTGCGTAGAATGTTTTGACTTGCTGGATCAGTATGCCGAATTTATCATCGAAGGCGGCGACCCCCGTGAAATCATGCCAGCGGTGAGGCAACATCTGGACCAATGCAATTGCTGTACCCATGAATTTGAGGCATTAATGGTTATGCTAAGGGAGGCGGCCAAAAACCAGCCATCGGCCACAGCATAAAGAAAAAAGGAGCGCAGTAGCGCTCCTTTTTTGTCGCCTTGCCTGATCTATAATAGAGAAACAAGATAAAGGCGGTAGCCGGTTCGCCCCGGTGATGGTCGTTCCATCCGTTAGGACTTAGCGGCAAATAACTTTACAGTAGCGCATTATACGCCACTTTAAGTAAAATTACCATAAAGAAAGGGTAAAAAATCGGTGAGAAAGCGCATCCTGAGTAGGCTGAGCGAAGCGAGTGCCGTATCGAAGGGTGCGTTTTCGAGGTAACTTGATGAAATGGCAACAGAACCTAGCGTTCAATAACCTCGACGCCGGGCGGAATTTTGCTGATCAAGGGCATGGTAAAGGTAAAAGAAGTGCCTTTGCCCAGTTCGCTTTCAAAGGTCAGCTCGCCCCCATGCGCTTCAATCATAGATTTGGTAATCGAAAGGCCCAGGCCCGTGCCCGGTTCATCGCGAATATTTTGGTCGCTGGAGCGGAAAAACTTGGTAAAAAGTTTGGCTTGATCTTCCGCCGAAATGCCATAACCAGTGTCTTTGACGGTAATGGTGACGCCCTGCAAGCTGCCGTTGGTACACGGATTAGCCACCACGCTAATACTCCCCCCTTCCGGGGTGTACTTATAAGCATTGCTAACAAAATTGGTCATAATTTGAACCATGCGGCTATAATCGGCCCGCAGTTCCGGTAGATTATCGGCCACCTCTACTTCTAAGGTCAAATGTTTGCCATCAATTTGAGTCCGGACCGACTCGATGACATCGTTAATCACATCACGCATCTGAACATTTTCCAGTTCCAAACGAATCCGCCCGGCTTCAATCCGGCTGACATCCAGCAAGTCGTTGACCAGGCGGGCCATACGGTCAACATTGTTGGAAATAACCCCCAGAAACTCTTTTTGTTTGTCGGTCAGCGTTCCGCCCGCCCCCATTTGCAGCAGCTTGGAAAAGCCTTTGATGCTGGTCATTGGGATTTTTAATTCGTGCGAAGCAATATTCATGAACTCAGTTTTAGCCTGGTTAGCTTCCTTGACCTGCTCAAACAGTTGGGCGTTTTGAATGGCAATTGCCGCCGGACCGACCAGTAGTTTAATAAAGGCCACATCATCGCTGGTAAAGTAGTCGGGAACGGTGCTCTCCAGGTTGATAACGCCAATAACCCTGTCTTCGCGCATCACCGGCACCACCAGCACCGAACGTGTCCGATGAGAATTGGGGACATAATCTTTATCCAGGCTTAAATCGTTAACCCAGGCCAATTCTCCGGTGCGGACGACCCGCCCGATAATACCCTTGGTAAAAGGCCAGGGGTCCCGCTTGTAACGGCCCATCTCGGTGGGCATCCCACGCTGAGCCAGCAGGTACAACCCCGGCTCATCATCACCCCGGCTTTGAACGACCCCCATCAAGCCCATTTCAACGCCTAGGGCATCCATAGCTCGAGTCAATGATATATCCAGCACGTTTTTTAACTCAAGCGAAGATTGCAGTTCGCGGTCAATGGCTTGCAGGGTTTGCAGTTCTTGGAGGCGTTCGGACAGTGCGGTATCAACGCGAGTAAAATCCTGGGCGTTCTCGATGGCAATGGCCGCCTGCGCCCCAAAGGACAACAGCAGCGCCGACTCCTCCTGGGTAAAGACGGTGCCATCCTGCTTATTGATCACTTCAATCACGCCAACCACTCGCTCGTGCGACAGCATCGGTACACACAAAATATCTTTGGTACGGAAGTTGGTAGCTTCGTCAAAAGCCACATTCCAGCGCGGGTCGGCAGGGGCATCGTTGATAATGAGAGGCTCACCGGTTTGGGCCACCGTGCCCACAATTCCCTTGCCCACCTCAGTTTTTAACCCCAACAGGTTGGCTCCGGTTGGCCCCAAAACCACTTCAAATGTTAGCTCTTTGCCGCGCGGGTCCATCAGCAGCAGGGAGCCAGCTTCCGCATTAAGAATCTGGACGGCGCAATCCATAACCCGCTGTAAAGCTGTGTCCAAATCCAGAGTGGAACTGATAGCTACACTGACCTCACTCAGCGTAGCCAGTTGGTTAGCCCGGTGCTGCGCTTCTTGCAGCAGCCGCGATTTTTCCAGCGCAATTGACGACTGCGCTGCAAACAACTCCATGAGCCAGATATCACGCTCGTTAAAACGCGGGCCGCGCGGCTTGTGAATGAGGTGCAGGACGCCGCGCACTTTGCCGCCCCAACGCAACGGCACCCCCAAAACCGCGCCAAACCGGGCATCTCGAAATGTGAAGGACCGGCCTGAGAAAGCCTGATAGTTGTCCACGACCATCGTTTTGCCCTGCAAAACCACCTGCCCGGCCAGGCCCTCACCCTTAGCCAGGGTGTACCCGGTATAATCTTTAGCCAGATGATAGCTGACAACTACTTTCAGTGTTTCTTCATCCGCTTCCAGCAGAAAGGCCAAACCGCCTTCGGCTTGCAGCAGCTTGGTAGCCTGCTCAACTACGGCGGCCAGCAGCAAACCGGACTCGGTTTCAACCTGAATGTTGCCCGAAATTTTTTGCAAGGCCTCCAACTCAGCCGCACGCCGGTTGGCCTGTTCCAAGAGTTGGGCGCTTTCCAGGGCAATAGTGGTTTCGCTGGCCAGGGTAGCCAAGAAAAGAATATCACTGCTGGTGTAAGGTTGGCCCGACTTTTTCAAGCCCAGCGCCAACCAGCCTAACAAGTGATTGGGGCCAAGCAAGGGGACGCCTAAATTCACATTCAGCATGTTCAGCCGGGCCAGTTCCTCGCGGCTGATCTTTATCTCAGGGGCCACTACGCCGGTGGCGCTGAGGTGCAAAATATCGTTGGTATCAGTAAACCAGCGGACCAGGTCATCGCTGGGGCTAAACGACACTTCAACTGCTTGAAGCTCGCCGCCGCCATGGTGATTGCGAATAACATAACTATCCAGGTTGGTATCTTTTAGAAAAACCAGGGCATGGGCCGGGGCGAGCGCCTCGTCAACATGCTGGAGCAAAAGGTCTAAAATTTGGTGAGTTTCCAGGGGGGCTGCCACCAGCGCCCGGCCATACTTTTGTTGAAACTGTCTAAAATCAACCGTCTCACGCAGCAAAAAGCGGCTAACCAGGTGTTGCAAACGGTCTTTAATCGGCCCCAGAGCAATGACCAGAAACAAGATGAACATGGTAAAAACAACGGGGTTCTCAAAGAGTTCGACATCTTGCAGCAGCACGGCCAGCGCGCTGACAGCCAAAAAGTAAACCAGCGTTACCAACAAGGCGACCAGCGTGTAAACGGCGGCCCGGCTAAATACAATATCCAAATCCAACAGGCGATAACGCAAAGCAGCATAAGCGGAGACAAGCGGGAAAACAATGAAACAAGCCAGCGCAACCGTAAAATTGAACCAGCCTAACTCAAGGTTGAGGCCAAAAATTCGGGCCAGCGCCCAGACCGCCAGCGGTCCAAAGGAGACGACGCTGCCGCCAAAGATAATCATAATTTGTTGGCGCACCATCGTCGAGAAGGTGGTTGTATGCGCGTTGAGCAGCAGCGCCAGAAACAGCAGCACCGCCAGCCCAATAAAGCTAAAGCTCCAGAACCAGACCCCCAGAAAGGCGCGTGGGTCTGGCCCCCCGTAAATGACAAAAATGTTGATTATACCTATGACTCCGGCAATGAGATAGGGCAGAACGGGAAGCCAGGGCTTGCGACGCGCCAGGCGGCTTTCCACCGGAAAAACAAAGGATAAATGAAGCAAGCCCGCGCCAACCAGCGGTAAAGCTACAACCCAGGCTGCTGTTAAATAGTGCAACGTAAATTGATCAAATAGCCCACCCAGAAAAATAGAGACAAAACTGCAAAAAGCAACAAAAACCTTACTCAACAGGTCAGCGCCGCGCAGGCGATAAAGCATAAAGCCCATCGCCAGGTAAACCAACCCAATACCATAGGGCAGCCAGAAGAAGAGAAGTAGATTTTGTAGAGGAAAGGAAGGGGTTAAAGTGAGGGCCAGGGTTTCGGCAGCTTTGCCAGAAGAGGGTAAATCACGTTCAAGTTGAAGGGTAACTCGCTGTTCTAACTGTTTTTGCAGCAGATGATAATATACCTCACTACCAGCAGAAACATTGACATCATCAATCCGAGTTAAAACATCGGCAGGTTGAAAGCCCAGCCGGTGGCTGGCTAAAATTGCCTCATAGGTGTCGGCAAAAACCAGGCGGGGGTAAAAGAGCGCACCCAAAAAGGGTTGCTTGGCCCATTGCAGCGCAAAAATGGGGGCTAAAATATTAACCACAAAAGCCGCCACAAGGAGCAGGGGAAAAAGTATGGGTGTGAGTTTTGACAAAAACTCACCTCTTAAAGAACTGTTAGCCGTTTCCATACGCGGTATTCGTATTGAGGTTATGCCGGCGCATTTGGAGCTTGCATTGTGGGCCCCGAAAGATGGCTTGGCTGGACCACATAAACATAACCTACCTATAATAAAGGAAGGTAGGTTAATAACTGCATAACTCAAGTTTAACACGCCGTTTAAGGCAAGTCAAGATGATTGCTGGTACTTTTTGGGGTAACTTTTAGATGGAGAGCAGCGGCCAGTACATTATTACCGGCGTGCTTTATTTGAAGTTAAATTGAAGAAGGAACTTTTCTGGAACAGTCTGCCTGCTCCCAGATTTTTAACCGGCAGTACCCGACTGGTGGCAAAATATTCAAAATCAAAGGTGACTTTCTGGCCGACAGCCAGACCAGGGATAGGCATGAGCCGGGCGGTCAGCGGCTTATCCAGAGCCACCGCCAGCGCGGCCAAATCCAGAAAAATAGCCGCCATTTCATCGGGGCTGGTATTGCCGGGGATGGGAACGGTATCAAGCCCCGTACCGCACACGGCCGAATAGAGCAGCAGGTCATTAACGCTGAAACGACCTTCGGCGGCGCGCTGGGCCAAAACTTCATCTTCCAGTACCGGCAGCATCACCCCGGAAAAGCCGGTGTGGGGAATATTGGCCTGGCGAATGGCTTGGGTTAGAAAAGCGGTGGCAAAAACTGTGCCGCTGCCCCCAAAAGCGTCCACCCCCAGATTCTCGATGGCCGCGCCAATACTTTTGGCTTGCTGAGGATAGGGGGCGAGTGAGAAATCAATGCCCTTAAAGCGCAGTTGGTGATCGTCAACCAAATGATCAACCACCTCCAAAATTTCCGCCGCTGCATCTTCAATGGCCTTGACCAACCGTTTGCGGGCATCATTTAACGAGCGGGCGCGGTTGAAGGCGCTCACGGCCAAATCGGCGGCCTCGGTAGCGATGGCAAAACAGGTTGGCCCGCCTTGATAATAAGCCGCCGGAAAGAAGGGGACGCCAGGAGGTACATTCGCCAGGGCGGCCAAACGCAGGTTGCCAAATCCGTTGGGTGTGGCCTGGGCCACTTTTTGAACTGTTTGAGCAAAGGCGTGCGCCGCCGCTAAATTTAGACCACTGCTGTCGGCGGCAAACAGCACCCCGGAAAAAATCTTTTCAGTTTGACTAATCAGTTCAGGCAGGGCATGGATAGACATAAGCAGCGCCAGGGGTGTTGTGGCGACCACCGGGCCGATAGAAACATAGTCTATCTTAGATTTGTTGGCTAAGGCTTCCAGGGTTTGCGCAAATTCAAGCAGCACCGTGGTGTCGGGATCACCCACAATATCCAAAAACGGGGGAGTAGCCAGACGAACCGTTTGGACCTCTACCCCGGCCTCCATGAAACGCAGTCGGGCGTCGGTTAAAAATCGTCCCACGCCGGCAATACTGCCCTCATCAATAGGCCAGGTGACATTGGTGAATGCGGTGACAGAACGAATTTTCATGGGTAATTCCAGGGGATAGTTTAACTTCTATCATACGATAAAAGGCATGGAGAAGCACCATGCCTTTTATCCTAATCAGGGACTTAGCTTGTGGTTTTGCCAACCAAATTCGATAATAAGGAAGCTGGGAAGGCTGGAAGATGAGGTGTTACACTGTCCAGCCTTCCAGTCCTCCAGGCTTCTACCTGATTACCGATTTTGAGAATAAATCTGGTCCTCAAGGCGTCTGATAGCCCCGCCCCACCCCTCGATAGATAAAGCCACATTTGGTCATCATATCCGGTTCATACAGGTTACGCCCATCAATAAAAACCGGCTGGCGCATCAACTCTTTGACCCGGGGCAGGTCAAGATGCTTGAACTCATTCCACTCGGTGAGCAAAATAAGCGCATCACAGCCCTCGGCCAAACTGTATACATCCTCAGCCAGTTGCAAATTAGGCATCATCTTGGCCGCCACATTCATGGCTTCGGGATCATAACCTTTGACAATAGCATTTTCACGCAGCAGCGCCCGGCCAATCTCAGCCGCGGGAGCTTCGCGCATATCATCGGTGTTGGGTTTGAAAGCCAGCCCTAGCAAACCAATCACCTTGCCGTTGAGGCGCTGCCCCAACAGTTCACGCAGCTTTTGGATCACATGGATCCGTTGATGCTGATTGATATCCATAACTGCTTTAAGCAACTGGGGATGGGTGCCGTGGGTGGTGGCCATATGAGCCAGGGCTTTGACATCTTTGGGGAAGCAGGAGCCGCCGTAGCCTACCCCGGCATCCAAAAAGTAGTGACCGATACGCTTGTCGTAGCCCATGCCGGTGGCAACCTCTTTTACGTCCGCTCCTAACTGCTCACAGATATTGGCAATCTCGTTAATAAAAGAGATACGGGTGGCCAGGAAGGCGTTGGAGGCGTATTTAATCATTTCGGCGGTGCGCAGGTCAGTAATGATGATGCGTGAGCGCAGGCTGAGGTAAAGCTCGGCTACTTTGTTGGCAGCCTCTTTGTTGAGTGAACCCAGCACAATCCGGTCAGGGGAAGTGGAATCAATGATGGCCGAACCTTCGCGCAGGAATTCGGGATTGGAAACGACGGCAAAATCAATTGGTTCCGGCTGATTGGTCCGAATAATATCAGCCACCCAGTCGCCCGTGCCGACAGGGACGGTGCTTTTGTTAACAATAATCATAGGCCGGCGCATGGTTTTGGCAATGGTTTTAGCCGCCTGACCCACGTATTTGAGATCGGCTTCGCCATCCACTCCTTCGGGAGTGCCAACGGCGATAAAGACAAATTCGGCGTCGGCCAATGCTTCGCCATAATCGGTGGTGAACGTGAGGCGGCCAGCCTGGACATTACGCTGGATCATCTCCTGCAAGCCTGGTTCAAAAATAGGCACCTCGCCGTTTTGAAGCATGCTGATCTTGCTTTCGTCAATATCCAGACAGCAGACTTTGTTGCCTAGATCGGCAAAGCCAGTGCCGGTAACCAAACCAACATAGCCAGCCCCTATAACAGTAATGTTGCGCATGAATTATCCCTTTCTATGGTGGAGTATCGTCTTGGGGATTGTTCCCTTTGGTAGAAATGAAGTATCTGCGAAGACGCTCAATTTCTGATTATACAATCTATTACAGAAAAATAGGAACTGAGTGTGAAAGTAGTTAGAAGATAGTTAGAAAAATAGTAACTGCTCAGCCCTGATGTCATTTCGAGGCCATAGGCCGAGAAATCCCTAGAGTGCTACATCGGCCTCAGAGATTTCTCCCTTCGGTCGAAATGACATGACTGAGTAGTTACGAAAAATAATCAGATGGGTTAACTGCTCTCCAATATGAGCCGGGCGGCACGCCGCCCAATTTCAACTGCGTAGTTGGTGCCTCGATCCCAGGGGTAAACCTGGCTCATACTGGCCCAGTACAAACCCGGTAGAGGGGTTTCCAGAGGGGGGATGTGGGTGCTGTGGTTAACAGGAGGGATCGGCTGGGCATATTTAGCCCGAAAAAGCCAGCTTTCTTTGACCCAACTGGGATCGAATTCAGAATTGAAGCGGGTCAAACTAGGCAAAAAACGGGCTAACAATTCTTCTTTTGAGAAGGTAAAATATTCATGATCCGGCGGTAAGTAATCCCCGCAGTAAATAATATGATCCCCCCCGTAATGGCGGCGATCAATAAAGTTAGTGTGCTCCACCAGGGCCAGAAAAGGAAAACCCTCGCCTTTGGGCAGGTTAATCCAGTAATGCTGGTCGGTCAATTGTTGCTTGAGCGCCAGAATCATTACTACCGCGCCCATGGACTTTAGCTGCTTGAGCGAAGCCAGGTAATCGTCGGGCAGGGTTGGAACTATCTGCGTTAACAGTTGGGGAGAAACGGTCAACAGCACCCGGTCGAAAGTTTCTGTACCCCCCCCTCCCCCCCCCGTGAACGGGGGGGGAGAAGATGGGGGGGTAGGAGCAAATTGAACCCGGAAACAGCCATCACCCTGGCGAGTAATAGCCGTCGTGGCCCTATTTAACCGGAGTTGCGCCCCGCGCTCCTGCACCTTTTGGGCCAATACGTCTACAAAGGCCTGAAACCCGCCTTCAAAGTAACCCAGGCGATAACTGCGCTTATGAATTCTTGCCCAGAGCCAGGCCATGTTGACTTCTTGATAGTAATCGCCAAATTTGCCGATGAGCAGGGGTTCCCACAGAATTTTGTAGGCGGTTTCGCCCATGGTCCGGATTAGCCAGTGATGAGCCGTTTCTTTTTCTAGTGCCTGCCAGTTTTTGGTCAGGCGTAGATATAGGCCGACCAGACCAAAGCGCAGCTTGGGTAATAAAGGCAATTTGGGAAAAAACAGCATCCGGGTCGGGCTGTCGAAAGGGTAAATTTTGCCATCAACATATAGTGAGGTAATTGGGCGAGGAAAAAATACCTTATCGCCCGCGCCAATTTCGTTAATCAGATCAAGCACATCGTTGTCTGACTCAAACCAGTGATGGTAGAAATACTCCAAATGCCAGGCCCACCGCTCTGATTTGAAGCCACCCGCCAGACCGCCGACAGCGGCGGCTGACTCAAAAATGGTCACATTATGCCCGGCTCCGGCCAGGTCATAAGCGGCTGAAAGGCCGGCCACTCCGGCCCCGATAATAGCAATTTTCATGGCGTCCTCTGGGATGTATCACCTGGGCAGGAAAGGCGAATCGCCTTCGGGAGATAGATTGGCTGAACGGGAGATTGGGTCAGAATTTGTTTTGGGCAGCGCCTGGAGTTCGCCCGGCTCCTGGCGCGATTCGGCCACGGCCTTCTCGAAATCGCCCCAATGGAGGCTTTCACGGGCCATATACCAGAAGCCTAGCACTGTAATCGGCAGCCACAGGGCCGCGTGCAGCACCAATGTGTAAGCAGCGGCCACGGTGGGATTCACCCCAAAGACTTTCAAAACCTCGATGCCGGGGCCATCGAAGGTGCCAATGTAACCGGGCGCTGAGGGCAGGGTGGTGGCTAAGTTGACCACGCCATTCATCAGCATCAAGGCAAAGAAGCTGACCGAAAAATTGAAAGCGTGCATCACAAACCAATATTTTAGCGTTTCCAGCAGCCAGATAATCACCGAGGTGAAAAATATCATCAGCACATCTTGCAGACGAGTCAGGCTGCTTAAACCCTCCATAAAGCGGTCGGCCAGGGCTAATAATTTGGACTGCAGCGGGCGGGGCACAAAACTGCCGATAGCCCAGTGGTAAAATTTGCGGCTGGCTTGAGGCAGGGCGGCCAGGCCAAAAAAGAAGACGAGCGCCCCCAAAAAAGCCAGGCTGGCCAGAATTACGATCTGGCGTAGCCAGTCGGGCATGCCGGGCGCAATGGGCAAAGCGATAAAAACAAACAACAGCATCACCAGGCCATCAAAAATACGCTCGACCAGGATGGTGGCAATACTGGCCCCGATGCTCACCCCTTCCTTTTTTTTCAAAACATAGGCCCGGATCACCTCGCCGGCCCGGAAGGGGTAAACGTTATTGCCCATGTAACCGATGACCACCACCGGCCACATCGTCTTGAGTGAAATCGGCTTGATGGGCCGCAGCAAATAATGCCAGCGCCAGGTGCGCGCCCACACGCCCACAAAATAGGTCAGCACCCCCGGTAACAGCCACCAGTAATTAGCGGTTTGCATATCTTGCCAAACCTGGCCTAAATCCAGGCCCCGTAACGCCAAGATAACAAAAAAGGCGCTCACTCCGGCGCCCACCCAGAACTTCCAGCTCTTCAGCATGAACAATATTGTACCATCAGCCTGGGATTCCGACAAAATGGTTCATTTATAGGGGATGCGTTTCAAATTTTTGACCAGTATGGAAACAAAAAAGCCGCTGCCAGTAGCAGCGGCTTTAGTTAAATTTTTTATTGTTTTTTAAGCCGGCATCGGGACGGCCTCAGCGGGTTTAACCGAGCCGATGAGCAAACGCTCCAGGGTCATGACGTGCGAGCATACGCCGCGAGTTTCAAAAAAGTGGCAATCACACTGCCAATGCCCGTTATAGTAGCTAATTTTGTGCTGCTTGTGATCGCCATTAAAGGTTACTCGGAACTCCTCAAAGGTAACGCGCTCCGGTTCCTGAGCATAGATTATGGCTTTTTCAATTTTTCCAATCATCGCTGAGTCCATAAAAAAACCTCCGTATGTATAACTTCCTTTTAGTTTAAAACAAAAAACACCCGCGCCCGCTGGCGCTAAGGTGTCTTTTGTCCTGGAATGTTTAATTGGGAGAAGCAAATTACACTCATAATTGGCATATCTCCTGGCAACCAGCACCGGCTACCAAATCACTAATTATGCATGAGTATAATCCTGACAGCACGGCTTGTCAACCTTTTCTCCTATACGGAATCCCTACGTTATGCCCAAATCAAGCGTACCTGGCCCACCTAAATGTTTTTTGGGAAAAACAGGAAATTTGACAAAGATAGGCAATTGGTTTATAGTAACACGCGTTACTAACACGTGTTAGCTTATAAGGTGGATGAGCCAATGCCGGCTAAAAGTCGAATTACCAGCCAAAAAGTAGCAGAACGGGCTGGTGTTTCTCGCACCACTGTCTCCTTTGTGCTTAACGATGTGGCCGCGCAAATTAGCCCGGAAACCCGCCAGAGGGTTTTGGAAGCGGCGCGGGAGCTGGGCTATGTCCCCGATGCGGCTGCCCGGTCTTTGGTTAGCGGCCGAACCCACATTTTGGGCCTGATTATCTGCCAAACCCCCGATCATATTAAGATAGATGCTTATCTCCATCAAGTAATTTTTGGCTTGAGTGAAGCCGGGCGAGAACGAGGCTTCCGGGTGCTGCTGGAGGCCGTCGAAGATGTCAGCCAGCCCGACGCCTACATTCACCTGGTCCGGGCCAAGCGCATTGATGGGATTCTGCTTTCCGGCCCCCGCTCTGACGATAATCAACTGCCGGCGCTCGTTGCCGACGGCTTTCCTACCGTTCTCCTGGGGCGGTTAAACCACAGCTCGGTCAGTTTTGTTGATATTGATAATGTGGCTGCGGCCTGTCAGGCCGTCACCCATCTGGTAAAATTGGGGCACCGGCGCATTGGCTGTATCACCAATGGTTCCCTGGCTTATACCAGCGCCACCGAGCGCCTATTGGGTTATCGCCAAGCATTGCGCCAGGCAGGACTCCCTGAAGACGAAGCCTTGATTCGTTATGGTGAATTTGAACCTGAGAGTGGCTATCGGGCCATGCAAGCTTTGTTAGCCCTGCCAGAGCGTCCCACCGCCGTTTTTGTAGCCAGCGATGTTGTGGCCTTTGGGGCCATGGCCGCTATCCGTGACGCGGGTGGCCGTATTCCAGAAGATATAGCCATTATTGGCTTTGACGATGTTCCTATCTCACGTTACTTCGCGCCTGCGCTCACCACCATTCGCTTGCCCGCTGTGGAACAAGGCCGGCGAGGTGGGGAGATGTTGATTGATTTGATTGAAGGTAAACCTTTGGCCGAGCCTCGTCTTGTCTTGCCTACCCAACTGGTGGTCAGGCAATCGTGTGGCGCGGGTTTGGTGAACTAAGAAATGAGAACCAAATAAGGGAGTTCCAAGATTTAAATCACCCAAACAGATTTGACGGGCGATGCGTGAAACGTGATACGTGAGGATTTTTCGCCTAGAATCATCACGTATCACGCATCACGTTTCACCACGGACTTTGGCTAATTATTTTCTTGGAGTTGCCTAAGTTACCCAATTGGTGAGATTAGAGATTAGAGATTGTTAATCTGAGAATCTCTAATCTCCAATTATCCAATCTCCTTGCTTAAAATCGCTTGACAAACACCTGGTACTATGGTACAATGGAAACGCTTCCCGGAAACGTTTCCGGGCGCAGTTTTGAACAATGAGGTTTTTGTGAAAAACGCTGAGGTTTTCACCCTACCCATAACCATCCACGATGTAGCCAGAAGAGCCGGGGTCGGTATTGGCACAGTCTCCAGTGTCATCAACAATAGCCGCCCGGTGAATGAAGCCACGCGCCAAAAAGTTTTGGCGGCGGTGGCCGAATTGGATTTTGTGCCCAACCCCAGCGGGCGCCGCCTGTCAATGGGTAAAACCCACACCATTGGCCTAGCTATTCCTTTTTTCACCACTGCTTCACAAATCGAACGGCTGCGCGGCGTCATGTCGGTGATTGCCAGCAGCGATTACGATATTAACCTCTTTGCCATCGAAACTGTAGCTCAACGCAACAAGGTTTTGCAAACAGTCCCTCGGCGGGGCCGGGTGGATGGCATGCTGCTTTTTTCCCTCAACCCCACCGACGACGACGTGCGCCGTATCTCTCAAGAAAATATTCCCACCGTTTTGGTTGAAACCGCCCACCCCAATTTATCTTACGTTTATTTGGATGATGTGTCCGGGGCGCAAATAGCAGTCCAACACCTCATTGAACTAGGTCATCGTAAGATCGCCTATATTAGCGATTATCTGGACGACCCGTTTGGTATTTTTAGCCGCAATCGTTATGCGGGCTACTGCCGGGCGCACGAAGCGGTTGGGTTGCCTGTTCGCCCCGAATACCATCAGCAAAATGAACACAGCCGCGAAAACGGGCGGCGCATGGCGCTTGAAATATTAAACCTGCCCGATCCCCCCACCGCCATTTTTGCCTATAGCGATGAATTAGCGTTGGGTGTTTTAGAAGCAGCGCGTGAGCTTAATCTGAACGTACCAAAGAATCTATCTGTTATTGGTTATGATGATATTGAATTAGCTCATTATGCCGGGCTAACCACCATCCGCCAACATCTTTTTGAGTCTGGCGTTCAGGGCGTCGAGGTACTACTCGACGCCATTGACAATCCTGAAACTTCGCTGGCTCAACTTCAACTCCCCACCGAACTCATTCTTCGACAGACAACAGCGCCACCACCTGCGGCATAATTAACTTGATATTGGGTTCTATCCCATGTCAGGAGATTAGAGATTGGAGATTCAGTAGATCCTATTTTCGAGGAGTAAGGCACACCCACGTGCCGAACACCGCCGCACGTGGGCGTGCTGGCTCCTCAAATTTGGATCCACTGAGATTAAATAATCTCTAATCTCCAATCTCTCAAACCGAAAAGTTATTAGCGGGCAACTTCTAATTTGAAAGGGGGTGATAGCGAAAGCTGCAACTTCCAGGGTTAGAGTCAGAGTTTAAAATTATTTACAAAAATTGTTTTACTTTCTCAAAGGAGGAAAGACAAAGACCATGAAAAAGAATTTGTGGTTTTGGCTAACGTTAGTAGCCATAATGGCTTTGGTGGCTGCTTGCAGTGGTGCAGCTACCCCGGCTCCAGAAGAGCCAGCCGCCGAAAAACCGGCAGCAGAAGCCCCCGCGGCCACCGAAGAACCTGCCGCCGAAGCTCCGGCGGCCACCGAAGAACCTGCTGCCGAAGCTCCCGCCGCCACCGAGGAGCCGGCAGCCGAAGCTCCCGCCGCCACTGAAGAAGCGATGGCGGCAGGCGGGGAGACGATGGCGCCGGAAGGGAGCTACCTGGCGCGGGCGATGGCCGGGGAGTTCAAAGGCAAGTCAGTAACGATGATGGGGCCGTTTGTGGACGCGGACGCGGTCAAGTTCAACGACTCGGTCAAAGCCTTTGAAGAACAAACCGGGATTGACATCCAGTATGATGGAACCAAAGAGTTCGAGGCGACCATCAGCGTGCGGGTGGATGCCGGCGACGCCCCGGATGTGGTAGACTTTCCCCAGCCGGGCTTGCTGGCCAACTTTGTCGCCAGCGGCGATGTGATTGATGTCAGCAGCTTCATCTCCGAAGATTGGCTGAAACAGCAGTACAACCAAAGCTGGCTGGATATGGGCACCATGCAAGGCCCCGACGGCCCGATTGTGGCCGGGGTCTGGAACCGCTTCAATGGCAAGAGCCTGGTCTGGTATCCCAAGAAAGCCTTTGAAGAGGCCGGGTATGAAATCCCCCAAACCTGGGACGAGTTGATGGAACTGACCCAGACCATTGCCGACGATGGCGACACCGCCTGGTGCATCGGCATCGAGAGTGGGGCAGCCACCGGCTGGCCGGCCACCGACTGGATGGAAGAGATTATGCTGCGCACCACCTCGCTTGAGAACTATGACAAGTGGGTGCGTGGTGAGTTGAAGTTTGACTCACCCGAAGTCAAGAACGCCGCCGAAGTGATGGCTGAAATCTGGTTGAATGATGAGTATGTCAATGGCGGTCGCGCCGGGATTGTCTCGACCTCCTTTGGCGATGCTCCCGCCCCGATGTTTGATAACCCACCCAAGTGCTGGCTGCACAAACAGGGCAACTTCATCACCAGCTTCTTCCCGGCCGGGGTCAAACCGGGCGAGGATTATGACTTCTTCTACCTGCCGCCCATTGATGAGCAGTATGGCAAGCCCTTCCTGGTGGCCGGCGACATCTATGCGATGTTCAACGACCGGGATGAAGTCCGGGCCGTGATGGAATACTTCACCACCGGTGAGTCGGTCAAGGGCTGGCTGGGGGCAGGCGGCACGTTAGCCCCCCATAACGATGTCCAGTTGGACTGGTATGGCGATGATGTCGAGCGTGGCATTGCCGCCATCGTTCAGCAAAGCACCGCCTTCCGCTTTGATGGTTCTGACCTGATGCCTGGTCAAGTCGGCGCTGGCTCCTTCTGGAAAGGCATGACCGACTGGGTCAGCGGTTCCACTGACCTCGATACCGCCCTTAAGGAAATTGATGCAAGCTGGCCGGAAAAGTAAGTAGTATGTAGTTTTAAACCTGTTTAACTTGTTCCCAAACTGGAGTTTGGGAACAAGTTATCTCCTCCTCTCGTTCCCAAACTGAGGTTTGGGAACGAGAGAATATAAGCTTTGACTGGTGTCCAAACTGACGCAAAGCGTGGACACCCAATTGCGTGGCGAGACTGAGTTTTGCCACGAGAATCTACAAAGCTGAAGGATTAATTTGGGAATGTAGAGGCTGGTAGGGATAGGCGTCATTCATCCTTACTTGACTGACAAATTTATAACTCGATAGTAAGGAGGCTATCAATGCAACAAGCGACGGATTTAGAACGGATCGAAGATCGCTCTCCAGGCGTAGTAGAATGGATTACGAGCACGGTGGGACGGGTGCTGATTTCGCTGTTTGTGCCCATCCTCACCTTTGTGGTGTTATGGCAGGGTTTTATTTTTCTGCGCGATAGCCAGGCGCCCAAATTAGTCATTGTCCTGGTGGCCATTTTGTGGGGGGTTGGCGGGGTTGCTTTATTATATGGGGTTTCAAACTGGCTGATCGAAAAACTGCCCAAAAATTGGGTGCGCTGGCTGCAGCCTTTTGTTTTTGTCGGGCCGGCGGTAGCCATCTTGATCTGGTATCTGGCTCTGCCCACGTTGCGTACGCTCTGGATCAGCTTGCTTGATAACAGCAGTACCAATTTTGTGGGGCTGGATAACTACATCGCCATTTTTACCAACCGCGTCATGTTTACCGCCTTCCGAAATAACATCCTGTGGATTATTTTTGGCTCCAGCCTATCTGTTATTTTTGGCCTGCTGATTGCTGTATTGGCCGACCGCAGCCGTTTTGAAACTGCGGCCAAAGCCATGATTTTTATGCCCATGGCTATTTCGATGGTGGGCGCCGGCGTTATCTGGAACTTTATCTATGAGGCCAACCCGGAGATTGGTTTGCTGAACGCCATCTGGCAACAACTGGGGGGCCAGCCCCAGGCCTGGATCGAACTACTCCAGCCCTGGAATAACTTTTTCCTGATTGTGATTGTAGTTTGGCTGCAAACCGGCTTTGCTATGGTCCTGTTTTCGGCGGCGATCAAAGGTATTCCGGGCGAAATTATGGAAGCGGCCCGCGTTGATGGGGCAACGGAAATCCAGGTTTTCTTCCAGATTATGATCCCCTATATTATGGGCACTATCATTACGGTCAGCACCACCATTGTCATCTTCACCCTCAAAATCTTCGACATTGTTTGGGTAATGACCGGGGCGCAGTACGACACGCAGGTTATCGCTACCCAATTTTACCGGGAATACTTTACCGCCCGCAACTTTGGTTTTGGCTCGGCTATTGCCATTATCCTGTTGATTGCAGTCATCCCGGTGATGATTTACAACTTAAAGCAATTTAGCGAACGGGAGGCGTTTTAAGATGAGTGCCAATACGACAATACCTAAAGCCGCATCGGTCAAACAACAAAAACTGATCAGCGATATTATTGTAAATGGAGCGCTGCTCCTGCTGGTTTTACTCTGGACTATTCCGACCTTTGGCTTATTGATCTCCTCCTTTCGGACCCGGAATGATATTCTAACCTCCGGTTGGTGGACAATTTTTCCTCACCGCGACTACGCTACCGTTGAGGTCATCGAGCCGCCAAAGGACGTGCCCCGCGATCAACCGTATGAGATAGCCGGGGTCACGGCCACGTTTGAAGAACTCCGGGAAGGAGTGACGGCCCCCGATGGCCGCCGTTTGATCTGGATCGGCAATCGCCGGCTGGGCAAGATCGAAGTCCAGGACCAGGTCTGGACCACCAAGGCCAACTTTACCCTGGAAAACTACAATAATGTTCTGGCAGGCAAAACCTTTGAAGTTACCCAGCCTGACGGCACAACCATCACCGAAGAAGGGCCTGATTTAAGCAACGCCTTTCTGAACAGCATTGCCGTTTCTATTCCGGCGACAATCATCCCCATTTTGATTGCCGCTTTTGCCGCCTACGGTTTTGCCTGGATGCGCTTTCCAGGCCGGCGGCTGCTCTTCATTATGGTGGTGGCGCTGCTGGTTGTGCCGCTGCAAATTGCCCTGGTCCCCATCCTGCGCGACTATGTGGCCCTCGATCTGAACGGGACCTTCCTGGCCGTCTGGCTGGCTCACGCCGGCTTTGGCCTGCCGCTGGCAACCTACTTACTCTACAACTACATCAGTGGGCTGCCCCGAGATATTTTGGAGTCAGCCTTTATTGATGGGGCCTCCCACTTTACTATCTTTACCCGTTTGATTTTGCCCCTGTCCGTACCGGCCCTGGCCTCCTTCGCCATCTTCCAATTTCTGTGGGTTTGGAACGACTATCTGGTGGCCTTGATTTTCATCGGGGCTAAGCCCGACACCCAGGTTTTGACCATGCGCATTGCCGATTTGGTTGGCTCGCGCGGGTCCGACTGGCACCTGCTAACTGCCGGCGCTTTCACCTCGATGGTCCTGCCGTTGGTGGTCTTCTTCTCGCTCCAACGCTTCTTTGTGCGCGGCTTGCTGGCGGGTTCGGTCAAGGGCTAACGAGATTAGAGATTGGAGATTGGAGATTAGTAGTCCCCAAATCACATGACCATGACATCACAAGTATCTCATCAACCTATCAAATTTCCACCGCATTTCATCTGGGGGGCGGCCACTGCAGCTTATCAAATTGAAGGGGCCTGGAATGAAGACGGTCGCGGCGAGTCTATTTGGGATCGTTTTACTCATACGCCGGGCAAAGTTGAGGATGGCAGCAACGGCGATGTCGCCTGCGATCATTATCATCGCTGGCCCGAAGACATCGCTCTGATGCAATCGCTGGGGCTGCAAGCCTATCGTTTTTCGATTGCCTGGCCGCGCATCCTACCGCAAGGACGCGGCCAGGTAAACCAACCCGGCCTGGATTTTTACAGTCGCCTGGTGGATGGCCTGCTGGCGGCGGGGATCGAGCCATACATAACCCTTTATCACTGGGATTTGCCCCAGGCGCTGCAGGATCAGGGCGGCTGGCCGGCCCGCGCCACCGCCGAGGCGTTTGTCGAATATGCTGATGTTGTCTCCCGCGCCTTGGGGGATCGGGTCAAGCATTGGATTACTCACAATGAACCCTGGTGTATTTCTTTCCTGAGCCACTATATCGGCGAGCACGCTCCGGGCTGGCAGGATGGAGCGGCCAGCCTGCGCGTGGCCCATCACCTGCTGCTTTCTCACGGCTGGGCTGTGCCGGTGATACGCCGCAACAGTCCCGGCAGCCAGGTGGGCATCACCCTTAACTTCACCCCCGGCGATCCGGCCTCGCCCAGCGCCGCCGATTGGGAGGCCTGGCGCTACCACGATGGCTATTCGCATCGCTGGTTTCTCGACCCGCTTTACGGGCGGCATTATCCGGCCGATATGGTAGCCGATTTTACCGCTCAGGGCTTCTTGCCGGAGGGCATGGTATTTGTCGAAGCCGGAGACATGGCGGCCATTGCTGTCCAGACCGATTTTCTGGGCGTCAATTTTTACACCCGCGAGATAGTGCGGAACAAAGACGCCGCCGATAATCTGCCCCAAACCGTCTTTCCTGCTCCCCGCTCAGAGTGGACGGAGATGAATTGGGAAGTTCACCCGGATAGTTTGTACAACCTGCTCAACCGGCTGCACTTTGAGTATCGCCCGCCCCAAATATTTATCACCGAAAATGGGGCCAGCTACGCCGATGGCCCGGACAGCCAGGGACAGATCAAGGATGAGCGCCGGATAGCTTACCTGCGCCGCCATCTGACGGCGGCGCACCGGGCTATCAAAAATGGCGTACCGCTGGTCGGCTATTTTGGCTGGTCACTGATGGATAATTTTGAGTGGGCCAGGGGGTATCGCCAACGGTTTGGCCTGGTTTGGGTAAATTATGACACCCAGCAGCGCCTCCCCAAAGACAGCGCGTTATGGTATCAACGGGTCATTGCCGAAAATGGATTTTAGTTGATCGGTTGGGGTGGGCTTTTTCAAAGGCGAGGAGTGTCCACGAACCTACGGCACACCATCAGCGATGAAATTTTTTTTCGGTTATGACCGAGGACCGGGGACCAATAATCGAGCATTTCTCTCCGGTCTCCGGTCTTCCGTCCTCGGTCTATTTTCTCAGGAGGGACTCATGTCAAAAAAAGAAAAAGCCGAAAAGACCAAAAAGCAAAAGAAGCTGTCCGCCGAGACAGTAGCCCAAAACGGCAAAGATCAACCGGCAGCGAGTGAACCCCCCAAAAAATTAAAAACGAAATTTTATGAAGATGAACTGGCCAAACTCCAGATCGAACTGGTCAAGTTGCAGGAATGGATCAAATTTAAGGGGTTGAAGGTTGTGGTCATTTTTGAAGGCCGCGACGCCGCCGGCAAAGGCGGGGTGATCAAGACCATCACCCAGAGCCTCAATCCTCGTATCTGCCGGATTGAAGCCCTCGGCACGCCAACCGAACGGGAGAAAACGCAGTGGTATTTTCAACGCTACGTCGCCCGCCTTCCCGCCGCCGGGGAGATGGTGCTGTTTGACCGCAGTTGGTACAACCGGGCCGGAGTGGAACGGGTGATGGGTTTCTGTAGCAATGACGAGTACAGCGAGTTTTTGCGCTCCTGCCCGGAGTTTGAGCGGATGCTGGTCAGGTCGGGCATTATCCTTATCAAATATTGGTTTTCGGTGAGCGATGAGGAGCAGGAGCGCCGCTTTCAGGCCCGCATTCACGACCCGACCAAACGCTGGAAGCTCAGCCCTATGGATGTGCAGTCACGGTCCAAGTGGGTGGAGTATTCCAGGGCCAAAGATGAGATGTTTAAGTATACCGACATCAAACAAGCGCCCTGGTACGTGGTCAACGCCGACGACAAAAAACGCGCCCGCCTCAATTGTATCCGCCACCTGTTGAGCATGATTCCCTACGAAGATCTAACCCCGGAACCCATCGAACTCCCGCCCCTGCCCGACAAAAGCGGCTACGTCCGCCCGCCCATTACCGATCAGACTTTTGTGCCGGAGGTGTATTGATAACACCCCTTTGGTTTGCTCTGCTATTTATGCCCTGCTAAACTCATCGTATTAAATAGCTTCGAAGAGGTAAAACAGCTTATGGTTACAAAAAGCGCGTCGTTTAGCCCGCTGGCTAAGGCTGAGCAGAATTGGCCAACCCAGGGCGAGTGGACTTACGAAGATTACCTGCGCCTGCCGGATGACGGCAATCGCTATGAAATTATTGAGGGAGTGCTCTACGTGACGAACGCGCCTAATTACGATCATCAATTTACCGTGTCAGAATTTCACTTGCAGCTTGGTTCGGTTGTGAAAGAGAGAAAATTGGGTGTTGTTCTGACTGCGCCTTTTGAAATTCACCTGCCTGGTATTGCCCAGCCGGTGCAGCCCGATGTTTTCTTCATTGCCGCCGAGCGCCAACCTCGCCCTGGCGATAAGTTTTTTGAGGGCGCGCCGGATATTATTGTAGAAGTTCTTTCTCCGGCCTCTGTTCGCCTTGACCGCGTTATTAAATTGAATGCTTATGAACGGGCTGGCGTTCGTGAATACTGGTTGGCCGACCCGCGCACCCGTTTTGTCGAGATTTATACCTTATCTCCCGAAAGCAGCGAGTATACCCTGCTCGGCCAGTTTGGCCCCGGCGAACACCTGCAATCAGCCATTTTATCTGATTTAGTCCTGGTCGTTGATGAATTGTTCGTGCCTGTGGCGTCAACCATCTGATGACTTGGATGAAAAAGACCTCTTTTAAATACCACAAAAGATATAAGATTTAGGGATATCAATAAAATGTCTCTCGCTACCGATCCTCTCTGGTACAAAAACGCCATTTTCTACGAACTGCACATCCGCGCTTTTGCCGACAGCAACGGCGACGGCAAAGGCGACCTACTCGGCATCATCCCCAAGCTGGATTACCTGAAAGAACTGGGCGTGGACTGTATCTGGCTGCTGCCGATGTTCCCCTCGCCGCTCAAGGATGACGGCTACGATATTGCCGATTACTACAACATTCACCCCGATTACGGCACGGTTGAGGATTTTAAGAAGTTGGTGGACGAAGCCCACGCCCGCGGCCTGCGCGTCATCACCGATTTAGTGCTCAATCACACCTCCGACCAACACGCCTGGTTCATCGAGTCGCGTAAATCCAAAGACAACCCCTACCGCGATTACTATGTCTGGAGCGATACCGACCAGAAGTACCAAGAGACCCGCATCATTTTTCTGGATACCGAGCCTTCCAACTGGACCTACGACGAAACTACTGGCCAATATTACTGGCATCGCTTTTACGCCAGCCAGCCCGATTTGAATTACGACAACCCGGTGGTAGCCGACACCATGATCGAAGTGCTCAAATATTGGATGGACATGGGTATTGACGGCTTCCGCGCCGATGCCGTGCCCTACCTCTTTGAACGCGAAGGCACCAACTGCGAAAACCTGCCCGAAACCCACGCCTACCTCAAGCGCGTCCGGGCCGTGCTCGACGCCGACTACCCTGGCACAATCCTGCTCGGCGAAGCCAACCAATGGCCCTGGGATTTGCGGCCCTACTTCGGCGGCAACCCTGATGACCCTGAAATGCCCGGCGATGAGTTCCACATGGCCTTTCACTTCCCGGTCATGCCCCGTATTTACAAGGCGCTCAAGTTGGGCGACGCTAGCGACATCATCCAAATTATGGCCGACACGCCGGCCATCCCTAGCAACAGCCAGTGGTGCGTTTTTCTGCGCAATCACGACGAGTTGACCCTGGAAATGGTTACGGAAGAAGACCGCCAGTTGCTGTGGCAGCTTTACGCCCCCGACCCGCGCATGCGCCTGAACCTGGGTATTCGCCGCCGCCTGGCCCCGCTGTTGGACAATAACCGCGCCAAAATCGAGCTGGCTAACTCCATCCTGTTTACCCTGCCCGGCGCGCCGATCATCTACTACGGCGACGAAATCGGCATGGGCGACAATATCTGGCTGTTTGATCGCAACGGCGTCCGCACCCCCATGCAGTGGACCAGCGAACCCGGCGCGGGTTTTTCTGCTGCCGCCCCCGAAACTTTTTACGCGCCGCTGATTGACGACGAAACCTACGGCTACCAGAAGATCAACGTCGCCGCTCAAATGGCCGATCCGGCCTCGCTTTTCCACACCCTCAAGCACATGGTCGCTGTTCGCAAGGCTAACCCGGTATTGGGCGAAGGCAGCTATCAATTTTTGCGAACCGGCAACAAAGCCATCCTCGCCAATTTGCGCCAAAGCGATCAGGCGGCTATTCTGGCCATCCACAACCTGTCCGGCCAAAACCAAACTGCCGTCCTCGATTTGTCGGACTTTGCCGGCCGCATTCCCCGCGATTTGTTGGGGCGGCTGGCGACGAGTCTGCCGGAAATTAGCACGGTGCCGTATTCAGTTTCGGTGAAGCCGCTTGATTATTTCTGGCTGAAATTGAAGTAAGAGCATGGCGAGTCGGGTTTTTGCTCTATTACACAGAGAAGCGCGGAGAAATCACAGAGTCTCGCAGAGGAATTTTTAGAACCTCTCTGTGTGTCTCCGTGAAATCTCTGCGTAACTCTGTGTTCCTTTTTGGCTCTGTTACATCCAAGTTAGGAATAATTCACAAAACTATCATCGAGGTTAATTACCTATGCCCGACACCCTCTGGCTGGAACAACAAGCCGATTTAACCTTAACCCGCCTGCTGCCCCGCCTGGAAAACACCTTCCGCAAAGAAGCCAAGGCTAACCCGGCCCACTGGCAGATTTTCATCGCGCGCCTGCGAGCCAATTTTGAACGGCTGTTTGAACTGCTCTTTCACCTCTACGGCAGCCAATACGATTTCTTCTACCACTTGGAGCAAATCCTAACCGTGGCCGCCCGCATGTGGCTGGCCCGCCCGGCGGAACTCAAGGCCCTGGATGAAACCCGCGAGCGTGACCCCCTCTGGTTTCAATCGCAGCAGATGGTCGGCGGGGTCTGTTATGTAGATCTCTTTGCTGGGGATTTGAATGGTATTCGCCAGAAAATCCCCTACTTCAAAGAACTGGGGCTGACCTATTTGCACCTGATGCCCCTTTTCCTGTGCCCGGAAAAGGAGAACGACGGCGGCTATGCCGTCAGCAGCTACCGCGATGTCAACCCGGCTTTGGGCACGATGGCCCAATTGAGCCAACTTGCCACCGAACTCCGGCACGAGGGCATCAGCCTGGTGGTGGATTTTATTTTTAATCACACCTCCAACGAGCACGACTGGGCGCGCTTGGCCCAGGCCGGTCAGCCTGAGTACCAGGACTACTACCGCATGTTTGACGACCGCACCATACCCGACCAGTACCAACGCAATCTGCGCGACATCTTCCCCGACCGAGGCAGCGGCAGCTTTACCTATTGGCCCGATATCCATAAGTGGGTCTGGACCACCTTTTACACCTTCCAGTGGGATTTGAATTACGCCAATCCCGTTGTTTTCACCCGCATGCTGGAAGAAATGCTCTTTCTGGCCAACATCGGGGTCGAGGTGCTGCGCCTGGATGCGGTCGCTTTTATCTGGAAGCAGATGGGCACCAGTTGCGAAAACCTGCCCGAAGCCCACATGCTTATCCAGGCGTTCAATGCTCTGGCCCGCATCGCCGCCCCCAGTCTGCTGTTCAAATCCGAGGCCATTGTTCACCCCGATGACGTGGTCAAATACATCAGCCCCGCCGAATGTCAGCTTTCCTACAACCCGCTGCTGATGGCCCTGCTCTGGAACGCGCTGGCCACCCGCGAGGTGCGCATGCTGGCCTATTCCATGCGCGAGCGTTTCCGCATTGACCCCCACTGCGCCTGGGTCAACTACGTGCGCGTTCACGACGACATCGGTTGGACCTTCTCCGACGAGGATGCGGCCAGCCTGGGTATCAATGGTTACGACCACCGCCGTTTTCTCAACACTTTTTACACCGGGCGCTTCCCCGGCAGCTTTGCCCGCGGCCTGCCTTTCCAGGAAAATCCCCGCACCGGCGACGCCCGCATTTCCGGCACGTTGGCCTCCCTGGCCGGGCTGGAAAAGGCGCTACAAGAGAACAACCCCGCTGAAATCGAGCTTGCCATCCGCCGCATTTTGCTGCTGCACAGCATCATCTTGAGCATCGGCGGCATCCCGCTCATCTACCTGGGCGACGAAGTCGGCACGCTGAACGATTACGGCTATCGCAGCGACCCGGCCAAAGCCAAAGACAGCCGCTGGGTCCACCGTCCCTTTGCCGATTGGGCCGGCCGCATGGCCCGCCGCAGCGACCCCGACGCCATCGAGGGACGTATCTTTGGCGAACTACGCCGCCTGATTGAGTTACGCAAACAGCATGCCGCCCTGGCTAACGGCGAAATGGAAGTCATCCCCACCCACAACGACCATGTTTTTGGCTACGTGCGCCGCTACAACGGCGAGCGGCTGTTGGCGCTGGCCAACTTCACCGAGCAGGCGCAAACCATCACCGCCAACGAAATCCGGCTGCACGGCCTGGGCTACGCTTTTACCGATTTGGTCAGCGGGCAGGCTATCACTCTGGCGGAAGATATCCGGCTGGGGCCGTATCAATTTATGTGGTTGGTGGGATAACTGTAGTGCGTGGTGCGTAACGTAAATATGCCACGCATTACGCACTACGGAGATTCGACCTGTTTATATGGCAAGGGGGACTGTTATGAAGTACATCTCCATTTTATTCGCATTTCTCTTGTGTTGGCAACTGAACCACAAGGCTTATGCCGCTCAGCCTTTACCCCAAACCGACGGGCAAGCCTATGTGGTTCAAACGGGAGACTGGTTAAGCAAGTTAGCCGACAAATTTTATGGCGACCCCCAGGCTTGGAGTGTCATTGTAGAGGCAACCAACGCCAAAGCTGCCTCCGATAACGCCTTTGCCTCGATTACTGACCCCAATTTGATTGAAGTGGGCCAAAAATTGTGGATTCCCGCCGCTGAGCCGACCGCCTCAGATATTGCCCCAACGACACCCATCAGTCCTGAGGACCTGCAACAAGCTTATTTGCAGGCAGTTCAAGATGCCGCCACCGCCGAACCCCAGGAAATATCGAAAAACTTGACCCCAATTGTCGAAACCAATGCCAATTTAGTTTGGGAGGGCGAGCCGAGCCACCGCCGCGTGCTGGTTTTAACCTGGACCTCCTGGAACGGCTATGATGATAAGGTGGGCCAATCTATTGTGACCACCCGCGAGACCTGGGTGACGGCCGTCCCTGAGTTGAAAAATTTCTGTACCAATTATCCCGCAGAGGGCGCTAACCTGACGCTGAGGCTGGAGCAACTCTTGGGCTTACCCCCCAACAATGGCAAAACCAGGTTTGTCGAAATGTGGGTCGCCCCTCAAGACCTCTTCCGGCCTGCGCCAGACCCAGAGATTAGCGATCAAGAAGCCGGTCTGACCTTCCCGCAGTCCAAGTTTCTGACCGTCAGCGAAGCGTATGTAAACTGGTTTAATGATTTGAGCAGCCAATCCTACGGAGAAAACGGCTACCCCTGGACTCGTTTAGGCTATACCTATGACTGGGGCAATCCCAACAGCGAAGTGGGCCTGAGCGAGTTTGTCATCAACACGGGCGCAACCATTGAGGTTGATGCGGTGACAAGCACAGAAGATTATTGTAGGTGATCCATTAGCTCATATCTAAAATTAAACTTGTCTAAATGGATTTACAGAAGCAATTAATCCTTGACAAATACACGATTTCGTGTTAATATAATTGTGTTATAAGCGAGTAAGTTTCTCGCTTATATTTTTCTTGATTATACACGGTAAAGTGTAATTATCTCAAGATTATAACCAAAGATCGGAAATGAAGGAATAATCAAAGAAATGTTGATTGTCACTAAATGAACAAGTGTGCTAAAATGAGCAGTATGATCGGGAATTTGCCAGGAGGAAGGGTGTTTTATCAAGAATTTGTACATCAACAAATGCTGCTTCCGACAAAACCTAAGGGGCAGTTATTGAAATGGGTGGGAAACAAGTACAGATATGCTCACACCATTACCTCCTTCTTTCCAGATAGGTATAACACGTATATAGAACCCTTTGTTGGAACTGGGGCAGTCTTAGCCACATTGGCTCCCCAAAAAGCAATTGCCGGCGACGTTTTAGTACCTTTGATTGAAATATTAAGGCTTTTGCAGAATGAGCCTCAAACGCTGATAGATTATTATGCAAAAGTTATTCGGTCATTTAACCAAGATAGAGAAAAAACTTATTCGGAAATTCTAAAAAGGTACAACACTTCTCCGAATGGTTTAGATTTGCTAATTCTTAGTCGAACCTGCTATGGGGGAGTTGTACGTTTCACCAGAGAGGGAACAATGAGTACCCCCATTGGGCCTCACAAACCTATGGGACCTGAAACCTTTGCCGCAATTGTGATGGAATGGAAAGAGCGGATAAAAAATACAATTTTCTTGAATAAACCATTTACAGAAACAATTTCTATGGCTAGAGAAGGGGATTTGGTATATTGTGATCCTCCGTATATTGATTCTCAATCAATTTTGTATGGAGCGCAGAGCTTTGATTTTGCCGAACTCATTGCGCAAATTCAACAATGCAAAAGTAAGGGGGTAAAAGTTGCTCTGTCCATTGATGGCAAGAAAAAATCCGGGACGAAAACTATTAAATTAGAAATACCGCCGGGACTTTTTGAAAGAGAAGTGTATTTGAGTGGTGGAAGTTCAATGTTAAAAAGATTTCAAAATGAGGGCAGAGAAATGATCGGAGAGGATATTCACGAAAGGCTGTTGCTATCCTGGTAGGTTATCCGTTTAAGGCCACTTTCTCACAATTTCGGGCCATCTGGTAAGGACTTCTTCACCAAATATCACCTCATCTACAAAACCGGCGTGAACCATATCTACAAGCCTGCACAGATACGATTTTCCTTTTATCCACCAGGTAAACCAGTCATCAACAAGTAGGTAATGCTCAACCCTTCTGCCGCTAAATTCTTCGGCCTCTAATATCTCATAACCGTCCAGCAAGGTTTCATAAACGCCATCTGCGACCCGGCTGCCAAAAGTAGTTGTACCGTAGTATTCTTTCACTTCCCAAATTGCTATTGGATTTAAGATGCTTGGGTAAGCTCCATCTATTCTGCGTGATAAAGTTTTAACCAGTCTACTTTCGGCATTGGTTATCAGGCTCAGGTTTTTAGGGTTATCGTTAAAACTTCTTCCCCCCAAATTCAGTTCTGTGAGCATATTGATGATGCAGGTAAAGTAACTGTAATGTTGCTTTTCCCCTTTTTGCTTATTCATGGGTAAATGACAGCTCGGTGTATAACTGTTGCGGAGACTGGTAAAAATTTCTTGAGCCTTTTCTCGATCCATTAGTAAGGGTCGCACATAAATTTCAATGAGTTCGGCCCGGTAGTTAAGATATTCTACCACCGTCTCGATATCATCTGCTATCGTAAATGGACGGGCCAGAGCCAGTATCTCTGATTGATGGTATCGTCTCAAACTATTGTCGGAAGTTTTGATTGACCGGCTCGAATAGCCAAGCGACTCGGAGGCGTATTTGACCAAAGCCCAAAACTCATTTGATTGATGCTGAAAAGATGGATTAGGTTTCATCAGTATCCTTATCAATCACCCGGTTTGTTGCAATATTGCGCGTTGACAGAGGCGCTTTTAGTCTCAAGCTGACTCATCACTGCTCAATTTGACCGCTACCAGCGTTATATCATCATGCTGTTCAGCAGGGCCGACAAAAGCAGCCACGTCGGCCAGGACAGCTTCGATCAAGGCCTGGGGCGACAAATCGTCGGCTAAGGAGCGAACCAGGCTCTCCAGCCGTTCAAAGCCGTAAAGCTCATGGGCCGGATTCATGGCTTCAATCACCCCATCCGTGTAAAACAGCACCGTATCGCCGGGAATCAGCTTGAGCGGCTGGTCGTCGTAGTTGATGGCCGCATTCAAGCCCAGGGGAAAGGCTGCGCCGGTGGCCTCCAGGTAACGGGGATAAGCCTGGGGGTCGGCCGGGCGCACGCGATGCAGCAAGACCGGATAAATCTGCCCGGCATTGGCCCAAACCATTTCGCCCGACCAGGCGTCGAGGCGGGCGTAACTGGCCGCTACAAACATACCGCGCGGCATATTCCGTTGCAGCAAAACATTGGATTGATCCAACACCTGGGCCGGAGAATGATGGGTATAAGCTTCGGCGCGCAGGGTGCTTTGGGCGGCCACCATCACCAGCGCTGCCGGAATGCTCTTGCCCGACACATCGCCAATGACCACGCCCAACTGCCCTCCCTCCAGAGCCAACAAATCATAAAAATCGCCCGATGTCTCGCGGTGCGGGCGGCAAAAGGCGGCAATTTCCAGCCCGCGCACCTGCGGTATTTGGGTTGGAAAAAGGGCCTGCTGCACGGTGCGGGCAATTTCGATTTCGCGCCGGATGCGCTCCCGTTCGGCCTGTTCCCGGTACAGCCGTTCCAATTGGCCGGACATCTGGTTGAAAGTGTCGGCCACTTCGTGAAGTTCATCTTTGACCCAGGCCCGTAACTGAATCTTATGGCCGAACTGGCCGCCAGCCAGGGCCAGAGCGCCCTGCTGTAACTGGCGCAAGGGCCGGTTGACCGCGACAACGGTAATAAGCAACGACAGCAGGGCCGCCACGACGCCGCCGCCCAGCAGGATCGGCCAAACCCGGGCCAACGTGTCTTGCTGAACCAGATTGCGCGACTCCAAATCTACCAGGGCTTCGACCAGGGCCACTGTTCGGCCATCAACAATAATCGGAGCCACAAAGCCGTAGTAAGAACCAAACTCGTCGGTGTACTGCACATGACGGGGCTGCCGGTCGTCATAAGCGGCAAAATGTTCCGGCGTGGCATAGAAAAAAGGATAGCCCACGCCGGAGTAATCCTGGTCAACCCAGTAGTAAAAATAATCGCCCTCGCGGTAGTAAATACCCACCCAGGCCAGATTAGCGGCGGTAACGGCCTGCTCAAGCTGGTCGGCCACCTGACGATAAGCCGGGCTGTCAATGTCGGCCGGTTGGCGCACCGATGCTAAGGTTTCAATGTTAATGGTCCCGGCCAGGAGCGTCGCCACGCGTTCCAGGCGCGTATCCATTTCCGTTTGCCAGCGCATGGTGCTGGCCTGGTAGACCCGATAACCGGTCAGGCTTACCGCCAGTAGGATCAAGACGACAATCGGCAGCATTATTTTAATAAAAAGAGGCAGGCGAAGTTTCATGACTGCGCCTCGACCCGTTGGCGCACGCGGCCGTCCGGCTCAAAAATCCAGATGACGTTGTTAAAGGCGTCGGCGGCATAGATGGCCCCATCCGGCCCCAGGTCTAGCCCCATGGCCTGCCAATTGCCGGGGGCGGCTAACTGAGTGACATATTGCCCTTCACTGTCAAAAACCTGGATGCGGCGGTTGGCCATGTCGCTCACATAAAGCCGGCCGCTGGCGTCATCTACCACCAGGTTTTGCAGGTAGGCGAATTGGCCGGGTTCCCGGCCATACCCGCCCAGGCTCAACTGGTGGGTGGCGGTGAGTTGGCCTGTCTCGGTCAGGCTGAGGCTGAACTGGTGAACCTGGCTTTTAAAAGGGTCGGCAATGTAGAGCAGTTGGCGCTGGTCATCTACGGCTACGTCGGTGGGGTCTCCAAATTGGTGGGCGTCGCCGTCGAGACGGGCCAGCAGTTCACCCTGCGCCGAAAAGACCCGGACGGCGTCACCGTCGAAATCGGCCACGTAAACCCGGCCCTGCTCGTCTATATCCAGGCCGTAGGGCGCATTGATCTGTTCATCGTCGTAAGCATAGGTTTGCGCGCCGATGGTGCGCCAAAATTGGCCGGTGGAGGAAAAAACTTCCAGGCCATCCCGAAAGTGAGATGCGCCTTCTTCGGCCCGAACCTGGTTGCAAATGTAGATATTCCCGGCCGTGTCGAGATCAATATCCCAGCCGGAGTAAATATGGCCGGGTTCCGTCCCCAGTTGGCCGAAGGCGCCAAGCCATTGGCCGGTGGCCGACAGATGAACAATCCGATAATTGCCCCGGTCCATCACATACAGGCTGCCATCCGGGGCCACGACGACGCCGTTGGGACGCAGCAGCCCGCCGGGGCTGGTGGCGCAGGCAGCCAAAAGGACCGTGCCCAGGAAAAGGGTGAGGGATTGGATCAGGAATGAGCAACGATTCAGGATAAGCATATAATATTTCCATGAGGGAGTATTTCAAGACAGGTTAGCCTGGTTGACTGACTAATTTAACCTTGTGGCTCAAATTAACCGCCGAGGGCGCAGAGTCCGCCGAGAGATTTATAAAAAAGCTCTGCGTTTTCGGCGTCCTCTGCGGTGAAATATTCAATCTGTCGGTCAATCAGCAGGTTAGCTCTAATTCTGACACATAATGGAAATATTGTAAAGCGAGAAAATGGGGTTAACGTGGTAGACTCAGTAGATCCAATTTTCCGAGGAGTGAGGCACGCCCACGTGCCGAAACACCGCCGCACGTGGGCGTGCTGGCTCCTCAAATTTGGATCCACTGAGACTAATCTTGCTTAATCATTAACCCTTGGACAACCCCTACGGTCAAAAAGAAGGCGAAAGCCAAATCCACCAAAAAATAAGAGTTATCCACCAGACCGTGCGCCAAAAAGACAACCATACTCCCCATCAATCCCAAAACCAGCGGCCCCGGCGACCGCTGATACAGCCGCCAGGCGTTGCGCCAGAAAGCGATTTGCAACCACAATAACAGCGCTATCCCCCCAATGCCCAAGCGTGTCCCAAAATCCAAAATCAAATTGTGCGGATGGCTCAAATTGGGTTCCTGCCAGGCGTCGGGCAGAATGTAGCGGGTGCGATACTGGTACAAAAAATTATCCAGCCCGACGCCCAGCGGCCAGTGATCGGCCAGCATAGTCAGCGAGGCTTGCCATAATTTCAGCCGGAAAAAGCCGGTGCTGCCCTGGTTGAAATCAAAGGTGGTGCGGAAGCGCTCGGTCTGGCTGAGGGGAATGAGGGCCAGGGCCAGCACAATCAGCCCGGCCAGGGTCGCCAGCAGAACGGGTCGCCATTGCCGCCCGGCCTGGCTGCGCCCCACGTAGAACAGGGCCATCGCCAGCGCCCCAGCCGGCAGCCCCAATAACAACGCCCCTTTGGAAAAGGTGAAATAAAGCGCCACGCTGACAATCAACAATCCTGCGCCATACAACCAGCGGCGAGAAGAAGGGAACTCAGAGGAACTTGTAGGAATGGAGGGAAATGCTAAGTTCCCCTGAGTTCCCCTGAGTTCCCCTGAGTTCCCAGGTATCGTTCTTAACTGCCGAGGCCAGAAAGTTACTGCCAGCAGAATCGGCCAGGCCCGGTCGAGGAAAAGGGAGAGGTTATTGGGCGAGCCGTAAGCCAGCCCCAACGCCCGGCGGACGCCCTCGGCGGTGATGGATTGGTCGGTGAAAAAGTAGAGGTACAAGGCAATCAGGGCTTGCAGCGTGGCCCCGGCGACGAAGGCATCAATTAGCCGCCAGGCCCAAGGTGGGGGTTGGGGGTTGGGGGTTGGGGGTTGGGGAGGAGAAGCTTTGGCGGTCGGCGGCTTGCCCTGAGCCTGTCGAATGGGTCGGCGGTCGGCGGTCGGACTGAAATCCAGGCCGAGCCGGACCAGAAAATAAAAGATAACCGACTCCAAAACCAGGACTCGCCACTCGCGCATGCTGACGCCGAAGTTTTCGGCGGCGAGGGTTGAGGCAAAGGCGAGGACGACGAGGGTCAGGGCGGCAAAGTCGGTGGAATGAAACGTGATGCGTGATGCGTGATGCGCCACTAGGGGGCCTTCGGCTCTGATGCGTGATAAACGGTCTGACGACGAACTTTCTGGAGCGTATAGAATCCGGCCCCAAGAAAGAAGGCCGCGAAAGATGAAGCCGGCGAGGGTCAAGGCCAGGGCCAGTTCGACAGGGGAGACGCTGCCGAAGGGTAATGGTTTGTAAGCCTGAAAGAAAGAGAGGCTAAAGGTAATCAGCGCCAGGCCGAGGTCGGGCCGCACTAAAAGGGCTAATACCAGCAGGAGTAACAGAACGACAGCGCCCCAGCCAGGAGTGAGATAAAAGGCAATCGCCAGGCCGAAGGTGGCAATGATTTGGCCGCGCTCGCCCAGGATGGCGTATAGGGCTACCAGGATTTCAGCCCAGGCCCAGGCAAGCCGGGCCACAGCACCAGGGGCGCGAATTAGCCAGCCCAGGCAAACCAGGCCGCTCAACCCGGCGAGCAGACCGGCGATGGTTAAACCGGTTTGGGCCGGTCGGGTATCAACCTCATTGTAAACTGTCCAACCACCGATAGCCCACTGTCCCCAGCCTCCTTCGGCCTCGATAACGGCTTCATGCGGGCCGGGCGGCAGATGGCGAGCCAGGGTGACGGCGGCGCTTTCCCGCAGAGGGTCGTACAGGACCACGTAGCTGCGCCCCTGGTCGTCTTGGGGCAGGGCGTTGGCCGGTTGGTCGTCAATTGTGACCCACAAATAGCCGCGAAATGGGCCACGATTGACCGTCAAATCGAGGCGTGTCCCTGCAAAGGGAATGGTCAGCGTGCGCGGCTCATCGCGGGGAATGTCGGCGGTGGCTGAGGCAAAACGCCAGCCCTCACTGTAGTGGCCGCTGGGGTGGTCGGCGGGATAGCGCCCGCTGGTGGCAGTAGGGGGGAGACTGGCCGCAATTTGGAAGGCGGCTAAAATAGGAGCAGTTTCCTGGATGGCAAAGCCGCGAGCCGGGTCGTCGGCAGGCAGGCCGGTGGAGTCCCAGCGGATGGCCAGCAGCGGCCCCAGCCAGGGCCATTCGCGCCGGGCCTGGGCGATAGCTGTGGCGGTGCGCTGTGCCTGAACCTCGGCGGTATCACTTTGCCAGGGCGAAGGCTGGCCGGACCAATCGGCGGGCAGGGCGTTCCAGCCAAAGGCCGTGGCCCAGATGGGAGTGTTGGCATCGCTATGAGCCAGCATCACTTGGCGTAATAATTCAAGGCGACGAAAGTTGAGGGCGTCGGGCCGAGTCGGGTCGCTGGCCTCAGCGTCAAAGCCGTAAGCCTGCCCGGCAACCACATCAAACCAGCGGTTGGCTTTGGCCTGGTAAAGTTGGTCGAGGTAAGCCAACTCGTTGAGGTTGAGCGGGCCGTTTTCCAGGGTGGGGGCCAGGGCGGCAGTCAGGATGACCGCCTGCGGGTCGGCAGCGCGGATGTTGACAGCCGCCTCGCGTAATAAATCGGCGTAAGCGCCGGGGTCAACAAAGGCGTTGCCCCAGTTGGCGCTGAGGTTGGGTTCGTGCCAGATTTGGTAGTAGTCAATACTGTCGCCGTAGCGAGTGGCTACGGCGCGGGCAAAGCGGCCAAAATCGCTGACTTCGGTGGGGGGTGTGGTGGGTGGGGTATCGGCGGGTCTGGCCCAGGCAGGGGTGGTGTGAAGCACGGCGATGAGTTTTGTTTGGGGGGACAAGCTGTTAGCTTGTCCTACAACACGATCCAGCTTCGGCCAGTCGAATTGACCAGGGCTTGGCTCGATGTCAGCCCAAAGGAGGGGTTGGCGCAGCCAGGTGAGGCCGCTACGATCCAATGTTGCTAGTGTATCGGCCAGGGTAGCATCATCGTATTGGGTCAGGTCAAGGGTGACGCCATAGCCTTTGTCGGCGGCGAGGAAGTTAGCGGGAGGGGAAGAGGCGCTGCGGCGCAATTGAAAGGCAAAATAGCCGGAGGCCAGGACGGCCACGATAAAAATAGCAAAAAAAATAAAGCCCCAGTGGGGTTGGCGTTGAGCCGTAAACCCGGCTTTCTCCACTGTAGCCACTATTCTCCGAGATTCTGACCAAGTATACGCTCCTCCACAATAGTTCTAATATCATGATGGAGTCCAATTTGTCTGACAGTTCTGGCTAATAATCGTCGGAAGTGTTTCTCGGTTGTATTAATTCTGTATTCTCTGAATAACCGCGCTTGCAATCGTTTTCCATCTACACGAGTGTATGCTGAATTTAGATTTACCAATATTTGATTGAGAATCGCTTCTTTTACTACAATCTTTTGCTCCGCTTCTGCCTCTAAACACTGCAATCGCCTGGCTGTCTCGCGAATCAATAAGGTTCGATCATCTGTTGGAAAACTGTTATCGAAATATCTGATGCTATTAATATCTCCAGTGGTATTCTCATCCCAAAATATCCAATTTGCAGCTATGATAGGTTTGAGTTGATTACAAAGATTTAGTAAACTCTCTTCCATAGCTTGGCTATCAACAATAGCAAAGTTTTCGCCATAATAGGTACGTAACTCTTCAAATACAGCGATCGGTTCTAGCAGGTAATTCTCTAACGCATAGCGGCGCAAGATAAAGAGATGGGCTTCTGGGTCAGTTAATGGGGCTTCAACTTCAGTCTCGTTTCGGAAATCACGATCAATAAGGGCATAAGCTTGTTTGGTGCTGCTGTTATCTAGTATTTCATTTAGAAATGCCTCGACGCGAGAATACCCTTCTGCCGGATAAAATTCGACCTGACTCAATCGATCACGGTACCATATTCGGAAAACCTCAACATCATCATCACCTTCAACCAAGACAAGTTTGCGTGATCCCAAATCAAAAAGCAGCCTGGTCAAATTATCGGGCAAGAGGGGCCTGATAATGCGAGTAGACACACTAAAACTCCGTTAACAAAAGAGCCGACTCTGCGCCGAAGGCATCCAAAAAGCTTGGCGCATGAGTAGTAACAATGAGTTGGAAAGGCACCTGTTGCTGTAGCTTGAGTAGGGCTTCGGCCAGGAGATGTTGGAAAGCTGGATGCAGGCTATTTTCGATTTCATCAATCAACACAATACTACCCGGCAACAACCGCCGCCGAAGTTCGAGCATAATAATCAACAGGTTTTGCTCGCCGGAACTTAATTCATCCAGCCGGTGGGTTTGCCCATCGGCGAGTTTGATCATGGTAGCCAGTTCCGGACGGTTCACTCCCTCAATGGCTTTACCAACTAATACGGTTTGATTTAGAAATTGTTTGACCTCAGCAAATGACTCAGGGTGGGCATAATCAAGCCAAACCAGATAACTATCAAGCGACCCTTCAAATGAGCGTACTATATCGTACCGATAAGTCCATTGATATAGTACGTCTTCTCGGGTTATTTGCCGGCCCTCGATTGATTGAAGCCGCCGATAGTCAGGAAAATAAAGGATAGATGGTAAGTAAGTAGAATCTTTATTAGAGGTTACATCTCCTACTTTTTCCTCTTTTTGTTCATCCATCAACCCACGAATTTGATAAGCTCTGTCCCCATATTCAATAAGTTCTTCATTACCAAAGCTAAAAACAAAACTGATACTTTCTCCTTGATTAGATGGAATTAATTGACCATAGGAAATGGTTAAATTTCTATTGTCAACCGACAAATTTAGACGAGCTTCTTTGGCGCGGGTCAGGATATGCATGCCCTCGTGTTGAGACCAATCAGACGGAATATCTTTATAGGCTAACAGGCGAGTCAGAGCAAAAATCAGTTCCAGAACGGTCGTCTTGCCACTGCCATTAGCTCCACCAAGGATAGTGACCGGACGTGGAGTGTTATTTGTTGTAAAATCAATTATAACATCACGCAAGGGACCGCAATTCTTAACTTCCAGCGATTTAATTTGAATTTGCATATCTCTGCTATTTTCGACTAAAAGGCAATATGCTGCTTTTAACGCTGATTATGCCACTATCAATTTGGCCTGTCAATCAATTGACCATGTTCATTCGCCTGTTGAGGTGGGTTGAGAGTATAATTTTTCACTGTAATTCTTATGAGAATAAAAATCCCAGACCTTGTAAGTTATAGCCTTGAGCTTGGCCAGCGTGTTTTAGCGGGACGATCTGAAGCAAGTCGCAAGCAAAGCGGGCAATTTTTTACCCCGGCCCCGGTCGCTCGTTTTATGACCAGACAGCTTGGTCCTATCCGGTCGGGGGATAGAATATTGGACCCGGCCATAGGTTCAGGGGTACTGGCTTGCGCTGTCATCGCTCAGTTATACCTGGATTGGCTTAGAAAATCACCTGAACTATATTTACAAAAAACAGGGTGGCCTGGAAACGGAAGAAGCGGTTGGACTATCAACTCTTTTGAATAGTGCTTTGATTGATCGCTATTTCCGAATTGTAAACGGCAATACTCAAGTTAACGCGGCTGAACTGCGCGTCTTGCCCTTGCCTCCTCTGGAACTAATTAAACAAATCGGGCGGGAGGTTCTTGGTGGGAGTAAAAGCAATGGCCCGGTGGATATTGAACCTACCGTCTTTTCCGCGCTGCATGAGGCTAACTATTTACCGGCAGATTTTCCACTGATAAGGGAGACTCGAATTATTATGGGCAAAATACAAGAGGCTCAAGAAATCTTAAAGGTGCTAGGGTTGCCGCCAGCGCAGCAAAATGAAATATGGGCTTTAACCTTGCTTGTCCTGGCTCAACTTTCAGAAGAGACACCCTGGTCCGAAGCTAAACGGCAGAGTCTTCGCGTTCACGATATGCTCACTGAAATTAAAGCACGTTATGGCCGCGAATATGCCGAAAACACCCGCGAAACTATCCGGCGTCAGGCGCTTCACCAATTCGAGCAGGCCGGGCTGATCTTTCGGAATCCAGATGATCCCACCCTGGCAACTAACAGCCCAGGCGCTCATTATGCCTTATCCGACGCAGCCATTCGCACCATCCACCACTATGGTTCAGCAGAGTGGTTGGAATATATAAGCGCTTTTCCTGATTTTGTCACTTTTAAGAGTTTTCTGACCGAGATTGCCTGGGAGACAAAAGTCTGGTTGGCTGAAATTCCAGATCATCTGATTCACTTCAACGGAGATCGCTTTTTAGGACCTCACAAATAGGATTAAGGATCATCATGAAAACTACTTCCTTCTGGACTGATAACTTCCCCCGCCCGGCGGATTTGCCGATTTCCCCTCTGCCGGAGCGGGTGGATGTGGCAATTGTGGGCGGCGGCTACACCGGCCTGTCGGCGGCGCGGACGCTGGCTAAGGGTGGAGCCAGTGTAGCAGTATTGGAACAGCGAGAAATCGGCGGGGGAGCCAGTTCGGTTAACGGAGGGCAGGTTGCGCCGGGCTTGAAGCTGAACATTCGCAAAGCTTTCAAAATGTACGGCCCAGAGTTGGGCCGGGAGTTGTGGCAGGCGTCGGTGGCGGCGGTGCGCCACCTGGAGCAAACCCTGACCGAGGAAGGGATTGACTGCGATTACACCGGCGCAGGCGGGATTGCCCTGGCCTACCGTCCTTCTCATTACCAGCACATGGCCGAAGAGATGGAATGGATGGCCCGCGAGGTGGACTTCCACGAGCTGGAGTTGGTCCCGCCGGAACGCATCCGCGACGAAATCGGCTCGGATGTGTTTCCCGGCGGGTTGGTTGAGCATCTGGGCGGCGGCCTGCACCCGGCCAAATATGTTTACGGCCTGGCTTGCGCCACAGCCCGCGCCGGGGCCAAATTGTGCGAGCGCACCGAAGTCCGGGCCATTCGTCGCCCGGCCACAGGCGGCGATTTTGAATTGACGACCAATAAAGGACCACTCAAAGCCGGCGAAATCCTGCTGGCAACCAACGGTTACACCGGCCCGCTGGTTCCCCAGATTCAGCGGCGGGTCTTTCCGGTGGGCAGTTATATGATTACCACCGAACCACTTTCGCCGGAGTTACAGCGGGAACTCAGCCCCAAAAACCGGGTGATGTACAGCACCAAGTGGTTTCTCAACTACTTCCGCTTAACCCCCGATGGCCGCATGTCTATGGGCGGGCGCAACAACCTCTCACCCAATCTGGATTTGGTCGAAAGCGCCCACAACCTTTATGAGACGATGACCCATATTTTTCCCCAATTGCGCGGCTTTCCCGTCACTCATAGCTGGACCGGACGGCTGGGCATCACCTTTGATTTGGCCCCGCACATCGGCCGGGTTGACGGCATTTACTACGCCTTTGGTTACGGCGGGCATGGCGTGGCCATGTCGGGCTACCTGGGCCAGGAGGTCGCCAGCCTCATCTCCGGGCGTATCTCGCGCAGCCCCTTTGCCGATATTCCCCATCAAACGTATTTCTTTTATCGCGGCAAGCCCTGGTTTTTACCCCTGGCAGCGGCCTACTATCGGTTTTTGGATGCGGTTTCATAAGAGTGTTCACGAACCTGTGGTACGCCACCAATGATGAAAGTGTCATTGCGAGGCCGTAGGCCGAAGCAATCCCCCTCTCCGGGGTAGGAGACTGCTTCGCCTGCGGCTCGCAGTGACATGGCCCTTATTTTATAGGAGTGACCAGGGTTACTCCTCCGGTCTGTTAAACCAATTGGACTCCCCAAATTAGCCGGATTGGATATGTTCAAACCGGCTAATTTCTGGTTTAATGGTTAGATGCAGCCTGACAGCAAAAATGCAATATTGGCTCTACCGCAAGAATATACAAGACAAATCGGCTTGAGTTTGCTATGCTGAAACGGATTTAAATTTACACAAATAAGGGTCGGAACAAATGATAACGCAAAGCATGGCTCGCTCAAAACCAAACACTGCTACCTCTCCCCGCGCCGAATTTTGGGCCGGGGCCAGAGATACCTTCCCTCTGGTTGTCGGGGCTATCCCCTTCGGGATTATCTTTGGCACACTGGCAGCCGGCAGCGGGCTGTCTTTTGCCGGTACAGCCGCGATGTCAGCTTTTGTTTTTGCCGGGTCGTCTCAATTTATCGCATTGGGCTTGATTGCCGCAGCCACAAGCTGGCCTTTTATCGTGTTGACCACGTTTGTGGTCAATTTGCGCCATGCGCTTTATTCGGCTACCCTGGCCCCTCAAGTTAAGCACCTCTCGGCAGGGTGGCAAATCCCGCTGGCCTTCTGGCTCACCGACGAAACGTTTGTTATCGCCGCCAATCGTTACAATCGGGGCGACGCCTCACCTCACAAACATTGGTATTGGCTGGGGTCGGCCATCTTTATGTATGCCAATTGGCAGCTTTGCACCTGGCTGGGGCTGACCGTAGGCCAGCTTATCCCTGACGCCGCAGCCTGGGGGTTGGATTTTGCCATGCCGGTGACATTTTTGGGCATGGTTGTGCCTTATCTCAAGAGCCGGCCCATGCTGGCGGCGGTAGTTGTCTCCGGGGTGGTGGCGGTGCTGGCCTATCCTATGCCGAATAAACTGGGCTTGATTGTGGCGGCGGTGGCGGGGATTGTTGCCGGGATGGTGGCAGAAAAGATGAGGCGATGACGCGAGGACGCGAAAAAAACCTGTTTATCGCCTCACGCCTCTTCGCCTCACGAGTCATCGCCTCTTTATTTTTCAGGAGGTCCAATGGACAAGCGCGTTAAATTCGATTTTGAAATTGATTTTACTAACGGCGGAGGCATTCAGGGCCAGGATTTTCGGCTGGATATTGTTGGCGACGATATTAGCGACCAAGCTCTGGCCGATTACCTGGTTAACGATATGCGCTTGCTGATGGTCGGCGCAGTGCGTATTTTGAACAAGGAAATCCTGGTCGAGAAGCACAAACGCCGGCCTATCAATCAGTCAACCGGGCGCACGAATCTGGTGGATTTGAGCCATGTCATCGAACATGGCCTGGTGACGTATAAAGGCTTACCCGCGCCCATTATTTGTGATTACCTGAGCCGGGAGAAGTCGAGAGAAATTTACGAACCCGGCACGGAGTTCCAAATCGGCAAGATTGAGATGGTAGCGAATACAGGCACTTATCTGGATTGCCCGTTTCACCGCTACGAACACGGCAAGGACCTCTCCCAAATTGGCCTGGATAAATTGGCCGATTTGGAAGGGTTGGTCATCCGGGCCGATTATCGCCAAAATCTGGCGATTGGGCCGGAGTTCTTCAAAGATAAAGAAATCAGAGGCCGGGCTGTGTTGGTCCACACCGGCTGGGCCGACCATTGGAATACCGAGCGCTATTTTGAAAATCATCCCTACCTGACCGGGGAGGCCGCCGAGTATTTGCAAAAGTGCGGGGTGAAATTGGTCGGGATTGACTCGATGAATATTGACAACACCCAGGGCAAGTCCAGGCCGGTCCACTCGACTCTGTTGGGTGCTGAGATTCTGATTGTGGAGCATTTATGTAATCTTGACCAGGTTCCCGATGAGGGTTTCACGTTTAGCGCCCTTCCGCCCAAGTTCAAAGGGGTCGGTACGTTTCCGGTCAGAGCGCTGGCCAAGGTCAGGTCGTGATGAATGAAGTCTATCTCATAGTAGGCATGGCTTTGGTTACCTTTGCCATTCGCTATTCGATGTTTTTGGTGGCCGGGCGATTTGAATTCCCGGCTGGGCTGGTCAACGCCCTGCGCTACGTGCCGCCGGCCGTGCTTACCGCCATCATCGTGCCGGCGGTGCTGATTCCCACCGGCGAGGGGGTGAATCTCAGCTACACCAATGCTTACCTGGTGGGCGCAGTAGCGGCTTTTGGCATCAGTTGGTTCAGTCAAAACCTGTTATTGACCATTGTGCTGGGTATGGCTGCTTTTTGGGGCTGGCAGGGGCTTTTGGGGATAATAGGCTAGGGTTGACGCCGCTGCAAAAACAAGTACACTACCAGATATACATAAAGTATTGGGTAGACTCAGTAGGTTCATTTTTCGAGCACGCGAAGCGGGTACGCCCACGTGCCGAACGGAGCCGCACGAGGCGTGCTGTCTCCTCAAACTTGGATTTACTGAGACTTGTAAAATCTTCCCCATGAAAGATTTTATTAAGTGGTTTTTGGCCGTCATCGTCATGCTGCTACTGTGCGTGGGGTTTGTGTACCTCTACTCCTACCCCCGGCTGCGCGAAAAAGGGCTGGTTGATTACTTTCAGCACCGGCAAGACCCCGACAGCGTGGACCTGCCCCGCGCCACCGGTCTGGCCCAGTGCTCCGCCGCACCGTTTATTATGCCCACTGCCGGTTGGGTGGGTATCCTTTACGGCGACAGCATTTTGGGCACGGTTAACCACTCCGGCCTGGATATTTTTGGGCTGGAAGGCAACGGCATCACCCCGGTATATGCCGCCTATGATGGTTATGTGACCCGCCTGCCGGAATGGGTCAGCGCGGTGATTATCCGCCATCCTGAAGACCCGTTGGTTCCGGGCCGCCAGATTTGGACGTATTATACCCATATGGGGGATAGCTCAGGTCGAAGCTACGTGATTGACCAGATTCCGCCCGGCACGGTTGAACTGCCGGTGAAGCAGGGGACGCTGCTGGGCTATCAGGGCGATTACAACGGCCAATCGTGGCGGCCCATTGACACCCATCTCCACTTTAGCATTGTCCTCGACGATGGTAACGGCAAATTTCTCAACGAGACCGACATTGCCAACACCATTGACCCTTCGCCCTACCTGGGCATGCGCCTCAACACCACCTGCGCCGACCGTCCCCCCCTCTGCCGCCCCGATTTTGGCTGCGAGCCACTGGCCAGCCAGTAATCACGACCGGGGACGGAAGACCGGAGACCGGGAATTGGAGATGCCGGTCTTCGGTCTCTGGTCCCCGGTCATTTAGTCAGGTTCGGAACTGGGTCGCGCCCTGGATCGCTATATTTGATCCACACCGGATCCCAGTCATCGTAACCGGTGCGGCTGAGGCTGTACAGATTGCTGCCATCGGCGTTCATGACCCAAATTTGCCGATGTCCGGTACGATTGGACCAGAAGACAAGCTGTGACCCATCCGGCGACCAGGAGGGGCGTTTGTCCCACCAACTGTAAGGGTCTCTGGTCAATTGGAGCGCCCCGCTGCCGTCACGATTGATCACCCAGATCTCATCGTTGCCGCTGTCGTTGGAGACAAAGGCAATCTGCTCCCGCGTGGGCGACCAGACCGGGTCATAAGCAATGCCGGCCCCAAAGAGAGTGATCTGTTCTTCCGCGTTGTAAAGGTAATCGTAAAAGAAGAGAGCCGGCTTTATCTGTGGCGACCAGACATCGGCATCCTTCACAAAGGCCCGAAAGCGTTGGTCGGCGGAGTAGCTGTCGCGAGCGATAGCCGTGTCATAGCTGGTCCGGTCGGTCAACACAGCCAAATTGCTGCCATCGGGGTCTATCACATAAACCAACGGGTCTGACAGAGGTTTGTCGCCGCCGGAGCGGTTGGAGAGAAAGGCAATTTTACCTATCAACACGGTTGGGATAGGCTGCGGGGTAGCCGTAGGGCTGACCGTAGCCCAGGGTGTAGCAATCTCGCCTTCCAAGAGAATAAAAATCGGCGTGGCGGTGGCAGTCCAGACGCTAACCGGGGTAGGACTGAGGATGGCCTCAGCGGTGGCAAGCGCCACTTGATAAGCCGCTGTGGCCGCGTTGGCCGGGGTTGGTTGAGGGGTGACGATGACCGGTGTGACCCAATTAGTCGGAACAGGTGTGTATGTGCCGATTGTCTGGGCTATTTGGGTGGCGCTGAGGGCCTGCGCCGCCGCCGTGATGATATTCTCCGGCGTTGGGGTGCTGGTGACGACCACGTAGCCGGGCACAGCGGGCAAAACAGCCACAAGTTGCAGCACCGGCTTGAGGCCCGCTTCGTCTTCGCCGTGGTAGCCGCTATCCCAGGTAAAAAGGTTGTCGCCGGCTGAGGTGGGGCCATCCAGCCGAAAGGAGACCTGGCCCCGCGCCAAGTGCTGCTGCAAGACGGCCAGTTGGGCCGGGTCGAAGGAGAAAAGGTTAACCTTGTTCCGGCCCAGGTCGGCCGGGGTCAGAGTGGGCGAGAGGGTTATCTCAACCGCGGCTTCATGGAGCCTCTCATAGGTTAACTCAGGCCAAAGGGCGTCAATGGCCGGATCGAGCAGGTTTAGCTGCCAACTGCCATCTGTGGCGCTCAGGTTTTGTTCATCAAGGCCGGTCAATTGCAGGGTGGCGTAGGTTAGAATTGAATCGGAGGGTACGGTAGAGAGGTCAAATTGGATTGCGCCGTAGTAGACGTGTCCCTTAAAGAAGCCGGCGTGCAGGTTAGGGACGTTAAAGTGGCTTCGTCCGTCCAGGCTGGAGGCCCAGCCGGCGCTCTCGGCTGCTGGAGTTAAGGTAAAGGTAACGCTGTCAGCAGATGGTTTAGAGACAACAGCCATATTGGGCGTTGAGCCAGAGGCCGTTGGAGTGGGTAAAGCGGCCAGAGGCAGGGGTTTAGGCGTTGGTTCCGGGGTTTGCGTCGGGGTCGGCAGGGTAACTACCGGGGTCGAGGCTGAAGGTGAGGCTGGAGATACAGCCTCCGGCCAAAGGGTGTAAGCCAGACCCCCTATAATCAGAGCAATGAGGCCGCCCCACAGGAGCGCCTGCCAACCCACTGCTCCCGCATTCCTTGATTGATCCACAGCTTCCAGTTCCTAACTTTTTTCTGCGGTGTCCACAATTAAAACATGCCAGCCCTGGCACACCGAGCAATGCCACCAGTTTACTTCTCCACCCGGTATCAAAAAACTTGTCTGCTCACGGCCCTGTATGTGGGTGCTGGTAGTGGGACAATGGATCGAGGCTGGGGGGGAGTAATGAACATCCATGCACTTCTCAAGCGGTTGAGGCAGAGCGTTTTTGCCCATGTTAATTTCTCCTATTGCACCTGGGTCTCGCAGGAATTGTGGAAGGTGTCGGTCCCGCCTTGACCATAACAATCGTCGGCACCGGCGCCGCCATTGAGAAAGTCGTTGCCGGCGCCGCCGTAAAGCGTATCATTGCCCCTATCGCCAATGAGGGTATCATCGCCGGCGCCGCCCAGGATTATGTCGTTGCTTTGATCTCCGTCGAGCGTGTCATTGCCGCTGCCACCCAGAATACAATCTGAACCACCCCTGCCCCGAATGTTGTCGTTGCCGGCCGTACCCAGAATCAAAGAGTTAGTGTTACCGCCACTGCTGCCGCCTAAACGGACATCCACCAGGTTCAGGCCGGCACATTCAGGCGGTTTGAGATCATTAGCGGTGATGGGGAGGATGGTTTCATCGGCCCCGGTTTCCGGCACGGTGTTTGTAGCCGCCAGGGCCAGGGTGGCGCTGACCACAATGAGAACCAGCAAACCTAACCAGGTTAAGCGATAGAAAAGCCGGGTTATCATTGGGCTTCATCCTTCCCCTGGCTTGAAATTCCAGCCTGATAGCGATAGGTCAGGTTGTTATCCTGAATAAAGTAGTGATGGCTGGAGCCGTCGGCCTGGTGCAAGATCATGCGGCCATCCCGCTCGGCAATTTTTACCAGGTCATCTATGCTGGCAACCTCGATGACCCGGCCACTGGCGGCCAGGTCATTATTACGGACGGCAATCAATAAGGGGCCGTACTTGGCCTGGATGCGGGCGATTTCGTCGCCGTGCCCGGCCTGAAACATCAGCAGCCCCAGGCCCAACATGCCGGCCAGAGCGAGTACCCCACCCAGCACCGCCACCTGTCGAGCGGTCGAGACCTGGAGGGTGAGGCCCAGGAGCGAAAGGGTATTTGGCGCTTCACGAGCGCGTTTGAGCAAGCCCGGCTGCGAGGGTTTGAGCGGATCGGCGGCATCGGCTGTGCCGCTGCTGTTCGAGACAAGCTGCATTTGCAGGTTATCAAGTTGAAAAACCAGGCGGGGTGAAAAGGCGTCTCGCAAGGATTGGTCGGCCAGGCTGCCACTGATGACCACCATCGGCGCAATGGTGAGGGTATATTGCTGCGGGGGCAGTCCCGTTTGCTGTTCCACGCTGTCAATCAGCGCTTGCGCACGGGAGAGGTCAACGACGCTACTGGTGGTGAAGGTGGGGCCGCTGAAAGCTGTCTCCGGCTGAAGTTCGATGGCCCACTTCCAGCCGCTGCTGTTGCTAATTTCAGCCATAAGCCGGTAGGTTCCGGCCAGGTTGTCGGCCTGGTCGGCCTCGAAGCGATAATCAAAATTCACGGTGACCAGGGTGATCAACCGCCGGAAGATTGGCTCGCCCGTCTGCACGGCGTCGGTATCGTAGATGCCGGGCGGAGCCGGGGCAGAGTAGCTGAACACGCCACTGTGTTGATAGGTCAGGTCATCATAGAGGGTGCGGGTCAGGGGGCGGGTAAAGGCAAACAAGGCCGGCAGCAGTGAGGCCAAAGTGAGGGTAGCCAGGGCAAAGAGCAGGTCTGCTTTATTGCGGCTGAGGTGGCTCATCGAATAAGATTGCCCCTTTAGAGCGTTTTTCCGGCCATGTCGCCGACCCTGGCGTAGCGATTTCTCGCCTTTGACCGAGGTTACGACCATAACCCCTAGCACTGCTGCCAGGAAGGCCATTGACCAGGGCGCCCGAAGTTGTTCTATGATTCTACCAGCAGATGGTATTTGAAGCCAAAACTTGCCGATAAATTCAGTTTGATCGGGCCGATAGGCGTCAATCCAGTCATTGTTGTCCCCTTTGAAAACAAAGCGGCTGTCCTCCTGGGCGACGATGCGATGGATAACCGGACCAATCTCAGGATGGCGGTAGGTGACAATATCGCCAATCTGGTAGTCGGTGGCCTGGCGCACAATCACCAAATCCCCCCGGTGCATGCCCGGTTCCATGCTGTTGCCCGACACAATGACGTAGGCTGTCTGGCCGCCAAATTGGATGGGGGCAAAAAGAACCCAGACTATGCCTAGCAACACAAAGGCTATGGCGGCAAAAAGTGGGTTGGGCTGGCGTGAGTGAGGCTTCATTGCTAATTTACTATCCAAAAAGGCGCGGCCTATAAGGTGTGGCCGCGCCTTCTACTTAATAATCCTACTGGCAGGCTGGATATTTACCAATCCTCCAGCCTTCCAAAGTTCCAGTAGTTTACTGGGCCGCAACCACGCGCAGATTGTTCGCGGCCAGGGCCGTCACCCCGCCGGCGACGCTGCAATCCCAATCGAGGGAAGCGCCAGGGGTGGTGCAGTTGAACCAGGTTCCGCCCGTCACCAGTTGAACTTTCACCTTTGTCGCCGGACCGGCGCCCGCGGTGGGGGCCAGGTCAAAACTGACGGTTTCAATATTGGCCGGGTTGGCGGCGTTCAGGGCGTAGCTTACGTTGCTGACAGTGTAGCCGCTGATGGTGCTGCTGCCATCGCCAGCGCCGCTTTCGGGGACCACGTTGGCGGCGGCAAAGGCATAGGCGCTGCTGGCGAAGATCATAATCAGGACAAGCATAGCAAAGTAACGGATACGGAAAAGATGTGAAAACATGATAAGCTCCTTTTTTTTATAAATTTAATAAGTTTTTGTTGATGAAGAATATGTTTGTTTGTTTGTTTGTTTGTTTGATTGGTTATATCGTAACACAAAAAAGGCAGCATGAACCAAACAATCTATTAAGGTTCATTACGAGATATTAATGGAAATAGGGGCAAAAATGATAACGATTTGTAACAAAAAGTTACTATTTATTAAGAGGCAAGGGGGGGATGTCGGCCAGGGCGTAACCACCACCGCGGGCCGTGAGGACGTAATCGGAGCCTAGTTTGCGCCGCAGGCGACTGATATGAACTCGGAGCGTTTCTTGAGCCTGGGCGTCGCTGGCATCGTAGCCTAAACCGGTGAGGATTAGCTCTTTAACCGAGACAGGTTGACCAGGAGACCGGGCTAAAATCTCCAGGAGGGTGTATTCCGTAGGGGTGAGGGAAAGACGCCGGCCGGCCAATGAAACAACGTGAGAGCCAAGCTCGATCACCAAGGCCCCGGAGTGGACCACATTAGCAGAAGGCGGTTCAGCAGAAGACGGCAAATTTGTTTCTATCGCATGAACTAGCTGGCGCTGTTGAGCCAGCGCCGCTTTTTTGGCCAAGGCCCGATTGGCGCAAGCGATAATATCGCTAACCGAGCAAGGTTTCTGTAAATAGTCAAACGCGCCCTGGCGCACAGCCTCAATGGCCGAATCTATCGAGGCGTAAGCAGTCATAATAATAATCATTAGCTCGGGCCAGCGTTCTTTGGCCTGACGCATCACCGTCAGTCCGTCCAGCCCGACCATCCGCAAATCGAGCAGCATGACATCGTAAGAGGTTTTGTCCAGCATGGCCAGAGCAGTTTCCCCGGAGCCGGCCTCATCTACCAACCAACCCGCTTGAGTAAAACCGTCGGCTGTAAAGAAACGCAAGGCTTCTTCGTCATCTACAATCAAAATTCTGCCGGCCATTTACGCATCTCCTGGGAGAGGCAGGTTAATGGTAAACTTTGTACCCGCTCCCGCCTCGCTCCAAACAGTAATGTTCCCCCCATGATACTCGATAATTTGCTTGATAATGTATAAACCCAGGCCCGTGCCCCTAGTTTTTGTAGTGAAAAAAGGCTCAAAAATTCTGGATAAATGTTCCAACGGCATCCCCGGCCCATTATCGGCAAAGGTAATAACTTGATTTTGACCCATCAACGCCACGCTGATAGATATTTCGCCACCGGGCGACAAAACATCAACGCTGTTACTGATAAGGTTAGAAAAGACACGGGCCATTTGGTCAGGGTCCAAAAGCAAAGGAGGCAAGGTAGGGGCAAACTCCAGGTGACACACAATCTTTTTAGTGGTCAAAAGCAATTGCCAGTGCGATACTTCAGCCTCGATCACGGTTTGGAGGAAACCCGGCGCTAGAGTCGGTTGAGGAGCGCGGACGACATAAAGGATGTCCTCGACGATACGATTGATGCGCTCCATGCTGGTCTGCATCAAAACCGCGCCCTGCCGGCGCGGGTCGGTTTCAGGCACACCGCGCAGTAAATATTCGACCCCCATTTGAATGGCCATGAGGGGATTACGCAGCTCATGGGCTATGGTGGCCGCCATCTGCCCCAAGGCCGCCAGCCGCTCACCCTGGATGAGTTGAGCCTGGGTATCTTTTAGCTCGGCAAAAAGGCGGGCGTTGTTAATAGCCTGAGCCACTTGATGGGCAAAGGCTTGCACCAGGTTGGCATCGGCTTCGGCAAAGGTGTGGGGCAGGTGGCGATCAACAGCTAAATAGCCGATAATTTGTTGGGCCACCAACAACGGCGCGCCAATCCAGCCTCTGATTTTTTCCGATCCGGGCCGGGCCTGGTAGCGATGATCGGCGTGGGTATCCCCAATCAAGATGTAACTTTTCTGGGTCAGCATCTCTTGAAAAAGAACATCTTCGGCCAAAGCGTAACGGTGGCTGATGACATCTACCTCAAAACCACGAGCGGCTTCTATGATTAAATAATCGTCCTTGATGAGAAAGATGGTGGCTGAGTCATAGGGAATGAGTTGCTGTAATTTGAGCAAGATATGGTCCAGCAATTCTCCCGGTGAAAAGGTCAGGCTAACCGAGGCGACCACTTCGGCCAGGATGGTGGCTATTTCGCGTTGGCGTTGTTCCTCTTTAACTTTCTCGGCCAACTCAACCGCATACTGCTGCGCTTGTTGGTAAGCCTGACGTTTCTCAGCCTCAACCCGCTTGCGCTCGGTAATATCGCGGATGATCCCCTGAGTGGCCAGCCCGCCACGATAGGCCAGATATGAGACGGTTAATTCCAGATCAATCTCATCGCCACTCTTGTTCAGCGTGGTAAACTCATAATGGGGCCGCAGGGATTGGCCTTGAGCCACACGGCTAATCAGTTCTTTCACCAGGGGGCGGCTTTGGGGGGCGACTAAATTAGCAAAAACAAAATCGGGTGCGCCGATCACATCTTTTTGGGTGACACTAAAGAGCTTCTCAAAGCGCCGGTTGACCATTTCAAATTTACCTTCATAGGTGAGGTAGATAGCGTCGTTGGATTGCTGGATCAGGGTACGGTACTTCAGTTCATTCTCGCGCAGCGCATTTTCCGCTTGCTCACGTTCAGTAATATCGCGCAGAATGGCTCGACACCCGGCAAAACGACCGTTTTCAAAGTACGGATTGAGATTCCCTTCCACCACAAGTTTACGCCCGGTTTTGGTGGTAAAAACCAGGCGCTGGTTGACAAAATGCTGCCCCTCCTTGATTTGTTGAAATATATCTTGCCAAAGGGCAAGCTGCCCTGGGTGAATAACCGCCTCAAAGTAAAGATCGGGCACTTCAGCGGCGCTGTACTCCAGCGTTTCTAACCAGGAACGGTTAACGTAACCCAACCGGCCGGCTGCTGTGACGCTCTGAATAAGATCGTGGGCATTATCAAATAAATCCTGGTAGCGCTCTTCCGACTGGCGTAGGGCTGCGGTCCGTTCCTCTACGCGCTGTTCCAGTTCGGCATAAGCTTGTTGGAGGGCCAACTCGGCCTGTTTACGCTCGGCTAATTCCAGTTGAACAGCCTGATACAAGTGGGCGTTCTCAATAGCTACCGCAATCTGGTTGGCTACAGTTTCGACAACAAGAATATCACTCTCGTTGAAACTGCCCAAATGGGGGCTTTGCAGATCGAGGGCGCCCAATGTTTGATCGCCCACTTTAATAGGGACGCATAGTTCAGCCTGGGTAATAGTGTGCTCGGCGATCAGGGAAATATATCTTGGCTCAAGGCTCACATCATTGGCAATTATTTTTTCGCCATGGGTTATTACCCAACCAATCATACCCTGGCTTAAATACTGGCAATGACCCGCTGGAAAATAGCTGGCATACGAGCCGGCCACAGCCTTTAAGTGAGCAACATCACCCTCAACCAGAAATAAAGCGACATGGTGGTAATCAAACGTTTCCTGCACCAGGCAAGCCGCTCGTTCCAGCAACCTGTCCAATTCAAGCACAGCCGCAATTTTGCTGCCAATATCATTGATCAGGGCTAATTGAGCCGCTCGATGGGCCAAAGCCGCTTCAACTCGTCTGCGCTCGATTATCTCCTCGTTGAGGTCACGCGCATAGCTTATGGCCTGCTGGTAGGCAAGTTCTAATTCTTGTAGGCTGTTGTCCAAGGACAAATTATCGGCTTGACCGACTAAACTACCCATACTTCCCCTGGATAAACTGGTAATCCATCTCCCGTTATATAGGATAACACTTTTATGGGTTAGCGTAAATAGGCCAGTGGTTCAAGTGCAGCCTTTGAATTTTGTTCAGGAGATTGATTTCTCTATCAGTTCGATGGGGATTCTATAGCAGGCGATTGAACCGCCGCCGGCGTCGGGGCGGATGGAGTTTGGGGGGGGTGGGTTTGCTGCATGAGCGCAAAAGAGGTTGCGCCGCTTTTGACCGTGACCGGCACGACCAACTGGCGGCCATCGAAGGTGGTTTTGAGCAGATATTTGCCAGCAGGCACGTCGGCAAAGGTGAAAGTTTCAAAATACTGGTCGTCGGAATTGACCTGGTGATCGGGATAGGTAAAAGTTTCCCGCCAGAAGCGGTTGGGGTCGTCGGCCTGGTGCAGGGTAACAAGCTGCACCGGCGCCAAAAAGTTTTGATAATCCACCACCCGCCCGGCGATCACGCCGTAGCCGGGATCGGGCCGCAGCCACAAATCGGGGTTGCGGGTATCGTTGTAGGTTGTGCCCCCTAAACGCACTTCCAGATGCAAGTGCGGCCCGGTTGCCACCCCCAGCCCGCCGACCAGGGCAATCGGCTGACCGGCTGTGACCGGCTGCCCCACCCTCACCAACGTCTTCGAGACGTGTCCATAGAGTGTATAAACCGGCTTATCCTGCCACCGCTGCGCGTGCTCGATGACCACCGCCTGGCCGTAGAAATCGGGCCAGGGGCCAAGCTGGGTGGCCTGGGTTGTATCCGGCCCGGCATGGACCACCACCCCATCACCAACGGCGATGATCGGCTGGCCGCCAAAACTTTGAATGTCAATCCCAAAATGCCAGAAATATTTGCCCCCGGCATTGGTGCCGTAGGGATAGTAGAAACTACCCCAATTGGGATAGGCTTCGGTGAAGGGCCGGGTAAACCAGAAGTGATCGCTCGCCTGCCGGTAATCGGGAATATCGGCGGGGACGGCGACGGTACGCGGCAGCGGGGTTGGCGTAATGGTCGGCGGGGGGGTAGTGGCCGAGGTTATGACGCTGGTGTTGGTCAGAGCCGCCGTATCCGTCAGGGCCAGGGTAACAGTCAATGGATCTTCCGGGGCCGGGGTAGCCGTTTCGACAACCAGCGGCGTGGCGGTGGGGGTAAAGGTGGGGGTGGGCGGTTCCAGGGTAAAGGTGGACGTGCTGGTAGCGGTCGGCGTATGAGTTGGGGTAGGGGTGTTTGTTACCGTAGGCGTAGAAGTGGGTGTAAATGTTGAGGTGGGCGTTGGGGTAGGCGTTGGGGTGAAAGTAGGCGGTTTGGTGGGTGTTTTGGTTGAAGTAGCGGTGGCCGCGGCCAGAGCGTTAGCCAGGTTGGCCTGGTTCACGCCAATAATAACAATGACTAACACGGTCAAGACGACGCCAACGGTGACGCCCAGGACGATCCAGGTGGTTTGCTTATCGAGGGTGGGGAACAACAAGGGAGTCTCCAGGGGAATGGTTCAAGTAAGAAATAAGAAATTAAGAGATAAGAAATAAGAAATTAGAGTTAAGCGGCAAACAACTTTTTCACTTCTCATTTCTTATTTCTTATTTTTGTTACGGGGCCCAATCAATGTTTTCTTCGGTCCAACTGCGGCTGTTGATGGGGTCGAGTTGAACCGTCCCATCAATGGAGCCGCCGATGGCAAAGAGGCGGCGTTGGTTGCCACCATCGGGGTCCATATCCCAAATGCTCCATTCACCGTCTCGGTTGGCCGCAAAGGCAATTTTGGTCCCATCCGGCGACCAGGTCGGCAGGCCATCGTTGGCCGGGTCTGAGGTAAGGGCGCTGATGGGGCCGCCGTCAATGCCAACCGAGTAGATTTCCCAGTTGCCGCTGCGTTTGGACATAAATACAACAGTGGAGCCGTCGGGCGAAATTTCCGGGTTGGTATCGGTGGGATGGTCGCTCAGAATGACCGGGTTGGCTCCGTCAATATTGCTGCGGATAACGCCACATTTGCCGCCCAGGCAACTACTGTAAACGAATCGCTGGCCGTCGGGCGACCACTTGGCCGACTCGCCCTGGATCGGGAAGCCTTCCCGCCGCATGACTTCACCTACCCCATTGACCACGCGATAAACCGCCGGCTCTTTGCCGCCCACCCGTGAATGGAAGATCAGACTTTTGTCTACGGGCGAAAATTGGGGGCGAGCCGACTCAAAGAAGGGATTGAACTGCCAGGCGTCGCCGCCGCTCAAGGAGCGGGCGAAGAGACCCCGGTTATCGGGCTGCCAGGAGCGATAAGCCAAATCAGCCCCATCGGCGCTTAAGGCCGGCTGGCTGGCATCTTTTTGGACCAACTCTTTGCCGGCCCCATTGAAGGCGTCGGCGATATAAATATCATAAATCCCGCGAGCCGCATCAAAAACAGGGAAGATAATGCGCCCGGTCACTTCTTTTTCACCGCGAGCCAGGGTTTGGTCACGCGAGGCATATTCGGGCAGGGGAACCGGCGTGGCGGTGGGTTCCTCGGTTGGTTCGGCTGTGGGTTCCTCAGTGGGTTCGGCGGTAGGTTCGAGGGAGGCTTCAGCTTCAACCGTTGCTTCGGCCTCGGCTGTGGTTTCGGCGGTGGGCGTGGGGGTCGCTGTTGGCGGCAGCGGCGTCGCAGCGGGTAGGGTGGCCGTCGGCGGCAGGCCACGCGGGCGGGTGGCGGTAGGTAATAATGTGATTTCTTGAGTGGGAGGAGTCCACAGTTTTAAATTATCAAAGCTGACCCACACCAGCGGCTCGCTAAAGGTGCCGGCAAAAAAGCCAAAGTTACCGTGCGAGAGCGAGTCGTCCTCAACCGAAGCCAACTGCTGGCCGTTGGCCCAGATGGTGAGATGCGGCCCAAACGCCGAGACCTTGAGAATGTTGGCCGATTTGCCTTTGTTGATAAAAGGCGAAGCGGTCCAGTCAACCAGCGTGGCCCATTCCCCCTTAACAAATTTACTGAGCAAGTAATAACCATCGCCGGAAATATCAAAGCGATAGAAATTTTCGCGGTCCTGAAAGCGGAAAAGCAGGCCATAGCCGTTGCTGTCGGCGCCATCTTCCAGCTTGGCCTCAACCTCGACTTCAAAATCGGCCACATCGCGGTTGGCCAGGCCCCAGGCCACCAGGTTGCTGGTGGTCACTTCGATCTGATAGCGGTTGTTGCCGTACTGTTTGGTGGTGTAGGCGTCAAAAGCGTCGTCCCAACCGCTGAAAGAGTCGCCAAAATCATCCTCGTAAATCAGGGCCATGTCGGCCGGGCGGTTGGGCGCTTCGGCGGGCGGCTGGCTGTCGCCGCTGCTGGAGTCCACAATGGCGGCGGGTGTGCCGGCCTCGGTCGCGGTTTCCTCACCGGCAGGGGGACGGCTAAAGATGAAGTACAAAATAGCCGCTGCGACCAAAAAGAGTAACAGAATAAAACCGCCGGCAATCCAGGCCAACCGGGGCAACCCCGGCGCAGGCGGCGAAACTGCTGCGCTGGGCGGGGGCGTAATGACAGGCATGGGCGCAGTTCTGGCCGGGGCCGGTTCGGTCACGGCTGTGCCCGGCATATTGAGCACCAACTCCGTTTCGCCCAGGCTGATCCGGTCGCCGGATTTGAGCGGGGTTGGCTCGGTGACGACAGTCCCGTTCAGATAGGTATGGTTAGAGCTGCCCAGGTCGGTTAGCAGCCATTGGCCCGCTTCCATGGAGATTTGGGCGTGGTAGCGGGACATTTTGGGGTCGAGAATAATAATGTCGTTATCCTGTTCACGGCCAATGCGGGTGGTCAGTTTGACTTTGAACGTTTCACCCACATTTTCGCCCCGGACAACTTCTAACTTAGGAGCCATTGACGGCCCAACCTGGGTGGCTGCGCCGTGTTGTTTTTCTTCCATAAAAGCAACTTTCTCTTCATCCTCTGTAACGGCTTAGCCATGTCATTTCGACCGCAGGGAGAAATCCCCGATATCTTACTTTCATGTGTTATGTCTTGAAGATTTCTCGACCCTTCGACTTCGCTCAGGGCAAGCTCTTCGGTCTCGAAATGACATGAGCCTGAGTAGTAATCAGCCTCTTTTATTCTTGTCAAGCCCTGGGCTGAAACAAGAAATAGGGGTCATCTTCTCACAAAGAAGTATAAAGGTATACTAAAAATAAAGGAAAACCTTCATCTTTCTGGGGGCAACCATGTGGATAGGAATTGAATGACTCTGGAAATCCAATGCCCAATTATAGCAGAGGCCAGCAGGGGCGTCAAAAGAAAATGAAAAGGGGTTAGCCGCGCAAAACAGCCCGCACCGGCGAGCCATCGCCGCCTTCGATTTTGAGCGGCAAGGCGATCAATTCGTAATTGCCATCAGGAACCCCGGTCAGCAGCAGCCCTTCGAGGATGGCGATGCGGTGGCGGCGGAGGGCTTTGTGCCCCGGCAGGGTTTTGCTATTCATATCATCCATCGAGGGCGCGTCGGAGCCAAACAGAACAACGCCATACCGGGCCATCAGCTCAGCCAGTTCCGGCGAAGGATAGACAAATTCCGTCGGAAATTGGTCAACAGGCTTGTCGCTGGCAACCGAATGAACCAGCAGCCGTTCGACTCTGCTCCAGTCCAAACCGGGGAAATCCGCCGCCGTTAACGGGCCGGCTTCTCGCTGCACCGTCACCACCGTCGCCGGGCCGATGTATGCCTCCAGCAGCACGGCTTCCATCGTCAAATCGTCGTCAAGAAAGTGATAAGGCGCGTCCACGTGCGTGCCCATATGGCTGCTCATGGTCAGAGTGGTCAGGTTGATGGAGGAGCCGTCTTTGATAGCGGTGATAACCTCAGCCGAGAAAGGCGTGTCGCCGGGCCAGACGGCCAGGGAAGGATTGATGGTGCGGGTGATGTCGAAGATTTTTGTCATGTTTCTCCCGATGAGGCGAAGAGGCGACAGAATGTTTTTTCGCCTCCTCGCCTCATCATCTCACCCCGCCCGCGATTTAATCAACATGCGCCACTCGCCTTTATGCACCAGTTCATCGTGCTGATTGAGCACACGGGCTTCAAATGTGACCAACCCGCCGCCCAGGGCACGCATAAGCTTGGTTTCAACCACCTTGATCTGCACCTGAATCGTATCCCCAATCAAAACCGGCTTGGTGAATTTCCAGGTCAGTTCACGGAAGGCCAGAGTGGTGCCGTCAATAAAACCCTGCTGCACCGCCAGCCCGCTGGCAATCGAAGCGACCAGCATGCCGTGAGCGACCCGCTGACCAAAGGGCGTGGCTTTGGCGCTTTCGGCGTCGGTGTGGATAAAGTTGAAGTCGCCCGACAGGCCGGCGAAATTGACAATATCGGTTTCGGTAATGGTTCGGGCTGCGGTGTAAATCTCCAGGCCGGGTTCAAATTCTTCAAAATGCATGCCGCGTGGGGCGAATTTCATCCAATCCTCCGTCAGAAAAAGATGGGAACTATGGGAACTGAAGGAACTGAGGGAACTTTTTTCTTCCTTCAGTTCCCTCAAGTTCCCTCAGTTCCTTCCTGTTATACCAAGGTTCAGATTAGCAAATTGTCGTACAAAATGTCCAGGCTCAAATCGCCACAGACGGTGTCGCTGCAAGCCAGGGTCATGGCGGCGGCGCTGGCCCCCAGGCGCACGGCCTCGTCGAGGGGGATGTTGTTGAGCAGGCCAAAGACGACGGCGGCGGTGAGCGCATCGCCGGCCCCGGAGGGGTCCACGATATCGGTAGCCATAGCCGGGATATGGCCGCTGGCCCTGGCCGTAGCATAGACCACGCCAGCTTCGGCCAGGGTAATAATGACAATTTTGACCCCGGCATTGACCAGGGTACGGGCGGCGGCAATCGCGCCGCTTTCGTCCTTGATCGTTTTGCCCGACAGGATTTCCGCTTCTAACACATTGGGAATGATCATGAACAAGTCGGGCAGATAAGCTTTTAAGCGTGAGGCCAGGAGATTGGAGGTGGGGTCGGCGCAAAGACGGACGCCGTATCGCTGCGCCACTTTGACCAGGGCGGCAATGGTCGCTTCCGGCAAATTGGCGTCAAAAACAACCATCGCCGCATTTTTGATGAGGCTGCGCCGCCGGTTGATGATCTGCGGGGTAATCAGCGCCAAAATTTCCATGTCGTCTACCGACATGACCAGGTTACCCCTTTCATCCAGTAGGGCGATGTAGGCCGCGGTATGGTATTCCGTAGAGATGATGAGATAATCGGTGTTGATACCCACCTCGCCCGCATTCGCCAAAATACGCTGGCCGGACCCGCCCGCGCCGATGGCCGAAAGCAAAACCGCTTCGATGCCCAGCCGGGCCAGGTTTTCGGCAATATTACGGGCCACCCCACCGACCGAAACACGGATGGTCCCGGGGGTGCTGCTGCCCAGCGTGAGCGGCGCATTCGCTTTGCCCTTCGAGTCGATCCCTGCCGCGCCGACAACCAGCACGTAGGGTTGAGTTGGTTCGGCCATAGATTTTGCCTACCCTAAGTAAACCTCTAGAATTTACTTCCCGTTTTGAATTCCTATGAGTTCCCTTAGTTCCCTGGGAACTCCTAGGAACTTGGGGAAACTTATTTTTGGACAATCACTAAGGAGGTGTGAGACAGACTATACCACAGTCCCAGAGATTTTAGAAATTGTTAGCAAGCCTTCTCCCCTTATCGTTACTATTCTCCTATAGCGAAATCCGACCACCTGGCGGATACTCAAAGCATAGCAATCACCCCGATTGCTTCCGTCAGTTAATTACTCCACTATCACTTATAAAACAAACTGGGGATGTTTGTTATGCCCGAAACTGCGCGCATAAAAGAGGATTTTCGCATGGGCAGCCCAAAAGCTCGAATTTTAATTGCTGACCCCGACGCCGATATTAACGAGTCGCTGCGTTTGTATTTTGAGGCGTATGGTCACGAAGTTCAAACCGTGAGCCGGGCCGGCGATATTAGCCGGATGGCTCGCTCCTGGCAGCCCCATGCCATTCTTATCAGCGACGAATTTAGGGATAAAGACCCTTATCGCGTTTGCCAGGAACTGCTGGACGACACCCTCACCGGGCACATCCCGCTGATAATGCTGCTGCATCTCAACGAGCGCCAAGCTCGCTTGGGCGCCCTGGAAGCCGGGGTCAGCGATATCATAGTCAAACCTTTTGATATTGAAGAACTGCGTTTACGGGTCGAAGCCGCCATTCGCCTCTCCACTTTGCAGACAGGGTAACTGTTGAGCCATGTCATTTCGACCGCAGGGAGAAATCCTCGACGCCTTAATTTTGCGGGTTGCGCCCTGGAGATTTCTCGACCTTCGGTCTCGAAATGACATGAGCCTGAGTAGTAATCAGACAGGCATGTAAAATTTTAGATTTTGGACAAAGTACCCTTTGGGTATTTTAGATTTTCGTTTTATAATACGGCCTCTCAAGTAGCAGAGGCCGTTTTTTATTTGTGAGAATGAGGCGAGGAAGCGATGAGGCGATGAGACGAAAGATTCCTCGCCTCATCGCCTCACGCCTCATCGTGTCTTTATTTTCGAAGGAGAGCTAACCTTGTTAATTGTTATGAAATTTGGCGGCACTTCGGTGGGGAGTGTGCCGGCCCTGGAAAAACTGGTTGAAATTGTCAAAACCGGACGGCAGCAGGGACACAGCCTGGTGGTTGTGGTTTCGGCCATGAGCGGTGTGACCGACATGTTGTTGAACGCGGCCCACAGAGCCGAAGCAGGTGATGAGGAGACTGCCCATACCGCGCGGGCGGCTATTACCCAAAAGCATGCCGAGGCGACGCTGCACTTTTTGGGCGACACTCCTGAACGCACAGCAGTTCTGGCCCAAATCAATAGCCTGCTCGATGAATTTGAGCTGCTCTGTCACGGCATCCGGGTGCTAGGCGAATTGACGCCGCGCGCTTTGGATGTGATTGCCGGCATGGGCGAGCGCATCAGCGTGCCCCAGGTGACGGCTATCCTCAACCGGGCCGGGGTCCCGGCTCAAGGCGTCGCCGCTACCGAACTGATTGTGACCGATGGGCGCTTTGGGGCCGCTGTGCCGCTGGTTGAGGCAACCGCCGCCAAAACTCAGGCTGGGCTGCGGCCTATTTTGGGCGCAGGCAAGACGCCAGTTATCACCGGTTTTATTGCCGCCACCGAGGATGGCATTCCCACTACCCTGGGCCGGGGCGGCAGCGATTATACCGCCACCATTCTGGGGCGCGCCCTGGAAGCCGACGAGGTTTGGATTTGGACCGATGTCAACGGGGTGATGACCACCGACCCGCGCGTGGTTCCGGAGGCCCATCCGATTGCTCATCTCTCTTACGCCGAAATCAGCGAGCTTTCCTTTTTTGGAGCCAAAGTGCTCCACTCGCAGGCCATTCGCCCGGCCCGGCGGGTAGGCATGCCGGTGCGTATCCTCAACACCTTTGAACCGACCCACCCCGGCACACTCATCACCGCCAATGCCCCGGAGAGCAACCGGGCTGTTAAAGCAGTCGCCGCCATCAAAAACATGAGCCTCGTCACCGTCGAAGGGCCCGGTATGGCCGGGATTCCGGGGGTGGCCGGTCGAACCTTTATGGGCGTCGCCCGCACCGATACAAATGTACTGATGATTAGCCAGGCTTCGTCGGAGCAGTCTATCTGCTTTGTCATCCCCAGCGCCGATGTCGGCAAGGTGGTCAAATCGCTGGAACAGGAGTTGGCCCGCGAAATCGAACGGCGTGATTTGGAGCCGGTGCGCTGGGAGGATGAGGTGGTGGTGCTGGCAATTGTTGGCGCGGGCATGAAGGGGACGCCGGGCATTAGCGGCCGCTTGTTTGGGGCGTTGGGTCGAGAAAAAATCAACGTGATTGCGATTGCTCAGGGCAGCAGCGAATTTAATATTTCGCTGGTTATCAGCCGCAGCGAAGCCGATAGAGCCGTGCGGGTGATCCACGACGAGTTTGAACTGGAAAAACCGGATTAGCCATGAGCCATGTCATTTCGACCGAAGGGGGAAATCCCCGATACCTTACTTTTTATGTGTTGCCCCCTGGGGACGCTTCGCGCCAACCTTCGGCCTCGAAATCTGTCCTGAGCTTGTCGAAGGATGACATGAGCCTGAGTAGTAACCCTCCACAACGTTAACTTCGTTGACATAGGGTTGGCTTCGTGGTAAAATTGCCGCACTCTACCCGGAAGAAGTGTCAAGTATCAGGTGTCAAGTGTCAGGTGTCAAGTGTCAGGTGTCAAGTGTCAGGTGTCAAGTGTCAAGAATTACTCCATATTGGCCGCTCGATACATAACACATGACACTTAAACACATGACACTTAAACACATGACACTTAAACACATGACACTTAAACACGTGACATTTAATCATGTGACCCTTACCCTGTGAAATCGGTGAAGATTCTCTTTGTCAGCGACAAGGTTGTCGAGCACCTCTACAGCCCCAAAATTGTGGAACGGTACCATGACGTTAATCTAATTATTGGCTGTGGCGATTTGCCCTACTACTACCTCGAATTTATCCTCTCCATGCTCAATGTGCCGCTGTTGTATGTCCACGGGAATCACGACCCTCAACAAGAATATCTCTCCGATGGCACCTCGATTGCCGGCCCCAGCGGCGGCGCAAATTTACACTGCCGGGTGCAAAAAGAGGGTGGTTTGTTACTGGCCGGACTCGAAGGTTCGATCCGTTATAAAGATGGTTACTTCCAGTATACCCAGCGAGAAATGTGGCTGAATGTGTTCTATCTTATTCCCAGGTTGCTGATTAACAAATTGATGTATGGCCGCTACCTGGACATCCTGGTAGCCCACTCGCCGCCATTCGGCATCCACAACGGCGAGGATCGTATTCACGCCGGGTTTAAGGCGTTTTTATGGTTTATGCGGGTGTTCAAGCCCAAGTATCTGGTACACGGCCACCGGCACGTTTACAATCCGGCTGAAACCATCGAGACACGTTTTGAAGAAACGCAAGTTGTTAATATTTATCCTTATCGCGTTTTAGAAGTAGAGGTTCCTTGATGACCAGTTTGCGTGTGGCTTTTCAAGGTGAACGGGGCGCGTACAGCGAAGCCGCCGCCGTTGCCTTTTTTGGCGACTCTGTCCAGCCCATCCCTTATAACGATTTTGACAGCGTTTTTGAAGCTGTCAACACGGGCCAGGTTGACCGGGGAGTGCTGCCGGTTGAGAACTCATTGGCGGGCAGCATCCATCGCAACTATGATTTACTGCTGCGGTATGAACTCTTTATTGTCGGCGAGGTACAAATCCGTATTGCCCATCAGCTCATTGCTCTGCCGGGCGTTTCTCTGAACGACATCAAAAAAATCTATTCTCATCCGCAAGCCCTGGCCCAGTGCGAACAGTCCATCACCAGACTCTTCCCTTACGTCGAGCGGGTGGTCACTTATGATACCGCCGGCAGCGTTAAAATGATCAAAGAGCAAAATATCAGAGATGGGGCAGGGTTAGCCAGCCAACGGGCCGCCGCTATTTACGGCATGGATATTCTCCAGCCCGACATGCAGGACGACGCCGAAAACTATACTCGCTTTGTGGTCGTCGCCCGCGAGCCGGAGATACCTGCGGGTGAGGCCAAAACTTCAATTGTGTTTTCGATGGATAATATGCCCGGTTCGCTCTTTAAAAGCCTGGCCGTTTTTGCTCTGCGTGACATTGACCTGACCAAAATCGAGTCGCGCCCTTTGCAGGGCAAACGCTGGCAATATTTTTTCTACATTGATTTTATTGCCAGCCAGTACGAAGAGCGCGGCCGTAACGCCTTAAATCATCTGCGCGAGATTACCAGTTATTTGAAAGTGCTGGGATCGTACCCGCGTGGGGTGTAAACACGACGGGAGACCGACGACCGGGGACCGACATTTTGTTTCATCCCGGTCCTCGGTCTCCCGTCCCCGGTCAACCGTAGGCAAAACTCTGGAACTTTAGCGATGGCAGACACCCGAAAAATCATCAGCGTTTTTGGCAGCAGTTCCCCCCGACCCGGCTCGGCTGATTACGAAGCGGCGCGGACGGTGGGCCGTTTGTTGGCGCAGGCCGGCTTTGTGGTGCAAACGGGCAGTTATTCGGGGGTGATGGCCGGGGCCAGCCAGGGCGCGTGCGAGGCGGGCGGGCACGTGATTGGCGTGGGCTGCGCCCAGATTGAACAGTATCGCCCCATGCCGCCCAATGAATGGGTCAAAGAACAAATTACCCACGCCACCCTGCGGGAACGGTTGTTCCACCTGGTTGACCGTTGCGATGGAGCTATTATTATGCCCGGCGGTATCGGCACCCTTTCGGAGTTGGCCTTGATTTGGAGCTTTGCGCAAACCGGTGAGATTTCGCCTCGGCCCATTATTGCGGTCGGCGGGTTGTGGCAGCGCACCCTGGCTGCTTTTATTGATGAGAGTTACGTTCACCCCAAACATCAAGCCCTCATCACCATCGCTCGCACTGCCGACGAAGCAGTGAAAAAGATGATTGGCTACTTTAATGAAACGTGATGAAAAGGAAATAAACCATGCTCGACGCTGTCACGGTGAGACCGATTCTGCCCGACGAACTGGAAAAAGTAGCTTATGTCCACGCGGCCAGTTTTGGCGGTGATGAAGCTGCCTGCCTGACCAATCTGCAAAGTGACCCCCGCTACAACTTCTCCAATATTATTGTGGCCGAGTACCAAGGCGAGGTCATTGGCGCCATCACCCTCTTTCCGGCTCAAATGTGGTTGAGTGGCGTGCCCATCAGCGTTGGCGCTATTACCGGGGTGGCCGTTTTGCCCCAGTTTCAGCGCAAAGGGGTGGCCGGCAAGATGATGGATTTCTCCATCGTCCGCATGGTCGCCGAAGGCCGGGCCATGTCGGTGCTGTTTCCCCATTCGCACAAATATTATCGCCAGTTTGGCTTCGGCACTATGGGCGATCTGCATGCCTACCGCATTAATCCTCACAATTTAACCGTCTTTGCCGAAGGGCACCGGGTTCGAGCCTTTACCCCGGCTGATTTACCCATGATGCGGGTGATGTATAAGGGTCAACTGACCTGGCACAACGGCTGGTTTACCCGCAGCAATGATTGGTGGGACAAAATTGTGGCCCAAACGCCCAACATCATGGTTTTTGATAACGATGGAACCATTGAAGGCTACTACACTTACGACCTCCAAACGGGCAAAGCGGGTGAGCGGGTACTGTACCTTAAGGAATTTTTCGCCGCCGAAGACCAGGCTTACCGCGGGTTAATCGGCTACTTGGCCGCTCAAAATGAGGCCGACGTGATTGAGTATCTGGCCCCACCCGATACCCCTCTGCGCCACAGCCTGCGCCAGCCCAAAGCCGACGACGCCCAAAATCGCGGTTACATCTTTAACGATTTATGCCATGTGACCCCCGGCCCCGTCGCCCGGATTATCAATCTATCCACAGCCCTGACCAAGCGTTTCTACGCCCGCCACATGTCGGGCGAGCGGGTGCTTCGTGTCAGCGACCCGCTTATTCCCACCAACGAAGAGCCGCTGCTGTTTCGGCTGGTGGATGGTCGCGCTGAAACCCGTTCCGCCGACGGTCGTAAAACCCAAATTGAAACCGATATTGCCACGATGACCCAAATTCTGTGCGGTTACCTCACCGCGCAACACGCGCGCCGCCTGGGCCGCCTCCAGGCCAACGAGGATACCTGCTCCTGGCTTGATAAAGCCATCGCCGATAGCCCGGTTTACATTCAGCCGGGGGATTGGTTTTAGGCAGTCAAACCCCTTGAGACAATTTGCATTTATGGCTAATTATGGTATAACTCGCCCCAAATTTGGCGCTTCCTCTTTTTATCCTGATAAAAAAGGAGTTGTTCTGAGCCTCTGGCGCATCACTAATACCCTTACAGACCTGTGGGGAGCATGGTAGCACGCCCTTCGGCGCACCCGAAGGGGTGAAGTCGCAGGATTGCATCGTTTTTTGGGGCGGTCGGCGGTCTATTTTCTGAGGAGTGTTCACAAACCAACGGCAAGCCACCGATAACGAAAATGTCTTTCGGCGGTCAGCCGTCGGCGGTCTATTTTCGAAGGAGTAAGGCAGAGATGAGTAAAAAGATCACCAAAACCCAACTGGCTGTTCTCAAGCAAGAGCGTGAGCATACACTGGCTGAATTGGAGAATTTGCGGCAAGAACTTCGCCTGGAGATGGAAATCGAAGATGTGGACGAGGTCGCCTCGGAACTGATTGAGCGTGACAAAATGTACTCCCTGATCCTGACGCTGGAGCGCAAGCTGGAAGATATTGACCACGCCATCAAAAAGGCCCAGGAGCACGGCTATGGTATTTGCGAGCGGTGCGGCAAACCGATTGACCCCGAGCGATTAGAAATCTTCCCTGAAACAACTTTGTGTATTGACTGCAAACGGGAGAATGAACGGCTGGCGCGGGCCTCTTCTTGATAAAGAATAAACCCGATTGTCACAACTTGCAGGGGGGCGAGAGAATTATCTCTCGCCCTTTTTGTTCAGAGCCGCTAGGCCAATCCGCTTAAGCGTTTTTGCTTGGCTTTGGCTTCGTGATATAATGGGACTATGGCAACACAAACAAAAACGTATAAACAACCATCAGCTTTACCCCCTTTTATCGTCAATGGCCTTATGGTCGGCGTTGTGGGGATTTTTCTTTTAGTAGGCGCTTATACCGGCTATCTCTTCTACCATGTGGTCAAAAATACGGTTAAAGAGATTGCCTCGCGCACCAATTTACCGACAACTGTCCCTTACATTGATTTGGCGCTCCCACTGGCGGCTCTGCCCCTCACCGGTGATGGCAGCGTTCCTCTGGCCTTGCCCATTCGCGGCGGCGAAACCGGCGCGACCGGTGTGACCGGGGTTCCTCTGCCCGATTACGAACAGAAGGAACGAGTCAATATCTTGCTGCTGGGCATAGACAAGCGCCCCGATGAGTCAATTGCCCGAACTGACACCATGATCCTGGTTACGGTTGACCCCAATACCAAAACGGCCGGCATGCTCTCTATCCCCCGTGATCTGTGGGTGTCTGTGCCTGGCTATTATGAAGACCGGATCAACAAAGCCTTTTTCCTGGGTGAACAAGATAAATATCCCGGCGGCGGTCCGGCTTTGGCCATGAAGACCATCCAATACAACCTGGGCGTACCCATCCACTTTTATGTGCAGGTTGACTTTCATGGCTTTGAGCAGATTGTGGATACCCTGGGTGGGATAGACGTTTATGTTTCCGAAACCATTGACGACCCCACCTACCCTGATAATAATTACGGCTACGATCCCTTCTATATTGAGGCCGGGCAGCATACCCTCAATGGATACAATGCCCTGCGCTACGCCCGCACCCGCCACACTCCTGGCTCCGACTTTTCCCGCGCTCGGCGGCAGCAGCAAGTGCTGATGGCGATTCGCGACAAAGCCCTCCAATTGGGGATGGTCCCCAAAATTCCCGAATTGTGGAATACGATGGCCGGGACGGTGGAAACCGATTTGCAACTGGTGGACATTGTGGAACTGGCCCAACTGGCCGATGAAATTGATACCGGCAATATTAAATCCGCGGTCATTGACCATACCATGACTCTTGATTATATTGCCGATACCGGCGCGCAAGTGCTCTTGCCGCTGCGCGACAAAATCAAAGTTGTCATTGACGACATGTTTGCTCAAACAGAGCCGGTGCAGCAAGGTCCTTCGCCAGCCGAAGTTGAAGCAGCGCAGCAAGCCCAGGCCGAAGCCAGGGCGCAAGAGATTGCTGAACAGGCCAAACGCCAGGAAGAAATCAGGGCCTTTCTGGCTCGAGAAAATGCCCGGCTGGTAGTCCAAAACGGTACCAATATACCTAGTTTGGGGACCCTTACGGCAGATTATTTGAGACAACAAGGATTCAACATCTTTCAATTTGGTCAGGCTGATACAACTACCTATTCTCAATCCGTTATTGTCGTTTACAACGATACCAAAATCTATACTTTGCAGGTTTTAGCGGCCCTGTTTGAAGTATCAGAAGAAAATATCCGGCGCAGCCCCAATCTGGAAAGTGATGTGGATTTCAGGGTCATCGTTGGCAGCAACTTTGAGTTACCCAGCCCGGCCCCCCTGACTACTGATGAACCGTAATCGAGTGGTTTAGAGAATTTTAGCCAACTATGCAAAAAGCCTATCCTTGCGCCGGGATAGGCTTTTTTGCTAAACAACTCAAAAGGTTTTGACCATTCAGCCAAGGAAAGATACCATGCCACTAAAGACCTTAAGGTTTAGAAAACCTGTAAGGTCTTATCCTGACTCTGGCAAAAAAGGATTGTCCACGTTATGAACAATACCGAAACCGCCGGCGCGGCCACCTATCGCGAAATTACCACCCAAACCGAAGCCTGGACCGAAGCGATAGAGGTGGTGGTCCACCATGCCGGGGCGTTGGCGGCGCTTTGGCGTGGCGAAAATTTTGCTCACCTCATTTTTACCGGCTGTGGCTCAACCTATTATCTGGCCCTAGCTGCCGCCGCCTTGTTTCAAGAGTTGACCGGCAGGCCGGCCAGGGGCATCCCGGCCAGCGAACTGGTTCTATCCCCGGCCAGCGCCTATCCCGCCAGTGGACGTATCCTACTGGTGGCCATCAGCCGCTCCGCCGAAACTACCGAAACCATTCAAGCGGTCAAATTATTTCAACAGCAGCAGCGCGGCCAGGTTATTACCATTAGCAATTACCCGGACCGCCCGCTGGCAACGATGGGGCGGGTCAATCTGGCGATGCCAACGGGACAGGAATACAGCCTGGCCCAGACCCGCTCGTTTGCCTCGATGTATGTGGCCACGGTAGCGTTGGCTGCGCTGTTGGCCGAGCGGGCCGATTTGAGCCAGGCCATCAAGGGGCTGCCGCAGGTGGGTCAGCGGCTCATTCAGCAATACGAAACTCTGGCTAAAACCTGGGGCAGCAATCTTAACCTGGACCGCTTCTATTTTTTGGGCAGCGGCCTGCGCTACGGTCTGGCCTGCGAAGTCAATCTTAAGATGAAAGAGATGACCCTGACCCACAGCGAGCCGTTCCATTTTTTGGAGTTTCGCCACGGCCCTATCTCGATGGCCGGCCCGACCGCAGCGGTGATTGGGCTGCTTTCGGAGCAAAACCTGGCCCACGAAGCCGCCGTGCTGCAAGAGGCGCAGCGATTAGGCGCGCAAATTCTGACTCTGGGCGAAGCGGCTGCGGATGTCGTTTTTACCTCGCACCTGCCCGAGCAGGTGCGAAATGCGCTTTATCTGCCGGTGTTGCAGCTTATGGCCTACTATCGGGCCGTCGCCAAAGGGTTGAACCCCGACCGGCCCAACAACCTTGAGGCGGTGGTTAAGTTGGCCTGGGGAGAGTAAATAGAATGTTCGGCGCTTGAAGGTAAGATATGAAACCACACTTAAGCCTGTCCTCTTTCCTTCATAACTTCCTTATTGTCCTGGCGATTGTGGTTATTGCCTGGGCTGTTCTACAACTGCTGACCGTTTATCGCCAGGGTTCCCCTGCCGCCGCGATTCAGGTTACAAACTCGAATCATCAGGTTTTCCTGCCGGTCATTTCCGCCAATATTTGGCAGCCCCCCCCAGGCACAAGCTGGCAGTGGCAGTTAACCGGCTCAATTGATACCTCATTCAATGTCAGAATGTACGATATTGACCTGTTTGACACGCCTCAAAGCGTCATTGATCAGTTGCATGCCAACGGACGAATAGTGATCTGTTATTTCAGCGCCGGTAGCTGGGAAGATTGGCGTTCTGATGCGAGCCAATTTCCCGACACTATCATTGGCCAACCTCTGGACGACTGGCCGGGTGAAAAATGGCTCGATATCCGCCGTCTGGATTTACTGGGGCCGATTATGCAGGCCAGGCTCGACCTGGCCCGACAGAAAAAGTGTGATGGGGTGGAACCGGATAATGTGGACGGGTACACCAACACCACCGGCTTTCCCCTGACTGCCCAGGACCAACTTGCCTACAACCGTTGGCTGGCTAACGAGGCTCATGCCCGCAGGCTGTCGGTGGGTCTAAAAAACAATCTGGATCAAATCCCCGATCTGGTGACACATTTTGACTGGGCTTTAAACGAACAATGTTTTCAATACGATGAGTGTGACAAGTTGTTACCCTTTGTTCAGGCCGGCAAAGCAGTTTTTGGGGTTGAATATGAACTAAGCCCTACTCAATTCTGTCCCGCAGCCAATTCGATGAATTTTGATTGGCTCAAGAAAAAGCTTAATCTGGATGCCTGGCGACAGGCATGCCGTTAAAACATAATTAATTTCAAAAGGATATACCTATGACACCCCTTTCTATTGGTAAGTTACGCAACCTGCAACAATGCTCAACCCCGCGTGGGGCGCTGGCCGTACTGGCCCTCGACCACCGCAACAATCTGCGCAACTCGTTGCGCCCCGAAGCCCCCGACAGTGTGACTTCGGCTGAACTGACCGCCTTCAAAGTAGAGGTGGTGGGGGCGCTGGCCCCCGCCGCCAGCGCCGTGCTGCTCGACCCGCAGGTGGGGGGAGCGCAGTGCATTGCCGCCGGGGCGCTGCCGGGACATGTCGGCCTGGTGGTAGCCGTAGAACAGAGCGGCTACGTGGGCGACCCCGGCGCGCGCTTGAGCCAGCTTGCTCCCAATTGGTCTGTCGCCAAAACCAGCCGGATGGGGGCCAATGCCGCCAAATTACTGGTCTATTATCATCCTGACGCCCCCACAGCCCCGCAAATTGAAGCATTGGTGCGCCAGGTGGTTGCCGATTGCGCAGCCCAGGACCTGCCGCTTATGCTCGAACCGCTGTCCTATTCCCCTGACCCCAGCCGCAAAAAATTAGCCCCCGAGGAGCGCCGCCGTGTGGTCATCGAGACGGCCCGGCGGCTGGTTATCCCCGGCGTAGATGTGCTCAAGGCTGAATTTCCGCTCGATGCGGCGACTGTGCCGGATGAGGCCATTTGGGCCGATGCCTGCGCCGAACTGACTGCGGCCAGCGCCGCGCCCTGGGTGCTGCTCTCCGCCTCGGTGGATTATGAAACTTATTTGCGGCAGGTAACGGTGGCTTGTCAGGCCGGCGCCTCCGGGGTGGCCGTCGGGCGCGCCGTGTGGAAAGAAGCGGTGGGGCTGACCGGCGAAGCTCGCGCGGCCTTTTTGCGGGGTACGGCCCGCCAGCGCATGGCCCGGATCACGGCTCTGTGCGATGCTTTGGCCCGTCCCTGGAACGAACTATTCGCCGCGCCGGAAGTGGATGATAGCTGGTCAGGCAGTTATGCTGAAATATAGGCACTTAGGCATTCACAGCGACAAAAAATTGTCGATCCTTTTTGCGAATGACGAATGGCGAATGATGATTCTGATTCGCCATTCGCCCATTCGCCATTCTTTTCCAAGCGCAGTCTTGGAAAAAACTTAGGAACTGAGAGGACTCAATGGAACTGAGGGAACTAAAGGAACTCGGTTCCCCTCAGTTCCACTGAGTCTTCCTACACCCCCCACTGAAAGCACGCCGGAAGTACTTTCGGGCAAACAGTTTCGGTACTTTTGGCTTAGAAATAAGCTGCTTTCGTCAGTACCTTTGTCTCTGTTATCTCTTGGTAGAATCGCTTATAATTGAACCGCATCGTTGCATCGGTAAATCTGATTTCTTGATGGAATTGCACTTTGACAACCACAAGCCGATGAAGCCTCGCCTTACCTCGTTGTCCGCGCCAGAACCTTCTGGCTAAATTCTCTCTTTTCCTCGAGTCTTAAAATTTTATCAGCGGTACGCCGAAGTAAGGCGTATCTATACTATTTCAATCAATCATATTGCCGTTTGGGGAAAATGCTTCAAACGGCAAAAATTCTCCATCTTTCTGACAAAAAAGGATAATGGCGTGGATAGTTTATCAACCTGGTTACAACTAGATGATGAAATTATCGCCGGCAAGGTTGCTGAGCAAATCTCTACGGCAGTTATTTACTTAAATGGCACTCGCCGCTGGTTCCTCACCCAAAGCAAAAACTGGGCCGATTATGGGCGGATTGCCGGCCTGGCTCACCGTGAGTTGTGCCAACTTCTGTATAATCATGGTTTGCAAACCTTGATTCAGCCTTTGCTGGGTTATGACATCCTGACTCGAGGTCCCGATTATCTCAGGCTGGCGGTGGAGCAGGGATTGGGCGAACTGACCCAACCGGCTTATCGAGAGTGGTATCACCGGGAAGAAATCCGGGTAACTTTTTACGGCAACTGGTTCAATATCCTGACCGAGTTTAACTTTAACCAGGCGACAGAATTGTTGAATTTGGCAGCCGAAACAAGCAGTTATACCCGGCGAAAACTATTATTGGGGGTCTTTGCCGATGAAGGGCTGGATAATATTGTCAGCCTGGCCCGGCGCGTCAACCGGGGAGAGGCATTGGTAGAAGGCTACTATGGTCAGCCGGTTGGTCCCGTAGACCTCATTATTGGCTCCGGCCAGCCAGTTATTTGGGATTTACCGCTGTTGAATATCAACAAAGCCAATCTTTACTTTTTGCAGGCGCCCACCTTTTGCTTAAACCGGGAGGCGCTGCGCCAAATTTTGTTTGACTGTCTTTATCAGCGCATCAACGATGATAAGCTCTACGATGATTTGACAACCGAAGCCTGGAGAAAGGTTGAAATTTTAGGAATTGGCCAACGAACTGAGAAAGGCTGGATAGCGCTATGACCCAACAATTGATCGAGTTACTGCATCGGATGCAGCACAACCCCAACTATCTGTCGCCTTCGGCGTATGATACGGCCTGGCTGGCCTGGCTTTACCCGCAAGCACGGGTCTGGCTCATGGCTGCCCAACACCCCGACGGCAGTTGGGGCGCTGAATTGGAATATTACCACGACCGGGTCATCTCAACTCTGGCGGCGATTAATGCCATCGCCGCTACTTCGGGGAATGTCCACGAATTGAAGCAGATCGAAAAAGGTATCCGCTACCTGGAGAGGGCCATTCCCCAGTTGAGCCAGGATGTGTTTGAGACCATCGGCTTTGAATTAATCTTACCCCGCCTGGTTAAAACGGGCCAGGCTTTGGGCTTAAAACTTGATCGAATCGAAACCCTGATTGAACCACAACTGCCGCTGTATCATCAAAAGCTGGCCCTGATTCCAAAAGCTATGATTTATTCCCCCCATCTGGCTGTGGCTCATTCGCTGGAATTTTTGAGTTTTGAGGAACTCGACCGTGCGGCCATCCCCCGTTTGAGGACGGCCAACGGCAGTATTCACAATTCACCGGCGGCCACAGCTTTTGTAGAAATTGCCGGGGGTGGTTCGTTAGATGGCTGGGCTTACCTGGATGATTTGATCGAGCGGTACGGGGGGTACGCGCCCAGTTTCGCGCCGTTTGAACTCTTTGAGATTATCTGGACGCTGCACCACCTCAGTTTGACGGTTGATTTGCCGACGTTGGAGCCGGTCATCCATCCTCTGCTTGACACGCTCAGCCAAGCCTGGACTGAGCGCGGGGTTGGCTTTTCGACCACTTTTGTGGCTGATCCAGACGACTCTTCGGTGGCGCTGCGGATTTTTAATAAACTGGGTATTTATAAAGACCCGGCAGTTTTAGAAGTGTATGAAGTGGGAGATCACTTTGAGTGCATGCCGTTTGAACGGAATTTGTCGCTGGATGCCCATATCCACATTATCCACGCCTTGAAAACCGCCCCCGATTTTCCGCGCCGCGATGAAATGCTGCTAAAAGCTTTGAATATTTTGGGCCGCGACCTGACCACCGAATATATTGTAGACAAATGGCATGCTTCGCCTTATTACAGCACTTCGCATGCGATTATTGGTTTAACCGGATTATCAGATAGAATTATCCCCAAGCAAATTGCCTGGCTGCTTAAAACCCAGCGGGCTGACGGTAGCTGGACCTTCTACCCCAACCTGCCCGGCGCGGCGGTCGAAGAGACGGCTTACGCTCTGTTAGCCCTGATGGCCGTCCGGGAAAAGAAAGGCGACATCTCTCTCAGCGCCATCGAACGAGGCATCCGTTATCTGGAAACACATTACACCACGGCTGAGGCCCTACCCTCCTTATGGATCCACAAGTGCCTTTACAACCCGTACCACATTGTCGAGTCGGTGGTGCTGTCGGCATTGGACAAATATAAAAGTATGGTCAAACCGACCCGGCGACCGCGTTTGATCACCGACTTGACCCACCTATCCTTGCAAAAGTTACGGGCTGAACCTCTAGCTCAGAAAGCGATAATACGGCCTTCGTCCACATCGGGGATATAGTTGCGAATCGCTTCTTTATCCCCGCTGAGAATCAGAGCCAGGCCGTCAAGGGTAAATGGTTTGACCATGTAAAACTCAGCGCCGTACTGCTGGCTGAGCCGGACTATATCGCGCAAATCGTTTGAAGATAAGACCCCCATTCGCTGTTGCGGGGCCAGCGCCTTTATCTCGGCTAAAATTTGCAGCCCGCGGTCCTGGTATCCTTCCAACCCCATATCAACGAAGATCAAATCAAAAACTTCCTTTTGAAATGCAGTGATGGCTGCTTCTTTGGTGGCGGCAATCGTCAAAGTATGCTTCAACTGTCGTAACTGTACCCCAAAGAGGGCAGCTAACGTATGGTTGTCTTCAACTAAGAGGATGTGCATTGAAAATTTTCCTTTGGTAATTGCCAAATTTTATGCCGGTAAAGCAGTTTGAGTTTCAAGAGGCTCAGCTTCTACGGCTGGCAAGGTATTTGCGGGTAAAGTAACCTGGAAGGTAGTGCCATGGCCATACTGGCTGGTAAAGGTTAATTGCCCGCCGTGAAGTTCCGTTAAGCCTTTGGTTATGCTCAACCCCAGGCCGGTGCCTCCTGCCTTTTGGACCAGTTGATCATTGGCTCTAAAGAAGCGGCTAAACAGATGGGCCTGATCGGCCGGTTTTATGCCCACGCCGGTATCGGCTACGGCAATATTGACCCAATCGCCCGAATAGGTTACGTCTATTGTCGCTCCGCCTTGAGCGGTATATTTATAAGCATTGCTCAACAAATTTAATAGCACTTGCAACATTCGATTTTTATCCAGGTAAAGCCGGGGTAAATGATCGGGCAGCCTGACTTCGAGGCTCAGGTTGCGGTTGGTAAATTCCTGTTGGACCATTTTGACGGCCTGTTTGACGATAGCCGTTAAATCCACCCATTCCGGGTACAGTTCGATTTCACCGGCTTCTAACCGGGAGAGGTCAATCAATTCGTTGGCCAGGGTGAGCAACTGCTTGATGCTGACATCAATGGTTTGCAGATGCTCATAGCCTGGGGCCGATAAATTCTCTTTTTCCGAATCCAGCAGAACTTTTACATAACCCTTGATGGCGGTCATGGGGGTTCTCAACTCATGGCTGACCATGCCCAAAAAGAAAGATTTGGCCCGCTCCAACTCTGCCTCTTTGGTAAAATCTCTTAAAACCATCACATTGCCGGCGTCAACCTGCTTGCCGTCAACTGCCGGCAAGATTACCGGGGCAATGGTAGCCGAAATGGTGCGGCCCTGCCATTCGAATTTAACATTGTTCTGATCGGTTGGTTTCTGTCCCCCCATCCAGCTATGGATGATTTCCCGCGCCTTGTCTTCGACATTGGTTAAAATTTCGGATAAGTTTAAAGCTTGCAAACTCCGGTGGGCCAACTGATTGGCCGCCGGATTGGTTACCATTACCTGCTGGTGGGCATCAAAAACCACCACCCCGTCGGCAATGGCTTCCAAAATGGTTTCATTGCGCACGGCGGTGGCGCGTTCTCGCTGTAGGGCCTCGGCCAGTTTTTGGGTTCGGTCCTTCACCCGCTGATCAAGTTCCTCATTCAGCGCCCGCGCTTCGGCCAGGGCCTTATCCAGAGATTGAGCAATCAGCCACGAAACCCCGGCAATGACCAGCAGTGAAATAAGGCCGGCGAAAAATACCTTTTCGGGGCTTAGGGCGTTCAACAAGTACAGATTTAAGATATAAGCGCCTGTAATCGCACCCCAATATACATAACTGTAAATGGGTTTAATCAAAAAGGCAGCCATAATAATGGGCACGGTCATACCCACAAAAATGATTTCAATATCGGTTGCGTTGAAAGTAAAAGTAGCGCCCATTACCACCAATAACAGAAACAGATGACGCGCCAGGTGCGGATACCAGCGATGCCCGCCCCAAATCAGTCCCAACATCATTACCAGGATAATCTCGATGGAAATATAACCGGCGTACTCTTGCGCATCATGGTCGCCAACGCCCCACAGAACATAGAGGTTGTAAAGCAAATCAAAAATCGTAACTCCCCAGATAGCCCCGACAAAATAGCTAAAAATCTTCCCCTTTCGTTTATCTTCAGGGAGTATCCCTGCTTTACTCGGGCTTTCCGGGTTAAACATGGCACTGAATTTCATTAATCTCAGCCTTTCCGCTTAGAGCCTATCCGAAAAACGGTAGGTTGGCATCCCTATGCCAGCCGGTGACGCATAGGGATGCGCCACCTACGAGGTTATTCGGATAGCCTCTTAGTCAGCGTAATGTACCACAAAAAGCCCCCCATGCGAAGAAACATAAGCCACCCCGGCCCGGCTGTCGAGAACAATAGTCCGCAGCCACGGACCAAGATAATAGGCGGCGACCCGCTGCCCGGTGGTCAGGTCAATCACCTCAAGCTGGTGTGTCACCAAACTGCCGCAGAGCAGCCAGTTGCGGCTCGCATCCACGGCGATGGCCCGCCCCCCAAAAAGCGTCTTGAGGCTGTCTTTGCGCTCCAGCGTCTCCGCGTCAAAGCGCAGCACGGTCGAGTTCAGCGGGGCCGACGCAAACAATTCTACACCTTGTTCCCCCGGCGCAAAAATCAAACGGTCCAGCCGCTCCGGGACCGAGACTCGTTTGATGATACGCTGCTGCTCCAAATCGTAGACTACCAACTCGTTGACCCGGCGTAAAAAGCTCATGTACAGCCAGGGTCGGCTGGGGTGCAAAGCGATGTTGCCGGGGTCAAGGTTCAATTCAGCTCGAAGCTGACCTGTCGGCCGGTCAATAATGATGGTCGGGACGCCCTCCTGTTCATCGGCCTCGGAAGCAATGACCAGACTATCGGAGAATGAGTCCCAGGCGACCCAGACATCGCCCGGCGACAACGGCGGAGCCGCTACCGACTTTTTTAGTTCCAGGCTGACCGCGTCCAGGGTCAGCAGGTGGTGGGTCAGGACATTATAGAGATAGATTTCCTGCTCGACGGGGTTGTAAGCAAACCCTTGAGCATATCCATTCTCCACCGGCGAGAGGCGGGGCGGTTGGTCTGGCTTATCAAGGTCAAACGCATGTAGATAATTTGTCCCATAACCGCTGGCGTACAACACCCGGCGCTCCACATCCAGCTCGGTCCAACTGTAATTCTCGCGGGCCAAAAGCTGAACGGCCGGGTCGGGCCAGAGCGTCCGGTGGAAATCGCTCAAACTGTAGGGGTCTAATAGTAAGGCAGCTAATCCAGGCACAAGGACATAACCTGTGAAGACCTCAAAGGTCTTAAAGAACTTTGAGGTCCGTTGAAACTGGAACAGCCACAAAACCAAAGGTTTCAACAGCAGCAGTTCGGACAGGCCAACGGCAAATCCAAAGATAAAATTGGCTATCAGCCGGCCCGGTTTATTAGACATGAAGTTGACCAGCTCAGGCGTTGAAATAGTATTAATAGCCAAAACACCTGTCAGCAAGAGGGCGGCGATAAGGGGCGGCAGACCCGGCACAAGTTGAAACAGACCCCAAAATAAACCAAAAGCAAACACAAAGGGCAGCAGGAAACGCCATCGCCGGGCTGGCAGCCGCTGCGCTAAAACAAAGCATCCACCCAATGCCAGGGCAATCACCAGAAAAAAGACCAACCTTTCCGGCAGCGTCCCAACCAGGTGAATCGCTGTAATCGTCGCTAGCCAGATAAATTCGTCGGGCGCAAAAAAATAGAGCAGCGCCAGCAACAACGGCAGCCGCCAGATGACCCACAGGCCCAGCAGAAAATCAAACCGGGAAAGAGCTATTCCGGCTTGAGGGTTGGTAACAGCCAGACCTTTAAAGGGTATCGGTTTGAGATTCATGAGGCAACCTGTTTGTTTTGGCTTGCTTGAACGGGGGTATAGGTGGAAAAACTGGTATTTTCTCTGTCTGCTTCTCAGCACTGGCATAAGAGGCAGACCACAGCCGCTTGACCAACAGCGCATGAAAAACCAGAATGACCAGCATCACCAGCGGCAGGTAGATGCTGGGGTCGGTCCAGACATAGAAGCCGTCGGCCAAAATAGCCGGGCCGAGGGCCACAAAGCTGATAACCTGCCACACATCTAACAGGGCATAGGGCAGAAAAACGGCCCAGGCCCAAATTTTGGCGCTGCGGCTGGTCAGCGTGGCCAGCAGATAAGCAAAAATTACCGCCCCCAGGGTCAGTTCCCAAACAATATCCAGCCAGATAAAAGCGCCGGTGCAGAGGGCAAAAGCCAGGTCCAGACTCAGCAGGGGCGTCTCTCGGCCGGGGCGATGGGTAGAATGGAGCAGATGGCGCAGGCTCACCCCGGCCAGGGGTAGAAGCAGCAGCACTTTCAGGCCGGTCGCCAGAGCTTGCGCTGCCGGAGTCACCCCCAGCAAGAAGAAGGTAATTTGCAGGATGGAATGGTTGTAGCCCAAAAAACCGCTTTCAGGCGTGCGCCAGGGGAAGTTGGCGGTCATTTCGGCCAGAAAGCGCAGATAGGCCAGGTGCTGCGCCCAGCCGTAAGCCGGTCCCATCAGCAGGATGGTCAGACCCATTACCGCGCCGTAGATGGCTACGGTTCCGGCCAATAATCTCCAGAAAAAGCGGAAGCGGCCCAAAATAAGCGGGAGAGCTAACGGAAAAGCCAGGTAGGGTTTGCTGGATAATAACAGCGATACCCACAGCAGCGCCCAACCCAGGCGCTCATCCAGCACAGCCTCAATCAACAGGGTGCAGACCAGGGCAGTGATGATATAGATATTGAGATAGGCCAGGTCGCCCCAAAAGGCGGCAAAGACAATCCAGACCGGCAGAGTCCAGGCCAGCATCGCCTCGGCCCGGTCAAGGCCCAGGCGGCGAAAGATGCGCCCCCACCAGAGATAGAGTAACCCGTAACAGCCGATAATGAGCAAGGTATGCAGCGCCGCCAGCAGGCCAAACGGAACCGGCAGAAGCGGCGTCAACACCAGGGCAAAGGCGGGGGCGTATTGAAAAACGGCAATTTTGTCCAGCGCCTCCTGCAAATAAAGCTCCTGCCCGTTAACCAGCCGATTGGCCGCCGCCATGTAAATTTGCAGGTCGTTTGAAATCAGCGTGGTTTCCGAAGCCACCGGTCCCGCCGACCAGACCTGGGCCAGCACCACGCCCTGCAAAGCCAGCCGCACCATCAGGTAAATCAAAGTCGCCAGCAGAATCCGCCGGTAAACCTTAGATTCAAACCACAGGCGACGAATATGAGTTATGTTGATTAAATTGACCAGATTCATAAACCAGACAAATGCTTGATGTTCATAAAACGTAATGATTTCCCGATAATCAGTCATTACGCATTACGTTTTACCAGTATTTCCCACATAGCGTGGGTAAGCTCGGCCTGGATTGACAAATCCAGGCCCAAAGCCGTCGGATTTGTCAATCCGACGGGAGCAATCCACGTCAAGTGGGAAATACTCCGTTTTACGCTTTTTGTAATAATGTGAACTCTTCTTACACCTCACGCCTCACGTTTCACGCTTCACGCCCCACGAGTCACCGTCATCCACAGATTCTTTGGCCGCAGGGTAATTAGCGCCTCCGGCTCGACCTGGCAGCCGGGGAACAACCGCAACTGGTAAGCCTGTGTGACCATTGCCAGCACCAACTGCGCCTCGACCAGCGCAAAAGTATTACCAATGCAGACACGCGGCCCGCCCCCAAAGGGGAAGTAGGCAAAACGAGGCCGGACGGCGGCGCGTTCCGGGGCAAAACGTTCCGGGTCGAAGCGGTCGGGCTGCTCCCACAAATCGGGACGGCGCTGGGTTACATAGGGGCTGAGGAAGATTTCGGCGTTGGCCGGGATAAAGTAGCCGCCGATTTCGTCCTCGCCCAACGACAGCCGGGCCGTCATCCAGCCGGGCGGATAGAGGCGCAGCGCCTCCTCGAACACCTGCCGGGTGTAGGCCAGATGGGGCAGGTCGGCAAAGGTGGGGGATCGCCCCTTCAAGGCCCCGCTCACCTCGGCCCGCAGGCGGCGCTCCACCTCCGGGTGCTGATCGAGCAGATACCAAGTCCAGGCCAGGCCCAGGGCGGTAGTATCGCGGCCTGCGCCAAAGATGGTCACAATCTCGTCACGGAGCTGCTGCTCGCTCATACCCTCGCCCGTCTCTTCGTCACGGGCTTGCAGCAGCATAGACAGCAAATCCGGGCGCGCTTCCCCGCTGCGGCGGCGCTGGTCAATGAGCCGGTAAACCATGCGGTCGAGGGTGTCCATGGCCTGCCGAAACTCAACTTCGCCCGACGAGCCAAGCTCACCGGCGTAATCCCAACCCTGCTGGTAGAGATATGCCTGCCCCACATCCAGAGCATGGGCCGCGGCTTCAACCTCCTCGGTCACATCGCCGCCGAACATAGTTTTGACAATGATGGTCAAGGTTAGCTTCATCATCTCGGCCAGCACATCCAGCGGCTCACCTTGCTCAGCCGCTACCTGCCAACGCTCCAGCATGGCCGCCGTCACTTCCGTCATGGTGGCGGTCAGGGCGGCAATTTGCTGGCGGTGGAAAGCCGGCTGAATCAGGCGGCGCTGGCGCAGCCAGAAATCACCCTCGCTGACAATCAGGCCGTTGCCGGCCAGCAGCTTGAAGCTGTCGGCGTCGCGCCGATAGTTGCGATAATTGTCCTGCAAAACGTGCTTGACGTGGTCAGGGTGCGTGAGCAGATAGATGCGCCGCTCGTGCGGATCCAGGCAGACGACATCGCCATACTCGCGGGCGGCATCCACCAGGGTTTGCAGCGGATTTTGCCACAGGTCGGGAAACTCCTGCGGGCCGGGAGCGATTTTTGGACTGATAGCTTCAGAAATCATCATGTTCCTCCTTCCATCGGTGGACGGTTTTATTGTAATTACTCAACATTTGACTTATACCCTCTTAAGGCTGAGTCTGAGGCTAAGGCTAAGAGCCTATCCGAAAACCCGTAGGCTTGCATCCCTATGCAAGCCGAGGACGCATAGGGATGCGTCCTCTACGGAGGTTTTCGGATAGGTACTAAGCATAACCTTCGTTCTTAACCTCAGCCTTAGCCTCAGACGGAAGCGCCGATTTGGTTGGTAAGGGGAGACTTTTTATTCTCGCCGCAACACCTTGACAATCGGCGCGGCCGCGGCCTGCCGGGCCGGGATAAAACTGCCGGCGATGCTCACGCCAACCATGAGCGGAATCAAGAGCAAAATATAAAAGAGGTTCAAGGTCACTTCAACCTGCCCGAAGCCAAAATTGCCGGCTACGACATTCAGCATACCCTGGGTAAAAACCCAGCCTAACGGGATACCTAAGATTACGGCGGCCAGGCCCAAAATCCCGGCGGTGGTGTTGACCATCGCCACCACTTGGCCGGGGGTCATACCGACTGTTTTCAGCACCCCGACGGTCCGCAGTTTTTCCTGCACGGCCAGCAGGGCGGTGTTAAACACGTTGACCATGGCCATACCAATCAGAACTGCCGCCAGCGCAAAGATAGCCAGTTGCAGATAAAAAATAGTCCAGGGAATGGCCTGCTCGACCAGGGTCAAGGTTAAATCGGGCTGGCGGCCCGGCTGCAACATCTGTTTTAATTGGCCGATGTCGGCCCCGGTGCTCAATTTTAGATAATACTCGGTTGGCTTCAAAGGTTTGAGAGAGCGGGCGACAATCGGCAGGCTGACCATCATCATCTGCCCGGCGTTGCTGGTTTCGGCGTACTGGCCGACAATCTGCCAGGTGACGGGCCGGCTGTCGGCTTTGTCCAGAACAACGGTTAGCTCGTCGCCTACTTGCAGCCCCAGCCAATCGAGCAGCCCTTGACCGGCAATCGCTTCATGGGTGTCGGGCTGAAAGAAACGCCCTCCGGTAACTTTGAAAGGAAAAGCCGCCAACTCTCCTTCGACGGCCCGGATTTGGAACGTCTGGCCGCTCAGGGTTTTGGCGTCAACGAGATGCTGGCCGTAAAAAGCTTCGACGCCGGGCGCAGTTTCGAGCAGATGTTGGGTCTGGCTGTGGCTGGTTTCGTCGCGGGTCACGACGGCATCATAGATAATGCCCAACAAGGCCGGATTGGTTTGATAGGCGGTCAGGGTTTCGTTGAGGGTCAGGCCAAACACAATGCCGACCACCCCCAGGGTCAAATTCAGACCGGTCAGGCCGGAGCGCCAGGGTTTGGCAAAAATCTCGTCCAGGCCCAAGATAAAAATGAGCGGCAAATTCAGGCGCGCAGCCAGGTTGACCCCCCAAAAACTCCTGCGGCGCGGCGCTTCGGCCCCAACAGCAATGGCTTTGATAATATTGGCGTTGGCTCCCTGCCGGGCGGCGTTGAGGGTGGTCAAAGTAACCACTCCCGGCACAATCAGCAAAACTAAAGCCGCCACCAGGGCATCGGACGAACTTTGGCGGGTGTTGAGCGAAGCGGCAATGTTATCCACCGCCAGCGGCGACAGGAGGATGCCCAGAACTAACCCGATAAGGCTGCCCAACAAACTCAACGCCAGATATTGGCCCAGGTAGAGCAATAAAATTTGGTTCTGGGTAAAGCCGATAGCTTTGAGCAGGCCAATTTGTTTGAACTGGGCCAGCACCACCGAACTGATGCTGCTGGCAACCACCAGCACCGTCGCCCCAATCGCAAAAAGGCTAAAGGCGGCCAAAAAAACAAAGTTGAGCTGCATCTCAAAAATAGCCGAGGTCCGCACATCGCGCCAATCGGTGTGCTTGTCCAGCGTGTTGGGGCGCAGCAGGGCTTTCACCTGGGCCAGAGTTTCAGCTACGGCTTCCGGGTTGGCCAGGCGCAGGCCGATGGACCACTCCCAGTCGGCTTCATCGGGAAACAGCTCGCGCAGGGTTTCTTCGCTCAGGTAGAGGTAAGGCGGCTGGACGCTGCGGTAAGTGTCCCACATAGGGTTGTAAGCCAGGCCAGCCACCAGCAAATTGACCTCTTTGCCATCCGCGCCGGTGATGCCCACCGTATCGCCTACGGCGAGGTGGTAAAAATAGCCAAAGTCCTCATTGGCAACAATTTCGGCCTGGCGGTTGCTCAGATAGCGGCCCTGCTGGATTAATAACTGATTGACAGCGGGCTGTATCTCAACCGGCAGCACCCGCAGACTGCTCAGCACCCGCGTGTCGCCAATCCGCACCCGGCTCTGGATGCTGTACTGCAAGCCGGTGCTGGCCGTTACCCCCGGCAGCGCCTCAATTCGCTCGATGTCGCGGGCGCGGATACGTTCGCGCTTGAAATAGAGCCACAGGTGCGCCCCGTTCAAATCGGCAAAGGTTTTGTCGTAAGGCGCGTTGAGGTGCAGCAGCGTCGCCAGGGCCAGGGTCAACAGGGTTGAGGCGGCGATGATAGTCAAGACAATCAACAGGGAGATAAGCGGCCGGCTGGTAAGGTCAGCTTTAATTTTAGGAAGAATGGCGTCCATTAGCGTAGCTCCGCCAGGCGTTGGGCAATCTGCCGGGCATCGCCGCCGGGCAAGCTGTCTACCAGGCAGCCGTCGTGGATAAACAAAACGCATTTGGCCCTGGCCGCCGCCAGCGCATCGTGTGTGACCATCAAAATAGTCTGGCCTTGAGTGTTGAACTGCTGGAGAATATTCAGCACCTCCTCGCCGCTGACGCTGTCCAGGTTGCCGGTTGGCTCGTCGGCCAGCAGCAGGGTGGGTTGATTAATCAAGGCCCTGGCAATAGCGACCCGCTGCTGCTGGCCGCCCGATAGTTCCCAGGGATGTTTGGTCGCCTGGTTGCCAATGCCCAGCCGCTCCAGCAAGGCCAGGGCGCGGGCGCGAATGGCCTTTTTATCCTTTTTTTCCAGCAATAAGGCCGGCAGTTCGACATTGGCCTGTACGGTTAAATTCTCAATCAGATTAAAAAACTGGAAAATAAAGCCGATGTGACGGCGGCGGAACTTAGCCAGTTCGGTTTCATTTAGCGTGTGGAGGCCGTGCCCGTTAACGTGAACCGAGCCGGCGCAGGGCCGGTCCAGCCCGCCGACCAGGTGCAGTAAAGTTGACTTGCCGCTGCCGGAATGGCCCATGATGGCCGTAAAGTCTCCGGCAGCAATCTCCAACGAAACGCCTTTGAGCGCCTCAAAGGTTACCTGGCCGGTTTGGTAGACTTTCGTCAACTGGCTGATTTTAACCAAGCTGTTCATCGGTTAATGTATAAGCTGTCCGGGTAAACATAGGTTTGAAGCCGCCAATCCGCAGCAATCGTTCCAGCAAGCGTCCGGCTGTTGTTTGCAACAGTAGGGTGTCCACGCCCTGGGCTTGAGCGGTTCGGCCGGCCTGAAAATACAGATTGGCCGCCGCTTTGCTGCCTCGATAGGCCGGTATCACCCCTACCCCCCCAAGAATACCGGTGTTCTGATAACAGATGAGTGACGCTGTGCCAACCGGCTGCCCGGCCAACCAGGCTACAAAGTAGAACACTCCGGGCAGGCTCACGGAAGGCGCGGTCAATTGGGTCATGAAAGGAGCCCATTCGTCGGGCATAGCAAAAGCCGCCAGCATCGCCTGAACGAAGGCGGGGAGGGTGGCCGGAGTAACCGCTTCAACGGTGATTTTGGGGTCAAGGGCAGGCACGGCAGCATCAAGCAAGTTTTCAAAAGCCAGCCAGGTTTCGGTTTCCGGCTGGGCCACAAAGCCGCGCTGCTGTAAGCGTTCGGGCAGGTTGGCGGGTGCGCAGGCCGGGGAAACAAAGATGGTTGGGGGCAGCGCTCTGGCCTGAAAATAGGCGATAATTTCGGTAATTAAGGTATCTACGGTGGTAGAATCAGCTTGCAGCAAGCAGGCGTGGGTAGCGTCGGGGTAGGGAAATGCGGCGTTGCTGGTGATGATAACATCGTCTCGCAGATATAGGTCTACGCCGGGCGTAACCTGGGCGATAGCCATCATAGCCTGGTAGTTGAGACGCTCTAATTCCGCCACTTTCGATGTCGCTATATGCCTCATCCGTTCCCTCGATTGGCACAAAGTTTCATCTCAAAAAAATGGAGGCGGCCCGCTATCTACAGACCGCCCCTCCCTGGCAATTGACGTTTCCATTATAGGTGATAAAGGGGAAAAAATATAGGCACAAAAGTACTCAAAAAAACTATTTGCAGGTTACAAAAGGTACTATCTTTTTTTGCCCAAAAGTACTTGATAATTTTGGCGCATTAACCCTTTAATCACCCTGGTCAAGTGTGCTATAATAATAGACGTTTAGCAGGTTATCTCTGATGACAACCGAGTGTGGGAGAGAAAGTGATGGCAGAAATCAAAGATTTTTTGAGACAAGTGGAAATGTTTATTGGTTTGTCCGAAGCGATGCTGGATGAGGTAGCCCACCTTTGCCAGGCCGTTGACTATGAAGCAGACCGGATTATCGTCGAGCGGAACTCGCCGCCTGCGCAGCTTTACCTGGTTCAGGAAGGGACTGTTGAAATTATGACAAGCTCACCGGGCGAATCCAGCGAAGTGGAGCCGGTGGTGGTGACGCTGGGCAAAGGCCAAAGTTTTGGCGAAATGGGCCTGGTTGACAACGGCTTGCGCTCGGCTACGGTCAAGGCGATTACGCCTACCCGACTCATGGCGATTGACTGCGCCCGGCTCAGGAGTCTGTGTGAAACCAACACCGACCTGGGCTACCAGGTGATGCGAAATATTGCCGCCGATTTATCGTTTAAGCTGCGCAACCGGAACTTGATTTAAGGGATAGGCTTTGAACTGAGAGGAAGGGTCAATGGCTGTTTATAAATTGAGTATTGTGGTGCCCGGCCGCCGGGATATCGGCGGTATTCTCAATCTGGAAAAAGAGCCAAAATCAGGCGATGTAATTTTGCTGGGGCGAGAAGAGTACAAAATTGTAGACATTGTCGAACTGATGCCGCCGCGAGGAAATTTTGTTTACCTGCACGCCATCTGCCAGCCCGTTGAAAAAAACAGCCCTGCCTCTTTTTGAGTTTCAACGCTTGAGGAGTATAATTTTTTTACCTTAAAAACTATATCGTTGTTTTCGGGGGCTTGGATAAACCAGGCTGAGATGCTCCTTTGCGCCGAGCGCTGTAGGAGGGACCGATGAACCTGATCCGGGTAATGCCGGCGGAGGGAGAGCAGACGTTTTGGTTTATTGACCACCCTTCGCCGGGTGGTTTTTTATTTTGCGCTATTTGGAGGGAGGGAGGGCTGGAGGATTGGAATTTACCAACCTTCCAACTTTCCAACCTATGACTCGTATCGTTATTTTTGCTAACGGCAACTTAAGCGAGCCAGATAAACTCCGCCGGCGGCTCCGCCCCACCGACCGTATTTTTTGCGCCGACGGCGGTACTGTTCACGCCTTGGCCCTGGGCTTAACCCCGGAGCTTATCATTGGCGATTTCGACTCATTACCGCCCAACCTGATGGCCGGGATGAAAGCAGCAGGGGTCAACTTTCAGCGCCATCCGGCTCGCAAAGATCAAACGGATTTGGAACTGGCTTTTCAAACGGCTGTCGCTGAAGGAGTTGATGAAATTTTGTTGGTCACGGCTCTGGGCGGCCGGCTCGACCAGATGCTGGCCAATATTTTTCTACTGGCCCGGCCGGAGTATGCCTCGGTGCGGCTGACTTTGGTGGATGGCTCCCAGTCGGCAACCGTGTTAGGCTCACACCAGACGCTCACGCTCACCGGCCAGCCAGGCGATACGCTCTCCCTGGTGCCGCTCACCCCAACCGTCCAGCAGGTCAACCTGAGCGGCGTCGAGTGGCCGCTGGTCGAGGCTACGCTCACCTTTGGCAGCACCTGGAGCATCAGCAATGCCTTCACCACCCCCCAGGCTACCGTTCAAATTGGCGAAGGGATGGTGTTGGTTGTCCATATTGAGACGAATGAACGACTCAGCGAGTGAATAGTCGTACCTCGGTTTGGAAAGGCCAAAGCAAGCTTTGGACTCCAACTCCATACCGAACTAAAAGGAGGATTTAAAGAATGAAACCATTCACCATTCACCATTCACCATTCACTATTCATACCGCACGGGTATCCCTTTGGGACAATTTATTAGTTCTGCTGTTTCTAATCCTGATCACTTCCGCCTGCGCCGCGGCTTCGCCACCCACTCAAGCCGAAGCAACCGCCGCCCCATCCCCGACAGGCCAACCGGCTCAAGCCGAAGCAGCGGGCGCGGCCAACACCATCACCTTGATGAGTCACGACAGCTTTGATGCCAGCCCGGAAGTGATTGCGGCATTTGAGCAGGCGAATAATGTCAAAATTGAATTTCTCCGTTCGGGCGACGCCGGAGCCGCTCTGAACCAGGCTATCCTCTCCAAAGAGAATCCCCTGGCCGATATTTTTTGGGGGGTTGACAACACCTTTTTCAGCCGGGCCGTTGATGGCGGCATTTTTGAGCCATACGCCTCGCCTATGCTGGCCGACATTCCCGCCGAACTGAAACTCGACCCCGAAAATCGCCTTTTGCCGGTGGACTACGGCGATGTATGCCTCAACTACGACAAAGGCTGGTTTGCCGAAAAAGGGTTAACCCCGCCCGGCAGTTTGGAAGAGTTGGCAAAAACTGAATACAAAGGGCTGACGGTGGTGGAAAACCCGGCCACCTCCTCACCGGGCCTGGCTTTTCTGTTGGCGACGGTGGCCCACTTTGGCGACCCCGGCTACCTGGAATGGTGGCAGCAGATGGTTGAGCAAGAAGTGTTGGTGGTAGATGGCTGGGAAGACGCCTATTACGGGCAGTTCACCCGCTACGAAGGAACCCGGCCGATAGTGGTCAGTTATGCCAGCAGTCCCCCGGTGGAAGTTTATTTTGCCGACCCGCCGGCAACCGATGCGCCGACGGCTGCGGTCATTGGCGAGGGGGCTTGTTTCCGCCAGATAGAGTTTATCGGCATTTTGGCCGGAACCCAGAAACGGGCTGTGGCCGAAAAACTGGTGGATTTTCTACTCAGCCAGCAATTTCAAGAGGACATCCCCCTCAAAATGTTTGTCTTTCCAGCCAATCAAAAAGCCGCCCTGCCCGATGTCTTTCAAAAATATGCCCAACTCTCACCCAAGCCCGCCACCCTCTCCCCCGCCGACATCGCCGCCAACCGGGAAAAATGGATCAACGCCTGGAATGAAACCGTCCTCCGCTAACGATTTTAGATTTTAGATTTTGGATTTTCAGTTGCCTGCCTCGAAGCTTTATCATAAACTAAAAAATTCCTTCTATCCTCCACGCGCAGCGTCCATCCTCCATCTTCTATCTTCTATCTCCCCCTCACTCCCTACTCCCTACTCCCTACTCCCTACTACCTTCCTCCTCCTCTTTTACTTCTACCCCCTCTTCTCCATCCTCAGCCTCAGCTTTGCGCCCGCAGGTCAATGGGGTTGGACGGCGCTGCAAACGCTGGTTTCGACCGGCTATTATGCCAAAACGCTGTGGTTCACCCTGTGGCAAGCGTTCCTCTCGACCTTGTTAACATTGGGCCTGGCCCTGCCGGCGGCCCATATTTTTGCCAGGTATCACTTTCCGGGCAAAAGCCTGCTCCAGGCGTTGACCACCATCCCTTTTGTACTGCCGACAATTGTAGTGGCCAACGCTTTTACGGCGCTGCTGGGGCCGCGAGGGGTTATCAATGAGGCGCTGTTGGCTCTGTTTCGATTTACGATTTATGATTTACGATTTACGATTTATGATTTGCCGTTGGATAGCCCGCCCTTGCAACTGCAACATAGCCTGGGTATGATTTTGCTGGCCCACGTTTTTTACAACTACACCATTGTCCTGCGGCTGGTCAGCAGCTTTTGGGCTAACCTGGACCCCCGGCTGATGGAGGCCGGCCAGATGTTGGGGATTAGCCCGCGTCAGGCCCTCCGCCAGATTACCCTGCCGCTGCTGCTGCCGGCGGTGCTGGCGGCAGCACTGCTCGTCTTTATTTTCTGTTTTACCAGCTTTGGCGTAATCCTGATTCTGGGCGGGCCGCGTTTCGCCACTCTGGAAGTCGAAATCTATCGCCAGGCGGTCAATTTGTTCAACCTGCCGGTTGCTGCCGCCCTGTCGCTGCTGCAAATTGTTTTTATCTTCGCCTTGATGCTGATTTATACTCGTTTGCAAGCCCGCACCACCCACCCGCTTAACTTGCAGTCGCAGCGGGCCACTCAGCGCGCGCCGCAAAGCTGGCGTGAGCGCCTGTGGGTGGGCGGCAATATCGGCCTGATGGTTTTGCTGTTGGGGACTCCCCTGGCGGCGCTGGTTTGGCGCTCGCTGACCGTCGCCGGCCAACTTTCCTTGAATTACTACCACATGCTCATCTCCGGCGCGCCCCAAAACCAAAGCCTCTTTTTTGTCCCCCCCGGCGAAGCCATCGCCAACTCCCTCACCTTTGCCCTGGCCACCGTCATCCTCGCCATCCTGCTCGGTCTCCTCGCCGCCGTTGCCCTTACCCGAAACCCAAAATTCAAAACCCCTTCATCCTTCATCCTTCATCCTTCATCCTTCCTTGACGCTTTTTTCATGCTCCCTCTCGCCACCTCCGCCGTAACCCTGGGTTTTGGTTACATTATCACCTTCGATACCCCGCCGCTCAATCTACGCACCTCACCGCTGTTGATTGTCATCGCCCACACCCTGGTTGCTTTACCCTTTGTGATTCGCAGTTTATTGCCGGCGCTGCGGAGCATCCAGCCGGCCCTGCGCGAAGCCGCCGCTGTGCTGGGCGCGTCGCCGCTGCGGGTCTGGCGGGAGATTGATCTGCCCATTGCCAGCCGGGCTTTGCTGGTCGGGGCGGTGTTTGCCTTTACCATCAGCATGGGTGAGTTTGGAGCTACGGTCTTCATCGCCCGGCCCAACACCCCGACCATGCCCATCGCTATTTTCAGATTTCTCGACCAGCCGGGAATGTTGAATTACGGCCAGGCGTTGGCCATGAGCACGCTGCTGATGCTGGTCTGCGCGATTGGGTTTGTAGTGATCGAGCGGTTTAGGATAGGGGGAGAGTTTTGAGTGAAACGGAAATAACTGCTTGCCTCTTTTTTGTAACAGAATTGTAGTTGACCTCAACGCCTGAGCAGGTTACAATATTCTTACTTCAACCTAGGGGGTAGCTAGGGTTCCGCCGGCGAGTCGTCGGGGCTGGTCCGAGCGCTACGTCAAACCGTCGCCGGACGGCAGGCATCTCAAGGCAAAAAATGCTGGAGGAGGTAGGTTGGCGCGTTTTCGCGTCCCTATCTCTTTTTTTGTCCCCTGTCATTTCGAGGCCATAGGCCGAGAAATCTCTGGAACGCCGCATAGGCATCAAGGATTTCTCCCCGCCTCGCGGGTCGAAATGACACGCTGGGCAGTTACAGCCTGGAGGTGCTGTTATGAACGTTTCTCCTCATTTCAAGGCGGTTTTACAAGCCCTGTTTGTTACCTTTCTCTGGTCCACCTCATGGGTTTTAATCAAATTCGGCCTGGCCGACATCCCGGCCTTGACCTTTGCCGGGCTGCGTTACAGCCTGGCCTTTCTGTGCTTGTTGCCTTTTGTCTGGCGTCCGGCGCACCGGGCCGCGCTGCGAAAGCTATCGGGCCGGGATTGGCTGCGGCTGATCGGCCTGGGTCTGCTGTTTTACAGCGTCACCCAGGGCGCGCAGTTTGTGGGTTTAGCTCATCTGCCGGCGGCGACGGTCAATTTGCTGCTCAGCTTTACCAATATCATTGTACCCCTGTTGGGCCTCTTTTTCCTGGCCGAATCGCCCACCCGGTGGCAGTGGTTGGGCGGTGGGCTATCGCTGGCGGGGGCGGCGCTTTATTTTTATCCCGCTGCTGTTCCCCCCGGCCAAATTTTGGGGTTGATTGTCGTCGGCATAGGCGTTTTGGCTAACGCTGGCTCGGCTGTTCTGGGGCGACACGTCAATCGCGCTGGGCACTTGTCGCCTTTGATTGTCACCCTGGTCAGCATGGGTGTGGGCAGTTTGGCGCTGCTGGCAGCCGGTATCATTATCCAAGACTGGCCCACGCTCAGTCTGTCGAACTGGGCTATTATCGGCTGGTTAGCCCTGGTCAATACTGCTTTTGCCTTCACCTTGTGGAATCTCACCCTGCGTACCCTTTCGGCCATGGAGTCCAGCCTGATCAACAATGCCATGCTGCTGCAAATTCCATTTTTGGCCTGGCTGTTTCTGGGCGAGACGATCACCGGGCGCGAACTTGTCGGGCTGGCCCTGGCCGGTGTAGGAATCTTGATGGTACAACTGCGGGGCAAGCGATAGTCAACAATTGGTTGACGCTATTATAACCTTATGTTAAAATTTAAGTAATCGGTAGCAAGTTGCAGAGCCTATTCCCCCTGTCTACTGTCTACCGTCTACTGTCTACTTCTTCTCAGGGAGGGCGCAATGACTCAAGAAACATCCGATGGAGTTCCCATTTCCGATGGCTTTGATTTTCCGGTGGGCAAGCCGGATGGTCAGGGTTATTACGTAGCTGCGGGTCTGGTGGATGAGGAATACTTCAGAAACCAGGGCGGGGTCTGGCATCCCGGCGAGGATTGGAATGCTCGAACCGGCGGGGACAGCGATTTGGGCGCGCCGGTCTATGCCATTTCCAACGGCAAAGTGATTTGGGCCGATTATAACCCCAAAAGTTGGGGCAATATTGTCTTGATTGAACACGCCCTGCCCGATGGAACCCACACCTGGTCGCAATATGCCCACCTCAACCAAATTATGGTCAGCAATGGGCAGAAGGTGGCGCGCGGCCAGCAGATTGGGACTATCGGCAAAGGGGCCAATAACGTGTACGTGGCCCACCTTCATTTTGAGATTCGCAAAAACAACTTATCCGCCGGCAACTGGACGCCTATGGTCAAAGACCGCAACCAGGTATTGGCCAACTACTACTATCCAACCGACTTTATCAAAAGCCATCGTCCCGGCATGCTGACCCAACCGGCGGCGCCGGCTCAACCGGTCCAACCTCAGCCTGTGGTCCAAACACCCTCCGCGCCGCCGCCGCCTCGCGCGCAAGTCATTGTCGACTCGCAGCGCACCGATCCCAGCATGGGTCGTTTCCGCCGCGCCCGCACCGACGATTGGTACAGCGCGCCGGCCGGCGCGTTTAGTTCAACCATCTGGACCCACGTCTCGGCGGCGCAGGAGCGCAACTGGGGCGAGTGGCAGCCGTTTCTCCCCCAGGCCGGGCAGTGGCAGGTTTCTGCTTTTATCCCCGATCAAAACCCGCCGACCACCAATGCCCGCTACCGCATTACCCACGCCGACGGCCAGGCCGAAATCGCCATCAACCAGGGCAAATTTGATAACCAGTGGGTCAGCCTGGGCACGTATCGCTTCGAGCCGGGGCGCGGCTCCGTGCGCCTCAGCGATTTGACCGGCGAAACTTCACCCAATCTCAAAATCGCCTTCGACGCGATGCGCTGGGTCTTGGTGGGCTAAAGCAGGGGCTTTAAGATAACTGAGTAGTGACAAATTGCAGGAGGGTTTCGGCGGCGGTGATAGCTCTTTGAGCTTGTTGCTGGGTGGGTAGTCCCGTTGGCAAACCTCCAGGAATACCGTCAGGGTAACGGGTAGGCACATAATATTGATCAACTACAGTACACTCAGTACGAAATCGAGAAAAATTTGGCTCAAGAGCCTCACACTAGAGTTAATTCACAATAAGACTGGTAGATATGGTAAAATAGGTGTTTCACAGTCATTGTCAGACAGGAGCACCTATGATAATCACCGAAGAAACACTGCGAGAAGATCCAAGCTGGATTCCCTTGTTAATGGGACTGCCTGCCGACCGTTTCTGGCAGTTGGTCGAAGCGGCCAAAAAAGTTTATCCGAGTTATGAACAGCAACGTCATGAGCGCCCCGACCGAAAACGAGGGGTAGGCGGCGGACGGAAATGTGATTTACCCCTGGTCATCCGGGTGGCGTTGGTGCTGACCTATCTGCGCTTACATATCATCCAAGCGTTGGTGGCCAAATTTTTTGGGGCCAGCCAATCGGATGTGTCACGGGATTTGCGGCGCTTGTTGCCTTTACTCAAACAAGTGTTACCCTGCCCGGAGGTGTGGAAGTTAGTGGAAGCCGAGCAAGCGTTGACGGAAGAAGAGATGCTGAAACTAACGGCTTTAGCCGATGGGCAGGTCTTGATCGATGCGACCGAGCAACAAGTCTATCGGTCTACAGATAGCGCCACGCGCAAAGCCCATTTTTCGGGTAAAAAAAGATGTTTGCCCTCAAAACTGAATTCGTGACGGATGGGCAGCATGACATCAAGGCCATTAGTGAAGCTGTACCCGGTGCCAAAGCCGACAAGAAACTGAGTGACGAGACCAAAACTGTCGAGCGTTTACCTGATGGCTGTCAGGGCAAAGCGGACAAAGGTTATCAAGGCCTGGATAAACAAGTCACCCTGGTCACCTTGCTCAATCCTGAGACCGGTGAACTCCACCAAATGCCCCGCTTGAGCCTGGAAACACCGGTGAAAAAGCCCAGAGGAGGCGAGTTGACCGAAGACCAAGTTGAATTTAACCGCCAGTTGAATTCAATTCGGGTGCGCATTGAACATTGTATCGGCTGGGTCAAGAACTGGAAGATTATCGGGACTCGTTTTCGCTGTGCCCACTCAATTTACACCTTGGTGATGCAAGTCGTGGGCGGCTTGGTCAACTGGCAAACTCAGCGCTGGCAGCATGCTAAAGCGCAGATGGTTAGCTGATATTCAATTTTTATTGTGCATAAACTCTACTGATTGAGTAGTATCACCAAATTGTGGGTACGGGGATACGAATTGGCTCTGGCAATAAGATAGGCTTTAAGCGATTTCTCGATACTCTGTTGTGACAAAAAACAGGCATGAGCGAGGTGTTCTTCGGCAAATACCAAATGGGCTACCGTCAAATCCTCGGTAGCTATCTCAAGCCGCTGCTTCGGTAATGTGTCGCTCATACAATACTTTTCCCTTTTCGACAATTTCTTTAATAACAAATGGGTTTTTCTCAGCAATCATCTGGGCAAACTCATCAGGCGTATAAACCAGATAATCCACACCTTCAGCGGCAAAACAAAGTAAGGCCACTTCTTCTAACCGTTGGAGAAACGGGAGCGATGTATCCTTAATAATAACCAGATCAATATCACTCCACTCGCCAACCGTACCCTCCGCCATCGAGCCAAAAAGGATCACTTTTTCCGGGTGGTATTGCGTAGTCAGCACATGCATAATGCGCTCCAGGGCCGCCGTTAATTTCTTATATCTTTCAATATTCATACTCCTTATTATATTCTTTATAACCGTATATACCAAGTAGCCAAAATGGAAGAACCACGAGTCACCAACCTTGATCGCTCCACTATCGAAAGTTGGGTGCAGCAGCATCTAGCCGCCTGGCAAGTGAGAGATGTTTCGGCGATTGTTGACACTTTCCATCCAGAAGTCGAATTTATCTGGCCGGCTCTCCACGGCCAAAGCCGCCGGGAGGCGCGGACTGTTTTAGAGACTAGCCTGGCAGAGTTTCAATCGCTCTACCTTCATTTGCGCCGCTTGCTAATTGACCCGGCGCAGCGAGTCGCCGCTGTCGAATGGATTGGCCGCTACGCTCGGTCCGGTGAAAAAGATTGCCAGGAAATTCTGGGCGGCGCCGTGCTCGATTTTGACCAGGAAGGGCTTATCTATCGCTGGCGAACCTATCTTGACCCGGTTCGGCGGCGCACAATCTCCGGTTTCGATGATCCTCTGCCCGGCGAAGGCTGGTCGCCCTGCCCGGACCCCGGCCCACCGCCGTCGCCAGCGCGGGTGCAGCAAATTATCCACACCTACGCTCAAGCCTGGTCCAACCATGACCTGGCCCAACTCAACGAGGCCATTCACGACGAAATGATTGTTCAGCCTCCTTGGGATTATGTGGTTGGACGAGCCGCTATTGAAGCCGGCGCGCGGGTCTACTTTGCTAACTATACTGATACCCGCGTCACCCCGCAGCGTCTCATCCTCGACCCCACCCAGCCCCATTTCGGCGTCTGCGAACAGACCTTTGCCTGCACCAATCCCGACACCGGCCGGCGCGGCGAAGACCACGATTTTGCTTTTTTTGAAGTTGCCCAGAGCAAACTACGCTACTGGCGCACTTATTTCGATACGACCCGCAGCGCCCAGGTGGTTGAAAAGACTATAGGGTTTATGAGTCAATCTTCTCGGCCCTGAAATTCCTATTTGCCCCATAAAACATTGGCAACCTGCATGGCCAACATCCTATCCCCATCTATCAGGATGCGCCCACTCATCACCATACCCATAGAATCTGCCTCACCTTTAATCACAGTGAGGCAATCTTCTGCCGACATCGTAACGGTCAGATCCGGAGTTTTGGCGTAACCTGCCCCGGTGTTAATTTGCCCATTGTGAATCCGCAGTCCAAAATTTCCGCCATTCTCCCCTGTTAAATGCAACTGAATGATCGCCGAAAGTCCCTTAGCCTCTTCTTCAAGTTGAAGCCCGTTGAGTTGACTCAAATAGGCTTGAATTTCTTGTAAAATAGCCATAGCATGCTCCTTTTCTACAGTTTGGCATAATCTTGTATTTACCCAATTATAATGGATGTAGTACGGTCTCTGTCAAACAGAAACAGCAATAATGGGCCAAATATTTATTAACTCAAACATGGTTTACTTGATGATTACCCTCGCAGCAACTCAAAAATCCGTCTCTCTATCTTGCTAATAGACAAATCACTTAAAAGTCATACTCAGTGGATCCAAATTTGAGGAGCCAGCACGCCCACGTGCGGCGGTGTTCGGCACGTGGGCGTGCCTCACTCCTCGGAAAATTGGATCTACTGATACTATCATTGTAGCAGCAACGGCTCCCACGCCGTCGCTTGGCCGGGCGCCCGGCCCGCTAAAAAATTGTACGATGTTTATCTGCTTTGTCTATAAGCTCTATATTAATCTTTTCTTGTTCTAAGTAATTGGCTAAAATCCCCCACAGGCGTATAATACACCCCGGTTTTTTACCATTAACCTGCCGGTGATAGAAAATTTTTGCTCAACCAGCAGGTTATCTATAAGTCAGGGCCAATGTTGTCCCCACCTCCCCTCTTAGGCGGAGGTTTTTCTATCTTATTATCCCGTGTAATTACGCTGCTCGCATCCAGTAAAATTTTAAAATAATTGCGTAATGCGTGATGCCTGCATAATTACACCTAAAAACTTTACGCATCACGCATCACGTTCACCCTAAACCTTTTGGAGGATTAATACATGAGTTACAAATGGGTTTATTTATTCGATGAAGTCGAAGCGGCCGAAAAGCATGTCGGCGGCGATTGGGATAAAGTGCGCGGCTTGCTGGGCGGCAAGGGCGCTAACCTGGCCGATATGACCCGCGCCGGCGTGCCCGTCCCCCCTGGTTTCACCGTGACCACCGAAGCCTGCAACGCCTACCTGGCCGCCGGTGAAAAGTTTCCGCCCGGCATGTGGGAGCAGCAACTTGAGGCCCTTAAAGAAGTCGAAAAGAAAACCGGCAAAAAATTTGGCGATCCCAATAACCCACTGCTGGTCTCCTGCCGCTCCGGGGCCAAATTCTCCATGCCCGGCATGATGGACACCGTCCTCAACATCGGCCTGACCGATGAAGTGGTCGAAGGCATGGCCAAACTGACCGGCGACCCCCGCTTTGCTTATGACTCCTATCGCCGTCTGATCCAGATGTTTGGCAGCGTGGTCATGGGCATTGCCGACGAGCCGTTTGAAGAAGTGCTGACCGAAGCCCGCCACAAAGCCGGCGTCGCCAGCGACTCCGACTTGAAAGCCGACGACTGGAAAGAAGTCACCCGGAAATTTAAAGAAATCTTTAAAGAGCAAACCGGGCGCGACTTTCCTCAGGACCCGATGGAGCAAATGCGCCTGGCCACCGAGGCCGTCTTCAAAAGCTGGAACGGCAAGCGGGCCATTGATTACCGCAACGCCGCCAAAATTGCCCACGATCTGGGCACGGGCGTTAACATCGTGACCATGGTCTTTGGCAACATGGGCAACGACTCCGCCACCGGCGTGGCGATGACCCGCAACGGCTCCACCGGCGAGAAACACATCGAGGGCGACTACCTGACCAACGCTCAGGGCGAAGACGTGGTGGCCGGTATTCGCCACACCAAATCCCTCGATGAATTAAAAACCGAAATGCCCCAATCCTACGCCGAGTTTGCCGCCATTTGTGAGCGTCTGGAAAAACACTACAAAGAAATGCAGGATGTCGAGTTCACCATCGAGCGCGGCAAACTGTGGATGCTGCAAACTCGCGACGGCAAGCGCACGGCTCAGGCCGCCGTGAAAATTGCGGTGGATATGGTCGAGGAAGGCTTGATTACCAAAGAACAGGCCGTGCTGCGCGTCAGCCCCGACCAGGTAGATTTCTTCCTGCATCCCCAATTCAGCGCCGAAGCCAAAAAGGCAGCGATAGCCGAGGGCAATAAGATTGCCGTTGGGCTGAATGTTTCCCCCGGCGCAGCAGTCGGCGTGGTCGCCTTTGATGCCGATCTGGCCGAAAAATGGGCCAAGGAAGAGGGCAAAGAGGTGATTATGGTCCGGCCCGAAACCAAGCCGGACGATGTGCATGGCATGCTGGCGGCCAAAGGCATTTTGACCAGCCGCGGTGGGCGCACCAGCCACGCCGCCCTGGTCGCTCGCCAGTTTGGCAAGCCGGCGGTGGTCGGCGTCGCCGCCCTAGAAATTGATCTGGTCAAACGCCAGATGAATGTGGATGGCCGGGTGCTCAAAGAGGGCGATTGGGTCTCCATTGACGGCACCAGCGGCGATGTCTTTGCCGGCAAAATCGAAACCAAAGTGCCCGACATCAACGACCCCTACCTGATCAAACTGCTCTCCTGGGCCGACGAAGCCCGCCGCCTGCAAGTCTGGGCCAACGCCGACTATCCGGTTGACGCCGAGCGCGCCCGCCGCTTTGGGGCGCAAGGCATCGGCTTGTGCCGCACCGAGCACATGTTCTTTGAAACCGTGCGTTTGCCCCACGTGCAAAAACTCATTCTGGCCAAAGACGAAGCCACCCAGGCCGAAGCCCTGGCAACTTTATTGCCCTACCAGCGCGAGGATTTCGCCGGCCTGTTCAAAGCGATGACCGGCCTGCCCGTCATCGTCCGCCTGATTGACCCGCCGCTGCACGAATTTCTACCGGCTCACGATGTGCTGCTGCGCGAAGTGACCGAACTCAAAATCACCGGCAAAGACCCGGCGGCGCTGGCTGAAAAAGAAGAGATGCTGGCCGCCGTCGAGCGCATGCACGAAGCCAACCCGATGCTCGGCCTGCGCGGGGTGCGTTTGGGTATTCACCTGGCCGAACTGACCAAAATGCAGGTACGGGCCATCTTTGAGGCGGCCTGCCAGGTCAAAAAAGACGGCTTCGACCCCCACCCCGAAGTGATGATCCCGCTGACCAGCCACGTCAACGAGCTGAAGGTACAGCAAACCGCCCTGGAAGAAGTAGCCAAGCAAGTGATGGCCGAGCAGGGCGTCACTGTGGATTACAAATTCGGGACCATGATCGAAATTCCGCGGGCCGCTCTCACCGCCGACCAGATGGCCGAGTATGCCCAGTTCTTCTCCTACGGCACCAACGACTTGACTCAGACCACCTTCGGCATCTCCCGCGACGATGCCGAGAAGGGTTTCCTGATCGAGTACATGGAGAAAAAGATTCTACCGGAGAACCCCTTCGCCAGCATTGACGAGGACGGCGTCGGCAAACTGATGGAGATGGGCGTCAAACTGGGCCGCCAGACCCGCCCCGACCTGGAAGTAGGCATCTGCGGCGAGCACGGCGGCGACCCGAAGTCGGTCTTCTTCTGCCACAAAATCGGCCTTAACTACGTTAGCTGCTCCCCCTTCCGCGTGCCGATTGCCCGCCTGGCCGCCGGACAGGTCGCCTTGAAAGAGAAGGGCGTTAGCGCCAAGTAAGACAAACTTTGTAACTACTCACCAGGCAGCGCCCTTCGATACGCTGCTCCACTTTGTTCCGCAGCTCCTCAGGACGCTACTCACCGCACCCTTCGATACGGCCTCCACTCCGTTCCGGCCTACTCAGGATGCGGTGAGTAGTTACGAAAAAACAATGATTGGTACTGCCACCTCAGGAAACTGAGCCAGCGCTGTCTGCGCCAATCGCTCTCCGCTTGCCCCCGTGCCACCGGAAACGACATAAACAGGGGGCCAATCCCCTTCGAGACCGCTATAGTCTGTTTGCATAATGGCCTCCATCCTACTTTGTAAAGTCTCCTTATGATTAGGGTCAATTATATCGCAAATCAAGTTGACAACCAAGTGACAAAAATCCTGGTTCTTTGAAAATAACGCTGTTTGGCAAAAATTCGGCTTGATAGTATCCTATGAGGCGTGGGATACTTTACATTTCACCTAATTATCATCCTTGCGGATACTGACGGGAGACCGGGGACGGGAGACCGGGGACAAATGCCCGGTCTCCCGTCCCCCGTCCTCGGTCTATTTATGAAGGAGTTACATTGAGTCTCCATCACTATCCTCCAGCCATCCTGGCCCTGGCCGATGGCGCCATTTTTCACGGCCAGTCCTTCGGCGCGCCGGCAACGATCACTGGCGAAATTGTATTTAATACCAGCATGACCGGCTATCAGGAAATCCTGACCGATCCTTCCTACTACGGCCAGATTGTGACCATGACCTGCCCGCACATTGGCAATGTGGGCATCAACTCGGAGGATGAGGAGGCCAATCGCCCCTGGGCCAGCGGCCTGATTGTCCGCGAGGTGAGCCGGCGAGTGAGCAACTGGCGGGCCAGCCAATCCCTGCCCGATTACCTGCGCCAGCACAACCTACCCGGCCTGACCGAAGTGGACACCCGCGCCCTGGTGCGCCATATCCGCTCCCAGGGCGCAATGATGGCCGTCCTCTCCAGCGACGACCGTCTCTCTCCTGATGATTTGGTTGATCTGGCCCGCGCCGCCCCGCCGATGGACGGTCTCGATCTGGCTAAAGAAGTTACCTGCCCCGAACCCTACCATTGGGAGGAAGGTATCACCACTGAGTGGCAAACGGGTAAACCGTATCACGTATCACGTATCACGTATCACGTGGTAGCGTACGATTTCGGCATCAAACACAACATCCTCCGCCTGCTCACCGATGCCGGCTGCCGGGTGACGGTAGTGCCGGCTACTACCTCGGCTCAGGGTGTCTTAGCAATGAAACCCGACGGCATCTTCCTCTCCAACGGCCCCGGCGACCCAGCCGCCGTAACCTATGCCATCGCAGCCACCCGCGAACTGATTGATAGTAACCTGCCCATTTTCGGCATCTGCCTGGGCCACCAGATTTTGGGGCTGGCCTTTGGCGGGACTACCCACAAACTCAAATTTGGGCATCGCGGCGGGAATCAGCCGGTCAAAAATGTTTCCCTCCCCTTGCAAGGGGAGGGCCAGGGAGGGGTTTCCATCACCAGCCACAACCACGGCTTCGCCGTGACCCCCGGCTCCCTGCCCGACGAGGTGGAAGTGACCCACGTCAATTTGAACGACGGCTGCATCGAAGGGCTGCGCCATAAAAGCAAGCCGATTTTTAGCATCCAGTACCATCCGGAAGCGTCGCCGGGGCCGCATGATGCACTGGGGTTTTTTAGGCAATTTGTGGAATTGATGGAGCAAAGGAGATAAATATGTTTACCCACATAACTGCTGACCCTGATATTTTGGGCGGCAAACCTTGTATCAAAGGGACACGCCTGAGTGTAGAATTTATCCTGGAATTATTTGCTAGTGGGGCTACTCGTGAGGAAATCTTAAGTGCCTATCCGCAACTTACTGGGGAAGCTATAGAGGAAGCTTTACGCTATGCTGCTCGCTCCCTAAAAAATGAGATCATTTTGACAGCCGAAGTTGCAGCATGAGTCCGCTCGATTTTCCACTGCTGGCTGATGAAAATATTCATCCAGATGTAATTGCCTTCTTACAACAGCAAGGAAAGGATATCCAGAGTGCTGTCAGCCAGGGGTTAGGTGGGCAGAATGATCTGGTTGTATTACGCCGGGCGCACGAAACAGGACGAGCCATCCTAACCCATGATAGCGATTTTGGCACCTTAGCCATCATGCAAGACGAACCTACGATGGGGATTATTTACCTGCGTCCCGGTCACATTCGAGCCGAGTTTACTATCGAGACCCTCAAGACAATAGCCTCTCATTCGCTTGAAGTACAGCCACCTTTTATTGTCGTGGCTGAAAGAAGTGGACAAACCGTGCGAATTCGAGTGCGGCTGTTGTAATGGCTTTAGAAAAACTTGTCTAACAGCAGGCAAATCTAATGAGAGCCTTCAGACAATTTACCCGGTTTCAACTGCTTACTTCCATTTGGCTGATTTTGATCACCATCTTTTTGGTGATTCTTGTCCTGAGTTTGCTGCGCGCTCAAGCCAACATCCGGGCCAGTCTATCCCAGGCCGCCGCCGATTTAGCCGAAGTGGCCGACGCCCATATTCAATATACCGTGCATATCAGCCAAACCGTGCCCATCTCTACCCATATTGCCATCAATGAGGACATCCCCGTGCCGGTCAATTTGACGGTTAAGCATACGATCACGGTTGACAACGAAATCCCCTTTCAGCAGGAAATCGAAGTGCCGATAGATTTTGAAATTGACCAGCTTTTTCCGATCAGCACCACCGTCCCTTTTCAGGATGAGATCACCGTCCCGGTGGATGAAGTCATCTCGATTGACGAAGAATTTGGCGTGCCGATCAACATCCCGGTTTACGGCGAGACAATCATTGACGTGCCCATCCGGGCCGATGTGCCGGTGAAATTTGAGGTGGATGTTCCCATCAACAAAAATATTCCTGTTCAGGCCGAGATTCCAGTCAAGTTACCCATCTCTAAAACATTCACCGTTGAAATTAGCCGGACCGTCCCCATTGATCTGGAAATTCCGGTCAGCATTCCGATTGATACTGAAGTAACCGTGCCATTCAGCCGCACTATTCCCATATCCGTGAATGTCCCACTTGTTATGGATGTGCCCATTGACATTGCCCTTGACGAGACGCCCTTTGGCGACTATATTCGTAATTTAAGCGAGAAATTACGTCAGGCCGTAGCAGAATAAAGGAGAGTATTATGTCACATCAAAAATCGGTTGTATCTGCTTTCCCCGAAGAAGATGATATTTTAGGCAAAGGTCTTGATGCCATTGTGCAGGCAGGCGACTATCCCAACCGTGAAGCTATCCTACGTGAAGCTTTTGATCTCTTTTTGCTAACTCATCCTCAACAGCGATTGGCTATGGCCATTCAGCTTTACCAGGATGAGATCGTTTCCTTGGCCCGCGCTGCCGAGTTAGCCGGTCTCAATTTTTTTGATTTTGAGGCGTTGCTAAAAGCGAGAGGCATAGAAATTCTCGCACCGCATGAAACCGCCAACGAAATCCAGCAAGGGGTCGCGCTTATCCTTGGCCAATCATGAGTCAAGAACCTGTTCTGCTTGACACTAACATCTTTTCAATTTTTGCTGAATTGGGAAAATTAGATTTACTGCTGATAGTTCTAAATCGGCATCCATTATATGTTACACCAATCGTTCATGACGAGTTGTCGGTCGGTCTGAATAGGGGACACACTCATCTTCAAAGTGCTCTTGACCTCATCGGCAAAAATAAACAGATTCGTATTGTAAGCCTAACTTCAGCAGAAACCGCCTCTGTAAAAACACTTCCTACCTGGTTAGGATCTGGCGAAGCTGAAGCTATCGCTGTTTGTCAGAGTCGAGGTTGGGTATTCACCTCTTATGATCGTAAAGCAGTGAGTTATTGTAAAAGTAAAGGTATCCTCACCTTCACCCTGAATGATATACTGGCTGCTCTCTGGCAAGGAAATATTATGAGTAAAGACAGTGTAAAGGAAATAATTCGTCAGTTAGAAACTGGTGGGCGAACCATTAGAGCTAAAACTGAGATTTTGAAAGAGTAACAGAGGTAATCCAGATTGCCCAAACGAACCGACATCCAATCCATTCTCATCCTCGGCGCGGGGCCGATTGTTATCGGCCAGGCCTGCGAGTTTGATTACAGCGGGGTGCAAGCCTGCAAAGCCCTCAAAGCCGAGGGCTATCGCGTTATTCTCATCAACAGCAACCCGGCCACCATCATGACCGACCCCGAATTTGCCGATGCTACCTACGTCGAGCCGCTGACCGTCGAGATGGCCGAAAAGGTGATTGCCCTGGAACGGCCCGACGCTCTGCTGCCGACGGTCGGCGGGCAGACCGCCCTGAACCTGGCCGTCGGCCTGGCCGAACAGGGCGTGCTGGAGCGGTACGGCGTCCGGCTCATCGGCGCGGCGTTGGAAACCATCAAACTGGCCGAGGACCGCCAGCTTTTCAAAGGGGCGATGGACCGGATTGGCTTGCAAATGCCCCGGAGCGTCATCGCCACCAGCCCCGCCGACGCCCTGGCCCTGGCCGCCGAGGTCGGCTATCCCTTGCTGGTGCGGGCCAGTTTCACCCTGGGCGGGACTGGCGGCGGCATTGCGCATGATGAAGCCGAACTCATTGCCGCAGTTGAGCACGGCTGTCGCAGCAGCCCGGTGGGGCAAGTGCTGGTGGACCAATCGGTGTTGGGCTGGAAAGAATATGAACTGGAGGTGATGCGCGACCGGGCCGACAACTTTGTGGTTGTTTGCTCCATCGAAAACCTCGATCCGATGGGCATCCACACTGGCGACAGTATCACCGTCGCCCCGGCCCAAACCCTGACCGACAAAGAGTACCAACGCCTGCGCAACGCCGCCCGCGCCATTCTCAACGTGGTCGGCGTGGAGACCGGCGGCAGCAATGTTCAGTTTGCGGTCAACCCGGCTAACGGCCAGGTCTTGGTCATCGAAATGAACCCGCGCGTCAGTCGTTCCTCGGCTCTGGCCTCCAAAGCCACCGGCTTTCCCATTGCCAAAATCGCCGCGCTGCTGGCGGTCGGCTATACCCTCGACGAAATTTCCAACGACATCACCCGCGAAACCCCGGCCAGCTTTGAACCCAGCCTGGATTACGTGGTGGTCAAAATTCCGCGCTGGGCCTTTGAAAAGTTTCGCGGCGTGGACCCCACCCTCGGCCCACAGATGAAAAGCGTCGGCGAGGTCATGGCGATGGGGCGGACGTTTAAAGAGGCGTTGAATAAAGGGCTGCGGGGATTGGAGATTGGAGATTGGCGGAACGTGGTGCGTGGTGCGTGGTCCGTGGAGGATTTACGACAGCCCACCCGGGAACGACTTTTTCAAGTTTTGAGTTGCCTGCATCGCGGTGTGACCGAGCAGGAAATTGTCGAGGCGACCGGCTATGACCCCTGGTTTGTGGATCAACTGGCCCAAATTGTCGAAATGGAGCAGGAAGTTGCCCGCTATTCCCTCGACACCCTGCCGCCGGAGTTGCTGCGCGAGGCCAAGCGGTACGGGCTTTCCGATGATACTATCGCTGCTTTGCTGTCGCAGGCTAAGGCTGAGGCTGAGGCTAAGAATCTTTCCTCAGCCTTAGCCTTAGACTCAGCCTCAATTCGCCAGAAGCGCAAATCACTCAACATCACCCCCGTCTACCACCGCGTAGACACCTGCGCCGCCGAGTTTGAGGCTCACACGCCCTACCTCTACTCCACCTACGAGACCCAAAATGAGGCCAACCCGACGGATCGCAAAAAGGTGATGATCCTGGGCGGCGGCCCCAACCGTATCGGCCAGGGCATCGAGTTTGATTACTGCTGCGTCCACGCCTGTTTTGCCCTGCGCGAAGCGGGCTACGAGACGATCATGGTCAACTGCAATCCCGAAACCGTCAGCACCGATTATGATACCGCCGACCGGCTCTACTTTGAACCGCTCACCCTGGAAGATGTGCTCAACATTGTGGATGTCGAGCAGCCCGACGGGGTGATTGTCCAGTTTGGCGGGCAGACTCCGCTCAACCTGGCCGAAGGGTTGGCCGCAGCGGGCGTCCCCATCTGGGGTACGTCCCCTGCGGCGATTGCTATGGCCGAAGATCGAGAGCAGTTCGAGGCGCTATTAAGCCGGCTGGGTATTGATCGCCCGCCCAATGGTATCGCCGCCAACCTGGAAGAGGCCCGCGCCGTAGCAACCAACATTGGCTATCCGGTGTTGGTGCGGCCCTCGTATGTGCTGGGCGGCCGGGCCATGGCTGTTGTTTACAATGAAAGCGCCCTGGCCGACTACCTGGCCGAAGCCATTGCCGCCGCGCCGGGCAAACCCATCCTGATTGACTATTACCTGGAAGACGCCTTCGAGGTGGATGTTGACGCCGTTGCCGATTTCGGCTTGCCCCCCCTCTCCTCTTTACCCCCCCTCTCCTCTTTACCCCCCCTCTCCTCTCAGGAGAGGGGGTTGGGGGGTGAGGTCCCCCGCGTGGTCATCGGCGGCATCATGCAGCACATCGAAGAGGCCGGCGTCCACAGCGGCGACAGCGCCTGTGTGCTGCCACCCTACAAAATCAGCGCCTACCACCAGAGTATCATTCGTGATTACACCGAGCAGCTTGGTCAGGCTTTGGGTGTGCGCGGACTGATGAACGTCCAGTACGCCATCAAAGATGACGTGGTCTATGTGCTGGAAGTCAACCCCCGCGCCAGCCGGACGGTGCCTTTTGTCAGCAAAGCCACCAACGTGCCCCTGGCTAAAATTGCGGCGCGGGTCATGGCCGGCGAAACCCTGGCTGGGATTGGCTTTACCCAGCAGCCGGAGGTGCGGGGCTTTTTTGTCAAAGAGGCGGTGCTGCCCTTCCGCAAATTTGCCGGGGTGGACGTCGTGCTTGGCCCGGAGATGCGTTCCACCGGCGAGGTCATGGGCCATGCCCGCCGCTTTGGGGCCGCCTTTGCCAAAGCCGAAATGGCCGTCGGCGACCGGCTGCCCCACCCTGAAGATGGCGCGGTTTTTATCAGCGTCAACGATTTTGACAAGAGCGCCGCGTTGAAAATTGGGCGAGACCTGTCGCGCCTGGGTTTTCGGCTGGTGGCGACGCACGGCACTGCGGCCATGCTGCGCCGGGTGGGGGTCAAGGTGCAGGCGGTCAACAAGGTCAGTGAAGGCGAGCCGCACATTCTGGACATGCTGCGGGCAGGCGAGATAGCGTTGCTGATTAACACGCCCTTGGGGTCTACTTCTTTTTCGGACGGGCGGCTCATCCGCCAGGAGTCGGCCCGCCTGGGGATTCCGCTCATCACCACCCTTACGGCGGCTCAGGCGGCCATCAACGGCATCAAGCTGCTGGTTGAGGAGTCACTGGAAGTGCGGAGTTTACAAAATCTATATCAAACTAGAGACTAATGGAGGTTCAACTATGCCACTTTTAGGCGGTATCGAAGCAGGCGGGACCAAATTTGTCTGCGCGGTCGGCACGGGGCCGGATGATTTCCGGGCCGAAACTCGCTTTCCCACCACCACCCCTGAAGAAACAATCAACCGGGCGATTGCCTTTTTTAAGGAGCAGGCCCAAAAAGAACCCCTGGCGGCTATCGGCATTGCCTCCTTTGGCCCGGTAGACCCCAATCCGGCCTCGCCCAGCTTTGGTTACATCACCACCACCCCCAAACCGCATTGGGCCAACGCCGATTTAGCCGGGACCATTGGCCGCGCCCTGAGCGTCCCGGTAGGCTTTGATACGGATGTCAACGGTGCGGCGTTGGGCGAGCATCGCTGGGGCGCGGCGCAAGGGCTGGACACCTTTATTTACCTGACCATCGGCACCGGCTTGGGCGGCGGCGGGCTGGTGAGCGGCCAGTTGATGCACGGGTTGATCCACCCCGAAATGGGCCATGTGCGCCTGCCCCGCCACCCCAATGACTCCTACCCCGGCGCGTGTCCTTTTCACGGCGACTGCCTGGAAGGCATGGCCGCCGGCCCGGCCTTGCAGGGCCGCTGGGGCCAGCGGGCCGAAACCCTGCCGCCGGACCACCCGGCCTGGGAAATCGAGGCCCATTACCTGGCCTACGGCCTGGTCAACTTTATCTGCACCCTCTCGCCGCAGCGGATTATTCTGGGCGGCGGGGTGATGGACCAGGCCCATCTGTTCCCGCTGGTACGCCGCAAAACACAAGAACTGCTCAACGGTTATGTCCAATCGCCGGAGATTTTGGAGCGGATTGACCAGTATATTGTGCCGCCGGGCCTGGGTAATCGCGCCGGCGTGTTGGGGGCTATTGCCCTGGCCGAATTACAATTGAACAATATTTAAACCACAGACTGCGAAGCGAGCAGAGACACAGAATTTTTTTGAAAGCATTTGGAAACTGTTTTATCTGGCTGGCCTGCCCCGGCATGAATGCCAGGGCTAGTGAACAGCGCCGGGTCAACCCGGCTTTAGCCCGATTAATCGGGCGCTGTTGGATAATCCGGCGACTTCATCGCCGGACGAACGCCGGTAGCAAGGACGCCTGTGGGAGTTTCCGAACGCTCCCTTTTTATTATTTTTCTCTGCGTCTCTGTGTCTCCGTGGTGAATTTTTCCCCATTGGATAACTGCGTATGAGGGTTTCAACCGCTCAACTCCGCTGGTTTCGTCTGCGCCGCTCCGGGCTGGTGGAACCATTTGACTCGCCGGAGCAGGCTGCCAGCGCCCTGGTCGGGGTGCAGGCGCAGATTTTGCCCGCCGCCGGCCTATCCCTTTGGAACCGCACCACCGGGTTAACCTATCAAGCTTTTGATGAACTGCTGCACCATCAGCGTTCCCTGGTCAAGTTGTGGGGCCAGCGCCATACCCTGCACCTTTATCCCAGCGTCGAGTGGCCCTTGCTTCACGGGGCGCTGACCGGCCAGACCACTTGGTGGGAACGGCAGGCGATCAAAAATGGGGCAGATGTGGAAGCTTATCGCGCCACCCTGGCCCGTCTGGCCGAACTGCTGCGCCAGCGGGGAACCCTCAGCCGCAGCGACCTCCGCGCCGCCGATTTTGAGTTGGATGATGAACATTTCTCCTCATGGGGCGGCGTCTTTGCCAGTTTGGTGCGAGACGGGCATGCCTGTCATGCCGGACAGAACGGCAACGAAGGCCGGTTTGCCCACCGTGAGTATTGGCTGCCCCTTCTGGCCTGGAACCCGCCGCCGCCGGACGAGGCCAACATCGAACTGGCCCGGCGTTATCTGGCGGCCTACGGACCTGCTACCGTGCAAGATTTGGCCTACTGGCGCGGAACCAGCATGGGCAATGCGCGGCGCTGGCTGGCGGCTTTGGGTGATGATGTGGCCGAAATTGAAAGCGAGGGGCAAACCCTGCTGGCGCTGCGGGCCGACCTGGCCGTTTTGCATGAGTCACCCCCGCCGCCTGAAGCCTGGCCGGTGCGTCTGCTGTATCGGTTTGACCCGCTGCTGTTGGGCTTGAAGGATAAAAGCTGGATTGTAGACCCGGCCCATTACAGCCGGGTCTGGCGGCCCGCCGGCCACATCGAAGGGACGGTGCTCGAACACGGGCGCATTGTTGGCACGTGGCGCTATGATTGGAAGGGGAGTGACTTGGTGGTGTCAGTCTTTCCGTTTGATCGCTGGCCCGCACATGTCCGGGCGGCTGTCGAAAGGCAGTCTACTGGGGTCGCAACCTTTTTTGGGGTGAAATTGGCAGATATCGTAACGGTCGAGAAAACTTAAATCAAATCGTAACGCTCCTTGTAACGATTACAGAACGCGGATTGGCTAAAATGCGAGTATCAAATAAATTTAGTCAATTCTTTGAAGGAGTGTTTACCGATGTCTCACCAAAAACTTTTACTCACCCTGGCTGTCTTGTTGATGGCCCTCATTGTAACCGCTTGTGGACCCGCCGCCGCTTCAACCCTGGAAGCCGAGTCCAACATCCCCCAGATTACCGTTAAAGCCACCGATTACGCCTTTGAAGCCCCGGCCAAAATCGAAGCCGGTCTCGTCTCGATTAACCTGGTTAACGAAGGGCAGGAGCCGCACCACGTTCAATTCGCCCGGCTCAACGATGGGGTCACGATGGAGCAGTTCCAGAGCGCCTTGCAGCAAAGCCCCGAAGCGGCCTTTCCGTTAGTCACCTGGGCCGGCGGTGTTGGCTTGCTGGGCAACAGCGCCAGCCAGCAAGTTACCGTTGAACTGACCCCCGGCCAATATGTGTTGCTATGCTTTATGACCGATCACGAGGGCGTGCCGCACCTGGCCAAAGGGATGATGGCGGTGATGGAAGTGGTTGAAGGCGCTGAGCAGGCCGAAGTCCCCGAAATCAAGGCCGATGCCACCGTCAACCTGCTTGACTTCTCCTTCACCCTGCCCGCCGAAGTCAAAGCCGGCCAGCAAGTCTGGCAGATTGTCAATAAAGGTGAGCAGATTCACGAACTGGCCCTGATCAAACTGGCCGAAGGCAAAACAATGGCCGATGTCGCCGCCTTTATGGAAGCGCCCCACGGTGCGCCCCCCTTCGAATTTGCCGGTGGTTTGCAGGCGGTTGATCCCGGCGAAACCGGCTGGCTTACCCTTGACCTCCAGCCCGGCAACTACGTCGCCATGTGCCACGTGCCCGACCCGGCCACCGGCCACGCCCACTTTGAAATGGGCATGGTGATGCCGTTCAGCGTAAAATAAGCGCGGCCAAACAACTGAATAGCTTATGATAATACCAGAGGGCAGGTCGGATGATCTGCCCTCTGTTACTAATTAGCCCCATGTCATTTCGAGCGACGCCAGAAGCGAGAAATCCCCAGGGCGCAACACCTAAAAGCAAAGTGTCGGGGATTTCTCCCTGCGGTCGAAATGACATGGCTGAGCAGTTACAGTTTCCAAACGCTCTCTGAGTATTAAACGCCGGGTTTCCTTGACAAAGTTATATTTCTCCTTACTCTAATGAAAGACACCAAAAGAGAAATGAAGGTAAGGCTGATGAACGAATCTATTTACAGTTTCAAGCCTGATTTACGCATTTCGCCGGCGTGGGTCATTGCGGCGGGGGTGGCGCTGGGGTTGGCAGTTCAGATACAGCATAATCTATGAGGAGTATAACCTTGCTGTCCTGGCCTTGTCAGAACGATCAGGGATATGTTGTCCCGCACACGGCTCTCCGACAACCTTCGACCGGAGGCATTCAAGGTTTTAAGCCGCTCAACCCTTTAAGACTTGCCACATCAAGTCAGGCCCAGCGGCTCTCGGCCTTTTGGCCCTCAGGTCTAGTCTGCGCTGAAGTTCTTGTGATTTGTCTAGGGGTGTAATTGGCCCACTGGGGGCATGCACCGTCACTTACCTTCTCGCTTGACCCGATTGAAGTAGAGGCTCTTCCCTCTTGGTAAGTTATGTTGTCTCGCCCGTCAGCAGTACTACGCCCTTCGGCGCACCCGAAGGGGTGTGGCCTCCTCCGACTTCTCACCCGGCTTCCCTTCGGACTTCACTTCTCAGCTTATACCTCAAGTTACGGTCGTTGTGGCCGGCCGACAATGTTTTTCATTAGCTGTCAAAATAGGCATTGCTTGTTCAAGACAAGTTGCAGCTATAAAAACATCTTTTATCCCAATATCCTGATTTTGACTTATCAACTCGGCGTGAAGGGTTGCTGCCCGTTTCGCTACCGCATCATCAAACGGTAAAATTGTCATCACTCCCAAAAGGGCATGTTCTCCAATCTCTTGTTTTGCACGGGCTACGCCAAAAAGCAATTCATAGACGGTGATTGACGTTACACAGCAATTGTATTCCTTTACCGCCTTCTCAACTGCTGATGCACCGGGTTCACGTGCTTTCAGATAATCAATGAGCGTATGGGTGTCTAAACAGAGCGGGGTGTTTGCCATTCTTGCCACGCTTGATCGAGAAATTCTATCGCTCTATCAAATTCCGGGTCATTTTCTAATGCCCCACGTAACGCCAAGAATTGATCTAATGGGGTAATCCGTAGCGTTTGCCCGTCAATGACGGTTTTTATCTCATCCCCCTCGTGCAAATTCAAAACGTTCATTAACCAAGCAGGGAGAGAAATCACATCCTCATTTGAACTCTGAACAATCAATGTCATAATTCACCTTCAAGCTTATCATTTGCCTTCAGACTACGCTTTTGATTATAGTGAAAAATCTTGGCAAACAAAAAACCCCATCCTGACCTACACTTAAACTTGAACAAAAATTTGTTTCGATTAGCGCACTAAATTTTGCGCTCCGACTTCTTCAAGTGTTATTGGAGGAAGTGGATTATTACGATAATTTTCGCGAGCAATGCTCTCACACCCATCAGTCCATTGCCATGCTGACCCGCCGCCTAAGAAAACACCAGGGTCGTCTGGCCCCAGCAAGAGTTTATGTTCAGTTTGGTCAATCCCTGGCTCATTAGACCAAAAGTTGACGATTATCCAGCCGTTCGGTCTATTGTTGCTAATTTTGTTGAAGAGTCATTCAGTCAGTGTTATAATTCTAAATATTAATCTGGCTGCCCCGGCACGAGGCCATGACAGAACGTAAACCGGTTGAGATTTCAGAGGAAGATTGGGACCAGACGCCGCCAGCGGTGCGCGCCTTTGTCAGTCAACTCGAGGCGCGGCTTCAACCGGCCAGCTCCAACTCGACAGGGGCCTCTTTTCCCACTTCAGTCTCGACCTCTCCAACCGAACTGGCTCAACCCCATTTGCGTCCACGCCGGACTCTCAACCGCCTGGCTTTGATCGCTTTGACGTTGGCTTTGGCGGCTGCGGGTCAATACCTGCTGATTAATAACTCGCTCTGGGATGGCCTACTTTTGTATCTCTTAGCAGCGCTTCTCTTTGTGCGAATACCCGGCAGCGCCAAATTATCAAGTTTAAACTATGCCTGGCCCGGTTTAGCCAAACCCATCCAGGTGAGACAGGGATTTATCCAGACGCTGGGGCTGGGGGTCTTGGGGGGAGCTGTTCTCCTGGGGCTGGCAGCCTATCTTGCCTTTGGACAAAACGTAAACCAGCCTCAAGCCTGGGCGTTTTACCTGTACAGCCTGGCCGCTCTGGTTCTGGGGGTGGTTCTGCTGACCCGTGAAGGGGAGACACGGTCGCTCTGGCCGCAGTCGGCTTTGGGGCGCTGGCTGCTTGTTTTTATCCTGGGACTGGCCGTTTTTATGCGGCTCTGGCAAATTGACCATCTCCCGTTTGGGACCTGGTACGACGAGGCTATCTCTGGGTTGCAAGGGGTGCGCTGGAATAACGACCCGGCTTATCGGCCCCAATTTGAAGAAAACAACTCCGGCCAACATATCTTTTTATTCGCTACCGCGCTGCGCTGGTTTGGGCAAAATACCACCGCCATTCGACTGGTGTCGGTGGTGCTGGGGCTGGCCGGCGTCGGAGCCGCTTATCTGTTTGGGAGTGAACTGCGCGGCCTGCGCCTGGGCCTGATCTTGGCCTTTTTTGTAGCCGTAGCCCGCTGGCATGTCAATTTTAGCCGGATTGCTATGCCCGGCATTGATACCCCCTTTGCCGAATTTTTAACCCTCTTTTTTTTACTCCGCTTGTGGCGGTACGGCCGTCTGCGGGATGCGGCCGGGGCCGGCGTTGCCCTGGGCCTGGGCTTGAGCTTCTACAGCGCCTTCCGCTTATTTGTCCTGGCCCTGGCCCTATTTGCCCTCCTGATCGGCCTTATGGATTGGAAACAGTGGTGGACCAGACGAAAAGAAAAGCAAAGCTGGCGTAACCTGGGCGCTCACCTGGCCATGCTGAGCCTGGCTGTGGGGTTGACTGCCCTGCCGGTAATTCATTTTGCCCTGAACAACCCCACCGACTTCTGGGCGCGGGTGCAAAAAACCTCGATTATCAACCGGCGCGATGAACCGGATTTGGGCAAAGCACTCTGGCGTAGTACCCACCAGCATTTGCTCATGTTCAACTTTCAGGGCGACAGAAACGGCCGCCACAATTTGCCCGGCGAACCCATGCTGGACCCGGCCATGGGTGTGCTGTTTGTTTTAGGCTTTAGCCTGGCCCTGGCCCGACTGCGACAGCCGGCGCCTCTCTTCTTTTTGATTCTCTTTTCAACCGGGCTGTTGGGAGGTATTTTGAGCCTGGATTTTGAAGCCCCCCAAGCCCTCCGCAGTATTGCCGTGCTACCCGCAGTTTGCTACTTTTGCGCCCTGCCCCTTGAAGTTCTGGGGAGGCAGATGACCGCCGACCTGCGCCCCTGGCCCGCTTCCTGGTTGGCTGTACCGGCGGCGGCCCTGGCCGCTTTTGTCTTTTACTTTAATGTTCACACCTATTTCTACCGCCAGGCCCATGAATTTGCTTCGTGGAACGCTTTTTCCACGGCTGAAAGTATTGTCGCCACACATATGGCTCAATTAGGCCCGGACTACACTTTCTATCTCTCCCCCTTCTTTAACGAGCATCCGGCCATTCGCTTTCTCTCCCCCGCTACGCGTGATCGGCGTCTGTTTAACCTGCCCGATGCCCTGCCCATCCGCCAGCCGGCCGATAGACCGGCGGCCTTGTTTATCCATCCCGATGATAAATGGATTTACGACTCGGCCCTGAGCTTGTATCCGGCGGCCAAGTTTGAAACTATGAGCGACGAGCAGACCAACACCCCGGTCGTCTACATAGCCGAACTGACCCGCGAGGATGTGGCCCAAATCCAGGGGTTAGAGCTGCGCTATTGGCTCAATCAAACCTGGACCGGGCCGCCGCAAACCAGCCTGGCCGTCGAAACTATTAATCAGTTCTGGCCCGACCCCACCTCGCTGGCCCTGTCCGGCGGCTCTACCACCGTAGAATTTGCCGCCGAGTGGAGCGGGGTGCTCTATGCCCCGGATTATGGGTTATACACTTTTACGCTGCGTACTCCGCTGACGGCCTCACTGGAAATTGATGGCAATGTTGTCGCAACGGTGGAGAACGCCGGCCAACAAATAGCGGCCTTGCCGCTTGCCCAGGGCAATCACCGGCTGCGGTTGCGGGCGTTGGGCGGAACCGGGCAGGTTAGTTTGCTGTGGCAGCCGCCCGGCCAGTCAACTGAGACTATTCCCTCCTGGGCTTTTTATCGCCCCCCGGTTACGCCTCACGGCTTGCAAGGGACCTATTATGCCAATGCCAATTGGGCCGGCGATCCGGCCCTGGTGCGGATTGATCCATTTTTGGATATATATTTTCATATCACCCCCCTGCCCCGGCCCTATACCGTCGAGTGGAGCGGCGTGTTGGCGGCGCCCCAGGCCGGCCTTTATCAGTTGGGCCTGCGGGCCATAGATGAGGCCAGCCTCTATCTCGATGGTCAATTGGTAGTAGCCACAACCGGCCCCGATGCCTTGACCCAGACCTCCCTCACCCTTGAGCAAGGATTGCACGATCTTCGCCTGACCTTTAAAGATGCCACCGGGCGATCCCGCTTGCACCTGCTGTGGCAGCCGCCGGGCCAGGCCAGCCTGGTCCCCATTCCCGGCCCATACCTCTGGCCGTCGCGCCACAGTTATGTAGAAATCCCGCCGGCCGAACTGCCCTGGCCCCCGTCCCCGGCTGCGCCTCAAGCCCTGGCCCAGCCTTTGCCCACCTTTTCGACAACCGGGCAGGTTAGTATCCTTTCGCCTGATCTGGGGGCAACGCCGCTCAACCAGCCGCGAGGCATTGCTATTGGGCCAAACGGCCAGGTTTATGTGACCGATACGGGCAACAACCGCCTGCTGGTTTTGGATCAGGAAGGTAATTTAATCACTGAAATCAAAGGAGGAGCGGAGCCATTTGGCGAGCTGTCTGATGTAGCGGTTGACAGCAGCGGCCGGGTTTATGTCCTCGATGTGGGCCGGGAACATTTGAGCGTTTTTGACGCCGCAGGCAATTACCTGAACGATATCCCGGCCCAGCCTGCTTACATTGGACATTCGCGGGGCTTGTTTGTTGACCGGCAAAATAAGCCGTGGCTGGCCAACACCTCGACCAACCGGGTAGCGGCCCTGGATTTGGCCGGGAATGTCCTGATTGAGTTTCCCGTGTCGCCGGACCTGCCGGCTCAACCGGTAGACGTAGCCGTAACCCCAGACGGGACTATTTGTGTCACCGATGTGATTCTGGACCAGTTAATTTGCTTTGGGGTGGATGGTCAGCTGCGTCGAAGCTGGACCATTCCCCATTCGACCAGCCTTGACGGCGCTCATCTGGCCGTAGATGAGGCGGGGGGGCTGTATCTGACCCTGCCGGAAGAGGGGCGAGTGCTCCACCTGGGGCCGCAGGGTGAGGCTATAACCCAATGGGATCTGAGCCGGCCCGACGGGCAAAAAATGAAGCCGGTCGGCATTGCTGTGGCCGCCGGAGGAAACCGGGTTTGGGTGGTAGATAGCGCCGGAGGGAACATCGCCGTTTTGTCAGCAAAATAAAGTTTGTGGTCTGATGCGTGATACGTGATGCGTGACCAGAGTACTCACGCATCACGTATCACGTACTGCTACTCCCCGGAATCCCGAAAGAGCAAAATCTGTAACGCTCCTGGTAACGATTAGAGAACGTTTGCCGGTTAAACTCAGGGCAAATAATCTTTATTGCTCAGGAGATAAAAACTGATGTTTGCTAATATAACTGCCTTACCTACCCTTGATACCCTTTCGCTGCCAGACTTGGCTTTACAAGAACTGAACATCCACCTGCGCGGCCAACTGATCCGCCGCGGCGATGCCGACTACGACCAGGCCCGCCAGCTCTGGAACGGCGCGGTTGACAAACGCCCGGCCCTCATCGTCCGCAGCCAGACGGCCCAGGATGTAGCCCTGGCTGTCACTTTTGCCCGCAATCACAACCTGCCGGTCTCGGTGCGGGCCGGCGGCCACAACGCAGCCGGCCTGGCCCTGGTTGACGATGGCCTGGTGATTGACCTTTCCCGGATGAAACGCATCCAAATTGACCCGGCCCGGCGAGTTGCCCGCGCTGAACCCGGCCTGACCATCGGCGAATTTACCCGCGCCCTGGAACCTTACGGCCTGCTGACGCCCACCGGTACCTGCTCCGGCACCGGCATTGGCGGGATGACCCTGGGCGGCGGCATCGGCTGGCTGACCGGCCGATTTGGCCTGGCCGTTGACAATGTGCTCTCCTTTGAAGTCGTCACCGCCGAAGGCCGGCTGCTCAAGGCCAGCGCCGAGGAAAACGCCGACCTATTCTGGGGACTGCGCGGCGGCGGCGGCAACTTTGGCGTGGTTACGGCCATCGAATATCAACTGCATCCCATGGGCCAGGTTTTGGGCGGCACCATCCTCTATCCTCTGTCGCTCGACGTGCTGCGCGCTTATTTTGATTTTACCAGCGCCGCCCCCGATGAAGTGATTGCTTACGCCGCGCTGGCCACCATTCCCAACGCCGGCCCGGCGGTTGCCATTACCGTTTGCTACAGCGGCGACGACCTGGCTGCCGGGGAACAGGCGCTGGCCCCGCTGCGCCAATTTGGTTCGCCCATTGTAGACATGATTCGGCCCATGAACTACACCGAGTTGATTACCTCGCTCGACCCGACCGCCCCGGATGGTCGTCATTACGCTGACACCGCCTACTCGCTCAAGCAGCCCGGCGACGACGCCCTCAAAGCCATGCTCGCTTGTGCCGAACAGAAGAGTTCGCCTTTCAGCGTCATTGTCATCCACCACATCAACGGCGCAGGAACCCGCGTGGCCCCCGACGCCACCGCCTTTGCCCTGCGCGAGCCGCACTACTCCATAGTCAACGCCGCCGCCTGGGAAGAAGGCCCGGCCGAGCCGCACCTCGCCTGGGCGCAGGAGTCGCTGGCCCGCATGCAGCCGTTTGCCAGCCAGGGTCTCTACGTCAACTTTATGGGCCAGGAAGGCGAAGCCGCCATCCGTGAGGCGTACCGGGCCAATTATGAGCGATTGGTCGCGTTGAAGCGCAAGTATGATCCGACTAATTTCTTTCGGATGAATCAGAATATCAAGCCGGGTGGGAAATAAAAACCGGATAAGTCGCTATGTTTTGCCAGAGGGCAGGTTGTGTAACCTGCTCTTTTTTGTTTGGCCCCATAATCTTTGGAGGCACAGTGGCTTAATTTGGGTATTTGAGTATATCCTCCTTGACAAAGTGAGGTGTATTATTTTAACATAAAATTGATCTTGTATTGCCCCGTTTTTCTAAAAATAGTAGCGCGAGGAAACAATGAAGATAATCTTGCAGCCATTCAACGAGCATCATCTTGGCGATATGCTTAAAACAGCTTTGAGTGAACAGGGTCAGATTTGGAATTCTTTTCAAGCAGCCGTAGCTTTTGCCAAGCAGTCAGGGGTAGCGCATCTGCAAAATGAGTTGCAAGGATTTGTGAACCGGGGTGGGTACATCCGAATGGTTATTGGGATAGACCAATACGGCACATCAATTGAAGCCTTATCGGATTTATTGAGCATAATAGGCGACAAAGGCGAAATCTGGATCAACCATGAGCCGAATAAATATATCACCTTTCATCCAAAGGTATATTTGTTTGAGGCAGAGTCTTCAGCCCTGTTAATTGTCGGGTCGGGAAACCTGACTGAGGGTGGGTTATATACCAACGATGAGGCCTCGTTGGTTTACGAACTTGACTTATCAAAAGCCGATGATCATGCGCTTCTGGATGAGGTAAAAGAGGCGATTAATCAATGGGGTAATGATGATATGGATAGTGTGAGAAAGCTCGATAAGGTTTTGTTGCAGGAATTGATCGAGTTGGATTACGTGCGATCAGAAGCAAAAACGCAAACCGAAGACGAAGCTGAGATAGAGAGAGATAGAGCATCAAAAGATAGAACTTCCCCAGTTAGCCGAAAACACCTCTTTGGTCGAGGTGTTAGCCGCCGCCGTCCTACCAGACATAGAACAAGGGTTAGCCGAAAAGAGCAGGCTGTAGAAATTGAATTTGCTGAAAGTGAGCAGGCACAAGGATTTGTAATGACGTTAATGCGTACCGATGTTGGTACAGGGCAAACGACACCGGGAACCAGTCGGCGGTCGCCCGAAATTTTTGTTCCATTAGCTGCACGAAAGATGTATCCAGATTTTTGGGGCTGGCCGAATTCTTTTATCGAAGACCCAGCCAAGCCCGGCAAATTTGATCGCTCTGGAGTGTCCATGAGGATTGGGGGCGAGGTTATTCGGGTAAACATGATGACTTGGCCGGATAAACACGATTTTCGGCTACGCAGTGAAGCCCTTCGCAGTGCCGGCCAGGAAGGGGATATTTTACGAATTGAGAAGACTCGCAACAGTCAAGATTTTGCTTATTATGTTGAAATCATTCCCGCTGGAACAAGCGCCTATGAGTACTTTTCCGATCTCTGTATAAATCGGACGCCGAACTCACAGCGACGATGGGGCTATTACGGCTGATTCTTGAAGAAGAGAATTGTTTCAGAACTGCTGGCATTTTCCTTAAATATATCCCGCGATACCAACATCTCCATTGAAAGCTTCTCCACCAGCCTTAATCCCACCGATTCCCCTAAATAAGCTAATAACTTATCCGTCTCAATTTCCACTCTTTGACCCCCGGCAATGGTGTGATTATTGCCGACAACGACATAAGCCGGAGCGCCCGGTTTGAGTAGTTTTATAAAAATCTTAAAAACCTGCTGCATATCCAAAAAATAGCGAGCCAACAGCGCCGGCAAGTTGCGCCGCCGGAATCCAACGTCGGCCTGGCGATTCAGGGTGTCAATGAGGTCTATCACCCTGGTAATCTCATCAGGTAGTTCGGTACGGCGTTGTTGATACTCTTGCCAATTGAGTTGGCGTTGGCGTTCGGTAATTTCTCGGTTGCCGATCATTTGATAGTCACGCTGGCGGTGCTGGGGCCGAGGGAGTAACCCTAAATAACATAAGCTCAGCCGGTCGGTATCGAGATAGGGCAAGGCGGTAGCGTAAGGCGGTGAGGTAATAATCGCATCTATTCGCCCTCGTTGACCCGTCAATAATTGGTCAGCCTGGCGAGCGTTACCTTCAATGATGGTCGCCTGTCCAACGGGAAAATCCTGATTTTCGTACAAAAGCGCCAGAATCGTTTTGACCGAGCGATTGAGTTCAGCCAAAAACTCGGCCATAACATCAACCTCTCTATTGGGCTGAATCTCTTTGCGTACCCGTAGATCATCATCCTTTTGCCACGAAACTCGCCGCAGGATGTTGCTTAACGTTACCTGGAACAATAAACGACAGGCCGAATGCTTTGCATTTTTTATGTGTACGGCAATAGGGTCAAGCGCAGCTAAAACTTGGGGCGCAAACCAATGGGATAAGTAAGCTTGATCTTGAGGAGACAAACTCTCAAACCAGGGCAAATAGGTTGATAGAGCAGCCGCTTGGAGCAGTTCAACTTTGAGGGATTGATACGCTTTAATTAATTCGTCAGGATGAATCATCAGGCTGGCGCATTTAGCCCGGCTCATCAACACCGAGAGAGGATTCAAATCCAGGCCAATAGCCTGACAACCCAATAACACTGCCTCTGTAGGTGTAGTGCCGCTGCCGCACATCGGGTCAAGAATCATTGAGTCTGAGCCAACCCCGCTAATATTCAACAGTGAACGTACCAATTGAGGGAAAAATTTGCCTCGATATTCATGAATCCCATGCGGGCCATAGCGTAGATTGCGCCGATTCGGGAGGGGCGCTTCCTGTTGAAACGGTAGAATAGCTTGTAATTGTTCAGGGGGAATGCCATTTCTGACTATGTTGGCCGTAGCTTCACGCTTTACCTGACGGGTTAATTGGCGGGTAAAAGGATTCCCATCAGGATAAAGTTGCTCCCAGTAAGTCAGACGATCAGCCAGATAAGTAGGTGATTGGGTTGTCATCACACGATAAACCAGCGAGTCTGTCGGAAGGTCAACAGTAGTTTCAGGGGTAGGCACAGCGCCGGTGAGGGCTTCCAATTCCTTGAGCGCCAAATTGCGTTCAAACGGCTGGATATAAGGCTTTAAGCGACAGACAATCTCATAACCGACCGTCATCGCCTACCTCACTGTTTCTTAAAATCACAATATGTTCATCCCTGATTTTGCCAATCTTGGGATTGAAATATTTCTTGGTCGCTTGTAGTTGACGGTTAATATTGGCTTCTACTTGAAAACCAACCTCTACAGCAACTTCGCTCAATAGCTCATCGTTCTTAATCGTTTCACCCTTAATAATTGAGTCGCCAATCACAAAACAGGCATGCCGGTTGGGGCGGAGTTGGCGCTTTAACCAGGTTAGAATGGTATGCAGTTCCGCCTGGAATGTCTCAACCGTTGCTGCGTTAACGCCTTTGCTGCTGTATTTGCGGTGACTGCCTATCTCTTGCCGCTTAAATTTCGGCTGATCCATCTCAAGCCACAACATACGGGTGCGGTGGTAAAGATGATAACTGTAGGCATTGGGGTAAGGCGGCGAACAAATCACTAAGTCAACCGGACCAATTTCAGGCCCATCGAGAATATTGGCTTCATATACTTGCGTCGTCAATTTAGAATCAATTTCACGGCTAAATTCAAGCGCGTATTGGATAGCTTGGGCTAAAGTACGGCTAAATAGTTGCAGTGTATCTCCCGGTTTGATATTTTTCTCACGGCGTACATAGCGTGTATCTGAGTCCTGACGCGAAACAGTGACAATAATGGCTGAAAATGCCACCAGGGCCAATTGACGGGCTTTGCTCTCGGTTAAGGCCAGGCATTTTTCCTTTATAAAAGATAGTTCATCAATGACATGCTCATCAAACCATTCCTCAATCCCTTCAAAGGTGTGGCGATGGCTTGCGCCTGGAAAAGCGGGCAGATCAGGAAACAAAGGCAGCCGGCCGATAGAGGTTGCCTGTGCTATCCGCTCGACCTCAACCGCCAGTTCTCGCAAAATTTCAGCATCCAATTCGCCAATGCCACCGGCTTTTGCTCGACTAATCAAGCAGGCCAGTGGATTGGCATCCAGCCCAATCGCATTTCGTCCTAAACGACGCGCTTCAACCAGTGTGGTGCCGCTGCCGCAAAAAGGATCAAGCACTGTCTCTTCAAATGATGACAATTCCTGAATAAGCGCGTTGGGAATTTGGGGAATGAATTTGGCCGGATAAGGATGCAAGGAGTGGGTTAAGTAGCCGGTATTGGTGTTTACAAAATCCCACTCTAGCCTTTCAAGCCTGGGGATCGAGTCCGCATACGGTAAACGCAGGTCGTAAAAAATCAGACTTTCATTTATTTTCTTGGGCGGGACCATCAATGAGCCATTAGCATACTGTACAACCTGCTCAGCCTCTTCTGGGGTAAAGACCCGCCAACCATTGCGATCACGATGAGGTTCGGGCAGGCGGCCTTCACGCAGCCAGCGCAACAGCGTATCTTTATGGATACCTGCCATCTCTGCCACTTGATGAGTATTATAGACCACGCATCTCATTATTCTTAACACTGATTCGTGTATATCAAGTATATGTAAGTATATGCACAAATAAGTATTTTGTCAAATACCAAAACAGATGTTCGTAATCCCAAAAAATGGATTCTTTTATTGAAGGAAACCCCTCCCACCCTCGTATAAACAAGTACAAACCCCCGCAGTATTAGCCTCGATGGAGCAAAAATGAAGACCTCAATAGACCTGCAGCTTGAAGCCTATACCCTGGTTGAAGAACTCAGCCAGAATGAAATCATGACCGTTTACCGGGCCGAGCGCCAGACGGATGGCGCGCCGGTGATCGTTAAAGTATTGTCCCCTCTGCTGGCGGCGGATGAGTTTTTGGCCCGGCGCTTCAAATTGGCCGCCCAACAGATGAGCAAACTGGAACATCCCAATATCGTCCGCAGCTATGAAGCCGGCCAGGAAGGCGAGTGGCTTTACTGGGTGCAGGATTTTGTCCGGGCCACGCCGCTGGCCCAGGTACTCCACACCGAGGGCAGCTTTGCCCCGCAGCGGATGCAGTTCATCGCCCGACAGCTTGCCTCGGCTCTGGATTACGCCCATCAAAAATCGTACACACACGGCAACCTGTCGGCTGACTGCATTTTTCTTGGCCCGGATGACCGGGTTTGGCTGGCCGATTTTGGCTTGACCCAGGCTTTGTTCGGCCTCAACGTGCTGAAACAGAACGATACCATGAGCCAGCCCGAAACAATGGCCCCGGAACGGGTACACGGCCAGGGGCCAAGCCGCCACTCCGATTTGTATGCCCTGGGGATTTTGTGTTATCAAATGCTGGCCGGCAAGCCGCCCTTTAGCGGCAGCCCGTCGGCCGTTTTGCACGCCCAGGCTTACCAGCAGCCCCGCCCGTTGTACCGCCTCAATCCGGGCATCCCGGTGGCCGTCAGCGAGGTCATCGGGCGGATGTTGTCGAAAGGGTTGGAACTGCGCTACAACACCGGCGCGGAATTTGCGCGGGCGCTGTCGGTGGCCTGCAGCCTGCCCAAGAATTTTCCCACCCACGGCTTCGAGCCGGTGCAGCCCAATCCAGCCCAGGTGCTTAAGAGGTGGCTGAGCTATGCCTTTAGCGCCGGGCTGGTCATCCTCCTCATTGCCGCCGCCTTGGTTTGGGTGGGGTATCAATGGGGGCTGAGTCAGCGGGTCAAGGCCGGCCAGGTAGCCGCAGCGCCGGTGACTGCCCTGCCCGCGGCCAGCCCCACCAGCACCCGCCAGCTTATCAGCTTGAGCGAGTTAGAAGACGATTCCCTGACCCTGGTGGTCACACCCACGCCAACCGTGCTTCGCGCCCACCTCGCCGATACCTTACCCACCGCTACCCACACCCCCATCGGCCAGCGCCCGCCGACCGCGACCCCTGCGCCGGTTATCATCACCCCGACGTCCCCGGTCGCGCCGACCTCTGCGCTGTCTGAGCCGGTAGTGGTGGTTCAACCGGCGGCGATGGGTCAAGCGCCGCCGCCGGTCATCCCGGCCGGAATGGGTCTGCTGGTTTTCCACAATCCCACCGGCTACGATTTGGTCATAGACCTGACCGGCCCGACCAGCGCCTCGCAGTTGATTCCGCCCTACAAACAACACGAGTTTGCTCTGGCCCCGGGCCGTTATCAATGCATGGTCCACACCCCAACCGGGCAAGGGCTGGACTCGCGGGTGTTAAATTTTGATATCGTTGAAGGACAGATGGCCCAAAAAGATTACTACACCGATTATGACCTGGCGCAGTGGTGACAGGCACGAGTGTGGTTGACCCCTATAAAGAGCAGAATTTTCGGAATGGGAGAATAAAAATTCTTTAATTCTGTAGATTCTGCTCTTGCTTACGCCATTTTTCAGAATCAAAAACGGCCCGCATCGAGCGGGCCGTTTTGCTTGAAAGGGAGTTAATGAGCCAACGTGGGCACGGCAAACTGCTCGGCTTCGGTGGAGCCGCTCAAGGCGGTGGTTGAGGACATGCCGCCCGAAACAGTCTCGGTCACCAGGTCGAAATAGCCGGTGCCAACCTCGCGTTGGTGTTTGACGGCGGTGTAGCCTTCCGCTTCGTGGGCAAATTCTTCTTCCTGCAAGCGCACGTAGGCGCTCATGCCCTCGTCGCGATAGCCGCGCGCCAGTTCAAACATCGAATAATTCAAGGCGTGGAAACCGGCCAGGGTGATAAATTGGAATTTATAGCCCATCGCCCCCAGTTCGCGCTGGAATTTGGCAATGGTCATATCGTCCAGGTGACGCTTCCAGTTGAAGGAGGGGGAGCAGTTATAGGCCAGCAACTTGCCGGGATATTGGGCGTGAACGGCTTCGGCAAAGCGCCGGGCTTCGGCCAAATCGGGGTGAGCGGTTTCGCACCAGACCAGGTCGGCATAGGGGGCATAGGCCAGGCCGCGGGCAATAGCGGCATCCAGCCCGCCGCGCATGCGGAAGAAACCTTCGGGGGTGCGCTCGCCGGTCAAGAAAGGCTGGTCGCGCGGGTCAATATCGCTGGTGATCAGATGGGCGCCGTTGGCGTCGGTGCGGGCGACGAGCAGGGTGGGTACACCCATCACGTCGGCGGCCAGGCGCGCGGCGTTGAGAATGCGGATGAAATGGCTGGTCGGCACCAGCACTTTACCGCCCATGTGGCCGCATTTCTTTTCGGAGGCCAACTGGTCTTCAAAGTGGACGCCTGCGGCCCCGGCTTCGATCATTGCTTTCATCAGCTCAAAGGCGTTCAACGGGCCGCCAAAGCCGGCTTCGGCGTCGGCCACGATGGGAGCAAACCAATAAACATCGTTTTTGCCCTCGGAGTGGTAAATCTGGTCGGCTCGCTGCAAAGTTTGATTGATCCGTTTGACCACCTGCGGCACGCTGTTGGCCGGGTAGAGGCTCTGGTCGGGGTACATTTGCCCGGCCAGGTTGGCGTCGGCGGCCACCTGCCAACCACTCAAATAAATGGCTTTCAACCCAGCTTTAACCATCTGCATGGCCTGATTGCCGGTCAGCGCACCCAGCGCATGCACATAGTCCTCAGTGTGTAACAGCTCCCACAGCCGCTCTGCCCCCAGTCTGGCCAGGGTCTGCTCGATAACCACCGATCCTTGCAGCTTGACCACATCAGCCGCCTGGTAGAGCCGCTTGATCCCTTGCCAGCGCGCCTCGGTTGCCCAGCTTTGGGAGATTTTTTCTTCCGAGGGTAAGTTCCCATTTAATCTCATTTTAGTTTGCCTCCTGGCGAATAAATCAATTTTGGTGTATATTATCTATTAGCGAAATTTCGCTAATCTTAGCATAGTTTTGTATAACTGTCAACCCCCTTGCGGGGGATAAAAACTAACCTTGTTTGCCCTTGAAGAATCTTACAGATTAGGGCTTACACGATTGACCCAGATAAAGAGCAGAATTTTCGGAATGAAAGAATAAAAATTCCTGAATTCTGTAGATTCTGCTCTGAATTACGCCATTTTCAATACCAATTGTGTAACTCTTGAGGTTTCAAAAACCTGTGAGGTTTTGTCGAAGCTATTTGACTTTGCCCCAGGGGTATGCTAATTTCCCGGCAGTAAAGTGAGGCTGATGTGAGCGCTAATTTGGTGAATATGATTTTTGGCATGAAGGTGCGGCAGGCTCGCCTGGAAGCCGGTTTGAATTTGTCGGAATTTGCCGGCCGCTGTGAGTTGTCACCCTCGTATGTGACCGAAATTGAAAAAGGGCGCAAATATCCTAAAACCGACAAAATCATGAAAATGGCCCAGGTGTTGGGCAAGGGTTACGACGACCTGGTTTCGATCAAGCTGGCTTCGTCGCTGACTTACCTGGAAACCATTCTATCTTCGCCCCTGTTAAGCCAGTTTCCGTTTGAAGAGTTTGATCTGGAGATGGCCGACCTGGTTAACCTGTTTACCCGCGCCCCGGATAAGGCCAGCGCGCTGCTGCACGCGGTGCTGGAAATCGGTCGCCAGTATGATATGAAAGAGGAACATTTTTTGCGGGCGGCGCTGCGCTCTTACCAGGAAATTCACGAAAATTACTTTGCGGATTTAGAAGACGCCGCCAGCGATTTTGCGGCTCGGTATCAGCTCAATGGGGAACTGCCGCTGAGTCTGGCCTCACTCCAGGACATTATTGCGCATACCTTTGGCTATCAACTCGATCACGGCCAACTGGCCGGTCAGCCCGCCCTGTCGAGCTACCGCTCCGTTTTTATCAAGGGCGCCCGGCCCAAATTGCTGCTCAACCCGGCCTTGCAGCCCATGCAAATCAAATTTATTCTGGCCCGCGAGTTGGGCTACCAATACCTGGATCTCAAAGAACGGGCCAACACCTCGGCCCCAGATAAGGTCGAGTCTTTCCAGCAGGTTCTCAACGACTTCAAAGCCTCGTACTTTGCCGGGGCGCTGCTGATGCCGCGTGTAGATACTCTGGCCGATTTACAGGAATTTTTTCAACTCCAAAGCTGGAGCCCTTACCGCTTGTTGAATATGCTGGACAAGTACGATGTGACCCCGGAGATGTTGTTCTATCGTTTTTGCGAGTTGATCCCTCAATTTTTTGGGATCAAACTACACTTTCTGCGCTTTCACAAGGCCAATGGCGATTTCAAGCTGGTCAAGCAGCTCAATATGAACAACCTGCATCTGCCCAGTGGCATTGGTTTGCACGAGCATTACTGCCGGCGCTGGTTGGCGCTGCGTTTATTGAAGGAACTGAATGTTGCTCAGGCTTCGGGCGAGGCCAGTTCCGTGCCCCTGGTGGGTGTTCAAATTTCCGAGTTTTTGGAGTCGCACGAGCGGTTTTTTAACTTTGGCTTTGCCCGGCCGCTGGCCTTGTCGGTCAGCGGCAGCAGCAGCGTGATTGTCGGCTTTCGCATTGACGCCGAGTTGAAGCAAATCATTCGTTTTGTGGAAGACCCGGCCATTCCGGTGGTCATCATTAACGAAACGTGCGAGCGCTGCCCGCTGGTGGGCGATCAATGCACCGTGCGCAGCGCCGAGCCGACGATTTTAGCCGCCGAAAGGGTTAAGACGGAGCGCGAAAAGGCGTTGAACCAACTGATGGCGCAACTGCAAAATTAATAAAATTGGAAGAAAGTTGTCAAAAAAACAGTAGAATTTGTTAAAAAATAGTGATATAATGAGTTATTCGGGTTTATAAAATGTACGTTTGCTTGGATAGCTTGATTTGGCCGGGAGATGTCCCATGGCTGCCACCTACAACTGGCCCAATATCCGGGCCTTGCTCATTGCCGGGTTCACCGAGGATGAATTACGTCAATTCTGCTTCGACACGCCCGAATTCAAGCCCCTTTATCCCCAACTGGCTCGCTCGAGCAGCGCGGCTGATATTGCCGATCAACTCATTGAATATGCCGACCAGAAGTTAAAAACTGAACTTCTCCTGGTCTGGGCCGCAGAAAAAAATTTGGCCCGGTTTGAAGAACATCAGCCGTATCAATCCAATGTTAACCCTGCCCTACTCCCTTCAAGCACAGGCGGCGGGGAAATCCAGCAATTTGTGGCTGAACTGGCGCAAGTCAGAGCGATGGAGCAGCCGGAAGGTGAACGTCCACTAGTAGTCCCGTCTCCTACCCAGGCTGTTCCGTTCCCTGTTGGCCGATTCCACTCGACCCGGTTTCATATCTTGTTATCAGTTACAGGGGTGGTGCTGGTGGGAGGGCTGGGATGGATTATGATCTTGTTTGTATTTCTTCCAACCCCGCCTATAACCAGTCCAGTGTTAACTACAACTGTGGTTATAGCAAGTTTTGTCAATTGCCCCGATGCATCTACAAAAGTTATTCAGGAATTAGAAACCAATTATGCTGAATTAAAACCCTCACTCCAAATAAAGAATTTAGCAGGAGTGAGCAACAGCCAGGAAGCCAGGCAACAAGGGAAACGTAGCAGCGCGGATTTGATCATTTGGGGGGAATGTGTATCAGCCAACCAACTGACCATGTATTTAGAGATATTGACCGCGCGTGGTCCGGATGAAGTTGTCGAACTTCAAAGTGTTACCGCTCAAACTTCAGCCCTCGACCTGGATCGGGCCAACCGGCTGAGTCGTGCTGTTATCAACTATCTACAGGGCAATTACAAAGACGCGGCCGATAATTTACGCATCTTGCAAGGCGAAGCCCGTTCTGAGCAGGAACAGGCGGAATTAGCCTTTTTGCAGGCAAATAGTCTTCTGTTTGCCGAGTCTTACGAAGCAGCTCGCACAACTTATACCGCTACGCTCACTTATGCTCCCCTTAAAACTCTAGCCTACAATAACCGAGGGGTAGCAAGCATAAATTGGGCCTATATGTTAAGTGAGAATAATCAGCCGTATGAGCAGATATTACAGGCCGCTATCAACGATTTGACCGAAGCCACAACCGCTGTCGAACCGCACCTGCGGAGTTTGGCTTATATTAATCGTAGTACGATATACTATCTGTTCACCACAGAGTACGCTCAAGCCTTAGCAGATTGCGAGCAAGCGATTACCTTGGCGTCAACTGAACCCCTCGGTTATGTCTGTCAGGCCGCTGTCCGTTATCAATTGCTAAAACAATCCCCCTGCGATCAAGCCAACCCAACACCTATCCGTGAGGATTTGGTTATGGCTGAGACTATGGCTAAAGCCCAGCAGCGTAATCTGCCAGATGTTTTTTTCTGGCGGGGTTATCTATCGCTCCGGCAGGGACAATGTAACCAGGACCCCTCTGAAAAACAAATTTACAAACAGGAGGCTAAAGACAATTTTCAGAAAGTTTTAGATTTGGTCAATCAACAGTGGATTAAGCTGGCCCTGGACCAACGTTTAATAGATATTTCAACCTTTTATGCTAATTGATTATCGGCAATAATAATCAGCGTATACTAAAAAGGGTCCGAAGTCACCATATCTAGCATCACGAACATACTCTGATCTACAATAAGCTCCTCGCCCTTCTAAATTCAACTCTAACAAGGCTTTTCGTAGTTTTTTATTCGCCTCTTCGGAAAGCATTTCCGGGTCAATATCATTCTTTAAGTGAACGACTAAAGCCTCAAATTCGGTGGCATCAGGTAAGGGCTCCTGAACCTGAACAGTTCTCACTTCTGTCTCATATTTCAGCGCAGCCTCTATTTCTGCTCGCTTATGCGACAAATCGTCCAGCCACGCTTTCTCAAAATTAATCAGGCTACCCAAGCCAGCAAATTCCCGTTGACCGTTGACAACGTCTTTAATCCAGGGGCCACTCTCATTGCCCAGGATAGCCTGTACCACTTCGCCCACAGAAGCCTCCAGTTCGCTCAGCTTCACGCCACTGATTTCAGACGATTCCGCCCCGGCTTTTTGCTGAAGAATAGTCCAATGTCCTTCTAGCAATTTTATGATATCCTTTAAATCTTGCATGCTCTGGCTATAGTTATGAGCTTGTTCGGCTACCCAAACCAGGGTTTTTAAGCCAATCAAAGGACGCAAATAAGGCGCGGGATGCTCGCCATCATCTCGAATGAGTTGCGCTGGAGCGAAAGCCGTTTCATCAGCAATACGTAGCGCCGAGACGACATGAAGTGGACCAACCAATAGGGCGCCACAAATATCGGCAAAAGTTTCTTCAAGCCAATTTGTCCAAATATTAATCAATTTGCTCTTTTTTTGAAAGGCTTCGTAATTCTCGACCGGAAGGTTCAATGCCTTTAAGACCACATCTTTCAATCGCGCCTGAACCTGGCGATAATCTTTAAGTTCAGCCGAATTCCAATAAATATAGTGTCCTAATTCGTGAGCCAACGCTTGCCATTCGTTAGGATTGTCAAAAACCTGAAAGGGAATAGAAATCAGGGCCGGATAGGGAGTAAAAGGGGAACGGGTAATTCCAAATATTTTCTCAAAATAAGTAACCGGGCTAAGCGTAGTGGCTTTATAACCTTTGTAGTAATCATAAAGAACCTTAGCCTTACCATCAGCTAACTCCAGAGCTTCCTGGAATTCTCTAATTTCGCGCTGGGCGCAGACGCGGCTAATAAGCTCCCATTGTTGCTGTAAACGATTGAGGGCCGAGTTCAACTCTTTGGCTCGATCCGCTTCGGATTCGCCTTGCGTGAAAAAGTTAAAGTAGTTTGGAGCGAACCGATTAAAAGCCTCGAGCAATTTCGCTAATGATGGTTGAGGCTTTTTACCGGTCTTAAATCGCTTTATCCACCGTTTCGCCGGCCCCTTGTTTACTATTGTGTCAAGCCGATTTTTGAACTTTGTTGTATCTCTTTTAGGAATGTCCACCGTTTGTTACCCTTTCTGAAGCTGGCTTCTTGTAAATTGTTTGGTTAAAAACTAAGGGATCACTCTTAACAATGGTTCATCACTACTTTCCTTCCCGGGCTTTAATTTCAACCCATATCATTGTTAAACTGACATCCTCAGTATATCACAGAAAAACATTCGAAACATTGCAATTTTAATTCGTTAACTTGCAAATCAAGCCGTGAGTCACTCAACCCCATAATCCGCCACGATAGTGCGCACCGGCAGGCCGTCAATTTCCGGGGGCAAAGCTAATGTCTGTTTGGCGCTGGGCCGCCGGACGTGAACCCGCAAGACGATTTGCTGCGGTGCTGCCTTATTTTCCAGATCATAGCCAATATCAATCAGGCTGACATCAGGATGATCCAGAAATTGAGCGACTAGCTTATCACGGGCTTGATAGGCCCTGGGCCAGAATGGATCGGGGGCAGTCATAAGACCTCTTAAGAAAATAGGAACTGAGGGAACTCATCGGAACTCGTAGAAACTACCTGCTGAGTTCCCTGAGTTCCTATGAGTTCCCACGATTTTCATCATTGGTGACGTGTCACAGGTACGTGACCCCTCCTTAAACCACCAAATCAACCCTAAGCGCGTCCAAAACGGGTTGCATTTCCAGGGCCAGGGCATATTCGGGGACATCGCTGCCGATAAAGTGCAGCCCTACGGCCCGGCGGGTGTCGGCTTCAAGCCATAGCGAGCCAGAATCGCCGGGGCTGCTCACCGGCCCTCCGGCGGGGGTTTGGGCAATGTGGATGATGTGCCGGATGACCTGTTGCATCCCATCGTAATAGCGCACCCGATAGCCCCCCACCCCGGTGATCACCCCGCTGGTTACTTCGCTGCCTCGCCCCGACTTGCTGACTTGCAGCCCCAACTCAGGGGTTTTGGCCCCGGTGACCGGGCCTAACCCCAATTGGTCGTTGCTCAAGGGTCGCAGGCTGGTCGTGGCGGCCACAGCCGCGTCGAGATGCTGGTCAACCGCATGCCGTGTCAGCCGGGCGATAGGCTCTTGCAGCCGGCGGCCGTTGATTTGATGCGGCTGGTAGATGGGCAGCTCAGGCGGGGCAGACCAGGCGCCGGCCAGAACATGCCAGTTGCTCAAAATCATCTCCCGGCCGGTTTGCCGGTCGGCCACCTTTCCCCCCAGTGTGCCGTAGAGCGACCTCAAGGGATTAAAGATGGTAATTCCGCCGACTAACGGATTGAAAACCTGATCGCGGGGGCTGGCGGGGGGGACGGTCGCCGGTGAAGGCCAGGTGATGGGCCACAACTGCATTTTGTAATTCGCTTGCGGCACATCTACCGGGAAGCCAATCCGCCGGGCATCAAAGACCCGCTCCGGGTGGCGGACAGCAAAAGCCTTAAAATCTGGTCCGCGCAGCTTTTGGCGCACATGGACCCGCACACACAATTCAGGCTCAATTGCTTGCCCCTGCCGGTCGAGAATGCGCCAACCCAGGTCAATCAGTGACACATTGGGATCAAACAGATGCCACAAAACGGCCCGCTGCAAACTGCGTTGGGCGGCGTGTAAAAGGTTGGGATCTATATTCATCGTGAGACTCTCCTTGAAAATAGCCCTCACCCCCAACCCCTCTCCCAGTGGGAGAGGGGAGTCGCGCCAGCGACGGGGTGAGGGCTTTTCATCGCTGGTGACGTACTACAAGCTCCTGAACACGCCTTAATGAGCACCAACCCTGACGGCGGTGTGAGAGGGATACCGTCAGGGTTAGTGTTTAGGTTAGATCAACGTAGCGGCAGCAGGCTTTAATTGCGGTTAGACATACACCGCAAACCGAGCCGGAATGTCGTGCTGGAACTGCGGCCCCACCCCAGGCAGCCCCAGGAAAGGCGGCTCGAAGTCGGGGTCGAAGACCCAGGTTGAATATCCGGCAAACGGGGGCAAGCCAACCCCAGGACCCAGGATGTCCACCACCATGTTCATCTCGTACAGGGTGGGCCGGCCATCTACCGGGGCCGGGAAGCTGATCGGGATGAAGAACGAGTTAATGTTCCCCGGACCAAAGACTCCGGCCAGGCCGCCTGCCGGAAAATCGGGGCCATTGACCACGTGGGTCAGGTTGATGGTTTCCAGCCAGATGCTGAAGTTGAAGGGGGCCATGATCTGAGCCGCTGAGGGGTTTGGTCCGCCGGGCAAGGGGGCGGGGTTGCGCCACAGGGTCGCGATCATGAAGGCCGGCTCACCGGCCCGGATGATCTTGCTGGGCAGGAAGGGGCCAAGCGGGGCCACCGGCTGGAACGGCCCGGCCAGGAGCAGGTTCCACCATTGGTAGGGCGCGGGGTGGAAGGTGATCGGCCCGGCCGCTTCCAACTGCTCACCCTGGCTGGCCGCCATGAGCCGCTGCACATACTGCTTGCTCTGTTCCTGGAGTTTGGCTTCCCAGGCAGTGATAATGGCCTGAGCCTGTTGCTGGACCTCATCCGAGGTGTAGAGGACGGCAGCGGTGTTGGCCGCTCTCGCTATCTGAGCCACAGCGGTGGTCTTCACCTTCGAGGCGACCTTGACGGCTTGTTCTTCATAGCCATTTTTGACTTCGACGGGAGTAGACATGTTACGTTTTCCTTTCTCTCTAAAAAATTGATTTTATGGACCAGCCACACTGTCGGCGCGCACAACGGCGTGGTAGGTTGACCTGAATATACGGGACATCGCTCAATTGAAACTCAAGTTTCACTCAATTGGTGTCCAAATTCAAAACTTCCTGCCCAATGATTTTTTGATAGAGGGCCTGGGTGGCCGGAGAGGGCAGCATATCCAGTTCCGCCTTGAGGGTTTGTACGCAGAGTTGATACTGGCGCACGGCCAGGCTGCGCAGCCCTTGCAGCGAGTAACAACGCATCAGGCGGCAGTGAGCCTGTTCGTGGCAATTATCTCGCGCCAGAATCCTCTGAGACAGACTGATGGCTGCTTCGATCTCGCCATAACGCAGGCAGTGTTCGCTCAAGCGATCGGCCAGATTTAAATAAGTAGCGCGCGCATGTTCACGGGTCAAACTGGCCCAATCTTCATACAAGTCATCTTCCAGAAAATCACCCCGGTATAAAGCTTCAGCATGGCGGAAGGCGGCCATGGCCTCGGCCAGGCGCCCTTGCGCTTCGAGGCGCTGACCGGCTTGAGCGTACTTTTCAAATTCTACCCAATCTATCCAGACCTTGAGCGCCGGATTGAGCAAATAGCTATCCTGCTCAAATTGGATCGGCTGGAGGCAGGGCTGGCTCTGCTTTAAGGTTTGCCGCAGGCTGTAGACAGCCTGGTGAAGATTGCGCCGGGCGGCGTCGGCGTCGGCCTCCGGCCACAACGTATCCATCAAGATATCTCTAACAACCGGCCCCCCGCGCTGGGCGCTGAGGTATTTGAGGATTGATTGGGCCTTTAAACTGGGCCAATTGGTTACTAACTGACCGTTTTGATAAACTCGAAACGGCCCCAGGCAGTAAATAACCAACTCGGCTGAGTTTGGCCCAACCGCAACCGGCTCAGGCGGGAAGATGAACGGCGAAGCGCCGGCATTGAGCCAGGGCAGTTCAACCCGGTTGGCCTGGGGCTGGCTGTAGACCAGGCACATGGAACGGGTCATCGCCAGCATCTGAGCCAGGGACGTGTTGCCAAGCTGCTCGCTGGTAAGCTGAACCTGGCCCAACAGTTCGGCCATTTGCTGATACTGAAGCGTATGACATAATTCAGCCGCTACAACCCACTTTTCTGGGGCTTGGGCTGATCCGGTTAAGCTCAAATCTTCGGCAAGCTTCATTGTCTTATCTCCCTTTCTTCTGACTAATTTTTGTAACTGTTTACCCCTCATGTCATTTCGAGGCTGAAAGCCGAGAAATCTCCAAGACCATTGTCTGCAAACCACAGATTAAGAGATTTCTCGCTCCTGTCGTCGCTCGAAATGACATGACCGCGTAGGCCTTAAAATTGACAAGCGCCTATCAGCTTGAACCCGGAAATACCCCCTTCACAGAATGGGAGAAGTGAAGTATAATGTTAAGATGTTGGTTGGGTTTTAGGTGGAATACCCAGGCAAACTTCCTCGACCCGTCGTCAGCAGAACTCCTATCACCAATGCCATCTTAATAGAAAACAACTCCGAAGTGGGGGTGGAACCGTTCCGAGTAGACTCCGAATTTTCGGATAGGGGTGAGTATGCCCAAGTCTGCCCAAAAATTTGCCCGGTTGCTCACCGAAGGGGTGCATCGTATTCGCCTGCGTGAAGCTAAAACTATTCAGCTTGTGCAGGATGAGTTGGGCTATGCCCTGGGGCGCGAGGGCGAGTCGGCCATTGAGTATTGGCGCAAAGGGCATTTGCCGCCCTATCTGGCCGATGTGGAAAAATTAGCGCGGATCATGGTTGAGCGCGGCCGCCTGGAGCGAGAGTGGCTGGAACAGTTTTTAAGCAGCGCCGGCCACCCGACACCCGAAGCGCTCTGCGAGGAATTATTTCCGCTGGGACAGGGGAACCTTCGGCCGGTTCTGCTCGACGACAGGCCGCTGCTGGCCGAGTTCAACCCCTTTGTGGTTGGCCCGCCGATCATGCATCCCCGTCATTTTTTTGGCCGTGATTATGAATTGAAGCGCATTTTTGGCTTGTGGAGACGTTTTCCGCTGCAGAATGTGGCGATTATCGGCTTGAGACGCAGCGGCAAAACCTCGCTGCTACACTATTTGCAGAAAATTACCACCGTACCGCCGGATCAACTGCGTCCCGGTCAGCCCCGCGACTGGCTGCCGCAACCGGATCGCTACCGCTGGATTTTTGTGGATTTTCAGGATGCGCGCATGGGCCGCCGGGAAAGTTTACTGCGCTATCTGTTGGCCGGCCTCCATTTACCCGTTCCAGAGCCATGCGATCTGGAGCGTTTTATGGATGTGGTCAGCCAGCGCCTGCGCCAACCGGCCATCATTCTGCTGGATGAAATTAGCGCCGCTCTGGCTTCGCCGGAATTAGATGAGCAATTTTGGGGAAGTATGCGTTCGCTGGGCAGTAATCTGACCGGGGGCAACCTGGCCTTTTTGTTGACGGCTCACCAGGCCCCGGCTGAAGTGGCCGAAGCGCAGGGCAAGCCGTCCCCCTTTTTCAATATCTTTGGTCACAGCTTTGTTTTGGGGCCGCTCAAAGAAACGGAAGCCCGCGAGTTGATTGCCAGCTCGCCCCAGCCTTTCGCTCCGGCGGAGGTCGAGTGGATTTTGGGGCAAAGTAAAAATTGGCCCTGCCTGCTGCAAGCCCTCTGCCACGCTCGCCTGACCGCTTTGGAATACGGTGAGCTGAGTGATGCCTGGCAGCAAGAAGGCTTGCAGCAAATTGCGGCATACAGCTATTTGTTAAGCTGAGTTCGGAATTGTCGGCAAAAAATCATCCTGAGTAGGGCGTTAGCCCGTATCGAAGGGTGATTTTTGCCTCGCCACCGCACCCTTCGATACGCCTTTCGCTGCGCTTAAGGCTACTCAGGATGCGGTGACGAGAACTCCGAACTCAAGTTGTTAAGCTAAGGCCGGACGTTCCTCCGGGGGAGTTTGGGGCTGTTCTTCCTGATTACTGGTAGTTATAGGCCACTTGAGCGCCATAAACAATCTCAAGGCCAGGTGGTCTAGCCAAAAAGCAAATCGCAGCCACCAGATAGAGGGGGTACGATAAAAGGTTATATAGGCCAGGGTGCGCCTTATGATTGACTCTCTGATGCGCTCATATTTTTCCTGATCATTACGCGCGCGGAGGAGACGGGTGGCGTCACGCCAGGCGTTACTTCTTTCCTGCCTTATCGTCTGGAAAATAATATGTTCATCAAAGAATAGGGCCGCACCGTCTAACAGGATTAAGAGCCAATTATATCTCAGGCTAATTTCCCTTTGAATCTCATTAAAACGCCCGCCCATCAAATCGTTGATTCTATCGAAATCATCAGCATTAGCCTGAGAAGGTTCATTCATCAACGTATCGGCAATAGCCAGCGGCAAATCGTGGACAATATGGGCAATCATCGGCAAGATGAGGGCCTGTAATACAGAAACCCTGGGCGGAGACGCAGTTTCACCGGCCCCGATCGCATCAAAAACAGCTTTCCAAACTTGGGGCACATCCTTCCAAATCACTGCCGGGTCATTATTCGCCTGATTACCAGAGGCAGCACTCATCTTAACGTTATCATAAGCCTGACAAGCATCAAGGTAATACCTGGCAAATTTCTCATCCAACTTAGTTAACGCGTCAGGGTCCTTGAAATCGCCCTGCCCCAGGTCTTTGGCAACGATTACGGTCATTCTTTCATACTTGTAAGTAAAGACAGCGCGCATGTCTTTGGCCCGTTCATATTTTTCTCGTTCAATCTGTAGATTATGGGCTACTTTATTAACCTTACGCTCTTTCATCATCAACCGGCTCTCTGACACATCATTGCCAAAATGATTTCTGGCTTTTGAGACGGCATTCTTAACCATTTCCTGTATGGTGGACATACGGCATCCCTCCTTATCTGTATGTCAAGCGGCCATTCTAACAAAGTTCTAACTTTATTCAAAGAGTATCTCACAGCTGCTTTCTTTTTTCAATAGGAAAATGATAGGGTTAAAGCCCGGTTGGAGCAACAGCTATACCCATTCGCCCGAACTGCATGCTAACCCCCTTTTGGGTAGTTTGCAGTTGTTCTGCTGGCTTTTTTTTCACCCTACGGCCTGGCGAAACTATCTGGCTCGAATTGACCCGGCCTTATCCCCCAACTTTGCCGTAACCGATTTGCGTCGCAGCCACTGGCGCAATACCCAAATGCGCTGGCTGCTGGTCATCGGCTATGGGATTTTGCCCGGTCTCGCCGGTTTATTTTCCGCTTTCGTATTGTGGCTCATGGGGCTGCCGGGTCAAAGTCTGGTTTTAGGGGGATGCGCCGCTTTAGCTCTGGGGATGGGGGTGAGTGTAACCGGCAGCATCATTATTGGTACGGCGGCCAGCATCACCCTGGGACCAGTGGCCGGTTTATTCAGCGGCCTCATGATTGGGATTGGCCCGGCCAGTGGTTGGGTGATTATCAACAGTTCCGAACTTGAGGTCACAGTCCGGGCGCTGGCTTCGGGGGGCGTATTTGGCCTGGGCGGCGGCACGGTCGGCTATATTGCCAGCGGCGCGGCGGGTAAAGACTCGGCCCATTCTCTGGGGAGGCAGTTCGTCGGCGCCGCCATTTCTGTTTTGTTCGGCGCGGCTATTCTTTTTACCGGCCGATATAACCTGCCGCTCGTAGAAATGAATATTACGGCGGTTGGCTTGATGATCGGGACAACGGTGGGGCTGGTTATTTCCTGGCGGCGAGGAGCTATCGCCGGGGTAGGGGTCAGCCTGCTGGTGTTCCTGGGTTTTGCCTCAGCCGTCGCCGCCGGTGGGGGTACTGTTTTGGAAATAGTTTTATTTGTAACGTTGATCGTTTTGCCCTACCTCTTAGGCGAGCAAATCGCCGGCCCCTGGGTGGGTGCTGTCGCCAGCGCTCTGGGTGGGGGAGGGGGCTGGATTGCTGCTATTATCGCTGCCGGTCATATCCCGCGTTGGTCAACGCTGGCTTTGAGTTTATTAACTATTCTCCTGGGGTTAACCCTGCCCTGGGGTCGGTCTTTCCTGCTCTATCCCTTCCTGACCGTCTGGAACGCCTGGCTCGGCCATCTCGATAAAAATCGGCCTCACCGCCGGCCCAGCCTGCTGCGCTGGCATTCAGCTTTCTGGGACGAACACCAACCGCTCCGGCTGTTGGGTTTAGACAAACACTTGCTGCGGGTCATTGAAAATAACCCGGTTGAAGGACAGCTTGCCAGCGAATTTCTTAGCGCCAGCCGCCAGCGTTGGGCGGCTCAAGCGGCTCAAATTGAATTGGAAGCGCGTTGGCTAGAAAGCTGCACCGAGGTTCCGGTTATCGGCAGCGTGCATCGCAGCTTAAGCGCCGGTGAATTAGCCGGGCCGGCCAGCGCCCTCTTGCGCAGCTTTAGCCGCCTGAGCCAAGATGTGCTGGCGGCGCTGCGCCAGGAGAGCAGCTACAATCAGCGGCTGGCCCTCAGCGCCATCGAAGATCGCCTGGATGCCTTGCTGCGCGAGCTGACCCGCAGCAGCGAACCTTACGCCCTCCGTTTTCGGCCTATTGCCACGCAATGGCGGCAAATCATTGCCGTCTATATCCGCCAGTTGGAGGAAGTGGTTGAAACCCGCCAGGAAATTGATAATCCTTATGTGATTGGCTTACCCCTGACCGAACAGCAGGAAATCTTTGTGGGCCGCACCGGCATCAGCACCCGCATCGAGCAACTGCTGCTGGACCGGCGCAGCCCGCCGCTGCTGCTCTACGGTCAGCGGCGCATGGGCAAAACCTCGCTGCTCAACAACCTGGGGCGACTGTTGCCGACCACCATTATTCCCCTTTTTGTTGACTTGCAAGGGCCGGCCTCACAAGCCACAGACCATGCCGGCTTTTTGTATAATCTCGCTCGCGGCATGATTACGTCGGCCCAACGGCAGCGCAACCTGACCTTGCCGCCGCTCAACCGTGAGGCTTTGGCCGCCGACCCTTTTACCGGCTTTGATGAATGGCTGGATCAAGTGGAAGCCGAGTTGGGTCAAAATACGGCCCTATTAGCTCTGGATGAGTTTGAAGCGTTGGAGATTCCCCTGGTTGAAGGCCGCTTCAGCGAGGCAGCGGTGCTGGGCATGTTCCGTCACCTCATCCAGCATCGCCCCCGCTTCAAAGTACTCCTGACCGGCTCGCATGCCCTGGACGAATTTGAGCGCTGGGCCAGTTATCTGATCAACGTCCAGATGATTCACATTAGCTACCTGACCGAAGCCGAAGCTCGCCAATTGATTGAGCGGCCCGTTAAAAACTTTCCTCTGCGTTATGAACCGGAAGCCAGCCAGCGCGTCTTTGCCCTCACTCGCGGCCATCCGGCCTTGACCCAACTGCTCTGCGCCGAGATTGTCGCCCTCAAAAACGAGCAGGAACCCGCGGCCCGCCGCCATGCCTGTTTGGCCGAGGTGGAAGCAGCGCTGCCTCGCGCTTTAAGCCACGGCAACTTTTTCTTTGCCGACATCGAGCGCAACCAGGTGACGCCAGAGGGCGCCGCCTTGCTGCGTTTCATCGCCAGTCACGGGGAAGGCGCGGTGGTGAGCCGGGAAAGCCTGGCCCGCCAGCTTCCCTCTCCGGCCGATTTGAGTCAAACCCTGGCCCTGCTGACCCAGCGGGAACTGCTTGAAGCGATAGATGGGGGCTATCGCTTTCAAGTCGAGATGATTCGCCGCTGGTTCAGTTGGGGTTTTGAATTTTAGCTTCCCCCCAACAAATACCTAAAAATCAAGCCGTGAATCACTTGCTCCACCGGCGCTTTGTCGTCGGTGAAGACCAGGTCTTGCGGAGGAAGTTCCCAGAGGCGGGTGTTGAGCGAGCGGTCGGCGACCACGCGCAGCAGCGGGTGTTGAAGTTGGGCGACATTCTGGGCAAAGTTGTCCATCTTGGTGGGCTGCTTGGTGGCAATGACCAGGCTGTTGCCCAATGAACTGCCGTAATCGGGCATGTCCATTACGTAAACATTGGGAAAGACAGCCCGCATCGTCCCCCCCAATGCCTCAACCAGGCTGTAATCGGTGCTGGTGCGCCCGGCATTGATTGCCATTACCCCATCCTCGTTGAGGTGGTCATAAATCTCCTGAAAAAATTCGCGGGTGGTCAGGTGGAAGGGAATGTAGGGCGGGCGGTAGGCGTCTACGGCGATGACATCATAAGTGTGAGCGGTGTTGGCTAAAAAGTAACGCCCATCCTGAGCGTGGACGGTCAGGTTTGGCTCGGTCATATCAAACCAGTTGCGCCCAACCTCGATGATGCCGGGGTCAATTTCCACGCCGTCAATCGGAATCGGCCCGTAGATGCCGCTGTAGGCTTTGGAAATGGTTCCGGCCGCAGAGCCGATAACCAAAACCCGCTCCACCTGGCCCTCGGTGTAGGGCGGATTGTTGAAATAGGGGATAATCAAAAAGTAATCCCAGACCCCATCCACCAGCGGATAATCGAAATAAGTGGGATTGTAGACCGAGTGAACCCCCTGGCCCTCGTTGAGCTGCAAGCCGCGCCACCAGCCACCTTGACCATCGCTTTGTTGTAATACCTGGATGTAGTTGTAGCTCGATTCGGTCTCGTAGACCAGGCCGGGGCTGGCTTTGATCGGACCGGCGGGCCACCACAGATTCAGGCCGACCAGCCCGACCAGCATCGGCGCGTAAACCCAGGCGCGGCGGGGGTGGGTCAGGAAGAGTCCGCCCAGGCTGACTACCAGCAGAATGACGGCGAAGGTAAAAAAGGTCAGCCGCGTGCCGATGGTTGGGATCAGCAGCAGCACCGGCAGAAAGGTGCCGACCAGGCTGCCCAGGGTGCTCAGGGCGTAAATCGAGCCGGCGGTGTTGCCGCCGTGCTGCACATCGCGCAGGGCCAGGCGAATGGCAAAGGGCGAAACCGTGCCGAGCAAGGTGATCGGCAGGCTGAAGAGAATCAGCACGCCCGTCAATGATCCCAATAGAATGCCGACGTTATAATCGGCAAAGCCCTGCACCGAGAAGCGCAGCACCGGCCCGGCGATGAACGGGACCAGTCCCACCAAAAAGGCGCCCCAGGCCGTAATTTGAAACAAGGTGCTCTCGCGCGGGTCTCTGTCTGCCCAGCGCCCGCCGATCATATAACCCGCCGTCAAATAGAGCAGCATCAGCCCAATAATCGCCGCCCAAATGACCAGCGAGTTGCCAAAAAAGGGGTCAATCAACCGGCTGGCCGATAACTCCACACCCAGTGTGGTCATGCCGGAGACAAAGACGGTTAGGAGGAGATAGCCTCTGTGTTTTTGCAATCAATACTCCCGAAAATAGTAATCAGTAGCCAGAGGTCAGTAGCCAGATTATCTCTGCGACTCTGCGACCTTGCAACTTGTATCTTCGGCTTATTATAATGGGGGAAAAGAGGGTTGGCAATCAAATGCAGAATAAAAAGAGATTGCCTTGACTCGCTGCGGGAGGCTTGCTTAAATGGCCCGTTTCCCTTATCATTGACATAAAGAGAAGCGCTAGGCACACCGGGTAGGTTTGATAAGGCCGGCTTGGTCTGACTCTGGCCGGCAGGGGCATCGTTTGGCTATTTATTGGCCGGAAGATCGGGGTGGAGAATTTCCTATTCCGGCTATGAGCCGGTCAATTTTTGCTTGCAGGCTGTTGAGCCTGTTTTCCAGCGTATCTACCCTGCCGCGCAGTTCATAACGGTTCAGGTTAGCCACCGTTTGCAGTTCGTAGAGTTTATCAAGGTGCTGCAAGGCGTGGCCTATCGCCATTTCAACCGTGATGTTGCCGTTGGCGTAGTCTGAGAGGATTTGTTTGGGGTCGTAGGTGCCCATTATATCTCCTTTTAGATTTCGATGCCAATTAGCACCAATAATACCTCAAAATGTTTTTGATGTCAAATGGCATCAAGAGTTTTGTGTAATGATGATCTATTCGATAAGGAAATCAAAGGATGCAGCGAATCGGTGAAAAATTAAAAACTTTACGATTGCGACAAGGTTTAACGACAAGACAATTGGCAGATTACTTGCAAACTACTAACAGTCAAATCAGTAGAATTGAGAATGGACTTAGACAACCATCCGCTGATTTTATTGTAAAAGTCATCGGTGACAACTTAAGGAAATGCCCAAAAAGTCAAATTGGGTAAGGTGACAAATCAAGTTTAGTTGGCGGCTTACGCAAAACCTTAACAACACCTAAATCCTGGTTTTCCGGGTCAGCAAAGTACTTGACCGGGTCAGTGGCTTTGCCTTTGGCCCGCGCCTGGGTGAAGTGATATAAGCCCCGGTACAACATTTCCAACGAAATTCGGTCAAAGGGGACACCCATTTCATCGGCCACAGCATCGCCCAAATCAACCAGAACCGCGTAAAAGAGCCAGGTAGCCCAGACTTGCAGCAGCACGCCGTTAATCGAGCCGGTCCACAAGTAGGCCAGCCCCAACAAGCGTTTGGTGGTGTTAAATGCTTCTTCGATCCGCCAACGACGGCGGTACAGGTCGGCCACGACGTAGGGCGGCAGCACGGCGGGATCAAGCACCGAGGTGAGATAGCCATACCAGACCCGGCCCACTTTGACCTGCACCAACCGTAAGTGCAGGAGCGGTTGACCATTGGGGCCACCCCCTAACACAATCAGGCTGTCAATGACCTCGGTTGTGTGACTCAGCACCCGCTCCACCCGAAAGCTGGCGTTGCTCTTGAGCCGGGTGATGAAGTGAGCACCGGTGTCAATGACCTGGGCAAAGAAACTGAAGTCGTAGAAACCTCGGTCAAACAGTAACAACGGCTGGCTGGTCTTGATCAAGGCCACGATCTCCGTCATAAAATTGGTATCGTGATCTTTGGCCCCTTCCCGATACCAAATCTCGACCGGAAAGCGGGTCACCAGGTCAATAACCGTGCCGATTTTGCCGGCTAACTGCCCCAGCGGCACATCTTGCAAGCTGTCTAACTTGCGAAACAGGGCCTCCAAAGTGGAGCCATCGACAATCCAGATATGCTTAAAGCTCTGTTGAGCGACCTTAACTGCCAAAGGAACCGGTCGTTTCGGTCGGGCTTGCCACCGCTCTCGCAACAACGGCAACAAGTCTTTGAGCACCCGCTCGAACAGTTCAGCCGGAAAGACCAGGAAACGTTTACTCAAGGCTTGTTGGGACACCCGCACCGCCCGACACCACAACAAGTCTTCGCGGGCCAGTAGTCGGGTCAACTCGTGAACCGAAGGAACTTGCCGCCACAGTAAGGTCAATACGGCAGCCACCATCAAGGGCAGTCCCAATATCCGGCTGCGCAGGTCTAACTGGCGATACAGGCTCATTTGGTTGTGAAGCAACGGCGTGAGCAGGTCAGCCAGTTGCCCGGCAATGACCTCATCACTTGGCCCCGGTTGACGCCGAGGCCGAACATGATCTGGATTTCTCGGTTTTTTTGTCTTCATGGCGCCAACTTTACTGCTGGCGCTGAATTTGACAAATTTTTCTTTAGCTTAAGTTGTCACGAATGTGTAAAAGTATCAGATTTTTTCAACGTTCCGCTCGATAAACTCATGCGAGATGAATTAGAGTTGGATTGAAAGCTAAAACAAGAGACTGGCAATAAATTATGGCAGAATTAGCAAATTACATGCCGCCGTTGAGCATTTCAACGATTGATCTCAAACGGTGGGGCGATTTATGGTTAGGGGATTCCAACCCTGAAACAGGACAAAGCAAGAACACCAGATGTTTTGACCGACAACAATCTGTAAATTTTGCCTCTTTTATTGACTTCGCGTTTGCCAAAGCTTTAGCGGCAATGCTGGGGGGTATTCCTATCATGCGAGCGAATGGCGTTGCGCTTAATCCACCCATTCCTGATTGTGTTGAGATTGGATCAGTCAGGGTCATCGGTGGAATTCGGCCTCAAAACTTTGATGCTGCTTATCGTCCCGATGGGCCTCGTGTGGTGTTTGACAGCAAAACTCTCAATGATTTCAAAAGTGTGGGCAAAAACTGGCAAAACATGGTCAATGATCTGGCAACTGAGGCTGCTACAGTTCACACTCGCTTCCCTTACGCCTTGGTTGCATTCATTGTAGTCATACCCAAACCCACACTGGGTAGCAAACAAGAAACTGACATCATCCGTACCCTTGAACGTTTAGGATCACGAAAGGATGTCTTGGATCAAGCGCATTTAGCCGAGGCGCTTGCTTTAATCATCTGGAATCCAGAAACAGGTGAGATTGATCCGCTGGTACCGGCTCAAGATTCCAATCTTCGTATTGAGAAGTTTTCAGACAATTTATACCCTCATTACCTAAATCGCTATAAAGGTTTACCTCCGCACGATTGAAAATCTTACAATCAGCTACTTGGATTATGATAGGCATGGTATAATGCCTGCCATGGCCCAATTAAGCTTTTTCAAGCATCTGGATACATCATTTCCCACCAATAAACAAACCGCCGATAGTCGTAAACTCAGGGGTGGATATTACACCCCGCTTGAGTTGGCCTGTTTCCTGATCAAATGGGGTTTGCGAGATGATACTATGCGTATCCTGGAGCCGAGTTGTGGAGATGGCAACTTTATCATGGCTCTGCTCCAACGTTTGCATGACCCTGCCTTCCCCAAAAGTTTATTGCCTACCATCGTAGCGGTAGAACTTGATCCAACTGAGTTGGGTAAGGCCAGAGCCAGAGCCGAGCAATTTAGCAAAAATGGTGCAGCCTTGGAGTGGATAAGCCAGGATTTTTTTGCCGCGTACCCTTATCTTCAGCAGAATGATAAATTCAATCTCATTGTTGGCAATCCTCCCTTTATCCGCTTTCAATATTTTGACGACGATAGCCGTAATCAAGCCTTTGGCTATTTGAAACAAGCCGGTTATAAACCCACTAAATTAGCCAATGCCTGGGTTGCCTTTGCCCAGTTAAGCATAGAACTTTTACAAGAGGGGGGCCGGCTAGCCATGGTCGTTCCTGCCGAATTATTGCAAGTTAAATACGCCCACGAATTGCGCGACCGCCTGGCAACTCAATTTGAGCATATCGTCATTGTGGGTTTTAAGCACCTGGTCTTTCCCGAAATTCAACAAGAAGTGGTTTTATTACTGGCCGAAGGTAAGCGAGAGAAGAACCACCTTACGTCAGATATTCACACCATTGAATTTTTGGATGGTGAAGAATTATTGCATCTGGACAGCCTGACTGATGCCGTAAGCCACGTCCCGGCCAAACATTCCAGAGCCGGGATGAAATGGACCTCTCTATTTCTCGATGAGGCTGCTTTTGCGGCTTTGGACGAAGCCGAAACCGCCGTCGGATTAACGCCGTTGGGCCAACTGGCGGAAGTGGATGTGGGTATTGTCACCGGGCGGAACAGTTTTTTTATTTTGACCGAGGCCCAAAAAGAGGAGTTTCAGGTCGAGTCTCTCACCGCACCCATCATCGGGCGTACTGCCGCGTTGAAAACCACCAACTTCAACCAGGAAGACTTTTGCCATTACAAAAAGCAGTATCCCTCTTTTTTGTTGGATTTAAACAGCGTGGCTTTTGAGGCTTTACCGCAAGCCGTTAAAAATTATCTTAATTTTGGCGAACAAGAGAACATTCATCGGGGTTATAAATGCCGGATTAGAAGAAGATGGTTTGATGTACCTTCTATTTATGTTCCTGATGCCTTTTTATTCCGCCAGATTCATCGCTATCCGCTTTTAGTAGTGAATAAAGCCCAGGTTGCTTCCACTGATACCATTCATCGAGTACGGGTGAAAAGTGGCATCACTCCGGATTTATTGGCGGCTACCTTTTTTAACTCATTAACCCTAGCCTGGGCCGAAGTTTGTGGTCGCAGCTATGGCGGCGGGGTGTTAGAATTAGAGCCAGGTGAGGCTGAGGAACTGCCGATACCCTACCATCATTCTATTGAAATTGATCCGGTTAAAGTGGAGGATTTATTAAGGCGGAATTGTGTTTATGAAGCCTTAGATTATGTTGACGGTATCGTTCTTAAAGATTATCTTGGTTTCGATAAGGTCATGACACAGAGGATTCGCAGCGCATGGGAGCAACTGAGAGATCGCAGAGTCGAGAGGAGATAAATGTTAGTTTCGATTGTTGTTGCGCCAGGCGTGTTTTCTGAACATTGATCTGAGCCAGTTTGACATATTCTTCAAGTAGCTCTATGCCAATAAATTGTCTCCGTTGCTGAATAGCAGCTACCGCCGTTGTGCCGCTACCCATAAAACAATCCAGCACAATTTCACCCGGTTCGGTCAAAAGTTGAATGAACCGGCGTGGCAGCTCCAGTGGAAATTTGGCTTCGTGGTCATCATTGGCCCGCACCGACGGAATAAACCACACCCCCCGTGACCCCCACTCGCGCCACTCATCGGGGGTCAGCCGAGTTCGGTCAATTTTGGTCACGCCTGGCTTCCAAAACACGTACAAATATTCAAATTCGTCTACCGATTTGTAGGATAAGCTATGCCAGCGTGAGTTTTCCCAGGCGGCATCTTTAACCCAGGCCCGCCGATCATACAGATAAAAACCGGCTTTAAGTCCCCATTCCTCAATCAGCCCACCCACAATTTTAATCCGGGTTTGCGCTTCGTATTTGCCGCCGCGAATATTGTTGCCATTAAGGCGACGGTCAACCGTTTGCTCACTGCATCCCAACAGCTTGGCAATCTGGTAACGATTATAGGTGGGATGTTCGGCCATTGCATTCAGCACATCCTCTCGCGTCACCGGCGAGCGTTTGCTGCTTGTTACCTCCGCCTGGATTTTGGGCATAGTAGCATCTTTGAAAACTAAAATGTCAGCGATATTGATAACCAGAAAGCCACCCGGTTTAATGATGGGAAAATGAAGGGCGATGACGGTCGAAAGGAGATTCTGCCAATCCTCAAAGGACAAATCGGCCTCGTACTCTTTGCCGACAAAATAAGGCGGCGACCAGATACTCAGGGCAATGCTGTTGGGTTGAATTTTGGGGAGAAAGTTCCGCGCATCTCCCTGATAAATGTGATTAACTGCCAAAGCGTCGTCAATTTGCCCACCCTCATAAACATCCGCCAACTGACGCTGCAACTCCGGCGGCAGCCGGTTCATATTAAAACTCGTCTTATCAGCTTTGTTGGTCGCAGTCCGCATTGAAAAAACTCCCACACTTTTCGTTAGTATATCACGAATTAGTATAGAACGCATGTTTATGTGGAAACAAAAAGAGGCTACCAGTTCAGGTAGCCTCTCGAATTTTCGTGAGAAATGTCAACTCAAATAATCACGCAGTTGCCGGCTGCGGCGGGGATGGCGTAGCTTGCGCAGAGCCTGGCCCTCAATCTGGCGGATGCGCTCACGGGTGAGGCCAAACTTTTTGCCCACTTCTTCCAGGGTGTAGCTGCGCCCGTTTTGCAGGCCAAAGCGCAGGCGCAAAATGCGGGCTTCACGAGGGGTCAGGGTGCTGAGCACATCTTCCAGCTTTTCTTGTAATAAATGGTGATAAGCGGCGTCGGGCGGGGTGGGGGCATCCTCATCTTCGATAAAGTTGCCCAGTTCGCTGTCTTCTTCTTCGCCGACGGGGCGTTCCAGGGAAACGGGGTGGCGGCTGACGCGGAGCATCCAGCGCACTTTGGAGGGTTCCAAATCCATCTGCTCGGCCAGTTCTTCGGGGGTGGGCTTGCGGCCCCAGACCTGCTCAAGCTGGCGGGAAACCTGATGCAGCTTGCGGATGCGGTCGCTCATGTGGACCGGCACACGGATGGTCCGGCCCTGGTCGGCCAGGGCGCGGGTGATGGCCTGGCGAATCCACCAGGTAGCGTAGGTGCTAAATTTGTAGCCGCGCCGGTAATCAAACTTCTCGACGGCTTTCATCAGGCCCAGGTTGCCTTCTTGAATCAAATCGGAAAAGGGCACACCCTGGCCCATATATTTTTTGGCAATACTCACTACCAGGCGGGTATTGGCTTTGATCAGGTGGTCGCGCGCCTTGTTGCCATCGCGGATATAACGGCGCAGTTTGAGTTTTTCTTCTTCGGTGTGGCTGTTTTTCTCTAGTTTGCGTTGCGCTTTGCGGCCTTTTTCCAGACTTTTGGCCAGCATGATTTCTTCGGCGGGGGCCAGGAGCGGCACACGGGCCATCTCTTTGAGGTAGAGGCTGATGGTGTCGTCGGCGGCGATGCCGCTTAAATCAAAGGGGTCTACAGAAGGAACAGAAATTTCGTTAGGCGATTGTTCTTTGAGCCGTTTTTCTTCTTCGGCTTCTTCCACATCGGCGTAAACTTCGATACCCTGGTTAATGAGTTGAATAAAAATCTCCTCTAACTGGGCCATGTTGTCTTCGGCTTCGGGGAAGGCCGCCAGCAGGTCATCGGTGACAAGATAGCCGCAAGTTGTGGCTTTGTGCATCAGGCTATCCAACATACTTGCTGCTCTGGCTTCGGGGAGTTCGACAAGTTCGGGGTCTTTGGTTATTTTTTCTGAAATCATATTCACCTCATGTCCCGCCTAGCCCGGTTCAGGCATAGGCGTTCGGATTTTTACGGCTAGATAATGAAGATCTGGTACACTGGTTCAAGCAGAGTTACGGGTTGAAGTAAGGAGATATTTCTATTCAGAACAGTTAAAATCTAATTGCCGAGTGGAAATTTATTAAAAGTTGGAGAAAAATAATCCGTTTTATACAAATAGCGAGCCAGGCATAAATAGCAAACCACCTGGCTTATAGCTCATTCTTGGGGCTTTTTGGCAAAAGCATTTAATTGGGATAGCGACGGTATTATATCACAGGCCGGGGGTCATGTCAACCCTCTTTTTATTATGTAAATTTACAAGCCGGAGAAAAAAAGTTTTTTTGGCTCACTGAGCCTCCCCGATTTTTGTTTTACTTGCCATAATGTTTGAACGATGGTATAATGAATATGTCAAGTTGTCTGGTGAACCCTATATATTGTGGTTCGAATATTGACAAACCTCTATAGATAGTGGTAATCTTAGTCATAATCAAATTTGTTACCACGTCTGGTCGAGGTAGCGAGGTTGTTTAACGGCAGACCTCCTCAAACTGCCGCGTAAACATAAACTATGGCGGGGGTGGGGTCCACTCATAATGACTTATTATTAGTCAGACGAAAAAGGACGCTAGCAACCCACCCCCGCTATCAGTTAAACAGGGGATGGGCCAAAACCCGACCATGACCGGACTCAAAAAAGAACTCGCCACCATTAGCAGCCAACAATGGACGGTGCTTATCTCGCTGCTGGCCTTGGTCAATATGGTTGTTTTGGGTGGGCTGGTTTGGCTGCTAACTATTCAATCCCCCGGCGCTTTTCGGCGGGTCTTAGCTCAAGCTCCGGCTACCCGTACCCCCTTTCCTACCTTCACCACCACCCCAACCAGACTGCCTCCACCCACAGCCATTGGCACGTTTGTCCCCACCTGGACGCCAACCATTACGCCTACCCCTCCTCCTACCGATACGCCTACCGCCACGCCTATCCCCTCCCGGACGCCCATCCGGGCTACTGCCGTGCCTGTGCCCACCGAAACGCCCACACCCTCTTATGATTATGTCGGAACCGTCCGCCAACTGACAGCTTGTGAGAACGCCGGGAAGCATCACATTTTTGCTTATGTGCGTGACCCGGCCGGCAATGGCTTACCTGGAGTCAAAATGCGGGTTTATTGGGAAGGCGGCGCTGGCGGCGAGGCTATTCTGACAACCGGCACTAAAATGGAGGACCCGGGGCTGGCCGATTTTGCCATGTTCAAGGGCAGCTACTTTGTTGAGGTCCTTGACGGTTCAAGCCAGGTAATGGGGCCGATTAGCCCGGATATTCCACTCAATGAACTGTGCGCTGAAACCGACAACGGTGTGGCTAACTCATTATACCACTACTCCTTTGAAGTGATTTTTACCAAGGTTCGATAGATGTCTAAATGGAAACCCTGGCAGCAAATGGTCTTTCTGGGCTATTTATTCCTGCTGAACCTTATCATTTTTGGCACGCTGGCTTATTTGATGTTTAATACCGCCCGGCGCAACCAACGCCCGGTAGAACTGGCCGCCGCGCCTGCCTCGGAAGCAGTAGTTACTTATTCAACTCTAACCCTTCCGGTGGCGACGGTGACACCGCTCAATGTTTCACTCACCCTCCCAGCCCAGCCCACCGAACCCATCACCGCCACAGCACCCCTGGCAATTGCCCTGGTCGAAGGCAGCCGCAGCCAGGCCTGGACAGCCACTCCAACTTCAACGCCTAGCGCCACGCCAACGCGCCGACCTACTGCAACACCGACCGCTACCCACACGGTCCGGCCTACTGCAACGCCCACCCTGACGCCGCTGCCAACGGCTACGGCAACATCTACCCCCCTGCCGACTGCTTCACCTACATCCACTTCTACCTCAACACCTCCGCCTACCGCCACACTCCAGCCTACTTTTACCCCAACCCGTAAGCCAACGCAAACACCCACCCCGGCAGCCCAAGCCCAAGTCAAGCTAACCCAAACCCCTACCCCATCAACCAAACCTTCACCTACTCCAACTCCTAAACCCTCCAACTCTCCAACCTTCCAACCCTCCAACCTTCCAACCTCCCCGCCCTCCACCCCCACCAGCCGCCCGACTCGACCTTCGGTCACCCGTCCAACCCCAGCGCCGACTCCCCTGGTCGTGGCGGCAGCTTTAAAGAGCAATGTCGTTAATCCTGAGGTCGAAGCTCCTGCGCCCCGGCTGGCTCAGCCTGAACCGGCCCTGGCGAACACCGCCGACCTGGTTGATGCCATCCCTTTGACCAACGCCAGCATCGCCTTAAGCTGGGCGCCAACCGACAAGACAGCTCGTTATCGTATTTACAGTGATATGGGCAGCGGTTATGGAGTTTATATCCACAAAGCCGATGTGAGCGAACCGGCTTTTGTGGACAAAATGCTCCGTCCGGGGCTGGCCTATCGCTACCGCGTCACCCGCCTGGAAAGTCACCGGGAAGTTGTTTTGGCCCAAACTGTTGCGGCTACGTTGGGTGGCCAGGCCCCGCTGGATAACTTGCTTAACCAGCAGCCGGTTGTGACCGCTACCGTCGCTCCCGCGCCCACCGCCCTCCCCGCCGATGCGATCCTGCTTGGCTTGTTGAGCGACAACAGTTATACCGATGAGTTTAATACCTTGCACGTGGTCGGCGAAGTGCGTAATGACTCCAACCTGGATGTCGGCCAGAGCGATATAGCCATCACCTTTTATGATGGCGCCGGCGCGGCGATTGGCACAGCCAACGGGCAGACCATTCTGGAGGTCATCCCCCCCGGCGAAATTTCGCCTTTTCTGATTACCCTGTCCCGCCCGGAAGGGATGGACTCCTACAGCGTGAGAGCGGTAGCTCGACCGGTAAAGCCGGAATTAACTCCTCAGTTAGCGGTCATTCAAGTAAAACGTTTTGAAGATGAGGCCGGTTTCTTTCACGTCAAAGGTGTGATTGAAAACAGCGGCAGTCTTACGGCCAAGCGAGCCAAAGTGGTCGCCGTGATTTACGGGCGCGGCGGAGCGGTCATTAATGTCGGCTTCACCTACCTTAACCCGCCCACCCTGGCCCCCGGCGAGCGGGCCAGCTACGAAGTTATCTTTACCTATTTCCCCAAATATGTGGATCAAAAAGTGATTCCTTTTGAGGAATAAAGTGGAAATAAAAATAAAAACAAAAAAAGCCCCACCAATCGGTGGGGCTTTTTTTTGGATCTATAAATTGAACAGAATAACAAAGGAATAAAAAGAATTAGAGGTTGCCAACGATATTGCTGAATACGTTGCCAACAACCGGGCCAAGCAAGAGCAGAATGGCGATGACGACGATGGCGACGAGTACCAAGATCAAAGCATATTCTACCAGGCCCTGGCCTTCTTCACGCGGGAGAAACAGCATGTCTTATAAGCCTCCTTTCCAAAAAATTGTTACTCAATGTAACTAGCTTCACCATAACGGATAAATGCCGTTAGCTCAATAGTCTAAGAGTACCAAACTTTCTGCCTGCAAACGCTTTTGGCAGCTTTTGTCGGGGCATGCTATACTACCCCCCTCATTTATGGCAAAGGAGTCAATCATGTTATCTGATCTATCTCATATTTCACCTGTGTGGAGCCGGATTACCCATCTGATGGTCGAGCGGGGCGAGGGCTGCCACGTCTACACCACCGACGGGGAGCAGTACCTTGATTTTACCAGCGGCATCGGCGTGACCAACACCGGGCACAGTCATCCGGCGGTGGTCAAAGCTATCCAGGAGCAGGCGGCCAAAATGCTCCACGCCCAGGTTAATATTTATCTGCACCCACCCCTGATTCGCCTGAGTCACGCCTTAAATGAGATTACTCCGTCCAATCTTGATACATTTTTCTTCTCCAACTCCGGCGCGGAGGCTATCGAAGGGGCAGTCAAATTGGCCCGGCACTATACCGGGCGAACCAACATCATTGTTTTTCAGGGCGGTTTTCACGGACGGACGGCCCAGACCATGGCCATGACCACGGCCAAAACCGTCTACCGGGTTGACTATCAACCCCTGCCTGGTGGCATCTTTGTCTCGCCTTTTCCCTATGCCTACCGCTACCGCATGACCGACGAACAGGTGAGCGAGTTTGCTCTGCGCGAATTGGACATGATTTTGCATACCCAATCTGCGCCCCAGGAAACGGCAGCAATGGTCATCGAGCCGGTCTTGGGCGAGGGCGGCTACGTGCCCGCGCCGCCCCAGTTTATGCAAGGGCTGCGCCGGGTGTGCGACGAGCACGGCATCCTGCTGATTGTTGACGAGGTCCAGACCGGCTTTGGCCGCACCGGCAAAATGTTTGCCCACGAGCATGCCGGTATCAAAGCCGATGTGATGGTCATGGCCAAAGGGCTGGGCAGCGGCTTCCCCATTTCCGGCATCGCTTCCAGCCGCGAAATTATGAGCAAGTGGCAGACCGGCACGCACGGCGGAACCTACGGCGGCAACGTGATGGGCTGCGCCGCCGCCGAAGCCACCATCAAGGTCATCAAAGAAGAAGGGCTGGTGGAGAATGCAGCCACACGCGGCCGGCAGCTTATGGACGGCCTGGCCGAAATCCAGAGCCGCTTCCCCGCCTTGGGCGATGTGCGCGGGTTGGGCCTGATGGTCGGCTGCGAGTTTACCAATCCTCAAACCGGCCAACCCGACGACGCCCTGACCAAAAAGGTAGCCGCCCACACCCAGCAAGATGGTCACCTGCTACTGTTGACCTGCGGCATGTACGGCAACGTCATCCGCTGGATTCCGCCGCTAGTTGCAACTGAAGCCCAAATCAACGAAGGGTTGGAGAAGTTTGAAAAAGCGATGGCAGCGGCGCTGTCGTAAAACCCAACACAAAATTTATTAGCTCACGGATAAACACAGTTTTTTCTTTATTTACACCTTTATCTGTGCTCATCTGTGTCCATCTGTGGACCCCAAAATTTGGAGATTATTATGGCAAAACTGAGCCTGGCCGAAGTTGAAACTATTGCCGAACTGGCCAAACTCCCCCTGACCGAAGCCGAAAAAGCGACGTTTCAAGAGCAGCTTTCCGCTATTCTGGCTTACGCCGAAATGTTGCAGCAGGTTGATACTACCAACATTCCGCCAACGGCCAGCGCCCTGCCCCTGAACAACGTCATGCGGGCCGACGAAGTCAGCCTCAGCCTCTCAAATGAAGAAGCGCTTTTCAACGCCCCCGCCGCCGAAGACGGCTATTTTAAAGTGCAGGCAGTTTTGGATTAAGTGTCAAGTGTAAACGTGTCAAGTGTCAAGTGCTACGGTGTCACGTGTTAAAGTGTCAAGGTATCGTGCCTTAAGTGATTTTCATTTTTAACTTGTAACAAAGATGAACCATGTCATTTCGAGGAGGAACGACGAGAAATCCCTGAGATGTAGGCTGACAAAGTGAGTCTGTAGGGATTTCTCCCTTCGGTCGAAATGACATGTTCTCCTTGAAAATAACATCTTAATTTTGAAAATTACTTAATACTACTTGACACTTGACACCTGATACCTGACACTTGACACCTGACACTTATCTCACGGAGATTAACATTGGAACTCTACACCCTCACTATCCACGAAGCCCAGGACAAACTGCGCTACGGCGAGATTACTTCGGTGGAACTGACCGAAAGTGTGCTGGAGCGGATTGAAACGGTTGACCCTAAAGTTCAAGCCTACCTCAGCGTGCAGGCCGATTTGGCCCTGGACATGGCCCGGCTGGCCGATGAGCGCCGCGCTGCCGGCGAAGATAACCCCCTCTTAGGCATTCCCCTGGGAATTAAAGATGTTTTGATTACTTACGGCGTGCCGACTACCGCCGGCTCGAAAATCCTGGAAGGGTTTATCCCGCCGTTTGATGCAACGGCCATCACCAAATTGCGTACCGCCGGAGCGGTCTTTGTCGGCAAAACCAACATGGACGAATTTGCTATGGGCTCGTCCACCGAGTATTCGGCCTATCAAGTTACCAAAAACCCCTGGGATTTGCGCCGCGTTCCCGGCGGCAGCAGTGGGGGCAGCGCCGCCGCCGTCGCTGCCGACGAGGCTATGGCGACGTTGGGTACAGACACCGGCGGCAGCGTCCGCCTGCCCGCTGCTTATTGCGGCGTGGTCGGCTTGAAACCGACCTATGGGCGGGTCAGCCGCTACGGCCTGATTGCCTTTGGCTCTTCGCTGGACCAGATTGGCCCGCTGACCAAAGATGTGGAGGATGCGGCCATTTTGCTCAACGCTATTGCCGGGCATGATCCCCGCGATTCGACCAGCCTCAACGCCCCTGTGCCCGATTATGTGGCCGAGATGAAGCAGGGTGATGATTTGAAGGGATTGCGGGTTGGTGTGCCCAAAGAGTATTTCATCGAGGGGCTGGATGCCGGGGTAGAGTCAACCGTGCGGGCGGCCATCGCCCAACTGGCCCAATTGGGCGCGGAGATTGTGGAGGTGTCGCTGCCCAACACCCGCTACGGCATCCCAGTCTATTATCTCATCGCCCCGGCGGAAGCGTCGGCCAACCTGGCCCGGTATGATGGGGTAAGATTTGGGCTGCGCCAGGAAGGCAGCGATATGTGGGACACGCTGCGCCAAACCAGGGAAGCCGGCTTTGGCCGGGAGGTCAAGCGCCGGATCATGCTCGGCACCTATGCCCTCTCGGCGGGCTATTACGATGCCTATTATCTGAAGGCGCAGCAGGTCCGCACCCTGCTCCGGCGGGATTTTGAGCAGGCTTTTGAACAGGTGGATGTAATGGTAGCCCCGGTCGCGCCGACAGTAGCCTTTGAAATTGGGGCCAAAACCGACGACCCGCTGCAAATGTACCTGATTGACGTGTTTACTGTCTCGCTCAACCTGACCGGCGTCTGCGGTATCTCCGTGCCGTGCGGCTTCTCCGCCGGGATGCCGGTCGGCCTGCAACTCATTGGCCCGGCTCTGGGGGAGAGCGCCATTTTGCGGGCAGCCTATCAGTATGAGCAAGCGACGGAGTGGCATAAACATAAGCCGGCGTTGGGCGGATAAAAACAACGAGGGCATCATGCTTGAACAACTAAAGACCGATCGCATAGCACAGATTATGCTTGTAGGTGTTGTAGTAGCCGGTTGTTTTGCATGTTCTACCATTGGTGCTACTGTTTACGTCGCGCTTGGGAGAACTTTAACCCTTCCTACACAGGTCGTTCAACAACCAGTAGTAGCTCAAGAACAACTACCAACTCCTACACTAACATCTGTTCCTGAACCAACTAATACCTCCGAACCAACTAATACTCCCACGACTACTCCAACATCATACCCTACTGCTACCCCGACAACACCCCTAACACCACGTGCTGATATAAATGTATGTGACGTGGAATTTAATGATGAGTATTTGCATAGTTATGTAAAATGGACTGGCATGGTGATGCATAAACCATTTGTAGACGACGACGGGTCTCAATCATTTATGGCACAAATATTTCCTCCTGATGAAAGGAATTCATGCTTCAGGCCGTTCTTTGTCAGATACGAAGGGGCAGAGCGTATCTATGCAGAAGACCTTATAGAAGTAACTGGGGCGATTCTGACAACTAATTACGAATTTGAAGGAGCTACAGGTACACGCGAACATATAGTGATGATTTTGGCTGACGAAATTAAAATAATACCTGTAAAATGAATGAAAAAACAGGCAATGATTTAAGTGTTTAGTCAAACCATTTTGGGTGATGAAGAATTTATGAATAAAGATTTTGGGGATGGTTCAGAAATAGGTTGACACATTAACAACAGAATAGGTTTACAGGAGCCACCTTTTCAGGCAAGATAAGGGTTACGAGACCACATCAAACCTGAAAGAAGGAGGCTCCTAATGGCACAGTATCGCATAGCTGGGTTGGATTTGTCAACCCGGATGCAAATCACGGTCGAGATGGTGTTGAGCGCCCACGAACGTGGGTGGGGGCGAGCCAGCCAATTGGCGCAAGACTATGGGGTATCCCGGACGCTGTTGTACGAGTGGCGCCATAAAGCGATGCAGAGCTTGCAAGAAACCTTGCAGCCGCATGACCCCGGACCCTGTCCGCTCAAACAAAGCCTGGACATCAGTTCCAGTTTCATCCAGCGGGCCATAGCGCTGTGGCCGATGCTAACCGGGAGCGTACGAGGGATCCAAACCGGGCTGGAACTGCTGTTGGGGGTGGAGCGGTCGGTCGGCTACATCAGCCAGACGCTTCAGGCGGCGGGTCAGCAGGCCGCGGTCTATAATCAAGCCGTGGTGATCCCGGTGCCGATTCTGGGTGAGGCCGACGAAATCTTTCAAGGCCGGCAACCGTGTCTGACCGTGGTGGACGGGCGGTCCTTCCTGGTGCTGAACTTGACCCCAGCGGAGCACCGCGATGGGACGACCTGGGGGCTGACTTACCTGGATTTGGTCGAACGGGGCATCCAGTTCCAGGACCTGGCCTGTGACGGGGGCACCGGACTGCGGGCGGGGGTGCGGGAAGCCAAACTGGCCCTACCCTTGCGGCCCGACCTGTTTCACCTGCTGCAAGAAGCTCATCGCCTGAGCCGACGGCTGGAAGGCGCCGCCTACCGGGCCATCGACACCGCCGAACGGGCGCGTCGAGCCGAGTTGCAAGCGCGAGGACTGATCCGGCGGCGGGGGCGGCGGCTCACCAGCAAGGTCCCCTTGGCTCAGGCTCAGGTCGAGGCCACCCAAGCCATCACCACCTTCGACACCTGGTCGTGGCTGCTGGCGGAAGTGCGGCAGGCTTTGGAACCTCTCACCCCCAGCCATCAACTGGTCGCCGTCGCCACAACCAAAGCCACCCTGGAAACGGCTATCACCCTGCTCAAGGAATTGGGCCAGGCAGACATTACCACCTTCGCCGACGATCTTCAGCAGAAGTTACCCGAACTGCTGGCCCCGTTGGCGTGGCTGGAGCAACACCTGACCCCGCTGCTCAAGAACTTGGCGGCTGACACCCAAGCTTTTGTCCTGTGGACCTGGCAACACCGCCACACCTTGAACTTGAACCTTGAGACTGACCTGCCCGCAGCCCTCCGCTCTATCGTGCCGCTCGTCTGGGAGACCCTGGGCCTCTTCCACCGCTCCTCCAGCTTGGCCGAGTCCCTGCACAGTTGGCTGCGCCCCCACTTACAGACTCACCGGGGCATGCCCCAATGGTTACTACCCTTGCTCCAACTCTTCTGGAACCACCACCAGTTTGAACGGGGCAAGCGCAGCGGCTCTAGCCCCCTGGAGTTGGCTGGTGTGTCGGATGCTCTTTCTCTTGCGGAGGTGTTAGACCAGTTGTTCCCACCCACGACGGCTACCCAGCCAGGATAATTTATTTTTTAAGGTACCAAAAGTGTCAACCTATTTCAGCCCGTAATTGAACCATCCCAGATTTTGGACTAACACCTATTGAGCAAGCCTTTTGGGACTGTGGGAAAGATTTAATAAAGGGAATGCGCAAGCAAGTCTGGATAGATAAATACCGTGTTGACTTTTATCTATCGGATAAAAGGGTTATAATCGAGCTTGATGGGCATGACGGTCACAAATCTAAAGAAGACCGAACTCGTGATGCCAAGCGTGAACGATACCTAGAACGAAAAGGGTATCGAGTTATTAGATTTACTGGCTCAGAAATCTATAAAAATGCGCGACAATGTGTGCAAGAGGTTGTAGATTTTCTAAACTCAATGGATAATATACCAAAGGAAAAGGAGAGTAAGTTTCCTCAAATACGCTACTGTGTGCGTATGCAAGAAGTAATTACTCATATAGCCGAAAAACACAATCTGGATTTGGATGCAGATGAGGCTTACTTAACTTTAGAGCAAGAACATTTTGATCGGTTATCTATTCAAAAATCAAGCTCGTGTCTGGTCAGTATTAGCCATTATTTCATTCAAAATGATGATATCTGTTATAACCCACGTCTTGAGTTTTTCATCCAATATGACCCAGGTGCAGATGGGTATGAATGGATACCTATCAGTATCACCCAATTTACAGAACTATATTTGGGGCGAGATTATCACCGCAATTGTGCCAGAATAGAGGATGAGCATATCATAATTACCGATTGGGATTTACATAAAGATATTGCTCAATATGCAGAAGGATGGGCAAGACATATTAGGCAAAATGAATGGATAGAAAGAGGACGTAGAGTAAATTTTTGATGTATCCTCTTAAAAAGTTACTCATCATGATTTCGGAGTAAAATGCTGCCTACTGTAGAAACTCGTAGAGTTATACCCAGCATTTGCAGCCGATTGCACGGACTCTGTAATTAGTGAAGTTGGTTTTGGCACTTTGAGGCTTCCGGTTATTAAAGGCTACGTGACGGCGGCTGAAACGCGACTCGTTATGAGGCCATTAATTTTTACCTTATTCTAAAAACCAAGGCTACCCAATCTTCTTCCGCCCGGCGCTCGCTGAAGCGTAGTCCGTGAGCGGTGGCGGCGGCGGTCACGCTGGCTTCCTGTTCGGCGATGATGCCGGAGAGAATGAGACTGCCGCCGTGAGCCAGGGCCGCTTTGAGACCAGGCAGCAGTTCGATAATGGTGTTCGCCAGGATGTTGGCCACAACAATATCCCACTGCCGGCCCCCGGCCTCCCCCGCCGAGCCAACGGCTACCTCAACCTCTGCTCCTTCCCCTTTTTGAGGGCCAGAGAGGGGGTAACCGTTCCGCTCAAAATTTTCCTCAGTTACCCGCACTGCAATATCGTCAATATCTACCGCCCGCACTTTGGCCGCTCCCAGTTTGAGGGCAGCCAGGGCCAAAATCCCCGAACCGGTCCCGACATCAAACAAAGTCTGTCCGGCCAGGGGCATCTCTTCCAGGATTTTGAGACACAATTGGGTGGTGGGATGCAGACCGCTGCCAAAAGCCAAACCGGGATCAATTTCAATCACAATATCGTCGGGGGTGGCGGTGTAATCACGCCAACTGGGTTTGATGACAAACCGCCGGCCCACTCGCACCGGGTGAAAATGGGCTTTCCAGGACTCGGCCCAATCGCTTTTGCCGACGAATTGCAGCCGGGGTTCAGGCAGGCCGCCGGGCAAAGCCTGGCCGATAAGGGCCAGCATCAGTTCGATTTCGCGCAGGCGATAATCATCTTCGCTGGGGATCACCGTGCGGACGGTCACTTTGTCAAAATTGGGGGGATAGCTCTCCATCACCGCGCCGCCGTAGCCGTAACGATTGAACAGCTCGCCGACGGTTTCGGCGGCTTCGCCGTTGAGGTCGGTTAAGGCAATTTCGATAAAATCCATAAAAATAATTCACCTATAATAGTGATGCGTGATGCGTGATACGTGACTTTCACGCATCACGTATCACGCATCATTCCGTTAGAACTACCTAAAGCATGGCCGGCCCCACAAACCGGCCCACAATCAGGGTCAAATCATCGTGCAGTTCCACCGGGCCGGTAAAACTTTTAACGGCGTTGATGAGCCGGTTGAGGGCTACCTGGGCTTCGGTGTTGGCCGGAACTTTGGCTAATTCGGCCTGGAAGCGCTCAAAGCCAAAGATTTCATTCTGAGCATTTTTGGCCTCGACCAGACCATCGCTGCTTAGAAAAAGCAAGTCGCCGGGGCACAGCGATAAGGTTTTGGCGGTGTAAACAAAATTGGGCCAGGCTCCCAGGGGCATCCCCGACGCCTGAATTTCAATCAGTTTGTCCCCTCGCCGCAGGTAGGGGTAGACCAGACCGGCATTAGCCACGACCAGATTGGTTGAACTTTCATCCACAATCAGATAACAGCAGGCCACATTCATCCGCTGCGAGTGAAAGCGTACATACAGGTCTTCATTAAGCTTGTTCAGCAGGGCTTCGGGATGCAAGTGGGCCGGCGCGTTCGCTTCCAGCAGCCCCACCGATAAGGCCCCGGCCATAGCCGCCGACGCGCCCTTGCCGTTCACATCGCCGATAGCCAGTCCATGCCGGCCCTGCTCCAGATGAATATGGGTGTAAAAATCGCCGCCCAGCTCGCGGGCCGGCTGCCAATAAATAGCCCACTCCCAGCCATGCAGCGACGGCAAAACGCTGGGTAAAAAACTTACCTGCATCTGGCTGGCCAGGCTCAACTCTTTTTCCAGACGGTCGCGGTGCTGCTGTAAAGATTGCTCTGAGGCGAGCAATTGGGCGGCCATTTCATTAATAGTTTCACCCAGGAAAGCGATTTCCTGCGGCCCCGAAGTTTGAACTCGCATGGTCAGATCAGAGCCAAGCGTGGCAACTGTTTTTACCAAGCCGGCCAGGGGGGCGGCAATAGTCCGGGTGATGAATACACTGGCCGCCAGCCCGACAATCAACGCCAGAATGACAAAGAGGATGGCCGTGGTCAAGGCCAGATTCTCAATGGCGCGAGCGCGCTCGATAATCTGGGTGCTGGTATTGCCCTGGGTTTGGCGCAGTCTTTCAATGGCCCGGACCAAACTATCCTGGGCACGGCCGCCTTCATTGGCCCACAGCAGGCGGGCCGCCGCCGGAAAGCCGCTGTTATGAAGCAAAAGGGTCTCCTGAGCTTTTTGATCCACGCCGCTTTCGGCGCTATCTACGGCCTGCAGGGCTTGCTGCTCCTCGCCGGTGACCAGCAAAGAGGCAATCTTATCAAAGATGGCCTCAAAGGCAATCTCGTGGCTGTAATAATTTTCTAAAAGGGTGTCGCCCTCATTGTTCAGGTAGCGGCGCAAATAGTCGCTGCGCTGAGCCGAGAGAATTTCTAGCTCCTGGGCTAAACTTTCCACCTCGCCTCGGGTTTGAATAACCACACTTTGCTGTTTGGTGATAGCATAGGCGCTAATCAGCCCCAGCGCGATCAACAAAGCCAGCAGCAAAATCAAGCCAAAGCCCAGGCCGATGAGCTGCCCAATGTGGAGCGAGTGGAGACGTTTCATGGAGTTGAGAATCAGCGTTTAACCTGCACTTTAGCCAGAATGTCCTTAACCTGGGGCAAAACCTGGCTGATGGCGCTGGCAGCATCCTTCTGGCCCTGCCAGACAGGGGTTAGCGCCCCGTTAACCAGTTCGATAATGTCACTGGAGCCGGGGAAAGCCGGGGTTGGCTCACCGATTTCGGCTTCGTCCAGAAAGACCTGGGCGTTGTGACGGGGCTGCTGCTCCATAAATACTTCAGACTGAGCTACCGAGCGCAGGGCCGGCACCGCCACCCCCGCTTCGGCAAAAATAGCCTGAACTTTGAAACTGGAAAGAAACTTGAGAAAGGTCCAGGCTGCTTCCGGGTTATCGGTATTGGCCGCAATCGCATAGCCCGCGCCGGCAGCCACATTGGCCCGGCGCACATTTTGCGGCAGCCCAACCACATCCCATTCCAGCTCGTTAACCTCGGCAAAAGCGGGGACCAGGGCGTGGTTGCCAAAGGCCATGGCCAATTGGCCCTCTTTAAACAGCGAGGCAATATTCTCGGAGCCAAGCATCATCTCGTAGGGGGGCGTCACCTGATCTACATTGATAAGATCGGCAAAAAATTGCACCGCTTCGGCGGCGGCAGGCTGATCCAAATCGGTTTGGGTGGGAAATAGTTTGTCATCAAAAATTTGAATTCCGTTTTGCCACATCCAGATCATCCACCAACTGTTGACCTCAAAGGCAAAACTGTAGGGGGCAACATTGGCCTCTTTTAACTTTAACGAGGTTTGACGCAGGTCTTGCCAGGTCCAGCCGCTTTGCGGGTAGGGCAGACCTGCCTGATTGAACAGCCGTTTATTGTAGTAGATCACTTTGGTATCGCTGTCACGGGGCAGGCCGTAGACACCCTGGTTAACTTTGTAATGAATCAACAAACCGGGAATAAAATCATCGAGGGTATAATTTTCAGCCTGCATCAACGGGCTGAGGTTCATAAAGTAGCCTTTGGGCACATCTACCGGAACTTCTGACCAAAAGAGAACATCAGGAACCGGCTCACCTGCGGCGAATTTGGCTCGCATTTCTTTAAAGTAGACATCATAGGGGCGATGAAAAGTTTCGATGTGGATATTGGGATAATCCGCTTCAAAGACCTTGATAATTCGCTCGTTGATGGCCACTTCCCAGGGATCGCCCCAAAAGCCCCAGGTGATGGTTACCTTTTCCGGCGCCGGGGTAGGGAGAGGCGTCGGCGGGAGAGTCGGCTGGGGAGACGCGCCAAAAGAGCACGCCGGGGCAGCGATGAGCAGCAACAGTAAAACAAAACGATAAATTTTGGCGCGCATGGGGTTTCTCCGGCTTGGTCGGGCAGACAAAATTGAGTGGGCCTTATTATACTTCATTTGGTAATTTATTCAACCGCCCGTGATGACCATGAGTTTTGATTTTCAAAATCAGTAATCTTCAATGATTCGGGAAGATTGGAAGGCCGGAAAGTTAGTCAATATTTACCAGCCTTCCAACCTTCCAGGCTTTATTACCGAATTTACTTGCAGTCAAAACTCATCAGGCGGCAAGTGGGGAGGTTGGTCTCTATTTGTCAGCTTAAAACAATTCATCTATAATTACGCCCATTCACTTTACGGAAAATTGGTTAGTAAAGTTAGCATGATTGTCTCATTATTCAGCCGGGAGATAAAGACCTTCAATCCAACCCGCCAAATTTGGGGTGAGGTTTGCTTGTGTTGGGCCGGCGAGTTGCAGACTCGATGGGACAATTGCGCTTGCCCGTAAGTTATTTTTATTTAGAAGCGTCTAAGGCCCATCAGCAATTGATGGGCCTTTTTATTTTCTAGCTTTACCGGGTTCGACGGGATTTTCTCACGCCAAGACGCAAAGACGCCAAGTTTTATAAATTTCTTTGCGGCTTTGCGACTTTGCGTGCCCTATTGCTAAAGCCAAGAGAGCCCATTTTTCAATCAAAAAAGGGGGATGTGATGGTGAAAAAAGTAGATACGACCGCAATTAAGTTCAATCAGGCCTGTATTATTGTTTTTTCTCTGCTTGGTTTTTTGTTCAACCAGCCTTACTGGGTTCTGTTTGTGGGGCTGGTGCTGGCTATTGGGACAATTTTTCCCCAGGCCGGTCTGTTTAAACAGATTTATCAAAAAATCCTCAAACCCAACGGCCTGCTCAAAGCCCACATTATTGATGACGACCCCACGCCCCACCAATTCTCTCAGGGCGTCGGAGCGCTCTTCCTCTTAACCAGCAGCGCGGCTTTGCTGGCTTTCAACAATGCCGGGTTGGGCTGGACGCTGGCCTGGATTGTGATTATCCTGGCCGGGGTCAATCTCTTTCTTAATTTTTGCGCCGGCTGCTTTGTCTACTATCAATTGGATAAATTGGGGCTGATGCCTCACCCCACCTCAGAAGGGAAATCATCATGATCGAGCGATTAGTCATCACTCTGCTGATTCTGGCCGGACTGAGCTTGCTGTGGCTTGGCTGGCGCGCTTACAAGGCAAAGGTAGCCCAAAGTATTCAACCGGCTGATAACGCTGCCGGCGTCCCAACCCTGCTCTACTTCAGCGCCGATTACTGCGCCCCCTGCAAATTGCAGCAGACGCCGATTGTAGACAACCTGAGCGCCAAATTGGGCGAGCGCGTTGTTATCAAAAAGTATGATGTGACCGAGCACCCCGACCTGGCCGGCCGCTACAAAGTTTTAACCTTGCCCGCTACCATTGTTCTGGATGGCCGGGGGCAGGTAACGCACATGAACTACGGGGTGGCTTCGCAGGCCAAATTGGAAGCTCAACTCGCCCTGCCGTCGCTTGAAACCGCTATCAGCCGCCCGCCGGTCGCCGTTGAATTTCAAACTTGACCCTTTTGGCCTACTTGACCCCAATTCAGCTTCGGCGTACAATGGAGTCATGCAAGGGCGAGGCTCCAAACCAAGCAAACCTACCCATCACCGGCAACCAGCCGGTGGGGGTAGGTTTTTTTGTTACTATCTCAAGGAGGTGCTATGTCGGTACTTTTTGGTTGTTTGTTTGGCTTTATTGCCTGGTTCGTTGTCCGCTACATTCTGGCCGGGCTTTATACGGTCAATCAGAATGAGCGGGCGGTCAAAACCATTTTCGGGCGGGCGGAGCGGATCAAGGGCGCAACCACCCTCGAAGACCCGATTGCCGAGTATTTGCGGCCCGAGGAAAGGGAACGCTACCGCTATCCCCAGGTGCGGGTCATTCAACCGGGCGGCCCCTATTTCAAATGGCCCTGGGAGAAAATCTACAAGGTTTCGGTAGCAACGCAGACAGTCAATATGGCCTTTGACCCGCTCGATCCGAACGCCAACAAACAGGGCACGGTGTTAGAAGCGGTCACCAAAGACCAACTCAATACCGGCTTGCAGGGGCAAATTCGCTATCGCGTGTCGGAGCGAAATTTGTACGCTTACTTGTTTGCCGTCAAGCAGCCCATTGTCCACATTATGGGCTATTTTGTCTCTATTTTGCGGGAGCGCATTGCCAATTATGAAGCGCCCAACAGCAGCCTGGATGATACCAACGCCGCCGACCCCAGCATTATGGCCGGCGTCTCCATCAACGACCTGCGCAAAAATCTGCGCGACCTGAACGAGCACATGGATCAGGAGTCGCTCTCCTCGGCGGCCCGTTACGGGATTGTGTTGGATGCCTCGCTGATTACCGAGATTGACCCACCCCAGGAGGTTGAGTCGGCCCTGGCGGCCATCAACACGGCTCACAACCATGTCTCGTCAGAAATCAGCCTGGCCCAGGCCAGCGCCGACCAGAAAATTGTGCAATCGAAACGGGCAGTAGAAATTGAAACACTTAAGGCCCAGGCCGAAGTTGAGCCGCTCAAGGCGCTGGCGGCCCAATTGGGCGAATTAAAAAAGAGCGGCCCTGGCGTGTTAGAAACTTATCTGCGCAACGTCCGCTTGAGACTCTACAGCCAGGCCCAGCAAATTATTCTGGAGGAGCAAAAATGATAGAGGCCCTGGGATCGTTTATCGGTGTATTTATCTTTACCTTCATTGGTTTGTTTATTGCCTACCCTATTATGATGCTGTTTGCCCGCCTGTTGGGGCTGTATGCTATTGTCGAAGAGGGCCGCTGCCACGTGTATGTGCTGTTCGGTAAAGTGATTGCGGTTCTGCGGGAGCCGGGGCTGAATTTTCTGTGGCTCAAGCTTGGCCCGCAGGCGTTGATTGTCAATTGGCTGGGCCGCTGCCACGTGCTGGACATGCGGCTTGACCAGCAATATCTGCGCAGCCAGCCGGTCAACTCCGAAGAGGGCGCGCCGATGGGCATCGGCATCTGGTACGAGATGGTCATCAGCGACCCGGTAGCCTACCTCTTCAAAAATGCCGACCCGCAAGGCTCGCTGGCAGCCAATGTGAGCAATGCCACCGTGCGCACCTTGAGTAACATGCCCCTGGCCCAAATGCTGCAAAACCGCCACCCCATGAGCCAGGCGGTGCGGGCCGAAGTGTCGCCCAAATCCGAGGAGTGGGGCTACCGCTTAGGCTCGGTCTACATTCGCAAGGTTCATTTCCGCGATGTGGGCATGATCCGGCAGATCGAGGAAAAGGTGGTCAACCGGCTGCGCCAGGTGACGTCGGCTATCCGGCAGGATGGGGCCAACCAGGTCAGCATCATCACCAGCACCGCCGAGCGGCAGGCTGCCATCGAGTTTGCCCGCGCCAATGCCATGCGCCCCAAAATTGTTGGTGCGGCGCTGCAAGAAATCTGCGCCGATGCCGAAGTAGCCCAGGCCATGTTTGAAATTTTGGAGACAGAGAAAATTTTGGAGGGCAAAGGTAAACTGACGTTGCTGCCCAAAAGCGGCAATCTATTGGCCCAATTGATGGCGGCAGCTGGCGCGGAATCCGCGCCGCTGGTGATGCCAGCAAAGGGCAAATAGAAGTTACAGGTAATGATTTCTGTTCCGGCTGCCGAAATACGGTTTGGTGCGTGATGCGTGATGCGTGATACGTGATCTTTTACGCATCACGTATCACGCATCATTTCCACCCATCAATTGGCCGAAATGAAGATTAGGTCTATCTAAGCAGTAGCAGACCCTGCGGCTTGCGTTTGAAGCCAAACAATTGAGCCAGCCGGGCCAGGGTACTGGGCGGGGTTTCTTGCAGTTCTAAATCCTCAATCACCTGCTCGTCGGGGATTTGGCCCAAGGTGTCCATCTCGGCCTCAAGGGCAGCCCGGCGCAGAATGAGCCACAGGTAAACATCGCTCTCGGTGCGGCCCGGAAAATATTGGAGGATGTCGCGCTCGCGGATCAATTCGATCAGGGGCATATAGACGGTGTCGTACCAACTCCTCACCGCTTCCTCGTAGGAAATTTCGCAGCCACACTCGCTTTCTCGCAAAAATTTATGAAAGGCAATATGTTCTTTAGCCAGTTCATAGCCTTCCGGCTCGGTGAAGACGATATTTTGCTCCGGCCGGATTCGGCCCAGCTCGGTTTCCCGCATAAACTGGGCCTGCTTGGCTTTGAGCGACATCTGGTCGAGGTCGAGCCGGTTGTGGAAAAAGCCCAGTAGTTGGGTGAGGGGGTTGGTCCGTTCTCTTTCCAAATCGTCCAGGATTTGTTCGTTGGACACCTGACCCAACGCATCCAACTCGGCTTCCAGAGCGGCCCGGTGCAAAATGAGCCAGGCATACAGGTCTGCTTCGGTCCGGCCTGGAAAATAGTTCAAAATGCCGCGCTCGCGGATCAGTTGCACCAACGGCAGGTAGACCCGCTCGTACCAACTGGTCACGGCCTCGTCAGCCGAAAGCTCGCAGCCACAGTTGATTTCACGCAAATATTTGTGAATGATAATGTGTTCTTGGACCAGGCGATAGCGGCCCGGCTCGGTGAAGACCACGTTTTGATCGGGCCGAAGCTGATCCAACCGAGTCTCTTTTAAGAAGTCGGCCTGTTCCACTTTGAGCAAAACATCATCTAAATCATCATCGGGGCCAAACGGAACCGACGTTTTGTACTCGATCACCTCCGCCTCGATCGTCGCGGCTCCATGCGCGCGCGCTACGGAAACCCGGTGATTACCGTCGCGCACAAAGTAGACGTCGCCTACCTGGTAGACTTCAATCGGTGGGAAACCCTGCTCGGAGTGGGCAACGGCGTCAACCCGCCGCCAGCGATCCTGGGTGGTATTATTTTTGGGTAAGAAGGTGCGGGTAAAATCCCGGTAGCGGCCGGTGCTGCCGATAATTTTATCCAATTCGATTTCTTGCAGCCCTTTGTAGGCGGCATCTTGCAACTGCAAACTTTGCTTGACCTCTTCAAACGGGAGCAGATGGTTTGGCCGTCCCGTAAAAAAGCTGAGCCATTCCTCGATGAAGGCGCGTTGTCGGACTTTGGAGAATTCTTCGTTTGATTCTGGGGTTAGCATGATTGACCTCCTGTTCGAGTATTGTCATCCCAATAGATCGCGCCATAAAACAGAGAAGGCGCTTTTCGGATTGAAAAGCGCCTTTGCTAATTAACACGGCTGGATCGATATTTGGTTGACTTCCGGGAGTCATTATACCGCTTTTTGTGATTAAAGCAAAAAGGTAACTACTCAGTCCTCATGTCATTTCGAGGCCGTAGGCCGAGAAATCCCTATTGCGCTGCATCGGCCTCGGAGATTTCTCCCTTCGGTCGAAATGACATAGCCGAGTAGTTACCGTAACCGCTTAAATTGCCGGTAACGGCCCGGTGCCGGGTTTGCCCACACCGCGCGGCAGCACCGACATTTCCCAGGGATAGACAATGTAGCGGTCGGTGATGGCCCCGTAGTAATCCGGGCCGGTATCGGGGAAAAGGTTGGAGCGGATACGGTAATGCAGCACCGCCGTTTCCGCTTCGCAGCCGACGGCGGCCAGGCGGCCCTGGACCATCATAATCGCCCGACCGTTGGCCCAAATGTCATCCACAATCAGGATGCGCCGGTCGGTCAGCAAGGTATCGGGCGGAAACTGGGTAAAGGTGGGCCAGGCCAGCTTTTGATTGACCTCGTCGGGAAAATAAACCGAGGCGGTCAGAACATCTTTAATGCCCAGGGCCTCGCTTAAAATCCCACCCGGCACCAGCCCGCCTTTGGTAATCATCAACAGGCCGTCAAATTCACCCCGGAATTGGGGGATGAGATGATCTATGAGTTTGTCAACATCATTCCAGCTCAAAATTTCGCGCCGGAACTCTTCTTCAGGGGGGCCTTCGAATGAAAACATGGCTTTACTCTGACCGCTTTTGCAAAATAAGGCATTTCCAAGAAAACGATTATCCAGTGCTCGCCTTGCGTGTTGCGTCTTATGTGACGCGAAGCGGACGGAACACGCAACACGTTTTGGTTTATTTAAATTGGAACTGCCTAAGACAATTATTGAACAAGTATTGTACGCCTAATTTAGCCCTATGTCAATCAAAATTGCGAGCGTTGATGTCGGAAGTGGATTATGTTATACTGATAGCAGGCCGAATAACAACCAAATTTGGTTAGAGAGCATTCATAAAGGTATCCATGACCCGGCGGCAGTATCGTTTCAAAAATATCCGTGCCCTCCTAACCGAAGGCTTTCCCGACGAAGACCTGCGCCTCAAAGTCTGTTATGATGAGCCCGCCTTCAGACCCGTTTATAACCAATTAAGCCGGGAAATGGGCAAAGACCTCATAATTGACCGACTGATAGAGTACGCTTGCCAAAATTCCCTGCTTGACTCCCTTCTGAGTTTGCTCCGAGACCTCAATCCTGCCCGCTATGAGCAACACCAGCCTTACGAAGGTGAGCCTGATTGGGACTCGCCTGAAATAGCAACGTATCTAGCCGCCGTAGCAGAAGCTCATCGCTACCTGCCCCTGGAAGGTTCCGACCAGCGCATTCCCCTGACCGATGTCTTTGTCATGCTCCAGGCCGCCCAGGTTCGACCCCGCCGGGATGTGGAGTTGACCGAGCAACGTCGAGAGGAAATGAGCTTGCTGGAACGTCTCGGGTTGAAGGCGAAGAAAGAGGCTGAGGCTAAGACTGAGACTGAGATTAAGTCTGAGCCGCCGCCCCCACCGCCGGTTGAAGTTTCCGAGGTATTGAGCAAACATCCCCACCTGATCATTTTGGGCGAACCAGGCGGCGGCAAGACGACACTGCTGCGCTACATTGCACTTTGTTTGGCTACGAATCAGGAGGCCAAATTAAACCTGACCGAAAAATACTTGCCGGTTTTCCTCGAGTTGCGCGATTTTAACCCTGATGAATCTCTGGAAAATTTCTTACGCGGAAAGTTATCCCTCCAACTTTCAGAAGCGACTATTAAGGAGTGGCAATACCAAGGCCGGTTGCTATTCCTCCTTGATGCTCTGGATGAAGCGCCCCCGGAACGAAGAGGCAAAATTCGGAACCGATTGAATGAGTTCGCAGATAGCCCAAAGTGGAAACGCCACAGTGCTGCTAAAGCTCTGGGATACCTGGGGGATAACCGGGCACTGGAACCGTTGCTAACCATCCTATGGGATGAGAATAGCGGGATGCAAAAGAGCGCCGCCAAAGCTTTGGGATACTTGGGGGATAATCGGGCAGTGGAACCGTTGCTGGCTGCCTTGCGGGATGAGAGTAGAGGAGTACGAGAGAGCGCTGTTGACGCTTTGAAGCGACTGGCCCCCAAAATGACCGAAGAACTATGCCACATGGCAGCCCGCAAGACACAACGGGCTGCCATGTGGCATAAAAATGTGTACGAACTGCTGCTGCCTCTGGCCACCCGGCTGGTGATGTTGGAGGTGGAGCGGTTGCCCGCGCCGGAGTATCCCGATTTCTGATTTGCGATTCTGGATTTTAGACTTACGATATCAGATAATGCGAATTTTTACCATCTCGGCGGGTAGTTAAGAGGTTATAAAATGCTAACAGAAGCAGATCGGGTAATTGCCAATGAATTTCAACGCCGTTTGGCTGCTGTTGTGCCCGTACTCGACCTGCGGGTATTCGGCTCACGGGCCAGAGGCGAGGCTGCGCCTGACTCAGACCTGGATGTATTTATCGAGGTAGAAAAATTGACGCCGGAGCTGCGTCGCCGCATTGACGAGTTGGCCTGGGAAGTCGGCTTTGAGTTGGATTGCATCATTTCTACTATCGTGGCTACCCGCGAGCAATTGGAGGATGGGCCGATGGGCGCCAGTCCCCTTGTCTTAAATATCGAACGGGAGGGAGTCCGCCCGTGAAGCCGGAACAACTGGAGGCATTGCTGCGCTACCGGGTCAAGCAAGCTCACGAAACGCTGCGCGAGGCCGAAATTTTACTCAAGGAGTCTGCCTGGCGCGGAACTATCAATCGGGCCTATTATGCCATGTTTTATGCTTTGCTGGCGCTACTCGCCACTAAACAACTTGGCACATCCAAACACAGTGGCGCCCTTCGCCTTTTTGATCGAGAGTTTGTGAAAACGGGCCTGTTTCCTCAAGCGTTGTCCCGTTCGCTCCGTTTAGCTTTTAACCGCCGTCAGACCCACGATTACAGCGAAATGATTGAGGTAGACCAATCAATGGCTGAGGAAACCCTGTCAGATGCCAGAATTTTTGTCGAAGCAATTGAAGCATACTTACGCTCGGCTGGCTATCTACCTCAAGCCTAAATTTGTCGCTTTAAAATTCTCCGCCCCACCCGAAACCGCTCGATTATCACAAATCCCTTCGCGCAGACGAGCATCAGCAGTAGCCTCGGACTAGACCCAACGACGCGGTGATTTAGTAGTCAATGTGAAACGGTTTACTCTTTGATTCTGGCCATAGTATAAGCATCCACAAATTTACCGGTCCGGAGAGCATATTTTCGCAGCGTTCCCTCGATCACAAAACCATATTTCTCATACAAATGAACGGCGCGGGGATTGTCGGTATAAACGGTCAATTCCAGCCGGGTCAAGTTGAGCCAATTTTCGGCCAAGTCAATAACGGCCTCCATCAGTTTTGAGCCGATGCCCTGGTTTTGGTAATCATCATGCACGGCCATACCGATATGGGCCACATGAGCAAGCCGGCCTTGGTTTGTATGCAAACCAATCATGCCAACTACTTTTTGACTTTCTTTTACCACTGCCACCAGGCGATATAGACCCGGCGGAGGATTTTCGAGTTTCTTCTTGATGTCATCGCGTGATTGGTAAGGCAGTTGCAATGTACCCTGTTGACAATTGGGGGCTAACCAAATCTCGGCCACATCAGCCCAATCAGCCAGCTCAAAAGCGCGAATGATTACTTCCATCCTACATCCACTGCCTCCCCCGTCTTAGCCGAACGATACGCCGCCTCCAACACCCGCATGGCCCACAGGCCATCCTCGCCGCCGGGTGACGGTTCTTTGTCATTCAAAATGCAGTCAATAAAGTGATCCATCTGGGCCTGGTACATGGGCAGGTCGCACTGCTGCTGGCGATTGGGCATATCGGGCTGGGTGACGCTCCAGATACCCTCGATGGAGGTCTGCAATTGGGCGGGCAGGACGCGGGCGTAGCCTTTTGTGCCATAAGCTTGGGTGTAACCTTCCAGCCCATCGGCGTAGAGATGATACCAGCCGGCCTCGATCAACCCGGCGACGCCACCCTCAAATTCAATCATGGCGGTCGCCGTGTCGTCCAGGGGAATATCGCGGAAAAATGTGCCCACATTGGCAAAAACCTTGACCGGCCTGGCCCCGCCCAGAATAAAACGTAGGGTATCAATCGAATGGATACCCATATCGGCCAGCGCGCCGCCTCCGGCAAACTCCGGGGTCACAAACCAGCTACCAGGCTTGGGACCCTCGTACAACCAGATGGCGTGGGATTTGACCTTGAAAATCCGGCCCAGTTGGCCGCTGGCAATGACATCACGCAGCCAGACAATTTCGCGATCAAAGCGCCACATATGGGCAATCATCAGCTTGCGGTTGGCCCGTTGGGCGGCGGCAATCATCTGCTCCCCTTCGGCTACGTTCAGCGCCATCGGTTTTTCGCACAACACGTGTTTGCCCGCTGCCAACATCTGGATAGTGACCGGCGCGTGGAGATAGTTGGGCAGACCGTTAACCACAGCATCAATATCAGGGTCAGCCGCCATTTCCGCAAAGTCGGTGTAAGTTTTGGGGATATTGAAATCAGCCGCCAACTTTTTTAGCGACTCGGGGCGCAAGTTTCCGGTGGCCACCACCTCAGCCTGGGGATGGTTGCGCAGCGTGACCAAATGAAAATCGCGGTTGATAACGCCGGTACCGAGAATACCAATGCGGAGTTTGTTCATAGTTACCTCGTGATGCGTGATACGTGATGCGTGATGCGTCTTGCGTGTTCTGTTAATTTTTACGCAAGACGCATCACGCAAGACGGAATATTTTTAAATTCTACCTCTACCCCAACACCTCATCCAAATTATCAAACACCTTGCGGAAGGCAACCACATAATGCTCCATCAATTCCAAACTCTGCACGTAGATGGGATAGGGTTCAGTATTGACGATAATGGACTCGTCCATGAGCCGCTGGGCTTCGGGGTAATCCTGCGGGCGATACTGAACACGGGGCGGCTCGCCTTTAGGCAGCCAGGGCGCGCCCTGGACATAGCCCTCGTTGAGCCGCTGGAAAACGGGGAAGGAGGGCAGCGGGGTGACGTGCCACAGCGTCGCCTCGACCCCTTCCGCTTCCAGGGCGTCAATCAACCTGTTGCGGAAATCGGGAGCCGGGATTTTTAAGCCCAACGCCTGCGGGTCGAAGCGGAGGCGGTATTTGTGGTAGATGGTGGTCCGGTCGTCGGGGACGTAGGGCGGGAGCAGCCCGCGGATTTTGCCCAACTCGGCGCTGAGGTATTGGCCGTTGCGCTGAGCGATGGCGTTATACTGGGGCAGGCGTTTCAACTGGCTGCGGGCAAAGGCCGCCGGAAGTTCCTGGGTGCGGTAATTCCAGCCGATGGTAAAGCTGTAGTAGGGCCGGATTTTTTCCTTCTCCTCCAGCACTTTTTCGCCAAAAGTACGGATCATCTTGGCCCGCTCCCAATATTCCTCACTATCGGTGTTGATAAAGCCGCCCTCGCCGCCGGACAGATTCTTGGTGGCGTTGAGGCTAAAACAGGCCATCGCCCCAATCGTGCCACAGTTGCGCCCGCGATAGGTCGAGCCGTGGGCCTGGCAGGCGTCTTCAATGACGGTCAAGTTGTATTTTTGGCCCAAAGCTAGAATTTCGTCCATATCGGCGGGCAGGCCATGGATGTGGACCGGCAGCAAAGCTCTGGTGCGCTCGGTGATTTTGGCTTCGATCTGGCCCACGTCGAGGTTGTAGGTGCGGGGATCAATATCCACAAAAACCGGCACGGCGTTTTGGTGCAAAATGGGGTGAAAACTGCCGGAGAAAGAAAAGGCCGAGGTGATAACCTCGTCGCCGGGGCCGACCCCTGCCGCAAACAAAGCTGAGTGAATGGCCGCTGTGCCGCTGTTGAAACTGAGCGCATATTTGCTGCCGGTAAAGGCCGCCCAATCACGCTCCAGGCCGGTCGCCTCCGGGCCGTGGACGCCGGTCAGAACATTTCGTTCCAGCACAGCCAGTACCGCCGCTTTGTCCTCCGCCGTAATCTCCGGCCAGCGTTTCTTCAATCCATCCGGCACAGTCCGGGGACCGCCGTTGATAGCGAGTTTACCGTTCATAATTTCCTCCAAATTAGTCTCTCTGTCACATTGAGAGTTAGATTTAGCGAGCGTAAAACGAAAAACGTAACGATCCAGGGGTGAAGCAAACTTTGGCTATGATTCCTTACGCTTTACGTATTACGTTTTACCTATAAATTCAGAGTTGGCAATCACAATCTTCATACACTCCTCCGTCATCGCCAGGCGCAGGGCGGCTTCGGCCTGTTCGACCGGGTAGCGGTGGGTGACGATTTTGCGCAGCGGATAGTGCTGGCGGTAGCGGTTGAGGGCCTGCATGCTTGGCCCATAAGCGGTGGCCGCCTCGCCGTTGATGCCGATGAGCCGGACATTTTTGGAGCAGAGCAGGTGGGGATTGATCGGCACGGACCCCATATCGCTGAAATTGCCGCACTCGATGTAGAAACCGCCGGGGCGGAGCAGGTCCAGCCCTTCGGGCAGCGCCTCCGGTACCCCGGCGCACTCAGCCACGACATCGGCCCCACGGCCATCAGTTAAACCGCGCACGGCCTCGAGCCGCTGGCGCGGGTCGGTTTCGGCCAGATTCAGGGCGGCATCCGCGCCCATTTCCAGAGCCATCTGCAAGCGAAAGACCGAGCGGTCAATCACGATGATATTGCCCGCGCCCAGCATCCGCGCTTTGATCACGTGGCACAAACCCAACGGCCCCACGCCCTGAACAACCACCGTATCGCCAAAGCGAAAGCCCTCGCAGTCCACCGCCGAGAACTGCTTGGCCTTGTCCAGCCCGGTGGTCACAGCCATCAATTCGGTCAGCACGGCAATTTCGGAGGGCAGGTCATCCGGCACTTTGAAGAGGTAGCTGCCCGGCAGGGCGTATAGATAATCGGCCCAGCCGCCGAAGAGATGGGGCGGGTTGGCCGCGCTGAGGCTGTTGCCGTAATCTTGCAGATGAGAACAGTAGTAATATTCAAAACCGTGCTTGCAGTAGTAACAGCGCCCACAGACCAAATCCGGGCCGATGACCACCCGGTCGCCTTCGCGCAGAGGTTGATTGTAGAAGTCAACCAGCGGTTCAGTGGTTGGGCCGATGGCAGCGATGCGGCCCACGTTCTCGTGGCCGGGAATGACCGGGAACGGGATTTTGCGTTCGTGTTCGGTGCCGGCGTACTGGGTGGTAAAGCCGCTGAAGGTATGCTTGTCGGTGCCGCAAATGCCCGACAGTTCCATTTTGACAAGCGCCGCCCCCGGCTCCGGTTCCGGCAGGGGAAAAGTTTGGATTTCCATGTGCCAGGGGGCCAGAATTACGGCGGCGCGGACGGTGTTGGTCATAAAAATCTCGCTGTTGACTCGAATTATTTCAAGAACAATATGTCTCTTCGAAGGGAGAAATCCTCTTGTTTGCCATAACATTTTAGACAATGACAACGAAGATTCCTCCCTGCGGTCGGAATGACACGTTAGGTGATACTTTCAAGACTCCCGTTCGCCGGTAATCAAAGCGGAAATGTCACTTTCCGACAATTCATCCCGATTGTAAGTGCCCACGTTTTTGCCGTGCCGGATCACGGTGTAGCGGTCGGCCACCTGCATGACATGGTGGACGTTGTGGGTGATAAAAATAACCGACAAGCCCCGCGCTTTGGCGTTGAGGGTGTATTCCAGCACCTTGCGCGACTCGGCTACCGACAGGGCCGAGGTCGGTTCGTCCAGAATGAGCAGCTTGACCCCAAAATGCACCGCTCGACCGATGGCAATGGATTGGCGCTCACCGCCGGACAGCTTGCCCACCTTCTCGTTGGCCGAACGGACCCGGATGCCAATCTCGACCAGGGATTGGGCCGTTTCGCGGGCCATGCGGCCAACATCCAAAAAGCGGAGGGGGCCGACTGACCATGTCGGCTCGCGGCCCAGAAAAAAGTTGCGGCCAATGCTCATCGAATTGACCAGGGCCAAATCCTGGTAGGCCGTTTCGATGCCCAGCGCCCGCGCATCCTGGGGGCTGCGGATCTGCACCGGCTGGCCTTCGATGTAAATCTGGCCGCTGGTGGGAGTGTGGACACCGGTTAAAATTTTGATCAGGGTAGACTTGCCCGCCCCGTTGTCGCCCAGCAAGGCCATCACCTCTGGGCGGCGCACCTCAAACGTTACCTCCTCCAGTGCCATCACCCGCCCAAAGCGCATAGTGATGTTTTCCATTCTGACGACCGGAGTCGCCTTGCCGTTGTGTTCGGTCATGCTGCTGTAAACCTCCCAGAAGATGGGAGTAAGTAGTAGGGAGTAGGGAGTTTTTTTCCCTTACTACCTACTACTTACTACCTACTACTTACTACCTATGACAATCTGCCTCGAATCCAATCAATCAACAGGGCCACGCCGATGATGGTCACGCCGACGACGGCGGCGAAGTTATCGGAGGGGAAGCCCAATAAGACCACGCCGCTGCGCAGGGTGTCTATTAGCAAAATCCCCAGCAGCCCGCCGACAATACTGCCGACCCCACCACTAAGCAGCGTCCCGCCGACCACCGCCCCGGCAATGGCCGTCAGTTCTACTGAGGCGCCGGTGGCGACAAAGACCGAAGAAAACTGGCTAAAGGTCAAAATTCCGGCCAGTCCGGCCAACGCGCCGGTGAGGGCAAAACAGATGATCTTGACCTGCTTAATATTAACCCCTTGGGCAATCGCCGCCTGGGCGTTGCCACCGGCGGCAAAGATGTGGTTGCCCAGGCGAGTGCGGGTCAAAATGATTTGAAAAATCACGGCCAGCAAAATGACCCACAGCGTGGCCGTGCGAAAATTGGCTCGCGGCAGCAAGTCGTTGACGAAGTCCAGGCGGCCGTTGAGCCAATCATACAATACCAGCTTTTCGGTGGTCTGGGCCATTTCACCGCCGGAGTAAACCCAAACCAGGCCGCGATAGATGGACAGCGTGCCCAGCGTGACAATAAAGGAAGGTAGCCGGGTATAAACCGTAATCAGCCCATTGACCGCCCCCATCAGCGTACTGATCAGCAAAGCCAGGCCAATCGCGGCTACAGGCGAGCCGCCGCCAATCATAATGTTAGCGAAAATATAGGCGGCCATGGCCATCACCGCCCCCACTGACAGGTCAAACTCGCCGGCAATCATCAACATCGTCACCCCAATCACCACCACCGCATTGATCGAGGCAGCGTTGAACACACCCGCTACGGTGCGCACCGTGCCAAAATTGGGCACAAATAACCAAAAAAGCAGCCAGACCATCACCAGGCTGAACAGCGGCGGGATAATCGGCGAGTCAAATACAAAGGCTTGTTTTTTGCGGTTTTCAAGACTGATTGCGCTCAATAATTACTCCCCCTGACAAATTGTTAATGGTGAACGGGTAGTTCACTTCTCATATCATTCACAATTGACAATTCACTATTCACAATTATTCACTCTCCTTTGCGGAGGTAAGTATTGACCGCCACGGTAACGATGATAATAAATCCGGCTACCGCCCTAAAAATTTCGTTGGGGATACCCAACAAGGCCAGCCCTTGTTCCAGCATGCTCATCAGCAACACGCCGATGCTTGCGCCGATGATGGTTCCGTAGCCGCCGGTCAAGCGAACGCCGCCAATAACGGAGGCCGCCACTGCAATCAGTTCCATGCCGGCGCCGGCCAGGGGGGTGGCGCTGTTACGCTGTGAAAAAATTAGGATGCCGGCCAGCCCGGCCAGGCAGCCCGAAATCATAAAATTGATAATTTTGACCGCTTTGACATTGACTCCCTGCGAGCGGGCGGCCTGGGCATTGCCGCCGGTAGCAAAATTCCAGTTGCCGTAGCGGGTTCGCTCCAAAATAATGGTCATGATGACAATCAGCCCCATAAACCACAGGCTGGAGGCCCGAAAGTTGGCGGCTGGGTCGAACAAGTTGTTCAAGGGGGTCAGTGAGCCGTTCAGGTAAGTGAACAACTCCGGCAGTTCGTCGGGGGTGTACTTGACGGCGGCCCCTTCCCCCAAAATGCGAGCCAGCCCCCGGTAGGCAAACAGCGTGCCCAGGGTGACAATAAATGACGGAATTCTGGAGTAGGCCACAATCAGGCCGTTGACCAGCCCTAGCAGTCCACTCACCAGTAGGGCCAAAAACATCGCCGGAACAGCCGGAATACCACCCACCAGCGCCAGGGCAAAAACATAGCTGGCCACGGCCAGGGTTGAGCCAACTGACAGGTCGAACTCGCCGGAGATCATCAAAAAGGCTACTCCAATCACCATCACCCCGGTAATGCCGCCAAAGGTGAGAATATTGGAGAGGGCGAAAGCAGACAGAAAGGTGTCGGGCACAGCCACGGCAAAATAGAGAAAGACAACGGCAGAGGTGAACAGGGTGATAATTTCAGGATAATCGGCGATGGTATGGCGCAGGTCAGTCAACCGGCTCAGGGTTTGGCCCTCATTCTGTTTTTTTAATGGAAGTCCGTTGGCGCTAATAGGTGGACTCCTCCCTACTTTTGATCAAGAGATTAGTTGGCTATCGCATCCTGAGTAGCCTTGAGCTTTGTCCCGAGCTTGTCGAAGGGTGCGATTTGGCGCTATGGCAGCACCCTTCGATACGATTGTCGCTTCGCTCCAATCACTCAGGGTGCTGCTGTGGAAACTGGAGTCCAAACCCTGGTTTGGAAAGGCCAAAGCCAGCTTTGGACTCCATCTCAAAGTTAGCGGTATGTGCCCGCCAGTTCCTCAACCACGCCGATATTGCTTTCGTCCACAAAGCCGGGGCCGGTGGCAGTAATATCAGTGGAGGGAGAGATGCCGTAGCGATGGATCATCGCGCCCCAGAATACCGGCAGATAGCCAACCATATAGGGCTGGCCGTCAATGGCGAAAAGTGACGTGCCATCCTTGATTTTTTCGACAATTTTGGGACTCAGGTCAAAGGTGCCGTGCAACACATCGCCGGGTTCGAGTCCTTCAGCCTCCATGAAAGCATAGAAAGGATCGGCGCCAGTGGGGCCAAGCGTTAAAAACATGTCCGTATCCGGGTTGGCGGCGTAATAATCGCTGATAACGGTGGTAGATTGGGCCGGATCCTCAGAAATGCCCAGGGAGTCAACCTCAATGCCCTCCTCGGCCAGCCGGTCACTCAAGCCCTGGCAGCGCAAATCGAGCAGCACATGGCCCACTTGCTGGTTAATACAAACTGCTTTGGTGGCCCCGCCAGCTTTGATAAAACGGTCGCCGGCCTGATAGCCGCCCTGGTAATCATCCGGGCCGACGTAAGTGATGTAGGGAATACGCTCTTCTTTGGAGCGGGTATCAACGCTGTCGTAAGCAATCACCGGAATCCCGGCGTCAATGGCCCGGCGGATTGGCTCGTCAAACAAAACTGCGTCGGTAATAGTAACCATTAAAACATCCGGTTTAGCCGCCACGGCCCGGTCAATATTCTGGGCGGTCGCTTCCAGGTCAAATTTGTCGGTGGTAAGCAAGGTCACATCTACGTTCAAGTCCCTGGCTGCGTCGTCGCTGCCTTTTTCAACCACGCACCAGTAGGAGTCCCAGGCACAGGCTCCGTGCGAAACGGCGTAAATATTAACCGGCGCTCGATCATCAGCCGCCGCTTCTTCGGTGGGTTCTTCAGTGGGGTTGGTCTGGACAAGTGCAACTGCCGCTTCGTGGGTATCGTCCACCGGCAGGGCAGCCAAAGTGTAATTGCCAAAAACCAGAATCAGAGCCACTACTAAAACTAACACCAGCGTTAATCTTTTAGCATTCATTTTTCCTCCTTAGAAGTCATTAATAAATAATTGACAGTTGAATGACTAGCTGATTTTTTGAACGATCTCACCTCCTGTGAAAATAACTGTCATGTCACTGCGAGCCGCAGGCGAAGCAGTCGCCTACTCCGGAGCGGGGAATTGCTTCGGCCTTCGGCCTCGCAATGACATTTAACTGAATCACAGCCACGGCAAACAAACACCCTTCGCTCCGCGACCGGCGGCCAGTTCGGCAATACCGCCGGGCAACTCGGCTAACGACAAACGGTGGGTAATTAGATCATCCAGCTTGACCGCGCCGCTCTCCAACATTCGGATCGCCTGCGGAAAAACCTGGATACCGATAAAACTGCCCAAAATGCGCAACTCCTGGCCTTGAATCTGGTGTGGGTGAATCACTGCTTCAGCCTGGTGATTTTCGCCAAACATAATGATCCGGCCTCCTTTGCGCGCCGTCGAAATGGCCGCACCCAATTCTGAGCCAACCGCGTCCACTACCACGTGCGCCCCCCGACCCGTTGCTGTCCGCACCGCGTCGCGCAGGTTGGTTTCGCGGGGATTGATGACCAAATCGGCCCCGGCCCGATAAGCGAACTCGCTCCGCCAGGGCGAAACTTCAACCATAATCACCTGTCCTGCCCCAGCAGCTTTGAACACTTTCAAATAAACCAGCCCCGCCGGTCCCGCCCCGATAATGACTACGTCTTCCCCCGGCAGCAGGGCCGCTTTCTGCACCCCGCCCAGCACGCAGGAGAGCAGTTCGACAAAAGCGCCGGCCTCGACGGGCAGATCGTGGCTGATTTTGGCTAAAGCTTTAGCCGGGGCCAGGGCATAATGAGCAAAGCCGCCATCCACATCACCGCCAATAGCATACATATTCTCACATAAATTGGGCCGGGCCTCGGCGCAAAATTGGCAGTAGCCGCAGGGAATATCAGGGATGACCGCCACCCGGTCGCCGGGCTGGAATTGCCGGACCTCGCTGCCCACCTCAACCACCTGGCCGATGTACTCATGACCCAAGATGATGCCCTTTTTGGCCTGCATCAGCGGTGGCACAGCCAGAAAACGCAGGTCGGTGCCACAAATACCACAGATTTCAACCTTAAGCAGGACATCCTGGGGCGTGTTGAGGGCAGGCGTCGGCACTTCCCGTATCTCCAGCCGGCCTTCTCCTTCAAAAACGGCGGCCAGCATTGTTTTTTCAGGCATCAATCACTCCTACCTTTTTATTAGGTATTCGATCCGTGTTGCGTCTTGCGTAAGATAAAACGGAAGACGCAAGACGTTTTGACTGATTTAAGTTTTAGAACCGCCGAACACCCCGGTCGACTCGCGCACAATCAGCGTGCTCGGCAGCACCCACTTTTCAACCACCGGCTCGCCGGCCAACAGGTCCAAAACCGTTTGGACGGCCTTCTCGCCCATTTCCCGTTTGGCCTGGGCGATGGTGGTCAGCGGTGGTTCAAAGTAAGGAGCCAGGGCTATGTCGTCAAAGCCGACAATGGATAAATCCTGGGGAACCCGCCGGCCTACCGCATAAGCGGCTCGCATGGCCCCCAGGGCGGTCACATCGTTGTAGCAAAAAACAGCGGTCGGCGGATCGGGCAGGGCCAAAAGCTGCTGCATGGCGATCAAGCCGCCCTGGGCAAAGTTATTGCCGCGCGCAATTAAAGCCGGGTCGAGGGCCAAGCCAACGGCCTGAAGGGCCTGTTCATAGCCCTGCTGCCGCTCGACGCTATCCCACTCGCTGCTGGGGCCGGCAATGTAAGCAATCCGCCGGTGGCCCAAATCCAACAGGTGCTGCGTTGCCACCTGGCCGCCGCCCAGGTTATCGGTTTCAATCGAATAGCCGACGTGCTGCTGGTGGACGTTATTGATAATCACAATCGGCGTTTCTATTTCGGGCGAGGCAAACAACTGCTGCTTGGCTTCGGTGCTGGCGCAGGCGGCGACCAGGATAATGCCATCCACCCGCCTTTCTCGCAGCGTTTGAATGGCCGCCAATTCGTAATCAGGTTTGCCGTCGGAGTTGGTCAAAATCACGCTGTAGCCGCGGATGACCGCTGTTTCCTCGATGCCTTGAATAACTTCGGCAAAAAACAGATCGGTGATTTTGGTGACAACCACGCCGATGGTATTGGTGCGGCGCGTTACCAGGCTGCGGGCAATGGCGCTGGGCAAATAACCCATCTCGACCGCCTTGCGCTGAATCAACTCACGCGTCTCCAATTTGACCCGCGGGCTGTTATTCAAGGCCCGTGAGACGGTACTGTAGGAAATATTCACGGCTTTGGCAATGTCTTTGATCGAGACGGTCATTACTAATTCTGGTCCAAAAATACAAACGTTTGCATCAACAGTAAACAAAATAAGCAGCGAGGTGTTTCTGTTTGCTGTTGGATCAGGGGGGAAATGAATGGGTCGAGTTTAGCACTAATGCAAACGTTTGTCAAAATAAACAAAACCATTTTTTCTAATATATCTCTAACGTGACTCTAAATTTCTTCTAATCTGTCCTCTCTAAAATCAAGCTGTACCAAGAAAAAATTCACGTATCACAATTCTAGAGGACGCGAAGCGGGCACGCCTACGTGCCGAACGGAGCCGCACGTGGGCGTGCTGGCTCCTCAATTTGGGTTTTCTGAAAACCCGTTTTTTTATGCGATAATTAACAAAACTGAGGAGGTTATTAGAAAATGAACACCAAAAGCCCATTCTCTTTTAAACTTTTAATGATCACTTTTACGGCTGTCTTGTTATTAGCCATGGTTGGTTCTTTTACCGGCGGCGTGGTTTTATCCGCCTATTTTAGCAGCGACGCTCAGGCGGCCCCCGGTCTGCCTGCGGTGGGTCTACCCCAGACTGAAGCTAAACCCGCCGCTCAGGAAGCCGACATCCTGGCCGCTTATGAAAATGCGTTGAGCGATATTTATGCCGCCACCTTGCCTTCGGTCGTCAGCATTAGAGTGACCCAAAGGGTTGACAGACCCTCGGGCCTGCTCAATCCCTTTGAATTTGGCAACCCTGATACACCACAGTCAGAAGAACAGCCGCGAGAGTTTTTTGATCGCGGGCTGGGCACCGGCTTTGTCTGGGACGCCGACGGGCATATTGTCACCAACCATCACGTGGTGGCCGATGCCACCGATATTGAGGTCATCTTTGCCAACGGCGAAACGGTCAAAGCTGAACTGCTGGGCAGCGACCCCAATGCCGATTTGGCCGTAATTAAGGTAGACCTGCCCGCTTCCGAATTGCAGCCGGTCACTCTGGGCGACAGCGATGCAGTCAAAGTCGGCCAGCTTACCATTGCCATTGGCAGCCCCTTTGGGCAGGAATTTACCATGACCAGCGGCATTGTTAGCGCCGTAGGCCGGACCATCCGCAGCGGCAACGCCTTGTTCTCGATTCCCGAAGCCATCCAAACCGATGCCTCGATCAACCCCGGTAACTCCGGCGGCCCGTTGTTGGATCGGGATGGGGCCGTGATTGGCATCAACAGCCAGATTTTGAGCCGCACCGGCAGTAACAGCGGTATCGGCTTTGCCGTGCCGATTAATACAGCCAAACAAGTGGTTCCCACCTTAATGAAAGGTGAAAACTACGAATATGCCTGGCTGGGCATCAGCGGGGGTACATTAACTTCAGAAGTGGCTGAATTTATGAAACTGCCTGAAGGTACTCAAGGCGCGCTGGTGATTGCCGTTACCCAGGATGGCCCCGCCGATGAAGCGGGCCTGGTAGGCAGTGACAAAACGCTGACCGTAGCCGGGCAGGAGTATCAACTTGGCGGTGATGTGATTACTGCCATCAACGGCCAACCTGTCAAAACGATGGATGACTTGATTAGCTACCTCATCCGGGAGACCCGCCCCGGCGACACCGCTGAACTGCAAGTGATCCGGCCCAACGGGCAGCAGAAGACCATCAGCGTAACCCTGGGGGTTCGCCCCAGCGCCGAGGACCTGGTCGAGTCTGCCCGGGAAGAATAACAAGAAACGGTGAGGCGAGGAGGCGAGGAAGTTCTTCGCCTCCTCGCCTCACGAGTCATCGCCTCATTTTTGAAGAGTAGATATGTCCTGCTACTGCTACCCTATAACCCCCCTCTGTACTTATTATGTCACTTTCAGTATAATACCTATGTGATTATGTCTGCTCGACAAAAGGAGATGCACCCATGTCCTCACGCAATAAAAATTCCATGTGGCTGGCCGGGTGTTTTGTAGCGGCGGTCTGCCTGCTGGTGGGGGCCGCCCTGGGCAGTATGGCCGGTTATCTGGTGGCGGCCAGGGCGGTGACTCAAGCTTCTGTTCAGTCTCCGGCTGAGCCGATGGGCCTGGTGGCGGCCTCACCGGAGACAGCCGCAGGAGCGGCGCAGCCGATTGTGGTCAACGACCAAACCTCTTCCGCCGCAGCGGTTAGCAAAGTGCTGCCGGCGGTGGTGACGGTGGTGGCTCAGGGGCAACGCGGCGTTGGCAGCGGTTCCGGCTTTTTTATCAGCCAGGACGGCTATGTGGTGACCAACAACCACGTGGTCGAAGGAGCGCAGGAAGTAGCGGTGATTTACGCTCAAGGTGGGAGGGCTTCGGCTCAACTGGTCGGCACCGCGCCCGACTTTGACCTGGCCCTGCTGAAGGTGGACGGTCTGGTACCGGCGGTAGCCGCCTGGGGCGACTCCAGCGAACTGCAATTGGGGGCGCATGTGCTGGCGATTGGCTCGGCGCTGGGCGAATATCGAAACACCGTCACCAGCGGGGTCTTAAGCGGCTTCAACCGTGAGCTTGGCCCGCTGCGCGGTTTGCTGCAAACCGATGCGGCCATCAACAGCGGTAACAGCGGCGGCCCGCTAATCAATCTGGCCGGGCAAATTGTCGGCATCAATACAGCCGTGGTGCGCGGCCAATTTGCCGACGCCGAGGGTCTGGGCTTTGCCATCCCCAGCAATGTGGCCCAAAAGGTGGTGCAGCGCCTCATCGAAAGCGGCGACGCCCGGCCTTCTTTCCTGGGAATTCAATATCAAGAACTGAATCCCCAACTGGCCACGGAACAAGGCCTGACTATCACCCAGGGGGCCTTGCTGCAAGAAGTGATTAATGGCTCCCCGGCGGCTCAAGCGGGTTTGCAGGTGGGTGATGTGATCGTGGCCGTCAACAGCCAGACGCTTGACGAACGTCACCCTCTGGTTGGCCTACTGCTGGAACACGTCGCCGGTGAAACCGTCACCCTCGATATTTTGCGCAACGGCCAGACATTTCAGACAGAGTTGACTCTGGGCGAGCGAGCATGACCCCCACCTCCCCCTAAGAGGGGGATGGCAGGGAGGGGGGTAGCGGCGGTCGGTGGTCTGTCGTCGGCGGTCAAATATGACTTCCGGCACTACCCCATGTGACCCTCGTTGTGGTACAATGCTGTTATGCTGAAGAATTTATCGCTTGTTCTGCCTAAATTTCCCCTGCTTTACCTGACTGCCTATTTTGCCCTGGCGGCCGTAGCCCTTGTTGAACTGTCTGATGGCCCGGCCGATACTCAGCCGGTCACGGTCGGACTGCTGCTTGTTTTTGGTCTTCTCCTGGTAGCCAAACCTTACCTTAAACCCTTTAGCTGGCAAGCCCATGTCTTTTTAGGCTTGCAGACCACGCTGGTGGCAGCCATGCTGCTGGTACGTCCCGGTTCATTGATGCTGCCCATGCTGTTTTGTGTGTTAAGCGTCATGGCCCCGCTGGCCATCCATCCGCGCAGCGCACTGCTGTGGATGGTAGTCTTTATTGCTATCAATACTTTTCATTGCACGATTTCGCCCAAATGGGATAATCATGGCTGGATGGTCTCGCTGCCGTACACGGTAGGGTATATCTTCTGCGGCACGTTTGCCTATTCGCTGGCGCGTGTCACCGCCGCGCAGCGCCGCAGTGAAGCATTATTGGCAGAATTACAAGCCGCCCATCAACAGTTGCAAGCCTATGCCAGCCGCATCGAAGAGCTGGCTGTATCCCAGGAACGCAACCGGCTGGCCCGCGAGATGCACGATGCCCTGGGGCACCGTATGACCGTGGCCGCCGTGCAACTGGAAGGGGCCGAGCGCCTCATCCCCACCAACCCAACCCGCGCCGCCAAGATGGTCAATACAGTTCACGGCGAAGTCATTGAGGCTTTGGCCGAACTGCGCCGCACCGTAGCCACTCTACGCACGCCGCTGGATGTTGACTTGTCGCTACCAACGGCGCTAACCCGGTTGATGACCAGCTTTGAGGAGGCAACAGGGGTAAAGGTCAACTGGTTATTACCCGACGAACTTCTCCCTTTACCCGAAGCCTACCGTCTGGCCCTGTACCGGGTAGCCCAAGAGGCTCTAACTAATGTCCAGCGCCACGCCCAGGCCCGCCAGGTCTGGCTGGAACTGGCCCTGGAGCAGAATGTGATTACTTTGCTGATTAAGGATGACGGTCTGGGCTTTGTTCCCGAAACCAATCCTGCCGGCTTTGGGCTGGCTGGCCTGCGCGAGCGAGCCGCTCACCTGAACGGCGAGTTTCACCTGGAAACCAACCCCGGCGCGGGGACGCAAATTTGTTTCCACTTGCCTTTACCGCAGGCGGCTGAATTGCCCCGCGAGATGACGACCCCAAAATCGTGTGGCTGGAAGCTGACCTGTCCGTGTGGGTTGGTCAAGCACAAGCCTGACTTGCGGCCCCAACTGACCAACCCCCTCCCTGAGTAGGAGCTGCCTGTGGCTGAGCCTATTCGAGTTTTATTGGTTGACGATCAACGTCTAATGCGCGACGGTTTGCGCACCCTGCTGGAGTTGGAGCCGGATTTGGCCGTAGTGGGTGAGGCTGGAGAAGGTCAGGAAGCCCTGGATGTCTATGCCGCTGCGCAGCCCGACGTGGTGTTGATGGACATCCGCATGCCGGTGATGGATGGGGTGGAGGCCACCTGGCGTTTATGCGCCCGCTGGCCCGAAGCAAGGGTAATCATCCTGACCACCTTTGACGATGATGCTTATGTTTTCGATGGGCTGCGGGCCGGGGCGCTGGGGTATCTGCTCAAGGCGGTTTCGGGCCAGGAATTGGCCGAGGCTATTCGGACGGTGGCGGCTGGCGGCGCGCTGATTGAACCATCGGTGGCCCGCAAAGTGGTGGCCGAGTTTGCCCGGCTGGCTGCGCCCGCTCGTCCGTTGGACTCGACCCTGCCCGAACCGCTGTCCGAGCGCGAAGTCGAAATTCTACGGCTGATGGGCCAAAGCCTGACCAACCGCGAGATCGCCCTCAAGCTCAGCCTGGCCGAAGGCACCGTCAAAAATTATGTGACCACCATCCTCCAAAAAATTGGCGCCCGCGACCGCACCCAGGCGGCCCTGCGGGCGCAGGATTTGGGGTTGCTATAGCGCGATATTATTCCTATGGAGGAAGTATGGCTATTGGTAAACTCATCCGCCTGAACAGTCAGCTATCGGCGGTCATTTAGGCATAGGCCAAGCTCTCGCGCACACTGATGCGGGTGGCGCTGCGGGCAGGGACAACGGCAGCCAGAGCCGCGATGACCAGGATAACCCCCAGCCAGACGAAGACCGCGCTGTAATTGTAGCTGTAATCCAGGTCAATATCCAGCATGGTCTGACCCAACTGTTGGGCCACCGGGTAGCCAATGAGATACGATAGCGGCACGGCCACGGCCCAACTGAACAACCCTTGCAAGACTCCTTCCAGCACAAACATGCCCATAATCGAGCGGGAACGCGCTCCAATGGCCCGCATCACCCCGATCTCGCGGGTGCGTTCGACCACGCTGATGGACAGCGCGCCCATCAAGCCAATCCCACCGACCAAAGCCACGATGACGGCCAGCATCAGCAGCATATTGATGTTGATGGCGTACTGGCTGTCGGCAAACTGCCGGTCTTCAAAGGTGGTGCCGGTTCCTTGAAGCTGCAACTCCATGTTGCGTTCTTCAAACATAGTTTGTAATTGGTTGGAGATGTGAGCCAGGTAAACTTCGTCATGTTGATTGGCCTGCACCAACAGCCGGGTGCCGCGATTGTGCTTTTTGGTTACATCGTAGACGGTATCGAGGGGGGCAAAGATAGGCACGCTGCCAAAGTTGTCGTTAAAGGCAGTCTGGTAGATGCCGATAATTTCCCATTCCACATTTTGGCCCAGGCCGTTCAAATTCAGGGTCACCATCTGGCCGACGCTAAAACCGTTGTCGTCGGCGGCGTCTTTGCTAACCACAATCACCCGCTTATCGCCCGGCTCGATCCAGCGCCCGGCGACAATCATGGGGCGGTAGGTGGGCGTGCCGGCGGGCAGGCCGGTCAAATCGGCGCTAACTCCGGCGTCGCGCAAGCGCTGACCTTCCTTGAGGATGGAAACCGGTTGGGTCAGCCAGACCTCGGCCCCTTCGACGCCCGGTACGGTTTGGGCCATTTTCACCAGCCGGTCGGCCCGCTGGCGGTCCTCAAAGTTGATCCGCACATCGTAGGCGCGCCGGTTGAGGTCGTTGGTCACGGTCAAATCGGTGGAGGCGGCCAGGCTGACGACCATTAAAAACATCGTGCCGGCGGTAATCAGCACCAGTTGGGTCAGCAACAAGCGGCCTTTGCGCCGGAACATGTTGGCCAGGGCGATGGCGTAGGGCGAGGAAAGGAAGCGCCGGCCCAACCGCTCCACCCAGCGGTCGAGCCAGTTGGAGCCAAAGTCGCCGCCCAGGCCGTAGCTGGCAATGGCCTGGCGTACGGTAATACCCGCTCCGCTCAACACAGGGCGTAGGGCCGCCAGCAGCGGAATCAGCAGTGCGGCCACAGCCTGCCAGATCAGGGCAACGGTTGAAAGGTGAAAGCCCTCGAAATCAATGTTGAATAAATTCAAAAAGGTGCGGGTCAAGGTAAAAGCCACCCAGGCCCCCGGCAGCAGCGAGACAGCAAAAGCCAACAGACCGTAAATCAGCACGGTGGTCAGGTAGATTTTGAGGATGGTGGCGGTGCTGCCGCCGACCGCTTTGATGATGCCAATCTGGTTGATTTGCTCGGTGATGATGGCGGTCATGGTGTTAGTGACCAAGATGACGCTCATAATCAGCGAGATGACCGCCAGAATTTGCAGCACAAAGTTAAAGCCTTCGACAAACAGGCGGCCCCAATGCTCGTCGGGGTCCTGATAGATGGCGCCGCCCACCCGGATGTCCTCTTTGCCCAAATTCTCCTTAATCTCCGAGGCAATCTGGCGGGCAAATTCGGGGCTGTACGGCTCAACCCGCACCAGCAGTTGGTTAAATTCGCCTTCGGGGATATTAAAACGCTCCAGGCCTTGCGCGTCTACAAAAAAGCGCGGCTCACCGCCAAAGGAAGGCGGCGGCACAAACGGATGGCGGATTTTGCCGCCAATAGTCAGCGCCCGGTCGGTTTTGTCCAGCTCAAAGATAACCTTGTCGCCAATATTAATGTCGTAAAAATCGCTGGCCGAGCGGTCAATGCCGATATTGTCTTTTTCGGGCCAGGTTCCGGCTTTGAGTTGCAGTAAATCATAAGTCTGGTCTTCAAAATCGTCACGCATGACCAGCACCGCCGGCTCCCATTCAGCCTGGGGCTGTAGTTTGTAGCGGGTCGAAACCTGGTTCAGCACTTCGACATCTATCACGCCCTCGATATTTTTCAGACGGATAGCCGTATCCCGGTCAATCCGATCCTGCAAGGTCAGGTTAATGTGCGAGGGCAAAACGGCCCGGTGGGCCGAGTCCATGCCGGAGAGCAGTTGATCGGCCTCACCAAAAATAGCGCCGACGGCAAACACCCCGGCGGCAATGCTTAGCACCGCCAGCAGCGTCCGCACTTTATGATGCCATAAATCAGACCAAACTTTACGCCAGATGACTCCCATTGGATTTACCCCCTCTTGATTGACCGGGGACCGGGGACGGGGGACCGCGTTTTGTCCGGTCTCCGGTCTTCGGCCTGCCCTGAGCCTGTCGAATGGGTCCCCGGTCTTTTTTATGCTCCCATTTTGCCCGATAACAGGTCACATGCGGTAGTGCCAGAAGTCATAGGCGGGGTCACTTGTGAGGGATAAACAAAAAGGACAAGCCTCATCGCGGTAGCTCTACCCTAAATCGTGATGGGCCAAGCGGCGTCCGTCGAGCGTTGAAACGCCCGGCTCATCCAGGTGAAAGCCCGCTGAAGCAGGCTACAAGTGCTCCTTTGAGCCGGTTTTGAACCGGCTTTCACCTGTTATAGCCGGGGGCTTCCAGCCCTCGGCGGACTTGCCTTTTTTCTAAATTTTGATTGGCAGCGGGGTTGAAACGTGGTTATAATGCTTTATGATCGAGGTAGTAAGATCAAAACTAACTCTTTCGCCGGGGGGCTTGAAATGGACACCTTTTGGAGAACAATTATTTGGCAGCAGTATACCAAAGACGAACTGCAAAGCTATCTCGATCACTGCCGCCAGAAGTGCCAGGCGACGCTGGAAGCACTGACGGATGAAAAGGCGCGTCAACGCTGTGAGTTCTCCTGGGGGGAGGTCAGCTTTGCGGAGTTATTGTTGTACACCATGCGCCATGTGCAGGAGCATGCTGCCCAATTGAACCTGATTCTGGGGCAGAAAGTCGGCTCGGCTCCCGGCTGGGTTGCACGGGCGCAGCGCAGCTAGGGAGCGATTAGATATAGGATTGTGTAAATTCGTAACGATTTAGTGCGCTCGATTCCTGGCATGTCATTTCGAGCGCCAGCGAGAAATCTTCTTCCTCGCCATAGAATTTTGTGCGGCGGTAAAGAGGATTCCTCCCTACGGTCGGAATGACATGACTTCGTTGGAGGTATCTGCTCCCTTTGATCAAGGCAAAGCTGTGCTAAACGCTTGTGGGTTCAGAGCGGGGCGGCCTTACCAGTTAGTTCCCCGCTTTCACCCACCGCTCAATCACCTCCGCCGCCGCCCGAGCCGCCCGGCCGCGGTGGCTGATTTGATGTTTCACCGCCCCCGGCGCTTGACCCAGAGTTTGGTTCAACTCCGGCACAAAGAAGATGGGGTCATAGCCAAAGCCGTTGCTGCCTTTGAGTTCGTAATCAATAATGCCCTCCACCGTCCCTTCGACCGTGCCAATCAACCGCTCGGGGGTGGCCAGGGCGATGACGCAGCGGAAGCGGGCGGTGCGCTGCTCCCAGGGTACATTTTTTGCTGCCAGCTTGTCCAGCACCCGCTGGCAGCGGCCCACGTGGTCATCTTTGGCTGTGCCCTCGTAACGGGCTGAGTAGACGCCCGGCTCGCCGCCGAGGGCGTCCACTTCCAAACCAGAGTCGTCGGCCAGGGTTAGCAGGCCGCTGGCTTGGGCAAAGGCCTCGGCTTTGATGATGGCGTTTGCCTCAAAGGTTACGCCGGTTTCCTCCGGGTCAAGGGTAATGCCCTCGTCGGCCAGGTATGTCACCGCCACTGGCAGGTCGGCCAGAATTTCTTGATATTCTTTGACTTTGTTATGGTTGTTGCTGGCGATAAGTAGTTTGAGCATTTTAATCCTGTGGATGAGGCGAGGAGGCGAGGACAAGTGAGGCGAAAAACAGTTCGCTTCGCGTCCTCGCCTCACGCCCCCTCGCCTCACGTCTCATTCCAGAAAAATGTACCGCCCCCCGCCGCCGTCATCCCAGGTGAGTACCAGATCCCGCTCCCCGGCGATAACTTCAAAGGCCAGCCGGCCTTCTAGCCCCTCGCCAGGCGGCAAAGAGCCACGTCCCAACGCACCGTCCACCACGTCGCCGGCCGACGGTTGATAGGCTTCTTCAAAAGCGTTTAGCAGCAGAAAATCGCGCTCGTTGAAGTCGGCCTCCTCTTCGCCCAAATTGACCATCTCGACGGTGACGATGATTAACTCTCGGCCTTCAACGGCGGGGACGGTGGGCAGGGCGGCATTGCGATTAACGTCAATGATCGTTAGCCGCATGCCTTTTTCATTGACAACTGACTCGTCGGGTAAGGCCGGGTCTTGAAAAGAAAGGCCCAAATCGCTGCCGGGAATGGGGGTGGGCGCAAACAAGGTGGTTGGGTCCAGGGTCAACGCGCCGGCCGCCACCAGACCGCAGCAGCCCATACATAAAAAAACCAAACAGCCGCCGGCCAGAAAGATGAGGGCGCGCCGGAGTAACGAGTCGCCCGAGCCGTCGCCCTCTTCTTCATATTCGTAGTCATCCTCGTCGTAGATATAGTCATCTTCGGGATCGTTTTCAGGCGGGTAAAACGGCCCCGACTGAGGATAGTATTGACTCATTTCAGCTCCTTATCGAAGGGGAATTGCCACAGCGGGCCATTATAGCACAGATAGATACGCATCCCCAAGAATCACCCGGCAACTTGGCGGGCCTTGATTGGATGGTATAATGGTTATGGTGATAGGGGTTGAAGAAGTGTTCACGAACCTGGGGCAGACCACCAACGCGAAGCATGAAAATCCTTTGCTGGAGATGACCGGAGACCGGGGACCGATGACCGGGTATTTATCATCGGTCTCCGGTCTCCCGTCCCCGGTCTATTTTCTAAGGAGCCACAGTTGGTGAGACAAGCCAAAATTTCTACGGCGGTGCATTACCGGCATCAGCAAGTGACGGTGGAAGCCTTTCACCTGTCGAGCCTGGCCCGCCAGAATTTGGGCCTTGATTTGGCCGCGTTGGAGCAGTTCCGCCAGCAAACCGGCCTGGTTGATCTGTACTGGCGGGCCATGTATTACAAATTCCCCGATGGCTATAAAGATTTGGCCGAGGCGTTGGTTGAGGCCGACGGCTATGTTTTTTTTCTGCACGGCTGGGACGGCACTCACCGCATCTGGGAAACTCTGCCGCTGCGCCTGGCCGCGGCGCACAAGCGGCTGGTCTGTTTCAACCTCGACGTGAACGGCTTTGGTATGTCGCCCTTTATCAACGACACCCCCGAAGCCGAGCAGTGTACCCCGGCGGCTCTGATTAGAGCAATTGAGCTGTGGCTGCGCACCCTCAAGTTTTGGCCAACTCCCCGCCGGCGGCGCGGCAAACCTTTTTACCTCTTTGTCGGCCACTCGATGGGCGCGGCGGCCCTCTTCTTTAAGGAAGAAATCGGCTGGCGCAGCGACGCCTACGGCTTTTACGCCCTGGCCCCGGCCCTGTTCTGCAACGACACCCAGCGCCAGGGGTTTTTCAAAACGGTCGGAACGGGCATCCGTATCCCTTCTTTTGCTGCGGTCAAAAACGCCCTGGCCCCGCACATTATGGAGATTTTAGCCGCGGGGGCCAGCCCGGAAGTAAAAAAAGAGCACGTCCGCGTTTTTGCCCGCACTCCCTTTGGCACGCTGGCCCAAACGCTCTACGTGTTGGGGGCCAGCCCCACCAAGCCTCGGCGGGCCGATTGGTCCCGTTTTCGGGTGGCTCTGGGCGACAGAGACCGGCTGGTGGGGCTGGATAACATGCTTTATTTGCTGGACGAATTTGGCCTCACCGACGACCAAATCCGCGTAGCCGCCGGCGACCATTACTTTTTCTCCTATGGCGACGGCTCGCCGCCGGCCCACCGCCAAAACCGCGAGGCCCTGCTCGAGGATTTGCTGGACTTCTGCCGGCAGTTGGCGGAAGAGGCAAAGGGGAATTTGGGGGGGTAAATAAGTACCGGGAACTAAATTCTTTCCTTCAACGTCATACAAGCAAGTAACCAAAGTAGCAAGTAGCAAAGTAGCAGAGTCGCAAGTTGCAGGTTGATAGCCTGCTATCTGAAACCTTGCTACCTTGCAACCTTGCAACCCTGCGACCCTGACCCATCGAAGGAGGATCCCATGAAACGTATTATCGCCCTATTAGCCCTTTTCCTCTTAGCCTCAGCCTTCGCCTTAGCCTCTCCCCCTACCCCCGCCCGCGCCGACGGCATTATCATCATTGACCCGCCCATTTGCATCGAACCGTGCCCCATTCCGCCGCCGCCCATCCGCGAGACGCCCTATTTGACGGTGCAAAACCACCGGGTCAACGTGACCATCGCCGACCAGGTAGCGACTACTCGCGTGGATCAGACCTTCCGCAACGACAGCCACTGGTCGCTGGAAGGGACGTACATTTTCCCGCTGCCCGAAAACGCCGCCATCAGCGACTTTGCCATGTGGATCAACGGCGAGCGGGTCGAAGGACAGCTTTACACCAAAGAAGAGGCCCGCCGCATCTACGACGACATTGTGCGCCGCCGCCTCGACCCGGCCCTGCTGGAATATGTGGGCCGTGACCTGTTCCAGGCCAGCATCTTCCCCATTGACCCCGGCGACACCCGCCGCGTCGAAATCGAATACACCGAAATTCTGCCCGTAGACAACGGCCTGGTTCACTACGTCTACCCGCTCAGCACCGAACGCTTTTCGGCCCGCCCGCTGGAAGATGTCTCGGTCACGGTCAACATCCAATCCAACGAAGCCATCAAAGCCGTTTACTCTTCCAGCCATCCGGTCAGCGTTAACCGCGAGGGCCGCTTTGGGGCCGTCGTCGGCTGGGAAGACGCCAACGTGCTGCCCAGCACCGATTTCAGCCTCTACTATACCGTTTCGCAAGACGACATCGGGGTGAACCTGCTCAGCTACAAGGCCCAGGATGAAGATGGCTTCTTTGTTCTGCTGGTCGCGCCCAATGTGGACGCCGAGCAGGTGGTGGACAAAGATGTAATTTTGGTGCTCGACGTGTCCGGCTCGATGGAAGGGGAAAAGATGGAGCAGGCCCGCGACGCCCTGCTGTACGTGCTCGACCATCTCAACCAGGGCGACCGCTTCAACATCACCGCCTTTAGCACCGGCGTGCGCAGCTTTTCGACCCGTCCCGAACCTATTTCGGCCCTGCCCGAAGCCCGCCGTTTTGTCGAAGACCTGCGGCCCGAAGGCAGCACCGACATCAACCGCGCCCTACTCGAAGCGATTCAGGGGGCCGACCCGGAGCGGCCAACCATCATCATCTTTTTGACCGACGGTCTGCCGACCAGCGGCGTGGTCGAAACGCCCCAAATTTTAGCCAATGTCGAAGGCGCGGCCAGCCCTAACCTGCGCATCTTCCCCTTTGGCGTGGGCGATGACGTGGACACGGTCTTGCTCGACACCCTGGCCCAGGAGCAGCGGGGCGTGAGCGCCTATGTTCGCCCCGGCGAAAATGTGGCCGAACACGTCGGCAGCTTTTACGCCAAAGTCAGCACCCCGGTCCTGGCCGATCTCATTCTCACGGTGGACGGCGTGACCCTTGAAGATACCTACCCCTATCCCCTGCCCGATTTGTTTGCCGGAACGCAGCTTATTGTGACCGGGCGCTACCGCGACGGCGGCCCGGCTGCTGTCAGCCTGACCGGCCAGGTCAACGGCCAGGAACGTACCTTCCGTTTTGATGACCTCAGTTTTGCCAGCGGCCCCGGCACTAACAACCGGAACGCGGAATTTATTCCGCGCCTGTGGGCCACCCGCAAAGTGGGCTATTTGCTCAACCAAATCCGGCTGCGCGGCGAAAACCGAGAGATGATTGATGAGATTGTCAACCTGAGCGTGCGCTACGGCATCATCACCCCCTACACCTCGTTCCTGGTCGAAGAGCCGGAACTGGCCCTCAGCCAGGAAGGGCGGCAGCAGCTTGCCGAAGATGAGTATGCCGCGGCCCAGGAAGCCCCCGCCGCCGAAGTTTCGGGCGATGCCGCCGTCAACAAAGCGGTGGAGCAAAATGAGCTGGCCGCCGCCCCGATGGCCCTGCCTCTGGCTACAGCCACCCCCGGCGCCGGCGGCGAAACGGGTCTCACCACGGCCGTGACCGCCGTTGGCGACAAAGCCTTTGTACTCAAAGACGGCGTTTGGACCGACACCACCTTCGACCCAACGACAATGACCACCACCCCACTTCCCTTCCCCTCTGACCTGTTCCTGGAGTTTCTGGGCGACCACCCCGAGGCCGGTAAATATTTCGCCCTGGGCGAGCAGGTGATTGTGGTGCTGGATGGGGTGGCGTATGAGACCGTCGCTGGGGACTCGGCGGCAATCGAGTCTGAGGCTAAGGCTGAGGCTGAGCCGACAGCCTCTTCTCAGCCTGTCGCGTCCTCGCCTCCCGCCTCCTCGCCTCTCCTCACTGCCGACGTGACCGAAGGCATCGCCCCTTTGGAAGTCAATTTTACGGGAACCCTGGCCGGCGGAACCGATGAAGCGCAGGTGTATGCATGTCAGGCGGGGCAGTTTGAATTTGGCGACGGTAATTCGTTAACTGTGATGGCCGCAGCCTGCGACCCCGCCAAGGACCGCCGCGACTCGGCCAATTACGTTTACGATGAGCCGGGGGAATATCAAGTTACCTATGCCCTGGGTGAATTGAAATCGGAACCGTTGGCCATCGTCGTCAGAGGGCCAGCCGGCACGCCGGAACCGCCTCAATCTGGCGAAGCCGTCATCACCCTCACCGCCGATGTGACCGAAGGTATCGCTCCGTTGGAGGTCAATTTTAGGGGGACGCTGAGCGGCGGGATAGATGAGGTCCGGGCTTCTGCCTGCCAGACGGCTCAGTTTGAGTTTGGCAACGGCGACTCGCTGGGTATTGATCTAGCCACGTGTGATCCGGAGACAAAACGCGGCGACAGCGCCAGTTACATTTACGAGGAGCCGGGGGAATATCAAGCTGTCTATACGCTGGGTAAATTGAAATCCGAACCTCTAACCATCATTGTTAGAGGGCCAGCCGATACTGCCAGACCCACCGGCACGGCTACGGCAGTCGCCATGCAGCCTGCTCCTACCTCTGTGCCGACCCCCGCTGGAGCAGCCGTTGAAACCTCCGGCGCTTCCATCTTCAACGTCTGGACGTTGGTTTTACTGCCGCTGCTCGGTCTGGCCGTTGGCTGGTTTATCTGGGGGCGGGGGAAATAATGGTCAATGAGCAATTAACCGTTGACCATTGACTATTAGAAACCGCATCGTCATTACCAAAAAAGAGGAGGCTAAAGTTCACTTTGGACTCCTTCGAAAATAGACTGGAGTGCAAACCTTGGTTTGCCAAAAAAGCAAAGCAAGCTTTGGACTCCATTTTCATCATCGGTGGCGTGCTCTGGCTCGTGAACACTCCTCTTTTTGATGTCCGCCCCGGCATGAATGCCAGGGCTATCCAACAGCGCCGGGTCAACCCGGCTTTAGCCCGATTAATCGGGCGTAGTTTTATAGTCCGGCGACTCCATCGCCGGACGAACGCCGGTAGACGAGTCTAACCGGACAACAGTTCTATCTTCCATCTTACATTCTCCATCTTCTATCTTCCGCCTTTCGGATCCAAACCCGGTTGCTGTGGAAGGTACTCTGCCCGGCCAGGTCGGCCAGGGCATCGGGGGTGGTCCAGTTGACATTGCGCCCGCCGTCGAGTTTGGACCAGCGGCCTTTGGGCGAGGCCAACACACCGGGCCGCACTGCCTCGGTGACGACGGCCCGCAAGGTACACCAGCCTCGTTCATTTTCGACTACAACCGTGTCGCCGTCGGTAATGCTGCGAATGGCGGCGTCGGCGGGGTTGATTTCCACAAACGGCGTTCCCTCTCGTTCCAGTAGGCTGGGCTGGTTGGCCATACTGCTGGTAACAAAATGGTGGGCGGCCCCGGAGATGAGGGTGAGAGGCGACGCGAAGTGGGCGAGGAGGCGAGGAGGCGAGGCAGAGTCATAGCTGACCACTTCCTGCGGGTCTGTCCAGCCGGGCAGCGGGTCGTGTCCCGCCTCGGCCAACCGTTGAGAGAACAGCTCTACTTTGCCGCTAGAGGTGGGAAATCGCAAATCGGCAAAGGGGGTAGCCGAGTCAAGCGCCAGGGGAACAGGCCGGCCTTGTTTGAGCTGGGCCAGGGTAATCCCTCGAAAGGCCGGGTTGTGTTGGGCCGAAGCCATCAGAATCTCTTCAATCACTTCGTCAACGCTTTGATGCAGCCAGGGTTCTTTAAAGCCGAGGGCTGCGGCCAATAGGTTCATGACCTCCCAATTGCTTTTGCTTTCACCCAGCGGCGGAATAGCCGGGTGATTGTAGGTCAGCATCGTGTGGCCGTAGGCTTTATGCAGGTCGGCGTGCTCAAGCTGCGAGGTGGCCGGCAGAACAATGTCGGCGTAGTCGGCGGTATCGGTCATAAATAATTCGTGAACGACAGTGAAGAGGTCTTCCCGTTGGAGACCCTCGACAATTTTGCCGGCGTTGGGGGCAATCGCCGCCGGGTTGGAGCCAAACACATAGAGCGACATAATGGGCGGGTCGGTCACTTCGCCGGTCAGCGCCGCGCCCAGGCGGTTCATGTTGACGCTGCGAGCCGGGGGCGGGCAGTTCCCCTCAGGGCTGACGCCGGCCCATTTGAAGTAACCGCTGGTACTGTAGGCCACGCCGCCGCCGCGCACGCCATACTGGCCGGTCAGCGCGGGCAGGGCCAGCAGGGCGCGGACGGTTTGACCACCGTGTTGATGGCGCTGCAAGCCGTCGGCAAATTTGATCAGGGCCGGCTGGGTGGTGGCGTAGAGGCGGGCTAAATTAACAATGTCTTGTTCCGGCAGGCCGGTGATGGCGGCTACGCGAGCCGGTTCGTAGGTGGCCAAGCGTTCCCGTAACTGCGGCCAGCCGACCGTGTAATTCTCCAGCCAGGCTTCGTTATGCAAATTTTCGGCCACAATGACGTGGGCCAAGCCTAAAGCCAGCACCCCATCGGTGTTGGGCAGAGGAGCCAGGTGCCAATCAGCGCCGCGAGCGGTGCGGGTGCGGCGGGGGTCAATCACCACCACCCGGCAGCCGTTGCGCTGAGCATTTTTGAGCTGGGGCATAAAGTGGGGCGCGGTGCTGACCGGGTTGTGACCCCAGATAATGACCAATTTGCTGTGAGCCACATCTTCATAAGGCTGGCTGTGGCGAGCACCCAGGGTGGCCTCGACGGCGTATTCGGCGGCGGCCCCACAAATGCTGCGCTGTAATTGGCTGGCCCCCAGGCGGTTCCACAAGCGGCTGCTGGTGACGGTCATCTGCACCAGGCCGAGGGTGCCGCTGTAGCTGTAGGGCAAAATGGCGGCTGCGCCATACTGCGCTATAATCTCCTGCCAGCGACTGGCAATTTCGCTGATGGCCTCAGCCCAGGTAATCCGCGCCCATTGGCCGCTGCCCTTTGGCCCAACTCGTCGCAAAGGATATTGCAGGCGGTCGGGGTGGTAGACTCGCTCCAGGTAAGGCCGCACTTTGGCGCACAGCCAGCCCTCAGTTATCGGATGCTCCGGGTCGGCGTAAAAGTTGACAGCCCGCCCGTCTTCAACTTCGGTGATGATGCCGCAGGTGTCCGGGCAGTCGTGAGGACAGGCCCCGTGGATGCGTTGCATGGTCATAATTATTCCCCCTTTATTTCATGTACCCTAACTTTTTTCCTATTTCGTTTAGGCTTAAATGACACTATTTTAAGTATACTGATCCTGCTACTAATTTATCCAATTCCACTGCTTCAGTTTCTACCATCCTTTCTCTGCACCACTTCAAAGAGTTTTTCCAGAGTAGAGCAGTCCTAGCCCCCAGCTTCAACCCTTTTATAACTTGTTATCATCCAAGCATAATTGATTTTGTTAAGGCGGCAAAAAGACGCCAACGATTTTTAGGGTTTTTGGTGCCTTTAGAATAAGATACTGTGCCGACAGTCTCAGAGCCATTTTAGAGGGGGGAATTATGAGAGAAAATCTTCAAATGAGGCAAGTGGGATTAGCCTTTCTTTTGGCTGGCGTATTCGTGCTGATTAGCCTGGTTCTGTTGCAGGGCGTAGTGTTGGCCAAAATTAAGGGTAAAGGGGCTTTTGGCTGCGGCGAGCTTGATCAGGCCACGATTGATGGCTCTGACCCCGGCGATACGATTATGATGATGGAGTTTGAAACTTCTTCTGATGGGCCCGTGGTTATTGGCAAAAGGCTCACCCTTCAGGGGGGCTGGCGACCTATTTCGGATGACTGCCAAAATGACCTTAATGGTGATCCTTACACAGCCACTTTTGACACCCTGGCCGAGGCTCTGGTTTATTTTAATTACGATCCTAACAAAATCTCCGATCTCCCTGCGCCAATAGATTATCCACCGGCCCCACTGGGTCCCATCCTGATTATTTCGCCCAGCCTGAGCGCCAAACTAACCCTGGAGCAACTCAAATTTGATAGGAATGAGATTAGCAATCAATCGGGGGCGGGCATCGCCGGGACTGTTTCTAATAACGCTCAAGTTATCCTGAAGAAAGCGCGGGTTGAGCAAAATATAGTTACGAATGGCAATGGGGGCGGGCTTAACCTGACCGTGCAGAATGGGGCGCGCTTAGAAATCTCCGATACCCAATTTAACAACAATCAAGCCACAGGCGAAGGCGGCGGGGTCCGGCTTATTATCAGAGGTGGCAGCGTGGTTACTATTACCGACAGCCGTTTTTCCGGCAATCAAGGCAATAGCGGCGCGGGATTGTCGGCGGATGTAAGGGAAGGTTCGCGCCTGGTGATTCTAAATAGCCAATTCCTCTCAAACACGGTTAATACAGGCGGAGGCGGTTTTGAAATTTTTGTCCGTGACAACAGCCAAGTTTTGATCAATAATACTCAGGTTGCCAGCAACACTTCAACCAGCGGCAGCGGCGGCGGCGGGCGGCTGGTTATTGATTATGGCTCAGTTACAATTGTCAACAGCGCCTTTTTTGGCAATAAAGCCAATAATGGCAGCGGCGGCGGGTTGACAGCACGAGGTACGGGCGTTGGTCCGGCTTCGCTGATCTTGGAGAATACGCTTATCAATAATAATACAGCGCTTGTAAATAACAATCTGCATCTCACCGGCACGGTAGTGCTGCTGGATAAAAGATTGTTCTTGCCGATAGTATTGAAAAAATAGCCAGCTTCAACAGTTCAGGCAACACGAATATTTTTGAACTTAAAAGTACCTCCGCGCAAAATCTTGCCGGCGCCTTCCAGTTTGAAGGGGGACCGCAGCAAACCATACGCTTGTTGATAATATAGCGGAACAATGGCTGCATCTTGGGCTACCAGGATGCGATCAGCCTGATGATAAAAATTCAACCGCTCGGCTTGGTTGGTTGAAGCGGCGGCCCGTTCAACCCATTGGTCAAAAGCCGAATTTTGCCAGCCCAGACAATTGAGCGAACTGCTGCTGTGAAAAAAGCCACGCAAAATACTGTCGGGGTCAGGATAATCAATCTCATAACCCAAAAGCATAACTTGAATAACATTCTGGCGCATCCTGCTCGCGATTTCCTCAGCGGACAGATCGGTAGCAAGTTGCACATTTATCCCCAGATGCTCACGCCAGGCAGCCTGAAGGTAAGCCGGTAAAGAGCCAAAATCGGCCAATGCGCCCAGGGTAAGTTCAGGTAATTCAGTTCCCGAGCCAAAACCGGCCTGCTGTAGCAAATCACGGGCTGCCGCCGGATCAAACGACAGCGCGATTTCGGGCGAATGACCGGGAATACCGGGCGGCACGACTCCACCCAGGGCCGGTCTCTGAACATTTGACCAAACTTCTCTGACCAAGGCCGGACGATCAATACTTTGCGCAAAAGCTTGCCGCACCAGCGGGTTATGAAAAGGAGGAAACCGGCAGGCAAAGCCCAAGAAATAGGTAGCCAGATATTGCGCCAAAAATGTTTCTTGAGGATAGCGAACCAGGGTATCGGCCCGATCTTCAACCCGGCACCAATCCACCCTATTAGCCGTGTATTCAGCCAAACTCGGTTCGATAAATGGCAGGGCAATTTTTTCAACATTACCGGCAACCAGACCGTGATAGAAAGAATTTCGCTCCAGGTATAAATCCTGGCCTTCCTGACGGCTGCCAAATTTGAAAGGTCCGTTACAAACCAGTTGCTCCGGTTGATCCCATGAGTCGGCGTTGGCATTGATGGCATGCGCGGGTTGAGGATAGGTGATAGAACTGGCTAGCAAATAGGGGAAGTGAGCAATCGGGATATCTAAAGTGATCTCCAAAGTAGCGTCGTCTAAGGCCCTGATGCCTAGCGAAGCTGCGTCGTTATTCCGACCTGTGTGAAAATCTTCAGCTCCCTGAACCCCATAAAGCAAATGAGCCAGGCCCGCGCCGGTATCGGGCTGGAGGTTTCGCCGCCAGGCAAAAACAAAGTCGCCCGCAGTGAGAGGTGTTCCGTCGCTCCAGGCCAGGTTGGGACGTAGTTCAAAGCGATAACGCCGTCCTTCCAGTTCTACCTGCCAACGTCGGGCCAACGCCGGAATTACATTAAGTTCAGAATCCAACTCCACCAATCCTTCGAAGAGATTGTTGATCACATCCTCGGCTTCATCCGTAACCTGGCTAAGGGCAGGGTCAAGGGTCATGGGGCCGTGTTCATAGACGCCCCAACGAAAAACTCGCCCATTACCTGGGTTTAGCGGAGCTTCACGCTCCACCTGCTCCAACAACCCAAACGCCCGATCATAAAACTCCTGCGCCCCCTCAAAATCCAGCCGATTGGCCCGCACCTGGGCCAGTTTGAGATAGGTTTTGGCCCGGCGTTCCAGGTTAGGGGAGCCGCCGGCGGCTTCCTGCTCGTCGAGCAGCTTCAAAACGCGCTGGTACAGCATCTCAGCTTCTTCGTTGGCGTAGAGCAGGCGGGCCTGGTCGGCGGTTTGGAGGTGGTAGTAGATGGCCTGCTCAAAATCGCTGGCCCGCTCGTAGTGGTAGGCCAGCAGCCCGGACTGCTCGGCGATGCGGCCTGGGAAAAAGTGTTCCAGCGCCTCGGCCACCTGGCGATGGTAGGCCCGGCGGCGCTCGTAGAGCAGGGTGCTATAGGCGCTTTCCTGGATCAGGCTGTGGCGAAAGGCGTAAGAGGGACCGAGGTCGGTCGCTTCGCCGGGCAGCACGTAGCGGTCGGCTTCCAGGGTGGCCATCTGGCGCGACAAATTCTCCTCCCCGGCGGTCAGCACGGCCAAGACCTGGGTAAAAAAGGTCTCGCCAATCACCGAAGCCATTTGCAGGGTGTGACGGGCTTCGACGGCCAGGCGGTCAATTTGGGCCAATAATAAGCCATGCACCGAATCGGGGATGTTGAGCGATTCGGGGGTTATTTCGTCCAGATCAACGTCGCCGGACAGGAGACCCTGGCTGCGCAGGGAGCGGACCATCTCGACCAAAAACAGGGGATTCCCGCCGCTCTTCTCGACCAAGTAAACGACGAGGCGCTCCGGCAAATCGGGGGCAGTGTGGGCCACCAGCGCCGCCGCCGAAGCCGGCTCCAGGCTGTCGAGGGTCAGGTCCAGCAGTTCGGGCGAATCGGGCTGCTCCAGCAGAAATTGGCGCAGCGCCCACACCCGGCTGTCGCGCTCCGGGCGCATGGCTAACAGCAGGACGATCGGCTGGCGGGTGGTCAGGGGCAGAATGGTTTCGATGAGTTGCAGCGAGGTTGGGTCGGCCCACTGCAAATCATCCAGGGCCAGGGCCAGGGCATGGCGGCGCGAAAGCTGAGTCAGCAAATCGCGGGTTACTTCAAAAAGCTGCCAGCGAAAACTTTCGCCCGAAAGCCCTTCCAACCGGCGGGCCAACTCGTCATCGAGGGGCAAGCCCATAAAGCGGGCCAGGTAGGGATAGGTGGCTTCCAGCCGCGCTGGTCCAAACAAGTCGGCGCAAAAGAGCCGCAGATGCCGGCTGGATTCGTCTGGCCCGGCCGCGGGGGGCAGGTCCATCAGGTCGCGCAGCACGCTGATGAACAGGTAGCCGCTGAGGGCCGAACCGTAAGCCAGGCTGATGCCGCCGGCCCAGGCCGTCTGGGTTTCGGTGCGGAGGCGCAGAAAATCGAGAAAGTGGGTTTTGCCCATGCCCACCTCGCCAATCAGGGTGATGACTCCCCCCTGACCGGCGGCCAGTTTTTCCAGGCTCAGTTGCAGTTGGGCCAGTTCACGCTCGCGGCCAAAAATCGGCCTGACCCGCCGGAAGCGGCGCGTCTCCATCTCGCCCAGGCCGGTTCGCACTGCCAGCGCAGCAAACACGGGGATGGGCTGGGCTTTGCCTTTGACCCGAATCGTTCCCAAATCGGCCAGCTCAAATTCCGGTCCCAGCGCGTCCCGCACCCCCTTTTCCAGCAGAATTTGGTCATCGGCGGCATTTTGCATCAGCCGGGCCGACAGGTTGATCGAGTCACCCATGGTGGTGTAGTCGTGGCGGTTGGGTGAGCCAATCGGCCCGGCAAAGACCCGTCCGCTGGTCACACCGATCCGCTGCATGGCGATAAAAGGCAGACCGCCGCACTCGGCCTGCAAATCCAGGGCGCAGCGAATAGCCCGCGCTTCCTGCTCTTCTACGGCCCGCGGCGCGCCAAAGATGACGTGGATCAGGCTGCCCTTATCGCCGGTGATGAGCCGGTTGACCCGCCCCCCATACCGGGCTGCCGCTTGCTGAGCGGTGCTGAAATAGGTTTGCAACTTAGAGCCAACCTCCGGGTCGGCATCGTAATCCAGGCCGTGAAACTGTACAAACAAGCTGACCACCGGCTTGAGTTCGGCCACCTGAGCGCGGCCGGCAGCCAAAGTTTCGTAAATTTGGGGCGGTACGTAAGCCGCCAGCCGCTCGACCAGCATGCTTTCCTCTGCCGGCGGCCAGGCCAGGAGAGGCCAGGGTTTGGGCCGGGCCGGACGCAATAAGCGGCCTACTGCGGCAAAATCATCGCGCCACTCGCTGACGGTCACGGCTTCGGGTAGGGCGGCCAGAGTGGCCCGGTCGAGCATAATATCGCCCGAATTGGCGTGGTGTTCGGCCTCGGCCATGCGGTCCAGCGTCGCGCCGCCCAACACGTCCTCATAGCCGTATTGGGACAGGCCCAGGTTGAAGCGTTTGATCGGGCCGTAGGTCAGGCCAATTTTCATTTTCAGGGTGACAATGCCGATGGGCGTCGGCACCTGGCCGTGAAGTTGGATGGCCTGCTGCATGCGCCAGGCCGAGGTCAGCGCCCGGCGGATGACCGCCGCCCGCCGCACCCCACGCTCGCGGGGATACCAGACAATCAGGGCGTCGCCGCCAAATTTGATGACGCTGCCGCGAAAGGCGTCAATTTCGGCAATGAGCGGGGTGAAGACGCCGCTGAGGGCGCGGGTCAACTCTTCCGCCCCCTGGTCGGGGCTGAGGCCCTGGGTCAGCGCTTCGGTCAGCGGGGTAAAGCCGGAGATGTCGGCAATCAGAGCCACACCCTCTTCCGGCAGCGGCGTGTCGGGCCGGAGGATGTGCTCCACCCGGTCGCGGGGGATGTAGGCGGCCAAGGCAGGGAGAAGGGCGACGGTCATCATCGGGTCTCCTTAAGAAAATAGACCGGGGACGGGAGACACGCCAAGTGGACAAATACCCGGTCTTCGGTCCCCGGTCTTCGGTCAGCAAAAGATGCAATCAATGAGATAATAGGGAGTCTATAGACCAAATTACACTGATTTTAGCCGTTTCGCAATAGGCCTTGTTACCCTAATCAGGACAAGACGCTTCGGCCAAAGAGGTTTTACCACAGAGGCACAGAGAGACTGAGGTTTTTAAAATTTCTCCGTGTCTCTGCGTCTTTGTGGTTAAAAAGAGCGTTCGGAAACCCCAGAGGCAACTTTGCCACCGGCGCTCGTCCGGCGATGAAGTCGCCGGACTATGAAACAGCGCCCGATGAATCGGGCTAAAGCCGGGTTCACCCGGCGCGGTTAAGTAGCCCTGGCAGTTCATGCCAGGGCGGGCGAGACGGACGAAGCAGTTTCCGAACGCTCTCGTTAAATTCTTGAGGTGCGGTGATAAATAAAAAGGAGTTTCAACCAACCTTTAAGGCGCTGGTAAATGGCGATAATCCAGCCAGAAACGTTAGTCACCAGCCCGGTGAACAACACTACCATCGAAGATAGGGTAGCCAGCAGGGTTGACCATTTCTGCCAGTCCAGCCACTCGCTGAAGCTGGCCTGGCCGATTTCGGTGGGCAGAGCGGTCATGCCCACTCTGGACATAGTTAGCGCCGACAGCCAGACTCCGAAGACAATCGCCAGGGCCAGGGCCAGGGTCACACCCAGCGCCCCCAGGGTTATCCAGCGGTGGTCAGAAGCCAACAGGTAGCTGTCGGCGCTGCGGCTGCCAAAAAGCAGGTCATGCCAAACTTTGGCCTGCGATTCCAGCCGCTCGAGCGCCTGTTTTTTGCCGCCGGCATCCAGCTTTTCAAGCCGGCCCTCATCCCGCAATTTATACAGGGTATGGTGCAACACTCGGGCCACATGCTCAGGCAAATGATTGGCGATGCTGTCGAAACGGGCGGCCAGGTATTCTAAACGCGGCGGCCGGAGCAGTTGGGCAAAGCGATCAGGCCCCAGTACATCGGCGTGCCAATAAGTATCGGCCAAGCTGCCGCCATAGGTGAAGCCGCGCCCGGTCAGCTCGTCTTCGGTGCTGAGGGTGGTCCAGACCTGGCGGCTCCACTCGTCCAGTTCACCCTGGCAGCGGTTGAGGTCAATGCCCCCGGCCAGCAGTTGGACCAGGGCTGCTTGAGCAGGCAGGGGGCAGGGCGGCAATTCGGTTTTGAGCCGGGCTGCCGTGCGATGGAGTTGGTCTACCGCAAAAAACAGTTCGTCGTGTTCGCTCAAGGAGCGGTCGCTGAAATCAAAACGCTGGCTGGCGTCGCCTTGCAGCTCCGGCAGGTGGTAGCCGGAGCGGGCATAACGGCGCAGCCGGCCAAAGGTTTCTACCGTCAGCCAGCCGAGGCGCACGGCCAGGAGAACCTGGTTTGTGCCGGTGGACTTTGAGTCACTTCCTTGATCTGCCATAAATCAAGTTTTGAACCTCCGCTGGGTTAATCGCAGTCAAAATAGATTCAACTGCGTTGCACTCGACACATCTGCTTCTTTGGGCTGGCTAAAAGCAGCGGCTTCTTTGATGAATTGGGGCAGCTTCTGGAAATCTTCAATCAACAGGGGCCGCCATTTGGGTTGGTGCAGCGCCGCCGCCGGGTGAAACATGGGCACAATCAGCCGCTGGCCGACTCGTTGGGCCTGGCCGTGAATTTTGGTGATGGATGCGCCGGGGAAGTAGCGGTACATGGAGAAGCGGCCCAGAGTCACAATCACTTTGGGGTCAATCAGTTCCACCTGCCGGTCGAGATAGCCTTTGCAGGCGGCCAACTCGTCGGCTTCGGGGTCGCGGTTGTTGGGCGGGCGGCACTTGACCACATTGGTAATAAAAACGTCTTCGCGCTTGAAGCCGATGCCGTGCAGCAGTTCCTCTAAAAATTGACCCGCCGCGCCGACAAAAGGCCGGCCCTGCTTGTCTTCGTTGAAGCCCGGCCCCTCGCCGATGAACATAATCTCGGCGTTGGCCGGTCCCTCGCCGGGCACCGCGCGGGCGCGGCCCTGGTGAAGCGGGCAGCGGGCGCAATCGTGTACTGCGCGGGCAACCTGGCGCAAATTCATCTGTGGTACAGTCGGCAGCGTGGCCGGATCAATCAGCGGCAGGGGATAATCACGCACCCAACTGTCGCTGCCTTTGGCTTTGCGAAACCAGTCACCTTTGGGGCTAAGCATCCAGACATCGCCCCAGGCTTCATCTTGCAGGCGCATCTGGCGCAGGGCGGCGTCGCGTTCGGCTTCGCCGATTTCGCCGCTGGCGCAGCGAGCTTTGACGGCTTCAACTTGATTTTGAAACTCGATAAATTTGTTCGACATAGCTTAAATGTATCTTCTCAATATGTAGAGGCGAACCCTTGCGGTCGCCCCGTGGGGCAGGCGCAAGGCCGTGCCCCTACCCCGAATTATTGAGAAGATTAGCTTAAATTTTAACCAAGCGTTGGAAAAGCGCAACCTTGTGTTGGGCAAGCATTGCCTGGTAATCCGGCAGGGCCAGCGCCGGTGTGGTTAAAATAAGGGCATCTTCGTCATTGTCGCTGTAGTAGCGGGGGCGCCGGCCCACCTGCTCAAACCTGTATTTTTGGTACAGGGCCAAGGCAGTATGGTTGGAAGGACGCACCTCCAGCGTAGCTATGGCTGCGCCCAATGTCTGAGCAGCATCGAGCAGATGTAACAACAGCCATTCACCCAGGCCCAGGCCGCGCCAGTCGGGGTGAATGGCGATGGTGCTGATGTGGGCTTCGTCGGCCATGAGCCAGAAACCGGCCAATCCAATAATAACAGGCATGTCGGTGGAGGCGAGACCGGGGACCGGGGACCGGGGACCGGGTTGAGATTTGTCGGGCGCTGCTAAAGATGAGAGGTTGAAGGGAGGATGAGACAAAAAAGTGCGGAGGACAAAATAGTGGGCAAATTGGTTGTGCTGGAGTTCGTATTCAAAGGCGCGCATGGGCCAGTTCATGGAGTAGGAGGCGCGCTCGATAGCGACGACGGCGGGCAGGTCGGCTAAAGTCATCGGTTCAATTGTAAAGGGCAAAACCAACTGCTCGGTCACGAGGCGCTCACCGAGGGCGAGGGGAGATAAATGGGAGCCAGGGCGTCGGGGTCGTCCTGATCGCCGGCTTCCAGCCGTTGAGCGGCAATTTCGGCCAGATAGCCAGCGCGGCGCAGGCGAGTGGCCGGAGAGGCAATCAACGCTCTGTGGTCCGAACCCCGCTGCAAGACCTGGGCCGCTTGCGCGTCAATCTCGCCGGTGCAGATAGCCGGCTGGTTGATCTGCCCGGTCAGGGTTTCGACCGTGGTCAAATGAGGCTCGATCAGAAATTGCCACCCCTCTTCGCCCTGGCCGAAACAGGCGGTAATGATCCGGCCTCGCCCGGCTTGAAGAATCACCCAGATAGGCAGATTTTGGAACTGCAACGGGTAAGCGGCTATTTCGAGGGTGGAGACGCCGATGACCGGCAGCTTGTGGGGCAACGCTAAGCCTTTGGCAATAGACAGAGCAATCCGCACCCCGGTAAAGGAACCCGGCCCCAGCGATACGGCCAGCGCGGTTAAATCGGCAACTTTGAGATTGGCCTGGGCCAGCATGCGGACCAGCCGGGGCATCACCTCGATGGTGTGGTTACGGCCGGAAAACCAGCTTTCTTCGGCCAGCACGCCATCCTGGTTGTACAAAGCCAGGCCGGCGTATTGGGTGGCGGTGTCAATGGCGAGAATCATAAATCGAATGGCGAATGAGCGAATGGCGAATAAAAATTATTCGCCATTCGCCATTCGTTTATTCCTTTCGACAGGGCTTTTTACCTATTGGATTCGCCCGCAAAATAGGGCAAAATTAGGTTACTACTCAGACTCATGTCATTTCGAGCGACGAAGGAGCGAGAAATCTCCAGGGCGCAACATGTAAAAGTAAAGTATCGGGGATTTCTCCCTACGGTCGAAACCTGTCCTGAGCCTGTCGAAGGATGACATGGCTGAGCAGTTACAAAATTAGAATAATAATTTACGGCTGGCGTTGCTGGGCAAAGGTAGCTTGTTTAAAGGTCTCAAGCAGCCTCAAAAAACGCTGACCATGCGGGCGTAGGATAACCCGACGCTTGGTGTCCTCCAAGTGATGCAGTTCAACCGTCAGGTAATCGCCAGGTAGCAAAGCCGTAACCCGGTCGGCCCACTCGATGATGGTGATGCCGGCGCCGTACAAATAATCTTCCAGGCCAAAAGTGGCCGTTTCGGCGGCATCGGCCAAACGGTACAGGTCAATGTGATAGACCGGGTAAAGTCCCTGGTATTCGTTGACCAGGGTAAAGGTGGGTGAAATCACCGGCTCGGTGACGCTCAGCCCGGCGCAGACCCCCTGCACCCAGCGAGTCTTGCCGCTGCCCAAATCGCCCACCAGGGCCAGCACATCGCCCGGCTTGAGATAGGCCGCCAGGCGCGCCCCCAACCGGCGGGTTTGCGCTTCGCTGTGGCTGATAAAATCCAGGGTGTTGGGTTCAAGAATGGGCGGCACGAACAGGGACTCCTTGCCAGCATTATACCCCCATTATTGGAGAGGTACAAAGCCTTTGGCAGATTTATCTAACTTATGGTATGATACCACCAGATTTTGATTAAAAGGATTTTCTATGCGCTATCTCCTCATCTCAGATATTCACGCCAACCTCGCCGCTTTTGAATCCGTCCTTGAAGATGCCAAGGGTTTGTACGATAAGGTATGGTGTTTGGGGGATATGGTCGGCTACGGGCCAGACCCCAATGAATGTGTCGAACTGCTTTTAACCCTTGACCACCTGTGTATTGCCGGCAACCACGATTGGGCGGTATTGGGCAAGCTGGATATTGACGATTTTAACCCCGACGCCCGCTTTGCTTCGCTGTGGACCCGCGAGCAGTTGACCGACAAAGTGCGGGATTACCTGGATAATCTACCCATTGCCCTGGTTGAAGAAAAACTGTATACCCTGGTGCATGGCAGCCCGCGCCACCCGATTTGGGAGTACATCCTCTCGCCGACCATTGCCCAGCCCAACTTTAAACAGTTTAACACGCCCTACTGTTTTGTGGGACACACCCACAGCCCGGTTATTTTTCAAGAGGCGCTGCAAGCCAACGCCATGTGCGAACCTCTGGCGGCGGATTTTAACAACGGCCCCATGCGCCTGGGCGAGCGGCGGCTGATTATCAACCCCGGCAGCGTCGGCCAACCCCGTGATGGCGACGCCAGGGCCGCTTATGGAATTTTGGATATTGACGCCCGCTCTTTTGAATACCGGCGCACCTCTTACCCGGTCAGCGTGACCCAGGAAAAGATGAAAGCCTATGATTTTCCAGCCCGGTTATGGAACCGGCTGGCTTTTGGCTGGTAAGGAACTAAAGTGACAACTCTCACGTCTACTAAGCGTGAGAGTTTTTTATTTTAGTCCAAAGGATGGAGGTTTTGATGAAGACCCGTTCAACTTGTAATCCAATTTCTTATTTGGCCCTGTTTTTTTTGCTTTTTACCATGCTAACTGCCTGTGGAGCAGCGAACCGCGCCCCGGAGCAGACCGCCGCCTATGCGCCTGCGCCTCCAAGTGCGGCAGAAGTTGGCGCCGCCGAAGCCCCTTCATCTGCGCCGGTGGAGGCGCGCGCAGACTATTCGGGGCGGATTGAGCCGATTGAGCAGATTTTGTACGCCGCCGCTCAGCCGCAAGAATCGCGGATAATTATTTACACCGGCAATATCTCGCTGGTGGTCCAGGATACCCGCGAAGCGATGACGGCCATCACCGGGCTGGCTCAGGAGCAGGGCGGCTACGTTTCGGCCTCGAATGTTTACCAGGCCGGGGGGGTACCGCGCGGCAGCATCACCATTCGCGTGCCGGCGGAGAGCTATCTGGATACGCTGGAAAAACTGCGGGCGCTGGCCGTGCGGGTCGAATCGGAAAATTCCGGGACCGAGGATGTGAGCGAAGAGTTTACCGACTTGCAGGCCCGCAAAGCCAACCTGGAAGTGACCGAGAAGGCCTTGCAGCAACTGCTGGAAGAACGCCAACGGGTCGGCAGCACCAGTGACATTCTGGAAGTCTACCGCGAGTTGACCGGGGTGCGCGGCCAGATTGAGGAAATCGAAGGCCGGCTGCGCTATCTGGCCAACAAGGCGGCTCTGTCAACCATCACCATTGATCTCATTCCCGATGTGTTGTCTCAGCCGGTCAGTGTAGCCGGGTGGGAGCCGCAGGGCGTAGCTAAAGAGGCGGTGCAAGCCCTGGTGTTAGCCCTGCAAGGATTGGTTAACGTGACCATCTGGCTGGTGATTTTTGTCCTGCCGTTGCTGATAGTTTTCCTTATTCCGGTAGTGTTGGTCATCTGGGCTATTCGGGCCTGGTGGAAGCGTTACAAAGCCCGTCGAAGAAGCTCTCCGCCAACGCCACCGGCGGAAGCGCCGGCCGGGGCTGAATAGAATAACCCTCACCCCCAGCCCCTCTCCCGGTGGGAGAGGGGAGTCGCGTCAGCGACGGGGTGAGGGTTTTTCGTCGCTGGTGGCGCGCCACAGGTTTGTAAACACTCCTATAAAATTAAAATCAGGGGCGGGAATAATCCCGCCCCTGTTTGTTTTTAGCCCACCGGGTTATTTGGCCGGCTGATTAGATGAGGCCGGGGGGTGGGTCAGGTCGTGATACTCGCCCAGGACGGATAAAATTTGTTTAGTGGTGTCATCGCGCTGTTTATCCCGTTTGCGCTGCTGGTAAGCATCCCACCGCCGAAAAACCTCGGCTTGAACGGAACTGGGGTTGAGGACGCGATTAAAGGTAAAAGTTTTGCCGGCCCCGGCAGTTTCAATCACCACATCGCCCAAATTTAGCAGTTTGTAAAAAAAGTTCGGAATGATATAGGTAATATTCTGGATGCTGTCGAAGCTGCCCTCACGCAGTTGTTCCCCTCTGAGTCGAAACGAACTGCTCTCCACGTCAATGATTTTGGTATTGGTCACAATATAAACATCGCGCCGCCAGTCGTCATACTCCCACACATACCAGAACAGGCTGCCCAGCACAGCCAGAACTAAAATCAATTCAATAATCCAGCCCCCTCCTTCCAGATAATCCAAATACGGCAGGTTAGCCAGAGCGGTCATAAGCAGATAAAGGCTAATGATAATGGCCAGGGTTGGCAAAAAGATATGCTGGAGCAAAATATAGTAATGTTTACGCCACATAATACCTTCTTCGCCTTTAATTTTGGTCACTTCGCGGATGCTCGGCCAGAAGTAGTTGGTTCTGATATTAGGCATGGTGATAGTGGGTAAAGAAATACCGCTTGAGGCAGGCACAACTTTGGGGGCGGGCGCGCCGGCCTGGGGCTGGGCTAAAACGTTCTTTTCCAGGCGCTCGTTGATTTGCCGGCGCACCGCCGCAGTATCGTCAGCTGCGGCCCGCCCTTTGGCCCGGAGCTGCTCGGTCAGAATGATCCGGCTCAACTCCTGGGCGGCGGCCACGTTATCAACGATAAGGGTGCCGGCGGCGGCTGTTTTTATCTCAATGTCGTCCACATCAAAAAATAAATCTAGCCAGCCATGTTGAATAACGGTGACATTTTGAACCTGGGTTAAGGGGACTTCAAACCGTTCCTCGCCCAAAAAGAGAACCCGTTCCATGTGGATGACTCGTTTGGTAGTGATGATCAGATCATCATTGCGCCAATCAAAATAATTGTACAGGATCACCAGGGCGGCCAGCGCCACAAAGGGGACAATAATCAACAAGGCCAGCGGGTCGGTGAAGGTTGAAACCAGCGAAATGCCCATCAATTCCGTCCCGATAAGAAACAGCACCGGAACAATCAAAATAACAATAGGCCAACTCAGCGTAGCCATAAAGGCCAGAAAATGGCGTTTGACCGCCCGGACAATCACTTCATCGGCCTGTAAATTTAAACCGGGAAAGGCAGCTTCGGCCTGGTCATCATAGCGGCGCTCGATGCTTTCAAAGTATTCACCAATTTTAGGTTCTTGACCGATGAGCCAGTTCCAGTCATCGAAATCAAAAACCGCCAAAACGGCGTCGCTGATAACTTCGACAGTAGCGGCCCGGGGAGAATTTCTGAGCATCCCTCGCATCCCAAAAATATCACCGGGGTGCAGGTAATTGAGCAGCCGATTGTTGTTGTTGGCATCAACGACCCTGAGTTCTCCGCTAATAACCACAAAGAATCTTTTATCTTCATCCCCTTGCTTAATGACCTGACTGCCTTGCCAGGCAAACTCAATATCGGCGCGCTGGGCAAATTCGGGAACCAGTTCAGACGGAAAATTTGATTTGACAAACGCCTCGTGGTTTTGGAGCAGCGGGATTAATTTCTGAATAGCCTCGGCCTCTTTTAAATCCATCATCCAACCCCTTTTGACATAACAACCGTTCTCTCTGATTTTACCACAATGTGTTAAATTTTAGGAATGGGAAGAGTGTTTTCGGAGGAAGGAGATTGGAGATTGGAGAATCTCCGATCTCCCCTTACTTGGGAACGGCATAAACAGCAACATCGTTGACTTTATCATAATAGACCAGGGGTAAATAAGCAGTCATCTGTTCGAGGGGGGGGGCAGCGGGCAGGGTGTGATAAACCACCACGTATTCGATGCTCTTTTGCCGCAGTAGTTGCAAGGCGGCTTCGGCGGGAAATTTGAGCATTTCATCACGCACACGGCCGTGATCCGAGGGGAAAAAGCCGGAATAACCGTTGAGCACGGCTCCTTGAAAATAGCGGTTAGCCAGCATCCAGCGCGTGGTGGGTTCAAAATCTTCCACCTTGCTGCTTTGGGCGAAAGGCAAAACAACGATATTCAAAGGCGCTGTATCCTGTTGCTGGTTCAACCAGACCTGCCAGGGCAGGGGTTCTGTTTGGCGGGGTAGCTCCTGCAAGGGCAGCGGCCAGGCCAGCAGTTCGAAGAGGGCCAGTGCAGCGAAGCCTAACTGGAAAGAGCGACCGAAGACCGAAGACCGTAGACCGGCATCCCTCTCGATTCCTGGGGAAGCCGGGGCGAGAACCATGAGCCAACGTCGCAAGTTATCCAGGCCAAAACCGGCCAGGAGGGCCAGATGAAGCTGGACCAGCATCGCAAACCGAAAGGGGCTGCGGAGTTGGGCAAAGCCGGGCACAAAATCTCGCACCCATTGATAGGGTTGGACTCCCCCCATGTTCAGCCGCAGCCCCAGCGATAGCAGCAGAGCCAGGGTTGCGGCCAAAATCAGATAAAGTTTGACCCGCCGGTTCTGCCGGCCAAAAAGACCCAGCCCGGCCAGGATTAGCAACCCCAGACCAGGGAACAGGCGCTGTCCCTGCCCCGATTTTAAACCCAAAATTTGGCCGTACAACAAATGATAATCCAGAAAGTTACGGTAATACTCCAGCTTGGCCGAATTGGCCTCGATGGTTTGGGCGCTGCGGCTGAAGTGGTGCTCGGCCAGGCGCTGCTGCTGCGACCACAAAAAAGGGCCGGTCAGGGCTGCGGCCAGTAAAGCAACAGCCACAAGCCAGCCTATTGTTTTCAGGTTCAAATGCTCGCGCCGGAGTTGAAACACAAAGGCCAGGGGCAGAAAAAAGAGGCTGAACAGGCCGTAGTAGCCGCAGGTGAGAAAGGTGATAGGTGTACCCAACGCCAAGCAAAGGTTAGTTTGCCAGAGAGGAGGCGAGGAGGCGAGGAGGCGGGGACGCGGGGGGAGAGAGAGGAAACGGTTGAGAAAAAGCAGCGACCACAAGAAGCCAAAAAGGGCGATGAGTTGCAGTACGCCCATTTCTTGAGCCACAAAGGGGAGGGATTGCATGAACAGTCCGGTCAAGAGGCTGGACAGCGGCGACACGCCCCACTGGCGCAGCAACCAAAAGGCAAACCAGCCGTTGAGGGTCAAAAATAAAATGACCACACCATTATAGCCCACAGCGGGCGAGCGGAAGGCCAGCCACAACGGGGCGGCCAGCAGCGCGCTCAACGGCTGGGGTTCCGAAAAGGCGAAAGCGCCCTTATCCGGGGCAAAAATGGGAGCATCCCAGTAGCGGGGATAGCCTTGCACCTGCTGGTCAATATTCCATTGCAAGGTCCACAGGTTGAAAAAAGGAACGGTCGCCGCCTCTTCACTGCCGCGAGGAATGTGGTTAAAGAGGCGCAGGGGTAGGGGGTAGGTCAGGATTAAGGCCCACAGGGTGAAGAGGAGGAAGAGGCGGGCAGGTGAAAAGGTAAGCGTAAGGGGGATTTTTACGGTTTTGAGCAAGGGTTGCCCTGGTTAACGGCCTTTGATTTCAACAACCGGCGTGATGTTCATAATTCCACTTCCTCTCCCCCGATAAACAACTTATTCCCCTACTTTACCTCAATAGCCACTCTGATGGTTGTCAAACTCCGAGTAGTTTTGTTTGATACGAATGTGCCATTCTTCAAGGGCTACTGGCACCTCTAAATCCTTGGTTACAACAATTGGTGTTGCTGCAATTGATTCGTAAAGGGTCAATGGTCCACAGAGAGGTGCCAGTCGTTTCATTATTTCTATCATCGTCTCCTCTTGACAATTACTGCCGAAGAAATGGAAATGAAATAAACCATCCCCTTGGACACTACCCAAAATACAGGCATATTGTGATGATTCACTTGTCCCAACTGTTAGTGTCCAACTATCGTCAGAATAATTACTTCTTGTTATAGGCAACGAATCATTAAAAGATTCTAATACGAGTAGCATTTCCTCTAATGTAGGAAAACGGCTCTGGAGACCGGAAATATTATATCCAGCTTCTTGAAGCCATTCATAGGCTTCTGGAACAATTGGTACAACTCCCCAATCTACTGACATACTAACACCTAAAGTAACCTAGCCGTCTGTGCTACAGCAACCAGAAAGGATACCATTCATCTTGCAAGGCTACTCCGCATTATGCCGCCGCGTAAACGACCACTTCTTTTTCCAAGCGATCCTGTAACTTGTCCTTTTCCTTCTCCAGATCATAACGGGTTTGGAGATTAATCCAGAACCGTTCCGATAGCCCAAAATATTTTGATAATCTTAAGGCTGTATCCGGGCTGATCGCTCGTTTGCCCAAAACAATTTCATTGATCCGCCGAGCTGGTACATTTATATCTTTGGCCAGACGGTATTGACTTATGGCTAACGGTTTTAGAAATTCTTCTAACAATATCTCGCCGGGATGAATTGGGGCTAATCTCTCTTCCATATTGTTCTCCCTAACCATGATAATCTACTATCTCCACATTTTCAGCGTAACTTTCTCGCCATTCAAAACAAATCCGCCACTGTTTGTTGATCCGAATACTATACTGATTAGCTCGATCCCCTGATAATTTTTCCAGACGATTGGAGGGAGGAATCCGTAGATCTTGCAAAACTTCAGCCGCGTCCAAGATTTCCAATTTCAAACGGGCGATGTGCTGAATTTCTGGCGGCAACTTACGGGAGAAGTAACGTTTGAATATCTTTTCAGTTTCTTTATCGGCAAAACTTCTTATCACTCATAAATAATAACGTTTGACGGTAATCCTGTCAAACGTTATTATCTAATTTATGAGTTTCAGATTGAGGATATTGCTGTTATTCCTTACGACAGCCAGGCAGGATAGCGCTCATCCCGCAAGGAAGTGGTCATTGGAGTTCACTAATCGGGGCATTTCGGCGGGCACAGCCGAGGGGTTTTAAGCAGTACGCGCCAACCTGATTTGCAGATTAGCCCCTACTGCTTCCGCATACCGTTTCAAAGTGGACAGACGCACATCATCGGCATGGTTTTCTATCCGCGAGATAGCCGATTTCGTCGTATTTAACCGTTGAGCGACTTCTTCCTGGGTTAACCCCGCCGCTTCTCGCGCCTGACGCAATACCACCCCAATTTTGAAATTGGCGTAGCCTAGCTCAAACCCTACCGCAAAGTCCGCGTCTGCCTTCATTCGTTTTTCTATATATCGACTGACGTCACTCATTTTTTCCTCTGTCGTGATAAATACTCATTTTTGCGCCGGGTAGCCAAATCAATTTCCTGCCGAGGTGTTTTCTGGCTCTTTTTAGCAAAACCATTGGTCAGGATTAGCAAAGAGGAACCGGCGAAAAAACCAAGTAAGCGAAAAATATCTCCACCAAATTGGACTCGTACTTCCCAAATATCTTCCGTGTTGACCAATTTTTCAAAATATTGACCGGGGACCAGGTCAAACTCTTCAATCAGGCGGAGAACCCAGGCGACTTTTTGAGCCTGCTTACTGGGTAAGGAGTCGAGGAATTCTTCAAGCGGGCAATCTCCGCTTTCAGTTCGGTAGAAATTGATGGTCCGCACTCGAATATGTTAGCACAAATGTGAACAAAGTGCAAGGGTAAAAAAGAGAAACTAGCACCCAACATAGTTTAACCTAAGTGGTCAATCTGAGGATAACTGCCGTTAGCTCTACGGCAGCCAGGTAGGATAGCGCTCATCCCGCGAGGAAGTGGTCATTTGGGTCCACTGGCTGCGAGGGATTTCGGCGGGGGCAGCCGAGGGGGCGGGGATGGTGAAGATGTTCCAGTTGTCGCCGCTGGAGTGGGCAAAGGCCAGGGTCCGGCCGTCGGGCGACCAGGCCGGTTCGCGCTCGTCGCCGGGGTCGCTGGTCAGGCGGGTTAGGGTTCCATCGGCCAGTTCCAGCAAAAACAAATTCCAGTTGCCGTCGCGGTTGCTGGCAAAAAGCAGGCGACGGCCATCGGGCGACCAGACGGCGGGCCAATCGTCGGCGGGGTGATCGGTGAGGCGCTGCTCCGGGCCGCCATTAGCCGGGATCGTGTAGATTTCTACATTGCCGGCTCGATCCGAGACAAAAGCCAGGGTGCCGCCATCGGGCGACCAGGCCGGCCACTCGTCGAAGCCGCGGCTGCTGGTCAGTTGGGTCAGGTTGCTGCCGTTGGCATCCATCACGTAAATATCCAGGTTGCCGCTGCGCCCGGAGCTAAAGGCAATCCGGCGGCCATCGGGGGAAACGGCGGGCTGTAAGTCATCGCCAGCGCTTTGCGTCAGATTGACCACAGAACCATCCACAGAAGTCAGATAAAGGTCGCGGTCGCCGCCAGTGAGAGCATCTGAAAAAAGAGCCTGGTAGCCCGACGCGCCCGGCAGCCAGGTCAAGCCACTATTGGCCGCCGGGTTGGAAGTAAGGGTCAATTGGCTGCGGGGCACAGAGGCAAAGCCCAAGCTATCCAGGGCAGCATAGGCCGACAGATCGAGGGGCAAAGCTGGCGCGGGGGGATTGGCCGGTTGAGCGGCGGCAGGGACAACCGTCACGTTGACCGGCTGCGGAGTGACAGTCGGGGTGGCGGTAGGGATGGCTGTCGGTGTAATGGTAGGCGGTGTGGTGGGCGACGACGTGGCAGTGGCCGCGGGAGAAGGCGTGGGACTGGGCGTGGAAGTTGAAGTCAAGAGAGGCTGCTGGAAGGACTCCTCCTGAGCCGGAGTATGAGTCGGCCTCGCGCCAATAACTGTGGGGGTGGGTTGAGGCTGCATTGGGGTAGCCGCGATGGTAGCGGTCGGTGCAGGCGGAGTCGGCGTGCGGGTGGGCGATGGAATTTTGGGCAGAGCGGCGCTTTTGGTGACGCTCACCGGTGAGGTGATAGGTGTAACTTGGGCTATTTGGGCCTGGCTGGGACTGAGGTTATTGATCAACGCCAGAGCCAGAACCAGGCTGCTAATTATCAGCAACAGGAGCAGCAAAGTCACGCCAAAGCGGTTGATGTAGACCGGGCTGAAGCGGGCCACCGGGCTAAAATTGGCCTGGGGCCGGTCAGGGACCGCTTTGACCCCCGCCGCTGGCGCAGGTTTAGACACAGGTGCGGCCACCGGCTGCGCCGGCTTATTTTGCTGGAGCGCCGCCACAATATCCGCTATTTGGGGTCGCTGGAGGGGTGAAGCCACCAGTGTTTGTTCCACATTCGCTGCTTCCAGAGGCAGGGCCAGGCAAAACGTTGAACCCACCCCCACCACGCTGGTGGCCCACAAACGGCCGCCATGCAGTTCGATAATCCGTTTGCTAAGGGACAGCCCCAAACCCGCCCCAGGAAGTTGTTTAGCCGGAGCATTTTGACCCCGGCTGAAATTTTGAAAAATGGCCGTTAACTCTTCATTCGACATGCCAATGCCGGTATCGGAGATAAAAATAACCACTTCCGCGCCGGTCACTTCTGTTTGAACCTCGACCATGCCCTGGTCGGTGAATTTTACAGCATTGCTGAGGAGGTGCAGCAAAGCTTGTCGCAGCCGGGATGGGTCGGCGGGGATGGGGGGCAGGCTGACGGGTGGCTTGTAGCGCAGGTCTAGCTGCTTATCACGGGCCAGGCCGGCCGCAACCTGCACTGTTTCAGCCAAGAGTTGAGTCAGGTCAATCGGCTGAACATCCAACTGAACCTCAGGCTGTTCCAGTTTGACCATCTCCTCCAGGTTGATAATCAAGCCGGTCAGGAGGTCAATCTGCCGCCAGGCTGCGGGCAGCAAATCGCCCGGCGAATCAGCCGACGTCTGGGCCAGGGCTTCAACCGCCTGCTCCAGCTTGGCGACCGAGGTTTTCAATTCTTGAATCGCCCCCGCCACCAAACCGGAAAGGCGCTGATCACGGTGGGTGGTCAGTTGAAAAGCGCGCTGCGTTTCTGTTTTGGTTTCGAGAAGCTGGGTTTTGAGGCCCTCCACCTGGCTTTGCAGGTGCTGGGCATCTTCCATAGCCCTGAGTAGCTCCAAAGTGCGCTCGCGTAGCAGCTTTTTACTTTCGGCCAGGCGATTGTCAGTTTTAGCCACGTAGCGTCCGCTCAATGCGGCCAGTATGGCAGTCAACAGCAGCAGGCCAAAAGGAGGCAAAAGCGCCAGCAAATTAGCCGAGGTAAATTGGCCCGTCGCCGTCACCAGCAGCAGGGCCAGGGCGATGGAAAAGAGCGCAGCCACCAGTGTGACTGGCGGGCTTAAAATTAAGCCGGCAATGATAATGATGGGAATAAAAAGATAGGGGATAAAACTGGTAAAAACGTCGGTTTGCAGAAACGCCCCGGCCACCAGGCCGATTAGTTCCAACACCAACACATACACCGCCACCACAAATTGACCCGCCCGCCGGAGCACAAAAGCAATCAAAACGACAGCCAACAAGGCAATCGCCCGCAAAAACCAGAGGGATGTTGGCCCCAGCAGGATAAAGGTGAGACCGCTGCCGGCCAGACCCAGTAAAGTTAACCCCAAAATGATATGGTCAAAGGCTTCTTGATGCGCCTCGCGCACTTCATCATCCATGATACCTGTATCCTAAACTCTGTCATTGCGACGGACTTGGTCACGACGCTAAACGCAAGATGAAACGTCTAACGTGGTGGTGGTGGTTGTTAAAGAACAAGAAGAGTCTATGTTAGCCTAAGCTTAACACAACTGCCGGGTTAAAAGCAATAGTAAAATGGTTGGGGGAGGGAAGCGAAGAGGCGTAAGGCGAGGAACATAGAGAGGAGTGTTCACGAACCGACGGCACGCCACCAATAATGAAAATCGTGGGAACTCGTAGGAACTCAGGGAACTCAGCAGTAGTTCCTACGAGTTCCGATGAGTTCCCTCAGTTCCTATTTTCTAAGGGGACTTCACGAACTTTGGAACAGACCCCTGCTGATTTGTGGCTATCAAAGATGTGAAGATAATATCAAGGTAAAATGTAACTACTCAGTCATGTCATTTCGACCGCAGGGAGAAATCCCCGACCCCTTACTTTCATGGGTTGCGCCTTGAAGATTTCTCGACCTCCGGTCTCGAAATGACATGAGCCTGAGCAGTAACGGTAAAATTTTACCCGACAAAAGGAGCGATTGATGACCCAAGAGTCATTTCAACTCGATTTGAGCGAAAAAGGAAAAGATAAAAACGGCGAGACCATTTCTCTTAATCGCCGGCTGTTTATGCAGGTGTTGGTTTACGGCGGCTGTCAAAATACCGGCACGCTCATCGAAGCCCTGGAACAAGCCCACTTTGACGGCGCTCTCTACGCCGACATCAACGACCCGCAGGGAGTGGCTATCGTGGCGATGCATGAAAACCCGGACTATTTTGTGGGCGAGTTGCGGCAGATGCTCAACCGGCCGCCTTTTGTTAGCCTGACCCCCAAGCCGGAATACACCATGCTTGGGCGTACCTACTCGGTGGGCTATGAACAAGACCTGGAAGCTACCCTGCTGACCCGCCCCCGCCGCCGCGTCCTCGACCCGGAGATGCGCTGGGCTATCTGGTATCCGCTGCGCCGCGTCAAAAATTTTGAAACACTGCCGGAACAGGAGCAGCGCCTGGTGCTGATGGAACATGGCGGCATCGGCCATACCTTTGGCAAAGCTGGCTATGCCCATGATATTCGCCTGGCCTGTCATGGCTTGGACAAAAACGACAACGATTTTGTCGTGGGGGTACTGGGGCCAGAGTTGTATCCTCTCTCGGCGGTGGTACAGACCATGCGCAAAACCAAGCAAACCTCGCAATACCTGGAAAGCCTGGGACCGTTTTTCATCGGCAAGGCTATCTGGCAAGCCAAATTTTGATTGATAGGACTTAGCAGGAAGCATCCTGAGTAGCGTGAAACGAGGTGGAGCGCGTATCGAAGAGTGCGAACTGCTCAAAACGCCGCTTCGATACGGCTAACGCCTACTCAGCATGCGTTTTGAGCATCTCACCGTGTAACTCCTGTGGTTGAGAAACTATGTTTTTCTCAAAAAAAGCCGAGGGTAGCACCCTCGGCTTCTTAATTAATGGGTTCTTTTGAAGGTTACATTGTAAGCGTAGTGCCCCAGGCAGAGTTGGTTGGTACTCTTGCGCTGGGCGCAGTCGGCCAGGTCTCTACAGTAATTGGCCTGCACCAGCCACTCGTCGGGAATATCGCCGTCTACGGAGCTGAGCTTGGGGGTCACATCGCTGGTGGCGGGGGAGCCATCCTGGTTCTGAGTGACCAGCAGCGAGAAGCCATTTTTCCACAAATCATACTCTAATTTGCCCGGCCCTTTTTCACCGCTAACTTTGGGCGGCACTACCCGGCCGGTATCTTCGACAATGACGCCATCCATTGGGTTGCCGGCAGCATCTACGACGGTCACATAAATAGAGTGCGCCCCTGGACAGCCGCCGTAATCGGGGTTGGGGATGAGATACGCCTCGGCCACGACAAAATCCACCGCCGGTGGGGGAGGTTCAGGCGTGGCCGTAGGTTCCGGGGTATCGGTGGGTGGGCCAAGCGTGGGAGGAGGAGGAGCTGGGGTATCGGTCGGCGCTTCCGCCACCGGAGTATCTGTCGGTGGAACAGGCGTATCGGTTGGCGGCGCGGGGGTGGCTGTGGGTGTGTCGGTGGGCAGCGGGGTTGAGGTAGGTGGAACGGTCGGCGTGGGCGTCCAGGTGGGGGTAGCCAGGGCGGCAATCATAGACTCGGTGCTGGCTCCCAAAGCATCAGCCAGCAAAAAGAGATTCTGAGTATCGGTATTGTCTTTGCCGTTTTCTTGCAGGTAACGGTCCACCATAAAAGAGACATACTGTTCGGCATTGGGCAGGCCCAGGTCGGCCAGACGTTGTTGGGCTGTTTCCAAATCTTTGCTGCCGGCAAAATCGGCGGCGATGGTCAAAACCTCGGCCTCAACTTTGGCCCCATCCACCCGCGCTTCCGGCTGATTATTCGCCGTGACGGCCGAGGTGAGGCCAAAGCCAACAAAGATACCACCGATGGCCAAGGCCAGAAAGAAAATCGGGATGACAATAACGGCAACAATGAGTAAAATTTTTGAATTATTCATAAACCTTCAATCCAGCTACCAAGTCCGCTGAAAGACCACTTCCCAGGAGTAGTGCCCCCAACAGAGAGAGTTGTTCCCTACGCCAAACACGCCGCTGTTCCACAACGTGCTACAAGTGCCTTCGTCGGGGCAGTAGCCGGCCTCAATCAGCTTGGGGATGCCAATTTCCCAGTCGTTGGAACTGAGCAGTTCCGTCACCTGGCTGGTGACAGGGCGACCGGCTGTGGGGTCATTTTTAACAAAAATTTTGAAACCATTTTTAAAGAGTAGGTATTCGGCCTGACCTTCTTTGCCGTTCTTTGGCTCGGTTTTGGGGCCGGGGTTGTTCCAGACGTCGCCAATTTCCACCCCATTGATGGGCGTGCCGGCGGCGTCTACTACGGTAATATAGATATTGTGGTTGCCGGCGCAGCCGCCATTTTCATCTTTGGTCATCAGGCGCTGCTTGGTCACAATAAAATCAAATTCCGGCTTGGGCGTCTCGGTCGGAGCAGGGGTATCAGTCGGCGGTACAGGGACAGGTGTCGGCGGCGGGGCGGCCGGTTCCGGGGTGGCGGTCTCGGTTGGCGGGACTTCTTCGGTGGCAGCGGCAGCCAGGGCGGCGGCATCGGGCGTAGGGGTGGCTTCGACAACTAGGGTGTTGGTAGGAGTAGGGGTGGGCGGCGGTGTGTCGGTGGGAACAGGGGTCTCCGTTGGCACAGGCGTGGGCGTGGAAACGTAAGCAATCATCGAAACGGTGCTGACCCCCAGGGCATCGGCCAGGCGAACCACATTCTTGACATCCTGATCTACCTCGCCTCGATTAGTCCGAACCATCTGCTCAGCGACCATGGAAACATATTGGGCTGTATTCGGCACTTTAAGTTCAGCCAGTAATTCGTGGGCGCGGTCAATATCTTCGTGTTCGGCAAAGTCGGCCGCGGCCATGATAACTACTTGTTGGGCTTCGTCGGGGGATAAATCAGAAATTTTGGCGTTGACAAAACGAGTGGGGAACAGATACCAGGCCACAACCAGGCCCGCCAGCATCGCCAGCAGGCAGCCGATGGGTGTAATTGACAGGAGAATCAGAATCCGGCGGTCTATCTTTGTTCTACGATTTCTCTTTCGACTCATAAACTCAATTTTCAAAATAAAAGGCCGCTCTCCCACAAGAGAAAGTGGCCTCACCCTAATTGGTGAGCGAAATGGAGACTCGCCCTAGCACATAGTTATGAAAAGTGTTATAATGTTCGCGCTACTATCCATCATAACAAAAATGCCGGAGGTGGGAATCGAACCCACAAGAGCGTAGCTCACACGATTTTGAGTCGTGCGCGTCTGCCAGTTCCGCCACTCCGGCCCGGCTATCAAGTTCCTAGTATAGACGAGATGCAGGCATACGTCAAATTGCCTAAGCCATATGGATGAGATTCGGGTTATCAAAGAAGCCCAAAAGGGCAGTGTGGCTGCCTTCAATCAGTTGGTAATGGTCTACCAGGGTACGGCTTATAATGTGGCCTATCGCGTCATCGGCAATGGCGATGCCGCGGCTGATGCCTGTCAGGACGCCTTTCTGAAGGCTTATCAGGCCATCAAACAGTATCGCGGCGGCTCCTTCAAAAGCTGGCTGCTGCGGATTGTCACCAACGCCTGTTACGACCAGTTGCGCTACAAAAGCCGCCGGCCCGCCACCTCGCTGGAGGATATGACCGAAAATTCCGACGACCACAGCGAAAAGCTGATTGACGGCGAGGAGCGGCCCGAAGAGTTAGTGCTGCGAGGCGAGTTAAACGAGGTGATTCAACGGGGCATCAATCATTTGCCCGAAGACCAGCGGGTAGTCCTGGTTTTGAGTGATGTCCAGGGTTTCTCTTATCAGGAGATTGCCGAAATTGTGGACCAGCCCTTGGGCACGGTCAAATCCCGCTTGAGCCGGGGACGGCAGCGCCTGCGTGACTTTTTGCTGGCGCAACAGGAACTTTTACCCAGCCAATACCGTCTGAATGATGAATAGTTAAGCGGATTGAGTTTTGTGATGGCTAACAATCAAAACCATCAACTGAATAGCGATGAAATTCGTGACCTGCTGTCCCCTTACTTGGACGGTGAAGTAACCGACGCAGAACGGGTTCAGGTCGAACAGGCGCTGGCCGTTTCTCCTGAATTACAACGGGAGTTGGAAACGCTGCGGCGAACCGTCGCTCTGGTGGCCGCCTTGCCGCCGATGGCTGCCCCGCGCCCTTTCACCTTGAGCGAAGCGCAGGCGCAGCCCGCTAAAACCGCTCACGCCGGTTTGTTTGGGCTGCCTGGCTGGTTTAGGGGAGTGGCTGCGCTGGCGGCGACGCTGCTGTGTGTTTTGGCCGCCGGGGGATTTTTTCTGAGTACGCAGTTTGGCAGCAGCCAGCCGGCGGCGGAGATTGCCAGTGCGCCAACGGCTCCTGTCGAAGCGCCGGTCGCCGCCCCGGCCCCGGCTCAAGAAGAAGCCGACCAAGCGGGGTTGGCGGCCAGAGAGGAAGCGGCTCCGGTGGCTGAGGCTACGGAAGAAGTGCGGGTCGAGGCGGCTGAAGCAGCGGCCACGCCTCTCCCTGCGCCAACCGCTACGCCCGCCCCTGCTGGGGAAACGATGATGGCCGCGCCGGCTGAACCTCCCACCGCTGCTCAAGAAGTCCCACCGTCCGATGAGTCTATGGCGCTGGAAAGCCAGGCTATTACCCAGGCTTATGAAGCAGCCCCAGCCGAACAGCCAGCGGCGGATGCTGCTGTGGCGGCAGTAACGGCCACACCGCCCCCGCCGTCGCCTGTGCCCAGTGTGGCTGCTCTGGCCGCTCCCGCAGAAGAAGCGCCACAAGAAAAAGCCGTGGGCAACGGCGAAGCGGCGGCCGGTCAAATGGCGGCTGAAAGCGCGCCTGCGCCAACGGAAGCCCCTGTTCAGGAAAATGCGGCTGAAAGCGATGCTCAAACAGACCAATTAACCGCTGAAAGTGTGCCTGCGTCAGAGCCAGAACAGGTCGAACAGGCGCAAACTGCGCCAACAGCAACCCCCTCGCCTCAGCCCAGCGCCACCCCGGTAGCGCTGCTCACCCTGCCCGTCCCGGAAACACCTTTGGTCACGCCCGTCCCAACGCCTCTGGTCGAAGGCGGTCCCTTCAATTGGGGGCTGGCTATTGTTCTGGCCGTAGCTGGTTTCCTGGTTATTGTTGGGCTGCTCATTTGGCTGATTAGCCGAGGCTCGAAACAAACGCCTTCATAACTCTGTTGACTTTTGCCCCAAATAACATTAAAATGGTTCATGAGCGCGCACACAGCCCGCTCAATTTACTAAATTTGTAACCACTCAGCCCTCCTGTCATTTCGAGGCCGTAGGCCGAGAAATCCCTAAAGCGATACATCGGCCTCGGAGATTTCTCCCTTCGGTCGAAATGACATGGCCGAGTAGTTTCCTAAATTTCTTGGTATTTATAGAGAACCATGGCAAAAGCGAATATTCTTGTTGTTGACAGTGACGAAGGCTTTGGCTTCATGCTCAAAGAGGGGCTGCAAAACAGCGGCCACTACACCGCCAAATGGGTTCATTCGGGCAGCGAGGCCCTGCAAGCGGTAGTGGAAGAAGCCTTTGACCTGGTGATTATTGATATGGGACTGGCAGATATGGCGCCCGCCAGGCTGATACAAGCAGTTCGCGAGGCCAAAAACGGCATGCGGATTATGATGATCCCGTTAATCGGCCAGGATTTACCGGATAAAATCAAGACTCTTGAAATTAATGGGATATTAACCAAGCCCTTTTTTGTGGGCGACCTGCCTGATTTGATTGATCAAGCCACGGGACAGCGCAAAAGCCCCCGCCCGAGCGCCCCCATTCCCGTACCCGCTAAACCTGTCCCCCCTGCACCCAGTCCAACGCCTCCGGTAGCTACTCGCAGCGCCGAGCAGGCCCCACCCCCCGTTTCTGCCCCGGCCTCAACCCCTGTGGAAAGCGCCATTATGGTGGATGAAGCCTCTTCATTGACCTTTGTGACAGTGCCGCAGAAAACAATCAGCTACCTACGGAGTAACGAAGCTGAAATTTTACGCTTGCTGGATGATCTCAATCGAGAAGTTCGGGCTGAAGCCATCTTGCTCATCGCCGGGTTGGAGTTGATTGCCCAGGCAGGGATGCGCAGCCGGACGCAATGCCAGGAGTTGACTTTGCTGGTGGCCCAAAGTTCCCAGGCGGCAGCCCAGGCTGCCAGTTTTTTGGGCGAGCGGGCCGGACGTTTTGGCCAGAGCTTGCATGAAGGCAGCGAATACCGGCTTTATTCGTTAAGTTTGGGTGAGGGGATTTTGTTATCGCTGGCGCTCAGTTCAAACGTACCCTTGGGGATGATCCGGCACCAATGCCGCCAAACCGCCGACCAATTGGCGAAGTTTATCATTCAGTAGGGTGAGGCGAGGACGCGATGAGGCGGCAGTCTATCTAAAATCATCGCCTCACGATTCCTCGCCTCCTCGTGCCTTCTTAGCCCCGTAGCCTGGCCCGCGTTTCGGCGCAGTGAGGACAGGTATCTCCTTTGTAATCCCGGCCACAACGGGGACAGGTTTTTAGTTCGCTCTCATCCACCGCGCTGCCGACCGGTGTGGCAATCAGCATGATTTCAACGCCGGCATGTCGAGCCAGCCAATCCAGAACCTCAACGCTGTTGATGGTTGCTTTACCCCCTTCTATTTGCAAAACACCCCGTAACACCTGCGCCCCCATTTCGGTGACGTTGATGGTCAGCTTCCGGGCATCACTTTTTGAAATCGCCATAAGGTGATTACTCCTCTGCTTGGGCTTTTTTTACTTGCTGAGCCAGGGCGTAAACTTCGCGCCTACCCCAGCCGCTCTGAGCGGCCACCTGACGCACCGCATCTTTGACCGAGACTCCGGCTACGATGGCGCGGGCTAATTCTGCCTCTACCTGGGCTTGATTCCAGGTAGCCGGAGCAGGGGCGCCGCCCACCACCAGGGTAAACTCGCCGCGCGGTTCTCGCTGCTGCCATTCGCGGCTGGCCCCGGCCAGCGTGCCGCGCCAGATTTCTTCGTACAGTTTGGTCAATTCGCGGCAGACGGCGATAGGACGATCCAACCCCAGGCAGTCCCCCATATCGGCCAGGGTTTCGCGCAGGCGATGGGGCGCTTCAAAAAAGACCAAGGTGGCTTTTTGCGCGGCCACTTCTTGCAAAAGCCGGCGGCGGTCGCCGGCTTTGCGCGGCAAAAATCCCAGAAACAAGAACCGATCGGTTGGTAACCCGCTGGCCGGCAGCGCCGTGCCGAGAGCGCTGGGTCCGGGAATGGAGACCACCGGAAAACCTCGCTCGATGGCCGCCCGCACCAACTCATAACCGGGGTCTGATAAAAGCGGCGTCCCGGCTTCGGAAACCAGGGCCACATCACCCTCCGCCAGCGCGCTCAGAATGCGCTCCAGCCGGGTGACTTTGTTATGTTCAAAATAGCTGACCAGCGGGCGATGCAGGTCAAAATGTTTGAGCAACTGACCGGTGGTCCGGGTATCTTCGGTGGCAATCAGCGACGCCTCGCGCAAAATCCGCAGGGCGCGCAAGGTAATGTCTTCCAGGTTGCCCAGGGGTGTGGCGACAAGGTAGAGTGTGCCCATATTAATTGTGAATGGTGAATTGTAAATGATTAATTGTTAATGCAAGATTATTCATTGGCCGGTTCACAATTCATAATTCGTCAGAGTGTGTTTGAGAGCAGAAATGAGGGTTTTATCCTGTTCCGGTAGGACGGTGCGGGGGTCGAGGAGGAGGCGTTCGTTATCAATGCGGGTGATGATAGGCGGGTCAGACTGGCGGAGTTGGGCAGCCAGGGCGTCAATGGAAGACACAGCCAAGGCCAAGGCTCTGGTGGGCAGAGTTTGGCCCGGCAGGCTGCCTCCTCCCACCGTTGAGGCGCTTTCGATTACCTGCAACGGCAGATGGGCCAGTTGCGGGATGTTGAGCAGGGCGCGCCGCCACTTTTGGGCGCGTCGCGCCAGCGTCGTTATATCAGTGGAAATCATGCGCCACACGGGAATTTCGGTGGTGGCTTTTCCTTCAAGATAGGCCAGCAGGGTGGCCTGGAGAGCGGCCAGGGTTATTTTATCAACCCGTAGGGCGCGAATTAATGGATGCTTTTTTAATTGCTCAATCAGCGCCGCTTTGCCCAGAATCAGCCCGGCCTGGGGGCCGCCCAACAATTTATCCCCACTCGCGGTAATTAAATCTACGCCGGCAACCAGACTCTCCTGAATTGTCGGCTCATGAGCCAAACCGAAGGGCAGCGTGTCCAGCAGCGTGCCGGAGCCGAGGTCTTCCATCAAGGGTAGATGGCAGCGCCGGGCCAGTTCGGCCAGTTCGGCCAGGGTAGGCTGAGCCGTAAAGCCGGTAATTTGATAGTTGCTGTGGTGGACGCTTAACAATAGGCCGGTCCGGTCTGGGTCAACAGCCTGTTCGTAATCGCGGAGGTAGGTGCGATTGGTCGTTCCCACTTCAACCAGACGCGCGCCGGATTGGGCCATAATATCGGGAATACGGAAGCCGCCGCCAATCTCAACCAGTTGGCTGCGGCTGATGATAACCTCTTTATCTCTGGCCAGGGCCGTCAAAGTCAGGATAACTGCGCCGGCATTGTTATTGACCACAACCGCTGCTTCTGCGCCCGTGAGCCGGCACAGCAAATCAGCCGCATGGGCATAGCGTGAGCCGCGGTCGCCTGCTTCCAGATTATATTCCAGGTTGGAGTAGGCAGAAGCGGCTTGCTGCATGGCCTGCTGCGCCCGCCGGCTCAGCAAGGCTCGCCCCAGGTTAGTGTGGATAATAACCCCGGTCGCATTAATAACCGGCTGCAAAGAAGGACGCGCTTCGACAGAAAGCCGCGTCAGCGCTGCTTCGGCCAGCGAATCGAGCGATTGGGCTGGCTCTCCGGCCATGATGCGCCGCCGGGCCTGGTCTAATTCGCCGCGGATGGCCTCAACCACTAAAGCCCGTCCGTGAATGGCAGTCAGCGGGGCAAGTTGGTCTGTTTGCAGCAGTTTATCTACACTGGGAAGTTGGCGGAGTTGAGATTGCACTTTGCTTAACCTCGCGTGATAAAGAAAGTTTCGATGAGAATAAAAACGCCGACCAGAACTGCGGCGATGGTCCAGTTTAAAGCCCGAATCATCTGAAGATAGGCCAGCAAGACAGCCAGGAATCCCACCCAGGCCCCTTGCCGGAGCAGGCGAGTTTTGTCTCGTTCGAGCCAGCCGGGCCGGGCAAAACGATGATTGAAGTAGGCGGTCAGAGGAATAGTAGTCGAACCCAGGCCAAAAAACAAAAAAGTAAAAAACAGTGCCTGGGGCTGGGCTAACATCGTATCAGGATTGGGCCACAGGGTGTTAATGACATAGTACAACCCGGCAAAACTTAGACCGGCAACCAGAATTGAAAGTAAAACCCACCATTTTGGGCGCATAGCTAATCGTATAAGTTAAAGCCTCAGATTTTAAGAACATTATACCTCAACCAATTATAAACGTCATCTGAACTATTCGATAAGTTATTCAATTTGTTATTATCATGATTAATATATATTTAGTAATCTATAGTAGGGCCTGTGAGTATGTGGAGAAGAGCAGAATCTCTGTGATTTACTACTATATGTAGCGTCGGTGTGGCAAAAAGGTCTGTATTTGGGAGAAGGTATATTTAGAGCCTTGTGGATAACTGTGGGGACAAAAAAGGAGTAGTTTGAATAGATAAATTCGGCGAAATTTGTCAAATAAAACTGATTCTATATTTGGGGTAATAGGAAATGACTCTACCTATATATTGTGGTTGCGTTGAATAGCACAAAAGCGAGTTTATTGAGGAAGCTTAAAAGTTATCCCCAAATGAGGTCACTTATCCACAGTTATCTTGGGGTTATCCACAAAAATACCCTAAAATCAGGTACAGGCCCTAAAAGTACACAAAAGTTGGTAAGAGCCTAACTACTATATGTAGGACAGCTAAAAACTACCCTTCGCCAAAACTGACCGATGATAAGGCCGTGCTAACTTAACAATTGCAGTACTTTTTATCCAGTCTCCCTCAGAGTTATCCCCATGTGGGGAGTAGTTATCCACAGTTATTTGCCAAGTTATCCACAAAACTCACCATATTTTTACATAAAAAAGGCAACTGCACGCGACCAGTTGCCTTTTTTATGGGAGCGTCAAATTATTACCAGACGCCTGAATTATTGGGTTTTTTTCTGGTAGATTAATTCTCGGATAGCGAGCATTTCCCGGCGCAGACGGTCGTTTTGTTCTATTTGTGAGGCTATTTTCTCCCAGCCGTACATCACAGTTGTATGGTCTCGCCCGCCCAGCGCCTCACCGATTTGAGGCAGCGAGGCTCCAGTTTCTTCACGGGCCAGGTACATGGCCATCTGCCGGGCAAACGCAACTTCCTTGCTGCGACCTCGCTGGATCAGAATATCTTCTTCAATCCGGTAATAATCGGCTACCGCAGCAATGACTTGCTCTACGGTAAGTTCAGCCTGACGGGAGACAATATCTTGCAAGGCTGCGGTGGCCAGTTCGATGCTGATGGGATGGCGAACCATAGCCGCGTGGGCTATCACTTTGTTGAGCGCCCCTTCCAGCTCACGGATGTTGTTCTGCGCGCGCCGGGCGATAAATTCCATCACGTCATCAGGCACGCGCACCCCCTGGGAGTCGGCCTTGAAGCGTAGAATGGCGATGCGGGTTTCCAGGTCTGGCGGCTGAACATCGGCCAAAAGTCCCCACTCAAAGCGTGAACGCAGGCGGTCTTCGAGGGTGGTGATAGCCTTGGGCGGGCGGTCGCTGGAGAGAACAATTTGGCCGCCAGAGGAGTGCAGCGTATTGAAGGTGTGGAAAAATTCTTCCTGAGTGCTCTCTTTGCCGGCAATAAATTGAATATCGTCAATCAAAAGAAAATCGGTGTTGCGGTATTTTTCGCGGAATAATTCGGTAGATTGGGACCGAATGGCGTTGATCAAGTCATTGGTAAAGGTTTCGGATGAGGTATAAATAACCTTCCGACCCCGGCCAATGGCGTAATGGGCAATTGCCTGAAGCAGGTGGGTTTTGCCCAGGCCAACACCGCCGTATAAAAATAAGGGATTGTAGGCATCGGCCGGTCTTTCGGCTACAGCTAAAGAGGCGGCATGGGCCAGGCGGTTTGATGCGCCGACAATAAACTGTTCGAAGACGTACTTATGGTTTAACATGAGGCGATCTCTGTTTTCACGAAGGTGTCCATTGCCGTTGTTGTTATTTTGGATATGGCCATTAATCGGCTGGGGGCTTTGCAGCAAAGGTGGCGGCGCTTGTTCGCCTGCTCCGGCAGACATATGATCTACCGTAAATTGAATATTGACAGCCCGGCCTAACACATGAGTTACAGCCCGGCTAATAGTAGCAAATAGCCGGTTTTCTAGCCAATCTTTGGCAAAGGCATTTTTGGTGCCAATGACCAGCCGATCGCTATCTTGAGCCACAATGCGCGTATCTTTGATCCAGGTATCAAAGGTAGCGCGAGTCATTTGCAATTGTAACTGACCCAAGGTAGCCTGCCAAACTTGGTCGGTATCCATAAAACTCTTCTCCCTAGCAATTTTTGGACATATCTGGATTCAGGAAGGTTTTTGAGACAAAAAGAATACAACACAAAAAGTTAATATTTTTGCGCTATCAAATATTCTGGCTGATGAAGGTGAAGTGACGGGAATCGAAGGATAATTTTATTGTATAAAAGGTGACTGCGGAACCGGAGGTCTTTCTGCGGAAAATGTCAGGAACAGATAAATTGCAAATAATAACTGCAATTTCCGAACCCTTCTCTTTTTGATTAGGTGTTCTAAAGAGACGGGGATATAAAATTGTATGGCAAAATTACAGAAAATTTTGGGGAAAGATAAACCCTCCGCTACAGTCGAGTTGCATTGTACCAAACCTCCTAAATACTCGCAATAGCTCTACCTTAAAAAAAACTCCTTTTCATTTATTTTTAAGAAAAGTTATGGTGAGTCGAAATCGTTTTGTGGATAAACTGTGGGTAACGGAAAATAACTATCGGCATATTTGTGTATAACGTGGGGATAACTTTTCCTGTATCTATTCAGCGCACCCTGACGCAAAACGGGCTGAAGGCTGTATCCAGGGGGCATTTGGTTGAGTTGTTATTAATTTGACAAACATTATTATCTTTGTATAATCATTCACAATAAGTATAAAAGATACAGTTTTTCTCTGAGCCAGCCGCAGGAGTCTAGCAGTATTATTCCGGCGGTTTTTTTATGGCTCAAAACAATTAAAAAATAATTCTTAAGCAAAGAGGTATTTAATCGTGTCTGAGCGAATAACGGGAACGGTTAAGTGGTTTGATGCCGCTAAAGGCTATGGCTATATTGAAGCCGGTCTCGGCGAAGAGGTTTTTGTCCATTATCAGGCTATCGTCGGTAATAGTTTGAAAAACCTATTAGCCGGTGATCAGGTTGTATTTTCAATCAATCGCCGGCCGCGCGGCCCGGTGGCTCTGGAAGTCACCAAAGCTTAACCACTTACTCCATCTAATGTCACTTTATTAGCCCCGGATACTCCGGGGCTTTTTTGTGAAAACGCTTATGCCAGATTGCCAACCTCGATAACTAATCGCTATAATTTCAAGGAGAAATTTCTATGGCAACCAATCAAAAATTAAAAATTGTGCCCCTGGGGGGGCTGGGCGAAGTCGGCAAAAATATGCTGGCCGTAGAATACGGCCGCAATGTGCTCATTGTAGATGCCGGGGTTATGTTTCCCGAGCAGGATATGCTGGGTATTGACTTGGTTATTCCCGACTGGAGCCAATATTTAAAGGATAAAAAAGAGTGGGTCCGCGGGATTGTGGTGACACACGGGCACGAGGACCACATTGGGGCTTTGCCCTACCTGCTGGCCGAAGTTAACGCGCCGGTGTATGGCACCCGCCTGACGGTTGGCTTGATTGATGTCAAGCTACAAAAACATAACCTGTCCAGCCGGGCCAACTTGCATGTCGTTTCACCCGGCGAGCGCCTGGTGCTGGGGGGACTGTTTGAGGTGGAGTTCTTCCACGTCTGTCACTCCATCCCCGATGCGGTGGGGCTGGCTATTCGCACCCCGGTGGGTCTCATTGTCCACAGCGGTGATTTCAAATTTGACCACACGCCCACCTGGGGCCTGCCGCCCGATTTTGGTATGCTGGCCCGCCTCGGTTCTGAAGGGGTGCTGCTGTTGATGGCCGACAGCACCAACGCCGACACCCCCGGCTTTACCCCCTCTGAAAAGACGGTGGATGAAGGGCTGGATAGGGTTTTCCGCGAGGCCAAGGGACGAGTCATCCTGGCTACCTTTGGCTCGCTGATTTCGCGGGTGCAGCAAATTATCAATATAGCCGCCCGGCACGGCCGGGTGGTTGCGGTGGATGGACGCAGCCTGGAAGAGAGCGTCGAACGGGCGCAAACGTTGGGCTATCTCAACATACCGCCGGGGGTGCTGGTTGATTTGACCCGCCTCAAGGGCCGGCCTGACCACCAAATTGCGATTATTGCCACCGGCAGTCAGGGCGAGCCAAGCGCGGCTCTGGGCCGCATGGCTAACGGCAAGCACCGGCATATTACTATCAAGTCCGGCGATACGGTGGTCATGTCCTCTCGGGTCATTCCCGGTAATGACCTGCTGGTGGGACGGGCCATCAACAAGTTGTTCAAGCGAGGAGCACGGGTTATCGGCGGCAAAGGCGACCAGGTTCACGTCAGTGGTCACGCCAGCCAGGAAGAGCTAAAGTTATTGCTTAGCCTGGTTAAGCCGAAATATTTCATGCCGGTCCACGGCGAGCTGCGCCATCTGCACGCTCACGCGGGACTGGCCCGCAGCCAGGGCATTCCAGAGCAAAATATTCTCGTCGTCGAAAACGGCATGGTCGTTGAACTGGACGAAGCCAGCGCTCGTGTGATGGATCGAGTTCCCGGCGGCTGGGTGTTTGTGGACGGCAGCAGTGTGGGTGATATTGGGCCGGCGGTGCTGCGTGACCGCGAGATTTTGTCGCAGGATGGCTTTGTGCTGGCGACGGTCCGGTTGAATGAGAAAACCGGCCAGCCGGTGGGCCGGCCCCAAATTGTGACTCGCGGCTTTATCTTTGTCAAAGACAATCAGGAACTCATCGAACGGGCCGAAGATGAGATTATGGCCGCCCTGCGCATGAACAGCCAGCAAGACCCGCAGCTTACCATCCGCAAAGCGTTGAGTGAACTGTTTTACAGCGAAACGCAGCGGCAGCCGATGGTGATCCCGGTGATTGTAGAAGCTTAAAAATGTGTTGCGTGTTCCGTAAAGAAAACGGAACACGCAACACGCTTCCTTCGAAAGTATCTGTCATGTCACTGCGAGCCGCAGGCGAAGCAGTCCCCCGTTGTGAGGCGGGGGATTGCTTCGGCCTTACGGCCTCGCAATGACATTTTCATTTTGAAACTGTCTGACTTTTTACCGCGAAATGTGCATCGGCATGATGACGTGGGTAAATTTGTCATCGCCGATGGGGCGGAGGACGCCGGGGCTGGAGGCGGCGCTGGTTTCCAAGGCCACCTGGGGGCTGTCAATGATGGAGAGCACGTCAATTAAATATTTGGCGTTAAAAGCAATCTCCATCGGGTTTCCTTCAATCGAGGCGTCTACATCGGCCACATTGTCGCCCAACTCGGCGCTGGTGGCTACCAGGGTAATGCGGCCATTCATCAGTTCATCGCCGGTCGGGGTGATTTCCAGCTTGACAATATTGGCCGAGTCACGGGCAAACAGGTGCGACACGCGGACAGCCTTGAGAAAACTGTTGGTATCCATGACACTGCGAGTGGCATACCCTTTGGGGATAATCTGGTTGTAATCGGGGAATTTACCCTCGATAAGTTGGGACACCAGATCAATATCCTGCAGGTGAAAGAGAATCTGTTTGCGGGCCGGGGTAATGATGACCTCAACCGGCTGTTCCTGGTCGCCGGTGATGCGGCCTAGTTCCATCAAGGCGCGGGCCGGGATAATAACCTCCATCACATCGCCAAAATTTTGTTTGAGCGTGGTGGCTTTGACCGAGAGGCGGAAGCCATCGGCGGCGGCCATAATCAGATTGTCGTCGTTGAATTGGACCAGCACCCCGGTTAAAATGGGCCGGCTTTCATCGGTAGCCGCGGCAAAAACTACCTGGTCAATCATCGCTCGCAGCGATGATGGCTCCAGCCTGATGATCGCATCGCCTCCGCTGGCGGCGGTGGGCACAATGGGGAACTCTTGGGCGTCAATCCCTTTGATGTTTGACTCAAAACGGGCGCAGCGCAGGTTGAGCGTTTGGGTGCTTTCATCGAGCTTGAGGTCAATCCGCTCCGGCGGTAAAGAGTTGACAAAGTCGCTGAGCAAACGGGCCGGAATGGTGATCGCCCCTTCTTGAGCCACTTTCGCGCCCACCCAGCAGTTAATGCCGATTTCCAGGTTGGTGGCGGCCAGTTTGAGCTGGCCGTTATCGGTGGCCAGCAGCACGTTTGATAGAACCGGCAGGGTGCTTCGGCTGGCGACCGCGCGCCCGACGATGCTCAAACCCTTGGCTAAATTCTCTTGTAGGCAGGAGACTTGCATAGCTGACCTCCCCTGGTCGGCAGAAATTATTTTTTACAAAGGCTCAGGATACAGCAAAAATATCCGGGGACACATAAAATACCACAATTAGTGGCGTCTTGCAACACAGTATACTACATTTTGTGTCAGAGAACAAGATAGTTTAGTTTGGAATCAAAAAGAGCGGGAGTAAGGAGTAGGGAGTAAGTAGGACAACAAGATAAACGGGTTCGGAATCAAAAAGAGGCAACGTCTAAAAAGCGATGCCTCTTTTTTTCAATTCACCAGTCCAGACCTTACAGGTACGCTTCGTGAAAACCTGTGAGGTCTTCTTACGCTAATCTCTTTCTTTTCGCCTGAGACCCATAACTGCCCCAACACCCAGCGCAATCAAAACCAGGCCGCTAACTGCTAGCGCACCGCCAGAAACATTTTCAGGTAAAATCGCGCCAGAGGTAGGTAGATTGCTGTTTTGCGGATTCGCTACTGCCGGGTTTGTAACTTGGCCCGTGGTAGGCACCAACTGTTGAGCAGTTCCGGTTGGAGCCGCGCCCACTAATGAAACATCGTCTACGTCAAAATTGACTTCAGCGCCAGTGGGGAACTTTTTGAGACCACGAATGAACAGAGTAATACGATTGCTGCTGCCTGCCTGCACGGTGCCGGTGATAGTTTGGTAAAACAAGGGCCTGTCATCGGGATACTCGCCAGTTGAACCCAGGCGGAACTGCTCTTCGAGGGGCATCAAGTTCCAAGTTTCAACATTATCGTAGTTGCCCTGGCCTGAAAAGTCAATGCCCCAATGCATTTCAAACTCATTTCTATTTCTATCAGCCGGTTGCACCTGAGAGCGCATAATGGCATTAATCGTCAGCGTGTAACTGGTATTGGGAGCAACATTTACAGTTTGATAGATAGCAATAACCCGGTCTAGCACATTTGCTTCAACCTGGAAGATTTCCATCAGTTGGGCGTGCTCGCCGGTCCGCACGGCCTCACCCCAGGTTTCATCATACCATTGAGACCAGGCCTGCCCGTTGCTGTAGCGTTCCCAATTGAGGGCGATACTGGGGTCGGTGGGATTACGCTCCTCGAAGCTACAATTTGTAATGACGTTTCCGGCAACGTTGCAACCGCCTCCCTGATTTAGAGGAATCTCTCTGGTAACTGTTTGATGAGTAGAATTGAAGACTGTAAACCCGGAGATAGCGAAAGCCGCCAAAATTATAAAGACCAATACGATTGTTACCAGGACTCTGCTGTGTCGGGGCGATAGTTTCATAGGACAAATCTCCTTGCTTGCGCCAAATGACTAGACATAATAATAGAGGCAACTCGCACTTTTATAGTATCATAACATAACTATATTAAATTTTCAATACGTATAGTAACATTATGGTAAAGTACAAGTGGCAGGGCAGCAGGTCGCAAGGTGGCAAAGGAGCAAGGTAGCATTGCTTATTGGGTTGATGGTTGAGATTTGCATTTTTAAGGAGGTGTAGCTACGGGAGTCTTGAAATCGTAGATGCCGTTTTTGAAGGACCAGCCTCGCTGGCAGCCCTGGCAAATTAGTAATTCATCAGGGGGGGAGTCAGCCGGGGTGCGAGTCAAATGGGGAGAATGGCAGACGGGGCAGCGAAAAAAGTCTTGCGATGCTGGCTTGGGTGATTTCTGGGCCTGGGTTTGCGCAAAAATGCTGGGAGTCAACTGCCACCAATTGCCGGTTGGCTGCGCCCAGCTATCAAGCGTGACCAACCACGAGGTAGGTAGCAATCGTTTCAATAAATTGAGGCGATAGTGGGAAAGCGAGCGGATATTTTTTATTTGAAAACCGGCCTGTTCAAATTGCTGTCGCATCCAGGCCGGGTGAAAGTTAAAGTTCAACGGGACAAACTCATAGGGATCGGGGTCAAATGGACTCCAACTCTGCTGGCGCAGCAGCCAACGAAGTAAAGATTTGAGATGAAATTTGCTGGCATACTCCATCACCGCTGTGCCTTGGGGAACAATCAGCCGATGGAGTTCGGTTAAGGCCGCCGGTACATCAGCCAAATGATGCATGACCCGGACCATCGTCAGCGCATCGAAGAGATTATCTACAAAGGGCATGTTGTAAATATCGGAAACAACGTAGATGAAGCGGTCGTCTTGCCCCAAAAAATTCTGCGCCTCCTCCAGTTGAGTCCGGGCGTAATCATTCAGAACAACCTGCTGGTAGCCATGATAGAGGTCCGCCAGCCGTCCAAAACCGGCCCCAATTTCAATGAGCCGGTGTCCTTGGGGTGGTAGTAGTTTATGTAGGGCGACTCGCTCGATCTGGTCTTCATATTCTCGGTTTTGACCTTCCCAGAAATCGGTGCGATAGCGGCTGCCTTCGTAATCACAAATGCGGGTCAAAGAAATCTCCTAAGTGATTGTCCAAAAATAAGTTCCCCCAAGTTCCTACGAGTTCCCAGGGAACTAAGGGAACTTATAGGAACTCAAAACGGGAAGTAAATTTTAGACGTTTACTAATTGTTTCACGTGAAACAATTGAGAGGAAGAGGCGAGGAGGCGAGGACGCGAAAAAGACTCTCCTTCGCCTCCTCGCCTCTCAGTAGGCATTACGGTCGGTGAAAATATTGAGAATTGTCCGAATCATAATCCGAAAATCAAGCGCCACCGACCAATTTTCGATATACCAAAGGTCGTATTTGGTCCGCTCGATAATGGAGGTGTCGCCGCGCAGGCCGTTAATCTGGGCCCAGCCGGTGATGCCTGCTTTTTCGCGATGGCGGTCCATATAACGGGGAATACTTTGTTTGAACTGCTCGACAAAAACAGGGCGTTCAGGGCGGGGACCAACCAAACTCATATCGCCCAGCAAAACATTGATAAACTGTGGAAATTCATCAATCGAAAAGCGGCGAATAAATGTGCCTAAACGAGTTCGCCGCGAGTCCTCGGCTGTGGCCCAGACGGGACCGGTTTCATCCTCGGCATCTGCCCGCATCGAGCGAAATTTGAGCATCATAAACCGTTTGCCGTCCAGCCCCATCCGTTCTTGGGTGAAAAATACCGGCCCTTCAGAGTCAAGCTTAATAAGCACTGCCAGCAACATCATAATTGGCGACAATCCTACCAGGGTGATGGCGCTGCCGGCTACATCAATCACCCGCTTCACCGTTAACCGCCAGCCCCGCAAGGCTACATCCCGCATAGTTAATAGCGGCAGCCCGCCCAAATCACCGATAGAGACTTCGGTCGCCATAATCTGGAAGACATCGGGAAAAACTTTGATGGTCACCCGCCCCCGATCGCATTTGCTGGCAATTTTGAGAATTTCTTGATGCGATGCTTCCGGCATGGCGATAATAACTTCATTAATTTTCTGTGATTCAATCAGTTCGGGAATGGCATCGGTGGTACCGAGGACCGGACTGTCCTGCACCGCTCTGACTTTGGCTTCGTCATCCACAAAGCCAACAACGCGATAGCCCAGGCCAGGCGAGCGTTTAATCTTCTGCATCACCATCCGGCCCACTTCGCCAGTACCGACAATCAAAACCCGCTCCTCGCCCCAATTGCGCGCCTGCAAACTTAGCTGTATCCGTGACTGGATGGCGCGACCGAGCGAGGTGAAGAGGATGGTCAACATCCAGACATAGACCATCATCAGGCGCGGGTAATCGAGCGTGTTTTTGAAGAAGAAAGAGATCAAGGCGATGGAGATGATCATGCCCACAGAGGCCGCGCCAAAAATGGCGTAAAACTGATCCACATACGAAAGGGATCGCTGGCGGTGATAGAGCCGGTAAAAGAAAAAAACAATCATTATCCCGCTCACATGCACCGCCATCATCCCCCAGTAAGCTGAAAAGGGTTGAATATTCTCGTAGTCGGAGCGCAACCGTAACTGGTAGCCGACAAAAAAAGCCAGCCCCATCATTAGCGCATCAATAACCACCAGTGAAATGGCAAACCACAAGCGTGAATGCTGCTTCATCGCCGTGCCTCCGTTGACGAGGTTTGATTAAGCTTGTTGGCTTTAGACAAGTTGGCCAGGTAATACTTCAACTGCGAATATCGCCAGGGCAGATTGATACCGGTCACCACCAGGCCATGCAGCCAAAAAGGGGTATTCTTGGCATAAAACTTGCGGTAGAAAATGTCCATGGCCCGGTAAAATTCTATTTGCGCCTTGGGGCTGTGCCGGCTGGCGGCCCGCTTGACATGCGTAACCGTTACGGCTGGATTGTAATAAATTTTCCAGCCGCAGGCTTTAATGTGATAGGCCCAATCCAAATCCTCACCGTACATAAAATAGGTTTCGTCCAGCAGACCGGCCTGGGCAATAGCTTCCCGGCGAACCAACATAAACGCTCCCACCACCGAGTCTACCTCAATCAATTCATCCGGGTCGGCAAACGTCATATTGTAACGACCAAACACTCTATGGTGGGGAAAAAGTTTGGAGAGACCCACCATCCGGTAAAAGCTGACTTCTGGCGTCGGAAAAGCTCGCCGGCAGGCCAAATCAAGCTTGCCATCTGGCAAAACCAGCTTGGGGCCGGCTGCCCCGGCTTCAGGATGAGCATCCATAAATGTAATCATATCAGCCAGGGCGGTGGGGGGCAGCACGGTATCGGGGTTAAGCAGCAAAGCATAGCGGGGCGCGTCCGGTTGCGCGTCGCCGTTGCCATTAAAACCGGCCTGGCGCAAGCCCAAATTATTGGCATAAGCAAAGCCGCCGTTTATCTGGCTGGCCACCAGAATGGCCTGGGGAAACTCGGCTTCGACCATGTGGGCGCTGCCATCGGGCGAAGCATTGTCTACCACCACTACCTTAAACTCGACGTGCCCTTGGCTCTGGTAAATGGAGTTGAGACAATCTCTCAATAAGTTTTTGGTGTTGTAATTTACAATAACTATGGACAGGTCTAACATAACTTAACACAGAAAAGACTGAGCTTTCACCCAGTCTGTAAAGTCAAGAAGAATCTGCAGCCAGTATAATCCAATCGAGCCGGAAAAGCTACTTTTTTACTCGTCTGGACTACATATCATGTTTCATCCAGATAAGAGTCTGGCTTTCTTCAAAACCAAACTCTTTATAAACCTGGATAGCCTGGGTGTGTTCCGCCGGATGTTTTAGGGTAATTCCGGTATTGCGCCAGCGGTACAAATAGTTGAGCGCCCGGCCAATGAGTGGCTTTTCCAGATAACCCCGCCAATTGGGGTGAACGATCAGTTCAAGATGGTGAGACTTGCCCAAAACTCCCGGTTGAATGTTGAGGGTAGCCACAAAGCTGTGGCCGTTTTCCACGACCCAATGCAGGGCTGACCCGCCTCCGGCTATTTTGTGGAAAAAGTTGGTCAGCCATTGCTCCTGGCCATCCAGCCGAAAACGGCTCTGGCGCAGGGGCCACTCTCTTTGAACCTCAGCCGGAACGGCGGTGCTGGCTAATTGGTAAGCCTGGCGGTCGTCAATCGAGTCAAAATGACGGGAACGTAAGGTTACTTCTTTGGGGAGAGGAGGCAGGTCTGGCCGGTCTATCCGGGGAATACGATTGAGCCGCAAGTATGTTGTCCCGGAAATTTCTTTAAAGTTTAACGACTCGTACAGGTGTTTGGCCGGTCCATTATCGGCCCGAACTTGCAGTGAAACCGAAGCGCCACTGTACTCTTTGACCAGCTCTATTCCGGCGTACATCAAGCCGCGGGCAATGCCCCGGCCCCGATAATTTTTAGCCACGGCCAAATTGCTAATCAGCCAGCGCCGCGAGCCAGGCGCAGTGCGATTGACGGTGATATTGCCGACAATCTTGCGCTCTTCTTCCCAGACAAAACCCGACAAAAAATCGTTGTGGTCGGAGCTGAAGATGACCATCCACCACAAAATCGGTTTCATATAGCTGAGCCAGCGCAGTTCACGCAAGGCGCTTTGGCCGGAGCGGTCCAAATCGTCGGCAAAGGCCTCTTCAATGAGATCAGCTACCCCGCGCAAATCTTTCAAGGGGTCCATGGGGCGCAGGCCAAAAGATTGAGTTCGGGAGCGGGCTATAACTGCCATCCTACAAATTATAACATTTTCTGCAAACTTGTCACATGCCGGAGGCGCTTGATATTGCGCTGTATCTGGGCTTCTGGTAGACTCAGTAGATCCAATTTTCCGAGGACGCGAAGCGGGCACGCCCACGTGCCGAACACCGCCGCACGTGGGCGTGCTGGCTCCTCAAATTTGGATCCACTGAGTCTATATGGGGGAGACCGCCGCCGGCTGACCGCCGCCCGTGAAGGTTGCAATTGGGTGAACATAAGTTACTTGAACACCAAGGGAATTATCGCCATTATTACAGTTGTGATGTTGGCGGCTTGTCAGGGTCAACCAACCTCAAGCGCGGATAGGGGGGAGTCGCATTATTTTGTTGAAACCGGCCACACGGTGCGAGGTGATTTTTGGCATTTTTTTAATGTTTACGGGGGAGTGGAGAGTCTGGGGTATCCGCTAACAGAGGAAATAGTGGCCAACGGCTGGACGGTGCAATATTTTGAGAAGGGCCGCCTGGAACGCCATCCTGAAAATGAACCGGCCTATCGGATTACTGTCGGCTGGCTGGGTGATCTGTTGCAGCGCCGTCGCCCGCCTCTTCCTCCTCAACTCATCCCCCGCGCTGACGACCCCAATCGGCGCTATTTTCCCGAATCGGGTCACACGGCCAGCGGCGATTTTCTGCGCTATTTCGACACACATGGCGGCACGGTGCGCTTTGGTTTACCCATCAGCGAGCCGTTTTTAGAGGCCGGCCGCTTAACCCAGGATTTTCAGAGCGCCCGCTTTTTCTGGACGCCTGAGGGCAATCCGCCGGTGATGCTGGAAGAGATTGGGCGGGTCTATTGGGAATTGAGTCAAGTGGATAACAATCTTGCCGAGGATAAAGGGGAAGCGGAGAAAAACAAATAGCGGATAGGATAGTTTAACTCACCCTGCCGGCTGGATGCTTTGGCGGCGTCCGTTTGATGTCGCGGCGCTCAATGCTGCAATTCGGGCGACAGCATGTTCATACTGCTCATTCAACGTCTCAGGGCTGGTAATACAAATACTCAAATCCTGTAAAAGCCCATTGGTCAGCCTGTAAATCAAGCCATGGACGGCCAGCGGTTGCCCCCGTTCCCAGGCCTGCTGCACTATGGTGGTCTGGCTCACATTGACTACCTGTTCAATAACATTGAGTTCACACAAGCGGTCGAGTTGATCCTCCTCAGCAGGATAAGTTGCCAGAAGCGCAGCATGCTTGTGATGCGCATCCTGGACGTGACGTAACCAGTTATCAATCAGGCCAAATTTATAGTTTTTGAAAGCGGCCTTGATCCCGCCACAGCCGTAGTGTCCACAAACAATAATATCCCGAATCTTTAACGCATCCACCGCATAATGCAGCACCGACAGACAATTCAGGTCGGTGTGGACGACCACATTGGCTACATTGCGATGGACAAACATTTCGCCGGGCAGCAAGCCAACCAGTTGTGTGGCGGGAACCCGGCTGTCCGAGCAGCCGATCCACAAGTAGGCCGGCGTTTGCTGCTCTGAAAGCTGCTGAAAAAAAGTGGGGTCTGCGGCAACCATCTCGGCAGCCCAGGCCCGGTTCTTTGCCAGTAATTGTTCTATTGCAGACACGTTTTATCAGCCTAACTTGGTCAAAACCAAAATGGGGAGATTGGAGATTGGAGATTCAAGCTAATAATCTCCAATCTCCAATCTCTTGGCAGTGACTATGACTGGCTCTCCTTCGCTTCAGCCTGGGGCTGTTCAACTTCTGCCTCGTCGTCCTCATCCTCCCAGCCGATAATCCAGACACAAGCTCCGGCCAACAGAATCGTTGTAATCACCAGCGCCGTCCACTGACCTGGGGTAAAGCCCACCTCCCTGGCTGACCAAACCAAAATTATGACCATGCCAATCGCCAGCACAATCCACGAGGTAATTTGTGGATGCTCGCCGGTGAATTTTTTGAGTGCGTCCATCAGTTTCTCCGTATCATTTTTACTTGATTTCATTAGGACCGGGGACCGAAGACGGGAGACCGGATATCTTGCTCCGGTCTCCCGTCCTCGGTCTTCGGTCATTACATTGGAACCATAATCCGCTGCTCGCGCAGCTTTTTATAAAGCAGTACGCTGTTTTCCGGCTGCCACTCTTTGGCGGCGTCTTTCCACATGTAGCCCAAATCCTTACCCTGGGCCTGTTCGTAACCCTGGTTTTCAAAAAATTCAATGGGTTTGGGTCCAGCCGGATTCAGCACAAAGGCCATCGCTACTTCACACGAGAGCTTGTTGACTTCGTCGTGGATCATATCCAGCATTTGCTGGCCAACATTGGCCCACAGATCATCGCGCAGTACATAAAAATCCTGCAAGCCGGCAATTAAATTTTCGGTTTGCCAGCCGGCCACGCCGACGACGTAATCGCCGGCCAGGGCCACGATGTAAGCGCGGGTGAATAGGGACTCCATCATCTGGCTAAGGTCCGGGTTGATGGCCCCTTTGGTGGCCGAAGCCATCAAACTGGTCATAGCTTCCAGGTCTTGCCGCTTGGCGCGGCGAATTGAAATCTCTGTCACCTTAACCTCGTCAGCGGGTTTGGCTTCCGGCGCTGAAGCCGGTTCGGCTACAGTTGGCTGGGCTGCGCCGGTCTGGCCATCCAACAGCGCAGTGTACTGCTTTTTTACAAAAGCCCAGGTTTTGGCCAGTTCGCCGCTGTTGTCTATCACCACGTCGGCTTTAGCTATCTTTTCTTCTTGTGGCGCTTGAGCTTTGATGCGCTGCTGGGCCTGTTCCGGCGACATCTTGCGCCGCTCGACCAGCCGCCTTAGCTGTACCTCTGGCGAGGCCGTGACCACCCAGGCCGACTGGCAATGCTCGGTCAGCCCTGACTCAAAGAGCTTGATGGCCTCAACCACCACTACCGGAGCTGAACTGCTCTTGATGCGGGCCAAAATTTCCTGGCGCACCACCGGATGGGTGATCGCCTCCAGGCGGGCCATCGCTTCCGGCACGGCAAAGGCCAGGCGGCCCAGGCGCTCACGATTGATCTGGCCGCTGTGCTCATCTACCATAAACTTGCCAAACTCTTCGACAATGGCCATATAAGCTGGCCCGCCGGGAGCCATGGTTTCGTGGGCTAACTTGTCGGCATCAATCGCCGCTGCGCCCAACTCTTGCAGCATCCGCATAACTAAGCTTTTGCCGGTGGCAATATTGCCGGTCAAGCCGATAACAATTTTTTCTGCCATAATCTAATCCCTCCCCCTGGTTTTTAGCGATTAAATCCGGTAACACCGTTTGGAAGGTTGGAGGATTGGAAGGTTGGAAACTGCTTGACCAGCCTTCCAGTCTTCCAGCCTTCCCGCTTAACGCCGAGGTTCAATAGACTCTTTATTAAGCTGTTTCCAATTCGGTCCATTGGGTTAACAGTTCTTCCAGTTTGGCTTCGGTGGTTTGATAATCCTGGCCCAGTTGTTGCAGTTGGGCAATATCTTGGGTCTGACTGGCCGCTTCCAGTTGGCGGGCCAATTCAGCCAGATGGGCCTCGGTGGCGGCAATCATGCTTTCGATTTCGGCAATTTGCCTGGCTTTTTTTTCATTGGCTCGTTTTTCGGCTTTGCTCTGTTCGCGGCTGGTCTGACTGGTTGATTTCGGCGCTGACCCATTGGTGGCGTTGTTGACTGCGCTCTTCTGGGCCTCGCGCTCGGCCAGATAATCGCTGTAGCCACCTTCGACAACCGTTACCGATTTGTTGTCCGGCTCCAAAGCCCAGGTGTGCGTGGCCAGGGCGTCCACAAAATAGCGGTCGTGCGAGACCAGCAGGATGGTGCCGCTGAAATCGTTCAACACCTGCTCCAAATTCTCCTGCGAGGAAATATCCAGGTGGTTGGTCGGCTCATCCAAAATCAAAAAATTAGACCCGGTTAAAGTAAGCTTGGCCAGAGCGACCCGGCTGCGCTCGCCGCCCGATAGCGCCCCAATCGGCTTGAAGACATCGTCGCCCGAAAAGAGAAAGCGGCCCAGGTAGTTGCGGGCTTCGCCAATGGGCAGATTCTGCACCGACAAAATTTCGTCCAAGATGGTGGCATCCAGCTTGAGACTGGCCTGGGTTTGGGCAAAGTAGCCAATTTCCACCCCGGCCCCAAAGCGGATGGCCCCGGTTTTGGGTTTGACTTGTCCCAGGATGGTCTTGATGAAGGTCGTTTTGCCGGCCCCGTTTGGCCCCAGCAACGCAATACGCTGGCCGCGCCGAATTTCCAGATCGGGGCAGGTAAAGAGCGGCGGGCCGTCGGGATAACCCACCACCAGCTCATGCGTCGCCAGCACCAGGTCGCCGGAGCGCAGCGTTGTTTGCAGCGACAATTTGAGCGTTTTGTGCTCGCTGGGCCGATCCAGCTTATTCATCCGCTCCAGGCGAGTGCGCCGCCCCTGGGCTTCGCGGGTACGCTGCCCGGCCAGGTTGCGCCGGATGAACTCTTCTTCTTTGGCAATAAATTCCTGCTGCGCCTGATACTCCTTTTGCCGCCGCTCGAAGCGCTCCTGGCGCTGCTGAACGTAATGGGAATAGTTGCCGCGATAGCCCTCGATTTTGCCAAACAACATTTCCCAGACGCGGGTCGCCACTTCATCCAAAAAGTAGCGGTCGTGCGAAACGGCAATGATGGCCCCTGGCCAGCTTTTGAGGTAATTCTCCAGCCACTCTACCGAGGCCAAATCCAGGTGGTTGGTCGGCTCATCCAACAGCAATAAATCGGGCTGTTTCAAGAGCAAATGCGCCAGGTGGGCCCGGCTCTGCTGACCGCCGCTCAACTTGGTCAGCGGCATCCCAAAATCCTCGCGTTTGAAGGCCAGGCCGGTCAATACCTGCTCGGTAGTTTGCTCATAGGTATAACCGCCGGCGTGCTCGAAACGGGCTTCGGCTTCGCCATACTGCTCCAGTAGTTGCTGGTGACGCGGTTCGCCGGTTTCGGCGGCCAAGGCCGCAGCCAGGTCGTGCAAGGCGGCTTCCTGCTGCCGCAACTCAGCAAAGGCGCTCAAGGCCAGCTCCCACAAAGTGCCGCCGGTCGAAATCAGCGAGGGGTGCTGCTCCAGGTAGCCCAGCTTCAAGCCTTTGGCTGTATGCACCGCGCCCGCCGAAGGCTGCTCCAGCCCGGCCAAAATTCGCAGCAGGGTGGTTTTGCCCTCGCCATTTGGCCCGACCAGGGCAATCCGATCGCCCTGGTTAACCGATAAGGTCAGGCCCTCAAAAACATCTTGCGCCCCGTAATGTTTGCCCAGGTTGTGCGTGGTGAGAACAGTCATACTCGATCTAATCTTAAAAGATAGCGTACATTATACACAACTCATTTCAATTCTACCATTTGCCGATGTTCTGCACAAGCCAACCCTGTTTCACATTTCAGGTTTTACGTTTCAGGTTTTACGTTTTATACTACCGGGGTGAGGCGAAGAGGCGAGGATACGTGAGGCGAAAAAATCTTCGCCTCCTCGCCTCACCTCTCATCGCCTCTTTTTTGAGGAGGAGTCTATGCCTTACACCCCCATTTTAGCCACATTGGGCTACATCATGTCGCCCGATGGTCGGGAAACGCTGCTGATCCATCGCAACAGCCGCCCCGGCGACCTTCACCTGGGCAAATACAACGGCCTGGGCGGCAAATTACAACCTGATGAGGATATCATCGCCGGGCTGCGGCGCGAAATCCGCGAGGAAGCGGGAGTGGAGTGTGAGGAAATTTTGCTGCGCGGCACTATCAGTTGGCCGGGTTTTGGCCAAAACGGCGAAGACTGGTTCGGCTTTATCTTTCGGATTGACCGTTTTTCCGGGACGCCCTTCAGCGAAAATCCTGAAGGGACGCTTTCCTGGATGCCGGTCGAGCAAATTTTAGAGTTACCCCTGTGGGAAGGCGACCATTACTTTTTGCCCCTGGTCTTCGGCGACGACCCGCGCCAGTTTCACGGGGTGATGCCGTATGAGGGGGGCAGGCCGGTGGGTTGGAGTTATAGTTTGATCTGAAAGAAGCAGCACAAGAGTAGGACTGATGAATTATTTTTAGTGATTGACACAGACCCCAAACTATTATAACATAGCCTTATATATCTTCACTTTCTTTTTCCCCGCCTTCCAGGCTGAAAACCCAATAGCAACTCGACAGGGTTGCTGTAACTGTGTTCTTGGATCATGGACTGTCACAAGGATGCCACCCTTGACTCGGATCCTGCGCATTCACTTACTGGGCGATTTTCGCCTGACTTATGGCAACACCCCGCTGCTGACCGTTAATACACAACGCCTGCAATCACTTCTGGCCTTTCTGGTCCTGCACCGCCACACCCCCCAATCACGTCACCACCTGGCCTTTCTGCTTTGGCCCGATACTCCCGAAGCTCAGGCTCATACCAATCTACGCACCTTGTTGCACCGGCTGCGCCAGGCTTTGCCCGAAGCTGATCGCTTTCTCGTAGCTGACGCTCAAACCGTTCAGTGGCGACTCGAAACCCCCTTCGCCCTGGATGTGGCCGATTTTGAGCAGTCCTTAGCGCAGGCCAATTCTATAACAACGCTGCAACAGGCTATAGACTTTTACCAGGGCGACCTGCTGCCCGGTTGTTACGACGATTGGATTCTGCCCCACCGGGAGCGACTGCGCCAGGTTTTCAGCCAGGCCCTGGAACAACTGATCATCCGGCTGGAGAACGAGCATGATTACCCGGCAGCTATTCGCGCCACCCAACGATTATTGCGGCACGACCCGCTCCACGAAGTGACTTACCGCCGCCTGATGCGCCTGCATGCTCTTAACGGCGACCGGGCCGGGGTGCAGCAAGTCTACCAGGATTGCCTGACCACCTTGCGCCGCGAATTGGATGTTGCGCCCAGCCCGGCCACCCGGCAAGTTTACGAGCGCCTGGCCTACATAGACACCCCGATCACCCAGCGCCACAATCTCCCGGTTCAACTCATCCCCTTCGTGGGTCGGGAAGAGGAGTTGGCTCAACTGGCTCAACTTCTGGCTAATTCAACCTGCCGGTTGTTGACCATCGTAGGGCCGGGCGGTATTGGCAAAACTCGCCTGGCTATCCGGGCAGCGCGGGCGCAAATTGGGTTGTATCTGCACGGTATCTACCTGGCCTCCCTGGCCGCCACGCTCTCGGCGGAGTTTCTGGTTTCCGCCCTGGCCGATGCGCTCAACTTCTCCTTTCATGGGCCGGAAGATCCAAAAATCCAACTCCTCAACTATTTGCGCGAGAAAGAAATGCTGTTGATACTGGATAACTTTGAACATCTCCTTGCCCCCTCTGAGGGGGGAAAGCCAGGGGGGGCCGGCTTTCTAGTCGAAATCTTGACTAACGCGCCTGAGGTCAAACTTTTGGCGACGTCGCGCGAACGGCTCAATCTGCCGGGTGAATGGTTGTTTGAAATCGAGGGCTTGAGCACCCCGCCCTCTATTTCCCCTCTAACCGGCGAGGATATAGCCATGAAGTTAGAAACCTATAGCGCTGTGGCCTTGTTTCTCCAAGCGGCTCGGCGGGCGCAAAGCAGTTTCCAGTTGACAGTAGAAACCCAAGCCGCGGTCGCTCACTTATCCCGGCTGGTAGAGGGCATGCCCTTGGCCCTGGAGTTGGCCGCCGGTTGGGTGCGTTCCCTATCTTGCGCCGAAATTGTGCGGGAGCTTGAACAAAACTTGAGTTTTTTGGCCACCTCGCAGCGTCACGTCATCGAGCGTCACCAGAGTATGCAGGCCGTGTTTGACCATTCTTGGCGGCTGCTCTCGGTAGAGGAGCGGCGCATCTTCCGGCAGTTGTCTGTTTTTCAAGGCGGCTTTCGCCGCGAAGCCGCCGAACAGGTGGCCGGAGCATCCCTGCCCATTCTGGCCGCGCTGGTAGATAAATCCTTATTGCGCCGGCAGCCTTCGGGCCGCTATGATCTGCATGAACTCCTGCGGCAGTACGCCGCGGCCCGGCTGAGCGAGGAACCGGAGGAGCTACAGGCGGTTCAAGAGCGTCATAGCGGCTACTTTATGGACTTTTTGTGGCGGCAGACCGAACCGCTCAAAGGCGGCCGGCAGAGCCAGGCAATGGCGGAGATGAAACCGGAGATTGACAATATTCGTTTGGCTTGGAACTGGGCGGTGGCGCGAGGCAGAGTTACAGAAATTGGACGGTCAGCGCTGGGTTGGTCCATTTTCTACGATATTCAGGGCCGGTATCACGAACTTAAAGGGGTCTGCCAGCAAACAGTTGACAAGCTGGAAAGTATCTGGCTCAATGAGGTAGCCGAGGAACGGAAGAAAGAGACCGGCATTGTGTTTGGTTTTATGCTGGCAACGCAAGGAGCTTTATATCTACGGTTGGGCGAATTGGGCGGTAAATCTAAAGAGTTACTTCAGCAAGGCATAATCCTGCTCCGCCAGTTAGAGGCGCGAACCGAGTTAGCCACCGCCCTCCACTATTTTGGGTCGCTAGAGGTGTTTTTAGGGGAGTTCACCGAGGCCCAAGCTCTACTGCAAGAAGGTTTAGCCCTTTTCCGGGAAGAACAAGACCAACGGGGTATGGGGCTTTGCCTGGCCGTACTGGGAATGGCGACCGGCTCACTGGGGCAGTACGCCGAAGCCTACCAGCTTTTGCAGCAAGGCGTCGCCTTGCTCAGAACCGTAGACGAGCAACATTATCTGGGTATGTCCCTCGGTTTTCTGGGCGATATTGTCATCCAAATGGGGCGACTCACGGAAGCAAAACAACTATTACAGGAAAGCCTGTCCATTACCCGCGCGCTAGGCGACCGCTGGAGCATGGCGCTCTGTCTGAACCAGTTAGGCGTAGTTACCTTCTTAACCGGGAAAGACTTTTGGGCCGAGGCTAAACAGCTACACCAGGAAAGTCTGGCTATTTCTAAAGAGTTGGGCGAAAAATATTTTTCCGCTATCTCGCTCAACCATCTTGGCCGGGTCCACTATGCTCTGGGCGAAGGTCAAGAAGCTACCCAATCTTTTATGACCGCGCTAAGAATGGCTATAGAAAGCCGGGCAGCACCCGTCGCGTTGGATATTCTGATTGGATTGGCTACGCCCATAGTTCATCCAGAAGTAGGTGTGACCGGAGTTGCATTGAACTTGAAAGAACAAGCCATAGAGTGGCTGGCTCTCGTGTTGAGTCATCCCGCCAGTCGGCAAGACACGAAAGACCGGGCCGCCCGCCTCCTGGCCGAATTGGAAAGCCAACTACCTCCCCAAATCAGCGCCGCCGCCCGCGCCAGAGGACAAACCCGCTCGCTGGAAGCCGTCGCCGCCGAGATATTGAGGCTGAGATAACGCATCAGGCTAGTCGCCGGTACAACTCAGCATTTTTCTTCAGTACATATTCAACCGTTTGCCGGAAAGCATCTTCAGGACGGGTCAATAATTCTTCGATGCTGACCCGGACTAATTCTTCGGGCGGGATGCCGAAGGATTTGGCCAGTTCTTTCAATTGTAGCAAACGGTCATCGGGTAAAGCAACGGTAATTGTTGTCATCATATCTCCTGTTACAATTGTACCATTGAGGTGTTGAGTTTGCCAGTAAAGACCAAAAACTTGGGGTGTCCTTCCGGTTGGCCAACCGGCTATTTAGCTTTTCAAGCCTCCCTTCCTCCAACCCTCCAAAAAATGTGACCATTATCCTACCCCTTATATCCCCCTTATCACGTTCATGAAGCGCTTTTGAAACGCTCCTTTTGTTATACTGCCCGCACACACTCAAAAACGACAACTCAATCTGCTGCTGCATCCTCCACTTCTAAAAATTTAGCATCAAGGCAGGTTTCCATTGGCGGCAAAAACCCCGGAAGCCAACGATTCGCCGTCGCCGCGTTCGCACCTGTTTACGGTGCGGGTGTGGTTAGAAGAATTGGGTCACGGCCAAACTGAGTGGCGCGGCCAGGTTCAACACGTTCTCAGCGGAGAAAGCCGCTATTTTCGGAACTGGTCAACCCTGATCGCTTTTCTCCAGGAGATGGTGCCGGGCGATGGAGCGGCGTCTCAAGATGAGACCACCACAAATAATCCATGAGGGCAAAGCTATGTTCAATATCTGCTACAACTGCGGTGAATACAGGGTAGACAAACTCATCGAGCCAGGCGGCCCCTATGCCGTTTGCCCGGTGTGCGGACACCAACACCCTTTTCGCCAACTGCCGCTGTTGATTGTCGCCGGGGCCAGCGGCGCAGGCAAATCGGCGGCGGGCCAAAGGCTGCTGGGGAAAATAGAGGAAGTTGTCTTGTTGGAAGGCGATTTGTTATGGCGGCCCGAATTCAACCGGCCGCTGGAAAAGTATAACGACTTTTTTGAAACCTGGCTTCGTCTCTGCAAAAACGTAGCCCAGGTCGGGCGGCCGGTGGTTTTGTTCAATGCCGGGGCGATCCCAGAGAATGTGGAGCCGTGTGTGGAGCGCCGCTACTTCTCCGAGATCCATTACCTGGCCCTGGTGTGTGACGATGACCTGTTGGCGCAGCGATTGCAAAAGCGCTCGAACTGGCGCGGTTTCGACGCCCCGGCGGTCATCAAGCGGAACATCGAGTTCAACCAATGGTTCAAGGCCAACGCGGGCCAGACCAGTCCAGCGATTGAACTGCTTGACACCAGCCGCACCTCGGTGGAGGAGACGGCCCAGCAGGTAGCGGGGTGGATTCGGGGGAAGGTGTTGGGTTAGAAAAAATTTAGGAATATTTGCTATAGAGGAGGTGTTTAAATGTCCGAGTTAACACAACTACCTGAGTGGTTAGGGGGCGCCGTGATTGGCGCTATCATTGCAGCCTTGGGTTACGTGGCTAAACTAATTTTCGATGAAGTGGTGGCTGCTCGTGAGGCCAGGAATGTGCGCCTGGCTCGGCTGGTAGAATTACATTCTCTCTTACGGGCCGGTAAAGCCTGCTTCCTAACCCAAAATGCTCATGCTGAACGACTGACGAACTCGATTACAATGAAACATTTAGATTTAGAGAAAGGAAAGGGTTATGAGGAGATTATGTCCAAAGCTTTCGCCCAATTTACCCTTGAGGAAAAAGAACTTCATAGGATTATCCGTGGCATCACCGTCCACGCAATGCGCCCGATTAATCAATCATTATCGGAGTGGTTGAAAAAAGATACCTATTTCAAAGCGCAGCAACAAGGGAGGGGTGACTTTTATGAGTTGTCAAAGTTGCTGACGAGCTTGGATGTCCATCTGCTATTATGGCACGCCAAATACGAGGAGTGGATTCCCGATACTCCTGAACATGCCTTGGTCTATCTGGCCGATGAAAAAGGGCATGGGGTTGGTTTTCCTTCTGGTTTGGATGAGAAAGTTGCCAAGATTATTGAAGAGGCAAGTTGGATTGATTTCTGGATATAAAATCAGTAGCAGCGTACAGGAAAGGAAGTTAAATATGCTATCTATGATGATACGGTCCCCCTATTTTTGGGGTATTGTTGCCCTGATCTGCATGTATTTATTGAGTTTGTTTAACACTCACTCCAGGGATCCATTTTATCTGGCGCGCGGTCATAATGGGCAGTCCAGCACATCCCTATTCCAGAATCTCATCTTCACGATACTAACCGTTTTCGCTTATGTTACAGTCGTTGCTGCGCGTTTTATTGATAGCCCACCCGGTGAGCCGTTGCCCGCCTTGCCGGCCGTTCCAATCAATCTATTAGTTTTAATGGGACTCTCGATCACCACTTCAACTACCAGTAAAGCTATCGCCATCACATCTCAAGCGGAAGGAAAAAGCTCGACTGAGGATAAGAGCACACTACTCAAAGATCGAGACGATAAGTTCGATCTGACGAAAGCGCAAATGCTTATCTGGGCGCTGGTCGCAGTCGGGGTCTATCTGGTGGTGCTTTATAGTTTCATTTCGGCTAAGTGCTATTTGGGTGTCAACGTTCCCGATCTATGCCCTAAAGACGCCGCGCTACCCGACATTGATGCAGCTTTCCTGGTACTGATGGGTGTGTCTCAGGGGACCTATGTGGCCGGTAAGTTGGTTAGCCGTACTACAGCCAAACCACTCATCGAGCATATTCTGCCGACTGAAGCCAAAGCAAAGGGACAGGTCAGCATAGAAGGTCACTTCTTTGGGGAAGGCAAAGATGGGAATAGCCTCATCCTTAAGAATGGGACTTCCGGCGCTGAGGACGGCATACCTATGGCCGATATTAAAGATTGGAAGGAAACCAAAATCTTGTTTGAGGTGCCGGATACACTTGCCTCGGGAAAATATATACTCAGCGTGAGAAGCGGCGGCCAAACCGGCGACGGTAAGGATTTTGAGATTACTCAAGAAAATGCTAAATGAGAAAATCAAATTTAGTGGCTCTACACTAACATGATACCTCTTTGCCAGAGGGTGAAGACCAACTTGGCGAGTAATTTAGCCTAACAACTTTTAATAAACATAAAGGAAATTTAACATGTCACTTTCAGAAGAACCCGTAAAAGCAACCGACATTATCGTTTTTGACGATAAAAGTGGAGCTTCGGTTATTCGTTACAATATCCCGCTGACCGGAACGCATACCGGTCAACGGATAGTGCGCCTTGATCTGGGTTTAACGGACACCGATTTTGGCGGGCAGCAGCCCCAACCATCACCCGACATATTGGCCCTTGAATGGAAAAAGGCGCCAAATTCAAATTCCTGGCAATATGATGCTGATAAGGCGTTTGCTTTCTTTTTGGCTCAGGCGGCAAACGTTGGCTTGGATTCGAATCCTCAGGCATTTGCAGAGTTTAGGAGACGTGCGAGCGAGACTAAAACTGGTGATGGAAGACTCCATATACCTGGCCCTATCCCTCCAGCTGTTATAGAAAATGGGGACATCTCTATTGAGGTTTCCGCAGCCTATGATAGGATACGATTATTATTTGAGGATTTCGCTGTCGGGTTGCAGAAGGGCGAACTGGTCACTCTCACCCTTGGTTGGGGTAACATAGTAGTCCCTTCTACTCAATCTGCAGAGGTGGCACTGGGACAATCGGGAACAGGCAATATTAATTTCTTTCTGGTTGAAACCTACGGGATCAGCGCTTTTCTGGGCGATTACGGCCTGGGTAGGACGATTCGCACCTTTTCTTTGCTGCCAGACGAAGAGACAAAAATCAGCATCAAAACCTGGCGTTCTACAACCCAAAAGATAGCCAAAGCCTCAAGCGTTATAGACTCCTTTACCGACACAGCCGCGTCACGTTTTACCAATACCGTCCAACGGGAAACGACTGATAAGTTTAATCGAAACAATAAACTTGATTGGCATGCCGAAGCAGAGGTTAATGCCAGCTGGGGGTGGGGTGATGCCAAAGTAGAAGGGGGGGTATCTGGTGGGTACCAGGAAAGCCGTGAGAATTTTGCCAAACAGATAACAGACGCTCTACAGGAACATACCCGTGAGGCTTCCTGGTCCCGTAACAACACTGTTAACTCTAGTTCGGAAACTTCTCAGGAAACCGGTGAAGAGGCAATCACTGAGCGGACCATCCGTAATGTTAATCTACGGCGGGTGCTTAATTTTGTTTTCCGTGAATTGAATCAGGAATATCTCACCAAAATACATCTGTTAGAGATTAAGGTGGCGTACACCAATGGTACCGTTAACTCATGGCGGGAGGTGCCCATTTCAGGCTTACGTGACCTGCTGGAGGAAGTATTGGTAGATCCAAAAAAAATTGACGAGGTGGCCTCAGATATTTTAGGAGCAGTTGGCATCGTCATGGATATTGAAGATAAACCCGTATATACCCTGGATCGCCTTGATATACAACCGGATGGAATTTATACGACAGCCCCGGCTACCCCCGACCCCGCGACCCACAAGTTTCCGGCTCCCCCAGCAGACCGCAAGTTCCTGTATCGTTTTAAACCAGGGCCGCTTGATCAACCCGCAGGCGAGAAAAACAAAGTGGATGGCGTACTGCTAAAGGAAGAAAAAATTACTATGCGGACAGATAGTATTGTGGTCGAGGCGCTGCTGGGCCAGGCTGACGCTCTGGATACTTATGCCACTCATAGCCAATTAGCCGAGGTTAATGCCAAGCTATTGACCAACCGGCGGCTGGAGTTGGGTTTAAAGACTCTTGAGGAAATCAAAGACCCCAAGGAGCGGGCTACGGCCTACTCTGCCATGTTTAACCCGCCACCCGCAGCGCCAGCGGCAAAGTGATCTCTATAAAGGGAGGAAACACTATGTCAATCTACAAAATTCTGGCAGCCCCCACCCAAGTACCGCAATCAAAAACTGGTGGAGGGGTCGCAATGAGTAACCCTTCATCAGATTTTTCTGGCGAAAATTATAGCCAACTCACTGAAGATTTAGTATTTCTAATCCGGCAATCCTGCTATATTCAGCTCGCGCGGGTTGATGCTTACCTGGATGGCGTTGTGCTCGCTGCTGAACAGGTTCAGGATGTACGTATACGATTACAGGAGACGAAATCTGAAGTTACTAGCTGGGGGCAGTTTTTCTTCGACATCTTGCTAATCGGTGCATTAGAGAGTACAGTTGCGGGTAAGGTAATAACTAAATTAACTAAGCTCATCTTCACCCCTATTTTGCGGCAAAATATCATCTTTATGGCCTTGCCAAAATCTGTTGATGGTGTGACTCTTAAGAAGCAGGCAGAAAGACTTGCTCGTATGAATGCTCCAGATCGGGGATCATTTTCAAAGATACGTAACAATATCCTCCAAAAAGGCGCAGGTGGGCCGGGACTTGAGGCTCTGGGTCGGAAGGGGAAGGAGAAGGAGGAGATAATCAAACTCTATCACGCCAGCTTGGAGGCCCTCATTCAGGGTACAGAGGCAGCTCAGACAAACCTTGTCGCCGCAGCAAAAGCTATTAATGAAGGGCGGACAAAAACCCAACCCATACCAGCCCCTTCGTTGGGGGCAACCGATAGCGCCGGCGTTACTATTCTTGCTGCGGCGCAGCACTATGCCAGTTTGACTCGTCTGGGAATTCAGGTCAGGCATGCTCGGTTCGAGGCGCTGGTGCGAGGTCAAAAGGTGATGCCTGCCGATCTCGCCTCTATCATTGATGCTTTTGGTTGGGAAGAGATTGAACTTGACCTAAATGATATTCGCTGCCGTTATATGTTATTATTTGAAGCCGTCATCTGGGCGCGTCTATACGGCTTCGATTATGAGCAGAAGACGCCTCATCTAACCTTGAATGCAGAAGAGTTTAAAGGAATACCGAAAAATTTGTGCGATTATTGGTTAAAACGTTTCGGGTCGAGTGTTGACGCTTGGAACGAGACTCTTCAGCCTAAGAAATATAGTGGTTTATTTTATAAATTGGCCCTAATGATACAAATGAAATATTTACAAGAGTATTTTTGGGAGATTGCAAAAAAAAATGCCGCACATTCTTGAGGGTCAACTTAGCCAGCGTATTAAACCCTAGGGGCTTGACATGCAGTAATAAAGCGATTTACCCCATAACCTCAAACCCCGGCGTTTCGATCACCCGACTGGGCCGTCTTTCGCCCCAAACCGTTTGTGGCAAGCGTTCCACCATCGCCGGGGAGAAATAGTTCACTCAGATAAGGAGGTCGCGTATTCTTGAAGTTTTTCTTGAACCCACAAGTTAACCAGGGTATTCAACGATACGCCTTCTGCCTGTTGAACCTGGCGCAGCCGCGTTTCTAAGGTATCAGAAAGCGTGACTATATAGTGGTGTTTGGGGTGAGCCGAAATAGTGGCTTCAACCGGGGTTAAATACTCCTCATAATCGGTGAGATCATGCGTATCCCAAAATTCGGCCATCTCCTCCAAGGTATCAAAAGTTTCCGGTAAAGGATCTTTAGTCATTTTATTTTCTGCCATATCGCCGGTGCTCCTTTTTGGTCATATCTCTGGCGGTGACGATCAAAGCCTGACCATCTTTTTTGTGAATAAAGAAGATGGTCAAGTATCGGCCCTCATCAGTTTGACCCGAAGCTACATAAAAGTCTTCTCCAGGCCGATGCCCTCTTTCCAATCGCTCAATCCGAGGCTGATTCGCAAAAACTTCAACCACTTCTTCTACCTGAATATTATGTTTCCAGGCCAATTTGTCTATCAGATCTTCGCGCCAAATATAGCCTGTGATGTTCATGCTAAAAGAGCCTCAACTCCTCCTATTTCAAGATACTCTGTCCATATTATAGCGGGAGCGAGTAAAAAAACAAGAGATTTATCTGCACCACCCTTATACACCCACGCTCCAGCCTACTGGCCGGCGTCACCCGTATCCGAATTCGACAAGCCAGCACGGGCCAGGGATAATCGCGGGAGAGGTGAGGGAGGGGTTTACCCCGCAAACTCAAACACCGGCGTTTCGATCACCCGACTGGGCGGTCTTTCGCCCCAAACCGTTTGCTGCAAGCGTTGCCGTCGCCGGGGAGAAACGCTTTACAATGGATAGCTTTAGGGCTTCTTACCCACCCTCTCCCTGCCGCCGGGCCAATTCCTGGCGCAAGCGAGCGATTTCTGCTTCAGCCGTTTCGGCTCGTTGGCGCTCGGCTTCGGCCTCGGTTGGGCTTAACCGGTCATCAGGTTCAAATAAGCGCAGCCAAATCGCCTGTTCTTGATGGTACATCCCTGCCCAGGTACCGAGCCATGCCTGTAGTTGGTCACTCCATAAGCAGCCCTGCTCATTGGGGGTCAACGGCTCGTAACCCCGTTCGCCCAGTCGCCATCCCCGCAACATCCGCTCATCCGGGTCATAGCAAAAGTAATCCGCGGTGTGAAAGGTGCGTTCGTACAAATCCTTTTTGCTGCCCAAATCTTCCTGCGCGGTCGAAGGAGACATAAGTTCGATAATAACATCAGGATAACGCCCATTTTCTTCCCAGACCACCCACTTCTGGCGCGGATAGCTGCCGTCAATATCCTTAACCACAAAGAAATCGGGGCCGCGATAATCTCGATTGCGGGCCTGTTGCAAGCTGTAATAGATAAACATGTTGCCGCCGGCGAAAAAGTCGCTGCGTTCGCGCCAACGATAGGCGACGATATCATCCAATAAATTGATTTGCAGGCGATGCCAATTTGACTCCAAGGGTACACCATCCTCTTCCGGCAAGTCAATGGTGGGAAAATCAGGAATAATATAACGTTCGACAACTTCAATAACCTGGCTCATGGCTTTATCCTTCCGCAGCCTAAAAGCGTCTCAAAATTTAGCCTAAAGAAATTATACCTGCTCCCCATTGACCCTTGCAAGTTTGCCTGGTTTTAGATGAGTTTGACTCGTCGTGTAAGCTCTCAAAGAGCCGTGTAGACCCACCCCTCCCGCCCGCTGCCCAGCGTCACCCGCACCCGCCGGTAGGCCGGCCCCTCATAGCGGTCAATCAACTTCAACTCCGCCGGCGTAACCTGGATGACCATCCCTTCCACTACAGCCCCCGCCGCCGGCCTGATAATCGGATAGACGCCGCTGCCCAGATGGATCAAATCCTTCCTGAAGCCAACCAGCCTATCCGCCTCACCCGGCGCAGTCCGGCCAAAGACTCGCTGCTGGATGAGGGGGTTCATCAATGTGCCGTAGACGAAGAGGGACTCGGTCATCGAAGACTGTTTGCAACCTCAGGGACATAATTAAAACGTGATGCGTGATGCGTAAAGATTTCACGCATCACGCATCACGTATCATCTTCACCGCCGCCCTCGCCAACGCCTCCCCCACCCTCGGATGCAGCGTTTCGGCTAAATCGGTCAGCGTTGCGCCCATTTCCAAGGCCAGCGCCGCCTCGCCAATGAGTATCCCCGCCTGCGGCCCGACAATGGTGACGCCCAGCAAAACCTCATTTTCCTGTTCCGCCACCAACTCCACAAAGCCGGTTGAAGGTGATACGTGATACGTGATACGTGATACGTGATATCCGGCTGTTTCAGCTTCGCTGGCGGTCAAGCCCACGGCGGCTACTTCGGGATCGGTTCGGGCGATGCGGGGAATGGCCTGGGGCGCAAATTGGGCCAGTTTTCCGGCCAGGTTCTCAGCCGCAACTTTGCCCTGTTTAGCGGCTACATACGCCAGGGGTGGCCCACCGGTCACATCACCCACCGCATAGATGGCCGGATTGCCGGTTTGCTGGCGATCATTGACCTGAATAAAGCCGGTGGCGCCGGTTGTTACTTTGGCCTTGTCCAGCCCTAAATGGGTTGTGCGCGGAGTCAACCCGGCAGAAACTATAATCAGACCTGTCAGGTCTTCAAAACCTGTCAGGTCTTCAATTTTAACTCCCATCTCCCGCAAACGAGTTTGTACTACTTCCCCCGCCGCCGGGTCGAACTCAGGCAGCAGGCGCTGGCCTGCCGGCAGCAGCACCCGCACCGAAACACCCAGCCTGACAAAAAGGGTTGCCAATTCAGCCGCCAGATAATCTACCCCGATGAGGGTCAGAGTCGCAGGAAGTTCGGCCAAAGCGAGGGCCTGGGTCGGGTTTAAAACCCGCTTTTGATCGAAAGGCAGGCCGGGCCAGGGCGCAGCCTCGCCGCCTACAGCAATCACGGCCTGGTCAAACAGATAGCGTTTGGACTCATATTCACTCTCGACACGGGCTTCATTTTCGGCCAGAAACCAACCCTGACCTGTCACCACCTCGACCTGATGCTGGTCAAGCTGGCGTTTGATTTCGGTGGTCATAGCTTCCACCCGGCTGTTTTTCCACGCTTGAAGCTGGCCCCAATCAAAGGTTGACCCCGCAACCGTAATCCCCGGTTGGCTCCAATGGGTCAGTCGCCAGACCTGCCCGGCAGCTTCCAGCAGAGCCTCAGCGGCTAGACCTCCCGCACGCATCCCCCCGCCGGGCGGACCAGGGTCAACCAGCAAAACTTCTTTGCCCAACTGCGCCGCCCGTAGCGCCGCCGAGCATCCCCCCGACCCCGCGCCCAGCACCAATACCTCAACATTCGTGGCTAAATCGCCGACAACCATACGCTACCTCCAGCCAGTACTTCTTCATCAAGGGAACTGAAGGAACTCAAGGAACTGAGGGAATGTTTCTTGCCATAAGTTCCCTTAATTCCCTCAGTTCCCTTTTTTCACGGTTCCAACGTCCGCAGAATGGCCCGCGCCACCCGGTCGGGGTTGGGCAGGATGGCGTCTTCCAGCCTGGGGACGGGAAAAGGGGTGTCCGGCCCGGTGACGCGCTCGACGGGTTTGAGCAGGGAGTACAGGCAGTGTTCGTTGATCAGGGCAATCACCTCGGCCCCCACGCCGCCGGTGCGCGGCGCTTCGTGGACAATCACTGCCCGCCCGGTTTTGCTCACGGAGGCCGCAATCGTTGCCTCGTCCAGCGGGGCAATGGTACGCAGATCAATCACCTCAATCGTCGCGCCCGTATCCTGCTCAACCTGGGTGGCGGCCTGGAGCGTCACCCCAACCATCGCCCCGTAGGCAATCACAGTCACATCACTGCCTTCTTTGACCACTGCTGCCCGGCCAATCGGCACCGTATATCGTTCAGCCGGCACGTCCTGCCGCACCGAGCGATAGAGTTTCATAGGCTCCAGCAGCAGCACCGGGTCCGGGTCGTCAACGGCGGCATGGAGCAGCCCTTTGGCGTCGTAGGGATTGGAGGGCATCACCACTTTGATGCCCTGCATATGCAGATAATAAGCCTCGACGCCGTCCGAGTGCATTTCCGGCGGACGTACCCCGCCGCCTGTCGGGGTGCGGATGACCAGCGGCACGTTGAACACCCCGCCGGAGCGATAGCGCATGCGTGTGACCTGGGTGGCAATCTGGTTGAAGGCAGGGAAGGTGAACGGGGCAAATTGAATCTCGATGATGGGCCGCAGGCCGTACAGGGCCATACCCACCGCCGTGCCGATTATCCCCGACTCGGCCAGCGGGGTGTCAAAAACGCGCTCCTCGCCAAACTGGGCCTGCAAGCCATCGGTCACGCGAAAGACGCCGCCGTTTTTGCCCACATCCTCGCCAAAAATCAAAACGCGCTCATCCCGTTCCAATTCCAAAGCCAGAGCATTGTTGAGGGCTTGTACCATGGTCCAGTTGGGCATAATCGTTCCTCTAATTGTGAGTTTCTTCCAGTATTTCCGCTCGCTGGCGTAATAGTTGGGGGGTGAGCTGGGTCAGGGCTAAGTCAAAATGGCGGCGTGGGTCGGGTGGGGGGAGGGACTCGTACTCGGCCAGGACGGCCTGAAACTCCGTTCCGACAGCTTCGTGCAACTCCTCATCGGCCAGGTCGGTCAGCCAGTGGCGGTCCATTAAAAATTTACGGAAACGGAGCAGCGGGTCGCGTGCAGCCCACTCTTGCAGCTCGGCTGCGGGGCGATACTTGGTCGGGTCGTCGGCGGTGGTGTGCGCGCCCATGCGATAAGTCAGCAGTTCGACCAGGCTCGGCCCCTCGCCAGCTCTGGCTCTGGCTGCGCAGTCGGAAATCATCTGATAGACGGCCAGCACGTCGTTGCCGTCAACCAGATAGCCGGGCATCCCAAAACCGGGGCCGCGCTGGGCCAGCGTTGCCGCTGCCGACTGCTGCCGCCGTGGGACTGAGATAGCCCAGCCGTTATTTTCCACTACCATCACTACGGGCGCTTTGAACACAGCAGCAAAATTGAGCGCCTCATTAAAATCCCCCTCCGAGGTCGCCCCATCGCCGCACACGCCGAGCACCACATGCGGCTCGCGCTTGTACTTCATAGCCATCGCAATGCCGACGGCATGCAGCATTTGTGTCCCCAGCACAATTTGAAAAGGCAAACAGCCGGCTTCATACGAGTAGCCCTCAGGGATGTGACCGCCCCAATGTTTGAGTTGCGCCAGCAGCGGCACACCTTTGACCATGTAAGCCAGGCTCTCGCGATAAGAGCCAAGCAGCCAATCGCCCGGCTGCAAAGCCGCCGCCCGGCCCACACAGGCCGCTTCCTGGCCGGTCGCCGCCGCAAATGTCCCCATCCGGCCCTGCCGCTGCAATGCCGTCATCCGCTCGGAGAAGACGCGCCCAAAAACCATCCAGCGGTAGAGATGGAGCATTTTGTCAGCGGGCAAATCCGGCACATCGCCCACCACCTGCCCAGCAGGGTTAATAATTTGGTGGACTTTATCAGTTGTCGTCGTTGACATCGAGCTAATCCTCCTTGATTGAACGTGGTGTGTATCAAGTTTACGCATCACGCATCACTCCTCACAAGTCATCGCCTCCTCGCCTCACTCCCCCCTCACCAACCTCACATGCCTGAACTGAAAATCACTCCACACATAGTCGTCGTGCTGCGTGTCGGGGGCCAGGCGGACGGTGATCAAGGTGAGTTCATTGTAACCGGGGCGTAATAATGAGGCCGGCACGGAGCGCCGCACGGTCATCCAGCGGCGGGCAAAATCTTGCTGGGGCAGGTCGGGCAAAAGAGGCGTGCCGTTGAGTTGGAGTGTATTGCCCATCTCGTTTTGCTGCATCACTTCTAGCAGCAGCGTCCATTCCGCTGCGCCGGGGTCGGCCAGGTAAAAGCCGCCGGTCCAGGCGAGGCTGGGTTTGCGCCCGGCGTAGAGCGGCCACCACGGCGGCTTGACATCGGTATCGCCCAGGTGAATAATGGCATCGCCGGCCAGGATATTGACCGTGTCGGATTGTGCTTTCTGGGCCGCCGGCCCGGTGCGCTCGCTTCCGCCAGCCACTGCCTGCCGCCAGGCTTCGTAGACTGGGCGCGGCTGGCCGTCGAGATCGAGCAGGCTGTAACCGCCAAATGGATCCCCGGGAGTAGGGCGAGACAAATTCCAGACGGTGACAAGCTCCACCCAGGGCCAATCGCGGCGAATTATGTCTAATCCAGCCACCAGATATTCAGCCTGCTGCTCCGGGCTGACCCGGATATCGGCCTGTTCGGGCGGCGGCTCAACCGTCCAGCCCATCTCGGTAATCCAGACCGGCTTGGCCCGGTCGCCATTCTCTTCCATAATCCGGCGCAGCTCGGTCAGGCGGCCAAAAGCGGGGTGATTGCTGTCGCTCTCCGGTTCGCCGGGCGACTGGCCGAAACTGTAAGGGTGCGCCCCCAGGACATCAAAATAGGCTCCGGCCCCGGCTCGATACATTTCGTGCAGGAACAAGCGTTCATCCATCGCCTGGGCGTCGTGGCTGTTGGTGGGGGCCAGCCCGGCGGCGACCACCAGGGCAGCAGGATCGCCCGCTTTGACAGCCTCATACCCTGCTCGTAGCAGCTTGGTGAAGGCTACCGGGTCGGGCGGTTGGCCACCCCACTCGATAGCCAAATTTGGCTCATTCCAGATAATATAGGCCCGCACTCGCCCCCGATAACGCTCGGCCACCCGTTGCGCAAAATCCCGGTAATCTTCCAGCTTGTCCGGCGGCGCGTTCAGGGCCAGCTCAACCCGGCTGGCCCAGGCCGGATGCTGGTCGAGCCGCACAATTAAATCCAGCCCGTAATGTTCCGCCCCGGCCACAATTTGGTCGGTCGCTTCCCAGTGAAACTGGTCCTGGGTTGGCTCGACCTCCCGCCAGGGAAAAACCTGCACCAGTGTGTCAAACTCTGCCGCCTGAGCCAGCGCCAATAGCTCATCATCAGGGCGAATGGTATGCACCCCCAGACGCAGAACGGGCGGAGAGGAGGCAGTACAGCCAAACAGCAGCCAGAGCAATAAGGCGTAAAGCGTGGTGCGTGAGGCGTGGTGCGTGAGGCGTGAGGCGTAAAACGTAAAACGTGACACCTGACACCTGACACCTGACACCCAACACCCGACACCCGACACCCGTCCCCTCATTCTTGCTCCCCCGCCCAAACGCCGCTGGCGGCAGCGATGAACAGTTCGCCGCTCGGCCCCCAGGCCATTTCTTCAACGACATCCCCGCTCAAGTTAGCCGGGCCAATGGGCTGCCAGGTGTAGCCCCAATCGGCAGATTGATAAACTCCCTGATAGGCCGTTCCGGCGTAGAGCCGGGCTGGGTCATGCCGGTCGCCCAATAGCGCTGTGACCGAAATATTTTCTAGCCCTTGCCCCCAAGCCTCGCCTCCTCGCCTCTTCGCCCCCTCGCTCCCCTGCACCGTTGCCCCGCTGGTCAAACTTCGATATATCCCTCGTGTTGTTCCAATGTAAAGCACCGAACTGCCCGCAGTACCGGATGGCGCCGGTTGAGCCAGCAAGGCCAGGATAGTTTGATCGGCCAGAGCCGGCGCGACCAGCCGCCACGCCTGGCCGTCGTAGCTGCGATAGAGGCCGGTATCACTGCCAACATAAACATAGGGCTTGCGCGGGTCTACGGCAATGCTGACGGCTTCTGTCGTGTCGCCCATCCCCGCCCAGCGAGCCTGCCAGAGCTGCCCACCATCCCGGGTCTCATAAACTCGCTCCCAGGCTGCCAGATGATAAATCCGGTCGCCGTCGTTGGGGTCAACCACTACTGCCGGAACGCCCACCCCTAGAGTCGGCAAACGCTCCCAGCTAACTCCGCCGTCGGTGCTGCGGTAGAGGCCGTCGCCGCTGCTCCCCGCGTACAGCACTTGTAGATTGGATAAATCGGCGGCCAGGGAGGTGATGCCGCCCGGCGGAAACTCGGCGGGTACGGCCAGCCAGCGGCGGCTGTCAGCCTGCCAGCGAAAGAGACCCGTCCGCGCACCCAACCAAAGTTCATTTTCAGTCCCCATCAGCGAGGTGGCATTGGGCTGGCCCAGGGTTGGGGTGAGGTAGCGCCACCTTTCGCCGCCGTCGTCGCTGCCGTAGAGTCCCGTCCAGGTGGCAGCCAGCAGCCCCTTGGGGGTAATCGCTAAATCGAGTATCCCCATCCCTTTGGGCAAACCGGCGCTGCTTTCGAGCCAGGAGTCGCCATCATCCCGGCTGTAGTACAACCGCCCTTGCCCGGCGCCGGCCCCCAAAACCCCATCCGCCCCCCATAACAGCGACACCACCACCTCTTGCGCCCAGGCTACCGGGAGAGTATGCCAGGTCCGGCCGCCGTCGTGGGTCCGCACCAACCGGTCACGCAGGCTGGCAACCGCCACCTGGGGCTTGATCGGGTTGAAAGCGACATTAGGCGCATACGCCCCGGCGTAGGTGTTGACCCACGTCTGGCCGCCATCCTGGCTGGCAAACACGCCTCGACCGGCTGTGCCGGCATAGATGGTCCGTCCCTCCGGCGAAACCGCCAGCGACAGCACCCCCGCCGAAGCCAGCAGTTCATTCTCTGCTTCCGGCTCCGCTAGTGCCGACGAAAGTCCTCCCGCTTTGGTGGGCGCAACGACAGGCGCAGCCAACGATTCCCACCCTCCCGCCGCCGTCTGCGCGTAAATACCGGCGCTGTCCAGCCCGGCATAGACACGTCCGCTCGCGTCGGCGGCCAGGGCCAGGACCGGCATAGCAGGCAGACCGGCGTTAGCTTTTTGCCAGGTATCGCCGCCGTCGGCGCTGCGCAGCAGTCCAGTGCGCGTAGCGGCCCAGAGGACCACCTCTGCTTTGCCTTCCTCTGAGGGGAGGGAAAGCAAATCAAAAACCGGATTGCCTGCCCGTCCCACTTCCACTGTTGTCCAGGTTTGGCCGCCATCTTCACTGCGGGCCAGGCCGCCGGGGGTGTAAGAGCCAAGCCACAGCCGGTTAGCGTCGGCAGGGTCGGCGGCGACGGCCAGGCTGATACTTTGACGCGGCAGACCGACTTCAGCCCGCTGCCAGCGCCACTGTGGAGTTTGCGTTGGCTGGCAGGCAGCCAGGAGCAGCATAAAGTATAAACAGGTGAATGTTTTCATGGGTTTTAGCTTTGGGCTATGCACCTTGTATTTTATAAGTTTGCGGGGATGATACAAGTCTGAGAGCAGGTTAAGGAAACCCAACATACGATATACATAGCTGCTACATAGCTGCTACGTCACTGGGCGATTATTTTACAGAAGATATTACGTCCAGATAGGGCATGTATTACAGAGGCAGGATTTTCCTTGATCCTGGTTGTGTGATTCTTTGGGGCCGATTGGAGGCGGGGATTATCTTATAAGCAGAATTCCCAATCCCCTCTTATTGATGCTACAATACCCAAAATGTAATAGCCCTAAACCTGATAGTGACGGAAATTCGGAGTGCAAAAACTTAGTGATTGTCCAAAAATAAGTTCCCCCAAGTTCCTACGAGTTCCCAGGGAATTAAGGGAACTCGTAGGAACTTAAAATGGGAAGTAAATTTTAGATGTTTACTTAGCTTTTGCACTCCAGTATTATCAATACGAAATGTAAAATGGGGCGATGAGGCGAAGACACAAAGGAGCTTTCGCCTCATCGCCTCACGTCTCATTGTATCTTATCTTTTGAGGAGAGACCTATGTCCACCGAACCCACCGCCGACTCGTTCGACACGCTTGGCCTGAGCGAGCCGCTGCGACAGGCGATTAATGATGTCGGCTACGAAGCGCCGACGCCGATCCAGGTTAAAACCATTCCGCTGCTGCTGGCCGGGCAGGATGTCATCGGTCAGGCCCAGACCGGCACCGGCAAAACAGCGGCCTTCGCCCTGCCCATCCTGCAAAAACTCGACCTGAAGCAAAATGAGGTTCAGGCCCTCATCCTGACCCCCACCCGCGAACTGGCCATCCAGGTCGCCGAAGCCATCCACGTTTATGCCAAGCGGCTGAAAAAGGTGCGGGTGCTGCCCATCTACGGCGGCCAATCCATTGGGCAGCAGCTTCGCCACCTTCAGAGCGGCGTTCATATCGTGGTCGGTACGCCGGGGCGGGTCATGGACCATCTGCGCCGGGACACGCTCAATTTCGACTCGTTAAAAATGGTGGTGCTGGACGAGGCCGACGAGATGCTGCGCATGGGCTTTATCGAAGATGTCGAGTGGATTCTGGGCCAGGCTCCCGAAAATCTCCAAACTGCCCTCTTTTCGGCTACCATGCCGCCCGAAATCCGCCGCGTAGCCGACCGTTATCTGCATCACCCGGCCACCGTCGAAATCGAGCACAAGTCGCTGGCCGTGCCAACGGTGACGCAGCGCTACCTGAACGTGTTAGAGAAGCAAAAGCTGGATGTGCTCTCGCACGTGCTGGAGACCGAAACCGAGCCGGGCGAGGCCGTGCTTATCTTTGCCCGGACCAAGGTCGGTGCGGCGGAAGTGGCCGAGAAGCTCCAGGCGCGGGGCTACGCCGTCGAGCCGATGCACGGTGATATGAGCCAGGCTCAGCGGGAGAATGTCATCCGCCGCCTGCGCAACGGGCAGGTCGAGATGGTCGTCGCCACCGATGTGGCCGCCCGTGGGCTGGATGTCGAGCGCATTGGCTTTGTGGTCAATTACGATATTCCCTATGATATGGAAGCTTACGTCCACCGCATCGGACGAACCGGGCGGGCAGGTCGCACCGGCAAAACCGTGCTCTTTGTCACCCCGCGCGAACAGCGCCTCATGCGCAATATCGAGCAGTACGTCAAGCAGCGGATCGAACCGATGAAAGCGCCGACCCGCGCCCACGTGGCCGCCCGGCGCATCGCCCTGTTCAAGGAGCGGATTTTGCAAACCCTGGCCGACGAGGATTTGGACCTGTACCTGTCGCTGGTGGAGGAACTGGCCGAGGAGAGCGGGCGCGACATTGCTGAGATTGCCGCCGCCGCGGCGCGCTTGGCGCGAGAAGATAAACCATTGGTGGTTGACCTGGAGCCGGAGCCGGAAGTGGTGGCCCAGCCGGAGGAGGGCATGGTTCGCTTCTTTATTGAGGCCGGGCGGCGCAACGGCGTGCGCCCCGCCGATATTGTCGGCGCGATTGCCAACGAGGCCGGCGTGCCCGGTCAAGCCATTGGGGCGATTGACATTTATGACCGTTTTACCTTTGTAGATGTGCCCGGCCAGTATCGGGAGCAGGTGCTGACCGGCATGCGGGGCGTGGCTATTCGCAACCGCGAGGCCAATATCCGCATCGCCATGCCCCGCGACGCGGCCGCTGCCCCTTCGGCAAAGAAGGAGCGGGGCGGCAAGCACAAGAATATTTATCGGGGCAAAAAAGGCAGCAAAAAGTTTGCCAGGGGAAGCTATTGAACGATCATTAACCCCAGATGAGTTTCAAAAGGTTCAAAATCACGATCATTGTGGAGCAAAGAAAAACCCTGTTCGATCACAAACGTGGCAATTAAGCAATCTATTGTTTTGCGGATGGTAATCCCTTGCTGGCGCAGGATACGGAAATTTTCTGCGCTTTTGATGGCTATCTCCGTACCGCCCATAAGATAGATAGGAAATTGAAGTAGCGACTGCCGCGCCGCCTCGAAATCTCGTTGGCTGCGATACCCTTGCAGAACTTCGCAAAGGATAATATCGCCCAGGCCAATGTTCTGTTGACCCAAAGCAGCATCCAAAATGTCGGTTTGAGGCGTACGGGTTCCGTTGAAATAATCAATCCATACGGATGAGTCAACGATCCACACCGATCAACCGCCCTTCGCGCATTTCGTTTAAATCCCCTTCCCAATGAAGCTGGCCGCGTAGTTGACGCACACCTTCCTGGGTTTTCAATCGGATCAGGGTTCGCAGCGCTTCTTCTATCACTGCTTTTTTAGTTGCCAGACCGCTACTTGCCATCGCTTGAGTCATCAATTCGTCATCTATTACAATATTCGTTCGCATGTTAACCCCCTGTCTATGGATGTGTATATTTTACCTCTTTCATGTGTATAAAACAAGTCTTTTTAACCTACATCCTCCGTAGGGCCGCTTTTGCGGCGTGATACCCACACATGCCATGCACGCCGCCGCCCGGCGGGGTAGAGGATGAGCAGAGATAGAAACCCTTGACCGGCGTCGAGTACGGATTCCAGCGGGCCACAGGGCGGGTGAAAAGCTGCTGAAAATCCTGCACTCCGCCGTTAATATCGCCGCCGATGTAATTAGGATTGTACTGCTCCAGGCTGGCCGGACTTAGCGCGTGGCGGGCCAAAATACGTTCCCGAAAACCGGGGGCAAAGCGCTCGATTTGGCTCTCGATGCGGGCGGTCATATCAACGGGTGAGCCGTGAGGAACGTGGCAGTAAGCCCAAACGGTATGCTTACCGGCTGGGGCGCGAGTAGCATCAAATAAACTCTGCTGCGTCACCAGCACAAACGGTTTTTCCGCCGGGGGGCCATACCACATCGCCTGCTCGCTGGCGGCAATTTCGGGCAGCGAGCCACCCACATGGACCGTGCCCGCCCGCAGACACTCGCCTGCCCGCCAGGGGATGGGGCCATCGAGGGCAAAATCCACCTTAAAAATGCCGGGACCGTAGCGATACCTTTCCAGTTGGCGACGGTAGCCGGCGACCAGACGATCCCCGGCCAGGCGCAGGAATTGGCGCGGCGTCAGGTCAAACAGGATGGCGCGGGCTGGCGGCAGCGCATCTAGCGACTCGACCGGGCTGTTGGTCATAATCTCCCCCCCCAACGATTGAAAATAAGCGGCCAGGGCATCGGCCAGGCGTTGCGACCCGCCTTTGGGCAGCGGCCAGCCGAGGGCGTGGCCCAGCATACCGAGTACCAACCCAAACGAGGCGGTCAATGGTTTCTCCAGAGGCATAATCGAGTGGGCGGCCAGCCCGGCAAAAAGAGCGCGGGCACGCTCGCCGGTGAAGCAGCTTTCGGCCAGGCCGCGGGCGGAGCGGAGGGCGCTCAAGCCAAAGCGGGCCAAAGCCAGCGGATGGCGCGGGGGAAATGGAAACGGGCCCAGCAAGTCCGCGACCAGTTTATCCCAATCGGCCACCAGGGGGGCCATCAGGCGGTGGTAGGCCTCAGCATCCGGGCCGAGCGTTTGGCCGGTGGTTTCAATGGACCTTTCCAGCACGGCAGCCGTCCCCTCGTCGAGGGGATGAGCCAGCGGCGCGGGCGGGTAAATCCATTCCAGGCCGTAATCGGCCAGGGGCAGGCGGCGAAAAAAAGGCGAGCCAACCCCCAGGGGGTGGATAGCCGAACAAATATCGTGAATAAAGCCGGGCAAAGTCAACTCTGCCGAGCGCATCCCCCCGCCGACGGTTGCTTTGGCCTCAAGGAGCAGAGTCGAGCAGCCGGCCTGGGCCAGGGTAATGGCCGCGGCCAGGCCGTTGGGTCCAGAGCCGATTACCAGCGCGTCGTAGGAGTCTTTTTGAGCCATCTTTTGAGAAGCGGCAGGGGAGCGGAGGAGCAGGGGGGCGGGGGAGAAGCTGAATAAAACATTACCTTTTCCCCCTGCCAGGCGGGCGCAGCCACAAGGAGACATGTTCCGGCTGCATGGTTTCCTCAACCACCTGCCGTAGCTGTTCGGTTAAACGGTCCAGGTCGGCGTAGGCGTCATCCCGGAGGGTGGCGCTGAAGGCGGCCAGCACCTGGGCAGCGTCGTATTTGCGGCGATAGAAGCGCCGGTCAATCAGGGTTTGAATCTGGCGGCGCAGCGGATTAAACAGGGCGGCGATGGCCAGAGTCGAGACGATGATCGCCAGTTGCGACCCCTCTCCGATCAAGAAACTTTGCAGCACCACCACGCTGGCAAAATAAACCAGCCCCAGCGCGCCGGTCAGCGCGCCGTACACCAGCGCCCGGTTGATGAGGATGTCAATATCCCACAGATGATAGCGCATAATGGCAATGGCCAGGGTGAGCGGAAAAAGGAGCAGGACAAAGGTGAAGAAGGTTAAACCGCTCAGGCGCAGCAAAAAAGAGACGGTGAAAAAAGAAGCGCCCACGCGCTGGTAGAGAATGTTGGGGACGACCGGCCCGCTCAAGGCTGGGAGAATCACAAAGGGCAAAAAGTAGGCCAGCGGCCCCAGCATCGCACTGATGAGGCCCGGCAAGGCCCATTTGACCTGCTGCCGTTGAATGGGCCGGGAGACATGAATATAACGATAAATCTGGGCAAACAGGCCAATGCCGGGCCAGAGCAGCAGCGCCAACAGTTGCAGCCAAACCGGCCAGGAGGACAGGCTTAAAGGCGAGGTGGGCCAGAAAACAGCGGCGGCCATCAACACAGCCCAGGCAAGCGCTAACAGGCGGGTCCAGGGGGGGACGAAGCGGCCGTCCGGAAAAAGATAGACCAGAGCCACCCCGGAAACCAGGGCGATCAATATTACCCCATTCAACAGAAATTGCCCCAAGCCGGTAAGCGAATCTGGCGGATACATCAACGACAGCGGGATCATCGCGCCGTTAGTGACCAGGGCAAAACAGACAAAGAGGGCCATCCAATCGTCGCGCCTGCGCCCAAAGATGACGACTGCCATCAGATGGTGGGCCAGGACAAAGATAAAATTCAGTACAATAATCCCCACCGCGTAGATGCTCACCGACAGACCCAGGCCCATCAGGGCGCGTTTATCGGCGGCGGCCACAAGCTGCTCGTATCGGCCAGGGATACCGGCAAAGAATAGGCCGAACGTTATACATGTCACCACCAGCCAGGCAATCCTGGCAATGGGCCGGGCGTAGGGAAGACGACCTGTGGTTAAGGTTTGTTGAGTGGACATAGACGTTCTCTCTCGAAAAAGATGCGATGACAAGTGAGGCGATGAGGCGAGGCGAAGAACCGCTTCGCCTCATCGCGTCCTCGCCTCAAATCGTTACTCAGAGCTTACAGCCGGCAGTGATTTCAGGTACAGCCAGATGGCCTTTAATTCATCATCGCTCAGGCGTCCTACCTGGTCCCAGGGCATCAATTCAGGGTCGAGTTTGCGGTCTTCAGGGGTGACGCCGGTGCGGAGGGTCTGGATAAAGTCGGCCTCGGTCCAATGGGCCAGGTTTCCGGCCGGGGTCAGGTTTTGACCTGCTCCGGCTCCCGGCTCACCGGCCAGATTGTCGCCATGACATACCCGGCAAGCGTTGGCCAGATATTGGCCGTATTCAGGGGTGACGGCCACCCTGGGCGCGGCTGGACGCGGCCCGGTATGGTCTATTACCTGCCCCGGCAGCAGCGACGGGTCTTGCAGCATGAAGACCCGTACCAACGGCCCCATCATATTGGAGGGAAGTTCATTATCAACCGGCGGTAGGGTTTTGAGATAAGCAATAATCGCCGCCAGGTCGGTGTCGCTAAGATAGTAGTAGTAATTGGAGGGCATGTCAATCAGGGTTCGGCCATCGGCGCGGAGGCCGTGCCGGATGGCCCGGACCCAATCAGTATCCGTCAGGGTATCCCCCACGCCGCCTTGGCCTGTGGTTAAATTGGGAACACTCAACCGGCCGACCAGAAGTCCTTCATCAAAAACCTGACCGGCCAGATTAGCGCCATGACAATCGGTGCAAAAGCCGACAGTAGTAGCCAGGTGCTTGCCTCGCTCGATGGCGGCCGCGTCGGTGGGGATGGCTATAGGGCTAACCGTAACCTCGTAAGTCTTGTTCAGCTGGGCTTCGGTGATGGAATACACAACGACCAATGATAAGGCGACCAGCCCAACCAATCCACCTAAAATAAAACCAATCCACTTAAAAACCCGACCCATGCCTTTTCCCTAATCCGGACAAGCCGAAACCAAAAAGAGTTCTCTCACCAAGACGCAAAGGCGCAAAGATTTTTAAACAAATTTTCTTGGCGTCCTTGGTGACTTTGCGTGAGATTTTCTTGCCTTCTGTACAAGGACTCAATTACTTAAGCTACTAATACCAAACGACGCATCCTCATATTTAACCTATCACTGTCCGAAAATCGTTACGGCGGGTACGGAGTTACGGCTTTTCAAGCAGGTAGTAGTTGCGCCGTTCTCCCTGGCTGCTGCTGGAGATAAAATCGGTGGCCTGATAGCCCTGCCCAAAGTAAGCTTCAAAAGCGACACGCACGTTCAACCGCCAGTCGAGGGCCAGGTTCATGTCGGCGGTTTTGAGCGGGTGGATGTCGGCGGGGATTTCGAGCTGTAAGGGTGTCGTGTCGAAGTTTAAATTGGCCCGAACAATGCGCCGCTCGACGCCGGTTCCCGCGACTTCAAAGATGGGCAGGGCCAGGTCGAAGGCAGCGACCTCTCGGCGCGGTTGGTTGACCCACCATTCGACCACCAGGCGGTCGGTGGGCAGGCCGGCGTTCAAAGCGCCAAAGTGGGAGCCGTACACGTCGCGCCAGTAGGTCCGGCTGATGGCCCCCAGCTTATGCAGGTTCAGATGGGCGTTTGGCCCTTCCAGGGGGTCATAGGTCCAGGTGATAAGCGACAGCCCCTGCGCTATCACCCGCTCACGCTGCACGCGCTTGAGCGCCTCGGCCACGCCCTGCCCGCGCCATTCTTTCAACACGCCCATTGTTTGGGAGCACAGCTTAAGCGGTCCGCTCGGCTCGCGGCCCAGAAAACCAAACAAAAAGCCGATCATCTGGCCGGTCGCGTCGTCAAATGCGCCCAGCACCACCCCGCCATTTTTGGCCGCCGAAACCAGCAACGGTGGGTAAAGGCCCACATCCGGTTCAGCCAGGCCCCAAATCTGGCGTTGGAGCTGATGCACCAGCCGCATTTCGTCATAGCTTTGCAGGTCACGAATGGTAAATGGCATGCTCCGTCCCCCCACAATTGCTGTGGATATTATACTCCCTTAGCAAAGTTTTAGCCCAAAAGGGGTACGTGGTGCGTTTGCTTTCTCATCACGCCCCACGCTACCGAACTCATCTTTTTGTTGTAGCGTCAATCCCACTCAAGGTGGTTGTCATAACCATATTCGTTGGGTATACTTTCCCTGCGCTCACCCGACGAGAAAGCTGACCGCTAAATGTGGCCTGGCTGTCCAGCCTGATCGGGCTAATTGTAGGAAAATGAAAATTGTGGGAACTCGTAGGAACTCAAGGGAACTCAGGCAGGTGGTTCCTATGAGTTCCAACGAGTTCCCTCAGTTCCTAATTTTTGAGGAGAATCTATCCGATGAAAAAAATAATTTTATATACTTTATTGGCAATCCTGATTCTGATTGTTACTGTTTTGCCGATTTCGGCGCAGACGCCGAAGGGGCAGGGATTGATCCGCGTCACCGATGAGAGCGGCCAAACCGGGTTTATCAATGCTGAGGGAGAGGTGATTGTCGAGCCGCAGTTCGGCGGGGCGCAGGAGTTTAGCGAGGGTCTGGCCGGCGTTTTGGTTGAGGGCAAGTGGGGCTTTATTGACGAAACCGGCCAGATGATCATCGAACCACAGTTTGACGATGCTTCCAACTTTTCGCAGGGATTGGCTTTTGTAGGGGTCAAAGGGCCGGAAGGTTTGCGCTACGGCTACATTGACCCCAGCGGCCAGTTTGTGGTTGAGCCTCAATACGGGGCGGCGACGCTTTTCCGCGAGGGGTTGGCCAAAGTGACCGAACCCAATTATACCGGCTATATTGACCGCAGCGGCGAGTTTGTGATCGAGCCGGGGTTTCAGCAGGCTTTTGCTTTTAAGGAAGGGCTGGCTCTGGTCAATGTGGGCGATAAGTGGGGTTATATTGACGAAACCGGTCAGGTGGCTATTCCGCTCACCTTTGCCTTTGCCACCGATTTTTCGGAGGGACTGGCCGCGGTGTCTAACGAGCAGCACAAGTATGGTTATATTGATCAAACCGGCGAACTGGTCATCCCCTATCAATTCGACGACGCCCGTCCTTTTCAGGATGGCGTGGCCCTGGTCGGCCAGGCTCCGCCTCAGAGCGAGGATCCGGTTCATCCCTGGCAGGGCAACTTTACCTACCGCCTGATTGACCAAAAGGGCCAGACCGTGACTGAACTGCCCATTACGCCTTCTGGCAACTTTGTCGAAGGGTTGGCCCCGGTGAGCACCCCGGAAGGCAGGTATGGCTATATAGATACAAGCGGCCAAATGGTCATCGAACCCCAGTTTGATGTGGCGCTGGATTTTAGCGATGGGCTGGCGGTGGTCAGCGTGAACGGCAAAATGGGCGCGATTGATCCGAGCGGTGACTGGGTTATCGAGCCGCAGTTCGATATTCTCCAGCCGTTCTCTGACGGCCTGGCCCAGATCAGCGTGGATAACAAATACGGTTTTGTGGATAAAACCGGCCAGATTGTGATTGGGCCGCAGTACGACTTTACCGGCCAGTTTTCCGAAGGGCTGGCGGTGGTAGCTGTGGACGGCCAGTATGGTTACATTGATCAAACCGGCCAGATGGTCATCGAGCCGCAGTTTGAAAATGCCGCCGCGTTTATCAATGGCCTGGCCTCGGTAACGGTCAACGGCAAAGCCGGTTATGTGGACCCCACCGGCCAGATGGTCATCGAGCCGCAGTTTCTTTACACCTTTGAATTTGGGGAGAATGACCTGGCCCCGGCCACCATCGGCGGAGAGGAGCGTTATCTGAACCGGGACGGCAGTGTGGCCTTTGATTCGCCGGGGTTGTACGCTAACGACTTCAAAGAAGGCTTGACCACCGTGCAGCAAAACGGTCGCTTTGGGTACATTGACCGAACCGGCCAGGTGGTCATCCCCGCCGACTTCCAGCAGGCTATGTTTTTCTCCGAAGGGCTGGCGGCGGTGGCCGTGGACAATCAATGGGGCTTTATTGACCCCCAGGGCAACTTTGTGGTTGAGCCGCAGTACGATTTTGTGGGTGATTTTACCAACGGCTATGCCATGGTGATGAAGAATAATCGGGCCGGCTTTATAGACGCGACCGGCCAGGTGGTTATTGAACCGCAGTTTGAGCAGGCTTTACCCTTTACCGAGGGTCTGGCGGCGGTGCAAAGCGGCGGGCTGTGGGGCTTTATTGACGAAACCGGCCAGATGGTTATCGAGCCGCAGTTTTTGCAGGTCAACCTGGGGTATGCCAACCAGAAACCGGTTCTTTTTGTCGAAGGGCTGGCCCCGGTTGAGGCGGACTCAGGCCAGTTTGGCTACATTGACTCCAGCGGTGAATTTGTCATCGAGCCGCAGTTTAGCTGGGTTTCAACCTTTACCAATGGGCTGGCCTATGTGGAAATAAGGGGCGACGATGGGGTGACGCAGCAGGGTTATATCAACCCACAAGGCGAGTTTGTGTGGGGGCCGTTGGTGTCGCCCACCGGCGGCCTGTTTGGCTCGTATTAAGCGGCTGAGCCGGCCTAAACCAAACCTGTCAGGTCTTTAAGACCTGACAGGTTTTTGTTTGGCGCTGAACTCACTGAATTTATTGAAATCACTGCTGAAACCAGCAAATTCAGTGGTAATTATCCTTCTCAGTGGTTCAGATTTGTCCTAAAATTGAAATGGTTTTGAAAAATTTGGCAACTTGACAGGGGGTTATTTGTGTTGTAATCTACTATTAAGCCACTTGCCACCCTCATTTTCTACTCACCCTTTAGCAGCCTATCAACGGAGATTACATGCCCATCAGCCCTGTCTCTCGCTACGGAGCAAATTTTCGTCGCGATGAAATCGAATTAATTATCCGCTTTGCCCAACGGGGCGACTCGCTGGCTTTTGTTGGATTGGCCGGCATTGGTCAATCGAACCTGGTTAATTTTTTACGCCAAATCAAAGAGCATGCGCCGCAGGTGAGGCAGGATGTCTCCCGGCTGCATTTTCCGGTGGTAGATGCCACCTATTGGGAAGGGACACCGCTCAGCTTGTGGAAAATCATGCTGGACGCCCTCAACCAGGCCAGCGCGCAGCTCTCACCCCCGCCGGAGCCGCAGAAAATTATTCCCATCTCCGAAGAAGAACGGGTGTTGAATATGATTCGCTCCCGGCTGCACTGGCTGTGCACCGAACTGGAGCAGCGGGTGATGATTGTGCTGGACGACTTTGATGAGGTGTTGCAAGCCGGCCCCCTATCCATGCTGGAACGGTTGAACGGCTTCCGCAGCGAAGGCAATCGCGATGCTTTAAGTTATCTGGTTTTGACCAAGCGTTTGCCTCATCTGTTGGGCCAGAGTTATAACCTGGCCGACGCTTCAAAATTTTATGACCTTTTTCGGCATCACATCTACGCCCTGGAACCCTACGGGGCGGAAGACGCGCACCAGATGCTCAAACATCTCAACGAGGCGGCCGGCAGTCCGCTGCGGGAAAAAGATTTATCTGAGATTCGCCAATTGGCCGGGGGGCATCCGCTGCTGTTGAAAGCGGTATTTGAGCTGTGGGCCGCTGAAGGGATGACCGGCGTCAACCCGCTCACCTATCTGGCCGAGCAGCCGGATGCGCAGCAGGAGTGCCGCCGCATTTTGCATGGACTGCACCCAGAGGAGCAGGCCGTTTTAATTCGGGCGGCCAGAAACGCGCTGACCGAGGCCGATCAGGCGGTAGTCAACCACCTGGTGCGCCGGGGCGTGCTGACCGCCGACACGCACAAATTATTTAGCCCCCTGCTGGATCAATTTTTAACGGATTATGAAGGGTAAGAGGGTATGATTGTGGATATCCTGTGGACAATTGGCCTAGTTATTCTCATTATTATCCTGGCGGTGATACTATACAAACTGTTCCGGGCTTCGCTGCGGATTGTGCCCGAGGAGCGGCGGCTGGTGGTCTACCGGCTGGGCCGGTTTAATCGAGTGGCCGGGCCGGGCATGGTTTTTGTGCTGCCTGTGTTGGAGCAGGTGGTCCGCATGCTGGAGGTGCGCGACCATCCCCTGGAAGTGACGGTGCCGGGCATCTTTGCCTACGGTGTGCCCAACGATTTGACGCTTGACCTGTGGTGCAGCTTTGACCTGGTTCGGGCGGCGGGGGGCAACAGAGCTAAGCTGGCCCAACTGGTACAGATTAACGAAGGCGAGCGCCGCAAGCAGGTTGAGGTCAAAATGCGTGAAGCGCTGGTGCATCAGGTAGCCGATTTGGAGAAACACAAACCGCTGCCGGAGGGATCAACCTCGCTGGATGGGGTCATTGCCCTGGCGCCAGGAACGGAACGCTACACCCTGTTGGTAACGGGGGTGAAGGCTGAATTGGAAAAAACGCTGCCTTCCGTCGGAGTGGTCTTAAATACCACCCAACCGATCACGCTGACCGGCCGCGTCATCCCCGATGTGATTATTGAGGCCATCAAGCGCATGCAAGGCCGCCAGATTGACAGCAAATGGCTGACCAAATATGCCAACGATTTGCGCCAGCAGTTTCCGGATATTTCCAGCGCTGTGCTCGATCAGATGTTGGCCTCGATTGATGGGGTGGATGTGGGCAATGTCCAGCGGCTGCGGTTGGAGCAGGATGAAGCCTCCGAGGCCCACGTGGAACTGGAAGTGCCGATGGGAGAAGACGAATCGCCAACCGTAGTCGCCAAGCCAAAAGTTAGACTGGGCAACAGCAGCGAAACCGAATCTCGGCCTGCCACAGCCCGCGAGCCTCGCCCCAAACCCGCCCCGGCGGCTCCGGCCACCAGCCCGTCCAAGAGCGATTGGTCGGTGCTCAAGCAGGTGCCTCGATCCAACGAGCGAGAGCAGCGCAAGAGCGCCTGAGAGGCGTGCCTGTCAGGAGAATAAACACTTAGTGATTGTCCAAAAATAAGTTCCCCCAAGTTCCTACGAGTTCCCAGGGAACTGAGGGAACTCGTAGGAACTCAAAACGGGGAGTAAATTTTAGATAATTACTTAGCGTGGAGATTAGAGATCAAAAAATCTCCAATCTCTAATCTCCAAAGAGGAAACTTTGTCTATGGTGACTCAGAATCCCGATAGCCCAACCCAATTGAGCCAATCTTTGGCTATGATTGATGCTGTTCGCCGGATGAGTCAAAGATTGCTGGAAACCTGGCAGGAGTCTGACCCGGTTAGCGCCCTGGAACATACTTTGGCCGATATTTTGCGGCAGGTAGGCGAGGAAGTAATAACGGATCAAAAAGTTTCGGCGGCGGTGTATGTCTATGACGAGGATGAGGGGTTTTCGCATGGCCAGACGCGCGGCCCCTTGCAGGAATATATGAAGCAGTACCGGCCTCGTCCTGGCGGAACAGGGGAGTTTACCATCCGTACCAAACAACCTCTGTTCGTGGACAACGTGAGCAAGATGCCCCCCGATATACCCCGCTTAAGCCAACAGGCGTTGGATCAGGGGGTCAAAGCCTTTGCTAACTTGCCTTTACTGATCGGCGCAAAAGGTCAAGAGACGCTGATTGGCATCTTAATTATTAACCTGCAAGAAGAATATGAGTTTAACCAGGAACGGCAAGCCTTACTACGCTTATTTGCCGACCAGGCCGCGATTGCTTTGCAGAACGCGCGGGTTCACCGCCGGCGCTTGCGAGAACAAAAAGCGCTGCAAATTGTCAGTGAAGCAGCCATTAGCGGCAATCTCGATGAAGTTGGACAAATCATCACCCGAGAAGTGGTAATACTGACTAAATCTACTTATGCTACCTTATGGTCGGCCAACCCCGCTTTAACCCACCTGGAGTTAAGAGCGTTTTACACTACAGGTCCCCAATGGTATCCTCCCCAAGCTACGCTGCCCGTAGATGAACACAGCGTTAATGGTTATGTCGCCATTACCCAGGAAGCTTATCTTCTCACCCAGCCAGATACAGACCCTCACTATACGCGTTGGCATGAACATGTCAGAAGCGCGTTTTGTGTGCCGCTATTGGCCCGGCAAGAGTTGGTGGGGACGCTGTATGTTGCCAGCGCCAAAGAAGATGGGATCACCCCAACCCATCAAGATTTTATTAAACGGCTTGCGCCTCGCGCGGCCATCTCTTTGCACAACGCCCGGCTCATCGAGTTGGAACAACGCCAGCGGCAGTTAGCCGATACCCTGCGGGAAGTGACCCGCCTTGTCAATTCTACCCTGGAGAGCGAGGAAGTTACGGGCCTGGTTCTGGACCAACTGGGCCAGGTGATCGAGTACGACAGCGCCTCAGTCCAACTCATCGAAGGCGACCGCCGCAAAATCGTGGGAAGTCGCGGTTTCCTGGCCGGCGACTCCCCGGCGGAGTTGCTCAGTAATGTCTCGCAAGACCCCCTGGTAAGCAGGATTACCCAGACAAAGCGGCCGCTTGTGTTGAGCGATGTTAGGGCTGAGCCTTTGTGGGATGTCCTGCCGCAAACAGTCCATATCAAATCATGGATTGGCGCTCCGCTTATTTTTGGGGGGGAAGTCATTGGTTTGCTAACCATAGATCATAAAGAGTCGGGTCATTACACCGCTGAGACGGGGGCGATTGTGGCTACTTTTGCCAATCAAGTGGCGGTAGCCATTCGCAATGCCCAGCTTTTTTCAGTAGCCCAACGCCGCAACCGTGACCTGGAAGTGTTAAATGAATCGGCCATCAAATTGGCGCAAGCGTTACAGGCAGATCAAGCGTTGCAGGCAGTCTTAGAGGCGGTTATCGAGACTTTGGAATGTGATTATGGCACAATCTTTTTGGCCGATACGGACAATATACTGGTTTCCCGCATGTCGGCGGGCAAGCTGTTTGGGGAGCCGCCTCAGCTTCGGTTTGAGCCGGGGGAAGGTTTGGCCGGCTGGGTCTATCAGCAGGGCCAACCGCTTTTGGTGAGTAACACTGCCGCCGATCCTCGTTATAAGCTTGGCCCCACCGAAAAAGCAATCAAACCTCGCTCGATGATCCTGGCCCCCTTGCGCCAGGGTGAAAAAATTGTAGGGGTCGTTTCCGCCGATTTCGATCGGGTGGAGGCTTTTGATGAAAATGACCTCCGTTTGCTCAATACCCTGGCCCTGCACGGCGGAACCGTGCTGCAAAACATCGAATTTTTTGAGGATTTCCAGGTATTGCACCAGGCCGCGACTACCCTGGCCAGGCATGCCGACCTGGAACAGATCTACCAAACGGCCGTTCAGTTTGCTACCCAGACCCTTCATTGCAAACACAGTACTGTTTTTATGCTGGATAAAAAGAACGGCCAACTGGTGGCCCAGGCTCGAGTGGGCTTGACCCCCCAAACCAGCGCCGACCTGCGGCGCTTCGAGCTGGGCGAGGGATTGGCCGGGCATGTAATGGCGACCGGCCAGCCGCTGCTGGTTAATAATACCGCCGCCGATGCGCGTTTTGCGGAAGGCAAAGTTAAGCCTCTAACGGCTCCCCGCTCAATGATTTTAGCCCCCATCAAAAAAGAAGATGAGATTATTGGCGTTATCTCGGCCGATAAGGATGAGATTGGCGGTTTTACCGAGCATAACCTGAAAATTTTAGAAACTTTGGCCCTGGATGTCGGCATTGCCGTCGAAAATGCCTACCTTTACGACCTTATCAACAACCAACTGGCCCGCCGGATTAAGGAACTCAGGGCGGTGAGCGAGCTGCAACAAAAGATAAGCAGCGTTAACCCGGTAAAAGAGCAGCTCCAAATCATTTATGATGCCGCTGCCGCGGCCATGGCCGAGTTGATGGATACCCGCAACATGTACATTGCGCTTTATGACGAGGCCACAAAAACCATTGAATTTCCCCTGGCCTATGACAAAGGCCGGCGCGTGCCCGATGAAGAAAAGCAAGCGGCAGGAATGCCCTGGGCTGCCCGCCGCCTTGACGGCGGCAAGGGCCTGACCGAATGGATGATCCGCCACAAGCAACCCCTTCTGGTAGCCAAAGATTTCGAGACCTGGGTAAGAACTGAAGCGGAGATTGAAATGCTGACGGAGGGGGTTAAGTGCTGCCTGGGGGCGCCACTGCTGCTGGGCGATAAAGTAATCGGCGTGATTGGCCTGCTCAATTCCGAACAGGAAGATGTCTACGATGAAAACCAACGGGATTTGTTGGTCACTCTGGCCGGTCAGTCAGCAATTGCTATCAATAATGCCCGGCAGTACGAGCTTTTGGATAGACGAGTTAAAGAACTTGATGCGGTGAGTAAGTTCCAACACCGGATTAGTAATGTGGGTTCGGTAAAGCAGGAACTTCAAGATATATATGAAGCTGCTGCTGAAGCAATGTCGGAACTAATGGACACTCGTAATATGTATATCGCCTTGTACGACGAAAAAGCCGCAACCATTGAATTTCCATTATTTATATCGGAGAAGGAAGTGACAAAAGAAGCTTACGCCCCGCGTCGCTTTGGTGAACGTCAAGGCTTAACCGAGTGGGTTATCCGTCACAGGCAGCCCTTGCTGATTGAGAAAGATTTTGATGCCTGGGTCGAGGCGCAGGAAGATATCGAAGCGTTTCGTATCGGGACAAAATGTTGGCTGGGGGCGCCGATGCTGCTGCGCGATAAAGTGATTGGGGTAATCGGATTGCAAAACTTTGAGCAGGAGGGGGTGTTTGACGAGCATCGTCGAGACTTGCTTATGATGATTGCCAGTCAAGCAGCCATAGCCATTGATAACGCTCAACAGTATGATCTGATCAATAATCAACTGGAGCGTCGAAAAAAAGAACTTGAAGCTGTCAGTAAATTTCAGCAAAAGATAAGCAGTTTTTCTATGTAATTCCACTATGGTTTAAAGCGTCAATCATGTAGAGGCGTTATGACAAAATCTCAAGACCTGCAAACGACCCTCCATCGAATTTACAATGAAGCGGCCGAAGTGATGTCGGGCTTGATGGACACCCAGAATATGTATATTGCGCTCTACGATAAAAATACAGCCATAGTTGAATTTCCCTTAGCTTATCAGGATGGTAAACTGGTGCCGGATGAGGAAAAAGTGGCGGGAAGACCCTGGGGACCGCGTCGTTTTGGCGAACGCAACGGTTTGACCGAGTGGGTCATCCAGCACAAAGAGTCGCTTCTCATCGAAAAAGATTTTGAAGGTTGGGCTAAAGCTCATAACGTTAATGTCTTTAAAATGGATACCAGGTGCTGGCTAGGCGCACCTATGCTGCTACGGGATGAGGTGATTGGTGTTATTGGCTTGCAAAACTTTGAACGGGAAAGGATATTTGATCAACAGCATTGTGATTTACTCATGACTATCGCTAGCCAGACAGGAGTTGCTATTGAAAACGCCCAACTTTTTGAGGCTACACGTGAGATTGCCCGTCAGCGGGAAGAACGGCTGCGGCGGCTCCAACAAATCAGCCAGCGGATGGTTGAGGCCAGCCAAAACCCGGAGGGGGTGTTAGAATTCATTGCCAGGACCGCCAACGATATTATCAACAGCGCCCTGACCAGCGTCTACCTGTACGATCAGGCCACTTCGACCTTTACCAGCGGGGTGTCGGTTTGGCGGGAGGGCGCGGTGGAACGAATCGAAAACTCCGCCCTGCCCAGCCCCGAAGATTTTGCCAGCCAGATAGCCGAAGGCCAGACCTCTGATTTTATCGAGAACATAGCCGACCGTCCGCGAGTCTCTTCCTTTGCCCACCGCTTCCACCTACAGGCTTTCGCCGCGTTGCCCTTAACCATTGCCGGAGCGCAGGGTTTGCCCACCACCATGGGCGTGTTGTTTGTTAATTTCAAAGAGCCGCACGTTTTCCTCGAAGATGAGCAGGAAATTCTGCGCCATCTGGCCAACCAAGCCGCTGTCGCCGTTGCTTTTAGCAGCGCACAGGCGGCTGCTCTGGCTCAGGAACAACTGGCTGCCTTGGGGACGGCCACCGGGACGCTCCAGCACCGGCTGGGCAACACCATCAATGTTATCCTGCCGGCGGTGCTGCGGCTGCGCCATCGGGTGGGTGATGACGCCACCAGCCTTTCCATCCTGGATACGGTCGAGCGCAATGCCCTGTTTGCCGGCGAAGTGATCCGCCGCATGCAGAACCCGCTGCGCTCTGAGCCTTTTGTGCGCACCAATCTCAATAGCCTGCTCCGGGAAGCGATCCAGAAATGCATCCAGGAAAATCGTTATCCCCAGGTTTCTGTGCTGGTTGATCCCGCGCAGTCCAGCCCAAACGATCATGACCAGCCGCAGCTTGTTATTACCACCCAGCTTGACGAACACCTGCCCGAAACTTTCGCCAGCGTCGGCCAAATGACCGAAGTCTTTCGGGTTCTGGTCGAAAACGCGATTAAGGCCATTCAGCCCAATGCCGGAGTTATCACCATTACCAGCCGGCTAACCGGCAATGCTTTAGGCCGCTTTGCCGAAATCACCGTGAGTGATACCGGCAAAGGCATCGAGGAAAAGACCCAACAGAAGTTATTCAAGCAGCCGGTCCCGCGTAAAGAATTTGGCGAGGGGGCCGGTTTAGGTTTGTGGTTGAGCCAGATCATCGTCCGCAGCCATCAAGGCGTGATTCGCCTGTACGCCTCGGAACCGGGCAAAGGCTCTACCTTTTGGCTGCGTTTGCCCATTTTAGCTCAGCCGCTGCTCAGTCATGCGGTTCCAAAAGGAGAAGAGAGGTTGTGAAACAAAAAGAAAATATTTTAGTCGTTGCCCGTGAGCCGGAGTGGCAAACTTTTGTAACGCAGGCGCTGCGTAAAGCCGGTTACAATGTTTACCTGGCCCACGATAAAACCTCGGCGCTGGGGGTTATCGCCGGGTATCAGCCGGATCTAATCATCGTTGATGCCACTTTAGCGGACCTGCTCAAAACGCTAGCCTGGCAATCTGTGGATAATCGCCTCATGGTGGTTACGGCTACGCCGTCGGTGGCCGAAGCTGTTTCGGCTTACCGTTATGGCGCTTTGGATTATGTCAGTAAAGCCTTTGATATTGCCGGTTTGTTAGAGGCTGTCACAACAGCGTTACAGAAGCAGCCGGTGCGGCAGCGTCTCCTGGTCTAATGCGGCCAGGGACAAGGAGTGAGAGCCATGCTACGCAAAATTTTAATTGTGGATGACGCCCTGGATTGGCGCGACATCCTGGCCGGGCTTATTGGGGATTTTTATCCGGATTATGCCGTTGTTACCGCAGGCTCGGTTGAGGAAGCCAAAGACAGGCTGGCTCAAGATACCTTTGATCTGGCAATTCTCGATATCCGCCTGGATGACAGCGACGAAGGCAACACCCAGGGCTTGTCGCTGATGGAGTTTATTCGCCAGCATCATCCGCACACCCCTGTTTTTATTATCACCGGCTACGGCAACCTGGACACGGTGGAACGGGCCATGCGGCCCAATGAAGCCGGAGTTCGGCTGGCGGTTGATTATATTGAGAAAGATAAAGTTCACACCGACTTATTACCACGCGTATCGGCTCTGTTGGGATAAAAGAAAATGGCTGTAAATGGCGGCAACATTCTGGTGGTGGATGACTCGGCCGATTGGCGCGAGATGATCGGCGGTTTGCTGGCCGAAGCCGGTTACTATGTTCAGACCGCTGCCGAGGCCGATGAAGCGATGCGTCTTTTGCGCCAGTATCCCTACCATGTTGCCATTGTGGATTTGCGTTTGGATGAACGCGACGAAAATAACGAGGAGGGGTTAATCCTGGCGGAGCGCATGAAAGACCACCTGCCGGAATTAGCTATTATCATGCTGACCGGCCACGCCAATATCCCCGCCGTCAAACAGGCGCTCCAACCCCGCGAAAGCGGCAGCCGGATTGCCTTTGATTTTTTGGAAAAGCATGAGATTTCCAGGCTGTTACCCAGTATTAATATTGCCTTTGCCAAAGCAGCCAGGGTGAATCCCCACCTGGTGATCGAGCTTGACCCCTCGCTCACCTGGGCAAACTTGCAAAACACCGTGGAATGTTTGCAGGCGCTGGCTGCGGCTACCGCCGAGTTAGAACTGCGAGACCTCTTGCAGCGCATTTTTTTTGAGGCGCAAACGGTTCGGGTTAAGGCGATGAATGGGGGGCACAGCAGCGGCGCAGTGGTTTTGGTGACGCCGACCATGCGGGGGCTGCTTCAGACCGATGTTGTGGTTAAATTTAACGAGCGCGAAAAAGCTGAACGCGAGTCGCATAACTACGATAGTTATGTGGCTAACTATGTCGGCGGGGCCAGACGAACGCAGCGCCTGGATTTTCGAGCTACAGCCCGGCTAGGGGGGATTGCCTACTCGTTTGTCGGAGCCGAAGCGATCGTGTTTCAACGCTTTAGCCACGCCTATGCGGCCAAAGATACGGCTGATATAAAGTTTATCCTGGACAACTTGTTCAAAGAAACTTGTTACACCTGGTACACCAATACCCTCCAGGCCAATAGTTTTCCCCATTCTTTGAGCGCCGGTTACAAAGAATGGCTCCATCTCGATGCGCCCAAGTTAGCTGCCGCCTTAAGTGAAATTATCGAGCGAGCAGGAACGGCACAGTTAGCGCTTAGCAACACCCACAGCCCCCATCACGCCGATATTCATCTTAAAGAACGAGGGGTTAAATTAACCAATCCTCTCCTTTTAAGCCAGGCCGCTTTTGCCTACAACGGCCCTTTTTGTTTTACCCATGGCGACCTGCACGAAGGTAACATCCTGGTAGATACTCATAATCAAACCTGGCTGATTGATTTTTACCAAACCGGGCTGGGCCATCCTGTCCGCGATTTTGCCATGCTGGAGTCGGCGATCAAGTTTTCACTGCAACAATCTGACTGTCCTCTGGCCGTGCTCTACGATTGGGAGCGGATGCTGCTCCACGTTAATTCCTTAACCGACACCCCCAACTCAACCCCGCCTTTGCAGTTGGACGCTGAACTGACCAAAGCAACCGCGCTTATCAGCCATATTCGCATGTTGTTGAGCCAGATTTTGCCGGAAATGAGCCTGAAAGATTACCAGGTATCGCTTTATTTCCATGCCTTAAAAGCTATGACCCTGGCCCGCAAATTCAACGACCGGCAGCGACTCCACCCCTTGATCTCTGCGGCCTTGTTGGCTGAGGTGCTGCAATAGATTAATTCTCAGTGGATCCAAATTTGAGGAGCCAGCACGCCCACGTGCGGCGGTGTTCGGCACGGGGGCGTGTCCGCTGCGCGTCCTCGGAAAATTGGATCTACTGATTCTCAATGAAGAGCAGTCAATGGCGATAAATTATAATTTGGAGAATATTCGTAACCTTCTTACAGAAGGCTTTACCGATAGACAACTTAGACGTTTTTGTTTTGATACACCTCATTTCCGCCCCGTTTATGACCAATTAGCTCAAAATTCTGGCAAAGACGAGATAGTTGATCAAATTTTGGATTGTGCTGTCCGAACCCTAAAGGTAGAATTGCTTCTTGCCTGGGCTAAAAAACGTAATCCTGCCAGGTTTGAAGAGCATAAACCTTATTACGGCAGTCGCATTTTACTGGTAGATGATAATAAGGATTGGTGTGATCAGTTAGGAGGGCTACTTCAAGAGCAAGGAGATGGTTATGAGGTTGTTATAGCCATGTCCAGTGAGGAAGCCATTCAACTTATTAGAGCTGATATGCCTTATAACCTGGCTATTCTTGATATGCGTCTTGAAGAAGATGTAGAAAACAGAGAGGGTGTACGTTTGGGGGAGTGGCTCAGAAAGAACGGCTATCATCTACCTATCATCATTATGAGTGCTTATCCAATAGAAGTTGATACCGTTAAAAAAATGACTCTTCGCCCTTTTCAGTTCGTTGCAGTAGAAAAAGGTAAAATTGGTTCAGGAGGAGTTGACGATCTACTGCACCAAGTTAAACTGGCCCTATTATAAGCGCACGCTAAAATTTCCGTAGAACGGCATCCCTATGCCGTCCGCTGACGCATGGGGATGTGTCAGCTACGGAAATTTTGAAATGCGTTGGGTATATCATAAGAAGTTGTGAAGTTAACTTTGCTCATGCGATGATGGCAAATGCGCCTTCGGAGGAAACTGTGAACATGACACTCCAACAAAAATCATTGAAGCTGCAACTCGAGTCCATAGACCCCCAAAAAGCAGGAGTCCATCCACTGCTCATTCAGCGTTCCAGCCAGGCAAATTTTGCTTCAACCGAATTAGAACGCGGGCAGATCATTCAACTGCTTCAGGCCGCTCGCTGCGCCCCCAGCTCGCATAACAGCCAGCCCTGGTATTTTATTGTCGTCACCAATGGGGCCGGGCGTGAGGAAATCAACCAAAACCTGGCCGAGTCGGGGGTGGGCTGGGCGGCTCAAGCGCCGGTGTTGCTGGCGGTTGTCTTCAATTCGTCAGAGGGCAGCCGGCAAAATGGGCTAAATTACGGCCTTTTCGATTGCGGGTTGGCTGCGCAAAATATTTTATTACAAGCAACCAGCATGAACCTGGCCGCTCATCCGGTCAACTACTTCGATCCTCAAACTATGCGCCGCGTTTTAAAGTTACCCCGCAAACACATCCTGGTCCTGTTTGTGGCTGTGGGACAACCCGGCCAGCAATCGGTCTCTACAGAATCTAACCCTTTGCGTAAACCACTCGCCACCATTGCCGCCTGGGATCGGTGGGATGGCTCCCTGGTTGAAGAATAGAGTTTTCAATTCATCACTCGATTTTTACTTACAAAACCTCAAAAATCGGTTAAAATAGGTTAGATATTTGGCGCAAAGCAAAAACTCTAACCAATTTCTAGCATTTCTCTTATGATTTTTAGACCTAATTTTAGGAACATGTACCTACAACTTCACGATTTTTCGGACAGAACAGGTTTCCAGTCGCTTTTGTACCGCTATCTTTGGCAAAATAGTTTGGCCCCTGCACCTGTCCATTCATGGATCTGCCGACAGAGTTGTCGGGAGGGGGCATATTATGACTCGTATCCTTGCTGTTGATGATGAACCCGCCTGGCTTACATTTGCCAAAGAAGATTTGGGCAAAAATTTTGATGTGGAAGTTGCCCCTGACCTGAAAACGACAATGGTGATGTTAAAACAGAAACCCTATGACCTCATCATTGCCAGTTCGCGTTGTTTGAATGTATTAAAAGTTATCCGTGAGAAATACCCGGAAGAACGGGTGATTGTCGCCACCGGCCAGCCTACCACCCGCGAAGCTATTGACACCTATCGCCTCGGCGCGCTTGATTACTTCCCCAAAGATTTTCGGCGCGAAGTTATCTCTAAAAAAATCCACGAAGCCCTACAGAAACCCCATAAAATCCCAGCTTAAATATACCCAACGCATTTCAAAATTTCCGTAGCTGACGCATCCCCATGCGTCAGCGGACGGCATAATAGGGATGCCGTCCTACAGAGTCCCCGCTTAAATATTCTGCCCCCCACTCTGCTGGATCAACTTCGCTACCAACGCCGTCCACCCTGTCTGGTGACTCGCCCCTATCCCTGCGCCGTTGTCGCCGTGGAAATATTCGTAAAAGGGCAAGTAGTCCCGCCAGTGGGGGTCGTGCTGGAACAGATCAACCCCGCCGAAGACAGGTCGCCGCCCATCATGGGTTTCATCGCGGCGGAAAATAGCCATCAACCGGCGCGACAAATCGGTGGCGACTTCATCGAGGTTGGCCCACTGCCCGGAATAGCGCGGCAGTTCCACCTGCAACGAGTCGCCGTAGTAGTGATGGTATTTTTGCAGTGACTCGACCATCAAAAAGTTGACGGGGAACCAGATGGGGCCGCGCCAGTTGGAGTTGCCGCCAAAGAGGCCGCTGCTCGACTCCGCCGGTTCGTAGTTGACGATATGGACCTGGCCGTTGGCGTTGAAAAGGTACGGTTCATCGCGGTGACGCTGCGACAGCGAGCGCAGGCCATAATCGGACAGGAATTGGGTGGGGTCGAGCATGCGTGGCAGAATTTTGGTCAATTTGTCCCGGTCGGCGATGGCCAGCAGGCGGCGGCCGTTCTGTCCCGGCTCGGTCAGCGAGGCGATATTTTGGACCAGTTTGGGCCGGTACTCCAGAAACCATTCCATGCGCTGGCGAAAGCGGGGCAGTTTTTCCAGCAAATCCGGTTCGAGCGTCTCCACTGCAAACAGCGGAATCAAGCCCACCAGCGAGCGAATTTTGAGCGGGACATGCCGGCCGTCGGGCAAATGCAGCACATCGTAAAAGAAACCATCCGCCTCATCCCACAAGCTAAAGCCATCGCCCAGGTTGCAGATGGCGTTGGCAATATAGATAAAATGTTCAAAAAATTTGGTGGCCACATCCTCATAGGCCCGGTCGGTGCGGGCCAGTTCCAGGGCAATCGCCAGCATATTCAAGCAGTACATGCCCATCCAAGCCGTACCGTCGGCCTGCTCGAGGAAGCCGCCGGTGGGCAAAGGTTTGCTGCGGTCAAACACGCCGATATTATCCAACCCCAGAAAGCCGCCCTGAAAAATATTGTTGCCTTCGGTATCCTTACGGTTGACCCACCAGGTAAAGTTGAGCAGCAACTTGTGAAAAATGCGCTCCAAAAAGCCTGTGTCGGCCCGGCCGGTCAGGTTGCGGGTGATTTTATAGACCCGCCAGGCCGCCCAGGCATGCACCGGCGGATTGACATCACTAAAGGCCCACTCGTAGGCCGGAATCTGGCCGTTGGGGTGCATGTACCACTCGCGTAATAATAAAATCAACTGGCGCTTGGCTAACTCTGGGTCAATCATCGCTATGGGGATGCAGTGAAAGGCCAAATCCCAGGCGGCGTACCAGGGATACTCCCACTTGTCGGGCATGGAAAGCACATCGAGATTATAGAGGTGCTGCCACTCTGCATTGCGCCCATATTTGCGCCAGCGCGGCGGGGGCGGACTGGCTGGATCGCCGTCAAGCCAGAGCTGCACTCCGTAATGATAAAATTGCTTGCTCCACAGCAGCCCGGCAAAAGCCTGGCGCTGGATGCGCCGCTCATCTTCGCTCAGGGTAGGGGCTTGAACGGCGGCATAAAACTCGTCGGCCTCTTGCTGGCGCTGGCTGAAAACGGCCTCGAAATCGCCAAAGGGCGCATCCAGGGAGGCATTGGCAAAGCGCACATGCACCTCCGCCGTTTCGCCGGGGGCCAGTATAGCCCGGAAATGAGCGGCGACCTTGGCGCCGGTGCGGGCCGGGTTGACCCGTTCCAGCCGGCCATGCACCACCGCCTCGTGGATGCCATCTTTGACATACGGGCTGGCGTTGGGCACGCCGAAGAGCCGTTCCATGTTGGTGTCGTTTTCGGTGAATAGCAGAAAGGTGGAGTCCTGAAACGGCAGCGGGTCGAGCGCCCCCAGCCCGCTGACGTACCACCAGCGGTCGCCCAGGTGGCGATGCTGCAAGTGGACCGTCCCAAAATCAATCGCTCGCATCTCGGGCCGGGCGATATTGTGACCCCACGACCAGGTGTTGCGATACCACAGATGGGGCAAAATATGGAGCGGAGCCGGCTCCGGGCCGCGATTGACCGCGCGGATGCGGCAGAGAATATCTTCCTGGTCGGCTTTGGCGTACTCGATGAACACGTCGAAATAGCGCCCGGCGGCAAAAGCGTCGTGGAGCGCGTCAATCAGCTCAAACTCCGCAGTGTGCCGCCCGCGCCGCCGGTTTTCATCCACCAGCCAGGCGTAGGGATATTCCACCTGCGGGTATTTGTAAAGCATTTTCATGTAGGAGTGGGTCGGCGTGCTGTCGAGGTAAAAATAGTACTCTTTGACATCCTCGCCGTGGTTGCCCTCCGGGCCGGTCAGCCCGAAAAGGCGCTCTTTGAGGATGGAGTCGCGCCCGTTCCACAAGGCCACGGCCAGGCAGACATTTTGGAAGCGATTGCAGACCCCGCCCAGGCCGTCCTCGTTCCAGCGATACGCCCGGCTGCGGGCATGGTCGTGCGGAAAGTAATCCCAGGCTTCGCCGGTGGCGCTGTAATCCTCGCGCACCGTGCCCCAGGCCCGCTCACTGAGGTATGGCCCCCAATTTTTCCAGTCCCCCCGCCGGCTCTCCGAGTCGGTCAGGCGTTGATGTTCAGCGGTTTGTGACATGGCATACCTCCAGGAATTGAAGGAACTAAGGGAACTGAGGAACTTGAACTTCCCTCAGTTCCTTTAGTTCCCTTAGTTCCTTTCTTTGCCCTGCTTTATTCCCCTTTCACCCCTGGCACATCCACCTGACGTTCCAGCCTACGACCATCGGGCAGGGTGGCTTTGACCAGGATAAACCAATCGCCGGCCATATTAAACTCGAGTGGGGCTTCGTAGCGGCCCGGCGCGACTTCGGCGGGTTTGGAGAAGGTGGGAGCCATCCCGGCGTGAACCATATTGCCCTCCAACTCCACCTGCGCCCCACTGACCGGCTGGCCCTCGGCATCGCTGAGCGTCAGCGTTACCGTCGCCTGGCCCACCGCCGGCGGATTCGGATTGACCGTCACCTCGACTCCCACATCCGACGAGTCTGGCCCGGCCCGGCGGCAGCCAGCCAGGATTAACAACAGTATAGCGAGAAGGATAAAAGCAGCGCGGGACTGAAGCCGCCGCGCTGAGAGGGCAAAGCTCTCCGAGCTAAAAACTAGCCCGTGAGGGCTTCGCTCTTTCAGACCGACGGCTTTAGCCTCGGACTTTGCCGGACGGAAGTTCTTATTTTTCATCCTTCATCCTTCCGCCTTCATCCTTTCCCCACAGCTCTTCCATCTTGACGTAGTGTTCTGGAAATTCCCCAGTGTAATTGAGGAATTTGGGGATGGGGTAGCGGATGCCGCCCTGGTGGGTGCCTTCCAGCCCTGCCAGGACCATTTCAATTTTGCTAAAAGGAATCGTAAAAGCCATCTCGCCATCTTCGGCCTGGGCGAAAATGCGGTCGCCGTAGCAGGGCAGGATGACCTGGCACTCATCGGTTTTCATGGTAGTGATGACCGCGTCGGCGCAGTCAATCCGCCCGGAGAAGCTGGATTCGATTCGCCCGCCGGTTTTCCACAGCCGGGCCGTGACCAGCCGCATCACCTGGGCCGAGTTGCCATAGATAATGATCACGTGCGGCTCAAACGCGCAGCGCGACAGCGGCGCGGCGGCGACGTAAGCCCACTGCTTGTAATCCCACTTGTCCACCCCGGCCTCGGTGACGGCCCCCGCCGCCGGGGTTTCGGTGTACATACCGGCGCAGGTCATACCGTTGAGAAAGTAATCCAGCAGTGGCTCAAAGCCCCAGACCGCCTTGGCCAGCGGGCAGGAAAGGTCGTCGCCGTTCATAGCAATGACCCGCCCGGTGTGGCGGATCATCGCAAAGGCCTGGCAAATCGCCATCTCTTCGCCAAAATCACGTTTGGGCCGTTTGGCCCGCTCCGGCAGCGGCTCGCCCTCGGCCAGCATCCGCACCGCCAGCGGAAACGTCGCCGGGCGGAGGTGGGTTTGCAGGGCTTGGTCGAGAGTTTTTAAAAGATTAGTGGAAACCATTTGCCAATCCTTTCGCCTATACACTATCCCATTCGCATCCAATGATTTACGTTCCATACTCCTCAAAAATTTCATACAATGAGCGTTTACCATTACATCTATTAAGATAATTGGGGCATCCTAAAAAGAAACCGTGACCGGATTTGCGCACTACCATCTTCGTGTTACATCCTGGACACTTAATATTATGTATTTGAATCATTATGTCTAAATCTTCTTTATTTACATACCTATCCCAATCACAATTAGAACACTGCATTCTCATTGTATAACTGTTGGGTTCCATATTGCCACGTTTGCAGCGTTTACAAGCTAACTTATTAGCATCACGCGATATATCAACTTCTCTTTCAAGCAAATAACTAACGGCAATATGTTTAAGGGTACGACCTGTATCCGGTAAAAGTGCGCTGAGCCATTGTCCCTTATTGCGTAATAATAAATTTTTACCTGATAACGCAAATTCAGGCACATTTGTGGCTCGCGCTTCCCGATAAATAATTCCTGAAATATTGGAAATTGTTTGACCATTTCTGCCTATCAAAAGCGGTTCTGTTCCAGCAGAACATTTTCGCATCATCGTCACCAATGTGTGTAAGTCGTTTTTTGTATCAGAAGGGCTTGTCGCAAATAATGAAATTGGTTCATTTGAATTTGTAAATTTTATCCAATTACTGGTTATCTTAAATTCCTTAAGTAAATCCTCGCTTCGAATAGTACTGTGAGGGGAAAGCAGCCTGTACAAATCTTTGAAAAATTTATGGCTTTTTCCTAGATTTTGAAGCATTTCAGGGTTGTAAAAGACAACCAATTTGTTTTTTGCTCGGGATAACGCAACATTTATCAACTTTTGTGCTGCGTGTACATCCTTGAAGAAAGGATGTGGTGTTTGAGGGTCATATATGGTGAGGTCTAAAATTACGTTTTCTCTCTCACTGCCCTGAGCGCGGTGGATGGCGCTGCTAACAAGGTTTTTATTTTGTAAATCGTGAGCCAATTTACTAAATAATTTCGCTTGCGCCCGAAAGGGGCTGAGAAGCAGAGTAGAGGTGGCCTGAAAAACTGCATCGGATGATACCAGTTTAACTATTGACAATAAGGATAAGGGGAAGTAATACGACTTTTCACTAACGCTGTAATAGTAACTATTTTGTAATCCGGCCTCAGGTATGAGAGGAATAGCCAGAACTTGCGCATTGCCACTTTTTTCTACCCGGCATTGCAATTTACCCTCATAACTCAATTGACTCACCAAATCTGAAATTACCTCCTGCATTCTATATTGCTCGTTCAAGAAAGTAACTTGGGGATGAGCGTCAGGGGTTTCGATATTTAGATGATCGTAAAGATTCCTCCCGAACCATTTTTTTACGTTTTCATTTTCCTTTGCTAAATAAATGGGCGGAAGTTGTTTAGGATCTCCGGCAAAAACCATTTGTTTTTCAGCCATACGAGCCGCCATCAGAATATAGACGAGCGGTACCATTGAGATTTCATCAATAAAAACAACGTCGAAATGCCTTTGCTGGAGGTCTGTATTTACAGCTAACCTGGCAAGCGTTGTAGCTATACAACGACAGTTCTGAATTAGTTTCCTGGTTTCTTGTTTAACATTGAAGGCTATTTCAGCCAATTCTTTTTTGGTTCTTTCTATTTCTCTGTTTTGAGCCTGGATTTCGTATTCAATTTTGTTCCAGGCTTCTGAGCCTGGATTATGGGTTGTCTGTTGTTTCAACTCTCGCTTAGCGATTGATTTTTTGAGCTTCTCAATTTTCTCGTCAAGTTGTTGAGATTTTTTTAACCAGTCTGGATGTTGTGAATAAACTCTTCCTGAGGGGGTGTATTCGTCTAAGAAACGCTCCGTAGGTACACCTAAACGAACAATCTCTTTTTTTAATTGATCTGATAGCAGCTCTTCTTGAAGTAAAGAGGCAACTAATTGGTCTACAGCAGCATTAGAGACAGAGAGCAGCAGGCAAGTTCGAGTAGGGTTTTTGTTGAGCAATTGTCGGAAGATAATTCTGCCCAAGGTTTTGGTTTTTCCGGTTCCGGGTGGCCCCCAGATGATATGAATAGCATCTAAAAGCGAGTGCTTGATAGCCTCTTTCTGGCGATCATTAAATTCTTTATAAATATCAGGTGTGAAAGTGAGATGGGGGCCGGTATATAAATCTAGCTGTTTCAACAATATGACTTGGGCAAAAACCGACTCTAGCCATTTTTCTTTGATCAATAAATGGTTCAATTTTTCGAGGATAAATGTGGGGTTAAAGGTAAATTTAATGGCGGGGTTTTGGTTTGTGTCAATTTTATTTCTCAAAACGACAAGCACTGTGTAATCCGTTACGTCTACTATCTGACCTTCAATTTCGCCAATTCCGCTAAGAGTAAGAGTAATCCTTTGGTCTGAAGCTAAATGAAGGGGGCTTTCTAATTCCAGCTTATACAGATAACCATCATATACCCTACAAATGAAAGATATTGTTTCCACCCGAATGTAATTTCTATTTGATTTTCTATCCTGGATATTTTTCTCAGCGGTGATAGCGGAATATATCTCGTTTTCGATATCTGCCATTTAGCCCAATTCCTGTAGCCAATGTATCTGGCACAAAAGAAACATAACGGCGAGATTGAGTAGCCTTGATGAAGAAGATTTCTCCCTACGGTCGAAATGACATTGCGCCTGACTGTCATTTCGAGCGACGAAGGAGCGAGAAATCTTCAAGGTACAAAATTAAGTGACTTTTTTGATGAAGAAGATTTCTCCCTGCGGTCGAATGGCAGCGCATTTATATTGTCATTTCGAGCGACCCGCAAGAGGGAGCGAGAAATCTTATTTCCACCTCTCACTCAAATCTTGCCATTCAGGATTCATGCTCATTACCAAATTATTCTTCTTTTCTCGACGCCACTTTTTAATTTCCTTCTCACGGAGAATAGCGGCATTTATGTCGGGCGTCTCTTCAAAATAAACCAATTTGTTGATGTTGTACCTTGCCGTAAAGCCTTGAACCAATTTATGTTTGTGTTCATAAAGGCGGCGTTCCAGATTGTTGGTTACGCCTACATATATCACTTGGTCGTTCCAATTGGTTAACAGGTAAACGTAGTAGGATGAACTCATGAGAATCAATCCTCCTGCCGTGTCATTTCGAGGCCGGAGGCCGAGAAATCTGTTAGGCACAAAATAAAACGCCCCCGGCGACGAAGATTTCTCCCCGCAGGGCGGGTCGAAATGACATGACCCCGGCTGTCATTTCGAGGCCGGAGGCCGAGAAATCTACTAGGCAGACTACACAGATACCGGCGGCGAAGAAGGTTTCTCCCTGCGGTCGAAATGACAGAAGGAGGTGCAGTTCTTCGTCCTTGTCATTTCGAGGCCGGAGGCCGAGAAATCTGCCAGGCAGACCACATAGATACCGGCGACGAAGAGGATTTCTCCCTGCGGTCGAAATGACAGGTACCCCTCAATTAATCCGCCGCTCATACCCCAGCCACTCCTTCTCCCGCAGCTTGAACTTCTGAATCTTCCCGGTCGAGGTTTTCGGCAGCGGGCCAAACTCAATGGCTTTGGGGCATTTGAAGTGGGCCAGGCGCTCGCGGCAAAAGTCAATCATCTCCTGCTCGCTGGCGGTAGCATCGGCCTTGAGGGTAACAAACGCCTTGGGCACTTCGCCCCATTTGTCGTGAGGAATGGCGATAACGGCGGCTTCCAGCACCGCCGGGTGCTTGTACAACGTCTGCTCGATCTCGATGGTCGAGATATTCTCGCCGCCGCTGATGATGATGTCTTTGGCCCGGTCGCGCAGCTCGATGTAGCCGTCGGGGTGCATTACCCCCACATCGCCGCTGTGGAACCAGCCGCCGCGAAAAGCCTCGGCGGTGGCTTCGGGCCGTTTGAAGTAGCCCTTCATCACGTTGTTGCCGCGCATGACCACCTCGCCCATGGTCGTGGCGTCGGCGGGCACGTCGTTCATGTGCTCGTCCACCACCCGCAGTTCGGCGTGGACGTAGGCCACCCCCTGGCGGGCCTTGAGTCGGGCGCGCTGCTCGACCGGCAGCTCATTCCAGGGCGTTTGCCATTCGCAGATGGTGTGCGGGCCGTAAGTTTCGGTCAGGCCGTAGAGGTGGACAATCTCGGCCCCCAACTCCTCCACCCGCTGGATGATTGTCGGCGAGGGCGGGGCGGCGGCCATGGCAATCCGCAGCGGGCGGCGCAGCTTTAACTCCTTCACTGCCGGGTCGTTAATGAGCATAATCAGAACCGTCGGCGCGCCGCAGAAATGGGTCACGCCTTCTTCCATAATCAAGGCGATGGCTTTGCCGGGGTCGTACTTGCGCAGGCAGACGTGGGTTGCGCCAACGGCGGCCACAGCCCAGGTAAAACACCAGCCGTTGCAGTGAAACATCGGCAGGGTCCACAGGTAGACGGAACTGCTGTTCATGCCCAGTTCCACCGTTTCGGCCAGGGCATTGAGCGCCGCCCCGCGATGGGTGTACATGACCCCTTTGGGCTGGCCGGTGGTGCCGCTGGTGTAGTTGATGGAAATGGTCTCGTTCTCGTCTTCCAACCAGAACGGCACGGGGTCAGTTGACCCGCCGGCCAGGAAGCTCTCGTAATCCGGGCCGGGCAAAGGCTCACCGGGTGCGCCGGCCTCCCCGTCCACAATGTTGACAATCATCTGCACCGTTTCCAGCGACTCGCGGATGGGGGCAATCAGGGCGGCCAGTTCGGTATCCACAAACAGCAGCCGCGCCTCGGAGTGGTTCAAAATGTACAGAATTTCCGCCGAGGAGAGTCGGGTATTGATGGCGACCAGCACCCCGCCGGCCAGCGGCACGCCAAAGTGAGCTTCGAGCAGCGGCGGGATGTTGGGGCACAAAAAGGCGACTCGCTCCCCCTGGCCCAGCCCCCAATCGCGGAGCGCGTTAGCCAGCCGGTTAACCCGCGCCGCAAATTCGGGGTAGGTGACGCGCTGCTGGCCGTAAACAATCGCCGTCTTCTCCCGAAACACATAGGCGCTGCGGTCCAAAAAACTCTGGGGAGTGAGGGGGGTGTAATAGACTTCTTTGAATGGCATCGTGAACCTCCTTGTTCTCAAGTAGCAGGTAGCAGGGTAGCAAGGTTGCAAAAATCTGCTACCCTGCTACCCTGTCAAAATTCAATCAAGCGCACCTTCTCCGGGTCAACCGCTTCCAGCGCGGCCAGTTCCTCCGGCGTGGGTAGGGGAGTGATAGGGACAGCGGGGGGCAGGTTGAGGGCGAAGCCGGTTTGGGCCTGAACTTCGGCGGGTGAACTGTAGGGATGGATGCTCTCAACGGTCAAGCGGCCTTCGACGCGGCGAAAAACGCACAGAGGGGTGACGACGCGATCTACCCGGCCGCCGGTGGTTTTGAAGCTGACCCGCTCGACAAAGGTGCGCGGGTCGTGCTTGGTCCGCCAGAGAAGGGTCCGTTTGGCCGTCGGCATAATACAGGCTGAGCCGGCTCCGCCGGGCAGGCGCACTTTGGGCCGGTGAACATCGCCGTTGGGGCCGGGGATCAGGCTCATGTTGATCTGGCCCAAAGCGTCAATCTGCACGCCGGAAAGAAAAGCGGTGTCCAGCTTGCCCCGCGCCGATAAATCGAACAGGTCGGTCAGCGTGACCAGGCTGCGCGTGCCCTGGAGCAGGCGCGGATCAACGGTGGAGGCAGGCAGGGTTGCCGGGGTAGGATCAATCGAGCCGGTGATGTTGAGATAAACCAGGTTGGGCGCGTGCAGCCGCTTGGCCAGCAGTATCGCCACCATCGGCACAGGCGAAGCAACGCCGTGAAAGACCGTCTCCCCATCGCGCAGCAGCCGGGCCAGGGCGATGGGCAGCATCATGTCGGGGGTGAGAGGGGGCATAACACCTATCCTGAAAAAGAAGATAAAGTAACAGGGTAGCAGGTAGCAAGGTAGCAAAAACCTGCTACCCTGTTACCCTGTGTAAAAACCGTTGAAAATCCTCCGCCGTACGCGTGCTTGCCACATACTCCGCCAGATAGCCGGCGTCATAATCATATAGCCCGGCGCAACTGCACGGCCAGGCGCCGGCCGGAGCTTCCACCACCATGTCCACCATAAACCCGGCGATAGTGGTCAATTCCGGCTGGACAGTGAAGCTCTGCCCATCCACCAGGCGCTCGGCGGTTAAAATCACCCGGCGAGCCGCTGTGACCATCAATACATCTTCAAACAGCGTCCCCCAGATGCGGGCGTTGCCCGTCGAGTCGGCTTCGTGGACGTGAATAATGGCAACATCGGGGGTGATGGCGGGGATGGCGACCACCGCTTGGCCGGTGTAGGGGTCAACCACCGGGCGAAAGCCCTGGGCTGCCGGTACATCAGAATCGGTCAGCCCGGCGACGGGCATAAAGGGGACGCCCTGCGCTGCAGCCCGCAGCCCGGCGATGACGCTGTAGCAGGCGTGTTCGCAGGCTTGCACCCGGCCCGCTTCGACGGCCTGGCGATACAGCCCGGCCATGCCAAAAACATTTTCATAGCCGATGAAGCCGGCGGTTACGGCAGAAGCCACGCCCGCGCCGCACAAAATGTCCACATCGTAGGCCCCCGCTGTTTTAACCAGGTTCAGCCCTTTTTTGCCCTGCCGGATCAGTTCATGCACCGCCGCCGAGGGGCTGCGGTGAAGGGTATTGCCGCCCAGGGCTAAGGTGGCCCCGTTGGGCACTGTTGCCACCGCTTCGGCCAGAGAAACAACTTTATTGTTCATCGTTTATTGCGCCGTACCTTGGGGAATTGTCAGAAATTATAACATGTACCGGGGGACTGTCAATTCGTTTATTTCGGCTGCCAGGCGATTGACTTACGGCTGTGCTCATGCTATAGTTAGTTAGTTTTATTAATTATTAGAAAAGGAAACTAATTAATGGCTTCGGTTGAGGAGTGCGCCCAAGAAGTTTTAGAGGTAACCCCGTTGCTGATGCGGGCTATTCGGGCCGAGATGCGCCGCCAGCGGGCCTGGGATTTGTCGGTGCCGCAGTTTCGGACGTTGGCCTATCTCAATTATTATGCCGGGGCGTCGCTCTCCGACGCCGCCGAATTTATCGGGCTGACCCTGCCTTCTATGTCCAAGTTAGTGGATGGGTTGGTCGCCCGCCAACTGATCACGCGAGAGTTCTCCACCGACGATCGCCGCCGGGTGAGGCTGGCGCTTACCCCGGCGGGTCAAGCATGCTTTCAGTCGGCCCATGAGGCCAGCCAGGCTTATCTAGCCCGGCGGTTGGCCCAACTGCCTGCGGAAAAACGCACTATTGTTACCCAGGCTATGCAGATTTTGCGTCCATTTTTTACCCCCAGCCATGAAATTGAGCCATTGAGATAATGATGAAGCCAAAAATGACCCCCAAAACAGAAGCAGTCTCTCTTGGGCCGAACCGTGAAACCTCAGCCCTGTCAACCCGCTACGGGCGCATGCTGCGCTTTCTGGGCGAACAGTTGGGGGGACGGCCGCTGTTCAGCCTTAATTTTGGGCAAACCTTTGCCGCCCTTAGACATCGCAACTATCGGCTGTGGTTTATCGGTCAGCTTGTCTCCCTGGTGGGTACCTGGATGCAGACCACCGCCCAGGGTTATCTGGTCTTCCAGTTAACCCACTCTCCGGCTTATTTGGGTTATGTCGGTTTTGCTGCCGGAGCGCCGTCGTGGTTGTTTATGTTGTACGGCGGCGTTGTTGCCGACCGGATGCCGCGCCGCCGCTTACTGCTCCTTACTCAAAGCGGCATGATGATCCTGGCTTTTATTCAAGCCGTTTTGACTTTTTCGGGGCTGATCCGCCCCTGGCATATTGTGCTGCTGGCCCTGGGCTTGGGTGTGGCAAATGCTTTTGATGCGCCGGCGCGGCAGGCCTTTGTGGTCGAAATGGTGGACCGGGAGGATTTGACCAACGCCATCGCCCTCAACTCCAGTATGTTCAACCTGGCGACGGTGGTTGGGCCGTCGGTGGCCGGTCTGACCTACGCCTTTTTGGGGCCGGCCTGGTGCTTTACTATCAACGGCGTCAGCTTTATTGCCGTCATTACCGCGCTGCTGCTGATGCGTTTGACCCCAAACCTGGCCCCTCGGCGGGCAACGGCGGCCTTGGAAGATTTAAAAGAAGGTCTGCGGTATGTGGCTTCGCATCTCATTATTCGGACCATTGTCAGCGTGGCCGCGGTGATCAGCTTGTTTGGCCTGGCTTTTATGACCCTGATACCCGCCTGGGCCACCACTGTAATGGGCGGCGATGCCACTACCAACGGCTGGCTGCTCGGAGCGCGGGGCGTGGGGGCTTTGATAGGGGCGCTGATGATTGCTGCCCTGGGAAATTTTAACGGTCGCGGCAGACTGCTGACCATTGGTTCTTTTGTCTTTCCGGTCATGGTGCTGTTTTTTGCTCAGATGCGTTGGCTGCCCCTGTCGCTGCTAACCCTGGTAGGGGCCGGGTGGGGCTTTATGGTCCTCTTCAATTTGGCCAACAACCTCATCCAAACCCTGGTGCCGGATGAACTGCGGGGGCGGGTGGTCAGCATTTACACCCTGGGCTTTTTTGGGCTGATGCCGCTGGGGGCCTTACTGGCCGGCTGGGCGGCCGAGTGGATTGGCGAACCCAACACGGTGGCCCTCAGCGCGCTCATTTCCTTGGGTTTTGCCGGGTGGCTGTGGCTGCGCGTGCCGCAGTTGCGGGCGCTGGAGTAAGGAATTGTCCAAGAATAAGTTCCCTGAAGTTCCCACGAGTTCCCAGGGAACTGAGGAAACTTGTAGGAACTCAAAACGTATTGTTGGACGGATTTCTAAGAAAGTGGTCTGGCTCAGGAAAGACTTTTCACCTTATCGAGTTTCAGGGTGGCGATCAAGTCGGGCTGGGTAGAGGCAATGCGGTAAACTTCGCCGATGTCGCGATTGGTCAGCAACCCCAGGAATCGCCCATCGGCGACGACCGGCAGGGCTTCCAGGTTACTTTCGGCCAGGCGCTGCTGCGCGGCAAACAAGTTATCATCGGGCGCGACCGGGCTGACATGGGTTAACATCACTTTGCCCACCGGCACATTGGGGCCGTGCTGGTCGAGCGCCTCGAGCAGCCGGGTGTAAGTTAAAAGACCCACTAATTGCTCGCCTTCGCAGACGGGAAAATCGGCCTGGAAAGAGTCAAACGTCAGCTTGACCGCGTCACGCAGGGAGGATTGCGGGGTAAGCGTCTGCACCCGCCGGGAATAGGCCTGTTCTACCATCAGGTCGCCCAGTACACTGCGGGTCTGGACCAGTTGGCGTTCGGCCTCGGCCCCCGAAAAGATGAAGACGGCAATCAGGATGGTGAAAAAATTGCCGTTCAGAAAGCCGTATAAGCCCAACATCCAGGCCAGGGTCTGGCCGATGGTGACCGCAATCGAGGTGGCGCGTTGATAACTGACCTGAGTAGCCAGCAAAGCCCGCAGTACCCGCCCGCCGTCCATCGGAAACGCCGGCAGCAGGTTAAAAATACCCAGGAAAAGATTCGACACAAAAACATAGTTAAAAATAGCGTTAAAGCTAAGCTGGCCCAAATTATCAAACAAATCAGCCGGCGGCCACCCCCCAAATCCCTGGCCAAGCGCCAGACCCAGCGGCGCCAAAATAATGGCCAAAGCAAAGTTAACCAGTGGCCCGGCAATCGCAATCACAAACTCCTGGATGGGTTTTTCGGGCATGCGCCCCAACTCGGCCACCCCGCCGATAGGCAGCAGGACAATCTGCTTGACCGGCACGCCATAACGCAGCGCCGCCAGGCTGTGCCCCAGTTCGTGCAGCACCACAATGGCAAATAACAAGAAGGTGACAATGAGGCCAAAAATGGCCCCGCTCCAACCACCCCCCGTAAATACGCCAAATTGCAGCGCCCCCCAAATTAAAATAAGCGGAAAGGTGATGTGCATGCGGATAGTAATCCCCTGCACGCTGAATAAAGGAATTGAACTGCCCATAATGTCGCTCCTCTGAAATAGAGAGATTGGAGATAGGATTTAATCTCCAATCTCTAACTACCACACGAGACGAAAAGCATCTCGCCTCACTTTCCCCTAATCATACCCCGGCTGAACCCCGCTGACAATTGGGCAGCTAAAGTTAACCTCCATCGCTGATAATCAGGCGGTTGACCACTTTGCCGGAGAGCATAACCATCGGTACGCCGCCGCCGGGGTGAGTGGTCCCGCCGACAAAGTAGAGGCCGGTTACTCCGGGGGCGCGGTTGTGCGGGCGGCGAAAAGCGGTGAAAGGGCTGTTGGACGACGCGCCATAGAGCGCCCCGCGCCAGGCCCCGCTCTGCCGGGCCAGATCGAGCGGGGTCAGCATCTGTTCGGTTTGAAGGCAGCCGCGGACGTCCAGCCCAAAATCGGCCAGGCGGGCCAGGACATGGTTGCGGTAAGCGCCGGCCTGAATGGTCCAATCAAACCGGCTGTCCAGGGCGGGTGCATTGACCAGGACAAACCAGTTTTCACTGCCGGCAGGGGCGTGCGCGGGATCGGATTTTGAAGTAATGGCGACATAAATCGTCGGGTCGGCGGGCGGGACGCCGCGCTGGAAAATGTCGTCGAACTCGCGGCGGTAGTCGCCTGAAAAGAAGATGTTGTGATGAGCCAGTTGAGGATTTGTGCCAGCCACGCCCAGCAGCAAAATAAAGCCGGAGCAGGAAGGTTCGATGCGGGTCAGGCGGGCCAGCCGCTGCGGTGTGGCCAGACTGGGCGGCAGCAGCTTGTGATAAACGGTCGCTACATCTACATTGGCAACTACGGTATCGGCAGTCTGCAAGCTGCCATCGGCTAACATAACCCCCTGAACCTTATTATCAGCCGCGACAATCTGGCTCACCGGGCAGCCGGTGTGGATTTCAACCCCCAACTCCCCAGCCAGCCGAGCCAATGCTTGAGCGATTGCATAGACGCCCCCTTGCGGATACCAGACGCCGCCGGTTAACTCCACGTGAGCGATGACGTTGAGCGTAGCCGGAGCTTGATAAGGACTGCCGCCGACGTAGGTGGCAAAACGCCCCAAAAGCTGGCGCAGATGCGGCGAGTGAACGAAACTGCGAATGGCTGCGTCCATCGTCCGTCCGGCATCCACCCGCAGCGCATCGTGCCAGGGCACACGCAAGAGGCTGCGCCAGGAAGGCGGCTGGTTATAAATAAAGACCGGGCCGGTGAGACGGTGCAGCCGGGCAGCATAAGCCAGATAGGCCAGGTAGCCTTCCACGTCGCGCTCATCCAGCGCGGCGATTTGCGCCGCCATGCGTGAAAGGTCGGAGGTGGCGTCGAGGATGGTTCCGTCGGGGTAAAAGTAACGGGTCAGCGGCTCGACTGGCCGCAGGGTCAGATAATCTTCCAGACGGCGGCCGGCGGTGGCGAACAGTTCCTCCAGCACCGGACGCATGGTAATGACCGAGGGGCCGGTATCCCAGCGATAGCCATCCTGCCGAATTTGGCCCATCTTGCCGCCGACAGCATCATTTTGTTCCAGCACTCGCACCTTTCGGCCCGCCGCCGCCAGCCGGATAGCCGTTGTGAGGCCGCCAATGCCCGCGCCGATGATGATAATGCGTTTCATTGTTAAACGTTAAACGTTTGAACGTTTAACGACCCTCCCTTTCCACCTCGGCCCGCCGCGCCAGTGCCACCAGACGGCTTGAACCGCGATGCGCGTCATCAGCAGCACCGAGACGGGCATGAGCAGCGCATCGGCAAGACGCTGGCGGGTAGCGGCAGCGGTGAGCAACCGGATAGATAAGCCCAGACTAATGAGGAGCAGCGGAACGAATGGTGAATAGCGAATGGCGAATGGTGGATAACTAATCGTAAATACCCAAAGGGCACGATGTCGTAAATCGTAAATCGTAAATGCAAGGAGCCAGGGAAATAGAAAAACCAGCCAGTGAAAAGCCGTGGCCAGGGCCAGAAAAAAAACAGACCCGCCGTAGCCGGCCAGGATATTTTTGGCAAAGCCATCGCGCACCGAGGGCCAATCGCGGTACATGCGGCAGGCAATGAGGCCGGCCCCATCGGCCATGCGCAGGCGCAAGCCCGCAGCCTTAATTCGCCGGGCAAAGGCGACATCTTCCAAAATGTTATCGCGCAAGGCGGCATGCCCACCGATGGCCTGATACGCCCGCCGTCGAAAGGCCAAACATTGGCCGTTGGCCGCCGCCAGCGACGACCAGGGCAGATGATGGACCAGCAGCACCGGCAAGTAGCCCCAAATTACCAGGGCCATCAACGGCACCACCAGCCGCTCGCCCCAGGTGACAGTGTGCTGGGTGGGCCAAACCGTCAGCAGGTCAGCCTGGGTGCGGTTCATTTCAGCCGCCAGAGCCGCCAGCGCGCCTGGCGACCAGCGCACATCGGCATCTGTAAAGATAAGCCACTCACCGCTGGCAGCCTGGGCCAGTTGGTGGCAGGCCCAATTTTTGCCCAGCCAGCCCCCCGGCAGCGGTGAGCCGATTATCACACGCAGGCGAGAGTCGCCTTGAGCCGCTGCATGAGCAACGGCGGCGGTATGGTCGGTGGAGTTGTCGTCCAGCAGGAGCAACTCAAAGTGAGGATAGTCCTGGTTTAACAAGCTCCGCACGGTCTGGCCAATGACCGCTGCTTCGTTGCGGGCGGGGATGAGAATGGAGAGGGAAGGAGGTGAGGCGGCGAAGCGAACCGACTTGAGACGCGGAAAAGTTAACGTGTTGAGAATGGCAACCAACGCCATGCCGATGAGGGCCAGGGTAACAAAAATGAGCAGAAAAATCATAAAAGCTATGCCAGGTGGAATTGATAGAAACTGAGGGGGCTTTATTTTTCCCTCAATGTCTATGAGTTCCCTCAGTTCTTACGAGTTCCTTTTTCTTCAGCCACGAGCGAGGTTGAGGCCACTGCGCCAAATCGGCACGATGTTTCCAGGCCAGGATAAGGGTATTGCCTATCCAGATTGTTAGCAGATCTGGTTCGGGCCGAGCCAGGAGGAGATAAGCCAGCAAGCTAAACAGAGCCAGAAGCATAGCCCAGCCGTCTACGGCGACAATAACAAACCACAACCCCAGGGCCAAACCCAGCACTGTTGGACCTTCCCACAAGGTCAGTCCGGTCCAGAGGCCAAAGGTAACGGCCACGGCTTTACCGCCGCGAAAGCGCAGCAGTGGTGAAAAGGCGTGGCCCAACACCGGGGCCAGGGCCACTGCCACCAGCAGCCAGCCAGTCAAGCCGGCCCAAAAATAGGCCAGCCCCACCGGAATAGCCCCTTTCAGCGAGTCGAGCGAGAGAGCAAGAGCAGCCCATCCCCGGCTGCCGCTGCGTAAAACATTGGTCGCGCCGGGGTTGCCGTCACCGTAGCGGCGAATATCGGTCCGCAGGGCCAACTGCCCTACCCAAACAGAGAAAGGCAGCGAGCCGGAGAGGAAGGCGGCAGTAATCCAGGCCAAAATAGTTATCGTTTCCATGCAAAATCCAGGAGGAGATTAGAGATTGGAGATTTAGTGATTGTCCAAAAATAAGTTCCCTCAAGTTCCTACGAGTTCCCAGGGAACTAAGGGAACTCATAGGAACTCAAAACGGAAAGTAAATTTTAGACGTTTACTTAGGTTTGATAATCTCCCTCTAATCTCCAATTTTACGTTTCATAAAGGCCAGCCAGAGCAGACTCCCCATCCCGGCAAACCCCACCAACGCCGGGCCGGGTAAGCCCCAGAAAAAGAACAGGCCCAGGCTTTCCAGCAGCCAGGTAATCGCATAAATCAACATCAACGGGCGGGTTGGCAGCGGACCGGGGCGGACCACGGCGGTAATCAAGGCTGAGGCCAACAGCCAGCCCAAATAATTGATCCAGGGAATGCCGAAGTAACCGCCCGGCTGCGTCCAGGCCCACAAGCCCCAGGCAACCATTTGCGGATCCAAAAACAGATCCCAGGCGGTCATAGCCAGGGCGCTCCAGGCTATAAAAGCTAGGCGGGAACGCGATCCGGCGATACAGCGGGCGACCGCCCAGGCCGGCGGCAGCATCATCAACCAGGCCAGCGGAATGAGCAGCGGCACGCCGCCGATTTGGGGCTGCATTAAATCGGTGTAGTGATAAGCGCCAAAAGGGTAGCCGGTAGTTGAGCCGGTAAATTCAATCAGCCAGGCCAGGCCCATCACCAGGAGGGCTGTCCTGAGGGTGACTCGCCAGCCCCAGGCTGGGATCAGAAAGGTCAGGACCAGGGTAACTTGCAGCAGCGCGCTAAAGGTGATAACCGTCGGCAGGACTGCCTGGCCCCCCAAAAAAATGGCAATCGGCAGGGCGATCATGGACAAAATCCAGCCGGAAAACAGGTAGGGTGCGGGCAGGCTGGCTGCCAGTTGTTTAAGGTGAATGGTTTGGTTTGGATAAAAGGTTTTGACCTGCATATTCACCTCAGGTAGTTATTTCCGCGGCAAAGTCCAGCACTGCCTGCTCCAGATGAAGCCAACCCGGATCATCGGGATGGATCATGTAATGGCCCGACAATAGTTCTTGGTAACGCAGCGGGCCGGGTAAACGCTGCATCAATTGACGGGTCAGTTCCGGGCGGACAACCTCATCCTGCCGTCCCTGGACAATCAAAGTAGGCCGGGTTGCCTGTGGCGCTGCCCGGTAAGCCCCCTGACCCACCTGGTACAGTTCCTCAAAAATTCGGGTGGGGATGGTTAACTGGCGCAGCGTTTGTTGTACCTCCGGGTCAGCCAGATTAATTCCAGGTAGCAGGTTGCCCAAACCGTGCCTGACTTGTGGGTTGGCAAAATCAGCCTTTTGAAAAGGACGCACTTGCCGGAAAATGGGCTTGAGCAAAAAACCGATCCACTGCTGCCAGGTTGTCCCCAATCGCCAGAAGGGGGCCAACAAGGCCAGAGCTGTCGGTGGCTGAACCACGGCTGCTTGCAGGGCCAGCGCCGCGCCCAGCGAGTAGCCCACCAGCAGCACCGGATGGAAGCTGCGTTGCAAATCGGCCAGCGCAGTTTGGACAGCGGTCAGCCAATCAGCATGGCTGTGCTCAAACAAGGTCTCAATCTGCGCGCCGTGGCCAGGCAGTAACAGGCCGTGTACAGTCCAGCCGGCCCGGTTCAGTGACTCGGCCAGGGGGCGCAGTTCGGCGGGGGTGCCGGGGAAGCCATGCACCAGCAAGGCGGCGGCGCGGCCACCGGGCAAGGTGAAGGCTCGGTGTGCTTCCCCTTGAAACAGTTGCGCCAGTTTCAAACTTCCCGTTCCTCAGCCAGAATCACGGCGTGGTACAGGTCGAATAGAAACAAAAAGCTGCCCTGAATAATAATTCCCCAGCCGTGGCCGTGCCAATTACGGCGGCGCTGTAAAATCAACCCACCTACGATGTAAAGCACATCCAGCCCGGCGTTGAGCCAGAGCAGATGGCGCAAATTGCGGCTTTCCTGAGCCTGCACTGCAGGCACTTCCGGGTTGGGTAAAGCGGCGTAGCGGCGGCGCATGGCCCGTCCGCCCCAAATGGCAATAGCGGCGTCAACCAACCCCCAGCCGATAGCTTGCCACCCCACACCCCGCCAAAACGCATTTCCCCGCAGCAGCCCTAATCCGCCGATAACACTGAACCGACTCCACAAAAGCAAACGGTTCAGAATAATTTGTTGAGTCTGCCAGATACTCATATTGTTCATTCTTTTATTGTACCCCCAAATTAAAACCTGTGCAAATTATAGACAAATACATTGCAAGTTGTAGAGGTGTAGCCAAAAAAATACCCCGGATCAATAACAGTATCCGGGGTATGCGGGGGAGTACTACGCCTGTTTTATTTTAATATAACCGGCATATACGCCTTTAAAACGGTACAGATACGCACATCATCCACACTCCAGCCAGTCACAGTAGTAGAGTTTCCGTCATCATTTGCCTGGCGGAAGCGAATACGGAAACCATCGCCTGGGCTGATCAGACTGCTTAAATCAACAATTGACTCAATATAACTCCCACTGTTTCCCGAAAAGGCCGGCTTGCCGGCAATAGGGCTGCCAAAACTGGGGGAAATCGTTTTATTGTAGCCATTTTTGGTAAAATTGGCCGCGCCCACATCGCTAAAAGCGCCGCCGTTGATGCTGATTTCGACCACCCCGCCATCATAGCCGGTGGAGTTGCTTTCTGCTTCGAGATTGTAGGCGTGGAAGAACTGCAGAAACAATCCCGGCAGTGTGGCATTAATGGTGGAGCTGCGCAGGTAAGAGTCAGAAACAGTGATAATATCAGCCGCAAACCAATATTGGCTGCTGCCATCGTAACCGTTACCGTCGTTTTTACCCTGCCAGCTATTCGTTCCGCTCCCATTGGTAACTTCCCAGTCGGCAAAACCATCCTCGTGGTCATCACTGAAAATAGGAATACACGGGCTGACGGCAATACCCGATCCGGTCCCATAAATCGAAACTGCTCCGTTGATGTCATCCGGTCGGAGAGCCGCCAGAGATGGATTATAGATAGGATTCATAACGGCTAAATTGCCGGAAGAAGGTTCATGATTCAAACCGATAGAGTGACCCAACTCGTGCAGGGCTACCAAACCGATGTCAAATCCCGAACCCGGCGTACACGACCAGGTTTCTGCGCTGTCAAAGTGCATATCGCCGGCGATGGAATTGACGGTATCGCCAGTAACAGGCGGAAAAAAAGCGTGAGCCAAAACATTAGAAGGGCCATCGAAGGTGTGAGCGCCAATGCGGATATGACCGGCGGCACCGGACGCGCCTGAAGCCGCCCCACTATCGGCTACTTCAACAAATTGAATGTTGGCGGCGGCTGACCAGGCAGCAAACGCCGTGGCAATTTCGCTTTTGACGCAGCTATTAACCCCCAAGCTGGTGCGCACATCCACGTTGCCGCCTAATCCTTCAATGGCGTGACTTTTTCCAGCCGCAATATAGCTATAAGTCACCATACCCCCCGGTGTGCCGGGACCAGACACATTTTGCCCCGAGGGGTTGAAAGGGCTGTCAGCGCCCCACTTAAGACCGACTGTATTATAGAGAGGAGTGATCTCACCATACGGCGAAAGACCCCCTTCGTCAATGATGACCGGGTCGGTATCGCTCTGGAGCGAAGGTTGAACGGTAGCGTGGAAACATTCCTCGGCGCTGCTGATGTAAGCCAGGGCCGCAGCTTTGTACTCTTCGGCAGAAAACACCTCCGGGTGTTCCGCCCGAATTTGGGTCATCTGCTGGAAATCGGCTTCGAGTTGGGCAAATTTTTCAGCATTGCAGGTCGCCACTGTTACGCCGGTAGCTGCTTGGGTGAGTCCCGGTGTTGAACAGACCAGGAAAAACGTTATCTCAAGTGATAAAATGAAAGTCAATGGCCTGATAAAATAGTCCATGAACCTCTCCTCAAATTTTTCAAGTGGGCGAAAATTGGCTGGAAACGATAACATCTTGACACGAATCATCATCTGAAACAATCCGTCTATAGTACCAATCCAGACCCCCTGCCAAAAACTTTTGTGTTCCCCTAAACCCCAAATTTTTCCTATATTAACACCAGCATAAACCGGCAATAGATACCGTTCTTTCGATAATTGGCAGGTAAACCCATCAAAACGGAGTCATTTTTTACCTCTAAAAAAGGGTGATTCAATTGACCTGGCAGCTTGATTCAAGGGGGGGTGGTGCTATAATACCGCGCTCATTGAGCCTGGTTTACCCCATAGGAGAAATCATAATAACAGTATGGCCGAGCATAATAACCTATACCAAAACGTGGTTTATTATGACCTCATTTTTGAACGCGACGTCAGCCGGGAAGTAGATTTTTTGGTGGCCGTTTGCCGGCGCTATGCTGGGCGTGAGCCGCAGTCGTCGCTGGAGGTGGCCTGCGGGCCGGGCTACCATACCCGTGCTTTGGCTCAGCGGGGCTTGCGGGCCACCGGCCTGGACCTGAACGGGGCAATGATTGCCCTGGCCCACCACAAAGATGCCATAGCCGGCGTTGAAGCCTGTTGGCTTGAAGCCGATATGCGCCAGATTCACCTGAGCGAGCCGGTGGATGTGGCCTTTTGTATGTTCGACGGGCTGGATGCGCTGTTGACCAACGCCGACCTGATCCAGCATTTCCGGGCTGTGGGGGCCAGCCTGACCAAAGGGGGTATCTATCTTGTTGATCTGACCCACCCTCGTGAGTGTTCCTTTTGGCATTACACGCCGTTCTACTATGCCGGGGCGCGTGATGGCGTTTCGGCGGAAATTCAGTGGGCTACCAACAATCCCCGCTATGATTTGGTCAGCAGTGTGGCTCATGTGGAACTGGAGATGCGGGTCAACGATCACGGTCAGACGCAGGTGGTTCACGACTCAGCCAAAGAGCGCCTGTTGTTACCCCAGGAAATTAGCTTGCTGGCCGAGCTGTCCGGAGTGCTGCGGGTGGTCGGCTGGCACGGCGATTTTGACCTGGCTCAACCTTTGGATGACTCGCCGGCTTCACGGCGGATGATCGTTATTTTACAAAAACAGGAGGCTATAAATAAATAAAAGTGTTAAATGCGCAGGCTTCTTATGCTTCACCCAAGTTGGAGGCTCGCCAGCACCCGCATAAGGGCGGCTGGGGGGTCTATGCCCGCGAGGGAGTGCGGGCCGGAGAATTACTGCTCGTTTGGAGTGGCGAAGTGGTCACGGGCGACCAACTGCCTCGATTGAGGGAGGCCGGTCATCCCTACAGCGTTCAGGTTGAGGAAAATCTTTACCTGGTGACCATGCGGCCACCCGAAACGGCTGACTTGGTGAATCACTGCTGTGACCCGAACGCCGGGGTGAGCGGCCAGATGACTCTGGTTGCGCTGCGTGACATCGCTCCCGGCGAAGAAGTCTGTTTTGACTACGCCATGACCGATGGCAGCCCGTATGACGAGTTTCCGTGCGCGTGTGGCACACCTCACTGCCGGGGCCGCGTGACCGGCAACGACTGGATGCGACCCGAGCTGTGGAAGCGTTACGGCAACCACTTTTCGCCCTATTTGCTGCGGCGGATTGAGCTGCTCAAAAAGGCGACTCGTCGCCCGGTGGCGCGAGCGGCTTCATTTGTCCAGCCAAGCTGAGGGAGAAATTAAAAAAGGCCGGTGAAGTTTCTGTCACCGGCCTTTTTGTTTTGCCCAACTGTAACTGCTTAGCCCTCGATACATCGGCCTCGAAGATTTCTCCCTTCGGTCGAAATGACATGGCTGAGTAGTTACGCCCACCTCAAATTTCCTCAAAACGCCGGGTCTCGTAATTTTTCTTCACCCTGTCAGCCGCATACACTCGCCCGTTCATGGCGATGTACACCCCCGGCGCTTGTGTCTGTGCGGCGGCGATGGCGCAGCCGACATTAAAAATAGCATCGGTGTAGCGGGAGCGGGCCGGCTCCATGGCCCCGGTAAAAACAATGGTCTTGTTGGGCAGGCCCAGCAGATATTTGGCCGTATCCACCATCGTATCGGTGCCGTGGGTAATGACAATCCGTTCACAGGGTTCGGCTTCAATGGTTTGGCGGATCACCTGCCGGTCCGCCTCGGTCATTTCCAGGCTGTCTTTTTTTAGGATGGAAACGACCTCATACTCAAAGGCCACATTGGCCTCTTTCAAAATCTCCGTTACCTGCGGCGCGCCGACCTGATACTCGCTGCGGGCGTCGAAATAAACCTTGTCAATGGTGCCGCCGGTGGTAAAGAATTTAATTTTCATCCCAACTCCCCTGACCATGAGATTTGATTTTCAAAATCGGTAATTCGCCTGCAAGACTGGAAGGTTGGAAGGTTGGGTAAAGAGGCATGCAGTCCTCCAATCCTCCAGCCTTCCAATCACCTTACTCAATTTACTTGTCAAATTTCGTAAGGTGAGGCCGGAGCAGTTCCATAACCCGGCCGGCCTGCGGAGTGGAGAAGCGTAACTCAACCTGACCTGAGCGGTCCGCGTGAAAACGAGCCGCATCGTAGGCCGCCAGCAGGCAATCCGGTTTTTCCAGGCTAAAATTGACCGCCGCCAGTAACGGCTGGTCAAAGGTAACATTCAACAGCCGTTCCCGTCCCCAACAAGCTATCACCCGCTTTGATGTCAGCACCAACGCCCCGACAAAGGCCCGCTTCCGCCAGGAGGAGTAACGGCTCGGCGCGCGGTAGTTGCGGTAGGTAATCGTGCCCCACAGCCCCTCTTCGAGAAAGTGGATGCCTTCCGCTTCCAGTGTCGGCAGCGCGTCGGCGGGGAGTTTGCCCAGGCCGAGGAAAGGGCGCAAGAGGGTTTTTAGCATTTGGGATTGCTCCGGGTGGTCATTTACCTGGGGACTTATCTTAACCGGCCACGGGTACAGGTTGAAGAGAGGTAATAGGAATAGTTTCAACCATTGAGGGCGTATAGGCCGATAATAACAGTAGCTCCTTCACCGGCGATTGAAGCAAAATCTCAAGCACCAATTCTCGTAACTCATCGGATAATGCGGCCAACCCGGTCAGGGGAAAACTACGCGGCCCCATCTCTGTTCTTTGGGCTAAAATTGAGTATTCAAAAAAAGTTAGCCCGATGGCGCGGCGTTCCGGCTTATTGATTCGCAAGAGAATATGATCATTCAACTCAATCCCGGTCGCCCCTTCACCGGGCGCAAATGAAACATACAAAGTGTCGCTAAGTTCATCATAGTTAAAAGTTGGCTCACTCATATTCTTTACCCGATTTCTTTTTGGTAAGCTGTCACAATGTAATTGTTAGGCACAGGTTTGCCCCCTTCCCCTTCACTAAACCTAAATAAGACGATGGCAATAAGGTGCGTGTTTTCTTCGGCTAAATCGGTAAACACTTTAACATAGCGATATTTCTGTGGGTTAAGTGGGTCTTGACTGCGTTGGCCTGATTGGACCGTTTCTTGCAAATGGCGCTCGTAGGCTAACATTTCAGGATGATTAAGAGGTTGGACGATATGTTCCCAGCGTTCTTGGGTCAGATAAATATCATTGCCATAACGGTCACGAACTGTCCAGCGTTTCATGATCTTTGTTTTAACATAGCCAAACGAGTCGTCTCAACCAGTACCAATTATACCACAGCTTTTGTATTTTTCTGAGTGGAAAAATAAAAAGACCTCAAAGGTCTTTGAGACCTTTGAGGTCTGCTCGTAGCAGAGCTTACTCGCTTTCGCTCATCTCGACATTCGCCGGCACTTCGACCACCAGTTCATCCCGGCGGACAAAGACCAGGCCATCGGCCTCGTTGTAGTCCACAATGATGGTGTCGCCGGCTTTGAAGTCGCCGCGCAGCATTTTGACCGAGAGGGGCGACTCGACCTGCTTTTGCAGGGTGCGGCGCAGCGGCCGCGCCCCAAAGGCTTTGTCGAAGCCCTGTTCGGCCAGCCAGGTCCGGGCCGCGTCGGTCAATTCGATGTTAACCTGGTGCTCGCCCAGGCGCTTGGCGATTTCCTGCATCTGCAAATCCACAATCTGGACTACCTGTTCCTGGGTCAAGGTGTGGAAGATGATGATTTCGTCAATCCGGTTCAGAAATTCAGGCCGGAAGTGACGATGCAGGGCGTCTTGGATTTCGCCTTTCTGCTTGGTATCTTCAAACGTGCCTTGGTCGCCGCGCTGGCGGAAGCCCAGCGTGCCGCCTTTGGGGCCAAAGGCCGTGCCCAGGTTGCTGGTCATAATAATGACTGTGTTGCTGAAGTCTACGGTGTGGCCCTGGCCGTCGGTCAGCCGGCCATCCTCCAAAATTTGGAGCAAAGCGTTCCACACGTCAGGGTGCGCTTTTTCGATTTCGTCGAAGAGCACCACCTGGTAGGGGCGGCGGCGGACGGCCTCGGTTAGTTGGCCGCCCTCATCGTAGCCCACATAGCCGGGCGGCGCGCCGAACAGGCGGCTGGTGGTGTGGCCTTCGCGGTATTCGCTCATATCAATCCGCAGCAGGGCGTCCTCGTCGTCAAACAAGAACCAGGCCAGGGCTTTGGCTAACTCGGTTTTGCCCACGCCGGAACTGCCCAGGAACATGAAACTGCCGGTTGGCCGGCGCGGGTCTTTGAGACCGGAGCGGGAGCGGCGAATGGCGTCGCTGATGGCGTTGATGGCCTCGTCCTGGCCGATAATGCGCTGGTGCAGGGCCGCTTCCATATGCAGCAGTTTCTCGGCTTCGGTCTGGAGCATATCATGCACCGGGATGCCGGTCCAACTGGCTACCACCTGGGCAATGTCGCTCACTTCAACTACCTCATCCAGGTTTTTCTCCCGCCGCCAGGTATCACGCTCCTCCTGGAACTCCTCTTCCATGCGCAGCCGCTCGGCCTTGATCCGGGCGGCGTGCTCCCAATCTTGGCGCTGCCCGGCTTCGGTTTCGTCGGCTTGCAGCTTGGTGACTCGTTTCTTTTTCTCTTTGAGCGCGTCGGGCATCGAATAAATGGCCACCCGCAGTTTGCTGGCGGCCTCGTCAATCAGGTCAATCGCCTTGTCGGGCAGGTGGCGGTCGGTCACATAGCGGTGCGACAGCCGCGCCGCCGAAGTAATCGCCTCGTCGGTGTAGGTGACGTTGTGATGGGCTTCATAGCGGTGCTTCAGCCCGCGCAGCATTTCGATGGCTTCCTCCACCGTTGGCTCTTCGACAAAAACCGGGGCAAAGCGGCGTTCCAAAGCCGGGTCTTTTTCGATATATTTGCGGAACTCGTCCAGGGTGGTTGCGCCGATGCAGCGCAGTTCGCCGCGGGCCAGGGCCGGTTTCATCATATTGCTGGCGTCTACTGCGCCCTGGGCCGCGCCCGCGCCAACCACTGTGTGTAGTTCATCAATAAACAGGATGATTTCACCCTGCGCCCGCTGAATTTCCTCCAGGGCATTTTTGAGCCGTTCTTCAAACTCGCCGCGGAAGCGAGAGCCGGCAATCATCGCTCCCAAATCCAGGCTGACCACCCGCCGGCCCATCAGCAGTTCGGGCACGTCATCGCTGGCAATCTTTTGGGCCAGCCCTTCGACGATGGCGGTTTTACCCACCCCGGCCTCGCCGATAAGGACCGGGTTGTTTTTGGTGCGCCGGCACAAAACCTGGATCAGGCGCAAAATTTCGTCGTCGCGGCCAATCACCGGGTCAAGCTTGCCCTCGACGGCCATCCGGGTCAGGTCGCGGCTGTATTTTTCCAGAGTGCGGTAGCGCGTTTCGGCCTGGGGGCTGGTCACTTTTTGCCCGCCCCGGACCACCTCGATGGTGTCAACCACTTTCGCTTTGGTCACGCCGACTTCCTGCAAAATGCGGGCGCTGGGTGTGCCGCGCTCGCTGCAAACGGCCAAAAACAGGTGCTCGGTCGAGATATACTCGTCCTGCATGTTTTTGGCCTCTTCCTGGGCATTGTCCAGAACTCGCTTTAAGCGCGGCGTGATATAAACCTGGCCCACCGCCATATTGACCATGCCGCCCACCTTAGGCGCGGCGGATAACACCTGGTCGAGCCGGGCCATGACCATTTCCGGTTCAATCCCCATTTTTTCCAATATTTCAGGAATCAGCCCATTTGGCTGCTCCAGTAGGGCCAGTAAGAGATGCTCGGTGTCGGCCTGGGAATGTTGATACCGCTGCAAAATTTCGTAGGCCCGCATGGCCGCGTCTTGGGCGCGTTCAGTAAACTTGTCAAAACGCATCATAATTAGCTGTACCTCAACTTATAAATACACTCACTATCGCCAACTATTATACCACCCTTGCGCCAGAATACTATTAGATTTTCATTAGAAATTTGAGGATGGACCGGGGACGGGAGACCGAGGACCAGATAGATTTAGCTTGGTCTTCACCCTCGCTTCAACGTCTAATTTTTATCCAGATTGGACCTTTAGCACGTTGACACATTTCGGCTACATCAATACAATAAAAGATGGAGAAATAAGTGAAGGAAGCGAGGGAATTGTGGTCGAAAAAATCTTGGTGGTAGACGACGACCCCGGCCTGCTGCAACTTATCCAAACCAGTTTAAAGCAGGATCACTACGATGTTATTGTCGCTGCTGGCGGCGAAGAAGGTTTGCGCCTGCTGTCGGAAACGAAGCCGCATCTGGTTATATTGGATATTATGATGCCGCACATGGACGGCTGGGAGTTTTGCGGCCTGGTGCGCAAAGTATCCACTGTACCCATTATCATGCTGACTGCGCTTGGCTCACAAAATGATATCGTGCGCGGGTTGCGGGCCGGGGCCGACGATTATCTGGTTAAGCCGTTTCAAAAGGATGAATTGCTGGCGCGCGTTTCGGCGGTGTTGCGCCGGGCTAATATGCCTCCCCCCTCGGCCAAAGCTCCCTTGCGTTTTGGCGATGGTGAGCTGATTATTGACCCTACCGACCGGGTCGTGACGCTGAATGGTGAAGCTTTAGACCTTACGCCCACCGAGTTTGATTTGCTACTGTTTATGGCTCACCGCGCTGGGCGCATCCTCAGCACCGAGTTTATTTTTGAAAACGTCTGGTCTTATGACTCCGATGCCAACCTGGAAAGCGTCAAGTGGTACATGTGGCGGCTGCGCAAAAAAATCGAAAAGAAGCCGAGCAGTCCCAAATACATTATCACCGAACGCGGCGTGGGCTATCGCTTTATCCCTAATTATGGCCAGACTCAAAAGGTGCGGGCCGGTTAAATGCGTGAAACAATTGTTTTAATCGTTGATGATCTCATGTTCCTGCCCCGGCTGGAAGAGGGCCTGCGCCAATTGGGCTACCATCCTCTGGCGGCCACCAATGAAACGGATTTGTCTCGGGCTCTATTTACCGCTCCGGTTCTGGTGATTGTGGACCTGTTTAGCCGGAACTTTGACTGGGAGCGGCTGGTTCGCTTTGTAAAGGGGCCGGGCAAAAAAGCCGTGCATGTGCCGACCCTGGGTTTTGGCCCGCACGTGGACCTGGAACTGCGCGAGCGGGCGCTGGCCGCCGGCTGCAACGCCGTAGTCGGACGGGGGGCCATTGCCGGCCAGTTGGCCCAGCTGGTGGAAAAGCACAAGTGGATCATTGATACAGATCGCTGCCGGGAAATGCCCCCACCCTTGTTATTGGAAGGGCTAAAGCTGTTCAACCAGGGCGACTACTTTGAGTGTCACGAAGTGATCGAAAATGCCTGGAATGAAGAAACAGACCCGGTGCGAGTGATGTACCAGGGCCTTATTCAGATCAGTGTGGCTTGTTATCACGTGCAAAAGAAAAATTGGCGGGGGGCGATGAAAGTGCTGGAACGTGGGATACCCAAGATTGGGCGTTTCAGCCCCGGTTGTATGGGCATTGATATTGCCTACCTCCTGACCGCCGCCGAAGCCATTCGACAGGAACTCCTTCGTTTGGGGCCGGAGTGGCGCGGTGAGTTCGACCCCCGGCTTTTCCCCGTTATCCAACTGCCTAATTTGGAAGGCAATTGACCTTTCCTTAGCTCAAGAGTATAATCGTTTTACCAGACCTGCTTATAAACTCAACCTGACCCACCTATCCCCAGAAAAGACTTCCTATGACAACCATTGTTGTTATTCCAACCTATAATGAAGCCGACAATCTGCCGGCCATTACCGCCGAGTTACTAACCCTGGATGTCCCCAATTTGCAACTCCTGGTTGTGGACGATGATTCGCCCGATGGCACCGGCCGTATTGCCGACGAACTGGCCCAGGAGCGGTATCCAGGCCGGGTGCATGTGATCCACCGTAAAGGTAAATTGGGCCTGGGTACGGCTTATATTACCGGCTTTACCAGAGCTATGGAACTGGGCGCGGATTACGTGATCCAGATGGATGCCGATTTTTCCCATTCCCCGTCCTATATTCCCAAGATGTTGGAACAAATCAAGGATTATGATGTCGTGGTTGGCTCGCGCTATGTCGGCGGCGGCGAGCTTGACGAGCGCTGGAGTTGGTGGCGCTGGTTGTTAAGCTGGTGGGCCAACGTGGTCTGGGCGCGGGTTATTTTGGGAGTCCGCACTAAAGATGCGACCGCTGGCTTTAAATGCTGGCGGCGCACGGCCCTCCAACGGATCGGCCTGGAGCGTATTACCTCTAACGGCTACGTCTTTCAGGTCGAGATGGCCTATGTCTCCGAAAAACTGAACTTCCGTATCCTCGAAATCCCCATTTATTTTGAAGACCGGCGCATCGGCCAGAGTAAGATGACCGTGCCGGTTAAAATCGAAGCGGCTCTGCGCGTTTTTGAAATCCGCTGGCGGCACCACAATGTTCAGCCCATGCCTAGCTCCAAGTCTGTCAAAACGTCTTAGGAGTAGGGCGCTTGTTTCGAGCCATTACCCGGCAAGATGTTCTGGCCGCGCTGATTCTATTACTCCTGCCGTTGCTTCTCTTTTGGCCCGTCACCCTGGGGTCAAAAACCCTGCTGCCGGTTGACAACCTTTTTGCCTACGAGCCGTGGGCTTCCTCTAAAGCAGCCCTGGGCGTCGGTTTGCCTCAGAACCAGCTCCTGTCGGACCTGATTCTGGAAAATTACGTCTGGAAAAAGTTTATCCGCGAATCGCTGGCGGCCGGGCAGCTTCCCCTGTGGAATCCCTATATCCTTTCCGGCCAACCCTTTTTGGCCAATGGGCAACATTCGGCCCTGTATCCGTTTAGCCTCATCTTTTATATTTTGCCGCTCGACAAGGCTTACGGCTGGTTCACCGTCTCGCAACTGTGGCTGGCCGGTCTTGCTATGTATGTTTTTCTGCGTGTCCTGCGGGTCACTCGACTGGGCGCGCTCATCGGCGGCATCACCTACTCGCTGAGCGCGTTTTTTATCGTCAGCGTGGTTTTTACCATGATTATCGCCGGGGCGGCCTGGCTGCCGCTGCTGCTGGCCTTCATCGAAATCATCATCCGCAAGCAGGAAGAAAAAGGGTTGACCGGCTACTCGCCCATTCCCTACGTGGTGGCCGGCGCGCTGACGCTGGGCGTACAAACCCTGGCCGGACACGTCGAAATTACCTATTACGTGCTCCTGGTCAGCGGTTATTATGCCCTCTGCCGGCTGCTGATCTTATGGCGGCGGCAGGCTACCACCCGCTTTGCCCTGCGGCTGGCCGGCTGGTTGTTGGTGATGGTTTTCCTGGGTCTCGGTCTGGGGGTAGTGCAGCTTGGCCCTATGTACGAGGTGGTGACGCAGAACTTTCGCGATAACTCCGTCACCTTGGCCCAGGTGCGTGAGTGGGCCTTACCCCTGCGCCGCCTGATCAGCTTTGTTATCCCCGATTTTTTTGGCAGCCCGGCTCATCATGGTTATTTTGATGTTGTTACCTGGCGCTGGCAGCCATTGGGCCTCAACGCGGCCGGGCAGATCAACCCGCTGTGCGCCAACTGCACCAGTTGGGATACCAAAACCGCCGTCGAAGCCGGGGCATATGTGGGGATTTTACCCCTGGCGCTGGCGGCGCTGGCAGTAGCGCAAGCCATCTATGACGCGGGGACGCGAGGACGCGAGGACGCGAGGACGCGAAGCGATGAGCAAAGAGGGCAAAATATTTCCCGCCTCATCGCCTCATCGCCTCATCGCCTCTTCGTTTTCATCTTCGCTGCTCTCGCCCTCCTCTCCCTTCTCTTCGCCTTTGGTACGCCCTTGTACGCTCTGCTATTCTACGGCCTGCCGGGTTGGAATCAACTGCACTCTCCTTTTCGCTGGATTTTTCCCTTCACGCTGAGCGTGGCCGTGCTGGCCGGCATCGGGGTGACGGTTTTGGATAGGCTGGTCAGCGCTGTGCCAGGATGCGAGGATGCGAGGACGCGAGGACGCGAAGAGCTATCCCCGCCTCCTTTCTTCGCCTCTTCGCCTCCCCGCCTCCTCTCCGCTCCCTTGCTTTCCCTTTACGGTGGCTGGCTCCTCTTCTGGACCGGCTTGGCCGGAGTTGTCGTGATGCTGGCCGCGCTCTTTATCCCTACGCCCTTTATTCAAATTGCATTTGCCCTCTTCGAGCGGTCCGGCCTGGCCCAAAACGCCTTTGCCGATGGTCGCCAGTTTTTTGGCTACCAATGGCCCAACTTTTTCAAATTCTTTCTCATGTTGATGGCAGCGGGGGCGGTGCTGCGGATTGTGCGCTGCCCGATCTATACCCCCCCCTTCCCCCCCCTTGAAAGGGGGGGGATTGAGGGGGGGGTAAACGCTTGGAAGCCGCTGGCCCTCCTCATCATCGCCCTTGACCTCATCCTGGCCGGGGCGGGTTTCAATCCGGCGGTTGATTCGGCTTTGCTCAGTTTCAAGCCAGAGGTAGTCCAATGGCTGGAGACGCGTCAGGCCGAAGACCCGCTCTTTCGGCTCACCAGCTTTGATACCCCCGACGGGCGCGGCAACAAGGTTTTTTTGGCTAACGCCGGGATGTACAGCAATCTTTTCGATGTGCGCGGCTACGACAGTATCATTCCGGCCCAATATGGCCGCTTTATGCGCCTGATCCAGGAGAACGGCGACCTCTACTTCAACCGGATTGGCCCGCTCTACTATGATGGCTACGCCGCCCTCGATTCGGCCCTGCTCGATTTGCTGGGGGTGCGTTATATTTTGACCACCGTAGACATCCCCAACCCTAATTACCAGTTGGTCTACGATAAGGAAATTCGCGTCTACGAAAACACCGACGTTCTGCCCCGCGCGTTTGTGGTACACGACAAAGTAGACCTGTCAGGTTTTGCAAAACCCGACAAGTCTGGCTGGCCGGAGGAAATGGGGCTGGCCCTGCGCAGTCTCAATCCACGTCAAAAGGTGATTTTGGACGGCGCAACCAACGGCCTGGGGCGCGACCTGACCCCGGCCGATGCAGCCGAAACAATGAGCCAGGCATCCCCCGGTGTTGACATCATCAGCTACACCCCCAACGAAATCCGGCTGGCTGCTCACCTCGACCAACCCGGCTGGCTCGTCCTGGCCGACTCCTACTTCCCCGGCTGGCGAGCCTACGCTACCGCGGGGTCGGGGGTCGGGGGTCGGGGGTCGGGGATAACTGACGCTCCAATCTCCAATCTCCAATCTCCAATCCCCGAGACCGAATTGACCATTCACCGGGCCAACGGCGCTTTCCGGGCGGTTTATCTCCAACCCGGCCAGTGGGAAGTCCGCTTTCGCTACAGCCCGCGCAGTTTCCAATTGGGGTTGTACAGCTCCTTTCTGGCCCTGGTCACGCTGACCCTCATCGGCGGCTACTGGGCCTGGGGTAAATTATACCGCGAAAGCGAAACCGACTCACCGATCAAACGGGTGGCCAAAAACAGCCTGGTGCCGATGGTCATGGCGCTGTCCAACCGGCTGATTGACTTCGCTTTTGCCCTGCTCATGCTGCGTATCTTGCAGCCGGAAGGGGCCGGACGCTACGCTTTCGCCGTAGCCTTTATCGGCCTGGCCGAGATTGTGACTCGCTACGGCCTGGGGACACTGGTGACCCGCGAGGTGGCGGCCAACCGCACCGGGAGCAATCGCTATCTGGCCAACGTCTCGATTTTGCGCCTTTACCTGTGGCTGGCGGCGCTGCCCGGCATGGCGGCTATTCTGGCTCTGTACGTGGTTTTTGGCGGCATAACTTATGATGTGGTCATCACCGTCGCCTTGTTTGCCCTCGGTACGCTCTTTAGCAATCTGTCGGACGGCCTGACCGCTATCTTCTACGCTCACGAAAAAGCTGAATATCCCGCCGCTATTGCTTCGATCACCACCCTGACCCGCGTCAGCCTGGGGGCGCTGACCTTGCTGCTGGGCTGGGGCATTATCGGCCTGGCCGCCGTGTCGCTGGTGGCTAACCTGGTTACGTTCTTGGTGCTGAGCTATATCCTGGTGGTCAAGATTTTTCGGCCCACCCCCGAAGCCGACCCGGCTCTGCAAAAAACGATGCTGGGCGAAAGCCTGCCCCTGATGCTCAACCACCTGCTCTCGACCATCTTTTTCCGCATTGACGTTTTTATCCTCTCGCCTACCTGGGGGTCTGCCGCCGTTGGCTTTTATAACGCCGCCTACAAATACATTGACGGCATCAACGTCATCCCCCAATACTTCACTCTGGCCCTCTTCCCCCTGATGAGCCGCTTTGCCGCCGACTCCCGCGACTCGCTGGCGCGGGCCTACATTTTGAGCCTGCGCTTGCTGCTCATGCTGGCCCTACCCCTGGCCGTTGGCACGCCTTTTATCGCCCGTGAGTTGATCCTGTTCCTGGCCGGCGAGCGCTTCCTGCCCGATTCGATGATTGTGCTGCAACTGCTTATCTGGTTTTTGCCTTTCAGCTTCATCAATCAAGTGACCCAATATGTACTCATCGCCATTCACCAGCAGCGCCACCTGACCCGTGCCTTTGTCATCGGCGTGCTGTTCAACCTCATCGCCAACCTGATTTTTATTCCGCTGTACGGCTACCGTGCCGCTGCCGTGACCACCATCTTCTCCGAGTGGGCGCTGCTGATTCCCTTTTATCTGCTGGTGCGGAAAAACCTCTGCACCGTGCCCTGGTTCGATGTCGTCTGGCGGCCCGCTGGGGCGGCGGCAGTGATGGGCCTGGCCCTGTGGTTCATCGGAGAGACTAATTTTCTGGTCAAAGTGGTTGTGGCCGGAGTCACCTATCTGATCGCGCTAGCCCTGGTCGGCGGGCTGGCTCAACCGGATATGGCGGTTCTGTGGCGGGCGGTACCGGTGGGACGATTCAGGAAAAAACCTATCCTGGATTAGCAGTCGGTGGTATAATCAATGGGGTGATTATGAAGCGACAAGTTGTGCCCATCAAGTGAGGATGAAAAATGGAGAAATTGGATCGGATTACAGTTAATCCCAACATTTGTTTAGGTCAGCCAACGATTAGAGGAATGCGAATTACAGTTAGTGTTGTTCTTAAAATGTTAGGTAGCGGTCATTCTGTTGAAGAGGTTCTGGAGGCTTATCCAGAATTGGAAGCCGAGGATGTGCAGCAAGCTATTCGCTATGCAGCCTGGGTAGTCTCTGATCAAGTTCAATTAGTACCCACAACTTGAGATTGTGTCGTGCCTGAGATAGCTCTTTTAGCTGATATGAATATTTCACCAAAAACGGTAGCTGTTTTGCACCAGCAGGGCTGGAATATTGTTCGAGTTTCTCGAATTTTGCCTGCTACGGCTTCCGATGAAGAAATCCTTGACTTGGCTCGTCGAGAAGATAAAGTAATTGTCACTCAAGATTTGGATTTCTCAACCCTGTTAGCGCTGCGGGGCTATAATCGTCCCAGTCTCGTAACCCTACGACTTTCAACTTCTAATCCTGATATAGTTGCTCATCAATTACTTCGAGTACTTCCTCGATTGGAACAACCCCTTCAAGAGGGGTGCGCGGTAACTATTGAAGATACGACAGTGCGTACCCGTAAGTTACCAATTAGATAAGCAACTTGATGTCCCGCTACACTCTCAACCTCGGCAACGCCAATTGGTATTTCGGTCAGGTCCCCTGCCGAGCCTTCACCGACCCCAACAGCTACGACCTCCCCGCCGTCGCCGAATGGCTCCCCGCCACCGTCCCCGGCAACGTCCGCACCGATTTGTTGGCCCTGGGTCGCATTTCCGATCCCTTTTTGGGCGAGCAGTACAAAGAAAGCCTCTGGGTCGAAGACGTGGACTGGTGGTACCGGTGCGTGATTGAGCCACCCAATGAAAATGACACGATGAGGCGAAGACGCGAGGGGGCGGGTATTTCTTTATCCTTCATCCTTCCGTCTTCATCCTTATTTTCACAGGAGTCCCGCGCCTTCCTCATCTTTGCAGGCATTGATTACCTCTCGGCCATCTTTGTCAATGGGCGTGAAGTGACCCGCCACGAAGGGATGTTCTCCCGCCAAATTATCGAAATCACCGCCGCCTTGCGCGAAGGTCCGGCAGACATCGCCGTGCGGCTGTGGGGCAGCAGCGCCCTGCCCCGGCGAAAATTAAACTGGCAGCAGCGGCTCTGGCAAAAAATAGCCGCGCCTTTATACCGCAGTTGGATCGGCATCTACCCCGACCGTTCCGCCACTCTCAAATGCCAGATGTCCTTTGGCTGGGATTTCGCTCCGCCGATTCGGACGATGGGGATTTGGGATGAGGTCTCGCTTATCATCACTGGGCCGGTGGCTATCCTCGAAGTTAGTGCGAGTAGTTATCAGTCACCGGTGATCAGTCATCAGTTATCAGTCGGCAGTCAACACCTTTCACTGGTGACTGATCACTGTTCACTGACCACTGATCACTGTTCACTGACCACTGATCACTGTCCTCTGATTACCGTTCACTGCTCCCTCGACGCCGACCAACCTCGCCATGTTGCCGCTACCATCCGCGTCGCTCCGGCCAATTTTACCGGCCCGGAATTTGGCCCTTTTGACTTTTCTCTCGACCTGCCGGCCGGCCCCAGCGAGCATCGTCTCACCTGTCATTTGCCCGAAGCCGCTCTCTGGCAGCCTTGGGATCGCGGCCAGCCTCACCTGTACAAGGCGCAAATCACGCTGACCCAACCGGACGGCGAGCCGCTGGACGAAGTTACCCTTCGCACCGGCATCCGCTCGATTGAGCTGCGTGACTGGCAGTTTACCATCAACGGCCCCCCGGAGTTCATGCGCGGCCTCAACTGGGTCCCCGCCGACAGCTTCCCCGGCCGGCTGCGGCCCGGCCATTACGCCAGGTTACTGAAAATGGCGCGCGAGAGTGGGGCTAACCTGCTGCGCGTTTGGGGCGGCGGCCTGCGCGAAAAGCGAGCCTTTTACGATTTGTGCGATGAACTGGGCCTGCTGGTCTGGCAGGAGTTCCCCTTTGCCTGCATGTTTCTGGGCAGCTACCCCTCCGATCCGGCCTTTCTGGCCCTGGTCGAAGCTGAGTGTGGCAGCATCGTCCGCCAACTGCGCCACCATCCCGCCCTGGCCCTCTGGTGCGGCGGCAACGAATTTGGTTATTCGCGTAACCATCCGTTACTCGACACCCTGGCGGCCACCGTACAACAGCACGACAGCACTCGCCCTTTCCTTCCCGTCTCCCCCCGCGGCGATGTCCACAACTGGGATGTCTGGCACGGCCTGGCCCCGCTCCAAACGTACCAGGCCGAAACCACTCCTTTTCTCAGCGAGTTCGGCCTGCAAGCCCTGCCCCACCTCGACACCCTCCAGGCCGCTCTACCCGACCCCACCACCGGCTGGTCCACCCACCACGCCGACGAGCGAAAGCTAGAACGTTACGGTAATCTATTTGCTCTGCCAGACACACTTCAATTAGTGTGTGGCGCGTGGTGTGTGGTGCGTAATAAAATTCACGTATCACGTACCACGCACCACGCGAATCTCCAATCTCTAATCTCCCAATCCCAACGCGCCCAGGCCACGGCTCTTCAAACCGCCATCGAGCGCATGCGCCGGCGCAAAGGCCAGGCCGGCGGCGTCTGTCTGTGGCAGTTCAACGAACCATGGCCGGCCATCAGTTGGGCCATTGTAGACTATTTTGGCCGGCCCAAGCTGGCCTATGAGCGACTGCGCGACTGGTATGCCCCCCTTTTGATCAGCCTCAACTTCCCCGTTGGGCGGCGCTGGCAGGCGGGCGACAGTTTTGAGGCCGACATCTGGGCTGTCAATGATACGCTGCAAGCGCTTGCTGATTGTGAATTGCAGGTCTGTCTGGATGAGACCTTGATTCAGATCCTCCGCCTCGACATGCCCCCCGACAGTTCAATCTGCATAGGCCGCCTAACCCACCGCCTGGTTCAGCCCCCCGGCCAAATCTCTCTGGGCCTGGTTCACGAGGGGGAACTGATAACCCAAAATCGCTACGATTTGAGCTGGTTTGATGAGTCGCGCCAGCCCATTCTGGCCCGTTTCCGGCGCTGGGTAGCTGATTGGGTACTGCGCTAAAACGAGTCATAACAACTGGATGTTTTATGGTATAATAAAGTTATTGGGGAGATTGGCCGTGAAAGAAGCAGTTAAAGAATTCCACGCTAAAATAAAGAAACTTTACGGGCAAAGATTAAAGGAAGTAATTCTTTACGGCTCTTGGGCCAGAGGTGAAGCTACGGCTGAGTCGGATATAGATTTGTTGGTCGTGCTCGATGGGGAGGTACGGCCCGGTCAGGAAATTGATCGCATGATCGAGATTATGACAGAGATAAACCTTAAGCATGCTGTCCTCATTTCGGTTTATCCTATTTCTGAGGCAGCTTATACCACTCTCAACAGCCCCTTACTTTTGAACGTGCGTAAGGAAGGCGTACCTGCGTGAAAGAGACGGAATCGCTTCTCAAAAGGTCAGAGCGATATCTTAAGAGCGCAGCCTTACTTTTAAACGATGGCGGCTATGAGTCTGCTGTCTCACGGGTCTATTATGCCATGTTTTATGCCACTCAGGCCGTTTTGCTGACCAAAAAATTGTCGTTTTCATCTCATAAAAGTGTGTTGGCAATGTTTGGTGAGTATTTTATCAAGACAGAAATTTTTCCTAAAGAAATGGGGCGTGAGCTTAATAGAGCGTTTGCCAAGCGCCAAATCGGAGATTATACTCACGCCTTTGTGATTTCTCATGATGAAGCGGTTCAACTTCTGGCAGCAGGCCAGGGTTTTGTAGCTATAGTTGAGCAATATTTCCGGGAAAATCCGTATTTATGAAACTTTATCAAGAAATTGAGCACTCTAAAAAATTATTCTTTTGGTTGGGGTTGGGCTTGTTGTTGCTGGCTCTCGCTGGCTCGATGGATGTGACCCAGGCCCAGGAGAAAACCCTCTACTGGCAGCGCTACGATGTCGAGCTGGTGGTGCAGCCCAATTCTGATATCCTGGTCGAAGAGACCCAGCAGATTGCCTTTACCGGCGGCAGCTTTTCCTTTGGCTTTGCCGCTATCCCGCAGGATCGAGTCGAACAAATTGTTGATTTGCAGGTCTCGGAGATTATCGGCGGCAGCGAGCGGCCTTACACGCCCAATTCTGACAGCGACTACGGCTTTACCACCAGCACCAGTGACAAAGGCGACCTGGAAATTAGCTGGTACTTCCCCTCCACCCGCGACAGCGAACACACCTATATTTTGCGCTACCGGGTGGTTGGCGGGCTGCGTATTTACCAGGGCGGGGATCAGGTCTGGTGGAAGGCCGTTCCCCCTGACCACAACTTCCCCATCCGCGAGTCGCGGGTGACGGTGATCCCGCCGCAAACCTTCCCCAAAGACCAATTGGTGGTCGCCAGCTACGGCGTCCCGGCCAACATCGCTTATGGCGACCGGGGCGAGGTGATTTTTACGGCTGAAAACATCCCCGCCGATGAAGAGTTGGAGGTGCGGGTGCAGTTTCCGCACGGCGTGGTCCAGGGCAGCCCTCCGGCCTGGCAGGCCAGTGACGACCGGCGGCGGCAGTGGGGGCCGGTCGTTGGGCTTATCTTTGGGGCGTTGGGGGCAGCCATCCTCTTGGGTGGACCGGGGCTAGTTTACTTGCTGTGGTACAAGCGCGGGCGCGACTTGCCCACCGGCGTCGTACCCGAATACATCAGCGAGCCGCCCGGCGATTTGCCCGCCCCTGTGGCCGGCGCGCTGATAGACGAAAAAGCCGATTTGCAGGACATTATCGCCACCATTACCGATCTGGGCCGGCGCGGCGCGCTGCGGATGGAAGAGCAGAAAAAGGAGGGCTTTTTGGGCATCGGTTCCGGACGGGAGTATACCTTTCACCTGGTGGATGAAAGCAAAGCCACCCGCGCTTACGAGAAAACGCTGCTCAAGGGCATCTTTGGCAACAAAACCGAGCGGCGCATGGCCGACCTGCGCCAGCGGTTTTACACCCACATTCCCACCCTGCAAAAAGAGTTATATGACGAGTTGGTTCGGGCTGGCTTTTTCCCCAGCGACCCCAACGCCACCCGGCGGAAGTGGATCGGGCTGGGGGTGGTCGCCTTGATTGTCAGCGTGGTCGTTTCCTGCGGCCTTCTGGTTGCCCTGGGCGACTACTCGGCGCTGGCTATTTGCCCGGGTCTGGCCTTGCTGGCCTCGGCATTGGGCCTGATTTTTGTGGCCCCGCACATGCCCCGCAAAACCCAACAGGGCGCGGAAGAAGCCGCCAAGTGGCTGGCCTTCAAGCGCTACCTGCAAACCATCGAAAAGCACGGCGACCTGGCCGAAGTGAAGGATAAATTTGAGGAATTTCTACCCTATGGGGTGGCCTTTGGCCTGGAACGCAGCCTGATCAACAAGTTCAAAGCCGTGGACACGCCCGCGCCCACCTGGTGGGGGCCGGTCTATCCGGGGTATGGCTACGGTTATCCCCATCATTACGGTGGCGGGTGGGGCGGCGCGTCCACCAGCCGGCCGGATGTCGGCGGCCCGCCCGGTCCCCTGGCCGGCGAAGGCGGCGGCATGCCCACCCTGACCGGCATGAGCGAGGGCGTGGGCGCATCGTTGGCCGGCATGAGCGATGGTCTGGGGGCCATGCTCAGCTCGGCCAGCTCCACCCTGACCAGCACCCCGCCACCCCAAGCCTCTTCTTCCAGCGGCGGCTGGAGCGGTGGTGGCTTCAGCGGCGGCGGCGGCGGCGGCGGCGGCGGCGGTGGCGGTTCGCGGGGGTTTGGTTAAGATAGACCGGGGACCGGGGACGGGAGACCGTATTTTGCCCCCTGTCTACCGTCTACTGTCTACTATTTTCTTTGGAGTCATCGGCATGGGCAAAAATAGCCGTTTGATTGGAATAATTTTGATTGGCGTGGGGTTGGTATTGCTTTTGGGCTGCTCGGCCATATCCCTCATCTCGTCGTTGTCCTCGGCGGAGGGGAGTATGGGCGGAGCGGTGTTGGGCGTGGTGGTCTCCATCTTTGTGGGGATTGTGCCCATCGCCTTTGGCGTTTATCTGCTAACCCAAAGCCGGAGCGAAGCCGCCGAACAGGCCGATATGAGCCGCCAGCGCAAAATTCTGGATATGGTCAAATCTCGCGGCCAGGTGGACATCCGTGACCTGGTTTTTGAATTGAAGTCCAGCACCGACCAGGTGCGCGATGATGTTTACCGTCTGGTCGGCATGGGCTTGTTCACCGGCTACGTCAACTGGGATAAAGGCGTGCTTTACTCCCGCGATGCGTCGCAGCTTAAGGGCAACACATGCCCCAACTGCGGCGGCGAGCAGGAGTTTGTCGGCAAGGGTGTTATTGCCTGTAAGAACTGCGGGGCTGAGATATTTCTGTAAACGACCGCCGACCACAGACCGCTGACCGCTGCCCATTACATTTTTTTTTGAGGTTCTCCCCTGATTCAGCGACTCATTCAACTCCGCCAATTCAAAACCCTTTTTCTGTGTCTGGCTTTGCTCCTGTCTGCCTGCGAGTCACCTTCAACCGGAGCTACTCCAGCGCAAATCTCTGAAGCAACGCCGCAAGTTTCTAACCTTCCAACCTTCCAACCTTCCAACCTTCCAACCCTCCAACCCTCCAACCCTCCAACCCTCCAACCTTCCAACCCATCTCTCCCTCAAGGCGGAATTGCCACCCTCGGTCTGGTCGGACAGCCCGACAGCCTCAATCCCATCACCACCAACGACTCCGCCTTGCGCGAGTTGACTCCACTTTTATTCGATACCCTTTTGCGCGTGGACCCGAATACCGCCCAGCTCCAGCCCGGCCTGGCTGAAAGCTGGAGCTACAGCGACGACGGCAAAAAGGTTGTTTTTCACCTGCCGCCAAGTTTGAAATGGAGCGATGGCCGGCCCCTCACCGCCGCCGCTATTGCCGCCAGCCTGAAAGCCACCGAACATCCGGCCCTGCTGGCCTTTAGCCAGATTACCGCCCCCGATGCCAAAACCCTGGAATTAACTTTTGCCTGGATAGACTGCGCTGCTGTGACTACGCTGGCCCAACTGCCGCTGCTGCCCGCCCCTGCCGTGCTGGAGCCGGCCCCTATCGGCAGCGGCCCTTTCAAAATCGGCGAGTGGTCTGAAAACAAGCGTACCCTCAGCCTGATCCGCAATCGCCATTATGCCGGTCCCGCCCCTCTGCTGGATGGGTTGACCGTCCGCTTCATTGCCGAAGACGAGGTAGATGTTGCCCTCTCTGAAGGTCAATTTGACGCCCTGGGTCCAGTTCCCGCTTCACGCTCTCCGCTTCACGCTCCATCCTTAACCGATCTGATCTATCCCGCCCCGCAAATGGTTTATCTGGCCATTAACTTTGCGCCCAAAAACACCGAAGCGGTTGCGCCCGAAGTGCGGCAAGCGCTGCTCTTGGCCCTCGACCGTCCGGCGATTCTGACCAAAGTATTGGCCGGCGATGGTCAACTGCTGGCCGGCTCGCTGCTGCCGGGTCACTGGGCCGCCCCGGCTGACCTCACCTGGCCCGCGTATGACCCCAAAGCTGCCCAGTCGTTCCTGCGAAAAGCGGGGCTGCGGGATGAAGACGGCGACGGCTGGCTGGACCAGGATGGCCGGCGGCTGGAACTCTTTGTGCGGACTCGAGGCGACAAGGTGCTGATGCAAGACCTGGCCTGGCTGGCCAGCAGCTACTACCGGGATTTGGGCCTGTTTGCGCGGGCCGATTTGATGTCTTTTACCGACACAGTGGACCGGCTGTTCAAGCACGACTTCGACATGGCCGTTTTCAGTTGGCCGCTCACCCCCGACCCCGACCAGCGGCTCTTCTGGCGTTCCTCTGAAAATACCGCCGGTCAGGGCTTAAACTTTACCTCCTACGACAACCCGGCCCTGGACCGGCTGCTCGACCGGGCCGTATCCGTTCCCGGCTGTGACCCCGAGCAGCGGGCCAAGATTTATAACGAGATTCAGGAAACTTTGGCCGTGGAGCGTCCCGTAGATTTCCTGTTCGCGCCTAACCGGCATATACTGGTGGGAACTCGTCTGCATGGCCTCAACCCCGGCCCCTTTGCTCCCTTTACCTGGAATGTGAGTGAGTGGTACTTACAAGAGGGCGAATGATGAATTTGATAACCTCCGACCCATTTCTGGCCGAAGTTTATAATCCAAAAATCCTCAGCAAGCTGGAGCAGCGCTTCGGGCCTGTTCATACTCATCACGCTGACCTGACCATCTCCACCGAAATCATGCGGCAGATGGTGGTCAAACTAAACCAAAAAACCATCCCCCGCCGGGCCGAAGTGGTCATGGTGGTGCCGAATGAACAGGGGCAAGTCTGGCTGCACACCAAAAGCTTTTACCCCCAGGGTGTTTATCGCCTGATGACCGGCGGCCTGGAAGCGGGCGAAGCGCCCCATCAAGCCTTGCGCCGCGAGACGGTTGAAGAAACCGGCTTCAAGGTGAAAGCGCAGCGCTGCCTGGCGGTGATTACCTATACTGTCACCACCCCGGAAGGCCGCTTCCCGTTTGTATCTTACGTTTTTCTGACCACCCCCAGCCGGGGCCAGCCTCACCCCACCGACCCCAAAGAAGCCATTGCTCATTTTCAGGCGACGCCCATCTCCGGCCTGGCCGACACCGCTCGCCACCTCCGCTCCCTCACCGGCGCTTTTGCCGATTGGGGCATCTTTCGGGCGGTGGCGCATGAGATAGTCTATGAGGAATTGCGTATGAAATGATGAACCAAATCAGCATGCATGCCGATCATGAATGATTTTACAGATTGTTTCCGCTGTTTCCTCTGGATCCTCATGCTCCCAGACTCGAATGACTAGCCAACCTGCTTCGGTGAGGAGACGACTTGTATCGGAGTCACGCTGGCGATTCTGTTCGATCTTGGCTCGCCAGAACTCAGCGTTTGCCTTAGGCCACGTCCCATGAATGGGGCACCCATGCCAAAAGCAACCATCAACATAGATAGCCACTTTGACGGGATGGTTCAATTACGGGCTGAAATAGGTTGACACTTTTGGTACCTTAAAAAATAAATTATCCTGGCTGGGTAGCCGTCGTGGGTGGGAACAACTGGTCTAACACCTCCGCAAGAGAAAGAGCATCCGACACACCAGCCAACTCCAGGGGGCTAGAGCCGCTGCGCTTGCCCCGTTCAAACTGGTGGTGGTTCCAGAAGAGTTGGAGCAAGGGTAGTAACCATTGGGGCATGCCCCGGTGAGTCTGTAAGTGGGGGCGCAGCCAACTGTGCAGGGACTCGGCCAAGCTGGAGGAGCGGTGGAAGAGGCCCAGGGTCTCCCAGACGAGCGGCACGATAGAGCGGAGGGCTGCGGGCAGGTCAGTCTCAAGGTTCAAGTTCAAGGTGTGGCGGTGTTGCCAGGTCCACAGGACAAAAGCTTGGGTGTCAGCCGCCAAGTTCTTGAGCAGCGGGGTCAGGTGTTGCTCCAGCCACGCCAACGGGGCCAGCAGTTCGGGTAACTTCTGCTGAAGATCGTCGGCGAAGGTGGTAATGTCTGCCTGGCCCAATTCCTTGAGCAGGGTGATAGCCGTTTCCAGGGTGGCTTTGGTTGTGGCGACGGCGACCAGTTGATGGCTGGGGGTGAGAGGTTCCAAAGCCTGCCGCACTTCCGCCAGCAGCCACGACCAGGTGTCGAAGGTGGTGATGGCTTGGGTGGCCTCGACCTGAGCCTGAGCCAAGGGGACCTTGCTGGTGAGCCGCCGCCCCCGCCGCCGGATCAGTCCTCGCGCTTGCAACTCGGCTCGACGCGCCCGTTCGGCGGTGTCGATGGCCCGGTAGGCGGCGCCTTCCAGCCGTCGGCTCAGGCGATGAGCTTCTTGCAGCAGGTGAAACAGGTCGGGCCGCAAGGGTAGGGCCAGTTTGGCTTCCCGCACCCCCGCCCGCAGTCCGGTGCCCCCGTCACAGGCCAGGTCCTGGAACTGGATGCCCCGTTCGACCAAATCCAGGTAAGTCAGCCCCCAGGTCGTCCCATCGCGGTGCTCCGCTGGGGTCAAGTTCAGCACCAGGAAGGACCGCCCGTCCACCACGGTCAGACACGGTTGCCGGCCTTGAAAGATTTCGTCGGCCTCACCCAGAATCGGCACCGGGATCACCACGGCTTGATTATAGACCGCGGCCTGCTGACCCGCCGCCTGAAGCGTCTGGCTGATGTAGCCGACCGACCGCTCCACCCCCAACAGCAGTTCCAGCCCGGTTTGGATCCCTCGTACGCTCCCGGTTAGCATCGGCCACAGCGCTATGGCCCGCTGGATGAAACTGGAACTGATGTCCAGGCTTTGTTTGAGCGGACAGGGTCCGGGGTCATGCGGCTGCAAGGTTTCTTGCAAGCTCTGCATCGCTTTATGGCGCCACTCGTACAACAGCGTCCGGGATACCCCATAGTCTTGCGCCAATTGGCTGGCTCGCCCCCACCCACGTTCGTGGGCGCTCAACACCATCTCGACCGTGATTTGCATCCGGGTTGACAAATCCAACCCAGCTATGCGATACTGTGCCATTAGGAGCCTCCTTCTTTCAGGTTTGATGTGGTCTCGTAACCCTTATCTTGCCTGAAAAGGTGGCTCCTGTAAACCTATTCTGTTGTTAATGTGTCAACCTATTTCTGAACCATCCCACTTTGACTGAACGAAAAACTACGTCGGCTCTCCGTCGTACCCCCTTTAGCGGATTGATATTTACTCTATATCGCAATCCTCGCCGATGTAAAGCCGAACGTAGTGCCATCTCTGGAGCGGTATCTCGCTGCCGGGCTGCTTTCATTCGGTTGCGAGCAGCAGGAGATGAAGCTGGGGGATTTTTATGGGTAAAAACTTCCGCCTTCAACGTCATTCACTCGGCTATCTTTCTATACCAAAATTCGAGTTGCTTTTTCTCGAAGCGGTACATTCACTTTTTATTCTCCATAGCTTTCCACTTGACCCACGGATGAAGTTTCTTTATACGTGGTCCCAATTCTGGTAAGTTAGTCGCATGTCTACTGTAGAAATCCCAGCAATATTTCTTTCCGTACAACGTCATCAGTAAAGCAAATACTAAAGTTAGGGGGTCGTCAGCTAATAGAGGAAAGGAGGGTTGTGTAACTGGTAACCAGTTTGATATTTCGATTGGAGGTCCATAACTAATACCTGTTATGAGTTGGGCGTGATAGAAGTCATGAATACCTTCTTTGGCTTCGATTGATTTATCGTTTTCTTTCCTCCGATATTGTTCGTTTTCAGGACATTCGAAGCGAAACGCTATCCCATAGAGTTTTCGATCCTCTTTATTGAGTCGGGCTAACAAAACATAGAGCCTCATGCTATTTATATCTTCACCAAGTTCGCATTTCAACTTCAAAAAGGGTATGAATTCTTGATCCTCCTCTAAGGGAGGAAGGACGAGAATAGCCTTGCGCGTGGAAAAATCTATATCCAATTTGTCTTCCTGCACATTTAGCCAATCTTCGAATTCCTTCTGTTCGATTAGACGCTAGCCAGCGTAACAATAATTGTTATATAGTTCTTGGGCCTCGCGTGAGGGTTTGCGTTCACTTTGATTTTCAGGCGACCAGTTACTTTTCTGCTCGTCGTATATAGTCAAAAGGAGGTTGCGTAAGGCACGCATCGTAGCTTTATCCATTTTCTAAACCCTAACCCGGACAAGCCGGAACCAAATAGGTTTTGAATAACAGACACAAGGGTGTATATTGGCTCAACCCTGAACTGAGATAAGGAGTTGAGCGATGGGCACACCCCTGCTTTCCGAAAAATATGCGGCTGAGATGGTCGGTGTATTGAACTGCTATGACCGGGTGATTATCAGGGGCAATCTGCAGCCGCTGTGTTATGCTCAAGGGATGACGAAATATTTGTACAATCATAACCTTCGCATTTTTAACTATGGTCAGTTTGCCGTCTCGCTGCGGGATGAAATTCGACAGCGAGCGGAGGCCATCGCGGTGGAGAACCAGGTCGAGATTGAGTTCATCCGCAAGAGCCAGGCATTTCGCAAAGAAGACCGCATCCAGGCCATCTTGAGGAAGCGGGGGCCGCAGCCGGGGTTGGTCCATATTTTCGCCGCGATGGAGCGCTGTCCGGCCTACCGGCCCTGGCACGATAAGACGAAGGGCAAGACCTATGTGAAAAGCAGTTCGGGTAAATGTTTGCATTACTATTTCTATTTCATCGATGAAGAACTGGGTTTATGTTACCTGCGGGTCCCGACTTGGTGTCCTTTCGGGCTCCAGTTCTATTTCAACGGTCATAACTGGTTAGCCAGCCAATTGGCGCAGCACAAGATTGCCTTTGAACAGCGCGACAACGCTTTTGTACACATTGCCGATTCCGAGCGGGCCAACCAGTTAGCGGCTCAGTTCAATCTGGAAAATTTCCAGGCCAAGTTGGATCAGTTGGCCCAAGCCTACTGCCCGGTTGTGACTAAACTTGGCCTTCAGTACCACTGGAGCATTCTGCAAGCCGAGTACGCCACCGACTTAATTTTCAAGTCAACCCAAACCCTACAAGCCTTTTTCCCACTGCTGTTGGCTGCCCTTATTCAGGCGGTCCAACCCGCCGATATTGCCACCTTTTTGGGTCGCAAGTTGCACGGCAACTACCAGGGCGAGGCCGGCAGCCGTTATAACCACCGCTGGTTGGGTCGGCGGATTAAACACCAGATGGGACCGGTCGCGATCAAAATGTACGACAAGTTCAACCTCATCCTGCGCATCGAAACCAGTGTGGCCGATGTTTCCTTTTTTCGACAGTACCGCCAAGTCCACCATCGCGATGGTTCGACTAGTCGGAAATGGGCCCCGCTGAAGAAAAGCATCTACAGCCTGCCCGCTTTACAAGAACTATTGCAGGCCGCCAACCAGCGTTATCTCAAGTTCATCTCGGCCATCGAAACCCCCGAAGTTGGAGTCGCCCAGCTGCACCAGTTGGCTGAAACTCAGACCGAAAACGAGCACCGCTACAAGGGTTTTAATCTCTTCGCTGAAGAGGATGCCTCATTGTTTCGCACCCTGTTGCGCGGTGAGTTTTTCATCACTGGGTTCACCAACAAAGCCCTCCAGCCCTTGCTCCCCGACAAAAACTCGGCTCAGATCACCCGCCTGCTAGCCCGGCTGCGGGCACACCATTTGATCAAGAAGGTCGGCCAGCGCTACAAATATTATCTGACCGACTTTGGCCGCCAGGTCGTCAGTATGGCCCTGAAACTCCGGGAGATAGTGGTTATCCCTGGCTTGGCGAGTAATGTCCAAGTTCAGACTTAATATTCTTGTTTTGTGTGCAAGAATCTCATTGTTTAGGCACTAGCATAAACCTAAAGTGAAAATCTTACCCGAGGTTGATATTGAATGCCGTTAATTCCTTTCACGAAACGTCGCGCAAAGGGTGACTCTACTTTCGCAACGAACTCTTGATAATCGCCTCTATAGAATTTGGATATATCTTCACAGAAGACCCAATCAGGTTTAAAGGTTTCCCAAGGTTCTCGAACTTCGAGAATATCTTGACAGTCACGTATCTTGTCCCAAAACCAAGCTGGACGCGATAGCCAGAAATTCTTTTGAAATCGAAAGTTCTCAATCTTGCCAATATCAAGCCCCAAGTTGGTATAATCAGTAAGTATTGTCGTTTTATTCCAGGACTCGATTTCCTCTTTGGAACCAATTAGTAGACTAGGATATCTTGATACGAGATGGGGGGCATCGACCAAGATGTTCAGTTCTGGAAACACTGATCTCTCAAGCCACTTGCTAATCCTGGCTGCACCGACTCTGGACAGAATCATTTCATCTGCTTTTTCTGAGTCTTTCGGACGCATCCCGTTACCCGATTTTTTGACGAAATCCTCAAAAGTTGTTGTGCTGGGTTTTGAATCATCGGATGAACCAATGAATTGGTTGATTGAGCGTGGTAACCTCTCGAACAGATCTTTGTCAAATCCGAGCACCTCACAGATGGGTTGTTTCAGATTCTGACGAACATCAGCAATACGCAACTCATAGTCTTGTTGGTACTTAGGCAGTAATGGCCAATACCAGGGCCGAAACTCTTCTCCATCCCCACCCCATAAATTAGGATTGCTCAATTGTTCCCCTCGAATATTCAAATCTGCAAACGACTCTGGATGACCTTTCAAGGTCAAATCGAAATCAACCTCGTAGTATTGATTCAAAGCTACGATTAGGCCACACGTGGAGAAACAACGAGCTGAGTATGCTATATCTTCACCAGTGAGAAAGGCATTAGTATCGAACAAATCGTAGTCGATAATTAGAATGTTAGCCTCATCTAGGAGTATAGATTGTCCTGACCACTGTCCTTTATCACGAACTTCTCGGCGTCGTTCTTCCAGGGTATTTATTGAATCCGTAAACACTTGCTGATTGAGTGCAATGATTTCGAAGTCTTTCGCCAGAATGGGTAAAGACTTTAATTTTTCTTTTAGATCATTTGCCCATTTCTCATCGTCGTCATATATTAATATCTTGCTCATCGGATTTCCCTCCAACTAAGTGAAAGTGCCGTACTGAAGCCATCGTCAGGTTCTACAAAACCAACCTGGCAACCAATTCGGTCCGCGAGTAGCCGCACGATTGTCAACCCCAGGCCCGTACCGCCGTACCCTAGCGCCTGTCGCGTCGGTGAGATTTTGGCTTCTCGCTCAAATGGTTGAAATAGCCTCTCGGCATCCTTTAGGTTGACCCCATATCCCGTATCTTGAATCAAGATCTCTCGTTTCCTACCGTTTGTCCGAGAACTGATTTCTAACAATCGTTTGTCGGAATCAAGCATGGCATTGAAGGCATTGGTGAATATGTTCTGGAAAATTGCCCCCCATTCGGCCAGCGTAGCTTCCGGGAGTCGTAGTTCTGGATCAACCTGACTTACATCTACGTCGATCCCTCTGGCCAGAAATCGTGTCTGCCGCTTGATGTCTTTGAGTACCGGAGCAGCCCGAAATCTAGTCCGAGTTCGAATATTCTCAGCATCGGCCAAGTAGTCGAATAGGGCATTGGTTGCCTCAGCTCGTTCCAGCCATTTCGCCAAATCTTTACCCAATCTTTCCAGGGATTGTTGCAACTGTTGGTCGTCTGTCCGAATCCTATCAATCCGGTCAATGATATCACGAATAGCAGTGAATTGCTTGTGCAACTCGTGTTGGTAGGCCACAGCCGAGATACCGGCCGTAGCCAATGCGCCTAGTAGCCCTGTCTCTTCTTGCACTCGGGCTTCACTGGCGACAGCGATTTCGGTTGCTTCCTGTACTTTTGCTCGGATTTCAGTGAAGACCTCTTTGGGTATTTGAGGCTCATAATAATCTAAGACTTCCTCAACCCTCTCGAACCTCTCAGAAGTCGTTTCAATAGCTCTCTTGGAGAGGGTTTCCTCATATCGTCTTCGGGCTTCCTCCATTGCATACAAATCAATCGCATATCGAACCATCGACCGCAAGTCCTCAAATGCCTTACTGTCTGCCAGACGATCTCGAGTGATCATGATCTTGAGGCCTGGCTCGACCGACGTATTGACGTTTACCACACCAAAGATGCGTTCCAACGTGGGTAAATACCTCAATCGCTGCGTGTGAGCATACTGTTCTTGGAGTTCTTTGGGTAGGAGATCTGATAGAAATACTCGATGTGAATGGTCGATTTCAAGCCGCAACCAGTCATTAGTGGGAATTCCATAATAGGGTAACCGAAATCCCCCGTCATAGACATGAACCCCCCCATGTTGCTCGAAGTATTTCCTTGCATCTTCCACCTTAAGGCCATAGGGTTGTCGATTTTTGAGCGTGAAGATTCTTATCTCGAAATTGCCGTCTTTAAGATTTTGTTGAGAATCATAAAATCCGTTATTATGAGGTAAATCTGCGATACAATATTCATATCGTTGTGGTAAGCCATCAGCAAACTCAATTGCAAGCTTGACGTTGCCCTGCTGGTTCTCACCAACCAACCGCGCTGTCCAAACATCCAAGATAGCACGCATTTGATCATTGAAGACCCTCTCGAATTTCTTCTGACTCGATTGGAACTCAATGACGAAACTACTTTTTGAATCATTTCCCTCAGTAAAGTTCCGAAATGGAGGTTGTAGCCACCATAACTCGCGGGCTAAGCCCTCAATAGCGGAGACTGTCCATCGCTGTTTTAGCCCACTCAAGACGAGTAAGGTCCCTTTTTCGAATTCGGGTGAATTGTGGTGGCGTGTGTAACGAACACTTGCATTCGTGAGATTCCCAGCTCTAACGGCTTCAGACCAGTCCACATATGCTTCTAGCCATTCCCCCTTGCTTTCTTGTGGCACAGTATAAAGCCTCAATTCACTCGCCAGAAACTGGACAGACAGCCGCCCTACTCCTTTCGAACCAGTCATCGCACGTTTCAAATATTTGGAGACCCGTTTTTGATCTTTATGCGTTGTACCAATGCGCATCCAGAAATTCTTGAAATCATTGAAGTCCATACCGTGACCATCATCCTGCACTTCAATCCGATCCTGATCAGGCAGCAAACGGATGGTTACAGTATGAGCATCAGCATCGTACCCATTTTTGACCAATTCAGCTAAGGCAATATGGGGCTTGCCTACCAGTCGCTCGCCCAGTTCTCGTAACAATGCCGAGTCGATAGTGAACTTCAATTGTGGCATGGCTGAAAAATTCCAGTTTATTGGAGATGAACACGTAAATGTTGCGCAATGCTTCGGGCAATAACTCGTCCCAATTCTACGGGTACAGCGTTGCCCATATGTCGCCCCATAACCTTTAAGTGGATGGGTTTATCTGGAGCTACAAATTCATAATTCATAGGGAAGGTCTGTAGTAAGGCTCCTTCACGTAGTGAGATAGCGCGATCTTGCTCAGGATGACCGAAACGGCCGTTACCAAAGCCATAGAATTGAGTAGTAATGGTAGGAGATGGAAGATGCCATTCCATTCGTCCGTAGACACTAACATACCCATCTCCACTAACCTTTCGATGACAAGTAGCAATCAATTCTTTGTCCCAGTCTCGCCAAGTCCCGCCTGGTTTCGACGCGCGAATCCGGCGCATATTCAGTTCTGATAGTTGGCTGGACCGATGCAATGGGTCTTTTTCACTCACACCACCAGCCTTGATTGGCTCCATCTGACCAATCGTTTCCCATACGGTTCTATATTGATCTGGCGAATGTGTCGGCGGAAGGATATCAATCTCACTATATTTGGATGCAAACATTACCAATCGGGTGCGTTGTTGGGGAATGCCGTAATCAGGACAATAGACTTCTGGAAAGGAAGAGACATAGTACCCATTGGCTTTCAATTTGGCTACGAAATCACTGTATACCTTTCCTTTTCTGTACTTGACCAAGTCGGGAACGTTCTCCATAGAGACGATGTCTGGCTTGACTTCACAAATCAGATCACCGAATTCATCTAGGAGACGCCACTTTTCGTCCTTCTTACCCTTTTTTTTGTTATAAGAGGAATAAGGTTGGCACGGAGCGCATCCTACCAAAATTTTGGTGTGCCCATGTGGATAGAGGTCGAGGATTTCCTCTGCTATCAAATCTTCGATCTTTTTATGGATGAAATAAGCGCCTCTGTTGTTAGTTTCATAAGCATATTTGCAGGAGGTATCGGCATCGATTCCTGCGATGACTTTGAACCCTTCTAAAACGAACCCATGGGTCAGTCCCCCTGCACCACAAAACATATCTATGACTGAGCAGTTCTCCATTACTTTACCTCCCTTCTACCCAAGCACGTAATGTAGAGAGGGCTAATTTGCGCTGTTCCGGACTGAGTTGTTGAAAAAGATGAGCCACTTCTTCTATCTCCAGATCTGGTTGCGGTGCGGGTGGTAACAATCCAGCCTGTCGAAATACAATTTCCGGGGAATAATTCAAAGCACGAGCGATAGCTAAACACACCTCTGGACCGGGCCTACGAGTTCGATTGAGAACATTACTGAGTGTACCTGAGTTGATCTTTGCTCTTTTGGCTAATTCAGCGGTGTTCCAATTTCTCTCTCTTAATTGAACTTCGATCCATTCTGTGAAATCTTCCATTGAAACCTTTCAATTGAATAAAAAAAGTTTTCACCTGGAATCATTGTATAAATCTGTCCGCTTTATTTGGACAGTTGATTAACTGTACATTGACAGTAATGTTTTTCCAAATTGCTTCATTTGACGAATTGCCAAGTTTTATTGGAGTAAAAAAGCATCAATATTTAATACCCTTGTAGCTCGGTTGAAGGAGCAGCCACCTTGTAAGCAATTTAAAAGTTTACCTTGTATCTGTTATAGACTTGTGTTAACATAGCTTCTCTTACACAAGCGTGTAAGCCTACGATCTATTTACTCCTCTGGTCTGATCTGTACCAATAGCCAAACAGCATCAGTGGTAGCATACTTGGCTCTTGATAGGAGGTAAAGGATGACAGACTATCTAACCACCAGCGAAGCCACTCGCCTGGCCGAACTGGAAACAGTCATCGAGCGAGGGCTGCAAACCTTTATTGAGGTGGGCAGCGCCCTGATGGAAATCCGCAACTCCCGCCTGTACCGGCAAACCCACACCTCCTTTGAGGAATATTGCCAGGAACGCTGGGACCTGCGGAAAAGCCGGACGTACCAGTTGATGGATGCAGCCGAGGTGGTCGAAAACCTGAAAAGTTCCACAATTGTGGACCTTTCAAGCGGGCCTATCCCTCTGCCCATCAACGAGGCCCAGGCCCGGCCGCTGGCCAGGCTGGACGTGGATATGCAGCGCCAGGTCTGGCAAAAAGCTGTCGAAACCGCTCCCCAGGGCAGAATCACGGCCCGGCATGTCGAAACGATTGTCAGAGAATTTGAGTCTGCCGAGGCCGAACCTGACTCCTTTGCCTGTCCCCGCTGCGGCCACCGGGCGGTCCAACTCAACGAAGGAGTCATCTGCCTCAACGAGGCCTGCCAGGCCAGTTGGGCCAGCCGGGCCGAATTTGAGGCTGAAGCGGGCATGGGTTACAGGGACGAAACCGAGCTGCTGCGAACCCACTTGAAAACAGAATTGATCAAACTGATCAACCAACTGCCGCCGGAGCAGTTAAAGGAATTTGCCGCCTGGCTGGCCGAAGCCAAAGAGAGGCTGGCCGCCGAAGTTCACTCATAAATCCCGCTGAAAAAAATGAGATCACTATGTTTGCGCTTTTCGTAACCGATCAAAATTTGAACGCAGATGACGCAGATTCGACAGATTTTCGCAGATTTTCTACAAATTTTTCGGCGTAAATCTGCGTTTATCAGCGTTCATCTGCGTTCTATTTAAAAAGTGCAAAGGTAGTGATGACATTTGTCATGGCAAAAAAGGACATCTGACACTGCTAGTCTGCAAGCTAAAGGAACGATAATAAAGGTAATGGGTTAAAGTCCGCCTTAAGGCAACTCCAAGAAAATAATTATCCAAAGTCCGTGATGCGTAATGCGTGATGGTTTCCAGGCAAGATTTCTTACGCATCACGCTGGTGAGAATAATTGGATGATTTAAATCTTGGAACTGCCTAAGTCCATTGCAAGGAGATACACCATGGTCACAGCAATTTATGTGATAGCCGGTCTGATTGTGTTGGCTCTGTTTTATTTCATCTGGCAGATGGTCAAACCCTATCGAAAATTCCAGGGCAAGATGTTGGTGACCTGCCCTGAAACGCATCAAACGGCCGGGGTGGCCGTGGATGTCGGGCATATTGCCTTTACCGCGGTTCGGGGTGAGCCGGATTTACGCTTAAAAGAATGTACGCGTTGGCCGGAGCGCCAAAATTGCGGCCAGGAATGTTTGGCTCAAATTGAACGGTCGCCGGAGAACTGTTTGGTGCGGAGGATGCTAACCAACTGGTATAAAGACAAGTCCTGCGCTTTTTGCGGGAAAGCTTTCCCGCAGGTTGATTCTTATGATCACCGGGCTGTTTTTTTGTATGACCAGAAACCTGCGTTTATCAGCCCCGAAGGCCAACTTGTCGAGTGGCGAGCCGTGCCGGTAGAAACGCTGCCCCAGGTGTTGACCACCCATAAGCCGGTTTGCTGGAACTGCCTGATTGCGATGACGTTCCGGCGCGACCATCCTGAGTTGGTGATAGACCGTCCCTTTAAGGGCCGAAATTGAATTTGGCTCAAGCATGTGATCCGTACGGTCCGCGTGCTATCAATAGCCCACAGATGGCACAGATAGGACGGATGGGTACGGATTTTTTTAAGTCTCAGTGGATCCAAATTTGAGGAGCCAGCACGCCCACGTGCGGCGGTGTTCGGCACGTGGGCGTGCTGGCTTCGCGTCCTCAAAATTGTGATTTGAGGATAACTTTATCCTTGCTCGCCTGACTGGGAAGCATCCATTCCGCCGAAAGGCCAGCTATGCTTAGCGGCTTACCAAAAGCTTTATTTGTCAAGCCTGTTTTCATCACTATCCGTGAGCGCCGCCGGACGCACCCCCGTAAATTTGCCTTTTGACTCTTGCAACTGATTGTGATAACATATTGACCAACTCAATAAAAAACCGCTACGTAATCCGTAGCGGCTTTGTTTTCGCCCTCGTAGCTCAGTTGGTAGAGCAGCCGCCTTGTAAGCGGCAGGTCGTCAGTTCGAGTCTGACCGGGGGCTTTTTATATTACTCCCTCACCCTGGCTCCACGGCCATAGAGAAAGAGCATGGCTAAAATTACCAGGCCAAAGATGACGCTTCGACCGGCAGGGGAAATCTGTAAAATGCTCAAGGCGCTTTCTAGCAAAGTAATGATAATCACCCCGGCGATGGTCCCGGTGTAAAGCCCCGAACCACCCAGAATTGAGGTGCCTCCGACCACTACGGCGGCGATGCTGGGTAGTAAGAACGGTTCGCCCATCTCGTTATAACTCCGACCGGCATAGCCGGTCAGCAGAATACCAGCTACAGCGTTCATAACCCCGGCAATAACAAATACACTGACCAGTACCAAGTTTGTGTTCACCCCCGATAGGTAGGTTGCTACCTCGTTGTTGCCCACCGCGTAGATTTTACGGCCCAGGCCGCTCCGCTGGAGCACAATAATGCTGATAATGGCAACGATGATCCAAATGACTACGACAAGAGATAAGCCACCACCCAATCTATGGTGAACGATAAAGTTCAGCAGGGGGGGAGCGTCGCCTTTGGGCTGCGCGCCGGTGTACAGGATCGTCACGCCCTTGATCAGGGCATTCATCCCCAATGTTAGCACCATGGAGGGAATACGCAGATAGGCCACACCCAACCCATTGAGTAACCCCACCATAACGCCCACCCCTAGCGCCGCCAGCGCTCCCGGCCAGAAGCGATCATCTTGGCCAAAAGCAATGGAGGTCAAGAGGACTGCCGACAAATTCATGGTCCAACTCACCGAGAGGTCAATATTACCTGTCAGAATGACCATCATCTGGCCCGTGACCACAATACCCAGAATGGACGCTTTCAGGAGTTGCAGCAACAAAAAATTGGGCGAAGCAAATTGCGGTGAAATAGCTAACGAGCCGAAGGCAATGAGCACAAAAATCATGCCATAGGCAATCACAACGCTGCGCTGCTCTCGACTCAGATGAGTCATCCGTTTGTTTGGAAAAAATTTTGAGCTTGTCGTCTTAAGCGCCATTTGATGAACCTCGATACTCAGTAGATCCAAATTTCCGTAGGGTGGCATCCCTATGCCGCCCGCTGACGCATAAGGATACGCCAGCTACGGTGAAAAATTGGATCTACTGATACTCCCTTAACGCATGATGTCCAGCCGGTTTTTTATGGTAAAAATACGGGTTGCGCCGATGGCGACAGCCGCCAGCAAAACTAAGCCCTGAAAGAAGGGCTGCGAGAGGGGATTAACCCCGGCAAAGAATAAGACACTACTAATCAAGCTTAACACATACGCCCCGGCAATCGTCCCAGCCACGCCGCCGGAGCCTCCCATCAGCGACGTGCCCCCCAAAACAACCGCAGCAATGGATTGCAGCGTATAAACAGCGCCAATCGTGGCATCGCCTGAACTGGTTTGCGCCGTTAAAAAAAGCCCGGCCACCGCTGCCAGAAAGCCGCCCAGGGTATAAGCGGCTAACTTGGCCTGGTTAACATTTAGGCCACTCATATAAGCCGCTCCTTCGTTGCTACCGGTGGCGTAAACCGCCAGGCCCAGTTTAGAGCGGCGGAAAGGCGTCCACACCAATAACAGCACCAGCGCCAGCAGAACCAGCGAGGCCGGGATAAGATCAAAAATACGGCCGGTCAATAGTTCGCCGTACCAGCGGGGCACATAGCCTCCGGGTTGAGGTCGCAACCACAAGGCAAAACCGCTGTAAACCGAGGCGGTTGCCAGGGTGACGATGATAGGCTGAAGCCGGCCATAAACCACAATCAAACCGTTCACCAAACCAGCCGCCGCGCCCACTAACAAAATCAGCAAGACAGCCCCAATAACCCCGATGACGCTATCGCCAAAAAGAGCCGAGGCTAACGAATTAGAGAGACTGACAACGGGGCCAACTGAAAGGTCAATCCCACCGGTGATGACAACGGCTGTTTGAGCCATCCCGGCCAAAACCAGGGCCATGCCTTGATTGGAAGTGGCCGTAATCACCGGTTTGGTAAACAGCCGGGGTTGCAACGCGCCAAAAGCGATCAACAAAGCAATCAGAATAAGATAGGCTATCCCGACTTTATAGTTGCGTTTGATAAAACGTTTGGGCGATGAGATTCTAGTATCGGATATAGGGGTTGTCGCGGCCAAAGTCAGCCTCCTATTTTGCCGTTACCAGCGTTTAAGCCCAGTGCTGCGGCCACCAGATTTTCCTCGGTAATTTCCGGCCCTTTTAGCTCGCGCTGAATCTGTCCCTCATAAAGAACCAAGACCCGATCACACATGCCGACCAACTCGGCCAGTTCCGTAGAAAAGAACAGAATTGCGGCGCCTTCGTCGGCCAGGGTGCGCATGAGTTGATAGAGTTCCTGCTTGGTGCCAACATCAATCCCCCGGGTCAGGTCATACAAGAGCAAAATTCTGGCCTGGGTTAACAACCATTTGGCGATGACCACTTTCTGCTGATTGCCGCCGCTCAAATTACGCACGGGGATGTGAGGCGAAGCCGTCCTAATTTTTAGCTGGTCAATCATCCGCTGAATGGCGCTTTTTTCACGCCGCTTGTCCACCAGGCCCAGGCGGTGGGTACGCCGATCAAGGGTGGCTATGGTTATGTTATCGCCCACAGACATCGGCAGCAGTAAGCCCTCAGTTTTGCGATCCTCTGGGATAAAGGCCAGACCAATACCGGCTTGCGCTGCCGCAGCAGGGCTATTAATCCGGGTAGGTTTTCCCTCGATGTAAATGGAGCCTTGCAAGTTTCTCAAAACGCCAAAGAGGGCAAAGAGGAGTTCGCCCTGCCCCTGGCCCTCTAAACCGCCAAAGCCCAAAATTTCTCCCTGGCCCAGGCTAAAGTTGATGCTGTGTAAGACATGCTCCCAGCTCAGGTCTTTCACTTCTAGTAGGGGCTTTTGTTGGGGTGGGCGCAGTGATTTCTCAGGAAAGACCTGCTCCAGTTTACGGCCAATCATCCTTTGCACCAGCTCATCATGATTGACCGCGCCGGCAGGGAACATCCCCACATCTTGACCATCGCGGAAAATCGTAATGGTATCGGCTATTTCTTCAATCTCAGCCATACGATGCGAGATAAAAATAACCGAGCGATTTTGCTGGCGCATTCGTTCCATCACTTGAAAGACCAGCTTGACCTCGCGGATGGTCAAGGCTGATGTGCCCTCATCCAGAATCAACAGCCGAGGTTGGCGGGATAGCGCCTTGGCAATTTCCACCATCTGGCGCTGAGCCAGCGGCAGTTCGCTGAGGAGCGCCTCTGGGTCAAGGTGATGGAAGCCAAAACTATCAAAAAGTTGCTCGGTTTGCCCGTTGAGCGCCCGGCGATCAATCAATCCTAAGCGGCTGCGCGGGGGATTGGTGATAAAAATATTTTCAGCTACGGTTAAATGGGGTAGTAAGGATAGTTCCTGAAAGACCGGCACAATGCCAAGTTGACCGGCTTTCATCGGGGAGTCGAGGGTGACCGTCTGACCGTCAATTTTGAGTACGCCGGCGTCTGGCGTAATCACGCCGGTTAAGATTTTGATCAACGTACTTTTCCCGGCTCCGTTTTCGCCAATGAGGGCGTGGATGCTGCCCGCTTGACAACTGAAATTGGCTTTATCCAGGGCGGTCACACCGGCATAATATTTGGTAACTTCTATTGCTTCGACTAGAGGCCGGACAGCCGTTTCATTGCTTGGTTCAGGCAAATCAGTCATGCTTCTCCTCTGGCCTACGAAACAGGTAGCAAGATAGCAGGTAACAAATTTGCTACTTTGCTACCTGCTACCTTAATTAAGAGGGGATTTTTCTAGACATCTATGTCTGCTTACCCAATTATAGCCTTATTCTGCTGATTGAGCCAAGATTTCTTTAGCCGTGAGGTTGACTCCGCAGGCCTCGAATTGAATAGGCGTGAAGAAAGAGTCGGGCAGATCGGGGAAGTAATTGACGCCGGTTTCCAGGCTTTCGGTGGTGGCAATGGGCAGGGGGGCGGCGATGACTCGAGGGAGTTCCCGGCCTTGCAGCAGTTCCAGAGCAGCCTGAATGGAAACGGCTACCAAACCAGGGCTTTGCCCGATGGAGATGCCAACCAGACCCTCATCTTTATGCTCGGCCAGTTGCTTGCGGAACCCGTTTTCGGCCTCACCGGCAACCGGCACAAATGGCTTACCCGCATCCATGAAGGCTTGAACCACGCCAGGGGTGCCGCCTTGCGCCCAAACCCCATCAATATCGTCGCGGGTGGCCAGTAGATCTGCCATTACTTTCTGAGCCGTGCCCGTGTCCCAGTTACCTACAACCTCGGCGACAACCTTGATATCCGGGTTTTCGGCGAAGACCTCTTTGCCACCTGTGGTCCGGTCAATGTCAACACTGGTGCCGGCCACGCCGGTCACCATCACCACATTGCCTTTACCATTCAGGCGTTTAACCAGGTCTCGAGCCAATTCCCGGCCAAATTCAACCTGGTCCTCATTGATCAAAACGGCTTCCGGGGCGGTAACAACGTTATCAAAGGAGACAACAATGATACCGGCGTCGGTAGCGCGGCGAATGACGGCATCGAAAGCGGTTGGCGACGCAGCGTTCAGGATAATAGCATCAACGCCTGAGGCAATCATGTTGTCCATTTGAGCAATCTGAGCGGCCACATCCTGACCTGAACTGACCAGCGAAAACTCCTCAATTAATGGCTTCACGTGGGGCTGCTCAACGTAGGCTTTGGCCATCTGGATCATTTGGGTGCGCCAGTCATTGCCGATAAAAGAGTTGCTGACCGCAATTTTGTAGGGGCCAGGTTTGGGATCAAACTTAACTGTTTTGTCGTTGTTTGAAGCTGCGGCAAAACAAGCTGCTACATCATACCCCTCAGGATTGGCCACTGCCGCAGCAGAGTCGGCGGCTGGCTCAGACTCAGTCTTAGCCGCTTCCGCCTCGGCGGCGCTGGCCTCAGTAGGCGCAGCTTGTTGGACAGGCTCAGCTGGCGCTCCTGCAGCGCCGCAAGCAGCCACAATCAAGCTGACAACTATCAACAGCACGAACAGGGTGATAAAGCTCTTCATCACTGAATATCCCTCCTTTAGTTGACCAAAAGAATAATTGGTTTTTTGAAAATGAACCTACTAACCAGGCGCTTAGATCACAAGATAGTTGAGGTTAAGATTTATTTATCTTGCCTATAGGCTTCCTCCTTTCCGCCGAATTTTCGACTGTTACAAGGCGAATGTGGATTGCTCAAGTAAGTAGATTCTACCGGCGATAGTAATTTGACTTTAGAGGTGGCTGGAGTAAATGCGAAGATTATGAGCGTATCTTGGTAATTAGGCAGACGAGTATACAAAGAAAAAGTTTCTGTGTCAAATTAAAGTTCGCCATTTTAACTGCTGTTTTGTACACAAAACAAAAACTGACACAACGAGCCAATCAAAAAGTTTGTTTATAAAACACTCATCGTGATACTAAACTAAATTTGACGTTAAATTTTTGGGGAGTGCCTAAAGGGAGAGTACATAGCCCAGGTTTTGGGATATTTCTCTGGCCGCTTCAACGACTTGCCGGGCCAGTGGGCCGATATTTTCGATGGAGATACGGTCGCGGGGGCCGGAGGCGCTAATTGAACCAGTAACCTCGCGTTGGTGATTAAAAATAGGCGCACCCAAACAGCGAATACCGAGTTCATTCTCTTCATCGTCAAAGGCATAACCCCGTTCACGAGTTCGGGCCAAGTCAGCCCGCAACGTCTCTAATGAAGTTATCGTGTTGGGGGTACGTTGTGCTAAATCACGGCCATTAAAGATAAGTTGAAACTCAGCCTCGGGTAACTGAGCCAACATGGCTTTACCCAGCGCCGTACAATGAACACTCATGCGCCGGCCCACCGCCGAAGAAATCTTAATCGGCCCCCGGCCTTCAATTTTTTCAATATAGACCACCTCGCCCTGATCCATGATACCGAGATGGGTGGTCAGTCCGGTGCTTTGGGCCAGGCGTTTGAGGGTAGGATAGGCTGCCGAGCGAACATTGAGGCGTTCAACTACGGTGCTCCCCAGGGTGAACAATTCCACGCCTAAGCGAAACTGCCCTGTCTCTTCCTTCCGCTCGACCAAACGATATTGCTTGAGCGTGGTTAAAATAGTAAAGATCGTGCTTTTGGGAACAGCCAGTCGCTGGGTGATTTGAGAAATGGTCAGCCCGTCTGGCTCTTGGGCCAACAATTGCAGGATGATAACAGCCCGCTCGACAGCGGGAACGATATATTTACGCTCAGGGGTCGAAACCATAATTGACAAAATGGTAAAGCTTATTGTTTTGACTATAAAACAGTGTTCATTTACCAATATAATCTATTTACTGAGCTTTGTCAATTTGTCTCATAAGTGTCTCCTGAGTTATTTTCGCCGGGCTACATAAATGAGCGTAACCCCGCCGGCCAAAATAGCTGCGCCCATCAGTAGCAGGGGCAGAGAGGAGGTCGAGGTCGGACCAGGCGGCGCGGGAATGAGGGCGCGTTCCTCGGCGGTGCGGGCGCGGCGGCGGGCCAGTTCCAGACGCAAGCTTTCTTCACCCTTGGCCATAGCCCAGCGATGATTGGCTGCAAAAATCGGCTTGAAGATAAAGGAGAGGGAGCGCAGCAGGGGCTTATCGGCCCGAATCCGCCAGTCATAAGTAATATTTAGCCACTCGTCGGCCTGCTCAAAGGTCCAGATGCCGCGCCCGACAAAATCGCCCCAAGCCTCCAGGCTAAAGCCGTAGGGTGGATTAGCTTCGGTGACGCGAAACTGCCAGCGTAGGGTGTAGGGCAGCCAACCTTTGGTGTAAAGGCTAACCACTTTGCCCACACCCTGGCTGTCGCCGGGCTGCACCTGCTGCACATCCAGATAAACCGAAGGCCACCAGCGGGTCAAATCAGGCGCGTCGGCGAGGATTTCAAAAACTTCGCGGGCTGTACCCTGTACCCGCCAGTGGGAAATAAAATGATATTCGTTGCTGGCCATGTTAACCAATCACTCCTTTGTAGATGGCAGTCGCCACGAGACCCACCGTGTAAGCGGTGGCATAGTAGATAACCAACGGCTGCGGCCCGCGCCGCCAGAGTAAAGTCAGCGCCAGGAGGGTCAGCAGGGCGACTACATACAGGTCCAGCCCAATCACTTCAAAGGCCAGATTGGCGAAAATGCCCAGAGCAATAAACAAGCCGTTGACCCCCAGGAACACCCAATCTCGCCTGGTCACTACTCCCCGATAGGGAAAGAGAATTTGGATCAGCATCAGGGCGGCGTTGATCATCACAAAGCCGGTAAAGAAAACCCAATGCGAAAATTCGTCATCATTAAAAATGATAATTTGGCAGATCGGGCTGGTTTGGTCGGTCAGGCAAAAGCGGACGTGCAGGTAGTTTGTTACCTCATGGGTTCCGTAGCTGGCCGCCAGCAGATAGAGGCCGATGATGTAGCCGAGGTTAAGCGTCAGATGCCAACCTCCTTCCCGCGCCGGGCTGTCATATTCAAGCTCTTTCTTCAATAAATAAAAAGCAACCACGCTGATGAGTGGCAGAACCAGCATGTTGAGCAAATCCACCCAGCGCAAAAATTCATTGGCGGCCACGTAGCCGGTGGTTAAGCTGCTGAGCCGGTTGATCGAAACCAGAATCACATCCACCGATTGCACCAGCAGCAGCAGATGGACCTGGCCCAGACCCGAAGCAGCGGCTGAGCGAGTCAGCGTGGCGCTTTGTGTGGTCATATAAGATTGCCTCCGTATTCAAGTTAGACTTGTCAGGTTTGAAAAACCTGACAGGTCTAAGTTTATTCAAGAGCGCTATTCTTTTCCAGACCAAAAAATGCTCACTTTTTGCTCACTTTGTTACTACTATGTAAAAGTAATGTGTCAGGGATTTTTCCCTGCGGTCGAAATGACATGGCTGAGCAGTTGCCTCACTTTAAACAAAAAGACCTCACAGGTTTTATAAACCTGTGAGGTCTGCGGCGGTCAGCGGTCGGTGGTCGTTTTTACATCCCCAGCGCATCGCGGATGCGATCAAAGAAGCTTTTTTCCTTCTGCGGAATAACCTCACGGTCGAGGGTTTTGCCCAGCTCCAGCAGCAGGTGACGCTGCTCTTTGCTCAGATTGGTCGGTGTGCGGACTTGCAGGGTTACAATCTGGTCGCCCCGGCCCATATTGCTGCCATCGCGGCGGAGACGCGGCACGCCTTTGCCGCGCAGCCGGATGGTATCGCCGGTTTGAGTCCCGGCGGGGATAGTCATCATTTCTTTGCCGTCCAGGGTCGGCACCTCGACTTCATCACCCAGGGCGGCCTGGGTAATATTAATCCCCAGTTCCAGATGGATGGTTTCTTCATTGCGGCGGAAATATTCGTGCGGCTTGACCCGAATCACAACGTATAGGTTTCCGGGCGGGCCGCCCAGGGCGCCGCTCTCGCCTTCGCCCGATAGGCGAATTTGGGTGCCGTTATCCACCCCGGCCGGCACTTTGACCGACAAACGGCGCGTTTTGACAATCCGGCCCTGCCCGCGACATTCGCGGCAAGGGCTGGTGATAATTTCGCCTCGGCCCTGGCAGCGGGGGCAGGTGCCGATATTAATAAAGAAGCCGGTCTGCCGCCGGATTTCGCCGGTGCCGTTGCACTCCGGGCAGCGGATGGGCGAAGTGCCCGGTTCGACGCCGTTGCCGTTACAGGTGTTGCAGGTTTCCTGGCGCGGCACTTCGATCTCTTTTTCGATGCCAAAAACGGCCTCTTCAAATTCCAGGGTCATCTCGTAGCGCAAATCCGCGCCTCGGCGCGGCCCGCCCCGCTGACGGCGGCTCCGGCTAAAGCCACCCAGGCCGCCAAAGACCTCTTCAAAAATTTCAAAGGGGTCGCGGAACCCACCAAAATCCTGGAACCCACCAAACCCGCCGGCCCCCCCTACCCCGGCGTGGCCGAAACGGTCATACATGCCCCGCTTTTGGTCATCCGAGAGGATTTCGTAGGCCTCGTTGATCTCTTTGAATTTATCCTCGGCGTCCGGCTCTTTGTTGACGTCGGGATGATATTTGCGGGCCAACTGGCGGTAAGATTTTTTGATTTCTTCGGGTGAAGCGCCTTTGGCTACGCCCAGCACTTCGTAGTAGTCGCGTTTGTTGCTCATAGATTTCCTGGGATTAGGTAGTAGGTAGTAGGTAGTAGGGGGGAAGAGGATAGTGGATAGTAGATGGAAGATAGAAGATAGACGTGAAGCTTGAACTATCTTCAATCCTCTATCCTCACCCTTACTTCTTACTTCCTACTCCCTACTACCTTAATTCGACTCGCTAAATTCGCCTTCAACCACATCTTCGTCGTGGGGGCCTTGATCGCTGCTGCCGCCGGGAGCTTGTCCACCGGGCGCAGCGCCGGCAGCGCCATACATTTCCTGGCCTATCTTTTGCAGAGTTTGGCCCAAATCGTCGGCGCTGCTTTTGATAACGTCAATATCGTCCTTTTCCAGCGCTTTCTTGACCGCCTCGATTTTGCCTTCGATCTCGCTCTTGAGGCTGCTGCTAATATTTTCGCCCTGCTCGCGCAGGTGTTTTTCGGCGGCAAAAACCAGGGTGTCGGCCTGATTGCGGGCCTCGATGTGGCTCTTGCGCCGGGCGTCCTCTTCTTGATTGCGCTCGGCGTCTTTGATCATTTTTTCGATTTCGGCGTCGCTCAGCCCGCTGGAGGGCATAATCTGCATGCGCTGCTCTTTGCCGGTAGCCTTATCCTGCGCGGTGACGTGTAAAATGCCGTTGGCGTCAATATCAAAGGTGACTTCAATCTGCGGCACGCCGCGCGGCGCGGGGGGAATGCCATCCAGAATAAAGCGGCCCAAGCTTTTGTTATCTTCGACCATGGGGCGCTCGCCCTGAACCACGTGGATTTCCACCTGGGTCTGGTTGTCGGAAGCCGTCGAGAAAATCTGGCTCTTTTTGGTGGGAATGGTCGTATTGCGCTCGATCAGCGGGGTGGCGACCCGGCCCAGGGTTTCGATGCTCAGGGTCAGCGGGGTCACGTCGAGCAGCAGCACATCTTTAACTTCGCCGCCCAGCACACCCGCCTGAATCGCCGCGCCCACCGCGACCACCTCATCGGGGTTAACCCCCTTATGCGGTTCTTTGCCAAAAAGTTTGCGGACCGCTTCCTGCACCGCGGGCATGCGGGTCTGGCCGCCCACCAGTACCACTTCGTCAACTTTGTCGGTGCTGGTTTTGGCATCACGCAGGGCCGCCCGCACCGGCTCCAGAGAGCGAGACACGAGGTCATCGGTAAGCTGCTCCAGCTTGGAACGGGTCAGGTTCAGGGTCAGGTGCTTGGGGCCGGAGGCGTCGGCGGTAATGAAAGGCAGGTTGATTTCGGTTTGCTGGGTGGTCGAAAGCTCGATTTTGGCTTTTTCCGCCGCCTCTTTCAAGCGTTGCAACGCCTGGGTGTCCTGGCGCAGGTCAATGCCTTCCTGTTTTTTGAATTCATCGGCGATGTGGTCAATAATCTTCAGGTCAAAGTCGTCGCCGCCCAAAAAGGTGTCGCCGTTGGTGGAGCGGACTTCAAACACCCCATCGCCCACGTCGAGGATAGAAATATCAAATGTGCCGCCGCCCAGGTCGTACACGGCAATGTGCTCGTCGCTTTTCTTGTCCAGGCCATAAGCCAGAGAAGAAGCCGTCGGCTCGTTGATGATGCGCAGCACTTCCAGCCCGGCAATTTTGCCGGCGTCTTTGGTAGCCTGGCGTTGGGTGTCGTTAAAATAGGCAGGCACGGTAATCACGGCCTGGGTGATCTTCTCGCCCAGGTAGGCTTCGGCATCGTCCTTGAGCTTTTGCAGGATCATGGCGCTGACCTCCGGGGGGGAGTACTCTTTGCCGCCCATGACCACCCGGATATCGCCGTTGGGGGCTTCTTTCACCTCGTAGGGCACATGTTTGAGGGCGCGCTGCACTTCGGGGTCTTTGTATTTGCGGCCCATGAAGCGCTTAACCGAGAAGATTGTGTTTTTGGGGTTGGTAACGGCCTGACGCTTGGCCACCTGCCCAACCATCCGCTCGCCGGTTTTGGGGTTGACCGCGACAATCGAGGGGGTGGTGCGGTTGCCTTCGGCGTTGGGAATAATGGTCGGCTCACCGCCTTCCATCACGGCCATGGCCGAGTTGGTGGTGCCCAAGTCAATGCCTAAAATTTTTGCCATAATCTGGTACTCCTTAGAAAAATAGTAATCAGTAGTCAGTAATCAGTAGTCAGTAGTCAGAAATAATTTTCACGTTGTAGTAACGACTTTAGTCGTTTATAACATAAGACGACTGCCTACGCTCAGCACGCTTTTGGCTCAAGTCATCACTACTTTCCAACCTTCCAACCTTTCACTCATTTAGCCACTCGCACCAAGGCCGGGCGAATCACCCGGTTGCTAATTTGATACCCCTTGCGCAGCTCGCCAATGATCTGGCCCTCTTCATGATCGGCGCTGTCCTCGTGGCTGACAGCCTCATGCAGGTTCGGGTCAAACGCGCCGTTAGTATTGATTACGCTGACCCCTTGCTCGTCCAAGATTTTATCCAGTTTGCGCTGGACCAGACGGAAACCCTCCACCCAGCCGACCAATTGACCGTCGAGTTGGGCCGGCACATTTTGAAAAGCCAGGTCCATGTCGTCTAGCGCGCTGATGACGCCTTGTAATACATCGGCCTTGATCATATCACGCTGTAACTTTTGTTGCTCTTCCTGGCGTCGTTTGTAATTGGCTAACTCGGCCGCGGCCCGCTGCCAGCCATCCAAATTTTGAGCAGCCTCTTGCCGGGCCTGCTCCAGTTGTTGTTCCAACGTGGGCGTCTCTGCCGCTGGGGGTGTTTCTCCCTCTTTAGCCGTGCCATTATCGCTGGCAATAGTCTCGGCCTCTTTGGCCGCCACAGCTTCTTTTTCTAGAGTTTGTTCTTCCATCACTTGGTCCTTGTGTTTCTTTTTTGGCATAACCTTCCTCGCAAAATCTCGTAATCGGTAATCAGTGGGCAGTAATCAGTTCGATTACTGATCACTGGTAACTGATCACTGGTTTTTATACCCGTAAAGGTCGCTGATCAGGTCACTCATCAGGTGCGACATATACCGCACCACCGAGACGGCCCGGCCATACGCCATCCGCACCGGACCTAAGACGCCCATGGCTCCGGCTACCGTATCGTCAATACCATAACGGGCCAGAACAATGCCAACTTCCGACAACTCTTCCCACTTGCCCTCGCCGCCGATGATGATCTGGACGCCGCCATGCTGCAAAGCTTCGCCGACTAACTGCTCGACTAGCTGTCTCTCTTCAAGCGCACGAATGACTTGCTGAACGCCTTCCCGATTGCGGAACTCTGGCTGGGTGAGCGAGTTGAGCAGGCCGTCGTGATAAATGTCGCTGCTGCGACGAGCGTCAATGCGGCGCATCGTATCCACGGCTACTTCGCTCACGGTAGCCGCCAGACCGGTGAGGGCGGTGGTGGTGGCGGCAATCTCAGGGGCATTCAAGCCGGCCCAGAGACCGGTCAGTTGTTGCGCTATCGGGCCAAGTTCATCCTGATCAACCGGGTTGTCCAGTTCTAAAATTTGTTGTTTGAGTGTGCCACCTTGCAGCACCAGAATCAGCAGAACCAAATTATCCCGCAGCGAGATAAGTTCGACATGCTTCAGATAACAGCGCTCACTTTTGGGCGCGGTTACTAATGAAGCGTTGTGCGAAGTGCGAGCCAAAACCGCCGCGCTAAGGCGTAGCCACTGGTCAAGCTCTAGCCGGGACTGATGGAACTGGTGGCTGATCATGCGCTGTTCTTCTAGCGGCAGGTCGGCCTTTTCCATCAGCTTTTCGACAAAGTACCGATAGCCCAATTCGGTCGGAACCCGTCCGGCGGAGGTATGAGGCTGCATTAAATAGCCCTGGTCCTCCAGCGCCGCCATTTCATTGCGGATGGTCGCCGAACTGACCCCAACCGGGTACTCTGCGGTAATCGTTTTAGAGCTGACCGGCAAGGCGGTTTGGATGTACTCTTGCACCACCAAGCGCAAAACTATCTGTTGTCGCTCAGATAAAAGGGTGTCAGCCATGGTTGTTAACCGTGTTTTAGCACTCTGAGGTTGTGAGTGCTAAAAATTTGCACGGAATCATACCATAAAGTAGGGGTCAAGTCAAACGAAAATTAGAGGATGAGGGGGGAAGATGGTGGATAGAGGTGTCATTTCGAGCGCAGCGAGAAATCTCCGCCTTTACCTGGAATTTAGGTGGCCGTAAAGAAGATTCCTCCCTCCGGTCGGAATGACATGACTTTTTCAAAGGTATCTGCTTACTCTGCCTCGGCGGTCGGCAGTCTTTTCAAGTGAGACGTGCGCTGCGCCGCCATTTGTAGATTTGATAGAGGAGGGGGTTGTAAACGTAATCAAACGCACCGATGCTCTGGGCCCACTGCCCGCCGAAGCCGCGCTTGAAGCGGTAGACGCCCCACAGTCCCTCGTGGCGTTGCTCGAACTCAGCTTCCAGGGTGGTCGGATCGGCGTCGGGAATGCCCCACAGGTCGTAGCGAAGGCAGCCCTGGTTTTTGGCCCAGCGCATGGCTTCCCATTGCAGCAGATAGGGGGCCATCAAATTGCGGTGCTCATTGGCCGACGCGCCATAAAAATAGTAAGCCTCCTGGCCGAAGCTAAAGACCAGCAGCGCCGCCAGGGGTTGGCCCTGAAACTCGGCGATGAGCAGGGCGCAGCGATGGGGGGCAAAGAGGCTGTAGGCGGCCTGGTAGTAGTCAATACTGTGGACGCCAAAACCGTCGCGGGCGGCAGTAACCAGGGCGAGTTGGTAAAAGGTGGCAACATCAGCAGCGTTGCCCATCCGTACGACAACGCCCTTTTTTTCGGCCAGGCGGATGTTGTAGCGGGTTTTTTGTTTCATCGCCGCCAGAATGGCCGCCTCATCGCCGCTGAGGTCAATCACCAGCGAGGTACGAGGCTGGATGGAGTCGGCGGGGCGGAAGCCGGAGGTTTGGAGGAAGTGGAGGGCTGGATGACCCTCACCCCCAACCCCTCTCCCTCCTGGGGAGAGGGGTTGGGGGTGAGGGTCGTTAGCGCACACATCCGGTTCTACTTTGAGCAAAATCGCCCGGCGTTTTTTGGCCTCGGCGTGGATCAGGGCAAAGAGAGCGCGGCATTGTTCGCTGTTGGTCCAGTCAACCAGTGGCCCTTTGGGAATATAGGCCAGGGTCAAGCCCAGAGGCAGGCGGCGAAAAAGGATTTGGGCGGCATCACCCGCTAAAGTCTGGACTCGCACGGCAGACCAGTCGAACCGGCTTTTTAGGTCGCCCCAGGCCCAACTTTGCAGCAAGTGACCATGCTGGGACAGGAGACGAGCGTCCCAATCGGTGGAAAGTTGGAAGGTTGGAAGGTTGGAAGGTTGGAGGGGTAGAGGGTTGGTCATTTTTTGTTGTCCCATGGGCAGCGTCTATCTTTTACGCGGAGCGTCCATTTTCTATCCACTATCTTTAAGTCTTTGCCAAAATTATACCATTGCTGCTACTACCGAGCGAATGTGTCTTGGAGGTCATTTTTGTTGTGATAAATAGAACAAGGTGATTTTTCCATTGGGGCAAAATGTGTTATGATTGCGCCGTCCCGTAGATTCACATAAGATAAGAATTTGTCTACATTTTGAAGCATGCTATAATCGTCGCGCTGCCAGAGGGACGAGTCGCTTCAAGGAGGAGGAATGTCGTGCTAAAGGACTTCGAGTTTATCGGCGTACTGGGCTTCATCACGCTGACCATCCCCATTGTCACCCTCATCATTGCCTGGGCGCTCCGGCCCAAAAAGCCAAATCCTGCCAAACAAGAAACTTATGAATCCGGTATCGAAACCATCGGCGATACCTGGGTGCAGTTCAAGGCCCAATATTACATTTACGCCATCATTTTTGTGGTTTTTGATGTCGAAGCCATTTTTCTGTTCCCCTTTGCTGTCGCTCTGAACCAGTTGCCGCTGTATGCTTTAATTTGGGCTGCTGTTTTTATTGTACTCCTTTTTGATGGTCTGCTCTATGCCTGGCGCAAAGGCGCGATGCAGTGGTGGTAGGATGAGGCGAGGATGCGAGGTGAAGTGATGCGGAGTCGCCCTCATTTTTTCGCCTCTTCGCCTCACGTGTCATCGCCTCTTCAGGAGATTAGTTTATGCAAGAAATTATAGATTATATTGTCAGCCTGAATATCCCGCTGATTGACGAGGGTGTGGCCCGCTTTATTATGCACCTGGTGCTGGCCAGCATTATTGCGGTGGTGGCCCCGGCCATGTTGATCATCCTGACCTGGCTGGAGCGCAAAATCATTGCCCGCATCCAGGACCGAATTGGGCCGAACCGGGCCGGGCCGTTTGGCTTGCTGCAAGGCTTTGCCGATATGATCAAGATGTTCACCAAAGAGGACATCACCCCGGCCACCGCCGACCGCCTTGTTTACAATATTGCCCCCGGCCTGTCTATGATTTCGGCGATTATGGTCTTTGCGGTCATTCCTTTTGCGCCCGGTTTTGTGGGGGCCGACCTCAATGTGGCGCTGATATACATTGTAGCTATTGGCGGTTTTGGTACGTTGTCTATCCTGATGGGCGGCTGGGCTTCCAATAATAAGTACGCCCTGCTCGGCGCGTTTCGGGTGGTGGCCATGCTGCTGACCTACGAAATCCCAATGGTGGTGGCTTTGATTATTGTAACGCTGGCCGCCGGCTCGATGTCTATGGTAGATATTATCGAAGCTCAAAGCGGCATGTGGTACATTGTCTCGCTGCCGGTGGTCTTTTTGATCTTTTTCCTGTCCGGCATTGCCGAGACGGGCCGCTCGCCCTTTGACCTGATCGAGGCCGAATCGGAGTTGATTGCCGGCTTTCATACCGAATACAGCGGCATCAAATTTGGCATGTTCATGATCGGCGAATATGTCCATATGTTTGCCTTGTCGTTTTTCTGCGCGGTGCTGTTTTTGGGCGGCTGGCAGATTCCATTTATTGACGTGGCTGCTATTCCGGGACCCATCGGCCCGATTCTGGGCCTCATTTCCTTGATCATCAAAGTCTTTTTGGTGGTGTTTGTGCTGATGTGGTTCCGGGGGACGCTGCCTCGCTTCCGCATTGACCACCTGCTTGATTTTGGCTGGAAGTTTTTGGTGCCGCTGTCGCTGGTCTTGCTGATTGGTGTGGCCGTGGTGGTCCGGCTGTTTGCGCCCGGCAGCAGCGCCGGTGTACAGGTCGAACCCGGTCCGCTCAGCGCCTTGGGCACGCCGGGTGAAGTGGTGGCGCTGTTAGTGATGAATATACTGGTGGCCGCTGCTGCGGTGGCGCTCGTCTCCAATGCGGCCCGCCGCAGCCGCAGCAAGGGCCTGCGCGCCGTCGCTTCGGTCGAGCCGGTCGCGGCCAGTGGAAAGTAGAATCAGGGAGTAGGGAGTAGGAAGTAAGGAGTAAGGGTTTTTCCCCTACTCCCTACTCCCTACTCCTTACTCCCTATCCCGAGGTTTGCTTATGCCTTTTGATCCAGCAATGTTTGATCCGTCGCAAATCCCCCTGGTTGAGATTGTGTTTTGGGCTATGACCGTCTGTACCATCGGCGGGGCTTTGGGCGTTGTCACCAGCCGGAATTTGTTTCACAGCGCCCTATACCTGATTTTATCCTTTTTCGGCGTCTCCGGTTACTATGTGTTGCTGAGCGCCGGCTTTTTGGCGGTGGTCCAGTTGTTTGTGTATGTTGGGGCCATTGCCGTGCTGGTGCTGTTTGCGATTATGTTCTCGCGCCGGATGATGGCTGCCGGGCAGAGCCAGGCCAACCAGCAGTGGTGGGTCGCCGGGCCGGTGGTGATTGTCTTGTTTGTCATGCTGCTGGCCGTGGTTGGCTCGATTAATTGGCCCATCACCGAAGCCGAACCAAGAGGCGATGTGGTCAATCAATTGGGCCTGGCCTTTCTGGGCAGCTATCTTATTCCTTTTGAAGTTGTCGGTATCCTGCTGTCGGTGGCGCTGATTGGGGCGATTATTCTGGCCCGCGAGAAAACGGCAGAGGAGTGAAGCTAGTGGAAGGTGGCAAAGGTCCAATCTTCCAGCCATGTCATTTCGACCGAAGGGAGAAATCTCCGAGGCTGATGTAGCAGTGTAGGATGCTTCGCGTCGGCCTACGGCCTCAAAACCTGTCCTGAGCCTGTCGAAGGATGATATGAGGGCTGAGCAGTTACAAAAATTGGAGACAGTGCAAAACATGACAACTATTCCTTTATCCTGGTGGCTCACTGTTTCGGCGGCGCTCTTTAGCATTGGCATGTACGGGGCGCTGACCCGCCGCAATGCTATCGGCATTTTGATGGGCGTGGAGTTGATCCTCAACGCGGTCAATATCAACCTGGTGGCCTTCTGGCGCTATATTTCCCCCACTGACGTCGCCGGCCAGATTTTTGCCATCATCGTCATCAGCGTCGCCGCCGCCGAAGCCGCCGTTGGCCTGGCGATTGTGATTTCGGTTTATCGCCGCCGCCACTCGGCCATCGTAGAAGAGTTGGATATTCTCAAAAATTAAACTAATGCGTGATGCGTGATGCGTAAAGATTAATTCATGCATCACGTATCACGCATCACGAGTAATTAACTATGAACTTTTTCTTTGATTACATCTGGCTCATCCCGGTCTATCCCTTGCTGGCTTTCGTCGCCATTATCCTGGGCTTGAACCGCAGCCAAAAAGGCAGCGCCGGCCTGGCGATTGCCATGATCGCTCTGTCTACCGTCCATGCCTGGGCGATTGTCTTCAACACCATCGGCGCGTTTATGGCCGACGCCCATCACGGCATCCACATTGACGGTTGGAGCCTGCCCGTCGAATGGATACCTATCGGTTTCACCGTCTTCAACACCGGCTTTGCCGTAGACGGCTTCACCGCTGCCATGCTCTTTATGGTCCCCTTTGTCTGTACCCTCATCTTTATCTATGCCTCGGAGTATATGGAAGGCTACGAAGCCGAATTTGGCCGCTACTCTCGCTTTTTTGCCTACGTCTCTCTCTTTGCCGCCGGCATGCTCATGCTGGTCATTGCCGACAACCTGCTGCTGCTCTTTATCTCCTGGGAAATTATGGGCTTGTGTTCCTACCTGCTCATCGGCTTCTGGTTTGAGAAAACCTATCCCGACGCCGACAAAGTGGCCACGCCGCGCAACCTGATCCAGGTGCTGCAATTCTGGAAATACGCCGGGCCGGATAAAATCCCGCCCAAGTTGGCCGCGTTGAAAGCCTTTATGACCACCCGTATCGGTGATGTGATGCTTTTTGCCGGGATGATGATTTTGTGGAGCGTCAGCGGTTCGCTGACCTTCCGCGAGATTTTTGCCCCGGAGATGCTGGAACATCTAACCGAAATCACCCTGTGGGGCGTTCCGGTGGCGACCCTGAGCGCGTTGCTCATCTTCGGCGGTGCGGTGGGCAAAAGCGCCCAATTCCCGCTGCACGTCTGGCTGCCCGACGCCATGGAAGGCCCGACGCCGGTTTCCGCCCTCATCCACGCGGCCACGATGGTTTCCGCCGGGGTCTACCTGGTGGCTCGCATGCTGCCGCTCTTTGCGACGATGGAACACAGCCCGGCCCTGCAATGGGTCGGCATCATCGGCGCGATTACGGCGGTGATGGGGGCGACGATCGGCGTGGCCCAATATGATGTCAAACGGGTGCTGGCCTACTCGACCATTAGCCAGTTGGGCTATATGATGATGGCCCTGGGTCTGGGTGGTTTTGTGGCCGGCATCTTCCATCTGCTGACCCATTCCTTTTTCAAGGCGCTGCTCTTCCTCGGCTCCGGCTCGATCATCCACGCTATGGAGCACGAGATTCACGCGGCGCATGGGCATGGTCACGACGACGCGCATGCCCATCACGACGCCCACGACCACCACGACGAGCATGACCACCACGCGGCTCATCCGGCTCATCCCGACCCGCAGGACATGCGCAATATGGGCGCGTTGCGACACAAGATGATGCCCAGTTTTATTGCTTATCTCTGTGGCACGCTGGCCTTGATTGGTTTTCCGCTGACTGCCGGTTTTTGGAGCAAAGACGAGATTCTGGCTGAAGCCTTCCTCCACCGCTCCGAACCTTTGGCGTTTTGGATTTACATTGCCGGCACAATTGGCGCGATTTTCACCGCTTTTTATATGGGCCGGCAGATTGGCCTGGTCTTTTTTGGCCGCCCCCGCACCAGCCTGGCTGAAAACGCGGCTGAGCCAGGGTGGCGAATGACCATGCCCCTGATAGTGCTGGCCTTTTTTGCCCTTTTTATCGGGTTTATCAATATCCCCGAAGAAGTTTTTGGCATCCATGTTCCCTTTGGCGGCTGGCTGCACGGCTTTGCCGGTGAAGTCCATCTCATTGCCGAAGAAGCCGCGCCGGGCCTCAACTTTGAGCCGGGAACTTTTGTGCCCCAGGTCGCCATCACCTCCTCTTTATTAGCGATTGTGTCTTTCTTCTTTGGGGGCTGGCTCTACTCTCGCCGCCGCACCGCCGAGGAACTGGACCCGATCCAAACCATCCCGGTCATCGGCAAGCCCATTTTTGCCATCCTCTACAACAAATATTACTTTGACGAGATTTATCGCGGCCTGCTGATCTATCCCACGATGTCGCTGGCCACGCTCTGCGCCAAGTTTGACTACGATTGGGTCATCAACCCGATTGTCAACTTCGTTGGCCGCTTCACCAACCTGCTGGCCGACGGCAGCGCCGCTTTTGATAAATACGGTGTGGACGGCTACTTTGTCAACGGCATCCCCAACGCGTTCAACTGGTTTGGCGGCCAACTGCGCCTGCTCCAGACAGGCCGTGCTCAGAATTACCTCCTGATCTTGGTGGTTGGCCTGTTAATTTTGATTGGGATTTACCTGCTGCTCTGGACGGGCAGCGCGGCGGGGGTGGCCTCGCTGCCAACTTCGTAGGATGAGAGAATCCGATTTTCGAAGATACAAAGCGGGCATGCCGAACGGAGCCGCACGTGGGCGTGCTGGCTCCTCAAATTTAATCTACTGAAGATAACCTTTAGTCTGAGGAGAAGCAACCTTAATGGAGACATTACCCTATCTGACGTTAATCACCTTTGTCCCCTTGCTTGGCGCCATTATCGTCATGCTGATACCGGGCAGCCAGGAAAAGTTGATCAAAAATCTCTCGATTGTGATCAGCCTGGTACCTCTGGTTCTGTCGCTGATGTTGTGGTACTTTTACAACGACTCCGGCGAATATTTTGCGGTGGAGGATATGGAGTGGATACCTGCCATCGGGGTGCGCTATCACTTGGGCGTTGACGGCCTGAGCCTGCCGCTGGTGGTTTTGACCACGCTGCTGACCACCCTCTGCCTGTGGTACTCGGCGCGAGTCATCCATAAACGGGTCAAAGAGTTTTTTGCCCTGTTCCTGGCCCTCGAAATGGGCATGCTCGGCGTTTTTGTGGCCCTCGATTTGGTGCTGTTCTACTTCTTCTGGGAAATTGGGTTGGTGCCGATGTTCCTGCTCATCGGCATCTGGGGCTTGCCCAAAGACCGGCCGCAATACTCGGCCATCAAGTTCTTTATCTACACCCTGGTCGGCTCGGTGGCCATGCTGTTGGCTTTCATCGCCATCTACCTCAATACCGGCACCTGGCAAATCCCGGAAATCGCCGCCCAAGCGCCGGTTTTTGGCGACAATCTGGCCCTGGCGACGGTCGCTTTCTGGGCGATTTTTGTCGCCTTTGCCATCAAAGTCCCGCTGTGGCCCTTCCACACCTGGCTGCCCGATGCCCACACCGCCGCGCCCACCGCCGGCTCGGTCATCCTGGCCGGGATTCTGCTAAAACTGGGCGGCTACGGTATGATCCGCATCCTCATCCCCTTCTTCCCCGGTGTATTTCAGAATATGGCGTATATCATCGCCACGCTGGGTATCATCAGTATGATCTATGGGGCGTTGGTCAGTCTGGCTCAGTGGGATTTGAAGCGGTTGATTGCTTACTCATCGGTCAGCCATATGGGTTACTTTATTCTCGGTTTGGCGGCCTCGGTGGCTTTCTACCCCGAGTCGTCGGTGGCGGTAGATAACAGCCGGGCGATTGCCCTGAACGGGGCGGTGCTGCAAATGGTCAACCACGGCCTGATCACCGGCGGCCTGTTCTTCCTGGTCGGCGTGATTTACGAGCGCACCCACACCCGCGATTTGAAGGCTTTTGGCGGCCTGTCGGCCAAACTGCCGGCCTATTACGCGGTCATGATGGTCACGGCCTTTGCCTCGTTGGGGCTGCCGGGGCTGGCCGGCTTTATCAGCGAGTTTCTGGTTTTCCGGGGCGCGTTCCACATTATGCCGGTCTTCGCCATTGTCGGCATCATCGCTATTGTGCTGACCGCTGCCTACATCCTGTACAAGATCATCCAATTTGTCTTTCTGGGTGAATTTAGCGAGCATAAGTGGCACCACTTGTTCCACAAAAAAGACGCCGACCATCCCGACGGATGGGCCTTTGCCGAAGATATTGCTCCCTTTGAACTGGTCACGATGGCTCCGTTGCTGGTCGGCATGATTGTGCTGGGTATTACCCCCTCCTTTTTGCTAAACACCATCAATGCCACCAGTGTGTTGATTTTGGAGGCGTTGCGGTAGTAGGTCACGCTTTAAGCGTGACCTACCCAAGAGGTGAACATTGAACGATTTATTATTACTTCTGCCTGAAATTATCATTACCGCCGTCGCCTTTGTCCTGCTGACCCTGGACATTATGTGGAGGGGCGACCGGCGCAGCGTTACCCTGATACCCTGGCTGGCGGTAGCCGGGGCGATTGCGGCCCTGGTAGCGACGATGAACATCTGGTGGGGCGGGGCGGCCAGCAATACCTTCGGTATCGCCACCGACGCCGGTAACCTGGTCCCGATGCTGGCCGTGGACACCCTGGCCCTTTTCTTTAAGGTCTTGTCCACCCTGACCGTCGCCCTGGTCGGCTTGAGCGCGGTGGATTACATCAATGCCCGTTCCCCCTTCCGGGGCGAATTTTTTGTACTGACGCTACTGGCCGGGCTGAGCCTGATGCTGCTCTCCGCCGCCACCAACCTGGTTATGATTTACCTGGCCCTGGAATTTCTGTCCATCACTAGCTACATCCTGACCGGCTATTTGCGGCAAGACACTCGCTCGACCGAAGCGGCGGTCAAATATTTTCTGTACGGCGCGGTCGCTTCCGGGGTCATGCTGTACGGCTTCTCGCTGCTGTACGGCCTGACCGGCAGCGTTGACCTGGCGACCATTCAGAGCGCCCTGACCGAGGCCTCGGTCAGCCCGCTGCTGGTGGTCGGCACAGTTATGATGATTTTAACCGGCCTGGGTTTCAAAATCGCTCTGGTTCCGTTCCACCAATGGTCGCCCGACGCCTACGAAGGCGCGCCGACCCCGGTGACGGCCTTTCTTTCGGTCGGGCCCAAAGCCGCCGGTATCGCCGTGCTGATTCGCATCCTCACCGTCGCTTTGCCGGCTTACAGCGTTAACTGGACAGTCATCCTCTCGCTCATCGCCATTCTGACCATGACCGTCGGCAATCTGGTGGCCCTGTGGCAGACCAATATGAAGCGCATGCTGGCCTATTCCAGCATCGCCCAGGCCGGTTATATGTTGATTGGCCTGGCCGCCTGGACGTCGCAGCCCTCCGGCGGCGCTTTCGATGGGGTTAACGGCATTTTGCTGTATCTCTTTGCCTACTTGTTCACCAACCTGGGCGTCTTTACCGTCGCCATTATTTTGGAAAATAAAATGGGCACAGCCAACATTTCGGATTATGCCGGCCTGATCCGCCGCTCGCCGTTTTTGAGCATCGCCCTGCTGATCTTCTTCCTCTCGCTGATCGGCATCCCCCCGACCGGCGGCTTTATGGGCAAGCTGTTCGTTTTTGGCGCGGCGGTCAACCAGGGCCTTTATCTATTGGCCGGGATTGGGATTCTCAACAGTGTTATCTCGGTTTATTATTACTTTGGCGTGGCCCGGCAGGTCTTTTTTACCTCAGGGCCGGACGAGTCGCCCATTCGGCCCGGACTGGTCATGGGCGGGGTGGTAGCCCTCACCCTGATTATGACCCTGCTAATTGCCCTGTATGGCCAGCCGTTTATTGATATGGCCAACAACTCGGCTCAAATTTTGGCGGCCAATTTTTAATAGAATTTAGCTGTTGGGTTTGCGGGCCACAAAAATGTCGCGCTGGTAGGGGTCCTGGACGATTTGAGGCTGAAAGCCCACCTGGGCTAATAGGCGTAACCACTCGGCCCGCGGAAATAGGCCGCAGCGATGCTGGTCATGCTCAACCCCCACCATTTGCTGGCCTTCCCGCAGGCGATAAACGTAATCGGTGGTGTAGGTGGTATCGCTGTCTTTACTTGGGCCATATCTTTGTTCCTTCCTTGATCGCATCGGTCGGATAGGTCGTAATCAAAAATCCTTCGTCATTAAGCCGTTTGGCGACGGCACAGACCCAACGGCTTACTTTCTCGGATTTGTAAAATAGATAGACGTTGGGGTCACTTCGGCTCACTCGAATTTGATCGGGAGTTTGGAGAGCCGCTTGAACCTCTTGTTCACGGCCTGTCATAGCTGGGTGCTTTACCGTAATGATATATTCCCAATTTTATACCCTTCCCAACCCGTCGAGCCATCGGCGGATTTATTTACTTCCCGTTTTGAGTTCCTACCAGTTCCCTCAGTTCCCTGGGAACTATAGGAACTTGAGGGAACTTGTTTTTAGACGATCACTTATCGCCGGTCATGGTTTGCCGGCGGCCTGCTGCGGAAAGTCAACATGGACCCCAGCGATTCTTTCAAATTCTCGAACTGCTCCTTGAGATTCGCTAGCCGCTCCGCCGGGATACTGGCCCGCGATGGTCTCCCGCCCAGGCCGGAGAGCAACGTCGAGTAGCTTTGCGAAAGCTTATCCAGCAGTTTCTGGCTCTCCTGGAGCCTGGTTTCGACCAGGCCCGGTTCGGCGTCGGGGAAGTTGCCAAACTCATACTCAAAGATTTCGTTCTTGATTTCCCCCAGGAAGGCCCGGTGTAATTCAACGGCCAGATACTTGTTGATTAACTTGACCCGGCCCTCCTTGGCCAGCCGCCTCACGCTGACCGAAATGTGCGTTGAGTTGAGGACGCGCAAGGGCCGAAATTGGCTGGCCCGTTTGACAAAATCATGATCCTCGGCCATTTTGAGGCTTTCATCAAAGCCGCCCACCCGCCGAAACAGCCTGCGCGAGACCAGGATGCAAAAACCTGGCGCATGCGGGTCCAGGAATTGCCCAAGCTGGATGGCCAGATTGGCAAAGTCGTGCAGCAGCTTGTCCACCGGGTCCTCGGACAGCGGTATCACTGCGCAGGTGGCCAGATCAAGGTAACGTTCTTCGATTTCGGCATAGGCATCGCCGAGAAAAGTGGGCGGCACCCTCACATCGGCATCCAGGAAGAGCAGAAACTCTCCCCGCGCCACCCTGGCCCCGTTATTCCGGCCGGCAGCCGGCAGTCCACCGGGCACGACTGTGGCCCCATAGTCGCGCGCTATTTCCTGCGTCCGGTCAGACGAGCCGGCGTCGGCCACGATAATCTCATAATCGTCAAAGGTCTGTTGGCGCAGGTCGCCCAGCAATTTGGGGAGGAGGATGGCCTCGTTGAGGGTGGGGATGATGACGCTTATTTTCATGCTGCTTGCGCTCCTGTGGTCGTCGTATAACCCGTTTTATCATGCGTCCTCATCATACCACATTTCCCTAGCAGAATCCAGGGTATTAAAAGATTGGCTTTTTAGCCTCAGGGCGTGGTATACTTAGCCTCTGTGTTTCTTACTTTTTAACTGGACATTGAGAGCATTCGGAAACCCCAGCGGCGCTCGTCCGGCGATGAAGTCGCCGGACTATTCCACAGTGCCCGATTAATCGGGCTAAAGCCGGGTTGACCCGGCGTTGTTTACTAGCCCTGGCATTCATGCCGGGGCGGGCAAGTCAGACGAGATAGTTTCCGAACGCTCTCAACATGCTTTTAAGGAGAATTTGTGGAACAAGAACTATTCGACACCCTGGCCGAACTGGAAATGAAAGCGGCCAAAGACTCGCTAATGGACCCGGACTCGGCCAAATTTTTATCAATCCTGGCAATTACCAACAAAGCCAAACTCATGGTTGAGGTGGGCAGCGGGGTGGGCTACTCGACCCTGTGGCTGGCCTACGCCGCCTCGGTAACTGGCGGCAAAGTGATTAGCTGTGAAATTGACCCGGCCCAAGCCGAAGCAACGCGGGCCAACCTGGCTAAAGCGAACCTGACGGATTATGTGGAAATTTTAGCCGGAGATGCCCGGACGACCCTCCGTCAACGAACTGAGCCGGTGGATTTGCTCTTTATTGACGGCGATTACGGCCAATACGAAACCTATTTTGATGTCGTTTACAAACGGATGAATATCGGCTCGACGGTGGTGGCCGATAAAGTGGTGGCCCACGAAAATGACCTGGCCGACTACACCACCTATGTCCAAAACCACCCCAACCTCGAAAGTGTGACTGTTCCTTTGGGGCAGGGGTTGGAAGTGACGGTCAAAATTTCTGAGTAACAATGTTGAAGGAACTGAAGGAACTAAGGGAACTGAGGGAACTTAATCTTATCAGTTCCTTTAATTTCTTCAGTTCCCTCAGTTCCCTTTGTCTTCGGTCAATGAATGTCTAAACGAGTGATTATCCTTTTTCTTGATGGGGTTGGCCTCGGGGAAGCGGATCCCGAGGCCAATCCATTTATGCATGCTGAACTGCCGGCGGTGCAATCGCTGCTGGGGGTGTCGCACCTCACCCGCGAAGCCGCCGGGACGGTGACGAGTCAGGCGGCTTTGTTGGGGCTGGATGCCCAGTTAGGCGTCCCCGGTTTGCCTCAATCGGCTACGGGACAAACCACTATTCTGACCGGGCGCAACGCTCCGGCCGCCCTGGGCGAACACTCCGGCCCCTACCCCAACCCGATACTGCGCGAACTGCTGGCCCAGGAAAGCATCTTCAAAACGCTGCTCCGGGCCGGGCAGCCGGTGGCCTACGCTAACGCTTACCCGGTTCGTTTTTTGGACCGGGTGCAGCGCGGCAAGGGGCGCTTGAGCGCCAACACCCAGGCCGCGTTCATGGCCGGCTTGAAATTACGCAGCGGCGAGGACCTGCGGCGGGGACGGGCCGTAGCAGCCCTGTTTAGCAACGATTTCTGGCCGGAAGCGGATTTTGCCCTGCCGCCGCTCGATGCCCGCCAGGCCGGGGCGCAGCTCGCCGCTCTGGCCGAGGATCATACCCTGACCTACTTTGAGTTTTGGTACTCTGATTTTTTGGGGCACAAAATGGAGCGCGAGGAGTCGCTGAAGGTATTGGGCATGCTCGACGATTTTCTGGCCGGAATTTTGGAGCGGCTGGATTTGGCCAACTCGCTGCTGCTGGTGGTCAGCGATCACGGCAACTTTGAAGATTGGACCACCTCCAAACACACCCTCAACCCCGCGCTGACCCTATTGGCCGGGACCGGTTTTGAGGCTCTGGTCCCGCGCCTGCACTCGCTGGCGGATGTTAAACCGGCGGTTTTGGATTATTTGGGTGTATAAGGTAAATGGGGTAAAGGGTAGGTTAACCTACTTGCTTTCAAAATGAGCTAGTCAGTTGCAGGAGTATCCTGAAGTCCACTAGCCCGCTTGTTGAAATCGTGCCTCAGGCTATAATTATCACAAACAGGCGCATGTTTTAAGGAGTGTCGCTATGCCAGAAGATATCCAGGTAACCGAACAAGGGGTCTTTATTCCCCGGCAAGTTTATCAGAACTTTGGTGAGATTGAAATTGTCTTTGAGGAGAATTATATCCTGATTAAGCCCAAAAATATGACCCGGCAATTGAGTGGCTTCATCCAGCCCAAGCTTAATGTTGAGGAAATCCACGAGGATTATGAGCTATCGCTGCTGGCTGGAGAGTCTTGATGTCGTTGGCTGATTTTGCCGAAGACGCTGAAATTTTTATTGACGCCAATATCTTTACCTACTTTGCCCTGCAAAACCCCACTTATCAAGCGGCCTGTACCACTTTTCTATCTCGGGTTGAGACTGGTGAGGCGCGAGGCGTGACCTCAGTTTTTGCCCTCAATGAAGCCTTTTATGCCATGCTAATTGGCAAAGGCTCCGAACTGCTCAACTCGACCAAGATCAAGCAGATCAAGCACAAATTAGCCACCGATCCGGCCCTCTCAGCCGCTTGCTACCAGGCCTGTCTTGAATTTAGTCACTATGTGACCGTTTTACGCGCCGCCGGTCTGCGTCTAGTTGAAGTAGATTACATCCTCCAAGTCAAGGCTTTGCCGTTGGGCCGGCAGTATCGCCTGTTGCCAACCGACGCCCTCCACCTGGCTACTTGCCAGGAGTATGGCCTGAGCCACCTGGCCACTGCCGATAGCCACTTTAATGAGGTAACTGACCTAACTGTTTGGAAACCCACCTCAAGCTGAAACCCCAACCCAGCCCTCCTGTCTCAAATCAAATCCTAAAGGGGACGAATAGCTTTCTGTAAGCTCCTGCTCTTGGTTGAGCCAATGGCGCATCATAAAACTGCCATCCTGCAACTGAGTCAACTCATTCTGCCATTCAAGGTCCCAAATACCAGATGTAATTAGGCAGACAGCTACGAAATCAGAAGAAGAACAAACACGATTAATGAGAGCTTTAGGTATACTCGTTGTAACAAACTCCACCAGATATTGTTGTAGCTCAGACTTTTCTACTTCTTCTTGCCGTGTAAGATTGTCGCGTTGAAGTTCCTCTAACCTGTTCCGACCTATCCAATCTTCTGGTGGAAATTTAGCTTCGTAAGGAAAAGACATCGTTCGCTCGAAATTCATTAAATCGCTGAGTAATCTTGCCACCCAACAATAAGCTTAGCCAGAAAACTGCATCCTGAGTAGCGCGAAACGCAGTGGAGCGCGTATCGAAGGGTGCAGTTTAGCGACGACCCTATGAAAAGGCAGCACCCTTCGATACGGTTCGCTTCGCTCACCTACTCAGGCTGCTGTAAGGCAATCCCAAGATTTAAATCATGCAATTATCCTCACTGGGGTGATGCGTGATACGTGATGCGTAAGAAATCTTGCCTGGAAATCATCACGCATCACGCATTACGTATCACAGATTTTGGACGAAAAACTATTTTCTTGGGGTTGCCTAAATGCCCGCTCAATAAAGGAACATCGGCTTCTGGTTAACCCGGCGCACTTTGGGCCGGTAGGCGTCAACATCGTAGAGTTCATCCACATCCACCCGCTTGACGCCTTCGGACAGGATGTTGGCCGGCACGTTGGTATACTTGCCGTCCTTCAGGGCCACCATGCGGCCAAAGGTTTTCTCCTGGATCAGGTCCATAGCCATATGGGCGTAATTGAAGCCGACCATCAAATCAATGGCGTCGGGCGCGCCGGAGCGCATCAAGTAGGCCACTTGCTGGTAGATGGTATTCTGGCCGGTAATCTTTTTGATGGCGTCGCCGGTGATGGCCCCAATGCCGCCCAGTTTTTTGTGGCCGTAGGCATCGGCCTGGCCGTACTCGATGATTTTGCCGCCGATCATCGAGGCCCCTTCGGAGATGGTCATAATGGCATAGTTGCTGGGATTGTTATTTTTATCCTGGATGAGCTGCGCCGCCAGCTTTTCCGGGTCAAACGGCACCTCGGAAATAATCGCCCGGTCCACATCGGCCAGGTAGGCCGAAATCAGCGACGTTTCGCCGGAGTTCCGGCCAAACAACTCAATAATCCCAATCCGCTCGTGCGACCCGACCGAGGTGCGTAAGCTGTGGATAAAGTTGACGCTGCGCGTTACTGCCGTCGAAAAGCCGATACAGTAGTCGGTGCCGTACACATCATTATCCATTGTTTTGGGGACCGCCACGACCGGCACCCCCTCTACGTGCAGGCGGTGGCCGTAGCTCAGGGTGTCGTCGCCGCCGATGGGGATCAGCACATCAAGGCCCAGATGTTCCAGATTTTTGAGGACGTGGGGCGTAAAATCGCGGATATCGCCGGCATCCGGCTGCCAATCCGGTTCGCGCAAAAACTCCGGCACATCGGCGGCCGCTACTTTGCCGGGATTGGTGCGCGAGGTGTGCAAAAATGTGCCGCCGGTGCGATCAACGGTGCGGACGGCCTGCCGGTCCAGGGGGATCAACCACTTTTTGGCGCTGGTTTCATCCGCCGGATTGTAATTAAGCAGGCCGCCCCAACCCCGGCGAATACCGATGACGCTGTGGCCTTCGTCAACGGCGCGGTTGACCACGGCTTTAATACACGGATTCAAACCCGGCACATCACCCCCGCCGGTTAAAATACCAATTTTCATTTTTCTCACTCCTTGCCCGGCTATTCCACCCAAACATCGGTCACATTAATCCGGGCCAGCAATTCCTTCAAATACTGGGTTGCTTGCGTGGTTTGATTGGGGAAATCAATCCGAATTTTTTTCGTTCCCTCTGGAATGTAGAGGCTAAAACGGTCATTCCCTGGCCGTTCCGTCAGCAGGACAAATACCTGGCGCAGCCGGTGTTTATCCTGAATCAAATTGTTGCTGCGCGGGATGGTGACATGCAGCCAGCGTGACACTGCCGGAGGAGCAACAGGTGGCTCTTCTATCGGCGGTGGCGGTGGCGGGGGCGGCGGAGTCGCCACCTGATAAGCCGCCGCTTGTTCGGCGATGTGGCCGTTGGTTTTGCCATTACCATTGGCGCCGGGCAGCGCCGGCTGCGGCGCATCGGCGGCGGCATGATAGCTGGTCAACTCGCTGGTGATGCTATCGGCCAGAATCTTGGGCGGGCGGCCTTCCTGCGCGTCTACTTTGCCCCGGACCAGAATCAAGCGGCCTTCGGTCAGTAGCTCTTTGTGAGCAGCATAAGGACGCGGAAAAACCACAATCTCGCGGCTGGTCTGGGTGTCTTCGATTTCCACAAAGGCCATCGGCTCACCTTTTTTGCTCTGGTGCAGCCGCACCGAAATAACCACCCCGGCCACGTTGACCTGCTTGCCGTGCATCGTTTCATCCAACTCGGCCAGCAAGATGGTATTGGCGGCCTTGATCTCGCTCAGATATTTTTGCATGGGATGGTCCGACAGGTAGGTACCAACCAGTTCTTTCTCCCAGGCCAGGACTTCCTTCTGGCTTATCTCCGGCGCTTCCGGCAGCGGGTAGAGAATCGAGCCGGTTTGCGGCGCGTCGAAGCTGCCCATATCGAACATGCTGATCTGGCCGACCGAAGCCGCCTTGTGGGTCGAACTGGACAAATTAATCATGCGATCCACCAGGGCCAGCAGTTGACTGCGCTTCACCCCAAAGCTGTCCAGCGCCCCCACCTTAATCAAGCCCTCCAAAGCCCGGCGGCCAATGTGACGCAGGTCAATCCGGTTGCAAAAATCGTCAATATCGGCAAACGGCCCGTCCTGGTCGCGCACGGCCAGAATTTCGCCAATAGGGCCTTCGCCCACGTTCTTGATGGCGCTCATGCTAAAGCGAATGGATGGGCCGGTATCGCGGTCTTCGATGGTAAAGTCAATCCGGCTGCGGTTGATGTCGGGCGGCAGCACCGGGATGCCCATCGTCCGGCACTCGCCGACCAGCAGGCCGATTTTGTCGGTGTTGTTCCGCTCGACGGTGAGTAAGGCGGCCATGTACTCGACCGGGTAGTGGGCTTTGAGATAGGCGGTTTGGCACGTCACCAGGGCATAATCGGCGGCGTGAGCCTTGTTGAAGCCGTAGCGGGCGAAGAACTCGATATCGCCGTAAATGGCCTCGGCCACCTCTTTTTCGATGCCGTTGGCGACCGCCCCGGCCACAAACATCGAGCGATGCTCGTCAATCTTGGCCTTGATCTTCTTGCCCACCGCTTTGCGAATCTGGTCGGCCTCGCCGGGGGCGTAGCCGGCCAACTGCGAGGCAATCTGGATAATCTGCTCCTGGTAAACGATGATGCCGTAGGTTTCGCTCAGGATGGATTCCAGCCGGGGGTGCTTGTACTCAACCGGCTCTTTGCCGTGCATGCGGGCAATGTAGGTGGGGATGTATTCCATCGGGCCGGGGCGGAACAGTGAGATGGCGGCGACGATGTGCTCGAATTTGGTCGGCTTCATCTCGGTCAGCACCCGGCGCATACCCGTGCCTTCCACCTGGAAGACGCCGGTCACATCGCCTTTGGCGAGTAGTTCAAAGGCTTTTTCGGGCGACGGCAGGTGCGGCAGTTCTTTGAAGGCTTCCGGCTGGTCCATCGGGATGTTTTCCAGGGTAAAGTCAAGCCCGTGCCGTTCCTTGATCAGTTCGGCGGCTTTACGCATGATGGTCAGGGTGGACAGACCCAAAAAGTCAACCTTGAGCAGGCCGATGGACTCGCAAATGGGAAATTCAAACTGTGTCACCGTTTCGGTAATCACCGAACCCTGCGCCCGCATGACCGGCACATATTCGGTTAGCGGCTTGTCAGTAATGATGACGGCGGCGGCGTGAACAGAGGAATGGCGGGCCACCCCTTCCAGGGTACGGGCAAAATCAACCAATTCCTGCACGTGCTCGGCCTGCTCGTACTGCCCCTTGAGTTCGGCGCTGTAAAATTCGTGCTCCGGGTTGAGGGCGTCGTCAATGGTGCAGGGTTTGCCGGGGATGGCGGTGATGTGCTTGGCCAGCACGTCTACCTCGCTCAGCGGGACATCCATGGCCCGGCCCACATCGCGGATGGCGGCGCGGGCCTTCATGCGGCCAAAGGAGACAATCTGGGCCACCCGGTCGGGGCCGTAGCGCTCGATGGTGTAGCGAATCATCTCTTCGCGCTGGTCGTCGGGGTAATCCAGGTCAAAATCGGGCATGGAGATGCGGCCGGGGTTGAGGAAGCGTTCAAAAATGAGGGCGTGGCGCAGCGGGTCAATCAGGGTGATGCCGGTGGCGTAGGCCACAATCGAGCCGGCCCCGGAGCCGCGCACGTTCCACCAGATGTTGCGCTCGCGGGCGTAGCGGCACAAATCCCACACAATCAGATAGTAGATGGCAAAGCCCATGCTGTTGATAATGTTGAGTTCGTGCTCCATCCTGGCCTGGATTTCGGGCGAGTGAGCGTGGTCGCCATATTTTTCAACCAGCCCTTTTTCGGTCAGATAGCGCAGGAAGCCGGGGTAATCTTTGGTTTCCTTGAATTGGCGCGGCATGACCTCGTCGGGCAGGTGCTCGGTGGGCAGTTCGGGCAGGTGGAAGCTGCTGTCTTCCAAATCTACGGCGCACATCTCGGCAATTTTAAGCGAGTTGGTAAAGGCGCTTTCCGGCAGGTCAGCCAGGGGGCGGAAAATGGCTTTTAGCTCGTCCAAACTTTTGAGATAATAGCTGCCGTCGGACATTTTCATGCGGTTGGGCTGTTTAATCAGCGAGCCGGTCTGGACGCACAAAAGGGTATCGTGCGCTTTGGCCTCCGCCTCGGTCACGTAATGAACATCGTTGGTGACGAGCAGGCCGATTTCGTGCCGTCCGGCCCAATCGAACAAGGTTTTGTTGATGCGGGTCAGTTCGGGGATGCTGTGTTCTTGCAGTTCCACGTAAAAACGGTCGCGGCCAAACACGTCCAGATACCAGCGCAGCCGCTCCAGGGCTTTTTCTTCTTGCGGCGGGCGGCCCTCGTTACTAACCAGCAGCGCCGGAATTTCGGCGGCCATGCAGCCGGTAGTGCAGATCAGGCCCTCGGCGTGGGCGGCCAGGTAGTCGGCGTCAATACGGGGGCGGTAGTAAAAGCCCTGCATCTGGGCGTCGCTGCAAATTTGGAGCAGGTTTTTGTAGCCGGTCATGTTCTGGGCCAGCAGCAGCAAGTGGTGGCGAACGTTGTCTTTCTGGGGGTCGCGATCGCGCATGCTGCGGCCATGCGGGGTGAGGTAGGCTTCCACGCCGATGATCGGCTTGACGTTCTGCTTTTTGCAGTTGCGGAAAAATTCAATCGCCCCGTGCATCACCCCGTGGTCGGTCAGAGCCAGGGCCGGCTGCCCCAATCGAGCCGCTTCCTTGGCCAGTTGGTCGGTCCGGCCCAGGCCGTCGAGCAGGGAGTATTCGCTGTGTACGTGCAGGTGAACAAAGTCGCCCATCTAACACCTCGTCGTCATTCAACTAAATTTAACTCTTTTTTGAGGTCTTCAAGGGAAATCGTACCCTCTTCCTGGGAGAGTTGGTCTAAAAAAGCCAGAAATTCGGGATTGTTTTTAAGCAGTTCCACTTCGGTATCAAATTCATCTACCTGCGACAAGGCAAAAAATTCACCAGTGGCCCCCCGGAGAATCACCAATTCCTGCCGGGCCATATTGACCAGTTCGGAGAGGGTGGGTTGGGATTGATCCAATTCGATGATTTTCATAGCTGCACTTCCTTTCCGCCGAGATATAAAATGTTATGCTCTTTGTGTCCAATACCTTTTACTTTAACCACTTTTGGGGTTTCTTCAAGAATCACATCGTAAAATATGCGATACTTTCCCACCCGTAACTCCCAATCGGATATCAGATTATCGCGCAGAGGCTTTTTATTTCTTGTTTCTTGGGTGGGTTCGTACAGTAATTGCTGCTCAATAGCCTCAACAATAAGGCGCTGCTCAAATTTGGTAAAAGCTCGCAAGTGACTGGTCGCAATAGAAGTAAAAACCAGAGCAAATTTGGCTGGCATAGGATTTTATAGTAGAGGCTGCGCGGAAAAAAGAACAAATGTTTTTATTCTACCTTGTATTATACCATACTTTGAAAAGTTTGAGCCATAATTGCGGTGGTTATGGAGATAAGATAAGGAATTTTTAAGGTATTCAGCAGGCTCGATTTGTGTTATAATCAGACTGTGCAATTAAAAATAAGGGGTATAAAAATGATAGCTACAAAGACCTCCTCTTTGCAAACAGCCTTAGAAATGGTTGAACAATTATCTCCAGAAGACCAGGCTGAGCTTTTGAAAATTATCTATCGCCGCCTGGTGGAGCAACGCGGGGAGCGTTTGGTGGAAGAAGTAGCGGAAACTCGCCAGGCTTACCGGATCGGTCAGGTACGCCGGGGCACAGTGGATGAGCTGATGGCGGAGTTAGTTAGATGAATGACTCCGCTGGTTTGGGGTCCTGCTTTTACACGGGTTTTGAAGCAAAAAATTCGTCGCAATCCAGAACTGCGAGAGCAGTTCAGAAGTCATTTCTCTTAACCAATCTGTAACCGCCAATCGAGCCATTTTGTGCTATTATCTAAGTGCGTAAAAATCGCGCAGACTGTAGGACTTAAAAACCCACATGGCTCGTCATTTGCCCCACCAAAATCGTCAGTGGCTGTCCTTGCCCAACATTAGCACCGGCTGGGAAATCAGGCGGCTGGTTTTGATTTGGGGCGGTTTTGCTCTGGCCCTGGTTTTTACCTATATCACAGTTTTTTCCCTCATTTATTGGTTTGCCAGTTTGCTGCTGCAAGAAGTTAACCGCAGCCTGGCTGTTTTTACGACCACCTTGCTAACGCTGCTGCTGCTGCGCCTCCTCTATGTTGGGACGCAGCAGGTGGTTGACCGGCTGTTTTTTCCCGACACGGCCAATTTTAAGGAAAAGATTGACGCTATCTGCCACCGGCTGACGGAGATTGATAACCGAGAGCGGCTAAAGCAATTTCTCGATCAGCAGCTTCCGGCCTGGTTGCAGGTGGAAGAAGTTTACCTGCAACCGCAGCCCCGGCTGGAAACAGTCAAAACAATAACGTTGCCTCTGGAAATGGGGACTCGTTCCCTGGGCTTTTTAACCATCGGTCGCAAGCATTCAGGGCGCTCTTTTGGCTACAGCGAACAAGTAGCCTTAAAACAGCTTCAAGAACAGGTGTCGCTGGTTTTGTCGGGTATTCAACTGGCCGAAGCCCGTGAAGCGGCCGAAAAGACCGACCAGTTGAAACTTAACTTCCTGACCAACATCTCCCACGAACTTAGAACCCCCCTCAACACGGTCATCAATTCTACCGGCCTGGTCGCCGATGGGGTTTTGGGCGAAATTACCGAGACCCAGGCCGAATATCTCAACCGGGCGGTGGAAGGTTCGGAATATTTGATGAATCTCCTCAACGATATTTTGGACATTACCAAAATTGAGACCGGCCAATTGACGCTGCAGCCGGAAGTGATGAGTTTGCCGGAGGTAATCAAAGAAACACTGCCGCTGGTCAACAATCCCTTGCAAAAAAAGGCCGTGCGCCTGACCGTAGAGCTTGAGGATAACCTGCCCCCGGTCATGGCCGACCGTCTGAGGGTTCGCCAGATTTTGCTCAATTTACTCTCCAATGCCATCAAATTTACCCAGGAGGGGTCTATCCGGGTGCGGGCCTGGCTTAGAGGCAATACGGTTTGGGTCAGCATTAAGGATACCGGTATTGGTATACCGCAGGAGAGTTTGCCGCTGGTTTTTGAAGATTATCGGCAGTTGGTTCACCGGCAGCAGCTTCAATTTGATCGCCGGCGTCATTTAGGCACGGGCCTGGGTTTGTCTATAACCAGAGCATTGGTAGAACTGCACGGTGGTAAAATTTGGGTCGAGAGTGAGGGCGTGCCGGGCCGGGGCAGCACCTTTACCTTTACCTTGCCTCTCTCAACCCTAAAGCCGGAAAATGGAAGTAAGGTGACGGCGAATGGAAAGCCGGCCTCCTCAGTCCGGGTAAGTTAGAGCCTATCCGAATAACCCCGTAGGTGACGCATCCCTATGCGTCACCGGCTGGCATAGAGATGTCAACCTGCCCTTTTTCGGATAGGCTCTTAGTAGTGGGCTAGTTTTGACGATGAAGATAAATCATTCTGGTCTATCTTTTGATAAGCTCTGGTATGGATTCCAGATGGGCAGCATGGGGCTGGCTTTGGCTTGGCTGCTGCTTAATTTTGGCCTTAGCTGGCAGTGGATCGGCCGGCCTTTTGCCGGGTTCCTGCACCAAAACCGGGTTATTACCGAAAGCAATTTGCCCGGCTGGGAAACCCGCGAGCCAACCATCCGCAACCTCAAATTGGCCGAGGGTGATGTGATCCTCAGTGTGAATGGTCAAACCGTTTTTTCCTCCGAACAGCTTATTCACTATATTCGGCGGCAAAAAGTCGGCCAACCGATTAACTATTCTCTGAAAAGCCCCGCGGGTGATATTGCCAAAGCGGCCCTGTCGGTGGTTCGCTTTACCGGGCAAGATTTTTTGCAGTTGGTGGTCATCCCGGCTTTTTTTGCCCTGCTCGGCCTGATTGCTGCTATCATTGCCTCTTATGGGCAGCCAAATGCTGTCCAGGTTCGCTTGTTTAGCCTGTGGAGTGTGGCCCTGGTTTACGCCCTGGTCAGTCTGCCCGATTTTGTGGGTGGCTGGCTTTTTTATGTAACTTTTTTTGGGGCATTGATTGGCAAAGTGCTGCTGCCGCCGCTGCTGCTACACTTTTTGTTGGTCTTTCCTTATCCGCGCCAGGCTTTAAAAGCGTGGCCTGCCTTGCTGCCGCTGCTGTACCTGCCCATCCTGCCCACCCTGGTTTATTTACCTACCTTGATTAGTCGCCCCGAATTAACCGGCTATTTTACCCAATTTCTCAACGGTTACACCGCCGTTTATGGGGTTGCCGGGGGCGCGTTGCTGCTAAATGCCGCCTGGCAGGCCGAAACGACCATCGCCCGACAGCAGGCTCAGGTGTTATGGGTGGGGTTGGCGCTGCCCACCTTTCTGGCAGTAACGCTGAATTTGTTGTTAGATTTCTCAAATCGCACCCTCATTTTTGAAACTATAGAGCGTTACGGTCTGATTGGTCTACCCGTTGCCGTCACGCTGGCCACCATTCGCTATCAGATGTTTGATCTGAAACGCAGCCAGCAATTGCGCCCGCTTTACCTGGGAGCCATCAGTGCTGCCCTGGTGAGTTACTTTTTGCTCCTGGCCTTGATCAATGCCACGACCGTTAATCTTGATTTTGTTCGTTATGACGATCTTACCACTATTTTCCTGACCGCGGCCGGCTTTTTTATTTTGCGCCCGGTTTATGGGAGCGTTCGCTATCGTTTGGAACAGCGGCTTTATGGCAGTATTGAGGATTTTAAGATTGGGTTGCGCTTGTTTCAACAGGAGTTACTCAAAGTAAAGTCGCGGCACGATCTGGAGGCTTTGGTAAGCTGGAATATTCCGGGTGACTTCCGGCTGCGCAGCGCCGAACTTACGCTTGAGGGGCGGCCCCACAGTCCCTATTCTCTGCAATTGCCGCTCAAGGTCAACAATGTCTCGCTGGGTACTCTCTATTTTGGAACCAAAATTAACGGCGAGGATTTTACGCCGCGGGAGCAATCCATATTAATGGATTTGCAAAAACAACTGGCCCTGGCTTTGTGGAGTCTGGAACTTGACCGGGCTATCCGCGCTACTGAAGCCTTGACCCGCTTGAAAAGTAAATTTTTGGCTAATGTGACCCACGAACTGCGCGCCCCTCTTAATGGGATTATTAACTACATTGGTTTTGTGGTTGACGGCGATACCGGCCCGCTCAACCCCGAGCAGGCCGCTTTGCTCGGTCAGGCCCTCCAGGGCGCGGAAAAATTACTCAAGCTAATTAACAACATTCTGGATATGAGTAAAATAGAAGCAGGCCAGATGACCTTGCAGCTCCAACCCGTTAAGTTGTCCGAGTTGATTGCCGAAACTCTGCCCAGTGTGGCTGAAAAGTTGCAGGGTAAACCGGTGCAACTGGCGGCCGATCTGGCCCCGACTCTGCCCGAAGTTTTGGCCGACCGGCTGCGGCTCCGCCAGATTTTTTCGAGCCTGCTTTCAAATGCGGCTAAATTTACCGAAGCCGGAGCTGTCTGGCTTAAGGCTTATACCAACAATGGGCATGTCGTCATTGAGGTGGCCGATACGGGCCGGGGCATCAGCCCGGAACTGCTGCCCACTATTTTTCAACAGTTTACCGGCGAAGGCTTAACCGATCGCCTTGAACATACTGGCGTGGGTTTGAGCCTGCCCATCACCAAATCGCTGGTGGAGCTGCATGGGGGCTACCTCGAGGTTGAAAGCCGGGTGGGGCAGGGGACAACCTTTACGATAGTTCTGCCGGTTAAAAGCTAAAACGTGGTGCGTGGCGCGTAAAATTTCACTCACCACGAATATCAAGCCAATTCTTTCCTTTGCAACCATTGTTCAAAACAAAGAGGATTTCTGATGAGCAGCGAAAAATTTCAAAATTATATTGCCCTGGTGGTAGAAGACGACGCCTCTGGCCTGGCGATTCTATCGGTGATGCTGCGCCGGATTGGCGTCCGCACTGTGATGGAGCGTTTTGCCCGTGATGCGGTAGACCGGGCTAAAAAAATGACTAAAGTGGATATGATCTTTCTGGATTTGGGCCTGCCCGATGGCGACGGTTACGAAGTGCTGGCCCAACTCAAACGAGAACCGGCCCTCAAAAACGTCCCTATCGTAGCCGTAACGGCCCGTGATGCCAGCACCGAAATCGCCAAAGCCCAGGCAGCTGGTTTCAACGGCTTTTTGGGCAAACCCCTCAACCGTAACCGCTTCCCCGACCAAATTCGCCGGATCATGGACGGCGAGGGCGTTTGGGAGATCTACAACTGAGGCGGAGATTACGACACGCTACTTGAACTTAAGAGGGAAAATGAACACTCAACCCGATAATCCTCTTGTTCGCACTCGCTGGTCTCTTGAGGGGTTATCCGTAGGTGACGCATTTGGAGAAAGCCTTTTTTTGCAAGGATTTGCCCGGCACTCGTTGCATTCATTAGAAACGATGCTGGCCCAACGAATACTGCCTAGAGCGCACTGGACTTATACTGACGATACCCAAATGGCGCTCTCTATTGTTGAAATTTTGCGCCAGTTCGGTGAGATTGAACAAGATCATCTGGCCCGCAGTTTTGCCCACCGTTTTGAGCGAACACGGGGTTATGGCCCGGCGATGTATAAGCTGCTACCCAGACTCCAGGCAGGAGAACCCTGGAAGTCAGCCGCCCGTAGTCTCTTTGGGGGGCAGGGTTCGTTTGGTAATGGCGGAGCCATGCGAGTGGCGCCTGTGGGCGCTTATTTTGCCGATAATTTAGAGGCTGTTATTGAAAATGCTCGCCGTTCAACAGAGATTACCCACGCCCACCCTGAAGCGGTAGCTGGGGCAATTGCTGTGGCAGTGGCTACCGCCTGGGCCTGGCGCTTGCGTAATAATAATCCTCTCCCAAAAGGGCGGGACTTTCTGGACCTGGTGCTCCCTTCAATCCCGGAAAGTAAAGTGCGCCAGGGTGTAGCGTTGGCCCGTACCCTATTAATAGATAAATCCGTATGGGAGATTGTAGCTGTATTGGGGAATGGTTCAGGGATTTCAGCCCAAGATACTGTCCCCTTTGTTCTTTGGTGTGCCGCGCAGCATCTTGATAACTACGAGGAAGCACTCTGGCTGACTGCCAGTGGTCAGGGAGATATAGATACCAATTGCGCTATGGTTGGTGGTATCGTCGCAGCCTATGTCGGAATAGAAGGTATCCCAGTCGAATGGCTGCGTTACCGCGAATCTTTACCACTTTGGGTATTTGCAGAGAGTTAAACGAAGTAGGTCGAGACCACTGGTGATAATAACTCTCACCGCTACGATTTAACCTCTGTTCCTACAAGTTCCCTCAGTTCCTTTTTCTCCTCGCCTCACGTCTCCTCGCCTCACCTCTCTTCGCCTCCCGCTCCCCACGTCACCCAAATTGCCCCGCCGATCAATATCGCCGCCAGACCTGCCCACAGCACCGCCCAGATAATCGCCGGGATAAAGGTCAGTTCGGCCATCGAGCGGGCATCGTTGGCCGGGGCGTTAAAGAAATTGAGCGACAGCCCCATCACCGTCATCAAATCAGAAAAAGCGGTCAGCCCGGCCTGAATGGCCAGCAGGTGGAGCAGGAAAATAATCCAGCCGGGCGTAGCCTTCCAAGCCACCCAGACAAAAAAGCCGCCAAACACCAGCCCGCTCAGGGTGGTTAAAAGGCCAATCGGCAAACTAATCGAAAGTATGGTGGGCACGCCATACCACAACGACAGCCAGATCATAGCCGCTCCCATGAGACCCAGAGCCAGGCGGCTCCACCACTGGCTCCGACCCAGCAAAATCAAAACCGCCCCAAACAGGGCCACCCCCACGTACCCTGCCGGGATAATCACCCAGCGCCAGCCGCCGGCCGTGTAAGCTAACCCCGCCCCGCTGGGATAGACCACAAAGCCCCTGAACTCTCCACCGGTCAGCAGCGCCGCCAGCCCGTGCCCCAACTCATGGACCAGGGTCAGCAGCAAGCGGAACGGGTAGTTCAGCCAGCCCAGCCAGGGAATAAAAGCGATCAGCAGCGTGGCCAGCCCGGCCAGGCCGATGAGGGTCAGAGTTTGTTGAGACGAAAACTCTTCTCGAATCGAAGAAGCAAAGAGCGACTTTATATTCATTCTTTCACTTCCAATACTGCCGCACCGTTGATTTGGCCCTGCTTTAGCCGCAGCAGGGCCTCGTTGGCCTGCTCCAGGGGAAACAGTTCGGTTTCAGGTTTGAGCGGTATCTCTGCCGCCACCTGCAAAAAGTCCCGTACATCCTGGCGGGTGCTGTTAGCCACGCTTTGGAGCGTCCGCTCATGCCACAGTAAATCATAAGGCATTTCGGGGATGGGACTCATGTGAATGCCGCCCAGGGCCAGCGTGCCGCCTCGGTCCAGTCGCTGCAAAGCCAGGGGGACCAGCCCACCTGCCGGAGCAAAGATAATGCTGCTGTCCATCACCACGCCTGGGTCATCCTCAGCCCCGCCGGCCCAAACCGCGCCCAGCGAGCGGGCCAATTGGCGGTGATGCTCCTTTCGTGTAAACACAAATACTTCACACCCCCAATGACAGGCCACTTGCAGCACCAAATGAGCCGACGCGCCAAAGCCATACAAACCCAGGCGCTGTCCCGGCTTTACCCGGCTCAGCCGCAGTGAGCGGTAGCCCACTACTCCCGCGCACAGCAAAGGCGCGGCTTCGACATCGCTGAAAATCGGAGGAATAGGATAAGCAAACTTCTCATCCGCCAGCATATACTCGGCAAAACCGCCATTGGCGTGCAGCCCGGTAAAGCGGATTTGTTCGCACAAATTCTCCCGATTCGTCCGGCAAAAGCGGCAGCGGCCGCAGGTTTGGTACAGCCAGGGTACGCCCAGCCGGTCGCCGGGCTGATGCAGCGTGACGCTCTCACCCACCATATCTACCACCCCCACCACCTGATGGCCGGGAACAGTCGGCAGGCGAGGCAGGCTTAAATCACCTTCGACAAGGTGTAAGTCGGTGTGACAAACGCCGCAGGTCTGGATTTTCAGCCGCACCTGGCCAGGGCCGGGTTGGGGTGGGTCAACCTCGACGGCGCGAAGGGGCGACGTACCAATGGGAGCGGGTTGATGGAGTTGCATTACTTTCATGGTCAAGCAACAAAAACTATCAAAACCCCAGATGATTTTAGCAAGAGATATTGTATCATAAGCCGGGGGTAACTGCGAGAATCCAGTTGGCGCAGCCCGGCGCTAAATTACCCGCCAGTTTGCTTTGCGTATCCGATTGATTAATATTAAAAATTGTCCCCTCAATAGCCTGTTATTACCATTCTACTCTTAAGCCTTCTGTGTTATGATAGTTGTATCTCTTGGGGGAGATATAACATGGAGTCAAAAGTCGCCTACATTCCAATGGATCGCTGTCTGGCGCTGTCCACCGGCGTCAGCCTGCCCGACCGTACCCAGGGCAGCGCCCTGTTTGCCGATGTCTCTGGTTTTACCCCGCTGACCGAAGCCATGCTCAAAGCGTATGGCCCCCGGCGCGGTCCCGAAGAATTGACTCGCCAATTGAACCGTATCTACGATGCCCTGGTGTCCGAAGTTCACCGTTATGGCGGCAGCGTCATTGCGCTCAGCGGCGACGCTGTTACCTGCTGGCTTGACGGCGATGATGGCCGCCGCGCCACCGCCTGCGGCCTGGATATGCAGCGCGCCATGGCCCAATTCGCCGCTCTCGAAATCCCCGGCGCTGGCACGGTCTCGCTGGCGATGAAAGCGGCCGTAGCAGTTGGCCCGGTTCGCCGCTTTTTGATTGGCGACCCGGAGATACAATATATTGACGTGCTGGCCGGGGCAACGCTGGATCGTATGGCGGCGGGTGAACACCATGCCAACAAAGGCGAAGTGGTGGTTGACACTGAAACCGCGGCCCGCCTGGGCGGTCAACTTGACCTGTCTGAATGGCGGGACGAACCGGAAAGCGGCGAACGCTTCGGCGTGGTTAGCCGTTTGTTGCCTGAGCTTCAGGTAGAAGCGACCCCCTGGCCCACTTTTGCCGCCGATACCCTTTCCGAGGAGCAGATCCGTCCCTGGCTTTTGCCGCCGGTTTACGAGCGGCTTCAAGCGGGCAAAGGCGAGTTTCTGGCCGAACTGCGCCCGGCCGTAGTGCTATTCTTGAGTTTTGATGGGATTGATTTTGACGGGGATGAGCGAGCCGGAGCCAAACTCGACGCCTATATTTGTTGGGTGCAAACCATTCTGGCCCATTACGAGGGGTATCTCCTCCAGTTAACCGTAGGCGATAAAGGCAGTTATCTTTACACGGCCTTTGGCGCGCCCATTGCTCATGAAGACGACGCCCGGCGGGCCGCGGCCGCGGCGCTGGAATTACGCAACTTACCCATCGCCCTCAATTTTATTAGCAATGTTAAAATTGGAATCAGCCAGGGCCAAATCTATACCGGGGCTTATGGCGGAACTATGCGTCGTACCTACGGCGTGATGGGTGATGATGTAAATTTAGCCGCCCGCCTGATGCAAGCCGCCGCCCCTGGACAAATCCTGGTTAGCGCTAATGCTCGCCAACCGGTCGCCGATACCTTTAGCTGGGATAGCCTGCCTCTGCTTAAAGTCAAAGGCAAGGCCGAACCGGTCAAGGTGTTTAGTTTGAACGGACCCAAAGAACGACAGGCCATCCATTTGCAAGAGCCAACTTATGCCCTGCCGATGGTCGGGCGAGAAGCCGAACTGGACCTGATTGGGCAGAAATTGAGCCTGGCCCTGGCCGGACACGGCCAGATCGTCGGTATTACGGCTGAGGCCGGCATGGGCAAATCTCGCCTGGTGGCCGAGGTTGTCCGTCTGGTCAATGATTATCAGCTGGCTGCCTATGGCGGGGAGTGCCAATCTTACGGTACCAACATCAGCTACCTGGTCTGGCATTCCATTTGGCGGGGCTTCTTCCACCTCGACTCCATCCGCGAAGCGCCAGAGCAGATTGCCGAATTGGAGCAGCAGCTCAAGTTGATTGATCCGGCCCTGGCGCCCCGCCTGCCGCTGTTGGGGGTCGCTCTCAACATACCCATTCCCGATAATGAGCTGACCCACTCTTTTGACGCCAAGCTGCGGAAATCTTCGCTGGAAGCGCTACTGGTAGATTGTCTGCGCGCCCGGGCTAGAAAAACCCCTTTGCTGCTGATACTGGAAGATTGTCACTGGCTCGATCCGCTGTCGCACGATTTGCTGGAAGAAGTAGGGCGGGCTATCGTTGATTTGCCGGTGCTACTGGTGATAGCCATGCGCCCCCCGGAACTACAGCGCCTGCAAGCGCCCCGAGTGAGCCAACTGCCTCACTTTACCGAAATAACCCTGGCCGATTTTACCAAGCAGGAGGCGGAACGACTCATCACCCTCAAGCTGCATCAATTTTTTGGCGCGCAGGCTGAACTGCCGCATGTTCTGGTCGAGCGTATCACGGCTCGCGCCCAGGGCAATCCCTTCTACATCGAAGAACTATTAAACTTCCTCCACGATCAGAGATTGGACCCTCACGATAGCGAAGCGCTGGAACAATTTGATTTACCCAACAGCCTGCACAGCTTGATTCTCAGCCGCATTGACCGTCTCAGCGAGAGCCAAAAAAGCATGGTCAAAGTAGCCAGTGTGATAGGTCGCCTGTTTAGAGCGGCCTGGCTGTGGGGCGTCTACCCGGAACTGGGTGAACCCAACCGGATCAAGGCCGATCTCGATGTGCTGAGTCAGCTCGATTTGATCCCCATGGACACCCCTGAACCGGAACTAACCTATCTTTTTAAACATGTTATCACGCAAGAAGTGGCTTACGAGAGCTTACCCTACGCCACACGGGCTATCCTGCACGAACAGTTAGCCTGGTTTATTGAGCGGGCTTACAGCCAAAGCATTGAGCAATTTATTGATTTGTTGGCCTTTCATTATGAACGCAGCCAGAATGAGGCCAAAAAACGGGAGTATCTGCGCAAGGCCGGCGAGGCTGCTCAAGCGAACTATGCCAATGAAGCCGCTATTAGCTATTATGAGCGAGTTTTACCCCTCCTCCCCCAACCGGAGCGGGTGGCAGTAATGCTTAAGTTGAGCGAGGTGCTGCAACTGGTGGGGCAGTGGAATGAAGCCGGTAATCTGTTACAGCAAGCGCTACAACTGGCCGAGCAACTGGGAGATCAGTCGGCCCAGGCCTGGTGCCAAACTCTAACTGGCGAATTATTCCGAAAACAAGGCTTGTATACAGAAGCGGCGGCCTGGTTTGAACGGGCCAAGGCCGGTTTTGAGGAATTGGGCAATCAGGCTGGAGTGGCTCAAGTGTTGCATTACAATGGGCATCTGGCCGATGGTCAGGGTGATTATGAAGCCGCCCATATGCTTTACGAGGCAAGCCTGACGATTCGCCGTGAATTACAGGATGAACCTCGGATTGCTAATTTGCTCAATAGTTTGGGGCTGGTGGCCCATCACCGGGGCGATTATGAAGCTGCCCGCGCGCTTTACGAAGAAAGCCTGGATATTCGTTATAAATTAAAAGATCAATGGGCTATTGCCACCTCTCTCAACAATCTGGGCTATTTGAACCTGGACCAGGGTGACTATGAATCTGCCCGCACCCAATTAGAGGTTGCCATCGGTCTCCAGCGAGAGATTGGCGACAGGCTTATGTTAGCCATTGCCCTTAATAATTTGGGAAATGTGGCCCGTGCCCAGGGTAATTATGCCGAAGCCCGGCGATTGTACGAGGAGAGCTTGACCATTAACCGGGGGCTGGGCGATCGAGAGGGGATTGCTTATTTGCTGCAAGATATTGGCAGTCTGGCGGCCCTGCAAGGTCAGGCCGAACGGGCCTTGCGGCTATCCGGGGCCATGGAGGAACTACGTCAGCAAATTGGAGCGCCCCTCCCCCCGACCGAATTAGCTAATTTTGAAAAAGTGCTTGAAGCAGCACGTAAAGATTTAGGTGAAGCAGTAGCGGCTTCAGTGGTAGCTGAGGGCCGAGCTTTATCACTGGAAGAGGCAATAGATTACGCCTTTCAGACGGATTAAGCCCCTCACCCACAATCCTCCCGCAGGTTTTTAAACCTGCGGGAGGATTGTCAGCTTGTTCTCAAATTGAGTTTGGGAACAAGCTGCTCCTCTTTTATCCCCTAGTTACTCTTCTGGGTTGAGTCATACAGCGCGCCGCCGTCAATGGCGTTAAAATCAACTTCGCCACTTTGATCATGAGGCACAGCGACGCGTACTTCACCAGAGCAAGAGCCATATTTTTGGGAAGTAGCCATAAAACTGATGTGGTAAACCCGGCCATTGCCTGTACCATCACGTTGGGCGCGGACTTGAGCGGTAGCCGTACCGACACCCAGGCCATCCGGACTATTTTTATCTGTTCCGACCAACTCATCTTGGAAGATGGCGAGGACCTTGATAGTCACTTTATCGCCATAAGAGCTTCCGCCAAAGGTGGTAAATGGTGTATTGGGAAACTTGACATCTTTGATGGCTATTGATTTGAATTTGTTATTGGGCGTCCAGATAACTTCCGGATAAGCTTTAGCCCCCAAGCAGGTTGGAATTGTAGACTTGACCGTGATCTCAACGGTAGCCACATTAGAATCTGCATCTCCATCGTTGGCTTTGTAAGTAAAAGTATCGCTGCCAGAGAAACCGGAAGTTGGCGTATAGGTAAAAGCGCCATTGGCCTGCAAGGTTAGGGCGCCGTGGGTGGGGCCGCTCACTAATATGGCTGTGAGGGTAGGGGAGTCGATATCGGTATCATTGGCCAGCACACCCGGCGCGGCAATAATCAATTTCTTGTCTTGATCAACACTGTAGGCATCATCGAAAGCTTTCGGGGCATCATTGACCGGCGTTATGGTGATGGTCACTGTGGCAATGTTGGAGTCGGACGTGCCGTCAGTGGTCTTATAGGTGAAGGTGTCGGTCCCATAGAAGTTGTCGTTCGGGATGTAGGTGAAAGAACCGTCGGCGTTGAGCGTCACAGTACCGGAAATGGGCTCGCTGACCTTGACCGCGGTGAGTGGATCGCCATCGCCATCGCTGTCGTTGCCAAGCACGCCGGGGGCGGACACATTAAGGGGCTGATCCTCGGCAACACTGTAGGTATCATCATTCGCCACAGGAGTCTGGTTGACCAGGGAGAGGGTGGCGGTGGCTGAGGAGGGAAGGTAGCGGTCATTTACCAGGTTCAGGGTTCCGGTATCCAGGGTAATGGTATCGCCAAAGATAGCCTCAACCGTGTAATCGCCAAAAGGCAAAGGTAGATTGCCCAGGGGCGCGCGCCCGGAGAAATCGGTAATAACCGTCTCACTGTACGAACTACTCCCCGTCACCCTAAAGAAGATGGTTTGTTCGCGGAGCGGCCGGCCATTTATGTCTGTTAAAGTGGCGACGATGAGCGCCTTATCTTTGGGATGTCCGCTGGCAGGAGACGGGCTTAGCGAGAGGGATGTGTTCTGCTTGTTAATGGTGAAGGTAAACTGTTCCGCTGCCGCCGGAGTATATACTGTCGGGGTGATTACCCCCGGGACAATCCCTCCGCCAAAGGAAGCCGTTACGGCGTAGTCACCGGGGAGAGCCAACAAGGGAATAGTGGCTGTAGCCTGACCATTATTATCTGTCACCCCTTGGGCGCTGAGAGAGCCGAGGCCAAAGGTGACAAGCTGCCCGCCGACGGGGCTGTTATTGCTGGTGAGTACAGCGCTAAGGGAAAGGGACTCGCCGTAGCGGCCAGAGCTGCCAGGATTAGCCAATTGCAGGGCGGTGGGTAGCACATTAGCCGCGTCGAAGCCGGGGATGTAATACGCGCCCAAATTCGTGTCCAGGCTGACCAGGCCCACGCCATTGACGGCCTGGACCATAAAACGGATGTCTTGTGGATTGACGCCTGTGAGCGTACGTTCCCACACCCGCGAGTCGGTGCTGTTCTGGATCAGGTCGAGCGATTGCCACTGGCCGAATAATGGGCCCTGTGTAGCCGTATAAGTCACCCAGACCTCCTGAATCCCGGCGGCAGGGCTGCCGACGACAGTGACGCGGAAGGCGACGCTGTCTGTCCCTGTCGTGGTTGAAATGTCTACGATAGAGGGGGCCGCCACTAACGCCGGAGCGCCGATGTTGTTGCTATAGTACAAGCGGAAATCCATCGAGTTGAATCTTCGGAGCGTATTTTCATCAGAGCCAGGCAAGACCGAGCGATGCTGAGCCGGGGTTACGATCAGGCGAGTAGGCCCACCGGTTAGCGCGTCAAAGTAGTTCACGCTCCACAATTGGATGGGATAGAAAATTTCTGAAAAGAAGGTCGAGTGGACGCCGCGAATCTCGGTCGTCGGCGCGCCGGTCAGGGGGATAACTTCCTGCTCCGAATAGCTGCCGCCGCGGAAGCCCACGCCCCGCAGAGGCATATTGGCATTGATAGTGCGTACTTCCAGCGGCAAGGTTGGCTCTAGGGGGTGGGTGACGAAGCCATTACTGCCGCGTAGATAAGTAGCTGTCACCGTCGAGTTATTTGCTACATCCGTAAGTAACTCAGTTGTTTGGTTGAGCGAGGGCGTCACCGTAACATCGGCATACTCCAGGCCAAGCGTGCTGCCGGGGTCAGCGCCAAACGGGGTGGGATTGCTCCCAATCGAGTCACCAAAGCTTGGGTTAGAAAGGCCGCGCCCGTTGGGCAGGTCAACGCGCAGCATGGGCAGGCCAAAGAGGGTGGAGATGAGCAGCGATTTTTCATGCAGCCCACGAATTTCTGGGGTTTGGGCCAGATAGAGTTGCTTCGAGGCTACCAAAGCCTGACCAACGGAGACTGGCCCAGTCCCAACCCGCAACTGCCGGCTAAATTCAAGGTAGATGCGCTCACTGTATTCCAGAAAATCGGTGTCGCCGTATTGATAGCCGGTGCCGCCGATGAAGGTGGCCCCTTTCTGAGCGAAGGTCTGCGCCCAATCCGGTTCACGGGTGACGCCGGGGATGCCGTGCGGGTTGACGATGTTGTAACCGGAGTGGCAGCCAATGCTGAAGATAATAGAATTGGTGAAGACCGACGAGGAAGCAAGGTCGCTGGTGAGCAGGCGGGTTTCGTAATCGGCGGCCAGGGCGCTGCTGGCGCTAAAGTGGCCGCCCAGGAAGATAATGTCGTGACGGCTGCCCAGGAGCGCAACCCGTAACTGGTCGGCAGTCCATGAGCTTGGATCTTGCGGCGATACGGTAGCCGGGGTGATGAGCGTTTCGGGGTCTGCGCCGATGCCCGCACCAAGCTGGTCTCGAATCTGCTGGGCCGCGTCGTCAAAGAAGTCATAGCCTGTCACCAGCGATGAGGTTGGCGTTGCGACGATACCCTCGGGTGTGCTCAGGTAGGCGTCAATTACTGTGATAATGTCCTTGCCGGTTTCCACCAAACGGCCTACGGCCAGGTCGGGGATGGGGAACTCGTTGGCCCGCAGGGAGATGTCAATCTGCGAGCCGTAGGCGTCCTGGCCCAGCACGTAGTTGAGTTTCAGACTGGCCTGGGAAGTGGTGCTATCGAACACCGGCGGCGCATACTCTGCCTCTGGCCCTAACAGGGCGTTGTCCGGGTAGCGGAAGAAGGGGATGACATCATCGTTGCCGACGATGACGATGTATTCGAGCGGGTTGAGCGGCGCCCGGTAGCGGTCAACGATACGTTTGATAGACTCGGCTACCAGATTTTTGGCGTAGGGGCACCCAATGTTGGCATCAGCCTGGGCATTGGCCGCGGCCACGCGGGCATCATTACCCACGTTGACTACAACGCCGGCTACTTCTGGCCGCCCGGCCAGCGTAGCCAGCTTGGCCTGCAAATCGGCCAGGTCAGGATCGTTAGCCATCCGGCTCCAGTCCGCCAGAATGATGGTCCGGTAGTTGCCGGCAGCAGCCGTAAGGCTGGTAGCAGGCAGGTTGGAACTGACCGCCTCACAGCCATTTGTGGTTAGAGTAACTTCAAGGCGGTAGTTATCGCCGGGGCTGAACGCGCCGTTGCGGCCGCGCACCCGCACGTAGAAGTTGCCGGTGTTGTTCCAGGTGTTGACCAGGACGCCTTCGCCGGACGTGCCTTCAAAGGCGGAGATACCGATCAGGCTGCGGGTCTGGGCGCTGGAAAAAGCTTCTTCGGTGCGGGCCCCACGGGCGATGTCGTCTTCGGTACGCGCCCCCCGAGCCAGAGCGTCAGGAGAGTAGGCGTCGGGGGCAAAGGCATCGGGCGAGAAAGCGTCGGGGGTACGCGCCCCGCGAGCAATAGCGTCCGGCGTCCGCGCGCCGCGAGCAAAGGCGGCGGCGGCAAAGGCATCCGGGGCAAAGGCTTCGGCAGCAAAGGCCTCCGGGGCAAAGGTATCCGGCGTCCGCGCCCCGCGGGCAAAGGCTTCGGCGGCAAAGGCATCCGGGGCAAACTCGGCGTTCAATTGGATCAGATCTTGCGGGGAGGTCAGGTCGTCGAAAGCGGCGGCAATGTCCTTGTATACGGTTAGATCGTAATTGGCCGGCAGATTGGTCAGGGTGACGATGAGTTGGCTGTTGGGCTGAACGGTAAATGTGTACCAGCGGGATTGGCCCAACAGGTCAATGGACTGCTCAAACGAGGCTGATTGGGGCTCTCCGGTGAGGGTCAAAGGCAATGCCGTCGGCCAGGAGTCGTTATTGAGGCCAACTGGCACACCCTGAGAGAATTCCGAGGTGCCATCGGGGCCGGTGGCGGTAGCGGTGACAAATTGACCCAGGGGCACGCTGGTTGAGAAGGAAACCCCGGTAAAGTTAGCGTCGCCGCTCAGGTCGGTTGTTACTTGAAGCTTGCCGAGGAAGGTCTGCCCTTCGCCAAAGCCAGAGGGGTCGCGGGTAGGATTGGTGAAAAATTCGAGGGTGTAGGCGGTTGTAGGGGTGCCGTTAAGCAGACCATCAATCAATGTTCCCCCGCCATTCTGGGGAAAGGCCCCGGTCAAGATGGGGAAGTTTTGCAGGTTGTTCGCGCCCACGTCGGGGTCGTCGGCGTCATTGGGCGTCACGCCATCGCCGCCCAGATCAATGCCTAACCCTCCGTTATTATAAATTGTGTTGCTGAGAATAGTGGTTTTACTGACTGCGCTTGTGATTTGGATACCAGCGCCGCTGAAACTGTGGATGGTCAGATAGTGGATGGCGCTGTTCCCGGCGTTGAGGTCGAGGCCGTTGGCTGTGGGGCCGGCCAGACTGCCATCGAGGGTAATAATGGGAACACCGGCATAACCAGGTTGAGTGCTGCCATCAATTTTCAGCGCATCGGTGACAGCAGGTAGGGTCGTGGTGGGCGAAATCGTCTGCGGGCCGCCATTGGGAATATTGAAATGAATTTCATCGGGGCTAGGGCTGTCATTGACGCGGGCATTAGCCGCGTTGATAGCTTCGCGCAGCGAGCAGTCGGCCACGGTGCAGAGGCCGTCGCCGGGATCAGCGGTGGTATTAACGGTGAAGATAGGGCCGGTTTGGATCGGGTCCTTTATCTCGGCCTCATAAGCCCCAATGTCACACTGGATGACAGTATCATTATTGCCGTCCACCGCCCGGTCTTTACCCCGCTGATCGGTCGGCAGGAGTTTGCCGCTGCTATCCTTGCAGCCATTGGGATTACCGGCGTCAATGGCGGGACTGCCAGACCGCAAAGCGTGCGTGAGTGTGCTCCCGCCATTGTCCTGGAGGGGATCAAGGACAGTGGTAAAGATTTGGGCGGGATCAATCTTGAGGTCGCTGGACACAGTGGGGCAGCCGGTACCATTACCGACCAGGTTGAAGCCCAGGCTGCCGGTGCTAAAGTAAGCACAGTCGGCCCGTTGGGCGGCGGTGTTACCGGCGATAATCGTATTCTGAAATTTGACTTGACCATAGCTAAAGTTAAAAACGCCGCCGCCGTCAGCAGCGCTGTTATTGCTGATGGTACTGCTATTCAATTTTAGCGTCCCTTGATTCTTGATACCACCGCCGTGATCGGCTGTATTGCCGCTAACGGTAACATTATTAAGGCTTAGCGTGCCTCTATTGAAGACACCGCCACCATAATCAGCGCTATTTCCACTAATAGCGCTGTTGTTGACCGTTGCATAGCCATCATTTTTAAGGCCGCCGCCAAAGCTGCTTCCAGCCGTGTTGCTCAGTATATTGCTGGAGTTGAGCGTCAACGTGCCGACATTGTAAATGCCGCCGCCATAATTGGATCCCTTTTGAATGGTAACTTTAGAAATGGTCGCAGTGCCATAACCAAGAATGTGGAAAACCCGGTCGGAGAGTCCGCTGGCGTCAATGGTCGTTTGCCCGTCGCTGGCCCCAACAATCTTTATTTTGCTCTTGATATCCAGGTCGCCGGTAGCGGCGGCATCTTCGTTCTTTCCGGGGAGGGTTAAAACATACGTGCCGCTTCCCAACATAATAGTGTCTTCATAAGAACTTCCCGCCTGGCAGGCGCCTGTGGCCTTGTTTGTATTGGCAGCGATAATGGCCTCACGGAGACTACACTTGTCATTATTGTTTAGCTCATCGTCTGTCGTTGTTACCATCAAGGTTGAGGCGCTGAGACTGGCTACTTGAAAGATCTCTACCACAATCGTTCCGCTCAGGCTGGGTGAATCGATTAAGGTATAAGGGTATTCGCCGGATTGACTAAAAACAAGGCTAAACGAATCCCCAGGCAAGATTTCGCCGCTTTGCCAGTTGGTTTCTTGACCAGTTATATTGCTGGAATTAGCACTCTCACTGCTGACTGGACTGCTGCTTTGATTGTCTGAAGCTTTGAAGATAAGGGGGAGATAAATGGTTGTGGCGCTGGAAGTGCTGTTACCTACCAGGCGTTGAGTTTGGCTGGACTGATTGGTCCAGCGGATGGTCATTCCGGGGGAGATGGTCAGGACCGGAGGGAAGATACCCTCATCGGTAATAAAAACATCGAGGATTGTTTCGTCGGTGGAGACAGGATCGGTCTGAAGTGGGGGCGGCTGGTTGAACCAGAAGGATGGCTTACTTTGATCCGGCTTGGCCCAGGCCAGCGAACTCACAAAGAAAACCAGCAACAGTAGGCTGAAAATAGATAAAAATCCCCGATATTTAGTCATGGTAAAGAACCCTCCCAAACCAGCATTGGCTATTCAACTTTTTGACAACAAAGCAATAATAGAGGGTTGAGCGACCCTCCGGGTGAGGTAATATTAGAGGCTATAACAGGTCTGTAAGTTCAGCTCTGTTTGGAAGTCTGGTACTGGTTAGGAAGATGAGGTGCGGAACAGATAGTAAGAGATCGTATTTGGCGACAAATCCTACTCTAACATAGAATTTTCATAATTTCCATAAGAAAGTAGTATGAATCAGGTTAGAATCTGAGCAAATGGGCAAGTTTGGCGATCATCAAGTTTTTGGTAAAATGCGCTGTAAGGAGTCGGAGAGTCACTTGGGGACGACACCGACGATGAAAAATTTTTGCCGGTGATGACCGGGGACCAGGGACCGATGACCGGGTATTTATCATCGGTCCCCGGTCTCCCGTCCTCGGTCTATTTCACAGGAGTAAAATTTTTGTTTGGATGCCGCTATGTCAACATCAAAATCAAATCATGTCAACCAATCCCTGGCGGAAGCCCTCTGGAAAATTTACCACCGGCCCGATTTGTCCACCCCTTTGACTGAGGCCAAAAATTTACCCTGGGATGATCCCCATTTTTCTGAGCGCATGCTCCGCGAGCATCTGGACGAGTCGCACGGGGCGGCCACGCGCATTGCCGCCGAGCGAGTGGCGCAGCTTGACTGGCTGTGGACAAAGCTGAATCTGGCGGCGGGGATGCGGGTGTTGGATGTGACCTGCGGGCCGGGGTTGTATGCAGTTGAACTGGCTCGATGTGGCTGCATGGTGACTGGAGTAGATTTCAGCCCGGCGGCTATCGCCTACGCTCAGGATTTGGCTCGGAGCGAGGGCCTGACTGCTCGCTGCGCTTTTATGAAGCAGGATGTGCGTCGAATGGATTTGGCCGGAACAGGATTCGATGCGGCGCTCTTTTTATATGGGCAACTGGCCGTATTCACCAAAGCCGAAGCGCAGGCGTTGTTGGACCACCTGGCTCAGACATTGAGGCCCGGCGGAAAACTGTGCCTCGAGCTGCTCAATCAAGATCGGGTGGACAAAACGCGCAGCGAGTGGTGGTTTACCGATAACACCGGCCTATGGGGCGACCGGCCCTTTCTGCATCTGGGCGAGCGCGTCTGGTACGATGAAGAGGAAGTATCGCTGGAGCGGTTTTATATTGTCCATCTGGAGACCGGCCAGTTGACCGAAATTTCCCTTAGCGACCAGACATACTCTGTGGAAACCATGACCCGGATGCTGCATCAGGCCGGTTTTGCTGCGGTTGACGTTTATCCCGCCTGGGATCATCTGCCTTTATATGATGCCGATGAGTGGGTAGTTTACGTCGCTCAAAAATAAAAAATTACTTCCCTTTGGCCCGGTCTTAAGGTAGAATCTCGTTCCATTATTAGACAAGTAAGTGACTGTCCAAAAATAAGTTCCCCTAAGTGCCTATGAGTTCCCAGGGAACTAAAGGAACTCGTAGGAACTCAAAACGGGAAGTAAATTTTAGACGTTTACTAAGGAGCGAGTCATGCAGCAAGGCCAAACGATTTGGAGTACACTTTTTAAGCCAACCGGGGTGGGGATGCTTACCGCATTCCTGCTCGGCTGCGCCGGTCCACCCCCGGCAGCTACGCCCACCGCCACCCCTGTCCCACCCACTCCCATTGTTCAGGCGGTTGAGGTTCAACCAACCCCAACCCCTCAAAATACATTGCCCCCTTCGCCTACCCCAACTCTTTCCCCCACTCAGGAAGCAACGCCCGTCCCGACCACAGAACCTTCACCCGTCCCCACCGTAGCAGCCTTTGAGCCGACCCTTCAAGAATACCCTGTTCCCTCCGGCTCTCACCCCCACGATGTGGCCCCCGCGCCGGATGGGGCCGTCTGGTATACGGCCCAGGCCTCGGGCGAATTGGGCCGGCTGGATCCGCACACCGGCGAAACCCGGCACATTCCCCTGGGCCAGGGATCAGCGCCCCACGGCGTGATTGTTGGGCCTGACGGCGCGCCCTGGATTACCGACAGCGGCCTCAACGCCCTCGTGCGGGTAGACCCGGCGACCGAGGAGATCCAGCTTTTCCCCCTGCCCGCCGACACCGGCTACGCCAATCTCAACACGGCCACCTTCGACAACCAGGGCGTGCTCTGGTTCACCGGGCAGAGTGGTTTTTATGGCCGGCTCGACCCGACCAGCGGCGAAATGCGGGTCTTCAATGCCCCGCGCGGGCGCGGACCTTACGGCATTGATGCCACGCCCGATGGGGATGTCTATTACGCCTCGCTGGCCGGCAGTCATATTGCCCACATTGACCTGGCGACCGGCGCAGCCACCCCCCTTGACCCACCCACCCCCGGTCAGGGCGCCCGGCGGGTCTGGTCCGACTCGCAAGGGCGGCTTTGGGTCAGTGAATGGCAGGCCGGGCAGGTGGCGAGGTACGATCCGGCCGGCGGTGAGTGGCGCGAGTGGCCTCTCCCCGGCGAGCAGCCGCTGCCTTATGCGGTTTACGTGGACGAGCAGGATATGGTCTGGCTGAGCGACTTCGCCGCCAATGCGCTGGTGCGCTTCGACCCGGCGACCGAAACGTTTGAGAGTTTCCCCATCCCCAGCCCGACCGCCAATGTGCGCCAGATTTTGGGCCGGCCCGGCGAGGTTTGGGGCGCGGAGTCGGGTACGGACAAGCTGGTAGTTATCCGCACTGCTGCCACCACCGGCGATGAATCACCTGCCCCGGCCGAGGAAGAGGGATCGCTTCCTGATCCTTCTCTTTTTGAAATAACCTGGGCCGACCGGTCGTCCTTCCAGGCCGGTCTGATTCCCGGTGAGCAGGCGGTGCTGGACGACTTGCCCGGCGCGAGCGTCTATCACCTCGACGCCCAACTGAGTACTGATCTGGTCAACCTGCAAGGCCGGGAGGAAGTTCATTACACCAATCGCGAAGATGAGTCGCTGGCCGAAGTTCATTTTCGGCTGTTTCCCAATCTGGCCGATGGTTCAGCCACCATCTCCGGGGTTAAGGTGAATGGGCTGGCCGTTGAGCCGGAATACAAATTGCAGCAAAGCGCCATGCGTGTGCCGCTCTCGCCGCCGCTGCCGCCGGGCGAGTCGGTGGTTTTTCAATTGGAGTTTGCCGTGCAAGTGCCCGCCGAAGAAGGCGGCAATTACGGCACGTTTGCCTTCAAAGATGGCGTGCTGGCCCTGGCCCATTTCTACCCGCTGATTGCTGTTTATGATGATGAGGGTTGGAATGTCGAGATTGCGCCTTACATTGGCGATGTGATTTACGCCGACGCCAGCTTTTACCTGGCTCGCGTCACCGCGCCCATCAGCCAAACCCTGATCGCTTCGGGCAGTGAAATCAACCGGGAGCAAGGCGACGCGCAGCAGACTGTCACCTTTGCCGCCGGCCCCGTGCGCGATTTTTACCTGGTCGCCAGCGACCGTTATACCGTAACCAGCCGCACCGTGGGCGAAACCATCGTCAACAGCTACGCCCCCACCGAGTTGGTCGCCGGGGCCGAAATTGCGCTCGATCAGGCCGAAGCAGCTCTGCAAAGCTTTAACACCCGTTTTGGCCCGTACCCTTTCACCGAGTTCGATCTGGTCAGCACCACCAATTTTGCCCTCGGCGTCGAATATCCGGGCATTGTGGCCCTGTTGATTGATTTGTATGACCCGGCGGGGGAAGTCAGAGGTTCAGCTACGACCCCGTTGCTTGAAGGTGTAGTGGCCCATGAGGTCGCGCATCAGTGGTTTTACAGCCAGGTGGGCAACGACCAAGTGGATGAACCCTGGCTGGACGAAGCCTTGGCCCAATATGCCACCATTTTGTACTATCAGGATGTTTACGGCGAAGCGGGGGCAGCGGGCTTCCGCCGCTCGCTGGAACGGCGCTGGCAGCGGGTCAACCGGGCCGATATTCCCATCGGCCTGCCGGTAGCCGCTTATGATGAGAGCAGCTACGGGGCCATTGTCTACGGGCGCGGGCCGCTGTTTATCGAGCAGTTGGCCGCAACGATGGGCCAGGAAACCTTTGCTAACTTTATACGCGATTATTACAGAACCAACCTGTGGGGCATTGCCACCGGTGACAGTTTCAAGCAACTGGCCGAGCAGCACTGCGCCTGCGATTTGGCTCCGCTGTTTGAGGAATGGGTTTGGGAGAAGGAGGTGGTTCAGTAAAGTGGAGGAAGGTTAGAAGACTGGGAGGTGGGTAAATTTTAACCAATCTTCCGGCCTTCCAACCCTCCTTTTTTTCTGGGCAAACTCTTCTATCCCCACTTCGTAAGCCACAGGCTGCTCAATCAGCCCTTTTCCTATGCCCACTTGACCCCATCTGCCAGCGATCAATAAGACCGAAGTACAACTTGACGTAATGTTATACCTATGATAATATTATGTAACGTTATATAGAGTTATGTCGAATTACTGATGTTATCCACTCGGCAAAAGGAGACTTTTATGAGAAGCTGGCCCAAACTTTATTATTTGCTGCTTGCGCTGGCCCTAATTTCTATATTGACCGGCTGTGAATTGGCGCGAGACAGCAGCGAAGTCTCGGATATGAGTCCCGTAGAAGCATTGCCCCCCACCCTGGCCCCGCTGGGATCAGAAGAGACTATTTTGGCGAGCGAAGCGACCCCCGTGCCTACCGTGCTTAGCGTTCAGGCCACCGCTACCCCGGCGGCTGCGGCCAGCGGAGCGGAGACGACCCCCATTGAGTTGGTGGCCCCCCCTGCCCAGCCGGTTGAAGCTTCAGGGGCAGTGGAGCCGGCTGCCGAAGAGAGTGCTCCGGCAGCGGAAGCCGAAGCCCCCTCTCAATCCATTGTAGTGGATGCCGCTGCGCCGGAAGCATTGCCCGAAGGCGGTCCGATTGCGGCCAATCCTCCTTTCAGCGACACTAATCCGGTCATCCCCGCAGCCAGTTCAGGTGGTAACTATATCGTCCAGGCCGGCGATACGCTGTTCAGCATCAGCCAGCGGTACGGTACCTCGGTTGAGGCCATTGTTGCGGCCAACGGCTTGACTTCCGACATCGTGCAAATCGGCCAAACGTTGAATATTCCTGGGGACGATACCTATACTGCCCCTAGCGTTGACAGTGGATATGCGCCGGGACCCGTGCCGTATGCTCCCGGTGGGCCGGCTGGCGCTTATATTGTGACCTCTCGTGATACCCTCTTCAGCATTGCCATGCGCTACGGTACTTCGGTTGAAGCCATTGCCAGCGCCAACAATATTGCTTATCCGTATATTATTTACGAAGGCCAACCACTGATTATTCCGGGTTACGATGGCGCGATGCCGGCTCCCGGTTATAACCCCAACCAGGGTTATCCCCAACAGCCGCCCACCGATGGCTACTACCAGCAACCGCCGGTAGATGGTTATTACCAGCAGCCCGGCCAGGGCTATCCACAGCAGCCACCTGTGGACGGTTATTATCAGCAGCCCGGTCAAGGCTATGCCCAACCGCCGACCGATGGTTACTACCAGCAACCGCCGGTAGACGGTTATTACCAACAGCCCGGCCAGGGCTATCCACAGCAGCCGCCCCAGGATGGCTACTACCAGCAGCCTGGCCAGGGCTATGCCCAACCGCCCACCGATGGTTATTACCAACAGCCCGGCCAGGGCTATCCGCAGCAGCCGTCACAGGATGGTTACTACCAGCAGCCCGGTCAAGGGTATCCTCAGCCTGGGCAAGATGGCAACGCCTATCCTGATCCCGGCTATGGGGCGCCGATGCAGCCCGGTGGGGCCGGAACTCATACCGTTGCCGCCGGCGAAACGCTTTACTCCATTGCTCGTCGCTATGGCGTTTCCGCGGAGGCTATTGCTGCCGCCAACGGGTTGAGCAATCCTAACCAGCTTTTTGTAGGCCAGGTTCTCTACCTGCCCTAACTCATCTTTCCTGCTGCCAATCTATCAAAATCCTGCCCACCTTTGGGGGCAGGATTTTGTTGTTTTTAACCGGGTGACTGCTTCATCCATTTGGCGATTAATTGGATTGAGGCTATAGTTTAGGGGTAAATTCCACCGGAAAGAGAAACTATACGCTATGCGATTTTGGCTCTGGCTCTGGTTAAGTTCCATTGTATTCATTGTTGCCGCTTGCGGAAGTACGGTTGCGGAGGCCCCGCTGGCAGTGTCTACACCGACTGTTCCTATCACGGTAGAGGCGACAACAGAAGTCGCCACCAAAGCCATGGCTCCGCTCGAAGCGGTTGATTGGCTCACCGTCGAGGGTAAAACTGCCGACAACCTGCCCTACCTGGGCAACCCCGAAGCGCCGGTGACGCTCATTGATTATTCTGACTTTCTGTGAGGGACGTGTCGTTCCTACGTGTTAGGAACCGAACCGCAGCTTGAGCAAAACTATGTCAAAAGCGGCCAGGTCAAGTTGGTTTTTAACCCCATGATAGACCTGGGCGAAGGCTCGCGGCAGGCGCACCAGGCAGCGGCCTGCGCCGGAGAACAGGGTAAATTCTGGCCTATGCACGATCTTTTGTTTGAAAACCAGGGCATGTTGTACAGCGGCGATGTGCGCCAGGTGAGCAAGAAGTTGGCGGCTCAACTTCCGCTTGATACTGCCCAGTTTAATGCCTGCCTTGACGAGCAGCGCACGGCTGAATTGGTCCAAAGCCAGGAAGACCGCCGCCGCCAGCTTGGGATTCGCACCCGGCCTACCTTTGATGTGAACGGCCAGTTGATTGTCGGCGGCCAGCCGTTTGAGGTTTTTCAGGCCGCCATCGAGCCGCTGCTTGGGCCGAAATGATTTTTAAGCAACAACTGGCCGGCTGGCTGCAACGTTTTCGGCTGCTGCGCTGGCTGCTGGCAGTAGCGGTGCGTCTGGTGGTCCCCCGCCATTACGTGGGCGCGGTGGGCGCTATCTTCAACGAGGCCGGCCAGGTATTGGTGATGGAGCATGTTTTCCGGCCGCATTTTCCCTGGGGACTGCCCGGCGGCTGGGTGGAACGGGGCGAAGACCCGGCGGAAACCGTCCGGCGGGAGGTTGAAGAAGAACTGGCGCTGGCCATCGAGGTCAAACAGTTGGTGCTGTGCATGCAGCAAGGCGGCCCTATCATCAAAAATACAACCCCTTCGGGTCTGGGCTTGGTTTACTACTGTCGTTTGCTAGGCGATACCCACACCGTAGCCAAAGCTATAAGTCAAGCTGTTCAAAATCATGAAATCCTCTCCATCGAGTGGGTGGACCCGACTACCATGCCGCATAAGCTGTCCCCTCTGGAACAAAACGGGGTTCTTCTGGCCCGGCAGATATTCGAGCAGGAGCAGGTAAGTCAGAAATTGTCCAAGTTTTGATAGTCGTCGCCTAAAAGTGGCCTCAAAAATTTGAGAGAATTGGTCATACAGCTTTTCGTCAACTTATGTTTTAATGGGTAAGTTTAATCAGCCTATTTACAAAGTAAGGAGACTCTGATGCCAACTTACCCCTTTATGCAAGTAGACGCTTTTACCGACCGGCCTCTGGGTGGCAACCCGTGCGCCATCCTGTTCGAGACGGATGACATGGATGAGGCCACCATGCAGGCCATTGCCAGGGAAATGAACCTATCCGAAACGGCCTTTGTGCGCCGCTCTGCCGTGGCCGATTTTGGGGTACGCTACTTCACCCCCGCCGAAGAAATTCCGCTGGCCGGGCACCCCACCATTGCTACCACCTTTGCCCTGGTAGATACGGGCCGGCTGGCTCTAACCGGCGACATGACCCGCCTGACCCTGGAATTGCAAGTTGGGCCGATTCCGGTGGAGATTTTCGCCAGCGGGGGAAAAGCGCAGCGGATTGTGATGACCCAAAAAAAGCCGCTCTTTTTAAAAACCTATGACCCCGCCGAAATCCTGCCCGTGTTCAACCTGACCCCGGACGATGCGCTGCCGGGCGTGCCGATTCAGACGGTCAGCACTGGCACGCCACAGTTGATGGTTGCCTTGCGTAACCACGACGCCTTGCGCCGCGCCCGGCTCGAAATGCCGGCTTATGCCGAACTTCGCGCCCGCGCCGATTTTTTCAGCCCCCACCTCTTTTGCCTGGACGGCGTAACCGAAGCCGGGCAGACTTTTGCTCGCCACTTTGGCACGCCCCCTGATACAATGGAAGACCCGTTTACCGGCTCGGCTACCGGCGGGATGGCGGCTTTTCTATGGCGCTATGGCTTGCTTGAAGAGCCTACTTTTATCGCCGAACAGGGGCACTGGCTGGGGCGGCCCGGCCAGGCAACAGTCGAGGTTGTCGGCCCGCGTGACGATATTGAAACGGTCAAAGTTGGCGGTGGAGCGGTTACAATTGTGCGCGGCGAATTGACCTTGTAACCTGTAGGCAGTTCCAAGATTAAAATCATCCAATTATTCTCACCAGCGTGATGCGTGATGCGTAAGAAATCTTGTCTGGAAACCATCACGCATCACGCATTACGTATCACGGACTTTGGATAATTATTTTCTTGGAGTTGCCTTCTTACACCTGCTCCCTCGTCTCTTCCATGTCTAATATATCGCGCACCTTGCGAATGAGCCGTTGGGCAGAAAAAGGTTTCTGTAGAAATGAAATTCCTAATTCTGGCAAACCATAACGAATGATCTTACTGTCAGTATAACCCGACATGAACACAACCTTGAGCTGGGGACGAACCGCCTTGAGCCGATCGGCCAACTCCGTCCCCCCCATCTTGGGCATAACCATATCCGTTACCAACAAATGGATTTCTTTTTCAAGCTGGGCCAGGCGGAGAGCTTCCTGGCCGGTGGCGGCTTCCAGAACTGTGTAGCCTTGTTGGCGCAAGGCGCGAGCCGCCAGATCGCGCACCGCTGCCTCATCTTCGGCTAACAGGATGGTTTCGCTGCCTTGCGCCAGCAGGTCGAGTGGTTCAGATTTGGGCAGTGGGCTGGCTACTCCGCCAACGCGGGGTAGGTAAATTTTGAAGGTGGTCCCCTCGCCCAACTCGCTATAGGCCCGGATATGGCCACCGCTCTGTTTGACGATGCCAAAACAGGTAGCCAACCCTAAACCCGTGCCTTTGCCCACTTCTTTGGTAGTGAAGAAGGGTTCGAACAGACGCGCCTTGACCTCCTCGGTCATGCCAATGCCTGTATCCGTAACTGCTAAAAGAATGTATTCACCCGGCGTAACTTCAAGGTGACGGCGGGCAAACTGATGATCGAGGGTTACGTTAGCTGTCTCGATGATTAATTCCCCGCCATTGGGCATCGCATCACGAGCATTGACCGCCAGGTTGACCAACACCTGCTCCAATTGGCCGGGGTCAGCTTTGATTGGGGCTAAGTCTGGGGCCAGGGTGGTGGTTAGTTTGATATCTTCACCAATGAGGCGGTTCAACATATTGTTGATGTTGAGAACGATGTCGTTCAAGTTGACGATCTGCGGGTTTATGATTTGCCTTCGGGCGAAGGCTAACAACTGGCGGGTTAGGTTGGCGGCGCGTTGGACCGTATTTTGAATGCCTTGAATATCGCTCCCGGCGGGATGATCGGCGGGTAAGGCGGCCAAAGCCATTCCGGCATAACCCAAAATGGCCGTTAATAAGTTGTTAAAATCATGGGCCACGCCACCGGCTAACTGGCCCACCGCTTCCAGCTTTTGCAAATGGAGCAGTTGCTGCTCTAGTTGGGTCCTGATCTCTTCCGCTCGTTTGCGCTCGGTAATTTCTGCCCGAAGCTCCTGGGCATAAATAACAGCTTGCCGGTAGGCGGTTTTGACCTGCTTCTGGGCGGTGATGTCCCGAATAACCGATACCGTGACCATCCGTCCCCGGTAGGGAATGGGTCTACTCCTAATTTCAAGGGGAAAAGTCATCCCCCCTTTCCTCAAGCCTATCGCTTCATAAGCGTCTGGATATTCTGTGACGATGTTCTTTAGCGCGAGATCACGCGACTTGGGCGCGATCAAATCCAGGATGTTTTGCCCAATAAATTCCGAAAGTTGGTAGCCAAACGCCTCGGCCATTTTGAGGTTAGCGTCTAAAATTTGACGCCGATCATGAATCGCAACCCCTTCAAAGGTGGCTTCGGACCATTGGCGAAACCGTTCTTCACTCTCTCGTAGGGCTGCCTCCAGCCGTTGCTGGTTGGCTGCCAGCTCTTCTAAATTGGCGACTTTTTGGCGCAATTTGGCCAGTTCATGGATCAAGTGAGCTTTGGTCTGGTGGTCTTCATTCATCTGGGTCCTCGTTAGTGGTGGTCATTTTCGGTTGTTCAAAGAGCAGCATGGAGAATCCTCACGGGTATGAAGTAAAATTCTCCGCTGGCTGATGGGTTGAGGATGAAGAATGATGTTGAGGTCAAGTTGGTCTTAACGCTCGCGTCGGGGATGGTGAGATGAATGGGGTAGTTTCATTATAACTTGTTCCCGTGTAAAAACTAGCCTAACTTTTTTCCTACAAGACTCAGGAGGATGATGTCTGGCTACAACAATTGAGCCAGGAGTTAAAAAAAGACTGAAAGAGTGATATAATCAAGCGAAAGAAGGACTTCGTTCACGTTTGCATGACGTGCGCCGCAGTGGAGGTAATTGCAGCATGGAACAACCCGAATTTACGGCTTTGCAGATTACGGTTTTTGTCAGAACCCGGTCCGGCGAGTCGCTGCCGGTGCAGGAGTTTCTCAATTCGGTGCCTTTTGAGGCGCAGATGCAGGAACAGGTAAGTGTGTGGATTGAGCAAAGTCTAAAAGAGGCCGGGCTGTTTTTTGAGGAGATTATAGTTGATCTGCATACTCCCGCGGTAAAGGCCAAAGCGAGCGGGCAGGCGGACAAAAAATCTTCACCCCTGGCCCGGCTGTTTGGCAAAAAATAGGAAACTCTTACCTTCATGTCATTTCGAGGCTGAAAGCCGAGAAATCCCTGAGAGCCTTGATAGAAGATAGTGGATGGAAGATAGAAGTGGGCGGCGGGTCTCAATTATCGTTTTCCTGGCATTGGCGAGTCTCAGTGTTATAGCCGGATTAGCTGCCTGGAGTCAGGGAGTGTCTGGTATCGCTCAATTCCTCCAAACGTCCACGCCGACAGCCACTGCTACCCTGCCTCCTCCGGCTACCCCCACCCCCATCCCTTTGCCTACCGCAAATCTGGCCCCGCCGACGCCTTTTATTCCCACCCCAACCAGCACTCGGGTGGTCAGGCAGGAGTTTGACCCGGCGGCGACGGCTCAAGCGGCCCAACGAGCCACCGCCCGCGCTGAGGAGTCGGCCACAGCTTTGGTTCAAATCCAAACGCTGCTGGCCGCCCGGCCCACGCCTAAAACTCCCCGTACCGTTTTTCACAGCCGCGATTCGCGCCTGGCGCTGGCCCAGTATTTTGCCTGGTTCGATGGCGACGGTTGGAACGACTGCAATATCAGCGCCGGCGACAAACCACTCCAGCCCTATAACTCGGACGACCCGGCCACTATCGCCCGCCACATTCAAATGGCCCGTGAGGTGGGCCTGGATGGATTTTTATTGCATTGGTTCGGCCCTGGCGACCGGACTGACCGCAACTTTGAAACGTTGCTGAACAAGTCGCAGTGGAGCGACTTTACCTCCACCATTGTCTTTTCTTACCACATCTGGCATGCCGCTCCGACCCTCAACCAGCAAAATATTGCCGCCACTATTCGCTATGTGCTGGATCGCTATGGCGGCCACCCCAACTTTCTCTACCTCGATGGTAAGCCGGTGCTCTTCTTTATTGACGTGTACCGTACCCCTGCCACTGGCCAGACGCCGCCGCAGTTCTGGGCTGCCGTGCGTGATGAGGTTGACCCACAGCGCCAGTCCTGGTGGATTGCCGAAGGATTGGATGCTTCCTATCTGGCTGTATTCGATGGCCTGTTTGTCTTTAAAATTACCCACGCCGATTACCCCAACGATTACCTCAAAGCCTCGCGCTGGGCCGGGCGAGTGGAACAGTGGGAGCAGCAAACGGGCCAGCCCAAACTCTGGCTGGGCACCATCAGCCCCGGCTGGGACGACCTGCGGGCCGGCTGTCGAGCCGATGTGCGCGTCCCCAACACGCCTCACCGCCGCGACCGCGAGGATGGAGCGTTATTCCAGGCTACCTTTGACGCTGCCCTGGCCAGCAACCCGGATTGGCTGCTGTTGAGCAGTTTTAACGAGTGGGTGGAAGGGACTTACATCGAGCCAAGTGTCCAGTACGGGGACAAATACCTGGAGTTGACGAAGGAACTTGTGACTACCTTTAAAACCAGATAGCCTCTGGTGAAGTATTGAGGGATATTTTTAGCCACGAATGATACGAATTTTCACGAAGGGTAACTGCTCAGGCATGTCATTTCGACCGAAGGGAGAAATCTCCTAATCCGTGGTTTGCAAACAACGGTCTCGGAGATTTCTCGGCTTTCAGCCTCGAAATGACATGAGGGCTGAGTAGTTACCACGAAGGGAGGTTAAAAAATAGGCGTTAATTGGTGAAATTCGTGGCAGTTTTTACCTCGGCTAAACGGTCAACCCATCAGAAAGGCTACCACCGCACCAGCGGAAAAAGGGTCAGCAGGCCCAACGTGAGCAGATGTAAGGTCTGGTCAACCATAATTCGCATCATCTCGCGGTCGCTTTGGCCGTAAAAACGCATCCAGCCCTGAACTAAATTCGTAGCATCTATCAACCAGTGCGACACAAAAACAATGCCCCCCACGGCCACAGCTAGGCCTAGGTTCAACGAGCGCTGGTTATAGAGCCAGACCATGATTAAAATCATGATCGTGTAGGTGGTAAAATGAGCCATCCCAGCTAGGGTGATCAAGCCCCGCCGTTTGCCCCGCGCCATCCAATCATTTTGTAATAGCCAATCTCCCAATAGGTGGCCAAGAAGTAACCAGCTAAACATGTCCATAAGAGCCTGCCTTACAGAATTATGGTAAAACCCCTTGCCAAACCTGTTAAAACCACTCATAATAGGGATAAGGGTTGGCTGTTTTTAGGCAAGGAAAACCAGATAATAACATTATACCCCCAATTTTCAATGGAGACTGTCTGCTACTAGACAGCGGCGTGTTATTTACAGGGTCTACGCGGTCATGTCATTTCGAGCGACGAAGGAGCGACGCGAAGCGTCCCTCAAAACTACTCTTGCCAGACAAGGTATTAGGGATTTCTCCCTTCGGTCGAAATGACATGCTTAGGCTCACTGCGTAAGCCCTGTCATTTAATGGATACGCCCGGTGAAAGGAGCTACCATGCTTGCGCCTCCTGCCGAAATCCCGATATACCATCTGGCCTTTTTACGTGAGGTTCCTCTTTTTGCGACGTTGAGTGAAGAAAATCTGAGGGCGCTGGCCCATGATTTCCGGGCCAGGGAATATCGGCCTGGTGAAATTATTTTTCATCAGGGGGATCAAAGCCAGGATTTGTACCTGGTGCTGCGGGGCAAAATTCGCGTTTTTCTGCTCAGCCCCCGCGGCGACGAAACGACAATTGTCCTGCTCTCCCGCCGCCACCTGTTGGGCGAGTTTGCCATTATAGACGGCCAGCCCCGCTCGGCCACGGCCAAGGCTATTAGCGCCTGCACGCTATTGACCATATCTCAGGCTAAATTTTTACGTCACCTGGAACAGACCCCCGGCCTGGCCCTGGCGATGTGCAAACAACTGGCCGGCAAAGCCCGCTGGACCAGTATGTACGCGCAAACCATCGCCCAATTCGATGCGGCAGGCCGGCTGCTGCATTTATTGTTGCTCTACAATGATGAGTTCGGCCAGATCGAAGAAGAGGGCCGGCGCTCTATATTGGACCTGGGCCTCAACCAGACCGACCTGGCCTCACTGGTCGGGGCGCGTCGAGGTTGGATCAACAGTATCCTGCAAGACTGGCGCAAGCGCGGTCTGGTTGAGTATGACTCCGGCGTCATCACCCTGCTCGACCTGCCGCGTATCCAGCAGGAACGCGACCGGCGGATTGCCGCTCAGGAATAGGGTTAGGGAACCTGAGCGATTAGCCGGTCAGGGAAATATTCGTAGAATCAGGTATTTTGTGGTACAATAGTTGGCAAATCATTAGAAGCGGGTGTGAGGTAAGCAAATATGGAAAAGACAATTGAGCTTGCCAGGCCGGCGCCCGCCGCTGCGGTTATTCACTATCCTGAATCGGACGGACAACCCATCGGAGAGACTGATTTTCACATCACAGTTATTCTCTATTTGCGCCAGGCGCTGCGCCATGTTTTTCGTCAGGCTGAACAAATCTATGTTGCCGCCAATATGCTCTTTTATTTTGAAGAGGGCAACCCGGCCGCATTTAGATCGCCCGACGTTTTTGTGGTCAAAGGGATTCCCCGGCATAACCGGCGAGTCTACAAGTTGTGGGAGGAAAAGGTAGCGCCCTGCGCCATCTTTGAGATCACCTCGCGCAGCACCCGCCTGGAAGACTTGGGCACGAAGCGCGCGCTGTACGAAATGCTGGGCGTCCAGGAATATATTCTTTTTGATCCGCTGGATGAATACCTTTCACCCCGTTTCCAGGCTTTCTCGTTAAGAGGGGAGTATTATCAACCAATGGCTCTTCTGCCTGATGGGACGCTACGCAGCCAGGAATTAGATGTAATCCTGCAGCCCGAAGGGAATTTTCTGCGGGTGATTGACCCAAACACCGGCGAGGCTGTTCCAACCCTGGATGAAGCCGTTGATCTGGCCTATATGGAAGCAGAACGCGCTCGAATGGAAGCAGAACGCGCTCGAATGGAAGCAGAACGCGCTCGAATGGAAGCAGAACGCGCTCAAACCGAAAGGGAACGCGCTCAAACCGAAAGGGAACGCGCTCAAATGGAAGCAGAACGCGCTCAAATGGAAGCAGAACGCGCTCAAGCCGAAGCTCATCGAGCCGATGCCGCCGAAGCCGAGGTGGCCCGGCTACGGGCAGAACTGGCCCGGCTGCAAGGGAAAAATTTAGATCAAGAATAAGGGTTTATGTAAATAAAAACAGCCTGTTGAAATTCATTTCAACAGGCTGTTTTTATTTTATCTGTCCGGTTTCGATGTCTATTCTCGCCCGTAGGGAAACCAAAACGGCTTCGGCTCGTCGCTGAAATCCCAGTGGACATGCTTGGTTTCCAAAAAGCTCTCCAGACCCTCTTCACCCAACTCGCGGGCGTTGCCACTCATTTTCATCCCACCGAAAGGCCCGGCGTAATTATCGGTCAGCGGGTCGTTGATCCAAACGGTTCCGGCGCGAACTTCTTCAAAAAAGCGTTTGGCCAGGCGGGGATCATTAGTGCGGATCACTGCCCCCAGGCCGTAATCGCTGTCGTTGGCTAACGCAATGGCTTCATCAAAAGTGCGGTAGGTCATTATCGGAATGGTCGGGCCAAAGGTTTCCTCGCGCATAATCTTCATCGAGTGGTTGACATTGACCAAGACGGTCGGCTCGTAAAACCAGCCTCGCCCCAACTTTTCCGGCGCTTGGCCGCCGGTCAAGACTTTGGCCCCTTTGGCTACGGCATCGGCTACGTGGCCGGCCACCTTCTCCCGGTAGGCCAGCGCGGCCAGCGGCCCTATATCGGTCTGGCGGTCGAGACCCGGCCCCAGACGCAGCCCGGCTACAAAGTCGCTTATCGCCCCGGCAAAGGTTTCGCCCATTTCCTGCGGCACATAGACTCGCTCGGTAGAGGTGCAGACTTGCCCGGCGTTAATCAGCGCCGCATAGGCCACCGCCTCTACCGCCGTTTCGATGTCGGCGTCGGGGGCGATGACAAAAGGATCTTTGCCGCCCAGTTCCAGATGCAGCCGCTTGATACGTTTGCTGGCCAGCCCGGCAATACGCTGCCCGATGGCCGTCGAGCCGGTGAAGGCAATCACCGGTACATCGGGGTGTTCGACCAGCACATCGCCCACCCGGTCGCCGCGCCCGGTAAGGACATTGATGACGCCCGGCGGGAAGTGGTCAAAAACGATTTCGGCCAGGCGCAGGGTTGACAGGGGGGTATGGTCCGACGGTTTGATGATAACTGTATTGCCGGCGGCCACAGCCGGAGCGACCTTCCAGATCATCAGCAGCAGCGGGAAGTTGAAGGGCACAATACAGGCGACCACGCCGTAAGGTTCTTTGATAATGAAGTTAAACTGCGACCGCTCGGCCGGCGGCAGCACTCGCCCGCGTTGGTTGCGGATCATCCCGGCGTAATATTCCAGCGTGCCGATGGTCCACTCGACCTCTTCCTCATTTTCGGAGATGGCCTTGCCTTCTTCCAGGGTCAGCAGTTCCACCACCTCATCAAAATGCTCGCGCAGCTTGCGGGCAGCCTCTTGCAGCATTTCGCTCCGTTCCAGGGCCGAGGTCCAGCGCCACTCGTTGAAGGCGTGTTTGGCCGCCGCAATGGCTTTGAGCGCGTCTTCGGCGCTGCCGTTGGGGACGTGGTCAATGATTTCCTCGGTGGCCGGGTTGAAGACCTCGATGGTCTCACCATCACTGGCTTCGACCCATTCACCGTTGATGTGCATAGGTTTCATAAAAGGTGACTCCTTAACATCCGGTTAAACAATTCGGCTACCAGGCGCGCTTCGTCATCATTCAGGTGTTGAGCAAAATATCGAGAGATACCTTGCGCGTAAACGGGCCAGGCTTTTCGCAAAGCGGCTATCCCCTCTTCGGTTATAACCGCGAACGAACCACGCCGGTCGGTAGTATCAGCCTGGCGCTGTAAAAAGCCGGCGGTTTCCAGCCGGTCTACCAAACGAGTCAGACCGCTGCGACTTAAAACCACCTTGCGGGCTAATTCGTGCAGTCGCAAGCGGTGTTCCGGCGCTTCAAATAGTTCGATTAAAACATCGTACCAATGCAGAGGGATACATTCGGCCTCAGTTAACTCACGATCAATCACATCCACCAGGGTAGCATGAGCCGTGATAAAAGCTCGCCAGGTAGATAGTTGTAATTCACCTAATTGATGTTCGGTCATGTCAATAATTTTAATGCAAAGTAGTTGACAACGCAACAAAATTATAGTATATTTAGTTGTAAATACAACTATTGTAAATACAACCACATTAATCGAAGGAGAAAATTATTATGAAACACCCTCTTATCAAAATTGACGAGATTCCTGCGGAGGGAACTGTCGTTGTGCCTTTTTTCGGTAGAGAGGTACACGTCTATAAAGTCAACGGGCAACCCAAAGCGGTAGCGAATACCTGCCTGCATTTTGGCGGACCCCTGGAGTGCAGGGATGGCAAATTTATCTGTCCCTGGCACGGCGCTGAATATGACATGCAGGATGGACGACGCTTAAAAGCCCCGGCTCGGCCCGACGCCCGGCTCATGGTTTTGTCCACTCGAATTGAGGATGGGGTCTTAAATTACGTGTGGGGGGAGTAAGGCTGGTTAACTACCGGGCTGAGTGAGGGTTTGCCGCCAGTCACCGTCTGAGGTGTAGCCTCAAACCCTTCTCGCCCGGTCAAGAACATTTATCTTTTGAATATAAGTTTAGGGCGCGTAAATTATCTTGTATTTCTCTATTTCTTTCTTCCATTAGCCTCAATAAATCTTTCAAGCTTCGGGTATTTTGATAAATTTTAAAGTTAGGATTAACCGTTTTAAGGTCATAACCATTTTCTTCAATCTGGCTGTGAGTTACAGACCAACTTCTTTCACTCTCCGCAAATTGAGGGAGTAGTTGGAAAAATTCGTGAAAATGCTCGAAAGTTAGCGGAGTATTTTTGCCTATCTTAACGTCGGATAGATCATAATACCAAATTTTTTTTGTAGGCTGCCCTTTGGTAAAAAAGAGGATATTAGTTTTTATAGAAGCGCCGGCATTGGTAAAAGTGCCTATGGGCAAACTCACAATACACCAGAGGTTGCAGGTTTCTAGTAGTTTTCGTTTGGTTTGCCCAAAGGCTGTGTCATTGGTGCGAAACAAAACTCCCTCGTCAACGACAATACCGCAGCGACCATTAGGCTTTAAACTATCAATCACGTGTTGCAGGAAAAGCAATTGGGTTGAGCTGGATTTGTAAGAGAATTGCGCTTGAGCCTGTTTGCTTTCTTTTCCTCCAAAGGGCGGATTCGTCAGAATCACATCAAACTGTGAAGGAGTATCTTGGAATAAGCCCCCATAAAACTCTTGCCCTGTCAAGGTATTGCCATGCCATAAATGGGGCTCGTCAAGGCCGTGCAAAATCAAATTTGCCAGAGCGATAGGATAAACGAGATTTTCTTTTTCACGACCATAAAAACTGCAATCTTTACTGGGGCATTCGGGGGCTGAAAGTGAAGCATAAGTTTCTGGGGCCTGATGGATGTGTTCATAAGCCTGGGCTAAAAAGCCGCCTGTGCCACAACAAGGATCATAAATAGTTTCTCCGGGTTTAGGGTCAATCACATTGACCATCACCCGAACAATTTCGCGCGGGGTAAAAAATTGGCCTCCGTCATTAGATTTTTGTCCCATCCGTAGCAATAGACCTTCATAAAGTTGAGATAGGGGAAAAATATGAGTAGGGTCTATATTTCTCAAACTAATTTGATGAACTTGATTGAGGACATCCAGTAAATTATATTCCGTATCAATTCGCGTAAGCCCAATATTAGCAATAATTTCACTAATTATTTTTTGTCTTGGAGTTGCGTCGCCGTGTGCGCCGAGGCTTTTTAGATAAGGAAAAAGTTCATTGTTAATAAAATCCAAAAGAGCGCCTTGACCCTTATCTTCCAATTCGCGCCGTTTCCAGCCCTGCGGCTTGTGAAAATAGGGATCATGGAATAGAGATATTTCGTAAGGCGCAGCCCAATCTTGCCAGCGGTAAGGTGGCTCAATCGAGAAGGAAAAAAACTTATCTTTCGAACCAACATTTTCTGCTTCTAGCGTTTCCTGCTCATCGAGAATACGTAGAAACAACATCCACGTAAGTTCAGGGATATATTGCATGGCTCCGGCACAATTTGAGCGGCGTAATACATCACAAATGTTCTTGATAGCCCGATTTAGAGATTGTTGAGTTAGAAAGACTTTGCTTTTAGCCTGTTTATTCCGTCTCATCTGACTTGAGGGTGCTATTCGTTTGATTGGCTTGTTTAGTCCTATTTTTTAACCTTTGTTTCTTGGCCCGACTTGAAACCGACTCGACAAATTGCAAATAAGCCTAATATGGGCAGATAACTTAAACAAATCAACTTTACGCGATTGATGAACCAGTCTCAAGATTTTTCCCGCATTATGCGGGTCTGGGGTGAGTTCGCCTGGTAGTTTCTTGCTTGGGACAAAAATACCGTTTTCATCAACTCGCCCACCCCGCAAAACGACGCTGGTATCCCGTTCTTGGGCCAATTCAATGGCTGGAACAACCACGTAAGAGAAAATCTCTGGATACTCATAAGGAGTACCGTTATCAAGAACATTGTTCCGCCAGGCCCAACCCACCAAAACCACTAAATCTTCTTCGGCGTTTATCAGGCTACTAAGAACTTCAAAGCGGGCTGACTGTTCATCTGAGTCGGCATCCATCGCTTTCATCTCAATTTGGACTCGTTTCCCAAGCACCGCGTCTCGAACAAAAAAGTCAGGATATTCATGAGCTACCGCAAAGGTTAATCTCAGATCAACCCCAAACATTTTTAGAATCAGATCGTCCATGTGCTTGCTTAGCGCATACTCAAGCATTGTTCCGATTCTGGTTCGATATGATGAAAGTTGCCGTTTGCTGGTGGGGAGTGGTTCAATAGTTCTATCGCGTTTGGCCAACTGGCGCGGCGCAAACAACGAGTTGACTTTGTTTACGGCTTCAGGTAAAAGCGAATTTATGAACAGGGTAATCTCGTCAATCGAAGCTTCGCCTTGAGCGATTTTATGCCCCACCTCGTAAATATTTATGGTTTTGCTCATGTCCGTTCAATTAATCGTCAATAAGATTTTTAGGGTAATTGGGAAATTCGGTTAAGGCTTTCTGGGTATAAACATCTAAAAGCTCCAACTGCTCCTGGCAGGCCTGCTTTGTTTTAATAATTAAATTCATGCGTTGAGCCATTTCATCGGCTAAGCGTTGTTGTTCTTCAAAAGAGTCTGGAACTAAAACCGGCTGCGCTAAAACATGCCTCATATTGGCTCGCGGCATCCGCGCTCCGGTTTGTTCTTGCATCGCCGCTTGAACAGTTTGCGGCCTTCTGAGCAGCCAGGCCAGGAAATCTCGTGAAATCCCACTTTTCGGCAGCAAAGGGATGAGTTCAGTGGTGCAGCGGCCTCTAAAATCAGGTAAGGCCACTTTGTTTAAATAGGGGCGAAGTTTGCTGTAAAGCACATGGCGAGGATCAAACAGAAAAGATGTGCCGTTGCCTTCGTTTGAATAAGATACACTTTCCAGAAGTATTCTACCCGTGACGCTTTCGATATGCTCCAAACCTAAAAACGGTAAACCTTGAGCCAGAGGTGAGTCAGGTGTGACTATGGTGCGATCTTGAATACACAACTCCCCGATAGTTTGCCATTTATATGCCATAATGATATTGGATTGCGATTCTAACGGCTATCACCTCCACACAGGTTGTTAGCAATACAACCTGTGTGGAGAATTGGTAGGGGATATCACACTCTGAGTTGATCCGCCACCCAGCCCAGTTCCAATGCTTCAAGCTTGTGGCGGGTGGGTGCGCCGGTTTCAACATCCCAGTCGTTCTGGCGATAATATTCGTCCAGGGCGGTTTCAAACTGCTCTCGGTCTACGGCGATGCCGTCGCTGGGGCCGCCTTTGAGGGCTTTTTTGAACATCTTTTCGGCCAGTTTGTCGTGCTCGCGGTCAATCCCTTCGCGGGCGTTGAAGGCCCGCAGCATGTTCAGCCGCCGCTCGCCGACTGCCTGCAGTTCCTCCATCGTTACATCCCAGCCGGTCACCGCCTGAATCATTTGTAGCAAATCGTCTGGGCCATACAACTGCCAGGCCGGGCCGTAGACAAACTGGCAGACGTTGACGCTGTCCATCAGGCTGTAGAAATATTGGGTTTCGCGGGCAAAACGGACCTTCTCTGGCGTGAGCGAGCGTACCGGCTGCGCTTCGGTCAGGCCCAGCGACCCTAGCCGCTCCGGGTAGGCTACTTTTTCCTCGTAGACCGGGTCGTGTTCACTGCTCTGGTGATCGGCCCCAAAGGGGTTGACGGCGTAAATCAGGGCCAGGCTGCGCTTCATTTGCGGCATATGGGCCGGGGCTTCCTGGCCTTTGCTGGTGATGAGGTATTCTTCGGTGCCGCGTCCAATGGCTTTGGCTGCCGCCGCCGAGCCCATGCCGAGGATTTGGCCAAAACCCTTGCCCTTGGCAATCAGTTCGGTCATCTTGACCATCGCCTCGGCGTTGCCGAATTTTAGCTCGATGCCGCCGGTATCTGCGGTGGTGATGAGGCCGTTTTCAAAGCACTCCATAGCCCAGGCGATGGTGGCCCCGCAGGAGATAGTATCTATGCCGTACTGGTTGCAAATCTGGTTGGCGTAAGAGATGGCCGCCAAATCGTCAATGCCGCAGTAGTTGCCAAAGGTCGAGGTGGTTTCGTACTCCGGCCCGCCGTAGTGAGGGTCAACCTTGTAGGGGCCTTCGGTAATCTCGACCACTCGTTTGCAGCGAATGGTGCAACTGTAGCAGGTGTCGCGGCCCTTCAAATCCTGCTTGTCCTCGTTGGCCCCCAGCAGAATGGTGTCGTACATGGTTGGGCCGTCAATCTTTTCCCAGTTGTCGAAGACGCCGCTGTTGAAGTTAAACGAGGGCAGCATGCCCACCGACTGCTGCGCCCCGGTGGTTTCGGCGGTACCGTATTTGCCCAGACCGGCCACATCGGAGGTGGGGAACATTTTTGCGCCCAGGCGGGCCAGGTCATTGAGTCCCTTCTTGTTGGCTACGGTAAATTTCTTTTTGCCTTCTTTGCCGCGGACGACCACCGCTTTGAGATTTTTGCTGCCCATAACCGCGCCCATGCCGGTGCGGCCGTTGGCCCGGTTGCTCATATTGATAATGGAAGCGAAGCGCACGCCCTGCTCGCCCGCCGGGCCTACCTGGGCTACTTCGATATCTTTGTCGCCCAACTCTTTTTTCAGTATCGCTTCGACTTCGCCGGTGATTTTGCCCCACAAGTGGCTGGCATCACGCAGTTCGTAGTGGCCGTCGTTGACCCACAGGTAAACCGGCTTAGCGGCTTTGCCTTTGATGATAAAAGCATCAAACCCGGCAAATTTCATTTCCGCCGGAAAGAAGCCGCCGCATTGGGCGTCGCCAATCGCCCCGGTCAGCGGGCTTTTGGCCGTAGCGGTCATACGGCTCTGGCCCGATACCGCCGCCCCGGTGGTTACGCCCACCGACAGGGCCAGAATGTTGTCCGGACCCAGCGGGTCGGCCCCGGCAGGCATCTCTTTGAGCAAATAGTGCATGTTGAGCGCGCTGCCGCCCATGTATTTGCGATAAAAACTCTCCGGCGGCGTTTCGACCGTCAACTCCCCTGTGGTCAGATTGACATGCAAAATCTTTCCGTTGTATCCTGTTGGCATAGCATCTCTCCTTTGAAAATAGCCCTCACCCCCACCCCTCTCCCAATGGGAGAGGGGAGTCGCGCCAGCGACGGGGTGAGGGCTTTTCGTCGCTGGTGGTGAAGCCGGGGCTTCCTGACGACTCCTTTGAAAATAGATTAAGGCAGTTCCAAGATTTAAATTAATCAAAACGTGTTGCGTCTCGCTTGCGTGCCTCTGGCGGCGTGTTCCGTCTGCTTTATCTCACGCAAGACGTAACACGTAAGACGAATATTGAGTAATTATTTTCTTGGAGTTGCCTAACTCCAAGAAAACGTTACCACTATACGTGGTGCGTGGTGCGTAAAAGTAAACGCATCATGCATCACGCACCACGTTTCATCCCCCCCCAATCATGCGAAACATCTGCACCTCGTCGCCGTCTTGCAACACGTGGTTGTTTTCTACCTGAACGCCGCCCACCGCCGCCGAGACGGTCTGTTTGATCTTGAGCTGTTCGCGCACATCGTCCACCGTAGCGCCGTCCGGCAGGATGAGCGAGGTTTTGCCTTTGGCCGGGCGCGGCAGGTAATCTCTGAGAATCCCGTGCAGGGTTAAATGGATTTCCAAGAACCTTAACCTCGAAATAGAAACAGCATTGGAGGCGTTTATTTTAGCTGATTTTGCCCAAGTTGTAAATAGTTTTACTGTGACTTCTGTCAAGTTGACGGTTTTATGGCTTTTGACTATACTATTCCAATCTTGTCGCCGTCATTGATCTGTGCTGCAATCAAGATGTAGACTGAAGCCTCTGCCCAAAAATATAACCTTCGCCAATTTCATATCCATTGATCCGAAAGGAGGAACCATTTTGTGTCCACCATTGACGTTGAACTGGCAAATGTCACCAAAAGATTTGGTGATTTTGTAGCCGTCAATCAAGTCTCTCTTGAGATCAAGGACGGTGAATTCTTTTCACTGCTAGGCCCCAGTGGTTGCGGCAAAACTACCTGCTTACGTATGATTGCCGGGTTTGAGCTGCCCAGTGAAGGCGATGTGTTGATTCGCGGCAAGTCTATGGGCGAAACGCCCCCTTACAAACGCCCGGTCAATACCGTTTTTCAGAATTACGCCCTCTTTCCCCACATGTCTGTAGCCGAAAATGTTTCCTTTGGCCTGGAAATGCAAAAAGTGCCCCGCCCCGAAATCAACAGCCGGGTCAAAGAGGCCCTGGAAATGGTCCGGCTGCCCCAACTGGCGGAACGTAAACCGCGCCAGCTTTCGGGCGGGCAGCAGCAGCGCATCGCCCTGGCCCGCGCCCTGGTCAACCGGCCGCAGGTGCTGCTGCTGGATGAGCCGCTCAGCGCCCTGGATTTGAAGCTGCGGAAAGCCATGCAGTTAGAATTGAAGGAGCTGCAACATCAGGTGGGGATTACCTTTATCTTTGTCACCCACGACCAGGAAGAGGCGATCACGATGTCGGATCGCATTGCGGTGATGAATGAAGGGGTGGTGCAGCAGGTGGGCACGCCGATAGAAATTTATGAGCGCCCGCGCAATCGCTTTGTGGCCGATTTTATCGGTGAAACCAACTTTATGGAAGGCCGGGTGCTGGAGGTTGATCCGGTGAAAACGACGGTGGCCCTGGATGCCGGGGTGCATGTGTTGGCTCGCGCTGCCGAGGGTCTTAGCGCCGGTCAGACAATTACAGTTGCCGTCCGGCCCGAAAAGATTTCGCTGCATGAAACCCCGTCCGACCAGGGAATCAGTGTCCCGGCTATCGTGGAAGAAGCGGTTTACATCGGCACCGATACCCGCTACCGCGCCCGCATTGGCGGGAAGCAAGATGTGGTGGCCCGGGTTCAAAACGTTGGTGGTATTATGGATGGCGGCGCTCACCCCTTTCAGCGAGGCGACCGCGTTTACCTCTCCTGGCCCACCGACAGCGCTATGGTTTTGACCAGCTAATACGACCGGGGACCGGAGACGGGAGACCGGCTTTTACACCCCGGTCTTCGGTCCTCGGTCTCCGGTCAACTGTAAGGAGGAGCTTCAAATGCAAGCATCAGGCCGGCAAAGCAAAAGCATATTACCCATCCTGTTAACCCCAGGCGTTTTTTGGCTGACTGTGTTTTTTGTAGTTCCGCTGTTGATTGTGCTGGTGGTCAGCTTTAGCAAGCGCTCCCTGCTGGGGGTAGTGGATTACAGTTTTAATCTCAATAATTACGCCCGTCTCTTCAACCCTGACTCGCCCTATCTTTTTATTTTTCTGCGTTCGCTGGGGCTGGCCTCGGTTAACACGGTTCTGTGCCTTTTGTTTGCCTATCCCTTTGCTTTTTATATCGCCCGCCAAAACCCGCAGCGTCAAAAATTGCTCATTTTTCTGGTCATGGTTCCCTTTTGGACCAATTTTTTAATCCGAACCTATGCCCTGATGTTTATCATCCGCGATACGGGGCTGATTAATACCTGGCTGGTTAACCTGGGTATTATCAGCCAACCGATTCAAATTCTTTTCACCCCTACGGCCATCAGATTGGGGATGCTTTACGGCTATCTGCCCTTTGCAGTTTTGCCGCTGTATGCCTCTATCGAACAGTTGGATTTTAATTACGTGCAGGCGGCCCAGGATTTAGGCGCTGACGGCCTGCGGGTATTTCTGCGGGTCATCTTGCCGCTGACCATGCCTGGCGTGGTGGCCGCTTCGATTATCACCTTCATTCCAGCCCTGGGCGATTTTATTACGCCCGATTTGATGGGCGGCGGCAACACTTTTTTGATTGGCAATGTGCTGCAACAACAATTTTTAACCGTGCGGGATTGGCCTTTTGGTTCAGCCATGGGAATTGGCTTGATGGTCCTGGTGTTGGGCGCAACCATGATCTATTTCCGCACCGGGGCCAGCCGGTCAGCATAAAAAGGATGAGGGATGAAGGATGAAGGCGGAAATCTTTTTCATCCTTCATCCCTCATCCTTTAAATAGGGAGGAGTCTAAAGAAAAAAATGAGCACATCATCCGTAGCCGTACCCACGCCAGCGCGCAGCCGGACGACCTCGCGCCTGGCCCTGGGACAGAAACTGCTGACTGCTAACGCCTTGTTGATTTTTGCCTTTTTTTATACGCCTATCCTTGTCCTCATCATTTTCTCCTTTAACGCCGGCCGGAGCGGTCAGGTTTGGGAAGGGTTTAGCCTGCGCTGGTACAGCGAGTTAGCCAACGACCCGGCTATTTTTTCGGCCTTTACCAATACTATCATCGTTGCTTTTGTGTCAACAATCCTGTCCACCGCCATCGGTACCATGATTTCGCTGGCTATGGAACGCCATCACTTTCCATTCAAGCTGCCGCTCGATGCCGTGCTGTACATGCCCATCATCATCCCGGAAATTGTCATCGCCCTGGCAACGCTGCTTTTCTTTATCATCGTTTTTAATATGGTCAAAAATCTGTTTGGGATTACCTGGGGGCTGGGGCTGCCGACGATTATCATTGCCCACGTCGCCTTTACCATCTCTTTTGTGGCGACCATTGTCCGCGCCCGCCTGGTAGATATGGATCCCAATATGGAGCAGGCCGCCCGCGATCTGTACGCCGACGAGTGGCAAACCTTTCGCCGCGTCACCTTTCCTTTGCTCATGCCGGCCATCATCAGCGGCGCGCTGATGGGCTTTACCCTCTCGCTGGACGACTTTTTGATTACCTTTTTTGTCTCCGGCCCCGGCTCAACCACCCTGCCGATTCTGGTTTACTCAAAGGTGAAATTCGGCGTCACCCCCGATTTGAACGCCCTGGCGACACTGCTGCTGGTTTTCTCGATTGGACTGGTGCTGCTGGCCCAATTTTTGCAGCGGCGAGATTGATTTAAAGTTCGGCTATCAATGATGAAAATTATTTTCTGACTACTGATTACTGACTACTATTTTCACAGGAGTGGGGGGACAAACTGTAGCCACAGTTGTTTGTTTTTAACAGAAGGAGGAGATGCATGAAAAGCTATCAATGGATGCTACTGGCTCTCTTGTTGACATTGGTTGCGTTACCCGCGTGTGGGGCAGCTACAACAGGCGGTGGGGGGCAGCCTGCTCCCACCGAGCCAAAAGAAGCGCCCACGCCTACCGAACCGCCGGCTGAATCCCTCCCTCCCACCGAACCCGCCGTTCCCACTGAGCCAACAGAAGAAGCCGCTGTTCCCAGCGAAGAAGGAACTGCTGCCGGCCTGGATAAAGAGTTGAGCGTTTACAACTGGGCCGATTACATTGACGAACAAGTTTTAAAGGATTACGAAGCAGAGTACGGCGTAAAAATTATTTATGACACTTACGCCAGCAATGAGGATTTATTAGCCAAGTTGCAGGCCGGCGCTACAGGTTACGATGTTATTTTTCCCTCCGATTACATGGTGGCGCAAATGATTGAACTCGGTTTGCTGGCCGAGATTGACCATAACCACATTCCCAATATGAAAAATATTGGCGCTCAGTTCCTTGACCCACCGTTTGATCCCGGTTACAAGCATTGCGTCCCTTATCAGTGGGGGGCTACGGGCTTAGCTTACAGTAAAAAAGCTTTTGGCGATACTCCCCCGGATAGTTGGGCTGTTCTTTACGAACCGGAGCAAGTTCAAAAATGGGCCGAAGCCGGCGGGGTTAATATCCTCAACGATCAGCGCGAGGTGATTGGCGAAGCCTTGAAATACCTGGGCTACTCGGTCAATGATACCGACGAGAGCCATTTGCAAGAAGCCAAAGCGTTGATACTGAAGACTAAGCCCTATATTAAATCCTTTAACAGTGAGGATTATGATGAAAGCCTGCTGGTTCCCGGTGAAGTCGTGCTCTCGATGGCCTGGAGTGGGGATGCCGCTCAAGCAGCTTCAAAAACCATAGATGAGGCCACCGGAGAGAGCGATTGGGCCTTTGTAGTGCCCAAAGAAGGCGCTTTTATCTTTCAAGATAATGTTTGTGTCACGGCTACTACCCAGAGAAAAGCCACCGCCGAGCATTTTCTCAACTATTTGCTTGAGGCTGAAAATGCCGCCGCCATTACCAACTACACCTACTACGCCAGCCCCAATGAGGCCGCCAGAGAATTTATCAATGAAGATATTCTTAATGACCCCGGTATCTACCCCTCCTCAGAAATCATGGAAAAATTGGAATACGGCCAACCGTTAGGTGAAGCCATCTTCCTGTACGACCAGATTTGGACGGAAATTAAGAGTCAGTAGGAATGGATGGAGTCCAATCTATAAATTGGACTCCCAACTTTAACAACCCTAAATTTGGTTGCCAACACCGTTGTGGCGGTTATAATATACCCATTCAAATTAAATTCTGTGGAGGAGAAAACATGAAAAAGTATCTATGGGTAGTGAGTTTAGTTCTTGTATTAGGGTTGCTTTTAAGCGCCTGCGGGGGGGCAGCCGCCCCGGAACAGCAGGCTCCAGTAGAGGGAGGCGGGGCGTCCGCTCCGGCGGAAAGCGGCGGCGAGGCCGCAGCCGCCCCCAAAGACGGCCTGGCCCCGGAGTTGAGCGTTTACAACTGGGCCGATTACATTGACGAGGCAATCCTGACCAATTACGAAAAAGAATACGGAGTTAAAATTGTTTATGATACCTTTGCCAGCAATGAAGATTTGCTGGCCAAACTGCAAGCTGGCGCTACCGGCTACGATATAATCGTGCCCTCGGATTATATGGTGGCCCAGATGATTGAGTTGGGCCTGCTGGCCGAAATTGATCTCAACAATATTCCTAATATTAAAAATGTTGACCCCCATAACCTGGATGCTTACTATGATCCGGGCAACAAACACTGTCTGCCCTATCAATGGGGGACTACCGGGATTGCCTATAACCAGGAAGTATTCAAAGATAACCCGCCCGATAGTTGGGCTTTTCTCTTTGACCCTGATCAAGCTAAAAAATGGCAATCGGCTGGAGGCATCAACGTCCTCAACGATCAGCGTGAGTTGATTGGCGCGGCCTTAAAATATTTGGGTTACTCGCTCAATAGCACAGACGAAAAACAGTTGCAAGAGGCTAGGGATTTAATTTTGGCGGTGAAACCTTATATTAAAACCTTTAATAGTGAGGATTATGAACAGAGCCTGCTCATCCCAGGCGAGGTTGTCATTTCCCATTCCTGGAGTGGTAACGCCGCCAATGCCCAAGCAGAGACTGACGGCAAATGGGCTTACGTTATTCCCAAAGAGGGAGCCATGCGCTGGCAGGATAATATGTGTATTACTGCCAGTAGCCAAAGGAAGGCCACGGCCGAGCATTTTATCAATTATATCCTGGAGGCTAAAAACGGAGCCGCGCTGACTGAGATCACTTATTATTCCAGCCCTAACTTGGCGGCAAAAGAATTTATTTCCAAAGAATTACTGGATAATCCGGCAATCTTTCCTCCTCAAGATCAATTGGACAAGTTAGAGTGGGCCCAACCACTCGGTGAGAGCGTTTTTCTCTACGACCAGATTTGGACGGAGATCAAGAGCCAGTAGCGGGGAGTAGGGGTAGAGGATTGTAGATGGTGGATAGTAGATTGAAGATAGCTATTTTCTATCTTCAATCTACTATCCTCTATTCTTCGTCTATGGGTTTGCCCAAAATTGTCCGCTCGAACCAGGCCCAGGTGCGCCGGAAGGGGTTAGAGCGGGTGCGCTCGGCAAAATCTTCTACTGCTTCATCGGCCTCCACTTCTTCACCCCCATAATCGCGTTCCAATTTGGTCCAATGTCGCAGCACCCAGACCACCAAATCGGCTTCGGTGCGGCCTGGAAATAACGAGAGGATATCTTCCTGGTGGATTTTGGTGGCCAGGGGCAGATAAATATTGTCATACCAGTCGGCCACGGCCTCGAGCCAGGGAATGTCGGTGTCCATGTCCCAGCTTTTCCAGTGGCGGTGGAGGGCAATGGATTCCTCCAGTTCCCAATAGCCGCCCGGTTGGGTCAGAATGATCCATTGATCGGGCCGCAGTTTATCCAATTCGGTGCTTTCCAGAAACTCCAGGTACTCTTCACGCAGAATTAAATCGTCAATATCGTCGTCCGGCTCCAAGGGGACGCGGGTGGGATACTCCCAAACATAGGCTTCGATGGTTTCTGCGCCCAACTGCCGGGCCACCGAGACCCGGTGATTGCCGTCGCGCACAAAATAGGTGTCGCTAACTTTGTAAACCTCAATCGGCGGCCAGCCGCCGGAATCGGTCAGGCTGTCAATTTTCTCCCAACGTTGGCGGCTATTGGTTTTGCGGGGCATAAAGGTGCGGGTAAAATCCTCGTAGCGGCCCACACTGCCGACGATTTGCTCCAACGGAATTTCTTGCAGACCCAGGTAATATTTGTTACTGAGGTGCAGCCTCTCGCGCACCAGCTCAAAGGGGAGTAAATCCACCGGCTCGTAGCGGACCAGCGCCAGGGCATCCTGAATAAAAGCGGCCCGATGCGCCTGCTCAAAATCACGGGCCACTCGCTCCTGACCTGGATCGCGCTGGCTGGCCGGATTCGCCGCCAGAGAGAGAATTTTTCGCGGTGAGCGGTCATCTTTCATGGGGTAACTTCATTGTTGGCTGGCAACTACTCAGCCATGTCATTTCGACCGCAGAGGGAAATCCTCGCCTTACTTTTAGGTGTTGTGCCCAGGGGATTTCTCGACCTTCGGTCTCGAAATGACATGAGTAGTTACGTTGGCTGAATGTATCCTGATTGACAGCCCTATTGTACCCTGAAACATGAGGCAAGGCAAGCATTTTGAAAATGAATGGCAAGACTCGCCGGTCTTAGCCAATGAGGTAGATGGGGAAGACGAGGCCGCCGCCGCCGCCGAGCGCCGCAGATACCTGCGCGCCATTTTAAGCCGGGCAGTAGTGGTTTACTTGGTTCTTTTTATGGGGCTGGGCTTCGTCATGTCGGCGGTGGGGGTCAATCCCCTGGCCAATAATGGATTGATGCCCAAAGCTTTGCTGGTTTTTGTCGGCCTGGCCTTACTGATCGCCCTGGCCAATACCCTGACCGACCTCTTCCGCGAGCAAGGCCGCAACTGGTTGAGACTGGCCCCCATGCGAGAAGACACGCCGGCCCGCCAGAACCGAATTGAATAAACTTTATCGGGGATAAGAATGGCTCACGGATGAACACAGATAACACGGATAAGGATAAAAATCAAGAAAAAACAGTGTTCATCCGTGTTTATCCGTGAACCAAATCAAATCAATAGTTCCGCTATTTCCGGCCGCCAAAGAAATTACCCGCCAGACGCAAAATGTCATCCAGGGCGCTGCCGTCGTTGTTCATATCCAGCAGATTGCCCAGCATACCCATCAGATCGGGGTTTGACTGTTGGGCGGCCTGCTGCTGTTGGCCGAGTAAAGACGCCAGGCCGCCGGCATCCAAGCCTTGCTCCTGCTGAGTTTTGCCCAGCGCGCCCATGACCAGCGGCGCGGCAATCATCAGCAGTTGCCCAATCGAACCGGCGTCCAGCCCGGTTTGTTGGGCCAACCCCGTTTGAACCAAATCCTGTTTAGGCCCTAACACGTGCCCCAGAATCCCGGCTCCGTTGGCTGCCTGCGGGTTGCTCAGAAAGCCGCTCAGATCATTAAAGATAGCCCCATCATGGTCCTGACTCAACGCCTGGTGCAGCGATTGCGCGCCTGCGGGCTGTGAGGCATTGTTGGCCATGGCCGAAATTAACAAAGGGACCGCCGCCGACAGGGCGTTTCCCGTTGTTTGCTCATCGACTCCAATTTGCTGGCTGATTTGCGACAGCCCGCCCCCAGACAACTGCTGGGTTAGCATCTGCGAGATTGCGTCCATAATTTGTTCTCCTTTATTGAACCAGCGCCGTTCTATTTTTTTGTGACCGAAGGAGAAAATGATACTACTCTTTCTTTTCCTGCACAAACCCAAACACTTCATACATCACTTTGAGCGCCGCCAGCGAGGTCACATCAGAAATGTCCAGCGGCGGGCTGACCTCGACAATGTCCATGGCCCGGATGGGCAGTTCAGCAAAGATGAGCCGCAGAAATTCCAGGCACTCGCGGGTGGAAGGGCCGCCGTGTTCGGGGGTGCCGGTGCCGGGCGTGCAGGAAGGGTCAATCCCGTCAATATCCAGGCTCATGTAAACCGCCTCGACGCCCTTCATCTGGGCAATTACATCTCGCGCCACCGCTTCGATGCCGCGCCGGTAGACGCTGCGAGCCGTGTGCCAGCCAATCTCCGGGTGAGCAGCGTAATAATCTAACTCCTCGGTTAAAAAGGAGCGCAGCCCGACAAAGGCCAGGTGGAACGGCGAAAAATTGGGCTGTTCCAGATTGCGGCGGGCGGTATTGGCGTGGCTCCAGGCATGGCCCTCGTGATAATCGGCCAGGTCGGGGTGGGAGTCGAACTGAATATAACCGACCGGCCCTTGAAAGCTTTTGGCAAAGGCTTTGAACAAGGGGATACCAACGCTGTGATCCCCGCCCAAAAAGAAGGCCAGCTTGTGCTTACCGTTGATTATTTCAGCCGCGCTGGCCTCCGTCGCCTCAAAAAAACGCTCCCAATTCAAATCAGACTCCATATCGCCGTAATCTTTGACCCGCACCTTTAAGGTTAGGCCCTCTTCAGTCACAAAAGCCAGGAAGGGCGTGATGCTGCGAATCCGCTGCGGCGCGTGGCGGGTTCCCCCGCGCCAGCTGACGGCATTATCAAAAGGAACGCCCAGTACCCCAATTTCAGCATCGTCGTCTTGGCTGACCAAACTGCTCCACAGACCCCGATTTTCGACCAGTTTTGACATAGAAAATCTCCTCGAATATTAAGAAGGTGAATGAGTTAGCCTCAATTTGCCAGGAGATTGGAGATTCGGGCCAGTAACCTCACAATCTCTAATCTCCAATCTCCCAAAGAAGCAAGTTGTTTAATTTGCGTTTTACTTTCCGCTTGCCCATTTCCCGACTCTCGGCTACAATGCCTAATCAATTATGAATTGTGAATGGTTAACGGAATAAATCAATCCTCATTCACAATTGACAATTCACAATTTTATGTTCTTTCCATCTGGGCCACTGCGCCCCCTCTCCAAGTTAAGCATGCAGAGTGGCGTCTGCTTTAAAGTTTTGGCTGGGATAAGCAATTAGGGAGACCTAACGATGAAGTTAGTCTTACGCTACGCCGACCATTTCGGTTAAATCAAAAACCCGCGCTGCCGCATGCTGCTGGTTTTGCAAATGCTGTTAAGCATGGGCCAAATCGGTTAAGGGACTTGCTGCCCGTATCCGACACTGTCTCTCCCTTTTCGATAATAATATAACAATGATGCGGAGACGCAAAAGGCGACTCTTAAGTGGGACATTTCTACCTGCCCGACTGAATTGAGGTAATGCCTCACCGTCTCCGCCAATTACTAATGAACCATAACCAGTGAGCAGTAACCAGTTATCAGTTACCAGTCTGATTACTGACTACTGATTACTGACTACTGATTACTGACTACTGGTTACTATATTCAGGAGATTCTACTTATGTTAAAACGAGAAAAAGCCCAACCTATTTTTGAGCGCGCGATGAAGGTCATGGCTAAAGGCGTCAGTTCTAATTTCCGCTATTGGGGTCCCACCAGCACACCCGTTGTGGCCCGAGGCAAAGGAGCCAAAGTGTGGGATGTGGACGGCAACGAATTTATTGATTACCGGCTGGGTTGGGGCCCCATGATCTTGGGCCACGCCGATGAAAGGGTCAACGCGGCGGTACACGCCGCCATTGACCACGGCGCCATCTTTGCCGCCGCAACCGAGATGGAAGTGATTGTGGCCGAAAAAATTTGCGCCATGGTCCCCGGCATGGAAATGCTGCGCTTCACCAACACCGGCACCGAAGCAACTATGCACTCGCTGCGGGTGGCCCGCGGCTACACCGGCCGTGAAAAATTTATCAAGTTTGAAGGCCAGTATCATGGCATGCACGATTATGTTTTGTTCAGCACTGCTTCTTCCAGTATTCATTCGTTGGGGGCGCGGCGCAGCCCGGTGGCGGTCCAGGTGGGTTCCGGTATCCCCAAAGGGATCCGCGATTATGTGATTTCGCTGCCGTTCAACGATTTTGAGGCCGTCGAGCGGGCGGTCAAAGAGCGGTACTGGGAGATTGCGGCTATCATTGTCGAGCCGGCGCTGGGCAACAGCGCCGGCATCGAAGCCGACCCCGGTTTTTTGGCTCATCTACGCAAATTGTGCGACGAATATGGGATGGTGTTGATTTTTGACGAGGTCAAAACCGGTTTCCGCATAGCTAACGGCGGAGCGCGAGAAGCCTACGGCGTCATCTCTGATATTTCGGCCTACGCCAAGAGCCTGGGGAACGGTTATCCAGTGGCCGCTTTTGGCGGCAAGCGAGAAATCATGGAACTTATCGGCCCCGGCAGCGTGGCCCACGCCGGCACCTACGGCGGCAACGCACTGAGCATGGCTGCCGCTAACGCGGTGCTTGACATTCTGGCTGCCAGTCCCGTTCTGGCCAATCTAGCCAAACGCGGCCAGCGGCTCAAGAGCGGCCTGAGTGAAATTTTAAGCGACGCCGATATTCCGCATCAAATGACCGGCCACCCCAACATGCCCGGCTTTTTGATCACCGAGGAGAAGATCAACGATTACCGGGGTATGGCGCGTCATAATGCGGAGATTTACGATGCTATTTTGGGTTATCTGTATGAACACGGCGTCTGGGCTGAGATTGACGCCCGTGAGCCGTGGTTCCTGTGCGAGGCTCACGACGAAGCGTTGATTGACGAAACCCTCAACCGCTTCCAGGATGCGGTCAAAGCGGTCAAGACCAGTTATCCCCGCCACACGGATGGCGCAGGCAATCAAGCCTGATCCATCTCATAACTGTCATTTCGACCTGCGCAGCGGGGAGAAATCCCTGGAGTGTTACATTTGCGCAAATTCAGAGGGGCAAAAGGCCAAATTTATCCGGCCAAACTCCAGGTACAAGTAGCCCTGGGGGATTTCTCCCTTCGGTCGAAATGACATGCCTGATAAAAGCTCCGCTCGGTCCACCGGGCGGAGTTTTTATTTACCAAAAAAACAGAGAATCCCAGCCGCCACCCCTCGCGCCAAGACCTTGGGTTTGCTTTCCAACAGGTAACGGTCATCCAGCAAAAACCCCAATTCGATAATCGCGCCGGGGGTCATGCGGTCAATTTCGCGGAAGGCGTGGTATTTGGTCATATTGTCGGTGACGCTGCTGAGGTGTTCCGGCAGGCCGGTATACGCGCCATATTCTTGATACAGGCAGGCCACCAGCTTATCTTCGGCCTCGGGAATGGCGCTGTCGGTGGCGCGGGCCACTTTGAAACCGCTGGCCCCGGCGACCATACAGCTATCGGCGTGAATGCTAATCAGCGCGTCGGCTTGTAACCCTTGCAGCCGGTCGTCAAATTCGTCCAGCAGGACCGCCTGTACCCCGCGCCGTTCCAACAAATCTACCACTTCCAGCGCCGTACGGTAATTGACCTCGGCTTCGGTCAGGCCGTCGGGACAAACCGCGCCGGGGTCATAGCCCCGATGCCCGGATACCACCCCGACCAGGGGCCTGAACGGGTCGCGGGTGGGCAGAGGCGCATCGGCCACGCTCACCGTTGGGGCCACGGCCGGATTTGGTAGCGCCTCGGTGGGGGCCGGCGCAGCAATTTTTATGACCGGCTTCGCCTCTGGCCCAAAAAGCCGGAAACCCATCAGCACCCCCATCAGCACCAAAACGAGAATCGCCAGCGAAAACATGGGGTGCTGGCCGCGTGAGGAGGTTCGCCGGGCTGCGGCAGCCGGTTTGGGGCGATAACTATACATAATGTAAATAATAACATAATATTCTGTTTTCGTCTATAATTTTAGGGGAATTTCTGGAGGCTATTGAAGTAGGCCTAAAAATTCAACCGGCCAAAAAACACGCAAGTTGTGTTTAGCCAAGTTTTGCCGGAGTGTGCTATCATCCAGCAAATCCTGATCGGCCGTGACAATAAACTCCGCCTGCGCTGCTACAGCCGTAGCAATCACTACATTATCTTTAGGATCACGGCAATGAGGCGCATCTATAGCTGGAACTGTAAATAAGGCCCGTTGCCGGATGAGATCAACAAAGCGTCGCCCGCGCCCAAAAGGAAGAAATCGCTGTACTTTGGGCCGGGCGATAACTTCCTCCAATTCAATCAACATTTCTGAAGAAATTACCAGATCAAATTTGTGTTCACGCCAGGCAATAAATAACGGCGACCGATTTTCAGCCGCCGCCATTCTCAATAGCTGGTTCGTATCTATCACCACACGCATCACTGGCGCGCCTGTCGAACTTCGTGAACAAGAGTTACAAGATCATCATCACTCACTGTTTCAATATCTATTTCAGCCTGTTGTTCACCAGAAAGTTGAGCAAATTCGTCGAATAAGCTCTGCCATTCCTCATGGGAAAGTCTTGCGAGATAATGTTCTTGCTCTTCTACCGAAAGGAAACGATCAGATACGACAACGATTACCTGAGCGCCTTCAGGTAAATCAACTGAGTCGGGTAGGTGAATTTGTCCATCTTTCACGATTCCGGCATAACTGCTTAACATCGTATCCTCACTTTATCTCTGCCTCAATTATACCATAAAATCGGTGAATATCATTACTTCTTGAGGGTAAATCTACGCCGTACCACCAGCCAGCTAAAGCGCGGTACGGCGTTCCAGATGCGCCGCCAGCGCCAGGGTTGGGTCAGCAGGCGGTGGAACCACTCCAGGTGAAGCTGCTGTAGCCAACGTGGAGCGCGTTTGGCCGTCCCGGCGATAAAATCGAACGAACCACCCACCCCGATGCACACCGGAATCTGGAGCTTTTCCAGGTTGCGGGCAATCCACTTATCCTGCTTGGGCGCGCCGTAAGCCACCAGCAGGATGTCGGGCCGGGTAGCCAGGATACGCTGCGCAATGGCCTCGTTTTCTTCAAGAGCAGGTGAGCCAGCGTAACATCCGGCAACCTGCAAGTTGGGATACTTGTCTTTCAATTTGGCGCTGGCTTTCTCGGCCACTCCCGGCCGCGCCCCCAAAAAGTAAATCCGATAGCCTTTATGGTGCGACAACTCGGCCAGGCGGACCACCAAATCAGAGCCGGGGACTCGCTCCGGCAGCGGTGTAGTCCGCAGAAAACGGGCGGCCTTGAGCAGCCCGATGCCATCCGGCAGGGCCAGAGCAGCGTTATTGATAATCTGCCGGAATTCCTCATCGTGCTGGGCCTCAACCACAAATTCCGGGTTGACAGTGCAAAGTTGATGCGGCTGGCCGCTGGCAATAAACGCTTCAATCAGCGCCAGGGTATGCGCGTTGGTCAAGGCATGCACCTTGACGCCAAGGATAGTGGCTGTAGCAGGAACGGAAGGAGCTGGGGGGAGCTGGGGGGAACTGGGGGGAACTGAGGGGAACTGAGGGGAACTCATAAGGGTTTTTGATTAGCCTCTGACATCTGACTACTGGCTACTGACCGCTTCGCGTGACGACAAGCTGCTTTTTCCAATATTTCTAAAACCTGAGCCGCTGCCGTAGCCCACGAAAATTGCTGGATTTGGCGAAATCCCTGGTTGACCAGGCGGCGGCGCAGATCGGCGTCCTGGGCTAGTTGGACGAGTCCGGTGGCAATTTGGGCCGTTTGGTGGGGGTCAACCAGCACTGCGGCCTCGCCGGCCACTTCCGGCAGCGAGGAGACGTTGCTGGTCAGCACCGGTGTGCCACAGGCCATCGCTTCCAGGACGGGCAGGCCAAAGCCCTCGTATAAGGAGGGAAAAACATAGCCCATCGCCCCGGAGAGCAGGGCCGGCTTGTCGGCGGCGGCGATGAAGCCGGGAAAAATGACGCGGTTTTCCAGTCCTAACCGTTGGACGCGCTCAAAAATTTCAGCGTATAACCAGCCCTGCTGCCCGGCGATAACCAGCTTCAGCGACTCGTCGGGCAGGGCCGCCAGGGCTTGCTGAAAAGCTTCAACCAGCCGGACCAAATTTTTACGCGGCTGGAGCGTCCCCAGGTAAAGAAAATAATTTCCTTTGATGTTGTGCCTGGCTTTTGCCGCAGCCACGAGTTGAGGATCATTGACCGGGACTAAGCTTTCGTCGCGGCCCAGGTAAACCACGCTGGTTCGGGCAGGGTCGGCGCTGTAAAAACGGATCAAATCATCTTTGGTGGCCTGCGAGTCGGCAATGAGATGATGGGCAACGCGGGTGTGGCGGCGGGTGGTCCAATCGAGATACCAGCGATCAAAGGGGCGATGGGCCTCGGGATAGTGGCGGTAGCCCAAATCATGCACGGTCACAACGGCGGGAACCGGGCAGTGGAGCGGTAAAACATGAGCCGGCACAAAAAGGGCATCGGGTGGGTGGCGCTGCATCTCGGCGGCCAGCCGGAGATGAGTCCACAGGCGCGGCCAGGGAATAACCTTCGTTTCCATAAAAGGCGAGTCCGGCCAATCGCTGTGTTGGGGCGGGTGGGGGGTATAGAGCCGGAAGCGGCGCTCCGGGCCTGCCAGGTGAGCCAGGGCCTTAATCAGTTCCAGCGAATACGTTTCCGTGCCGGTGCGGTGCGCGCGGGCGGCCCGGCTGGCGTCAATCCCAAAGGATGAAGGATGAAGGCGGAAGGATGAAGTTTTTATTTCCTTTTCATCCTTCATCCCTCATCCTTCATCCTTTCTTTGTAGGTTGGGCAGATACTGCCGCAGCATGTCCAGAGTCAGCCGGCCCTGCCGCAGCAGCCGGGGTGGGGTAACGCTGAGATCAACAATGCTGGAAGGCTGATCGGTGGGGCTGGGGCCGCCGTCGAGGATGAGGGGAATCCGCCGGCGTAACTGCGCGGCCACAGCCTGGGCAGTGGTCGGCGTTGGCTGCCCGGAGAGATTGGCGCTGGTGACGGCCAGAGGGCGGCCTACCTGAGTAACCAGTTCCAGGCAGACCGGATGGTTGGGAACGCGAACGGCAACGGTGCTCTCTCCGGCGGTCACTTCATCGGGCAGGGCCGGGTTTTTGGGCAAAACTACCGTCAAATCGCCGGGCCAGAGGGCTTGCAGCAGCGGCCAGGCGACATTGGGCACGTGGCGGGCCACCAGGTTCAGGTCATCTATTTGATAGATGAATACCGGCAGGGCCTTGTCCGGCGGGCGCTCTTTAACGGCGAAAATCTGGCGCACGGCAAACCGTTCAAAGGCGTTGGCCCCCAATCCATAAACCGTATCGGTGGGAAAGGCCACCACCTCTCCTTCACGTAGCAGCCGGCGAGCCAGTTTGATCGCTTTGGGTGAAGCGGCGGGCAGAATTTGAGTCATAATAACGATCCCAAAAAACAAGGTAGCAAAGTCGCAGGGTAACAGGGTCGCAGGTAGCAGATTTGCTACTTTGCTACCTTGCTACTTTGTGACCCCGCTACTTGCTACCCTGCAAGATGAATTTCTCAATCGCCCAGGCCGCCCCTTCCTCGTTCAGAGGGGGCGCAATGACATCGGCGGCGGCTTTGGCTCCGCTGGTGGCGTGGCCCATCGCTACGCCTAATCCGGCCCAGGCTAACATCTCAATATCGTTGTCGTGATCGCCAATGGCCATCACTTCAGCTTGCGGAATGTCGTAATAGGCCGCCAGAGTAGCCAGGGCATGGCCTTTGGAAACCAGGGGCGAGGTAATTTCGATCAGGGTAGTGTGAGAGCGAAAGACATTCAGGCTGCCGTTCAAGGTATTTTTTAGCTCTCTTGTTAAAGTTTCGGCTTCGTCCGCCGGATGGACAATCAACCCTTTGATGGGTGGCGTGGTTATGACCTGTTTAAGATCGCTCACCTCTTGCACGGTAGCGCCGACAGCGGTCATCGTCTGGCGGCTGAGGGACGAAGGCGCTTCGACGTAAGTTCCTGTTTCGCCCAGGCAGAATTGTAAGGCCAGCCGGCGCGCCCGGGCCAGGTCAATGAGTTGGTGGGCCAACGGCACCGGCATCCCTTCGCGGCCAATCGTTTCGCCGGTAGAGCCGTTGTAAATCAAAGCGCCTTGATAGCAAATGGTGGGCGTGGTCAAGCCCAGCAACTCGACAAATTTGTGGGTGATATCGTATTCCCGGCCGGTGGCAATAACGACATGAACTCCACGAGCCGCGGCGGCCTTAATAGCCGCCTGGGTGCGGGGCGGAATGGTATGCAAATCGGCCAAAATGGTGCCGTCTAAATCCAAAGCTAAAAGTCGAATAGGCATAACGTCATCAGTTCCAACATTCATAAAGTTATGGGATAACTTTACTGTGACTGGCTCAGGCTGTCAATTTGAAACGAGAAAGACAAAGGTAAGAAACTTAGGCGGCGCTTCGTCTAAAGGCTAACAGAGTGTCAATTTGACAAGCAGGCTGATTAAATTATAATGAGTCTTAGATACCCCTATGGGGTATCCTAAAAACAAATGATTACTCACAAAATTAAGTGAGCAACTATTAATCATAAGGAGAAATATTTCAATGTCTAAACCTATCCATGTTTCCGACACCGAATTTCAGGAAAAAGTTTTGAACTCGGCCACGCCGGTGGTGGTTGATTTCTGGGCGCCCTGGTGCGGCCCCTGCCGCATGGTCGCCCCGATTCTGGATGAACTGGCCAAAGAGTATGGCGATAAACTGGTGATTGCCAAAGTTAACACCGACGAAAATCCACAGTGGGCTATGAAGTACGGGGTCCAGGGCATCCCGACGATGCTTTTTGTGAAGGGGGGTCAATTGGTTGACCGTATGGTTGGCGCAGCGCCCAAACCCTTTATCCAGCAGCGCGTGGATGCCATGCTCGAAGCTGTGAAAAACTAATGCCCATTCTGGCCTGGCTGCGAGCGAATTGGCTGCCGGTGGCTTTGATCGGCGGCTTGGTTGCAGCTTTTCTCTTGCTGAAACACAGCCCGACCGAGGGAATTGACTCGCTGCCGGCCCTGGAAAAAGCAGTCAGCGCCGGCCAGCCGACGGTGATTGAGTTTTACTCCAATTTTTGAACCACCTGCCTGCTGGCAAAACCCATCGTGGATGGGGTGGAAACGGAGTTAGCGGGAAAAGCCAGGGTCATCCGGCTGGACGTGTTCAGCAGCGTGGGCCGGCAAGCGGCGGCTCGTTACGGCGTGCGCGGTACACCCACCGTCGTTGTCGTAGATGGCCAGGGCGACCTTGTTTACGGCCAGGCAGGCCTGCCTCAATCGGCGCAGTTGATCGAACAGGTTGAGGCGGTGTTGGTTTCAAAGTAGACAAACTTATTGGAGGACTGGAGGATTGGAAGGTTGGCAGAAAGTTACCAACCCTCCAACCTTCCAACCCTCCAATCTTCCAACCTTCCAACCCATGAAAAACACGCTCCCTGCCGAATTATATGAAAATCTGGATAAACGCCTCCAACGCCTGGAAGGCCAGGTGCGCGGGGTGCGCCGCATGCTGGACGAAGACCGCGACTGCCCGGATGTTTTGACCCAGTTGGCGGCTATTCGCGGCGCGGCCTACCAGATTTCGCTGCTGCTGGTGGAGAATTACGCCCAGTGCTGCGTCAGCCACCCCGAAGAGTACGGCTCGGTGGATGAGGCGATTGCGAAGATGGTCAATACGCTGGGCAAGTTGTCGTAAAAAGAAAAGAGACCTGACAGGTTTTTAAAACCTGTCAGGTCTGTCGTTGATCCCAAACTCAGTTTGAGGGAATAGAAAGCTTCCGAACTCGGAGGCTTTTTTATTTGGGTGGGCTGATGCTTCATTTTATCAGAAATGAACAACTGGAGGTAGAGGCAAACGTCACCAAAGTCGGGGTCAAATGTCATTGGGGCGAGGCAGGTTCATTTGATAGGCCGCCCTTCATCCGGTATAATCAGGTCAGTTTGAGAACTATGGAGGCGGTCATGGCAACGTTAACGATTGAAGTACCGGAAGATTTGGCCCAACAAATAGAACAACGAGGTTTTTCATCACAGCGCTTAGAGCAAATGTTTGTTAATTTTGTGCAGATTTATCTACAGGAGTTTGACAGGCAAGAAGCCCAGCCAACGGTGAACAGTTCTGGACTGCTTGATGGCGCAACATTTGCCCGGCAAGTGATTGGCAAAAACCGGGAACTATTTGAGGAGTTGGCTCGTCTCTGATGGCCGACGCTGATTCTGTAGCCGAACTTGTGGTGCAAATTTACAACATTCACGAAACGGTTATCGCTGAAAGTGGAGGCTTGGAAGGATTACGTGACGGGGCTATGCTTCACGCGGCAGTAGCTCGTCCTTTTGCCAGTTTTGCCGGCGAAGATTTGTATCGTGATGATTTCGATAAGGCCGCAGCGTTGTTCCATTCCTTGATAAAAAGTCATCCCTTTATGGATGGGACAAAGCGGACAGCTTTTCTCGCCACCCTCTATTTTCTGGCTACATTAGATTACACCGTTCCAGACCGGCTGCCCAAAGATGAAGTTATCCGCTTTTGCCTGGACGTAGCCGAGGAAAATATGCGCCAGGCGCGGGGCGAGATGATCGAAACCAAAACCATTGCCGAAATTGCCGCCTGGTTTCGGCGGCTGCTTCAAAACCGATAGTTGAACACTTGTTCTTAATCCCAAATTTTGCTATAATTCCTCTACCATGGCCAAAACAAAAACCCGTTATATCTGCCAGGAGTGCGGCAGCGTCCAGCCCAAGTGGATGGGCCGCTGCCCCGACTGTGGCGAATGGAATACCTTGGTTGAAACGCTGGTCGAAGAAGGACGCTCCGGCGGTGGGTCGGCGGCGGAGCGGCAGGCCCGGTTGGAGCGGAATCCGCCGCAGCCTCTGGTCGCCATTTCCGCGGACAGCTACCAGCGCACCATGCTGCCGATGGACGAATTCAACCGGGTGGTGGGCGGCGGGCTGGTTCCCGGCGCGTTGACCCTCATCGGCGGCGACCCCGGCATTGGCAAAAGTACCTTGCTGCTGCAAATCTCCGCCGGGCTGGCGACGGTCGGGCCGGTACTGTACGTGTCCGGCGAGGAAAGCGCCCAGCAGATCAAACTGCGAGCTACGCGGCTCAAAATCCCCGGCGACAACCTGTTTATCCTGGCCGAAACCAGTATGACGGCTATCCTGGAACACGCGCAGCAGATGTCGCCCCGGTTTTTGATTGTGGATTCCATTCAAACTATGTATCTGGATGAGCTGGAGTCGGCGGCAGGGTCGGTCAGCCAGGTGCGGGAGTGCGCGGCTCGCTTTCAGGAAGTAGCCAAGGGACGGAATATTCCTGTTTTCCTGATTGGGCACGTAACCAAAACCGGGGCCATCGCCGGGCCGCGGGTGCTGGAACACATTGTGGACACGGTACTCTACCTGGAAGGGGAACAGTTTCACGCCTACCGCTTGTTGCGCAGCGTCAAAAATCGCTTTGGGGCGACCAATGAGGTCGGCATTTTTGAGATGGGCGAAATCGGCCTGAGCGAAGTGACCAACCCCAGCGAGGCTTTCCTGGCCGAGCGCCTGCCCAACGCCTCCGGGTCGGCCATTGCCATTACCCTGGAAGGAACGCGCCCGCTGCTGGTCGAGGTGCAAGCCCTGGCCAGCACAACCAGCTTTGGCAACCCCCGGCGCACGGCCAACGGCGTTGATTTCAACCGGCTGCTGCTGCTGGTCGCCGTGCTGACCAAGCGGGTCGGAACGCGGCTGTCGGACCAGGATGTATTTGTCAATGTGATTGGCGGGCTGCAAATTGGCGAGCCGGCCTCGGACCTGGCCGTAGCCACGGCCATTGCTTCCAGTTTTCGGAATACGCCGGTGGCGGCAGATATAGCGCTGGTGGGCGAGGTCGGCCTATCGGGGGAACTGCGGGCGGTGGGCCACCTGGAAACCCGGCTGAAAGAAGCGGCCAAATTGGGTTTCAAACGCTGCGTGCTGCCGGCCTCGAGCCAGTTGAAACAACTCAAGGATCCGCCGCTTGAATTGCTGCGAGCGCGTTCGTTAAGTGAGGCGTTGGAGATAGCCTTGATTCATTAGAGATTAGAGATTACATAATCTCCAATCTCTAATCTCCTTCTGACGGGTCGGGTTTGACCCCCTTTTGACAATTCATGGCCTTTGTGCTACCATACTTTAAGGTTCCTGAGGTAGATTCATTTATTTTTTATCATTTATCTTCTGCCGGGGCCGGCCTTTAAACTTTATAATTGTAAGCACTTATTTCTCGTTATTCGCGGCAACGGAACATTAAAAGCAACGTTTGAAGAGGCAAAAACAGTTATCAGTTGGTCCATTACAAAGAACCGTCAGGTTTTAGCAGAGTTTATTTCCACAACTTCAACTCACGAGTTTAGCCGTAACTCCTTGAGTACGGCAGACACTCTTCTGTCATATAGTTTTCCAAAACTCTGGATGCGCTGATTGCAGCCTCGGTGATAGTTGTTTGGCCAGGGTTGTCGGGCGAATGTGCTTTGGGTACAGTCGCCTTTTTTTTTGATGGCCCCGGTCCAGCGAATGACGCCAGGAGCGACATAGCCATGAGTGTGGAATTTGTCTTCCGCCTGGTTGGTATGGTAGTTTTTGCCATCATCGGGGTCCAATCCATCAAATATTTTCAGCCGGATAATGCTGAGGAGTCAACCCGCCTGATTATTGCCCTAACCTTAGCCGGAGCGGCGATAGGGCTGTTGGTGGCCCCTTATCTGACCATCCGTCCTTTTAACGCGATGCGGGCCCAGTTAAAGCAGATGCCGGCCTCGCACTTGCTATTTGGGGTGCTGGGGCTGGCGGTGGGCCTGGGGGTAGCGGCCTTGCTGTATCCGCCGCTGTCGGGCTTGCCGGAGCCTTATGGGAGCATTTTGCCGGTCGCCGTGAGCCTGCTGTTTGGTTATATTGGCTTGTCGGTGTCAATTATGCGCCAGCGCGATATTCTCAACACCGTTGGGCCGCGCTTGACCTTTGGGAGCTCATCGCTGGATTTTGGTCATAAATCTACAGAAGATGCCGTGCTGCTGGATACCAGCGTTATTATTGATGGCCGGATTGCCGATATCAGCAAAACCGGTTTTATTCGCAGCCCGATGCTAGTGCCCCATTTTGTGCTGAACGAACTCCAGTATATTGCCGACTCGTCGGACCCGATTCGCCGTAATCGGGGGCGGCGCGGGCTGGATTTGCTGCGCCGGTTGCAGGAAGAGTCGCTGGCCCCGGTTAAAATTACCGATATTGATGTGGAAGGGGTCAAGGGGGCTGATGATAAGCTGGTCATGCTGGCCAAACAGCTCAATTGTCCGATCATCACCAATGATTTTAACCTCAACAGCGTGGCTAAACTGCAAGGGGTGGTTGTCCTGAACATTAACGAGTTGGCCAATGCGGTTAAAACCGTTATTTTGCCGCACGAAACCATCAACGTTAAAATTATTCAAGAAGGCAAAGAACGCGATCAGGGGGTGGCCTACCTGAGCGACGGCACGATGATTGTGGTGGAAAACGGCAAACATTTTATAGATCAAACTGCCGATGTGACCGTGACCAAAGTGCTGCAAACCAGCGCCGGACGCATGATTTTTGCCAAAATGGAACGATAAGCTATGAGTCTACGAGTTTACAATTACCTCAGTCGCCAGGAAGAAGAATTTACCCCGCTCCATCCGGGTTTTGTGGGCATGTATGTCTGCGGGCCGACGGTCTATGGCGACGCGCACATTGGGCATGCCAAGGTTTACATCACCTTCGATGTCGTCCACCGCTACCTGGAGTACCTGGGGTACAAGGTCCGTTATGTCCAAAATATTACCGATGTGGGCCATTTGGTCGGCGACGGCGATGTGGGCGAGGACAAAATCGGCAAACAGGCCCGCCTGGAGCGGGTTGAGCCGATGGAAGTGGTCGAAAGTTATACCCGCAACTACTTCCGCGATATGGATTTGCTCAACGTGATCCGGCCCGACATCTCCCCGCGCGCCAGCGGTCACGTACCGGAGCAAATCGAACTGGCCGAGATTCTGATCGAAAAGGGTCACGCTTACGAAGCCAACGGCAATGTCTATTTTTCGGTGCCAAGCTGGCCGGCTTACGGCAAGCTTTCGCGGCGCAAGGTGGATGAACTGGAAGAGGGAGCGCGGCTGGAAGTATCGGCGGAAAAGCGCGACCCGCGTGATTTTGCGGTCTGGCGGGCGGCCCAACCCGATCATCTGATGCAGTGGCGCAGTCCCTGGGGTCAAGGTTTCCCCGGCTGGCACGCCGAATGTACAGTGATGGCCCGCAAGTATTTGGGCCTGCCCTTTGACATTCACGGCGGCGGTTTGGAGAATATCTTTCCGCACAACGAGAGCGAAGTGGCTCAAAGCGAGGCGGCCTACGATGGTGAATTTGCCCGGTACTGGCTGCTCAACAATATGGTCACTGTAGACGGGGTTAAGATGGGCAAAAGCCTGGGTAACGCGCTGACCATCCAAAATGTTGTCCGGGGCGACCATCCCCGGCTGTCGCAAGGCTATTCGCCACTGGCCCTGCGTTTCTTCATTCTTAACAGTCACTACCGCCAGAACAGCGATTTTACCGACGAAGGTTTGAAAAGCGCCGCCAGAGGCCATGAGCGCCTGTTGGGGACGGTGAGCCTGGTGCGGCAAAAGTTATTAAAGGCTGAGGCTGAGTCTAAGGCTGAGGTTGATATCGAGTTTGAGAAGGTTATTGAGCAGCACAAGACGCGCTTTTTTGAGGCGATGGATAATGATTTCAACACGCCCCAGGCGTTGGCGGCGCTGTTTGATTTTAACCGGGCCGTCAATACGCTGATTAATGGCGACCAGCCGGTGTCGGCGGGCACGCTCAAAGCTATTGATGAGACCTATCGGACGTTGGGCGGCGATATTTTGGGCCTTATTCCGACTGATCTTTCCGGTGGCGAGGGGCTTTCAACGCCGGGGCTGGAAGAGGATTTGATCCGCATTTTGGTAGACCTGCGGACAGCGGCTCGCAAGAACAAAGATTTTGCGACGAGTGACGCGATTCGGAATCAATTGGCTCAGATTGGGGTGATCTTGGAGGATCGACCCGATGGGACGGCGTGGAAGGTGAGCCGGTAGATACCCTTATTGCTTTTAATGTTGACTGATTTATGAAGATAAATGGTGAAACTCCCTATTTCTCAACAAATCTCGGCAACGCCTATTTAGGCGACTCGCTTGAGCTTCTACCAAAGATTCCCGGTAAATCAATTGACCTCATTTGTACGTCGCCGCCCTTCGCGTTAATTCGCCAAAAGGCGTATGGGAATGTTCATGCTGATGAGTACGTTGAATGGTTCATGCAATTTGCTCGTGAATTTGCCCGTGTGCTCAAACCTCAAGGTTCACTGATAATAGATATCGGGGGAACTTGGATTAAGGGATTTCCGACCCGTAGTTTGTATCACTATGAGCTTGTGCTCAAACTTTGTAAGCCAATCACAGAGGGCGGTGGTGGCTTTTATCTGGCACAAGAGCTTTATTGGTACAACCCGGCGAAACTACCGACACCGGCAGAATGGGTTACAGTTCGCCGTGAAAGAGTCAAAGATGCGGTAAATACAGTTTGGTGGTTGAGTTTGAACCCGCATCCAAAGGCCAACAATCGTGGTGTGCTCAAGCCCTATAGTGAGTCGCAAATAAAATTGATGGAGGAGGGTTATAAACCCAAAAAGCGCCCCTCGGAACACGATATTAGTGATAAATTTGGCCGGGATAACAATGGAGCTATACCGCCAAACATAATTGCCGATCAGTCGGATTATGAGGGGGTTATAGGTGAATCTATTCGGCTTCCTGTCAATGTAATTGCCGCTTCCAATACTTCTAGTAATGACCAGTATCTACGTTTATGTCGAGAAAATAAGGTTCAGCCCCATCCTGCCAGATTTCCTCGAGCTTTGCCCGAATTTGCAATTGGACTTTGCACCGAAGTTGGCGATGTTGTCCTTGATCCGTTTGCCGGAAGCAATATGACCGGCTTTGTGGCAGAAGCAATGGGCCGAAAATGGATCGCTTTGGATCAGAATGAAGAGTATCTACATGGCTCAACCTTCCGTTTCATAAATGATGGCAATGAAGATGCCCAAAATGCCTCGGTAGTACAACAACCATTATTCGATTTGCCCCCCATTGAGAGACGAGCGCGTCTTAAAGAAGAACTTACTGATTACCAGACCGAGTAACAGGAATCCAGTTAGGGATGACCAAATCATCAGTGCGTCGTTTTACGTATGGCGACCAATTTGACCCCAAGAAGTTTTCCCTCATAGACATACTTGAATTGTGTGTAACTAACAGCCCAGATCGGTACAAACTTCAAGGCGAGATAAGGTCTCGTTATTTTGAGGGGCATGGGCAAAACCCAAGCCAACGAGATGAAAACTCGACCAAGATGGCGATGAATTGTGTTTTGTCCTTGAACGCCTATGAGTTGATTCAATTTGCAGATAATGGCAAGAGTTACATCATTACAGAATTGGCTCAAAATTTACTTGCCCTGAAACCCGATAGTTTGGCTATTCAGCGGCAATTTGCTACTCACATTTTGACGAAGCTTGAAGGTTTATTGTTAGCGCGTATGATTGAGAACATTCGCGCCAGAGGTGAGCAAGTTACGCTTGAATATCTTGGCGAAGAGTTTAATGATCTCGGCATAAAGATTCCTCCCAACTCTACCTATATTAGCACAATGCGAGAATGGTTAGCGTTAGTCGGTGTATTTCGCGCCACTGGCTACGAGGTTAATTGGGATGTTATTTACGATCTGTTAAAGGTTGATGCCGATGTTGTTGATGAGTTATACACACTCTCACCGGAGCAAAAACACTTTCTGCTATCTTTGGTAAGCCTTGATGTTCAAGACTTTACACCATCGAACAAGATTGCTAAACATACTCGTAGCGTCTACAAGATTCGCTTAACAACCAAAAACCTTGTAAAAGATATCCTTGAACCATTAGAACAGTTGGGGTTAATTGAAACACAAAAGACCACAATTGGCCGAGGAGCAAAGCCACATCTTGTAAAACTAACCGAAAAAGCTTGCAATGAAATTCTCCAGCCCCTCATTCAAAATCTGGCAAGCGTTACCGAACTTACCTCAGCAGACCTGAACCGTTCATTTGAAAGCGTTGTGTCAGACCTGAACAGCACAGACAAGCATATCCGAGGAATAGCCCTTGAGCTATTGGCTGTTTGGATTATTAGACTTCTCGGTTTGAGATTCTCGCGCTGGCGTTTGCGCCATTGGCAAGCCACAGGAGGTGGCGAAGTGGATGTATTAGCCGCATCCGACAAAATCATTTACAATCGCTGGCAAATTCAATGCAAGAATCAACAAAGTCGCGTCGGTGTAGATGTAATCGCCAAAGAAGTAGGTTTGACTTTTCTCACAAAGGCCGATGTGGTAATGGTCGTCACAACTAGCAAATTTGCAAGTGACGCTGTAAATTATGCTAATCAGGTAAACGATGTAAGTCGCTACTATGTAATTTTGTTGGAGGGTGACGATATCCAACGAATTGTGCAAGATAAAACGCGAGTCGTTGACATCTTGAATCTTAAGGCCCGTCGAACTTTTGCCAAGCGAGAGTTAGGCAGGACTGACTTGGGTGATGAATTTATTCAAGAAGACGAGCAGCCCGAAACTATTGAAGAGTTAGAAGAAGCTTTTCGCAAAGCCACAATTGATTAAGCATGCGCGAAATCCTCTACGGCCGTAACGCCAGCCGCGAGTGTCTTCGGGCGCGGCGGCGTCATGTTCACAAAGTGTTGCTGGCTGATACAGTCGAGCCGGCGGGGATTATTGACGAAATTGTAAATCTGGCCGGCCAATTAAAAATTCCGGTGCAGAAAATCCCGCGTAAAACATTGGATAATCTGGCTAAAGGCCATCAGGGGGTGGCGCTGGAAACCGGGCGCTATCCCATGGTCGCGGTCGAAGATATTTTGGGCCGGGCCAAAAAATTGGCTGAGCCGCCTTTTATCGTTGCTTTGGATCACCTGGAAGACCCGCACAATGTCGGCGCTATTTTGCGGACGGCGGAGAGTGTGGGCGTTCACGGCGTCATCATTCCCAGGCAACGCTCGGCCAGCGTAACTCCGGCAGTGGTCAATGCCTCGGCGGGAGCGGCGGAGCATATCTGGGTGGCCGAGGTGAGCAACCTGGTTCAAACTCTGGAAAAGCTGAAGCAGGCCAATGTTTGGCTGGCGGGGGTTGAAGATACTCCGGCGGCTTCGCTTTACAGCCAGGCCGATTTGACCGGAGCGATTGCCCTGGTCGTCGGCAGTGAGGGCAAGGGGATGAGTCGCTTGGTTAAAGAAACGTGTGACTTTTTGATTAAATTGCCCATGCGCGGGCAAATCGAGTCGCTCAATGCATCGGTGGCGGCCGGGTTGGTTTTGTATGAGGTCTGGCGCGCTCGCGGCTTTGAAAAATGACCGCCGAAGAAGGTCTTACCGTTATCCTCTATGTCTTTCCAAATAATAAAGCGGCGGTCTGTGGTCAGCGGTCGTTTTTGCGCTATCAATTTGACTCTTAACCATTAATCAGTATACTTGACTGTTGCGCGGCGAAATCGCCGTGTTTTTAAATTAAAGTGAATAAATGGAGAGGTGCCCGAGTGGCTAAAGGGGGCTGACTGTAAATCAGCTGGCTACGCCTACGGTGGTTCGAATCCGCCCCTCTCCACCAATTATAACAGACAGTGAGTCTCCTCACTGTCTGTTTTCCGAATACCATTTTTATTATAACAGTGAGGAGACTGCATCTATATGGCGAAAGCAGCATTTGTGAGGGATAAACCGCATATCAACGTGGGGACAATTGGACACGTAGATCACGGCAAAACGACCTTGACGGCAGCGATAACCAAAACGCTGAGTTTGAAGGGTTGGGCCAACTTTCGGGCCTTTGACAGCATAGACAACGCGCCGGAAGAAAAAGCGCGGGGCATCACCATTGCCATTGCCCACGTGGAGTATCAGACCGAGAAACGGCACTACGCGCACGTAGACTGCCCTGGGCACGCCGACTACATCAAGAATATGATCACCGGGGCGGCGCAGATGGATGGAGCGATCTTGGTGGTGAGCGCCCCGGATGGGCCGATGCCACAGACGCGAACACATTTTGTTAGCCCGGCAGGTAGAAGTGCCGGCGATGGTGGTGTTTCTGAACAAAGTGGATATGATGGATGATGAGGAGTTGTTGGAGTTGGTGGAGTTGGAGTTGCGGGAGCTATTGAGCAGCTACGAATTTCCGGGGATGACATACCGGTTATTCGGGGAGTGCGCTGCAAGCGTTGGAGAGCACGAGCAGTGATCCGAATGATCCGGCCTATGCCGCAATCTGGCAGTTGATGGATGCAGTGGACAGCTACATTCCGACGCCGGAACGCAGGTAGACAAACCGTTCCTGATGCCGGTAGAAGATGTGTTCAGCATCAAAGGACGGGGACAGTAGCGACAGGTCGGGTGGAACAGGTAAGATCAAGGTTGGCGAGACGGTCGAGATTGTGGGGTTGAAAGAGACGCGGAGTGTGGTTTGCACCGGGTGGAGATGTTCCGCAAGTTGTTGGACGAAGGATCGCGGGGACAACATTGGGGTGTTGCTGCGGGGAGTGGAACGGGATGACATCGAGCGGGGACAGGTATTGGCCAAGCCCAAGAGCATCACCCCGCACACAGAGTTTGAAGCGGCGATCTACATTTTGAAGAAAGAAGAAGGGGGTCGGCACACGCCGTTTTTCAACGGGTACAGGCCGCAGTTTTACATTCGGACGATGGATGTGACGGGGTCGGTGGAGTTGCCGGAAGGGGTAGAGATGGTGATGCCTGGGGACAACATCACTTTAAAGGTGAAGTTGATCGTGCCGGTGGCGTTGGAAGATGGGTCGAAGTTCGCCATCCGTGAAGGTGGGCGGACGGTTGGCGCTGGCGTCATCACCAAGATTATTGCCTAATCCTTTTTCGAGCGGTTTGAAGTAACACGACTCGTAATTGACTGGCTTTTGTAGAAAGGAGTCAGAGGGTCGAGAGACGAGCAACACCTCTCAGCCCTCTTTTTGTGAATTATGGCTAAAAAAGCGGTACGTATGGTAATGACTCTGGCTTGTACGGAATGTGGTGAGCGTAACTATACTTCTGAAAAAAATCGCCGCAACGACCCGAACCGGCTTGAGTTTAAGAAATATTGCCCGCGCTGCCGGTGTCACCGGCAGCATCGCGAAACCAAGTAGTGCTGACCGCAGACCGCTGACGACCGACCGCCGTTTTAGCGGTGGTCAATCGTCTGGGGTCTGCGGTCGTTTCTAAAGATTGAGAGGAGCGCGCCCAAGTATGGCAAAATCCAAATCCAGCGCAGCAGTAGTTACCCCCAAAGAGGATAACGCCGTTGTTAAATATTTCAAGGAAACGCGCGCCGAATTACGTAAAGTTGTTTGGCCCACCCGCGACGAAACCAAGAATTTGACCATCATTGTGGTGAGCGTCACGGTGGCAATGGCCGTATTCTTGGGGTTGTTGGATTATATTTTTCAAAGGGTCACAGCCGGGGTTATTGCTGGCGAGTACTTGTGGATCGGACTGGCTGTGATTCTTTTGGCGGCTGGAGCAGCGGCATTTTATGTTAATAGCCAGCAAGAATAAAGCATTTTTACTGGCGGCGTATTAGGTTTAGAAGAGTAAGTTTATGGCTAAGAAGAAAAAACCGACAGGTAATTTGCCACATACTGCTGAGATGGTAAAAGAAGAAGTTTCGACCGAAGCAGTGTCGGCTGAAGGATCAGATCTGCCGCCCGGTGAAGGCGTCGAAGAAAAACCCAGACCTGAAGGGACGGAATGGTTTGTTATTCATAGTTACTCTGGGTATGAGAATAAAGTGCAGAAAAACCTCCTGCATCGGATTGAGTCAATGGAGATGCAGGATAAGATTTTTCAGGTAGTCGTGCCCACTGAAGAAGAAGTAGAACTGAGGGATGGGCATCGCCGCACCATTGAGCGCCGGGTATTTCCAGGCTACATCCTGGTTGAGATGGTCATGGACGAAGACTCCTGGTACGTAGTTAGAAACACCCCAGGAGTGACCGGGTTTGTTGGTTTTGGCAATAAACCCACGCCGTTGCGCCCTGATGAAGTTGATAAAATTCTAAAACGGATGGATGCCGAAGCGCCCAAGATTAAAGTTAGCTTTAAGGTGGGCCAAAAAGTACGCATTGTCGAAGGCCCATTTGAAGATTTTATGGGTACGGTTGACGAAATTGATCTTGATCGGGCCAGGGTAAAAGTTCTGGTAAGTTTCTTTGGCCGTGAAACGCCGATCGAACTTGATTTTTTACAGGTAGAACGCGTTTAGCGTCAACCTTACAAAGTATGCCCTTGAGGTATTAAAAGGATTAAACATGGCGAAAAAAGTAAAAGCTGTGGTAAAACTGCAAATCCCGGCCGGTAAAGCTAATCCGGCCCCCCCGGTTGGTACGGCGTTAGGTCCGCATCAGATCAATATTATGGCTTTCTGCAAGGAATACAATGCCCGCACCCAAAGTATGATGGGTTCGATTATTCCGGCTGAAATTACCATTTATACGGACCAGACTTTTTCATTTGTGACCAAAACTCCGCCGGTCAGCGACCTGTTGAAGAAAGCAGCCAGCGTGCCCAAAGGTTCTGGCGTTCCCAACCGGAATAAAGTTGGAAAACTCACCCGCGCCCAGGTTCGAGAAATTGCGGAAACAAAAATGCAAGACCTTAATGCGGTGGATATTGAAGGCGCCATCAAGCAAGTTGAAGGCTCGGCCCGCAGTATGGGGATTGCGATTGAAAGTTAATTACCCCGGTTTGGCAGGCAAATAGCTTGCTTTACCAGTGGGAGGATTTGCTCCAATTGAGCGAATCCGTTTTTACCACTCAGGAGGAATGTATGCCCAAACGAGGCAAAAAGTATCAAGAAGCAGCAAAATTGGTTGACCCAAATCAATATTACGCTCCAGCCGAAGCGGTAGATTTGGTAAAGAAATCATCCTACACCAAATTCAATGCTACAGTTGAAGCGCACCTACGCATGGGCCTGGATCCCCGCAAAGCCGATCAGCTTATCCGCAGTACTGTTCAATTGCCTCACGGCACTGGCCGAGAGGTGCGGGTGCTCGTTTTTGCCGAGGGTGAAGGTCAACAAGCCGCCCTGGATGCGGGCGCGGATTATGCCGGCAGTGATGACATGGTTCAAAAAATTCAAGGTGGCTGGTTTGATTTTGATGTAGCTGTAGCCACGCCGGGGATGATGGGTAAAGTAGGGCGGTTAGGTAAAGTGTTAGGCCCCCGTGGCTTGATGCCCAGCCCCAAAGCCGGCACAGTGGTACCCGACGCCGACGTGAGTCGTGTGGTTAAAGAATTGAAAGCCGGTCGGCTGGAATTTCGCCTGGATCGAACGGCCAACATCCATTTGCCCATTGGCAAGGTATCATTTACCCAGGAGCAGTTGGTAGATAACTTTGCCGCCTTGATGGAAGCGGTACAACAAGTTAAACCGGCGGCAGCCAAGGGTGTTTATATCAAAAAGATAAGCCTGAATGCGACGATGGGGCCTGGAGTCAAAGTAGATGCGGCTCAGGCAGCCCAGTTAAAAACTCAATAGTTTATCTTTATTTCAATTAAATAAGATCTTCTCTCACTGTTGCCAGAGACAGCAGGCGCATCGTAGACTCTTACAGTGCTTAATGTATGCCCTAAAGGGCGTCGCCCGCCGAGGTAAAGACTTAGAGAATCAAGAAAAGTTCAGGTAGGCTCTTTTGTGAGCGCATCTGAAACAACTTGTATTTTTACGTCTTTGCTCAGGTTGGGCAAAGACGTTTTTATTTATCGAAATTTTACTAGAGAAGGGAGGTGACAAATTTGGCTATATCACGCGAGAAAAAGGAAGAACTGCTTAAGGGGTATCTGCAAGAGCTTAACCTCAGCGAAGCTGTTATCATTACCGGCTATCGCGGCTTAAAAGTATCTCAGGTGGAACAACTTCGCAAAAAAGTCCGTGAAGCGGAAGGCAGTTTTGCGATTGTCAAAAATACCCTGGCTGAGCGCGCTCTGAAAGAGGCCGGCATCGCCTTTGACGCAGACATGTTGACCGGCCCGATTGGCATTGGCTTTTGCCATAGTAATGTCGGCGGCGTGGCTAAAGCGATTACCGATTTTGCCAAGCAGAATGAGCTTTTGACCATCAGAGGCGGGATGCTGGGCAACCGGGTTATTGATGAAGCCGGGGTGAAAAACTTGGCTACCCTGCCCTCGTTGGATGTGCTGCGCGCCCAGCTTTTGGGGCTGATCAATGCCCCGGCAAGTCAATTGGCTGGGGTGGTGGCTGGCGGCGTGCGCCAACTGGTCAATGTATTCAATGCTTACGCCGAAAAAGAAGCCGAAGCGTAATTATTACCAATAGAACTACTAACCAACCTACAATGATAAGGTAGCAAGGTAGCAAGGTCTTATAAATTCCCTGTCTACCGTCTACCGTCTACCGTTTACTATTTTTAAGAGGAGATTATCCAATGGCAGATTTGCAAAAAATTGCCGATGAACTGAGCCAGCTAACCGTTTTAGAAGCGGCTGAATTAACCAAAATCTTGGAAGAAAAATGGGGCGTCAGCGCCGCAGCCCCCGCCGCAGTGATGGCGGTTGGTCCGGCTGCTGGCGCAGCGGCCGCGGCTCCTGAAGAAGTCGAAGAGAAGACCGAATTTGATGTCACCCTGAAAGAAGTCGGCGATAAAAAGATTCAGGTCATCAAGGCTGTCCGCGCCATCCGCGCTGATTTGGGCCTCAAGGAAGCCAAGGATTTGGTGGATGGCGCTCCGGCCAAAGTGCTGGAAGGCGCAACCAAAGAAATGGCCGAGGATGCCAAAGCCAAGCTTGAGGCCGAAGGCGCCAAGGTCGAAATCAGCTAAGCTGGTTTCGCTGCTCAGGCAAAAAGAAAGAGCCGTAGTTGCTACGGCTCTTTTTATTTGAAAGGAGGGCTATTCCAAAGGGGAGAGTTTTTCGATCACCTGAGCATATTCATCGGCCAAAGTTTCGGCCTCTCCCTGCGAAACCGCCTCGACAATCACCCGGAAATAGGGCTGATCAGGATCGGGTACAATCAGCACCCACTTACCGGCGGCCAGGTTAATCTTTGCGCCGTTGATAACCTGATTTTTGTAGCTTTCAAACTTCTCATTAATCAGGCGCATAACACGGGCTTTGGCTTCCCAGACACAAGAAACTTTTCGTTCGGCCATGTGATAGGGCGGCAGTTTAGAAACAATATCACCCAGCGAGACCCGTTGCGTGGCTAAAAACTCAAGAATTTTGGCTAAGGCCATCATACCGTCAACCGCGCAGTGGAAATCGGGAAAGATAAAATTGCCTTTGCCATCGCCGCCCATAATCACCTTTTCGGAGCAGGTGGCTTTGATGAGGGCGTCCAGGTCAGTTTCGGTGCGGATAACGCGCCCATGGTGCCGGGCGGCAACCTCTTCAAAAAGATTGGGCAGGTCAATGGGAATGGCTACCGTGCTGCCGGGAGCATCGCGCAGGGCCAGTTCCATCATGGCGGCGCAAGCCGTGGTTCCGGCCAAAAGATAGCCCCGGTCATCTACCAGAAAGATACGCTCACCGCCGGGGTTTAGGCGCGCCCCCAGTTGTGTACCCAGAGCCGTCGTAATAATCTGCATTTGCTTGAGAGCCGTTTGAAATTGGGCCGGATTGAGTGAAATATTGGTCCTCTCGATATTGGCATTGAGCGAAACGACATTGCAATTCAATCTGTCAAGAATAGCCGGCAAGGTGCTGGCAACAGCGCCATCGGCAAAATCAACCACCAGGTCAAAAGCGGCATCCTGAATGGCTTTGGTATTGAGATGTTTCAAAAAATCTTCAACATACCGCTCTTTGACCTGCTGCGCGTACTCGATGCTGCCGATATCGTCCAGATAAACCCGCCGGAAATCCTCGCGAAAGAAAACCCGTTCGACATCACGCTCTTTATTTTTGTTGAGATTCAAGCCCTGGCCGTCCATAAAGTGGATGTCAACCACCCGCTCGTCAAAGGGCGATAACCGCACGTGGACTCCGCCCTCGGCCCCACAGATTTTGGTGTAATAGCGGGCCACCGGCAATGGCTGTGACCCCAAATCCCACACATTGACCCCCGCCGAGGGCAGACCCGAAATGATGGCCCGCTTAATCATGCGAGGGCTGCGGTGCATATCACGATTGATGGTCACAATAGAACCTTTGGATAGGGTCGCCCCAAACGCCGCCCCCAACTTGGCGCTAAACTCCGGGGTGAGGTCAATATTGACCACCCCGGTGACGCCGTGCCGCCCAAATAAAACTCGCCGCCCCTGCGACCCCCAGATAATGCTGCTGTTGACGGTAGCCCCCGGCTCGACCTCTTTGCCGGGCCAGATTTTAACGCCCGGATGGATTACCGCGCTTTCGCCGACAATGGTGCCGTCGCCAATAACCGTGCCCTCAAAAACGGTGGCGTTGGCTTTGAGGCTGCACTGGCGCAAAATAACCGCCCCGCTGATTTGGGCGCGTTCGCCAATGTAACAGTTGCGCCACAGAATTGAGCGGTCTATCTGAGCTTCATTATCCACTACGGTGTAATCACGGATAACGGTTGGGCCATAAATAACCGCCCCGCTTTTTATCTGCACCGCCTGGCCCAGATAGATGGGGCCTTCCAACCGGGCGTTTGGCGCAATTTCGACATCCTGGCCGGCCCAAATACCGTCGCCCAGGTAACGTCCCAAATCTAGCCCGTCAACCCGGCCTTCCAGGGCGTCGGCGTTGGCGCGCATATACTCAGGAATGTTGCCGATATCGCACCAATAGCCTTCGCCCACATAGCCGTAGAGAGGATAGCCCTGCTCGTGCAGCATGGGGAATAAATCGTTGGCAAAATCAAAGTTGGTGTTTGGCTCAAAAAAGTCTAAAACTTCAGGCTCCAGCACATAAATGCCGGTATTGATATAATCAGACATCACCGATCCCCGGCTGGGCTTTTCTTGAAAGCGCACAATTTGCCCATCATTGGCCAGGGTAATCACGCCGTAGTCCATGGGGTTGGGGATATTGTAGAGGGCCAGGGTAGCCAGCGTTCCTTTACTTTTGTGATACGCCACCAACTTGTCCAAATTAAAGTTGGTCAAGGCGTCGCCGCTAATAACCAAAAAGGTCTCATCCAAAAATTCCTGGGCATTTTTAACACTCCCGGCTGTACCCAACGGCGTCTCTTCCACCGAGTAATGAATCTGCATACCCAAGCTTGAGCCATCGCCAAAGAAATCCTGAATCATATCGGCCAGGTATTGTACGGTCATAATAACTTCGGTAATATTGTAACGCCTGAGCAGGTCAAGAATATGGCTCATGGCCGGCTTGTTAACGATGGGAACCATGGGCTTGGGACGCTCAATTGTAAGGGGGCGCAGCCTTGACCCTGACCCACCGGCCATGACCACTGCTCTCATAGTCCTCTCCTAAAAATGGCTCAATTATTACGACCCGCATGTGTATCATACCATAAAGTAGAACAACCGTAAACCGTCTACCCTCGCTCAAGCTTAAAAGCCCGGTTTTGATACCGGCAATCCTGCAAAAACTGCCAGCGTGTGGTTTGCGTAGGGTTAGCAGAAGGTTGGCATTGCAGACACGTCAAGTTAAATCGGGAAGGTAGGGTTATAATGAGGCTGTCAATCAAAAGAATTGACACTCTCTTCTCCTCCTTTTGAAAAAGCCGGGTATGAGCAGCCCGGCTTTTTCGATTCTTTCGCCATTTGACGAAACCCCCACCCTTGTCTATACTACAGCCTCCCCCGCGTGCAACTCACCAAAGGTGGTGACCGATGACTGTATCCCGTGATAATTCAAAAATGGTCTATGAGGGCATCAAAGCTGCCGGTATTCGTTACCTGTCGGCTATGCCCGAAACGTGGCTGGTTTACCTGCTGCAATTGGCCGAAAATGACCCAGAGATGACCCTGGTCGAAGTAGCCAAGGAAGAGGAGGCCATCGGCATTGCCGCCGGCGCTTACTTTGCCGGCACACCCAACGCTCTGCTGATGCAAAACCACGGCTTTTTGGCCAGCATCAACGGTATTGTCTCGTTGGCCCTGCTCTATCGTATCCCCCTGCTCATGCTGATTGCCCACCGCGGCCACATCGGCGAGCCGTACCCCTGGCACACCCAGGGCGGCATCCTGACTGAGCCGGTGCTGCGCGGCCTGGGCCTACCTTTTGATTATGTGCGGGACCCGCACAAAGCCCCCAAACAAATCCGCGAAGCCCAAACCTTTGCCCTCAGTTCGCTCTCGCCGGTGGCGCTGCTCCTCACCCGTGAGCTGATGGAGGATTAGCCATGAAACGCGCCGATTGTATCAAAGCCCTCTATCCTGAGCTGCATGACCGCCTGGTGGTCACTATTATGGGTGCGTGCGCTCAGGAGTTATACGACCTGGGCCACTGCGACAACTTTTTTTACCTGGAGCATGCCATGGGCCTGGCCTCGTCCATTGGCCTGGGCCTGGCCATGAATCTGCCCCACGAAAAAGTGGTGGTGCTCGATGGCGACGGCTCGGTGCTGATGAACTTGGGCGGCCTGGCTACCCTGGCTCGCTACCGCCCCTCCAACCTGACCCACATTATTTTTGATAACGGCAGCCTTCTCTCCACCGGCGGCTTTGCCTCTCACACCACCGCCGGCATCACCGATTTGGCCGCCATCGCTCGCGGCGCGGGCTGTCCCAAAGTGTCGCTGGTCACCGAACTCTATCAATTTCTCGAAGCCGCCGCCGACGCTTTTGAAGGTAATGAAATGGCAACCATCGTGGCTAAGGTGGAAGCCGTTGGCCCCGACCACTACGGCATGGACCTCAAACTGCCTGAAAACGCTTTTATTTTTGAACGTTATATCAAACAGCGGAAGCAAGCCAGGCAGCAAGTAGCAGGTAACAAGTAGCAAGGTCGTAGGGTAGCAAGGTTTCAGGGTAACAGCTTTGCTACTTTGCTACCCTGCCCAATAACAAAATAAGGAGATACCATGTCATCTATCACCAACTTACTGGCCGATTTAGCCGCAGGCAAAATTAAAGTGGTGGACCTGACCCAACCCCTCGGCCCCGCCACCCCGGTGATTGACCTGCCGCCCATCTTTGCCCCCTCGCCGGGGCTGACCATCAGCGAGATTTCCCGCTATGACGACAAAGGCCCAGCCTGGTATTGGAACACCCTCACCCTGGGCGAGCACACCGGCACCCACTTTGATGCCCCGGTTCACTGGGTAACCGGCAAAGATTTGCCCAACAACACCACTGATACCCTCGACCCGGCCAGCTTTATCGGCCCGGCCTGCGTGATTGACGTGCGGGCCGAAGTGGCTCAGGACCCCGATTTTCTGCTCTCCATCGAGGGCGTCAAAGCCTGGGAAGCCCAACACGGCCAGATTCCGGCGGGCGCGTGGGTCTTATTGTTTACCGGCTGGGCCAGCCGCGGCAACGACAAAGCCGCTTTTCTCAACGCCGACGCCGAAGGCCCCCACACCCCCGGCTTCCACCAGACCACCTCCGAGTTCCTGGTCAAAGAGCGTGACGTGTTGGGCGTCGGCGTGGAAACCATTGGCACCGATGCGGGGCAGGCCGGCAAATTCAATCCACCTTTCCCCAACCACGGCATTATGCACGGCGCAGGTAAATACGGCCTGGCCAGCCTGCGCAACCTTGACCAGCTTCCCCCAACCGGCGCGCTGCTCATCGCCGCCCCGCTCAAAATTGTAGATGGCTCCGGCAGTCCCGTGCGGGTGCTGGCCCTGGCTCCCGCTTAAATGGAAGATTGGAAGAACGGAAGATTGGTAACCTGAACCCGGAGTTTTCTCAATCGCACCCTTCGATACGCGCTCCACTGCGTTCCGCGCTACTCAGGATGCGATTATAAGCCGAAAATCATCCTGAGTAGGCCGAAGGCCGTATCGAAGGATGATTTTCGAGCTAATTCCGAACTGAGGTTTGGTAAAATTCCAACCTTCCAACCTTCCATTCCTCTCTTGCCCAAACCATCTGACTCCGAGTATACTGTGACCATTCTCCCACGCGACTTTTTTGCCCGACCCACCCTGACCGTGGCTCGCGACCTGCTGGGCCAGCGGTTGGTGCGCGAACTGGACGGTCAGCGCCTGAGCGGCTTGATTGTCGAAACCGAAGCCTATATCGGCCCCGACGACAGCGCCAGCCATGCCTACCACAAGCGCAACTCCAGCCGGGCCGGGGTAATGTTTGGCCCGCCCGGCCGGAGCTACGTTTACTTCATCTACGGCATGCACTTTATGCTCAACATCGTCACCGAGGCCGAGGGCTTTCCGGCGGCGGTGCTCATTCGGGCCATCGAACCGCAGCAGGGACTGGAAGTGATGCAAACAAACCGTCTTGTCTCGCCTCGCCTCGCCTCCTCGCCTCAGCTCAGCAACGGCCCGGCCAAGCTGTGCCAGGCGCTGCGGATTGACCAAAAGCTCAACAATTGGGACCTGACCCTGGGCCAGACCCTCTGGCTCGAACCGGCCCCGTCCGCGCCCTCCGACGCCATCGCCGCCGGCCCGCGCGTCGGCATTGACTACGCTCAGCCGGAAGACCGCGCCGCCCCCTGGCGCTTCTGGCTACGCGGGAACAAATTTGTATCGAAGAAGACGTGACACGTGAGGCGTGATGCGTACAGCGTAAAGCGTTTAAGCTCAAACGCGGGTCTACAACCGGCGTCGCAGTAAAAATAATTCTCGGTGGTCGGCGGTACCACAAGGGTACTGTATCTGCCGTCAGCCGTCTATCAGGAGGAACTCTCAATGCTCGACACAGACGACCTGCCCATTCTGCCCATTGGTATCGCCATTGGCGTCGTCGTGATTTTGGTTGTGCTGATCAGCCTGGCCCTGGTCTGCGGCCTGATTGGCTTGACCAGCCAAAACCTGGTCGGTTTTTAAGACCTGTAAGATTTTGACCAGGTCGCGTTTTTAATCAGCCCTGCTGCCAGAAAGGATCAAACTGTGCCAACCAACCAAACTTCCCATCTTTGGAAGCTCCTCCTGCTGACCGCTCTGGCCTTACTGTTGGGGTTGGCCGCTTTTGAGGAAACTGCTCCGGCGGCGGCCTTTCAGACCACCCCCTTGCCGGTCACCCCCACCCCGACCCCGGCTCCCAGCGGCAGCCCGGACACCGACCTGGACCGTCTCAGCGCCGAAATCCAGAACCTGCGCGGCGTGATCCAGAGTTTGCAGGCCGAAATCGAAAGCCTCAAAACCGAAATCCAGCATCTCCAATCTCTCATTACCAACCCCCAATCACCCACCGCCAACCCCACTCTGAAAGCCCTGGCAGAGCTAGGCGGCGCGCCCTGCCCTGATGGCAGCGCCTTTACCTGCGTGATCCTGACTGTGCCGCTGGACCATTTCGACCCGGCCAACCGGCAAACCCTGGATGTGGTCTTTGGAGTGCTGCCGGCCAGCGGCGAGCGTAAAGGTATGCTGGTTATCGCCACCGGCGGGCCGGGCACAGCCGGTCTGAGCTATGCCGACTCTTACCTGGGCGGCTTTGACCCGTCTATCCTGGAGCATTTTGATCTTGTCTTTTTCGACCAGCGCGGCGCGGGCGCATCGGGCGGGCTGCAATGCCCGGAGGCAGCGACGGTCTACTACGAGACCGAGACCGAAACCAAAACGCCGGAGGGTGAAGCCGCCGCCGTCGCCGCTGCCCAAACCTTTGCCGGCGCCTGTGTGGCCGAAATCGGCTCGACCGACCTGCTCCCCTATCTAAGCACCCGTCAGGCGGTGGAAGACCTGGAACTGTTTCGTCAGGCCATCGGCGATGAGAAACTCTGGCTCTATGGCGAAAGCTACGGCACTCAATATGCCCAGACCTACGCCGCCGCCCATCCCGGCCAACTGGCCGGCCTGATCCTGGATGGTACGGTGGATTTAAACCTGACCGGCTTCGAGTACTACCAGGAACAGGCCCAGGCCTTTAACGATGTGCTGGTGATGACCCTGGAAGCGTGCAACGCCGACGAGGATTGCGCCGCCGATATGGGGCAGGACGCTCTGGCCGTTTACGACGAGCTGGCTGCCCAACTGGCCGCTGGCCCGGCTGCGTTTACTTTTCCGCTGCCGTCCGGCGGAACCGCCGAGCGAGAGTTCAGCCTGGCCGACCTGGAAGTAGCTGTTTCTAACTATCTCTATTCCGAGGCGTCGCGGCTGTTATTGCAGCGGGCGCTGGCTGCCGCCGCCCAGGATGATCTGGTTCCCCTGGCCCGGCTGTTGTACGACTCGCTCAGCCTTGACCCCGAAACCCTGGAACCGATTCCTGATCCCACCTATTCCGATGCACTCTATTACGGGGTTGAGTGTCATGATTATGCCTTGCCGGGCGACACCCCGACCGAGCGAGCCGAAAACTATCTACATGCCGGTGACCCGGTGGATACTTCGATTCCCCGCCTGAGCGCCATCTTTTATGGCGACCTGCCCTGCGCCTACTGGCCGGTTACGCCGGAAACCGGGAGGGAAGCCCGTCCAACTCCCCTGGAGGCCGCAGGCATCCCTACCCTGGTGCTCGGCGCTACCGCCGACCCGGCCACGCCAGTGGACAACGGCCGGCGCGTTTTCAGCCGCCTGGCCGACGGCTACCTGATCACCACCGAGGGCGGGGCGCACGTGATCTATGGCCGGGGCAACCCCTGTCCTGATGACCTGGTCACAGCCTTTTTGGTCGAAGACAAGGTGCCGGCGCAGCGCGAAACAACCTGCGAAGGTGTGGTGGCCGACGCCTACGTGCCGCTGCCTCCGGCCGATGCCAGCGCTTTTGAGAATCCCCTGGAAGCGCTACTCTCCGCCGATACGGAAATCAACCACCTGCCCGAATATTACTACTGGGATGTCGAAACGCCGACTTCGGCCGGCTGCCCGCGTGGGGGAACGGTGGCTTTTGAGGCCGGCGAGCAGGGCGATGAGTTTACCCTGACCGGCTGCGCCTTTTCCGCCGGCTTCGCCATGACCGGCGCCGGCCTGTACAGCTACGACGACGGCAGCTTTAGCCTCGATGTCAGGGTGGTTGGCCCGGCGGGCGTCAGCGGCAATCTGGTCTACGAGCGCAACGAGAACGGGGCGATCAACGTCACCGGCGACTATGCCGGCGAGCCGGTAGATTTGGCGGAGGAGTAGACAGAAGTCAGTAATCAGTCAATGTCGCTAAGTTAGCCAGCATCCTGAGTAGGTGAGCGAAGCAAACCGTATCGAAGGGTGCTGCGTTATCAGGAAATCATCGCCAACCTGCACCCTTCGATACGCGCTCCACTTCGCCCTTCGACAAGCTCAGGACGAGTTCCGCGCTACTCAGGATGCGGTTTTTCAACTTAACTTAATGACATTGACTGATATCTGACTACTACCTACTTCTTCAGTCCGTACCGCTTGATGGCTTCGTCCAAAATCCGGTTGACCAGTTCCTCGTAGCTCCAGCCGTAGGCGGTGGCTTCGAGGCAGAGATCGGAATAGCCGGGGTTCAGGCCGGGCAGGGGGTTGACTTCCAGGATGTAGGGCCGGTCATTGTCGCTGGCGTCCAGCCGGAAATCTACACGGGCCACATCGCAGCAGCCAATCACCCGGAAGGTGGCGGCAGTGTACCAGTTCAAATCCTCAATTTGGCTCTCGGTCAGCGGGGCCGGGCAGAGATAGTGAAACTCGTGGGCCAGTTCCACCTTAATCCGGCTGGTATAAATTCCGGCTTCTTCCTCCGGGTAGGCGGCCATATTGACCTCCAGCGGCGGCAGCAAATCCAGGCCGCGTAAGATGCGCGGAGCGGATTCGTCGTCGGGCATACGCCGGGCCACCGGGCCGGTCAGATTGCCGACTACGCCGACCGTTACCTCACGGCCTTCGATGTAGTGTTCGACCAGGGCCGGTTGGTGGTAGCGCTCAAACGTGCGCTGAACCTGAGAGCGTAGTTGTTCCTCATTATGCACAATAGATTCGGCGCTGACGCCCATGCCTGTCCCCTCGCGGCTGGGCTTGACAAACAGCGGAAACTTCAACGCAGGATCGAGCGGCTCATTGACTCGCTCAAAGGTCTGAAAGGGCGGGGTCGGCAAATCGTGATAAGTTAACACCCGCTTGGTCATAGGTTTATCCAGGGCCAGGGCCAGGGTCAGCACCCGCGAGCCGGTGTAGGGGAGGCGCAGCATCTCCAACAGGGCCGGCGCCTGGGCCTCGCGGCTATCGCCAAAATGGCCCTCGCAGATGTTGAAACAAATATCGGGCTTGGTCTGGCGCAGGGTGTCGTACAGGGTGGCATCGCCTTCCAGAAAGGTCACGCGGTGTCCACCCGCAGTCAGAGCCGCGCTGATCGCTTCAATAGTTTCCTCGGAGTCCAGATCATCCCAATAGTCGGGCGACATGCCCGGCCAGGTGGGGGCGTTCTTTTTTAAATTGGCTAAAAGGGCAACGTGCATGGGGTTTAATTCCTCAATAGTTTAATGGAGGGCAAAAGATTAGCTTTTGCCCTCCGGGGATTTATAATAAATTGAGAAAAAATACTGCCGGAAGCAGAACGCTTCCGGCAGTATACTATAATCACTTTTACCGTTGTCGCAATAACAGGTTGCTCAATTGAACTGTTTCGTAATCGCCTGTAAATAACTGGAAAGTGCCAGAGATTGGAGATTAGAGATTAAAAATCTCCAATCTCTAATCTCCTAAAAAGTGTTACTGAATGGCGTAGGCCACTTCCAACTGGACGCTCACTTCAACCTCGCCAAGGGAAATGGGGCCAACCCCACCGCCGCCAACGCCTTGAGCGTAACTGGCTGCATCGTAGAGGGGGATTGCTCCGGGGGCCATTTCGCTCACGCTGACTACTTCACCGAGGGTGACGTTATTCAAACCGGCCAATTCCTGCGCTTTGGCCAGGGCTTTTTCGATGGCCTGCTGGCGGGCCTGGATTTCCAGCTCCGACGGATCGGCCACACTAAAGTTGACGCTGTTGACCGTATTGGCTCCGGCCTCGATGGCCGCGCCCAGGGTGGTGGCTACCTTGCTCAAATCACGAATGGTCACATTGACCGTGTTGCTGACGTGATAAAGGGCGTCGGTCGAAGGCGTACCGTCAGGCGAGTAAGGGCGCTCGACCCAAACATTAAAGTACGAGGTTTGAATGTCGTTTTCAGCCACCCCCTGTGCTTTCAGTGCTTCCAGCAGCTTTTCCATGGTGGCCGTAGCGTCGGCGCTGGCCTGTTTGACATCGCCGTTGATGACTTCCACCCCGATACTGGCCTGAGCAATATCGGGTTTGACCCTGACTTTGCCTTCACCCACTACGGTGATGGTGCGCGGCGCAGCCGGCACATTGGCCTGAGCCTGGGCCTCCGCTGCCGGTAACCCGGCTCCGGCCAGACTGACCACCAGCCCGCCGACTACTAACATAACGGCAGCGATAGCCGCCCCCACTGCAATAGATTGATATTTAATTTTTAACATCGGTGCTCTCCTTTTTAGGATAATTGATTGGGTCAATAGCTGACCGTGTTTTAGACGATGGTTAAGCTCAAAAAGTTCCAGATCTGGTCAGCTAATTGATTTACTCTTGAATAATTTAGGTGTGTTCACTTTCCGTTGGTGCTGGAGTCCAAAGCTTGCTTTGGCTTTTCCAAACCGAGGTTTAAACTCCAATTTCCACGCCTGAACAATTTGATAATAACCCGGTTGTGCTTATTTTACTGGTTCCACTGCCCATACCCGGCTGATGGTTGAAATGACGGGTTCAAGTAGGTTAAGGGACAGTTAGAATGTTAAATGTAGCCGGAAACAGCCTGTTTTTCAAACTTTGAGCGGACGCCAGGCCAAATTAACCCGCTTTCGACACCATCCTGCCACAATTCTGAGGTATAATGAAAACAGACATTATTATTCAGGCTCATGTCATTTCGAGACCGAAGAGCCTGCCCTGAGCGAAGCCGAAGGGTCGAGAAATCTCCAGAGCGCAACCTATAAAAGTGCAGGGCTGAGGATTTCTCCCCGCCGTGCGAGTCGAAATGATATGCTTGAGCAGTTGATGTGTGATGCGTGATTCTTTTTACGTATCACGCATCACGTATCACATTATTTTTGAAACAACCTCTGAGGTAACCATGCCCCCACGCATTCTGGTGGTAGACGACGAACCGGCGGTACTCGATATGCTGGTCTACAATTTGCGCCGGGCCAACTACCAGGTCTTGACTGCTGTAGATGGCCGCGCTGCCCTGCGCCTGGCCCGCGACAGCCAGCCCGATTTGATTTTGCTGGATTTGATGCTGCCCGAAGTGGATGGCCTGGACGTGTGCCGCGAGCTGCGCCGTTCCAGCCAAATTCCGATTATCATGCTCACCGCCCGCGACGAAGAGGTAGACCGAGTGGTAGGGCTGGAACTGGGCGCGGATGACTACGTTTGCAAACCGTTTAGCGTGCGCGAACTTATGGCCCGCATCAAGGCCGTTTTGCGCCGGGTGGCTGCCCCTGCCTCCGAAGGATCCCCTGGCCCACGCCTAACCGGCCCCGGCGGCCTGACCCTGAAGGTGGAACAGCGTGAAGCGTGGGTGCAGAATACTCTGCTGGACTTGACTCGCCTGGAATTTGACCTGCTGCACACCCTGCTGGACCACGCGGGCCGGGTGCTCTCCCGCGAGCAACTGCTCCAGCAGGTCTGGGGCTATGATTACCCCGGCGACGACCGGGCGGTAGACAGCGCCATCAAACGGCTGCGAGCCAAACTGCGCGCCGCCAATCCGCCCGCCGATGCCATCGTCGCCGTGCGTGGCATTGGCTACAAACTCCAGCGGAGCGACGAGCCGTGACCTCGCTGCGGGTTCATCTCACCCTGACCTACCTGGTGGTCATTTTGGTCGGCATTGGCGTGGCTGCGCCGCTGGCCTGGCTGGCCGTGGAACGCTTGTACCTGGACACCCAAAAGGCCAACCTGCTGGCCCAGGCGCAGCTTGTCGCCGCTTCCTTGCCCCTCTCTGAGGATTTCCCCATCGAGACAGGTGAGCCTTACTCCCAATTAGCCAATGTGGTTCCCGGCATTCACACCCGGCTTATCGAAGCTGAGGGTGCGGTGGTGATAGACCTGCCTGCCGCTCCTGCGCTGGCGCAAGCGGCAGTAGCTCCGCTACCCGCCCTGGCCCAAAATGTCGCCGGGTTAGTTTCGCCGGAGGAGTTATTGGGCCGGCCCGAAATCGCCCAGGCCTTGGCCGGTCAGCCCGCGACAGCCATTCGCCGGGTGGAGGTGGCGGGCGGGCGGCAGGTTTTGTATGCTGCCGCCCCGGTGAAGGCGGCAGATGGCCGGGTAGCGCGCCTGGTTTACCTGGCCACTCCACTGCCCGATACCAGTTTGGCGGCGCTGCCGGGAACTACGCGCTGGCAGTTGGCCGGCGTTCTGATTGGGGCAGTTCTCCTGGCGACCGGCGTCGGCTGGTGGCTGGCCCGGCGCATTTCCGGCCCGCTGCACGAGCTGGGTCAGGCTGCTGCGGCAGTCGCCGCCGGGGATTTGAGCAGGACCGCCCCGGAAGAGACCTCGATCAGCGATTTGAGCCGCCTGGCCCGCGCTTTCAACGGGATGACCCATAATCTGCGCCAGGCCGATCATCTCAAAGCCGCCTTTATTGCCGATGTGAGCCACGAACTGCGAACTCCCCTCACGGCGCTCAAGGGGACGATTGAAACGCTGCAAGACGGCGCGGTAGATGACCTATCTGCCCGTGACCGCTTTTTAGCTTCCCTGGCCGCCGAAACGGAACGATTAATCCGGCTGGTCAACGATTTGCTGGTGCTGACCCGCGCCGACGCCGGCACACTCCGTTTGCAACCCCAACCGCTGGACCTGGCCCGCCTGGCCTACCGCCGGGTGGAGCATTGGACGGCTCTGGCCTCACAATGGCAGGTTTGCCTGCGGGTAGTCGAACCGGCGGGCCCCTTAACCGTTTTTGTCTGCGCTGATGCGGACCGGCTGGCCCAGGCGCTTGATAATTTGCTAGACAATGCCATCCGCCACTCGCCGCCGGGGAGTGAGGTCACGGTTACGGTTGCGCCGGAAGCAAATCAGCTTTGCTGCGCGGTCACGGACAGCGGCCCCGGTATTCCGGGGGAGCATTTGCCCTTTATTTTTGAGCGTTTCTACCGGGCCGATCCGGCCCGCAGCCGCAGCCTGGGCAACAGCGGTCTGGGCCTGGCCATTGCCCGCGCCCTGATTCTGGCCCACAACGGGCGCATCGCCGCCCACAGTATTGAAGGGCAGGGTACGACCGTTACCTTTTGGCTACCCGCCGCCTCCAACTGCCTCTGAACTGCCTCCGTTTTGTCACGCTTCTGCCTTTGAGCAGAGGTATGCTTTAAGTATAAGTGTCCAGAAAAATTCGTTCTCAATAATCAAGGTAGCAGGGTAGCAAAGTAGCAATCTGTTACCCTGCTACCTGCTACCTCACCCCTTCGGGTGCGCCGAAGGGCGTGTTACCTGTTTTAGCGACGAAGACTTTTCTGAAACACGATAATATCCATACTTATAGCCAGGAGAAAATACCATGAAATCACTTTCACAAATTCTGACCACAACCTTGAGCGTTATCGCCGGAGGGATAGTCGTCCTTCATTTGACTTGGGGACAGGCGTCGCCGGCCCTGCCGGTTGCGCGGGCGGAGTCAAACAACGATACGGCCTGTGACAACACCCGCACGGTCCAGGTAAGCGGGGCGGCGGCCATCAATGTGACCCCCGACCGGGCGTTGCTGCAATTGGGGGTTACGTCCACCGCTCCGACCCCGGAGGAAGTGGAGGCGGAAAACACAGCGGCGATCAAGAATATTATCGCGGCGGTGCGCCAACTGGGGGTGGCCGATAAAGACATAGCCACGGACTACTATCTGGTCCAGCCGATTTACGTGGATTACGAGACAATGCGCATTGAAGGCTACCGGATTAGTAATGTGGTGGGGATTACGCTTGATGATGTGAGCCAAACAGGGGAGGTGCTCATCGCCGCGCTCAAGGCCGGGGCCAACGAAGTGCGCGAGGTGCAGTTCTATACCAGTCAACTGCGCCGCTATCGAGACGAGGCCCGGAAACTGGCGATGCAAGCCGCCACCGAAAAAGCGGCGCTGCTGGCCGGCGCAGGCGGAACGCAGACCGGGTGCGTGCTCAACATCAGCGAGAATAGCTGGTCGTATTACAATGGCTCGTGGTGGGCTGGGCGCGACCGGGCTATGTGGAGCCAGAATGTGGTCCAAAATGCCACCAGCGAGCAGCCCATGCCCGATGAGACGCCGATCAGTGTGGGGCAGATTGTGGTCAGAGCGGAAGTCAGCGCCAGTTTTGGGCTGGAATAGGAAAGGGAATTGAGGGAACTAAAGGAACTGAAGGAACTGATTTTCTGAGTTCCCTTAATTCCCTCAAGTTCCCTCAGTTCCTTGTGTTTTCCCTCAACCGGCGCACATTTTCAGCGATGGGGGCGCGGTCGTTGAAGATGGCCGAACCGACGACCAATACCGTCGCCCCTGCTCCAACAACCTCGGCGATGGTGCCGGCATTGATACCGCCGTCTACTTCTATTTCAGCCGGGGAGTTGAGCGCATTGAGCATGGCCCGCAGCCGGGCAATTTTGGCGGTGCTGGCCGGAATGTATTTTTGCCCGCCAAAACCGGGGTTGACCGACATGATCAGCACCAGGTCTACTTCCGGCAGAATTTCTTCCAGGGCGGATAAAGGCGTGGCCGGGTTGAGGGTCACGCCGGCTTTGCAGCCCAACTCTTTGATCTGCTGGATGGTGCGGTGCAGGTGCGGACAGGTTTCCACGTGGACGGTCATCCGGTCGGCGCCGGCCTCGGCAAAATCGGCCAGGTAGCGATCCGGCTGTTCGATCATCAAATGCACGTCGAGCGGCAGGCGGGTGATAGAGCGGATCGCGCGCACCAGCAACGGGCCAAAGCTGAGGTTGGGCACAAAATGGCCGTCCATGATGTCCAGGTGAATCCAATCCACCCCGGCGGCCTCGGCTTCCTGGATTTGCGTTCCTAGCCGGGTGAAGTCGGCGGTAAGAATGGAGGGAGCGAGTTTGTAAGTCATGACAGGCCTCGTGTCTTTTGATTGTACGTAACTGCTCAGGCATGTCATTTCGACCGAAGGGAGAAATCCCTCATGCCTATGTGACGCTCTAGGGATTTCTCGGCCTTATGGCCTCGAAATGACATGAGGGTTGAGCAGTTACTTTACGATTTACGATTTTTGATTTACGATTGGGTTGAGCCAGCGCTTTTCATCAATAGGACAAGTCGTAAGGGCCTAATAGGGCGGTTCCGCCGGGCCATCGTAGCCGCACATGCCCAGCCGGGGTGAGTTGACCAAAGGCATCGGCTCACCGTACTCGTCGTGGGGGTGTTCCTGGGCGTGCTTCTCACAAAAAGTGACCCATTCCCCCTCTTCAATCAAGCACTCCATACACAGCCAGCCGGCCGGCTCACCACACTCAGCGCAGAGGGCTTCGGGCATGTGATTGCGGGCCATCAGATAGATGGGATGTTTGGTTAGCGGCTGGCCCTCTCTGATCTCGACCGCTTTGACCAGCGTTTCGGAGGAGGTGCCGAAATCGTAAATGTGGGTTAATTCCACCCCCGGCCTGAAAACCTGCTCGATCTTCCGGCTCATCGGAATTTCATTACCACTCCAGCCGCCGATGGAAAACCGGCTCAAATGGCCGCAGCACTCCAGCCAGATGGCCCGCAGATATTTGTCCAACTCCTTCAAGGTGGACGCACCGTTCATTTCCACGTGTAGCCAGAAATCCGGCGACCAGGCATCCTGGATTTGTAGATGGTAGAGCCGCTGCTGGGGGCCGGCCTTCTCCGCCGCCTTGATCGCCTCCTGTCGCTGTGTACAGGTTTTGAGGTGTTTGCTCAACCCGCCTTTGGTCATTTCGCGGCCACAAAACACACATGCTCCTTGTGATTGTTTTCTTGAGGGCATAGTTTACTCCTTACAATAATTTCTGTTTATCGCTTTACTTTTTCAAACTTCCCCACAAATGCGCACGTATTCTGTCCCAGCGCCTCAGTATTATACCCCCCTTCCATCACAATCAAAGTAGGCAGCCCCAGCCCGGCGACGCGTTGGCCGATGGCGGCGAAGCCTTCGGTGGTGATGGCAAAATCGCCCAGTGGGTCGCCCGCGAAGATGTCGGCGCCGAAGGAGAGTACCAGATATTGGGGATTGTAATTACGAATGAGGGTTAAGGCTTCGTCGAGGGTTTGCAAATAGGCGGCGTCGTCTGTGCCGGGGGGGAGGGGGAAGTTGCGGTGATAACCCAGGCCGGAGCCGCTGCCGGTTTCGTCGGCGTAGCCGGTGAAGTAGGGGTATTGATGGTTTGGGTCGGCGTGGAGGGAAATGGTCAGTACGTCGGCGGAGTCGTAGAAGATGTCCTGGCTGCCGTTGCCGCAGTGGTAATCTATGTCGAGCAGGGCGACGCGCCCCCCCTCAATCCCCCCCAAAGGGGGAGGTGAGGGGGGTAGCCAAAGGGGGGGAAGAAAGATATTTAGCCGCAATGCAGGCGTTGTTGAGGTAACAGTAGCCGCCGGCGAAGTCGCGCCCGGCGTGGTGGCCGGGGGGACGGCAGAGGGCGAAAACGGCCTGCTCACCGCTCTGGATGAGGTTGGCCCCGGTCAGGGCGCAGTTGGCCGCAGCCAGGGCTGCGGTGTAGGTTCCGGCGACAATGGGACAACTCAGGTCGAAGGTGTAGTAGCCCACCCGCCCGGCGATGGTTTGGGGTTTGCGGGAGGCGCGGCGGGGCGGAAAAGTGCCGCCCAATAGGGTCGAGGTGTCCATGGTGCTGCCCAATTGCCCACCCTCGGCCTGCCATTCGGCGTGGCCGTTTTGCAGAAATTCCAGGTAATCGGGGGCATGCACCGCCAGAATCGGCCCCAGCCCGAACTCTTCCGGCGGCTGGATGTCGGCCCAGCCTGTTTGGCCCAGGGCGGTCAGGATGCGCTCCAGCCGTTCCTGGCTCTCGAAGATGGGCATTTTGTTGCCACCTTCAAGTACCTCGAAGGGAGGGTTGTGCCGGCGGTGGGTGTCAGAATAGATGACGCGCATGGGTGGCTCCCCTAAAATAGTGTCAAGTGTCAAGTGTCAAGTGTCAAGTGTCAAGTGTCGGGTGTCAGGTGTCGGGTGTCAGGTGTCAAGTGTCAGGTGTTAGAGGTTATGTGGAATGTTTTGATTTTCAAAATCGGTAATCTCGATAATCCGGGAAGATTGCTCATAGGGGCTTTGGCTCGAAGGCTGGAAGGCCGGTCTATATTGACCAACCTTCCAACCTGCCAGCTTTCCAACCCTTTACCGAATTTGGTCTTCAAAAGCCACTAGAGCAACGCCCTCACGCTCTCACGGAAGACTTGGGTGTGGTACTCAATATCGGCGGCGGTGATGGTGGGGGCGAGCAGGGCCATGTTATGGAAAGGGGTCAGCAGGATGCCGCGATTGAGCGCGGCTAGGTGCATGTAGCGTTCCAGTTCGGCGTCAACGGCGGCGGCAGCTTCGCCGCCATTGCGCGGCGGGGTGGGGCGAAACCAGTATTCAACCCGGCAGCCCAGTCGTTTGACAATCCAGGGCAGTTCCAGCTCGGCGATGACCGCCTCCACTTCGGCGGCAAAACGCTCGGCCAGGGGGATGGTGTGGTCAAACGCCTCTTGAGTCAGCACTGATTGGAGGGTGGCTTTCATAGCGGCCAGTGAGAGGGCATTGCCGGCCAGTGTGCCGCCGATGCCGCCCACGTCGGCCAGTTCGGGGTCGAGGCTGGCCCGGATGCGCTCGGCCACGCTGGTATTGAAGCCGTACACCGCGCCGGGGATGCCGCTGCCGATGGGTTTGCCCAGGGTCAACATGTCGGGTTGCAAGCCGTGCGCGCCGGTGTAACCGCCCGGCCCGGCGCAGATGGTGTGGGTTTCGTCAATGATGAGCAGCGTGCCGGTGCGCCGGGTAATTTCGCGCAAGGCGTCGTGGTAGCCAGGGTCGGGGTGGATGATGCCGATGTTGGTCATGGCCGGCTCGGCCAGCACGCAGGCGACATCCCCGGGGGCCAGGGCCGCTTCGAGGGCGGGGATGTCGTTAAATTCGATGACGCGAGTGGTGGCGGTGGGGTTGACCGGCGGGCCGATATTGCCGGGGCGCGGGCCGGGGACGCCGTGCGGGTCGAGGGTGATGAAACTTTCATCCACCGTGCCGTGATAGCACCAGTTGAAAACCAGCACCAGGGGCCGCTGGGTAATGTGGCGGGCCAGGCGAATGGCAAAGCGGTTGGCGTCGGTGGCGGTGAGGGTGGTTTGCCAGTAGGGCAGGCCAAAGCGACGGGCCAGTTCTTGCCCCACCCAGATGGCGTCTTCGGTGGGCAGCATAAAGGTGACGCCACGCCGGAGTTGGGCGATAGCGGCTTCGACGGCGGCGGGAGGGGCGTGGCCGGTCATCGCCCCAGTGTCGCCCAGGCACAGGTCCAGATAACGGCGGTCATCCACATCGGTAAAGTAGGCTCCGCCGGCTTCTTTGACAAAAACGGGGAACGCGCCGGCCCAGCGAATCATCCAGTTCATCGGCACACCGTCGAGGAGATTGGTTTTGGCCTGCTCGAACAAGGCTTTGGAGCGGGGATGCTCGGCCTCGAAGCGGTTGAGTTCCTGGGCCAGAAGATGTTCCAGCCGGGTGCGATCAATGGTTTTGCTCATGGAGGCCGCCTTTCTACAGTGGGGGAATTTGGGCCAATTATAGCCATCCTGGGTTTTTTAGCCAAAAGCGGCTTTTAAAGAGGAGAGGCGAGGAGACGATGATAGAGCGTTTCATCGTCTCCTCCTCCTAACCTGAACAAGCCAGAGCCAAACAGGGAAAAACCACAGATTACACAGATTTCTCAGATTGAAAATATGTGTAATCTGTGGTTAAAATATTCTTGTCCAAAAAGCAAGAACATAGTGACGAGACTTCAGTTGGCGGCAACAAGGGGCAGGTAGGTATCCAGCGGTACAAAATCGCCGCCTGATAGGGTCAAGGTATAACTTCGAGCGAAAGAGAAGCTGGGATTGCCGCCGGTTTGGGCTTGATTGGTGATTACCGCCACCACGCTGGCGCAGCCGGACGGGTTAAAATTGTTTAACGTAGTGGAGCCGCCAGAGCCAACCACTGCGGGCAAAGGGGTCACGTTTAAGGTTGAGCCGGTGTCGCAGACCACGCTGCCGCGCAGTTGGCCGCCGGTGGAGGTGTTTTGCAAGGTGACATTGTAGGGACTCCCGCTGTTTATCAGGCCAACCCAGTTGAGGGCATAGTTATCCTCGACGCTGCCGTTGGAACTGCCACTCACGGAGTTAAAAATGAACCCATTTAGCGGCGTGGTCCCGGCCAGGGCCACGTAGTTAGCCCCTTCTTTAAAGCAGTACGGGTAGCTGTAGCCGCCACCACACTGTTTATTGAACTTGACTGCAACAGCATAGGCGTGGTAGGCATCGGCCAGGGTGGTACCCTTGTTGGTTAGAGCGCTGTTGAGCGCGTCTAACATCTCGCTGGCTGAATTTTGGCTTATCTCCTCCCAGAAATCTTGCATGACCTGTTCGCCGCCGCCGGCTACGCCTGGCCCAAAACGCTCGGTCAGGCCGCGAAAGGTAATCCAGTAAGGATAGGGATATTCAAAGTATTCGCCCATGCTGATGCTGAAGTCCGGCCACAGATAGTTGTAGTTATCGTTAGCCGAGTCAAAAACCTCATCCTCCATCCAGGTGGCCCCGCCTTCGATAAAAGCGGTGTCAGGCGCATTGCCGCCATCAAAAACCCCATAGCCAAATTGAATCGAATGATTAAACTCATGGGCGGTGGTGGCATCGAGCGCCTGCTGCGGGCTGCCGGGGAAGCCGCTGTAATCCCGGTTGAGGACCATGCAGGAAGCATAGGCGTCGCCGTCGTTCCAGGCGGTATTGGGGTTGTTGCCCACAAAGCCGGCATGCGCTCCAAAGCTTGAAACAAAGCCATACAGCCCCCCTCCCAGGCCGGCAATACGCACGTGATAGCGATTACCTGGCGGTGGATTGCTGCTCAACACCGGCGGAGCGGCCCAGCCAAACTGGTCAATCTCTTTGGTCCAGGTGGTTTCCAGCGAGGTCTGGTAGTGGCCGATGTTTAACCCGCCGCCGATAGTGCTGTATTGAATGTGAAAATGAGTGGTGTTGACGATTGTTGATAAAGATCCGGAAGAACTGCTACAACTCCCACTCAAAATTTCGATGACTTTGGTCCGTTTAGGGCTGACTTTCATGGTTTTGACAGCTTTTTGTAATCTGGCTAAGGTGAATGTTCCATCCCAGGGCACATTACTGTGGTATTGGACGGGCAGGCTGTCATAGTCGCCCAAAGCATAACTCAGGTAAAGGTAGGCTGTTTCCTGATCAATTTCGCCGTTGGCCAGGGCGGCCTCAATCAGTTGAGGTGTGGATAACTTTTTATCGGCAGAAACAGGCGTTTGCGCCCAGGCGGGGGCAGCGACCATAAACAAGAAGCCCGATAAGAGAAAAGACATGGTAAGAAATCTGGTTTTCAAGTTCATATCCTCATTTCTAGAATTTGGAAAATAGGTGAAGTTAAGATAACTACCGACCGGGCCAATACTACTCTTTCGAGGCTAAGGCTGAGGCTAAGAAAAAAAGCCACTTTTGAGACCGATTTGTTCTTCTTAGCCTCACCCCTTTGGGTGCGCCGAAGAGCGTAGCCTCAGCCTTAAGGGATAAGAGCCAGGTGGGGCGTAGATACAGAATTTAAGTCAACTCTCTTAAGCCCTCCCGATCTAAAATTTCGATGCGATGGCGGTCAATGGAAATTAATTCGGCCTCTTGCAGCTCTCGGAAGGCCCGGCCGACCATCTCGCGCACCGTACCGAGATGAGCGGCTATTTCATCTTGAGTCATGCGGCGATGAAGCTCGCCGCTTTCTTCGCTCTGCTGCAACAAAAAAGCAGCCAGCCGGCCTGTCACCGACAAAAACGAAAGGTTGTAGACCCGCTGGACCAGTTGGCGGCAGCGCATCGCCAGGTTTTTGATAATCATTTCATTCAAAGCCGGGTATTGCCGGCGTAGGCGGGAGAGAGACTCCGCGGAAATGACCCAGACTATAGAGTTTTCCAGCGCGGCAAAATTGGCCGGGTTGGGGCCGCCATCTACCACCGGCACTTCGTTGCAGGAGTCGCCGGGGCGCAGGGTGGCCAGCACATGCTCGCGGCCCCCTTCGGACAGGCGGTAGACCTTGCACAAACCCTCTGTTACCAGGTGCAGCCCGGCATCGGGTTCGCCTTCCAAAAAAATAATCTCCCCCGCCTGGTAGTGGCGGATGACAACCTCTTTGCCGACGGCGTCCAGGGCGTTATCATCTAAGGCCCGAAAATAAGGCACTGCTTTAAGCAGCGACCTGGCGTTCTCATCAACCAGAACCGGCATGGTTTCCCCCAGGAGCGTGGATTAAACACCTTCCCCAATTCATGGGGAGGTTAGACGCTTCGCGTGGAGATTCAGGCTCATTAGATCCAATTTTCGAGGAGTGAGGCACGCCCACGTGCCGAACACCGCCGCACGTGGGCGTGCTGGCTCCTCAAATTTGGATCCACTGAGGCTAATAATCTCCAATCTCTGATCTCCAATCTGGTTTCATTATCCCCCTGTCAGCAGGCTCTGTCAAACTCCGTTAAAGATGGAATCAAAAAATTGTTCCTCCTTGTGACAAAAGTCGCATACTTTCTCGGCGAGTTCCGTTATAGTGAGAATACAAGGCTAGTAGCTCTATGATTTCAGATTTTTTACCAGAAATTGACTTGAGCCGCTGTATCGGCTGTGAATTGTGTGTGCGAGTCTGCCCCACCGGGGCTTTGGCTCTGGTTGAAACCGTACCCGTTGTGGCCCACCCCGAAGCCTGTAACTATTCCGGGGTATGCCAGGAAATCTGCCCCACCGAGGCCATCAGCCTCATCTATGAAATATTTTTTGTTGAAGTAAAAAAGGAGGAGGCAAAAGGATAATCAAGCAAAGATGCTCGACCCTAATCCTAAGCAAAACTACTGATTTATGGTAACTGCTCAAGCTCATGTCATTGCGAGGCTGTAAGCCGAAGCAATCCCCCACCCCAACTTGGGGATTGCTTCGCTTCGCTGGCAATGACACCTGAGTAGTAACGATTTACGGAGAAAAATCATGAAACGAAATATTCTCATCCTCACAATTATCACTCTGCTGTTGGTGGCAGCCTGCTCATTAGTGCCCCAACAACCGGAAGGACCGGCGCCCGCCAGCAGCGGGGGGCAAGCCAGCAGCGGGGGTGAAGCAGCCGCCCCGGCCGGCAGCGGCCTTAGCGCCGATGCGGCCGCTATTGCCCAGGCGCGCGGCCTCAGCCCGGCGGATGTCACTGCTGCCCTAAAAACCTTTATGCCCTCCGGCAAGCACGACGACTATGTTCTCTTCGCGTCGGGCGGTCACTCTGGGCAAATCTTTGCCATTGGCGTACCCAGCATGCGCCTGCTAAAAACAATTGCTGTTTTTACCCCGGAACCCTGGCAGGGCTGGGGTTTTGGCGCGGGTAATGAGGTTTTGGATGAGGGCGATGTCAACGGCAAGCAAATTCGCTGGGCCGATACCCACCATCCGGGTTTAAGCGAGACAGCCGGTGATTACGACGGCCAGTTTATCTTTATCAACGACAAGGCCAATGCCCGCGTTGGGGTGGTTGATCTGCGTGACTTTGAAACCAAGCAAATCGTTAAAAACCCCGTGGCCGTGATGGATCACGGCGGCACCTTTGTGACCCCCAATACCGAGTATGTGGTGGAAGGCGGCCAGTATTCCGCGCCTTTGGGCTGGGATTATGCCCCGCTGTCTGAGTATAACGAAAAATACCGGGGCCATGTCACCTTCTGGAAGTTTGACCGGGAGAAGGGGCGCATTGATAAAACCCAATCCTTTGCTATTGAACTGCCGCCCTATTGGCAAGATTTGTGCGACGCTGGTAAGTTAGCCAGCGATGGCTGGGTTTTTTGTAACTCGCTCAACACCGAGCGGGCCACTGGCGGCGTCGAAAAAGGCAATCCGCCCTTTGAAGCTGGCGCTTCTCAAAATGACACCGACTACCTGCATATCTTCAATTGGAAGAAGGCCGAAGAAGTCTTCAAAGCCGGCAAGTTTGATATGATCAAAGATTTCCCGGTTATATCCATTAAAACAGCAGTTGAGGAAGGTATCCTCTACCTGGCTCCCGAACCCAAAAGCCCGCACGGGGTAGATGTGACTCCTGACGGTAAATTTATGACCGTAGCCGGTAAGCTGGACCCCCACGTTACCATTTATAGCTTTGAGAAAATCCAGAAAGCTATCGCGGCCAAAAAGTGGGACACCGATGACTACGGTATCCCCGTGTTGCCCCTGGACGATGTGAAAGAAGCGCAGGTTGAGTTGGGCCTGGGGCCGCTCCATACCGTCTACGATAACCAGGGCTATGGCTATACCAGCCTCTTCTTGGATAGCGCCGTGGCCCGTTGGTCTTTGGGCGGCGACTTTGCCGACAAGCACCCGGAGGAACCATGGACTTTGGTATCCAAAATCCCTGTGCAGTACAACATCGGCCACATTGCTGCCGCCGAAGGTGATACGGTTAGTCCCGACGGCAACTATGTTGTGGCTTTGAATAAATGGGCCATTGACCGCTTCCAGAACGTCGGCCCGCTGCTGCCACAAAACTTCCAATTGATTGACATTGCCAACACCGGCGATAACATGCAAGTTATCTACGATATGCCGATAGGGATGGGCGAGCCGCACTATGCCCAGATGATTAAGGCTGATAAACTCAAACCCTGGGAAGTGTATCCCGAAATCGGCTGGGATCCGGAGAGTCAATCTGTCTCTCCCAATGCGGTGAAACCCGGTGAAGAAAAAGTAGTGCGCAACGGCAAGAATGTCGAAGTCTTTATGACTGTCGTGCGCTCCCATTACACGCCTGAGCACGTCGAAATTGAGCAGGGCGACCATGTGATCTGGCATCTGACCAATATCGAACGCGCTTACGACGCCACCCACGGCTTCTCGATCCCGGCCTACAATATCAACCTGAGTCTGGAGCCGGGTGAGCACCAAACTGTGGAGTTCGACGCCGATGTACCGGGTGTTTTCAGCTACTACTGCACCGAGTTCTGCTCCGCGCTCCATCTGGAAATGACCGGCTACTTCTTGGTCAAGCCGAGTGGTTCGCAGGCAAGTGTGGAGTAAAACCTAAAATCGTCTTGCGTCTTGCGTGTTCCGTTAAAGGCGCCACGCAAGACGCAACACGCAAGACGCAACACGCACCATGTAACAAATCGTAAATCTGAAATCTGAAATCGTAAATCGTAAATGGTATTACTATGATGGCCACAGACAAAATTCAACAAATCATTGGCCCTCGCGCCCCTGCCGAGGCAATAGCTGCCGACCGTATGCGCTATTTGTGGACCCCCATCTGTATGTGGGGCGCGGCTGTTTTAATTGTTGCCTCGATCTTTTTTCCCTATTGGAGCCTGGTGCTGCATGCGCCTCAGTATCCCAAGGGCCTGGTGGTGAACGCTTATATCAGCCGCCTGGAAGGGGATGTGCGCGAAATTGACAGCTTGAACCACTACATCGGCATGCGCCCGTTGGGTGATGCCGCCCAGTTAGAAAAATCTATTTCGGTTTTTGCGTTGATTGCCCTGGCCTTGCTGGTAACTGCCGCTATTTTTATCCATTCACCCTGGGCGGTGCTGTTGAGCCTGCCGGCGGTTATGTTACCTGCTGTTTTTCTGGGCGACCTGTTTTTCTGGCTCAACCATTTTGGACAGAATCTCGACCCGCATGCCGCCTTATCGAACTCAGTCAAACCTTTTACACCCACTATTCTGGGTCGAGGGGTGATTGGTCAATTCAGCACCGACGCCTACGCCGATATCGGCCTCTTGATGGCAACAGCCGCTTCGATCCTGATTCTGGTGGGGCTGTACTTACAGCGGCGAGCCTACAAGCCACTGGTAGACGGTAGACAGTAGACAGTAGTCAGTAGTCAGTAGTCAGTAGACGGTAGACAGGGGCTATACTCAGTAGATCCAATTTTTCACCGTAGCTGGCGCATCCCTATGCGTCAGCAGGCGGCATAGGGATGCCACCCTACTCATTTTTGATGCGAGCAGCCGTGAAACATTTAAGCCTAACTTTACTCAGCTTAATATTGGCCGGTTTTGTTGGAGGGAGCGCCTATTCTGCTACTTCTTTCGCTTTCCACCTTCCATCTTCATCCTTCATCCTTCATCCTTCATCCTTTAACCTCCAGGCCGCGCTCGATGCCGCTCGTCCGGGGGACACGCTTCAGGTTCCGGCGGGGATATATCAAGGCAATTTTGTCATCAGGAAATCAATTACTCTGGAAGGAATCGGCTGGCCCATCCTCGATGGCAATAATCAGGGTACCGTCATCAATATTGACAATACACCCGATGTGACTATTCGTGGCCTGGTCATCCGCAACACCGGCGCTCGGCTGGATAAAGAAGACGCCGGAATTTCCGCCTACGGGTCGCCCCGGCTGGTGATTGAGAATAATCGCCTGGAAAACACCCTTTTTGGAGTTAAGGTTAAAGACTCAGAGGGCAGCCGGATTATCAACAACATCATTGGGGCCAAAGCAGATTTGGACGTGGCCGCTCGCGGCGACAGCGTTTTGATCTGGTACAGCCAAAACAGCCAGCTTATCGGCAACCAGATTAGCCACGGGCGCGATGTGGTGCTGTGGTACAACAACGGCGCGGTCATCCGCGATAATGTCATCATTGATAACCGTTACGGCCTGCACTTTATGTACTGCGATGACAACCTGGTGGAAAACAATCGCCTGGAAGGTAACTCGGTCGGCGCATTTCTGATGTACAGCCGCCGCCTGATTCTGCGCCACAACATTTTTGCCAACAATCGTGGGCCCAGCGGTTACGGCATCGGCCTGAAAGATATTGATGGGGTAGAGGCCAGCGACAACCTTTTCAGCGGCAACCGGGTCGGCATGTATTTCGACAACTCGCCCTGGTCGCTGGATGTGAGCCAGCACTTTACCCGTAACGCCTTCACCTACAACGACATCGGCCTGCTTTTTGCTCCGTCGGTCAAGCGCAACTATTTCAGCCGCAACAGTTTTATTGACAACGCCGAACAGGTCGGCCTGACCACCAGCGGAACATTCGAAGGTAACGGTTTTACCGTTGCGGGCGAGGGCAACTTCTGGAGCGACTATGCCGGTTACGATGCCGACGGCAACGGCCGGGGCGATGTACCTTATGTCTCCAGGAGCCTGTTTGAAAATATGATGGACAAAAACCCGGCTCTGCGTCTGTTCCAACTCAGCCCGGCCCAGCAAGCCATTGAGCTGGCTGCTCGCGCTTTCCCTATCTTCCAACCCCAGCCCAAATTCAGCGACGACACGCCCCTGCTGGAGCCGGTTATGCCCGCCGTCCCTGTTCCACCCGCCTCCCCAACCTGGCCCCTGGCCGTTATCGCGTCGAGCTTTTTGGCCCTGGCGGGAGGCGTGGTGGCAGCGGGCAAATTTAACATCTTGCGTCTTGCGTCTTGCGTCTTCCGTTTCACGCCTCACACATCACGCACCACCCACCACGCATTACGCACTACAGGGGGTACATCCATGATCTCCGTCACCAACCTTACCAAAAAATTCGGCCACTTTACCGCCGTTGACAGCCTCTCCTTTGAAGTCGCTCGCGGTGAAGCCATCGCTCTGTGGGGCGCCAACGGCGCGGGCAAGACAACCGTCATTCGCAGCCTGCTCGGATTGCTCTCTGCCAGCGGGGAGTTGCGGGTCAATAACTTTGACGTACAAAAAGAGGGTAAAAAGGCCAGAGCCGCCATCGGCTACGTGCCGCAAGAACTGGCTTTTTATGATGATATGTCGGCCCGCGATACCCTGCTGTTTTACGCCCAATTGAAACATGTTCCGGCGGCCCGCGTTGACACCGCCCTGGCCGAAGTTGGTCTGGCGGCGCACGGGGCCAAGCCGGTGGCTGCGCTTTCGGGCGGGATGAAGCAACGCCTGGCCCTGGCCTGCGCCTTGTTAGCTAATCCCCCCATTTTAGTGCTGGACGAGCCGACCAGTAACCTGGATACCACCGCCCGCGATGAGTTTATCAAGTTATTACTGCAACAGCAGGCCCAGGGCAAAACCCTGCTCTTTACCTCTCATCGCCTGGAAGAGGTCGAGGCCCTGGCCTCCCGTGTGCTGGTGCTGGAAAGCGGTAAACTGGCCCTCACCTGTCTGCCCTCCGAACTGGCCGGGCGGCTGGGGCTGCGCTTGACCCTCAAATTGATTATGCCCGAAACCGTGCGTGACAATGCTTTGTCCCTACTTCACGCTGCCGGTTTCACCGCCAGCCGCAACGGCATCGGTCTGCGGGTAGATGTGCTGCCGACGGCCAAACTGGCTCCGGTTCAGGCGCTTCTGGCAAAGAATATTGAGGTGAACAATTTTGAGTTAGAAAATTCCCAGGAGTGAAGGGAACTGACGGAATTGAAGGAACTGAGGATAAATTTCTTGAGTTCCTCCCAGTTCCCTTAGTTCCCTCAGTTCCCCAAGGGGTGAACTATGGAACCAAGAATCATCACTACTCTTCTTAAAAAAGAAATCAACGACGCCCTCAACAACCGCTGGTTTGTGTTATATGCAGCGGCTTTTACCGGGCTGGCCTTATTACTGTCGTGGCTGTCGCTGAGCGGTGGGGGCGCGGGTTATACCGGCTTTGCCGGCTTTGGTCGCACGGCTGCCAGCCTGGTTAACCTGGTGCTGCTGGTGGTCCCACTGATGAGCCTGACCATCGGCGCGGGCAGTCTCTCCGGTGAACGCGAGCGCGGCACTCTTCATTATCTGCTGGCTCAGCCGGTCAACCGGGCCGAAGTGCTGCTGGGCAAATATTTGGGCCTGGCCGCCTCGTTGCTGGGGGCGTTGGCCCTGGGCTTTGGCCTGTCGGGGGTGATTATCGCCACGCGGGGCGGCCAAACCGACGCCGGGGCGTACGGCTTGCTGGTGATTTTTGCCTTTACCCTGGCTCTGGGCATGCTCAGCCTGGGCTTTCTCATCAGCGTGTTGACTCGCAAAGCCGCCGTCGCTACCGGCATTGCCCTGTTTCTCTGGCTCACCCTGGTTTTCGTTGGTGATTTGGGGTTGATGGGGACTACGCTGGCCTTCAAACTGCCCATTCAAGCCTTGTTTCACCTGGCCCTGGTCAACCCGTTGCAGGTCTTCAAAATGTCGGCCCTGATGAGTATCAATGCCACTCTGGATGTGCTGGGACCGGCTGGAATCTACGCTATCCAGACCTACCGCGACAATCTAACCTGGCTGTTCCTCGGCTCGCTGGCCGCCTGGATTGTTTTACCCTTGTTTGCTGCCTATACCGTTTTTGCCAGAAGAGGTGATTTATGAAAGTGTCAAGTGTCGGGTGTCAAGTGTCGGGTGTCGGGTGTCGGGTGTCGGGTGTCAAGTGTCACGCATCACGCATCACGCATCACGCATCACGCGCATGTAGTAAATATTGGCTTATAACGGCGTTCTCTCTCTTGGTTTTCCTCCTCCTCACCGCCTGCGCCAACAACGCCAGCGCCGAGCCTACCCCGCCGACCATTCATTACGGTGAGGATGTGTGCGAGTTTTGCAACATGATTATCAGCGATGAACGCTACGCGGCCGGCTACATTACCGAGGATGGAGAACAGCATATTTTTGACGACATTGGCAATATGTTCCGTAACCACCTGCAAAAGTCAGACAAAGTGACCGCTTTTTTTGTGCATAATTACGAGAACAAAACCTGGATCAGGGCCGAAAAGGCCGCTTATGTCCAGAGCAGCGAATTGACCACGCCGATGCTTTCCGGCCTGGCCGCCGTTGAGTCGCCGGAAAAGGCGCAAATCCTGGCCGCTGAACTGCAAGGCCATGTGATGACCTTTGCTGAAGTTTTGGCCTACTATCAAGCCAATCCGCTGCCCCAGGGCGAACACAGTATGGAGCACAATCACTGAGGCAAGTCGTAATTACTCAGGCATGTCATTTCGACCGAAGGGAGAAATCTCTGAGGCCGATGTAGCGCGGTAGGGACGCTTCGCGTCGGCCTACGGCCTCGAAACCTGTCCCACCCCTTCGGGTGCGCCGAAGGGCGTGAGCCTGTCGAATGGATGACATGAGGGCTGAGCAGTTACGCCAAAACGTCTTGCGTCTTGCGTGAGGTAAAACGGACGGAACAGAGCCGAAGGCCCCCTGGTGGCGCAAAACACAACACGGACTTTAAAGGATCATCGAAATGATAAAAACAGTACCAGCAGCAGTTGTGGACCCTTTCAACCAACTAAGCGACCAGCTTGAAAAGCCGCTGGCCTGGGAACTGGTCGGTCTCAGCCCCACCCCGGAAGAAGAATGGCAGCGCATGCGCAGCTTTTTGGGGCTGGACCAGACCGATTTGGCCGCAATGGTCGAAACGGTTGAACCCCTCTTCAAGCGCGGCCACGAATTGGTGGTAGGAAATTATGATTACCTGCTCAAACACCACGATACCGCCGTTATTTTGGGCTGGGAGCAGGGCGCAGATCCGGCCCACCTGGCTGAACGCCGCCGCTTTTTTACCGTCTGGCTGGCCCGTACCCTGGGCCTGGATTTGAGCGACGATTTTGCTCGCTACCTCTTCCGGGCCGGTCAGATACACGCCGGACACGGCCCGCGCCAAACCCACGTGCCCGAACTTTACGTGACCGGCGCAATCAGCCTGGTCAATGCCACCTTTGCTCGTTTTCTGGCCGAAGAGATGCCGGGAGCAGCCGTTATTCCCACTGCCCTAGCCGGCTGGAACAAGCTGTTGAGCCTGCACCTGCATATGATGCTGCTGGGCTATCACAGCGCCCTGGCCCTGGACAGCGGTGATTTTCGGGTCAAGGTAGCTATCTTTGGCAAAATGCGGGCGCTGATGGGCGGCCAGGAATTGAGCCTGGCTTTGCCCACCGGCGCGATGATGACGCTGGCCTTGCGCAAACTCTTTAACTATTTCCCTCAAGCCCGCGCCGAAATCTTTGACCTGCACTGGCTGGGCGGCGAGCGCGACGACGCCACCGGCACCCCCTGGTTTACCGTCGAAAAAGCTTATTGTATCAAACCTATGTGGCGGGTCTTGTTAAATGGCCGCGATTTGAGTTATGTGGGCGGCCCTGAGATTGTGGTTTCACCCGGCGATGAGATCAGCATCTTTCCACCGGGACGGTAATAAAATAAAGACCTTATGAGTGTTCACAAGCCTGTGGCATCAGTAATGAAAATCTTGACCTGACACCTGGCACGTGACACCTGACACTTTTTCAAAGGAGATTTCTGGATGAAAAAATTAGTTTATCTGCCCGTTGTTCTGCTTATCGTGGTTGCGTTGAGCCTGACTGCCTGTGGCGGGGGCGGCGCTGAACGTTTGCCTCAAGAATCAGGCAGTGCTGGTGTCGCTCAGGCTGCCCCTGCCCAAGAAGGGCCAGCCCCCGTAGCCAAGGGCGATCCAACCGAAGGGCAAAAGCTGTTTACTCAAACCTGCTCTGCCTGTCATGGGCCAGCCGGCGAAGGATTGCCTGGCCTGGGCAAAGACATAACCCGGAGCGAATTTATCGCCGGCCAATCCGACGATGCGCTGCTGGCCTTCCTTAAAGTGGGCCGCGACCCCAGCGATCCGCTCAATACCACCGGAGTCGCTATGCCCCCCAAAGGCGGCAACCCCGCTCTGGACGATGAGGATTTGCAGCATATTATTGCTTATATTCGGACCATCCATAAGTAGAAATGTAGCGTGGGCCTGCGCTTGTCTCACCGAAAAATTCCGACGATGAGCGGGCGGCTCGCTGAAGGAATAAAACCAATGACAGACGAAAAATCTACCAACCAAGAAAGTAACATTTACCTTCCCTCTGTGCTGGGCCTGCTGTTGGTCCTCATTGCGGCCGCGGCCGTTTGGGTGGGGCAGGTTAGCCCATTGGTGGCAGAACAAGCCGCGCCTGAACCGGCAGTCGCCCCAGTTCAGGGGGAGCCCGCACCGGCTCAAGTTAGCCTGGGCGATGCCACCGTTGGTCAAACCCTGTTTAGCCAAACCTGTTCGGCCTGTCATGGCCCTACCGGCCAAGGTATCCAAAATCTGGGTAAGGATTTGACGGTTAGCCAGTTTGTGGCCGGTCAAACTGATACCGAGTTAATCGCTTTTATCAAAGTAGGGCGCGGCTCCACTGACCCGCTTAACACCACCGGCATTGACATGCCGCCCAAAGGCGGTAATCCGGCTCTGAATGACGAGGATTTGCAAAATATCGTGGCCTACCTGCGGACCCTCCACAAGTAACTTTGTTTGCCTGCTGGCTTGTTCAAAAAGCCCGGCCATCGAGGCCGGGCTTTTTATTGGGGGTCGTAACTGCTCAACCCATGTCATTGCGAGGCCGTAGGCCGAAGCAACCTCCTATCGCAACCTGGGGATTGCTTCGCTTCGCTCGCAATGACACATGAGTAGTTACTTGGGGTTTTTGTGACAAAAGTCACTCCCTTAAAAAAAGAAATGTGTTACAATAGTCTCAGTGGAACCAATTTCCGGGGAGTTCGGCACACCCACGTGCCGAACGGGGCCGCATGTGGGCGTGCTGGCTCCTCAAATTTGGGTCTACTGAGTCTGGAAAATATAAATGTCCACAGTTTTTGGAAAGCTAGAAAATGAAATTTTTCCCGCCTTTACCGAAAGAACACGGCTCCTGGGCCATGCTGATTGTGCCGCTGCTGCTGGGGTTATTTGTCGCTCCGGGCTGGCATGGGCGAGCGCTGATTTTGCTGGCAGCAGCCTTGGGCTTCTTTTTGACCCGTTATCCCCTGGTTGTTTTGGTTAAAACCCGCAAACGGCCTACTGCTGACAAAGCCCATCTCTGGCGTTGGGCCGCCATCTACGGAGGTATTACCACTTTGTGTGGTGGCTGGCTGGTATTGGGGTATAATTTAGGCTGGCTGGCTGTCATGGGGGTTTTGGGCGCAGGACTGTTATTATTTAACTTATGGCTGGTTTCTCGGCGGCAGGAACTGAGTTTGATGGGGGAGTTGACCGGAATTGCCGGATTAGCCCTGGGTGCGCCGATGGCCTATTACGCCGCCAGCGGCCAACTGGATAGCACCGCCGCCCTCTTAGGCTTGGTTAACTTTCTCTATTTTGGCGGCACGGTTTTTTATATCAAACTCAAAGTGCGCCAGCAGCCGCGTTTACCGGCCCCTGAGCGAGCAAGCGAAAGGTTGGTCAAAGCCAGAGCCTGCCTGGCCTACCAAACCGCCGCTGTGACCCTGCTGGTAGCCTTAGCCGCCCTCCAGTGGGCGCCTCTGTTTTTACCCCTGGCTTTTGTGCCCGTGACCGTAAAAATGGTCTATGGGGCCTGGCATTGGCAAGATAAAAAGTCGCTCAGTCTTGTCCGGCTGGGTGTGGCTGAAATTGCCCATGCTGCCATCTTTGCCGGGTTGGTTGGCGTTACCTTTGCAAGTTAAATAAAATAACTCCCGTAAATATCTCAAGGAAGGACTACTCAGGCTCCCATGTCATTTCGAGACCGAAGGTCGAGAAATCTCCAGGACACAACGCAAAAGTAAGGTATCGGGGATTTCTCCCTGCGGTCGAAATGACATGGCAGTTACTCAAGGAAGGATTATATGACCGAAACTTTCGATGTTATCGTTATTGGGGCCGGAATCATGGGCTGTAGCGCAGCTTTTGAGTTGGCCCAGCGCGGTTTAAAAGTGGCAGTGTTGGAGAAAGGCAGCATCGGGGCAGGTTCGACCGGCAAATCCTCGGCCATTATCCGCCAGCATTACTCTAATGAATTGACGGCCCGAATGGCCCTTTATAGTTTGCGCGTTTTTCAAAATTTCGAGGAGCGGATTGGGGGTGAGTGCGGCTTTACCCAAACCGGTTTTGCTGCCCTTGTTGCAGCCAAAGACCAGGCCGGGTTGGAGGCCAACGTTGCTTTGCAGCGCCGGGTAGGGATTCAAACTGAACTGATTCCTCCCGCCGCCCTGCGCGAGTTGATGCCAGGCCTGGAGACAACAGATTTGGTGTGCGCCGCCTACGAACCCGAAGGCGGCTACGCCGACCCCAACTTGACGGTCAATGCTTACGCCAATGCCGCCCGCCGGCTCGGGGCTAAGTTTTACCTCGATACCGAAGTAACCGGCCTGCGTTTTACCGGCGGCAAAGTAGAGGGTGTTGTCACCCCTAAAGAAAAGTTTGACGCCCCGCTGGTTCTGAACTGCGCCGGGCCGTGGGGAGCGCAGGTGGCGCGCATGGCCGGCCTCGAAGCGCCGATTAATGCCTGCCGGGTGCAGGTGGCCTTTTTCCGCCGCCCGGCCGGGTACGAGGCATCCCATCCGGTGATTGCCGATTTCATCCACGCCACCTACTTTCGCTCAGAAACGGGTCAACTGACCCTGGTCGGTCTGATTGACCCCGGCGAGGCCAATGCGGTGGTCAACCCGGACAGTTATAATGAAAACCTCGACGCTGACTTTGTTCTCGACGCGGGCGAACGGCTGATTCGCCGCTGCCCGCCGTTGGAGGCCAGCCAGAGTACCGGCGGTTATGCTGGTCTCTATGCCATCACGCCTGATTGGCATCCCATTATAGACGAGGCGCTGCCGGGAAGCGGATTTTTTATCTGCGCTGGCTTTAGCGGTCACGGCTTCAAACTCGGCCCGGCGGTGGGGGTTATGGCGGCTGACTTATTGACCCGGTCCACTACCCCGAAATTTGACCCTGCGCTATTTCGTCTCAGCCGGTACGCCGAAAACACCCCAGTACGCGGCCAATACGAATATAGCATTGCCGGTTGATGAGTGAGGTTGTCAGATGACTTTAAATTACACCTACCTTGCCAATTTAGCAGAACAAATCCCCGAAATTCCGCCGGATAGTATCGTCAGCCGGACCATTTACAGCGATGACCAGGTGAAGGCTATTCTTTTTGGCTTTGCCGCCGGGCAGGAACTTTCGGAACATACCTCGGCTCAAATGGCTGTCCTGCACTTTATTCAGGGCGAGGCGGATTTAACCCTGGGAGACCACTCCATGAGCGCCCAAGTGGGCACATGGGTTCACATGCCGCCGCGTTTGCCCCACAGCGTTTACGCTCGAACACAGGTGTTGATGTTGCTGTTGATGTTCAAAACAAGCTCCTCTACAGAGAAGCAGGAATAGACCCAGTGGATCCAAAGTTGAGGAGCCAGCACGCCTACGTGCGGCGGTATTCGGCACGTGGGCGTGCCCGCTTCGCGTCCTCGAAAATTGGATCTCCTGAGACCTTTTATCGGAGGGCTTTCCTCGGAACAATGCCGCCCTTAACTCGTTGGTTCATCAAAGCCGCAATGATTTCATTGATTGCCGCCTTCCTGATCAGGGCGGTGATGGCAGTGCTGCCGCTGTGGGAGCTTCATGCCGGTGTGGCCGCTTTAGCCCCGGTTTATTTGCACCTGTTCATGTGGGGTTGGGTCACCCAACTCATCTTTGGGGTGGCCTACTGGATGTTCCCCAAATATAGCAAAGACAAGCCGCACGGCCACGAAGGATGGTGGGAGGCCACTTTCTGGCTGTTCAATGCCGGCCTGGTCTTGCGCGTTATTGGTGAACCGCTGCATCTGCTGCGGCCCGAAGCTCTGTGGGCCTGGTTGACCTCGCTCTCGGCGGTGCTGCAATGGTTGGCCGGGATGGCTTTTGTGGTCAATACCTGGGGCCGGGTAAAAGAACGTTAATGGAGATTGGAGATTAGAGATTGGAGATTAACGAATCTCCAATCTCTAATCTCTTTTTAGCACAATGCCTCGTTTAAGTTGTTGGTTTATCCGCGCTGCTCTCCTTTATCTGGCTGTCGGTATCACCTTTGGAGCGCTGCTGCTCTTCCACAAAGGGATCCCTTTTGAACCCTTTGTGTGGCGACTTTTGCCTGTTCATGTGGAATTTTTGCTGTTTGGCTGGACGGTGCAGTTAGCCATGGGCGTCGCCTTTTGGATATTTCCTCGTTTTTGGCGCTCTCGCGGCAACGAGCGGCCAGCCAGGCTGGCCTTTGGCTTGCTGAATATCGGCGTCTGGCTGGCTGGAGTCGGGCCACTGTTGGGAGCGCCCCCGGTCATCATTTTTCTGGGCCGGCTGGCCGAAGCCGGGGCAGCCGCAGCCTTTGCCCTCCACGCCTGGTCACGGGTCAAGCCGCCCGGCGCAGAACCCCCTAAAATTCCTCAAAACCCCTAAATTTTGGTCTGTTCATCCTTAAAAAACTGGTTATAATCAAATAATCCTACCGCTACTTTTTTATCGAGGTTTCTCATGAACGGATCATGGTTAGATCGTAACCGTAATATGGTCTTTGTCTCGCTTTTATTCATTGCGTTGGGGGGCGCTGGCGTTTTTTATATGAGCCAGCCAACTGCTCAAGCCCAGGTCGAAATTCGGCCCGTAGCGACGGCCACGGCTACAGTTGCGCCTACCGTAGCCCCCAGCCCCACGCCGTCGCCGGTGCGGGTTTACGTTACCGGGGCCGTAGCCAACTCGGATGTCTACTTTTTGCCCGCAGGCAGCATCATCAAAGATGCTATTGCCGCAGCGGGCGGCTTTACCGCCGAGGCTGACCCCGAGCGGATCAACCAAGCCCTTGAATTGCAGGATCAACAGCAGATTCATGTCCCTCGCAAGAATGAGGTTGATGCGCCGCCGCCGGTCCAGGGGGGTCCAGTGGTGATGGAGCTAAACAGCAGTCAAGGCGGCGGGAGCAGCCGTTCTGCGCCGGTTGCGGGGGGAGCCATCAACATCAATACAGCCACGCTGGAGCAGCTCGACAGTTTGCCCGGTGTGGGGCCGGCCATTGCTCAACGTATTATTGACTACCGGGAAAGTATGGGCGGCTTCAAAACAGTCGAAGAAATTACGCAGGTGAGCGGCATCGGTGAGGCTACATTGGCAAAAATTAAAGATTTGATCACCGTTCAGTAAACTAACACCCCTGAAATTGACGGCTGACATTGCCTAAATATTATAATTGAGTTATGCTTTTAGGGAGTCAGAAGAGTGTCTTTGAGGTAAAGTCAGCCATGGAAAAGGTCAATAAAGTTTATCTGTCGTGGACGGATGTTGATAAACTCATCATCGGGATGATGCCCCGGTTGCAGGCTTTTGGTTATGACTTGGTTATTGCCATTACCCGGGGCGGTATTGTCCCCGCCGCAATTATTGCCGAGCGATTGGCTATTCAACAGGTACTGGTGGCTTCGGTTGATTTTTACGAAGACAAAGAACACGACCTGGATTGGCCTGTTTTTTTGCAGTTCCCCGCCGACAGTTTTTTACGCGGCAAAGATGCGCTGATTGTTGACGATATTTGGGACCGGGGCAAACAGGTGATGAGCGTCACCGAGCGGATCAAATATGCCGGGGGGCGTTCGCGCTCGGCGGTGCTGCATTACAAGCCCCAACGTTCCCAATTCCCCGATAAAGCGCCCGATTTTTATGCCACTGTCACCGAAGATTGGATTATCTACCCCTGGGACGCCGAGCGCGGTAAATTAGGCGTCTAGCCGGTCTCCCTCAGCTAAGGAAACCTCTAGAATTTACTTCCCGTTTTGAGTTCCTATGAGTTCCCTTAGTTTCCCTGGGAACTCGTAGGAACTTGGGGGAACTTATTTTTGGACAATCGCTAAGGAAATACCATGCGCTTTTTAATTACTGGCGGCGCCGGGTTTATCGGCACGGCCCTGGCAAATTATTTGGCCCGGCAGGGCCATACGGTCCGTGTGCTTGACGATTTGAGCGCAGGCGACTCGGCTAACCTCGACCCGGCTATTCACTTCACCCGCGGCAATGTTGAAGATAAGCCCAAAGTGTGGCGGTTGCTCAACAAAATTGATTGTGTTTACCATCTGGCGGCGCGGGTGTCGGTGCCGGAGTCGGTGCTGTATCCGCAGGAATACAATAATACCAATGTGGGCGGTACAGTGGCGATTATGGAGGCCATGCGCGATGCCGGGGTCAAGCGGGTGGTGCTGGCCTCGTCGGGGGCGGTGTATGGGGAGCAGGAGGTAGACAAGGTTAACGAAGCCTTGCCGCCCTACCCGGACTCGCCCTATGGCGTAAGCAAGCTGGCCGCCGAGGGTTACGTCCGCACCATTGGCGGTTTGTGGGGGATTGAAACGGTAGCTTTGCGCATCTTTAACGCTTACGGCCCAGGGCAAGCTGTTCCCCCGACTCATCCGCCGGTAATTCCCCAATTTATCCGCCAGATTTTAGGCGATGGTTCGCTGGTCATTTTTGGTCAGGGTGAGCAAATCCGTGATTATATTTATGTTGATGATGTGGTGCAGGCTTTGGTGGCCGCTGCCACCGCCGCAGGGATTAACCGCCAGGTGATTAATATCGGCACCGGCAGCGGAACCAGCATCAGGCAACTGGTCGGGCTGATTGAAAAAGTAAGCGGGCGCAAAGCCCAGACTATTTTTAACCCGTCCATCAGCGGCGGCGTTTCTTCTCTGGTCGCCGATACCAGCCGCGCCCGGCGGTTGCTCGACTTGAACCCTCAAGTCACCCTTGAAGATGGCCTGGCCCGGCTCATCGAGCGAAGCCGGCAACGCGGAAAATAGGAACTGAGGAATTGAGGGAACTTATGGGAATTCCCTCAGTTCCGTCCAGTTCCCTTAGTTCCCTCGCTTCTCTCCTCAGTTCCTTCTTCAAGCTCTTCCATCCCTACGGCCATCAAATATCCCCGCGCTCGCTCGGTTTTGGGGTAGCGATTGACCAGTTTCCAGAACTTAGGTCCGTGATTGGCTTCCAGCAGATGGGCCAATTCGTGGACAATCACATAATCCCGCACAAAAGCGGGCATAGTTGCCAGCCGGTGAGAAAGGCGAATAGTTTGCTGCGTCGGCGTGCAGCTACCCAGGCGGGTGTTTTGGTTAGTAACCCAGCCGATGGATTTCCAGGAGAGTTTGCCTCCAAAGTACTGCCGGTTTAGCTCCTGGGCGCGGCGCTGCAAAACGGTATCGTCCAATTCGGTTTTGATCTGCCGTTTTTGCCAGCGCTGCTGCAATTTGGCAATGATCGGCTGCAACTCGACATCGCTCATGCTGGCCGGGGCCTGCACCACAAATGCGCCGCCAACTTCGCGGGCGCTGATGGTCTTTTTACGGTTTTTGCTGCGAATGATTTTGATTTCCATAACGTGTTTAACGTTCAACGTTCTAACGTTGAACGTTTTTACCTCAAGATCAGCATAGCATCCCCAAAGGAATAAAAACGATACTTTTCCGCTACCGCCGCTTCGTAGGCCCGGCGAATGAGGTCAACCCCGGCAAAAGCCCCGACCAGCATCAGCAGGGTGGATTTGGGTAGGTGAAAGTTGGTCAGCAAAATATCTACCGCCCGGAAGGTGTAGCCGGGATAAATAAACAGGTCGGTCTCCTCTTCGATGGCAGCGACCGGCTTCCAGGGGCATAACTGGGGATCGAGGGTGCTGGCCTCTTGCAATGAACCGGTTACACCAGCGCTGCGCAGGGCTGCTGTTTCCAGCGTTCGCGCGGCCGTGGTGCCGACGGCGACCAGCCGGCCCCCGGCCAGCTTGGCTTCGTTGATGCGGCGGGCGGTTTCCGGCGTTAACCGGGCAAATTCGCGGTGGATGGTGTGCCGCTCGACCTGCTCGACCGTGACCGGCTTGAAGGTATCCAGGCCAATATGGAGCGTCACATAATCTAGCAGTACGCCTTTTTCACGCAGCGCCAGCAGCATCTCCGGCGAAAAGTGCAGCCCGGCGGTTGGCGCGGCGGCTGAACCTTCTACCCGGCTGTAGACCGTTTGATAGCGTTCCGCATCGGCCAGCGTGGTATGAATGTACGGCGGCAGCGGGGTATGCCCAATTTCCGCCAGCAGCGAGTCAACCGGCTGATTGAACTCGATCAGACGGCGAGAGTCGCCCAGGTCCTCAATCACTGAGGCGAGGAGGCGAGGAGGCGAGGAGGCGACAAACTCTTCGTCCTCTTTGCCTCGCCTCCTCGCCTCTTCTATCTCCACGACCACTCCCGGCCGCACCCGCTTGCCGCCGACCAGCGCTTCCCAGCGCAGGTCGTCTACCCGCTTGAGAAGCAGGATTTCAACTCTGCCGCCGCTGGTTTTGCGGCCAAAAAGGCGGGCCGGGATCACCCTGCTGTCGTTGGCGACCAGAATGTCGCCGGGTAATAACAAATCAGGCAGGTCGGCAAAGGTGCGATGACTAATCTGGCCGCTGCGGCTGTCCACGATCATCAACCGTGAGGCGTGGCGGGGTTCGATGGGTGTTTGGGCAATGAGTTCGGGCGGGAGGGGGTAGTCGAATTGATTAATGTTCATAACCTTTTGATGCGTGATACGTGAAAATTTATATTTCACGCTTCACGCTTCACGTATCACTCCTCCACCTCAATCCGCTGGACAATCGGCTCGCCTTTGCGACCGGCTTCGTCCACGGCGACGAGGCTGAGATCGTATGTCCCCGGCGTTTGTCCTACCCAAACGTGGCAAACGGTCCAGGCCGACGAGGGTGGGGACAGGGGCAGGGAATTGGTTTGAACCGGGCCGCCAAAGGTGAGCAGGTGTTGGCAAGCCGGAGAGGGAAAGGTTACGGTTTGCAGACTCACCTGGGCCGGCTGGCCGCTGACCAAAACCTGGGCGGTCGCCAGGGGGTCGGGAAAGGTGTTGGGTTGACCGGCGGTGGCTTCGGAGCGGAGTGGCTGGCCGTTGATCGAGGTTTCGACGGCGGTCAGTTTGCCCTCGCCCCGGTGGTAGCTGGCAATGGCTAACGGCTGGCCCACCTGGGCGTGGAGCGTTTGCCGGGCGTCCACAAAGTTGGAGATGGGGGCGGCTTCGCTGGTTTCCTGGGTGTCGCTGAAGATATTGAAGCCGGGCAGGGATTGGCAGCCTGCTAGAAGAACCAAAGTAACAGTAAAAAACAGGATAACAATTGACTTTTTAAACATAAAACATTCCTCAAAATTGATTTACTCAACCTCGCGTGGTTCCATTAGCAGCTTGATTCCTTCCAGAATTTGGCGAATACGCCTATTCGACAGTGTGCCGATATAATCGTTCAACAAGGTTTTATCCACCGTAAATAATTGTGAAACCAAAACCACACTCTGCTTAGGGAGATTTGCCTCTCCCGATTCCAGCAGTACATTGCCTGGCGCTGCTGCTCGTTTGAGGTTTGAAGTCAGAGCGCAGACGACGACAGTATTAAGGCGGCTACGGTTGAAAAGATTATTCTGAATAACCACGTGAGGGTAAGTATAGCCGGGGGTGGAGCCAACGGGTTCGCCAAGCTCAATCCAGAAAATATCACCCTGGTTGATTACCATTCGTCCTCGACAATTTGCCGGTGTTGAGACCGCATCCTGGCAAGATATTCCTGTTCGCTGGGATCAGGTAAATCATCGTAGGCCAGATTAATTTGTTCGAGCAATTGTTGGTTTTGATGGCGATGGACAAACTCTTCTAAAGCAAGGACAAAAAGGCGGCTCCGCGAGATTTTTAGCTCATGAGCCAGAACCTCAACCTGATCAAAGAGGGATTTTTGTAAGGATATAGCTGTTTTAATGTTATTGGCCATACTTGTATACCTTTTTGTATGGGAAAGTAGGGATGGTTCAATTACGGGCTGAAATAGGTTGACACTTTTGGTACCTTAAAAAATAAATTATCCTGGCTGGGTAGCCGTCGTGGGTGGGAACAACTGGTCTAACACCTCCGCAAGAGAAAGAGCATCCGACACACCAGCCAACTCCAGGGGGCTAGAGCCGCTGCGCTTGCCCCGTTCAAACTGGTGGTGGTTCCAGAAGAGTTGGAGCAAGGGTAGTAACCATTGGGGCATGCCCCGGTGAGTCTGTAAGTGGGGGCGCAGCCAACTGTGCAGGGACTCGGCCAAGCTGGAGGAGCGGTGGAAGAGGCCCAGGGTCTCCCAGACGAGCGGCACGATAGAGCGGAGGGCTGCGGGCAGGTCAGTCTCAAGGTTCAAGTTCAAGGTGTGGCGGTGTTGCCAGGTCCACAGGACAAAAGCTTGGGTGTCAGCCGCCAAGTTCTTGAGCAGCGGGGTCAGGTGTTGCTCCAGCCACGCCAACGGGGCCAGCAGTTCGGGTAACTTCTGCTGAAGATCGTCGGCGAAGGTGGTAATGTCTGCCTGGCCCAATTCCTTGAGCAGGGTGATAGCCGTTTCCAGGGTGGCTTTGGTTGTGGCGACGGCGACCAGTTGATGGCTGGGGGTGAGAGGTTCCAAAGCCTGCCGCACTTCCGCCAGCAGCCACGACCAGGTGTCGAAGGTGGTGATGGCTTGGGTGGCCTCGACCTGAGCCTGAGCCAAGGGGACCTTGCTGGTGAGCCGCCGCCCCCGCCGCCGGATCAGTCCTCGCGCTTGCAACTCGGCTCGACGCGCCCGTTCGGCGGTGTCGATGGCCCGGTAGGCGGCGCCTTCCAGCCGTCGGCTCAGGCGATGAGCTTCTTGCAGCAGGTGAAACAGGTCGGGCCGCAAGGGTAGGGCCAGTTTGGCTTCCCGCACCCCCGCCCGCAGTCCGGTGCCCCCGTCACAGGCCAGGTCCTGGAACTGGATGCCCCGTTCGACCAAATCCAGGTAAGTCAGCCCCCAGGTCGTCCCATCGCGGTGCTCCGCTGGGGTCAAGTTCAGCACCAGGAAGGACCGCCCGTCCACCACGGTCAGACACGGTTGCCGGCCTTGAAAGATTTCGTCGGCCTCACCCAGAATCGGCACCGGGATCACCACGGCTTGATTATAGACCGCGGCCTGCTGACCCGCCGCCTGAAGCGTCTGGCTGATGTAGCCGACCGACCGCTCCACCCCCAACAGCAGTTCCAGCCCGGTTTGGATCCCTCGTACGCTCCCGGTTAGCATCGGCCACAGCGCTATGGCCCGCTGGATGAAACTGGAACTGATGTCCAGGCTTTGTTTGAGCGGACAGGGTCCGGGGTCATGCGGCTGCAAGGTTTCTTGCAAGCTCTGCATCGCTTTATGGCGCCACTCGTACAACAGCGTCCGGGATACCCCATAGTCTTGCGCCAATTGGCTGGCTCGCCCCCACCCACGTTCGTGGGCGCTCAACACCATCTCGACCGTGATTTGCATCCGGGTTGACAAATCCAACCCAGCTATGCGATACTGTGCCATTAGGAGCCTCCTTCTTTCAGGTTTGATGTGGTCTCGTAACCCTTATCTTGCCTGAAAAGGTGGCTCCTGTAAACCTATTCTGTTGTTAATGTGTCAACCTATTTCTGAACCATCCCGGAAAGTATAACCAAAAATTATACCGAAGTCAATACCAAATTTGTTATTCTTGTACAATCGTCATTAAAACAAACTCGGCTGCAATGGCCGCTCCCAGGGCGTCAGCCCTAAATGCTCATAGGCGTGAGGCGTGGCTACCCGGCCGCGGGGGGTGCGATCCAGGAAGCCGAGTTGCAGCAAATACGGCTCGACCACGTCCATGATGGTGCTGCTTTCCTCGCTGATGCTGGCGGCGATGGTTTCCAGGCCGACCGGCCCGCCGCCGAACTTTTCGATGATCGAGCGCAGTACCTTTTTGTCCAGGTCGTCCAGGCCCAGGGCGTCAGCTACGGAAATTTTGAAATGCGTTGGGTATAGCTTGAGCGGGTAAATTATCTGGTTGGGGAAGAATACAGGCTAAATGACGACCACCGACAGTGCTTCCTGGCAGGTGTCCAACCAAGTTAGCATCGCTTCAATCTGGCCCAGGCGAAACTTATGTACCAGCCAATCGTAGGGTTGGCTGTAGCGCACGGCCTCTGTCTCTGCTTCTTGCTGGCGCAGCCAATCACGGCAGACAAGGCGCTGTTGTTCAATCAAACGGGCCGCTACCTCCGGCCCTTCGAACCGGGCAAAGTAGAGTTTAGCCATAAAATCCAGGCGAAGTTTTCGGCCCTGGCCTACCGGTCGCTGCACCCAATCTCGAAAAGCTTGGCGACCGGCCTCGGTTAACTCAAACATTTTACGCGGCGGGCGGGCCTCCTGGTACTCGATGGTTGTGCTCACAAACCCTTCGCGTTCAAGTTTGGTCAACAGCGCGTAGAGCTGGCTTTGCTTCAGCCGCCAGACCAGCCCCAGCCCGGTCGCCTCGGAAAGCTGCTGGTGGATTTCGTAGCCATACATCGGCTGCTGGCGCAAAAAGCCCAACAGGGCAAACTCGGTAGATAAAGGCTCATTGATGCGGGGCATAGCTGGATAATTATATACTCAATTTATGAATATTTAATCCAATTATAACTCCAAAGCAAGTAAAGTGTCAAGACAAGCCGGTTCCGTCAACCAACTGAGGGCCTCCCTTTCTTGCTTGCCCACCAAATTCCCGGCAGGCGGCTCAGCTTTTCCCATCCGCTTACATGCGCCCGGCGGTGGAAGACATCATAATCGTGTCTTTCAATATCATCTAAAAGAGCCTGGTATAACCCTGCGGCAGCGGCGATAGCAAAACGGCCATCACGATTGAGCAAGCTAATACCCGGCCAGGCTTCGGCGTACAGGCGGCGATTACGCTCGATTTGAAATTGCATAAAGGCTCGCCAGCGGGCGTCAACGTGGCCGACGGCAATATCGGCTTCGGTTAGCTCAAAAGCCGCCAGTTCCTGTTGCGGCAAATAAACCCGGCCCATCTGCCAATCCTGGCCCACATCGCGCAGGATGTTGGTTGTTTGTAAAGCCACGCCCAATTTGATGGCATAAGGAATGGCCGCCGGCCCGGCAAAGCCAATGATGTGCATGCTCATCAAGCCCACCGTCGAGGCCACCCCATAGGCGTACCCGGCCAACTCATCAAAGGTGTCGTAGCGGGTCTGGTATAAATCACGGGCCACACCATCAATAAGCTGCTCGGCGTAACGGTGCGGAATGTGATAACGGGCGCGGGTATCGGCCCAGGCCAACGCTAACCAATCTTCAGCCGGAGGCTCTGCCAGCGCCATCCGCTGCCGCCACTGGTTCAATCTGGCTCCAACATCACCCTGGGGTTGGTCAACCAGGTCATCGCTGGTGCGGCAAAAAGCATACAGCGCCCGCGCCGCCCGGCGCTTATCGGCCGGTAATAAACTCGAAGCCAGATGAAACGACCGGCTGTGCTGCGCCGTAATCGCCTCGCAGTGGGCGTAAGCCTGCCGCAGCACTGTTTCATTGCGTTTGGTTGGGCTGTGAGACGGTATCGAGTGGCGGGCTTCGTGAGCGAGTGATAACAATGATTGTTCCCAGGTATGAATCTGTAAACTCATAAGGTTCTCCTATGAAAGCATTAACAGGGCCTCTATAAGATACCATATTTGTCTATGATTTGTCAATATATTTACCACATTTTTACTAGACAAATTATTGACAGAAATAGATATGTGTGATAATATATTGACTATAGAATTTATTTACTCATAGCTCTCAGCCAAACTAACTGTTCAGCTATGTCATTTCGACCGCAGGGAGAAATCCCCGATACCTTATTTACGTGGTGCGCCCTGGGGATTTCTCGCTCCTGGCGTCGCTCGAAATGACATGGGCCTGAGTAGTAACAGCCAAACTATAAAAAGGCCATTTATGTCTACATCTAATAATCAGACTCCAACCTATAATCTAAAAGCAGTTGTGCAAGAAACCGGCCTCAAACCTGATACCCTGCGGGCCTGGGAACGGCGCTATGGCTTACCCCAACCCCAGCGCACGGATGGAGGCCACCGGCTCTATTCACAGCACGATATTGACATGCTTAAATGGCTGGCGGCCCGGCAAGAGGAAGGATTAAGCATCAGTCGCGCCGTAGATTTGTGGCACAGCCTGCAACAAGAGGGACAAGACCCGCTCCAGGCTACCTCGCACGCAGCGCCTGGGCCGTTAAACATCCAGCCAGTGCTGCCGGTCGGCAATGCCGTCACCGAATTACGCCGGGCCTGGATTTCGGCCTGCCTGGCTTTTGATGAGCGCACGGCAGAAAATATCCTGGCCCAGGCTTCGGCGCTCTTTCCCCTGGAAACGGTTTGCTTTGAACTGCTGCAAAAAGGCTTGACGGAAATAGGTGAGGGTTGGTACAGTGGAACGGTTACGGTGCAGCAAGAGCATTTTGCCTCGGCGCTGGCCATGCGCCGCCTTGATGCCCTGGTAGCCGCTACCCCGCCGCCCACCCGGCCCGGCCGGATTCTGGTCGGCTGCCCGGCTGAAGAAGAGCATACCTTCAGCCCGCTCCTGATTACCCTGCTGCTCCGGCGGCGCGGCTGGGATGTGGTCTATTTGGGCGCAGATGTGCCCACCACCCGCCTGGAATTTACCATTGCCACCGCCAGGCCCCAGTTGGTCATTTTGCCGGCCCAGCAGCTCCATACCGCGGCTAACCTGCTCGAAATAGCTCACTTGTTAGATAAGGAGCAGGTCCCCCTGGCTTACGGGGGGGCGGTTTTTAATCACATTCCGGCCCTCCGCGCTCGCATTCCTGGCCATTTTATGAGCGAGCGTTTGGATACCACCCCCCAGGTGGTCGAGCAGTTCCTGATGTCGCCTCGCCTGGGTTGGCCGCCGCCCCCCGTAACGCCCCTGAGCGAAACCTACCAACAAGCCCTGGCCCATTTCCGCGAGAATCAAGCCCTTATCGAAGCCCACATCTGGCAGCTTATGAAAGATGAAGATATTCCCCACAGCCGACTGGCTAACGCCAACCTAAAATTTGCCCGTAACATCATCGCCGCCTTGAGGTTGGGCGATATTGAATTTATGGGGACCGACATTGCCTGGATTGAGGGCTTATTTATTAACCACCAAATGCCCACCGAGCAGCTTCAGCGCTATCTCCATGCTTACAGCCAGGCTGTCCAGGCCCAACTGGATGAGCGGGGCAAAATTGTGCGCGATTGGCTGGCCCGGTTGACTCTGGCCGAAACGAGGAGCCAGTGATGCAGTATCGCCATACCTTCCACGTTCACGCGCCTCTGGCGGCGGTCAGTGATTTTCACGCCCACTCGGCCAGCATGGGCGCGATTACCCCGCCGCCGGTGATTGCCCGCATCCATCAGGCCCCGGTTCGACTGCAAGAAGGGGATGAAATGGATTTCACCCTGTGGTTGGGGCCTCTGCCCATTCGCTGGGTTGCCCAGATTGAGGATGTTGGTCCCAACGGCTTTACCGACCGCCAACTGCGCGGCCCCTTTCGCCGCTGGGTTCATCGCCACTCCTTCCGGTCCGTAGACGAAACCACCACCGCCGTGATTGACGAAATAGAGGTTGAGCTGCATCGGCATCCTTTTTGGGCGGTCGTTGGCCTGGGGATGTGGCTGAATATGCCGCTTCTCTTTGCCTACCGGGGTTGGAAAACCAGAAGTTTACTGGAGAAAAGTTCTACCCAACCTGAGCTTTCCTCCGTTAAGCTGAAAGACATTCCATGAGCCGGATTGTCGTGATTGGGGCCGGCGTTGGGGGGTTGGCGACGGCGGCTGTTTTGGCGCGGGCCGGTTTAGATATAACCGTGCTGGAAGCCCATATTTATCCGGGTGGCTGCGCCGGCACGTTTTATCATCAGGGCTATCGTTTTGATGCCGGCGCGACCCTGGCCGGCGGCTTTTATCCCGGCGGGCCAATGGATTTGGTTGCTCAGGCGGCTGGAGTCGAACAGTGGCCGGCCCACGCCTCCAACCCGGCCATGGTCGTTCATTTGCCCGCTGGCAGCGCCGTGACCCGCTGGACGGACGAGCGCCGCTGGCAAGAGCATCGCCGCATTTTTGGCCCCCAGGCCGAAACCTTCTGGCGCTGGCAAGAGCGCACCGCCGACGCCCTGTGGCGACTGGCCCTGCAAACGCCGCCCTGGCCGCCTCAAACCCCGGCAGAGTTGATTGGCTTGGGGCAAAAAGGGCTGGCCTGGCTGAGCCGAAACCCCTTAGACATGCTGCCTCACCTGGCCGCCGACGCCTTCCGTCCCGTCGCCGCCCACCTGCGCCACGCGCCCGAACCGTTGCGCCTGTTTGTGGATGGGCAGCTACTCATCGCGGCGCAGGTTACCAGCGGCCAGGCCAATGCCCTTTATGGCGCAGCCGCCCTGGATTTGCCCCGGCGCGGCGTAGTTCACCTGGCCGGAGGCATGGGCGCTATTGCCGAAACCCTGGCCCAGGCGGTGCGCCAGTATGGAGGACAGATTTATTATCGCCAGGAAGCCAGCCGGATTGTGGTGGAGCGGGGCCGGCCGGTGGCCGTAGAAACCAAACGCGGCAAATCCTTCCCCGCCGACGTGGTTATTGCCAATTTGACCCCCTGGAACGTGACCCAACTTTTGAGTGAAAGTACGCCTCCTCGCCTCCCCGCCTCCTTCGATGGGTGGGGGGCATTTATGGTGTACGTAGGGCTGGATGGCGCTGTCCTGCCGGCGGAGTTTCCGCTGCATCACCAGGTCATTGCTCGTGAGCCGCTGGCCGAAGGCAATACCGTTTTCCTGTCGCTCAGCCCCGGCTGGGACAAAACTCGCGGCCCGGCAGGTCAACGCGCCCTGACCCTCAGTACCCACACCCGCCTGGCCGATTGGTGGCAGCTTTTTGAACACGACCGCCCGGCTTACGAAGCCCGCAAGGTCGCCTATGCGGAACGTATGCTGGCTGCCGCCGAAACAGCGCTGCCCGGTCTGCGCCAGGCAGCTAACCTGATTTTGCCCGGCACGCCGATAACCTTTCAACGGTTCACCCGTCGAGCCTGGGGTTGGGTGGGCGGCTTGCCTCAGACTAACCTGTTCCGCGCCTGGGGGCCGCGCCTGGGGCCGGGTCTCTGGCTGGTCGGCGACAGTATTTTTCCGGGCCAGTCCACTGCCGCTGTAGCTTTGGGCGGTCTGCGCGTGGCCGGAACGATTTTAAGGGAACTGGGAGGACAGACGGCCTTTCATCCCCAGGCAGTTCCGGGTTTACTGCTAAAACGTGATATGAAAGCTTCGGATACCCCGGAAACAACCTGGCCAGCGGCGCTCGTCCGGCGATGAAGTCGCCGGACTATAAAGCAGCGCCCGATGAATCGGGCTAAAGCCCGGTTGACCCGGCGCTGTTTGGTAGCCCTGGCATTCATGCCGGGGCGGGCCAGTCAGACGAAATAGTTTCCGAACGCTTTCTGATATATAACCGTCATGAAGCCAAAAATTCTTATCACGAATGGCACAAATAAACGAATTTCAGCAATGCTTTGAGATATTTTTAGAAATTTCTGTCATTCGGCCATTCGTGATATTCGTGATTAAAATTGTCTGATATCTAGCAAAATGTTTTATTCAATTACGGAGAAGTGAAAAATGGCTAATCAAATTCTGCAAACCTTTTACCACCGTATGCTGCCCCTCTACCCGCCCCAGGCTGAAAAGTTTTTAAAAACGGCCGGAGCGCAAAACTTGAACCAGATTGCTTTCCGCTACACTTTCTCGGTCGAAGCGATGGTCCATATCAGCCACATCATCGAAGATGCCGTCATTGCCAACCGGCGGTCCGCTGCGCTGCATGTCTCTTTTCAGGAAATGTCACGGCTGCTGCCCCAGCAAACCCGTTATCAAAAGGTGGCCGAAGCAGCCCTGGGGGTGTGGCTCTATGGCATTAACGATATACCTGCGACGGCGCTGGCTTTGCTGCCACGCACTACCCTGATAGACACAGCCGATACTGTTCTGACCCACTATTGGTTTGTGGTCGCGTACGGCGCGGGGATTGGCATGACTCTCCTGGCCGAAGAAGTGCCGTCGCTCACCGGCGTGGATCGTTACTATGAAGGGTTTTATACCTTTGAGCCTGACATCGCTTATCAAATGGTCCGAATTCTCCACCAGAGCTACCCGGATCAAGTACCCCCGCCGCTCTCGCCTGAACAACTTTTAGAAAAAGAAAAATAAAAAGGACCTCAACCTATGACTGCTGCCATCTGGTGGATTCGGCGTGACCTGCGGCTGACTGACAATCAGGCTTTGCATGTGGCTTTAAACCACAGCCCTCACCTTGTGCCGGTGTTTATTTTGGACCCCGCCTTGCTGGCCTCACCTTACAGCGGGCCAAAACGCTTGGCTTTTTTGCTCGACAGTCTGCGCTGTCTGGCCGCCGATTTAACCAGCCGGGGCAGCCGCTTAATTTTTCGAGTCGGCCCACCCCAGGAACAATTGGCGACGATATTGGCTGAAAGCGGGGCCTCGGCCATCTTTGCCGAAGAAGATTTTTCGCCTTACGCTCGCCGCCGCGATGCAGCAATTGCCCGCAATCTCCCTTTATGCCTGGTGGGCGGCGTATCCGTTCATCCACCCGCTGCTGTTCGCAAAGCCGATGGCTCACCTTACACCGTTTTTACTCCCTTCAGCAAAGCCTGGAAAAATCTGCCGCCGCCGCGTTCAAACGCCCTGCTGCCCGCGCCGCCGCAACTTTCAACGCCGCCGCCGGGCCTCACCAGCGACCTGCTCTCAACCGCGCCTCGTCTACCCACTGCGGTCCCCTTTCTGCCCGGCGAAGCTGAAGCCCAGCGCCGTTTGCGCCTTTTTATGGATCGTTCAGCCGGCGCTCCCGCTAAAATCGAAACTTACGCCGACCACCGCAACCGGCTCGACTTAGATGGAACCTCTCAACTATCTCCCTATCTGCGCTTTGGCATGCTCTCAGCCCGGCAGGCCGCTGCCGCTGCCGTTGAAGCAATAGAGCAAGCCGCCACGCCTGCGGCCCGCCATAGCGCCGAAACCTGGCTGAACGAGCTTATCTGGCGTGAATTTTATATCGCCATCCTGCACTATTTCCCGCAGGTGCGGCGTTCCAGCTTCAGGCCGGAATTTGAGCGTATCCCCTGGCATAACGGTCAGCGGGCCTTCGCCGCCTGGACCGAAGGCCGCACCGGCTACCCCATCATTGACGCGGCCATGCGCCAACTGGCCGAGAGCGGCTGGATACCCAACCGGGCACGCATGATTGTCGCCTCATTTTTGGTCAAAGACCTGCTGATTGATTGGCGCTGGGGGGAGCGCTGGTTTATGCAGCATTTGATTGATGGCGACCCGGCGGCCAACAATGGCGGCTGGCAGTGGACGGCCGGCGTCGGTACTGACGCCGCGCCCTACTTCCGGGTGTTTAATCCCATTTTACAGAGCCAAAAATTTGACCCCGGCGGAATGTATATCCGCCGCTGGCTGCCCGAATTAGCCCCCGTACCCGACGCCCATATTCATACCCCCTGGGAAATGCCGCTTTCCCTTCAGCGGCAGGTTGGTTGCCTCATCGGTCAGGATTACCCCCGGCCCATTATTGACCACCGGGAAGCCAAAGAGCGCACCCTGGCGGTTTATGCCCAGGCCAGAGAAGCGACCCCGGAGCGAAGCGCATGACTTACTTTGGCTTCCTGGCTCAATTTTTGGTCATTCCCATCCTGCTGCTGGCGCTGCTCACCTGGCTCGACTGGCGGCGCGGCTTGACTCTGCCCCCGGCCCTGCGCGGCTGGCCTGCCTGGCGAGTGGTAGTTGGACACATCATTGTGGCGCTTGTCTATACCACCCCCTGGGACAATTATCTGGTCGCCACCGGCGTCTGGTCGTACAACCCGGCTCTGATCACTGGCCTCGTTTTGGGCTGGGTCCCCCTCGAAGAGTACACCTTTTTTGTGTTGCAGCCCCTTTTGACCAGCCTGTGGCTGCTTTTTCTGGCCCGTCGTCTGCCTGTTGACCCGCGCCCTCTGCCTCGTCTGGCGGCGGCACGCTGGCTGCTGCTGAGTGGGTTGGGGCTGCTGTGGCTGGGCATGGCGGCAGTTCTGGCCGTGGGCTGGTCGCCCGGCGTCTATCTGGCCTTGATTTTGCTCTGGGCGCTGCCGCCGGTCATGCTGCAAATAGGCTTCGGGGCCGACATCCTGTGGCGTCACCGCCGGCTGGTGCTGTGGACTCTGCTGCCGGTCACGCTCTACCTTAGTCTGGCCGACGCGCTGGCCATCGGTTCCGGCACGTGGACGATTGACCCGGCCCAATCGCTGCAAATTTTTCTGGGCGGCGTGCTGCCGGTCGAGGAATTTATTTTTTTCCTGATGACCAACATTTTGCTGGTTCTCGGTACCGTGTTAGTGTTGGCCCACGAAAGCCAGAGCCGGGTTAGCCCGCAGCTACGAGCGAGACTGGCCCACTTATCCGGTTTGGGCTTAAGCGAGAGTGACTCAATACGGTAGCCCGCAACAAAATGCTTAATGATCAACTGGCTCTCTGAAAGATTGAGCAAAAAGCTAAATCCCCGAATGGCACAAATTAGCAAATATCGCGAATATTTTGATAAAAACTTGCTTGGTAAATGGAGAACATTGATAACGTCATGAACTCTATCAACCCAACCATCCTCAACACCCCTGTTACCGGAGTCAACCTGCACCCCGGCACACTGGCCGATCAACTGGGCCACGAAGCGACGTTGCTGGTCTTTCTGCGTCACTTTGGCTGACTCTTCTGCCGCGAAACAGTCAAGGATTTGCGCCAGCTCGCCGCCGCTCAACCGGCTTACCCACCCATTCTCTTTTTCTACCAGGGCACGGTAGCCGACGGCGAAGCCTTCTTTGACGGGTCGTGGCCGGAGGCCCGGGCGGTCTCCGATGCAGGCAGATATTTTTACCAGGCTCTTGGGCTGGAACGCGGGACCATGCGCCAGATGTTAGCCCCCGACGTGTGGGCCTGCGGCCTCCGAGCGACGCTGAAAGGTCACACCTCCGGCGTTCCGGTTGGCGATCCCTGGCAAATGCCGGGGTTGTTTTTGGTGCAAGACGGCCAGATTTTATGGCGGCATCAATACCGCCATGCCGGCGACCACCCCGATTTTGCCAAAATCACGGCCATCAGCCGCCCGAGCACAGTGTGAAGGCCAGGCCGCTGACCCTGGTGGCGCTGCACGGCAATGGCGGCGGCGCTTTCCGATTTGAGCGGATCAAGCCCCATCTCCCGGCGGACATCTCCTTTCAGGCTGTCACCCTGCCCGGTTTTGCCGATAACCCGGCTGACCCGGCTCTACACAGTCTGCGGGATTATGCTAACTACCTGCAATCCACCCTGGCCGCCGAGCCGCGCCCCTTGATTGTGCTGGGGCACGGCATCGGCGGCTCGCTGGCGCTGGAATTTGCCCAGCATTTTGCCGCCCAAATTGACGGCCTCATTCTGCACGCCCCGGTCGGGACTCGGCTGGAGAGCCGCTTCTTGCCCCGGCTGATGGCTCTGCCGGGAGCCAAGGCTTTGGGGCAGTGGCTTTTCTCGGCCCGCCTGGCTCGCCCCCTGTTCAAACGGCTACTCTTTTCTCGGCCCGTCCCCGCCGACATCCTGGACCGCTTTTTTGACGAGTACCGCCGCTGCGCCGTGTTTGGGCAGATGTTCGACTTGATTACGCCGGCCTGGTTCCGCTCGCTGCGGCCTGTTGACCTGCCCATTGCCCTGCTCTGGGGCGAGCGCGAGCGGGTCTTAACAGTGGACCAATTGCAGGACTACCGCACCTTATGCCCCCACGCGGTCATCCACACTGTCCCCGGTTGGGACCACTTTCCGATGATCGAGCAGCCCCAGGAGTACGCCGACGAGATTGTAAAACTGGCCTGTAAGCTGATTTCGTAAAGGAGATTGGAGATTGGAGATTCCTAACTATTCACCCCTCATGTCATTTCGAGGCTGAAAGCCGAGAAATCTTTGAGGTTATTGTCCACAGACCACGGATTAGGACGCTTCGCGTCTCGCTCCTAACGTCGCTCGAAATGACATGGCTGAGTAGTTACGGAGATTCAAAATGTGTTGCATCTTGCGCCACGAGGAAGCCTTTGGCTCGGTTCCGCCCGCTTAACCTCACGCAAGACGCAATACGCAACACGAATTTTGAGTGATTATTTTCTTGGAACTGCCTTAGTAAACGTCTAAAATTTACTTCCCGTTTTGAGTTCCTACGAGTTCCTTTAGTTCCCTGGGAACTCGTAGGAACTCAGGGAACTTATTTTTGGACAATCACTATGCTATAATCTCTCTGGATGAGTGATAACTATTCAAGCAGAGACAACACGCCTTATCTCCTGCCGCTCGGTTCCGGCCAGGCCGCCAGGCTGGGGGTGGGCAACAAAGGCGCGCTGCTCGACCGGGCAGCCCAGGCCGGCCTGCCGGTTCCCCAGGGTTTCATTCTGCTCGACTCAGCCTGGCAGACCGCCCAGGCCGCAGGGTTGGTCAGGGTTGAAGGCCAAGCAATCACCATTCCCAACCCGTCCCGCCTGCTCCAAACTCTCCAACTCGACTCTCTAAACCGACCCCCAACCCCCAACCCCCAACCCCCAACCCCCCTCCTGGCCGTGCGCTCGGCCTTTTCCGCCGAAGACCGCGAAGGCGAAAGTTTGGCCGGACATTTTACCTCGCGCCTGTTTGTCAACCCGGCCGATCCGGCTCACCTGGCCGCCGCTCTGGCCGAGGTCTGGAGTTCAGCCTTCCGGCAGCCCGGCGACTTCCGCCGCGATGTCCTCATTATGAACATGGTTGCGGCCCAGTCTGCCGGCGTCGCCTTCACCGAGCGCGAGTACGAGGATGATCTGATCAACTTTACTGGCGGAACCGCCGATAAATTGGTTTCGGGGGAAGTGGAGGGGGAAACAATACTTCTGCCCAAACTGAGGAATTGGGAGCAAGATTTACGATTTGCGATTTACGATTTACGATTGAAAACGGACATGGTAAATCGTAAATCCAAAATCGTAAATCGTAAATTATCTTGGAGGGTACGGCTACAGCAATTACTTCGTGACATCCGCCGCGTGTTTGGCGCGGGGGATTGGGATATCGAATGGGCGGATGACGGGGCGCGCTGCTGGCTGGTCCAGCTACGCCCGATAACTCGGCCCAGCCGCCGCAACGAAATCTTTACCCTGGCCAACCACAAAGAAATCCTGCCGGAGCTGCCGTCGCGCACCATGAGCAGCCTGATTGCCTCGTGCGCGGGCGACCTTTTTGCCTATTACCGCCGCTTCGACCCCAGTCTGCCCGCCCGGCGGCCCTTCATCGAGGTTTTTTATGGCCGGCCTTACATTAACTTGTCGCTGTTGAGCGAGATGATGCGCAGCTTTGGCCTGCCGACCCGCCTGGTGACGGATAACATTGGCGGGGAAACCGGGCCGGTCTTTGGAGCCAACGTGGGGCGGCTGGTCCGCAAAATGCCGGTACTTTTAAAGCTGGGGTTGGCCCAATTCGGCGCGGTCGCCTCATCGCGCCGGGCCATCAAGGACATACTGACCCAAACCGAACAGCCAGGGCAGACTTTTGGCGCGTGCAGCGAGACCCTGGCCTGGTTGTACACCACCCTGGTCACGGAAATGTTCTCGCTCACCTCGGCTATGAGCGGGCCGCTGTCGCTCTTGCGGCGGCTGGGCGTGCTGACCGAACACAACGCCCGCCAGCAGACCATCAGCACCGCCATGTTCACCGATTTGGAACCGCTGCGCCGCCTGGCCGCCGGTCAACCCCGGCTGCAAGCTACCTTGAGCCAGGGCAAACTACCCCCGGACGAAGCCTTTTGCCGGGCCTGGCGAGCCTATTTACAAAAACATGGCCATCGCGGCGTCTACGAGAGCGATATTGCCCGGCCTCGCCTGCGCGAAGCCCCGGAAGCCCTGCTCAAGAGCCTGGTTCAGCCGGCCGGCCAGCGTCCCCCGCTGCCGCCGCGCAGTTGGTTAGGCTGGCTCACCTGGCCGATCTGGTGGCAGGCCAGCCGGAACATGCGGGCGCGGGAACTGCTTCGCTACCAGGCCATGCTCAGCTTCGACCGCATCCGCTGCCAGTTGTTATTGTTGGCCCAAACTCACGTAATGGCCGGAATCCTGCCGGACCTGGACTCGCTGTGGTTGCTGGATATTGACGAAATCCACCGGCTGGACAGCGGCTGGGTGCCCGAGGCTGCCTTTTTTGAACAACGCAAGGCGGAAATAGAGCATCTGCAAAGCTACCACCTGCCCGACCTGTTCCACCGTTTTGACGATTTGGAGCAGTATCGAGAAGGGGCCGCCAGCACCGGCCCGGAAACCCGGCTGCGGGGAGTCAGCCTGACCGGCGGCGAGGTCCAGGGGCGGGCCTGGGTGCTGGCCGAACCGAGCACAGCTTTGCCCCCCGGCTTCACCGCCGAAACGACCATCCTGGTGGCCCGCGCGGTGGACGCCGGTTGGATTCCCACCTTTGCCTGTGTGGCCGGGGTGGTGGTCGAAACCGGCGGCGATCTGTCCCACGGCTCGATTATTCTGCGGGAGATTGGCCTGCCCGCCATTACTAATGTCCGTGGGGCTACGCGGGCCATCCAAACGGGAGATGAATTGGCGCTGCGGGCCGGGTCGGGGGTGGTGGAGAAATTGTCAAGCTTCACTGAGGTAAGTTTGCTCCCGCCGGATTGACAAATCCGGCGGCAAGGGTGGGGATTTGTCACGCGAAGCGCCCGCCGAGCTTATCCGTGCGTAAGGAAAATTCTACTTTCCGATGCACCCCGGATTTGGAGGGACTTGACCAATCACCCATAACTCACTATACTGCCAACCGATTATTAATAACAAGGACAATATGACGCGGCATCCTGAGTAGGTGAGCGAAGCGAACCGTATCGAAGGGTGCTGCGTAACAAAACTAGCAGGGACCCTTATGAGTAAACAAACCTTGACCCGGTTTTCCCTTTTGATAGGAGTGGGATTGGCGATTGTCCTGACTGCCCTGGGAATGGCTGCCACCGCCGAGGCGGGGGAGGCGCTGGCTGTTCCCCCGGCGCTGCCGGCCCAGCTTCAAAGCACGCCCACCGCCACAACCACCATCCAGAGTATCCCCAGTGTGGTCATCGTCAGCCCGGTGGCGGACCAGATGTTTACCCAGGGGGAGTTGATCCCGGTCGTGTCGCGGGCGGCTGATCCCCAGGGCATTACCCGCCTTGATCTGCTGGTCAACGGCAAGCTGCTGGCCCGCATCTCGAACATGAAACCGCAAACCAATCAAACCCGGACGTCCATTCAGATGTGGCTGCCCGAATTTGTGGGCAACCAGGTTCTCCAGGTGATCGCCCATAACGCCGCCGGCGCAACTGGGGAGTCGGAGTTGGTTTTTGTCCAAATTCTGCCGGCAACGCCTACCCCCGTCCCGGCGACTCCCACCCCGACGGCTACTCCCACCCCCACCTATCCTTATGTGGTGGTGAGTTCGGCCGGTTCGCTACAGGTGCGGGCTGGGCCGGGCACACACTATGATCCATTGGGTCTGTTGCCGCCCAACCAGCAAGCCCGAATTACCGGACGGAATATGGGGGCCGACGTGTGGTGGCAAATTAATTTTCCCCTTGGTACGACAGGGCTGGGCTGGATTTCCGGCAACCCGGCCTATTCAACTGCCTACCATATTGATACGGTGCCCACTGTGGCTACCCCGCCCCCACCGACGCCAACCGCCTCGCCAACACCTGCAAGCGGGATTGATTTTCGGGTGGACCGAACCGAGATTCAGCGGGGCGAGTGCGTTACTTTCTTCTGGAATGTGTACGGCGTGCAGGAGGTTTTCTTTCAGGGCCAAGGGGTGCCAGGGGATAACCAGAGCCGCCGGGAATGTCCCCTGGAGAATACCACTTACACCTTGCAGATCAAGCGGGCCGATGACTCGACCGACACGCGCACTATCCAGATCAAGGTGGACGACGACGACGACAGCTACCTGACCACGACCGTGCCCCGTGAGGCTAAGATAGATTTTGATAACGGGGCACAGACATCGGCCCAGGATAATGATTTCTTCTGGGATTTCGAGGGCGACCAGCCTCTCTTCGAGAAGGCCGACGACGACAATGACCTCAAGCTGGCGGCGTTACAACCGGGCGATCTGGAGGATTTCCAGGATGTGAGCCAGGATACCTGCCGGGACACCTTGGCACAGCAGGAGCAAGCTAATCTCACTATTACTCTCGATCTCATCGCCTGTTTTTCCACCGGCGAGGAGCGGATGGGCAAGGTACGTTTTACGGGCGGCAACCGAGAGGAATTGATTATGCAGTGGCATCTGTGGTGAATCGCCAGTTTCCATCACTTAGCAGTCGTCAGTTCTTCCCGTATCACCTGCCGGATGATGGCCTCTAGTTTATCCCCCCGCATACTTTCTTTCAAAGTTTCGTTGATAAGCGTCTGGTAGCCTCGACTACCCGCCTGTGCTTTGAAATATTCTACCACTTCACTATCAAGGTACATATTAACCCGAACTTTACCTTTTGAGACAGGCTTACCGCTAACCCGCAAGATTGCCTGCCCTAGTTGTTCTGCGGTAATTTCGGGAATATCGGTTAAATCTATGTCTTTATCGTCCATCGTCTTAATCCATTCCCAAGTTGGGCCTGCGCTCAAAAAAATTGAAAAAACCAGCCAAAGGCCAGCCTGGCGACATTAGGCCACAGGCTGAAAACGAGGAAACTGACCAGGGCCAGGGGCAGGCTGGTCAGCTTGTAGACAGCCCCCTGGTAGAATGAGGTTACGGCAAAAAAAGCGCTGAGGCACGACAGTCCCCCAACCAGGTACAAGATCACTCCTGTCCAGATAGAGCCGCCGCTGGCAAAGCTCTGCACCGACAGCGCGGCAAACGCCGCCCACCCGAATTGCAACAGGCAGCAGACCGCCAGCGCCGAGCCGATATAGGCGTTGGCGCGATCGTAGATATTCATGCGGAAAAACTGCTGAAAGGTATGGAGCAGCACCGCCGTCACAAAAATAACGATCCACAACAGGGCATATCCCTTAGCCATACTCCAGGCCAGCGCGAGCTTATCGAGCGGCCAGAGCAGCAGGGCGCTCAAGGCCAGGAACACCAGGTTCAGGGCCAGCGCCACCAGAAATTCAAACAGGTCTTTCTGATCGTCGTGAACTAACCATTGGATGAGCGCGTCCATCAAGATGACCTTTTCCGATTAGTCCTAATCGGTAACTATGGGAAGATTGGAAGGCTGGTGGGTTGGATAGACAGACTATAACCAGCCTTCCAATCCTCCAACCTTCCAACCTCATTACTGTATTTGGTTATCAAACTTCATAAGAAGTACGGGGCAGGGTGTTTACTTTTGCTCCCACATCTGGCGAGTCATCTGCATCTGGCCCAGGTGGGTGGCAATGTGCTGTAGGCTGTGGAATAAGGCCCAGGCGACGGTAATTTCACCCCGGTCTCCGGCCAGGCGACGAGTTTCCAGGTCGGCCATGGTTAATTGTTTGAGGGTGGCCCGGCTGTGAGCCAGGGACGCCTCCAGACCGGCCAGAAGCGCAGTTCCATCTACCTTTTCCGTCCGAAATTCAGCCGGCCGATCGCGGTGGGCCGGGTCGCCGCCGGCGATTTCGCCCACCCAGTACCGCTCCGAGCCGGTTACGTGAGCCGCCAGCACCGCCAGCGAGTTCATCTCCGGTCCCGGCGGAACCCAATCCAGCCCTTCTTGGGGTACACCTTCCAGCACGCTGCGCAGGTCGGCGTGAAGTCTTTCCAAACAGGTCAAATATGCTTCAAATAACGGCAACATCGGTCCTCCTTTGTAAATACGACCGGGGACCGGGGACGGGAGACCGGCGACACCTGGCAAACAGCCGTCCCCCAGGGGGAGGCGAGGCGCTCTCTTCGGTCTCCGGTCTTCGGTCATCACCGGCAAAAGATTTTCATTCTCGGTGGCGTCCTCAGGTTCGTGCCCCCTATAAATTTACTTCGCTTTTAGGGTTATCTCGCCAACCGAAGGCGGCAAAGATAACCAGCCCCCAGGCTACTGCGCTCAAAATGGAATGAAATACGCCGCTGGCAGCTACAGCCGTGCCGATCTGGCCGGCTCCCCAGCCCTGCTGATAAAACCAGGGGATCAGCCCAACCGCGAAAAAAAGGCTGCTGATCAAGGCCACAAACTCGATTAGAATGGCGATGAGCAAAAACAGCGACACGCGGGGATACCGCTCCCAGCGGGTCACCACCAGAAACAAGCCGGCCAGCCAGACCAAGATGAGCGGCGATTGCCCCAGGCAGCTTGTGACTAAAGATAAAGAACTGGCTTGAAAATCGAGATCCATGGTGAAATCCTCCTGATGACGCAGCACCCTTCGATACGGTTCGCTTCGCTCACCTACTCAGGGTGCTGCTTTCTGGCTTAGCTTAAATCTTATTCACGGTTAGCGGTAATCTGTCCCAATTCCCACCAATCCCCGACGGCCTGCCCCGCTTCATCCACCAACTGCATTTGTAGCTGATACGTTCCTGCCGGAAAGTCCGCCGGAATCCACAGGGCGTGGTTATCCCGCACCCGTTCGCCGGCAATCCAGTTTGGCATCGGGTAGCGGCCAAAGGAAGGCCGGGTTGTTTCGACCAGGGCGGCTGTACCGTCGGCGGCCAGCAGCCGTAGGCTCACCTGGTAATCCGGCAGGGGAACCTCGACCGCCTCCCAAAACAGCGCCACCCGCAGGAAATCATTGCGCTGAAGCGTCTCACGTTCCGGCGTTGCGCCCAGGAAACAAGGAGGAAGGCGGAAGGATGAAGGATGAAGATTTGTTGTTTGCGGCTGGCAGTCTGATGGGGCCGGCCAGGTAACTGCTAATTCTGCCAAAGTGGGCGGGGGTGCCGGTCGAGTCACCGTTACCGGCAGGGCGACGACATCGGCCCAACCCTCATCACCGCCCTCGCTGACTGGGAGTCTAACCCAGGTAGCCGGGTGATACAAACCGGCGGCCAGAAAATAATCTCCCGGCGGCGTTCCGGGTGGCACTCGAACCGCATGCCGGTCCTGGGCAAAACCCCATGTCTCCCAGCGGCTGGTGGGTAGGTTGCCGGGGTGCAGGTTATCCTGCCCGCCGTAAAGATGCTGCTGTTCGTCCACCAGCTGGGCCAGGGCGCTGTAGTTGACCGCCAGGGGTTGGCGAGCCTGCCAGTAGAGGGTCAGATCAAAGGTTTGGCCGGAGACGACTTCCGTTTGCGGCAGGTCATAGCCCAGCAGATTGACCTGCTGCCCAAAATTTACCCGGCGCGTCACCCCGGCTCCGGCCACATGTGTCCCGTCAAAGACTCGCTTGAGCGGGTTGTCAAAGCGGTCCAGGTAGAGGACTTTGGTCAGAAGCAGGATGAAGGCCAAGGCCAGCAAGGTTAGATAGAGGGGAGATTGAATGGCAAATGGCGAATGGCGAATGGCGAGTCGTAAATCGTAAATCGTAAATCGTAAATCGCAAATCGTAAATCGTAAATCGTAAATCCCTTTAAGTCCCAACCCTGCGACGATGAACAAGGCTAACGTGGAAATAGTGTTGGCAACCCGTCGCACCGGCGTTTCGGTAAAAAAGAGGCGCAGGCGGTGCGGGCCGGCGGGGACAGTAACGCCGATCAAACCCCGTTCGGTGACAGGTCCCACAGGAGCCGGTTGACCCGCCACTGTCGCCTGCCAGCCGGGAAAATAGAAAGTGTGAAAAACGGCCTGGAAGGGTTGGGGCGCGTCAAGGGTTAACTCCACCTGGTTGACTTTGTAAACCGCCGCCTCGAGGCGGGTTCCGGCGGGCAGATAAGCCGAGTCCAGCCGCTCGATGGGGGCGCCGGCCTGATACAGCGGCTCAAGCGGCGACTCGCGTGGGGTTTGCTGCACCCAGACGGGCAGGTACTCGCCAAAGGAGGTGGTCCCAATTGCACCGCTAGCTCGTTCATAAGCCAGCATACCGCTTAGCGTGGGCGGCGCAGGCAGCGGCGAATAGTAACGCGGGTAAAGCAACGGCGCAGTGGTGATAAAGATCAGCAAAATACCGGCTACGGTCAAACCCAAACTAAGCCGATCCGGCAAGAAGGCCACCGCAGCCCCGGCCAGAATCGCCAGCGCCAAAGCGGTCACGCTCAAAAGCCGGTGGGGCTGCTGGACAAAGGCAATCAGCGGCAGGCGGTCCCAGATACTAACAGAGAGGGGGAGCATCATGAAGCAGGCGGCAATCAGGGCGATTGTAGCAAACAGCAGGGGAGCAGGGGAACGTGACGCGTGATGCGTGATGCGTGGTGCGTGGTGCGTAAAGGGTGAAGCTTGACCCCCAATCCCTGACACTTGACACTTGACACTTGACACTTGATACCATCCACCTCCCAGGCCAATTATTGCCAATCCTACCTGGGCCAGGCCGAGAGTGAGGGGATCGGTGGGGTTGAGCAGGCCAGTGTTGGCTGGAGCAGGCAAAGAAAAAAGCTGGCTGAGGCTGACAAAGTTGGAACGGTAGTCGAAGTCGGGTGGGGTGATGACCCGTTGAAGCTGGGCAAAGTCTCGTTCCAGCATCGCCGGCAGCCAGAAGAAGGCGGCGAGGCCGAGGCCGAGGGTGAGGGCAAGGCCGACACGGAGTAGGGCGTGAGGCGTGAGGCGTGAGGCGTGAGGCGTGAAGATTAGCTCTATGACCAAATAAAAGAGCAGTAGGGGGAGAAAGAGCAGATTGGAGATGTTGTGCATGAGCAGGGCTGCGCCGCAGAGCAGGGCGGCCAGAGGCAGGTAAAGCGGGCTGCGGGTATGGATCAAACGGCCAAAAGCCCAAAAAACAAAAGGGAACACGGCTCCGGCCCAGGCAACCGGCAAACTGCCCCGCGAAAAGAGATTGAACAACCCATAGGGAGCATAAACATAGGCCACCCCCGCCAGCAGCCCAGCGCGCGGGCCAAACCACTCTTTGACCAATAAGTAAACGCCCGCCGCAGCCAGCAGCAAGACCAGCGCCGCCGAACTGTTGAAGGCAGCCACGGCATCAAGCCCCAGCAGGCGCAGACCTTCGGCCAGATAATAGGAGAGAGGGGCATAGTAAACAAAGAGAGGCAGGCCGTAGCCGTAGGCCAAATCGGGCAGCCAGCGGGAAAAGAAAACGCCCTGGCGAATCAGGTGATCCAGGGCGACCAGCCGGTACAGGTGCAGCAGGCCGTCGGCGCTGCGGGTGAGGGTGGGTTGCAGCAGCGGCGTGACTGCCGGGAGGGTGAGCAGCCAGAGCAAAAGCAGAGGCGATGAAACGAAGAAGCGAAGAGGCGAAGATTTTTTGTCACCTCGCCTACTTGTATTCTCTTCTCCTCGCGTCATCGCCTCCTCTGACCTTCTAATTCTTTGGCATGGACTGCAGGGCGTAGTAGGCCGGGGCGGCGGTGAGTTCCGGGTAGGTGGGGTAGACAATGCTCCAATAGGTTTGCTCGTCTTGCAGGGTCCACTGCGGGTTAGCCACGTAAATCAGGCTCATCACCCCAATCCAGGGCTGCCAGTTGGCTTTGGCATACTCATAGGCGCGCACAAAGTATTGGGCCTGCTGTTCCGGGCTGACGGCATGCCATTTGTAGGGCGAATCGGGCCGGGGGTCAATGGTCCAGCCAAATTCCAGCAGGACCACCTTTTTGTCGGCGTCGCCATTGTTGACCATAATCGCCCGCACATCTTCTACGTGGCGGAAACAGTAGACCCGGCGCAGTTCTTCGGGCACGTTGTTCTCCGGCTTGAAATCACCGGGGTTAGCCAGGCCCGGCGTGCGGGCTACCTCCGCTGGATCGGTTTCAGGGGGCGAAGCAAACCCCGCACCGTGCGCGCCCAGGGCGTCAAAATAAGGTTTGGCCCCGGCATCGTACATCCCCTGGATGAAGTGGGTATCGGGCCGGGCCACATCGTCGTTGCGGGTGGTGGGGGCCAGGCCGGCGCTGATGATGATCGGATAGGGGTCAATCGCTTTGATGGTCTGATAGGCGATTTTGAGCATTTCGGTGTATTCAGCCGGGTTGGGGGGACGATTCCCCCACTCGCGGGCCAGGTTTGGCTCGTTCCAAATCTGGTAAGCATCTACCCGACCCTTGTAGCGAGTCGCTACCGCTGCCGCAAAATCGGCAAAATCTTGCAGATTGGTGGGCGGCCCCACTTCCGGGTAACCGCCGCCGGCCCAGGCCGGCTGAACCCCCAAACGGGCAATCACTTTGAGGCCATGCGCGTCAATCTGGTCCATCACCCGGTCGGTGCGGCTCCAATCGAAAGCCCCTTTGCCGGAGCCTTCGATTTCGCGCCAGGCAAACTCTTGCTTCACCCAGCGAAAACCGGCATCCTGAACCAGCTTCAAATCGCGGTCGGCAATCTCTTCTTGCCAGAAGAGAAAGACCTGCATGCTGTAATCGGGCGAGCTCATGGTGACAGGAGAGGTATTAAGCGGCGCATTCACAGCGGCCGGCTGGACGGCTGGGGGCGCGGTGGGCGGTGGGGCGGCAGGTTCTGCCGTGGCCGGGACAGGCGTCTCCGTGGGTGGAGCAGGCGCTGCGGCGGCTACGGTTGGGGTAGGCGGGTCTACCTGTTGTTGGGCTACAGGGGTAGCCGAAGGGGGTATGGTGGGTGTTTCTTGGGCAGGGGCGCCTTCTGAAAAACGCACCACTTCATAGGTCGGCGTGGGCGTGCTTTTTTTCGGGGGGCTGGGCTGGTACAGAAAAATGGCGTAAACGGCAAACAACGCCGCGCAAACCAGGGCGAGGGCAACGGCCCCGCCGCCGACAATGGGCAGTAAAAGTAAAAAGTTAAATCCCTTCTTTTCGGGCTGGAGATCTCTCTGTGGATACATACGCTAAACCTTTTATTCAAACAAAGGCCCAGGGCTGAACTGTGACTTTCCGGATGCTTACGGAAAGTTTTAAGTCTGGCCCCAGGCCAAATTTCACCAACTCATTTTTACCAACTACTTGGGCATCGTCGCCAGGGCATTGTAGGCCGGCGTATTGAGAATCCCAAAGTTAGCCAGCTCGGTTCCGGCGGCGGTGACGCCGTAATCCAGATTCCATAAGAACATCGGCCCGACATAGCCGGAAGATTTGGCCCATTGATACGCCTGAACAATCCAGGTGGCCTGCTCTTCATAGGTATTGCTGCGGGCATATTCATAGCCGGGCTGCGGGTTGCCGGAGACGGCCCAACCAAACTCGGTGGGCGAGATGCCTTTGCCGCCGTCGCCGTTTTCTACCATTACCTGGCGATAACCCTCCATGGTACCCAGGAAGCACCAGCTATGATGCCGGTTGGTAAACGTGCCGTGACCGGGGTCGCCGCCGGCTTCTTCGGGGGTGACGGTTTGCCAGTTGCCCAGAGCCGGACACAGGTAGCCTGAAGGGTGCGCACCCAACACGTCGAAATAGCCCTTAGCCCCGTTGGCGTACATGCCTCTGAGATAATCAATGTCGTCCATGGCCAGGTCGCCGACATTACCCGCCGGGGTCAGCGCACCACTGATTACAATCATATCTTGATTGACCGATTTAATAGCCGTATAAGAGAGTTGGAGCAACTGCACATACGCCGCCGGGTTGATCCGGCCTTTACCGCCGGCTTCGTACCACAGGTTTTGCTCGTTCCAAATCTCAATCGCCTGCGCTTTACCCCGGTAGCGGTCGGCTACGCGGGCCACGGCTTCGGCGTACTTGGCCGGGTCGGCCGGGGGGCCCTCGACGCTTTTATCGTCGTCGGGAGGTCTGGCCCAATCGGGCGCTTTGGGAATACTGAGCATTACATTGATGCCGTTGGCCGCATAAGCCCCAATCACTTCATCCCAGAACCCCCAGGAATAGCCGCCAGGGGTGGGTTCAAAATCTTTCCAGGCCATCTGGAATTTGACCCAGTTAAAGCCAATCGCTTTGAGATGGCCGATATTGGCGCTGGTGTTGCCGCGCGGGTCCACCTGAATGCCATAGCCAAACGGCACACTGACCGAGGCTGCTGGCGGCGGCGCAGCCGGCGGTGGCGCCGCCGGAGCGGCGGGGGCCGCATCAGCCGGCGCTTCTTCGACTTGCGGTGCTACCTCTGGTTCCGGGGTGGGGCTGGCTTCGGGGGTGGGAGTGGGTTCCGGGGTGGGAGTCGGCTCTGGCGTGGGAGTCGCTACCAACACAGCAACACTCCCGCGCGGCACGGCTCCGGCCGTATCCTGGCTGGACGAAATGGCCGCTTCGATCTCGTAGGAGCCGCCGGCTTCGGGCGCAACCCACTGGTAATTGGGGCTGCTCAAATCCACCACTTTTTCGTCAATCACCCCGCCATCCTGGTTTTGCACCCGCCAGACCACCGAGTATTGGCTCTCGACCGGCGGAATGACCAAATCCAGGAATTTACGGATCACGCTCCAAATTTGAGCATCATTCTTTTCGTTGAGCAGGTTTTGCACGGCCACCCCGCGCAAGTTGTACTGCGCCACAAATTGCAGCTTGCGGGCAATACTGGCCGCATTTTCCAAATAAACGGTGCGTTGGGTGTTGTTGCTGTCCAGGTAGGCAAACCAGTAGGCGCCGCTGTTGGCGTCGAATTGGATGCCGGTGGAGGCTTGCAGCCCTGCCAGGGTAAAGTCTACCGGCTGGCCGGGAGCGACAATATTCTGCCCACCGACAATTGTTACCGCGCCGATGGGGTCCAGAGCTTGCTGGTAGGTGATGTCGCGGGTCACGCCGTTGACCTGCTCGGTGCTGAGGGTGGAGAGTAACAATTGAATTTTGTAGCGATTGATTTGCCCGACGGCCCAGTTGAGCATAGCTTCCATCTGGCCACCCTGAGTGTAGGCTTTGGGGTCGGGCGAGGTAGGCACTTTAACCACATCGGCAATGCGGCCAATGGCCTGCCAATCGTACGCGCCGGTGTTCCAATCTTCCGCCGAAAGCTGCTGCGGCAGTTCGACCCGCACCGAGAGCTGCTTGTTGTCGGGCAGGGCCGCATCCAACTGCTGCACAAACGAGGTAAATTCTTTTTGCAAATCGGGGTTGATGCCGCGATAGTCAACATCAATCCCTTGATAAGCGTTGCGCTGCACCAGGTCGGCAATGGCTTCAATGTGCCGCTGGCGCGCTTCGGCGTCAATCAGCAAGTTATCAATCAGGTCAGACCGGATTGAACCGTCACTGCTCCAGTTGCGGATCGAGGGGACGACGGTGAAGGAAGCATTTTGAATTTCCGGGGGCAGCGTCCCCAGGTCGCCCATAATTCGGCCGTCGGCATCCAGATAAAGCCCCTGCGGGCTGATTTCAACCAGGGTATCTTTAATGCCATCCGGCAAAGGCGTATTGGGAGCATAATCAGTGGAAACATTGGGGTTGATGGCATGGGTTTGCATCACCACCACCGACTCCGGCAAAAAGTCCAACTCGGACTCGATGATATCTTCGGTGACAATTTTGCGATTGGGCAGCCATTCCCAGCTTTCGCCGGTCCAGGCATAGAGGTCTAACGTGTTGTAAGGTTCTGACTCGTTGGGGATAGGCACGGTCAGGATGACCGCTTCGGGCGAGGTCCCTTTGACCTGAATCCGGTAAAAAGGGCTTTTCATCACCAGGTTAGGCGGAATACTTTCGGCGGCGGTGAGCAGGCTGTTGCCGGCTGAGCCTTCCAAAAAGAGACTACGTGGAATTACCTCAAGCTTGACCCGGAAGGAACGACTGACCCCTTCCGGCAAAAAAGTAACTTGTGTTCCGTCGGGGTCCTGAATCGCCCCACCTTCCCGGCCAATGCTCTCGTAACCGATACTCAGCAGCCGGTCCGCCAGCGAAATCGGCGGTAACAGTAAGGCGCTCAGAATAAGCAGCGGAATTAAAACAAAATTGATGACCACCCCGCCCACTCGGCTTTCTAAAACAGATTCAAAAGATTGAACGAGTGGATTTGATTTAGTGCTTGACGACATACGTGATTCGTCTTCTCCTTTCCTAAAAACAAGGGCCATTGCCTGGGGGCCAAAAACAGGGTCGGTTGTTCCCAAAACCAACCCTTAGCCCGTCACTGTCGCTAAAGGGCTTTTAGTATAATAAAAAAGGAAAAAAAGGGAAATAAAGCAGGCAGGGAGTCAAAGATGACCGCAGACGGCCGACGGCTGACCGCCGAGTGATGCGTGATACGTGAAGATTTTTCACGCATCACGCATCAAACTATATTGAGATGACCAAAACAAAATCCAAATTTACGTTTTGACCACCAGCAATCTATCCAGGCCGGCTAAATCCTTTTTGACCTCGACAGCCGCACCAGGAAAGTGGAATTGGGCCAGTTGCCTCACCGCCGGCCCCTGGGTTGAACCAATTTCGACCAGCAAAGCGCCGCCGGGTTTCAATTTTTCTCTAGCCTGGGGTAACAGCAATCGAATCACATCCAACCCATCCTCGCCCCCGTCGAGGGCCAGGCGCGGCTCGTAGCGGCTGACTTCCGGCATGGCCGCTGCCAGTTCGGAACGGCTGACATAGGGTGGATTGCTGACAATCAGATCAGCCGGTTCGGTTAGCCCTGCCAGCAAATCGCCGGATAAAAAGGTAATGCTAGCGGCTACTCCGTGTTTTTCGGCGTTGCGCCGGGCCAGTGATAATGCTGCGGGGGAAGTTTCAAGGGCAAAAATTGAGACAGAGGGCAGATGTTTAGCCAGGGCGATAGCAATACAGCCGCTCCCAGTACCCACATCAGCAATTGTGAATTGTGAACTGTCAGAGGTCGTATTGAAATCGTAAATCGTAAATCGTAAATCGTAAATCTCCAGGGCTGTTTCGACCAATAATTCTGTTTCCGGGCGGGGAATGAGAACAGCAGAGTAGACTTCAAACTCCAGGCCAAAAAATTCTTTATAGCCCACAATATAAGCCACCGGCTCACGCTGCTCCCGGCGGTGGAGCAGCGCTTCAAATTTATTGGTTTGATTTTCATCCAGGGAGTCTGAAACATGAAGATAGAGCCAGGTCCGCTCCCGGCCCAGACTGTGGGCCAGCAGCACTTCGGCGTCGAGCCGGGGGGTGTCACACCCTACGGCGGAGAGACGGTGAATGGCTTTCTCTAAAATATCGCCAAGTGAAGTCACGGTATGAGGATTAGCTTTTCACCCAACGCTTGTAAATCGCCTATAAACTGTTCAGGTGTTGGGGCATCAATCCAACGCACTAATTCCCAGTCGGAGCGGTTTACCGAGCAGAGAACTCTGGCCAAATCAACCGGAAATATACCGGCGGCTTTACTTTGGGCATCTTCAATAGCAGCAGTGAGAGATAGATTCATTTGTGAGCAGAAACCCCAAACATCTGCCAGATCTTTAGGTTCCTCACGGCCTAACAAAGCTGTCAGTTTATTCGCCAAGATATTCTCTGCGCTATCCAGACGACCCAGAATTGGGTGCGACCAGGGGTCCCCAACTCGAGCGGGCACATCATTAATGAACTCGATTTTTAAGAAGATATCTCCTTGAGCAAGATTTAGTCGCACAAAACGTTCCTCTTTTTGTAACACATCACAACGCCAATTACGTTGCTGCGACAACTTTTGGATCACTCTTTCTGACCAGAGACCAAAACGATTATCATCGTTTATGAAAAAATCCAGATCATCAGAAAAACGATGATTCAAGTATCCACGTGAAGCCGCTGTACCACCTGTCAAATAAAAACCTGTCTCAATTTCTTCATTGAGTATTCGTAAAACTTCATCTTGAAACGGATAGAAAACATTTAAATAAAATGCTTTGTCCATTAAATTAACTCAGGATGATGCTCAGGCAACCACTCAACCAAAAAATCGAAACCCCGCTTGCGGCTTTGCGAGCGAATCCGCTCACGCCACCGCGGCCAGCCCTGAATAAGCGACCGAAACCCAAGCAGACGGACAATATCGGCGTAAGAGGCATATTCCAACAGCCGAACAGCCGCCCAATCACGATCAAGCCGGCCAATGGTCAACCGGCCGGCTAACATTTCAGTAAATTGATCCTCATCCAGATCATAATCCCAGATATAAGGCAGTCGCTGAGAAGCCATCAACTTACCCTCCGAAACCCGGACCTTGACTGTTTTTACCTTTCCACGCCTCACGCCTCACGTATCACGTTTCACGCCGCCGCCAACTCTTGCAGCTTTTCTTCCTCGTCCGCTTTGGTCAGCGCCTCAATGAACTCGTCAATTTCGCCGTTGAGGATATTTTCCAGGCGGTAGCTGGTCAGGCCGATGCGGTGGTCGGTGACGCGGGTTTGGGGAAAGTTGTAGGTGCGGATTTTTTCGCTGCGGTCGCCGCTGCCCACCTGGGAGCGCCGGGCCGCGCTGTGTTCGGCCTGGATGCGCTGCTGTTCCAGATCGTACAGGCGGGCGCGCAAAATGTTGAAAGCTTTGATTTTGTTCTGCAACTGGCTCTTTTCGTCCTGGCAGCTGACCACCAGGCCGGTGGGCAGGTGGGTCAGCCGCACCGCCGAGTCGGTGGTGTTGACGCTCTGGCCGCCGGGCCCGGTCGAGCGGAAAATGTCAATCCGCACGTCATTGGGGTCAATTTCCACTTCCACTTCGTCTACCTCCGGCAAAACCGCCACCGTAGCCGTGGAGGTGTGGATGCGCCCGCCGCTCTCCGTTTCTGGCACACGCTGCACCCGGTGGACGCCGCTCTCGTACTTTAATTTGGAATAGGCCCCCTGGCCCGTGACCTGAAAAATAATTTCCTTGAAGCCGCCAATGCCGGACTCGTTGCGGCTGAGCACCGCCGTTTTCCAACGGTGATTTTCGGCGTAGCGGGTGTAGATGCGGAACAAGTCGGCGGCAAACAGGCCGGCCTCGTCGCCGCCGGCCCCGGCCCGGATTTCGACGATGACGTTTTTCTCATCGTTGGGGTCTTTGGGGAGGAGCATAACCCGCAGTTTTTGCTCAAGCTCGTCCTGCTCGTTTTCCAGGCTCTCCACCTCTTCCTTGACCATCGCCCGCATATCTTCATCCAGGCCATCACCCAGCATGGTGCGGGCTTCGTCCAGTTGAGTCAACACAGCCTGGTAGCGCCGGTAAGTTTCAACCAGTTTTTCGATACTGGACTGCTCCTGACCATACTTCATCAGCAAATCGGGCTTGCTGGTCACCTCCGGGGAGGCCATGAGTTCAAGTAATTCGTTGTAACGCGCCTCGACGGCGGCTAATTTGTCTAACATATCACTCCATAACAAGCGGCGGCCCGCCTGAAAACTCGCAGGCGGGCCGGATTCAATTTCTGAAGGCATATTATAGCACGACAGCCACAGGGCAGCGAGTCGTCAAACAGAGGTTTACTGCTCTCGCCAGCTAATCGTTAGAAAGCGTTGTTAATTTTTGCTCATGTTCCATGACAGCTCGCAGCGTTTGGTTGATCTGAGCGTCATAAGATTCCGCCTGGTTCTGGGCGGCGCGTTGTTTGAAATAGTTGAATACGTCAAGATCAAGGTTTATGACAATACGAACTTGTGTCGAGTCAACTGCCGCGTCTTCAGGGTTAAGGCCATGACGGGTTAAAAAGCCACCACGATTAAACTTATGGCGTCCAGGCCGCAGCACCTCATCGTCTTCTAATCCACGAGCCAGATCGGCTTGATATTCGTCCTGAGTGACATCTACAATAATCTCTTTAGTTTTGTTGCTCATATATGCTCCGATGTTTCTTTTCAGCTTTACGCGCCGAAATAATCCGAACGCCTCCCGTTTCAGCCGCGCCCGCCGAATAAATATCACTTCGATCCAGTGAGCATCCCCCGTGTAATAACTTGGCCCTGAACAATATCTATTTTGGCAACTTGGCTAATAATTTCAGTTTCATCAATTATCGTATCGGGAACTACAAGAGTAATAGGCCAATCCTGAACATGCGTCGAGTTGGTTACAAGAGGGGAGCCTTTTTTAATGTCTTGTGAAGCGACAATCACTTGTATCACAGGAATATGTTGACTTTCTTGAATTGGAACAGGAATGGAGGGAGTATTTTTAGTTTCGCGATACTCCCGATATTTTCTTGGGTACTCAAGTTCGCTAATTTTATCGTAAGCTTCTCGTAGACGATCTATATCTTCGACTCTAAAGTATTGCCCTCCCGTCACTTCGGCAATTTTTTTGAGAGTTTCTTCATCAATTTCGTTGTCTCGATATTCAACTCGCCCATCGGGGAAGGTTAGCTTAGCCAAGCCTTCTTTAGCTACACCAACTGTATATATACGAATATTATGTTCTTGAGCAACCTGAGCTGCTACTAAAGGATCAATTTCTCCTGCATTATTAGCCCCGTCAGTAAGTAAAATAATTACTCGATTGTTAGCGTCCAAGTCGTGCAGCATATTAATAGCATGATCCAATCCCAAACCGATGGCTGTTCCGCTATCCAGGCCTATGTTCCAGGCAAGTTGTGTTTCACTAATAGCTTGTTTTAACGCCTCATGGTCAAGCGTAAGTGTTACTTGACTAGCAATTTCACCTGCAAAAGTTATAAAACCAATGGGATTATCTTGGCGATTATCTATAAAATTTTGTATTGCCCCCTTGGCCGCTTCGAGACGATTGGGATTAAAATCTTCAGCAGCCATACTACCTGAAATATCTAATACTATAACAATGTTTGTTTTCTCATCGGCATTAACATTTAATATGAATACTACGGCGCTAATAGTAATTAGTAAACTTAACAAAGCAACTAATGCAAAACTTTTTTTCATCTTTTTATCCTCCTTTCACTTTGAATAATGTAGATCAGTTTTTTTATTTATCAAATTCAAAAAGAAGTATTAGGACAAAACAGCCACAAAGCAAAACTTGTGGCTGTTATAATTTGGTTATGAATTTATAGTGTTATTAACGATCACAAAAAGACCAAATATTTTAATTATCAGCTCCAGTCGGCCAAGTATCATAAGGACAACTTACCCAGTAATCATGCCAGGAATTATTGTTGTGAAAATGTCTAACTCTGTGCTGAATGTTCGCACCACTGCCTGTACTATAGAAATATACAGCCCAAGTACCGGCCAAAGGGCCAGAGGTATAAACTTGAGTACCTTTACCACAGTATGCAGGAGATCCTGCTTGAACAGGAGTAGGGGCTATCATATAGCCTATACTCAAGATGAAAACCAGGGAAAGAACGAGTAAAGTAATAGCAATTATGTATCGTTTTGTATACACCGTCATTTTTCTAAATATTATGTCTCCTTTGTCTATAAAAATTGGGTCAAATTGGACACGGCCATAATAGTACCACCTTCCTGATACCTGTTCCTGACAGAAAACCCTCACTAATCCAACGGATTAGTTAAACGGAGCGGCCCCGTCCGTGCGCCCGGTGGGCCTCTTCTTTGCTCTCGAAGATGTGGGGAGCAATGCCTCGCTTTTCCAGGGCGGCGCCCAGTTTGATGCGCAGGAAGGCGCTGGTGGTATAGCGGGAAACGCCTAGGTAATACTTGTTCACAATCTCGCTGACCATTTGGGTGTACTCTTCGACCACGTCGGGCAGGACGCTGAAATGGTCATAATTGACAATAGTATAAACTTTCCGGCCCAGCGGAGCCAGGATTCTTTCGGCCACTTCTTTAATTTTCTGGACATCCGCGCTGCTTTTAACCGTGTATCCCTCAAAATTCACAAAAAATAAATTCTTGGCCGGGTTGTAAATAAAACGATCCTCCAGGGCCAGGGTTAACAAGTCTTCTTTCAAACCCATGCGCTCCGGTCTGAAGATGCAGGCCTCCATCCGGGGCAGCGGCGCTTTGATAATTGGGGTGAAAGCCATATTGGCCAGAATGTCTCGCTCCAGTTCAACGCCGGGCGCAATTTCAATCAATTCGAGGCCGCGCTCGGACAGGACAAAAACGCAGCGCTCGGTGATGTAAAGCACCGGCTGCTTGTTCTTGACGGCATACCGGCCGCTGAAAGTGACCTGCTCAACCTGCTCCACAAACTTGCGGGTTGCGCCTTCGCGGATAATCCGCAGCCGGCCGTCTTCAACGGCTACCTCCAGGCCGCCCGTAGTAAATGTGCCTAAAAAAACAATCTTTTTGGCGTTCTGGCTGATATTGATAAACCCGCCGGCCCCGGCCAGGCGCGAGCCGAATCTGCTGACATTCAGATTGCCCTCCCGGTCAACTTGGGCCAGGCCCAGAAAAGCCAGGTCCAGCCCGCCGCCATCGTAAAAATCGAATTGAGAAGGCTGGCTGATGACCGCATCGGTATTGACCGCCGCGCCAAAGTTCAACCCGCTGGCCGGCAGCCCGCCGATAACGCCGGGTTCGGCGGTCAGGGTAATGTACTCGATGATGTCCTCTTCATTGGCAATGCTGGCGACCCCTTCCGGCATGCCAATCCCCAGGTTGACCACGCTGTTAGGCTTCAACTCAAACGCGGCCCGGCGAGAAATAATCTTGCGGTCGCTCATCTCCAGGGGCGGAATAGAGCGCATCGGCACTTTGATTTCGCCGCTAAAGGCCGGGTTGTAGGGTTCCACAAAGGTCTGCCAGTGATTTTGGGCCTGAGCCACGACCACACAATCAACCAGAATATCGGGAATCTTGACCTGGCGCGGGTTCAACGTGCCCCGCTCGGCCAGGCGCTCCACCTGGACAATGACAAACCCATTGGAATTTTTGGCGGCCATCGCCAGCGCCAGCGAATCGAGCAGCAGCGCCTCTTTCTCCATCGTAATATTGCCATCGGTATCCGCCGTTGTTCCCCGGAGAATGGCGACATTAATGGGCAGCGTTTTGTAGGCCAGGTATTCCTGGCCGTCAAAGGTGATCAGCTCCACCAAATCTTCGCTGGTCAGGCTGTTGATTTTGCCGCCGCCGTGGCGGGGGTCCACAAACGTGCCCAGGCCGACCCGCGTAAGGGTGCGCGGCTTGTGGGCGGCAATATCGCGGTACATGTGGGTAATAACGCCCTGGGGCAGGTTGTAGGCCAAAATTTGGTTCTCGATGGCCAGTTTTTGCAGTTTGGGGACCAACCCCCAATGGCCGCCAATCACCCGCCGCACCAGCCCGGCGTGGGCCAGGTGATTTAAGCCTTTGTCGCCCCCATCGCCCTGGCCGGCGGCATAAATCAAGGTCAAATTTTTGGGTTTGCCCTGGCTTAAAAACCGCTCTTCTAGCTTGATGGCGATTTCCTCGGCAAAACCAATACCGACAAACCCGGCCGTGGCCACGGTATCGCCATCGCGGATAATCCGTACTGCTTCCTCAGCCGAAACGACCTTGCCCTTTTTGACCCACGACGGGGGCAGATGAGAGAGCAGTGGATGGTTGATGGTTTCAACAGGTTCTTTGTTCATATTTCTACCTTATCCTTTTGTCCCTAAATCAAACCTTACCAACTTTTTACCCCTCACAGCCCCTCCATGATAGATGAAGGGAGGGTGAGTCGTCAAAAGAGGGAAGGTTTATCTGATAAAACAAATTTTCTATCCCCCAGACTGGTGTTATAATAGTTTATGGAGAAATCGGAACTTGACCTTTACACGATTTAGTGTTAAACTTTTTCTCAATCTAATATTGTTAGTCACATTGAGATAAAAATGAAAAGCTTAGAACGAGAAATACAGGCGGTACTTGAGGGCAAACAGCGCTATGGACTGCTTTGGGGAGAATGCCAACAATTATTGGATTATTTTCCAGCGGAGAGCATAGATTGCGTCATCACTTCACCACCCTACTGGAAACTGCGCGATTACGAAGTTGATAATGAACAGATGGACGTTTTAATTGGCAATGAAGATGACCCCAAAGAATATGTCAACAGACTTGTGGAAATATTCAGCAAAGTCAAACGGGTGCTCAAGCCAACCGGGTCGCTGTGGTTAAATATTGGCGATAAGTATCACAACAAAAATTTAATGGGCATGCCCTGGCGAGTGGCCTTGGGACTACAAGATGATGGTTGGATTCTGCGGAATGACATCATTTGGGACCAAATGAAAGGCACGCAAAGCGTCAAAGATCGCTTGCGCGATGTTTATGAGCACATCTTTCACTTTGTCAAGCGGCCCAAGTATTACTACGATCACGATAAAATTCGGATCAAGCCCGAAAAGCAGCCGACCACTAACGGCAACGGCATTATCTCAGCTACCGGGGTGAGCGGCAAAAAATATCGAGAGCAAATTTTAAGCAGCACTCATCTCAATGAACAGGAACGGCAGGCAGCTTTAACTGCCCTTGAAGAAACTCTCGCAAAAATGCGGCGGGGAGAAATTGTTGATTTCCGTATGACCATTCGCGGTCAGCAGCGTACCTATCACAGCGATAGTAAACAAGTGAGTGGGCGAGCGAAAGAGATAGAGGATAAGGGATTTTTTATCATCACCAGCCATGCCAAAGGCTACATTCCCTCCGATATTTGGCGAATTGTCCCCGAAGATATTTGGCGCAAAGATGCCCACTACGCTGTATTTCCCATTGAATTACTAGAAGTACCCCTCAAGGCTACCTGTCCCCCCAACGGCCTTGTTCTTGACCCCTTTATGGGTACAGGCAGTACGATTGCGGCAGCTATTCATTTTGGGCAGCGCGGTTTAGGAATTGAGATTAGCCAGAACTATATCCAAGTTGCCGAAGAACGTTTGAAGGAAAGCTCAATCCAGATGAGTTTTTATTGAGTCAGTTTCCTGGCTACATTCGACATGAATTTATCAAGCGTAGGAAAAGTATCTTTGTTAGCTCCGGCTAATATCCGACGAATCCCCTCTGTATTTGTGCTCACTTTTTTGTCCAACTCAAGCAGCCAAGCGTTGCTATTATCATCCCATTTCATGCTAAACGTGTAAAAATGTACAGGGTCCGCCGGGTCGGCTGGCCTTAACCCACTGGTATCACAGGCGTTGCGCAGATAGGCCAGGGCTACATCCTGAATAACGAAGATCATTCTTTTGCCCCATGACTCAATAATGACTCCTTTTTTGTACACCTGCTGCATCATCGTTTTGAGAAACTCATTAGCCCAGTTTATGCCATATTTATAGCTATCGCTCTGAAACTTTCCTGTTTGCTTGTGTTCCAAAAATGCCTGCCAGGGTGTGCCAGTTGTTCCGGCGGCTTGCAATTTGACACACACAAAATCGCTGGTTATATCAATAATTCCTTCTTCTTTCACCTTAACTGCCACGTAATCAACACTTCCGGCTACCCCAAGAGATACTTCTGTCGCCCACATCACTTTTTCATCAGCCGCCAGTGGGCCAAAATAATCCTCCTCTATCGCCTTAAACAGCAAAGGGGTATCGAAACGATGCGGGCAAATTATGACAGGTAGAAACTTGCCCGAAAACTCTCCTTTATAACCCACCGAACAAATACCGATTTTTATGTGGGGTTCACTCTTCCGCGGTTTTTTACAAATACCCCCTAAAAATGGGCAATACTGCTCGGCTCGCACTTGCTGTGCTGTTTCGCTTTGGTCAGTGTAAGGATAGCCAAATAATTCAAGAGGGTATCTTTTGATGATTGGCTCGGGCATCTCTCCTCTCTTTCTGGGCAGTTTTATAATTTAGTCACCACCGCCTCCAACGCCATCTTTTCAAACACCGACACCTCCAGCGGCCCCAAATCCTCGCCGCTGCGCAGACGCACCGCTACCTGATGGGCCGCCTGCTCTTTATCCCCCACTACCAGCATGTAGGGAATTTTCTGCTTTTGGGCCAGGCGAATCTTGTGGCCCATGCGCTCGCTGCTGGCATCTACCTCGACCCGCAGCCCGGCGGCTTTGAGCCGCTTGGCTACGTCGTCGCAGTAAGCCACGTGCCGGTCAGCGATGGGGATGAGCACCGCCTGCACCGGCGATAGCCAGACCGGAAACGCCCCGCCGTAATGCTCAATTAATACCCCAAAAAACCGCTCCATCGAACCCAGCAGGGCACGGTGAACCATAAAAGGCCGGTGCGGCTGGCCGTCCTCGCCGATGTAGGTGATATCGAAGCGTTCGGGCAGGTTGAAGTCGAACTGGATAGTGCTCAACTGCCACTCCCGCCCCAGGGCATCGTTGATTTTGAGGTCAATTTTGGGGCCGTAAAACGCCCCGCCGCCGGGGTCAATCTCGTAAGGCAGGTTAGCCCGCTTCAGCGCGGCTTCCAGGGCTGCTTCGGCGGTGTGCCAATCCGCCAGTTCGCCGACGGCTTTGCTTTCGGGCCGGGTGCTGAGGTAGGCGGTGAAGTCGGTAAAGCCAAAGCTGCGCAGGATGCGCAGGCAGAAGTTGAGGGCAAAATCTATCTCTTCGGGCATCTTCTCCGGCTGGACAAAATGGTGGGCGTCGTCCTGGGTAAAACCGCGCACCCGCAGCAGGCCGTGCAGCACCCCGCTGCGCTCGTAGCGATAGACCGTGCCCCACTCGGCAAAACGCAGGGGCAGGTCGCGGTAGCTGCGCAGTTTGTCCTGGTAAATCATGATATGAAAAGGGCAGTTCATCGGCTTGAGATAATATTCCTGCCCGTCAATATCGAGCGGGGCATACATATTTTCCTTGTAAAAGGTCAGGTGGCCGCTGGTTTGCCAGAGCGTGCTTTTGCCGATGTGTGGCGAGTAAACCAGGTCATACCCCTGGGCCAGATGCTCTTTGCGACAAAACTCTTCGGCCAGGTGACGCATTAAGCCGCCGTTGGGATGCCACAGAATCAACCCCCCGCCAAGCATATCCGGCTCGGTGCTGAACAAATCCAATTCCTTGCCCAGTTTGCGATGGTCCCGTTTTTCGGCCTCCTCCAGACGATGCAGATAATCGGCCAGCTCCTCCGCCGTTTGCCAGGCCGTGCCGTAGATGCGCTGCAACTGCGGGCGTTTTTCATCGCCCCGCCAATAAGCCCCGGCGATTTTCATCAGCTTGAAGGCCGCCGGATTAATTTCACCCAGGTTGGCTACGTGCGGCCCTTTGCACAAATCCTCAAAAGTATCGTGCTTGTAGGTGCTGATAACCGGCGGCGCGTCGGTCGGTTCGCCGTATTCGTCCACCCCGCCTTTTTCCAACCCTTCGATCAGCTCGATTTTGTAGGGCTGGCCGGCAAAAAGAGTTTTGGCTTCGGCGGCGCTCAGCTCGCGACGCTGGAAGGTGTGTCGCCCCTGGAGGATTTCGCGCATACGCTTTTCAAGCGCCGTCAAATCCTCCGGGGTGAGCGGGCGCGGCAGGTCGAAATCGTAGTAAAAACCATCTTCAATGGGCGGACCGATGGCGATTTTGCCGGTGGGGAACATCTCCAACACCGCCTGAGCCATCACATGGGCCAGGCTGTGCCGGATTTTGTAGAGTTGGTCCTGGGCTAATTGGTTTGATGTCATAACTCCCTCTCTTTCCATATCCCCTCAGACATGTCATTTCGACCGAAGGGAGAAATCCCCCTAATGGAGTCCAAAGCTTGCTTTGGCTTTCCCAAAGCAAGCTTTGGACTCCTTCGCAGAAGATTTCTCGGCCTTACGACCTCGAAATGACATGTCTATAATTCACTCGACCGGCTGGCGATGCGCTGCTGGGTTTGGGCGATGAACTCGGCTACCGGCAAATCGTTCTGGCGAGAGCCATCCCGCTTGCGCAGCGAGACCGTGCTGTTCGCCACTTCCTGGTCGCCGACCACCAGCATGTACGGGATTTGCAGCAATTGAGCCTGGCGAATCTTGGCATTCATCCGTTCCGTGCCCAAATCGGCCTGGGCGCGGATATTGGCTGCCCGCAACTGGCGGGCCAGCGTGTCGGCGTACTCGTTGTGGGCCTCAGTAATGGGCACGACCACCGCCTGGTCGGGCGAGAGCCAGACCGGGAATCTGCCGGCGTACTGTTCGAGCAAAAAGCCGACCATGCGCTCGTGGGTGCTCAGCGGGGCGCGATGAATGCACAGCGGCGTTTCCTCCTGGCCGTGCTGGTTGACAAAGGTCAGGTTGAAGCGGGGCGGCACGGCAAAATCCACCTGGTTGGTGGCCAGGGAGAACTCGCGGCCAATGGCGCTCCAGATTTGCACGTCAATCTTGGGGCCGTAGAAGGCGGCCTCGTCGGGCACTTCTACATAAGGCACACCGCCGTGTTCCATGGCCCGGCGGACCATATCTTCGGTTTTGAGCCACAACCGCTCGTTGTCCACATATTTTTTGCCCAGGCCCTTTTTGTGGTGGGTGCTCAGGCGCATGACATACTTTTCGATGTTGAGCAGCTTGAAATATTCCAGGTACAAATTGACCACACCCAGAAATTCGCTCTCAAACTGCTCCTCGGAGCAGTAGATGTGGGCGTCGTTCATCTGCATCGAGCGGACCCGCATCAGGCCGAACAACTCGCCGCTTTTTTCGTAGCGATAGCAGGTGCCGTACTCGGCCAGGCGCACCGGCAGGTCGCGGTAGCTGCGCGGTTTGCTGCCAAAAATTTTGTGGTGGAAAGGGCAGTTCATAGGCTTGATGTAGTAGCGCACGCCTTCCATCTCCATCGGCGGGAACATGCTTTCGGCGTAGTAGGGCAGGTGGCCGCTGCGCAGAAACAAATCTTCTTTGGTCAGATGGGGCGTGCGCACCCGGTCGTAGCCGGCTTTTTGCTCCATCTCCTTGGCCAGCTTTTCCAACTCTTCGATCAGCACCGCGCCGCGTGGCAGCCACAAGGGCAGCCCCGGCCCAACTTCTTCATCAAAGGTGAAGATTTCCAGTTCTTTGCCCAATTTGCGGTGGTCGCGCTTTTTAGCCTCTTCCAGCATTTCAAGATACTGGTTCAGCTCTTTTTTGTTGGCCCAGGCCGTGCCGTAGATGCGCTGGAGCATGGGGTTGTCTTCATCGCCGCGCCAGTAAGCCCCGGCGACGGTCATCAACTTGAAGCCGTCGCTGGGTATTTGGTTGGTCGCTTCGACGTGCGGGCCGCGGCACAGGTCTTCAAAGGTATCCTGGCGGTAGGTGCTGATGACCGGCTTTTCGCTGGTTTCATTGCCGTATTCGTCAATGCCGCCCTGGGCCAGGCCGTCAATCAACTCTATTTTATAGGGTTGATCCTTGAACAATTCCCGCGCTTCGTCGGCGCTAACCTCGCGGTACTCAAACTTGTGCTTGCCGCCGATAATCTGGCGCATGCGCTTTTCGATGGCTTCCAGATCTTCCGGGGTAAAGGTGCGCGGCTTGCTGTGCTCATCTTTGCCCAGGTCAAAGTCATAGTAAAAGCCGGTGTCAATGGGCGGGCCAATGCCGAGTTTGACATCGGGGTACAATTCTGTCACCGCCTGGGCCATCACGTGAGCCAGGCTATGGCGGAGTTTATAAAGCTGCGAGTTTTTGGCATCTTGCTGGTTAGACATTATTAATCACCTTTTTCCAAATGGATTGTGTCGTCGGCTTTAAGTCCTAATGCTTCAGCTTCTTCGGCGCTGATTTGTTGGACCTTCACCCCCATTTGCCCCAAGAAGCCCTCGATGAAAGTCAGATAGCCGCGCCGATGCATGCCTGTACTCCATTTTTTGACCGAACTCTTAATCACACCGAGAATACCGATAACATCCTCAACCTCCAAAGGTCCATAGCGTTCAAACGCTGAGCGCAAATTCATCAACACAAAGTGCTGCGCAAAAGCATGCTCACCTTCCACCTTAGTCTTAGAACTGGCTGCCGGGCCAAGAAGCAGTTGCGCCCCTTCCGGTTGTTTCAAACGGGCAATAAGGTCGTCCAAAGCCTGGATTACATCGCCATCGGTCAAATCAGGGTCAATTGTTCCGGCTTGCAGCAGGCCTGTCTCTGCATTGACAATGTACATCACATATTGCTCGCTGCGATAATCCGGAGTTAAGTTGAGCTTAAAGCCTTCCCGCTCGCCAGGTTTTCTTTTACGCTTGGCCATTTGCCATCTCCCTTCTGACAAAAAATAAAAAATCCCCCGCCCACCTTGGGGCGAGGGATCCAATTTCCACGCGGTTCCACCCAAATTCGATGATGCGTGATGCGTAATGCGTAAATCTTCTCACGCATCACGCATCACGTATCATCCTCTGTCCAGCCTTTAACGGAGCCAGCCGGAGCCTCATACTGGCGCAACTGCGTTCCGAGGCTCACTCTCGAGGGGTTTTCGGCGCGTTTCTGCGAAGAAGGCTTACAGCCACGGCCTTCTCTCTCTGGCGCAGCAGTTTTTGCTTACTCGTCTCGATCAACGTTTTAACTCAATTGGTTAAACGTAGTCTAGCACAGAGCAGCCGTTGTGTCAATCAGCGGCGACCGGCCAATTCTACACCATAGCAATTATGTGCTATAATCTCGCCACTATGGATGAACGACCTGTATCGCCCGATTTGCAAGCCGCCGAAACCAAGCTCGACGCGACGCTGCGCCCCCTGGATTGGGACAGCTATTTCGGCCAATCCGCCGTTAAGCAGAACATCCAAATTCTGATCGAGGCGGCCAAAGGACGCGAAGAAGCCCTGGACCACGTGTTGTTGTACGGCCCGCCTGGCCTGGGCAAAACCACATTAGCCAGCATCATCGCCCACCAGATGGGGGTCAATTTGAAAATCACCTCCGGCCCGGCCATCGAGCGAGCCGGTGACCTGGCGGCGATTTTGACCAACCTGCGCCGGGGCGACGTGCTGTTTATTGACGAGATTCATCGCTTGGGCCGGGCGGTAGAGGAAGTGCTTTACCCGGCCATGGAAGATTACGCTTTGGATATTGTCATCGGCAAGGGGCCGAGCGCCCGTAATATCCGGCTCAAGCTGCCCCACTTTACTGTCCTGGGGGCCACCACCCGTCTCGATTTGCTGGCCGCCCCGCTGCGCGACCGCTTTGGGGCGGTGTTCCGGTTGGAATTTTACACCGCCGAAGAACTGCGCCAGATCGTGACTCGCTCGGCGGCGATTCTGAATGTGCCCATCGAGCCGGAGGGGGCGACCGAGATTGCCACTCGCTCACGCGGCACGGCCCGCATCGCCAACCGCCTGCTCAAACGCGCCCGCGATTTTGCCCAGGTGCGAGCCAACGGCGTTATCACCCAGGCGGTAGCCAATGAAGCCCTGGCCCTGATGCACGTAGACGCTCTGGGCCTGGACGACCTGGACAAAAAGGTGCTGCGCTCGATCATCGAAAAGTTCGGCGGCGGGCCGGTGGGCCTGGAAACCATCGCCGCCAGCATCAGCGAGGAAAGCAGCACGATCATGGATGTGGTCGAGCCGTATTTGCTGCAACTCGGTTTTCTGGACCGCACCCCGCGCGGCCGGGTGGCGACGCCTCGCGCCTATGAGCATTTGGGACTAACGCCGTCGGAGCGACCATCGCAGCCGAGTTTGTTTTAATGACAAGGGATATCTAGAGGCTGTCAGAAAAATTCTGGATGAACCAATTTTTACTTCATCCTGGACAAACTGCCACTAACTGCTAAGTGATTGTCCAAAAATAAGTTCCCTCAAGTTCCTACGAGTTCCCAGGGAACTAAGGGAACTCGTAGGAACTCAAAACGGGAAGTAAATTATTGTCTGTAGCCGATTGCGTTTTTTCTCAATTGCCCCTCGAAATCAAATCATCCGCGATTTTAGCCGACGACAGCACCCCTGGTAAACCCGCCCCCGGATGGGTGCCGGCCCCGACAAAGTACAAATTGTCAAACTCTTCGGAGCGATTGTGAGGCCGGAACCAGGCCGATTGGGTTAAAATTGGCTCGACGGAGAAGGCCGAGCCGAGATAGCTGTTGAGCGTGTTTTGAAAGTGCAGCGGGTCAATAAAATGTTCGGCCACGATATTGGCCTGCAAATCGGGCAGGTAGTTATCCTCTAAAAATTGCATAATTCGGTCGCGGTACGGTTTGGCCGCCTGAGTCCAGTCAATGCCGGAACCCAGATGCGGCACCGGCGAGAGGACATAAAAGCTCTCGCAGCCGGGTGGGGCCAGCGATGGGTCGGTCAGGGTGGGCATGTGCAGGTAGAGCGAGAAATCATCGCTCAATTGTTTTTTGGTAAAGATGTCAGTCAGCAGCCCCTTATATCGCTCCCCCAAAATAATGTTGTGATGGGCCAGTTTGGTATCCGTATAGCGTCGCTTGGTCCCAAAGTAAATCACAAACAGCGACATGCTATAGCGCATCTTTTCGATTTTGCGGTTGGTGTATTTGCGCCGGTACTGCTCAGGGATGAGGTTGCGGTAAGTAAAAGCCACGTCGGCGTTAGAGATGACCACATCGGCCTGGTGGACCGTTCCATCGGCCAGGCGAACGCCGGTGGCGCGGCGGTCCTCCACCAAAATCTCCGCTACCTCGGTGTTGACGCAAATCTGCCCCCCTAACTCTTCAAACAACCGGCCCAACCCCTGCACAATGGCCCCGGTGCCGCCCATGGCGTAATGAACGCCCCATTCTCGTTCCAGGTAGTGGATAAGGGCGTAAATGGAGGTTGTCTCAAAGGGATTGCCGCCCACCAGCAGCGGATGGAAGGAGAAGCAGCGGCGCAGAAAATCATCCTGCACAAATTGGGAGACGTAGCTGTAAACACTTTTGTGCGATTGCAGCTTGATTAAATCGGGCACAATGCGCAGCATGTCTAGCAGATTGAGAAAGGGCTTGTCGGCCAGTTCGACAAACCCTTTCTCAAAAATAGCCTGGGTGGATTGGATAAATTTTAAGTAGCCGGCCTTGTCGGTGGGACTCCACTGCTCGATTTGGCTTAATGTAAAGTCAGCATTATCATTGTAATCAAAGCAGCGCCCTTCGTGGTTAAAAATACGGTAGAAAGGGTGGCATGGCGCCAATTCAAAATAATCTTCCCGACGTTTGCCGGCGGCTTTGAAAATGTCGTCGAGCATAAAGGGTGCGGTGATAATGGTCGGCCCGCCATCGAATTTGAAGCCGTTGATTTCGTAAACGTAGGCCCGCCCACCCAGTTTGTCTCGCTTCTCAAAAATTTGCACTTCGTGACCTTTAGCCGCCAGACGAACCGCTGCACCCAGTCCTCCAAAGCCACTGCCAATAACGATAATTTTTTTACTCATGGGTTTACTCCGAAAAGAATGTTAATGCTATCTAATATCTGAAAAACTTTTGTCCATATTTTGTAAAAGATAATAGGGGGAAAATAGTGATTTGTCAAGTCTTGACCTGTATTTGACGAATATAGGATTGCCGGTAAAACTCAGTTCATGGACAAGGTGCATTTTCAAACGAGTCGGAGACCTTTGCAAATTCAAACCCTGGGCGGCTTTCGCGTCTGGCGGGATGGTTTTGAAATTGAGCCGGCGGCCTGGGGCCGGGAAAAAGCCTTCCATTTGTTTCAATTTTTTGTCACGGTGCGCCGTTCCCCCTCGCCTTTGCACAAAGAACAGATTATTGACCGGCTGTGGCCTGAGCTTAGCTTGGAGGAGGGGGATCGAGATTTTAAGGTTGCCCTCAATGCCATCTACAAAGTGCTGGAACCGGAACGAAAGCCGCGAGCGGAGTCCCGTTTTATCCAGCGCCAGGAATTGATTTACAGCCTTAATTTGGACCAAATTGGGGTTGATGCCGATGCTTTTGAAGCGTTGGTGGCGCAGGGCAACCAACTTCTGCTTGAGCGTCCGGCGGCGGCGATTGAGCATTATCGGCAGGCGCTGGCCTTGTACAAAGGGGATTATTTACCGGAACGGCGTTATGAGGATTGGACCAGCGCCGAACGGGAGCGCCTGCAATTGCTGGCCCTGGGAACAATGACCACGCTGGCCGGCCTGTTGGTAGCGCAAAACCCTCTCGAAAGCATTCGTTTAACTCAGCACGTCCTCACCGTTGACCCGGTTTGGGAGGCCGCCTACCGGGTTCAAATGCAGGCTTATCTTAATCAGGGTAACCGCCCCCTGGCCCTGCGCACGTATCAAAAATGCGTTGAAATGCTCCAAAGCGAGTTGGGCGTTGACCCTCTCCCCGAAACCCAACAACTTTATCAACAGCTAGCAGGGTAGCATGTAGCAGATTGCTACTTTGCTACATGCTACCCTGCTACTTTGCTTGTTGAGAAAGAACTTTTCTGGACACCTCTCCCTTCTTGTAACTCAACTGTAACTCCCCTTTGTTAAAATACAATTGTTACTGAAAAGGTTTTAGCCATGATAAAAACTCAAAATAATATTGCCTCGTTTGTGCTGCGTTTTACCCAAGAGTTATGGCGTGACGCCCAGGGTGAACCCCATGTCCAATGGCGGGGTCATATCCGCCACGTCCAGGGTGATGAAGAAGATCGCTTTACCGATTTTGCGGAGGCAGTGGCTTTTATTCAACGCTATTTAACTCAACTGACGTTAGAGGCTTTAACAGGAGGTCAGCCTATGAATCAAGAAAAGGTGCTCCAGGAAAGCTTTAAAGTCTGGGAGCAGTTTGCTGCCAGTTATACCGATATGATGTTTGAGACCATGCAACATACGGTTAAACAATCCGAAGCCTTCCGGGAGCAGTTTGATCAGGCCGCCGAACGCGCCTTGAAAGCCTGGCAGTTATCCCCCCAACCCCAGTATGGGCAGCTTGTGGAGGCCATTAATTTGCTGCAAGCCCAGGTTCAAACCCTAACCAGCAAAGTTGAAGACCTGGAAAAGAGTTTACAGGCCAAAACCGATCAGAAGTAACCCGTGTTTTTCGGCCAAAAATTTATTTGATTATAGGAGAAAAATCATGACAGTGAAAAAAGAAGCTTTACCCAATCTCGCCGATCTGGCCACCAAAATGACCGAAGAGAGCAAGGTTGCCGTAGATTCCGTATCCGCTCTGGCCAATTCGGCCGCTGAAGAGGCCAAAAGCCTGTTTGAGACCAATCAAGAATTCGTCAAGAAAAGCGTTGACATGTGGCAGGAGTATACTCAGGCTTACGCCGATGTTGTTCTGCAAGCTACCGAGCAATCCTTCAAACAATCCCTGGCCTTCCGCGAGAACATGGACAAGATTGTGACGGACGGCTTCAAAAAAGCGCAGGCGTTGAGTCAGGAAGAGCGCCAGTTTGGGGTTGAAATGGCTGAACTGTTCAAAACCCAGGCTCAAGCTGCTTCCGAATACGCAGTCAACATATTTACCACCACCTCCAAAGTGATGACCACCACCGCTCTCTTTTCGGATTGGGCCGCCGAGCGGATGGCCAAAATGTTTACAACCATCTCCACTAATTAATTGATTTGAGGCCGGAGGGGAAGAGTTTTTCTTCTCCTCCCCTTCATTTAATTCCCAAACAGGAGTCGAGTATGCGCCTTAAAGACAAGGTAGCCATAATAACTGGGGCTGGGCGGGGTATTGGTCGCGCCACAGCTCTGCGTTTTGCCGAGGAGGGCGCTCGTGTTGTTGTCGCCGATGTTGACCTGGATGAGGCTCAGGGTGTGGCCGACGAGATCGCCGCCAAAGATGGTAGGGCTGTGGCGGTTAAGGTGAATGTGACCGACCGGGCCTCGATCAACGCCATGGTTCAAACCGTCCTGGATCATTTCGGGGGCCGCATTGATGTGCTAATTAATAATGCCGGCACCATTCGTGATTCTCAATTGGTTAAGATGACAGAGGAAAATTTCGATCTGGTTATTAATATCAATTTGAAAGGCGTTTTCAATTGCACTCAGGCTGTTGTGCCAACCATGATCGCCCAGGGCAGCGGGGTTATTCTCAGTACCTCATCGCTGGTTGCGCCGTATGGCAATTACGGCCAGACCAATTATGTCGCCAGCAAAGCGGGGGTGGTGGGCATGACCAAAGTGTGGGCGCGTGAATTGGGCCGCAAAGGTATCCGGGTTAATGCGGTTGCGCCCGGTTTTATTGAAACGCGCTTAACGGCCGGTATCCCCGACAAAGTGGTAGAAAAATTGGTGGAACGCATCTCGCTGGGGCATTTCGGCCAGCCGGTAGACATTGCCAATGCTTATGTATGGCTGGCTTCGGATGAGGCCAGGTATGTCTCGGGACACGTCTTGGCTGTTGACGGTGGGGCCACCCTTTAGAGCCGATTGGAACTTAGCCTATCTCACCCGGTTAAATCGGCTCTGTAATTTTACTTCAGGAGGTACAGTGTGTTAAAAGCAAAAGACATCATGACAAGCGACGTTGTCACCATTCAGCCTTCTGCTTTGGTGTCTGAGGCTATTGGCTTGATGCGGCAGAAAAAAATCCATGCCATCGTGGTAAAATCTCGCGCCCCGGAGAAAGCTTATGGGATTGTGACCGAGGCCGACATTGCCTATAAAGTTGTCGCTCGCGACAGCGACCCTAAAGCCCTGACGGTTGGGGATATTATGACCAAGCCCTGCATTACCGTTAACCCTGAGATGACCGTGGAAAACGTGGCCCGTCTGTTTGCCAATAATCATATCCACCGCGCTCCGGTAGTTAAGGATGACCTGCTGGGTATTGTCTCGATATCAGACATCTTACAGAAGGGGAAGTGGTGGCAGGATTAAAACCACCCTTTTGGCAAAGGAGCTAATTTATGCAAACTGCAAAGGAAATTATGACCAAAGACGTGGTCACCATTCAAGCTTCAGCCTCGACGGCCGAAGCCATAGGGCTGATGCGCGAGAAACATATCCGTGATCTGGTGGTAGAGCCAAGTCACAGTGAGGATGCCTATGGTATTGTCACCGAGACAGATATTGCCTATAAGGTGGCTGCCTATGGTAAAAACCCCCAAACTGTTTCTGTCGGCGAAATTATGACCAAGCCTTGCATCGAGGTTGACCCCGATCTGACCGTCGAAGAAGTGGCTCAATTGTTTGCGTTAAACCACATTCACCGGGCGCCGGTGATTAAAGAAAAATTGTTTGGTATTATCTCCGTCACCGATATTCTGCGTGAAACGATGTGGTGGCGGGATTAATTTTAAATCAATTTTAGTTCAATAGAAGGAGATATTTAATGGACTGGTCAAAACAAACTCAGGATATGTTCAAAACCTGGACGGATGCCCAAACCAAAACCTGGAATACCTGGCTCGATACCGTCAAGACCTTTGATGTATCCCAACCGGGGCAGGCCTGGGAAAAGACGGTAGACGCCTGGCAGCAATCGGTCAAGAATACCCTGGCCGCGCAAGTGGAAGGCAGCCGCATCTGGGCCGAAAGCGTTTCTTCCATTCAAGGCGCACCCAAAGAAACGGCCAACTGGGCCCATCAAGTTCAGGACATGACCCAACGCTGGACCGACCTGCAACAACAGATGTGGGACAACTGGTTCGACGTGATGAAGAAGGCCGAGTTGGGCAAGTTTCCCGCCCTGGATAAAAACGGGTCGAGTCTGCTGGGGCCGTGGCAGGAAATGAGCAAGAAGATGATGGATGCTCAAATGGAGTGGATCCGCAACTTTACCGCCCCAACTAAAGAAAGTTAAAGCCTACCCCCACCCCCTCCCCCGATTCGGAGGAGGGGCTAGGGGTGGGGGTATTTTCCGAGGAGAAACCAAATATGGATTGGCAAAAACAGGCCGAAACCATGATGAGTACATGGGCTGAGGCGCAAAAGAAGATGTGGGAAAGTTGGACTGAGTTGGCGCAGCCAAACGGCGCCCCGAACCAATTTTACCCCAACATGATGGAGCAATGGCGCTGGTTGGCCGAACAGAGCATGCAGGCCTGGGCCGCTAACTCCGGGCCGACCATCAAGGGTGTGGCCGAACAAATGGCGGCCAGCCAGGCTTCGATGATGCGCTTTCTTGAGCTGTCAAGCAAAGCATGGCAGGTGATGGCTCCTAAAGTTGAAGCCGGGGAGGATTGGCAATCGGTATTGCGTGAATATAGTGAGCAGTGGTTCCAACAACTGGTTGGCGGGCCGACCGGGTTTGTGAGCGCCAGCAAAGACATCAACCAGTTGTGGCGTTTCTATATCGAAGAATGGCAAAAGCTCAGCCAGCCCTGGTTTCAATCCTGGGGACAGACCCCCTGGCAATTTAGCCAGGGCCTCACCGGCGCCGGTTCCCAACTGGCCGAGTTGAGCCGGCTGCACTGGGATGCCTACGAGCGCTCCTTTGGCCGCATGACCGAAACTCCACGCCTGGGCTTTAACCGTGAACTGATGGACAAATTGATCAACAGTTTTGATACCTGGGTACAGTTTCGTAAAACCAGCGCCGACTACCACATTTTGTTAGCCCGAACCTCGGCTCAAGCGTTTGAGCGGGTGATGCAAGAACTGGTGGCGCTGAGTGAAAAGGGTGAAAAGATTGACAGCATCCGCCAGTTGATGAATCTGTGGATGGACACCATTGACCAGACCTTCTCCAAACTGTACAAAACCGAAGAATATCTGAATGTGCAGCGTGAGCTGTCGGCAGCGGTAATGACCTACCGGCTGAAAGAGCAAGAGATTGTTGAAGTCATGCTAAAAATGCTCAATCTGCCCACCCGCAGCGAATTGGATGATGCCTATCGCAGCCTGTATGAGCTTCGCAAAGAGGTCAAGCAGTTAAAAAAGGCCCTGAAAGAGCGCAATGGGACCACTCCTGTTGAGGTTAAAGCGGAAGTCAAAAAGCCCAAAGCGCCAGCCAAGCAAAAACCAGTTCTCGCAGCGGACGAACCTGTGCTCGAAGCTGCCGGGAATGAGGGGTAAGGAGGCCAATTATGTCATTTCCTATCCAAATAACGCCAGACAAAGCTATCCATGAGCTGACCGAAATCAACCAAAAGCTGGTCAAAGGCATCGAGTTGTTGAGCGAACTCAAAGAGGATGATATTCAGGTCGGCACAGCCCCCAAAGAACTGGTTTATCGCGAGGACAAGTTAAGACTTTACCACTTTATCCCGCAGGTCAAGCGGCCGTTTCGGATTCCGCTGCTGTTTTCTTACGCCCTGGTCAACCGCTGGATGGTGGCTGATTTACAGGAAGACCGCTCGCTGATCCGCAACCTGCTCAAAGAAGGGATTGATATTTACCTGATTGACTGGGGCGACCCGACCCGCATGGATCGCTGGCTAACCCTGGATGATTATGTTAACACCTACCTGGATAATTGCGTAGATTTCATCCGCGAGCAGCACGGTCTGGACAAAATCAACTTGCTGGGGATTTGCCAGGGCGGCACAATGGCCGCCTGCTACACCGCCCTGCACCCCGAAAAGATCAAGAACCTGGTGCTAACGGTTACGCCGATTGACTTCCACGCCGATAAAGAAGAGGAAAACGAAGATTGGGGCTTGTTAAATGTGTGGGCGCGTCACCTGGATATTGACCCCATGATTGATGCCCTGGGCGTTGTTCCCGCTGAGTTGTTGAACTTCTCTTTCATGCTGGTCCGGCCTATGTCATTGAATGTCAAAAAATATACCGATATGATTGACATTATGGATGACAAAAACAAGATGATGAACTTCCTGAGGATGGAAAAGTGGCTTAACGAAGGCCCTGACAGCGCCGGGGAAGCCTATCGTCAATTTGTCAAGGACTTTTTCCAGAAGAACCAGTTAATCAAGGGCGAAGTGATGCTGGGCGATCAAAAGGTAGACCTGGCTAATATCACCGTGCCGGTGTTGAACTGTTTTGCTAACCAGGACCATCTGGTGCCGCCCAAATCTACGCGGGCGCTGGCAAAATATGTCGGAACAAAGGATTATACGGAATTGGAAGTTCCGGCCGGGCACATTGGCTTTTATGTTAGCGGTAAATCACAAAAGATGCTGGCTCCAGGTATTGCCAAATGGCTCAAAGAGCGGGGTTAATGAAATACCCGACTAAATTGCTTTAAATAATAGACCTCTGGTATCTCTACCAGAGGTCTATTGTTCTCAAAAAAACTGTCAAACTGGACATGTTGTAAAATCTCACGCGAAGTCGCCAAGAACGCCAAGAAAACAAAAAATCTTTGCGACTTTGCGACTTTGCGTGAATATTTGGGTCTCAGTGGATCCAATTTTCAAAGGTATGTTCAAAAATTCACATGGATGACAAATGTCACTGCGAAATGCCGCATCTTGTCACTTTTTTTTGCCTATAAGATAGATTAAACTCCATCATGTTATTGTTCTTTGGGGCTAATTTAGTGTATCATATCCCAAACACCTCTGGCATATAGTTTTACTTACCCTAAAACGAAGCCATCCTCACCCTGACCACCCACACCATAGCTTTAGCCAGACAATAAAATATTTCCTAAAATGTAACTGCTCAGGCATGTCATTTCGACCGAAGGGAGAAATCTCCTAATCCGTGGTTTGCAGACAACGACCTCAAAGATTTCTCGGCTTTCAGCCTCGAAATGACATGAGGGCTGAGTAGTTACCCTAAAATTATTTAACCAAGGGAGGCAAAAAATGTTAGGACTTGAAGACAAAGTTGTTTTAGTAACAGGCGGCAACCATGGCATTGGGGCTGCCATTGTGGAAGTTCTGGAGGATTTTGGGGCAAAAGTGGCTTACAATTACCGCAGCGAACCCGGTCCGCGAGGCTCACTGGCCGTCAAGGTTGACGTGACTGACGAGGCCGGCATGGCCGAGTTTGCCGAGCGGACAGAGCGAGAATTGGGACCAATCTACGGGGTGGTGCCTAACGCCGGCATTATCAAGGACAACCTGATTATAAAAATGCCTGCGGAGGATTGGCATGCTGTGCTGGAAGTTAATCTGACCGGCGCTTACTACACCATTAAACCGGTTCTCCCCAAAATGTACGAGCGGCAGGAAGGTTCGATTGTTTTTATTAGCTCGTTGGGCGGGCAGCGGGGCAATATTGGCCAGGCCAATTACTCCGCCGCTAAAGCCGGCCTGATTGCGCTGGCTCAAACCCTGGCCCTTGAGGCCGCCCGTTACGGGGTTCGCTCCAATGTTGTTGCCCCGGGTTACACCGAAACCGATATTGTTAAAGGTATTCCTGAAAAGGTGCAGGAAGTGCTGATTAAGCAGATTCCCATGCGCCGTTTTGCCCAACCCAAAGAGATGGCCTGGGTGGTTGCTTTTTTGTTGTCGCCCATCGCTTCAAGTTACATTACCGGGCAGGTCATTCCTGTCAATGGTGGGCAATACTTCTGATGAGGATATAATGTCAACAACTCAAAACCCGATGGAGCTGTGGCTTCGCCTCATGAGCGATGCCATGCGGGGTACGGCTGACGCCCAGGAGGCGATTCGCACCTTGGGTGAAATACCGACCACCCCCGACCAATTAACCCGCTGGATGACCCGCTTCATGCCCCTGATGGCCGGCCAAACCCCTGGACCCGAAATGATGGGCGATTGGCTTGAGGATGCCTGGAAAATGATGGGGGTGGTGCCGCGCTATCGTTATCTTGAGTTGTTGGAGCGCCACGAACTCCTGCGCCAGCGGCTGGAAGAAGCCGAAAAGACCATTCAAAAACTACGCAAAACCTCTTCCGGCAACAAAATGCCGGAACAGGAAGTCCAGCAGATTTTAAACCTCTGGGAAGGCATGCTGCAAGAGACGTTGAGCATGCAAGCCGATTGGATGCGAACCTGGACCAAAACAGAGGCTACCGAAGCGAAAGGAGAAACTAAAAATTCAACCTCTGAGGATGCAGGGCTAAGCAGCAATGAAGAGAACGAGGAATAACATTACTCAATCAATAAGGGATTAAAGTTAGTATTATTTGAAGGAGGTACAATGACTGGAAAACTTAACCGAGGCGTCGCTATTGTGGGGGCAGGCATGACCCAGTTTGGCGCCTTCCCCGGCAAAGCGACCCGTGATTTATTTGTCGAAGCATTTCGTGAGATGTCTGAGTCGGTTGACAAGGGGTTTGACCCCAACCAGATTGAGGCGGTTTATATTGGCAACTACAGCAGCGATCTGTTTGAAGGCCAGGGGCACACCGCCCCTTTTATGACCGATCACGTCGGCCTGACCCCGCGCCCGGCCACCCGCTGTGAAGATGCCTGCGCCAGCGGCAGCGCTGCTTTGCGCAGCGGCTTGTTGGCCATCGCTTCCGGTATGTATGATATGGTTTTGGTGGGCGGGATTGAAAAAATGACCGATTTGCCCACCGAGCGCGTGACCGATACCCTGGCCACCGCCTCGGATGCGCTGTATGATGTTCCGGCGGGCTTTACCTTCCCCGGCCTGTACGCTTCAATCGCCACAGCCTATATGGATCGCTATGGGGCTACCCCAGAGTCATTTATGAAAGTGGGCCTCAAAAACCATAACCATGGCTCGCTCAACCCCAAAGCCCAATTTGGGCAGACGATTGCCAGCATTATGGAGCGCCAAAAGAAAAGCGCCGAAAAGAAAGGCCGCCCTATCCCCACCTGGGCCGATGAGATGGAATTTCTCCACGACGACCGAGCAAACTTGGTTATTGCCTGGCCCATGCGCCTGTACGACTGCTCCCCGGTTTCCGATGGCGCGGCCGCTATCCTGCTGGTAGCCGAAGATTTGGCTAAGAATTTTTCCGACAACCCCATTTATATCATCGGTTCCGGCCAGGCCAGCGAGGCAACTCTGCGCTATCGCTCTGATTTAACCACGCTTAGTTCGGTTCGGATTGCCGCGCAAAAAGCTTATGAGATGGCCGGAGTGAAACCCGCAGACATCAAAGTGACCGAAGTTCACGACTGCTTCACCATCGCCGAGATTATCGCCACCGAAGACCTGGGCTTCTTCAAGCCCGGCCAGGGCTACGAAGCGGCCGAGGAAGGCGTTACTTCTCGCTTAGGCCCGCGCCCCATTAACAGTTCGGGCGGGCTTAAATCCAAAGGACACCCGGTTGGCGCATCGGGCGCGGGACAGGTAGTTGAGATCTGGAAGCAACTGCGGGGCGAAGCCGGGGAACGACAACTGCCCGGCGACAACCTCAACCTGGGTTTAACCCATAATGTCGGCGGCACCGGCGAAACGGCCATTATCCACATTTACGAGAGGAGATAACCCATGGCAGAAAATGTTGCCCCTCCCTTTACTGCGGCTGAGTTTAATCAATACCTGGCTCAGCATAAATTGGTCGGCTCCCGTAGCCTGACCAGCAACAAACTCTATGTGCCGCCGCGCCCGATGTGCCCGGCCACCCACACCTACGATATGGAATTGGTTGAACTATCCGGCAAGGGCAAGCTGGTCGCCTTTACGGTGATTACCATCGCCCCCACTCTAATGATCGAAGCCGGTTACAATCGCAACAATCCTTACTGCGCCGGAATAGTCGAATTGGATGAGGGACCCAAAGTGAGCGCCCAAATTATTGGTGTGGATGTGGCTCATCCAGAAACCATTAAAATTGGCGCCCCGGTAAAAGTGGCCTATGTCGAGCGCGGCCAGGATGATAAGCGTCGCACCTACCTGGCTTTTGAGCCGGCCTGATAACCGTTGAGGCATTTCGAGATTATTGCTGTAAGCAGCAACTTGAGTTAAACTAATGGGACGAGAGCATTCGGAAACTCCAGAGGTAGCCTTGTCAGTGGCGCTCGTCCGGCGATGAAGTCGCCGGACTATATAACAGCGCCCGATTAATCGGGCTAAAGCCGGGTTAACCCGGCGCGGTTCTCTAGCCCTGGCATTCATGCCGGGGCGGGCCAGTCAGACGAATTAGTTTCCGAACGTTTTCGGGACGACATTGACGATGAAAAGTGGAGTCAACAGCTTAAGCTGTTGACTCCACCGACTATTCATAAAAATCAGGAGACAGAGCGCAATGCAAAATCTACCCAAGGGAGTTCAGATTCTAGGGCCAGAGTTGCCCGCATTTGCCCAGGTGCTCACCCCGGAGGCGCTGGCCTTTGTCGCCAAGCTTCACCGCCATTTCAACCCAACCCGAGAAAGACTGCTGCAACGGCGAGCTGAGCGCCAGCTTGAACTTGACGCCGGCAAGTTGCCGGATTTTCTGCCCAACAGTGCGGCCAGAGGCGACTGGCAGGTTGCGCCTGCGCCACCCGATTTGCAAAAACGCTGGGTGGAAATCACCGGCCCCACCGAGCGCAAAATGATGGTCAACGCGCTCAACTCCGGGGCCAGCGTTTTTATGGCCGATTGTGAAGATGCCCTTTCCCCCACCTGGGCTAACGCTGTCGAGGGCCAGCTTAATCTGATTAACGCTGTCCGGCGGCAAATTGATTTTGTTAGCCCCGAAGGCAAGGCTTACAAGCTCAACGATAAAGTGGCGACGCTCCTGGTGCGCCCGCGTGGCTGGCACCTCACCGAGAAAAATGTATTGGTAGATGACCAGCCCATCTCGGCCAGCCTGTTTGATTTTGGATTGTATTTTTTCCACAATGCCCACGAACTGCTTAAGCGTGGCAGCGGCCCTTACTTTTATTTACCCAAGTTAGAAAGCCACCTGGAAGCGCGGCTGTGGAACGAGGTTTTCAACCTGGCCCAGGACGAATTATCGGTTCCGCGTGGAACTATTCGGGCCACCGTGCTCATCGAAACAATCATGGCCGCCTTTGAGATGGAAGAAATTCTGTACGAATTGCGCGACCACATGTCGGGCCTCAATGCCGGCCGCTGGGATTACATTTTCAGTGTTATCAAAAAGTTTAGCCGCCGGGCCGAATTTATGCTGCCCGACCGCGCCCAGGTCACGATGACCGTACCCTTTATGCGGCCCTACACCGAACTGCTGGTCAAAACTTGTCACAAGCACGGCGCCCACGCCATCGGCGGGATGGCCGCTTTTATCCCCAGCCGGCGCGACCCTGAAGTTAATGAGCGGGCGTTGGCTAAAGTGCGCGAGGACAAAGAGCGCGAGTCGAGCGACGGCTTTGATGGTACCTGGGTGGCTCACCCCGACCTGGTTCCCGTAGCCTGGGAGATTTTTGAGCGTAAGTTGGGCGATAAGCCGCACCAGAAAGAGCGCCTGCGCCAGGATGTTCAGATAGCCGCCAAAGATTTGGTCAATATTCAAGTGCCCGGCGGCCAGATTACCGAAGCCGGAATACGTTTGAATGTGAATGTGGCCTTGCAGTACATCAATTCGTGGTTGGACGGTAACGGCGCGGCAGCTATTTACAATTTGATGGAAGATACCGCCACCGCCGAAATCTCTCGCGCCCAACTGTGGCAGTGGCTTTGCCACGGGGCCAAGCTGGATGATGGCCGAGTATTTACCAAAGCCATGTATGAACAAATCCGCACCGAAGAACTGGCCAAGCTGGGCGGGGCTGGTACCGCTCACTACGGTGAAGCCGTCGCAATTTTAGACGAACTAGTGCTGAATGATAACTTTATCGAGTTTTTAACCTTTGTGGCGTACCCTTATTTAAGTTAAAACCTTTTGCCACAGATAAGAAGCCTGGCTTCGGTCAGGCTTTTTGTTTTGTCTGAGGTAAACAAAAAAGGGTTGCAAAAAATCGCCTGTTGACAAATCCCCCAACCTGTGCTAAGATTGCGCCCCAATACGATATAACCCTTTTTGAGCCGCGATGCTCCCGACCGCAAACTCCTCATTTGGCGGTGGGAGCTTTTTTTATTGGCCTTCTTCCTTGAGGACAGGGAGACAAACCATGATCGAAACCATAAAATCATCCACTCGCTTGATGTTCCACCCTCCTTTTACCCATTACGAACTTGATGTGGCCTATGACGAACTGTTTTATCCCACCGGCCAGCCGCGCCCGCATTATCACGCCTTGTATCAACGGCTGTTGGAACTGCCTGCTGAGGAGTTGCAGCGCCGCCAACAGGCCGCCGATTTGTCCTTTCTCCATCAAGGTATCACCTTTACCGTGTATGGCCGCGAAGAGGGCACCGAGCGAATCATTCCCCATGACCTGCTGCCGCGCATTCTCACCGGCGCAGAGTGGGCCGACATCGAGCGTGGGCTAAGCCAACGCATCACCGCGCTCAATATGTTTTTGCAAGACATTTATCACGAGGGCCGCATCCTGGCCGACGGGGTTGTGCCGCGAGATCTAATTTATAGCTGTCGCCACTACCGGCGCGAAATGCGCGGGTTGCGCGTGCCGCGCGGCATTTATATCTCCGTGGTCGGCACTGATTTGGTGCGTCTGGCCGATGGCAGTTTTGCGGTATTGGAGGATAATCTGCGCGTGCCCAGCGGCGTGTCTTACATGCTGGCTAACCGCCAGGTGATGAAGCGGGTCTTTCCCCACCTGTTTAGCAACTACGGCGTGCGCCCCTTGGATCACTACGGCCAGGCTTTACTGGCCACGCTGCGGGCGCTGGCCCCCGGCCATCCTGACCCGACCATTGTGCTGCTGACGCCCGGAGTCTACAATTCTGCTTACTACGAGCACACGTTTTTGGCCCGGCAGATGGGAATTGAACTGGTAGAGGGGCGCGATTTGCTCATCCACGATAACGTGGTTTACATGCGCACCACCGCCGGTTTGCAGCGCGTTGATGTGATCTATCGCCGGGTTGACGATGATTTTCTGGACCCGCTGGTTTTCCGGCCCGACTCCGCCTTGGGGGTCGCCGGACTGTTCAACGCCTACCGGGCCGGCAATGTCGCTCTGGCCAATGCCATCGGCACCGGAATTGCCGATGATAAGGCTGTCTATGCCTATGTGCCGGCCATCATTCGTTATTATCTGGCTGAAGAACCCATTCTGCCCAATGTGAATACCTATTTGTTAAGCGAAGAGCAGCAGCGGCAGTATGTATTGGAGCATCTGGACGAATTGGTGGTCAAAGCGGTGGGCGAATCGGGTGGATACGGCATGCTAATTGGCCCGCACAGCACTGCGGTCGAGCGCGAGGAGTTTCGCCAGCGCATCCTGGCCCAGCCGCGCAACTATATTGCCCAACCCACCCTGGCCCTGTCCCGCGCCCCCAGTTTTATTGACAACCGGGTTGAAGCTCGCCACGTGGACCTGCGACCCTACATTTTGTACGGTGAACAGGTGACCATTGTGCCGGGCGGCCTGACCCGCGTCGCTCTCCGGCGCGGTTCCCTGGTGGTTAACTCCTCCCAGGGTGGCGGGAGTAAAGATACGTGGGTGTTGTATGAGTAAAATAATGATTGTCTGCGCAAAAATTAAAGGAGAGTGGTGCGTAGTGCGTGGTACGTATTTGATTAATCTACGCACCACGTACCACGCACCACGTTAGAGGAACCATGCTGTCACGAGTTGCTGACCATTTATACTGGATGAGCCGCTACCTGGAGCGGGCCGAACATACGGCTCGTTTGATTGGAGTCCACCTGGACCTGATGCTCGATCAGACCCCGGCAACGGCTGCCTCGCGTCGAGAACGCCTGGCCGCCAGCCTGGCTACGCCCTTGCCGCCGGAAAGTTTGCAAGATGATTACAGCATGACCCAGGCATTGACCTTTAGCCCGGCTAACAAATCCTCCATTGTGGCCTGTGTTGCCGCTGCCCGCGAGAACGCGCAGAACGTGCGCGAGCGGATCAGTTCAGAAATGTGGGAGCAGATCAATCAGCTTTATCTCTCGCTCAAACAGGCCAATCCCGAAAAGATCTGGCGGACAGAACCGCATCGCTTTTTCCGGTCGGTCAAAGAAGGCGCGCATTTGTTTCAGGGGTTGACCGACTCGACTATGAATCACGGGGAGGGCTGGCATTTTATCCAGGTGGGCCGCTTTATCGAGCGGGCCGGCGCCACTGCCGCTTTGCTGGACGTTCATTACAACGCTTTTAGCCAGCCCCTGCAGAATCTCAGCCTGCCCGATGACTATCTGGAGTGGATTGGCCTGTTGCGAAGTTGCACCGCCTTTGAAGCCTACTGCAAAGTCTACACCGCCGATTTTCAGCCCCAGGCTATTGCCGAGTTTTTGCTGCTCAACCACGAGTTTCCACATTCCGTTTATTTTGCGGTCAATGAAATACAGACCGCCCTGCACGGCATCGCCGAGGCAACCGAGACACGCAAACTGGGCCGGGTCTATCGGCTGGTGGGCCGGCTGCGGGCCTCGTTTGATTTTGACCAGATTGACGACATCATGGCCGCCGGCCTGCACCTCTATTTGCAGGACATCCAGAGCCAATGCCGCCAGATTCACGAGGCGTTGTATCAAACTTACATTACCTACCCCATCGAGGCGGCCCTGGCTGCCGAGGGACGCTAATGAGCTTTGACTGCAAGCAAAATTCGGTTGTGTATCTGGAGGACTGGAGGATTGGAAGGGTGGGGGTCTCTTTATCCAACCTTCCAGCCCTCCATCCTTCCAGGCTAATTACCGATTTTGAAAATCAAATTTTATGAGGATTATCGCCGCCATGTATTACTCTATCCGCCACATCACCCGCTTTCGTTACAGCGCATCAATCCATGAAAGTGTGATGGAGTTACGCATGCAGCCCCGCGACGAGGGCCGCCAGCGCCGCCATTCCTTTGATCTGGCCATTAATCCGCGCGCGCAGGTGATGCAGTATCGGGATTATTTGGGCAACACGGTTCATCATTTTGATATTCCCGGCCAGCACACCCAATTGATTATCACCGCTCAGGCCATGGTCGAGCTGTCTCCGCCGCCGCCTTTGCCCGACGCCCTGGGAGCAGATGCCTGGGAGGCGCTGGACCAATTGGCGCAGCAGGGCGATTACTGGGAAATGTTAGCGCCGAGTCACTTTGCCCGACCCACCGGCTTGCTGGCCGATCTGTCCGCCGAATTAAACCTCCAGCGTGAGGCCGACCCTCTGACGACCCTGCGCCGCCTCAACACCGCTCTGCACGACGCCTTTGATTACAAGCCCAACGGGACCAAAGTGGACTCGCCCATTGACGAATCGCTGCAAAAACGGCAGGGGGTGTGCCAGGATTTCGCCCATATCATGACCGCCCTGGTGCGGCAAATGGGGATTCCCTGCCGTTACATCAGCGGCTATTTGTTTCACCGGCGAGAAGATCACGACCGCTCGGAGGCCGATGCCACCCATGCTTGGGTCGAGGCGCTGCTGCCGGAACTTGGCTGGATTGGCTTTGACCCAACCAACAATCTCATCGCCGGCGACCGCCATATCCGGGTGGCGATTGGGCGCGATTACGCCGACGTGCCGCCGACGCGAGGTGTTTTCAAGGGAGACGCCCGCAGCGAACTCAGCGTGGCCGTGCAAGTCCGCCCGGCTGATGAAGCCGCCGTCAATAAACTTTCATTGGCAGAACCAGAACTGCCGCCCCTCACCTGGCTCCAGGCCGAGGTCGAGGCTGAGACCGAGGTTGATTTCCTCCGGCAGCAGCAGCAACAACAGCAGCAGCAATAGTAATGAAGCAAAAAAAGAGTCTCTCCCGATGGGGAGAGGCTCTTTTTAGTTTGACATAAACTCTTTTTGTCGGTATGCTAGTTATATGCCCAATCTGATTTGCTGCGGCCCAATGCGCTCACTACAAGTATCAGGCGGCAGCAAGGCCACAATTTGCTTCCGCAGCCGAGATTTGCCGCCGACCCATTTGATGGGGCTGTTGATCATAGGGTATTCGCCGTTTTTAGTAGTCATATGAAGTCCCTCATTTAGTTACGTTCCTGAATTTAAAGTACAATGACAAAGAGCAGTCCTAATGTCTACTTCCTTAAGAATTCACGGGGACAACATCATCGAGTGTGAGCGAATGCTATTTCTGATTGCCAACTCATTTTCTGCTACCGTACAGCGAGTCATTAGTTCTCCATATTTACCCCGGTTTGAAATCAGAGATGAAAGCGGACTGTTATTTACAATTGAATTGCTCGCAGGACATGGACGTTGGAATATTAACCTTCAAGAAATCTTGCAGTCTTACGGCGCACCATTGCGTGAGGCAACAGATGCTATCGTAACGCGAATTTTACCAGACGAACAGCAAGAAGAAATTCTGTTAGCCTGTGAATTTTCTAGTGCGCTTCCGGCTGGCAATAATGCCTGGCAACGCAATGGTCGGGCGTTAACTTGTGCGGCTGTGGGTATTCCCTATCTTTATTTTGCCGAGATAGGGGGAGTTGAACTAGACGAGAATCGTGTCATCAAAGCGCCCCGTTTCCCCAATCCTATTATCCCGTTTTCATATCTGACTGCCAGTAAACTGTTTAGGGTTGTATGCCTCCCGATCTATTCAGCCAGTCCCTCAAGCTTGAAGACAATTCGTCTGAGATTTGATCAGGTGTTTGGTTTAGAAGAGGGCCAAAGATTGGTGAAATGTATTTTGGGAAACACCTTGATAGATGACTCTTACGAAAAGTTGACTCAAAAAGCCTTAACTATCATCGAAATATTATCCGAGCAACGGCAGAGAATTGATACCTTAAGGCAGAAACAATGGGCCGAGTTCTTGAACTTGGAAACATCAGGTCAGAAAGCAATTTGGTTAGAACAAAATCAGGTAAAGTGGTCAAAGAAAGGAGCGGATAAAGTTGTCATAACTCAAACTTTTAAACGCCTCAGCCGACTTTTTCAAGAAGTAGGCTGTCTTTCTATTGGGGCCAAAGATATTCCTCTTTGTTTAATTCCACCTCAACAATGCCAGAAATTAGCAGAGGGCCTAATGGCTCTCTACGGTAGCTCAATATCAGCAGAATTTATCAAATGGATTGCTTCACTGAACTTGCCTCTCATCGTGATTTGGATTACCGGATTTAAACCCCGAGGGGATGACTCTCGACCTGATAGGAGGCTTGTGCCGCTGGCGCGAATGTTATTTGGCAATGAAGTAAATATTCTTTCTGTGGTTTATGGTCCGGCAAAGGCAGGGATGTGGACAATGTTGCAAAACTCTCCTCAATTACTCATCAGGTAGAATGGTTTGTGGGAAGCCATTGCCAATCTCAGTGACGCTATTCTGGTAGATAGCGCTACCGCAGCCAATAATCCATTTGCCTTACTACTTCAACGATCCCATAGTCACTTTCAAGGAAAGATTCATTTTACCTCGGCATCGGCTATAACCCTGTTTACTGAGCATGACGTAGATACAGTTCTTCATTTATTATTTGCTCATAACCAATCGCGGGGAATATTTGAGGCGATGTGCAACCCACCAGGAGGCGATTGGAGCGGATTATCTCTTTTTAATTTCCAAACAGGAGAAGAATATCGTTGGACTTCATTGCCACGAGTATCAGGTATCGGGGGTAAGCGGCCTGATCATGTGATAGAGTTCCAATTAGACGATGGTCGCCTGGTTTTACTGGCAATTGAGTCAAAAAATAGAGCATTAAATCTTGAGTCTAATGTGGGTCATCGTTTAGCCGCATACACTGAGCAGTTAGTTGGAACATCTCCCACTATTTTTAGGGCTACAAATGCAGAATGGGATTTGTGGCAAAACGATACCATTTCTTTGCCCAGTTTAACTGTTCTATCGGGTGGCGCATTTTGTTGGTTAGGCGCGAAAGATTTAGAAGATACGCTTGCTCGATGTCAACTCGATATTATTTTTGCTATTGATTTCAAATCAGTCGAACAGTCTGCTTTGCTGCATGTCAAAGCAGGGGCGCGGGCGAAGTTTTTGCTGCCCCAAATTTATAACCTGGTTCAACAATTTGGCGGGCGGCTCGAAATTGAGATACACTGACTCTACAACCTTATCTATTCCCGTTTTCATCAACTTGGTAAAGGGGGAATTACCTGTTGGCAAGGCTAGTTGCGCTTGGAAGAGTTCAGCAGGAATAGTTGCTTTATAAGCTCGATGCCCGGCTACTCTATCAAATGTTAAAACCCATTTTGCGCCAATTGTATTCAACCGTTGTAATTCCTCATAAAAATCATCAAGGTTAAACGTCTCAGGTACATATCGGCCCTTAGTTCCACCATAGGGAGGATCGAGAAAAACCAGATCACCAGCACGAACAGAAGCCAATGTTTCCCGGTAATCCGCGGCCGAAAACTCAACACCTTGAACTACGGAATTCCATTGATAAATGATAGTTCGCAAACGGGCGGGGGAAATTCCCGGACGGGTGTGATGCAAAGAATTATTAAACTCTCGATTGCTATTGAAACGAATAAGCCCATTGACACAAGTACGGCTCAGAAACAAGAGATCATGAGGATTGCGGGTAGCATTAAATGAGTCGCGGATGGCATAATAAGCGGTGTGCCCTTCTTTTTGCAAACGATGCCAGCGGGCTTCGTATTCATTGGCCGTTACTTCGGGTACATCACGAATCGCTTGCCACAACTCAATCAATTCGGCAATGATATCCCCGGCTACTGCTGTTTGGCTCGGTCTAAATGCCAACATCGCCCCGCTACCTACAAACGGCTCAAAGTAACGTTCAGTTTCCGGCAAAAGTGTTGCTAACCAAACAGCTACGGCCCTTTTGCTGCCAGACCACTTGATGACAGGCTCGATAGGTATATTACGTTTCAACATGTTCAAATTCCAATGGCAATATGCCTGCTTGTCGTTGAACTTCATTGGCGACACGCTGGCAAGCCAAGTCAAAGTAGTCTTTGTCAATTTCAAACCCAACACATTCCAATTGGTAGCGTAACCCGGCCACAATCTCTGTCCCAGACCCTAAAAATGGTACTAGCAGGCTGCCACCTCGACGGGCAGAGATAAGCAACATCCTCTCGGTTAAACGCACAGGCTTCTGAGTAGGATGTTTGCCATACTTTAGCTCTTCTTTGGCTTTGTTATTGGGAATATCCCAGACCGTACGGAGTTGTTTGCCTCGCTCTTTGAAGCTATCCTCAGTGAAAGCCGCCGCTTTAACATCTTCATAGTTAAAATAATATTCCCGTTTGCCATTGCCCGTATGCACCCACAAAATTGTCTCGTGGCTGGCAGTCAAACGGCGGGTTGATAGATTAGGAAAGGCATTACGTTTAAACCAAATGACCTCATTAATGATTTCTAAACCGAGGATTTGGCAGGCAACATTAAGAATACCGGAGTTATGATAGGTTGAATGAAGCCAGATAGAGCCGGTCGGCTTGACCAGGCGCTTCAACTCATTTAACCAGCGCAGCGTAAATTCAAAACTTTCGATACCTTCTAACAAATCCCAGGTATGCCCGGCCAATTTCCATGCACCGCCAAAACCGGGTAAGGAGTGACCGTCATCCAGTTTCCAAATTGCTTCGGTTGAAGCATCATAAGGGGGATCGGCAATTTGTTAATGTCTTTAAGTTTTCGCAAAAGAAAACCGTTGATGTTTGGCGTGGTCACGAACCATCACCAGGTAAAAAATCGTTAGGCAACTATCTTCGTTGGGAAAGGAGCCAATTTCATCCGACTTAGCCCGAAATTCTCTAAAGAAACTGTAGGGGTCAAACATATCTTGCAAGTCAAAACCTTCCCGGAAGCTCGGCCTAATGAGCCAATCAACCTCAAAACAGCTTCCGGGAAGGTGCAACATTTCGCTGACCCCTACAAATTCTCTAAAGAAACGCTCCAACAAATTGGTGGAGTGGATCAAAGGCTGGAGGGCTGGCTCAAAGTGATAAAACTCAAAACAACGTTTCAGACCGTGATTAAAGTTTTTGACGGCTTTGGGTTCAAGGGCTTGCCATTTCTCATTGAACTTCTTTAGCCGTTGTTGCGCCTGTGTCCGAGTGGGCGCTTTGAAAATATCGTGAGCCTCCATGGCGATTTGAGTTTGACGCAGCCGCTTGGCCTGAGCTTCGGATAAAGGTTGGTTAGTCACAGGGTCAACCTCAGGCAAGGTTGAGTAAGTCAGGTAGCGTTCAAAGCCGCGGACTTTATGGACGGTACAGCGTTGCAGTTTGGCTTGGGGTAAGTAGAGTTTCATGGCGGCGAGTAAACCTTTGGTGCCATCACTGACGACTAATTTGACCGCCTTTGCTTGTAGCCCGCGTTCAAGTAAATGCTGCCAAAAGGCCTGCCAACTTTGTTCGTCTTCGGCTTGGGCCACTTCGTAGTGTAGCAGATGATAATGTCCCTCGGGCCAGACGGCCCAGGCGGCCAAAATGACCCGCTCCTGGACCCGCCGCTCTTGGCGCGTGTGACCCGCCCGGTCTACCCAGGTGGCGGGGGTCGAGTAAAGGATTTTGACCCACACCCCATCCACCAGGATGATCGGCGGGGTTTGGCTCAAGGGTTGCTGCTGCCAACGGTTCATCTTACTTTGAACCTGGAGGGTTACTTGATTGATGGCACTCACCGATAGCACCGGTCCAAACAAAATCGTCAGGGCTTCTTGTAAATCGCGTAAAGAAAGCCCCAAAACGTACAGATACAGCAGGGCATCTAACAAGTAACCCAGACAACGTTGGTAGCGAGTGAGAATTTTCCACTCCCGTTCTTTGTTGCCTGAGCGTAACTTGGGCACCCGTAGATCAGGAATTTCACCGTGATCGGTTGTCACTCGCCGCTTGAAATAACCAGACCGAGACCCTTTGGCCCGACCTGGCTGTCGTTCGTAACGGCCAAAGCCCAGGTGTTCGCTCAATTCTTGGCGTAAGGCTTCTTCCAGACAGCTTTTCACACTCTCTAAGGCCGCTTGCCGCAGGCTTTGTTTCAGACTGTCGTTTAGCTCACTTTGAAAGCTCTCTCGCCAGATTAACTCAATTTGTTTCTTTTTTTAGTGATAATCATTGGTCATTCCTATCCTATTTTGTGCTTAAATACCCTTAACTTGCCATGATTTTGCGAAAATTAAAAGACACTAACGCGATTGTAAGATGGAGTCCAAAGCTTGCTTTGGACTCCATCTCCAACTGTTTTGCAAGTTGCATCCGAGGCCAGACATGCTATACTCAGCCCGGAAAATTGAATTAGCCATCTCAGGAGGAGCAAACTCATGAAAGCTATCCGTGTTCACGAATTTGGCGGTCCCGAAATGCTGCGCTGTGACGACTTGCCTGTGCCCGAACCGGGCCAGGGCGAGGTTCTGGTCAAGATGGCGGCAGCCGGGGTTAACTTTATTGACATCTACCATCGCATTGGCATCTACCAGCAGCCGCTGCCGACCACGCTGGGCGTCGAGGGGGCCGGCACGGTGGCCGCCGTCGGGCCAGGCGTGACCGAATTTAAGCCGGGTGATCCGGTGGCTTTCAGCGGGCCGCAGGGGGCTGATGCCGAGTACACGCTCGTCCCGGCGGCCAAGTTGGTGCCTGTTCCGGCGGCGCTCGACCTGTCTCTGGCGGCGGCGGTTTTGCTGCAAGGGATGACGGCGCACTTTTTAACCCACAGCACCTTTCCGCTCAAAAAAGGTGACATCACGCTCATTCACGCGGCCGCGGGTGGAGTCGGCTTGCTGCTGGTGCAGATGGCTAAAATGCTGGGCGCGACCGTCATCGGCACCACTTCGAGCGAAGAAAAAGCCCAACTGGTCCGTGAAGCCGGAGCTGACCACGTGATTCTTTACACTCAAGCCGATTTTGAAGCCGAAACCAAGCAGTTCAGCGGGGGGCGCGGCGTGGATGTGGTCTATGACTCGGTCGGCCAGACGACATTTGAAAAAAGCCTCAACGTGCTGCGGATGCGCGGCATGCTGGTGCTGTTCGGCCAATCCAGCGGTAAAGTCCCGCCAATTGACCCGCTTATTTTGAACAGCAAAGGCTCGCTTTTTCTCACCCGGCCTACAGTGTTTCATTACACCGCCACCCGCGAAGAGCTGCTGTGGCGCTCCGGCGATGTCTTCAACTGGGTGGCCGCTGGTCAACTCCAGGTACGGGTTGATCGCCAACTGGCCCTGGCTGATGCCGCCGAAGCGCATCGCCTGCTGGCCAGCCGCCAGACGGCGGGTAAGTTATTGCTGCTGCCATGATTTCTCTTTTTGGATAGCTACTCAGCCACCACCTCACCTGAGCCTTGTGACCGCTGACGGCCGACCGCCGACTGCCAAGCAAATTACTGCGGTCGGCGGTCAGTGGTCGGCGGTCGTGCGGGTAGGGTTGAGTAGTTGATTTTTAGACAAGGTAAGCTATGGACGGCTTTCGTCACATCACCCCCATTGAAGTTCGCTTTAGAGATCTGGATGTGTTTGGACACGTCAACAACGGCGTCATTTTTACCTATATCGAGACGGCCCGGATTCGTTATCTAGTAGATGTAGACATTCGCTCGCCACGGGCGGGTTGGAATGATATTGCTTTTATTCTGGCTCACATCAACTGCGATTTCCGCCAGCCGATTTTTTATGGTCAGCGGGTGGAAGTCGGTTCGCGTATTGTTGACATTGGCCGGACCAGCATGAGATTGGCCCATCGCATCGAGGCCGACGGCAAACTGGCCGCCGAAGGCGACGGGATTCTGGTGCATTACGATTACAACAACCAATGCAGCACCCCTATCCCGGCCGAGATGCGGGCGAAAATTGAAGCGTTTGAACAGGGTAGCAAAGTCGCAGAGTAGCAATCTCTGGCTACTGACTTCTGATAACTGATTACTACTTTCTTGAGGAGTTTCCTTTGGATAATTCCCGGTTTGGAAGGGACTTTTCTCACATCACCACCGTTATTTTTGATATGGACGGCACGCTCATCAAGCACACCTGGCGCTTGAGTCAACTTACCGAAACCCTCTTTGCCCGTTTTGCCGACCGGTTGGCTCCGCTGACGCACGATGAGTTTTTTGACTGTTTCTGGCCGCGCAATGAGGATATGTGGTACATGATGGTAGATGGCGTGCTCGATGGGGATACGGCGGCCCGTTACAGCTATATCAATACATTACGCACCTTAAAAAAGGACACCTCACTGGCCGAGGCCATGGTCAACGGCTGGAATGAACTGGTACTGAACGAAGCCATCCCTTTTGAGGAGACACCGGCCGTGCTGGCGGCGGTGCGGGCTAAATACAAAGTTGGCATTTTGACCAACGGCTTTACCACCTTGCAGCGCGGAAAAATCGAACGGTACGGGTTGGATGAGCAAGTTGATTTTACGCTGGTGTCGGAGGAAGCCGGTTATCACAAGCCAGACAAGCAGATTTTTTGGGCTGCTCTCGATCTGGCTGGCGGTGTATTGCCGGAACAAACCTTGTTTGTCGGCGACAGTTTGATCGCGGACATACGCGGGGCCGAAGACGCCGGGCTGACGCCTATTTTTCTGAATATTGAGGGGGATAGCGACCCACCGCCCGGCATTATCACCATTCGCCAACTAAGCGAGCTATTGACATTACTAAAATTGTAAAGAAGGTTGGGGATAAGGCTTTGGGGTGAGCTTTTTAAATCCAGAGGTTCGGTTAATGCGACTGAACCGGGACACTTTTTAGCACATCGAGTAAGGCCTGGCTGTACCTATCAAACTGCCAGTTGCCCAGTACCCCCAGATGGGCCAGCATCGTCAGCGTTTGAGGGTTGTAGCGGGCAATGTCCATCAGCGCATTGTTGCTGATAATCACATCCGGTTCCACGCCGCGCTCGGCGGCTAGCATATTACGCCATTGGCGCAGCGATTCATAGCGAATTACAGTGTCTTCGTCGGGGCGATGGTGGTTAGAATGATACTGCGGCGGCGGCGCGGTCAAGCCTTCTTGAATTGCTTTGAGAATATGCTGGGCATCGTGCTGGAGAAGTTTGGCCCCCAACCCTTTGATCTCTTGTAAAGCGCGCTCCGTGCGGGGCTGCTCTTTGGCTAAGTGCAATAAAGCCAGATCATTTATCACTTTAAAGGGCGGACGGTCAATTTTCCGGGCAATTTTATCGCGCATAATAAACAGTTCGCGCAAAATAGCCTGCTGTTGCGCGTCAAGGTCTCTGCTGCCTTTAATCCGCCAGAAATCATTGGGGTCAAATACCTTGTGGGTAGGCTGAACCTGGGTTTGACGCTCAAACGCCTCCTGAGCTTCTTGCCAGCGTTTTTGTTCCTTTAATTGTTTTATTTGAATCTCGCGGAGCGGCAGCAGGTAGTGGGTGTCCAGCCGGGCATAATCCAAAGCTTGCTGGCTGAGAGGGCGCTGGCCCCAGTTGTGGCGTTGAAATCGCTTGTCGAGCTTTACCCCAAAATACTCTTCTAAAATTGGCCCCAAACCGTAACGCGGCCAGCCGAGGATGCGGGCGGCCAGCATGGTGTCAAACAGGTTGGTAAAGGTAAAGTTATAATCACGTTTCAGGCTGAGCAGGTCATACTCGGCGGCATGGAATACTTTTTGACTGGCCGGATCAGCAAAAAGCGGGGCCAAACTAGACACATCAACGCTGAGAGGGTCTACCAGGTAATCGGCGTAGGGAGTGGAAAATTGGATCAGGCAAACTTTTTCAAAGTAGCTGTAAAGACTGTCGCTTTCCGTATCAACCGCCAGCAACGGTTCATTAGCCAGTTCTTTAATCAGGTTGACCAACTTGGGCCGCGAATCTATCCAAACCGGTTGTTTGGTAGGTATTGAATTACGAGATAGGGCAAGCTGAATCATAAAAACAGATACTATGGATGTGGCTCGACAGGTCAGCTTTTCTGGCCCTTTCGCAGGGAAAAAGCCGGTCACCAGGATTATAGTAGGTCTATAATAGCATGAGGTAGAAGCAAGTTCAAATTTGCAAAGAGAATAGGGGAGACGATTGTGGGACTTTCGCTCTATTGGATTCTTAAAGTGAGCGTGTTATATTAATAAAAGCAGGCTCAGCATCATAGATTATTCTCAGTAGATCCAATTTTTCACCGTAGCTGGCGCATTCCTATGCGTCAGCGGGCGGCATAGGGAGCCACCCTACGGGAAATTTGCATCCACTGATTCTGGCTATTAATAACTCCACGCGGAACACGAGGCTACTCTGAGCTTTTTGCCGAAATCCAACCTGCCCCATACTGCAACTTTGGCCGCGCCTGAAGGTGCGGCCTGTTTTACACCATGTTAACGTGCATTTGGAAGGTTGACTCAAACTCTTTGAGCGGGTATAATAGGCCATCCTAAAAATCTACAGAGTGCCCTCAAGGACACGGTAAGTAGCAATGGCGTTAAAAGGAAATCTTCGCGACTTTAGCACCACGCAACTCCTAAACCTGGTTAATTTGGCTCGAAAAACCGGGAAGCTAAGTATCAACAGCCCCAACCAGAATGCGGCGCTTTATTTTAGAGAAGGCCGACTGGTGTATGCTGCTACCAATACCCAAGAGGGGCATCTGGCCGCCATGCTTCTAAAAACGGGTAAACTCACCAGGGAACAAGCCGAAGCCATTAACAGTCAGACTGGTAATTCGTCCGACAGGGTGATGGGCAAATATTTGATGGATGCCCGCATGGTGTCGAGAGATGACATTGTTCAGGGCGTTAAAGATTATATGCTGGAAATTGTGTATGATCTTTTCACCTGGACCGATGGCGACTTCTTTTTTGAGCAAGATGCTTTGCCCGCCAATGATCGCATTACCGTTCCGCTTAACCTTGATAATGTGATTTTGGAAGGCAGCCGGCGCATCGAGCAGTTTGAAAAACTGCAAGATGAACTGCCCGACCTGGGGATGATTGCCCTAAAAATTACCGACAAACCGCTGCGGGACGTCAAGCTAACTCAGGATGATTGGCGGGTTATCTCCCATATCCATCCGCGTAATTCGGTCAAACAAATTGCCATGAACAATAATATGGACGAGTTCCAGATTAGAAAAATTGTTTATGGCATGCTGCAAGCCGGGCTGGTAGAAATTATCCGGCCCGAAGGATTGGAACAACAAAAGAAGACCCTTACGCCTCTGACTCGGGCCGGGCGAAAAGCGGCCAGCCAATCCCCTGCTGAAAAACGCAGCGTTGTGACCAAACTCATTGATCGAATCAGACGTATTTAGCTCTTTTCAAGAACAACCCCAGCTTATTTATCTGGGTTTCAAACCAAAAAATTTAGAAATAAGAATTTGGACACACTCTGTTTCTTATTTCTAACAAATTCAAATAATTCAAAGTCTCTATGAGGTAGGCCGATCCGATGCAAACCGTAAAAATGGTCATCACGGGTCCCTTTAGTGCCGGGAAAACTGAGTTCATCAGCAGCGTCAGCGAAATTGACGTTGTCACCACCGAAAGAAAAATCTCTAGCGATGCGGAGCGGGTTAAGGAGGAGACTACCGTAGCCATGGATTTTGGCCGTATTACGGTAGATGATGACCTGGTGCTGTATTTGTTTGGCACCCCCGGGCAGAGACGTTTCGATTTTATGTGGGAGATTTTATCGGAGGGGATGCTGGGGTTCATTGTGCTGGTAGATAGTGTCAGACCCGAAACTTTCCGGGAAGCCAAGCACATTTTGGAGGTTTTTAGAGGGTATGCTTCTACCCCTTATGTGGTGGCTGCCAACAAACAAGATTTACCCGATGCCTGGTCGCCCGACGATTTGAGAATTGCCCTGAAGATAGAAAAAGAGATTAAAGTTCTCTCTTGTGTTGCCCGCGACAAAGAAAGTGTCAAAACGGTCCTGCTAGAACTGCTTTACTCCATTTTAGAGAATATGCAGGGCGACGAAGCATAATTTTTGTGAAAGGCATCTATTTCTAAAAAAATTTGGACCCGCTCAAATTGAGTGTTCCGTAGGATGAGGCTACCCCGTGAGTTCGATAGTTACAGACCAGGGAATTGTTCACTATGAGGCCTATGGTCGCGGACAACCCGTTATTCTTTTGCACGGCTGGTTAGGCTCCTGGGGTTATTGGCTCAAAACGATGGAAACGCTTAAAACTGAATATCGCTGTTATGCCCTGGATTTCTGGGGCTTTGGCGATTCGGGCAAGCGCCGCAGCAGCTATCATGTCAATGATTTTGTGGGGCTGGTTGACCAATTTATGGACCGGCTGGGGATTGAAACGGCCCCCATTGTCGGCCATTCGATGGGCGGAACGGTAGCCATGTGCCTGGCCTTAGCCAAGCCAAAGCGAGTGCAGCGAGTCATTGTGGTTGGCTCGCCTATCGTCGGCGACTCGCTCAATATCTTCCTCCGTCTGGCCGGTAAACCCTGGATTGCTTCGATTGTCTGGCATTTGCCGGTAGCCCTACAATTGGGGATAAAAGCTTTCTCCCCTTTGCTGGTGAAAGATTGGAATGAGTGGTACCGCATGATTACCCGCGATCTTTCTCGAACCACTCTGGAAGCTTTTTTTTCGAGCATCAATTCATTGCATAAAACCGATTTGAGCGCGCAATTACCGGGCATGACCACGCCGGTGATGGGTATTTATGGCGTGAGTGACAATGTAGTTGCCCCTAATCAGGCCAATTTGATTGCCAGAAGCGCGCCAATTTCGCGGGTAAAAATGATGTCGGGTTCAGGGCACTTTCCTATGCTCGACGAACCCCAGGCCTTTAATAACTATTTAGCGGAATTTCTTTCCTTTAAATTTGCGACCGTTAATTAGCTATACTCTGGTGACTGTTCATTCTTGCTTACTTGAACCGTTACCCTTTTTTGAACTCTAACAGATGAAGAAGATTATCATCCGGAATCAAACACACATTTCGCCCTTCAACGAGCCTGCGCGTGACTTGCGTATTATGAACAAGCCGCTGTGGCTGCATCAGCGAGATGTGCTCAGCACCTATTGCCGGGAAGAACTGGAGTGCAACTCCCTCGAAGAGATTGGCGCCTTTCCCAGTCATATCCTCTCCGGTGAGTTGTTGGTCTACCGCGATAATCTCTTCTTCGACGCCCCTTTTATTGAAGCCTTCATTACCAGCGCCCGGCAAGCAGGCCGGCCTGCTCAAGTTGCTTTTTCCCCCAACGACCAGGCGATTGTGACGCATGCCCTGCCTTTGCAGGACGACATCCGCCTGGAAAATGACCTGTATCTGGCCGACCTGTTTTACTACCCCGACGGAGCCAGTTTTGCCACCACCAAGCCCCAGCCTCTGGTCATAGACACCCAATCCAGAGAAATGGGCTACTACCGCGTGCCCACCTACATGGCTAATGAACGGGGCGACCTGGGCTTTAACGTCCCGCTGCGAGCTTTCCTGTCCATTGAACACTGGGTGCATATTTTTATGGCCAACTGCATCTTTGGGGTTTTTGCCCACGGAGCCCGCATCGAAAAATCGCTGGACGATTTTCCGACCATGCTCAAAGTATTGTGGCGGTCGTTGCTGGAGCGCAAACAATTTTTATCCTCTTCAGCCCTGGTAATTGTGGGCAAAAATACCCAAATTGACCCGGCAGCGATAGTGCAAGGGCCGACCATCATTGGCGATAACGTGACCATCGGCCCCGGTTCGGTGATTAATGCCTCGATTATCGGTAATAATGTCAATGTTATGCAGGGCGTTCAACTCCTGCTCAGCGTTGTCGGCGATGGCTCTTACCTGGGCTTTCGCGCTGCCCTGTTCATGACCACCCTCATGGAAAACTCGATGGTGGCTCAGAATACCTGTTTGCAATTGAGCGTGGTGGGCCGCCACACCTTTATTGGGGCCGGCAATACCTTTACCGATGTCAACATCATGGGCAGCCCGATTAAAAATCCGGTCAAAGTGTTTCATAAAGGCGAACTGCACGAGGTTGGGCTGCCGGTGATTGGCGGCTGTGTGGGCCATAACTGCCGCATTGGCTCCGGTCACGTGGTGTTTCCGGCCCGCTCCATTGACTCAGATGTGGTTCTGTTTGCCAAACAGGACCGAACTATCATTACCAAAAATGTGAAATATGAGGATAGCGACCATCACCAATATCCCAATGCCGGCCACGTGGCAATGTACCACAATGAATTGCCCCCAGCCCATACTCCTATGACCGAACAAGAATTGGTAAACTCGGCGGGGTAAGATGGACAACTTTGCCTTTATCATTCACCCGGTTAACCCCAAACGAGACGCGCAGCGCAAATTTCCCGTATTGGCCAAACTTTTGCCCGAACCGGCCATCGAATACCTGTCCCGTTACTTCCCCCCGCTTTACATTTCTCATATTACGGGTATAACTTCTCAAGCGACCGGCAAAGAAATTGAAGGCTGGTTTATCGCCTGCCCGCTGACCCCCCGGCAAATGGTTTCTTTGCCCCCGGAAACAGTGTATAAAAAAATCATTGCCACCGGCAAATTAGCCGAGAAATTGGGCGCAAAAATCCTGGGGTTGGGCGGGTTCACTTCCGTGGTAGGCGATGCCGGGTTGACCATATCAAAACACCTGGATATTCCTGTGACCACCGGCGACAGTTACACCGTCGCTGTTGCCGTAGACGCCACCCTCAAAGCGGCCCAACGCTTGCGAATTGACCCGGCTGCGGCTACCGGCGCAGTTGTGGGAGCCACCGGCTCCATTGGCCGGGTATGCGCCCAACTGCTGGCCCGGCATGTTTCCCGGCTTATTTTGGTGGGCCGCAACCCGGAAGCGCTGCGGCAAGTCCAACACCTGGCGGAACAGCAGGGTGGCGCTGAAGTGCAAATCAGCACCGAGATGCAGCATTTACAGCAAGCCGACATGGTGCTGACTGTAACCAATGCCATCGAAGCTGTCATTGAGCCGCACCACCTCAAAAGTGGCGCGATTGTGTGTGATGTCGCCCGCCCGCGTGATGTTTCCCGGCGCGTGGTTGAGCAACGAGACGATGTACTGGTGATTGAAGGTGGGATGGTGAAAGTACCCGGCCCGGTTAATTTCAACTTTGATTTTGGCTTTCCGGCGGGCATGGCCTTTGCCTGTATGGCCGAAACCATTTGCCTGGCGCTTGAAGGTCGCTACCAAAGTTACACCCTGGGCAAAGAAATCAGCCTTGAACAAGTGGAAACGATGGGGGCGATGGCAGCCAGACATGGCTTTAAAATCAGCGGCTTTCGCAGCTTTGAGCTGGCCCTTAGCGAAGAAAGAATTGACCAGATTATTCACAATGCTCACCATCGCCGCGCCGCGGAAAAACAGGCTCAACTGAAATGGGCCAACTTATAACATATTCCAAAATGTGATTCTCAAGAGCGAGGTACGATATGGGGAAAGGCCGCATCCTGGTCGTCGAAGACGACATTGATATTTCAAAGATGTTACGCATCTATTTCGATTCGCAGGGGTACGAAGTTCTGGTGGCCAACCGGGGGAATGATGCCCTGGATACCTGCCGGACAAAACTGCCGAATGTGGTTGTTTTGGATATCCAGTTGCCCGATATTGATGGCTATGAGGTTTGCCGCAGTTTACGCAACAATACCCGTACCAGCTATGTCCCCATCATCTTTTTAACCCAAAAAGATGAACGGAGCGACAAAATTGCCGGGCTGGAACTGGGCGCAGACGACTACATCACCAAGCCGTTTGATATTGAGGAACTCAAGCTGCGTGTCGAAGGGGCCATCCGCCGCTCGTTGCGCGAAGCCCTGACCCACCCTGTCACTAACCTGCCGGCCGGCAAACTGATTGAAGAGCAGCTCAAACGGGTCAAAGACTCGCCGGAACCATGGACGCTCCTCTATTTTGGCATCCGCAATATCAATGCCTTTAAAGAGGTCTACGGCCCCATCCAGGTGAACGAAGTTTTGCTCTTCCTGGCCGATATCATGCGTGAGTCGGTTGAAAAACACGGCACTTTGAATGACTTTATCGGCCAGGCGTCGGACAACGATTTCATTATTATCTCGACGGATAAAGCTGCGCCCCATATTTGCCAGGCGATTACCAAGCGTTTTAACGACGAGTGCAACGTCTTCTATTCTTTTCCTGACCGTGAACGGGGTCATATTACCTACAAAGATATTGATGGTGTAACTCAAAAAGCCGACTTTATGAAAATAGCCGTGGGTGTTGTTTCCAGCAAAAACGGCCCCTTTGCCGATATTGTGCAAATTACGGAGGATGCGGCTGAAAACCGGCGGCAGAACAACGGCTGTCCGCCTGTAGAATAGGACCCATTTATCCTGGTCGAGTTGACCATTTTCTTATTGATTTTTTGAACCTTATCAAGTTAATCTATGTTTGTAAAGGGGCAGCCCTGGGCAGACAGCCTGAGGGTTATTTACCGCACCCAAGGATTGGCAATGAGCAGCACGGCCAACGTCACCCAAAATCAACTTAGTTTCGGCGACTCCTCGGAGTCCAACCCGAATTCCACCCAGTCCCTCTCTTCCCATTGGCCTGAGATTGCTTCTCGATTGGACAAACTGGCCCAGGAATGGGCCAAAACGCTGGCAGCCCAGGCTGGTTATCTCTATATTTTAGAGCAGCGGCAACAGTGTTTGCTCCCCTACTTCTCCTGGCCGAGTCATAATAGCCAGCCTCATTTCACGAAACGGGCTATAGGCGTGGGGTTGGCCGGTCTGGTGGCCCAATCGAGCCAGCCGGTGCGGTTGGATAACCTCCAGGACGATAATTCTATTGAGCCTGATTGGCCGCACCATACCGCCCTGGCTGTGCCCATAAGTGCTGCTCCGGCTGAGCTGGTGGCCGGCGTGTTCATCGCAGCCGATAAATTGAATCAATCCGCTTTTTCAGTTCAGGATGAACAGTTGTTGATTGACCTGGTCAATCAATCCGGGGCGGCGGTCATCATTAATCAGGCTAACCTGACCCGCCAAAAACGTGACCGCAGTCAAGCCTTAACCATTCTTAGTCAAATAAGCCAAACTTTGAATAACTCACTACACCTGATGGATGTCGACTCCGTGTGCCGGGCCATTTTGGAAATTCCAGATTTGAAAGACGTTTTTCAATTTGACGCGGCTGAAATCTGCCTCTGGAATCCTCAAACAAGAAGCTTAAGCACGGCTTTGCGTATGGTTTATGGCAGTCCCGATGCCCAGGCTTACGACCGCACCTACCGTCTTAACGAAGGGTACACCGGCTGGATTGCGGCGCATCAGCAATCGCTGCTTATTGACGATACCCATCGTTACAGCCAGGTAACCCCCAGAGTGGGCCTGGCCCACTTTCCCTATCGCTCTTATCTGGGGGTACCGCTCAAAATTGGGGCCAAATTATTGGGCACCCTGGAATTGGTCGCCGCCCCTATCAGCGCCTACGACAGTACCGACGTAACCGTGCTGGAAGTCGTGGCTAATCACGCTGCGGTTGCTATTGACCACACCCGACTGTTTCAAGAAGCTCAAAATAATTTATCCAAATTATCGTTGTTGTACGACGCCAGCCGAGAGCTATCTTCCACCTTATCCTATGAGGAGCTGCTGGGTGATTTGAGCAGCCAGATGGCTGACGCCTTTTCCGCCGACCGCTGTGCTATCTACAACTTTGACGCGACGAACGCAACCTTAACCTTACTTCAACAGTACCTTAAACCGGCCCCCGGCAATCATCATCCACCTCATGGGGACTCGACCACCCTGCCGCTAGCCGTGACTAAATTTCCGGCTTTACAAACCGCCCTGAAAAAGCAAACCCTGCTGACAGTTCGCCTGAAAGATCTTGAAACGGCCCCCCACGAGGTTGAATGGTTAAAGCAGCAAAATTATGGAGCGATGGTGGCTATTCCGCTGGTCAGCCGAGATAAAGTTACCGGATTGGTTCAACTCTGCTCGGCCAATCCTGTCGCCTTTACCGAAGATGAAATCTGGCTGGCCCAATCGTTAGCCAGCCAGGTTAATATTGCTATTGAAAATGCGCTGCTCTTTAACTCTACCGACCAAAAACTTCAAACGCGGATCAATGAACTAACCGGCTTACAGCGTGTCAGCGGTGAGCTAAACAAAACCTTTGAGCTGAATCGAATTTTGGATATTGTACTGGAAGAGGCTATCCGGATCACCCAAGCCGATTTCGGCAATGTTAATCTGTATGATGCTCAGACCGGCCATCTGGTGGCCCATAAAGAGCAGGGCTGGCCCACCGGCGCCCCTAAACTTTACCCCAAAACAGCTTTAGCCGCGCAAGGGGCCATCAGGCGGGCTTTGCAGACCGGGCAGGTCATCTTAGTCCCTGATGTGTCTAAAGATGAAGATTCCCTCAGCCTTAACAGCGACACCCGCTCCAAAGTTGTCGTCCCTATTTTATACGGTGAACAACCGGCCGGGGTGATAAATTTAGAGAGCCAGCAGCTTAACTTTTTTAATAACGAGCAGCTTCACTCGCTGGAGGCGCTGGCTAACCAGGCCGCCGTAGCGATCGGCAATACCCAGGCTTACCAGGAGCAAAAACGGGAGCGTGAACGGGCTAATCGCCGGGCTGACCAACTGGCCCGGCTTTCGGAAATTAGCAATGCTTTCCGCACCAATCGTCCCCTGCCCGAAATTCTGGAAGATGTAGCCTACGCCATTGCCGAGACAGTGGGCTACAGCGTGGTTTTGATCAGTTTGATTGAAGGAAAACCGGCCATGATCCGGCCCAAAGTCGGCGCGGGAATTCCCATTGCCCAGATGCAAACGCTGCAACAGGAGGCTCAACAACCTCTGGCTAACCTGCAAGCCATCATGCGTGACGAATTCCGGTTAAGCAATTCCTACTTTATCCCGGCTGAGCATATGGCGGTGTGGCAGGGCAAATTAGACATGCCGCTGGTTGAAAAACCCAGCCCGCTCGCCTATCTCTTTGACGAAACTGAAGAATTAATCCTCAGCCCCACGCCCGAAAAAACAAATGCCTGGCAAAATGGGGATGTCTTGTTTGTCCCCTTAACCGATACGGACGATAACATTATTGGCTTGCTGGCGGTGGCAAACCCTGAGCTAAATGAACGACCTGATAGCTTGCTGGTCCAAACGCTGGAGATTTTTGCCAATCACGCCGCCGCGGCTATTGAAAATACCCGGCTCTTTGAATCGGAACAGCAGCGCCGGCGTCTGGCCGATACCCTACGCGGCGTGGCCGAATCTATTAGCTCGCATGTCAATTTTGATGAACTGTTGAACATTGTCCTTCAGGAGTTGGCAAAGGTCATTGATTACGACAGCGCCAGCGTCCAGTTGTTGCAAGAGGATCAGTTGGTCATCATCGGTGGGCGGGGATGGGAAGACAGCCAGCAGGTGATTGGGCTAACCTTTTCCATGGAAGGCGACAACCCCAGCCGCCGGGTCATCGAAACCCAGGAGCCGCTCATTGTCGGCAATGCGTCCCTGGCCTACCCGGAAGCTTTTGCTCAGCCACCCCACGATCGGATTAAAAGCTGGCTGGGCGTCCCGCTGACCTATGGCATCAACGTGTTGGGCTTAATGGCCGTTGACAGCTATGCTCAAACCGACTTCTTTACCAATGAAGACGCCAAGGTGGTTTTGGCCTTTGCCAGCCAGGTAGCGGTGGCGCTGCAAAATGCCCGGCTGTTTGAAGAGGCCCGGCAGCAGGTACGCCAATTGGCCGCGCTGACTCAGGTGGCGCAGTCCATCAACCGGGCGTTGAGTCTGAACGAGGTTTTAAACCTGGTTTTGGATGCCGTATTTGAGCTGGTAGGGCAAAGCAAAGGCTCCATCTGGCTGATTGATTACGACAGCAATACCGTTAAAATCGCCGATACCAAAAATATTCCCACCTTCCTGGTTGAGCTGTTCAATAAAAGCGCCATTTCCGCCGATTCAGAACCGTTCGCCTCGGTCATTCAATCGGGGCAGGTGTTGGTAATCGGCGGCAGCGCCGGCAAAGCTGATGATATTGCCCATTACGGTTTACCTTTTCCCGACGATGTGACCTATGTGCCGCTGAGAACCGAGGCCAGCGTCATCGGTATTCTAGCCATTGAACTCGTCATTCACAATAAAAATACGCTCAAACTGGTTACGACCCTGGCTGATTTGGCCGCCGTAGCCATTGACAACGCCCGCTTGCTGGAAGATACTCGCCGCTGGGCCAACGAGATGCAGCATCTCTACCGGCTGGGCGTTGAAGTGACGGGCCTGCTGGACGTGCGCCAGGTGATGCGCTCGGTGGTCAGCAACGCCCTCACTCTAACCGATACCCAAATTGGCACGATTTTGTTTTGGGATGAAGAAACCAAAACCTACATGATTGACGGCGCGCTCAATACCGAAGACGCCGTAGCCCAATTGATTCTAAACGAAGCCAGAGAATCCCTGGAGATAAGCCCGTCTCCGGCAGACGAAGAGCCGTTATGGGCCGGTTTGACCCGCCAGATCATTAAAACAGGCCAGCCAATCGTTTTGGGCACTTCAGCCCCCGTTGTTAGCGAGCCGCATGCTCCCATTAAAGGTAATGGCGGGGTGGTTAGCTCGCAGCCGGTCCAGGGCCACTACAAACTGGCCTTGCCGTTGGGCATCCGGGCTGTGCTGGGGGCGCCCATCCAGGCGCAAAATGAAATTAACGGCGCTATCTTTGTTTGTAATCTGGCGGCTCGTAACTTTAATGAACGCGATATTCAATTGTTGTCTTTTGTGGCTAACCAGGCCGCTGTAGCGGTGCGTAATGCTCAGTTGGTCCAGCGCCTCAATCTCTTTAATGAAGAGTTGGAACGGCGGGTCGCCCAGCGGACCGAAGAGTTAGCCCAAACCTTACAACACCTGACCGAGGAACGCGACCGGGTAGGCGCGCTGTATCAAATTACCCGTGAATTGGCCGCCAGTTTTGATCTGGATCGAGTGCTGGTAGAGGCGCTTAGTTTGATTAATCGAGCCGTCGGTATCTCGCATGGCTCCATCCTGCTGCTTGACCATGAAACAGGCAACCTGATCTACCGCGCTGCCCTGGGGCGCGATAGACCGCTGGGCCGGGGCGGCCACAGAACCCAATACCGGCCCGGCTACGGTCTGGCCGGCAAAATCATTGAAACCCGCCAGCCCCGGATTGTGCCCGATTTGTCGCTTGATCCTGACTGGGTAACGATGAAAGAAACGCCTGATCGCCGCTCGGCGCTGGCTGTGCCGTTGATCACCGGCGAAGATGTGTTGGGTGTGCTGCTGCTTTTCCATCCCGAAATCAATTACTTTACCGAAGATCATCTCAAATTGGTGGTAGCGGCCGGGGCGCAGGTGGCAACGGCGATCAACAATGCCGAACTCTATCGCTTGATTACCGACCAGGCCCAGCGCCTGGGGGTGATGCTTCGCACGCAGCAGGCCGAAGCCGCCAAAAACCAGGCCATCTTGAAAGGCATCACCGATGGCGTGCTGGTGCTGGATGCCCGGCGCAAGATAGTTTTGGTCAACCCCAAAGCGGCGGAAATTCTAAACATTGAGGCCGAAAATTTAGAGAACCTCTCGATCCAGCAGAGTTTGGAACAGCTACCTGAGGCCGACGAGCCAGGCTTGACCTACCTGTTCTACCAGCAGCTTTTGAAATCGCTGGCTGCGCTTGAAGCGGGCGAAAACTCCGCCGAATTTCGAGTTGAAGCCGGTAATCAAGTGATTGCCGTCATCCTGGCCCCGGTAACATTGGCCCCCGACGAGCAGCCCAGTGTGGTGGCCCTCTTGCGTGACATCAGCCGCGAGGTTGAAATTGACCGGATTAAAAACGAGTTTATCTCTACCGTGTCTCACGAGCTGCGCACCCCCATGACCTCCATCAAAGGTTATGCGGACCTGCTGGTTTCCGGCAGTAAGCAAGTGGGTGAATTGAATCCTATTCAACGCCGCTTTGTGCAAGTTATTCAATCCAATGCTAACCGCCTGACCGAACTGGTCAATGATATTCTGGAAATTTCACGCATCGAAACCGGACGGATCAACCTGGAACTTGAGGCATTGGATATTATTGATCTCATTGGGGAAGTGGCTATTTCATTCGAGGGACAGATGGTCAAAAAGGCCATGAATCTCTCCCTCAATCTACCCGACAAGCTGCCCCACGTCTACGCCGACAGAGCCAGGGTAACGCAGATATTGGTCAATTTGATTGGCAACGCCTGGCAATATACCCCCGAAGGCGGGGATATTGTGGTCTATGCCAGGGCCACCGATAAGGGTTTGATGCAGATTGATGTTCAGGATACCGGCATTGGCATTGTGGAAAAAGATATTCAGTACGTTTTCGACCGCTTTTTCCGCTCCGAGCGCACCGAGGTGCAGGTGGTAGATGGGACCGGCCTGGGGTTATCTATTACCAAGATGTTTGTCGAAATGCTGGGCGGCGAGATTTGGGTTAAAAGCCAGTTGGATGTCGGCACCACCTTTAGCTTTACCCTCCCTTTGGATCTAAACCAGGAGCATCTCTTGCCTGATGAAGTCCAGGCGCAACCTCAAGTGTTGCTCATTGACGATAATTCAGCCGTTACCCCGGTGTTAAAATCAGCCCTGGAAAATGCCGGCTGCCAGATTATCGTCGCTGCCGAAACAAGTGAAAATATCCTTGCCCTGGCCAGGCAGGCTCACCCGCGTCTCAATTTAATTATCCTGAACCTTTTTCTAAAAAATGAGGATGGTTTCTCTTTGCTGGAACAATTACAGCGGGATGAAATAACCGGGGCCATTCCCATCCTTGTTTCGGCGCTCACCGTTGATGAAAACAGCCACGATTTGGCGATAGAAGTGGTTGATTACATTGCCACTTCTTTTGCCGAAGCCCAGGTTTTAGAACGGGTACGCATGGCTTTGACTGTAGCGACGGGCGACACCCAGGAAATTGGCACAGCCGGACCGGTCTTCTCCAGAAATGGGCGCTACCATATCCTGGTCGTAGACGACGATCAGGCTACGGTCAAGTGGCTTAAAGAGATGTTGGAGATAGGCGGCTACAAAGTGCAGCGGGCCTTCAACAGCCGGCAGGCGCTTGATTCGGCCACCGGCCACCAGCCCGATTTGATCCTGATTGATTTAAATATGCCCGATGTAGATGGCGCTACTGTCATTTCTCAATTACGCCAGCTTGTCGCCCCCAAGCAGTCGCCGATTATGGGAATTGTAAACCGACCCACCCTGCTCCCGGAAAATAATCTGGTAAAAATGCTGGGACGAGAAAATTGGGCTAAAATGAAACATCCTTTTGTAACCGACGCTTTAGTGGCCGAAATTATGAGAACGATGGGCAAGTTTGATCCTGGCGAAGTCAAAGAAAACGAGTAACTGTAAATAGGAGTACAGAGCGGGCATGAGCGAAGCTTTGATTTTAGTCGCTGAAGATGAACGAGATATCCGTGATCTTATTGTCTTCACCTTACAAATTGCCGACTTTAAGGTTGTCGAAGTTCCTAATGGCGAAGAAGCCGTCAAAAAAGCTTTGGAAGTAAAGCCCGATTTGATTCTAATGGACGTGCGGATGCCCAAAATGACCGGGTTTGAGGCTTGTAAAGCCTTAAAGCAGCAGGAAAAAACCAAAGATATTCCGGTGATATTTCTATCGGCCAAAGGCCAGGAAGCAGAGATAAGCACCGGGCTTGACCTGGGCGCAGAGGAATATTTTCTCAAGCCTTTTGCGCCTGATGAGTTAATTAACCGGGTCAACAAAATCTTGCGCAAATATGGCAAGCTGTAGAAACAAACCTGCTCGACTTGATTTGAGTAACAAAAGATAGTAAACTTTTAACTCGTAATCCAATTTGGCTATTTCTCTTCTTGTAACACGGGTTAAGGCATGAGTGCAGTCGTCATAAATGGGGGTCTGGTACACTACGAAGCTTTTGGACGAGGGCGACCTGTCCTATTTTTGCATGGCTGGCTCGGCTCCTGGCGCTACTGGATGCCCACTATGGAAGCCGTATCCGATAAACATCGCACCTACGCTCTCGATTTATGGGGTTTTGGCGATTCCGACAAATCGAGACCACGCTACACCGTGGCCGATTACGTGGAGTTGGTCCATGAATTTGTGGGGAACATGGGCATCCGCGAAGCGCCGATTATCGGCCATGCCCTCGGCGCCAGTGTTGCCCTGGAATATGCCGTTAACTATGCCGACAGCGTCCGCAAAGTGATGGCCGTCAGCCTGCCCATGAACCCAGATTGCATCAATCGCAAACTGATTGATTTTGCCAATAATTCGGTTATTGCCAAAGTTATGTGGTGGCGACAAATTACTTATAAAGAAGTCCAAAAAGAAGCTGAAAAAGCGGGTGAGGGCGCCATCAGCCTCAGCATCCAATCCGTAGCCAGAGTGGATGTAAAAAGTCACATTCAAAGCTTGAGCCAGCGCGACAACGCCATGTTGTTAGCCGTTTACGGCGAGAAAGATGATGTCATTGACCCCAACCCTACCCGCGACCTCAACGGCAGTTGGCTCAATATCCGCCAAATTGGTCTGTCTGACTCAAAACATTTCCCCATGCTCGATGAAGCCGCTAAATTTCATCGCCTGCTCAAAGATTTCCTCGACGTAGAAAACGATTTATCCGCCCTGGAATTAAAAGAGGAGTGGCGGCGGCGCACCCGCTGATGCTCCGAAAATACCCCTCTCAGTCCCCCCGCAGCGGGGGAAGCTGGCTAACCCCCTCCCCCGCAGCGGGGGAGGGTTGGGGAGGGGGTATTTTCATTATCGGTGGTGTGCGCAACGCTCGTGACGACTCCTTTGAAAATAGACCGCCGACGGCTGACCGCCGACCGCCGAAGATACGCGGCCCTGCGACCTCACCCCTTCGGGTACGCCGAAGGGCGTGTTACCTGTTACCTTTTTGAAAATATAGGTGTCCAGAAAAATTCTTTCTCAACGATCAAGGTAGCAGGGTAGCAAAGTAGCAATTTGTTACCTGCTACCCTGCTACTTGCTACCTATTTCAGTGACGAAAACTTTTCTGGAGAACTACAGCAGCGCATTGGCTGTGTTAAAATAGATTAGCCCGATTCTTCAAGATTGTGTATAATAAGCTCACACAACCATCAACAGTCTCAGGGAGGTGAGTCCATGCCCGAAGAACGGCCAATGCCCAATGCGGCCTTGCGCGTTTTGCTCGACGCCATTGAAGAAGTTATGGGGGAAAACGGGACTAAAGCCGTTTTGAACGCCGGCGGCTTGAGTAAATATATCAACAATTACCCCCCCAAAGACCTTGAAATGAAGGCCACTTTTGCTGAGTATGGGGCGGTCCAACAGGCAGTTGAAGAATTTTATGGTCCGCGCGGGGCGCGGGCGATGCTTTTACGCATCGGCCGGGCCACCTTTCAATTTGGGCTAAGAGACCAGCCAGCCATTTTGGGTCTGGTGGGGGTTGCTTTAAAGGCCCTGCCCGAAAAGACCCGCATGAAGCTCATTTTAGAGCGGATGGCCAATGCCGCCGTCGAGCGAGTCAACCAGCCCACCTCGCTGATTGACGAAGAGGATGCCTTTTATTTTGTCGTTGACGAATGTCCCTGCCGCTGGCGGCCCGCCCACGATAAACCCTGCTGCTACACCACTATGGGCGTGCTCATGGAAGCTATGGCCTGGACCACCGGCAAGCTTTATAAAGTAGAGGAAGTTGCCTGTATTGCCAACGGCGCCTCTAATTGCGTTTATCGTATCCCCAAGCAGCCCACCGAAGAATAATCGCAACTGCTCAGCCATGTCATTTCGACCGAAGGGAGAAATCTCCGAGGCCGATACAATGCAGTAAGGATTTCTCGGCCTACGGCCTCGAAATGACATGAGGACTGATCAGTTACGCAAAAAAGAGGAGACTATTTTGGTCTCCTCTTTTTATGAGAACCTGCTTATCCCCCGGCTCCCTTTTCCCGACACCCCCGGCACAACCCAAAAATGCTCAAATGATCGGTCTGCGCCTGAAAGCCATACTGCTTATCCAGCTCCGTGCGTATCGGCTCAAAAATGGTGTCGGCAAACTCCTCGATGTAACCGCACTCGCTGCACACCAAATGATGATGCGGCCCGTGATCTTTGAGCGCAAAATAAGCCTGGCTGCGGCCAAAATTGGTCTGGTTAATCAGGTTTAATTCCAGCAGCAGTTCCAGGGTGCGATAAACCGTCGCCAGGCTGACATAGGGATTGACCTTTTGCACCTGCTCAAAAATCTCTTCGGCAGTAATGTGCCCTTCCAACTTCTCAATCGCCTCAAAAATAATTGCCCGCTGCGGCGTCACCCGCATCCCCCGTGATTGCAGCTCTTCAATTAAACTACTACTTATTCTATCCATCCTTACGCCCCGTATTGAGAACAATTGTAAATAAAATCTTATCACACATGCAAAACAATAGCAAGCATAGCGTCAGCCCCGATAAAATTTAATCCAAAACCCCCAAAATTTGGGGGTTGTTTATCGTTTAAAGTCTGGTATCATAGATGCTTGTGAATATCACCACAACCACTACCGGAAAACATCTCTCTCAAAAACTCGAAAAGGACAAGTTTTATGACCTCTACTCGAATTCACTGGTTAAAAAGATGCTTCTTGTTGCTCCTCCTCGGCCTAACCTTAAGCAGTGTAAGTTTTGCCCCCGCCCCGCAGACGCCCCGTAACCTGCGGGACCCCCAGGCCACCGACCTGGGATCGCCGCTAATCCCGACTTTTGCCTCAACTGTTCAACTCCCCACTTTCAACCCGTCCCTGGCCCCGCTGTCCAGTCAGTGGAGCGCCGCCAGTTCCATTACCCACAATGCCACTTCCGGGCCGCGCCTGGCTGTCTCCGGCCATAAGGTCTACGCTGCCTGGAGTGAATACCGCTCTGAGGCCCACAATATTTCTTTGTCTATCAGCCCCGATGGCGGCCAAACCTGGGGCGCTGCCCGACCCGTAACCCGCTACCCCCAGGAGGATGGGTATCATATTGGCGGACTGCAAGCCCTGGCCGTTGACCCCACCACCGGAACCATCTATGTGGTTTATGGGGTTAACCAGTATGAATATCCCTCCTTGCTGCGCCTGGCTCGCAGCAGCGACGGCGGCCTGACCTGGGCTGAATTGTCCCTACCCGACCTCCCCGGTACAACAGCAAAACTGCTGCTTGACCAGAACAGCCGCCTTTATATCTTCTGGCAGGGTTACAACATCATATCTCTGGCTCACAGCGACGATGGCGGTCAAAGTTGGAGCCAAAGCCAACCCTGCCATCCTTGCGCTCAGGGGGATTTAGAGCTGGTGGGCCACACCCTGTACCTGGCCTGGTTCGACACCACCGAGTACCGGCTGCGGTTGAGCCAGAGCGAGGATGGCGGCCAGACCTGGCTGGACCGCTCGCCGCCGGTTGAGAGCCTGATCGCCCAGTTATACCCGGTAGATTTGAGCGCAGCCGGGCCGGAGCAGCTTTACCTGGCCGGAAGTTTTTACAATATGGCCCTGGGCGCTGACGAAACGTATGTCGCCGCCAGCCAGGATGGTGGCCTTACCTGGGCCGCCCCGGTTCAACTGGACCCCTACCGCTTACCCCGCCTGGCGGCGAGCGGCCAGGGCCAACTGGCTATGGTGTGGCAAGAAGGGAACAGCCTGGTCCTGGCCGAAAGCGCCGATTACGGCCAGAGTTGGAGCCAGGAAACCCTTTTGGCTTCGGATTTCTTCTTTGCCCAATTTGACCTGGCCGCCGACCCCACCAGCGGCACAAGCACCGTGGCCTGGTACACCGGTACTGGCCGGATTACCACCGCCAGCCAGACCACCGCTGTCCCAGCCGACTGCCCGGCAGTGGAACTGCTCTCAGCCCGGCGATTGGACGAGCAGACCATTGGCGTGGTGGGACTGCTGGACATGAACACCGGCGTTACCACTGCCAGCCTCAGTGCCGAGGGTGTAGCCCCGGTTGACATTTTAACCCTAGCCCAACATAATGCTGTGGGCGGGGTAAATAATCCTGAGAACCTTACGCCCGAAGAACTTCAACAAATGATTCAAAGCGAAGGTCGGCGGCAAGGTCTTTGGTCGGCCAGCCTGCACAATCCCAATGGATTTGGGACAACGGTCAGCGTGCGGGCGGAGGTAACGCTGCCTGCCATCCCGAATTGCCTGGAGCCACTGTTGACCGTGCCTTCAGCCTCGCCCATCCAAATCAAGAGTATTCAGACAGTGAGCGATACTCCCGACCAGGACGGTTTGAGCCTGACCATAGATAGCACGGACGGCAGCCTGCCGACGATCAGCCTGAGCCATTATCAATTTGCTACCACCGGTATCGCTGGAGCGTGGGAGACGGTTTTCACCGGCCCACTACCGGAAAATGGCCTACTCACCGTACCCGGCGAATTTGTGACGGAGGGCGAGAACCTCTACCGGGTGATGGTTGAGGGCCAACCCGGCGTAGAAGATATAGACGGTTTTTACATGCCGAACACACCCAACCTCTATACTGATACGGTCACCCAGCGACGACAGGCATTGGTTTTCCGCGATGCAGTTCGTGAGGTTATCGAGGGTGACGATGATTATGTTGAAATCTTCCCCGAAGAATTGATTCTGGCTATGGGTGCAGCGGAAAGCAATATGAATAATGCCGTAGCCAATACCGATGGGATTATGCAGGTAACGTGTGATAGTGGCTACAAAGGCGCAACAGAAGAACAAGCCTGTGATACCTACGCCTATACTGATACGGTTGCCAGTATCAAATTCAACGTGAGCGATGCCCTGGCCCTGCTGTTTGACAATTATGCGACTGCTCAAAATCAAGAGGTCAACTACCCCCGATTTATTAGCTGCCAGGCAACGCCCACTCTGCCCATCCCCACCATGGATGACCAAGATGAACCAACCGCGGCCGATGCCTTAATCACTGCTGTGCTATATTACAACGGGGGAGGCTGTTATATAGATACCTATCAAAACAAAGGTTGGGGAAACCCCTGGTATCTGCATTATTTGGCCCGCCAATTAGACCCACAGCCGGACGACCCCGATGCCCCTGATCTCAACCCTAATAATCCGAATGCCCCTAAGAAGAATGGCTGGAAGCGACTGCCCCTCCTCAACGACCAGGAGCTTCAAAATATCGCTCAATTCCTGGCCGACGCCGATTACACTCCTGGCATTGGTTTAGCCCCTGACCTGGTGGAGCGTTTGGATTACGGTCAGAACTACGTCAATCAGAATATGCAGTAATGGAGATTATGATGAAATACGTTATCAAATCTGTTCGCACAGTTTTAGCTCTATTCAGTATCCTTTTGTTAGCCGGGAGCGTTATCTGGGTAGTTCAACATGCTACCCTCAAGCCTATCGTTACCCCGGCTCAACAGCCAGAAACAACGCCCGACGACACACCGCTGGCCACGACTAATCCCACCCCTTTGCCTACTTCGGTTAGTCCTACCCTACTGCCAGTATCAAATATCAGCAAAATTGTTTTTTCTGATAAAGTGGAAGGTGTTCGAGATCTTTATATTGTTAATCCTGATGGCACAGCACTAACGAACCTAACTGATAGTTTAGTATCAGGCACTCGTGAGTTTAGGCCCCAGTGGGCAGCGGATGGGAGCCGGATTTATTTTTCGATTGAGAGTGCTGGCCAGGATGTTAGCCTGAACGCCATCAATCCCGACGGCAGTGGCGCAGTGAAACTGTTTGATTGGCCCCATCAAATCCTTTCTTACGAGGTCTCCCCCGATAATCAATGGGTGGTTCATCATAGTAATTGCGCCATTTACAAAATCAAACTGGATGGCTCTGATTTGACCCGCCTGACCGATGAAGTGGGGGGTGATAATGCCCCGGCTATCCAATGTGATGGCTCACCGGCTTGGTCACCCGATGGTAGTTTGATTCTGTTCATCTCAAATCGCAATCATCCCACCTTTGCTGACCTATACACCATGCAGCCTGATGGCAGCGAGGTAACTCAACTGACCCATTTGAATTTGAATTTCTCCAATGTTCGCTGGTCGCGGGATGGTCAACAAATTGCTTTTGGGGCGACTGATTCTATGACCAATGTTGGTAATCTGTACCTGATGAATGCTGATGGCAGCAATTTGCGCCAATTGACCCATTCCACCGCCCAAGATGAACGATGGCTCAAGGTAGATTACGGCATTATCGCTTGGTCGCCAGATGGGACACAGTTGGTAGTGTCGAGCGATACCCACGATGCACTGGGGTTGGTAGATGTTGCTACCGGGCAGGAAACCTACCCCCTCATTCCCGGCGCAAAAATGAAGGATGCAATGCAACCCGATTGGTCACCCTGGCTGGGCGGCGTAGTAGCTACGGCCACCCCTACCCTGACGCCGACCCTGGAACTGACCGTCACCGCCACCCTTACCCCCACCGAAACACCCACCGACACCCCTACCCCGATGGTGATAACGCCCACCGACACGGCGACCCTCGTGCCAACCGACACGCCTGTGCCTACCGACACACCCACCCTTGCCCCGACAGATACGCCCGCGCCGACCGAGACACCCGCACCCCTACCAACGGAGACGCCTGCGTCGACCGACACCCCCACTCCCGGCCCAACGGAGACGCCCGTTTCCACCCCTGGCGAAACGGCCACCATCGAGGGTCTCATCGCCGGGCTGGAGGGTTTCTGTCAACAAGGCCAGATTGACAACCAGGGCATCTGTAACAGTCTACGCGGTAAACTCAGCAAAGCGCAAGGCTATTTGAACCAGGGCAAAAACGACAAAGCCAAAAAAGAGTTGAACGCCTTCAGCCATGAAGTCCAGGCCCAACAAGGGCAGCACATCACCGTCGAGGCAGCCGACCAACTGCTGGCTTGGGCCGGGCAACTAAGCCAGTAGCACCCAACCGAGCTGTCCATCTCAACAACTCAGTACAGGTCACGCCATAAGCTCTCATTCGAGGGCAGGCGTGGCCTGCTTTGCTTAATAAAATCCGCCTGAAAACTGCTAAAAATGGTTCATCAGCCTGCTTCAGCGGGCTTTCATTTATGGTAGCCGGGCGTTTCAACGCTCGGCGAGCAGCGTTGGCCCGGCCTGTGGTCGGCCAGCCTGTACAACCCAAACGGGTTTGGACCAACCGTAAGTGTGCAAGCCGACTTGCCCGGTGTCCCGGATTGTGTCGAACCGGCGCTGACCGTCCCGGCTGCCTCGCCGGTACACATCCAGAGTATCCAGGCCGCCGGGCCAAATCCCGACGCAGATGGCCTGGCGCTCAAAGTCACGACCAGTGATGGCAGCTTGCCAACAGTGGTGTTAAGCCGCTATCAGGCAAGTGCGACTGGCTTGGATGGAGCGTGGGAGACGGTTTTCACTGGCCCGCTACCGACTGATGGCGCTCTCTCTGTGCCGGGCCAGTTTGTGAATAATGGCGAAAATTTGTATCGAGTGATGGTTGAAGACCAACCCGGCGTAGAAGATGTGGAGGGATTTTACGCGGTGACTATAGACGAGCATCTAGCCCTGACCGAAAGCGGCGATTATCACCAGCGGCAGGCATTGGTTTTCAGGGATACGGTACGGGAAGTGATCGGTAGTAATAGAAAATATGCAGCAATCTTTCCCGAGCAACTCGTTGTAGCAATGGGAACGGCAGAAACCGGCTCAATGTTTAATAATGCCACAGCCAATAGTGATGGCATTATGCAAGTGACCTGCAATGGTGGCAAAGGTACAACAGAGGGGCAAGATTGCGACACTTACGCTTATACAGATACAGCGGCTAGCATCAAGTTTAATGTGAGTGATGCCTTGTCAGCCTTGTTTAATGGTTACCAACTCGCAAAAGGACAGCAGGTACAGTACGATCCCGAAGAAAATTGTAAACCTATTCCTGAATTAAATAATTCTACCGTGGTTGACCCGTTAGTTACGTCTGTGGTTTACTACAATGGTTGGAGTTGTTACTTAAAAATCTACAAACGAGGTGGGGGTAATCCATGGTATCTGCACTCAGTAGCCCGTCAATTAGATCCACAACTCGATGACCCTAACCCACCTAATCTCACACCCGACTATCCTAATGCTCCTCAAAAAAATGGTTGGAGGCGGTTACCCGCGCTTACTGACCAAACAATGAACATTGCCCAATTCTTTGCCGATACCGATGATTTGGCCGGGGTTGGGTTAGCGCCTGACTTGGTAGAGCGGTTGGATTATGGTCAGAATTACGTTAATCAGAATATGCAGTAAGTGGAGATTACCATGAGATATATTACTAAATCTGTTCGCACAGTTTTAGCTCTATTTAGTATCCTTTTGTTAGCCGGGAGTGTTATCTGGGTAGTTCAACATGCTACCCCCCGTGCTACTGTTACCCCAGCCCAACAGCCAGAAACAACACCTGCCGACACACCACCGGTCACGACTAATCCAGATACCCCTGTACCTTCTACGGTTAGTCCCACTCTACAGCCATCCTCAGTTACCTCTAGTATTGTCTTCGTTGACTTGGTTGAACGAGACGGGTATAAAGGTGTTCAGGATCTATTCACCATCAAACCTGATGGCACTGAGTTAGTTAATCTAACCCAGGCACTTGGGTTAGATAGTTTCGAAGCAAGACCCCAATGGGCAGCGGATGGAAGTCGAGTTTATTTTTCGATTGATGGTCCTAATCAAGATGTTAGCCTGAACGCCATCAATCCCGACGGCAGCGGCGCAGTGAAACTATTTGACTGGCCGCACCAAATCACCTCTTATGATGTTTCCCCTGATAATCAGTGGGTAATCTATTCTGCTAATGATGCTTCTACCGCCGGCAATCCGATGTGTGTTATCTATAAAATTAGAATTGATGGTTCTGATTTGACTCGGCTGACCGATGAGGTGGGAGGTGAAAATGCCCCCAATCGTCAATGTGATGGAGGGCAGGTTTGGTCACCGGATGGTAATTTAATCCTGTTCCTTTCAAGCCGAAATCATCGGATTAATGATACCACCAATGCTGATATATACACGATGCATCCTGATGGCAGTGAGGTAACTCAACTGACAAACTTGAACTTACGGTTTTTTAGCGTTCAATGGTCACAAGATGGACAGCAAATTGCTTTTGGAGCGGCAGATTCAATGACGAATGTGGGCAATCTATACGTAATGAACACTGATGGCAGCAACCTACGCCAACTAACCCATTCCACTGCTCAGGATATACGAGGATTTGATAGAGATTATGGAATTATTGCCTGGTCGCCGGATGGGACACAGTTGGTAGTGTCGAGCGATACCCACGATGCCCTGGGATTGGTAGATGTTGCCACCGGGCAGGAAACCTACCCCCTCATTCCCGGCGCAGAAATGAGGGATGCGATGCAACCCGACTGGTCGCCCTACCTCGGCGGCGTTGCGGCTACGGTTACCCCCACCCTGACGCCTACCCTGGAACTCACTGCTACCGCCACTCTCACTCCCACCGAAACGCCCACCGATACCCCGGCAGTGATAACACCTACCGACACGGCCACCCTCGTTCCGACCGACACGCCTGTTCCCGCGCCCACCGATACAGCCACCCTCACGCCGACAGATACACCCACATCCGCTCCTACCGACACGCCCACTCCCCTACCAACGGAGACGCCGGTTCCTACCCCCACGCTGAACAGCGCCACCGCCTGCCAGCTCTACCCCATCACCCTCAGCGCCGCAACACTTGCCACCGCCGGCCCAGGCCAGCCGCTCACCGATCTCTCCGGCGGAACCGCCCCCGGCAACTTCGGCTGGCTGAGTTGGAACGGCGATAACGGTGTGCCTGCCCTGGTTGCCAGCTTAACCCCGCCCGGCAACAGCGCCAGTTACACCAATCCCAACGACACAGCCGACCACAGTTTGTCCGTCGGGGATTGGGTAACCGGACTGCCGGGAGCGAAAAACAGCAAGCAAGTCCGCCAGACATTGGACGCCCTTAAATCGCAGGTCATCACCGTGCCGGTGTGGGATTAAGTCCAGGGGCAGGGGAACAACGCCCAATACCGGGTCTCGGGCTTCGCCCAGGCGCAACTCACCGGCTACGATTTGGGCGGGCAGAACCACCTCTCGGTCACTTTCCAGGGCACGGTCTCATGCGAATAAACCAGGGAAAGGGTAACTGACTCTGGCTAAATGCAAACTTATCTTCAATCACAGGGCCGGGAATTTTCCCCGGCCCTTTTCTGTTCCAACAGATTTTTTGTTTCCCTCAACGAGGCGTTCATGCTACAATAGCCGGATGGATTTATTCGACCACGCCCGCGAGCAGCAAATTGAAAAAGAAGCGCCGCTGGCCGCCCGCATGCGCCCGCGCACCCTGGACGAGTTTATCGGCCAGACCCACATCCTGGGGCCGGGGCGATTGCTGCGGCGGGCCATCCAGGCCGACCAGCTCTCGTCGCTGATTTTTTACGGCCCGCCGGGCACCGGCAAAACCACCCTGGCCCGGATTATTGCCAACACCACCCACGCCCATTTTATTGCCCTCAATGCCGTCCTGAGCGGGGTCAAGGATATCCGCGAGGCCATCGAGGTTGCTCGAAACAAGCGCGGCATGTTTGGCCAAAAAACCATTCTGTTCATTGACGAAGTGCATCGCTTCAACAAGGCCCAGCAGGATGCGTTATTGCCCCACGTCGAAAACGGCACCGTTATTTTGATTGGCGCTACCACCGAGAATCCCTATTTTGAGGTCAACAAAGCCCTGGTCTCGCGCTCGCGCATTTTTCAACTACGCAGCCTGACCGAGGACGATTTGCGGGCCATCACCCAGCAAACCCTGGCCGACCCAGAACGGGGCTATGGCCGGCTCAAGGTCAATTTGACCGAAGAGGCGCTCGATCACCTGGTCAATGTAGCTAACGGCGATGCCCGCGCCGTGCTAAACGCCCTGGAATTGGCGGTCGAAACCACCCCGCCCGACGCCTATGGCCTGATTAATATCACCACGGAGGTGGCCGAAGAATCGATCCAGCGCCGGGCGGTGCTGTACGACAAAGACGGCGACGCCCATTTCGACACCATCTCTGCCTTTATCAAGTCGCTGCGCGGCTCCGATGTGGACGCGGCCCTCTACTGGCTGGCCAAAATGGTTTACGCCGGCGAAGACCCGCGCTTTATTTTTCGGCGCATGATCATTTTTGCCGGAGAAGACATCGGCCTGGCCGACCCCAACGCCCTCCGCGTGGTTATGGCGGCAGCCCAGGCTTATGATTACGTCGGCCTGCCCGAAGGCCGCTTTCATCTGGCTGAAGCCTGTCTCTACCTGGCCACCGCCCCCAAAAGCAACTCCGCTTTTGCCTTTTTTGATGCCCTGGCGACAGTGGAACAGGAGCGCGAAGCTGAAGTGCCTGACCACCTGCGCGATGCCAGCCGCGACGCGGAGGGCCTGGGCCACGGCGAGGGCTATCTTTATCCTCACGCCTACCGCGATCATTGGGTGGCGCAGCAATATCTACCCGCTGCTTTGCAGGGTCGAGTCTTTTACCAGCCCGGCGACCAGGGCTACGAAGCGACCATCCGCGAGCAGGTTTCCCGCCGGCGCGAAGAACAACTGGCCGCCATGCTGGAGGCCGAAGAGTCGCTGGCCGGGCCGGCTGAAACGGGCGGCAAAGGACCGGTCGCTCAAAATCGCTGGCTGCAACGCACGTTGAGCAATGTGGGCCAGCAGTTGGGCCACATCCGCGACCGGGTGTTTGCGCTGGCCAGGGTAGAGCGGCACGATTTGGTGCTGGATTTGAACGCCGGAACCGGGCTGCTCACCTGGGAAGCCGTGCGCCGCGCGCCGGTGGGTGGGGTGTGGACTTTGGCCGCCACGCCGCAAATCGCCACTGCCCTGGAACAGCAGGCCCATAATTTGGACAGCCTGGAAAGGCCGGTTATTTTAACTGGCGAGGTAACAGAGCTGCTCCAGCGAATGGCCGCGAAGCGTGGCGAATGGCGAATGGCGAATCCCACATTCGCTCATTCGCCATTCGCTGATTCGCCATTCTTTGATGTTATCATTGGCCGCAACACTTTTACCCATTTGACTGATAAAGCTGCCGCAGCCCAAATCATCGCCGCCCTGCTGAAACCCGGCGGCCGGCTGGCCCTGGCCGAAATTGTCCCGCGCCATACTCAACGCCTGCACCAATTGGTTGATCTATCCGGCCTGCCCGCCTCACTGGCTGATCGGGTGCGGGCGGCCGAAGAGGGAATTTATGCCAACGCTGCCGATCCCATGCTCAATTGGGACGCGCCCGATTTGCAGGCCATTTTTCAGGCGGCCGGCCTGTCCTCCCTTGAACTCGTCGTCGAAACCCTGACCTCGGATTTAACGATTAGCGCAGACCAACTCGAGCGCTGGTTTGCCCTGACCGGAGGGCCGGGGCGACGGCCCACCTTTGCTCAGCATTTGCTAAATAACGCCTCAGCCCAAATTACTCAGGCTGAATTAAGCGAAGTCAAACGCATGTTTGAACGCCAGTTATTGGGCCAGATCATTGCCTGGCCAACCACTGTTGCTTACCTCGTGGCGCATAAGACCAAGTAATAAGGCAATTCCAAGATTCAAATCCCTCAACGGCGTGGTGCGTGGTGCGTTTAAGTTACGCACCACGTACCACGCACTACGCACCACAAGAATTGACGTTTTATTTTCTTGGAGTTGCCTAACTACCTTGTTGCTCGTTTTCTTAAATTTATTTCACGTTTCAGCTTGAAAGGAACGCCGGCATGACGTTTGAAATGGGCCTGGTTTTTGTTATTCTGATTACGGCGCTTGTTTTATTTATGACCGAAAAACTAAGCGCCGATATTGTCGCCATCCTGGTGCTGATAACTCTGGGTCTGACCGGACTGGTCGAGGTTGACGATTTATTTTCCGGCTTTGCCAATACGGCGGTGATAACGGTGGGAGCGGTTTTTATCATTGGCGAAGGGCTGTACCAAACCGGTGTAGCCGATTTTTTTGGGGACAAAATTCTCAAAATAGCCGGCCCCAGCGAAATCCGGCTCATCGCCTTATTGATGGTGGTGGCCGGCGTCCTTTCAGCTTTTATGAACAATGTGGGGGCGACGGCTGTTTTTATGCCGGTCGCTCTCAGTATTTCCCGCCAAACCCGGATTCCGGTCTCGAAGTTTCTCATCCCCATCTCATTTTCCTCGCTGATGGGGGGTAACATTACCCTCATCGGCACCCCGCCGAACATCCTGGCGGCGGATATTTTGAGGCAAACCACCGGCCAAACGCTTGCCTTTTTCGATTTTGCCCCCATGGGGCTGCTCATTCTTGGCTTTGGTATTATCTATATGGTCTTTATTGGCCGCCATCTGTTGCCCAGCCGCTTGCAAGCCGACTTGACCGAAAGCTACCCGGTGCGCGAATACCTGAGCGAAATCCGGGTTCTGCCCAGTTCGCCTCTGGCCGGTAAAACCGTGTTGGAGAGTCGCTTTGGCGAAGCCTATAATTTGACGATTGTCGGCTTTATCCGGGGGGAGGAAAAACAGCTATCCATTCGCCGCAACGACCGCATTCTGGGCAATGATATTTTGCTGGTCAAAGGCAGCCTGGATAAGATTTTGCAGGCCGGCCGCAGCCAGGATTTACAGATTGAACCCGATGCCAAGCACACCGAGGAAACTGATCTGAAATCAAAAGATGTCATGGTGACCGAGGTGGTGTTGGATGTCAATTCTACCCTGGCCGGGCAAAGCCTGAAGGACATTCGCTTTCGGGAAAAGTACCGGCTCACGGTCCTGGCTTTGTGGCGGCGCGGTTACTTTGTCGAAGGGCCGTTGAGCGAAGAACCGCTCCAACCCGGCGATATGCTGTTGGTGCAGGGCCGGCGTGATTTTGTCAACATTCTGCGCACCAGCTCCGACTTCCTGGTATTGGAACCCGTTCCGCTCGAAACGCGCCGGACGGCTAAAGCGCCGATAGCCCTGGCTATTTTTGCTGTCTTTTTGGTGGTAATTATTAGCGAGCTGCTCCCCATTGCCCTGGCCGGAGTGGTTGCGGCGCTGTTCATGGTCTTGCTGGGGGTGTTGAATATTGACGAGGGCTACCAATCCATTGACTGGCGCTCGATCCTCTTGATTGCGGGGATGCTGCCCATGGGCCTGGCCATGGAGTCAACCGGCGCGGCCAAATACCTGGCCGATCTGGTGGTTAACCAGATGGCCGGGTTTGGCGCACTGGCAATTTTGCTCGGTATTTATATTTTGTCGGCCTTGATTACCCAATCGTTATCCAATGCTGCGGCTATTGTCCTGATTGGTCCTATTGCGATTAATATCGCTCATGGCCTGGGGGCAGATCCGCGCGCTTTTTTGATGGCGGTGGTGATTGCCGTCAGCAATGATTACCTTACCCCCATCGGCCACCAGTCTAACACTCTGGTTTTTGGGCCAGGCGGTTATAAGTTTAGCGATTATACCAAGGTGGGCCTCGGCTTGAGCCTGACCTACCTAATTTTGGTGGCCGTAGCCCTGCCGATTTTCTGGCCCTTGTTTCCGTAAAAGTGGAGCCTCCCCCCAGGTTGCTCGATGGAGGAGTTTTTGTCCAGGCCACAAAGAGGAGAGGTATCAAGAAGCCAATGGAAGCAGGTTGGGTTGAATCTGCTTTACTCCTCCACCAACCCAATGGCCCGATATAACTCGTCGAAATCCAGCAGGTTGTTCAGGAGCAGGGCAAAGCGGCTCACTTTTTCCGTCTGGTGGAAGCGTGTTTTGCCAAAAAATTGTTCAACCCTTTCCACCGTGGTCAGGGTGTCGTGGGGCGAGAGGATAATTGCCACGTTGCGTTCTTCTGCCCTGGCCGCAATCATAGGGTTAGGGCGAGTATTGCCGGTCAAAATAAGCACTTTGGTCGAGGTTTCCAGGGCGGCCAATTGAATATCCGGCCGGTCGCCTCCCACAATAACCGCTTTATTTTTGACCTGGCGGAAATGGTTAAGGGCTTGATCCACATTCATTGCAGCGACGGTCAGGTTTTCGACCAGATCATCCAGACATTCCCCACAGATCAATTCGCCCTGTAGGGCATCCACAATTTCGCTGATATTGATTGAGTGCAAGGTCTGCTGGTAAGGCAAAACGGCCAAAACCATGACGCCCTGTTTGCGCACATAAGGCAGCACCAATTCATGCACATATTGCAGGCGATTTTCCGGGACGCTATTAATAATCACCCCGACCAGCCGCTCCCCCAGCCGGGTCAGGGCGGTTAGGGTATCGTCAACAACCTGAAGGCTGTTTTGATAACCCACTACGGTAATAACTTTGGCATCCACTAGATTTGCCACCTCGTTGAGTGACAGGTTGACAATATAGCCTTCCCGGAAATTGTCGCTGCCTTCCATCACCACAATGTCTTTGTTTTTGCTGACAATTTGGGCGGCTTTCTTAACTTCCTGGCTATAATCTGCCCCTCCATCCGCCAAAATTTTGAGCATCCGCTGGCCGGTGACCACTACCGGGGCCAGGGTTTCCAACGGTTCTCTTAAATTAAAAGTTTCTTTGATAAAACGAGCATCCTCGTCAATCATGCTCTCGCTCAAAACGCGGGCGGCGCTGCTAAACGGCTTGAGATAGCCTACCCGAAAACCGTCTTTTTTCATCCGGTGGATAAAGGTGGCGCAGACCGCGCTTTTACCCGAAAAGCTTTGGGTTGAAGTAATGTATAGATTAATTGTCATGGCAAAACTCCCTGATAGGACCGCCGACCACGGCCGGCCAACCGTCGCTGTTCTGGCAGCGGCTTACCGGCAGTCGTTGGCGGTCATGATTTTAGCACCAACCGCATATCAACTCCCATCGCGCCCCGACCTTTTTCAAAAACCATGAGCGGGTTGATGTCCATCTCAACGATCTCTGGAAAATCGGTAACCAATTGTGACAGGCGCAATAAAGTTTCGGCAACGGCGTCGAGGTCGGCGGGTGGTTCACCGCGCACCCCTCGCAGCAGCCCAAAACTGCGAATTTCTTGGATCATAGCCATCGCCTCTTTGCGGTCAAAGGGGGCGATGCGGAAGGAGACATCTTTCAAAACTTCAACATAAATACCGCCCAGACCAAACATAACCAGGGGGCCAAACTGCGGGTCACGATTCATACCCGTGATAATCTCTTTACCGCCGCGCACCTGCTCCTGCACCAGGCAACCCCAGATTTGCGCGTTTGGTTGAAATTTCTGAGCGCGATAGAGCATCAGGTCAAAGGCATCACGGGCCTCGCTGGGGCTTTGAATACCAACCCGCACCCCGCCGACATCGGTTTTGTGTAAAATATCCGGTGAGGCAATCTTCATGACCACCGGATAACCAATTTCATCGGCAAAAGCTACGGCTTCTTCGGCGCTGGCGCACAATTTGGATTGGGGCACTCGAATGCCATAAGCGGTTAAAATATCGCGACTCTCGGTATCGCCGATTTTTATGCGGCCATCGGCCCGCACCTCGGCAAAAATACGGGCGACAGTTTCGCAGTCCACTTCAAACCTCTCAAATTTAGGCAGCGGTTCGGCTGCCCAAGCGGCTTGAGTGACCATAGCCCGCATCGCCGCCGCCGCTCGTTCCGGGGTGGGGTAGGAGGGAATGCTGCGCTCGGAGAAGATGCGCTGCGACTCCTTCATGTGGGCCTCGCCGATAAAGCAGGCCATCACGGGTTTGAGCACAGGACCGGGCTGCGTTTCGGCAGCATCGGCCAGAGCGTGGGCCGTTTCTTCAATTTCGGTCATAAATTGGGGGGTCAGGATAACAACCAGGGCATCCACATTGTCGTCGGCCAGAGCGGCCAGGAAAGCCGCTTTATAGCGATCAGAGCGAGCATCGCCCAGCACGTCAATCGGGTTGAGCACACTGGCAGCGGCCGGCAGAACCTGGCGCAGGGTCTCCTGGGTTGCCGGATTTAAGGTTGCCAGGGACAGTCCGGCTTTTTCCAGGGCGTCGGTGGCCATAATGCCAGGACCGCCGGCATTGGTGATGATGGCCACCCGGTTGCCCGGCGGCAAGGGTTGGCGGGCAAAAGCGATAGCCAAATCAAACAGATCGCTAATCGAGCCGGCCCGTAACAGACCGGCCTGTTTAAAAGCCGCTTCATACGCTCGCTCCGAGCCGGCCAGGGTGCCGGTGTGGCTGGATACCGCCCGCGAGCCGCCGCTGGTGGTCCCGCTTTTGATGGCAATAATCGGCTTGTGTTTGGTAATTCGGCGGGCCTCTCGAATAAATCGCTCGCCGTCAACAATGCCCTCCAAGTAGGCCATCATAACTTTAGTGTGGGGATCGTCGGCCCAGCTCTCTAAAAAGTGCAACTCATTGAGATGGGCCTTGTTGCCCAGCGAAACAAACCGGGAGAAGCCGATATTTTGGGCCAGGGCTACATCGAGGATGCCGGTACACAGCGCCCCTGATTGGGACATGAAGGCGATGTGGCCCGGCCGGGGCATACCGATGGCAAACGAGGCGTTATAAGGAACAACCGTGTCAATAACGCCCAGGCAGTTGGGGCCGACAATGGGCATGTGATGCTTTTCAGCCAGTTCGGCCATGCGGCGCTCTAATTTTAAACCTTCTCTGCCGGTTTCGCGGAAGCCGGCTGAAATAACAATAACTGCGCCGACTTTTTTGGCTGCACACTCCTCCAGGGCGCCCATCACCTGGGAAGCTGGAATTACAATTACGGCTAACCCAATAGGACCGGGGACATCAGCCAGAGCAGCATAGACAGGCCGGCCTAAAATTTCATTCGTTTCTCCGGGTGGGGGTGGGGCAGGATTAATCGGGTAAATAGGGCCGCTAAACTGGCTTTCAATCATGTTCGCCAGAATGGCATACCCCAATTTGCCCTCGGTGCGCGAGGCCCCGATGATGGCAACGGATTGGGGATTGAAGAGTGAGTCAAGCATAGATACTCCGTAAAAAGTCTTCCAGTCAACTCCCCCTGGATATGATAAGAATTCTTAAGTGATAAATCTTAACCAGTATACTCGATAAAAAGGGAGCGGTTTAGTGATGAATGTCACAATTTGTTAGGATGGATTTCACCCGCTTTCCATAGAGCTTCAGAAAAACATTTGAATTTTGTAGGAGCGTACTCTGGCTGTCGCCTCTTATGGGCAGGCACAAGACTATGCCCCTACCCAAATTTTTAGCGCCCATTTTTTGTGTCTCTAAACATCATTGTCAGCCGGTACACACCGGAGTCAAACTGCTTTTTCATCTCAAAGCCCTGCTTCTCAAAAACGCGGAGCATGCTCACATTATCGAAGAGTACATCGGCGGTGAAGCCGAGCAAGCCTTGTTTTTTGGCTAAACGGGTGAGGTATTTAATCAATTCGCTGCCGATGCCCTGGCCCTGATACTCGTCGCACACGGCAAAGGCAATATCGGCGGTGTGGGTTGTTTCATCAATAGTATATTGGCCTAGCCCCACAACCTCTTCTTTTTCTTCGCCGTCTTTTAGCACCGCCAAAATATTCATATTTTGCGTGTAATCTACCACAGCAAATTTCTGCAATCGCTCGTGGGATACACCTTTTTGCATTGACATAAAGCGGCGATAGAGGCTCTCATCGGAGCAAGTATAAAAGAATTCCTTAAGCAGCGGTTCGTCGCTGATTTTGGCCGGTCTTAAAAAGATTTCCAGCCCGGTTTTGGTGGTGCGATAGGTTTCTAATTCTGCCGGGTATTCCCCTTTTTCGCCGGGGATAAAAGCCTGATCTTGATAGATCAAGTTGCGTTTCTTGGCCTCTTCGATCAGCCAGGGTCTAAATTTGGGGTGGGCAATGGCAATCAGTTCCATCGCTCGCTCTCTGAGGCTTTTGCCGTGCAGATAAGCAATGCCATATTCGGTCACTACATAGTGGATGTCGCCCCGGTTGAGCGTTACCCCCGCGCCCTCGCTGAGAAAGGGCACAATTCTCGAAATCGTATCACCCTGAGCCGTAGAGGGCACGGTGATAATTGTTTTGCCGTAGCGGGCCAAAATTGCCCCGCGCATAAAATCGGCGTGGCCGCCGATGCCCCGGAAGAAGGTCCGGCCAATGGTTTCGGCGGTTACCTGGCCGGTCAGGTCTATTTCCAGGGCGCTGTTGATGGCTACCATGTGATCGTGCCGGGCAATCACCAGGGGATTGTTGGTGTAGTCGGCGGTTCTAAATTCAATGGCCGGGTTATCGTGAATGTACTGGTAAGTTGCCTGCGAACCCATACAGAAAGTAGCCACCGTCCGGCCCCGGTTGGCGGTTTTCTGGCTGTTATCAATCACATCTATCCTCATCAAATCAACCAGCCCGTCGGTCAACAATTCGGTGTGGACGCCCAAATGTTTTTTGTCTTTCAGGTACGGCAAAATCGCATTAGGCGTGCTGCCATAGCCAATCTGTAGGGTGTCGCCATCCTGAATCAGCCGGGAAGTGTACTTGCCGATTTGCGCCACTACCTCTTCGTCGTCTACCTCAGCCGAGTATTCCAACAAAGGCTCATCGTAAGGGATGAGGTAATCCACATCTTCAATGTGGATAAAGCCATCGCCATGCACGCGGGGCATGGCCGCGTTGACCTGGGCAATGACCAAGGGGGCGTTCTCGATGGCCGCTTTGGTGATATCTACACTGACCCCCAAACTCATATAGCCATGTTCATCGGGTAGAGAGGTTTGGATCAGGGCCACTTCGATGGGCACCAGTTTACGGTAGAAAAGGTTGGGTGTTTGGGATAAAAAAATGGGGGTATAATCGGCCAGGCCCTGATTGACTGCTTCACGGGTGGTATCGCCAATAAAAAAGGAGTTGTGCCGGAAGTGATGCTTAAACTTGGGGTGAGCATAGGGGGCCATGCCCAGGCTCCACATCTGGAAGACTTCGGCGTCGAAGAGTTCACCCGGATGGGAGGTCAAGTAATTAACCAGGGCCAGCACCAGATATTGCGGATGACCGCAGCCGGTACTGATAAAAATCCGGTCGCCCCGCCGGATGTGTTTAAAGATGCGGTTTTCCGAAGCAAACTTGTCGGGATAAGCCTGTTTTAACTCTTCCAGTTTTTGATGAGGATTGGATGAATCCATGAAGTTCTCCTAAGAAAGCGCAGTTATCAGTGGTCAGTAATCAGTCTAACTGACCACTGATAACCGATCACTGGTAACTGATTACTGTTTACTGCTGATAGTATACCCAATCGGCCCGGCTAAATCTAGTGTTGAATGTCACCATTTTTGTGGTAAAAATTTTTCCCCCGTAGGGGTGAGGCGCTTTTACCCTTTTAGGGTGACGACAGCTACGCCAAAGCCTGCTACCATAGCAGCAGGGGCATCTGTATGCCAATTTTTTTGATGTTATTTGCATACAGCCGGAGAAGCTATTATCATAGGGCCGCAAACCGGTGCTAAGTTCCTCCCCCCAATCAAAACCAATAAAAAATCTAATAATATCCAATGCAGGAGGTAATGTCTATGAGTGACAAAGAAAAAGAAGGGTTGGATGTGAGCGAGGCTCAGATTGCCGTTCACTGGCAGGAAGAGGAGTATTTTCCTCCGTCGAGTCAATTTATTGCCCAGGCCAATATGACCGATTCCACCATTTATGACCGCATGAGCCTGGACAACTTCCCCGAATGTTTCAAAGAGTATGCCGACATGCTGGATTGGTACCAGTACTGGCACACCACCCTCGATACCAGCGATGCGCCATGCTGGAAGTGGTTTGTCGGCGGCAAGATTAATGCCTCTTACAACTGTGTTGACCGCCATCTGAAAAAATATAAAAATAAAGCGGCCCTCATTTTTGTGCCGGAACCGGAAGAGGAGCCGCACCTGCCTATCACCTATCAGGAACTTTATGTGCGGGTCAACGAGATGGCCGCCCTGTTACAGGATTTTTGTGGTCTCAAAGCCGGCGACCGGGTTACCATCCACATGCCGATGACCCCCGAACTGCCGGTCACCATGCTGGCCTGCGCTCGGCTGGGGGTGATTCACTCGGTGGTCTTTGCCGGGTTCAGCGGCCGGGCCTGCGGTGAGCGCATTTCTGACTCAACCAGCCGGCTGCTGATTACCATGGATGCCTATTACCGCAGCGGCAGCCTGCTAGAGCATAAAGATAAAGCCGACGAAGCCGTGCGCGTGGCCGACGAAGAAGGGCACACGGTTGAAAAGGTGCTGGTCTGGCAGCGCTATCCCGGCAAATATTCCAGCAAAACCCCGCTGGTGGAAGGGCGCGATTTTATTGTTAATGACCTGCTCAAGCAGTATCACGGCAAACGGATTGACCCGGTACCCATGCCCGCCGAAGCCCCCCTCTTTTTAATGTACACCAGCGGCACCACCGGGCGGCCCAAAGGCTGCCAGCACGGTACCGGCGGCTACCTGGCCTATGTGACCGCCACCTCCAAATATGTGCAAGATATCCACCCCGAAGATGTCTATTGGTGCATGGCCGACATCGGCTGGATTACCGGCCACTCCTACATTGTCTACGGCCCGCTCTCCCTGGCCGCCACCAGCGTTCTTTTTGAGGGTGTGCCGACCTACCCCGACGCCGGGCGAGCCTGGCGCATTGCCGAACGGCTGGATGTCAACATTTTCCACACCGCCCCCACCACCATCCGCATGCTGCGCAAGGCCGGCCCCGACGAGCCGCAAAAGTACAATTATCACTTCAAGCACATGACCACCGTCGGTGAGCCGATTGAGCCGGAAGTATGGCGCTGGTATTATCACGTGGTCGGCAAGGGCGAGGCGGCCATTGTGGATACCTGGTGGCAAACCGAAACCGGCGGCTTTCTCTGTACCACCGTGCCGGCCCTCCAGCCGATGAAACCCGGCAGCGCCGGGCCGGCTGCGCCCGGCATCCACCCGGTCATTTACGACGACGAAGGCAACGAAGTCCCCGCCGGCTCAAACAAGGCCGGCAATATCTGCATTCGCAACCCCTGGCCGGGCGGCTTCCAGACCATCTGGGGCGACCGCAATCGCTATGTCTCAACCTATTACGCCCGCTACTGCAAAAACCCAGAAAGCAAAGATTGGCGCGATTGGCCCTACCTGCCCGGCGATGCAGCCATGCAAGCCAAAGATGGCTACTTCCGCATTTTGGGCCGCATTGACGATGTGATCAACGTAGCTGGTCACCGCCTGGGAACCAAAGAGCTGGAGTCGGCCTGCCTGGCCGTGCCCGAAATTGCCGAGGCCGCCGTAGTGCCCCGCGTGGACGAGGTCAAGGGTCGGGTGCCGGATATTTATGTCTCGCTCAAGCCGGGCTACAGCGCCAGCAAAGAAATCGAAAAGAAGGTCGAAAACGCCATTGCCGAAACCATTGGCAAAATCGCCAAGCCCAAGCACGTTTTCATTGTGCCCGACATGCCCAAGACCCGCTCCGGCAAAATTATGCGCCGGGTGCTGGCCGCCGTTTCCAACAATATGAACGTGGGCGATGTGACCACCCTGGCCAACCCCGAAGTGGTCGAGCAGGTACGTAAAATGGTGCAGGGTGACGCGCCGGTGGCCGTCCAGCAAGACGGGCCGGAGGATTTGAAGCGGTTCGGGCAGGAGTAGACACGAAGGACACGACTAACGCGAATTGTTAGTTATCTGATAATCATACCAATGCGCGAGGTTAAAGCCGTTGCGCGCGCAAGCAAGCGCGATGGCTTTGGCCTCGCGCTTTTTTAGTGGCCGATATATAAAGTCACTCTACCCAAATTTGGATTTATTGAGATTTGTAACTTTTTTCGCCCCCCTGCATCTAATTAAGATAAAACAATCAATAAGGAGGACACGGTTCAATGGCGAAAATAGTGGTTATTGGGGCCGGTTTTGCCGGCCACACCGCGGCGATGTACCTGGGGAGTTCTCTGGGACGCCAGCATGAGATCACGATGATTAATATGTCGGATCGCTTCTTGTATGTCCCCTCGTTGATCTGGGTAGGGGTTGGACGAATGGACCCAGACAAGACCCGCTTTTCTCTGAAACCCGTTTATGACAAAATGCAGATTGGCTTTGTTCACGGTAAAGCCACCGAGATTCACCCCGATGACCAATACGTGGTGGTTGAAAAGCGGGATAACGGGGCCGGCCCCGTACAGGTTCCCTACGATTACCTGATTATCGCCACCGGGCCGCATCTTGACTTTGCCGCCACGCCGGGGCTGGGGCCGGGGCAGGGCAATACCTATTCAATCTGCACCGCCAGCCACGCCGTTGAGGCCCGCGACCGCTACCTGGAAACGGTCGAGCGGATGAAACGGGGGGAGAAACAGAAACTGGTCATTGGCATTGGGCATGGCATGGCGACCTGTGAAGGGGCCGCTTTTGAATATATTGCCAATGTCCACAAAGATTTGATTCAGCGGGGGGTGCGCGATAAGGCTGAACTGGTTTATCTGACCAATGAACCCACTCTGGGTGATTTTGGCGTGCGCGGCTTGCATGTCAAACATAAAGGACAACTGGTTTCGAGCGAGGATTTTCTCAAAGCAATTTTTAAAGAGTACGACCTGAAAGCCGAAGTCCAAAAGGGAGTCAAGCAGGTTGAGCCAGGCCACATTTATTGGGAAGATGCCCAGGGCGGCGAAGGGGAAACGTCTTACGATTTTGCTATGCTGCTGCCTCGTTTTCAGGGGATGCCGTTCAAATATGTGGGCAAAAACGGCGAAGATGTGTCCGCTAAAGTTGTCAACCAGGCCGGCTTTGTGCTGGTTGATGGACAGTACGGCTTGCCCTATGAGGCTCTGGCGCAAAATCCCGATGCCTGGCCGGCCGTATATCAGAACCCCACTTATCGTAATATTTTTGCGGCTGGAATTGCCTTTGCGCCCCCCGGTCCGATCTCGGTGCCCCATGTTAATCCGAAAGGCACCTCTATTAGCCCGGCTCCCCCCCGGACAGGGATGGTTTCGGGGATCATTGGCCGGGTAGTGGCCAAAAATGTGATTGACCTGGTTAAACATGGCCGCATGACGCACAAAGAACGGATGTCGGAAATGTCTGCGGCCTGCATCGCCTCGATGGGTGGCTCGCTGTGGGATGGTTCCGCCGCCACGATTGTCATCTATCCGGTTGTCCCCGATTTTCGCCGTTATCCCAATGAAGCGGGCCGCGACTTGTTTGTCAGCCACATGGAAATGGGACTGGCCGGGGCCTGGATGAAACGGATGATCCACACCACGTTTATTTACAAACTGCAAGGCCGTCCTGGCTGGCAATTTATTCCCGAATAACAGGAGGAGTTAACTATGGAATTTACCCAACATGATCGGTTCTGGATGAACAACAAATGGTATCAACTCTGGCGTTTTGTGGTTTTAAATCTAAAGATTTTAAAAGCAGTAGACCATAGCAAACGCGCTTAAGGCGCGGAAGATTTACAGTATTGAGAAGAAGCCCGCCAGAGAAAACTCTCTGACGGGCTTCTTCTTTTTACGCTGCGCATATTTATTTCTGATAATGAAACCGGCAGGAAATGATGACTAATTCTGTGTCCGTGACCCCATAGACTAACCGATGTTCTTCATTTATCCGTCTTGACCAATACCCTGACAAATTCGCCTTTAATCGCTCTGGTTTACCCATGCCCTCAGAAGGCGTTCGCTGTGCCTCTTTAATGAGGGTATTAATGCGTTTTAAGAGCCGACGGTCGTTCTCTTGAAACCACAAATAATCATTCCAGGCCGACTCAGTAAAAACTAACTTCATCCCTCAATTAACTCTCGCTCGACTGTTTTACCTGTCTGTGCTTCTATAATTGATTGTCGCAAATGTTCGGCATTGAAAGGATTGGACAACAAGTAGAGCGTTTCTTTCCAGGCATTAAATTCCTCAAGAGGCAAGAGCACAATTTGCTGACCTGTATCGGTACTGATAATGGTAGGTTCCACGTCAGCAATAACCTGCTCAATGATCTGCTCCAAATTGGCTTTAGCTTCAGTAATAGTTACCGCATTCATCTCATCACCTTCATACTTTAGAAATACAGTGCAAGCTAATTATATCAAAAAATGGAGATTTAGTCAGCCCGACGATTAATAATTCTCTATCTTTGGCCGTCTGCTTGTCGTAATGGATTTGCCCAATGAATGTTAGCTCGTTACTTCTTTCCCTTCTTCGCCCGCTCCGCGTCGCCTCTTCCATCCTCTTTCTTCAGCCGTTTCCGCAATATCTCCGGCACATTGCCCCCCAGTGACAAAATTTCCAGGGCTTCTTCGCTGTCAATCGGCTCAACCTCCTCGACCGGGAGATTGAAGTCGGCGTCGCTGCTGGGAAGGGCGGCTGCCGGGGTCGGGGCGGAGGCGAGTGTAGGAGCAGAGGCGGCGGGCTGGACGGGCGGGGGCGCTTCTTCGACAAAAACGGTATCAATGATAGCCTGTTGGACCATTTCGACTACTTCGCCGGCGTCGGTGAGCAGGTAGGCCCCGCCGTCAATCAGGGCGCGGTTGCCGGCGGTGTCATTCAGGCTGACAAAAACAGGCAGACCTCGCTCCAGGGCCGCCGTGGCCCGTGCCTGGGCGTCCTCATCCGGGTGGGGGATGAGCAGGGTCAGGGCCAGGTGGTCAATCAACAGGTTGCGGGCCTCGGCCAGCTTTTCCTGAAAGGGTGTTTCCGGGGCAAAGGGGCTGACCAGCGCGACCCGGCCCTGGGTAATAACCGTCTCCAATTTGGTGGTTGATTTGGCAAAGGCGCTCAGGCCCATCGGCAAGACAACGACGGCCCGCCCGTTGGGGGTTACGACCATGGCCTCAAACGTAGCCCGGTCCAGGCCGCGTCCATAGCCGCTGACCAGGTTAATCTCTTCCGCGGCCAGGGTTTGCATCACCTCGTGGATCAGTTCGGTTATGGCTTCGTCGGGGGTTTGACTGCCCAGCACGGCCACCCCCGGCTCGTTGAGCAAGTTCAGATTGCCCCGCGCCCACAGAATCAAGGGCTGCTTGGCCGCCGGCAGGGTGGCGATCAGGCGTTTGGGGTAGCGCGGGTCGGTCCGAATGAGTGGTTCGATTTTTTGGCCCTGCCACTGGGCCACCAGCGCGGCCTGCTTGTCCAGCCGTTCAGCCGCCGCGACGGCCCGATTGGCGTCCTCATCGCTCAGGCCAAAACGGGTGGACCATTCCCACGGCGACAGCTCAAACAGTTCGGCCAGGCTGCGGTTTTCGCCAAAAGACCACTGCTGGATGATCGGCTTGACCAGACTCAATTTCAGGCGGCTCTCGTTGAGGAGCGCCAGCCAGTAGATAAGTTCGGGATAGTTAGCCATAATTTCTGAATAATTTATCGGTTTTTGCTGAGGTATTATAGCAGGTAGCATAGTAACAGGGTAGCAAAGAACGAGTTTTTCTGCTACTTTGCTACTATTGTACAATCAGCCGAATCACACACGGCTCCGGGTAGTTGCCAATGGTGTCCACCACCACCAGCCGAAATTCGTACTCGCCGGGTGAGGCGGTGCCGGTATTCCACGAGCCGAGGACGCCGCCCAACACGGCATTGTCATAACTTTGAATAAAAGACCACTCCCCGCCGAGCGGGCGGAACTCGAACTTGTAATAATCAAAGTTATCCACCGTAGCTGCGCCGCTGATTTGAATGACTCCGCTCACCCGCGCCCCCGTACCGGGTTGGGTGATGCGAGCATTGGGGTTGGGGCAGTTCGGCGTCTGCCCGCCAGCCGGTGGCGCATTGGGGGTTGGCGTAGGAGGAATTTCCACCTCAAAGGTGGGCGGCGGTAAGGTGGGCGTTGGCGTTGGAGAGGGGGTAGGCGTTGGTAGCAGTGGGGGTGGGGTGGGGGTGTCGGGCAGAACCAGAAGGGGCGTGGGCGTGGGCGTTTCTTGAGGCGGCGGAACAATGGTCGGCGTGATAACGCTCAGGTAGTAGACGCCCAGGGCTAAACTTAAGACGATCATGAGGCCGATAAAGGCCCGAGTCATGCGGGTATTAGCGTTTTCGCGCTCCAGGGTAAAAATAGAACGCACCCGGTCTCGCCGGGCTAACCATATAATTCTGATAAAAAAAAGCGCGACAAGACCCAAACCGAGGTACAGCCAGGTGTCGAATAAGGCGATTGGCCTGAGAAATTCTAGCATGCAGTGTCCCCTTAAAACGCAAAGGGGTATATTTTAGAATGTATACTCGTTTAGAGCAAAAAACTGTAACTACCAGGTGTCATTGCGAGCGAAGCGAAGCAATCTCCATATCCCTGAGGATTGCTTCGACCTACGGCCTCGCAATGACTTTTGTAATTCCGCCCCAGTATACAAACAGGTAGACATAGGAGCAAATTATGTCATACATTGACTAAGTAATCGTCTAAAGATAAGTTCCCCCAAGTTCCTATGAGTTTCCAGGGAACTAAGGGAACTGGTGGGAACTCAAAACGGGAAGTAAATTTTGGGCGCTTACTAAGTGTTAGGAGGTCATGGCCGCCAGCACTCCTTTGAGGAGCGCCATCAAATTGGGCACAATCCGTTTGCCCGTTTCCAAAACTTCCTCGTGGGTAGTTTCGGCGGTGGAGCTGGTTTCCAGGATCGAGATGTTGGTGATGCTGCTGACCCCCAGTACTCGCATGCCACAGTGATTAGCCACCACCACCTCGTGCGCGGTGGACATGCCTACGGCGTCGGCCCCCAGGCGATGGAGAAAACGGTTCTCGGCCGGCGTTTCAAAGGTGGGGCCGGACAGGCAGGCGTAGACGCCTTCCTGCAAGGTCAGGTTCAAACTCCGGGCGGTTTGGCGGGCTAGAGCCGTCAAAGCCGGATCATAGGCATGGGTCATACTGGGGAAACGCGGGCCAAACTCCTCCAGGTTGGGACCATGCAGCGGCGAGTTGCCGGTCATGCCGACCAGGTTAATCTGGTCGGTAATCAACATCAACTCGCCGGCTTTGAAGTTTCGATTAAGCCCCCCGGCCGCGTTGGTGACAATCAGGGTTTGCACCCCCAGCAGCCGCATCACCCGCACCGGCAGGGTGATATGCTGCGTCGAGTAGCCCTCGTAAAAATGGGTCCGGCCCTGCATGACCAGCACGGCTTTTCCGGCCAATTGTCCGATGACCAGTTTACCGGCATGCCCAACCACCCCGGAAACCGGAAAATGGGGAATGTCGGCGTAGGGAATATGATCGGCCTGCTCTATTTCGTCGGCCAGCGGACTAAGACCTGATCCCAGAATCAGGCCAATGGCCGGTTGGTGCTGCGTTTTGCCCCGGATGTAGTCGGCGGCCTGCTGATACGCTTCATAGGTAAAAAAATCTTTAGTTTCAGCCATAGCTATACCCCCTTTGATACAAATAAAAATGCAGAGCTACCCTATCTGCTCTGCATCTGACCATCACTCCTGAACCGTCAATACGATGGAGCAGGTTTTTATCAACGAGCTTCTTTTTCGCTTTCCTGGGTCAGGTGAGCATACACCTGGGTGGTCGAAATATTGGCGTGGCCCAACAACTTTTGAATATCTTGCAGCGACCGGCCCTGGCTGAGTTTATGCGCCGCAAAAGAGTGGCGGAGCGTGTGCGGGGTAACTTCGGCGGAAATGCCGACTGCTTCGACATAATGTTTGATGATCAGCCACAAACCCTGGCGGGTAAGGCGCTGCCCGCGATTGTTGAGGAAAAGCGCCCCCTCATTAGGATCATGGACCAACTGCTCCCGGCCATGCCGCAGATACGTTTTGAGGATGTTCAGAGCCGTGCCCGTAATCGGAATCTCGCGCGCTTTGGAATTGCTTTTTTTGCCTTTGACCCGCACTTTACCGATACTGCCATCAATATCAATATCAGATACGTTGAGCGAGACCAACTCCGTTACCCGCATCCCCGAAGCGTAGAGCATTTCCAACAGGGCCAGGTCGCGCTCGGCCTTGGGGCCGTTTTGACCGGAGGGGGCCTGCAAAAGCTGGTCAATTTCATTCATCGAGATGGCTTTGGGCAGGCGTTTTTTCACCTTGGGCGAATCAAGGGTCAGGGTCGGGTCTTCTTTCAAGTCGCCTTCAGCCACCAAAAAATGAAAGAAGGATTTGATGGCCGCTACTTTACGCGCCACCGTTGAGGAGGTATAAGTGCCGCTTTTGATTCGCTCGATGTAATCAATAATCACACTCTTTTTAACCTGCGCCCACGTTTCTACTTTCTCATCCGTTTTCTTTTGAATATGCAAGAAAAACTGCCCCAGGTCATTTTGGTAGGCAGCAATGGTATTTTCGGCATATCCTTTTTCTGCGGCAAGAAAGTTAAGGAACGCTTGAATTCTTTCTCTCATCGTCTACTCCTCACGCAGACTTTATAATAAAGTAGCGCCAGCCTAGAGGTTCTTGCTTGAGTAACTTACTCAGGTTTTTAAACTCAAAATTACTGGGTATCAGGCAAAGTTTGCCATTGGCTGTCCAAAATTGGCCAAAACCCCAAATTACACCTGCGGCAGGTATATCGGACAGCACCTAAGATAAAAGGGGGAATTAAGCTTAAGCCCATTGTACCAGAACTTTTCATAACTTGCAAGCGTCTTAATTGACAATAACTTTTCTCCTAATCGGCACTGGACGTAGGCAACTTTTTTACCGCTTTCAAAGTTAATGTTATTTGGATGTCCAACACTTCGATAATTTAGCGTTGACTTTCGAGGTCGTTTTCCGCTGTGGTTAACCCTTCCTGTACTCAATGTCATTGAGTTAAGGGGATGACCTTAAGGCGCAAGGCTGAAGCCACCGCGCTCAAAGGGCGAAGAACGCTGAAGCGCCCTGATTTTAGTCCGTGAGGGCTTTGCGCTCTCAGCGCGACAAGCTTCAGCCTCGCGCTAACTTAATGACATTGAGGATAGTATAGATTGGCGAAAAATATCAACTCAACTCGCGGATTCATTCAGTTGTCAAAAATTAGCAGGATTGAAAGTCAGAGGCGCTGTAGTGTCTTTATAACAGCTTCACACAAGTCAGAGGATAACCAGATATCTGGCCGACTTTTTAAGGCTTTGACCAGATCAATGGCTTGCGCCGGCGTAACAATTTGAGCTTGTGTAGCCGTCACCAAGATTCCTAACGTGCCCTTGAGACCGACAGTCAGCCCAGCCAGCGTCAAATGCTGTTGCGCCAGTTGGCGAGCATCAAAATCATCAATCAATAACCAATCGGCTGGTAGCTTAAGGGCCAGTTGAATACTTTCCACTTCCCCTGCATGGAGCGACCCTGAATGGGCCAGTTGGGTTGCTCCTGGTCGGCGCACCACCAACTCGCCCCGCTGATAAGCCTCATTTAAGATCAGTGCATCGGTAGCGTTCATGGCCAAACCGGCTGTAACAGCTTCTGTATAAACCGCCGGTCCGGTGATGACGGGTTGGTAAAGCTCGCGCAGCAGCTCCAGAGCGCCAATTTTGGCCAGGGCCAGGAGCGGGCCGGTGTCGGCAACGACGATCATAACTGTGTCGCCTGGTCGAGCGAAAGTTCTTCGGCTAACCAGGCCGGATCAACTTTAGGGCTTAAGCCATAGGCATAGGCCAGGGGGATGATTTGGCGAATGGATACGCCGGCCTGCTGGGCGGCGTAAGCCAGCGTCCCCTCACCCCGGCGATAAGCTTCCAAAGCTTGCCGGACTCGCCACTGCTGTAGCCCAATGGACAGAACTTCCGTCCGGGTTGCCGGGTCGGGCGGCAGCTCTTCGGCCAGTTCTGCGGAGAGGGGGATAATCACATAAGTGGGTGAGGTAGCCATAGATAAGTCCTCCTTTGTTTCAGTTTTGGGCGGGAGTATAGCACGGCGGCAAATCGAAAGCAAGGCTATACGCCCAAAGCTGGTTGTTGTCGGTGTCCAAGTCAACCCGCACCTTCGACCCCGCCGTGCCGGAAAAGGTAATGCCCGGTGAGGTCAGGCCACCACTTGGCGAAAGGAGTCAGGCTGGGGTCGCCGGGGTGGGTGTTTTTGAAGTGAAAGGCACGCTTGCGGATTAGGGGGCGGGTCATGGCTTGCCTCCTGTTGGGACGGACTGGGGTAATGACGGAAATTGAGCCACATGATAAAGTACCTCCTCGGTGGGTTGGATAGTTTAGGGGTTATTCTACCACCGGGGAGGGGGAGGGGCTTTTGGCTAGAAAAAGAGCGCCTTCCCGAAGGCGATCTATCCAACTGACATTCATCTTTTTAGGATTCACTCTGGCTCAATCTAGGCAATCCACTTATTTTTTCTTTGAAAGATAGATTAAGAATGCAAATAATCCAAGAGATATAAAGAACAAAATCGCTCCACCCCTCCAGAATACAAAACCTCGATAACTGCCCTGTGGATATATGATACTTACAGGAATAGACCAAATAAATAACAATACTGAAACAATACCTTCGCCAACAATATTTGGTCGAAAACATAAAATCGTTGAATATTTGATGGAAATTTACTAATTTTATCAAAAAATTGACTTTTGAGGGTTTGGCTAAATGGGCTAACTTCAATAACAGCCCTACCTCCGGTAACATAGGTAACACGAAACCGAGTATTATATGGAGTTGTAGTAATATAACCAGTAAATATTTGGTAAACCTTCGTTTATACCAAAGAAAATTTGGCGAAGGTATTGGTCTCTGCGAAGTAAAAGCAAAATCCGTCGGCGAAGCGCCGTTGGTCCATCTTTCCTCGCCATACGGCAAATACCGCGCCTGCGACACCAACGCCCCGCTCTGATCGGTTGTTAAAGAAGTGCTGCCCAAATGATCCCCGTGGAGATAGTATACCACACTCCCCTGCCGCATTGTCACTCGACCCACGCCGAAGGAGTATTTCTGTTTTGGGGCAGACCTCACCCCCCGACCCTCGCCCCGCTACGGAGAGGGGGAGAAAAGCACCCTCCCCCGCAGCGGGGAGGGCTGGGGTGGGGGTCTGGCTACGCCATCAACCAAACTCGCCCCCAAAGTGAAATGCTCCCCGCGCCGAAGGGGTAGTACTGCGTGACTTTGCTCACCTCTACCGCGTTTGAGGGCCTCCAGAGGCTCTGATTACCCCCTCCAAGTTGGCAAAAAATTGCTCACGGATGAACACAGATGACGCGGATAAGGATAAAAATTAAGAAAAAAATCTATGGGCTTCGCGTCCGTGTTTATCCGTGAGCTAACCTTTTTCTTCGGAGATCCTTGAAATCTATCTTGAACCAACCTTAAATTTGACCTGTTATCTCATAACAGTATAGTAGTGGCCTAAAGATCAATTGAGGCTAAGTAAAGGTCTAAAATTTACTTCCCGGTTTGAGTTCCTACGAGTTCCCTTAGTTCCCTGGGAACTCATAGGAACTTGAGGGAACTTAATTTTTGGACAATCACTAAGTTTATCTGGGGGAAGCTTTACCATGAGCCATAACTCAACTCCTCAAATCTGGCGCAGCCAGCGCAATCTGACGCCGCTGCCCTACCGCCGGGTGAGCGCGCAGCCCTACCACGGCCCCATGACCGCCGAAGCCATCGAGTCCCTTTTGCTGGAGCGCGAAGCCTACCGCCGCACCGATTTTGTGGTGCTCAAAGGCAAGGATAAGGAGACTGCCGTGGTTGCCATCACCCGCGCCGAAGCCGAACCGCTCTTTTCCTGTATTACTTCGGTGGAGGTGTTGGCGCTGCCGGACACCTGCGTTTACGTGGAACGGCCCACCGTAGACCCGGCCAATCGCTCCGCCCTGGCGGGAGTCGCCCACGAGTTGGGCCTGGGACCGGAAAGCACCGTCGTGGTCGAGGGGATGTACGATCACGTCAACTTCATTCACCACCCTGACCCGCTGGTGATTCGGGTGGTCGAAGTGGCCCCGCCGGAGCCGCCCAAACTCTACGGCCTGGCCCAACATGTCCTCAGCTATGCCGACCTGCCGCCCATTCGCCTGGAATTGGAGCGAATCGAGGTGGCAGACCTGGCCCGGCAAGTCCAGCCCGCAGCCTACCTGGTCCCCTGCCGCTCCGGCGGCCTGGACGACCTGCCCGCGCCGGTCAGTTTTTTGGATGAGCGCCCCGCACGGCAAAATTGGACCCTGATTGGCTGCGAGCGCAGCCTCCAATTTCATCGCCATTATTACGGTGATGAGCCGCCCCGTGTGGAAATGTGTCCCCGCAAGATTGCCGGCCCCCGCACCGAACCGACCCTCTTAAAATGTTGTCTCCTGGAATTCCACATGGAGCAAGATGGGCCTATCGCCGTTGTCCCCTGGGGTTCGGACCTGGCTATGGTGGAGTCGGCTTTACGCCAACTGGCCGCCGAGGTAGCGTATGCCTGAGCGAGTCGAGGTGGATGTTTTAAGCGTCGGCAGCCGGCTGGCCACCGGGCCCGCCCCCGAACTGGTCCAAACTGCCTTTGCCCGCGAGTTGGCCGATCAAATGCCCCTGTTTGAAGGCATGAGCCTAGCCGATCTGGCCCACACCGTAATGCTGACCGAAGGGGGAGTGATTCCACCGGAGGCCGGGCGGGACTTGCTGGCAGCTTTGCTGGCTCTACACGCCGCACCGCCCGATTTTAGCCCCGATCCGGCGTTGGGCGATCTCTACACCAACCGTGAAGCCTGGCTGGCCGCTCGAACCCCGGCTACCGGCTGGTTGGGGGCAGGCCGCGCCCGGCGCGAGTCTACCACCACCGGCTACCGCCTGATTTTACGTCGCCGCTTGCTGGACTTTTCCGCCGCCTTGAGCGAAGCGGGACTGGCCTTGCTGGAGCAGGCCGAAGCGCATCAGGCCAGCCTCATGGCCGATTACACCTATCTCCAGCCGGCCCAACCGACGACCTTCGGCCATTACTTGCTCACCTTTGTCTATCCTTTGCTGCGCGATCTGGACCGCCTCCAGGCGTTGTATGGTCGCGCCAACCTCAGCCCGGCCGGCTGTGGCAGCGTCAACGGCTCTCGGCTGCCCCAAGACCGGCAGCGTTTGGCCGATTTGCTCGGTTTTGATGGCCTGGTTCCCCACGCCCGCGATGCCATGTGGTCGCCGGACGGCCCGATTGAAGCCCTGTCGGTGCTGGCGGCGGCGCTGGTCAACCTGGATCGGCTGGCTGAGGATTTGCAAATCTTCGCCACCACCGAATTTGAGCTGATTGAGTTGGCCGACGGCCACACCCGCGCCAGCGTCATCATGCCCCAAAAGAAAAACCCCTACGCCTTAACTTACATTCGCGGTGTAACTAATGAACTGTCCGGCGAGTTAGTCTCAGCCGTCGCCTATGGCCGCACCCCTTCCGGGCAGGTGGATAACCGCGTTTTTGCCTACGGCAGCATTCCGCGAGCGGTGCAGACGGCTACCGGCGCGGCGACGCTCATGGCCGGGGTGCTGCGAGGGCTGCGCTTTAATGCTGCGTTGGCCGGTCAACGCCTGGCGGACAGTTTTGCCATCGCCACCGACCTGGCCGAAATCATCACCCTTGAAACCGGGCTGGACTTTCGCTCGGCTCACCGGGTGGTAGGCCGGCTGGTGCGCGATGCTCTCTCCGCGAGTCGCTCTGCCCGCGAAATTACCAGCATCGAAGTAGATGCGGCGGCTCAGGCAGTCCTCGGTCATCCACTCCACCTTTCAGCAGGGGCGCTGGCCCAGGCGCTCGATCCGGCCGCCGGAATAGCTGCCCGTCGCCAGGCAGGTGGGGCCGCGCCGGAGCCTTTGCAAGCAATGCTGGCCGAGTGCCGGGATGCTCTGGCCCGCCACCGGGCTTGGTCTGAAGAAGCCGCCGCCCGAGTTGCTGCCGCAGAAACAGCCTTGTTGAGCCGGGTCCACGAGTTGACTATAACCGCCTAACCTCAATGCATCCAAATTTGAGGAGCCAGCACGCCCTAGTGCGGCTCCGTTCGGCACGTTGGCGTGCCCGCTTCGCGTCCTCGGAAATTGGATCTACTGAGCCTTCAAACTTGATCTTCGCCACATTTATGTTATTATATTTGACATAAAGTATCCGGTGAGGATCATGCCACCGAAATCTGCTCCAAAAAAATCTAAACCCCGGCGGCGTAAGTTTGCCTCGCCTAAGCTGCTACTCATTTGGCTGGCTATCCTTATTTTGGAAGGCAGCGGCGTAGCGGCTGTTTCAGCTTATTGGATTTTTACGCCCGGTCAAGAAGCGGCCCCGGCTGCTGCCCAGCTTGCCCCAACGCACTTTCAATTGCCAGAGGCGACTCCGGCCTCAGCGCCCACTGCGACGGCCACCCAGGCCGTTATCTATCTGCCCACACCCACCAAAACGCCCACGCCCCTGCCTCCGACTCTAACGCCGACCGCTGTCGCCACCCAACCGCCGTCGGTTGCCAGCGCCCCACAGCCAACCGACACACCCGCGCCGCCCCAAATCCAGCATGTCATCATTATCAGCATTGACGGCTTGCGGCCCGATGCCTTATTTGCCGCCGAAGCGCCTTATCTGGATACCCTGATTGCGCAGGGCGCTTACAGCCCCAATGCCCAGACGGTCTCGCTGAGCATCACCCTGCCCAGCCACGCCTCCATGCTCAGCGGGATGCTGCCGGAAAAGCACGGGATTGTGTGGGGCATGCCCTATATCGGTTGGCCGGGAATGAATGGCCCAACCCTTTTTAGCGTGGCCCACGACGCCGGGCTGACGACGGCCATGGTTTTTGGCAAAGAGAAGATGAATTACCTGGTTTTGCCCAACTCGGTAGATCAGCGCTTTGGGGCAGATATGCATGATTCGGACATCAAAGAACACGCGCTTGAAATCATTCAGGCCGGTCTGCCGCACGTTCTTTTTCTTCACTTTCCCGATACCGACCGGGTGGGTCATGCCTCCGGCTGGATGTCGCCCAACCAGCTTCAGGCCATCGCTTTTGTAGATAATTTGATCGGCGAAATTTTGGCCGCCCTTGAAAGTGGCGGCTATTTGAACACCACCCTCCTGATTGTCACCGCCGACCACGGTGGCCATGGGTTCAACCACGGCGATGACTCCCCTGAAGACCGAACCATCCCCTGGCTGGCCGTTGGACCAGGTGTTCGGGTGGGAGTCACACTGACCCGTCCCATCAACACCTATGATACCGCCGCTACGACTCTACAGGCCCTAAAATTACCCATTCCCCCCAATTGGGACGGCAAGCCGGTGCTGGAAATTTTTAAGTGACGCCGCGCTTCTGCAAAGACGCCTAACCTATTAATGAACAAAATCGCCAGCCCAGTTTCTGGTATGTCATTTCGAGCGCCAGCGAGAAATCTTCTTGCTCACCCTAACATTTTTGACATGGGAACGGAGATTCCTCCCTACGGTCGGAATGACATGACTTCGCGAATGTATCTGCTTGCTTCCACTTCGTCACGAACTAACTGTTTTTCACTTCTGCGGCCCAATCGTGGTATAATCTGGCCTTGTGTTTGGAGAGTTTTTGCGGGTGAAACCCATTCTTTGGTTGTTATGCAGCTTAATTGTAGCTGGCTGTGGCCGGCTGGCTACACCAATAAACAGTATCACCCCGGCTGCCCCGGCAACGCCGGCAGCGGCGGCCAGCGTTACTCCAACCCCCACCACCCGCGCGACTGCTACCCCTCGCCCGGCCACGCCCATTGCGACCGCTACGCCCACCGTTACCCCGACCCCTGTCATCTATGTCATCCAGGCCGGCGATACGCTACTCAACATCGCCATCCAATTCGACCGCACCACCGAGGAAATCCAGACAGCCAACGGTATTGCCGACCCCCGTTTTCTGCAAATTGGCCAGGAAATTATTATCCCACCGCCCCGCGTCAGCCCGGAAGACTCACCCACCCCCACCCCCACGCCGCCGGTGTTGAAGGTAAAGGCTATCAATTTTCAGGAAACCCGGCAGGGGACCTTGTGGTGTTTGGGCGAGGTCAGCAACCCCGGCAGCCTGTCCCTGGCCGAAGTCGTCGTCGAAGCATCGCTGCTGGATGGAGCCGGGCTGGTGCTGGCCCGGGGCGCGGCCTACACCCAACTCGACGTGATCCAGCCGGGAGAGAGCGCGCCGTTTGCCATTCTGTTCGACTCACCGCCCGACAGCTTTGCCCAGTACCAGGTGGTCACCGTTTCGGGCGTACCTATTTCTGACCAATCCCGTTATTACTTTGATTTGGAAACGTTTGACCTGCATGGCTCGCCGGAAGGATTGGCGGCCTATCGCTTAGAGGGGCAGCTTCGTAACAATGGGGACAGCGACGCCGAGTCGATCCGGCTGGTCGCCATTGCCTACGACGCCGACGAGCGGGTGCTGGCTCAACGCCAGGCCGAACTGGCCGTGACCTTGCTCAAAGCCGGGGCGACAACTTCTTTTGAACTGGATTTAATTGTGCCCCAAGGTATTGTAGACCATTATAAAGTTTTGGCGCAGGGCTTGAAGGCGCAGTGAGGGGAAGAGGCGTGAGGCGAAGAGGCGAGGAGGCGTGAAACGAAGATAACAATCTCGCCTCCTCGCCTCACGAGTCGTCGCCTCATCGAAGTAGATAAGTAAAGGGACTTGGGAGCGATTATTTTATGACTGACTCACGTCCTATCGGTCTGTTCGATTCCGGGGTGGGTGGCCTGTCGGTGTGGCGCGAGGTGGCGCAGCGCATGCCCTATGAAGCCACGCTTTACTTTGCCGACAGCGCTCACTGCCCTTATGGCCCCCGGCCGGCGGCGGAAATCCAGGCCCTGTCGGCGGCTATTACCCGTTTTCTGCTGGCTCACCAGGCCAAGTTAATTGTGGTGGCCTGCAACACGGCCAGCGCTGCCGCCCTGGAAACGCTGCGGGCGGAGTTTGATGTACCGATTGTGGGGATGGAACCTGCCGTTAAACCCGCTGCCGAAGCCACTCGAACCGGCCACGTGGGGGTGCTGGCAACCGAGGGCACCCTCAACGGCTATCTGTTCAAAAACACCTCGCAGCGCCACGCCCGTGACATCGAGGTGCATGTGCAGGTGGGTGAGGGCCTGGTCGAGCTGGTTGAAAAAGGCCAGCTCGACGCTCCCGAAACCGAGTCCCTGCTGCGCCACTATCTCGAACCGATGCTGGCCGCCAACGCCGACCAGCTTGCCCTGGGCTGCACCCATTATCCTTTGCTGCTACCGCTCATCGAGCGGGTGGTGGCCGGCCGCGCCACCGTGATTGACCCAGCCCAGGCCGTCGCCCGGCAGGTTCAGCGTGTGCTTATGCAGCGCGGCCTGGAAGCGGAAACAGGCTGTGTGACGCAGCATTGTTTTTTTACCACCGGCCAGCCAGAACCCCTACAAACCTTAACTGCAATTTTTAGTCAGCAACAGGCTAAGATAAGTCAGGTTTCTCTAAATTGGTAAGTTCTTTTATTTTTTTCTAAAAGCTCTTATCTAAATTGAACCTTACCTGGGCAATTTATCCGGCGAAATATCTTTCAACTTTGGATTAGCCGCATCTCTGCCCGAAACCAGGGGCGATTCCACCCCCCAGGCTATTCCCAGAGCAGGATCATTCCAGGCCACGCCGAACTCATCCGCGCCGCTGTAATAATTATCCACCACATAAATCAAGGTAACATCGGTCAGCGCCACAAAACCATGGGCCACGCCCACCGGGATGAAAATGCCCACTTGATTTTCCTCGCCCATCTCGATGGTTTGGGCGATTCCATAAGTAGGCGAACTGGGCCGCAAATCAACCAACCCCGCCCGAATTTTTCCGGCAATCACATACCAATAATCCACCTGCTGAAAATGATAATGCAGGCCGCGCAAAACCCCGGCTTTGGAGTCAGAGCGATTGGTCTGGATAATGTCCCAACTGCGCTGGGGAAACCACTCTTTGCGAAAGGTTTCCATAAAGCGCCCGCGCTCGTCGGCAAAGGATTTGAGGGTGACAATCTGAACGTCTTTGATGAGGGTTGACTCTTGAATGAGGGACACGAATTTTCTCCTAAAATAGATAAAACCTACTTCCATTTTATCAGTTTCTCGCTACTCAGTCCAATAGCTTTGCCGCAGGTAATTCACCATGCTATACTTTGCTCAAACCTTCAACCTTTTAACGAGTAAGTAATGACCGAAACCTTTTCCCACCAAACTTATCTCTCCCCGTTTACCTGGCGCTATGGCAGCGATGAGATGCGCCAGGTCTGGAGCGAAGCCCACAAGCGGCGGTTGTGGCGGCGGCTGTGGGTCGCTCTGGCCGAAGGGGAAATGGCTGCCGGGCTGGTCAACCAGGCTCAGGTGGATGATCTGCGCGCGCACGCCGACCAGATTGATATGGATCGCGCCCTGGTCATCGAGGCCGAAATACAGCACGATTTGATGGCTGAGGTCAAAACCTTTGCCGAACAGTGCGTCATTGGGGGTGGGATTATCCACCTGGGCGCAACCTCGATGGATATTGAGGACAACGCCGACGCCCTGCGCCTGCGCGAAAGCCTGGATGTTATTCTGGCTAAATTGACCACCCTGCTGGCAGAATTGGCCGCCCAAATCGAGCGGTGGGCCGAGACGCCGATCATCGGCTTCACCCACCTCCAACCCGCCGAACCGACCACCCTGGGCTACCGCCTGGCCCAATATGGCTTCGACCTGCTGACCGATTTCACTGAAGTGCGCCGGGTGCGCGATGGGATTCGGGGCAAAGGCTTCAAAGGCGCGGTGGGTACGTCGGCGTCGTATCAGGATTTATTGGCTGCGCCGACCGGAGACCGGGGACCGGAGACCGGGGAAGAAATAGCTATTACGCCTCACGCCTCACGCTTCACGCCTCACGCTTCACTCTCTGCCTCCCAACTCGAAGCGCACATCATGGCCGCCATCGAGCTTGAGCCGTTCCCCGTAGCCACTCAAACGTATCCCCGCAAGCAGGATTGGCTGGTGTTGAACAGTCTGGCCGGAGTAGCCGGATCGCTATACAAATTTGCCTTTGACTTGCGCTTATTGCAAGCGCCTTCGCTGGGCGAGCTAGCCGAGCCGTTTGGCCGCAAGCAGGTTGGTTCCAGCGCCATGCCCTTCAAGCGCAACCCCATCAATGCCGAAAACATTGACAGCCTGGCCCGTTTTGTGGCAACCCTGCCCCGCGTAGCCTGGGACAACGCCGCCCATTCGCTGTTGGAACGCACCCTGGACGATTCGGCCAACCGGCGGGAAATCTTCCCGGCGGCTTTTTTAGCCACCGACGAAATTCTGCGCCGGGCCACTCGCTTGGTGCGCGACCTGCGGGTGGATGAAGCCGCGCTGAGGCGCAACCTGGAAAAATACGGCACCTTCGCCGCCACCGAGCGGGTTTTGCTGGCCGCAGCCAAAGCCGGAGCCGACCGGCAGGAGATGCACGAAATCATCCGCGAGCACAGCCTGGCCGCCTGGGCCGCGCTGGCCGCCGGTGGAAGCAACACGCTGCCGGAACAGCTCTCCACCGATCCCAGAATTACCGCCCATCTCAATCCGGCTCAAATTATGGCCCTCCTCGACGCCTCCCACTATGTCGGCGACGCGCCGGAGCGAGCGAGAGCCTTAGCTACGGAAATTAAGATAACAATTAGAGGATAGTAGATAGAGGATGGTAGATGGAAGATAGAAATTAACTATCTGCAATCCTCTATCCACCATCTTCAATCTTCAATCTTCCATCCTCCAGCCTTCCATTCTTCCAGGAGACACCCTTGCCTATCAAAGCCATCACCTTCGATTTTTGGTCCACCCTCTACCAAAGCAAAACTGTGGATTATGCTAAGCGGCTGTTAACATTAAAAGAGTCGGTTGAGCGTGGCAGCGGGTCAAAAGTAGACCCGGAGCATTTTGAGACGGCGGCAAAGCTGGCTCGTGAGACCTGGAGCCGCACCTGGGCCGAAGAGCATCGCACCATGACCGCCGATGAGTGGCTGGGAGTCATGCTGCAAGATTTGCGCCTGACCCTTGAGATGGAAATCCTGGCCGAAATCCGGCTAAATATGGAGCACAGCATCCTGGCCGATGCGCCCATTCTGGCCCCCGAGGTTTTAGATGTTCTGCCCGATCTCGCCAGCCGCTACCGCCTGGCGATTATCTCTGATACCGGCATCACGCCGGGACGGGTGCTGCGCCAACTGTTGGAGCACGACCACCTGACCCAATACTTTACCCACCTCACTTTTTCCGACGAGATCGGCCGCAGCAAACCCCATCCCTCTGCCTTTTTGACCACCCTCGCGGCGCTCGGCGCTGCCCCCACCGAAGCGGTTCATATCGGCGACCTGCTCCGCACGGATATTGCCGGGGCGCAGGCAGTCGGCATGCGGGCGGTACAATACATCGGCATCAATCACGATCAGGCCAATGGGTTGGAAGATGGCCGGAAGATTACACCGGATGCGGTGATACGGAGTCACGAGGAGTTGGAGCCACTATTAAAACAGTGGAATGAGTTTGAAATTTCTTGACTTTGCGATGCAAATGTGATAAAATTAGACAAAATTTGTCAAGACAATATCGGACACGACAAAATCTGTGGATTTAGAACAAACCTTTGGAGAAACAATTCGCGCCTGGCGCAAACAACGCGGCGAGCCGCTGCGGGTAGTGGCAGCGGCAGTAGAAATTGATTCGACCTTGTTGAGCAAAATCGAGCGGGGCGAAAGACTGCCCACCGAGTCCCAACTCGCCCGGTTTGCCGAATATTTCAATGTACCGCTGGCTGAATTAACTGCCCAGGTGATTGCTGACAGAATTATTGCAGAGTACGGCCAGCAAGAGGCCACATTACAAGCGTTGAATATCGTGCGGGAGCGAATTGTGCCGTATAGGGCGAAAGCGAATGAGTGAGCCAACCTGTTTTACTCTCGATAAAGTAAATTTTTTTTGCAGGATGCGCTTGAAGGCATGAAGAGTCTGCCTGATAAGTCATTTGATTTAGCAACCGCTAAAGTTCCTTTGAGGTGTATTGAAAAACTGCGGGCACAGCGGCGGGCAGCGGCATCATCAAGAATAGCTGTCCAACCCGACTGCGCTAGAGCAAAAGAAAGGACAGCCGTTTCGCCGCTGCCCAAATCCCAAGCCAAAATTTCTGTTGGTGGTGTTGGAGTATCTATAACGGTAAATTTGCCTGTAGCTAATGCTCGTCTGGACTGGTCTTCTGGGGGGCCGGCCTCAATTTCAACAGCAACAGCACGAGGTACGATAACTTCATCAGCCAAGTCAAGCAATAGTTGCTCAAGACCAATCCGGGCTAAGACAATAAGTGGGGAAGCATTTACCACCCAACGTTCAGACATTATTCTACTTCTCGAATAATCTCATCTGCCTCGTATTGAAATGGAGAAACCTCAAAGCGACTCAAAGCCGTTAAAAATTCGGATCGGGAAATCCCGGCAACCTCACTTGCTTTGGCCTGAGATACCAGGCCCATTTCATACCACTTAACTGCCGCTGCCAGGCGCATTTCCTGCACAAAATGATCCGGGTCTTGTCGCAGCGCCGAAAAAACGGTGCGGGGTAATTCGATTGAGACCTCAACGGTATCCATGCTGCCTCCCTTGTATATTTCTTATTAGAGAGTATAGCATGTATAATGACCCGGTTGCAAATCCCTTAAAACGACCGCCGATGACAGACCGCCGACTACCCCCTCCCTGCCCTCCCCCTCTGAGGGGGAGGGTTTTAGGGTGGGGGTGCGGTCAGCCGTCGGCGGTCGGCGGTCGTGCTTATGCCCGAACTTCCCGAAGTTGAAACCGTTGTGCGCGGCCTGCGCGGGCCGCTGGTGGGGCGAACCTTCACCGGCGTAACGGTGCTGTGGCCCAATTCCATCAAAACTCCTATCCCCGAATTGCAGGAACGGCTGCCCGGCCAGCGCATCGAAGCGATTACCCGGCGGGCCAAATATTTGCAATTCCACCTGTCTGGCGGCGACAGCCTGTTTTTGCACCTCAAAATGAGCGGCGATCTGCTGGTCGAGCCGGAAAGTGAGCCGCGCCATCCGCATGTGCGCACGGTGTTTGGACTGGACAATGCCCACGAACTGCGCTTCAAAGACACGCGCAAATTTGGCCGGGTTTACCTGGTGGCCGATCCCGCCCAGGTGATAGGCAAACTGGGGCCGGAACCCCTGGCTGATGAATTTAGCGTCGAAGATTTCAAGCGGCTGTTTGAGCGCAAAAAAGGACGGCTCAAGCCGCTGCTGCTAAACCAGGAGTTTATCGCCGGGGTGGGCAACATTTATGCCGACGAAAGCTGCTTTCTCGCCAAAATTGACCCGCGCCGGGCGGTGGATACGCTCTCGGCGGAAGAGCTGGAACACTTATATGAGGCAATCCGCCAGGTTTTGACCGCCGGGATTAACCACAAGGGGGCCAGCTTTGACAGCGTCTACCGGGGCGGCGAGTTTCAGGACCATTTTCAGGTGTATGGCCGCGCCGATGAACCCTGCCTCACCTGCGGCACGCCGATCATTCGGGTTGTGACAGGCGGGCGCTCAACCCATTTTTGCCCAAATTGTCAACAATAAGAAAGGTTTAGACTCGTGTTTATGCTTGAACCTCATATCCAGGCCCTCATTTTTGACTGCGATGGCACATTGGCCGATACCATGCCGCTGCACTACCTGGCCTGGCAGCAAACCTTGCAGGCCGTAGGCGGCCAATTTCCCGAAAAGCTTTTCTATGAGTTGGGGGGAGCATCCAATGACAGGATTGTGGCTACCCTGAACCAGACGTTTAGTTATCAGTTCGACGCCAAACTATTGAGTCATGAGAAAGATGAGCGTTATCTCCAGTTGGTCCCTCAAGCCAAACCTATCGAGGCTGTGGTCGCCATCGCCCGGCAGTATAAAGGCCGCCTGCCGATGGCTGTAGCTACGGGCGGAACACCCACCCTGGTAAAAACTACCCTACAAGCCATTGGCCTGCCCCACTTTTTTGATGCCGTAGTAACCTCGCATGACGTCACCCACGCCAAGCCCGCCCCCGACATCTTTTTAGAGTGCGCTCACCGCTTACAGGTTGAGCCGCAGCTTTGTCACGTTTTTGAAGACGCCGATTTAGGGATCGAGGGAGCCAAGCGGGCCGGGATGAGCGTCACCGATATTCGTCCGTGGCGAGGTTAAAGATAACCAGTAATCAGTGGTCAGTAATCAGATTAACTGTTCACTGATTACTGATTACTATTTTACGGAGGCTACATGTCACCCAGAAAAATTACCCGTCTGGCTTTGATTATTGGCGCTGTTTCTATCTTGGGAATGGGGGCGATGATGGTGATTCGCCCCGACTGGGGAGTGCTGGCCTGGTGGCCGGCCCTGGGTTTGGGATTGGCGGTCTTACTGCTGATCGTTTCTTTTCTGCGCGGCGCTTATCTGACCGCTCAGAAGCGGGTCGAAATGGTAGATATGCTGAATGACTGTTACACCGGGGTTCCGGCAGGTGATGACGCGAGGAAAAGTGAGGCGAGGACGCGATGAAGGGGGAGGTGAGGCATGGTGAGGTGATGAGGCGAGCGTTATTTCTTCGCCTCTTCGCCTCTCGTGCCCTCGCCTCATCGTGTCATCGTTTCATTTGCTTCAAATATGCCGAAATGACATTCATCTCAAAGCCGAATTGCAGCTTTTCCCGCAGGTGCCATTCGTAGACCTCGGCGGGGGTTAACCAGGCAATCTCCCGAATCTCGTCCCTTTTGAGCGGGCCAAGCGGTCCCAAAGGTCGGGCGACAAAAATGGTGTAATCCAGGCCGGACCGGCTGTAAAAGACCCCCAACTCACCCAACACTTCAATCTCAACCGACAGCTCCTCACGCATCTCTCGATGCAGGGCGGTCAGAGGATCAATCTCATCCGGGTCGAGCCGTCCGCCCGGAAACGTCCATTTATCAAACAAACCGGGATCGTGGCAGTTGTGATGGATAAACAGGATATGTTTGCCGTCCACCAGCACGGCCCGCACTGCGTAAGGACAATTTGATTTACGATTTACGATTTTGGATTTACGATTTTGGATTTGCATCAAGCTGATTTTGAAACCTGGAGGCTGCTGCCCTGTTACCTGCTACCTTGCTCCCTTGTCTACCCCTCATCCGCCGTCGGGTCGGCCTCATCGTCGGCCTGAGTGATCAGCACCGGCCGGCCTTTGCCGCCTTCATCTGCCCCTATAATACCCTGTTGTTCCATTTCGTCAATTAAGCGGGCTGCCCGACTGTAGCCAATCCGTAGGCGGCGTTGTAACAGCGATACCGACGCCTTGCCCTGCTCGCGCACCACCTCGATGGCTTTCTCCAGCAGTTCATCGTCTTTGCCCTCAGCCCCGCCTTTCTCCATGGCCTTGTACTCTTCCCACAGCGGACGCTGCACCAAATCGGTGTTAACCTGGGCCGGGCCGCGCGGCTCTCGTTCCGCCGAGTAGTTGGCCCCGCGCCAGAAGCGCACCAGCCGGTTCATCTCCTGGTCAGACACAAAGACGCCTTGCAGCCGTTGCAGCTTGGCCGAGTCGGCGGCCATGTAGAGCATGTCGCCCTTGCCCAGCAACCGTTCCGCGCCCGGCGAGTCTAAAATAACCCGCGAGTCAATCTGGCTGGTGACGGCAAAGGCAATCCGGGCCGGGAAGTTGGCCTTGATCAGACCCGTCACCACGTCCACCGAGGGCCGCTGCGTCGCCAGGATCATATGAATGCCGGTAGCGCGGGCCATCTGGGCGATGCGGGTAATGGTCCGCTCTACTTCATCGGGGGCCATCATCATCAGGTCGGCCAGTTCGTCAATAATCAAGACAATGTAGGGCAGCGTATCTTTGCCCTCTTTGGCCGCCTTTTCATTGTAGCCGACGATATTGCGGGCGCTTTCCTGGGCAAACAGCTTGTAGCGCCGCTCCATCTCACGGGTGGCCCAACTCAACACGCCGACCACTTTTTCCAAATCAGTCACTACCGGGGCCAACAGATGGGGAATACCGTTGTAATTGACCAACTCGACCATTTTAGGGTCAATCATCAGCAGGCGCAGTGTTTCCGGCGTGTGGGTGGTAATCAGGCAGGCCACCACCGCGTTGATGCAGACGCTCTTGCCCGAACCCGTCGCCCCGGCGATAAGCAGGTGCGGCATCGAGGTCAAATCGGCAATGACGGCCCGGCCCGACACGTCCTGGCCCAGGGCTAATTTCAATGGGCCAGAGACACGCTGAAAACGGTCCGATTCCATCAGACTCCGCAGCGTGACCAGATTGGTGGCCGAATTGGGCACTTCCAGTCCCACGTAGGGCCGGCCCGGAATGGGCGCTTCGATGCGGATGGGGGCCGCCGACAGGGCCAGGGCCAGGTCGTTGGCCAGGCCGACAATGCGCGACACCCGCACCCGGCGCGGGTTGCCTTTGGCGTCTTTGGTGGCCATAAAGCCCGGCTCCAGCCCAAACTGGGTCACACTAGGACCTTGATTGATTTCCCGCACCTTTACTTCCACGCCAAAACTGGCCAGGGTTTCCTCGATGACCTTGACCCGCTGCCGGATTTCGACCTCGCTGATTTCCAGTTCCAGGCCCTCTTCAAAAATCTGGTCCACCTGGGGTAAGCGCCAGCGGTGGCTGCCATCGGCCATGCCAATCAGCGCTTCGGCCGGAGCCAGGTCTCCCCCTTCAAAATCATCGTCGCCCACCACGTTGATGGGCAAATCGTCTTTGCTGCTTTCCGCGCCCGGTTTGACCAGATTGGCCCCCGCCGCCCAGACCCGATCAATCAGGCGGGGACCGGCTTCCGGCGAGCGTGGGCGCGGCGTTGAAGGGTTAATGTTGAGCTGCCGGAAATGCCGCCAATCTTGAAAACGGTAATACCCGTCGCGCAGCATCTGCCATAATTCTTTGAGCGACAAACCGCTGATTAAAATAAGCGCCAGCGGAAACAAGCCGCCCAGCAACACCAGCGCCCCGGAGGTGCCCAGCGCCGAGCGGAGCAGCTCGCCCAGCACCCAGCCAATCGCCCCGCCGCCGCCAAATTCCTCCGGGTTAAGGCCCGGCTCGATAAAATGGAAGACCACCAGCAGCAGGCCCAGCAATAAAAAGGTCCCGACCGGCTTCTCCCACTTCTCCTGGCTGTCTTCCGCGCCGTAGCGCTGAAAAAACCAGATCGCCAGCAGCACCAGCGGCAGCCAGACCACATATTGGCCCCAGCCGATCAGCAGGCCCAGGAAATTCAGCCAGCCGGCAATCAGGCTGCTGCGGTTAGGCGTAAATAAACTGAGCAGGGTGATCCCGGCCAGGATCAACAGGCCCACCCCGGCCACTTCCGGGCGAATGGCCGGCCCGGAAGGTTTGCTCTTTTTAGGCGTTGTTGTTGGTCTACGAATGGTTGCTTTTTTGGTCATGGCAAAATCAGCACAAATGTTTTGTGGTTATTGTAGCATGGAACGGGGGATTTTAAAAGTGGGAGGGGAAAGGGCGAGCATTTCAGTTTGGGGGCGAGTTATAGACAGCAGGCCAAAGAGCATCAAATTGATGGCTCATAATGGCAGCCCGAATAGGAATGAGCCGTTCAGCCCCGTCCCGGCTCCAGCGCATGCCAGGGTCACAAAAACGGGCCTTAAATTGCTTCGCCTCACTTTCGACCATACCCGAGCCAATGGGATACCCCTCTTCCCGGATTTCAAGATATTGCATGCGGCGTTGGTGGGTCCGGAAGTAATCGGCTTCGGTACGCAGGTCTTTATGGCGTTGGGTCTGACCGGTGGCGGCTTGAGCCAGAGTTGTGGCAATCTGATCAGCGTGGCCTTGAAACAGGCGCGTTTCATACTTATTCAGCCAGCGTTGGGCGGCTTGCGGCTGTGAGGGATAGAGCAGGTCAGCCGCCTTTGTCAGATGTTCAGTGGCGTGATAGTAATCGAGCGTTTGCTGACTGTCATAGAAATGGAGGTTGGTCAGGTTCCAAATCCAGGCTGCCCCATCGCCAATGACTTGAGTTTCATAGTGATTGTCCCAGTCACGCTGCTGGGCGGCTGCCCACATCATTTCTCCAAATTGCTCTGGTCCACCCAGATGAGCCAGGTAGGTATGGTTGAGGGCATGGTCCTGTTCCAGCCGTTCTTGAGTGTCTGGGTCAAAGATACAACGGACTTCAATCTCAAAAACACAGCCCACTTTCAATTCTTTCCAGCCTTCCTGGCGAATATGGATCTTGGCCCCATCCATCCCTACCCCCAAACGCTGCGCCGATTTAACCTTCGCTGCTCCCACCGCCCCCAATTGAGCGATCTGATTAGCTGCTTGTTGGCGCTCTTTTTCCAACTCCTTAAACCCCTCCCCCCATTTCTCGACCCGTCGCCAGATGGTGCTATCTGACATGGTGATATGTCCAATCCGGGCAAATGTCTCCTCGGCTTGCTCAAAACTTGGGATCGCCCCACTCAACCAGACCGCTTCTTTGACCAACCCCTCGGACCAATGCTTGTCCCATAGTTCAAGTTGCCGATCCAGGGGGAAAAAGCCCAGTCCGACACTGGTCACAATAGTAGTAACCTCGCTCCAGCTTCAACTCCCCCACCCAACTCAGTACCGTGTTTTCTTTCATGCCCTTGTATCTCATTTCCCTGCCACATCCAGCACAGCTTGGTCCAGGCACCGGTCGCACCGCCGCCTGGGACGCGATGACTGTTTCAGCCATTTGTTCACTCAACCGTTGTCGCAACTCCAACACCTTCCCTTCCACTTGCGTCAGATTGGGTTGGTCTGTGGCCAGATGCCAATCCAACAACTCATCGATCACCGCTTCCGCTTTTTTCATCAACTCCGCTTTGATTGCTGCCCGGCTTTTCATCATCCTTTGCCTCCTGTCTCTTCTTTTCCTCTATTCTCTCACATCTCGCCCCAAAACTGAAATGCTCCCGGGAAAGGTGTTATTAGCGTAAATCAGTAAACGGCCGGTCGGGCTAAGCCCCATTCGTCGCTCGGTCCAACACCTTCTTTTATCAGCCGCTCGTTACTTCCATCCAATGAGAGGGCCGTAATCCGCCAGCCGCCGAAGGCATCGGTCCGTAGGTGGATTTCTTGACCGTCGGGACTGAAAACAGGGGTGGTATCAGAACCCGGCCGATTGGTGAGACGCAGTAACTCATTGCTGGTCAATTCGAGACGATAAATTTCCCAGTCACCACTTCGCTGGGAGGCAAAGCTCAAAGCCTGCCCATCAGGCGATAAGGCCGGAAAACTATCAGTCTTATGAAAGGTTATTTGTTGTCCGGTCTTGCCATCCAGGTCAACTTGCCACAAGCCACAGCCAGGATTACAAGCTTTAATGATCAAACTTTGACTGTCAGGGTTCCAGGCTGGCTGCTCTCCGGCAAATTGATGAAGTAATCGGCCGTTGTCGGCGTCAATAATTATAACTTCATGAAACGATCTATCTGGCTGCCAAAACTCATAAGCCAGCATTGAACCATCAGAGGACCAGGCGATATTTTTAACGTGGTCCGTATTAACAAGCTGTCTGGGGTTTCCCCCTTGGGGATCAATCGTCCAGATACCTTCGCCTTGACGGTAGACTTCGCCCAATTCACCAATACCTGGCTCGCCAAAAAAGGCAATGGCTGCGCCGTTGGGGGACCAGGCGGGTGCGGCGGCATAACGGTGTAAATCATTAGTGATGGATTGGCCGGTAGAGGTGGCGATGCCCAGGCTGTGAGTTTGGCCATTGCTTTGCACAAAGATAACCGTAGCCATTCTGGGGGGAGTGATGGGAGTGGTAGTGGTTAGCGCAGGCGTTGATGAGGTGGTCGGTGCAGTAGTTACCGTCGCCGTAGAGGTGGCCGACGGTGTTAGTGTGGGCAAAGGCGTAGAAGTGACCGTAGGGGTGGCAGAAGGTGGTTGAGTTGACGTTATCGGTGGGGGCGGCGTATGAGTTGGCCGGGAGGTTGGTTTTATGACAGTAGGGGTAGGCGGCAAAGGAGTGACTGTTTGGGTAGGTTCAGCGGTGGGTGGTGTAGTTGGGGTTTCTGAAGGTTGACTGGCAAATTCTTTTGGTGCGGAAGTTGTCGAAAGAGTCAGGGTACTTTCTTGAACAGGAGAAGAGTTTGGCGGCTCGGTAGAAGTTTCTTTAGGTGTAGTCTCAAGTTGATCATTCACCGGCTTTTGGGCTAACCCTCGTTGACGCTGAACCAGGTAATAAGCAGGAAGTAGACCAATTCCTAGAATAATGATGATCAGCAACAAGAACAAGATTATGTCCCGTTTAGTCAAGCCAAACAGGCCATATCGCGCTGGAGGACTGTTTTTTGGGGTCATTTAACAAGACAAAATCTTAAATAGATTTCAATTGGTCTTTGAATTGATCATATTGTTGCGGGTTACGTTTTTTTACCAAGATTAACAGTTCCTCCATTTGTTTTTGACGTTGGCAATAACCCAAGAGAGTCAGGGTTTTCTGTATTTTGCTCATACCTGCTGTAAAAGAATCGTAAACCTGTCGAAAATGATCGAAGCAAAGAACATTAACTTGTCTTTCGACAAATTTTTGACCTTAAAAACCGAATTGAGTTAAACTTGTGCCACTATGGCAGAAGTAGACATCCAAACTGAACGGATCGATGACATACCCCTGTTGGTGGCTCAGCAGCACCGCATGGGCCTTCCAGAAATTATTGATCGGGTAATTGAAGCGCATGGCAATCGACAAGGGCTGAGTATAGGCTGGACGGTGGTCGGCTGGTTGAGCTTTATTTTGTCGGAGGCGGATCATCGGCTGAGTTTTGTCGAGCCGTGGGCGACTAGCCGGTTGAGTAGTTTGCAGAACTTGCTGCCTGGCTTGGAGGCGGCGAGTGACTTTTCGGATGACCGGTTGGGTGATGTGCTGCGGTACTTGAGTGATGACGTAGCTTGGAGCCAGATCGAACAACAACTGGGCGAACATCTGGTCCGGGCGTATCAATTGCCGAGTGAGCAAGTCCGGCTGGATAGTACCAGCGCGGCGGTTTATCATGACCCGGCCGAGGGGAGCTTGTTTGCCTACGGGGTGAGCAAGGATCATCGGCCGGACCTGGCCCAGTTTAAGGTGATGTTGGGAGCGTTGGACCCGCTGGGCTTGCCTCTGGCGACCTTGATTGTGGGGGGCAATCGGGCCGATGACAGCCTGTACCTGCCGGTCTGGCAACAAGTGCGCACCGTTTTGAACCGAACCGGCTTGTTGTACATCGGGGACAGCAAAATGGAAGCGCTGCTGACCCGGGCGACGCTGGCCCATGAGGGTGATTACTACCTGACCCCCTTGAGCCTGAAAGGCCAACAAGCCGAGTTGTTGAACCAGTTGCTGGAACCGGTCTGGTCCAAGGAGCAAACGCTGACCGATGTCGTTGACCCGGATGGCGATGAGGACCAGCCTCGGCTGCTGGCGCAAGGCTACGAGACCAGCCGTAGCCAAACGGCTGTGGTTAAGGAGCAAGTGGTGACCTGGTCGGAACGGGTGTTGGTCATCTATTCGCCCAGCTGGGCCCAACAAGGCCAGCAGGGCTTGACCAAACGGTTGGCTCACGCCGAAGCCAAGCTGCGGGCCTTGACCCCGCCACCGGGTCGGGGCAAACACCAATGGACCGAGTTGGGCCCGTTGCAGGCTGAAGCCGAGGCTATTTTGGAGAGCCATCGGGTCAAGGGGTTGCTTCAGGTGACCTACCAGCGCCTTGAAAGCGTCCGTCAGCGGCGCAAGTACAAAGACCGCCCGGCTGAGACCGAGGTCAAAGTCCGTTATGAACTTAAGATCAGTCGCCAGGAAACAGCGGTGGCTGAGGCTCAGCGGCACTTGGGCTGGCGCTTGTATGTCACCAATGCGCCCACCACCGACTTGTCCCTGGCCCAGGCCGTCCTGGCTTATCGCGGCAGTCCCCAAATTGAGCACGATTTCTCTCGCTTGAAAGGCCGACCGTTGGGGCTGCGGCCGGTCTATCTGAAACGGGAAGATCATCTGCAAGGACTGGTCCGGCTCTTGACCCTGGCCTTGATGGTCTTGACCCTGGTTGAGTTTGTGGTCCGGCGTAACTTGGTCGCCCAACCCGAACCGTTGGTCGGATTGTACCCAGGCAACCCAACCCGAGCCACCGCCCGTCCAACCACGGAGCGGCTGTTGCACGCTTTCCAAAATGTGACCTTGACCCTGGTGCAATTGCCCCATCAGACCATTAAACACGTGACACCTTTATCGCCGTTACAAATTCGGATCTTAACTCTGCTTGACTTACCAATTTCAATTTACACCGACTTGGCTGTGGCTTCTGCTCCAATTCCGCCATAGCCTCTCAATTTTTATCGAAAGATGAGCATTAAGTTCATCATCATCGAAAGCTGCGATAAGCAACTCACGGATGGATGGAAGGTTGTATGTCTCGTCCAGGGAAGATGAAGCAGCGGCTCTTTTCTGTCTTTTAATCTCCCTGGTCTCAGTTTTGGTAGCCTTTGCCTCTGAAGATGGCGGGGATGCAACGGCGGTTTTTAGCGCCTCTACAAAGTGGGCGCCGCGTTGATAGCGATCATCCGGGTTTTTAGCCAGAGCTTTTTGAAAAACTGGCTCAAAGTCGGTTGCTAAAGGAACATTAAGATCAACCAGAGAGAGGGGTGGAATTTTAACGATATTACTCATCAAATCGAATTCGCTTGTGCCAGACCAGGGCACAACCCCGCTTAACATTTCAAAAGCAACCATAGCCAGGGAAAAAAGATCAGACCGGCCATCAAGGGGTTTCTCGTCAATCTGCTCTGGCGACATGTAGAGGGGAGTGCCTTTCAAGCCGGTGCTCTCACTGGAATGAGAGTCTTTAATAATCTTGGCAATACCGAAATCGGTCAGTTTCAACCCATGGGCCGTGATGATCAGGTTGGCTGGTTTAATATCACGATGAATAATACCCTGCTTATGGGCGAAGTCGAGCGCGGCGGTAGCTTGTTCAATCAAGGTGATGATTTGCTCCAGGGATAGGCGTTTTTTTTCTTTAAGAAGATGAGCCAGAGTTTGGCCTTCCAGGTATTCCATCACTAAATAAATTTGGTCATTAGTTTCGATAACATCGTAAACAGTAACAATGTGCCGGTGGTCTAATTGACAAGTCACTCGAGCCTCTTCCAAGAGGCGATGGCGGCTATCAACGGTAGCCATTGCTAGAGGGCTGTCTAGCCATTTAATAGCCACAGTGCGGTTTAGGCGAGTGTCAAAAGCCCGGTAAACTACGCCGCTTGTGCCACGCCCCACCTCTTTCTGCAATTCATACCGTGATTCAAGCACGCCCAATAGAGGCCCTGTTGAAGAGAAAGGAGGGGCAGAAAACATTTTTGGTCGAGTAGATCGCTTGCGTTTAACAAGCCCCTGGGCCTGCCTATCCAAAGTTAGGTGCGGGGCCAGATTAATAAATGTTTGCCAGGCCCGGCGAAGAGATTCCACCTCAAGAGCTTGATAATCATGGGCCAGTTTAGCTTCACTTTTAGTGGCGATTTCTTGAGCAATCCACCAGGCAAAGACAACTGAAAAAATTTGATAAATCTCTCCTACTCTAGTAATGAGGCCCCGTTTGACTAAATCATCCAGATTGCGTTCATATTTTTGAAATAAATGCTGAATTTCCTGAGGGGTTATATCCAGGGACCAGGCCGAGTTTTCTGATAGCGGGGCCAGGATAATCAGAATCAATAGAGTTTGCTCCAGAGGGGACGAGTTCCCCCAAAAACTGGGAAAATAGTGGTGGTCAGCCTCCCCTTTAAAGGTTTCAACAACCTGTTTATAGGCTTGGGGGTTGAGCGGGCCCTGACTACGCGCTTCAAAAAGATGAAAGCCGGCCATTTGCAGCAGCCCTGGATGCGCGCCGGCCATGCGCTGCAAAAAATTGGTTTCATTCTGACCAAAAGTTATGTGGGGGTAAGGGCGGAGGGCTTGCGCCAACAGCGCCTCAATTTCATTGGCTGTAAAGAGGGGTAAAGACTCAAAGTGGAAGTTGTTATAGAATTTTGAGTCGGGCCGATCTTTGACGATATCATAACATTCCAGATCAAGGTGTTGGCGGGTAGCGGTCAACATAGTTAACGCCCCTTCCGGCAGGTTGGTCAGGGCGCGCAGGCCGGCCAGGAAATAGCCTACCACATCGGGAGAGGTTTCGGCAGCCCCAATTTTGACAATGCGGGTAAAACTGTCCAGCATAAGGACTACGGTAAATCCCTCCCGGCTTAACCATTTGAGGAGACGGCCGATATCGAGGGTATCAATCTCTGGCTGGCCGCTAAGCGCGTCAATCCGTTCCAAGAGAGTGGGGCCGTATTGAGTCTCCTTCAACAGTTCCAAAACCCGCTGCCAGAAATGAGTTGGTGTAAATTCTTTGATAGTCTGGCAATCAAGATACAGAAAGATGTTGCGGGTATGGGGTTGGCCCCATTGTTTCTCTTGAGCCAGATGCATCAAATAGCGCAGCAAAGAGGTTTTGCCCATACCCTGCTCACCGCTGATAGCCAGATTGTTGCGAACAGAGCCGGCCAGCCGAGAGCGGCAGCGTCTGATGATGTCTTCACGCCCAACGAATAAAGCAGGGGGCAGGGGCCGATTGTAGATGAAAGGGTTGATGATATCTGCTGGTTCCATGGGGTTACCTGTTTCGTCTCGTTATAAGTTAAACCAAAGATATAGGAGTATCAAGGTATAAACGAGCAATACCAGAGCTAAAATAGCTCCCAAGGTGTAAGTTATTTTCTGGAAGCGTTGCTTTTCCCAGGTCAAGGTATCCATAAGTTGTTTTTCCCGTTCTTTTTTGGCCTGGTCGGTGGTCTCCACGGCCGTCAGGACTTTTGAAATAGTTTCCAGCCATTCCTGAAGTTCGCTCTCACCAAGTCGCAACTCGCGCACGCGTTCAATAATCTGGCGCAGTAAGGGCCATTTACTGTTGTCGGCATGCTGGGACATGTTGACCCGCACTTTCTTTGAAATTTCAGCTTTGAGTTTATCAGGATTGGTTTGCTCATGCTGCATCAAGGCATCAAAAATCTGGAAACTCTCATCGAGATTTTCTTGTCCTAAAAGAAAGTCAGCCTGTTCTAACGAAAGATTGCGTTGCCAGGTATGAGTTTCATCGTTATCTAAGGCAAAATGGTCAAGTAAGCTAAGGGCCTCATGGGCCAACTGCCAATCAGGTTCATCTTGTTTGGCAATTTGCTCACTATACTGTTTCACTGCCTCACGAATTTTGGCTTCTCGTTCAGGGTGTGACCCTGGAACCTCTAAAGCTTGTTTGTAGAGCTCTTTAGCTTTGTTTAAGTTATTGGTTGCCAAAGCTTGTTGGGCATCGGTGAGCAAGTTATCAACATATAGAGCAGCAGTGGATAATTCGTGGGTTTGTGGCATTAGGGAACACCTCCTGATATAATGATCTTTAAATTGGCGCTAATTTGCAGGCTGATCAATTAGCGTCAATTCAAGGGCTAATTTGAGAACCTCTCGCCCTTCCTCTGGTAAATTAAGTTCGACACGAATTGATTGGCTAAGCTCCGTAAGCTCTTTACTGACCCATTGGCGCACAGCAGGAGTCTCTACAGTTATCTTACCCAAATGTTCCAAAGCATCTCTGGCTAAGGTCCAGGTATCTACTCTAACCCGAGATTTCCAATACCGATGCGTAATCGCTTGAATCTGGCTCAGCGGCCAGGGCGGCTCCATAGCTTCAGGACTCATCAGCAGGGCAAAAGCGGCCTCCACTTTGTCCTCCTGAAAGAGGAGATACTCGATATTCTGTAGGGTCAGGGTACGGCGCGACTCTGAAACCTCGTTATTCTTAAGCCCCAGGTCTTGCAAACTGGCCAGGGCTTGATGGGCAGCCGGCCAGTTCGGAGGGGGTTGGATCAAACGGTCACTATGACGTTTTAAATCCTGGCGAATTTTGTCGGCCCGGTTAAGGTAATCGTGAGATTTTTTCTGGAGTGCCTCTCGATAAATAGCGAGGGCCTTATTCAGTCCATCCTCTACTCCATCTTCAGCCAAATGCTGCCGGGCATAGGCTAATTGCGTTTCAAGCAGATCTTGCTCAATCTGATCTTCTGAAACCTGCTGTTGTTTAGGCGTTTTCTTAAGGGCTTCATCATACTGCTTTAAGGCTTCCGGCCACCGGTTTTGATTTTGCAACACCTGCCCCCACTGCCAGTAAGCATCAACTTGCCAGCCAATAATTTCGCTATCGTGGGGAATGAGGTCATCCAAATAGGCCAGTGCGTCGGTAGCCAATGGCCAAGCTTTGTCATGCAGCCAGTTCTGTCCAAAGTTATGGTACACCAGAGTTTTAACCTGATTTATAGTGTTGGGCCAGGTAGTGTAGGGGGCTTTGCGCCCGTTTAACTCCTCCTTCAATTTTTTCAAGCAAGCGAAGGCATTGGACAAATTCCGTTCTCTCAGCCATGTTTGCGCTTCAGCCAAAGTCAAATCTCGGCGCCAAGTGGCAAAAAGGGTTTTGTAATCATCCGTAGGGTTGGGATACAGGGCATCAAGCTGAGCCAGCAGGTGATCCACCCGCGGCCACTGTTTAGCCTTGGCCAATCTTTCAAAGGCATGGCGGTACAGGGTTTGGTTGATTTTGTCCTCGTCTGTAGCAGTACGTTCGTCAATCTCCTTCAGGATATTTTGATACCATTCAACAGCTTGGTCAACAGCAGAAGTTTCAGAGCCGCAAGGGTCGCCTTCTAGAAAAATCTGAGCCAGTTCCAGAGCCACCTCGATATAATGAGCAGCCAGTTCGGAACTTTTCGGTTCACGGGCTTCACGGGTCCATTTCAGGCCTTTATAAAACTCTTTGGCTGCATCGGTTAATTTACCCTCTGCTTTCAAGAATTTACCATATTCCTCCAGGCCAGCCACTAACCAATTCAAGGCTTGCTGATCTCGCACCCCCTGGCGGTCGCCAGGCAGAAATTCGTAAAGTTGTTCCAACGCTGAAATAGCCTTTGGCCAGCCCTTTCGGCTGCCACGACGTTTGTCACTGTAATCAAAGATAAGATTTTTGACCGCGCCTTCTGGCCAGGGCGGGGGCATCTGGCGGAGTTGATTAAAGGTTTCGGCTATCTGATCGTTATCCAGTAAGGCTTGGGCATAGGCCAGCAGTACCCGCTGGATAGCCCCATCTTCACGCGGGTCTGGTTGAGTACGGTCATCAGGGGCAGGCAGGTCGAGGCTTTTTAGCTTTTTCAGGGCCAATCGGGCTTCGTCCCAATTTTTCTGATACAACATGCGCTCGCTGTAATGACGCAGGTCGTGGCTGATGCTTTTTTTAGGATCAAAGCTCTGGCAGGCCACGCTGAGGGCTTCTTCGTAGGTCTGAATGGCCGAGATCAGGTCATTATGGGCCAGGTGAGCCTGCCCCAAAGCAAGCCTGACTTTGATTAACTCTTCAGCCCAAGCATCAAGGGTGTCTAACTTTAACTCTGGGGTTTTAGCGGTATCATAACCGGCCTGAATGACGGCAATTTCTGCCTGTAGGTGTTCTATCAACAGCTCCAGTTCTTCTACCGGCACGGCGATGGGTTTAACAGCCTCATGCTTACCTCTAATGAAATCAAGCTTCTCCCGATTTAACTCATCGAGCGCATGGGTCATCTCTTGAGCGTCGTCGGCCGGAGACAACCACACCCGCAGCCTTTCTAGTGTTACTTTAGCTTCTTTATCCCAACAATCCCGACCGGCGTAGAGGCGGCTAAAAGTATAAGCCCTATTTCTAATCTGTTGGCGCTCCGTTTCACTGACCTGAGTTTTAAGAGGATCAAGAATGTCAAAGGCCCGGTGCGGTTCGTCACCTTTGAACATCAAATGAGCTTTTTGAATATCTCGGTCAATAATCTCCTTACGAGTTTCAGGGTCGCCAACGCCCAAATCTAAGATGGCTTCCTGGGCGCGCCTGTTCAAGTCCCATTCTTCTTTGACCCACTGGCTATCACTAAAAGCCTGTAACTTGTCTCGAATATCACCTTTCACGGTTTCGGGCGGCGCCGACAAGCGAAGTGTTTGCCTAAAAAGCTCGATGGCTTCATCCAGATTGTTCCGGTTCAGGCTGGCTTGGGCTTGAGTCAGGCCAATCTTGGCAGCCAGATTGCAGACCTGATGGCGTAACCCTGCCGGTTCTATGGTTGGAGGAGTTTCAGCCTCGGCCATAAGATCGAGCCAGGGTGTTTCCGGAGGCGCAACGGCTTCATCCAGGATTTCTTGGCATAGTTTATGGGCCTTTTGAGCTGGTTCGCTGTCCGGTTTATCTTCGGAGAAGAGCGCTTCGGCCCAGCGGAACAGCCAATTGGCATACCAGTAAGTTGGCTCAGGGTCTTGAGCGAGCAGATTCTTTAGACGATTCAGAGCGTTGGCTCCATTTTTCCATCCGCCGGGAGAGGCTTTTTTCCGAATATAATCCCTGACCCGGCTTTTGATCCTGGCCTGGTTCTCATCGCCTAAATTAGCCAGGTGTTGGAAGGCTGTCTCCAAATGATCTTGCTCTAACTCGGCTTCGGCCTGGTCTAACTCAAGGTCAATTTGCCAGGCCGGCCCATCGGTGCCGGTCAGTTTTAAATCCAAAAGAATATCCAGCGCGTTACTGGCCTGGGGCCACAATCGACTCTGCCGGCATTGGTCGAAATAACGCTTGAGATCAGCTTGGGTTTGCTGCTGAGTGGTTTTGGTGTTCTGGGTAGCCAGGGCATGCCGATAACTGTCCGCAGCTTCGACCACTCGGTGTTGATCTAAAAACCACTTCGCTTGACCCAGATAAGCCCCGGCAATTTTTGACTTGAAATCTTTGGTTAGTTCCCGGCGGTAAATAGTAATGGCTTGGTCAAAGAGTTGGGAGGTGAGCAGAGCATCGCCCCACTGGTGAAAAAGATTGAGTTGAGCTGCTTGAGTATCAGCATCGTTTACTAATTCACGCAGCCCGGCGAGGGCCTGGTCAGCCTGTTCCCAATTCTCCTGTTCAAGCTGCTGCTGAGTGTACTTTAGCAGTATATCTTTTATGGCGTTATTGGGTAAGGCGGATTGAAGCGGATGATCCTGTAAGCCCTTCAGGGCAGCCGCTAATTCGTTCTCTTGCAGCAAGGCCTGAGCTTTGCTTAGAGTCACCCTGTTATACTCGATCCTGACGGTTTCATCGAGCAAGCCAGCCGTTTCCAGGCTGCTCAGGGCGTGCTGAGCTTCATCCCAATTTGGCGGGTTTTGTTGACTTAACCTTTGAGCGTAATTTAGCCATTTGTCACGCACTTGTTGGGCAACATAGGGCTCGTGAAGAATTGGTACCGATTCAGCCAACTGCTGCGCCAAGCCCCATGCTTCAGCGAGGTTGTTATGAGCCAAATATCCATCAATCCGCTTCAGGTAAATCCGGCTAACCAACTCACGAGCATCAGCCTGATCGGACTTTAGAAACAGGATACGCTGCGCCTGGGTCAAAATAGCCTCATCGTCACCCTCCTTTTCAAGCTGGCGAATGTAGTCCAGGCGAAACTCTATGAGTTTATCACAGGCGCGCTCGGGATCCCGTTTGTAAGCCTCTTCATATAGGTCAATCGCCGCCTGGATATTGTCCTGGCGCAATAGCGGGGCCAGGGCCATCATGGGGTCAACAAAATCGGGGTCAAGTCTCAAGGCATCCTGATAATGCTGGATTGCCACGCCAAATTTCCCCCCTTCGGAAGCTTGTTGACCCAGTTCATAATGCAAACGCGCCTCAGGATCGCCTCGCATAGCATCACGGTCGGCGGCGGTCTGGAGTGGATAGTTTTTGACCACCCAAAGCCGGATAATTTCGACGGCGAATTGGTAGCGCCGTTTGCCTACATCTAACAAGAAATCACTTTCGAGCAGTTGTTTATAGGCATCGCGCCGGGCCGTTTCGGTCATAAAGAGCCTGTGCCGCTGTAGGGCATCAATAATCTCGGCATCACTGACGCTTTTATCGCGATCGGTCAGGTCGGCCACAGTAGTCATGATAAGCTGTTCTTCCCGATTCAGGCCATCCCAGAACCAACCAATGACTCCGCTGCCGTGTTCCATGGCTTTATTCAGGCAGGCGCTAACATCAGTGGCAGAGGCCGGACGCGGTTCAACTTCCTGGAGCCGGTCAAAAATTTCAGAGCCGATTAGTTGGGTCAGGTAAGGGTGACCATTAGTTAAGACCCAGATTTCAGCCAGGGCCTCGTCGCTATAGCTCAAGCCCCCTTGCCGGCCCAGTTCGGTTAACAAGTTATAGGTATCATTTTCCTCCAGTCGCCCGACCCGTTTGGTCTGGACGCCCTTAAAGAGCCGCTTGTAGCCCTGGCTTAACAGGTCTAACCGTGAGCCAACGGTGTAGATAAAAGCCAGATGTTGTCCTTCCGCTTCAACTAACGTTTGTAGATACCCCAGAAACACCTCAGCCCAGGGCCGGTCGGTCTTGTTTCTTGAGGTAATTACGTCGAACTCATCACAGAGGATAAGGAGACGTTTATGGTTTAGGTGGTTGTAAATTTGAGGCAAAAAGGTTCGCTGAAATTGGTGATAGTCGGCGGTCAAGCTGGCCTCATGGGGCGGGGAGATATTCAAATCGAGTTCACCGGCAATTGTTTTGGCCAAGCCATGCAATATACGACCGGGAGATGTTTCATAGCCTGATACATTGAAAAAGAACGGTACGTAATCCTGACACAAAGTTTCGTCACGCCGCAAACGGTGTAATAAGGAAGTTTTGCCAATACGCCGCTGGCCATGTAAAACTATCGCATTTTGCGAAGTACGGGTAAGGGTTTTGATAATCTCGCGTACTAGATCCCGGCGACCGTAAAAACGATCGGCCTGGACCGGTTTACCAGCCTCGTAAGGGTTAAATTGAAGTTCTTGGCTGGACACAATATCCCTCCCTATCTCAATACTTGAACTACTGCTGATGAAGTTAATCAAAAGAGTTTGGAATGATCAGGCAAGGCGGTTCTCTCTGGTTTTTCATCAAATAGTAGCGTGGATATTCATTTAAATAAAACAAGCCACTATAACCCAAGTGGTAATAGCAACTTGTTAAAATAACGGCCCCAGGTGTCGGCGATAGGTTAAGTGGCAGATGGAGGAGAGGCTATGCTCTAGCCTGATTAAACAGTTACATTATATCATAGGTTTGTCTTTTTTAATATTTCAATTTCATTGCAATTCTATTCGATTTGCAATAATTTAGTCTCAACTAAAAGAAGGCTTCAGAGCTTTCTTTATCTTGCCTCTTTATAGCCTTCTCACTCAAATAAAAATGCCACAACAAACGCGCCGCCACCGCCCGATACGGCCGCCAGGCTTCCGCCAGCGCCAGCAATTCGGTGGGGGTGGGACGTATATCTAGCTCTGCCGCCGCGCCAACGGGGTAAGTTTGCTACGGTAAACACAGGTCGTTATTCAATTGACGGGGGCGACTCGGCGTGATAGAATAGCCTTCAAGGAGATTTGGAACGATGAATGTGGCTATAGCTCCCCCCGAAACCAAACTCATCAGCGGTGAAGAACTGCTGGCAATGGGTGATATTGGCCCTTGTGAACTTATTGATGGAAGGATTGTACCGATGTCCCCAACCGGCGGCGAACATGGTATTTCAGAATTAAACTTGGGTAGCGAGTTGAGATCTTTTGTCCGTCAGCGACAACTGGGCTGGGTGATGACCGGCGAGGTTGGTATCTACACCCGCCGTAACCCAGATCGGGTGCGCGGAGCAGATGTAGCCTTCATCTCCAAAGAACGTCTCCCTGAACGGCCTACGGGTTTCCTCGAAATCGCGCCGGAGTTGGTTGTTGAGGTGATTTCGCCTACCGACCGCTGGCAAGAGGTTCACGAAAAGATCGAGGAGTACTTTGCGATTGGGGTGAATTGGGTTTGGGTGGTCGAACCGGCCAGCCAGGCGGTGCGAATTTATCGTTCTGTGACCAAGATGCAAAAATTGAGCCAGGGTGACACCCTCACCGGCGAAGGAGCGCTGGCCGGGTTTACCCTCTCTGTTGCCGAGATTTTTGCGGCGTAGACTCATCCTGTAGCGCGATTTTAGATGAGTTTGAGAACATTCGGAAATCCCAGAGACAACCTTACTCCCGGCGCTCGTCCGGCGATGAAGTCGCCGGACTATACGACAGCGCCCGATTAATCGGGCTAAAGCCGGGTTGACCCGGCGCTGCCGTAGGTGTAGCCCTGGCATTCATGCCGGGGCGGGCCAGTTAGACAAAACAGTTTCCGAACGCTTTCGAGTTTGTTAAAAGGGTAGATCTCACACCTACCCTTTTTTGTTGCTCGCCTTCTCCCTCAAATAAAAATGCCACAACAATCGAGCCGCCACCGCCCGATAAGGCCGCCAGGCTTCGGTCAGCAAATCCGCGGGCTTTGGGTGGGGGTCTAGCTGTGTCCCCGTTCTGGGGGTGAGCGTAAGGGCTGATCGTCATTCAATTGACGGAGGCGACTCGGCGTGATAGAATAGCCTTACGTGATACGAGAGACTGTATCAGGAAATAACTTCTGTTGGTCACTCAAACTGTGGGAGTAAGCCAGGAAGGAGTATGAAAAATGAGTGGAACAATCACTGCCATTTACGAGCAGGGGGTTCTGCGCCCCTTAACGCCGCTGGCTCTCCCTGAATATACCCAGGTTCAGCTTCAAATTATTGAACCGGACTTCAATATCGAAGCAGAACGCCAGCGGGTGCGCCAGGTATTGATCGAGGCCGGTGTTATTCGGCCGCGTCCTGTGGTTGAACCTGTCCAACCCATTGCTGAAACAACCTTGGCGGCTGTGGCCGAGGTATTGGGTAAAGTGGGTCCCCTATCGGAACTTATCATGGCCGAGCGTGAAGGACGATGACGACCTACTACCTGGATACCAGCGCCTTGAGCAAGCGGTATGTCCAGGAAATTGGCACAGTCTGGGTACGTACCCTGGTCGCCCCGACGGCCGGTCACACCCTCCTAACAGCGCGACTCACGATGGTAGAAGTCTACAGCGCCCTGGCTCGTCGCCAACGTGAAGGTTCTGTTCCTGTGGCTGATTATGCCATAGCGGCCCAAGCCTTTACCATCCACAGCGCCACGGAATATGAATTTGTGGAATTAGATTTGAAAGTGATAACCTTAGCCCGTGATCTTTTGGAACGGCATCCTTTACGCGCCTACGATGCTGTCCAACTAGCCTCGGCGCTCATCGCTAATCAAGCTCTTCAAGCTGCGCCGTTGCCTCCATTAATCTTTCTCTCGGCTGATGATCGTCTTAATCTCGTCGCTGCTACCGAGGGATTAACCGTGGACAATCCCAATCTTCATCCCTAACAGCCTCCGGTAAAGCGAACCTACCGGACGCCACGATTTTATGTGGGTTTGTTAAAAAATAAAGGGCAGGCTTTAAACCTGCCCTTTATTTCTGGCAACTTTCTCGCTCAAATAAAAATGCCACAACAACCGCGCCGCCACAGCCCGATAAGGCCGCCAACTTTCGGCCAGCGCCAACAATTCGGCGGGGGTGGGACGGCGTTCCAGCCTCTTGAGCTGCTGGGCGGCCAGCAGCAAAGCCAGGTCGCCGGGGGCAAACGCATCGGGGCGGCGCAGGACCAGCAGGAGATAAACATCCACCGTCCAATCACCGATGCCTTTGATTTGCTTCAAGGCGACCCGCACAGCCTCATCGTCCCATTCCGCCAGCCGGTCCACATCCAGTTGACCGGCCAGCACCGCCGAAGCCAGTTCGCGTCCGTAGCGGGTTTTTTGGCGGCTAAAACCGATAGTTTTGAGTTGCGCGTCGTCAAGGCTGAGAAAATTCTGCGGGGTCAGCGGCGTAACGGCAGCGCACAGCCGCTCAAAGGCCGCCCTGGCCGAAGCCAGCGAAACCTGCTGCTCCAGGATGATGTGAATTAAAGTGGGGAAACCTGGCTCGCGCGGCCACAGCGGCGGCAGGCCGTATCGCTGAACGACGTGGGCCAGGCTAGAATCACGCGCAGCCAGCCATTCGACGGCCTGGGCGAGGGTGGCGGGGGTAAGCGTCATCTATCTCCAGTGTCATTTCGAGGCCGTAGGCCGAGAAATCCTCTGAGACAATTAACATATAGTTGTCTGGACAAAATCATATACCTATCAAGATTTGAGTAATTGTAACTTTAGGGGGATTTCTCCCTTCGGTCGAAATGACATGTATTGATGAATGTGATTTTTCTTTGTATCTTCCAGTCTTTACAGCATCGGCTCTGGCTGGGGTTCGCTCTCCGGTTGGAGTTGTATTGCTTCCTGAAGCAGCAACTGGCGCTTGCGCTCGATGCCCCAGTGATAGCCGCCCATACTGCCGTCGCTGCGAACAACGCGGTGGCAGGGCACAATCAGCGCCGTTGGATTAGCGCCGCAAGCATTTGCCACGGCCCGGACGGCTTTAGGCTGTCCAATCTCGCGGGCAATGTCGGCATAGGTCCGAGTCTGGCCGTAAGGAATCCGCTGTAGCGCCTGCCAGACCTGCTTTTGAAAAGCCGTAGCCCGCACGTCGAGCGGCAAATCAAGATGCGGCTCCTTGCCGGCGATAAAGTTTACAATATCCCGCACCCATAGTTTATGGGCTTGATCATCGCGCACAATCCTGGCCGCGCTGAATTCGCTCAACAACAAGCGTTCCAACTCAACGGGATCATCACCCAGCTTGATGGCGCAGACGCCGCGCTCGGTAGTAGCTACCAACAACTGGCCCAAAGCACAAGGGACAACCGTAAATTGAATTTGGGTCCCGTCGCCGTTGCGTTGATAGCGCCGGGGAGTCATGCCCAACTGCGGCGCGGCTTTTTCATACACCCGGCTGCTGGACCCAAAACCGGCCTCATACACGGCCGCCGTGACCGGCACGCCATTACGTAACGCTTGTTTGAGTTGATCCATGCGGCAGGCTTCGGTGTATTCCAGCGGCGAGATGCCAACGTACTCTTTGAAGGTGCGCTGTAGGTGCCAGGCGCTCACGTTGAAACATTGGCTCAGTGTTTGCAGGGTCAGCGGCTCGACGGCGTTCTGCTCGATGTAGCGACAGATCGCACGCACCAGCTCAAGCTGCGGGTCATAGGGGATATGGGCGTCGGGCTGGCAGCGTTTGCAGGCTCGGAAGCCGGCCTGTTGAGCCAGTTCCGGCACTTTGAAAAAGAGAACGTTCTCTCGCTTCGGCTTGCGGGCCGGGCACGAGGGGCGGCAGTAAATTCGTGTGGTACGCACCGCCAGGATAAATTTGCCGTCAAAGGAGGCGTCTCGATTGAGACAGGCTTGCCAAAAGATTTCTTCGGATATTTCCGATATTATTGTATTCATCATACAGCTATGATAGCATAGCTGCGGGGAAAAATCTATCCGATCTTTGCGGGGGATATTGGTTTTTCTAAAAAGGAGTCCAAAGCTTGCTTTGGATTTTAAGTCTATCATTTATTATTCAATCAAAATCAAAACCTATAGAGACAGGCAAACAAAAGAGTGGTATGATTATCATGAGGAATTCCCATCCATCATAGTTGACTGATATCTATCCCAAAGCAAGCTTTGGACTCCGTTTTACTCAATGTCATTAAGTTAAGGCTAGATAGCACCCTGAGTAGCGCGAAACGAAGTGGAGCGCGTATCGAAGGGTGCGAGTTTCCTGACGGCGCAGCACCCTTCGATACGGTTCGCTTTGCTCACCTACTCAGGATGCTGCTTAACTTAATGACATTGCCGTTTTACTACTCTTACGCCGCCACCGGCTCACCCACAAACGCTGGGGACTTCTCAAACTCCAGTTTGCCATCTCTATAATCCACCCGAATCGTATCCCCTTCCCCGAAGTCGCCTTGCAGCAGGCGCAGGGCCAGCGGGTCTTGCAGCTCGCGCTGGATGACGCGCTTGAGCGGTCGCGCCCCAAAGGTCGGGTCGTAGCCGGCTTCGGCCAGGTGCAGCTTGGCGGCTTCGGTCAGGTCAAGGGTCAGCTTGCGCTCGGCCAGCAGACGGCGCAGGTGAGCCAGTTGGATGTCCACGATGCGGGTCAAATCGCTGCGCGACAGGCTGTGGAACATAATGATGTCGTCAATCCGGTTCAAAAATTCGGGCCGGAAGTGCTGGCGCAGGGCCTCCATCACCCTGGGTTCAGCCGCTTCGGGGCCAAGCTCCATAATGTAATGGCTGCCGATGTTGCTGGTCATAATCACCACCGTATTCTTAAAGTTGACCGTGCGGCCATGCCCATCGGTCAAGCGGCCATCGTCGAGCAGTTGCAGCAAGGTGTTGAACACCTCCGGGTGGGCCTTTTCGATTTCGTCAAACAGGACCACGCTGTAGGGCTTGCGCCGGACGGCCTCCGTCAGTTGGCCGCCCTCGTCATAGCCGACATAGCCCGGCGGCGCACCGATGAGGCGGCTGACCGTATGCCGTTCCTGATACTCGCTCATATCAATGCGGATCATGGCGCTTTCGTCGTCAAACAGGAACTCGGCCAGGGCGCGGGCCAGCTCGGTTTTGCCGACGCCGGTCGGCCCCAGGAAGATAAAGCTGCCGATGGGCCGGTTGGGGTCTTGCAGACCGGCCCGGCTGCGGCGCACCGCATTGGCCACAGCCTTGAGAGCTTCATCCTGGCCGACCACCCGCCCGTGCAGCCGCTCTTCCATCTTGATCAGCTTTTCAACCTCGCCTTCCAACAGCTTGCTGACCGGAATGCCGGTCCAGCGGGCCACAATTTGGGCGATGTTTTCGGCGTCAACTTCCTCTTGCAGCAGCGAGCCGCCCGTTTGCTGTTCGGTCAGCTTGGTTTCCAGGCCGGCCAGTTTGGTTTCCAGTTCGCGCAGTTGGCCGTAGCGCAGGCGGGCGGCGGCTTCGTAATCGGAGCGGCGCTCGGCCTGCTCCATCTGGACGCGGGTCTGCTCGATTTGCTCTTTGGTAGCGCGCAGGTCCTCAATCAGCCGTTTCTCGTTTTCCCACTGCGTTTGCAGCGCCCGGCTGCGTTCTTGTAGGTCGCCTAACTCGGCTTCCAGCTTGTGCAGCCGCTCCTTGCTGGCCTTGTCTTTTTCCTTTTTCAACGCCTCCCGCTCGATTTCCAGGGTCATAATCTGCCGGTCAATCGCGTCCAGTTCGGTCGGCTTGCTATCAATCTCGGTCCGCAGGCGGGCGGCGGCCTCGTCAATCAGGTCAATGGCCTTGTCGGGCAAAAAGCGGTCGCTGATGTAGCGATGGCTCAGCACGGCGGCGGCGATTACCGCGCTATCCTGAATGCGTACGCCGTGATGCACCTCGTAGCGCTCCTTCAATCCGCGCAAGATGCTGATGGTATCTTCGACGGACGGCTCATCCACCAACACCGGCTGGAAGCGCCGTTCCAGGGCCGCGTCCTTCTCGATGTACTTGCGATACTCGTCCAGCGTGGTCGCGCCGATGGTATGCAGTTCGCCGCGAGCCAGCATTGGCTTGAGCATATTGCCGGCGTCCATGGCCCCTTCAGCCGCCCCCGCCCCAACGACGGTGTGCAGCTCGTCAATAAACAGGATGACCTTGCCTTCGCTGCCGGTGACTTCCTGCAAGACGGCCTTCAGCCGCTCCTCGAACTCGCCGCGATACTTGGCCCCGGCAATCAACGCGCCCATATCCAAAGCCACAATCTGTTTGTCCTTCAAACCTTCGGGCACGTCGCCGCGAATAATGCGCTGGGCCAGCCCTTCGACAATGGCGGTTTTGCCCACGCCGGGATCGCCGATGAGAACCGGGTTGTTCTTGGTGCGCCGGCTTAAAACCTGCACCACCCGCCGGATTTCGTCATCGCGGCCAATCACCGGGTCGAGCTTGCCTTTGCGAGCCAAATCGGTCAGGTCGCGGCCATATTTCAACAGCGCCTCATAAGTGCTTTCGGGATTCTGGCTGGTAACGCGCTGGCTGCCCCGAATTTTGGTCAGGGCTTGCAGCACCGCGTCGCGGGTCAGACCGAAACGCTGCAAGAGTTGGGCTGCGCTGCCGCCGGAGTCGGTCAGAGCCAGCAGCAGGTGTTCGGTGGACACGTATTCGTCCTTCATCCGCTCGGCGGTTTTTTCGGCGTCCCGCACCAGGTTGGTCAAGGCCCGCGACAAACCGGGCTGCGACCCGCCATAGACTTTAGCCTCGCTTTGCAGTTCGGTTTGCGCCAGCCGGGTCAGACTGCCGGGATCGGCCCCTAATTGGCGGACAATCTGGGGCACAACGCCTCCTTCTTGGGCCAGCAGGGCCAGCAGCAAATGGCTGGGCCGGATTTCACTGTGGTTATATTCTTCGGCCAGGCGCTGGGCGGTCAGGACCGCTTCCTGGGCTTTTTCGGTAAATTTGTTTAAGTTCATAAATTCATACCTCTCGTGTGGAAAGTCACAGGGAATGATACGTGATACGTGAGGTTTACAGCTTAAACTTTCACGCATCACGCATCACTTTACTCCCGACTTTACGATTTATTGTAGGCTAGAGGTGTTAGAATCATGCTAGAACTTTATTAGAGCGGTGTTAGATGGGGAGAAGTGAGAGGAATTACATATATTGCTATATAACTACATCAATTAGCTTCATCAATGTTCAATTCCATTTGATCCAAACGCTGGCCGGCTCGAACTTCATCCATATAGGCCAGCCCGTCGGCAGGTAGATCTTGCCGATTGGCCCACATGCCAAATGTATTTAACAGGACTGCCTGAACTTTATCTTCAGGAATTAAAATAATTCGGCCAGCTTTGTCAATGGTAATCTGAAGGGGAGTTCCTATCGGCATCAGTGGCTGCACTTCCGGCGGTAAAGTTACCCGGTAACCCTCTTCGATCAAGGTTTTAGCCATCTTTGATACTCTTTGTTCATTCAAACTTACTCATCAAAAGTATAGCAGCATTTGTGGCATTTGGGTATTCCTTCTGCCAGGAGTATCGAGAGCAGATGACCCCCTTCCCTTTTGTTGGATATTGACGGCCCTATCCGGCCCTGCTATCATGGCTATAGCCATCAAAAATCACCGGGGGAGTAGACTAAAAGGAAACAACAAATAAATTAAAAGGAAAAGCTCATGTTTGGTTGGTTGAAAAAGAGAAAGGACCACCAGGGGGCCAATGGTCGCTTCCGGCACGGCAACGATCACCTGATCGAGTTGCGCCAGGTCTTCAAAATCTACGAGACGGCAGCCGGCCCCTTTAAGGCCCTCAAAGGGGTGGATTTGCAGATTGATTACGGTGAGTTTGTGGCCGTCATCGGCAAATCGGGCAGCGGCAAATCTACCTTGATCAATATGCTCACCGGCATTGACCGGCCCACCTCCGGCGAAGTGCTGGTGGGCGATACGGCGGTGCATACCCTCAACGAAGGTCAAATCGCTGTCTGGCGCGGGCGCAATGTCGGCGTCATCTTTCAGTTCTTCCAGTTATTACCCACACTGACCGCCATCGAAAATGTCATGCTGCCGATGGATTTTTGCGATGTGTACGCCCTGAGCGAGCGGGAGAAACGGGCTATGAGCCTGCTGGAGCAGGTCGAGATGGGGCAGCACGCCTATAAACTGCCCTCGGCCCTCTCCGGTGGGGAGCAGCAGCGGGTGGCGATTGCCCGCGCCATGGCCAATGATCCGCCTATCCTGGTGGCCGACGAGCCAACCGGCAACCTCGATTCCCGAACCGCCGGGGCGGTGCTGGAGCTGTTCGAGCGGTTGGTCGCCCAGGGCAAGACCATTTTGATGGTCACCCACGACCGCGACTTGAGCAAACGGGCTGGGCGGATTATCACTCTGGCCGATGGGGAGATTTTGGAGGAAACGACCGGAGACCGGAGACCGGAGACCGCCGACACCTTAAAGCAGACCCCCTCAGTTCCCACGAGTTCCTTTAGTTCCCTGGAAAGTGACATCTTGGCCGAGAAGTCAACACAGCCCAGTCGAACCTCGGCGGAGGATCATCATGCTTAGACCTCGCTGGCGCAAGGTGCTGCGTGACCTGTGGCTGAACAAAATCCGCACCGTGCTGGTAGTGCTGTCTATCGCCGTTGGGGTGTTTGCCGTAGGCGCCATTTTTACCTCACAAATCATTCTCTCGCGGGATTTAACCGAGGCTTACCTGGCGACCCATCCAGCCAGCGCCACCTTTTTCACCTTTGACTCCTTTGGCGAGCCGGTGGTCGAAGCGGTTGAAAAAATGGGCGAGGTCAAAGAGGCCGAAGGCCGCCGCCGGGTGACGGTGCGGGTCAAGACCGGGCCGGAGGAGTGGCGCTTATTGTATTTGATAGCCATTCCTGACTTTGACGATGTTAAGATTGACCAATTTCAACCGGAAGCCGGAGCGTGGCCGCCTCCAAATAATACTGTACTGATCGAGCGGGCCTCGCTGGGCCTGCTGCAAGCCGGCCTGGGCGACACCCTACTGATCAGAACGCCCGAAGGCAAAGAGCGTTCAGTGCCTATTACCGGCCTGGCCCACGATTTGAACGCCCAACTCTATGTCTTCGATGGCACCGCCTACGGCTTTATCACCACCGACACCCTGGAGTGGCTGGGCCAACCCACCGACTACAACGAACTGCGCATCATCGTCGCCGATCACGCCGATGACCGCGACTATATCCGTGAGGTGGCCAACGAGGTGCAGGACAAAATTGAAAACGGGGGGCGCAGTGTTCTGTTTACCCTGATTCCCCAGCCGGGCAAGTCGCCGCTGGACTTTTTGATCCAGGCGATTGTCATCTTGATGGGGGCGCTGGCCTTGATGTCGCTGCTGCTAAGCGGCTTTCTGGTGATCAATACCATCTCGGCCCTGCTGGCCCAGCAGGTACGCCAAATTGGCATTATGAAAGCCGTCGGGGCCAGAACCCGGCAGGTGGTGGGCATGTACCTGGTCACAGTGATTATCTTTGGCTTGCTGGCCTTGCTCATCGCCGTTCCGCTGGGGGCGGCAGGGGCCTATTTTTTCAGCCGTTTTATCGCCGGCTTTCTCAACTTCGATGTGACCACCTTTCAGTTGCCGCCCGACGTGCTGCTGGCCGAAATTGCCGTCGGCCTGGTGGTCCCGCTGCTGGCCGGGCTTTACCCGATTCTGGCCGGGGTCAGGATTACGGTGCGCGAGGCCATCAGCACCTATGGCTTGGGTAAAGGGCAGTTTGGCTCGCGCCGTTTTGATCGCTGGCTGCTGGCCGTCCAGCAGACGCCTTTTCTGCGGCGCAATCTCTCCCGGCCTTTGCTGCTCTCGCTGCGCAACACCTTTCGCCGCAAAACCCGCCTGGCCTTAACTTTGCTGACCCTCATCTTTGGCGGCGTCATTTTTATTACCGTTTTCAGCCTGCGCGTTTCGATGCTGGCCACGCTCGACAGTTGGCTGGCTTATTTTCGCTGGGATGTAGCGGTGCAGTTTGAACGGGATTACCGCATCGAACGCATTCTGCGCGAGGTACTCGACACGCCGGGGGTGGTGCAGGCCGAAACATGGGGCTTTGCCAGCGCCCGCCGCAAACGCCCCGATGGCAGCGACAGCGATAATATTGTGCTCTATGCCCCGCCCGCCGCCACTAAAATGGCCCGGCCAACGGTGATTGAAGGGCGCTGGCTGCAGCCGGCCGATACCAATGCGGTCGTGGTCAACTCGATTATCCGGCGCGATGAGCCGGATGTGCATGTCGGCAGTTATATCACCCTCAAAATCGAAGGGGAAGAGGAGACCTGGCGGGTGGTCGGCGTGGTGACCGGCGGCTTTCCCGTAGCGGTTATGTTTGCCAACTATCCTTACTTTGCCCGCGTCGTCCGCGAAGTGGGGCAGGCCCAATGGGTTTTTGCCACCACCGAGCAGCATACGCTCGACTACCAGAATAAGGTGGTCCGCGCTCTGGAGGCCCGCTTTGAGCATATTGGCTTTGACGTGGGGGCGACGGCCAAAGTGGCCGAAGAGCGGTCCGAAGTGGTGGCTATTTTTGAGGTAATTGTGGTGCTGCTGTTGATTATGGCCGTGCTGATTGCCGTGATTGGCGGCCTGGGCTTGATGGGCACCATGAGCATCAACGTGCTGGAGCGCACCCGCGAGATTGGGGTCATGCGGGCCATCGGCGCGCCCAACGGCGCGGTACGCCGGGTTTTTATCATCGAGGGGATTATTATTGGGGTGTTGAGCTGGCTGGTGGGGGCGATTCTGGCCTATCCCATCAGCAAATTCCTCAGCGACCTGGTCGGCCAGCAGTTTTTGAGCGCCCCGCTCGATTACACCTTTTCCATCAACGGGGTGCTGCTGTGGCTAGCTGTCGTGGTGGTGCTGTCGGCGGTAGCCAGCTTCTTGCCGGCGTGGAATGCTTCGCGGCTCACGGTGCGGGAGGTTTTGGCTTATGAATAGCACTATCTTTGTGCTTTTTGATTAGAACGCGGATTAACGCTGATTTCGCAGATTTGCGCGGATAAATTCAAGAAAAATCAGCGAAAATCAGCCGTATCTGCGTTATCTGCGTTCCGTTTTTTGGTAGCTACTCATTACCCGATATCAATACTTGAGTGGTTTATTTTTGCCACGAATTACCCGAATTTCACAAATTTATTCTCTTTTTCGTGTCAATTCGTGCAATTTGTGGCTGAAAATTTGTCGCTTTTCATGAGATGTCGGGTAGTGAGGTGCAAACATAGTAATATGACGAGTCTCAGCCAAATCCGGCAGCAAAAAAACGGCTCATTACCCCTTAGCATAATGAGCCGTTTTTATATGATTAAAGTTTAGTTTGCTCAAAAGAGCAGCAGAGGGTGGGCCAGTGATTACATTGACATCCGCAGCCGGCGGGCAATGAACAAAACCGCAGCCAGCCCGACCGCAATCAGCGCCGCCTCAAAGCCGCCAAAGCCGGTTTCGGGCACAACGGTGGTAGCGCCGGCGGGCGCGCCGCTGGGCGCAGGGGTGCGGGTGGGCGCAGGTTTGGGCGTAGGCGTATTTTCCTGTTTATTGCCCACGGCCGCCTCCTGGCCTTTATTACTGTCGGGACCCAAAACAGGCGTATTGGTCGGAGTAGGCATCGGCGTATTGGTTGGAATCTTCGCCACAGGAACCAGGGTAGCCGTCGGATTGGGCAGCCGGATGAGCAGCGTCGGCGATGGCTGAGCGGCCACATCCTGCTGGTCAATATTCTGGCGGATGATAAAAACCGCGCCCACGCCCAGCAACCCCAAAACCAACAGCCCAATCAAAGCAATTGCCAGGGTTACAAAAAGACGATTTTGCCCACCTTCTTCTTCTTCTTCGTATTCGTCTACCATGGATTTTCTCCTTCCATGCTATACTGCTGCCGGCAGCCACGCCGAGCGCAGCAGGCTAAAAACAAGTCTAGCTGTCTCTTTATTTTATGTCAAAGGGGGCTAAAAAGCAAATCGAGAATCTATATTTAGGGGAGAAAAAGATTAGGAGCTACTATATTTAGTGGTAGTTACGATAATTATGAGACAGAGGAACTAAGGGAACTAAAGGAACTGAGGGGGCTTAACTTCTTTAGGCAACTCCAAGAAAATAAAACGGCAGTTCTCGTGGTGCGTAGTGCGTGATGCGTGACGTAAATATGCCACGTACCACGCACTACACATTACGGAATTTAAGGACTTAAAAGTTGAAACTCCCTTAAGTTCCATCAGTTCCTTTTTAAACGACTTGCTCTAAATTTGCCAGGGGAATGTAAGGCGAAGCCTCGCCGAGGTTAACAATGGCCCCCGGCGCAACAAGGCCGGAGGCGCTGGCCTGGGGTTGGGGCGGCAGGGTGGCGATGGTCCCGCTGGCCCCTAAAAATTGACCGGCGGTGACGCGCACCCGACTGCCAACCGCCAAAGCAGAGCTGCTCCCTTTCTCAGCCGACACTGCGGCCAGGGCGCTGGCTTTATTGCTGGTGGCCATAATGATCGGTTGGGAGTCGGCCCGGGTTTGGCCGGGCAGCGGGGCCAAATGGGGGGTGTGGCCTCTGATGGAGACTTCTTTGCCATCCAGTGTCCCTAAAATCCCAAAAGTGTAGGGCGACATGGGGATGTCGCCAAAGCCTTCCGTCGCTACTACTCTGACCTTCACCGGCGGGTCTAAATTCAGCAGGGCCGTATCAATGCTGCCGACAATTAGCCCCCGCACCTGGGCAGCTTCGGCCTGGCGCAAGGTCTCCTCATCCAACGAGCGCCCGGCCAGGATAATCATATTTTTCAAGTTTTCATCAATTGCCTCTGGGTCAAGAATGTCGGACGAATTGTTGACCAGCCGCTTGAGCGGGCCGTAGGTCTCCCCCCCAAAACCGCAGGCCGCCTCGATGACCGCGCCGCTGGCTTCGATGACCACCCCTCGGTCGGGAATGATGCGGGCAATGATGCCGTTGATAAAAGCCGGCAGCTCAACCAGCGCGCTTTCGGTTTCGAGGAGAACCCAACCTGGACCGATGGCGGCAATATGACCGGCCGCCGGGGCGCGCGCTGCCCGTTGCAAAAACGACAGGCCGCCCTGAACGCGGGCAATGACCTCGTGGGCTTTTACCTCGTCTCCCTCCTCTTTTAGCATCACCTGCTCCATCTCCACCTGGGGCTGGCCCAGTTGGCGAGCCACATTAATTAGCCGGTAGCGGTGGGGCGTGCGCGCGCGGGCTACAATCGTCAGCGCTTCCACCTGCTGGCCGCGCTGGACCAACACTTCGCCGGGCAGGGGCAGGACTCGCCGGAGGGTCACTTTGCTTTGGGCGCTAATTTTTCGCTCAGGCAGTTGCATGGCTCACCCCTAATTCTTCCAACCACCGGCGTAGCTGTTCCTGCCGCCGGGCTTCGTCTTTGGGTAAGCGCAGCGGTCGGCCGCGCGCGTCAATAATAATGCCCAACAAACCGCCTTCGACCTCGGCCAGAACGCCCCGGCCCGGCTGCCCCAGTCCAATATCAAAATGGCGGCTGGGGCGGATTTCCAGGGCTGCTTTTTCGCCGGGCGGCAGGGTAATGACTCGGATCGAACCGTAAGCGACCTCTGTTTCCAGCTGTTCACCGTTGGCGTAATTAATTTTGAATTTGAGGGCCGTTTTACCCGGCGTACCATGTCCCCACGGGGCGATAACCGTGCCCAGGTTCAAAAAAGCGTCGTGGGCAGTTACTTCGACGGCGGCCATCGGCTGAACGGCAGCGATAGCCCCCAGCATATTGGCCAGACCGGCTCGATCCAGCGCCAGGTTGGTGACGCCCCAGGGTTCTATGCCATCCAGCAGGGTCAGCGCAGCATAGCCGGGCTGCGGGGCCTGGGTCAAGGTGCGTCCGGCCCCAATAATTAAATTCCACTGCAACTGGCCCCGTCCCGCCGGCTGTTGCAAGGACCAGCCGGCCTGTACCTGCTCGACCACCAGCCGCAAAGCTTCACGGGCAACGGCCTGCTCAAGCAGCAAACCCTCCTCGGTATCAGGGAGACTGGCGGGATGCAAACTTTTGTTTAAAAGTTGATTATGCAGCGCTTCCGGGGGTAACTCAAAGGGCAGCCAGCGTTGAAACTTTTCCAGCGGGACCATTTTTAAGAGTGCGGTCAGACTGTGGCCTACCCCGGCGTCGCTGCGAACCATCGAGGTTTGAAACGCATCGGTTTGCGCGGCCACAACGGTGGCCCCGCTGCCAATATTGGCCCCAATTACGTTGAGGCCGTTATGCTGCCCCAAATAGGCCATAACTTTTTCAAACGATTTGCTGGCCGGTAAAACGGGATAGGGCGACCAAGTGCCCAACTTTTGAAACCCCGGCAGTTGCGACATTTTGCGCTGGACATACAAACTTTCCAGTTCCATTTGTAAAGGGGCCAAATTTTCTGTCGTCAGGTTGGGGCGCACATTAGGCACGGCCCGCTGCGGGGCCAGCGGACCGAAAATGTCGGCTACCGCCTCCCGTGCCTGGCTGTTGCCGGCGTAAAGCACGATTGGCTTTTCGCTCAAGGTGGGCAGGCGCAGGGCCATGGCCACAATTCGGGCCAGGTCAATCACCGGCTGGGCCGCGCCGCCATCCACCCCACCCACCAGAATAATGGCTTCAGGCTGTCCGGCCTGAAGCAACTGCATCTGAGCTTCGGGACTGAGCGGGCCGCCATTGCGTCCGGGTGTGTTGGGGGCGGCAGGTTGTTCAGTATCAAGGGATAGTTCGCTGGTGACGGCGGCATAAGTGGTGGCAGTTGCCCGGCGAGCGCTGGTCAGGCTGATGTTTTTCATCAAGCCGGCCAGGGCCACCGGCAAAGGCGGCCCGGCGCTGGCGACAATAATAACAGCATCAATACCTTGCCGGTTGGTATTTTGGGGCATAAGCGGCCAGCCGCCAGAATTGAAAAGAACACGGCCAACTGTTTTTTCGATCTGGCGGATTGCCTCCAGCATACCTACCGTGATGTCCTGCCAGGGCGGCGCATGGGTACTGAGCGCCTGACTTGTCGCTGTCAGCCGGTACGCGCCATTTACCTGCTCGATCAGCGCAACGGTGGTGGCAGTGCTGCCGCAATCAATGGCTAAAATGCTGTTGATGGTGGTTTCGGCCATAGTTATGTGTCAGGTGTCGAGTGTCAGGTGTCAGGTGTTATGTGTCAGGTGTCAGGTGTCAAGTGTCAAGTGTCAAATATGAAATTAACTTGACACTTGACACTATAACACTTGACACTATAACACTTGACACTTTCTTTATCCCCCGAATAAGCCCATTAAAAATTGCAGCCGCGAGACCAGCAGCGCCACGCGCGAACTGACGGTATTGGCAAACAAGGCCCCCAGGGTAAAGATGAGCATCAACCGGCCCATGCCGGCCCAAAAGCGAACAAAACCCTCGCGCAAGCCGCCCAAAAATCCCTCCGACCTGACGGCGAAGGTGAAGTAAAAAAATACGCCTATCGTACCCAGAACGATAATAATGTTATTGAGCCACAATACCAGCCCTACCTCATTCTCCGTGTCCGGGTAATGATTGGGGTTGAGGGAAAGATTGACCATGGCCGAAGCTTGCGGCAGCAGGGTTCCCAGCAATCCACCGCCGATAGCCAGGGCTGCGCCGACACCCAGCACAAACGCCAGGGCCAGACTGCCCAGAACATTGGTCACACCGCCCTGCGTGGGCCGAATCTTGAAGATTAGCAGGACACACAAAATCAGGGCCGGCAGCACGCTAACTACATTGCCCGAAGTGAGCGCCGGATAAAAAACCTGATGCCAGGCCACCAGCATGGCATAACCAACAGCTACGCCCACAAAAATGTGAGACGCTAATTTGAACAGGACATTGTCGCCAAAGATGTAGCTGAACACCATCAGGGTCAGCCCGGCGGCAATAAACGGGCCTATTGTCTCCATGAAATTCAACCCTCCCTTAAAAGCAGTAATCAGAAGCCAGTAATCAGTAGTCAGTGGTCAGTGGTCAGTGGTCAGTAGTCAGTAATCAGATACTCTTTTCTGGTCACTAATCACTCATTACTGATCACTGATCACTGTTCACTGTTCACTGATCACTGTTCACTTCCTCAGCTTTAGCCTTTGGCTCCGCCGGCGGCATCCAGCCGAACATCGTCCCCAGGGCAATCAGAATGACGATGAGCAGATGGGCAATCCCCTGGCTGTCGAGCATTTGCCGGGCCGGGCCAAAATTTTTCCGGCCGGCTTCAATGGCCGCTGCGCCGTTGATCCCGGAAATCAATCCGTCGAGTTGCTGGGTGTCGAGATAGGGCCGCACAAAGGGATCGGCGGTGGCGCTGGTGGCGGCCAAGAGATAGCGCTCACCGTCATCGGGCGGGGTGGCCGCAGCCATCTGCTCGATCCACCAGCGCGCGGTGGCCGGGTTGTCGCTGAGGGTAATCACCACATCTACCTGCCCCAGGTTATTGATCTGACTCCAGGCAGAGCGTTCAGGGGCAGCAAAGGTCAAGCCTTCTTTAACATCGGCCAGCCCGGCCAACTGCTTCCGACCCGTTACCAGTTCGCGGATACCGGCAATTTGGCCCGGCACGTAGCCCAGGTTGACCATCTCCGCGCCGTAGGTTTCACCTCGTTCTGCTAACACGGCCTCAATGGTGTGCTGAGCCAGCGCCGTCCCTTCCGGCTCCAGGCTCATAAAGATCAGGCGCATGCCCTGGCCACGCAAGCGGCCAATAATGGCCTCGGCCAAAGGCTGCATTTCTCCCTGGGTGGCGGTGGTATAATCAAAGGAAACCAGGGCCACCGAGTCGGGCTGCTGCAAATCAATCACCCCGAGCTGGACGCTGATCAATTCGCGGCGCTGTTTGTCCAACACTTCACTCAACGCCCCGGCTGGTTCTGTCCAGGCGACTTTCTGCCCGGAGGCCGGGTCTGTCACTTTTTGCAGTCCCGGTATCAGCGGCAGCGCTACCAAAATAATAAAGAGCAGATATAGCCCGCCCCTGACAATATTTCCCAGCATGGAAGCGCGCGGCGGCAGCGCCTCTGGCAAGGCCACCGGCTGCGGCGCTTGAGTAGCAATAGCGTAAAAATGGCGCGCCGCTTCGAGCATGGCATCACCTTGAGCCGTGGAGGCCGTCGCCTGCGAGTCAAGGAGCGGCGTGGGCAGAGCAATTTTCTCTGCGGGCAGCAATGGCCCCAGACCGGCCAATACCCCGGTCGTTTCGGCTATTTTATTGTCTTCTTCGGCCAGCGTTTCTTCGCTGGGCTGCAAGCCACGCAGCCAGTCCGACATGCGCTCGGTGGGCGAGGCTTTGGGTTCGCCGGTTAAAGCAGGGCCAGGGAGTGGTGTGGACACCTGGGTTGAGTCTGTCAGCCAATCGGGCGCGGGTGGTTCAGCCTCAACCTGGTCCTCAAGCAGAGTCTCAAAGGCTGGCGCGGCGGCAGGGGACGTGACGGCTGTTTTGGGACTATCGGTCAACCAGTCGGGTAGCTCCGGCTCTTCCTCAGAGGTCAAAAAGTCGCTCTCTTCTACTTTTTCAGAGGGCAAGGCCGCTTGCACGGCGGCGGTAGCGGCAGCCAGGCCGGCCAACCAGTCTGACTCGGGCGGCAGCTCGTCTTCAGCCGTTTCAGCGGTAAGGTCAACGGGGGCGGCCTCTTCAACGGGAGCAACTTGTTCCGCTGGTGCTGTAACTTCCACCTCAGCTTCAGCGGCTTCTGCTGCCGGCGCTGTCGCAAATTCGGGGGTATCGCTCAACCAGGAAGGCAGCTTTAGCTCTTCGGTAGACAAATCGGCCAGCCAGGCGGGAACTTCTTCGCTCTCCTCCTCAATGGAGATGGTTTCACTCGCAGACCAGTCAGGCGCTTCAAATTCAGCCACTTCAGACGGGGAAGATTCGACGGCCGCCGGTTCGAGAGTCGTTGCCACCGCTCCCGTAGCCGCCGCTATCCCCGCCAGCCAGGGCGGGATTTCCAGTTCTTCTTCGCCCTCGCCCTGGGGCTGCTCAAAAGCTTCGACTTCTTCAACCACCTCTGCGGGGCCTTCTACCTCCTGAACCGGCATTTCCAACTCCGCTTCCGTTTCAACCGGACTTGCAGATGTTGGTTCAGCCTCCGCTAACGATGGTAATTCACTTAACCAGGCCGGCATTTCAAGTTCGGCCTCGGCCTCATCTGACTCTCCTTCAGGGATCTCTGTGGCGAAGGTTGGCTCACCCGGCAATTGGCGCAGCCAGGCCGGTATTTCCAACTCGCCTTCGATTTCAGCTTCTTCGATGGTTGTTTCAGTTGCCGGCGTTTCTTCGACGGGTTCAAAAACCTCGGCCGCTTCGACGGCAGCGGCTCCCGTTGCCGCCCCGACCATACCCGTCAGCCAGGCGGGGATGACCAGTTCTTCCTGCTTCTCAGCTTCGACTTCATCTGCCGGCGTTTCCGGCAATTCACCCGGCCCGGCCGGTGTGTCGAGATCAGTTTCTGCCTCGGCGTCTGCGGCCTCCATTTCAGAGGCCGGCGCTTCACGCAGACCGGTGAGCCAGGAAGGCATTACCAGATCCGTTTCAGCTTCAAGGGTAGTCTCTGTTTCGCTTTCCGCCACTTGCGGCAGGTCGCTCAGCCAGGTCGGCATTTCCAACTCGGCCTCAGCTTCAATGGGTTCGGTTGCCGTCTCGGTTGCAGGCTCGATTTCACTTAGCCAGTCTGGCGCTTCGAGATCAGTTTCCGCCGTTGTTTCAGTGGGAGTAGTTTCCGGTAATTCGCTCAACCATTCCGGCGTTTCGAGATCAGTCTCGGCTTCTTCGGCAACGGTTTCAGTTTCGGCAGCAGGAAGTTCGCTCACCCAGGAGGGCATTTCCAGCTCGGCCTCAGTTTCCGTAGCCACAACTCTACTTTCCGGCGCAGGAGTCAACTCGGCCAGCCAGTCTGGCGTCTCTTCTGCCAACTCCGGTTCAGCCGCCTCGCTTGTTTCGGCGGCGACCGCTCCGAGCGCTGCTCCTGTGGCTACTCCTGTCAGCCAGGAGGGGATGACCAGTTCTTCTTCCGTTTCAGGTTCGGCTTCGGCCACCGGGGCTGCGGATGACTCGCTCAGCCAGGCCGGCATTTCGAGTTCAGTTTCCGTTTCAACGGGTTCAGCCGCCGATATGGGTAACTCGCTCAGCCACGAGGGCATTTCGAGTTCGGCTTCTGTTTCAACCGTTTCCGTAGCGGGTGCTTCGGGTAACTCGCTCAACCACGACGGTGCTTCCGGCTCTGCTTCTACCACTTCGCCACGGGTTTCAACCGGGGAAGCCTGCGGTAATTCACTCAGCCAGGCCGGCATTTCGAGTTCAGCTTCAGTCTCGGCCTCACCGGTTTCGACTGCCGGTGTTTCGGATAGCTCGCTCATCCAGGATGGCATTTCGAGTTCGGCTTCAGCTTCGATTGCTTCACCAGCTTCGGCAGTCGGTGTTCCGGGCAGTTCACTTAGCCAGGAAGGCATTTCGAGTTCGGCTTCAGCTTCGACTGCTTCGCCAGCGGTTTCAGCCGGGGAAACCTGTGGAAATTCACTCAGCCAAGCCGGTATTTCCAACTCGGCTTCGACTTCAGCTTCCACCGCTTCGCCGGGGGTTTCAGCCGAGGAAGCTTGAGGCAATTCACCCAACCAGGAAGGCATTTCCAGCTCGGCCTCAGCAGTCGGTGCTTCGGGTAATTCGCTCAGCCAAGAGGGTGCTTCTGGTTCCGCTTCACCTTCGACTTCGAGAGTAATGGCTTCTGTGCCGGGTGCTTCGGGTAACTCGCTCAACCACGCCGGCATTTCGAGGTCGGCCTCAATTTCTTCCTCGACTGTTTCGGCTTCTGGTATTTGTGACAGTTCCGCCAGCCAGTCCGGTGTTCCTGTTGCGGCTACCGCTTCACTCGTCTCAGCCGTTTCTGAGAGACCCACCCCAGTTAACCATGAGGGTATTTCAACCTCTGTTTCAGCCCCGACCGTTTCTGAGGTGGTTTCAGCCTCAGCCGCTTGCGGTAACTCACTCAACCAGGCAGGGGTTTCGAGGTCAGCTGCGAGGGCTGCCGCCTCTGCTTCAGGTGTGGTCGCTCCGGGTAACTCGGTGAGCCAGGAAGGCAGCTCAAGGTCAGACTCAGCTTCCATCCCGGCATCTGCGGCTGTGGTTTCAAGAACAGACATTTCGGGCAACTCGCTCAACCAGTCCGGCGTTTCGAGTTCCCCTTCCACATCCACCATGCCACCTTCTGGCATTTCGGGCAACTCAGCCAGCCAGTCAGGCGTCTCTTCTTCAGGTGTGGGTTCAGCCGCCTCGCTTGTTTCGGGGACGACTGCCCCAATCACTGCCCCTGCCGCGACACCCGTGAGCCAGGCAGGTATTTCCAGTTCCGTGTCCTCTGGCCCGGTTTCCGCCACTGTTTCCGGTAACTCACTCAACCAGGACGGTGTTTCAAGGTCTTCGGTCGTTTCAGCCAGGTCCACCGGGGCAATTTCAGCCTCAGATGGAGGCCGTAAATCGGCCAGCCACGAAGGGATAGCCGGTTCGATTTCCTCAGCCAAATCGGGCTGACCTGACTCACTTTCCATCGTTGGGGATACCTCGGCCAGCCATGATGGTGCTTCTTCGGTTTCGCCGGTCGCCGGTTCACTTTCAGGCGTTTCAGGCAAGCCACGCAGCCAGTCGGGTGTTTCGAGTAGGGTTTCAGCAGTCCCCTCAGCGGGTTCGACCGGCGCTGTTGAAAATTGGCTCAGCCAGGCCGGAATTTCTTCTTCCGCTTCGGTTTCATCTGTCGCGGCCACCGCGCTGGGCGCAAGTTCAGCCTCGCTTACCGGGGGCAGTTCGGCCAACCAATCAAGCTCAACTTGTTCCGCTTCGGTCACAGAGGGCAGCCCCACTTCTAGCGCCTCGGTTTCTGGGGTTGGGGCCATGCTTGTCAACCAGGAGGGCAGTTCGGTCTCAACTTCCGCCCCGGCCTCTGTGGTTGCCTCTTCAGCCAGCGGCAAATCTTCCAGCCAGCCTGGAGCTTCTTCTTCCATATCTGGGGCCGACTCTTCGCGCAAGTCGGCCAGCCAGGAAAGACCTTCCGGTTCAGGTTCGATGCTGGCCGCCGAGGGTGTCACAGCCGCCGTTTCCGCCTCAGCCGCGGCTGGTTGGGACAGATCAGTGAGCCAGGGGGGCGCTTCGAGTTCGCTTTCGGTGGTGGCTTCGTCAACCCAGGCCGGTGTGGAAGGTTTACTTAAGCCGGAAAGCCAGGCCGGCATCTCTTCGTTGTCGGTTGTCTCGGCGGGGGGTACAGTTTCGCTCAGGCCAGGCCACTGGGCCAGCCAAGGTGGCGTGTCTTCTTCACCTTCACCCGGTTCGACTGGCTGCGCTTCAGAGGATTCCGGTTCGGCCGTTTCTAATAAATTCATCAACCAGTCGGGTGTTTCCAGCGATTCTTCCGTTTCAGCCTCAGTCTCAAAGGTGGGCGGGACAGGCGTAAACGCGGTTGCCGGCTCTGTCGCTGTCTCACGCAGCCAATCGGGTGTTTCGAGGTCTGCGGCGGGAACATCGGTGAGCCAGGGGAGGGTTTCCAAATCGGCTTCAACGGGTTCAGTGGCGGGAGGGGATGAAGTTTCGGACGCCGCCGGTTCGGTTGACGCGCTGAACCAGTCCGGCATCTCCAATTCAGGTGACTCACTTTGGTTGGCGAGCGCAGTTCCCGGTAGATCGGTCAGCCAGGAGGGAATTTCGTCGTCGGCTGCGGCTTCCACACTGGCCGCAGGAGGTTCCTTCTCTCCGGTTTGAGCCGGCCAGTCGGCCAGCCAATCCAACATCTCCGGTTCTGCTGCGGCGGAAGGGGGTTCAGCCGGAAAAGCGGCGCTTTGCGGGGGGGCGTCCTGCGTAAACCAGCCTAGCCGTTCCATCAGCCCTGAGTCATCCTCAGCCGGACTCTCCTCCAAGGGCCAATCCTCTGCCGCCGGAGTTTCGGTAACATCCTGGCTGAGCCGGGATAACTCAGCCATCCAGTCGGGCGTCTCGTCTGCTTCGCCCGGCAAATCGCTCAACCAATTAGATGATGCTGTGGTTGGACCGGTTTCAGTCATCCAGGCCGGCGCTTCGGTTGCGGGAGGGCTAATTGATACGTCGCTCAACCATTCAGGCGTTTCGTCAAGGGGCAACTGGCTTATTTCTTCTGGGGCCGGTTCAACAGGAGCCGGGGGTGTTTCGGGAGCGGGTTTGGCCATGCTGCTCAAGCGTGACAGGGGCCTGGGCGTCGCCGCAGCCGGCGGCTCGGCTTTAGCCTCGGCGTCGGAAGGCAGCAGCGACTTGGCCCAATCCGGTAAATCTGAACTGGCTATTTTGGCAGCGCCGGCTCCCGGAGGAACCAGGTCGGCGGCCCAATCAGGCAGGGCCGGCGAGACCGAACTCGTTTCTGCCTCCGCCGGAACCAGACCAGCCGCCCAATCAGGCAAGGGTGACTCCGCCGGAACTTCTGGCTGGGGCGAAAGGCGCTTGAGTGGTTTCAAACTCCTGATTGTGGGAGCAGGGGGTGATGGCTCAGCCGGTGGAGGTGGTTCAGGGGCCGCAGGCATGGAAGGAGGAGGGACCGTTTCAGCGAGCCAGGGCGGCGTCTCTTCGGCAGTATCGTCTAGCCAAGCCTCTGTGGGCTGGTTGGCGTCGTATGTTTCGCCGCCCACGCTTTCCAGGCTCGTCAGCCAGTCGGGGGGCGTTTCCGAAGTATCACTCTCCGCCAGCCAATCAGGAGTGGCGTTTTGGTCCAATTCCTCTAGCCAGGCAGAGCCGGTTTCAGCCGGGGGGGAGGAAACTTCTGCGGTGGAGTCAAACAACCAGTCAGTATAATCCTGGACTGGGGGCTGCGCTTCAGTTTGGGCTGGTGGGGCCGGTTCACCCTCAAATAGCCAATCCAAGGAGGGCAGGTCCTGGCCCTGGGCAAACCAACTCTCATTTTCCTGGGCAGCCGGTCCGGGCTTTGCTTCCGTTTCCACCCGATCCGGTGTGCCGCGAGTAATCCAATCGGGCGCATCCCAGGTTGAGGCTGCCGGCGGCGCTTCACCGGTTTCAGCCGGGGCAGAAATGCTGGCTATCCAATCGGGCACAGCTATGTCCGGCTCGCTCGTCTCAACTTGATCTGGCTCTGAGGGAGCAACAAGACCTTCCAGCCAATCGGGAACTTCGACCCCGTAGGCTGTTTCTTCGGTGGGTGGGAGAGGGGCTGGTTGGACTGATACTGGGGCTTGGGGCGAAGCTGGGCTACGATCAGAGAGGTCAGCCAGCCAATCAGGGCCTTCTTGTTCAGCCGGCAAAAGCGAGGGCGATGGCGCTGCCGCAGAGGTTGAGGGTGTTTCCAGGGCAGCCGTCAGCCAGTCGGGTACTTCCAAATCGCCGCTGCCGGGCGGGGTAGCGGGCAGGGGGGCGGTGGATGGGGGCGGTGGACTACTGGAGGGTGTCGGAATTTCCAACGCTTCAGCCAGCCAGTCCGGAGCCTCTTCAACTCGGGTGGGCGAAGCCGGAGGCGGGGGGGGCGTAGCGGCGTCGGGTGGCAGCATCTCCGTCAGCCAATCGGGCGCTTCTTCTGCAAACGTTGGCTCCGCTCCCGGTGAATAGGAACTGTAGCCGGTCTCGACTTGAGATGCAGGCGGCAGAACGTCATTGATCCAATCGGGCGCTTCATTAGCAGCGGAATACGGGGATGGAACGTCCTGATAGTCCCCCTGGCCTGTCCCTAAATTGGCTAAAAAGTCATCTATAGGCGGCGGTTCGGGTTCGTCGTAGCTGCCCCATTCGACTGAGGTAGCCGACCTCTCCGGCGAATAGGTGGAAACGCCCTCTTCGGCCATTTGATCCAACAAGGCGGTCAAGCCGCCTGTTGGCTGGAGCTTTCTGGTGACCAGTGTTTCCGCTTCGGGTTCACCCTCGCCCAGGCCGACTAATGGGCCTTCTCGTTCGCCATATTTGGTCAAAAGGCGTTTGAGCCAGGGAGGCACCTGCTCGACCAGATTCTGGGGGGTCGGTTTGGGCAACGCGCCTGACTTGCTTAGCCGTCTCAAACCGCCGCTTTGGCCTGGTTTTTTCTCTTCATTTGGACTCATTTAAAACATTCCTAATCCGTATAAGGGCGATCCGCTCCAATCAGCACCCGCAGGCCGGTGGCGATCACCCCCAGGGCTACCCCCAACAGGATACCCCTGACGCCGGCCAGAGTCGGCACGTTGAGAATCCAATCTTTGATAACCGGAAATTCCGGCCAGAGATAGATACTCACCGGCACCTGGCCCAGCAGCACAATCAAAGCAAATAACACAAAAAAGAACGTTTCCATATTGCGCACTCTGAAAGCGCGAAAGGCGGCGGTGGCGATAAATAGGGCCAGCAGGGCAAACAGGGTTGCTTCCAGAGGCTGCAAGATGTAATTAAAAATAAATTGGCCGTTGGCCGACAGCGGCCCGCCTATTCCAAGCGCCAGTGTGCCGAACAAAGAAATCAACAGCACGATGCTGTACACCGCGCCGGGTTTTTGGGTGCGAATCCGGCTCCAATGGACGCTGACCACATTGGCAAACCCCAAAAACAGGGCAAAGGCGGTGATGATGGCGGCCCAACTGACCAAAAAATAGCCGACGCCATTAATGGCCTGGGCCAGCCCACCGCCCCCGCCCCAGGCCGTGACAAAAACATCGGCCAGCACAAAGAGACCCACCACGATGGCCACAACCGTTGCTAAAACCCGTCCGCTACGAAGTATCATATCAACTCACCGAAGCGATGACAATTCCAGCCAACATAAATAAGGCGACCAGCCAGCGCATCAAATCCTGGGCGGCCAGACTGCCCAGGTGAGCCGGGCGTTTTTGCAAATAAGCGCCGGCCGCATAAATTTCTTCACCCAGCAGGGTTTCCTGGGCCGAGGCGTAAATAAAAGGCAGGGTATTAGGATTGCTGGTCCCACCGATGTGAGCCATACCCTGCCGGGCGGCGGTTTCACCCATCAGCAAATATTCGTCGCCAAAGCTGCCCACCATCACATTGGCCTCAACCTGGTCAATGTTGAGGATGTTCATCACCCCGGCGGCATAGGCGGCCGGTTGAGGGGCAATCCAGCGAATGTGGCGATAAGCCTCTTCGGCCCGGTCGCTGTCGCCGGCATGGGCGGCGCGCAGGGTGTTCTGGGCAAAGAGCATCACCGTTGGGTCGGCCATCGAAATGGTGGGCGAAACTCCGGTGGCGGCGGCTTGCTCGGCCAGGTAATCCAGCACAGCCAGCCCGGCCAAACTATCGGCCGTAGTTTCGTTGACCAGACTGCCCACGCCCAGCGACAGGTGCAGGTCTCGCCCGGCTTCGATGGCTCGACCAGGCAGCCCTTGCAGCGTGTCAAAGGCCCGAATCCGGCGCAGCAGGGGTATCCGGCCGCTGCGCACACGCAGGGTGAAGATGTAGATAGCCGCTACAAAAACGATCAAAATAACAATGGCCCCTCGCACGAGAAATTCTGGCGTCACGGGCGGGTCTCCTTGTTGAGTCTAGCGGGCAGCTCAGGTTGGGGGGTAGAGGCTTGTTCGAGTCGGGCAATCAGTTGGTCCAATTGAGCCGGGTCGGCCAGCAGGTCTATCAGGTTTTGTGTAAAGGGGGAGGGGACAAATAGATTGAGGGAAGGCTGCGCGACTAATAAAAATTGGCTGCCGATAAAGGCCAGCGGCTTGTGGGCTTCCAATAGCAAAATCGCCGGGCCGGCCAGGCCGAGGTGGGTTAACTTTTGGGCCACTTTTTCCACAAAGGTTAGTTGATCCACACCAGCGCCTCTTTATTGTTTGAACCGCTTGCCCAAGCCCAACACCAGTTGCCGCCAGCGCGGCTGAGTCAGAACTGCAATGGCTTCACTGGCCGCCGCAGCCACAGCCCCGTTCAGGCTGTTATCGTCGAGCAACGGGGTGATGTCGGCTACCACTTCGGGCCGGCCAATACGCCCCAAAGCCCAGGCCGCATTGCGCCGCACTTGCGGGTCAGGGTCGGTTAAGGAAATTTTTAAGGCCGGCAGCGCCGTTTCAGCCCGCAGCGCGCCCAGGGCGTAGGCCGCGCTGCGCCGGACAATCACCGCTTTATCTTTCAAGCAGCCGGTCAGGCTGGCGGCCGCGCGGGCGTCGCGCAAGTGACCCAGCCCGCTGGCCGCCGCTCGCCGCACCCAGGGATCACTGTCTTTAAGCGCGGCAATCAGCAGGGGCACGGCTTTAACCTGTCCTTGCTTACCCAAGGCTTCGGCGGCGCTTTGCCGTAAGCGGGCGTCGCCGCTGGACAGTGATTTGGCCAGGTAGTCCTGAGCTTCCGCCGACTTTTTTTCGGCCAGCCCATCAATGGCCGCCGCGCACATCCGCTCTGTTTTGAGTTCTGCCCCGCCGGGCGTAAACTCCACAGGTGGGGCGGGATAATTTTTTAACAGCTCGACCAGCTTTTGCCGGCCGCCGGCCTGCTCGGCCAGGGCCAGCCCGGCCTGCCAGCGGACAAAGGCGTGCTCATCGGCTAAGGCCTGGGTCAGCGTGGCTAATGTCGCCGGGTCGGCCACTTTTGAGGCTGGGGCGCGGTTGAATTGGGCCAGCGCCCGCCAGCGCTCCGTCGCCGATTCTGCTCGTAAGGCCGCCGCCAGTTCAGTCATGGCTACTGCTCCCCCTGACATGGGTATGATATGCCCATTATGTAAGGTAACAATAGTATACCACAGGAGGGATGCGCTGTAAAGTAGACATAAACACAATATATAGAAGAAGGCTGAGGCTATACCACAAGATATAGAATGAGTAGTGCGTGGTGCGTGGTGCGTTTGAAGGCATGATGAGGCGATGAGGCGAGGACGCGACGCAAAGCGGTTCTGCGTTTCCTCGCGTCCTCGCCTCACGTGTCATCGCATCTTTATTTTCAGAGGGGTTACTTTTCATGCAAGTCGAACAAATCTTGGAAACCTGTTTGTATGTGGATGATTTGGAAGCGGCGGAGGAGTTTTATCGCCGGGTGTTGGGCCTGACCGCTTTTTCGCGGGTCAAGGGCCGGCACGTCTTTTTTCGCTGCGGCCAGGGGGTCTTTTTGCTGTTCAACCCGGCCCGCACCCGCCAGCCCGAAGGCGACCTGCCCGTGCCGACGCATGGAGCGCAGGGACCCGGCCACGTCTCCTTTGCCATGCCCCCGGCCGATATTCCGGCCTGGCGCGAGCACCTACGGCAGCAGGCCGTGCCCATCGAGGCCGAAATTACCTGGCCTTCCGGGGGCTTCTCCCTCTACTTCCGCGACCCGGCGGGCAACAGCGTGGAACTCGCCACACCGCAGACGTGGGGGTGAGGGGTTTTGGTTAGTCTCGGTGGTGCTGTATCTCCGGCTAGTAGATTGGGTCGAAGAATGAGACCCAACCCAAATCTCTATCTTCCCAGCGGAACAGTCGTTGATCGGTTCCGCTTTTTTATTTACAGGTGCGGTTACCGCTCGTTGAGTGTAGCCGCTTGCCACAGATCATCAATATCCTGGCAGGTACAGATGCAACACCACCAGTTACCAGTACGATGCAGCTAACCGGCTTGCCGCCGTCAATGGGCAGAGCTATACCCCCCAGCCCCCCCTCAGGGGGGGGGTGGGGGGCTACAACCTGCTCACCACCTATACCTACGATGGGGCCGGCCGCCAGTTGACTACCACCGATACCCTGGGCCGGGTGACCCGCAACGAGTATGACGCCGCCGGGCGGCTGTTTAAGGTGACCGAAAACACCCTGGCCGGCCAGCCACAGAACTACCAGAACGAATATAACCTGATTACCAGCCGGGTTTGATCAAGATGAGCCAGCCGCTGCCCGAATTTGGCCCGGAGTTTCCTGACCGCAAATTAATAGCCGAAATACGGAATTGGAAAATTCAACGGTTCATTGTAGAATGTTCGCCCCGGCCCTGGGCATTGCTGAAAACCCGGCCACCGGAGCCGCCAGCGGGCCACTGGGTTGTTATCTGGTAAAATATGACCGCCGACCGCCGACCGCCGCGAAAAACAGATGAGCTTTATTAGCGAGCAGGGTTTTGAAATGGGCCGGCCTAGCCTCATTCACATTGAAATCGAACAGGAAAATGACCAGATTACAGCGGTAACTGTCGGTGGGCAGTGTGTCTTTATGGGCGAAGGCTATTTTGAGCTACCGGAATCATAAATCTTTCAGGAGATGAAAGTGTCATGGCTAAACAATCTTATTCTCCTCTGGCCTCATACGCCGAGCTGAAGCGGGTGGAGGGCTTGATTGCCCAGGCCCAAACGGTTGACGACATTCGTAAAATTACCGATAAAGACGGCCCCAAAGTGGGCTATAAAGCCTTCTGTTACATGTTAACCGGCAAAATGAGCGCCGAGTCTATGAAACCCGACGAAGCCTGCGTTGCCGCCGCCCGGCTAGAGCAGGAAGGCAAAGCGGACGAAGCCAAAACCATCTACAAAAAAGTGCTTGAGGCTCACCCCGATCACCCGTTGGCTAAAGGCAAAGCTTGATATTGGAGCCCAAAGGGCGTAAAATGAGGCGAAGCGATTCGTGTCCTCGCCTCATCGCTTCACGCCTCATCGCATCTTTATTTTAGATAGAGTAGAACAATGACCAAAATCAAAGGCATTGCCGAAATTGTGCTGAATGCGCATGATGTAGAGGCCTCGCTCAAATTTTACCAGGAAGTCCTGGGGCTGGAAATTATAGGCCGGCCCGGTCCGGTGTTTTTGCGGGCCGGTGAACCGGTGGTCAGTGTGCCTCAGATGATCGTTTTGGTCCCTCTGCCCCCGGACAGTGAGGCGTTTGTCAAGCCCCGCACCTTGCATCACCTGGCCCTGGAGTTGGCCCCGGCTGATTTCGAGGCCGAAGAAGCCCGGTTGAAGGCACTGGGCTATCAAATCCGCTACGGGCAGCATCCCGTCATCCCTTCTCGAACCATGTATGTGGATGACCCCGACGGCAATGAGGTTGAGTTTATTTGTGGGGTTTAGTCTCCCAAAAAACCAAAATCTCGACCAAAAAATCAATAATCAAGCCAGTCGACCCCATTAAGCGGGCCAGCAGGTACTTCCGTCTGCTTGACGTCTGCCCTTGCTCTATCTTAAAATAATAAGGAGATTTTGGGCGATAGATGTTTTTTACCAAGCCTTACTTTCACAGGTGTAAAAAACGCCCCCTTGGTAACCACGCCGCAATTTAGATCACACAAATAAAGGTTTTTTGACCAATCGAATATTATTTTGTGTGCTTTATGATCTTGCAGACACATAGCCGAGGAGTTGAATTGTGCTGTCCGTGCGCCCGTCAATAAAAAACAGCCTCAAGCTTATCAAAAACAACGACGAGGCGATTGCCCGCTGGATTTCTCACGTGGTCAGCCCGCATATTGTCGGTGTTGTTATTACTTCGGCGATGGCGCTTCAGTACAGCCCCGATCCTATCGGGGCGCTGCTATGGCTGGCCGGCTTGATGCCCCTCTTGGTTTTGCCGCCCCTGGGTTATTTGCTGTGGCTGGTGCGCCAGGGTAAATTGGCCGATATCTACATGCCGGAGCGCGAAACCCGTTTACGCCCCTTAACCCTGATGATGGTCTGGCTGTTGGTTTGCCTTGGGCTAATCCGTTATTGGGAAGCGCCAGTGATGGTTGAATTGTTTGTGCTGGCGGCTACCGTGATGATCGGCATCCTGAGCGTGGTCACGCTTTTCTGGAAAATCAGTTTCCACGGGGCGACTATTACCGCTGCGGCTACGGCGACGGTATTGGTGGCGGGTTCCTCGGCCTGGCCGGTGATGTTGCTGGTGCCGCTGGTTGGCTGGGCGCGTGTCCGGCTGGAACGACATACCCCCCGCCAAGTTATCTTTGGCTCATTGGTCGGCGCGCTCATTGCGTTGATCCTGGTCCACGGGATTATCCTTAGAGTTTTCTAATTTTTCCCCTAAAATTCAAACCAAATTCAAACTCTTTTGTGATACCCTTAGAAAGAGTGTCATCTGTTCATTCAAGCCGTAATAGTCTGTCCGCTTGCTGTGGCAATATAGCCTTAACAGGATTTCAGCTTGTCCAAAGTCCATCAAGACTGCCCTTACTCTATGGAAGATGTAGTTATATGACTGTAAAGGTTGGACCATGAATTATCATCAATTTTGCAGGTTAATGCTTATTGTTGCAGTGGTAATAACGGCTTTAGGGACAAGCCTGGCCGGCCTGGCTGGGTTGGCTCAAGCCGCTCCAACCTCCGACCCGGCTCTGGTGGTACCGGCGGCTGCGCCGGCCAACCTACCCCTCCTTGACGCCGGCCCGTTTACTGTAACCAAAAGTTCGGCCAACGAGGGTGATACCACTCTTCGTCCGGGCGAACGCCTGACCTATACCATCACCATCTTCAACAATGGCGACCTGGCCGCAACCAATGTCACCATCTCCGATACCCTTCCGGCAAATACCACTTTTGTACCCAATAGTGTTGATGTTTTACCCCTTTCCCCGGACTGGAGCGTGGGTACTGGCTCCATTCTGGTTCAGGGGCTAACCGTTACTGCCCAATCCCTGGTCACTGTAACTTACGCGGTTACAGTCAACTCAAATGTGGCCCACAATACACAAATTATTAACACGGCTTCAGTGACCAGCACCGAACTTCCCGACCCGGCCAGCGCGACCGCGGCCGATACCGTCGTTATTGAGGCTGATCTGAGTCTCAGCAAAAGTGCTGCTCCGGCAACAGTCGTGGCCGGAGAAACCCTGACCTATACTTTGACCATCACCAACAACGGCCCCTCCCCTGCCGCTAATGTTGTGGTCAGCGATACCTTGCCCCTGAGCCTGAGTTTGCAGAGTGTGACCCCTGCCACTTCCACCCAGAGCGGACAGCAGTTGAACTGGAATCTGGATAGTATCGCCGTGGGGGCCACCCAAACTATTACTATCGTGGCCAAAGTGGGCGGCGATGTCAGAAACCCAATTCAAAACACAGCCACCGTCACCAGTACCGTTTTTGACCCCACGCCGGGCAACAACAGCGATGCGGAAACGACTGCGGTTAATGCACTAATTGATCTCACCCTTACCAAAACTGACCAGAATGATCAGGTCACAACAGGTGCTCTTGTAGTCTATAATCTTGTAATTACCAATAATGGTCCCTCAGATGCCACTGGAGTTGTATTGACCGATACGCTACCCCAGAGTATGAATTTTCAGTCCTCTACGCCTAGCTTTCCTACGTGTATCGAGTCTGGTGGCACAGTCACTTGCAATTTGGGGGCTATAACTAGGGGTAGTAGTAAATCGGTTGTTATCCGGGCATTTACTACACAGGCAGGAGTAATTACAAACACAGCTAGTGTATCGGGCAACGAATCCGACCTTAATCCAGATAACAATACAGATACAGAAAATACAACTGTCCAACCTGTTGATTTATCAGTTACCAAGTCTGATTTCCCAAATGATCCTGTATTTGTAGGATATCCGTTAAGCTATACCCTTACTATTATGAATAATGGCCCAAATCAGGCTACCGGGATCGTCCTGACTGACACTCTTCCATCAGAAGTGCTTTTTAAGTCAGCCATACCCAGCGGAGCCGGCTGTAACCATTCTGGCGGCATTGTTACTTGTAGTAATTTAGGGAATCTGCCACATTTGCAGAGTATAGTGGTTACAATTGTCGTCACACCCACCCTGGCAGGCACGATTGTCAATACGGCTAGTGTGCGCAGCTCTGAACCTGATCCTGTATCGGCTAATAATACTGATTCTGAAAGCACTACTGTCAACCCAGTCGCCGACCTGTTGATTACCAAAACAGACTTCCCCGACCCCGTGACCGCCGGGACCAGCCTGACCTATACCCTGACTATTACCAACAACGGCCCTTCACCAGCTACAGGGGTAGTTGTCACCGATACTTTGCCCGCCAGCGTGACGTTTGTTTCGGCGCCTGGGTGTACACCTCAACCTAATAACCAGGTCAGATGTACCTACGCTAATATTGCCAGCGGCAGCACTGCCTCACCGGCTGTTATCAGCGTCACCGTCAATCCGGCAGCGCCCAATTTGATTACCAACACAGCTACGGTAGCTGGCGTTGAGTTTGACCCCAATACTAATAACAACTCGGCGACTATTCCAACGACGGTCAACCGGCTGGTTAACTTATCTATTGCCAAAACCAGCTCACCCACTCTGGTGGCGGCGGGCAACAGCTTAACCTACACCCTGACGGTAGCCAACAGCGGCCCGTCGGAGGCTTCGGGGGTTATTGTGACTGATACTCTGCCCGCCGGAGTAACTTTTGCCGCGGCTTCCGCCGGTTGTTCAAATGCAAGTAACATAGTAACCTGTAGTAACCTCGGTAACGTCTCGAGCGGTGGCGCGATAACCGCTTCGATCCGGGTTACAGTTGCTTCCTCCATCCTGGGCACCCTGACCAACACCGCCACCGTAACCAGCAACCAACCGGACTCCAACACGACCAATAATACTGTCACCGCCACCACTACGGTTACTCGTGTAACCGACCTGGCGATTACCCAAAGCAGTACCCCCAACCCGGTCACGGCAGGGAACAATATTACCTTCAATCTCATGGTGATTAATAACGGCCCTTCCGATGCGGCCAATGTCATTGTGAATGATACCCTGCCGGCAGGGGTTACTTTTCAATCGGTCACCCCGCCTAATCCTACTTGCAGCCACGCCGGCGGCATTGTGACCTGCAACCTGGGCGGCATGGTCAAAGGCAACACACGGTCTATTGCTATTGTAGCCAAAGTTAATGACACAACCGCCGGAAATGTCATCAATACGGCTCAGGTAACGGTCAGCGGCAGCAGCGATCCCGTGCCCGAGAACAATTCAACTTCGGCTCCCGCTTTTGTAGGAGGACTGTCAAAAGTTTTTTTGCCCTTTGTCCTTAAACCTGCCCCCACTACCCTGTTCATTGAAAATGATACTGGCGGCCCCGTTACCTTTAGCGTCCTGGAAGCCGGGGTAAGTTGCAATGTGCCGGTGGGCGATCAAAATTTCTTCTGTGGCGCCTTCCCACCGGGTGGTTACACAGTGAAGGTGGTCAGTATTTGCGGAACTTTGACTGCTCCAAAATTTTACGATAGCGGCCCGCAATCAACACGGGTATTCTGCAAGTAGGATGTACCTTTTTAACTATGAATGAAAAAAGATGACAGTGGTAGTGGAGGAGGTGTTGGGATTGATTAACCTCCAACACCCATTTAGCTTATTGACAATTGCCATCCGGTAAATAGAATAGATTTAAAGTTATTCGCCCACCGTGTCCCGGTGGGCATTTTTTACAGTGGAAGAGGCAGATAATGCGTATTGGAATTATCGGTTTGCCAAATAGCGGCAAGACAACTCTATTCAACGTTTTGACCGGCGGACGCGCTCCTACCACGGCCTATGCCGGCGGCGCGTTTCAGGTTAACACCGCTGTTGTGCCTGTGCCCGACAGCCGGGTAAACACCCTGAGCGCCATGTACCAGCCTAAAAAAACCACTTATGCCAAAGTGGAGTACGCCGATATTGCCGGCCTAAGCGGCGCAGAAAGCGACGCCCGCAACGTAAGCCTGAGCGGTGAGCTGATCAACGCTATCAGCAATAACGACGCCTTGCTACACGTGGTCCGTGTGTTTGAGGATGACAGTGTGCCTCACCCGTTGGGCGGGGTGAACCCGGCCCGCGACATCGCCATGCTCGACGCCGAGTTGAGCCTGACCGATTTGAGCAAAATCGAAAATCGGCTGGAGCGGCTGGAAGGCAGCCTCAAAAAAGGCAAAGCCCTGCCCACCTTTGACGACGACCAAAAAGAGTTTGAAATTCTGAGCCGGCTGCGCCCCCACGTCGAGCAGGGCCAACCTATTCGTGATGTGGCCTTGACCCCTGACGAGGAAAAACGGCTGCGCGGCTTTCAATTTCTCTCGGCCAAGCCGGTGATGCTGGTTTTAAATCTGGGTGATGAAGGCAAAGAGCCGCCAATCAGCTATCCTCACCAAAAAAGCGCCATCACCGCGGTGCGGGGACGGCTGGAAATGGACATTGCCCAGCTTGAAAGTGACGACGACAAGACCATGTTCATGGCTGAGTACGGCCTGACCAGCCTGAGCGCCGAGCGCATCATTCGCCAAAGCTACGATTTACTGGGCCGCATGGCCTTTTTCACCGTTGGCGACGACGAAGTGCGGGCCTGGGAAGTCAACCGGGGCGCAACGGCCCTGGAAGCCGCCGGCGCCATCCACAGCGACCTGGCTCGCGGCTTTATCCGGGCCGAGGTGGTTAGCTATGACGACCTCATCACCGCTGGCTCTAACGCCGCCGCCAAAGCCGCCGGCAAAGTCCGGCTGGAAGGCAAAGAACACATCATCCAGGATGGGGATATTATCGTCGTCAGGTTTAATATCTAGAAGTTGTAGGACAAGCTGTTAGCTTGCTCCCGAAAGGGAACTGAAGGAACTGAGGGAACTAAATTTAGTTCCGTTAGTTCCCTCAGTTCCCAATTTTTTTCTATAAATCTAACGCTAATCTAACAGTCGCCCTGTATAATGGCTCGATAAGTAAGGAATACAGCGTGTAGAACGTCAAGTAACGAAAGTTAGCAACAAAAAACGTCACGCGATAAGCTAAGGAGATGACATGTTTAGTTCTTTTGATGAACTGGTAAACCAAACAGACGGCGACGAAGCCTTTCCGGGAGAGCTGCCGATTCTGCCGCTGCGTGGCACGGTCGCTTTTCCGTTTATTATTATGCCCCTGAGCATTGGCGTTCCTCGATCTATCAGCCTGATCCGCGCCGCCATCAAAGATAACAGCCTGATTGGCCTGGTGGTTTCCAAAGAACCGGAAATTGAAGAACCCGAACCCGATCAACTGCACGAAGTGGGCGTGGTGGCCCGGATTCACCGGGTGGTGCGGGGTGAAAACGACACGCTCCAGGTGATTGTGCAGGGCATCGAACGCTTCAAGGTGGATAACTGGACCCACACTGAACCCTATCTGACCGCCAAAATCACCATTACCCCCGATGTTGTCGAGGAAGATAAAGCCACCGAACTTGAGGCGCTCAAACGGCGCGTGCTGGAACTTTCCCGCGCTATCGTCGAGCATATGCCGCAGGTTCCTAACGAAATCAGCCAGTTCTTAGATCAAATTGACAACCCGCGCACTATTGTTTACACCATTGCCTCCAACATGCGCATGGACCTGGCCGACCGGCTCAAACTACTGATCGAAGACAGCCTGCGCGAAAAAATGGCCCATCTGGTGCGGCTGATGACCCGCGAACTGGAAGTGCTGGAAATTGGCCAGCAAATCCGCTCTGAAACGCAAGAGGAACTGGATAAAACTCAGCGCGAGTACTATCTGCGCCAACAGTTAAAAGCTATCCAGAAAGAACTGGGCGAAGGCGACGACGAAGCGGTCACCGCCGAATACCGCGAAAAAATCGAGGCTGCCGGCATGCCCGAAGAGGCCAAAAAAGAGGCCCTGCGCGAGGTGAGCCGCCTGGAAAAACTCCAGCCGCAATCCGCCGAGTACGGCGTCATCCAAACCTACCTGGATTGGATGGTCAGCCTGCCCTGGAGCAAGCTGAGCGAGGACAACCTGGATATTCCCCACGCCCGCCAGGTGCTCGACACCGACCACTACGACATCAAGGATGTCAAAGAACGGATTCTGGAATATCTGGCCGTGCGCAAGCTGCGCCTGGAACGGCAACTGGATGACGAGCCTGTTGAGGCCGGGCGCGAGCAGGATCGAGCCGGCGGCTCCATTCTGCTCTTTGTGGGACCGCCCGGTGTGGGTAAAACCAGCCTGGGCCGCAGCATCGCCCGCGCCCTGGGCCGCGAGTTTACCCGCATGAGCCTGGGCGGCGTGCGCGACGAGGCCGAAATTCGCGGCCACCGGCGCACTTACATCGGCGCGCTGCCGGGGCGAGTGATCCAATCGCTCAAACGCACCGGCACCCGCAACCCCGTCTTTATGCTCGATGAGGTGGACAAGATTGGCGCCGACTGGCGCGGCGACCCCAGCAGCGCCCTGCTGGAGGTGCTGGACCCGCAGCAAAACTACGCCTTCCGCGACCATTACCTGGACGTAGATTTTGACTTGAGTCAGGTGATGTTCATCGCTACCGCCAACACGCTGGATACCATCCCCGCGCCGCTGCGCGACCGGATGGAGATCATCCAGCTTGATGGCTACACCGAATATGAAAAGTTAGAGATCGCCAAGGGCTATCTAGTGCCGCGGCAAATCAAAGCCAACGGCCTGCGCCCCGATGAAATTCAGTTCGAGGAAGCCGGCCTGCGCCAGATCATCCGCGATTACACCCGCGAGTCCGGCGTGCGTAACCTGGAACGTGAAATCGGGCGGGTGGTCCGCAAAGTGGCTACCAGAGTGGCTGCGGGTGAACTCACCATTGCTAATGGCGATGGGGCAGAGCCGGTCAAGATTGGCCCTGGCCAGGTGAGAGAATATCTGGGCAAGCCTCGCTTCCACTTTGAGGCGGCCCTGCGCACCGAAAAAGCAGGCGTGGCGACCGGTCTGGCCGTCACCCCGGTCGGCGGGGATGTCCTCTTTATTGAGGCTGCCACCATGCCGGGCAAAGACCGCTTGACGTTGACCGGCCAGTTGGGCGACGTGATGAAAGAGAGCGCTCAAATTGCCCTCAGTTATGTCCGCGCCCACAGCCAGGAGTTGGGGATTGACTCGGCCAAGTTCAACGATGCCGACATTCACCTGCACGTGCCCGCCGGAGCGGTGCCCAAAGACGGCCCCTCCGCCGGGGTGACGATGGTCACGGCGCTGGCCTCGCTGCTCACAGGCCGCCCGGTGCGATCTGATGTGGGGATGACTGGTGAAGTCAGCCTGCAAGGGCAGGTTTTGCCGATTGGCGGCCTGAAACAGAAAATTCTGGCTGCTCACCGGGCCGGTTTGCGGACGGTCATTTTCCCGCAGCGGAACGAAGCCGACCTGGACGATGTGCCGGACGATGTGCGCCAGGATATGACCTTCGTCATGGCCGAAACCATCGAGGAGGTGCTGGCTCAAGCTTTGAGTTCAGCCGTCCCTTTCGGTGATGTTTTGCCGCAGGCTATCAAGCCTGCCCCTGAAGTGGTGTTGAATTAAAGCGTCATTGCGAGAGGCATAGCCTCGAAGCAATCTCCACTCCGGATTGGGAGAGTGCTTCGCTAACGCTCGCAGTAACAAAAAACAGGAGTCCAAAAGCTATGCTTTTGGACTCCTGTTTTTTTCTTGGTGGGCTACAAATTTGGACTGACGCCCAGATAATCCCCCACTGCCGCCGCGAACAACTCGGGCTGCTCGTCGAAGGGGAGATGGCCGCAGCGAGGAACCAATATCAATTCGGAGTGAGGAACAAGTTGGGCAAGCAAGCTGGATTGGCTGCATGGCACCACCCGGTCCTGTTCACCGGCAATAATGAGGACCGGCCTCTGTAGGCGCGGCAGGTGCGGTCGCAGATCGGCCCGGCGGACCAGTTTGAAATTGCCAAAGAGGGTAGTCAGGGGGCAGCGGGCAAAGTCGGCCTGGGCCTGTCTGAAGCTGTCGGTCAGGAGCATGCGCGGGTCAGCATACCAATTGGCGGCAATCGGGGCAGCCAGCCAGGGGTAGAAGTTGTAGAGCTCAAGCATTAATTGAGACCAGGGCTGGCAAATAATTTTCTCCCAGGGCAGCAAGAAGTCCAGATAAGCCAGAAAACTGCCTTCAATAACCGGCGCAATCAAAATCAGTTTGCTCACCAGTTCCGGGTGAGTCAGGGCCAGGCTCAAGCAGAGCAGCCCGCCCATCGAATGGCCGACCACCACAAGGTCTCTTAAATGCAAGCGGCGACAAAATTGAGCCAGCAGGTCGGTGTAATTTTCCAGCGAGAACCACTCCAACGGCGGTTTGTCCGACCCGGCGTGGCCGGGCAGATCGAGGGTGTAACGGCAATAAGTTTGTTCCGCATCCGGCAGCTTTACTTTAGCCCACAAATCTTGCGACGAGGCATGGCCGTGAACCAGCAGCATAGGTGGGCCTTGGCCGGTAATAGTATAGCGGATAGTCAAGCCATTAAAAGTGAAGTTACCCGCTACATCTGGCAATCTTCCAATCCTCCAACATCCAATCTTCCACCCCTCCCGCCTTCCATTGTACTCAGATTGACCGAAACCCTCAATTGAGGTACACTGACCTTGATCCAACGGCGGACACTTTCTATGTGTTCGTCGTTTTTTTGAAGTACAGGATATGGCGCAATTAAATTTCAAAGAGGCAGCGTGGCAGGAGTGGCCCGGCTTTCAGTTTGTCTTTTTTGATTGCGACAGCACCTTAAGCAGTATCGAGGGCATAGACGAACTGGCCCGGCACAAGGGAAAATTTGACGAGGTCAAACGGCTCACCGATGCGGCGATGGACGGCGAAGTTCACCTGCAAAGCGTCTACGACCGCCGGCTGGAGCTGCTTGGCCCCACCCGCGCCGAAATCCGCGAATTGGAACGCCGTTATCGTCACACCCTGGTCGGCGATGCGGTTGAAGTGATTCGGGCGCTGCAAACGGCCGGGCGGGACGTGTTTATTGTCAGCGGTGGGCTGTTGGAGGCAGTGCAGCCCTTTGGCGAATGGTTGGGCATCCCGGCGCAAAATATCCGGGCGGTTGACGTGCGCTACAACAGTTTATCGGGCCAATGGTGGGATTATCAACAGGACCGCTGGGGGGTGCGCCTCGATGTCGAATATCTCGACCCGGCTGATACGCCGCTGATTCAAACGCATGGTAAAATCCAGGTAGTGCAAGAGCTATTGGCTGGCCGGCAGGGTCGGGCCATGCTGGTCGGCGATGGCGTGAGTGATCTAGCGGCCCGTACAGCCGTAGATTTGATGGTCGGTTTTGGGGGCGTCATCGCGCGGGAACGGGTGGTTGCGGAAGCTGATGTCTTTATCACCAGTTTCAGTCTGGCCCCCGTTTTACCCCTAGCCTTAACCAAAATCGAACGAAGCGCCATGTTCGATTCCCCTCACGCCCCTGTTTTAACCAAAGGTGTCACCCTGATCGAGTCTGGCGAAGTAATATTTAACATTTAACATTCAACACGTTGTAGGAGCAAATGCATGACTTACAAAGTCCTCATCACTGATGACCTCTCCCCCGAAGGACTGGCCCTGCTGGAAGCGGCTGAGGATATTCAATTCGATGTCGTTAAAGGCTTAACCCCGGCCACCCTGGCCGAGCAGATTCCCGGCTATGATGGCCTGATTGTGCGTAGCAGCGTCAAAGTAACTGCCGAAGTGTTGGCAGCCGCCGACCGTTTGAAGGTGGTCGGGCGGGCCGGCGTGGGGGTTGATAACATTGATGTTAACGCGGCCAGTATGCGCGGGGTGATTGTGACCAATACACCGGGGGCCAATACCATCGCCACCGCCGAGCATACTCTGGCCCTGTTATTAGCCCTGTGCCGCCATGTACCGCAAGCCCACGCCAGCCTGAAAGCGGGTCAGTGGGAGCGCAAAAATTTTATGGGCGTCCAACTTTATCGCAAAACCATTGGCATCATTGGTGTGGGTCGCATTGGGGCGCGAGTAGCCCTGCGCTGCCAGGCTTTTGGAATGGACGTGTTGGCCTATGATCCTTATCTGAGCGACGAAGTGGCCCACGACCTCAAGGTGAAGCCGGTAGACCTGGCCGAATTGTACGCCCATTCTGATTTTATCTCGCTGCACGCGGCCCTGACCGGCCAGACGGAGAAAATTATTGACGCCAAAGCCATCGCCCAGATGAAGCCAGGGGTGCGGATTATCAATGCCGCTCGCGGCGCACTGATTGACGAAGCAGCTTTGATTGCCGGTTTGAAATCGGGTAAAGTGGCCGGGGCGGCCCTGGATGTATTTGCCGAAGAGCCATTAGCCGCCGACAGCCCGCTGCGCCATCTGGACAACGTTATCATTACCCCTCATCTGGCTGCCAGCACGGTCGAGGCGCAGCAGGATGTAGGCACCCAGATTGTCCAGCAAATGATAGACGCACTGCGCGGGCATGACTTTCGCAATGCTATCAATATGCCCATTGTGGACGCCCAATTGTTACAACAGTTAAGCCCCTTTCTCACCCTGGCCGAAAAAGTAGGCAGCCTGCAAACCCAACTGGCCGCCGACGCCATCCAGCGGGTTGAGGTGGAAATCAAGGGCGAAGAATTGAATGGTCACATTAAACCTGTTACCGTAGCCATTCTTAAAGGCTTGCTGGAGACGGTGCTGCATGAGACGGTCAATTATATCAACGCCCCCCACCTAGCCCGGCAACGCGGCATCGCCGTCTCGCAAACCAGTGGCCTGCCCACGCCCAACTACCCCAACCTTATCACTTGCCGGGTGTTTTGGGAGGGCGGCTGCCGGACCATTGCCGCCACCCTCTTTTCCAACGACGAACCGCGCCTGGTACAGATTGACGAATACCACTTTGACGTGCGGCCGGAGGGCCAAATTTTGGTCATGAGCAATCAGGACCGGCCCGGCTTCATCGGGCGAGTCGGCACGGTTCTGGGCGAGCACGATATCAACATTGCCGCCTGGCGCTATGGCCGCACCCAGCCTTATGGCATGGCCCTGTCCTTCATTCGGGTGGATAGCGACGTTTCTGACGAAGTGATGCGGAGTTTGCTCGATTTTGAGCCGGTAGTTTGGGTTAAGAAAGTGCGGCTATAAGACCAAATGTAACATTTAGCGCACTTCTGCGTCTAAAATAGTGTAAACAAAGAGTTGTACTCCAAAAAGCTATTTCAAAGGAAAGATTATATTATGGCTAATGATACCACCATCCGCGAAACTGTTATTCTGGGTTCCGGCCCGGCCGGCTTGACTGCCGCCCTGTACGCTGCCCGCGCCAATTTGAAGCCGCTGGTCATTACCGGCAACGAATTGGGCGGTCAAATTGCCACCACAACCGAGGTGGAAAATTTTCCCGGCTTCCCCCAGGGCTTGACCGGCCCAGAATTGGTCGAAAAGATGCAGGAACAAGCCGAGCGTTTTGGCGCCGATGTAACCATAGACACGATCCAGCAGGTTGATTTGAGCCGGCGTCCCTTCCGGCTGACCGGCCACAGCGGCGACTATTACGCCAAAAGCTTGATTATTACCACCGGCGCTTCACCGCGCAAACTGGGCGTGCCGGGCGAACCGGAGTTTGTAGGGCGCGGGGTAAGCTACTGCGCTACCTGTGACGGCTTTTTCTTCCGCGATAAAGATGTGGTGGTCATCGGCGGGGGCGACAGCGCCTTGCAGGAAGCTATCTTTTTGACCAAATTTGCCCGCCAGGTGACGATTATCCACCGGCGCGACTCGCTGCGGGCCGGTTACACCCTGCAAGAACGCGCCCGGAAAAATGAGAAAATCGCCTTTATCTGGGATACGGTCGTCACCAAAATTAATGGCGACCCGGTCGTTACCAGCATTGAGTTGAAAAATGTCAAAACCGGCGAAACCTGGACTCGCCCCACCGACGGCGTTTTTATCTTTATCGGCCATTTGCCCAACTCCTACCTGTTCCAGGGCCAACTGGCTATTGACGACCAGGGGTATTTGATTACCGACAAAGAGCTGCGGACAAGCGTCGAGGGCGTGTGGGCCGCCGGTGAAATCACCGACCCGATTTTTAAGCAGGCCATTACCTCCGCCGGAATGGGCGCGGCTGCCGCCATCGCCGCCGAACGCTGGCTGGCCGAGCACGAAGATGAAACGGAACCGGCGCTGGTCGTAGGTTAAGCTAAGATCATTCAGGTGTCATTGCGAGGCCGTAGGCTGAAGCAATCCCCAGATCGTGGACTGGAGACTGCTTCAACCTTCGGTCTCGCAGTGACATGAAAAGAGCTGTTTTTCCAGGAGTCCAAGGGTCGCTTTGGACTCCTGAGTCTGGATGATTTTTACTTTGCCATCAATTGTGGTAAAATCCCCCCACTTATCGTTCATGGTGTGATAGTTTGACCCCAGGGGGAAAATGAATGTTAGCCAATTAACATTCACCGGTCCGAAACGTTCTGTTCCACTGTCCCTCTCCAATTCAGCCACGCTCGCTGATACTCCCCTACCTTTGCTGACAATTTATACGCTGGGCCGTTTTGCCGTGTATCGCGGCCCCGAACTCATTGAAGACTCGGCCTGGAAACGGCGCAAAGCCAAAAGCTTGTTTAAGCTGCTGCTATTGGCGCCCCAGGGCCAGCTTTTAAAAGACCAGGTTTTTGAGTGGCTCTGGCCCGAACAGCACCCGCAACGAGCGGCCAATAATCTCCACCGCACCCTTTTTATCCTCCGGCGGGTGCTTGAGCCGGACCTCCACAACGCCGCCGATTCGCGCTACATTTTCTTCAGAGACGGCAAACTTATTTTAAATGCGGATGCTGTCGCCTGGGTAGATGTGCTGGAGTTTGAGCGCCTCATTCAGCTTGGCGGCCAGCAGCCCGACCCCTTGCCCCATTACGAAGCCGCCCGCTGTCTCTACCAAGGCGATTTTTTACCCGAAGACCTGTACGAAGACTGGGCCGGCGCTTGCCGCCAGAAAGTTCGGGCGGCTTATTGTGCCCTGGCCTTGCAAATGGCCCGTTTGTATGTTCAGAGGGCGGCCTACCCGGAAGCCATCGCTTGTTTGCAGGATTTACTGCGGGTAGACCCCACCCACGAAGAAACCTATCGCCAGTTGATGCAGGTCTATGCCCAAACCGGCCAGCGCCACCAGGCGTTACAGCTTTATCATCACCTGTGCCAAACCCTGCGCCACGAGTTGGAGGTCGAGCCGGCCCCAGAAACGGTGGCTCTGTACCAGGCTATTGCCGAAAATCGCTGGCAGCCCGCCCCGGAACGCACGCTGACAACCGAACCTACTCACCTGCCGGAAGCAGCGCAGCGCCCTCTGCTGCTGGGGCGTGAAAGCGAACTGCATCACCTGACCGATTTGCTCCGGCAGACTAAAGCGGGCTGCGGGCAGGTGGTGATTCTGAGTGGCGAGCAGGGCGTGGGCAAAAGCCGCCTGGCCGAAGAAGTATTGGCCCTGGCTCAAGCTCAAGGAATGCAAGTTTTATCCGGCGCGGCCTACGAGCAGGAAGGACACCTGCCATACGGTCCCTTTGTTGAGGCTATTCGCGGCGGCTTGACCGGCCCGGTTCGGCAGCGATTGCGCGAAAAACTGGGCAGTTTGAGCCAGGATTTGGCCCGCCTCCTGCCCGAATTAGCCGAAGCCAGCCACCCTTTGACGCCGCCGCTGGAACCCGAACTGGGCCAGGAGCGCCAGCGTTTGTTCGACGCGGTGACGACGGCCCTGCTGACCCTGGCCCAATCTGACGGTCTGGTACTGTTTTTGGACGACTTACACGCGGCAGGTGAGTCGAGTTTGCAGCTTTTGCACTATCTGGCCCGCCGGATTAGTCAAGCTCCTCTGCTCGTCCTTTGCACCCTTCGGGCTGAAGAAGCGCCGCGCGGCAGCCCCGTAGCCCGGCTTTGCGCTGAGTTGCTCAGCCACCGGCTGGGACAGCGCCTTGAGTTGCTGCCGCTCAAGGGGAGCGAGGTTTCTCACCTCTGCTCCACCTTGCTCGGCGGCGGCAGTTTAGCCTCTGACCTGGGTGAGGCCCTTTTTTATTTGACCGAGGGTAATCCTTTCTTTGTCCAGGAAATTGTGCTGGCGCTGCGGGAAACGGGCAAAATTGAACAGGTCAATCATTGTTGGTGTTTTACCTCCGGTCTGGTCGAGTTTGGGCGCAGGCTTGGCCCGTCCGGCAGCGGTTTTGCTATCCCGGCCAGTATCCGTGAAACCATCGGCCTGCGCCTGGAACGCCTCAGCCCCGAAGCGTACCGCCTGGCCGGTTTGGCCGCAGTGATTGGCCGGGAGTTCAGCTATCCTCTGCTCCATGCGGCCAGTCAGATAGAGCACACTCGTCAACTGGATTTACTGGAAGAGATGCTGGTCGCCTGTCTGATTGAAGAGACGGGCGCCGGGTATCGCTTCCGTCACGGCTTGATTCGCCAGGTGCTTTACGATGAGTTGACCATACACCGGCGGATCTGGCTGCACGGGCAGGTGGCGCAAGCCCTGGAACGGCTGTACGCCAATCAACTCGATGAGCGCGCTGCCATTTTTGTGTATCATTACGAGCGGGCCGAACAGTATGACCGGGCTTTCCACTACCTTATCCGGGCCGGCGACCGCGCCCAGGCCACTTATGCTCCCCGCGAAGCGATGGATTACTACAACCGGGCCGTTGTTTTGTGCCAGGAACGGCGCGAACTGGCCACGGCGGAGACGATGGCTAACCTGCTCCAACGACGCGCCCAAACCCATTTAACCTTATCCGATTTTGAGGCGGCCATTGTTGACCTGGAACAACTGCTGGAAAATAACCGCCGCACCCACGACCGGCTGCGCGAAGGCGAAGCTCTCTATCAGGTTGGTATTGCCCACTACTGGGCGCACCGGTTGGAGCGAGCCGCCGCTTACCTGGACCAGTCCATCCAGTTGGCCCAGCAACTCCATTACCCCGAATTGCAGGCGAAGGCTCTAAAAATACGCGACATCCTGAACTCTACTCAGGGTGAGATGGCTCAGACCAACACCCTGACCAGGGTTGCGCCCGGCGAAGGGGCGCAGATTTTGCCCGCCGAGGAACATTGGGGGCTGGCCATGCTGGCCCATCTGCACAGCGATTTTGATATGGCCTTGCATCACGGCCAGGCCTGTGTCGAGTTGGGCCAATCTTTTTCCAATCCCTTCCTGACGTTGGGCGGCTATTTTGTGGTCGGGATGTCGTATGCCAGCCTGGGCCGCTACCAATCTGCCCTGAATCACCTGCGCCACGCGCTTGACCTCTCTCAAACTGCCGGTGAGCGTTTCTGGCGGGCGCGGCTGCTGAATACGGTCGGTTGGGTTTACCGTGAACTGTTTGAGCTGGAGCAAGCCGTTCAGTTCGATCAGGCCAGCCTGGAACTGGCCCGCGCCGGCCAGCCCTGCCTGACCGAGGCTGAGGGCAACGCCCTGGCTAACCTGGCCACCGATTATTTGTTATTGCAGGATTACGAGGCAGCGCGGGCTTGCCTGGACGAGGGGCTGGCCGGCTCGGCCGATAAGCCTTTTATGCGCTGGCGCTATCGCACCCGCATGCTGGTCATCCAAGGCCGGCTGGCCCTGGCCGAAGGGGACGTACTGGGCGCCCTGGCCGCCGCCGACGAGTCGCTGGCGATGACTCGCACCAATCACGCCCGCAAAAATGTGGCCCGTTCCTGCAAACTGCGCGGCGACGCGCTCCTGGCCGCCGGACGAGTCCACAAAGCCCGCGATGCTCTGCGCCACGCTCTGGATATTGGCTTGAGCATCAAAAGTCCGGCCCTGACCTGGCCCTGCTACCTGAGCTTGGGCCAGTTGGAGGAACAAGCCGGCCGACCCGACGTGGCTAAAACGCACTACTTCTGCGCCGTTCAAATATTGAATGAACTGGCGGCCCATCTGGACGACCCCGCTTTGCGTCGCTCTTTATTGGCCGCGCCGCCGGTGCAGTTGGTGTTTGAAAAGGCGGTTTGTTAGAACCTTTATTCAGGAGAGGCCACTGGACGCTCCGAACCAAAAAGATTATACTTAACCCATGGAATTCGAGTGGGACCCGGCAAAAGCGGCAAAAAACCTGCGTAAGCATAAGGTCTCGTTTATAGAGGCTGCCACTGTATTTAGCGATGATTTAAGTGTGACAATCTTTGACCCTGATCATTCGGAAGATGAAGATCGCTACATTACAATTGGTTTATCTCATCGTGGCCGTCTCCTGATGGTAGCTCATGCAGAACGTAGCGATCACATCCGTATTATCAGCGCTCGTGAATTAACCATTGCTGAAAGGGAAGCTTATGAAGAAGGATTTGAAGACTGAGATGGAAGATGAATTACGCCCTGAGTATAATTTACAAGAACTACTTAAAGGTGGAGTTCGGGGAAAGTATGCGGAACATTATCGAGCGGGCACGAATTTGGTGTTATTAGCCCCTGATGTAGCCGAAGCTTTTCCAACCGAGGAAGCAGTTAATGAGGCCTTACGGTTAGTTCTTCAATTAACCAAACTTCCACGAACCACCAGGCGCAAAGTGAAAGTACAAAACTCTTACCCATTACGTAACCAGCCCTTCACTTATGTTGACCCAACCGAGCCAGTCGCCGAAGACGACTGGGAAACTGCTAAATGATCGTACTTGATACCCACATTTGGGTCTGGTGGGTTCATGGGGATACTCAATTGCCCCCCGTCTACTTTGCCTATATTCAAGGTAACGAGGCCCAAGGTGTTGGCATCAGCGCCATTTCATGTTGGGAAGTGGCTAAATTGGTCGAGTACAACCGTTTGACGTTACCGTTACCTGTGGCCGATTGGTTGAGTCAAGCTTTGGTCTATCCGGGTGTCCGCTTACTCGAACTCACTCCCCAGATTGCAGTCGAATCAACGCAGTTGCCCGGCGATTTTCATCGTGATCCGGCCGATCAAATTATCGTGGCAACCGCTCGCAGCTACAACTGTCCACTTGTAACCCTCGACAAGCGCATCCAAAACTATCCACATGTGCAGCTTGCGCCGTAATTTGCTACGAGCAGTTTTGAGAAGACGACTTGCCATATTCCAGTGATTTATTAGAACTATGGTGAAACAGGAGCAAAACGGTTGAAGTTAGTCTATCTTATCACCCATCCCAATGTAGTTATCAATCCTGAAGTGCCTGTCCCCCAGTGGCCCTTATCTGAACGAGGCCAACAGCGGATGAAACAATTGCTTTCGCAGCCCTGGATAGATATACTCTAAACGGGTAAGAATTGGACTTTTTTGAAAGACTGAAAGTTCCAGGCCAACAGGGTGTCCAGTTCTTCTCGATGCTCAGTGTGGGCGGTTTCAATACAAGTGGCAATGGCCTGTTTGAAAGTGGCGAAATCGGCATAATACTTGGAGTACAAACACTCTTTACGCACAAAACGCCACAAGCGTTCGATCAAGTTCAACTGAGGCGAATAGGCGGGTAAAAACAACAATTCGATCTTCAAGGAGGCGGCGTGATCCAAAACCAAAGCACACTTTTGATAACGGGCATTGTCCAAGACCAGGGTGATCGGAATGGGTCCATAGCGTTGGGCAATGTCGGACAGCAACAAACAGACGCTTTCGGCATTGATATAGGTTTCATTAGTCACGGTCAAGACTTCTTTGGTCACAGCGTTAATGGCTCCCAAGACATTGAACCGCTTGCGACCTGCGGGCGAGGGCATAAACAAGCGGACAAAACACCAAACCAGGCCCAAGAAGACGCCGTAGACAAAGTGGGCGGCATCCATAAACAAAACCACTCGTTGTCCAGCCTGGGCTTGCTGTAGGCGCGGTTCCAACAGATTGACCCGGAAGCTTTCCTGCTCGGCCTGTTTGTCCGGATCCGTCGCTCGCCCGGGCACAAAGCCCACTTTGCGGCATTTTAGTCCTAAACGCTTCATAAAGGCTTGAACCTGGGTCGGATTGCGTTTGAGACCGGTCAGTTTTTCAATTGCAGCTTGGGCTTCGGCGGTGCTGCGGGGTGGGTGTTCCTTAAAGTAGGCTTCCAGGGTAGTGCTGTGTTGGTTCAATTCACTGGGTTGACCCTGATACTCCAGTTCTTTGAGCCGTTCTAAGCCACCAGCTTGGTACTGATCCAAATAGGTTGTCAGGGTCGTTTTGCAGATACGGCAGAGCCGACAAATTTGGCCGGGTTTAACATCCTGACTTTTCAAGTACACCGCTTCCATTTTCTTTTGAACTTTGGGGTGAGGATGATGATACCGTTCGTATTCCAAAGCTTCGATGTCGGCTGGACTAAATTCTATCGTGATCACTTTCCGCTCCCTATCATTGGCCGATACATAGCCTTCAGACTACTTGAGGATATTATTGATCACGTCAAAAAAGTCCAGTTTTAACCCGTTTCCAGTATAATATCGGTTCAATCTACAGCAGTGCTTAACAAAAGGCTATGGACGGAGCCAGGATTCTGGCCGAACACTTGGCGATGGAGTTTGATGTAATCAACGACTTGGGTGAGATTGATCGGTCTTCAACCGGATACCTGCCTCGTACGGAGCACCAAATCGCTGCTGATAAGCTTTTTCGCTTCCCTAATCAGAGTATTCGGGGTTGGGAAACGGCCCTGGCCGCCCAGCAGCGTATGGTCAAAGCAATCCACACCCTCATCGAGAACGATAAAAGCACAGGCGATATCGCTATTGTGTCGCACGGGGGAGTTGCGGCTCTGTATCTTTGTTACCTCAAAGCCTGCCCCATTGACCGAGGGTATGAACAGCCCGGAACAAAAGGGGGAAATTATTACTGTTTTGAAGCTCAATCCAAGTTACTGGTGCATGGCTGGCAACCTATTGACCCGTAAATATTTTATGATTGGTATTCAAACTTCGCTTGACGCGAAGCGTGAATATCCAATTATGTTGCGAAATTCAGTTTTGCAATGAGTATTCAAATTGGATTCAGAAATAGAAACAAGAGTAGGCCAGTCCGTGACTTTGTGGTAAGATGACAGTGGCAAGCCAGGTGTTTAGCTAGAACAAGGGACTATCCTATGATCCCTGATACAAAAGACGGAATGACCTTAAATCTCGCTGAATATTCAGATAAATTATCGAACTTGTGCGCCGTTTATGGGGTAAAACGTATGGAGTTGTTTGGCTCTGCCTCGCGCTATGATTTTGACCGAGAAAATAGCGATTTGGATTTTCTCATCGAGTTTGCCGAGAGCCATTCAACCGGCGCTTTCGACCGCTATTTTGGGCTGAAGGAAGAGTTAGAACGGCTCTTTCAGCGTCCGGTTGATCTAGTCGAAGTAAAGGCCATCAAAAATCCATACTTCCGTCAGGCGGTTGAACGGGATAAAGTGTTAGTGTATGGAACTTGAGTCCAAGAAACTGATTTATGATCTGGATCAGGCAACTGAATTGATTGCCACCTTCACCCAGGATAAACAGTTGCGAGATTATAAGGTAGATGCTTTATTGCGTTCAGCCGTGGAACGGCAATTTGAGATTGTGGGGGAAGCACTCAATCGGCTCAAGAAAATTGATCCGGGTGTAGTTACTCGGATAAGTGATTATCAGCGGATTATTGGATTTCGGAATGTGCTGGCCCATGGGTACGATATTATTTCTGATGAAATTGTGTGGGATATTGTCCAGAACAAGCTAGTGGGACTGCGCCAAGAGATAGCTGAAATCAAGCGGGATTTTGGGATAGAATAAAGAATTGGTGATATAGCGAAATGGGAGCAGAAGGTTGAGGTTAGTCTATACCTCTATGGCGTGAGCAAAGATGATACCTAAAACGTAAGCTAAACTAAAACAAAGAGAAAAATCTATGCCTCTCTATGAATATCTCTGTCACGACTGCCAGGAACAGGTCAGTCTTTTCTTCCGCAGCTTTGCCGAAGTGGAAACCAAACCGGCGATTTGCCCGCAATGCGGCGGCGGCAGCCTGGAACGAGTTATCTCCAAAGTAGCGGTGGTTCAGGCGGGAAAAGGGGAACAAGCTGGGGCGGTCAACCCCAGCAGCCAACCACCCACCGCCGACCAGAGTGACCCCAAAGCCCTGGCCCGTTCGATGCGCGAGGCCAGTCAAGGCAAAGACTTTGGCCGCGAATTTAAGGAGGTCGCCACCCGGCTGGAAGCAGGCGAGAAACCGGCGGCCATCGAAAATTCCCTACGGAAACGGTCGGGCCAAAGTAGCCAAACACACTAATGTAGGACAAATTGTTAATTTGTCCCTGGCTATTCCAAACTCGTTCCCAAACTGAGTTTGGGAACGAGTTTGGAAATCCGGACAAGCTGTTAGCTTATCCTACAAAATAGCGCTCAGGTAAGTCAAAAGTCAGCGCCAGGTAAGTGGCGTCTGCTATACTTGCCTCACTGAGAAAATCTGTCCGAAAAACGTTTGCTGTTATCAGGGGGAACGTAGCCAAGACGCTCCACGTTTTTGGGAACCTCACTCAAAACACCCCTTTTCTGAATGCCACATCAATCAAGTTAATAACCCCAGCCAGGGGTATAGTTTACATAGTTAAAAGGAGATTATCTATGGAAAAACGACGTCGTGTCTTTGATAATCACAGCCACATTGGACCGGTGCCCGGTTATGCCTATTACGGGCTGCCCCAAACGGTCAAACCCACTTATGATTATGATACTACGGATGACTATCTCAAAGGGATGGAGGAAAATGGGGTTGATCGCGCCCTGGTGATGTCCAATTATGGCTATCCCGACTCGGCCCAGCCTTTCACCTTGAACCCGCTGGTGGGTGAAAGCACGGCCAAAACCGATCGCCTACTGGGGGCCATCTGGGTGTCGGCTTTGCCCAAAGACAAGGAGCGGACCACCGAGGCGCTCAAGCTCATCGGCCAGAAAGGGCTAATTGCCCTCAAGACAACCTGTTTGTTGGGCGGTACCTTCAACCCCGACCAGTGGGACGAACCCGCCGCCGAACTGTGGAATATGATTCTCAGCGCGGCGGCAGAGCACGACATGCCGTTGCACATCCACACCAGCCCCGGCGGCGGCTCCGACATTGATAACGCCCTGGCCCTGGTCCGCAAATTCGGCCAGACCACCAAAATCCACGTGGTCCACATGGGCGGCGGCGTCAGCGGGCACATCAAGTTTGTGCCGCAGTTCTTCGACCTGGTCAAAGACGGCTACCAGGTTTACACCGACTCGTCCTGGGCAGTCGGCTTTGGCTCAACCTGGCTGCTCAAAGAAATCGAGCGCACCGGCATCGGGGCCGACCGCTTCCTCTTTGGTTCCGATATTCCCTGGAGCGACTTTGCCGGCGAGTATTGGAAAATTGAAGGCGCGCCCATTTCCGAAGAGTTAAAGCAGAACGTCTTCTGGAACAACGCCGAGAAACTATATTCGAAATTCTGGTAACTCCAAGAAATTTATTAGCAAAGTCTGTGAAACGTGATGCGTGATGCGTGACGATTCTAGGCGAAAAATCCTTACGTATCACGTTTCACGCATCACGCAGATCAAAGTTGTTTCATCTCGTTCCCAAACTGACGCGCAGCGTGGGAACAAGATGGGAAACAACCCAACTGTCGCTAACGAGGGCATGGGCCGCGGTGACAGCAAGCAGCATCGCCCTCACTCATAAACAAGCAAATAACAAGCATCGAGAAAGGAGTTAATGTAGTTATGGCAGTAGTAGAAATTCCCCGCCCCAAAGAAGGTGATTCGTTTATCAATCTTGACGAAAAACTGTTCCCCGATCACAAAGTAACCAATGGCGAACGGGCCTTGATTATGATGCACACCGTGCCGTTTGAAGGCTCGGTAGGGTTGGTTAACCTGCTCACGACCACCCGCATTGCTCGCAAAGGCTTCAAAACCAGCCTGGCTTTGTACGGTCCCGGCGTGCTCATGGCCGCCGCTGGCCGCGGCTTCCCTACGGTGGGACAGGAAGGCTTCCCCGGCAACCTGGCCATTAACCGCCAATTACAAACCATCCTCAAAGAAGGCAGCACCATCTATGCTTGCCGCTTTGCTATGACCGCCCTCTATGGTATGCATGAGTACAACCTGATTGAAGGGGTGACGCCCTTCCATCCCCTGGATGTCCTCGACAGCCTCATTGACCATTGGAAAACCGGGGCGCTCATTCTCAATACCTGGACGTTGTAATTTTTTATTTGTCACCGCGGCCTACTTTAAAGAGATTGGAGATTAGAGATTTAAAATCTCCAATCTCCAATCTCCAATCTCCAAATTGAGGGAATGTTATGGCCTTACAAGATATTCTGCTCGACTTGCAAAGTTATGGCGCTCGGATTGAGGTGCCGGTTGAACATCGAGGCCGGCGCGGTGGGGCCGGCCCTTCGGATGATAAGGCTTTTGTATTGGCCGGCGTGGCGGCGATGGTGCCGACCCTGGGTCAATTTGCCTCGCAGTCTCCTTACGCCGTTGTTGAAAATGAAAATGGGTATTACCTGACCCGCGACGGTCAGTTGATTATTCCGGTAGAGTTTCCCTCCACCCCGCGCTTCTATGCGCTCAAAACCGCCGACGACATCCCCTACTGGAAGATTGCCGTGCTGCACGGCCAGGACGTGCTGGCCACCACCGTATCGCAGCGCTGCGTCCGCTGGCGGCGCGAAGGGGAGCGCTGCCAATTTTGCGCCATCGAGAACTCGCTGGAAAGCGGCAACACGGTTGCCCTCAAAACCCCGGAACAGTTGGCTGAAGTAGCGGAGGCCGCGGCGCGGCTCGATGGGGTGCGCCACTTTGTGTTGACCACCGGCACGATGAACTACCGGGATATGGGCGTCCATTACCTGGCTAAATGCGTCCACGCCGTTAAGGCCGCTGTGCCTGGGCTGGGCATCCAGGTTCAGTTTGAACCGCCCGAAAACCTGGACGACATGCTGCTTCTGGCCGAGGCCGGGGTGGATACCGTCGGCATCCACCTGGAAAGCTTGAACCAGGAAACCCGACGGCGCATTAGCCCCGGCAAAGCCGACATCCCTATCGCACGCTACCACGAAGCTTACCGGCGGGCCGTAGAAATTTTTGGACGCAACCAGGTTTCCAGCTATGTCATTGCCGGGTTTGGCGACAGTGAAGAAACCATTGTCGAAGGCTGCCGGCAGTTGGCCGAGATTGGCGTCTATCCCTTTGTGGTGCCGCTCCGCCCGATTATGGGCACGCCGCTGCAAGATGCCGTTGCGCCCGACCCCACCTTTATGAAACGAATTTACAGCCAGGTTGCCGCCATCAACCGCCAATATGGCCTGAGCTGGCGCAACAGCAAAGCCGGCTGCACCCGCTGCGGGGCCTGCTCCGGCTTGACCGCTTACGAATAGGGGGAGAGATTGGAGATTAGAGATTAGAGATTAATACAATCTCCAATCTCCAATCTCTAATGATTATGATGAACGAGATTATCTGCAAAATTGTCGAAACCGAGGCCGAGCGCCAGGCTCATTTTGCCATCCGGCGAGCCGTATTTGTCGAAGAGCAGGGCCTTTTTGCCGGCTCTGATGTGGACGAACACGACGCCCACGCCATCCACATTATCGCCGTAGATCAGGCTACCGGGCAGGCAGCAGGCGCGGTGCGGGTGTACGAAGCCGAGCCGGGCATCTGGTATGGCGGGCGCATGGCCGTACTGAAAGAATACCGCCAGCACCGGCCGGCGGTGGGGCCGCTGCTGGACCGCCTGGCCGAGCGCACTGTCCACGAACGTGGCTGTCGCCACTTTTTGGCCTACATTCAACTGCAAAATGTGCGCTTTTTCCAACGCCTGGGCTGGAGCAGTATCGGTGAGCCGGTGCTGCACTGCGGCCAGCCACACCAACTGATGGAAGCCAACCTGTCTGCCCAGTTATGGCTGGAAACGCGGCCTGCCGCTCAATTGGCCCATGCCTGACCCGACCCGCCTGGAAGATTTGATCAGCGCGCTGCGGGCCGCCCCGGCCTGGCAACGCAAACAAGAGATCGGCGTGCTGCGGGATGATTTGATTCCGCACCAGCCTTTGGTCGAAGGGCGGCCAGTCCACCTGGGTGACGACACGGCGGCGATTGAAACAGCAGACGGCTACCTGCTGCTGGCGGCGGAAGTAATTTACCCGCCGTTGGTGCAGAGCGAACCGTACCTGGCCGGGCGGTCAGCCATTTTGACTAATGTCAACGATATTTACGCCATGGGCGGCTACCCGCTGGCGCTGGTCAATGTTATCCTGGCCGAGAACGCCGAGGCGGCAACCACCATCATGCGCGGGCTGCGTGATGGCTGCGCCCGCTACGAGGTGGCTATGGTCGGCGGGCATCTGACTGCCAACAGCCAGTTTGCCTCAGTAGCGGCCTGTATCCTGGGCCGGGCCAAAAAGCTGCTCAGCAGCTTCAATGCCCGCCCCGGCGACGCCTTGCTGCACGTGACCAACCTGCGCGGCCAGTTTCACCCGCGCTTTCAATTCTGGGACTGCTCGGCTCATTTGGCTGGGCCTGAGTTACGGCGCGACCTGGCCCTGCTGCCCACCATTGCCGAAGCCGGCTGGTGTGACGCCGGGCGCGACATCAGCATGGCCGGGCTGCTCGGCTCGCTGTTGATGATGCTGGAACTGTCGGGGGTGGGCGCAGCGGTTGACCTGGAGTGCATCCCTCGGCCCGCCGAGGCTGAAGACCGTTTTCTGGATTGGCTGTTAGCCTTTCCCAGCTACGGCTTTGTGCTGGCCGTACGGCCCGAACACGTGGCGACGGTGCAGCAAACCTTTGCCAGTTACGACATCACCTGCGCTGTGATTGGGCAGGTCACACCCGGCTCGCGGGTCAGCCTGCGCCAGAAACAGGCCGAAGCTGTTTTGTGGGATTTCGCTGAAGAGCCGTTCATCGGTTTTTCGTCTAAAAAGTAACAGCATCCTTCGATACGATTTTCGCTTCGCTCAAATCACTCAGGATGCTGCTACTTGTTCAAACTCACATCCTGAGTAAGCCGAAACGAAGTGAAGGCTGTATCGAAGGGTGCGAGTTTGAAGACCACTTGAGCTACGCGACACCTGATACTATTTTCGGGAGGAATGATCATGACCAAAATCGTTGTCGTCGGGGGCGGGGCGGCGGGCACAGGCGCGGCCACCATCGCTATTCAGCACGACCGCTCTTTAAGCGTCACCTTGCTGACCGAATTTGAGGATATTGCCTACAGCCCGTGCGGCATCCCCTACGTCTTTGGGCGCGAGATTGAAAAGTTTGACGGCCTGTTCATGCAAACGCCCGATTTCTACAAAGAAATGGGCCTTGACGTGCGCCCTTGCACCGTTGTCACCCGGATTGATATGGGCGAACGGGTGGTTTATGCCGGCGAGGAAAAGTTCCCGTTTGATAAGCTGATTATTGCCACCGGCTGGGAATACGACCCACCCGACGTGCCGGGCACAGACCTGGGCGGGGTGGAATATATCAAAAACATTCGCCGGGCCATGGAGCTGGACAAGCAGCTTGACCAGGTGAAACGGGCGGTTGTCTACAAAGCCAAGCCGCTCGGCCTGGAACTGATTTCGGCGCTGCCCCATCGCGGCATCGAAACTCACCTGGTAGACGAGGCCCCCTGGCTGCTGTCCGACTTTGCCGACCCCGACATGATGAAGCCGGTCCAGGACTCGTTGGAGGAGATGGGGGTCAAACTGCACCTGGGGACCAAACTACTGGGCTTCAAAGGGCAGAACAGCCGCCTCAGCGCCGTCGAGACCAGCGATGGCGAGATTCCTGCGGAAATGGCGTTTGTCGCTACCACGATGAAGCCGGCCACGGCCTTAGCCCAATCCATCGGCTGCAAAATCGGCTCGACCGGAGCGATTGTGGTGGACGACCACATGCGCACCAGCGTGCCGGATGTGTACGCTGCCGGCGCGTGCGTCGAGGTGATGCACGGCCTGCTCAAAATCCCCATCCAGTTGTTACCCGGCTCCTACGCCTACCCGATGGGCAAAATCGCCGGTTACAACGCTGCCGGCGGCGACCGGCCCTTCCAGGAAGTATTTGTGCCCTGGGGCATTATCGGCGGCAAGGTCCAGGTGGGCGGCGCGCTCATTTCGGAGACCATTGCCAAAGCGATGGGCATGCCCTACATGGTAGGCCGGGCGACCGGCATTACCGCCGCCCGCTATTACCCCACCCACGAAAAGATGCACGTCAAGCTGCTGGCCGACCCCAAGACGCATCGGGTTCTGGGCGCGCAGTTTGCCGGCGGCGATGGGGTCAAAGAGCGGGCCGACTTTATGGCCTTTGCCATCCGCAAGGAGTCAACGTTGGAAGAACTGGCGACGATGGAAAATGTCTACTCGCCGCCCATCGGCGCGCTCAACGAGCCAATTGCCCTGGCTGCCCAGGCGGCGTTACGCGACGCCGCGGCGAAGAAATAAGAAATTGTGAATTGTGAATTGTCAATCGTGAATTGTTAATGAGATTCTGACGCTGTCATCCGTTCACAATTCACAATTAGGAGATGAGATTATGGCGATTATCGGCAAAAAGTCCGGCCCAACCACCCTTTTACAAAAGTTCAGGGTTTTGACCGAGGGCTTGCTGATGGAAGTGGCCCAAAACAGCATGTTGAGCCAATATCCCCAAACCGGCCAGCCACCCTATCCCAAAAAGGGGCTGATTTACACGTTGCTGCGAATTTTCTTTCTGCCCGGCTTCAAGCTGACTCCCTGGCCGCTGCGCCACCGCATGATGCAGCTCTTTTTTGTTCATCCGCAGCAGCAGGGCTGGCCCAAGCACTCCTGGCCGCGGTCAAAGGACAATTGAGCATTCACGAACCTGTGGCACCAACAACAAAAACTTTAACCACAGATTTCACCGATTACACAAATTTTTATTTTTCTCTGAAATCTGCGCAATCTGTGGTTTATTTTCGAGAAGTCCGATGAGTCGAGTCAAAATTAACTGGCTGCGCGACTACCAGACCGAGATCGAGGTGCGCGGCCTGCACCACCTCAAAGGCGACGAAGCGCCGGAATACGGCGGCGAAGACACTGGCCCCATGCCCACCGATTACCTGTTGGTAGCCGTCGGGACCTGTATGTGTTTGGCTGTGGCTCACGTCGCCAAAAAGCGCCGGCTGCCCCTGGGCCAGTTGAAAGTGGGCGTGTCGGCCCACAAGCATGAACAGGAGTTCCGCTTCGACTCGATTGATTTGCTGATCCAGGCCGACCTGCCGCCTGAGCAGTTGCAGCCGCTCATCGAGCAGGCCCGCCGGGTTTGTTTTGTCAGCAACACTATCACTGCTGCCTGTCCGATTAATATGGTGGCCGAGACAATCCAGGCATGAGAAGAATTACCCAAAAAACTTATCCTCTGCTTAACAATCCATGTCAAACAAGGCATAATGTCATTCAAATCTGTTTGACTGGAACTATAAGAGAGTGAGCCGATGGAAACCGTAACTATTCCACAAATTAATGAACGTTTACGACAGTTATCGCCGGACAAGTTGGTAGTCGTATATGATTTTGTCTCCTACCTCTTGGAAAGAGACCTGGGCCAAATGCTACGGGAAACGGCTTCTGAGAGCTATCAAACTATGCTGGCCTCTGAGGCAGTTTTGCGGCGTGATTGGGACCTACCGGAAGAGGATGCGGCATGGGCAGATTTGTAAAAGGCGATGTTGTTGTTACCCCTTTTCCCTTCTCAGATTTGAGTGATGCCAAAAAACGTCCAGCTTTAGTTGTAGCCTCGCTAACCGGCGATGATGTCATCCTGTGCCAAATTACCAGCAAAAGTGTTACCGATAGCTACGCCGTTCCCATCTCTGGCGCAGATTTTACCAGCGGTGGTCTACGACAAGACAGCAATATCCGTCCTAATCCTATCTTTACTGCCGACTCCAATATTTTTCTATATCGCGCCGGTGTTTTAGCGCCGAATAAGGTCCAACAAGTCATTGCTAAAATCGTTGAAATTATTAATGCCAACTAGAGATATTATGACCGAAACTATCTCCGCTTTATTTGATACCCCCCTACAAGTCGTCAATATCGGCATCGGCACCTTTGCCGAGACGCTGCGCCAGCAGGAAGTGCCGGTGGTTGAATTGGACTGGCAGCCGCCGGCCGGAGGCAACACCGCCCTGGTCGAAATTTTGAAACAGACCGACGGGACGCGAGGGCTAGCCGAAAAAATTGATGCGGCCAACCGGCAGGCTATCGAGCGGATTCTGGCTTCACAGCCCCAAGTGGTGGACGTGCAACCGGCGGCCCAGGCATTGGGCTTGACCGGCCGCACCATTCTCCACGCCGGCCCGCCGATTGCCTGGGAAGGCATGTGCGGCCCCCAGAAGCGAGCCGTGTTAGGCGCAATTCGCTTTGAGGGCTGGGCCGAGGACAACGCCGCGGCGGAAAAGCTGGTCGAAAGCGGGCAGGTCAGCCTGAGTCCCAACCATCGCTACCGGGCCGTCGGGCCGATGACCGGCATTATCTCGCCCTCCATGCCGGTGCTGGTGGTGCGGAACGAAGCCTTTGGCAATTACGGCTTCTCCACCTTTAACGAAGGCCGGGGCAATACCCTCTGGTTTGGCCTGTGTGATGAGGCCACCCTGGAGCGGTTAGCCTGGATACGCGACACCTTGGCTCCGGCGGTAGCCGCAGCCCTGCGACAAGGCGGCCCGCTAAATGTGTTTGATATTGTGGCCCAGGGGTTGCAAATGGGCGACGAGTGCCACGCCCGCAGCGCCGCCTGCACCTCGTTGCTGGTCAAAACCCTGCTGCCGCCCATGCTCGAAGCCGGGGTAGCCGGGGAGACGGCGGCGGGCATCGTCCGCTTTATGGCCAACAACAACCACTTCTTTCTCAACTTTACCATGGCCGCAGTCAAGGCGACGATGGACGCGGCCCACGGCATCCCTTACAGTACGTTGGTTACAGCGATGGCCCGCAACGGGGTGGATTTTGCCCTGCGCGTCGGCGGGCTGGGCGACGAGTGGCTGGTCGCGCCGGTCTCGCCGATGGATGAGGCGGTTTACTACACTGGCTATTCGGTGGCCGATGCCGCCGGGGATATTGGCGACAGCGCCATCATCGAAACCTGTGGCCTGGGCGGTATGGCCATTGCCGGCGCGCCCACCATCGCCGCATTTGTGGGCGGCAGTTTAGCCGCCGAAATTGCAGCGGTCGAGGAACTGCGCCTGATTACCCTGGCGGCCCACCGAAAATTCAGTCTACCGCCTATGAACGCGGCCAACACCCCACTGGGGATTGACGTGCGCCGGGTGGTCGAAACCCGGATTGTGCCTTTCATCACCACCGGCGTGCTGCACGAAACCAGCCCCACCGTCGGACAGATTGGCACCGGCGTGGCTCGCGCGCCTCTGGCCGTGTTCGAGAAGGCGCTGGCGGCCCTGGCACACAAGTGGGGCCTGTCCACCTCATTGCCTGAACCTGAAACCGTCCTCCTTCGTAAATAGCCCTCACCCCCAACCCCTCGCCCTTTGGGAGAGGGGAGAAAGCCAAGAGTTCCCTCTCCCGGTGGGAGAGGGTTAGGGTGAGGGCGAATTTTCATTATCGGTGGCGTGCTCTGGCTTGTGAACACTCCTTAGAAATTATAGACCGGAGACGGGAAACCGGGGACGAGTGACAACTACCCGGTCCTCGGTCCCCGGCCTGCCCTGAGCCTGCCGAATGGGTCTCCCGTCATTACCGGCAAAGTATTTTTACATTGGAAAATGACCGAGCAAGAAATTCAAGCCCAGGCGCTGGCCTGGCGCAAAGCCGAAGACCGCTTTTACCAGTCGGTGCTGAACGCCCCGGAATTTTACACCGTCGGCATCCGGCTGGTGCGGGCCATTGCTAATAGTCTGGCCGCAGTCGTCGAGCCTGAGGCATTAGTCGAGGCGTATCAACAGTTTGAGTTGGAGCAGGTCGGCCAGATTGCCGATGAACTGGATTTGGCCCAGGCCGATTTTATGGATTTTCAACTGGCTCGCGATGCTGCCTTTTATCTGCGTTACCAGGAAATTTTAGACCAGCAGGACCAGGCCAGGGTGCAGGCCAGCTTGGCCGCAGCCGAGGCCGCCGGGGCGCAGTGGATCACGCTGTACGATAACGAAACCAAGCGCCAGGGCCGGACCTTCTTTCAACGGCTGGAGATGCGCTTGCCCGACGGCCTGGGCCTGTATACCGGGGTGGAACTCGATATGGAAAAAGGCCGGGTTTACGTGGTGGAGCCAATCATGCTCGACCCGGCCACCGGCGAACCCCGGCGCGGCGTTCCTGCCCCCGACCCGCGTGAAGAGTTCAGCAGCCGGGAAGAGTTTACCGCAGCAGTGGCGCGGCTGCGGGAGAAATATGGCAGGTAAAACGTGGTGCGTGGTGCGTAGTTTGGATAGCTACGCACTTCGCACCACGTACCACGCACTATATTAAGCTTGAAGGTTTTGAGGATAAAAGCAATGCTTCTCATCAGCCAAGTTAAACCCAACACTTATTATGACTCCGTCCGCTTGATGCGGGTATCGGAGATACTATCTGGGCTGCCGGACGTGCAGCAGGCGATTGTAGCCATGGGTACCGAGGCCAACAAGCGGGTGCTGGCTGAAACGCAATTGCTAACCGAGACGGTTCAGGCCGCCGGAGCTAACGACCTGATGCTGGTCATCGAGGCCGGCTCGATGGAGGCGGGAGAGAACGCGCTCAAGCAGGCGGAGGCCAAGCTGGCTGAAACAACCCCTCCGGCGGCAGGAAACGGTGCGGCAGCGGCCCTGCCGCGCTCGCTGGCCCAGGCCCGCCAAGTATTGGCCGGGGCGAACATGGCCCTGGTTTCGACGCCGGGACCGTATGCCAAGCTGGAAGTTGCCAGGGCGTTGCAGGCCGGGATGCACGTGTTTCTTTTCAGTGATAACGTGACCCTGGCCGAAGAGATGGAGCTAAAACAGTGGGCTGTAAGCCAAAACCTGCTGATGATGGGGCCGGGCTGCGGCACGGCCATTATCAACGGCGTGGCGCTGGCCTTTGCCAATGCCGTCCGGCGCGGCCCGATTGGGCTGGTGGCTGCTTCGGGGACCGGGCTGCAAGAAGTCACCTGCCTGCTGGACCGGGGCGGCAGCGGTATTTCCCAGGCTATCGGCGTGGGCGGGCGCGACCTTTCTGAGACGATTGGCGGCCTGATGATGCGCCAGGGTCTAGCCATGCTGGCCGCCGACCCGCAGACTGAGTTGATTATCCTGATCTCCAAGCCGCCCGCGCCCAGTGTGACCGAGACTATTTTGGAGGCTGCTCAAAGCTGCGGCAAGCCGGTTGTGGTCAGTTTTTTGGGTAGCCGGCGCAGCGGGCAGAACAACGGCCTGACTTTTACCTCTACCCTGGAAGAGACCGCCGAGGCCGCCCTGCGCCTGATTAATCATGATGAGCGCGACTACTTTGAGCTGGCCCCGGCCCAGTTAGCCGTGCGGGCTGTAGCCGAAGGGGAGAAGCTGGCCCCCGGCCAGCGTTATTTGCGCGGATTGTTTTCGGGCGGGAGCCTGTGCGATGAAGCCATGCTCTTGCTGACCAAGCGTCTGCCGGCGCTTTATTCCAACATTCCGCTGCGCCCGGCGTGGGCCTTACCCGATGGCTGGCACAGTCGTGAACATAGCTGCATTGATATGGGCGAGGAGGAGTTTACCCTGGGCCGGCCCCACCCCATGATTGATCCCCGCCTGCGCCAGGAGCGGCTGCTGAAAGAAGCCGATGACCCTGAGGTGGCAGTCATCTTGCTAGATGTCGTCATTGGCTATGGTTCTCACCCCAACCCTGCCGGGGCGCTGGCCGAGTCGATCCGGGCGGCAAAAGAGAAGGCAGCGGCTCAGGGCCGCTATCTGGCCGTGGTAGCTCATGTCTGCGGGACGGAAACCGACCCGCAAGGGCTGGCTCAACAGGAGCGTATTTTACAGGAAGCAGGCGCGGTGGTGTTACCCACCAACGCCCAGGCCGCTCGCCTGGCGGCGGCGATTGTAAGCTAAAATTTGGTAGGACAAACTTTAGTTTGTCTGTATAGCGACAAGCTAACAGCTTGTCTTACAAGGATTGTTTGTTATGCCCATCTACGAGTACCAATGTAAAAACTGTGGCGAAGTCTCGGAAATTCTGGTACGCAGCGCCGGTGAACCGGCGGAGTTGCACTGCAAAAACTGCGACAGCCCTCAATTGACTCGGCTGGTCTCCCGGCCGGGCCTAATTCGCACTGGCAGCGGGGCCGAAGCCGGAACGCTGCGGGCCGTTGACCCGCGCAAGGCCGTCGAAGGGATGAGCCGGATGTATGACAAAAGTGGCATTGACCCCGGTCAGGGCTTCAGCGAGGTAGCTCACCGCGCCGCCAGGGGCGACAGTCCCGACACGCTGAAAGAGGCGATCAAAGAGGCAAAGAAGAAGGAAGTAGGAACGCGAAGCGAGGAGTAGGAAGTAAGGGAGAAGAAGGAATAAGAAATAAGAGATTAGAAGCAAGCGTGCTGAGAGAACAAAATCGTAAATCTGAAATCGTAAATCGTAAATCTGAAATCGCAAATCGTAAATCGCTTCGGGTGGCTTTGTTCACTTACTCAACCAAGCCGCGCGGGGGTGTGGTGCATACCTTAGCCCTGGCCGAGCAGATTCAGGCATTGGGGCACGAGGCGCATATCTACGCTCTAGGGAAGGATGAGCGCAGCAGTTTCTTCCGGCCCACGTCTGCGCCCTTTACCCTCATCCCCACCCCGGAGGCCGCCGGGGATGAGCCGTTGGATGAACGCATCCAGCGTTATATCCAAACTTACTACACCTTTCTGGCCCGGCGCCGGCCCGGCCCTTTTGACATCTACCACGCCCAGGATTGTATTTCGGCCAATGCGCTGTGGCGGCTGCGCGAGGATGGCCTGATTGCCCGCTTTGGGCGGACCATCCACCACATTGACGACTTTACCAGCCCGGTGCTGATCGAATGTCAGAACCATTCCATTTACCGGCCCGACTTCCGGCTGGTGGTCAGCCAATACTGGCAGCAGCGATTGGCCGCTGAGTTTGGGCTGGAGTCCACCATTATCCACAACGGCGTGGATACCCGCCGCTTCCAGCCAACCCAGCCGGCGGCCAGAGCGGAGGCCAGGGCCAGGCTGGGGCTGAGTGAGGGTTGGGTCTTTCTCAATATCGGCGGGATCGAGCCGCGCAAAAACAGCCTGCGCTTGCTGCAAGCTTTCCAGTCGGTACGGCAAACCTTGGCGGCTGAGGGACAGACGGCTGTCCTGCTGCTGGCCGGCGGTGACACCTTGTTGGATTATGAACCGTACCGGGCCGAGTTCTTCAAGGCCCTGGACGAGTCGGGTTTGCAGCGGGATAGGGATATTTTTCTGCTAGGCGTCGCGCCCGATGCCCTGATCCCGACGCTCTACCAGGCCGCCGATGCGCTGGCCTTTCCCTCGGTCAAAGAGGGCTGGGGGCTGGTGGCCCTGGAAGCCATGGCGACCGGGCTGGCGGTGCTGGCTTCTGATCTGCCCGTGTTCCGCGAGTATCTGCGCCCGGAGGAGAACGCCCTGTTGGTGGACCCGCTGGATGAGGTCGCCATCGCCGCCGGGATGCTGCGGCTGGTTCAGGATGAAGCGTTACGGCGCCGGCTGGCGGCTGCCGGGCCGATCACGGCCCAAAGGTTCAGTTGGGCGGCCACAGCGCAGGCGCATTTGGATTATTATCGAACCCTGGACGGCGAACAGTAGAGGTTGAAGTGACCACAAAAGCATGGCACAATTTACTACCCCACTTGGCTCCTGAGCGAGCGGTGAGCAAACCCAGGGAACAGGGCTTGACGATGGTGCTGGATCGCTGCCAGGCGCTCTACGCCACCGAAGATATGCTGGCCCTGACCGGCGACTATATTGACCAGATCAAACTCAGTTTTGGGACTTCGGTGTTTTTGGATGAGCCGCTACTGCGGCGCAAAATCGAGCTGGCCCGCGCCCGGCAAATCGAAATTTATCCCGGCGGCACACTCATGGAAGTGACTCTTACGCGCGGAGTCTATCCGCAGTATGTCAAACGGGCCAGAGAATTGGGCTTTACCGCCCTCGAAATTTCGGACGGCACCATTAGTATGACCGCCCAGGTGCGCCAGGACGCTATCAAACGCGCCCTGGATGCCGGGTTCAAGGTTATCACCGAGGTAGGCAAAAAAGACCCAACTATTCATTTGTCGCCCGGCGAACTCTGCGATCAAATTGCCAGTGACCTGGCCCTGGGGGCGGACAAAGTTATCATCGAAGCGCGGGAATCGGGCATGGGCGTGGGCATTTACGACCCGCAGGGAGCGTTGCGCCAGGAAGAAATTACGGCGATCATGAGCTGCCTGGGCGACAGCCAGGGTGACATCATCTGGGAAGCGCCTTTACAGCGGCAGCAGGCGGCCCTAATTTTGCTCTGCGGGTCAAATGTGAACCTGGGCAATGTCAAACCACGCGATGTGTTGGGCCTGGAAGCCTTACGCTGTGGCCTGCGCTTTGAAACCTTCCGCCATTTCGCGCCCCAGTTGGAAGTGGCCGAGATTAGCGATGAGGTGGCTTAAGATCACGGATTAAATTACCTGCACAATCTCGTTCCCAAACTCAGTTTGGGAACGAGATTAATCCCCGACCCTTGACTCAGCTTGACATCTAACCGCCTTTGTTTATAATTGCCGCTATGATTTATCACAATCCCGCCCTGAATTCAACCATCAACCACAGTATTCAGGCTTCCATCGCCGGGGACGCTTTATTGTAGTGCGTCCCCTTCCGTTTATTATGTAAACTCAAATCGTGGGCGCACCGCGCGTCCACGATTTTTTATTTATCGGCCCAACCGTGGACATGCAGCCAGCGTGTTCACGGTTTTTTGTTATTACGACCGCAGACCGCACCCCCACCCTAACCCTCCCCCTCTTAGGGGGAGGGCAGGGTGGGGGTTGGTCAGCCGTCGGTGGTCTACATTAGAGGAGAATGTCTTATGATAAGCTTACGTCTTGATAATGTCGCCTTCAGCCATCCGGGCGGGCTGGTACTGGAAAATCTGTCCTGGGCTGTCCCGGATACGGCCAAAGTGGGGCTGGTCGGCCCCAATGGCGCCGGAAAAAGTACGGTTTTGAAGCTTCTGGCCGGGCATTTGACCCCGGAAAACGGGTTTGTGGTTGGGGCTAAAGGGGATAGTATCGGGTATCTGCCCCAGGAAGTCAAGCTCGATCCGGCCAAAACCGTCCTGGCCGAGGCGCTAACTGCTTCCCCCAAGCTCGCGGCCATCGAGGCTGAATTGCAGGAGGTTGAAACCGCGTTGAGCGATCCGGCAGTGTATGGGGATGAGTCAGCTTTGGCCAAAACGCTTGAGCAGCAAAGCCGTTTGCTGGCCGCCTACGAGGAGGCCGGCGGCTTGAGTTATGAAAATACAGTCAAAGCAACCTTACGCCGGCTGGGGTTTAGTGAGAGCGACTTCACCTTGCTGACCAGCGTTTTGAGCGGCGGCCAGAAAAAACTGTTGGCTTTGGCTAAACTGGCGGTCAACCAGCCGGCAGTGCTACTGTTGGATGAGCCGGACAATCACCTCGATCTGGCCGGGAAAGTCTACCTGGAGAAATTTATCCGGGCTTATCCAGGCGCGGTGGTCATTGTCTCGCACGACCGCTATTTGCTGGACGAGGTGGCCGAAGGCATCGTGGAACTGGCCGGGGGCAAGCTGGACTTTTATACGGGCAACTATTCGGCTTATGTGACCGAGAAGGAGTTGCGGCGGCTGCGCCAGGCCCAACTGTACGCGGCTCAACAAAAAGAGATTGCCCGGCTCGAAGCGGCCATTGCCCGCTTTGAGTTATGGGCCAGCCTGGTGGTGAATGAACGCCATATCAAACAGGCCCGCAACAAGCGCCGCCAGATCGAGCGGATGGATAAGGTGGACCAGCCCTTAGAACAAAAGAGCCTGGACCTGCGCCGTTTGAACGGCTGGCGCGGCTCGGACAAAGTGCTGGAGATTGTGGATTTGGTCAAAGCTTTTGGCGATGACCTGGTTCTGGCCGGGGTGACGCTGCGACTGTGGCACGGCGAGCGGGTCGGGTTGATTGGGCCGAACGGCGCCGGCAAGAGCGTGCTGTTTCGCTGCATCACGGGAGAAGAAGCGCCGACGGCAGGGGTAATCAAAATCGGCCCCAGCGTCAAAATGGGCGTTTACACCCAGGAGCATCAAAGTTTGGCCTACGAGAAAAACCTGGTCGAGACGGTGCGCCAGGTAAAAGCCATGTATGAAGACGAAGCCGTGGCCTTTCTGGGTAAATTTCTTTTTCCATACCAACAGGCCAAGAGCCAAACTGTGGGCAGCCTCAGTGGCGGCGAGCGGAGCCGCTTACAAATCGCTTTGCTGATGCTGCAACAGCCCAACTTTTTACTGCTGGACGAACCAACCAATAACCTGGATATTCAAGCCGCCGAGGCCCTTGAGCAAGCCCTGGACGAGTTTAATGGAACGGTGCTGGTAATCTCGCACGACCGCTACTTTTTGGACAAGGTGGTTGATCGGGTGGTTGAGCTTGATCCAAACCAGGGCGCGCTGGTAGAATACCTGGGCGGCTACACCGATTACCTGGCGGCGCGGCTGTCCATAAGTTGAGGTTGTATAGTATACTAAACAAAATTTTAAGCTTTTGAGGTGACCCTGTGTCCAAGTTAAATAATCTGGAATATCATCTGGTGAGCGATGGTCTATGCTGGGTGGACGGCGGCAGCACGTTTGGCATGGTGCCGCGCATCATCTGGGCCGAGCTTTGTCCGCCCGACGCCCAGAACCGGCTTCCTTTTGGCCTTGTTTCGCTGCTGATCCGCTCGGAAGGGAAGACCATTTTGGTGGATACCGGCTTTGGGACAAAACTGGACGAGAAAGCGCAGCGGCGGGTGGGGCTGGAGCGTCCTCAGGGAGATTTAACGGCAGCCTTAGCCCGGTTGGGGGTGGCGGTGGAGGAGATTGATATTGTTCTCAACACTCACCTGCACGGGGATCACTGCGGCGGCAACACCATCAGGCAAGGAGAGCGGGTGATTGCCACCTATCCCAACGCTCAATACATGGTGCAGCGGTTGGAGTGGGCCGACGCCATCGCCCCTAACGAGCGCACCCGCGCCACTTATTTTCCGGAGAATTACCGCCCGCTGGAAGAGAGCGGCCAGTTGAAACTGCTCAACGGCAACACTCGTCTGACGAGCGAAGTCCGCACCGCCGTAACGCGGGGTCACACACGGGCGCATCAGGTAGTTATTTTAGAATCGGGGGGGGAAACGGCCTTATTTACCGCCGATATGGCTTCGCTGCACTATCACCTGGAGCGCCTGGCCTGGGTTCCGGCGTATGATTTGGAGCCGATGGAATCCATCGAAACCAAGCGCTACTGGCAGCAATGGGCAGTAGCGCGGAACGCGTTGATTATCTTTCAGCATGATACTGAGATGCCTGTTGGCAGGTTGAAGCCAGATGGAGTAAATTTTAGGATGGAGCCAGTACAAATAGAGTGATTTTTAGGGGACAGAATCTTTTATGAGATAATTACTGAGTGTTTTTAACAAGCGTTGATGACGTTCTCTTGTATCGGCTTGCGGCACTGTTGATTATAGCACCTCTCAGCCGTCCTCACAATTTCTTAACTTTTCTCCCACTCCTGAATCGAGGCTTTAATCAGTTCCTTGACTTCCGGCTGAGGAATGTCGTCCGGGCCGTGATAAAACGCGCCGTTGACGTTAATCAAGATGCCGCCGCCGGGATCGGAGGTGATTTCCAGTTTGGTGGTGGCGGCCAGGGGTGAGTAACGCAGCCGGGTCTGGGCAATGGTGTTGATCTGTTCGGCCAGGTTGAGGGTGGGCAGCAGCGTCTCTGCGGGGGCTGGTTTAGCCCGGTTAAAGAAGCCGCGCCGCTGGGGCTGAGGCGGCTCTGGCTTGGCCGGCTGCGCCCGCAGCGAGGCTAAAAAGGCCGCTTCGACCCCAGGTGGAGGTGGGGGTACAGGGGTAGTTGCAGCAGGCGGTGAGGCCGGCCCAGGAGTCGCCAGCGGCGTAGGCACGGCCCCTACTTTGGGCGATTGGAGCGCTTTGAGACCGGCCTCGGTGGCGACCATGCCATTGGTAAAGGCCAGCAAGTGGGCGGCCAGAGTCAGGATATAGTGGCCCACTTTTTTGTCGGCTATTTCGGCCAACTTGGTGTAACGCCGCCCGGCAATTTCCACCAGGAGTTGGCCGGTTTGGGGGTCGCGCAGGAGGCGTAACAATTCCACCGGCTCGGTGGGAGAGACAGGCGGGTTGACGCCAGCCGCCGGAGGGTTGACCGGGGCTGGTAGGGGCTGGCTTACCGCCGGGAGGGGGGGTAAGGCGGCGGGACGAGTTTGCTGGCCCAGCCGGGCCGATAAGCCGGTTCTATTTTCGTGAGAGGATTTAGATGGGTTTATCATTTCAGCCTCCGTCTCAACGGGTCGGTTCAAAAGATTCAGGTTTAAATCCAATTCGGCAGTGTTGAAAGAGCCATCAGGCAACACTTCTGGGGCCGGAGCCTGATTGGCAACCACGGGTGGGGCAAAGCTTAGCGTGGTTGGAGCAGTCAGGGATAACGATGAGGGGGCGGGTGATTCTGCTTTTGCCAACCCCTTTCTCATCCGACCAGCAAAAGCAGCAAACAATACTGCCCCAAACAGAACAGCGCCAATGAGTGGAACGGCCATAAATAGTAGTAATTGATCGGGCGAAGCGCCACCCAGAAGATCTGTCATTTACCTGTTTCTCAATTTAGAGTCTGTCTGACCGCCCTTTTGGATACGGCTTGTTCTGATAAAAATCAAATTTCGACCTCGCGCAAGAAGATGGCGCTCTCTTCCGGCAAAGCCGTGTTGATAAACATGCCGCTGCCCAGTTCAAAACCGGCAGTACTGTTCAAACGCGGAATAATTGTCACGTACCAATGAAGATAATCTTCGCCAATTTCTTTGGCCGGCGCGGTCCGAATCACCAAGTTATAAGCTGGGTCTCGCAAACCCAGGTAAAGCCGGCGCAAAACACGGCGCAAAATCTGAGCCAGATCGGCAAGTTCCTCTTTGCGGGCAAACAGAAAACTTACGCTGTGTTGGCGGGGCATTATCCAGACGTGAAACGGGGAAGGCGAGGCATACAAAGCAAACGCCACAAAATGTTGGCTTGTATCTATTACCCGGATACCTTTTTCCAGTTCATCCTGCATCATCACACAATAGACACAATGACCGTTATCATCAAAATAGCGACGCGCTTCCTCGATACGATAGCGAATGTTATTGGGCACTACCGGCAGCGCCACAATTTGACTGTGAGGGTGCTTTAAGGTCGCCCCGGCCTGAATTCCATGATTTTTGAAAAAAATGATCTGTTCAATTCGGGCATCGCGCGTAATATCCCACCCCCGACTATAAAAAGTTTGCAGTACAAAGTCAATATCGGCGGTCGACATAAGGGCCAGGGTGGTGTTGTGGCTGGGGTGCTCTACCAAAATTTCATGGTAGCCCAGGCCATAGATTGAGCGATGCACTCCATCAAAGGTACGGACCAGTTCACCCTTGGGCGAAAGCGCCGGAAATTTATTCTCGACCACACGGGTTTGCCAGGGGCCGTTGGCCGGCATTCGCTCAATTTCCAGGTCCAATTCTTCGTGACCGGGGCAAAAGGGGCAGGTGGGGTCATAGGGCGGTTGGGCTTCGGTGAGGAGGTGTTGGCGGGGTTGAACATAATCATGAGGCCGCTTGGCTCGCTCGGTGGCGATAATGACCCACTCGCGGGTAGCCAAATTCTGTCTCAGTTCGGGCATGATTTACTTCCTAAAACTGCAAAGCTCAACACAACCTGCCAGACCGGGGTTCAAGCAGAAACAGTCAGGTTATCGGACCCGGGAGCAGTACCGTTGGGTTGCAGCAGCGTTAAAAATTCGCTCAAAATCATGGCCGTGGCCCCCCAGACACGATGGCCAAACACATCAAAAAATGGAACCAGCCGCTCGCCATAGTTAGGAAAATGCCAGATTTCTTCTCTCCGGATAGCGGGATTGAAGAGTAAATGCAGCGGCGTTTCAATCAGCTCGGCTACTTCTTTGGCATCCGGCTGAAATGCAGGCCGAACCGGGCTGTAGGCAATAAAGGGGTAAATATAAAAGTTGCTGGGCGGCGTGTACAGCGGCGATAACTGACCTATTACCTCAACCGCCGCCGGATTCAGACCAATCTCTTCCTGGGCTTCTCGCAGGGCCGTAATCAGCAGCGATTCATCACCTTCGCGCCGGCCGCCCGGCAGCGAAATCTGGCCGCCATGCGCGCCAGGGTAATCGGGCCGGCGAGTCAAGACCACATGCAGGTCTGGCTCAAGCTGGTCGGGCGGGTGGTGAGGGTAAAGCAACAACAACACGCTGGCCTCACGGTAGTTATTGGGGATCTCCCAGCGGTTGATTTGACCGGCCCGGGGCTGTGGGGCCATCTTAATTTGTCCTCTTACTCCGGGGAGCGGACCGGCCAGAGCTTGTTGAATCGTCTCGATGATAGGATGCCCGTTCATTGCTCTCCTCTCACTTCACGAGCCATCTGCTCAAAAAATTGCACCATGAACAGATGGCGCTCCTGGGCCATTTGCCGGGCTGTTTCGGTAAAGAGGCTGTCTTTAACCTTGCTCAATTTTAGCCGAAACTCTTGCCAGGCCGTATGGATATGGCTGTCATCCTCGGCCCACAGCGGACGATTGACATAGCCGCCGTAAGCAAAGGCGCGGGCTACCCCTATCGCACCAATAGAGTCGAGCTTATCGGCATCATATAAAATTTTGGCTTCCAGAGTTTGAGGTGGATTATCAACCCGAAAACGATGCGTCTCGATGGCATGGCAAACAGCCTCGATAAATTCGGCCGGCTGTTGAGCTTCACAGAGGATAAGACGAGCGCGCCGCGACCCTTCGGCGGCATGATCCTGACCGGTCTCTTCCTGGTCAGCGCGGGCAATATCATGCAGCAGCGTTGCCGTGCGCAGAACGACCATATTGGCTCGTTCAATCCGGCCAATGTGTTCGGCGTTAGCCAATACCCGCAGCACGTGGTCAAAATCGTGAGCGGAGTCGTTGTGATAATAGGTTTGGGCCTGGGCAATGGTAATCATTAAGGACATTATAGCACAAACTCCAGGATTTTGACTGCCAGTAGTCCCGCGCATGCCACCAGCGCCCCCAGGGCCAACCCTATCAAAATGTCGCTCAGATAATGCACCCCCACCAGCACACGCGCCACGGCCACACTTAAAGCCAGACCTATCAAGGTCAAACCCAGCCAGACATCAAAAAACAGTACGCCTGTGGCCAAAGCAGCCAGACGAGCCGCATGGCCAGAGGGGAAGCTGTAAACATCGTAGGCAAAGGTGACAAATTCGCCGGGAGGGTGGGGACGACGACGGCGTACCCTAAATTTTACCAGGGTGACAATGAGGATAGCTGCCAGGACCAGCGTTAGCAGCACCAGGACAGTCTGGTGGAGTAATGGGGCATCGGCCCACCAGCCCAGCCCGTAAATCAGGCCCAGCCCACCGAATACCATGGGGCCATCTCCCAGGTGAGCCACCCGCCCAGCCCACCCCCGCCAGGTTGATTCGAGCGGCAGGGTCAATTGTTGGGTCAGCCGCGCGTCAAGTATTAAAAGCTGTTCTACCCAGTTTGATTTTTTCCAATTCGGCTTTGATGAGGTCATATTGATGGACTTTGTCCAGGTCCATGCCCAGTTCGGCAAAGCGGGTCACCACTACCCGCGCGTTCAGGTTCATTCTCTGGCGGGCGCGCTCGGCGGCTTCTTCGACGGTCATCAAGCGCAGCAAGAAGCGGGTAATAAAACCCAGGCCCAACATACGCGCCTGGGCTAAGTAGTTTTTACGCGAGCCAATCAAGGAACGAAATAGTTCAACATTCCCCTGAGCAGCCAGATCAAGCAGAAAAACATCCCCACCGGAGTAGCGTCCTCCCTTGAAGGGGACAAAGGTGCGTTTGGAGCCGGGGAAGCGGGCCTCCATCGTTTTTTCTTCGACAATGCCATAATAAATCTCTGCTTCCTGTGAACCACACTCGGCCAGAAAACCATGCACAATCTCCGGGGTAATCAGCGGAATATCCGAAGAGCAGAGCAATGTTTTTTGGGCCGCCGGGTTAATGGCTCTAACGTGGTCAACCCCGACCAGAACGTTATCCAGCAGCCCACCCGCCGCCGGCACAAAATCAAGGGCCGGATGATTGAAATTGAGTTCAGCCGGGGTGAGGCCGACAATCACCAGATGGTCTATCAGGCCGGTACCCAGCAGCGCCTCGATCACCCAGCCAATCATCGGCTGGCCGCCGAGGGGAATCAGGGCCTTTTTGGCCACCCCGGTCCGGGCATAGAGCGGGTCATCCGGCACGCTGACACCTCCGGCGGTTATAATCGCCTCCATAAATCTCCTCCGAAGTTGGTAGCAAGTTTACAGGCGTAAAGCAACGGCTAGACCATCGCGAGCGGGATAGATGCTGGTGATAAAGCCGGAGTGGGCGAAAAGCTGGCGGGTAAATTCAATCACGCCCTGGGTATCGGCGTCGGCAGCGCCGGTAAAAACACGACCATGCCAGAACAGGTTATCGGTGATAAAAAGACCACCAGGACGGAGATGCCAGTAGGCCAGATCAATGGTGGCCGGGTAGCCGACTTTGTCAATATCGTTGTAAATAATATCCCAGGTTCCACCCACTCGCGCCAGAGCGGCGGTTGCCTCTTCCTGGTGATAGGTAACCCGCTCCCACAACCCGGCCTCGCTTAGAAACATTTCGGCCAGCCGGATGTTTTCGGCGTCGAGTTCGGTGCAGTGAACCTGACCGGCCGGCCCTACCGCGCGGGCGAAGTACAGGGCTGAGTAGCCATACCCCGATCCCAACTCAAAAATGCGCTGCGCCCCAATCATCCGAGCCAGTTGGTCCAGGTGTCGCCCGGCCAGCGGCCCCACAATGGGAAAACGGCGCTGCCGGGCCAATTCTTCCATCTCCAGCCGCACCGAGTCGGCGTCGGCGTAGAGTCGCTGTAGATAGGTATCAATTTGGGTCAGCGTAAATTCTTCAGACATAACTCCTCAGAACATAGACCGGGGACAGGAGACAGGAGACCGGGGATGAAGACCCGGTCATCGGTCTTCTGTCTTCGGTTAGTCATCACTAACAAAAGATTTTGGTCATAGGTGATGTGCCTCAGACTCGTGACGCCTCCTTCATCAGGTGTACGGCCCAGCAATAGCCAGGGCGTAGACCTCATCGTTGAGGTACTTATGGGCGGCAGCGGCAATTTCCTCGGCGGTGACGGCGTTGATCAGGTCGGGGTAACGGGCAATAAAATCGTCACCCAGGTTGTAAAGGTGGGTCTCCAGCAGCAGCGACGCCACCCCTTCATTCGACTCCAGTTGCAAGGGCAGCGTACCGGTCAGATAAGCTTTGGCGTCGGCCAGTTCCTGCTCGCTCACCGGCTCGGTGCGGAAGCGACGCACTTCGGCTACAATCAAGTCAACGGCCCGGTCTACGTTGGCCGGGTTGACCCCGGCATAGATTGTCCAGGGTGACGGGCCGAGATTGCCGCTTAAGCTGGTGCGGGCATAATAGGCCATGCCTTCTTTATCACGCACATTGAGGCCAATCCGTCCGCCCAGGCCCAACTGCCCCAAAATGGTATCGCCCACCTCAGCGGCATAGAAATCGGCATCCAGGCGGCGCGGCCCGATGGTCCCCAAAACCAGATCAGCCTGAGACTTGTTGGGCATGGCATGAACATAGCGGACTTTTTCGGTTAAAGGGACCGGTTCGGGCAGGTCTGTATTGGGTGGGGAGTGACCAGGCTGCCACTGCCCCAGAGCGGCTTCCAGCGTGTCGTAAACGGCCTGGCTGTTGACATCCCCCACGACCACCACTGCCCCGTCTTGAGGGTGAAAGGTTTGCTGGTAAAAAGTCAGCAAATCATCCCGGCTCAGACGGGGAATACTTTCCAGGGTGCCATTGGCCGAGCGGCCATAAGGGTGATCAAGGCCGTAGAGCAGCTCCCGAAAATAGCGCCCGGCCATGCTGCGGGGGCTGTCCTCGGCCTCTTTAAGGCCCGTAATTGTTTGACCGCGAACCTTTTCCACCTCTTCAGGGGGGAAGGTGGGCGTCAACAGAATATCGGCCATAATCTCCACCAACAGCTCAAAATCCTCAGCCAAACTTTTGCCGCCAAAGCCGGTTAAATACCGCCCCGAATTAACATAAACGCTGGCCCCAACCGATTCGATGGTTTCATTGATCTGGGCAAAGGACCGCCGGACCGTGCCTCGCCGCATGACGCTGGCGGTAAAAGAGGCCAGGCCGGCTCGATCAGGGCCATCCAAATTCGCCCCTCCCGGCACATGACCCCGCACTACCACACTTTGGGCATGGTGATTTTCTTTAACAATCAAGCTAATTCCGTTGGCAAGGGTGTATTTTTGAAAAGTTAGGTCCACAATTAAACCCCCACGATTATTACAGTCTGATACATGGTACGTAGTGCGTAACGTATCAAGACTACGCCCCACGTACCACGTTTCAACTCACCGGCTCAAACCAACCTGTGGTGCGATTGACCGGCTGGAGATAGGTTTGGGCCACGCGTTGGACATCGGCGGCGGTGACGGCCGAGAGGTTAGCCACAAAGGTATCAAACCGACGCCAGTCGCCCAGCATTTCTTGCCAGCCCAACCAATAGGCCTGGCTGCTGACCCGCTCGATGGTGTAGGCAAATTGAGCCTTCACTTGTTTACACACTTTTGCCAATTCTTCTTCAGACACCAACTCCTGGCGAATTCGCTCTATTTCGGCGTCGAGGACGGCTTCAAATTCGGCTAAAGTGCGTCCGTGCCGCACTGTACCGCTAAAATGGATGGCCCCAGGGTCAATGCTGGGGCGATAACTGGCCCCGGCCTGGGCTGCAATTTCGGTTTCGACCAGGGCGCGGTATAGGCGGGCGCTGCGGTGGGTCGGTGTGCCGCCCAAGCTGGCCCCGGAAAGGATCGACTCCAGCATAATCAGCGGGAAAGAGTCGGCGTGGCTGCCGGCGCAGGTATGGTAGATGGCATGAAAATAAGCGGTCGTGCCGGGCTGGCGCATAATGACCCGCCGCTCGCTCTGCTGGGGCGGCTCTTTGGCCAACACTGGCGGTGGGGGCGGTCCGGCAGGGATAGGTCCAAATAGCTCGTCAATCCGCGCCCGCACCTGATCCACATTGATATCACCAACGATAATCAACACGGCATTGTGCGGCCCATAGTAAGTTCGGTAATGTTCGTACAGGTCGGCGCGGTTGATGTTATGCAAATCCTCTTTCCAGCCAATGACCATATGCCCGTAGGGATGCACTCGATAGGCCGCCGCCGAAACTTCTTCGTACAAAGCCCACTCCGGGTTATTTTCGCTGCCTTCCCGCTCCGAGATAATCACGGTGCGCTCGCTGGTTACTTCGTCGGGGTCAATCACCGAGTTAGCCATGCGGTCGCTCTCGATGCGGAGGCCCAGGTCCAGCCGGTCGGCCGGCAGGGTTTCAAAATAGGCAGTGTAATCCTGGCCGGTAAAGCCATTCAACACGCCGCCGTTGCGGTTAACCTCCAGCATGATTGCGCCCTTGGGAAAGGTGGGGGTGCCTTTGAACATCATGTGTTCCACCCAGTGAGAGATACCGGTTCTGCCAGGGTGCTCGTTACGCCCTCCCACCCGATACCAAATCCAGTTACTCACCACCGGGGCGGTGTGTATCGGCTTAAGGAGAACCTGCAATCCATTAGCCAGAGTGTAATTGATGATTTCAGGATCTTTTGAATCAGGCAAAATGCTCACCTCCTTTGTAAGTAGACCGCCGACGACTGACCGCCGACCGCCGAAAGGCATTTTCATTATAGGTGGCGTGCCACAGGTTCGTGAACACTCTTAAGATAGTTTTGGCGATATGGAGGGCCTGGCACGTAAAAATTTTACGTCGCAGCGCGTGTTAGATAAAAAAGCAGTGTGCCCGTTGGGAACACTGCTCTATCGAGTCTGTGGGAGTTGGGTTAAACCTTGACCGGCAGACTCAGGGCCTGCTTTAAATTTTCCAGCTTAGAGAAAGGCCCGTCTTTTGGCAGAAGGCTGACAATAGAAACCTTCATAAAGGGCACTTTTTCTTTGGGACCGTCTTCGCCGCTGCGCCGCACATAACCGGCTTCACGGTCGTGAATGGGGTAGAAGTAGGTCATGGCCTGGTTGAGGCGATCTTCGATGTGGCGGCTGAGTTGGGGGGCTTTGCCGGGGATGGTAATAATGGTAAATCGGTTCTCGGCCGGATGTCCAACAAAATCATCAATGCTGCCCAGCTCGTCAACCGCGCTGGTCAAAGTCAAAGCAATAGCCCGAAGAACATCATCACGAGCCACAAAGCCGTAAATCTCGTTAAATTTTTCCAGGCCGTAAATGTGAAGGGACAACACAGCCCACTCAGATCGTTCCAGCATCACATTCAGCCGGTCGTCGGTTAATTTTTCACCGGGGAGACCGGTAACCGGGTTATTTTGACTGCCGGCCCGGCTGAGATGGTTGCGAACCCGCAGACGCAACTCCTGCACATCAAAAGGTTTGGTAATGTAATCTACCGCGCCCAGTTTGAGGCCCATAATCTTGTCGTCGCGTCCGCGGCGTTCGGTAACAAAAATAACCGGGAGGCGGCTGGTGCGGACATCATCCTGGAGCTGCTGGCCCACCTCAAAACCATCAAGGTCGGGCAAGCGGACATCAAGCAAGACCAGGTTAGGCGGATCGGAGCGGCACTTATCCAGGCCATCTTTCCCGGTAAGCGCGGTAACTACTCGATATCCTTGAGCCTCAAAATAAACCCGCAGCATTTCAGAAGTATCCGGGTCATCTTCAATTATGAGCAGGGTGTGTTTCATGGTTGAGCTATCCCTATCGGGCAGTCAAGACTCTGGAGCCTATGCATGTGGTAGATGCTCAACTAGTTGAGGGGTTCTTTATAGACATAAAAAACACAATTCTCGTCGCCAACGGCATGGCATTGGATTTCTTCAACCTTAAAATCCTTACCGCCGCTGACCCAGCGCAGGCCCTCTTGCAGAATACCAACCGCGCCATAACAAATGGGCTTTTCGCTGGTTCTACCCCAGCAGACAGGGCATTTGCGAATAGTATAAATAAAGTAATCGTCAGCTTCCTCAACATCGCTGGCCTGATCGCTGAATTTAGTAAATGTTTCAGCCATAGCCTTGAGGCCCACTTTTACTTTGGTTCCCAGAGGAATAACTTTAAAGGCCAGTTCACTGGCCCCAATGACGGAACCAAACTCGCTCAACCCCTGGGCAAAAGAAGCGCGACCCGCCCGCAAGGCCAGGCCGCGACCACCGCGAGGCCCGTACATTTCCTCAATGGCGGCCCCAATCGCGCCAAAATCACTGAAGTCAAACTCACGGGCCAAGTTATTAGGGGGATAATTGCCTATTAATTCCGGGGTTTTGGCTAAATTCAAAACGGCTTTGATGCCGTTGGTACCCATGACTTCTTCCATAGCCATTAAATAGATGCGACCTATTTTGTTGGGATAATAAAGCCCACTTTTATCTCTGGCCACCGCAATTTACCTCCGGGAGTTAATCTTGTTGAGGAAGATGAAACTTTACGTCAAGTTTTATCGAAGATAACAAGTTCAAACTACGAGAATCCTTGGCTAGACTCCTGACCGTCTAAATTTTAATCGCTTATTTTTAGCTTATGCAAACTACGACTAAGTATACCCTAAGCTACTGCAAAATGTCAACTGACCTGAGTAGCTTTAACCTTTAAGCTAAGCAAAGATAGCTTCAAAAGATTGGGCATCTAGGGTTTCTTCTTTGAGCAGGCGTTGGGCAATTTCTTCTAATTTTGCTTTGTTTTCCTGTAAAATCTGAGTAGCCCGGTTGTAAGCAGCCTCGATAATCCGGCGCACTTCATGATCAATCTGCCGGGCAATTTCTTCGCTGTAGTTGCGCTGTTCACCAATTTCTTTACCTAAAAAGACCAATTCATCCTTTTCGCCAAAGATCAGGGGACCAAGTTTCTGGCTCATGCCGTATTGGGTGACCATCGCTCTGGCCATTTTGGTCGCTCGATCCAGATCATTGCTGGCCCCGGTGGTAATTTCATCAAAGATAATCTCTTCGGCTACCCGGCCGCCCATCAACGCCGCCAGGTCAGCTTCAAATTTGCTTTGATTTTTGAGGTAACGGTCATCCACCGGCAGCGAAAGGGTATAGCCCCCGGCCATCCCGCGAGCGATAATGCTGACTTTATGAACCGGGTCGCACTCCGGGATCAACTTCATAACCAGAGCGTGGCCGGCTTCGTGGTGAGCGATAATATTGCGCTCTTTTTCGGGGATAATCCGGCTTTTGCGTTCGGGGCCGGCAATAACTTTCTCAATGGCTTCTTGAAATTCCAGCATGCTGATCTGCTTTTTGTTGCGCCGGGCGGCCAGGATGGCCGCCTCGTTGACCAGGTTTTCCAGATCAGCGCCGACAAAGCCGGGGGTCTGTTTGGCTACCACCGGCAGGTTAACATTGCTGGCCAGGGGTTTGCCTTTGACGTGAATATTGAGAATCTGCTCGCGTCCCTTACGGTCAGGCCGGTCCAGCACCACCCGCCGGTCGAAACGGCCAGGCCGCAGCAGGGCCGGGTCCAAAATATCGGGCCGGTTAGTCGCAGCGACCACAATCACGTTGGTGTCGGTGTCAAAGCCGTCCATTTCGACCAAAATTTGGTTAAGGGTCTGCTCCCGCTCGTCGTGGCTGCCGCCCAGGCCGGCCCCGCGATGCCGGCCAACGGCGTCAATTTCATCCATAAAAATGATACACGGGCTGTTGCGTTTGGCCTGATCGAACAAGTCGCGCACCCGGCTGGCCCCGACGCCGACAAACATTTCGACAAACTCGGAGCCGGAAATGCTAAAAAACGGCACTCCGGCCTCGCCGGAAATAGCTTTGGCGGTTAATGTTTTGCCACAACCGGGCGGTCCCACCATCAACACGCCTTTGGGAATCCGCGCGCCCAGCGAGATAAACTTTTCGGGTTCGCGCAGAAACTCGACAATCTCGGCCAATTCCTGGCGGGCCTCATCAACCCCGGCCACATCGTCAAAGGTGACAGTGGGTTTGTCGCCGGTAAACATGCGCGCCCGACTTTTGCCAAAGTTAAGGGCCTGGTTGCCGGCCCCTTGGGCCTGGCGCAAAATGAAAAAGAAAAAGCCGCCAATCAAAATTAGGGGCAACAGAGTCCCCAGCACGGTTAACCAACCGTCCCAGGCCGAGCGCGGCGCAACACTCACTTTGATGCCGGATAAGTTTTCTTCACTCACCCCCAAAATGCGCAGCGTTTCGATAATGCCAATCTCAGGCTCTTTGTTTGAGACGACTTCAGAATTATTTTTGAGCTTGATAATCAACTCATTTTGATCAACAGTGATCGTGTCAATCTGGTCCTTATTGGCCAGTTCAGCCACTTTTGAAATTTCAATGGTGTCACGGCTCTCGGCTCTTAAAACAAAAACGCCGTACAGAAAAGCCAGGACCACCAGAATTAATACCGCGTACAAGGCGCGTGACCATCTCATAATTTTTACTTACCTCGGTTGTTGAATACTCGACATCACAAACTATACCACGCGCGATAGTCGGAGTCAAGATGTTAAAATTTGGACAGGTTACTCCGGCGGAGCGGTGGGTTTCGGGTAAGCCGGAGGTGACTGAGGCGAGGCAGCCGGTTGAGGCATGCGGGCAGCAGCCGAAGGCTGACCGGCCTGCCGGGCCTCCAGCCCTTCGCGCCGGCGGCGAGGCACGCTGAGAATTTGCGTTCCGCCGGCCCCAAACAGCGATCCCAAACAGCCCGGCTTGGTACTAACCGCCTTGATATCCGGCATCTCAATCGAGTTGGCGGTACTGATCGCTTGCGTAGCCAGTTGTTGGACAGAGGCTATTTTGGCATCCATCTCCTGGCGCAAAGCTTCCCGCCGCCATTCCTCTTCCTGGCGAATTTGGGCGGCGCTGCGTTCTACCTCTAAAATCCGCTCGCGCAGCCGGTTATTCTCTTCCTTCAGATTAAAATTATCCTGGATCAGCACGCCCATCAACTCGCGGTTGGCGGCCTGGCTGTTGAGAATACTTTTTTGGCTGTCCGACAGGGCCATCAAGGTATTGGTCAAAAAAGCAATCGCCGGCGACTCGGCCCCGTTGGCTGCTACCAGGGCCGTCTCCTGATCCTGGTCAAAGTCATCTTCGTGGGGAGCTAAATCTAGCGGCATAGACAAGCGCTGGGTAAGCTGCAAGCGGACCTGCTCATACGTCATGCCGTTGTTCATCAATTCTTTGATCAGAGTCAGGGTAGCAATATCCTGGTCGGTGTAACGGCGGTGGCTGCGCCCCTGGGCGGAGTCGGCGCCGGTAGATAGAAAATCGGCAAACTCATCAGCCCAACGGCGCAACGTAGCCGGGGACACTTCCAACTCTCTGGCGACCGCCTGCGGCGGTCTAGAATTAGCTTGTTCAGTCATGGGAAAAGACACCTACCTCTACTCAATCTTCGTCCATTATACGATAGGTAGTGTCAACTGCTTCATCGTCGAGGGGCGTGCCATATTCGAGTTGGTTTTGATACTGTTCGACCACGTGGGGCGGGCACAGTTTCACAAACAGGGTCATGCCCAGCAAAATGACGCCTATGTCATCTAACTGGCCCAGGCCCAGCGCCACATCGGGGATAAAATCAAGCGGCGAAATCAGATAAAGCAGCGACAGCGGCACCACCGATTTTGCCCAGATAGGCACGCGGCCATCTTTCATCAACAACCAGACTAAACGAATCTGCCTAAATATTCCCGTCAAAAAGCCCAGGTTAGCCCCAGAGTCAAATTGCGCCGGCTTTTGTTCGGCCATTGTCATCTCCTTCTGCAAATAGAGGTTGCCAGTGGACAGTTATCAGTGAACAGTTATCAGTGAACAGTTATCAGTGAACAGTTATCAATGGTACTGATTACTGACTACTGACTACTGACTACTGTTTACTGGCCTTTCCCTTACAGTAAATCTGCAAACAAACATTTCCCACAAAATTATAGCCGCGACTCCTGATTCGGGCAATTGATTTCGCTCACAAATTGAGCGATTTAGGGCTTACGATTATAATAACCGGGTGAAAACTTTGTATCAATCGCTCATTGATTACGAAATGGCTTTGCTCCAGGGCATCGCTCAGCGGCGCGGGGTTGATCTGGCGGCCATCAGCCAGGCTCAGGCGGTCGAGTTGCTGGCCGAGCATTTGCTCTCACCGGCGGCGCTGGCGATCACCCTGAACGATTTATCAGAGGCCGAAAAAGAGGCGCTACAACTGCTCCTGCATCACGGCGGGCAGATCGAAGTTCCTCGTTTTGCCCGCGAGTACGGCTTTATTCGCCCGATGGGGTCGGCCCGGCTGGTCCGCGAACAACCCTGGCGCAACCCGGTCAACCCGGCCGAGGGCTTGTGGTATCGCGGCCTGATCTTCAAAACGTTTCAGGCGACGGCCGAGGGTAATCTGGAGATGGTCTATATTCCGACGGATGTGCTGCCGTTGCTGGAAATCACAACGCCGACCGCCGACCGCCGACCGCCGACCGCCGAAACGCTCAAGATTTCTACGGTTTCAGTTCCCCCTGTTCAAATAAGCGGGGAGGGGCGGCTGCGGGAGAATATGTTCAGCCTGTTGGTTTATTTGCAAACAACGCCTGTGCGTCTGGAAAGCAGCCCTAGAACAGGAGCGGTCGCGCTCAACCATCTGGCGGCCAAAGATAAAAATGTCCTGGCAAACTGTTTGCTGCCGGAATTGCCCACCATTCCCACCGAAGCCGAACTGGAATTTTTATTACACCTGGGCCAGCGGGCCGGCCTGTTGGCCGTAGCGCATGGCCGGCTGCGGCTCGACCGCGACCCGGCCCGCGCCTGGCTGCAGAGCCAACCCGCCGAGCAAATCCAGCAGTTACAAAACACCTGGCGGGCCGACCCCACCTGGAACGACTTGTGGCGCACGCCCAGCCTGGTCCCCCAGCCCACCGGCTGGGAAAACAGCCCACTCCTGGCCCGTTCTAAAATTTTGGATTATCTGGCCCAGGTGGAAGCGCCGGGTGATAGCTGGCTCTCGCTGGATGATTTTGTGGCCGCCCTGAAGCGGCTGGAGCCGGATTTTCAGCGGCCCGACGGAGATTACAACCGCTGGTACATTTACGACCGGCAAGGCCAATTATTGATGGGGTTTGAACATTGGGAAGAGGTCGAAGGGGCGCTGATCCGCTACCTGCTGAGCCATATTTTGCTCCTCTTGGGCGTAGTCGAGGTGGGCGCTGCTGCCGCTGCGAGCGAACCGTTGAGTTTTCGGCTCAGCCCGTTGGGCCAGGCATTTCTGCGGAACGAGTCGGCAGCCACCCCACCGGCCCAAAAAGCGCCGCTGCTGCGGGTGGACGCCAATTTCCAGGCTTACGTGCCCGCCCGCGCCAGTCTGTATGACCGCTTCCAACTGGCCCGTTTTGCCACGTTGCAAGAGCGAGAGAAAGAGCGCGCGGTCTACCAGATCAACCAGGCCAGCGTCAGCCGCGCTCTCAAAAATGGGGTGGCCGCCGAGCAAATTACCGCCTTTCTGGCCCGCGCCACCGATAACGGCACGCCGCTGAAAGTGGTCGAAACGATTCTGGCCTGGGGAACCCGGCAGAACACTGCCCGCCTGGAACAGGCCACCTTATTACGCCTCAGCCACGAGAGCCTGCTGGCCGAACTGCGCCAGCACCCCCGCCTCGGCCCGCTGCTGGGCGAGGCGCTGAACTCGACCACGCTGATTATCCCTGCGGATAGAGTTGCGGAGGTACGGCGGTTGTTGGGAGAATGGGGGTATTTGGAGTAATAAAGGGTGTTTGACACATCTTCCGGTTTGAGCTTACCGGCTTTGGCCGATCAGTTGGCTTTCCTCACACTCCAAGCGCACCCTTTCTTATCGCATCGTGATCGCATACTTAGAGCCTATCCGAAAACTCGTAGGCTTGCATCCCTATGCCAGCCGAGGACGCATAGGGATGCGTCCTCTACGGAGGTTTTCGGATAAGTATTTATCGCATGGTTATCGCATCATGCAATGTCACTGGTACGCTGGGGAAACACGTTTGAATCGCTGAGGGGAATGAAGTTTCTGAATTGTTGCCCCATTACTGTCCAGACCGTTAGGCAACAAATAAACCCGCTCCCCAGCCGAGTTCTGAGCCACAATGACACCGGGTAGATATAAATAAGTCGTGCCGTTGGTAGTGGAGATGACCTCTGGCAAGCCCAACACGTCTAAAGCAAAGTTCGTAGTGGTGGCCCCTACCGTCTGAGCCACCCGGTCATTGATACCATTGTAGGGGCGGTATGTCGAAAGTTGTGTAAATTGCTCATCCCTCTCAGGGGAATCAGGTTTTTACACACAATTTGCAATACTACCCGTCAATCGGTCTATGTCAATCATTACTACTTCTACTTCCAGAATGTTGACTTTGGGCCAGCCTTCATCAAGGTTTATACCTACGTGCCTTATCCGGTCAAGGTCTGTTTGAACGGTCACGAATGGGCCAAACAACAACTGCGGCAAGCGGGTTTAACCTTCGAAGCGTTGGACAATGATTTTGCCCGTTGTGCTGATCCGGTCCGCTTGCAAGCGATCTGCGACCAGTTAGGACCTGACCAGGCGCAAGCCTTCTTCGACGAGTGGCGGCGGATATTGCCCTGGCCTCTGACCTCCACCGATGAGGCGGCAGGCTATGTCCATTGGCTCAGTCTGTGGCAAATTGAAGTGAGCCGCACCCAGATCTTTGTTGACCCGGTCCAAGGCCGAACTTTCTTCGAGACCGTTATTCGCGACAACTTGGATGTGGGCCGACCTGACCGAGTGCAGTTACTCTTTGACCGTAAAGTCACTCAGGCCACGCCGGGTCAGTTTCGCAGCCGGGTCATCCAGGAAGGCGTTCAGCCTAGCCTCCATCTGGACTATAAAAAGTGCCACGTCAAACAGTACTTCAAAGAAGGCCGGGCGCTGCGCACCGAAACGACCATCAACGATCCCAAAGACTTTGGCAGTAACAAGGCCCTCCGTCATTTGCCTTTCTTACAGCAAATGGGCCGACAGGTCAATCGACGTCTCCTGGACGTCTAACGGTTGAGCCACAATTGCGGTCTCTCCGCCCAAAGTGTCGAACGTCTGGCGCACCCAACCGAAACCGACAGCGGTCAACGGGGGCCAGGGCTGCGCTTGGGTGATCTCCGGGTGATGGCCCTCCTGGCCGTCCTTACCTTGTTTGGGCATCAGATCAATGGCTTCCGCCATGCTGACCTGCGCAAAACCATGGCTCGCCTGCTAGGGGTCAGCCTGACTGAATATAGCTCCAGTCAGATGACCTATCACCTGCGCCGGCTCTGCTTGAAAGGCCTCCTCTGGCGCGTCCCAGATCATCACACTTACCGGCTCACCAGTTATGGCCTCAACGTCGCGCTTTTTCTGACCCGGGTCAATGCCGGTTATTTCAGCCCGGCTTTTCCGCCTTACAGCCGGAGTTAGCTATGCCGCCTCCCTTGACCGAAGCCTTGCGCCAAGTCAATCTTGAAATTGATCGCCTGGTCGATGAAGCCCACCTGGTTAAAGCTGCTTGATTCGCCTGGTTCAGGGCCGTAAAACTTGTCCCATTTGTATGAGTTTTCGATCTTAAAGGTACCTATAGTTTTTCAGAAAAAGATTTTGAAGGGGGAGAAGCTTAGGCGGCTTCAGCCCCTAACGACCGGCAATACTTGCCCATCAGATTAAGGATGCGCTTAGGGGTGTGAGCAAAATAGCGTAACTTTTGATTGACCTTGTTCATCAAGTTGGCAAACGTGGGGAAGTAGCGCAGATGGGTGGCTTGTTTCTTGATATTGCGCCAGAGATACTCAATCGGATTGAACGCGGGCGAGTAGGCGGGCAATTGATAGACGGTTAATCGGTCCGTATGGCTGGCAAAGAACTGGGTCATAGCCTTAAATTGTTGTCCGGGTCTTTAGGCGGCAAAACAAAGGTGGTCTCAGAAAGGTTTAGCTCTTTGGCCAACTGCTGCATTACCTGTGGAGACAAGCCCCGGCCATCGCTAAACACCGCCAATTGATTGCCCCCAAAAGGCCGGTCGGTGAACACGTCAACCAGGTGATAGGGTAACTTTTTCATTTCGACCTCTCTTCCATTACTCAAACCACTCCTCGCCCAGCGCCGGCCACTCGTCGCTCTGGTCGGCTCGCTCGGCCCAATTGCGTTTGCCGCTCCAACTATCTATGGCGATAGCGTAAACCGAGGTGCGTTTCAACTCTTTATCGGTAATGGGGCGATACTCCTGCCCGGCGGTCATGCTGGGAAAATATTTGCCGATCAAACCATACAGCGCCCGCCGCTTTTCCTCCAAATCTTCCAGCACCCGAATCCGGCCAAAAGCCATGACGCTTTCATATTGGATGCTAAATTCCAGGGCCACATTCGAGGGTAATAAGCGGCCAAACTCGCTGGCTTCAAAACAGACCTGGTCGTGCCGCTCGCTGTTGGCCCGTACCCGCCCGACGACATTCGAGTGAAAAATGATTTCATGCTGTTCGGCATCGTACCAGAACGTAGTCGGATTGATAAAAGGCTGCTCATCCCAACGAGTGGCGATATGCCCAATCTGGGTACGAGCCATAAAATCACGAATCCAGGCGTCATCCTGAACATGTTCAGGCCGGCGTTGGGCATTAGCTGGGGTGATGTGGAGGTTGTAATCTTTTTTGGGCATTTCTTGACCTCTATACGTGTTTTTCAAGCTGACTCTGAAAATAGTCCACCCAGCCCTCCGGCAGCGCCTCGACTTGGATGGCGCGCTGCAGGGTAGCGGCATCTGCCTTGTCAAAAGCGTACAGGCGGGTGATGTCGGCCACCGTGACCTTATTTTCATCGCGGCTGATCAGTTCAATGGCATCACCCGCTTCAACCTGACCTTCTTTCAACACGGCTACATAAAAGCCGGTACGGCGGCTGGCCAGAAAACGTTTAACCATATCGGCCCGGCCAAATTTGACTCCCATCTTGTAGCAGGGCAACCTGGGCTGCGTCACCATCACTTCCGCTCCGCCGACGCGGAAGCGGTCGCCGATATTGACCTCATCCTCCAACAGACCGGCGACGGTGAAATTTTCCCCAAACGCCCCCCAGGGCAGCGGTGTGCCGGGCAGTTCCGTCTGCCAGTAATCATAATGCTCCGCCGGATAGACGTAAACGGCCTTGTCTGCTCCGCCGTGAACGCTTAAATCAGCCTGACGGTCGCCTTCCAGGTTGAGCCTCCGCAGTATGACAGGGCCGCTGACCGGCTCTTTGAAAATGCCGGTAGTGACGGGTTTGCCCTGCCAGGTTACGGCCCGAGGCAAACCGACATTAATCGAGATGAGTTTCATGAGTGTTCCTCCTCAATTCAATAATAGGGGTTTCCTCTTGACGAATTGAGGCCGGATTTATTACCCAGGAAACAGACTAATTTCCCAAAACATCTTGCAACTGCTCCAACGATAAATTCCCGCCGCTCATGATCAAGACGACCTTCTTCCCGGCCAGCCGTTCCTTCAGTTGCAGCGCCGCCGCCAGAGCGACCGCGCCCGCGCCTTCGGCCAGGTTGTGAGTGTGCTGCAATAACAGTACAATGGCCTCCTTGATTGCCGTGTCGTCAACCAGCACAAAATCGTCCAGGTGCTTTCGCATAATGAGTTGGGTATTAAGGAAAGGAACTCGTGTGGCGACCCCTTCAGCAAAGGTGCGCGTCTCGGCTGTGACCAACTCACCCGATTGCCAGCTCAACTGCATGGCCGGGGCCTGGGCGGATTGAGCCGCAATCACCTCGATTTTGGGGTTGACGGTTTTGGCGACGATGCTGGTCCCGCACACGCCGCTACCCGCGCCGACCGGTACGATGATGGTCTGCGCATCGGGCAGTGTTTCCATAATTTCCAGGGCGTAGGTGCCGACGCCGCAAATCAGCGCTTCTTCGGTGGGGCCGACAAAACGGCCGCCTCGCGCCTCGGCTTCGGCGGCAATCCATTCACGGGCGGTATCGAAATCAGGACCGTGAAAAATAACCTCGGCCCCCAGGCCGCGCATGGCCGCCACCTTGCCAGGGTTGGCCCCTTCCGGCACGGCGATAGTCGCCTTGAGACCATGCACCTGGGCCGCAAAGGCAATGCTCTGGCCGTGATTGCCGGTCGAGGCGGTGAAAAGGCCGCCCCGCCGCTCGGCTTCGGTCAGGTGAGCCGCCAGGTTCAGACCGCCGCGCACTTTGAACGCACCCACCGGCTGATGGTTCTCGTGTTTGACCCACACCTCCGCCTCCAAAAGTTCACTCAGGCCGGAGTAACGGTACAGCGGCGTTGGACGCAAATAGCGATACACATGCGGCCGGGCGGTGATGATGTCGTGCAGGGTGGGCATGGGATGATTGGTCATGGTAGTTTGCCTTTCTTGTATTGTAACTGCTCAGCCCTCATGTCATTTCGAGGCCGTAGGCCGAGAAATCTCTACAGTGTTACATCGGCCTCAGAGATTTCTCCCTTCGGTCGAAATGACATGGCTGAGTAGTTACTTATTTCGAGAGGCGAGGACGCGAGGAGGCGAAAAGTTCTTCCTCGCCTCCTCGCCTCACTATTCGTCGCCTCTGCGCCTCACCAAATTCTCAGCCATCAACCCGGCAATCTCTAACGAATTTTGGTCAGGCCGTTGTCTTAACGCCTTGACCACTTTTTCCTGGCGGGCGACGGGGTGATTTTGACTCAGTTTCCACTTTCCTTCCAGCCGGGTGATTTCGATTTTGAAGCCGACAATGCCTTTCAGCAGCTTTTGGATATGCTCCCGCGAGTCATCAAGACTCCACCGGTTGGGTCGCGGCGCTTCGTAAAAACTGACCGAATCCTCGACAATTTTCAGCAGTTGGGCCGGCTCGTGGGTGAGCGAGAGGTGACCGTAGATATGAACCGCGACGTAGTTCCAGGTAGGCACAACATTTTTTTCCTCGTACCAGGCCGGGGAGATGTAGGCGTGAGGGCCGGGAAAGACGACCAGAACTTCCCCCTCCAGATTGTGCCAGTGCGGATTAGCTTTAGCCAGGTGGCCCCACAGCCAGCCCGGCCCTTCGGCGCTGCGCTCAAGCAGGAATGGCAAATGGGTGGCAAAAGGCTGGTCGTTGTGCTGCGAGAAAAGAATGCCAAAACTGTTCGCCTGGATGAAATCAAGCAGCTTTTCCGTGTCTGTCTCCGCAAATGCTTTAGGAATGTACATAATCCCCCTTTGAAGATAGAGATTGGAGATTGGAGATTAAAGTAACCCCAAATCTCTAATCCCCAATCTTCGGCAATCTTTTTTGTTCCCATAACATCAGCACTACTCCGGCGGTCATCACCAGGCCACCGAAGAACTGCTGAAAATTGATGACCGTCCCAAACAAGGCCAGTCCGTAGACGGCCACAAACAGCGGCTGGGTGGCGCGAATAACCGCTCCTTTAGACAGGTCAAGGTAGCGCAGCGACTTGTAAAAAAGCACATAACTCAGAAAAGGACCAAAAAATGCGCCAGCTACAATCCACAACCAGGTGGACAGACCGGGCCAGGCCAGCTCTCCGGCGGCCCAACCAAACAGGCCGAGCATCAAGGTCATCACCAGCGTGCGAGCGGTAGACAAAATCAGCGGCGGCGCCGCAGCGATGCTTTTTTTAGCCACCAGATTGCTCCAGGCCAAAAAAAAGTTGGAGGCCAGGGCCAGCCCCATCACTACCCAAACCAGAGTTCCGGCCCGAAAGGTCATCGCCCCCGTGCCGGCGATGGCGATGGCAACCCCCAGCCACTGCCAACCCCGCATGCGCTCGCCCAAAAACCACGCCCCCAACAATACTGAATAAATTGTTTCGCTGCGGCTAAAAAAGGCAATCAGGGTTGGGTCGCCCCAATCAATGCTGGTAAAAAACAAAAAGTTAGCCAGGCCATTTAAAAGGCCCAGCAGTAAAATGGGCCGGATAGATGCGCTCAGGCCGGTCGGCAGTTTTGGTCCCTGCTGCCACAGATACACTCCGGCCCCCCAGGCCGAAGCCACTGCAAACCAGATGGGTGTAAAGGCCAGCGGCGATAACTCCTGCATAGCCTGTTTGCTGGCAATAAAGGTGACCGCAATGCAGGCGGAGGAGGCTAAAGCCAGGGCGACGCCTTTCAACGAGCGGTTGGAAGGGTGGAAGAATGGAAGAATGGAGGAATGGAGGATTGGAAGGTTGGAGGGCTGGTTAATTTTCATGATTTAAGATTGCTCATTTTCTGATCCATCCCATCTTCCCTGCCTATCCCAGTCATTACCATACGCTAAGACAGCGTGCTGCTCTACAAAATCTGCGGCAAAGCCGGCCTTTTGCCAGGCAGCGAGCATCATCTGGCGGGCTTCGGCCAGGGTGGCGCTGTCGGTGGTCGGATGAGTTTGCCACTCGATTTGCCAGCGGCCTTCCGCCGGTTGCGCTAGGCGCAGGGTGCGATAGGCGCAGGGATAGACCGCCAGAGCCGGACAGGCCAGATGCAGCCGGTGGCCCAGCTCATCGGCCTTGGTTTGGTGATGGTGACCGGTCAGCACCAGTTTTACCTGGGGATGCCGGTCGAGCAGGGCCAGCATGTCCGGCCCATTATCGCAGACAAAATTGCTCCAACCTGGCTCGAAGTCAACGGGGGCCAGGGAGTGAAATGGATGGTGGACGGCCAGCACAATCAATTTATCGGCATGAGCGCGTAACTCCTGCTCCAGCCACTCGATTTGGGCGGCGTCAATGATCCCGCCCCAATCCGTATCACGGTTGGAGTCCAGCCCAATCAACTGCACTTCCGGCTTGACCGTCACCGACCAGTAGCCGTTCTGGGCCGCCGGATGGGTGGGTCTGGCCTCGACCTGAGGATTGAACAGCCGGGCAAAGTCGTGGCGGGTCAAGCCTTCGCTCTGGTTGGCGTTGCGGCGGTCATGGTTGCCGGGGATGATGTAGTACGGCTTACGGAGTGTCTGGATGACCTGTTGAAACAGGGCCACGTTGGGCGGCTCTGGCGTGTTGAATAAATCACCGGTCAGCAGCACAAAATCTAAATCGGGCTGCCGGTTCAAATCGGCCAAAACAGTTTCCAAAATACCGGCTGCTCGACCTGACAGAATCTCCTCGTAATCCCCTACAGAAGAGATATGAATATCACTGATTTGGGCAAAGTGGAGCGGTGTCATCATAGGTCATTAATTCCAAAAGCGTGAGGCGAAGAGGCGAGGACGCGAAGAGAGGCTTTTTGCCTCACGTTTCATCGCCTCCTCGCTTCCCTTCGCCTCGCCTCATAAAATGGGTACGGCGTAGCGCTGGTCCCGCTGTGGTACATTGACGCTGCGGGCCAGAAGTTCTTTCCAGGCTTTGCCCAGCCGGCGCATACCTTCCTCAATTTCGTCGGCAGCAGGGGTGGCAAAGTTCAGGCGCAGGGCGTGGCTAAAGGAGCCGCTGGCCGAAAAAACCGAGCCAATGGCAAACGCCACGTTGTAATTGATGCCGGCCAGATAGAGGTCGGTGGCGGTGGGGCCGGAAGGGGGCATTTCCAGCCACAGGTACATGCCGCCTGCAGGGCAGCGCCAGGTCGCTTCGGCTGGAAAATGGCGCTGCACGGCGGCTATCATCAAATCGCGGCGTTCGCGGTAAACTCGGCGGGTCAGGCATAAATGCTCGTCGTAGTGGCCGCTTTGCAGATAAGCATGCAAAGCGTGCTGGTTGAGCGGCGAGGTTAAAATGTCGGCGGTTTGTTTGGCGGCAATCACCCGCTCCTGCCAGGCGCTGGGCGCAGCCAGGTAGCCAATCCGCAGGCCGGGGGCCAGCGTTTTGCCATAACCACCGGCGTGGAAAACGAGATCAGCCGTATCCAGACTTTTCAGGCTGGGCAGCGGCTCGCCTTCGTAGTAAAGCATATCGTAACAGGCGTCCTCTAAAATAGGCACACCGTAACGACTGGCAACTTCCAGCAGCGCCCGCCGCCGGGCCAGGGAAAGGGTGGTGCCGGTGGGGTTATGAAAGCTGGGATTGGTATAGATGAGCCGGGGCCGGTGGCGCAGAATAAGCTGCTCCAGGCGGTCTACCTGCATCCCCTGCGCATCTACCGGAACGCCCACCGGCGTCATCCGGTGCGCCGACAAAATATCCAGAAAGCCCAGGTAACAGGGGTCCTCGACGACAATGAGGTTGTCGTCGCTGCCACGAGTCAACACGTTCAGGGTTACATCCAGGGCTTGCTGGCAGCCGGAGGTAATCAAAATATCGTGGCCGTTCAGGGGAATACGCTGTTGCTGCAACTGCGCGGCAATGGTATCGCGCAGCGGCAAATACCCGGCCGCTTCCTCGTACTGTAACAGGGCCGCTCCATCTCGGCGCATCGCCTCGTTGAGCGCACGCCGCAGTTCGTGAACCGGCAGCAAATCGCTGGCGGGCGCGCCCCCGGCAAAAGAAATGACTCCCGGCTGGCGGGCCAGGCGCATCATTTCGGCGACCATTTGGTTGGCGTTCCAGGGGCGACGGGGCGAAAGCGCTCCGCGCCAGAGCGGCGCAACCGGCGGAGTGGGGTCCTCATCGGCGGCCACAAACGTGCCGCTGCCCACCCGGCTGGTCACTAAACCCTCCGCCTCCAGTTCGGCATAGGCATTGACAATCGTAATCCGATTGACCCCCAACTTTTTAGCCAAAATTCGACTGGCGGGCAGCCGGGTCTGCGGGGCCAGTTCCCCGCTTTCAATTTGCTGGCGGAGCTGTTCGGCCACTTGCAAATAGAGCGGTTGGTCGGTTTGGCGCATCAATTGGATTGGCATTTTGCCCCCTCACGTTTAGTCCAATTTTTGAAAATTGGACTGATTATACCACGCCAATTTTGGTAAGGCCAGGGCCAATTAATCAGGTATTAAGGAGTCCACTTTATTATAACTGAATATAGAATTCCGAATTTGGGCTAACAGGCAGGCCAAAATTCCTAAAGGCGTTTCGTATCCTTTTGTGCTATAATTAGACATATGATTATAGATTAATCAGCAATAAGGAAGATGCGTGTGAACACTCAAGCCAGAATTTTATCCATAGAAGACGATCCAGAAATGAGTGGTTTGATTCAGCTTATCTTCGAGCGCAAAGGGCATCGCGTTATCGGGGCAAGCCGAGGGGAGTTGGGCCTGGAGTTGATTAAAAGTCTCAAACCCGATGTGCTGTTGTTGGATTTGATGCTGCCTGATATTGACGGATGGGACCTTTATCGCCAGATGAAAAATGACCGGGAGCTGTCCAAGCTGCCCATCATTATCGTTTCGGCCAGAAGTGAGGCTCAGGATGCGGCTGCCGGTTTGCAAGTTACCGCCAATGACCGTTTCATTCAAAAACCCTTTGAAGTGAAAGAACTGGTTGAAACGGTCCTGAATATGCTGGAAAAAACACCGGTTAACTGAAAGCGTATCGTTGAAAATTAAAACACCCTCGCCCACCAGCGAGGGTGTTTTTGTTGGTGAAGTTAACGGACCAACACTTTGGCGGCCAGGGCCGCTCCAATAATACCGGCTTCATTCAACATTTGGGCCGGGACAATTCTGGCTTGCGTTTTTAAAAAGGGCAGAAACTTCTCGTGTTTTTTGCTGACCCCACCGCCGATAATAAACAAATCGGGCGAGAAAAGGGCCTCCATGCGGCCCAAAAACTCGTTGACCCGCTCGGCCCACTTTTCCCAGCTCAAATCCTTTTCGGTGCGAATGCGGTCGGCGGCGCGGTGTTCGGCATCTTTGCCCCGAACCTCCATATGACCAAATTCGGTGTTGGGAACCAGGCGGCCATCCACAAAAATGGCGCTGCCGATGCCGGTGCCAAAGGTCAGCATAATCACTACACCCGCCTCGCCCTTACCCGCGCCGAACTCCATCTCGGCAATACCGGCGGCGTCGGCGTCGTTGAGCAGCAGCACCGGGCAGCCGGTTTTGGCCTCGAATAACTTCTGCCCGTTAAAATTTAGCCATGCTTTATCCACGTTGGCGGCGGTTAGGGTAACGCCATGCTTGACCACCGCCGGAAAGGTGCAGCCAATCGGCCCCTGCCAATTGAAGCGCCGGACGATTTCAGCAACCGTATCACCCACCGCCTCTGGTACCGATGGCTGCGGCGTATCGAGACGCAGCCGCTCGGCCTGCAAGGTCCCATTTTCAATATCTACCGGCGCGCCTTTGATGCCGGAGCCTCCAATATCAATGCCTAAAATCTCCATTGATTACCCCTTCTGAAATTTGTTAAATTGTAACCCGAAATGGAAGGGGAAGCAAACAAAACCTTTAAGGTCTTTACTATTTGAAGGAATCAGTCGCCATGACGTATAATTTTAATGGTTTTCAGCCGATTTCATGAGGTGGGGTAATTCCTGTCGTGATAAAAATTGTCGGATTTGTCTGCGCTTTTCTGGCCGTGGGACTTCTGGCTCTGCTTAACTTTGAGCCGGTTAATCCCGCTTTCGCCGCTCAATCTACCAGAGACACACTACCCACCCGTACCTCCACCCCCCGCCCAACGGTGACGCCCGTTCCCCAGCCAACGCTCTCTCCGACGCCTGTGCCTAAAGTGTGGATTGGCCGCCTGGTCAGCAATACGCTGGGCTATACCACCGGCGAAGGCTCGATTTTCAGAGTCAAGGTTGAGGGCATGGTTGGAACCAAAATCGAGCTGCGCAGCGGCAATGCGTTCATTACCGCCGAGTCGGGCACCAAGCCGGAGTACGGCCCCTACACTGCCGAATTTGCGCCGGTGACAGCGGGAGACTGGAATGTGAGCGTGCCAGCCCTGGGGGTTAGCATCCAGGTAGTGGCCGATAATTACAATCTGGCCGTCATCGAGTTTGCGCAAGTCCCCGTTCCGGAGGCCACCCAAATCGTCCTGCCGACGCCGACAGCCACACCTATCGGTGGCCAGATTTGGAGCGGACGGCTGGTTTCGCAAGTGCAATGGAGCGGCAGTCCTTTTGCCCGCCTTTTAATTCAAGTGGTGGGGCGCAGTAATCAGGCAGTGCGTTTATCCACCCTGTCCCAGGTTATCAATACAGCCGATACCGGCCAAAAGCCGGACGAAATAGGCCCGGACACGGTTGAGTTTGCCGGCTTAACTCCCGGCAAATATATCATCGAGCCATTGGGGCTGAACGCCCGTTTTGATGTGGAACTGAAACCCAATACGGAAACCCGCGTTGAATTTCAACCGCAGGCCATACCCCCCACCCCAACCGACACTCTGACCCCACTACCGCCAACGACGACTCCTACCCCGGCTCCACCCCCCCCTACTCCCATCCCCACCGCCACGCTTGTCCCCACCGAGACGCCCTTGCCGACTGCTACCGCCACACCAATCCCGACCGAAACCCCTCTGCCCAGCCCCACCCCGGTGACGCGCTGGCTGGGAGCTATCGCCGGCCGCACGTCCACAGACGATGACACGTCGGCCATTGCGGTCAAGGTGGCCGGAATCGAAGGGCTGCCGGTCCAGTTGCGGGCGTCGGGCGGCGCCGGGGGCGTCGAGCGGCGCTGCACGACGGGTCAAGCCGGAGCCGAGCCGGATGGCTGCCTGTTTGAAAATTTAAAACCCGGCCAATATTTTATCTCCCCCGAAGGACTGGGCCGGAGTTTGCCGGTGACGGTGATGGAGCATGAACGGGTCGCGGTGGCGTTTGATTTGGAGGTACTGCCGCCAGGGATGACCGGCTGGGAAGCGCGCTTGAGTCAAAATGACAACGGCATCCAGGCCAGTTGGCAAAGCGAGGGTATCATCCGGGTGCGGATTGCCGGGCGAACCGGCCAGGTGGCGGCGTTGCGCTCGGCGCGGGGGACAGAGCGTTATTGCGAGGTGGCGGCGAACCCGCTTCTGGGTGGATTGGTCTGCGAGTTTGGGCAGTTAGCGCCGGGGGTATATCTGGTCGAGGCGCTGCATACCGGCGCGGGCCTGCGCCTTTTTGTGGATGGCCGTAGCACTGCTGAGGTTGAATTTTCGCCCAGCGCCACTTATGCTACCCTGGCTTTGGCCCAACAGCCCCCGGTGGTGGGGCAGGGGGCGCAGCCCCGCCGCACCCCGACGGCTACGGCGGCGGCCACTGCAACTGCTACCCAGCCCGCTGTGGTTATTCGCCCCAATCCCACTGCGACCGTTACCCCCAGACCAACCTCCACGCCGACGCCGGCTTTTGCCTGGCAGGGACGGATTGTGCAGACCCAGGAGGGGGTGGTCGGGACGATTGCCGTGCGGGCCGCCGGGTTGAAAGACCATCCGGTGGTCATCCGCAGCGGCCCCTGGCAAAGCCAGCCCCAATTGACTGGCGACAAGCCGGAGTGGGGCGAGTACGCCACCGAATTTGGGGCGTTGGCAACCGGTGAATATATTATCGAGTTGGTGGATCTGGCCGAGATGACGGTCAACCTGGGGCCGGGGCAGTTTATGCTGGTTGAGTTTCGCTATGATTTTGTGAAGCAGTCGCGGTGAGAAGGTTTAATCTGTTTTTTATCATTTGCTGTTGGGGGGGCTAGGAGTTGTAGTCCGCTCTTCAATTAACGCAATATCCTGGCGTAGCCAACTATTGACGATGGTTTCAATTGCCGTATTTTTGGCCCTGGCTAATTCACGCACAAATTTGGCTACATCAGGCTCTAAATAAATGGGCAAATTTAACTCTACATCGGGCCGGTAGAATTTACCCCGTACCCCTTTAGAAAAATCGTATTCTTTTCTCATAATGTTTTCGCACATTCAGTTTTGCCTTGTTGGGGTTCCACTCAAAAGTATAACGCAATTTTTCCGTCCACCTTGGCGAAAACCCATTTGAATTGCATTATACCACAAACTTGCCTGGATCACCGATTCAACTGCTTATTATGAAAAATAAAAACCTGCAAAGTAGGCTGGACTTTGCAGGTTCCACCAAGGTTGGCTTACCTAATGGCTCAAATCGATCTAAACCGCCGCTAGCCGACTTTGCCGGCGGCCCCACCACCATAACCCCAGCAGCGCGCCGAACAGAACCGTCAAGGCGACCAGGATTGGGGCGAGAATAGCCATAATTGTGCCAATCAGGGCCAGCACATCCTCGATCAAACTGACGGCCCAGTTGCCTGTACCGGCAGTGGTGGCTGTCACCATCGGGCGGGCGGCGGTTTTAACCACATGGACGCTGCCGGCCAACAACAGCCCGGCGATAAACGCCAGCGCCGGGTGCAAGTCGCCTACCACGCCGGAACTGGCCGCAAAGAGAATCGCCCCGGCCACCGGGCGGCCAAAGGTTTGAATCCCATCGTTGATGGTGTCAATGGCGGGAATTTTGTCAGCGGTCATCTCGATGAGCAGCAGCACGGCCAAAGCCCCAATCACCCAGGGGCTGGTCATTACATCCCAAGGTTTATTCAAATGAATCAGGTCGGTGTAGCGGGCGGCTACCGCCACCAGCAGCAGCGGCAGATAAGCGTTCAGCCCCGCCGAAGTGGACAGCCCAAAGGCGGTAGCAATGTTGGAAAATGCTTCAATCATAGCAACTCTCTCCCAAAATAAGTGTCAGGTGTCACGTTCCAGGTGTCAGGTAAAGGTTCTTCATTACCGGCCCGCTATGTGCCGACCCCTTAAATTAAGACCCTAAAGGTCTTTCAGACCTTTAGGGTCTTGCGGTTTCCCCAATTACCTATTCTTCGCCCTTAACCGACTCGCGGAGTTGGGCCTTTAAGGAGGCAATCTGGTCGGTAATTTCGCGGATACGGTTGAAAAGAACCTGATTGGCCTTGATGCCTTCGTTAATCAAGAAAGCGGCGCTTTCAGAGCGGCTCTTGGTCACGTCGGCTTCAACCAGCATATCCAGGTAGCTCAAGCTGTCATCGTTAACCCGCACCATCACCACATTGGCCCGGTCTTGCAGGGCGCTGCCGAGGGCCTTGCCCAGATTTTCGGTAAAGCTCTCAACTTGTTTGATGGCCTCGTTGATGGTTTTGCTGGCCGCCGAGCCTTTTCCGCTGCCCATCTTGGGATCGGTTGAAGTGGTGGGTTCTTCGGCTACAGTTTCTTCGGCTACGCCATTGCCATTGATTTCGGTTGTCATTTTTGTATCTCCTTGTATGGTAAAAAGATTGTTTGTAAATTACGTGTAATTATCTATTAGTATATCATCGAAAGATGTATTTGTCAATACCCCTTTCGAGCTTTTCCTAAAAGTGACCCGCACGCTTGCCAAAATGTTCAAACCAAGATTATGATGCCGGTATGACTCAAGCTGACCCGCCCCCAGAGCGTAAGGCAAAACCAAAAGCGCGGCTATCGCTCTGGCCGTCTATTGTTTTAGCCATCATCCTGGCTTTTGGGCTGGTGGGTCTGTTTGGCCTGATTGTTTTTTTGTTTGCCCGTGGCGCGCAGCAGATGGGCTTATCTACCCCGGCTTACGTGGCTATCCTGGTGGCGGTGTCGGGCATTTTTGCCTGGGCGCTCAAACGCCTCACCGATATTGCCGCCGGCATGAGCCGGTTGTGGTTCCCCGAAGATTCTGACGAGGAAAATTAGGCAATTAATTCATCTTGTGTACACTATCTCCAGGCTGAAACGATGAAATACCTACCCATCCTGTTCGTTGCCTTAACCTTACTGCTTCTGTCGGCTTGCGCAGAAGGGGTGAGTAACTTTAATTTTGGACAAGCTACGGCTACCCCCGACCAGACACCCACCCCTTTGCCCACGCCAATCACCGTTTTCCAAACTACTATTTCGGCGGACGGGCAGGTGGTCTTGCCCCTCCCACCCCAGACCTTTAGTTTTCAATCCTCCGGTCTGAGTGGGACCATTGTCGAAGTATTTGTGGTCGCCGGGCAGACGGTCAAAACGGGTGACTTGCTGGCCCGCATTGACGAGACCGACCTGCAAAACGCGCTGAAAAAAGCCGAAGCCAGCCTGGCCCTGTTGGAAGCGCAAATTGCCAATGAAACGGCTCCGGCGCTGGCCGGCGACATCAGCGAGGCTGAGGCCAGTCTCTTCTCGGCCCAGGCTGAACTGGCTCGCCTGCAAAGCCTCCCCTCTGAAGAAGCCATTACCCAGGCCGCCGCCGATTTACGCATGCGTGAGATTGAGCTGCGCCAGGCCCAGGAAGCTTACGACCAGGTGGCTTATGCTCAGGGGGTCGGTATGAGTCCCCAGGCTGCCGAACTCCAGCAGGCTACGCTGGCCTACGAGCGGGCCAAAGCTGTGTATGATGAAGCCACCAAACCTGCCACTGAAGCTCAACTGGCCGCCGCACGGGCCAATGTGGTCCAGGCTAAAAATCGGCTGGACAAGTTACAGGCAGGTCTGCGTCCTGAGGCTCAGGCGGTGAATGAAGCCAAACTTCGCGAATCGCAGTTGCAGGTGGCCGAGGCTCAGGCCAATCTGGCGAAAGCGCAGCTTTTAGCGCCCTGGGACGGGGTGGTGACGGAAGTCAATGCCGCGCCGGGCGTGTCTACCAACAATGCCTCGGTAACGATTGCCCAGGTGGCGCCGCTGCGTTTTGCCACCAGTAACTTCAGCGAGCGCAATCTGGCCGACATTCAGCCTGGCGACCAGGCCACTATCTTTTTGAAGACATATCCCAACGTGCCCATTCCGGCTGTCATCTATCGCATCGAGTTGGAATCAACCCAAAAAGACGGCGATACCGCGCTTTTTACCGTTTATCTTGACTTTAACAGCGGCGATTTTGAGGTGCGCCCCGGCATGACCGGCCGGGTTGAAATTGGGATTGAGCCTAAAAGTTAAAGCGAATCCGCGAATGGGCGAATCTGCGAAAGAGTCTTCACTTCACCCCTGCTCCCTTGCTCCTCTGCTCCCCTGCTTATTGACCGCTGGAGGACTTTTCATCGCCAGCTTCCTCCTTTACCTCAGCACCCTGGCCCCTTCTGTCGTCACCATCTTTGACGACAGCCTTGAATTTCAACTGGTTACTTATCAATTGGGCATTGCTCACCCCACCGGCTATCCGCTTTATACCCTGTTAGGCAAACTGTTTACCCTGATTGTTCCTGCCGGCAACATCGCCTATCGCGTCAATCTGATGAGCGCCTTTTTTGGCGCAGCGACGGTGGCGGTGGTGTATTTGTTGATTGCGCAAATAGTTGGAAGGTTGGAAGGTTGGAAGGTTGGAAGGTTGAAAGAGATACCCTCTTCCAACCTTCCGTTTTTCCAACCTTCCCTTCATCTCGGTGGACTCACCGGCGCTTTGCTCTTTGCTGTTGGCCCTGTTTTTTGGCAGCAGGCTACGATTGCTGAAGTGTATACGCTCAATGCTTTTTTGGTAGCGCTGCTTTTGTTGGTAGCTGTTATTCTAATGGAAATTGGCCCTCACCCTAACCCTCTCCCAGGGGGAGAGGGGACTCTGGGCTGGCCCAAAGGGGGAGAGGGTTTATGGCTGGCGTTTGTAGCCGGGCTGGCCCTGACCCATCACCGGACGAGTTTGTTGTTATGGCCGGCCCTGGCAGTATTTCTTTTTCTGAACCAAAAATCCGGCTTCTGGAAACACAAGGGCTTTGTTAAAACAATGGCGCTGACGCTCTTGGTAGGGCTGGCGCCTTTACTGCTTTACCTGTACCTGCCGCTGCGGGGGCACATCGGCTCGCTGGATGGGACGTATCAAAACACCTGGGCCGGTTTTTGGCAGCAGGTCAGCGCCAGTGGCTATGGCGTTTTTGTTTTTGCCAATCCGTTTGGGCAAGCGCGGGATGCAGCTTTCTATTGGAGTTTGTTCACCCGCCAATTTTATACCCTTGTGCCGGGCTTCGTGGGGCTGATTTATCTGGTTTGGCGGCGGCAATACAAAATTTTGGCGCTGACCGGAATTGCATTTCTCACCTACTTCACCTTCAACCTATTTTACAACGTCAGCGATATCGAGGTCTTTTTTATCCCGCCGTTTTTGGTGTGGGCCGTGTGGAGTGGCGTCGGCGTGAGCGGCCTGATACGTTCAACGTTCAACGTTCAACGTTTAACGTTAGCCACAACTGCTTTTATTTTGGTAATTTTTCTTTGGATTATCTTCCAACTCATTCAAAGCAACTTGCCGCTTCTGGCGGCGCGGAATACATGGCAGGTGCATGACTACGGCCTGGATATGCTGCAACAACCGCTGCCGCAGAACACTGCCATTGTCGGGATTTTGGGGGAGATGACGCTGCTGCGATACTTTCAGCAAACTGAAAACCGGCGGCCTGATCTTGAGACAATTGTGGCCGATGCGGAGGGGGACCGCCTGGCGGCGGTGGAGCGATTATTGGCTGAGGGAAAAGCCGTTTATTTGACCCGCGAGCTGCCGGGCGCACCGGACCGCTGGTCGCTGGGGGCGCTGGGGCCGCTCATTCAAGTCAATCCCCAGCCGGTGACAGTTCCGCCTCAGCCGTTGATTGCCGTACATCAGCCGGTCACGCCGGAAATTTCGCTGCTAGGCTATCAGCTTTCTCGCCCGCCTCACACCGGCGATGGGCCAGCCCCGCTGCGGTTGACTCTGTTCTGGCAGGCTGCTATCCCCGTGACTGCCAATTTGAAAGTCTCCGCTCGCCTGCTCAATCCGGCAGGCGAAGTGACCGCTGCGGTTGACGCTGTACCGGTCCACTTTGCCTATCCTACCACTGCCTGGCGGCCCGGCGAAATTGTGGCCGATGGGTATGATTTGACTGCGCCGCCTGGCTCGTACACCCCGCTGCTGATCTGGTACGATCCAGCGCAAAACGCTGTCGAGGTAGGTAGGATTGAATTGAAACCGATCAGGATTGACTGATGCCAGACTGAGCAACAAGTGGATATCGCTCTGGGTGTTCAATTGCATCCACTTCTAAATCCACATCCAGATCAGGCCAATATAAGTGATGGGGTTGGAGCCATTCGACATTTAGGATAGCTGATACTGCTGCCTCTTTGAACCAGGGAAATTCACTAAACGGTAAAAATAGTTCTTTCTCAGCTAGCAATAACCAGAAGCCGTGCTTGGAGATATGAGTCACTTCAGCTTCTAAAATATCTGCGCCAGGCGTTATTAAATTCATCCTGCTGCTCCTCGATTATTGTTTGAACGATACGTAAATCGCGTTGAGACAGGCCATAATTCTGAGCCAGCTCAATCACTGGTTCTAACCAGAATTTCGCTTCGCCCCGTTCACAGTAAACATGAACATGCATACGTGGCTCTTCGCGTGAAAAGAAGAAAAAGCGGTAACCTCGCTCACGATGGATGGTCGGACTCATACACTTTACCCCAACTCTTTCCACAGCACCGGCATGCGCTGCTGGCTAAACACAAAGCCAAAGCGCTCATACAACGCCCGCGAGCGGTAATTGTTCTCCTGAGTATTGAGGGTAATCATATTGGCCCCGCTGGCCAGGGCGTCGGTGATAGCGGTATGGAGCAGTTGCGCGCCGATGCCGCGTCCCTGATAGGCGGGGTGTACGGCCAGTCGAGTCAAATGGGCGTGCTTATGATAGCGCTCAAACCACTCATAGCCCACAATCTGTCCATCCAATTCGGCCACAGCAAAGGAGTCGGCCCTGGCCAGAGCCTCGTTGAAATTGCCCGCCGATTTTCGCCAGATATGGTTAAAAGCGAGGCCGTCCAGGGCCAATAGCTCCGGCATGTCGCTGTAGTGGGCCGAGCGTATCAGTGCGGGCCGGGGCACAGCCGGCGGCGCGTCGCTGCCGTGACGTTCAAAGGCCACGATCCATTCACGTATTTCAAAACCGCGCCGCTGCAAGTCGTCTACCAGCCAGGCGACATTGCCGATATGAGCCACGGCCGGCAAACCTTCAAGCTGGACTGCTTCCTCGATTTCGGGCAGCAACAAATCCAGGTAGGGTCTGACGCTCCAACTATCGCGCAGGCCGGCCGCAATGATAAGCGCCACATGCGGGCGCTGCGGCTCCATGACGATAAACCCCCGCAAGCCGGTCTGGTCTTCGGCCAAAAAGCCAGGCATCACCTTGATTTTGGCCCCCAGTTCTACCGGGGGAACGCGAATGTGGACGCGCCAGGCCGTATCTACCATGCGCATGATACTGCGTAAATCGCCTGGCGTAATCGCCCGAACATGGTGGAAATCCCGTCTCAAAATAGTAACTCCTTATCAGGATTGTAGGAGTTTGGGGAGATTGTGTCAAACGGTTTTGTAAAGATTGGGCCGGCCTGATGTTGTAATTCGGAATTTGACAGCAGCCAGCTTCGTGGTATCATTGCCCGAATTAGGGCAGTAACTGTCCGGCAAAAACATAATTAGCACATTGTGCTCATCCAGAGGGGTGGAGGGACCGGCCCTATGAAACCCCGGCAACCTGGCGCGGTTGATAACAGTCAACTGATGTTTTCGGTGCCAATTCCGGCAGAACTATTTCTGGAAGATGAGAGCGAAAGCGTTGACGCCCCGGCCTCTTCTTTTGGAAGGGGCTTTTTTATGCGCCCCGCCCAAAGGGCCTCTCATCTAACCAGGTGAGAGGCCCTTTTGTTTGACCGAAGACGGGAGACCGGCGACCGGGGTTCTTTTCTTGACAAGAAGGAAAGCAAGAGTGATACCCCGGTCGCCGGTCTTTGGTCCCCGGTCATATAACCCGATCAATATTTATTTAAGGAGACAACTGATGACTGTACCAAATTTTAGCACACGAGTAGTCCATGCCGGCGAACAGCGGGTGAAGCCGCACCAAACTATTACCACCCCTATTTTCCCCACCAGTACCTACCCCTTCCAAAGCTCGCAGGAGCTGATTGATTACATGGAAGCCCATCTCTGGGGCGAGGAGACCAACCGGGAGGAGTATGGTCGCTACGGCAATCCGACGGTCACTGCTGCTGAAGCGAAACTGGCTGATTTGGACAGCGGCGAGGCGGCCTGTCTCTTTTCCAGCGGTATGGCGGCGGTTACAACCACGTTGCTCAGTTTGCTCTCCGCGGGCAGTCACCTGATTATGACCGACGATTGCTACCGCCGGACGCGCCAATTTGTGACCCAATTTTTGGGCCGCTACGGTGTTGAGACCACCATCGTGGCAATGGGGGATTATGCGGCTCTGGCCGCGGCGATTCAGCCCAACACCAAAGTTATTTTGTCGGAGTCGCCGACCAACCCCTATGTGCGGGTGCTGGATTTGGAGCAGGTGGTTGCTATTGCCAAAAAACACAATCTCAAAACGGTGATTGATAGCACCTTTGCCACTCCAATCAATCAGCGCCCTCTTGAATTTGGGGTGGATTTTGTCATCCATTCGGCCACTAAATATCTGGGCGGCCATAATGATTTGATGGCGGGCGTGGTAATTGGCTCCAGCTACCAGATCAGCGCGATTCGAGAGGCGCGCGGGCTGCTGGGGGCGGTGTGCGACCCGCAGACAGCCTATCTGCTCTTGCGCGGTTTGAAGACATTGGATCTGCGGATGCAGCGGCATAACCAAACGGCGGAAAAAGTTGCTCAATTTTTAGCCCAACACCCAGCCGTCCGGCGGGTTTATTATCCTACCTTACCAGACCATCCCGATCATACGGTGGCGAAGGCCCAAATGACCGGCTTTGGCGGAGTAGTCAGCTTTGAGTTGGAAACCGATCTGGCGGGGATGTGTCAATTTCTCGACCGGCTTCAAATCCCTTATCTGGCGGCCAGCCTGGGCGGGGTCGAGTCGCTGGTGCAGCCGGTGGCGATTATTAGCTACTATGAGCTGTCAAGCGAGGAACGGGCCGAGCTTGGCATTAGCGACAGCCTGGTGCGGCTGTCTGTGGGCATCGAGGCTGCCGACGATTTGCTGGCGGATCTGGGCCAGGCGTTGGATAAAACCTGGCAGGCTTCGTCTTTATTTCAAGGCAACGGTCACAGTCGGGTAGAACCGGTGGGGCTGTCTCCGCAATAACTGGTATTGTGTACCTAAAAAAATCGCGCCTCCACTGAGGCGCGATTTTTGTTTTTATTTGGTTAAGGGAAGGCTTAAACATGTGAGCGGCCAGGCAGCGCCCAAATTGGAGCTACGGCCACAATACCACCCAGAAAAGCCACGATGGTCGTCCCAAAACGGACTATTCTTTAAGAGGGGAATATGGTGAAAGCCAAATGAAGTTATTGGCCGGGAAAAACGCTCTTTTGACCGGAGGATCACGAGGAATTGGCCCAATCATAGCGCACAATTTAGCGCGTGAAGGGGTCAATCTGGCTTTAGTGGCGCGGTCGGCGGACAGGTTGGAAATGGTGGCCCGCTCGTTGTCCGGGTTGGGTGTCCGGGTTGTTCCTGTGCCAGCCAATTTGGCCGACGCCGCCCAGGTGGAGGCTTTATTCCAGCGGGTCGAGGCTGAACTGGGGCCGGTTGACCTGCTCATCAACAACGCCGCCGTCGAACAGGTCAGCCATTTTGCCCACCTGTCTCCGGCGGAGATACAAGCTTTGGTGACGACCAATCTCACCGCGCCGCTACTCCTCACCCGGCTGGCCCTGCCGGGGATGCTGGCGCGGGGGAGCGGCCACATTGTCAACATTGCTTCCATTGCCGGCAAAAAAGCGCCGCCTTACAACGCTGTTTATGGAGCGACCAAAGCCGCGCTGATCGAATGGTCCGGCGCGCTGCGGGGTGAATTGGCCGGAAGCGGAGTTGGGGTTTCAGTGGTTTGTCCCGGTTTCATCGGCGAGACGGGGATGTTTGTGGATAACTACCAGGGCAAGCGTGCGCCCTGGTTCATGGGCGAGTCGCCGCCGGAGGCCATCGCCCAGGCCGTGCTGCGGGCCATCCGCCAGAACCGGCAGGAGCTACTGGTCACGCCTCGCCCGGCGCGGTTGGGGTTGGCTTTGTATGCCTTGTGGCCGGAGTTGGGGAATATGTTTCTAAGATGGGTGGGGGTGACGGAACTATTTCGCGAAGTGGCGGAAAATCCTCACTCCGGCGAGTGAGTGATAAATTCTTAATTCGCCTCTTTCAAGCTGAACTGGTGCAATAATGGGGAAAGGGGGTTACTGTCGTGACTTATCCTATATTGCTTGAAAGCAAAAAACAAGGTGGGTATCGAGCCACCGTATTGGGCTGGCCGGACTGCACAGCCCAGGGCGCTACTCGCCAGGAAGCATTGAGCCGCATCCGCCAGGTGCTTTCTGACCGGCTCAGTCGGGTGAAAATCATCCCCCTGGAAATTGAACCTTCTCAGCCGGAGCATCCCTGGCTCAAGTTTGCCGAGATGTTTAAGGATAACCCTGTCTTTGATGAGGTTGTTGCTGAGATAAAAAATAGGGTTGTCAACACCCAGCTAAACTTGGAGTAGCAGTTGCGGGGGCTACTGGGACAATAACCAGTTAGCGAGAATAGGGAGACACCACCTGTATTCCGGCAAAGTGGCGATAATGCTTTAGGTTGAACGTATACAAGCGCCAGCTACGAGTTATTGCGGTAGCTGCGATCAAACAGTCGGGGATGCCAACACCGGTGGCTAGACGATTTTCAGCCAGCAATTGAAAAGCATATTCAAACTCTGCGGCAGTAGGCCAGGCCAGGGTAAAACGACTCAAAAAGGTCTGAGTGCGGCGCAAATCCTGTTTATCGCCAGCGCCGCTAATAATTTCCATTGCCACCACCCCATGAATTACGATATTGGTATCTGCCTCATGAGTTAGCCACTCTTTGGCCGCCGGGTGTTGGCGGAGAACATCAATCAAGACATCGGTATCCAGTAAGGTAGTTACGGTTGTCGCTGCCATGCCTCTGACCTCAACCTGGCTGCATAAGCGATCGTATCCTCACGAACCACCTGGTTGGCCCACAAGCCATAACCATAGGCCAACAAATCCCCCAACGTGCGAATGGGCGTCAAATCGGCTTGTGTTTCAAGGTAGGTCTGTAGCACGCTTTCTGCTACCACCTCAGGTGAAGAGTTGACTGTTTGAGCCTGCCTGGTTAAACGTTCAAAAATTTCATCAGAAATGGTCAGGGTTGCCATGGCCGTTTCCTTTCAATCATAACTAAAGTCTCATAATATTATACCACAAGCCATCAATTTTATCTGCTTATTTTGCCCCTTCAAGTTTCCCCTCACCCCGCCTCAGCCGTGATCTGGGACAGGAGGGCTTGGGTTTCCTAAATTCCCGTTTCATACTCCTGACCTTTTTTGTTCACCCAACTGACAAATCTAGAAGATGCTTTTTGCCATGTTTTGCCAGATACGCTGATGGGTCATTAGGAGCTTGGTTTATCGCTTCAAGTAACTCATCTGTTTCTGGGAGATGATGTGACCCTAGTTTAGAAAATATTTCATAAGCCATTTCGGCTTGCTTTTTAGCCTCATCCACTCGACCTAACGAATAATTAATTTTTGCTAAAAAGAAAGTAGTACCAGCAATTGAACTTATCATGTTAATTTGCTGGAACATTTCCAAAGCAGCTTTAGCGTGGGCATAAGCCTCTTCAAAAGAGATTATAGTGATTTAAATTGACGGTAAGATTTTGCGGGGTAATGATGTCTCCTTGTTAAACTTAAGAGACAAGGAGACTCACATCTATGCTTCGTTACCAAAAGTTATCGAAAAATCCCCGCAAGTTTCTGGCGATGACTGCCTTTACTGTGCCAGAATTTCAAGCGTTGTTGCCTTATTTTGAAATTGAATTTAACCAGCATGTGGCCGTTTATCGGTTGGATGGCAAAGTGCGCCAGAAACGGCGCTACCGTCCTTACAAAAACTCGGTGTTACCGACGATAGAAGACAAACTGCTGTTCATTTTGGTCTATTTGAAACAAAATTCGTTGCAGGAAGCGCACGCCACCCTGTTCGGGCTGCATCAACCGGACGCCAACCGCTGGATCCATTGTTTGCACCGGCTCCTTAACCAAGCTTTGGCCGCCTTGCTGGTCCTGCCCGCCCGCACGGCGATCAGCCTCAATTTGACGGAAGCCGAGGCCGGGCTTTACTTTCACGACGGCACCGAACGGCCGATTGGGCGGCCGACCGATCCCACGACCCAACGGGATTATTACAGTGGTAAGAAAAAACAACACACGGTCAAAAATATTCTCCTGGTTCATCCCTCCGGGCGGGTGCTGCTGTTGAGCCGAACCGTGGAAGGCAAAAAGCACGACAAAAAGGCCGCCGATGAAGCCGCTTACACTTTACCCGCCGGCAGTGTCCTGGTTCAAGATAGCGGCTTTCAAGGTTTTAGCCTGGTCGGGGTGGTCATGCTCCAGCCTCAAAAGAAACCGCGCGGTCAAGAACTTGCCCCGGAAGATAAACGGGATAACCAACTAATTGCCCAGATTAGAATCCGGGTGGAGCATGCCATTGGCGGCGTGAAACGCTATCGGATGGTGAAAGACAAAATCAGAAACTGGAAAGAGAATTTCCGCGACCAGGTCATGGAAACCTGCTGTGGTTTGCACAACTTCCGCTTGGACTTTAGACCCTGGTACTATGACAACCTTACAATTTAAATCACTATAATCTCTAAAATTGCCTCTGAGCCAGTGAGTCTTACTTAATGCTCGTAGATTTCCTGCTATTTGTTCGGTATCCCCCATTGCTTGAGACATATTCAAGCTGTCTGTGTAATAGGCAAAGGCTTCCTTCACATTTCCACGCATCAATAAAAATCAACCGTAGTATCAATGGCTTGCCGCTTCAAAGATTGGGGAATCAGCGCCAGAATATCGAACTGGAACATACGTTGCCCTTTCGATTTTGGAGACAGGGATAATTTCTTTGATTATACCATACTTCCCGGAAATAACGGGCGATTTGTTGAGAGGAATGTTCACGAACCTGCCTGCGGTACACCATCGGCGAAAATGCCTTGCGGCGGTCGGTGGTCAGCCGTCGGTGGTCGTATTTACGAGGGGTTAACGCGTGCGCCGCCGCCACTCGGCTTTCAGCTCCAGCGCCGACAAATCATCCTCGACTTCCAGAAAATCTTTGAGCAGGCGCGTGAATTTGGCGGCTTCGTCGAGCATGGGGAAATGTTTAGAGTCGGCCAGGCCGATAGGACGAATGTTGGGCCAGTGGCCGTTCAAACTGCGGGCGGGGGCAGGGTCTATCAGGTCGTCCTTTTCGCCGTAAATCGCCAGAATCATTAAATTCTCAATTTGACTGAGCCGGGATAGGTACACCCCCACATCCATCTCGCTGACCGATTGGGCGCTCATGTTAATTGCGCCGGAGGCCACCTTTTCAGTCTCTTGTTGCACTTCTTTGTAACCGATTTGTCGCCACCACAACATTTTGGCCAGGAGGGAGTCACTGCCAAAGCTCAGCAAGCGGCGGCTGATGCTGTCGGCTGTCAACGGCAGGCTGACGGCGGCCACTTTCTTTACCTCGTCCGGATAATCAACCGCGTATTGAAGCGCTACCGTCGCGCCTAAGGCGTGGCCTACCAGGGGCGACTGGCGAATACCGAGGGCATTGACAAAGTTATGGATTAAAGTTACATAATCAGAAACCTGATAGCGGGGTTTGGATTTGTCTGTATCGCCAAAGCCCCACAGGTCAAGGGCGTAGGCGCGGTATTTATCCGAAATCGCTTGCATGGTCGGCACCCAATAACGCCATGAACCCAGCCAGCCATGAATAAACAGCACCGGTTTACCCCGTCCAAAAGCCTCATAGTGGACCACATTGCCATCAATAATTAACGCGCTCATCACTCATGTTAAACAACCACAGCCGGCCAACAGTTACGCTTTACAGTTTGCCATACTTTCTTAAAATCCTGATGAGACGCAGTGACAATTCTTCGGGGGTAAAGGGCTTCAAGAAATAGGCTTCGGCCCCGGCTTCATAACCCAGTTTAATATCGGCTTCCTGCCCTTTAGCCGACAAAAACACTACCGGAATTGCCTTTGTTTGGGCGGTTTGCTTGAGCGCCCGGCAAGCCTCAAGGCCGTTCATTTTGGGCATGCGGACATCCAGCAAAATCAAATCGGGCATAATTTTGGCCGCCTGGAGCAGCGCTTCCTGACCATTGGGCACAGCGACCACCCGCAAGCCGGCCATTTCCAGGCTAAATTGAATCAGTTCTCTTATTTCGCGTTCGTCTTCAGCAACCAGGATTAATGGAGAGTTCATCGCTTCTGCCTGTAATTAGAGGAATAGCACCTGGTCTACTTTAACTTTTAGGTTCTGTGCCCGCAGCCGGTTAACTTCCTGGCGATTCAAAACCATAACTGCTTGGTTAACCTTAAGGGTAAAACTATTTACGGTAAAACAGCCATCAGCGCTCATTTTCTGTAGGATGGGCAAGGTGGTTTCATCAAAGGTAACAGTACACCGATAAAACAAAGACAGGTTAGCGGCGGGTCTAATCACAGTGTCCTCCTGATTAAAGATTTAACAATTATAATATGTATTGATAAATGCAAATGTGCATTTGTGATACTATCATACTTTTCACCCAGCGTCAATAATAATTGACCCCAATATATCAAAATTTAAGATTGCGTGTCACTACCTGGGCTCATGTCATTTCGAGACCGAAGGTCGAGAAATCCCCAGAGCGCAACACGTAAAAGTAAGGCATCGGGGATTTCTCCCTGCGGTCGAAATGACATGGCTGAGCAGTTACGATTGCGTATTGTTATTGAAATATGTATACTAAAATGTGAACCTTAAGGTTTGCCGGGTAACGGTAGCAACCTTGGAATTACTGAACTGGGGAGGCAGGAGAAATGAAATGGCCGAATTTGGGCAATGGTTAAAAACAGAGTGGGAAGCTCTGGAGGGTCGAACCGGCGAGAAATACAGTACCCGCCGGCTTTCAATCCAGGCCGGCTTAAGCCCCAATACCCTCTACCAACTGCTGAAACATCCAGAGGTTAAACCCAATCCAGAGACGTGTCGCAAATTGGCCGATTTTTTTGGGGTAGAACCGCTGTTGGTTTTGGAAATGGCCGGACACGTATCGGCCATCGAGGTGAGCGAGATTACGGCCGAGCTTGAAAAAGCCCTGCGACGCAGTGACCTGCAAAAGTTGTTGCTCAGCGCGCAGGAATTATCACCAGCAGAAGTGCAAGCGGTGCAGCAGCTTGTAGATCATCTCAGAACCAAACGCCGTGAGTCCGAGGCCTCAGCCGTAGCGCGAGGGGCAGCGGTAGCGTTGGTGGTTGAAGATACACCCGACGCGCGCGAGCTTTACGTGCACATGCTTCAAGCCGCCGGTTTGAAAGTATTGCAAGCAACCGACGGCGAAAAAGCCCTGGAGCTGATCAAAACCAGCGGGGCGTTGATTGACGTGGTCTTGATGGATTACCGCATGCCGCGCATGAATGGAGTGGAGGCCACCCGCGCCATTCGCCAGCAGTTTCCCGATTTGCCGATTATGTTTGTGTCGCACTGGGATGAGCCGGACATGAAAAGAGCTGCCTTCGAGGCTGGAGCGGCCGAATATCTGGTTGCGCCGGTGGAATATGAAGCGCTAGTTGAGGCAGTATTACAGGTGCGGCAACGCAGCCATTAACTATTCACCGCATCTTGAGTAGGCCGGAGCGAAGCGAAGGCCGTATCGAAGGGTGCGGTGAATAGCACCCTGAATAGCTGCGGAAAGCGTATCGAAGAGTGCTATCTGGTGAGTAATTATGAGATTGCTTTGACCCAAAACGACACCCGTTTTTCGCCGCGATGGTTGATTTCCTTGTAACGGCGCTCGATGCGGATGAGTTTTTTGGTTTTGTCGGCCAGTTCCAGCGTATACTCAGCCAGGGCGATTTTAGCGGCGTCAGCCAGGGTGAGGAGAATAAAGCCGCCCAGGTAAGCTCCATAATCGCCGGAAAGGCCATCGGAGGGGACAATAACAAAATGGGCCTGGCGGGGGATGGCCAGGTGGTAATCCACGTTGGCTATCAAACGGCCCTGTTGTAACAATAGGCCGTGTCCGGCCAGTGTATCACCAGGATTCATTGAGGGTTGGAAGGTTGGAAAGTTGGAAGGTTAGGCTTTTGTGGCGCTTGGCTGGTCTTCCCATTTTCCAACCTTCCTTATTTTACAAAGCCAATTTGTTCGGGCGGCCAGTATGAGAACCAGGCTCGCCCGACCACATCTTCGAGCGGAATAGTGCCAAAGCTGCGCGAGTCGTTAGAAAAGCCGCGGTTATCGCCCAACACAAAGATTTGCAGCGGCGGAATGGTGGTTGGGGCATAAAAGCCGGTCGTGGTAGCCCCGGCGACATAAGGCTCATTGAGCGGTTGACCATTTACAAAAACCAAGCCATCGTGGATTTCCACTACATCGCCCGGCAGCCCAATCACCCGCTTAATAAGCAGTTCATCCCCCTGGCTTTCCAGCCGAATGACCACGACATCACCCCGCTCCGGGCCGCTTAACCTCAACAGTTGCCGGATATGCCGGTTATAGGACAGTTTTTCCACCACCAGTCGTTGATCGGTATGGAGGTTAGGTTCCATACTCTGGCCGTACACTCGCGTTGCTTGAGCCAAAAAAAGGTTGATCAGTAAAGCAATCAGTACGGCTGGAACAATAGTCTCCAGCACTTCGCGCACCAGATGCAAGACTCGTTTGAGAAAAGAGGGTTGGGGTTTGGGTTCTGGTTCGGGATAGTAGTAGCTGTTTGGCTCAAATTGCTGATGGTACATGCACGCTCCTGTGAAAACAGTAGACAGTAGACGGCGCCCTTCGGCGTACCCGAAGGGGTATAGACAAGAAAGCTTCTAGCTTTGTTACCTTTTCATTTTTGCGCGTTTGGAGCGCAAAAGCTTAGCTTTTGCGCTCCGTAGATTAACTTGATTACCGCCGGTCGCCGCCGCCACGCCGATCACCCCCACCGCGCCGGTCGCCGCCGCCGCCAGCCCGCCGATCACCCCCGCCACGCCGGTCGCCACCGCCACGCCGATCACCACCACCGCCGCGCCGGTCGCCGCCACCGCCACCGGGCCGGTCGCTGGGCCGGCGGTCACGCTCGCGGGCTTCTTCGACAGTCCAGCCTTCCAAAACGGCCTGGCGGGAAAGGCGAATTTTGCCGGCGCTGTCAATGTTGGTCACCATAACCATAATTTCATCGCCCAATTGGACTACATCTTCAACTGAGGGCACGCGATAATCGGCCAGTTGAGAAATCGGTACCAGACCGTCCACATCGGGCAGAATTTCCACAAACGCGCCAAAATCGGCGATGCGGACGACTTTGCCGGTATAAATTCGGCCAATCTCGGCTTCTTCGGTGATGGCTTCGATGCGGGCCTGGGCCTGGGCGCTGGCTTCCTGGTTGGCGGCGGCAATGTAAACGGTGCCGTCGTCGTCAATATCAATTTTTGCGCCGGTTTCTTCTTGAATGGCCCGGATCATCTTGCCGCCGGGGCCAATAACCTTACCGATTTTTTCGGGGTCAATCTGGACGGTGGTGATGCTGGGGGCATAGGGTGAGTAGCGCCCACGCGGTTCGGCGATGATTTCGTTCATCTTGTCGAGAATGTGGAAACGCGCTTCTCTGGCCTGGGTCAGGGCTTGTTCCATCACATCCCAGCGCAGGCCGCTGATTTTGATATCCATTTGCAGGGCGGTGATCCCCTGGCGGGTCCCGGCCACTTTGAAGTCCATATCACCCAGGGCATCTTCCAGACCCTGGATATCGGTCAAAACGGCAAATTCATCGCCTTCTTCGACCAGGCCCATCGCTGCGCCGGCCACCGGCGCTTTGATCGGTACACCGGCATCCATCAGGCTGAGGGTGCTGCCGCAGACGCTGGCCATCGAGGTTGAGCCGTTGGAGCTAAGCACCTCCGAAACCAGGCGCAAGGTGTAAGGAAATTGGTCAAAATCGGGCAGCACGGCAATCAGGGCGCGCTCAGCCAGAGCGCCGTGTCCGATTTCGCGGCGGCCAGGCGACCCGACCCGGCCGGTTTCGCCGGTGGAAAAGGGCGGGAAGTTGTAATGGTGCAGATAGCGTTTGATTTCTTTAGGCCCAAGCGTATCGAGGCGCTGCTCATCGCGGGGGGTGCCCATAGTCGTCACCGTCAATACCTGGGTTTCACCGCGCGTGAAAAGGCCGGAGCCGTGGGCGCGGGGCAAAATACCGACATCTCCCCAAATAGGGCGAACATCTCTAAGGCCGCGGCCATCCGGCCGAACACCTTGCTTCAAAATCTTAGAGCGAACTGCTTTTTTGAGGGCGCTGCTGTAAACCGCATGAACATCTTTAAGATTAACGGTCTCATCCGTTTCCAGGTGGGCGACCAGTTCATCCCGCACTGCATCCATCGCCGCTTCACGGGTTTGCTTGTTGCCTTCAACCTGAAGCGCGGCTTCGATTTTTCCTTCCAGAAAAGCCATCACCTTTTGCACCGTCTCTTCAGGCGGAGTGCTGATGGCCAGTTCGCGCTTGGGCTTGCCGACCTGGGCCTGCATCTCTTTTTGCACCCGGATAACATCCTGGATGGACTCGTGGGCCAGCCGCAGGGCCTCTATCATCTTATCTTCGGGGATTTCGTTGGAGCCGGCTTCGACCATCAAAATGGCATCTTCCGTTCCGGCCACCCGCAAATCAAGCTGGCTGCCTTCCATTTCGGAAACAGAGGGATTGACTAATAATTGACCATCTTTCAGACCAATCCGCACTGCTCCCACCGGTCCATCCCAGGGGATATCGGAAATCATCAGGGCCGTACTGGCGCTGTTGATAGCCAAAATATCCAGGTATTTCTCGCCATCGGAAGACATGGGGGTGATGATAATTTGGACTTCGTTGCGGGAATTTTTGTTAAAAAGCGGGCGCAGGGGGCGGTCGGTCAGGCGAGCGGTGAGAATGGCGTCTTCGCCGGGCCTGCCTTCGCGTCGAAAGAAGCTGCCGGGGATGCGTCCGGCGGCATACAACTTTTCCTCAAACTCGACGCTCAACGGAAAAAAGTCTATGCCTTCACGAGCATTGTTGGAAGCCGTAGCAGTGGTTAGCAGCAGACAGTCGCCGGAACGGAGCGTGACTGCGCCGCCCGCTTGACCGGCCAAAACGCCGGTTTCAAAAATAAGCTCGTCGTTGCCCAATTTGGCAACAAAACGATGGGGTTGTGGTTTAGACATGATACGATAAACCTCCTTAGGGTTTTGACTCCGGGGGAGGTCAGGAACTGGAGAAAATTACAGAGACAATGAGAATAAGGAGTAAGTAGTAGGTAGTAGGTAGTAGGTAGTAGGTAGTAAGGAGTAGGGATAGAGAAGTAATGGAGTTTAGCTTCTTACTTCTTATTTCTTATTTCTCAATTGTTTCTGTCGCTTTATCCAATGCCTGGGTCCCGGCTGGAGTCGCTAAAAAAATGATTTGATAAAAGTAAACGAGTAGAAGGGCATTGTATAGCCCATTTCTACTCGTTTGAAAATTTACGACCTCATAAGATGGAGTTATTTCCGCAGCCCGAGCCGTTCAATGACGGCTTGATAACGAGCCGGGTCTTTCTTTTTCAGGTATTCCTGGTGATGCCGGCGCTGACCTACCAGCTTGAGCAGCCCGCGCCGGGAGCTGTTATCACTCTTGTGGGTTTTAAGGTGTTCCTGAAGCTGGTTGATGCGGGCGGTCAACAGGGCAATTTGGACATCGGATGAACCGGTATCGCCCTCTTTGAGTTTGAACTGTTCAATAATTTCCTGCTTTTGGGTTTGGGTCAGTGACACGAAATAATCTCCTTCGCTTGTCGGGCGATGGGCCGACACACCCCTGCGCCAGGCTCAGGCCCCTAGTTTATAAAAAGATGAAACGTGACGCGTGAAACGTGATGAAATTTCACGTTTCACGCATCACGCATCATCCTCAAATTATATCACGCTTTGAAGACAGGGGCAAATGAGGTAAATTATGTCTTGCAGATTGTAGGCAGGGTTAAGGTATGCTAAAATAGAGCGTACATTCGGCTCAACCAGCTAATTGGAGTTCGAGGAGGAGCAATCATGCCTAATTATGATACCGGTGCTATCCGCAACCTTTTGACCGAAGTTTTCCCTGATGCTGACGAAATTGAGTTTTTTGCTGATGACTATTTCAAGGAAGTCAAGTTTGAGCCAGATATGCCCCTCAAAAAGCGGGCACACGTGCTGACCCAATACTGCGCCCAGAATAATCAGCTTGATAAGTTATTGGCCTTTTTGCAGAAAAACCATCCGGCCAAATACGCTGAACACAGCGCCTTACTGACTCTTGACGCACCGTCCAGCGCTCCGGCTACATCAGTCACGCCCGAACCGGCTGTGTCGCAGCCGCCCACCCGCACTCCCGAACCATCCCCCGCCGCCGAACCGGACGCTGCTCCCCAGGGACAAGATGTTTTTATCAGCTACTCGACCAAGAATCTCGATTTTGTGCAGCAGTTGTATCAAAAGTTAACCAGCCGAGGGTTGTCGGTTTGGTTCGACAAGCAGAGCATCGAAGGGGCGACCCAATGGCGAGAGTCTATTGTGACCGGCATTATGAACTGCAAAGTCTTTTTGCTCGTCCTCTCACCCGAGTCGGCCGCTTCTGACAATGTCCGCAAAGAGATTGACCTGGCCGAACATCACAAAAAGAAAATTTTCCCCGTCTTGTGGCGGGAGGTCAATCCATTGCCGCCTTCAATTCAGTATCAATTGGCCGGGACACAGTACATTTCTTTTAACGGAACGCCCTCCGAGGAAAATTTTAACAAAGTCTATCATGTTGTTGGTAGATTGTTGGGCGGTTCTGGGATAGCCGAAGCTGCCGTTGGTGAAAAGGCGATCCAGGCGCCGGGCATTACCGATAAACCGGTCGCCACGGCTGAGCCGACCTCTGGCCGCCCGCGGCGAGGCACAGCCCCGGAAGTGGGCGTAATTGCCGCCGGGATTGGGGTGATGAGCAAGGTGGTGGATCAGATTGGCGGTTTTACTCCGACAGAGAAAGATGCCAACAACGAAGAATTAAAGTGGCTCTTTGTTGCCGCCGATCATTTTCTCAAGATACGCCGGGGCGAAATTCAGCGTACAGTTGGGGTACCGGTTGAGACTCCAGTCGAAGCCACAACGACACAAGCGACAAAAAATGTTATTCTCCTGCCCAGCGTGGATGACTTTTCAATGCAGATGATAGATAGCCAGATTCAGAGTATTATTAAACAAATCAATATTTACATGAAAAATTTGGCCTTTGAGTTAGACAGGCAGGCTCAGTTGGGCGGGCAAGCTGGCTCAAATATTGCGCTCAAGAATTCAATTGATGCTCAACAGAAAGCCATTATTGAGCGCACCCAGGAACTGGCTAATCTGATGCAGCAAATTTACGGAGTCAAAGTTTATGCGCCCGAAATTGTGGCTGAGAAGTTATCATAACAACGCTTTCGGATAAAATTGTCGTGACATTATTGGAGACATATTCATGAAAGTCATCATCCCCCTGGCCGGCTTTGGCACGCGGCTACGGCCACATACTTACACCAAGCCCAAGCCGTTGATCAACGTGGCCGGTAAGCCGGTGCTGGGCCACCTGCTGGACAAGCTCAAAGGGCTGAATATTGACGAGGTTGTTTTTATCGTCGGCTACCTGGGCGACCAGATTGAAACCTACGTCAGCGCCAATTACGATTTTAAGGCTTATTACGTCGAGCAGAAGGAACTGTTGGGGCAGGCTCACGCCATTTATTTAGCCAAGGAGTTGGTCGAGGGACCAACCATTATTCTCTTTGTAGACACCCTCTTTGAAGCAAACCTGAGCAAGCTCAATCAGGAAAAAAGTGATGGGGTTATCTACGTCAAAGAGGTGGAAGACCCGCGCCGCTTTGGGGTGACGTTGGTTAATGACCAGGGCTTTATCACTCGGCTCATTGAAAAGCCGGACAGCATGCAGGATAACCTGGCTGTGATTGGCCTTTATTATGTCAAAGATGCCCAGCGGTTGATGGCGGCCATCCAATCGCTGATGGACCAAAATCTGCAAACCAAAGGCGAATTTTACCTGGCCGACGCCCTGCAACTGATGATTGACGATGGCGCTCAGTTTCGACCGGAAGAGGTCGGCGTCTGGCTCGACTGCGGCCAGCCGGATACGGTGCTGGAAACCAACCGTTACCTGCTCAAACACAACATGGACAACAGCGCCGAAGTAGCCAGCATCAACTCCATCGTCATCCCGCCGGTGCATGTTCACCCCACCGCCAAAATCAAAAATTCGATTGTTGGTCCGTATGTGACTATCGCCGCCAAATGCGAAATCGAGGGCAGCATTATCCGCGATTCAATTGTGGATGAAGAGTCCTACATCAAAGATGCCACCCTGGGTGAATCGCTGATTGGACGGAAGGTGGATTTGGTGGGCCGTTATCGCCACATGAACCTGGGCGATTCCGCTTATGTTGACTTTCTGTAGCAAAATAGCAAGTAGCAAAGTAGCAAGTAGCAAAGCTGTTACTTTGCGACCTTGCTACCCTGCGACCTTGCTACCCTGTTACCCTGCTACCCTGTAAGGAGATCAAAGATGATCATTGGCGTACCAAAAGAAATAAAAGATAATGAGTACCGGGTTTCGATGACGCCTGGCGGGATACACCAATTGGTGGAACACGGACACACGGTGCTGGTGGAAAAATCAGCCGGGGCGGGCAGCCGTTTTACCGACGCGGATTTTGCCGAAGCCGGGGCCGCGCTGGTTGCCTCCGCTGAGGAGGTCTGGGGCCAGGCCAACATGGTGGTCAAGGTCAAGGAGCCGCTGCCCGCCGAGTATAAATATCTGCGGCCTGATTTGGTGCTCTTTACCTATCTCCATCTGGCCGCCGCCGAAGCCCTCACCCGAGCCATGGTCGACAGCGGCGTAACCGGTATTGCCTACGAGACGGTAGAGTTAGCCAATGGGACGCTGCCCTTGCTGACCCCCATGAGCGAAGTGGCCGGGCGGATGTCCATTCAAGTGGGGGCGCACTACCTGGAACGGCATGCCGGTGGGCGGGGCAAACTACTGGGCGGCATTCCCGGGGTACGTCCGGCCAGCGTGGTTATCATCGGCGGGGGAGTGGTGGGCACCAATGCCGCTCAAATGGCCCTGGGCATGGGCGCGCGGGTGAGCTTGATGGACATCAATTTGGATCGCCTGCGCACCCTCAGCGAAATCTTGCACGGCAACTTTGAAACTATCGCCGCCAACCCTTACACGGTTGCTCGCGCCGTCCGTTATGCCGACCTATTGGTGGGCGCGGTGCTGGTCAAAGGGGCCAAAGCGCCGCAGTTAGTGACCCGCAAAATGGTGGCCGAAATGAAGCAAGGCAGCGTCATCATTGATGTCGCTGTAGACCAGGGCGGCTGTGTGGAGACCACCCATCCCACCAGCCATTCCGAACCGACCTACTATGTGGATGATGTGCTGCACTACTGCGTGCCCAATATGCCCGGCGCGGTGCCGCGCACCAGCACGTTGGGGCTGTCCAATGCTACGCTGCCCTACATCATCAAACTGGCCGATAAAGGCTTTGCCGAGGCCGTAAGCGCCGACAAAACTCTGGCCCTCGGCGTCAACACGTATCAGGGCCACATTACCTATCAAGCCGTCGCAGAAGCTTTCGGCCTGCCTTATAAACCGTTAACCATTCACAATTGACTAATCAGAGGGGAAGGCTGAGGCTAAGGCTGAGGCTGAGCAATATCTTAGCCTCAGCCTTAGCCTTAGCCTCGAAAAACATTCTATGCGCTCATTTATCTCAAACCGTGTTCAACAAGTTCCACCCTCCGGTATTCGCCGCTTTTTTGATATTGCCGCGACCATGAATGATGTCATCTCGCTGGGTATTGGCGAGCCTGACTTTGTGACCCCGGAGTCTATTCTTGAGGCGGGGGTCAACTCGCTGCGGGCCGGGCACACCCACTACACCTCCAACACCGGCACCATCGAGCTGCGCCACGCCGTTTCTAAACAGTTGCAGAAACTTTACCAGGTCGAGTACGACCCGGCCCTGGAAATCTTGATTACGGTCGGCGTGTCCGAAGCCATGTATCTGGCCCTAACCGCCATTCTCAACCCCGGCGACGAGGTGATTGTGCCGCAGCCGTGCTTTGTAGCCTACACAGCCGAAGTCACCCTGGCCGGCGGCACGCCGGTGCCTATTGCTACACGGGTGGAAAACAACTTCCAGGTCACGGCTGAGGAAATCGAAGCGGCCATTACCCGCAACACCAAAGCCGTGCTCATTGGCTACCCCAACAATCCCACCGGGGCGGTGCTGGAGCGCGAAACGCTCGAAGCGATAGCGCGGGTGGCCCAAAAGCACGATATTCTGGTCATTTCCGATGAAATTTACGACCGGCTGGTTTATGGCATCGAGCATGTTTGTTTTGCCTCGCTGCCGGGGATGTGGGAGCGGACGATTCTGCTGGGCGGTTTTTCTAAAGCCTACGCCATGACCGGCTGGCGGCTGGGTTATGCCGCCGCTCCGCCCGAACTGTTGGGCGCGATGAACAAAATCCACCAGTACACCATCATGTCCGCCCCCACGACCGCTCAGGAGGCGGCCTTGACTGCTTTGGCTCAGGGGGAAGAAGCGGTTGAGGATATGCGCCAGCGCTACGACCGCCGCCGCCGATTGATTGTGGATGGCTTGAACAGCATCGGGCTGAAATGTTTTGAGCCGCGCGGGGCGTTTTATGCCTTCCCCTCGGTGCGCGGCTCGGGCATGGACGATGCCGAATTTGCCGAACGGCTGCTTGACGAGGAACGGGTCGCAGTTATTCCGGGCCGGGCCTTTGGCATCGGCGGGGCGGGGTATGTCCGCTGCTCTTATGCCACTTCCTACGAAAAAATAGAAAAGGCGTTAGAACGCATCGCCAACTTTGTGCGCAAGCACGGCTAACGGTTTAATGTTGAATGTTGGCAGGTTGAACGTTTGAATGTTGAACTCGAAACTTTGAACGTTCAACCTTAAACCTTTTATCGAGGCGGGTTTCCCACACTCCCTGCAAGCCAACATATCCAAACCCAAAGGCATACAACAAAATAAACGGAATGGCGAAGGCATTGCCGTTGACCGCCGCGATACCGGCGCTTACCAGCGAATAGAGGCCCAGGGCCAGCTCGCCGAAAGACAGCCGGTCTGCCGGCAGGCGGTAGGCGCTGCTTTGCCAGCGGTCGGCGGCGGTAGCCAGGTTGAATTTAGGCGTCCGCCGGAAGACATTACCGACCCCCAACATCGCTTCCGCCACAGCTCTGGTGTTGCTCAAGGCAATCCCCCCGCCCAGAAATATCAGCAGCGGCATCACTTTGTAATGCTGCCGCCAGCGCGTTGGATAAAGCACCATTTGAGCCACCGCGTACATCACCGGCGGTCCCATACTGAGCAGGCTCAAGTAGATGAGCGGAAAGTGAATCTGGCTGGTGCCGCCGGTCAGCATCAAAATCGGGGTGATAATGGCCAGCAGAACCATCAAAGGGTGGGCCAGATAGCTGCTCAAATGAACCAACGCCTGCCACTTAACTGTCCAGGGTAAAGGGGCACGGAGCACCTGCCAGCCCAATTTTTTGAGGCACTGAATGGAACCCTTAGCCCAGCGAAACTGCTGCCGTTTGAAGGCCGCCAATTGGGGCGGAATTTCGGCGGGGGCGACCACATCGAGTAGAAAAAGAGGTTTCCAACCGGCCAGTTGAGCGCGATAGCTCAGGTCCAGGTCTTCGGCAATGGTATCGCCCTGCCAACCCCCGGCGGCTTCGATGCAGGAGCGCCGCCAGACGCCGCCGGTGCCATTAAAGCCCATAATCAAGCCGCTGCGCTGGCGGGCTGTTTGTTCGACCACAAAATGACCGTCTACAGCCAGGGCTTGGGTGGCCGTCAGCAAAGAATAATCCCGGTTGAGATGGCCCCAGCGAGTCTGCACAAAACCTACCTGGGGATTGTCCAGCAAGGGGGGTATGGTTTGGCGGAGAAAATCCGGCTCCGGCACAAAATCCGCATCAAAGATGGCGATAAACTCGCCGCTGGCCGTCGCCAGGCCGGCTTTGAGCGCCCCGGCTTTAAAACCCGTCCGGTCGCTGCGGTGCAGCAGTTCAATATTTACCCCATGCCGCCGCTGTTCCACCACTTTGGCCAGGGCTATTTCGGTAGTGTCGTCGGTTGAGTCATCCAACACCTGAATTTGGAGCAGGTGAGCCGGGTAATCCAATCGAGCAACGGCTTCGATCAAACGCTCTATCACCAAAGCTTCGTTAAAAATGGGAAGCTGAATTGTCACCGGGGGTAAGTCATTTTCCTGCCATTCTCTTGTGAAAATAGATCGGGGACGGGAGACCGGAGACCGATGACTAATAACCCGGTCAGCGGTCATCGGTCTCTCGTCTTCATTTTCGTTGTCGTCCCGTTGGGACTGTCCGCTTCCTCTAAAAGAGGTAGACGTATGCCGGTGTTTGAGAAACAGCCCGGTCAGTATCCAGGCATTAAAGGCATACACCGCCAGCCACAAGGCGGTAATAATGTAAATAGCAGTCAAAATGGACAAAGTCGTTACTCCTTAAAAGGCACAGAAGTGTCAAGTATTTAAGAGCCTATCCGAATAACCCCGTAGGTGACGCATAGGGATGCGTCACCTACCCTTTTTCGGATAGGCTCTAAGTATCACGTGTCAAGTTTTTCTTTGCTTGGGGCACTTGACACGTGACACTTGACACCGGGAGGCCGCAGACAACGAGGGAGCAGTATAGCACGATTGACAGCGAGCTACAAAATCCCGTTGCAACGAAATTCACAAAAGAGGGCAAATTTTTCTTCTTGCTATTGATTGTAAAGTATGATTTAATGGAGGAGGAGGGTTTTATGTTTGGTAAAAAGCCAAGCTTGGCCGAGGCTCAGGCCAGGATGGTTGAAAAGCAGTTGGCTGCGCGCTACATCACCGACCCGCGTGTGTTGCAGGTTATGGCTGAACTTCCGCGCCACGCTTTTGTGGCCGAGGAGTTATGGGGCCAGGCCTATAAAGATACACCCCTGCCTATCGGTTACGGCCAGACAATCTCCCAACCTTACATGGTGGCTTTTATGACCCAGGCGCTACAATTATCGGCAGACGGACAAGCGACCGTTTTGGAAATCGGGACCGGTTCCGGCTATCAGGCAGCGATTCTCAGCCGTATGGCGGCCAAGGTTTACAGCATCGAGCGCATCCCGGAACTGGCCGAACAAGCCCGGCAAAATTTGGATGCGTTAGGCATTGACAATGTGGAAATCAAAGTGGCCGATGGCGGCTATGGCTGGCCCGAACATGCCCCCTATGATGGCATTGTTGTGACCGCCGCCGCCCCCGAAGTTCCGGCCCCTTTGCCGGCCCAACTGGCAGAGGGGGCTATGCTGGTTATTCCTACCGGCCCCCGGCGGCAGCAGGAACTGCTCCGCCTCCAGCGCCGCGGTGACAGAATTATTGAAGAGAGGTTAGCTCCGGTGGCCTTTGTGCCCCTCATCGGCGAGCACGGCTGGGAGGAAGATGAGTATTAAAATTTACGCATGGCCGCGGCCACTCCAAAAATAGCCAGCGGCAGCAGTCCGGCCAGACAGGGCAGCCCAAAGGGGCTGCTTTTTGGTTCAGCCGGGGGAGCTGGTTCAGCGGGCAGTTCTGCCGCTGAGCTTTGTCCCGCTTCAGGTTGGGGTGTTGGGCCGCTGTTTTCCACAGGGTTGGCCATCTCGGCGGAGGCAGACTCGGCCTCTTCGGTGGGAACCTCGACCGGGGCATCATTGGCTGTACCGGGGAGGGGGGGCAGCCCCAGGCTGGCCCGAAAAGCGTTGTCGAGACCATCTGTATTGACCCCCAAAGCCGTTTCCAGAGCCTCATCATCCAGCGAACCTTCGGCGAAGATAGACAACAAATCCCCCATCTTTTCCGGCCCGTAGGTGTCAATGATAAATTTAACCACCGCTCCGCTCTGGCCGTAAGCCAAATTGGCCAGAAGCGGGTCGCCGGGGAAGGGGCTGGACAGGGTCCGCAGGGTCATCAACTCGTTCCGTTTGACCGCCTCATCAAAGATGGGCGCAAAATCATCCACCAACTGCTCGGTATCCTCATTGTAAACGGCAATGCCCTCGTCGAGCCAGCGGGGCAGGCCGCGATAAGGGTTGTTGGTGGCCTGGTGGATGACCAGATGGCTCATCTCGTGGGTGGTGGCCCGTAACCCCCAATCCAACTGGCTGGGATGCACCCCAATCACCACCACCCCAAAGGTGGTAAACGCCTGCCCGCCGGTCCACTCCTGGGCGCTGGAAGAAAGCGCGCGCAGTAAATCTTCATGGCTGGCGTAGATAAACACTTTGATCGGGTCTTCCAGGCTGATGCCGACATCGCTGGCCAAAGTATCCAGGGCGACATTGGCCCGGTCAAAGAGGGCCTGTCCAAAGCTGTCGTTTCCTTCATACCAGTACAGCGTCAGCCGGTCATTTTGCAGGGTTTGCCACTCATACCGATTATCCAGGTAGAGATAGGTCTGCTTTTCGGTTCTGAGTTCATTGCCGGCGGCGTCAACAATTTTCCACCAGTAGTTCAGTTCGGTGCCGGGCGGCATGTAATTTTCCGGCTTGGTCTGGTCAATTTTGAATTCGGCCTCAATCGAAGCGCCCGGTGTAAACTCAGCCTCATTGCGTGAGGTGGCTAACTGCCCAACGACCTGATAGAGCAGGTCGGCCTCGACAATTTTAACCGCGCTGCTGGCGTTCAAGGTGAAGGTTAGATGCTCTCGAAAATTAGCCTCCACCCCTTCATCAACAACTTGAATGGCCTCTTGGGCGGCCACACCGGGGACAACAGCAAGACCCAAAATTAAGAAAGCCAGGCTTATGGTTTGATACATCCGCTTCATTTTTTATCCTTTGACGTAACTGCTCAGGCATGTTCATTTCGACCGGAGGGAGAAATCCCCAACTCCTTACTTTTAATTGTTGCGCCTTGAGGATTTCTCGCTCCTTCGTCGCTCGAAATGACATGAGCCTGAGTAGTAATCCTTTGACTAACTATTCCACCAATTTACCTGGCTGGGGCAAATCGGCTACGGCGGTGTTGATCCACTTGTCGCCCTCGTCAATCAACATCACCGGGATATCTTCTTTGATGGGATATTTGCGACCACAATCCGCTTCCTGACAGACCAGCCAGGTCCCGTTTTTAACCAGTTCCAGCCGGCCCGGGTCATCGCCGGGTTTGCGGGTTGCGCCGCTAACGCAGTAAGGGCAGCGCAGAATTTCTAATAAATCGGTAGCAACAGCCATGCCTCAAATCTCCTTGAAAATAGTAGACGGTAGAAGGTAGACGGTAGACAGGGAAATCATACGGCTCTGCGACCTTGCTACCTGCTACCTTTTCATTATCGGTGGTGTACCACAAGTTTATAAACAAATTACTGAAATAGTATAACCACAATTAAGAGAGAAACAAAAAATCCAGAGACGATTAGACTGCCTCTGGACTCTGGCTCATTCCAAAACTTTGGCTCAGGCTAGAATGTGCGCTGGAAGATGACCTCGTAAGATTGGTGGTAGAGCGAGTTGGCTGTACCGTCTTCGCCACAGGCTTCGTTGACGCCGTAATCGGGGGTAATGCCCTGAGCAATCTGGCTGGTGCCCCCTTGAACTTCAACCATGTAAGTACCCTTGAACATGGCAAAATCAATATGCCCAGGCTCCAACTGGCCCAGCAGATTCTGCTTGGTTTCGGTTTTGGCAATTACAAAGCCATCTTCAACCGGGGCCCATTGAATTTTGACCGGCACCCCATTGATACCTTGACCGCTGGCGTCAATCACATGGACAAAAATATGGTGCTTACCGTGATTTTCACAGGGGGTCAATTGGCGAATACTGACCAGGGCAAAGTCCACATCAGGCGTTGGGGTTGCTTCGGGGGTGGGGGTATCGGTGGGCGGCAGGGGCGCGCGGGTAAAGGCGCGGGTGGGCGTGCTGGTAGGCGTAGGTGTAAAAATAGGTGTGGGCGTCTCGGTTGGGGTGGCAGTGTTAGTCGGCGTGGGCGTCGAGGTAGGAATGGGCGTTTCTGTTACCGTTGAGGTTGGGGTGGGCGTCTCGGTCGGTGTGGCCGTCTCCGTGGGTGTGGGCGTAGCTGTTTCCACAAACGGTAGGGCGGCCATCGCCCCGACGGCGCCATCTTGACGAACCTGATTGACAATGCTGCGGTTATCGCCGGGTAAAGCGCCGTTATCTTCAAAATTGGCCGCCAGGGCCTGGATAATCCACGAGGGGGCCATAATGCCGCACAGCCAGATGATAATCAGCAAAAAGGCCAGCAGCCGCAGTTTAGCCCCCAGGCTGCGTTTGGCAAACCAGACCGAAAAGCTGTTGCGATACTGCCCAATGCGCCGATTCGACATCGAGCGCGGCATCATCCGGCGCGGGTCACTGCCTTCCCGGCGAGATTGGGGAATCGCTTGCGGCGCACTCAGCAGGAGTGGCTGCGATTGCGGGCGCGGCGTAGTCGGACCTTCAACCGTAGGCCGGCGGGCCTTTTCTCGGCGGGCCTGGGGTTGGTTTTGTTTTGAGACCGGTTTGGACCGGCCCGCCGGAGCCGGGCGGGAGTCCCCTTTTCTGGTTCTTTTTTGGGGGCCGCTTTTCTCTCGTCCTGGCGCGGGTTCGGGCCGCTGGACAGGCATAGATTGGGTTGGCTGTGAGAAACCGCTGGAGCGAATGGGCGGCATGCCCATCGTATTTTGGGAATGAATCGGGGGACGCTGCGGCGGCATGCTCTGGGTAAACTGCGAGTGCGGCGACGGGCCGGGCTGCGGACTGCGCGGGACAGGTTTAATCGCCTGCGTATGCTGCGAATGAATGGGCGGCGGTTGTGGCGGCGACGGGATTTGCGGCGGCAGGGCGCGCATAGGGCGCGAGGCCGGCCCTGGACCCACCCGGTGCAGCCGAACTGGCGGCATAGGCCGCGAGGGATTGACCGGGCCAACCGGCGGACCAAAAGATGACGGGGGGCCAGGCTGGAAAGGCGGCGCAGCGGCTGGCCCGGTTCCGGGGGGCAGCCCTCGCTGAGGGGCGGTTCCGCGCAGGCGGTTCATGGTCTGTTCCAATCGCTCGCTCAGGATGCGGGTAAAGGTGACAGCCAGGGCCGGGTAGCGGTGCAAAAAGTCGTCAAAATCGCTTTTGGTCAGCACCCAGATATCGGTTTCAACCAGGGCGTAGGCGGTGGTCGGGTGGCCTTTGCCGGAAAGCAAGGCGATTTCGCCAAAAAAATCACTCTGGCCCAAAGTTTCCAGCAGCAGCGGGCCTTGCATAGTATTGGCCCAATGTTCTACCTGGCCCCGCTCGATAAAGTACATCTCGTCGCTGGAGCGGCCCTCGTAATAAATAGCACTGCCGGGTTGATACCGGCGCGGCTGCAACCGGGCCGACAGTTCATCCAACTGCATGCGCGACAGGCCGCCCAACAAAGCCACTTTTTTGAGGTGCGGCTCGATGGAATAGGTATCTGAAGCATTGAAGCTTTCGCGCAGGGCGCGGCTGAGAGCCACACTGAGCTGCGGATATTTAACCAGCAGATGGTCAAAATCAGCCCGATAAAGCCCCCACAGGTTGGTGGGCGCGGTAGCATAGGCAGTGAAGGAGCGGGTTTTGCCGGTCAGCAAAACCGTTTCGCCAAAATAATCGCTGTCCACAAAACGGCCTACCAATTCGCGCGGTTTGCCGGGCGTTTCGGTAATCGCTTCAATCGAGCCGGAATCTACAATGTACATCGCTTCGCCCGGATCGCCCTGGTTGAAAACCGTTTCACCGGCAGGGATATGGCGCAGCAGCAACAGCCGGGCCACATCGCCGAGGGCGTCTTTGGGCAAATCTTTGAAAAGCGGGATGCGCTTGAGGATTTTGATAGCTTCGGCCTGGTCGGCCGCAGTAAGACTGGAGCGCAGGTTGCGGCTGAGATTGGATTTAATGGAAGGATTAGTTTCGGTCAGGCTGGCAAAATCGGTGGGGCTAAGTTGCCACAGGATAACCTCGCTGGCGGCCTGGGCGGTATTAGAGTGCGGCTTGTTAGACAACACCGCCATTTCGCCAAAAGCTTCGCCTTCGGCCAGTTCAGTGTAATCCGCGTCGGTTTCGCCCAGAAGCCTTACCGTGCCCTGCTCGATAAAAAACAGGCCGGTAGGCAAGTCGCCGCTGCGGTAGATAGCTTCGCCGATAAAGTAGCGCTGCGGGGTGAGGTGCTGGGCCAGCAGGCTGCGCTCGCGGTCGGATAGATTTTCCAGCAGGGGGATGTCGGCCAGTTGTTGGGCCAGGCGTTTTTGATATTGGGCAATGCCCGCCCCAAAGGCCAGGCCCAGGTGCAGGCCAATTTCGGGGCGCTCGGCGATGAGATTGGCCAGGGCGTTGTTGTCCAGCGCCAGCAGAACGGCATTGCCGGTGGCGCGGGCGGTCAGGGCGTAGGGCCGGCCCAGAAAAAAGTCGGTTTCGCCCAACAGACTGCCGGGGCCCAGGTTAGCCACCACCGGCCCTTTATCGTCGGCGGTAAGCTTGACCCAGCCCTCTTTGACCAGGTAGAGGGCGCTGCTTTCGCCCCCTTTAATAAAGATGGACTCGTTGGGCTGGTAATCTTCGGGCCGCAGCCGTTTGCCGATGGCCCGTTGTTCTTCTTCGGTCAAATCGGCAAAAAGCGGCGTATTTTTGATAAAGTTTTCGTTCAATGCAAAACCTTCCCTCTTGGGTTTTAGATTTTGAATGGGTTGGTTTTATCCAAAATCTAAAATCCAAAATCGTCGCAAGTAGGCACACCGATTTACGATTTTGGATTTACGATTTACGATTGGGTTTTTCGGCCACAATCGTAAATCTGAAATCGCAAATCGTAAATCGCTGGGTTCCCCCCTACCTGCTGACGCCTTGCTCAAAAACAATTTGCCAGGATGGGTCAATTCCCGCCGGCAAATTGGCGCACAGAATGTCGCCGCTGAGAGACACTTCGGGTACAGCGCCTTCAGCCGCAACGCTCACTAATTTGATTTGATAACGTTCATCCGGCGCCATCTGAAAATCGGCATAACCGGGGTCTACATCGGGCTTGAAGCCGGTAAACAGGCGGTCTTCGCCGCCAGCCCAACTGACCATAATTTCAACGCCGGGCACACCTACGCCTAGTCTATCACGAACATAGATTCTTAGCAATCCACCGTTGGTCTCATCACACAAAACCACCGATTGAGCAACTCCAAAAGGCGAGTCAGGCCCGACGGTAGGCGTTGGGGTTGGGGTGGGGGTGCGGGTCGGCCTGCGGGTAGGGGTCAGGGTCGGGGTAGGGGTCAGGGTCGGGCGACGGGTGGAGGTGGCCGTTGGGATGAGAGTCGCGGGGGTTGGGGTTTGGGTAGGACGCGGCGTAGGGGTGGGCGCAAGGGTTGGGGTGGAGGTCGGCGTAGGGGTGGGCGTAGCCAAAAAGGCGACCATCGGTCTTGTGGTCAGGCCCAAGGCGTCGGCCAGGGTGACAAAGGCGATAATATCGCGCGGGTCCCGTTCTTCGGCGATGTAACGCTCGGTCACATGAACCAACAGCTGACCCACTTCCGGTTGTTCCAGGCTGGCTAATCTGGCTTGCGCCCGTTCTTCATCGCGCTCGTGGAAAAAAGCAGCGGCGATGAGCCGCAGGTAAACTTCCTTGTGGGCGAGTCGCAAATCCGCCGGGCCGATGGGCAGCGGGCGCGGGTCGAGTACCCAGCCATACACCAGCGAGAGCGCCAGGCCGATGACAAACCCAAACAAAAAACCGCCCAGCCACCAACCGCCATCCCGGCGTTTTTTGGCCGAGACCCGCCCTACTGATGCGGGCGGCAGGGGCGGAGGCGAAGCCAGGCTTTCCTCTTCCGCAACCGTTATTTCATTGTCGTCTACTTTTTTTTAATTTGCATGGCCCTTGAGTAAGCGTTGACCTCAGACGGCCTATCTTACGTATAACCTCCAATAATGTCAAATTCTTAATTCAGGCGGCTCATTGATGTGTTCAGAAATCAGCAAGGCCGCCCGCGCCAGGTTGAGCTGGGCATCGGGTCGGTCCAATTCTTGGGTGAAAGCAGTTTTTGCGGAAAGCATTATCAGTTCTTTCAGTGATCAGTTATCAGTAATCAGTGGTTAGCGTTCTTCCCCGTCTACCGTCTACCGTTTGCCGTCTACTACATAAGGAATGACTTGCTCCAAATCGGTGATGCGGTGAACTCCATCCGGCAGATTTTCCGGCGCGGGCTGGGCGGAACGGTCGCACCAGAGGCCGAGGCCGTACCCGGCGGTAATTGCGCCGAGGGCGTCCACCTCCAGGTTGTCGCCCACGTATAAACAATGCTCGATGGGAATTTGAAGCCGAGACGCCGCTTGTCTAAAAATAGCCGGTTCGGGCTTGTAGAGGTCCAGCTCGCCGCTGATAAGAATAGTTTCCGGGGAAACAAAGGCGCCCAGTTCCGCTTCGATGACCGGCCTGATGGCGGGCGAGTGGTTGGTGATAATGCCCAGGGGAACGCCCTGCGCGGCCAGCGCGCGAAAAGTGGGCAGGGTGTCCGGGTAAAAAACAAAGGCCAGATGGGCGTAGGCGTTATAAACCTGCTCACCCAGGTCAGCCGATGGCTGTGGGTGGTCGAGCAGCGCCAAAAGCTGCTGGTAATAAACAATCAAGCCTTCTTTGGTTTGGGGGGCCAGCGGGCCGGGTAACTGCCCTTGTTCGATACGCGCCTGGCGCTGCGCTCTGGCGGCTTCAATAGCTTCCATAGAATAGTTCAACCCGACGTGCCGCAGCAGCGCCGCTGTCCGCTCCACCGAGGAGATGTTGCCCAGGGCTGCGCCCAGGGTCATATCCCAATCAAAAAGAACTGCTTTGATGTTGGGTTGAGTAGTGTGGTTCATCAGTTTTATGGGGAAGGTTGGAAGGTTGGTAAAAATCCAACCTTCCAGCCTTCCATTCTTCCATCCCTCCAACTTTTACTTTCTTTTGTTCGGAATAATCAACTTCTGCCCGCTGCGAATGAATCGCTCATCCTCCAGGCCGTTGCGCGTAACCAATGCTTCGATGGTGACGCCGAACTGCAAGGCGATGCCGCCCAGGGTATCGCCGGATTGGACAATATAGACGCGCGGGGTGGGGCTGGGGGTTGGGGTGGGCGGCGGGCTGGCGTCGGTGGGCCGGATGACGGCTTCCTGGGTAAAGCGGAAACTGTTGAGCATGGCTTGAAAGACTGCTTTGGCCGCCGGCCACTCTTCTGCTGAAGCCACTGCCACCACAAAGTAGCCGACCTCATTGTGGCTGGCTGTGGCCACCCTGGCTAAACCCGGCTGACCGGCAGCCCCATCCTCAAAGGATAAATCCACCATCGTCCAGGAAATTCCGGCGACCGTAGCCACACCCTGATTGGAGCGTTTGGTATTGGCTGGAAAGTCAGTTAAAATATTGGCAAGGATTTGAGCCGGCTCAAAGCTGCCGTCGGCGGGAATGCCGACCCAGAGGGCCGGTTCGGCCAACTGGCCCGGTTCAAGCCCGGCTATGGTTGGGGCAAAGATGACCCGCAGCGCCGTTTCCTTTTTGCGCCAGCCAGCGGGATAATCGGCGGTGAAGCCCAGGGCCACGCTGCGAAAGGGGGTCAACTCGACCGGACCGGGGGTAACCGCCGCCAGGGGGGCAATGGTCGGGGTTGGGCCAGGTTGAGGCCGGGGCGAAGCCCCAAAAACAGCCGCCGGATTGCTCGCCAGCGTATCGCCGGTGAGTAAAGTAATGGCGGTGACAATGACAATGGCAATGAAAGAAAAAACCAGCAGCGCCATAACAGTGATGCGGATGATGACTCCCACCGCGCTGCGCTGCCTTTTTGGCTGAAACATTGATCCGCTCCAGAGTTAACAAAGAGAGATTAGAGCTTGGAGATTCAGGTTAACGATCTCCAAGCTCCCAACAGATAGGTTATTTACTTCTTATACCTATACAACTATCAGCGGCATGATACCAATTTTGGAAGTTGTTGCCAATTTTAGACTCAGTGGATCCAATTTTCCGAGGACGCGCAGCGGGCACGCCCACATGCCGAACACCGCCGCACGTGGGCGTGCTGGCTCCTCAAATTTGGATCCATTGAGACTGCTTAATAATTTGGTAATAAAGTTGGCTTATAGTCAGGATAGTTGGAAATTAGAGATTGGAGATTATTTAATCTCCAATCTCCTTCTTAAAATGTAACGAAAGTTCAGTTTGCCAGACTATCTTGGTGTGAGGAGGAATTATGATAAAGATTCGCTCATCTGAAATTACCCCGGAACATATCTATCTATCCCGGCGCAAATTTATGGTTGGGATTGGGGCGTTGGCCGCCAGTTCGGCGCTGCTGGCTGCGTGCGGTACACAAAGCAGCGCGGTGAAAGAGGATACGCCCAAGGACCTGAAAATCAGCGCCACCGCCGATGAGTTGGGTGATGCATTGACGCCCTTTGAGTCGGTCACCAATTACAATAATTTTTACGAGTTCTCGACCAGCAAAGAGGCTGTGGCTTCGCTGTCCAAAGATTTCAAAACTTCGCCCTGGACGGTTGAGGTCGGTGGGCTGGTCAACAAGCCGATGACCTACGGCTTTGAAGACATCCTCAAGAAATTTACTCAGCAAGAGCGTATCTACCGCCTGCGCTGTGTCGAAGCCTGGTCTATGGTCATTCCCTGGCAGGGCTTTCCCCTGGCCGAACTGCTGAAAGAAGTTGAACCGACCTCCCAGGCCAAGTATGTTCGCTTTGAAACTTTGTACGACCCGGAGCAACTGCCTGGCCAGAACAGCGCCTGGTATACCTGGCCCTACGCCGAAGGACTGCGCCTGGATGAAGCTATGAATGATTTGGCGATTTTGTCCACTGGATTGTACGGCAAGGAACTGCTGCCGCAGAGTGGCGCGCCCATTCGCCTGGTCGTGCCCTGGAAGTATGGTTTCAAGAGTATCAAGTCTATCGTTAAAATCGAGCTGGTGGCCGAACAACCGACTTCGCTGTGGATGGCGGCCGCGCCCAACGAGTACGGCTTTTACGCCAACGTCAATCCCATGGTAGATCACCCGCGCTGGTCTCAAGCCAGCGAGCGCCGCATCGGCGAGTTTGGCCGGCGCGATACCCTGCCTTTCAACGGCTACGAAGAGGAAGTGGCTTACCTTTATAAAGATATGGATTTGAAGGTGAATTACTAGGAGTAAGGAGTAGGGAGTAAGAAATAAGGGGATGGTTCAGAAATAGGTTGACACATTAACAACAGAATAGGTTTACAGGAGCCACCTTTTCAGGCAAGATAAGGGTTACGAGACCACATCAAACCTGAAAGAAGGAGGCTCCTAATGGCACAGTATCGCATAGCTGGGTTGGATTTGTCAACCCGGATGCAAATCACGGTCGAGATGGTGTTGAGCGCCCACGAACGTGGGTGGGGGCGAGCCAGCCAATTGGCGCAAGACTATGGGGTATCCCGGACGCTGTTGTACGAGTGGCGCCATAAAGCGATGCAGAGCTTGCAAGAAACCTTGCAGCCGCATGACCCCGGACCCTGTCCGCTCAAACAAAGCCTGGACATCAGTTCCAGTTTCATCCAGCGGGCCATAGCGCTGTGGCCGATGCTAACCGGGAGCGTACGAGGGATCCAAACCGGGCTGGAACTGCTGTTGGGGGTGGAGCGGTCGGTCGGCTACATCAGCCAGACGCTTCAGGCGGCGGGTCAGCAGGCCGCGGTCTATAATCAAGCCGTGGTGATCCCGGTGCCGATTCTGGGTGAGGCCGACGAAATCTTTCAAGGCCGGCAACCGTGTCTGACCGTGGTGGACGGGCGGTCCTTCCTGGTGCTGAACTTGACCCCAGCGGAGCACCGCGATGGGACGACCTGGGGGCTGACTTACCTGGATTTGGTCGAACGGGGCATCCAGTTCCAGGACCTGGCCTGTGACGGGGGCACCGGACTGCGGGCGGGGGTGCGGGAAGCCAAACTGGCCCTACCCTTGCGGCCCGACCTGTTTCACCTGCTGCAAGAAGCTCATCGCCTGAGCCGACGGCTGGAAGGCGCCGCCTACCGGGCCATCGACACCGCCGAACGGGCGCGTCGAGCCGAGTTGCAAGCGCGAGGACTGATCCGGCGGCGGGGGCGGCGGCTCACCAGCAAGGTCCCCTTGGCTCAGGCTCAGGTCGAGGCCACCCAAGCCATCACCACCTTCGACACCTGGTCGTGGCTGCTGGCGGAAGTGCGGCAGGCTTTGGAACCTCTCACCCCCAGCCATCAACTGGTCGCCGTCGCCACAACCAAAGCCACCCTGGAAACGGCTATCACCCTGCTCAAGGAATTGGGCCAGGCAGACATTACCACCTTCGCCGACGATCTTCAGCAGAAGTTACCCGAACTGCTGGCCCCGTTGGCGTGGCTGGAGCAACACCTGACCCCGCTGCTCAAGAACTTGGCGGCTGACACCCAAGCTTTTGTCCTGTGGACCTGGCAACACCGCCACACCTTGAACTTGAACCTTGAGACTGACCTGCCCGCAGCCCTCCGCTCTATCGTGCCGCTCGTCTGGGAGACCCTGGGCCTCTTCCACCGCTCCTCCAGCTTGGCCGAGTCCCTGCACAGTTGGCTGCGCCCCCACTTACAGACTCACCGGGGCATGCCCCAATGGTTACTACCCTTGCTCCAACTCTTCTGGAACCACCACCAGTTTGAACGGGGCAAGCGCAGCGGCTCTAGCCCCCTGGAGTTGGCTGGTGTGTCGGATGCTCTTTCTCTTGCGGAGGTGTTAGACCAGTTGTTCCCACCCACGACGGCTACCCAGCCAGGATAATTTATTTTTTAAGGTACCAAAAGTGTCAACCTATTTCAGCCCGTAATTGAACCATCCCGAAATAAGGATTTTCTTATTTCTCATTTCTTATTTCTAAATTTTTACACTGAAGGCATTTAATGAACACACTAAGAAAAAACTGGCTGCGCATTTTAACGCACGTGGGGGCGGTCACGCCGCTGGCCTGGCTGTTGTGGGATTATTGGTTTGACAACCTCACGGTCAATCCTATCCAGGATATTACTTTTCGCACCGGCAAGCCGGCCTTGATTTTGCTGGTCTTGTCGCTGGCCTGCACCCCGGTGAATACGCTGTTTGGGTTCAAGCAGGCGCTGCCGCTACGCAAGCCGCTGGGTTTGTACGCTTTTATGTACGTGAGCCTGCATTTTCTGATTTTTATCGGGTTGGATTATGGCTTTGATTGGGGGTTGTTGTACGAGGCGATTTTTGAAAAACGTTATGCCCTGGTGGGTTTTGCCGCCTTTTTGATTTTACTGCCGCTGGCTGTCACTTCGACCCAGGGCTGGATGCGCCGGCTGGGCAAGAATTGGAAGCGGCTGCATCGTTGGGTTTACCTGGCCGGCATTTTGGCCGTAATTCATTACGTCTGGCTGGTCAAATCTGATATCCGTGAGCCGCTGTTGTACGGCGCGGCGGTAGCGCTGCTGCTCATCTTGCGTTTGCCGGCGGTACGCAAAGCTGTCACCAATTTCCGCAGCCGCTTCAAAAAGGGGCGGCGCACCCGAACCGTTGTTGACAGCATTTAACCTTCATCGCCATATCTGAAAGCCCCGCGAGTTAAGCGGGGCTTTTTGTTTTGAGAAATAAAGGAGTCCAAAGCTTGCTTTGGATTGAACACAAAGCAAGCTTTGTGACTCCTGCTTTTTATCCCTCGGATACTGCTTCGCGGGGAGCAATGGTTTGGGGGGGTATATCGGCGCGGGGGAAATAGGCCGATAAATCGAGGGCTTCGTGGCGCAGCACCGACTCCAACAGCTTTTTGCTGTCGAGGACGACAATGGGGCCAAGCAGGTGCTCGGTAAATTCGGATTTGGGCTTGTGCATTTCGACAAAAATGGTAGCGTGAGTGTTGAGCTTTTGGATGCGCGAAACGGTGTGCAGTGTTTTTAGGTCGGGTTCCTGAAAACGGGCGTTGGCAAACACAAAAATGTAGGCCGCCTCGCCAATGTTGGCTTGCTGCAGCGCCGCCGGGCTGATCGGCACGCCGCGCACAAAGTGGTACTGGGGATAGGGATTGACCGTAACCAGGTCAGAGATAATCACGGCCTCGCGCTGGGCCAGTTCCGGGTAGCAATGCAGCACTTGCAGCAGTTCGTCGGCAAAGGCGGTGTACTCGCAGATAACCAGGTGGTTTTTGGCCTTGATCGGGGCCATACCAAAACGGTCGCGGTTAACAAACTGGTCTACCGAATTGGCAGTGAGGGTGATGAAATTGGTGTAAAGGTAGATGCCCACAATAAAGGTAATAGCAGCAGCAATCCGTCCCTGGGTGGTGTGGGGCGCAATATCGCCGTAGCCCACCGTCGTGGAACTGACCACCCACCACCAGACCACATCGCCAAAGGACTTGATACCGGGGTTGACGGTGTGCTCATAGGTCCAGAACAGCGAGGTGGTCAGGGCAAAACTGATTGCCAGCAGCAGGGCCAAAAATCGAATTTGCTTTCTCATGCTTAACCTGAGATGCTATCTATTCGCCTGGATTTTAATATGAACTGCGTGGATATACTGCCTGACGTTCCAGGATTATACACGCTATTAGGTTGAGAAGAAATAGGAATTTGAGCATTTACGCCCAACCTGCGCCAAATCCATCTTAATTGACATCCCCCCCCAATTAGACTAGAATTTAGTAGCAAAATGGTAGTAGGTAGTAGGTAGTAGGTAGTAAGGGTTTTCTCCCCTACTCCTTACTCCCTACTCCCTATTCCTTACTTCCCCAGAGGTAAAATCCTATGACGATGACTAGCGCCGAGATTCGGCAGGCGTTTTTAGATTACTTTGAAGAAAATAAGCATACGGTGGTGGCCAGCTCTTCGCTGGTGCCGGCGGATGACCCGACCCTGCTGTTTACCAACGCCGGGATGGTCCAGTTTAAGGATGCCTTTCTGGGGTTGGAAGAGCGGCCTTACAAGCGGGCTACTACTTCTCAGAAATGTATGCGCGTTTCCGGCAAGCATAACGACCTGGAAAATGTCGGCCCTTCGCCGCGTCACCACACCTTTTTTGAGATGCTGGGCAATTTTTCCCTGGGCGACTACTTCAAACGCGATGCCATTCGCTTTGCCTATGAATGTTTGACCAAAGTTTTTGGCCTCTCCCCCGACCGGCTCTATTACACCGTCCACACCGGCGACGACGAAGCCTTTGACCTGTGGACCAAAGAGATGGGCATTGACCCGGCCCGCGTCTATCGCATGGGCGATAAAACCAACTTCTGGCAAATGGCCGATGTTGGCCCCTGCGGCCCCACCTCGGAACTGCATTACGATTGGGGCCAAGAGTTTTGCACCTGCGGCCAGCCCGACTGCTCGGTCTTTTTGGATAACGGCTGCGAGCGCTGGCTGGAAATCTGGAACCTGGTCTTTATGCAGTTCAACCAGGCGGCCGATGGCACCCGGACGCCCCTGCCCAAACCGGGCGTGGACACCGGCATGGGCCTGGAGCGGCTTGTCTCGGTGGTGCAGAATAAACGGGCCAATTACGAAACCGACCTGTTTATGCCAATTATGCGCCACATCCAGGCGCTGCTGGGCCATTCCGAGGCGCAGATGCAGGAACATCTGATTGCCTACCGGGTGATTGCCGACCATGGCCGGGCCATCACCTTTATGATTGGCGATGGGGTCATGCCCGGCAATGAAGGGCGAGCCTCGGTGCTGCGGCTCATTTTACGGCGGGCGGCGCGGTATGGCCGGCTGGCCGGCTTCGAGGGTCCCTTCTTGGCTAAAATTGCCGAAAAGGTGATCGAGGAGATGGGCGACCATTACATCGAACTGAAGGCGCGCCGCCAATTTATCCTCAACGTGATTACCCAGGAAGAAGAGCGTTTCCTGAAAACCTTTACCAACGGCCTGGAACTCATCGCCGGGCTGGTTGAAAAATTGAAAGCGGCCGGCAAAAATCAGATACCCGGCGACGATGTTTTCAAGCTGTACGCGACCTATGGCTTCCCCAAGGATTTGACCCGCATCATTGCCGACGAGGAGTATGGCTTTAGCATTGACGAAGCCGGCTACGAGAAGGCGTTTGATCGCCACACCGAAATATCGGGCGGCGACAAGATTGGCGAAATTGCGGTGGATGCGCTGCAAGTCTACGCCGGGTTATTTGACCGGCTCAAAAGTGAGGGCAAACTGCCCGAAAGCGGCGTCGTTTACAATCCCTACGATGGCACTGAACTACCCAGTTCGGTGGTCGCCATTTTGCGCGATGGGACGGTGGTCCCCAACGCCGGGGAAGGGCAAAAAATCGAACTGGTGCTGGCGGCGACGCCCTTCTACGTCGAGTCGGGCGGCCAGGTGGGGGACGTGGGCGAAATTGCTCACTACGCTAACCCCGAAACTACTCCCCAATGGGCGATGGAAGTCAGTGAGGTGGCCAAGCCGGTCAACGGCTTGATTGTCCACCGGGGGGTTGTCACTGAGGGCGTTATCAGCAGTGGCGACCTGGCCTGGGCCATTGTAGATTACGAGCGCCGCTGGGATATTATGCGTAATCACACCGCCACCCACGTGCTGCACCGCGAACTGCGCCGGGTGCTGGGCGATCATGTCGCCCAGGCTGGCTCGCTGGTAGCCCCGGATCGGCTGCGGTTTGACTTTAGCCATACCCAGATGGTCAGCCAATCGGAACTGGACGAGATCGAGCGGGCGGTGAATGAAGCGATTCTGGCCGATTTTCCGGTCAAGGCCACCCAGAAAAGTTACAACGCTTTGAAACAGGCTATTGCCGGCGGCGAGATTATGGCCCTGTTTGGCGAAAAATATGGCGATACGGTGCGGGTGGTGCAGATTGGGGCCGAGGGTCAGGCGTACAGCCGTGAATTGTGCGGCGGCACCCACGTCGAAAGAACCGCTCAGATTGGAGCGCTGCACGTTACCAGCGAGGGTAGCGCGGCGGCGGGAGTGCGCCGCATCGAGGCCGTCACCGGGCGGGCGGCGCAAGAGTTGATCCAGGGCCGGTTGGTCACGCTGGAGCAAACGGCAGCTTTTTTGGGGGTGTCCCCGGAAGAGGTGTATCGCCGCTCGATTGCGCTGATGGCCCAGGTGCAGGAGCAGGAGAAAAAGCTGCGCGAATTGCAGCGCAAGCTGGCGCGGGTGGAATTTGAACGACTTTTAGCCAAAACTCGTGAGGTCAAAGGCATCAAAGTGATTTCGCTGCAAGTTGACACGCCCGACATTACTTTGCTGCGCGAAATGAGCGACTGGTTCCGGGACCGGCTCGGCTCCGGGGTGGTGGTTTTGGGGGCTGTCTTGGAAGGTAAGCCCACCATCATTGCCACCGTCACCGATGATCTGGTCAAACGTGGGTTGCATGCCGGGAAACTGGTCAAAGAAGTCGCTCAGGTCGTCGGCGGGGGCGGCGGTGGCAAACCGACCATGGCTCAGGCCGGCGGCAAGGATGCAGCTTATTTGGGCGATGCGCTGGCGAAGGTGGATAGTTTGGTCAGCGAGGCGGTGAGTTGAAACCAGAAATAAGAAAATAGAAATTAGAAAACTGTAAGCTCATTTCTTAATTCTTATTTCTAATTTCTAAATTTGGTTCCTATGCAATTCCTGCGCCGGTTTCCTCAAAGGAGCAAACATAGGCCGACGGCCTACAGCCTGGTTGATATTGGCCGGGATACGGTCAAAGCGCTGGTGGCGCGGGTAGCGCCGGAGACAGGGGAAGTCGAAATTATTGGCTATGGCTTGGCCGAGACCGGCGGCCACGATATCACCGGCGGTCGGCTCGAGGCCGCAGCCGTGACGGCTCCGGTTAATGCTGCCCTTACCCAGGCCGAGGACAGCACCGAGAGTATAGTTGGTCATAAAATTGTACCCGACGATGTAATTTTTGCTCTGGCCGGTCGAGCGACGGTGGGCAAGTTATTTACCGTCCAGCAGACCCGGCCCAAACCCCACGAACCGATCACGCCCAAAGAGTTGTCTGGCCTCAGAACCAGAGCCGAGCGGTTGGTGCGCCAGAGTTTAGCCAACTTGCCGGTTGAGGGGGGGCAGTGGCAAGCCTTGGCTGTCACCGATGCCGGGATTCGGCTGGATGAGCATTTGGTGCTGGAAGGGTTGGGGTTGACCGGCCAGGAGGTGTCGTTTTCCGTTTTTGGAGTGGCAGCTCAAGCCGGAGCGTTGCGGGCGCTGCAGGTGCTGGCGAATCGGCTGGATTTGGAAGTGGCCAATGTGGTGGCGGCAGCGCAGGGATTGGCAGCGACAACCCCTCACGCCGAAGCGATCATTCTGGATATCGGCCTGTCAGGGACAGATATTTGTTTAATTCGAGACAATACGCTGGTGGCAGCCGGGTCTACTCCATTTGGCGGGGCCTTTTTTACCCAAAATCTGGCTCAGGCCATGAGTTTGGAAACAACCCGGGCTGAAAAATTGAAGCGGACCTGGTCAGCCGATGAACTGCCTCAGTCTGAAGCCGATCAACTTGAAGGTCAGATACATAGCGCACGCTGTCGCTGGTACGATGCAATGATGGAGTTTTTTGCCGAAGCTTCGGGTAGCAAACCGTTACCCTGGAAAATCTATTTGACCGGCGGGGGGAGTTTGTTGCCAGGGCTGGACAAACTGCTTCGCTCTGATCCGGTCCCATTCCAGCGCGCGCCGGAAGTAACCTGGCTGGGTAATCAGGTTTTGGCGGGAACTAAAGATTTAACCTCCGGTTTGGATTATAATTTGTATGGGCTGGCAGTTAGCCTGATAGTTGGTTTACCTTAGTAAATAAGGAGCAGCAAGAGATTAAGAAATAAGAAATTAGAAGTCTCTCGTTCCCACCCTGTGCGTCAGTTTGGGAACGAGTTAAAACTCAGTGTGGGAACGAATTAAGCCCGCTGGGTAATTCTTATTTCTTATTTCTTATTTCTTATTCTTATGGAACAGATCGTTATTAAGTTGGAAGGCACAGACGATATTACGTCTATCAGAAGTAGAATAGATTTTGCCTTAACCCCATCCCCGGCCGGAAACGGGCGAATCAAGCGGTTGCTGCTGGTTGTCCCGCGCAAAAATAAGGCGCTGCAAAGCCTGGTTAATATGAAGCTGCTGGCCCGCGCGGTGCAAACCAGGGCAGTCGAGATGGCGATTGTGAGCGATCACCCAACGGTGCGGGATTTTGCCAGAGAAGCGGGGGTGAAGGCCTTTGGCAATCTACAGCTTGCTAAATGGTCGGGCTGGGTTACGGCGGAAACGCCGGTGGCTACGCCCGAAACAACCTTGCCGCCGGTTGCGCCGGCCCCGGTAGAGGTCGGAAATAGGGCGGGCAAACGGGCCAAACACAAGCAGTACCGGGTTGTTCAGGGTAGCGGGCGAATTAATATCTGGCAGCAGCTTGGGGCGTTGATCCTGGTGGCTGTGCTGGCGTTGGCGCTGGTGGTGGGCGTTTTTGCCCTGGCGCCCCAGGCTACGGTTACGCTGATTCCCGTCGCCAAGCCACTGGAAACCAACTTGGTGGTCAAAGCTGATCCTACGGTCAAATCGGTTGACTTTAAAACGCTCACTTTTCCGGCCCGGACAGCCCAGGTAGAACTGGCTCTGTCGGGTGAAATTGAGACAACCCAGACCGAACTGGCTCCCGTAGGCAAGGCCGAGGGAACTGTCACCTTTATCAACCGCACCGACCAGCCGCAGCTTATCCCGGTCAGTACCACCCTTTCCACTTCAGCAGGGCAGCCCCTTCAATTTTTAACGGCTTACACAACAACCATCCCCCCAGGGGAGGGCGCTACTTCGACTCCGACGCTGGTGATTGCGGTGGAGCCTGGGCCGGCCAGCAATGTGCGGGCCGGGCAGGTTAACCGCTTTGAAGATCCCTCCTTTGGGGTGCGGGCGCGGGTGATCAACGAGCAAGGGTTTTCGGGCGGCTCCATGGAGCCGGCCAAAATTGTGGTGCAGGATGACAAGGCCCGCCTGGAGGCTTATTTACGCCAAAAAATTCAGCAGGAAGGTTTGAGACAGCTTCAAGAGTCTTTGGCCGAGCAGGAGTTTATCTCGCCGGAAACGCTCCAGGTAATTGTGCTCGACATAAAATACCGCGAGTTTGCGGGTGATTTTTCCGATACGTTTGGTGGTGAAATGCAGGCGGTGGTGCGCGGCACGGTGGTGGGGGGCTATAATGCCAACCGGCTGGCCCTGGCCGCCCTGGAAGCACAAGTACCGCCCGGCTACGAGTTGGATACCAGAGGGCTGCATTTTGGAGCCGGCGAGGTGTTGGACATCACAGATCAGACTGTTACCTTTCGCATTATCGCTTCGGGGTTGGCGGTGCCGGTGATTGATAAGCATGAAGTTGCCGGAGATATCGTCTGGCTGCCGATTGGGGACGCCCAAAACCTGTTAAATCAGCGGTATGACCTGGCGACTGTGCCGGGGGTAGAGTTGCAGCCCGATTGGTTTGTGGAATGGTTGGGGCGGCTGCCCTACTTGTCGTATCGCATTGAGGTGGTCATCAAAGAGGCAGTGGTGCTAGTAGCCGATGGCAACTGAGTTAGCATGCGCTTGATGGCTTTGGATGTTGGGGAGCGCCGCATTGGTATTGCGCTGAGCGACAGCGGTATTTTGGCCACACCCCACAGCGTGTTACAGCGTAAGTCAAAAGCGGAGGATTTTGCCCGGCTGGGCCGCTTGATAGCGGAGTTAAAAATCGAGCGAGTCATTGTGGGCCTGCCTTATTCGCTCAGCGGACCGGAGGAAATGGGGCCGCAGGCTCGCCGAGTTCAACGCTACGCCGAATCGCTGGCGGTCACCCTGTCCGTTCCCATTGAATATTTTGACGAGCGTTACTCGACCGTTGATGCTACCGCGTATTTGGCGAGGCGCGGGCAAAAAAAAATAGCCATAGACGCCGCCGCCGCGGCCGTGATTTTACAGAATTATCTCGACTCACTCAAAGACCAACCCGGATACCCAATGGATACCGAACATGGCTAAAAAAAATGATAAAGTGGTCGAAATTTACATTCCCAGCGAGCTGGGTTACGAGAAAATCCCCATGGCGGCGGCGGCTGCCGTAGCCCAACGCATGGGTTTTTCGCCAGACCGGATTGAGGATTTGAAGACGGCGGTCAGCGAGGCAGTGACCAATGCCATCGAGCACGGCAATCAATCCAACGTTGAGATCAAAGTGCTGGTTGAGCTGACTATTCAGGATAACGCTTTGACTCTGAATGTGGTGGATCAGGGACACCGGCCTATCCCGGCGATATCCGAGGATCGCCCGGACCGCCCCGGTCATGAGGGTGGCTGGGGCATGTTTTTAATCAAACAGTTAATGGATGAAGTAGCAGTCGTCGCCCGGCCAGGCCGCAATGAAATGCGGATGGTGATCCACCTGGAACAAAAGGCGGCCTGATCCCCGGTTTTAAATACTCTGGAATTTTACTTCAATGAGCAGCCGGCCTAATTGCAGAATGTCGCCATCGTTGAGCTTTTCGGGCAGGTAGGGAGCCAAACGGTTGCCATTGATAAAGGTCCCGTTGATACTGCCCAAATCTTCGATAAAAATAGTTCCATTCTGCCAGTAGATACTGAGGTGACGCCGGGAGACGCTTTTGGCCAGGTCGCCGTCGTGAGTCAAATCAATTTCGGGGAAGATATTGGCGGTGGGGTCCATACGCCCCAGGCTAATGAATTTGTTGAGTGGTATCTCCACTTGTCGCTTGTTCTCGCCAATTTTCAAACAAAGCAGCAGGGTTCGTCCATTCTGCACCAGGGGCGAACCCACATAAGGATGGGCTATTCCACCGACCCAATTAATGGCCTCGCCATCCAAAGGATCGGTTTCCCGATTTTCCTCACTTAACAGGTAAGCTCCACACTCGTCGCAAAAGATAGTGTTGGCTACGTGAGTTGTCTGGCACAGGTGGCATTTGATCATAGGTTAGCCGTTCTCAGAGTATAGGCGGCGCTAGGGCCTCGCTTGTTAAAGATACAATCGCTACTTTAGTAATAACACATCTGGATTTGAAAGGGGTTTGAAATTTATAGGAAAACGGTTGGAAAAACGGCCAAAAAATTCTTTTTTAAAGCCATATAGCCCCTTGTATTAACAGGTATATTGACGTAAAATTGTTTTATGGCTACTGTTTTATATGTTGATTGCGACCGGGCGGCCCAACGATTAATTCAAAGCGCTTTGGGCCGCCAATACAATGTAGTCATTGCCGGTGATGGCCCTACTGCGGTTCAATACTGTGCCATGATTCAGCCAGATTTGATCTTAATTGATTTGGCTCTGCCTGATATCGAGGGGCACGAACTGGTAGCCCGCTTGAAAATGTTTATGCCGCAAACTCCTATTCTGGTCATTGGGCAGGATGAGGCTGAACGTGACCGGGTTCAAAATCTCATTAGCAACATCAGCGGCTTTTTGAGCAAACCTCTCCAGGTTGAGGCTCTATTACAAAATGTCCACAGTTTGTTACCTTCCCTGACAGCCTCACCCGAATTTCTAACGCCACCGTCGGATGAAAAGGCCGTTAAACAGTTTGAGTCTCAAATTGCAGCCTTGAACCAGGCCAACCAACGCCTGGCTTCGCTCAATGCCATTAGCGCCCTCATTGGCACCAGCCTGGATTTAGAGCACCTGATGGATGAAATCCTGGCTCAAATCTACAAAACTATTGCCTTTGACAGCGCCACCCTGCTGCTTTTGAAGGGTGACTTTTTGGAGGCAGCCGCCTCGCGGGGTTTTTCGGAACATAAGCGGGGGATGAATATCTACTGGAAAAATGAAAAAAATTCAGCCTGGCATGTGGTAAAGAATAAGTTGCCCCTTATCATCAACGATGTGAGTCAAAGTGAATACTGGGAACCCCGGCCTGAATTGAGTCGTATCCGTTCCTGGTTAGGGGTGCCGCTTATCTATAAAGATCGGGTGGTAGGGGTGTTGACCCTGGATAAAAACGAGCCAAATGCCTTTACCGATACCGATGCCCGCTATGTGTTTACCCTGGCCTACCAAATTGCCATTGCGGTAGAAAACACCCAGCTTTTTGAAGAGTGGGAGGATCAGGCAACCCGGCTTAAGCTTATCAATGAAGTTGGCCGCGAAATTTCGACCATTCTGGAAATGAACAACCTCTTTGAGGCGCTGGCCCAGGCCATTTTCGAGCGGCTGCATTATGACCAGGTAGCGATTTTGCAGATTGACGAAACTCGTTCCGACCTGATTTTGAAAGCTATCTATGGCCAAGCGCCCTCTACCCTCGTTCCGGGTCGTTATCGGCAAAGCATTGACGAGGGTTTGATTAGCAGAGCTGTCAAAACAGGCACTTCTATTCTGGTCAACGATACCAGCCGGGAGAAGAACGGTTCTCTGGGGGGCGAACCGGAAGTGAAGTCTGAATTGGTTGTCCCTATTTATGTTGAAAATCAGGTTGAGGCTGTTATTGATGTTAGCCGAAATTACGCGCATGGTTTTAGCGATCACGATTTATGGACTTTGAATAGTCTGGCCAGTCAGGCGGCATCGGCCCTGGCTAACGCCCGTCTGTACCGTGATCTGGCGCAGCGTTTGCGTGATCTGGCTGTTTTGCACGATGCCAGCCAGGCTCTGACTTCAACCATTGCCCTCGACGAGCTTCTGGCCGTTATCACCGAGGGGGTATGTATCGCCTTATTAGCCGAGAATGGTTACGTGCTGCTGGTAGATAGAAGTGATAATTATTTGACTCTGGCGGCCGCCAGCGGCGCGGGGGCCACGGAGGTTATGGGGCTAAAATTAGATATTCACCTTAAAGTATTTGAGCAGGCTATTTTTGAAGGCTTGCCGCGTTTGTTTAAGCTCACGCCTGAACAGCCAGATTTATTTGCCGAGTTGGATCAACTTCTCAATAGACAGATCAATACGATGCTGGTTGCGCCGCTCAAAACGCGAGGGATTATTATTGGCCTGGTTATATTGATAAACAAGCAAATCGGCGATTTTAATGCCAATGATTTACATTTGCTTAATGCCCTCAGTCAATTGATGGCTGGGGCGGTTGAAAATGCCCAACTTTTTAATCAAATCCACGCCTATTCTGATAAGCTGGAACGCACCGTTTACGCCCGGACGGAGCGACTGCAAGCCATCAAAAAAATCAGCCAGGTGGTTAGCCAGGGTCTCGATCTGGACAAATTATTGGCCGTCGTAGGACGTGATATTAGCCAGATCTTTACTCCGGAGACTGAACCAAAAGATGAAATAGAAGTAGTTATCGGTTTGCTTGACGGCTCTAACCTGACTCTTAGCAAGATTTATGACCCCGCTGAAGCCCACCCAAAAGCCAGAAAAAAAGGTCGGGCTACTCCGTCTGAACCGGTTCCTATTCATTTAACCCTTAAAATCAATGCTCACAGGCCGCTCGGTCAGGTAATTATCGAGAGCAGGCCGTTTATGCTTAACCAGGTAGAGACCCAAAATCTGTACCATCTTGATTTGCGTGAAGCGGCTGAATCCAAAAACTCGGCCATGCTGGCCCCCCTGATTACCGGCGGCAAAACTATTGGCCTCATTCTGGTAACAAGTTGGGCAGCCCATGCCTTTGATGAGAGCGATCTTGAAACTCTGGAATCTCTGGCTTTTCAAGTAGCCAGTGCTGTTGAACATGCCCGGCTTTTACAAAAAACTCGAGAGATAGCCATTGTTGAAGAACGGACGCGCCTGGCCCGTGATATGCACGATGGCGTAGCCCAAAACCTGGCTTATCTGCTGATTCAGGTAGATCGTTGCTTGAACATGGTCGAAGAAGGTGGTAAACTAGAGCAGCAGCTTGAGCAGATCAGCGCCTTATTAAAACAGAATATTGAGGAACTGCGGCGTAATATTTTTGATTTGCGCCCGGTGGAACTGGAAGGTAAATCGCTTTTTGAAGTGTTAAAAAACTTCGTCACCGAATTTGGCCAACGTTGGAACCTGAAAACAACGTGCGTGATTGAAGGTGAGGTCGAGGAGGTGTCGCCGGAGGTAGAAAGCAGCCTTTACCGTATTTTACAGGAAACTTTGTCCAATGCCCGGCAGCACGCTCAATGCACCCAACTGTGGGTTAAGGTTGCGGTTAAAGATAAACAATGGGTAACACTGGAAGTTCAGGATGATGGGCGGGGCTTTGATCCAGACCAGCCCCTCCACCCCGAACAATCAGGCCAGGGTCATGCAAAAAAACGGCGCAGCAGAGGCTTAGGCTTAACTTCAATGCGAGAGCGGGCCCAGCAGGTTGGAGGACAGCTTGTTGTAGACAGCCAGCGCCATCAAGGTACTCGTATTTTTGCCCAGCTACCTTTGCAGGTCAGCTTAACCGGTGGAAATTAAACAATTTAAGGCAGGCTAATTATGAGCAATGTCAGAGTCTTGCTGGCTGATGATCACTCCCTTTTTAGAGAAGGAATTCGTTCCTTATTGGAAGATCAGGATGATATTGAAATTGTGGGTGAGGCTGAAGATGGTTTGGAAGTGGTGAAATTGGCCGCTGAACTCAAACCGACGGTTATTTTGATGGATATCAACATGCCGGTAGTTGATGGCGTTGAGGCTACCCGCACTATTCTTCAAAATGATGAAGCAGTAGGGATAATCATTTTGACCATGTACCCGCAGGATGCCTATATTTTCGAGGCGCTCAAGGCCGGCGCTAAGGCCTACTTGCTCAAAGATACTCGTTCCAAACGATTGTTAGAGGTTATCAGAGCTGTTCATAAAGGCCAGGCGGTCATTGATACCGAGATGACTACTCGGTTGTTGGGCGAATTTCGCCGGCTGGCCGACAAAGAAGAAGAAAGCCTGCCAAAATTACAACCCTTAACCGAGCAAGAACGTCGAATTTTAACCCTGGTAACAGCCGGGGCCAGCAACAGAGATATTGCCGCCGATCTGAATTTGTCTGAACGAACTATCAAAAATTACCTCTCGGTTATTTTTCAAAAACTCCAGGTTAATAACCGTACCGAGGCAGCCATCCGCGCGGTGCGGGATGGTCTGGTTCAAAAACACTAACTTACCCCTCTAAATAATACTGAAAACACCCTGGTTAAAGGGTGTTTTTTCTTTCATGGTACTTTGGGGCATAACCGATAAGTACTTTTTGCCAAAAAAAAGGTGGTACTTTTGCCACTGTAAATTTAGCAAATAATCTCCTATAATCAAAACAATAAATATAGGGTCTATCTCTACTGCTCTGTGTGGAGATAAGTGTGGATAACTTGAGGTGTTCAGTGGTTTGGTGGGTGCAGTTAATATCTATTTGGCTAAGTATTGATCTGATCATTATTGCTACAGGTTGGTACATAGTCACACTCAAGCAGTACTTTCCCCAGTGGTGGGAACAGGTTATTGCCTGTGAAGTCGAGCCAGATTTAGATCTTGAAGTAGAGCTGATAACCCCTGCCAATTATCGGTCTTGGCTCAAAAGCAGCTAAATAAAGTAAGACGGTTTCACAAATTTCGTTTCTCTGTACCGATGTTTTAAGTGTGTAAAGTTACTCTTATGGATAAACAAATTCGAGTACTGATTGCTCATCCTGATAAAACTTTTGCCAAAAAGTTGCAAAGCTTTCTTGATAAAGAAGAAAATATCAAGGCCATTGATTTGGTGCGAGACGGTCAAGGAGCAGTAAATTTGTGTAAAACTGCTTTGCCTGATCTGGTGCTTATGGATTTGCATCTGCCGGTGCTCGATAGTGTCAGAGCTATCCAAGCTATCCTGGCTCAAAATGAGCGCATCAGAATACTGGCTATTTCGTCTCGAGCGAATGACCGATACGCGGTTGAAGCCATCAAGGCCGGCGCTCGCGGCTGCATCGAGCGAAATGGTAAGGATGATTTTGGAGCTATTGCTACGGCTATTCGGCAAGTAGCCAGGGGAGAGGTTATTTTAAACCCAACCCTGGCCTCCAATATTCTGCAAGAGTTTTATCGTATGTCAGATTAGATCTCCGATACTTGTTTATCGGGGAGGCTTTTTAGCCCTGCTCTTTTTACATTCAAGGAGTGTGTTATGTCAGCACTGAAAGAGTTTGCCAATTTTATTTCATTGAATGTGGCAAATCTAGCGGCAACCTATGATCGGCTACGGGCTGAAAACAGCGAAAGCTACGCTGTTCTGCCGGCCGATAAACGCATGGCCCGAGCCAGGCAGCTTATCAAAACGGTTGCGGAAGTGTGCCAGTCTGGAACTCCTGATCTTCTCTACCATCTTTTCGACGATCGTGCCTCCCTCCTCTCCAATCAACCAGGCAAAAACCAGTCCTCATCACTCCTGGCAGAAGTTGAATGTCTGGGTCAAACCTTAACCCCTGTGGTGACCAATTTAGAAGCGGGTAAGTTTTTGTGGCAAATGCTCTCCGAGGCGCGCCGTTTGCTGTGGCAGAAGTTACCTGAGTCTACCCTGCCATCCTGGCCGAAGCCTGAACTAACCCCTACCTCCCTATCTCTAGACAATAAAACTCGCTTTCTCTCCTACATCATTGAAAATTCGCAGGTCGCCCAGGTGGCTTTGGATGAGCAGGCCAGGATTCAATATATTAACCCTTTTTTCTGCTCTCTCTATGGCTATCAAACTGAAGAAGTGCTTGGACGCCATGTTTCTATCTTAAGCGGTGAAGCTGAGCCGGAGGCTCATTATTCAAATCTGCTTGAGATAGCCGCCGGGCAAGATGTTTGGCGCGGCGAAGACTGGCGTAAGCGCAAAGATGGTTCAATTTTTCCGGCTTCGGTTACTTTTTCGGGCATTCGTGATGAAAATGGTTCCTTGATTGCTTATCTGGATGTTTCCAGAGATGTGAGTGAGCGCAGAAATACTCAGGAACAACTCCGCCAATTATCACAAGTAGTTGAACAAAGCCCCACCATTGTTATTATTACCAATACCACTGGGCAGATTGAGTATGTAAACCCTAAATTCTGCCAGATTACCGGCTACAGCCCAGCCGAGGTAATAGGCCAAAACCCCAAGATTTTGAAATCTGGCGAAACACCGGCCGAGGAGTATAAACGCTTGTGGCAGTCTATTAGCTCCGGCCAAGAATGGCAGGGCGAATTACATAACAAGAAGAAAAATGGTGAACTATATCGAGTATCCGCCCATATTTCGCCCATTAAAGACGCTGCCGAGCGGATCACTCATTATCTTTCAATCCAAGAGGATATTACGGCTTACAAGCAGGCTGAAGAGAGACTGGAACAACTCAGGCATCAAAATCTGTTGATTTTACAATCCGTTGGGGAAGGCATTATTAGTGTGGATGCTCAAGGGAGACAGACGTTCGTCAATTCGGCGGCAGCAAAAATGCTGGGGTACGAGGTTGATGAACTGATCGGTCTGCCCAGCCACATTACCTGGCATTACGCTAAACCCGATGGAACACCTTATCCCCAGGAGGAGTGTCCCACCCATATAGCCTTAACCCAGGGTATCATTCATCCGCCGGCAGATGATGAAGTATTTTGGCGTAAGGATGGGACAAGTTTTCCGGTTGAATATCTTTCAACGCCCATTGTGGAAGAAGATAAGATAGTTGGGTCGGTTATTACCTTTCGCGATGTCACCACCCGCAAACAACTAAAGGAGCAAACTCAACAATCACTCATACGCCTTACTCGCCAGATAGAGGCCATCACCGAAGTGGCGCAGCAAATTGCGGGAACCCCCAACCTGGATGACCTTTTCCAACAGGTTGTTGACTTAATGCAGAGCCGATTTGGTTATTATCATGCCCAGATTTACACCCTGATAGAAGGTGATATGGTGTTACAGGCCGGTACGGGCGAAGTAGGTTATCGCCTGAAAGAGAGGGGCCATAAAATTCCTCTCTCGGCCGAACAGAGCTTGGTGGTCCGTGCGGTGTGGGAGGGTGAGGCAGTACTGGCGCCCGATGTTTTACAGGAACCAACTTGGCTGATCAATCCCCTGCTGCCTGAGACAAAAGCGGAACTGGCTGTGCCAATCACTTTGGGGGCCGAGGTCTTAGGAGTGCTAGACGTGCAAAGTGATGAATTGGGAGGGTTGAATGAAGAGGACCGACTCTTGCTTATAGGGCTATGCGGCCAGATTTCTATTGCTATCGAAACTCGTCGGGTTGAAGCCGAGCGGGTCCGACTATTGGCCGAAGTAGAACGCCGGGCGCAGCGCGAGCAAACCATCCGGACCATCACCGAACGTATGAGAACAGCCAATAATCTGGAACAATTGGTAAAAATCACCGCCCGTGAATTGGGCCAACAACTTTCGGCGGGACACGCTATCGTGGAGTTGGGCCTTGAAAAGAAACCAGCGATTGCCCCTTCTGGGTATGCGCGAGATAATTAAACTCTTCATCCAGTTATCATAATTTTTATGGAGAAAAAGAAATGAAAGCCAATCAACTACCCCAAAATTTGTTACTCCTGGTAATTCTGTTTGCGTTAACGGCTTTGATGACAAGTGGTTGTAATTCAACCGATCAGCCGGCTGCAGCCGCGGCATCGGCTACCCCGGTTACTGTTCAACTGGCTTGGGTACACTCCTCAGAATACTCCGGCTTTTATGTAGCCGAGGAGAAAGGCTTCTATGCCAAGGAAAATCTGAGCGTTACCTTCAATGCCCTGGGTGATACCTCGCCTATTGACTTGGTAGCTGCTGGAAAGGCCGATTTCGGTATCACCAGCGCCGATAACCTGCTCTCGGCGAGGGCTAAAGGTTCTCCTGTAGTGGCTATTGCCACCATTTTTCAACGCAGCCCGGTGGCCTTTATCTCGCTGGCTGAAAAGAATATTACTCGTCCACAAGACTTAATTGGCAAAAAAGTGCTGGTTCACTTTGATGGCACCACCGGGCTGGTCTATCACGCTTTGTTAGCTTCACAAGGGATTGATCCGGCCAAAGTTGAGGGGGTGCCCCGCACAGATTTTGGCAATGATCCGCTGCTCAAAGGACAGGTAGATGTGATGGATGCTTTCATCACCAATCAACCTGTTCAATTGACCCAGGCAGGCCACCCGGTCAATGCCATCCTTGCCTCTGATTACGGCATTGATATTTATGCCAATATCATTTTTACCAGCGAGGCCACTATTGCCAATAAACCGGAATTGGTTGAGCGCTTCTTGAGAGCGACGACTCAGGGTATCCAAAGCGCACTTCAAGACCCCAAGGGGGCGGTGGCCCTGGCAGTGGCCCGCAATTCTGATCTCAGCCCTGAGGCAGAAACCGAGTCTATGAACCGCTCTCTCCCTTTGCTTAACCCGGCTGGTGGGCGCCCCGGCATGATGAGACCCGAGGATTGGGAGATAACTCACCAGATTTTGCTGGACCAGGGTATTTTGGATAAACCTCTGGATGTAAAGGCAGCCTATAATTTGAGTTTTCTGGAAAAAATATCCAGTCAATAATTGATTAGATTAGGGCTGGCAGCCGGCAATTTGGAGGCAAAGAATGAGCAAAAATCGAAAATCTGATTTCAAAAATCCCAACACACGCATTCCGCCTTGGCGTCAACTGCGCTGGAATTTGATTCTATTCTTTGTTTTGCTGGCTGTCTTGCCCGTAGCTATTGCGATTACTGTCACTCTTGTTCAGACGAGCCGACAGGCTACAGAACAAGTTGAACGCCAGCTTCAATCCATTGCCGAGTTGAAGCGGGGGCAGATTGTGCGTTGGTTAGAAGCCAGTCAGGGGGTACTAACCCTGTTTCTGGCCGATAGGAATCGGGTTGATCAGTTTGTAAATTTTGTAGTATTTTCATCGCTTGAGGCGGAAAGCGTTACCCGACAGACCTTAAATAATGTGTTGGGCGAAGCGGTAAAGGCTCAACCCCTCTTTGAAGAATTTTTTGTTTACAATACCAAAGGGGAAATCTTGGCGGCATCCGACCCTGTCCAATTGGGCAAAATTGTAACCCGTCAGCCATATTTTAGCCAGAGTTTAAAGGAGCCCTATGTTCAACCGCCCTATTACGCTCTTGGTACCGCCGATTTAGCCATGTTAATTACCCAACCCCTGATTGATCAAAGGAAACAAATTGTCGGTGTTTTGGCCGGACGGTTAAACCTGAATACTCTGGGGCAAATTATGACGGATCGAACCGGGTTGAGTAGCAGCGGTGAAACATATTTGGTTAGCCTGGAAAGTCACTATCTGGTTACACCAAGCCACTTTGAGAGTGAAGGCTATATTCCCACACGGGCTTATTATAGTGAGGGCATTAATCGAGTTTTGGGCGGAGAGGACGGGGCCGGTACTTACCCAAGTTACCGTGAACCACCCGTAAATGTGATCGGCGCTTATCGTTGGATACCGCAGTTGCAGGTAGGGCTACTGGCAGAAATAGAAGAAGCCGAGGCGCTCGCTCCCTATACCCAGGCCCGAAATATTAGCACCGGAATAGCGCTGGTTGCGGTTTTAGCGGCGGTTGGGATAGGATTTTATAGCGCTACCCGTATTTCCAGGCCCATTGCTGCGCTGACTCAAGTAGCTACCCAGATTACTAACGGAAACCTGGACCAACAGGCCGAAATTGCGGAACGTAATGAAATTGGTTTGTTAGCCACTGCTTTTAATACGATGACCTCTCAATTGCGAGAGCTCATTGGCTCTTTGGAGGATCGGGTGACCGCCCGTACTGAGCGTTTGGAAATTGTGGCTACATTGAGCGAGCGCTTGAGCGCTATTCTGAAAGTAGAAGAGTTGCTCACTGAAGTTGTCAATCAAATTAAAGATAGATTCAATTATTATCACGCCCACATTTATCTGCTCGATGATACGGGCCAGAATTTGGTTGTGGCTGAAGGGGCCGGAGAAGCCGGAGCGGCAATGAAAGCAAAAGGGCATAGTATTCCGCTGAATGCCCCAACCAGTCTGGTTGCCCGCGCCGCTCGAACCGGCGAGATTGTTACAGTTGATAACGTGCGTGAGATCGAAGATTGGTTGCCCAACCCTTTTTTGCCCAATACTTATTCCGAAATGGCCGTGCCGATTGTGTTGGAAGGACAGGTTGTGGGTGTGTTGGACGTGCAGCAGGATAGAGTAGCCGGCCTGGATGAAGCTGATGCCAGCTTGTTACGCTCGTTAGTCAACCAGGTAGCCGTAGCCATACGCAATGCTCGTTTGTTTGATGAAGTGGAAACAGCTTTGGCCGAAGCCTATGCCGCCCAAGCACGATATACCGAACAATCCTGGGAAAAAGCCAAAATTGTGACCCAACAAGGACAGTATCATTATGCTCGTCCGGGTGCGCCCCTGCTAGACGAGACCGCCTTGATCGAGGCCAAACAGCAAGTCTTGACCCAGTTCAAACCCGCTGTTGTTACAATCAACGGTCAAAATTCACATCCTAACCTCTTGGTTGCACCGGTCACCTTGCGTAATCAAGCTATTGGGGCGGTGCAACTGCATCCAACCAAAGATGACCAAGCCTGGACTGAAGAGGACTTGCTGATTGTCGAAGCCGTATCCGAAGAGTTAGCTCAAATGGCTGAAAATATCCGCCTCTTTGAAGAAACCCGTCAGCGGGCCGCTCGCGAAGCGACTATCCGTGAAATTACCGATAAACTGCGAGCTGCTTCTAATTTGGAACGCCTGGTTGCTACGGCAACTGAGGAGTTGGGGCGGCTGTTGCCAGTTACCCATGCCAAGTTGGAATTGGGAATTAAATCAACTTCAGCCGATAAAGCGCAGTATGGGCAGGATCATAACGGGGTTGGCGTTTAGGAGGAAGGCTTTATGAAACTATCACGTTTTATGGTTAGGCCCTTCAATAAGTTTAAATATTGGCAAAAATTTCTATTGATTGGCCTCCTCTTTACCTTACCTTTGGCTGTGATTCTGTATCTTTGGTTAACCGAATTGAGCACCCGGATTGATAACTATGGTTGGCAAGAGATCCACGGTACAGAATATCTTCGTTCTTTGAGAAACCTTTTGCAACATACTCAACAGCATCAATATTTGGTTTATAATTATGCCTTAACCCAGGATAACACTCTAAAAAATGAGCTTGCATCTTTGCAAACCCGCATTGACGAGGATTTTCAGGCGTTGACGACAGTTGATCAGAAATATGGGCTGGATTTTAAGTCAACTGAGTCGGTCACTGCGCTTAAGGAAGAATGGCGCGAACTGAAAAATGCCGGACTAAAATTGAATGCCGCTAACAGTTATGCCCAACATGCCGGGTTTATAGCTAATATCCGCTCTCTAATTTCCCTTGTTGGCAATACCTCGTTTCTGATCCTTGATCCTGACCTGGACAGTTATTATATGATGGATGTCGTTCTGCTCAAGTTGCCGGAGACTCAAGATCTCCTGGCTCAAACACGGATATTTTACCCGGGTAACGATACCGGCTTGACGCTTACGCCGGATGAGAAAGGACAACTTATCGCCTTGACCAGCCGGTTGAACACGGACCTGGAAGCAACCCATAAGAGTTTACATACTGCCTTTGAGCATAATTCATCTGGAAATCTCAAACCACAACTTGAAGAACCTTTCCACAAGTATGAACTTGCCTTAGAAAAATATCTGGAACTGCTCCAAACGAAAGTCATCAACCCCTCTACAGTCGAGGTCGAATTCACCGAATTTGAGGCTGTTAGCAGTCAAGCCCTTGAGGCCAGTTATCAGTTCTATGATGTGGCCTCCCCCGGCCTGGAAAGTATTCTTAGACTGCGGGTAGAAAGTTTGACCAATAGGCAGTATCTCTTGGCCGCTTTTTCATTGAGTATCATTATTGTAGCCTTCTTTGTTGGTTTGGTCCTTCTGCGCGCGATTAGTCGCCCCCTGGAACAACTTGTTGCAGCATCCAAACAGGTGGCCGCAGGTGATATGTCGGTTCGGCTCTATACCGATAGTGAAGATGAAGTTCGCCAGGTAATGGTGGCCTTTAACGATATGGCTGAGGCATTGCAAACTAGCCAAACCCAAACGGCTGCTTTCACCAGTCGCTTGCAGCTTGTTGGCCGTTTGAGTGAGCATCTTAGTAGCTTATTGAAACTGGATCAGTTGCTGGATGAAGTAGTCAATCAGGTTAAAGAAAGATTTAATTTTTATCACGTTCATATCTATCTACTCGATGATAAACGAGAGAAACTGGTGGTAGCGGCCGGTACTGGCCCCGCCGGCGCTGAAATGAAAGCTCTTGGTCATAATATTCTTCTCGATGCCCCGCGCAGCCTGGTGGCGCAGGCTGCCCGTTCAGGTCAGGTTGTTCTTGTAGACAATGTAAGAGAAGCTGAAGGGTGGCTACCCAACCTGTTATTACCGAATACTTATTCCGAAATGGCTGTGCCGATTACACTTGGCCAGGAAGGACAGGTTGTAGGCGTACTGGATGTGCAGGAGGATACGATTGCCGCCTTCAACGAAGGCGATGCCGACTTGCTACAGGCTTTAGCCAATCAGGTAGCAGTAGCCATTCATAATGCGCGGCAGTTTGCCCAGGTTGAGAGCGCTTTGGCTCAAGCCCGTGCGACTCAACAACAGTATATCGAACAGGCCTGGGGTCAAGATAGGGTGAAGGGAGCCGAGTATCTCTATCAACAAGCGGGCGCACCCGAACTTTCTGATGCCATCTATATGAATAGTAAAACCCAGGCCCTGGCCCAAAATCGGCCGGTTGTTATTTCAATTGATGATGGGGAAAATGTATCTGAATCTTTGGTAGCCCCGGTTATTGTTGGTGGTAAAACTATCGGCGCGCTGCAACTGCACAATATGAACCCCCCTCAGAAGGGCCAGACCTGGGACGAGCAAGACTTGGCCCTGGTTGAAGCCATCCTCGATCAGATAGCTCAAACCGCCGAAAGCCTGCGCTTGTTTGAAGAAACCCGTGAACGCGCCGGGTATGAGCAGACCGTCCGTGAAATTACCAACAAACTACGGGCCGCAACTAACCTGGACCGCTTGTTGGAAACCGCTGCCCGTGAATTAGGCCAACGCTTGGGGGTGCGCCATACGGTGTTGGAGTTGGGGCTTAAAACAGAGCCACTAGCCAGTAATGCCAAGAATGGACAGGATAGCGGCTCAGGGGAGGTACTATAATAAATGGAACAGCGTAAAAGGTTTCATTGGTTTGACCTGCGCCGTTGGTCGTTTGCAGCCCGCCTCACTTTGGTGATGAGCTTGCTTATATTTATCACCCTGGCTGGGACACTCTTTATCACCATTGGGATAGTACAAAGCAGCCTTACCCATCAGATTGGCGAAAATTTCCGGGTACAATCCGAGAATCTTAGCGGTTTGGTTGGAGTTTTCTTCCGTGAAAAAGTAACCCAGTTTCAGGTCCTGATAGGATCGGATACCATCCGAGATGCGTTAGTTGATCGAAACAGCAGTTATACGGGCAGTGAAGCCCAGATTCAGGCTAAAATCCAGGCTTTGAATGAGACCTGGCAGACTGCCGCGGCTGATGAACCTGTCGTTGTTCGCACACTTTCTACTGATGAAACCGTGAATCCTGTTGGCCATATTCTGGCGGATTTTCTGGTAAAGTTTCCAGAGTACAACGAAGTATTTGTAACCGATCGCTATGGCGCTACAGTGGCGGCGACGGGGCGGTTATCCGATTACTATCATGCGGATGAAGCATGGTGGCAGGCAGCCTGGAATGATGGGCAGGGCGCGGTCTACATTTCTGAACCGCAGTTTGACGAGAGCGCCGGGGTTGATGCGCTGCTGCTGGCACTGCCAATTTACGAGCATGATGGTGAAGTAGTGGGTGTGCTTCGCACAACGCTGGATGTAGGCAACTTATTTGCGGTTATCTCCAACTTGGAAATCGGCCAGACTGGTCACGCCGTGCTGTTTAATAGCGCAGGAGAAATCCTCTATGATTCATCTGCCGAGGCTGGCGAAGAAGGTTCGGCTGAGTTGCCTGCCGAACTGCGGCAAACATTTCTCAGCCCAACCCCGGGTTTCAGAATAGCCGAAGACGTTGATGGTGACACCTCAATCTTTGGTTACAGCCCTGTTCATAGTTTTGAAGAAGAAAAGTTTGAAGAGCCTGCCTCGGAAGCTGAGCGTGACCAGGCAGGCGCAATCCAAGATTCTGCCGCAAACCAGGTGATTGCCGCCGTAAACAACCTGGGCTGGGCTACCGTTGTGCGACAAGAAACTTATGAAGCCTTTAACAGTGTGGATCAAGTTGTACAGGCTAGTGTAATCGTTGGGGTAGTGGCGATGATCCTGGCCGGCTTAATAGCTTTATTTGTGGCTCAAACCTTAACCCGGCCCCTTGTCAGGCTTGGCGCGGCCGCAGAAAAGATTGGCCAGGGTATGTTGGATACACCCTTGCCTCCGGCCGGTGATGATGAGATTGGTCGTCTATCACATAGCTTTAGGAGTATGGTTAGCGAGTTACGCAACCTATTCGACTCATTGGAACAGAGAGTTGCGAGCCGCACCCAGCGCCTGGAAATTATTGCCCACCTTAGCGAACACCTGAACGCCATCCTAAATTTGGATGATCTGCTGGCTGAAGTAGTCAATCAGGTCAGAGATAGCTTTGGCTATTATCATGCCCATATCTACCTGCTTGATAATCAGGGTGAAAAGCTGGTTATGGCTGAGGGTACCGGTCTTGCCGGGGCTGAAATGAAGGCCAAAGGCCACGTTATTCGCCTGGATGCCCCGACCAGTCTGGTTGCCCGCGCGGCGCGTACTGGCGAAATTGTCAGGGTTGATAATGTGCGCCAGGCTAAAGATTGGCTGCCTAACCCTCTTTTACCCAACACCTACTCTGAAATGGCTGTGCCTATTATTTTGGAAGGGCAGGTGGTAGGGGTGCTCGATGTTCAGCAAGACAGGGTGGCCGGCCTGGATGAAGGTGATGAAAACCTGCTCCACTCCCTGGCTAATCAGGTAGCTGTGGAGATTCGGAACGCTCGCCAATTTGCCGAAGTTCAGGCGAGTCTCAAGGAGGCTCGTGAAATTCAGCAGCGCTATATTGAAAGCGCCTGGGATAGAAGCAAGGTGACCCGCAAGAATGTAGGTCGGGTTCGATTTAGCCTGGGTGAATCTACCACCCTCGATGAGGGTATTATTGCAGAGGCGCAACAACAGGCCTGGCGTTACAAAAAACCGGCGCTGGTAGCTTTGGGGGACCAGCAAGATCATCACGCCCTGGTAGCGCCTATTCTGCTGCGTAATGTGGTGATTGGTGATTTACAACTTCATGAAATTGACCCTCGACGAGAATGGACTGAAAGTGAAATCGCTTTGATTAGCGCCGTTATTGACCAGGTGGCTCAAGCAGCGGAAACCCTGCGCTTGTTGGATGAAACCCAGGAACGGGCCAGTCGAGAGCAATTGGTGAGTCAAATTTCAAGCAAGATGCGCCGCGCCCCCGACATGGACTCGCTGCTAAAAGTGGCCGTCACTGAGTTATCGCGTGTTTTAAACCCGGCTCGTACTTTTGTTCACATGGATTTGCAGGAAGGCCAAAAGTCGGACGAGATGAAACATGAGACCTCCGGCGGCAACGGATTGGAACAGCCGCTAGAATCAGACATGATCACAGGTTAAAGCAGTTGTAATTTGGGCAGGAAGGCCAATAGATATGAACACAATAGAACCAACCCTTCAACATACCTTGGCTCATGATACTGCTCCCGGAGCGCCCCTTAAAGCCAGAGACCTGGATTTTTATAATTTGCTGCGTCGTCAGTCCGACGAAAGCCGCCTATTTTTTAATGGGCGGCGCGCGGTTATTTTTGATGCCGAAGCTATTGGTACTTTGCGCCAGCAGTTGATCGAGAGTTTGGGAGTAGAGTTAGCCATGGGGATTCTGACTCGTTTTGGCTACAGCCAGGGGTGGGGCGATGCGGCCATGTTGGCTGAAAATTTTAACTGGGAAACCGACATGGATTGGCTGGCGGCCGGCCCCAGCCTGCATATGTTAGAAGGGGTGGTGCATGTTCAGCCTGAGTTTATTGAGTTCAATCGTGAAACCGGTTATTTTCACATGCACGGGGCCTGGCTGAATTCTTACGAGGCCGAAGAACATTTAAGGCGTTTTGGAGAGAGTACCCGGCCTGTTTGCTGGACTTTGACCGGCTATGCTTCCGGTTATGCTACCCGCTTCTTTGGGCAAGAGGTGTTAGCCATCGAAACCGAATGTGTGGGTAAAGGCGATGCCCGCTGTTACTGGGAAATTCGACCTGTTGATGCCTGGGGAGCAGAGGCAGAACCTTACCGGGCGGCTTTGAAACAGATAGATATATCCAACCAGTTAGTAGAGACCAATCAGCGGCTCCAGGAACAAGTTGCCGAAAATACCCGCCTGTTCCAGCAAACCGGAACTATTCTGGCCGAACAGGAACAACTTTTAGCCGAGTTGCGCAAGCTGTCGCGAGCCGTCGAACAAAGCCGTAATACCATCGTTATTACCGATATCAAGGGTTATATCGAATATGCCAACCCCAGATTTGTGGAAACCACCGGCTACACCCTCGAAGAAGCGATTGGACAGCACACCCGGATTCTGAGTTCAGGCGAGACTCCTCAAGAAGAATACAAGCAGTTATGGGAAACAATTTCTGCTGGCAAAGAGTGGCGCGGTGAGTTTCATAACAAGAAAAAGAACGGCGACCTCTATTGGGAAACTGCTTTTATTTCGCCTATCAAAAATGCGGCTGGTGAAATAACTCATTTCTTGGCGGTTAAAGAAGAGATTACTGAACGAAAGCGGGCAGAGGAAGCCAACGCTGAACGGGCACGTATGAACGCCTTTACCGCAGAAGTTAGTTTGGCCCTCACCCAGCATGCTGCTTTACCCAGCATGCTAAAAACATGCGCTGAAGTGATGGTAACTCATCTGGATGCAGCTTTTGCCCGGATTTGGACTTTTAACCCCACCGAAAATGTGCTGGAATTACAGGCCAGCGCCGGTATCTATACTCACATTGATGGGCCACACCGACGGGTACCTGTCGGTAAATTTAAAATTGGGTTGATTGCTCAGGAGCGTAAACCTCACTTGACTAACGATGTGCTGAATGATCCTCGTCTGGGGGATAAAGCTTGGGCTGAGCGGGAGGGCATGGTTGCTTTTGCCGGTTATCCGCTGATTGTTGAAGACCGCCTGGTGGGGGTGATGGCTATGTTTGCCCGTCATCCCTTAGCCGATACCGTCTTGGAGGCTATGCAATCTGTAGCTAATATGGTGGCTCTCTCCATTGACCGCAAACAGGTTGAAGAAACGATGCAGGCCAGCCAAAAGTTTTTGCAGGATATCCTCGATAGTATGCCCTCGCCGGTTTATGTGCTGGATAACCAGGGGCGTTTTATGCTCACTAATCAAGAGTTTGCCAAACTGTTTAACCTGGATAAAGCGGCTGTTGTTGGCAAAACCGACTTTGATATTTTTGCTCGGGGTAAGGCTGAGGAATTTCAGAGCAATGAATTGGAGATATTGAGAGCCGGTGTGCCGGTGGAGGTGGAAGAGCAGCTTGACTTTGCAGACGGCCGGCATACTTATCTTACTCATAAATACCCGCTGCGCGATGTCAATGGAAAACCTTACGCCCTTGCCGGTATTTCTACCGATATTACCGAGCGTAAAAAAGCCGAACAAACCCTGGCTAAACGCGCTGCAGAGTTAGAAACTATCGCTCGGGTAAGCACAGCCGCCGCCTCTCTTCTGGACACCAGTGAATTATTACAAGAAGTAGTAGACCTGACCAAGCAAAGTTTTTATCTGTATCATGCCCATATCTACTTGTTAAATAAGGCTGAGAATAAACTGGAATTGGCCGCCGGGGCAGGTGAGGTAGGGCGACAAATGGCAGCTAAAGGCTGGGCTATTCCTCTGGATCGCAAACACTCGCTGGTAGCTCAGGCAGGCCGCAACCGGCAAGCAGTTATTGTTAACAATGTCCGCTTAACCCCCGATTTTATGCCAAATCCGCTCCTGCCCGAAACTCGTTCTGAAATGGCTGTTCCTTTAATTATGGGTGATAACATTTTAGGGGTGCTGGATGTGCAGGCTGATGTGGTCAATCGTTTTACTGAAGAGGATAAACAGATCATCCTGATTCTGGCCGAACAGATTGCTGTCGCTTTGCGGAACGCCAGTTTGTATCAGCAAACTCAGGCAGCTTTAACCGATTTCAAACAATCGCAGGAACTACTGCGAACCACGATTGACGCTACCCCCGACTGGATATTTATCAAGGATCGCCAGCACCGTTATCAATTGGTCAACCAGGGGTATGCTAATTCATTACACTTGCCGGTTGACGCCCTGATTGGCAAAAATGATTTAGAGATTGGCTTTCCCGAAGACGTTGTCAAAGGGAACTCTGAACAGGGAATTCGCGGATTTTGGGCCGATGATGATGAAGTTATGAACAGTGGCAGCCCCAAATTTATTGATGTTGAACCTGGCTTTGTGGATGGTCAGCCTGTTTTTCTGAGTACCTTCAAGGCGCCATTGTTTGACTCTGACGGCAATGTGTGGGGCGTGCTGGGCTTTGTCCGAGATATAACCCAACGGGAACAATTGTTGGCCGAAACAGCGACACTCTTCCGGGTGGCGCAAGCCCTGACCCAGATGGATGACGAACAGGAAATGTTTGAGTTTGTCCTGGGCGAATATTTACGCATGCTCAATTTACAACAGGGCGGCGTGCTCATTACCGATGATAATGATCCAGCCTACAGCACCCTTCGCGCACATATGGTTGGAGGTAAACTGGTCAAGCCAGGGCTTCGTATTCCGATGGCAGGCAACCCTGCTTCTGAAAAGGTGCTGGCTACTAAAAAACCAGTTGTTATTACTGATGCAATAAACGACCCGCTGTTAGAGCCGGTGCGCGAGTTTACCTTAGAAATGGGGTATAAGTCTATGCTTCTGGTGCCGATTGTGGTGCGTGGGCAAATAATTGGTATCTTGGGAGCTGACTCGACTGAGGCAATTCACCATTTCACTGATCGGGAGGTTACTTTTGTTCAGGCTATGGCCGATCAATTGGGCGTTGCGATTGAGAACCGCCGCCTCCTCTCCGAAACTCGCGCGGCTCTGGCCGAAGTTGAGACAACGCAGCGACGCTACACCGTCCAGACTTGGGAAGCCTATCGAAATAAACTTACCACCTTGAGTTATGAGCAAACGCGCGAGGGCGCCCCTGCTCTGAGCGATGATTTGCTGGCTGCCATTAATCGGGTTGCGCAACAACAACTGGCCGCCAGAGCTTCGAATGGTCAAGGTGATCTTACCCGGCCTCAAGCCCTGGTCAGCTCTCAGCTTGTAGAAAACGCGGCCCAACTGTCCGAATCGGGTTCCAGTGTGGTTGTTCCATTGACGGTGCGGGGTGAACCTATTGGGGTTTTGGGGTTGCAAGAAACAGATCAACAACGGGTCTGGTCGCCGGAAGAAATTGCCCTAATTGAGGCAATTAGCGAACAACTGGCTCAGGCGGCAGAAAACATTCGCCTGATTGATGAAACTCAGCAGCGGGCTGCGCGCGAAAAACGGGTCAATGAAATTGGCGAAAAAATCCAGGCGGCCCAATCCTTTGAAGAAGCGCTTAAAATTGTGGTAAAAGAGGTTGGGATGAGTCTTCAAGCGCCCCAAACAGTGGTCAAGTTAGAGGTTCGGTAAATGGCTTTCCTGGTATCTTTTTATGACCGGGGAGTTTGAAAAAGAGGCTTTGATTATGAACAACCCCGTAAATCAACCCCATATACAATCCGGTGAAATGACAATTCAAGCGCGTGAGGCGTTTCGAGCTGCTCTCGTCCGCATCGGCGGCGACTTGGCATTTTGCGTCATCCTTTTTGTCCTGGCTTTTCAGAGCGGAGCCTGGCAACTCTTTGCCTCAGCCGGCTTAGTCGTAATAACTCTGATCTTGGCGGTTATCGGAGCCGGGTTGATTCGGCGTGGTCGAGTAGAATGGGGCGCCTGGCTGGTTATTCTGGGCTTGTTCCCCACAATCTTGCTCAGTGTTGCATTTGTTATCGGCATAGGGCTGATAGTGGGGGTGGTTGTGGTATTGTTGACAGTGATGACGGCGGCCCAAACCTTACCTGCTGGGCGAGTCGGTTGGGCCGTGGTAGCCAGTGTAGGAGTGGGTATTGCCACCCTGTTGTTAGATTTATTTGGGCCAACTACCTATCGGCTGCCTGTGCCCCCCACGTTACAAACAATCACCCCCATTGTTGCCGGAGCGATGGTTTTAGTTCTTGCCATCTTCACTGTGCGTCAATTTGCTAACTACAGCCTGCGCACCAAGCTGATTATTGGCTTTGTGACGGTTGGCGTGCTGACCGCCGGCCTCATTATTGTGACTACAAATTATCTCACCCGCCGGTCGCTCACCGATGTAGCCAACCAGACGCTCCTGGCCGCCGCCAGGCAAACGGCCAACAATTTTGATAACTTCATCCGTGGCAATTTAGATGATATCAGGATCGAAGCTAAGCTGCCCCCCATCGTTGACTATCTCAATTTACCTGCCGCTCAACGGGCTGGCAGCCTTGAAGAAGCTGAAGCTGTAGCCGTATTACAGATACTCAGTCGCAAAGAGAATCCCTACCTCTCATCGTATGCCCTGTTGGACCGTCAAGGGCGAGATCTTCTTGATACCTATACGGCTGATATTGGCTCCGACAAATCGGATCGTGATTATTTTCAAGCCGCTGTCAAAACAGGCCAGGCCTATGTCTCGCCGGTCAGGATTTCTGAAACCACAGGTAATCCCTCATTTTATTTTAGCATCCCGGTGCGAAATACAGCCGCCGAAATTATTGGGGTAATGCGGGTGCGTTATGACGCTACTGCGTTGCAGCAAATTATTAGATCCCAAAACGAGCAAGCTGGAAAGAACTCTTATGCGATTTTACTGGATGAGCGCCAGATTTATTTAGCTCATGGTACCACCCCAACCATTAAACAGAAATCTGTTGCTGCTCTTGACTCGGCTGTTTTAGCCCAACTGCAAGCGGATAGGTATCTACCCAACCAACCCGCCGCAGAATTGACTACCAACATCCCCGATTTTGCTCAGGCTCTGACCAATGCAGCCGCTCAACCTTACTTTACCGGCTACATCGGCGGAACAGAGGTGGAACAAGTAGCTATTACACCACTCCAAACCCAGCCCTGGCAGGTTGCTTTTGCCCAACCGGTGGAGGTTTTCCTGGAACCGGTAGCTACCCAGACCCGGAACACCACTTTTTTAGCCCTGGGAATTGTTTTGGGCGTGGCTGGTTTAGCCTTTGGGTTGGGGCAATACCTTACCCGGCCCATCGCCCGCCTGACCGAAGTGGCCCAGCGTGTGAGCGAAGGTGACTTGACAGCCCAGGCGATGGTGGAAACGCGTGACGAAGTGGGGCAATTGGCCAAGGTTTTTAATAGTATGACCCAACAATTGCGCGCTTCCATTGGCTCATTGGAAGACCAGGTGCGTGAGCGCACGGCTGAACTTGCTCTATCCATTGAAGTTGGACAGCGGGCTGCGGCAATCAGGGAATTAAACGAACTGCTGCCGACGATTACCGAGTTTATTCGGGAACAGTTCAATCTCTATTATACCCAAGTGTATTTTTTGGATGATTTAGACCAAAATTTGATTTTGGAAGCGGGAACAGGTAAAGCGGGACAGGAACTATTGGCTCGTCGCCATAGCCTGCCTGTGGGGGGCGATTCTATTGTCGGACGGGTTGTGGTGGATCGTCGCTCAATTGTAGTGCCCGATACTCAGAATAGTGACATTCATAAAGCCAATCCTCTCTTGCCGGAAACGCGCTCCGAATTGGCTATTCCGCTTATGGTGGAAGAGCAGGTTGTGGGCGTGTTAGACCTGCAGGCTGATAAAGCCAACACTTTTACCGAAAGTAACAAGACGGTATTTGAGGCCATGGCCACTCAATTAGCGATAGCTATAGATAGCGCGTGGCAGTGGGCTTTGTCTCAAGAAGCGCACCGGAAAGCAGATGAGGCTATCAGACAGTTAACCCGTGAGGGCTGGGCTGAACGATTAGCCTCCCACCGGGAAAGTTTAGGTTTTGTTTATGATCTTTCGAGAGTATTACCCCTCTCAGAGAGCAACCAGAAAGCGCCCAATGGCGGAGCGAAACTCGCCGTGCCGGTTGTGGTTCAAAATGAACCCATTGGCCACCTGGCCGTCGAAATGCCCTCACAGCGAACTTTGTCTGCGGACGAGCAGGGTATATTAACTGCTGTAGCGCAGCAATTAGCCCAAAAAGTTGAAAACTTGCGCCTGTTTGAGCAAACCCAACAACGGGCGGCCCGTGAGCAAATTGCGCGCCAGATTGTAGATAAGGTGCGGTCCAGCCGAGATATTGAAAGCGCCCTAAAAGTTGCGGCCGAAGAATTAGCCAGGAATTTGGGGGTAGCCAGAGCTATCGTTGATTTACGGGTAGCTCCGCTTGATGAGCCGGCTATAAAGGAATAATTGAGCCATGAACAACGAAAAAGATCAACACAAAACAAAAGCAGAGTTGTTGAGCGAATTAACCCAATTGCGCCGCGAGGTTGCCCGACTCAAAGCCATTGCCGATGACTGTGGAGAGCAGAAACAACTTCCCCAGGCATCTCAATCGGAGGAGTCGCAGAAACGAACCGCCGAACTTGAGGAAGCCAGCAATTTTCTTAATTCAATTATCGAGAATATCCCGATTATGGTGGTGGTGAAAGATGCTCAAGAGTTGAGATTTGTCCGTTGGAATAAATATGCCGAGCAACTGGTTGGGATTACTCAAGAAGAAATAATCGGCAAGAGTGATTATGACTTCTTTCCAAAAGAGGAAGCCGATTTCTTTACCACTAAAGACCGCGAGGTATTGACGAATCGCAAATGGATTGATATTCCCGAAGAGCCGATCCAAACTGCCTCTGGTGAAACTCGTTTATTGCATACCCAAAAAGTCCCTGTTTATGGAGCCGATGGCCAACCAAAATATTTGGTGGCGATTGCTGAGGATATTACTGAGCGTAAACAGAGAGAAGAGATCATTCTCAAAAGAGCCAGGGACCTTGAAATAGTGGCCCGTGTTGGTACCGCTACTTCCACCATTCTGGAAATTGATAAATTACTGCAAGAGGTGGTGGATTTGACCAAGAGTAGCTTTAACGTATACCACGCCCATGTGTATTTGCTTAATCAAGCAGGGGATACGCTAATCTTGGCGGCAGGCGCCGGTGAAGTAGGCCGGCAGATGGTACAGAAAAGCTGGAGTATTCCTTTAGAGCGGGAACATTCTTTGGTAGCGCGGGCAGCCCGCAGCCGCCAGGGCGTTGTTGTAAATGATGTCCGGCAAGAGCCAGACTTTTTCCCCAATCCTCTTTTACCTCATACACGGGCAGAAATGGCTATCCCTTTGATTGTGGGTAATCAACTGCTGGGTGTGCTCGACGTACAAGCTGATACCGCAGGTCGTTTTACGGAAGAGGATGTGCGCCTCCAAACAATTTTAGCGGGCCAAGTAGCTGTGGCCTTACAAAATGCCCGCTCGTTTTCTGAGCAACAACGGACTCAGCTTATGCTGAGTAAACGGATTAATGAACTGGACTGCCTGAATGATATTGGCCGGGAAATTGCCGAAACCCCGCCTATCCCCGAACTACTTCAGTGGGTGACAGAGCGAATCCCACCCGCAATGCAGTATGGGGAGTTGTGTATGGCTGCCATTGAATATGACAACCAGATTTACGGCAAACCAGAAGCAGTGGCACTCCCTTGCCAGATAGTACATGCGTTGCGTATCGGCGGCGAGGTCGTAGGGCGGGTATATATCGCTTACACTGAAAAGCGTGAGTTTCTGGATGAGGAGAGCGCATTAATCGGGGGGATTGCTAACCGGCTTGGCGGCTATATTGAAAGCCGGCGTTTAGTTGAACAGGCTCAAGTTGGGTTAGCTGAAAACCAACGGCAAAAAGAATTTCTGGGCAAAATTATCAACATCTTACCCGTTGGGTTGTTTGCTAAGGATGTGAAGGATGGCTTCCGCTTTTCCATCTGGAACACCAGGATGGAGGAAATGTTTGGCGTAAAAGCGGAAGAGATACTGGGCAAAACCGACTACGATTATTCCAATAAAGAAGATGCGGATAATTATCGCCAGGCTGATCTGGCTGCAATTGAGGCCGGACAAATCATTGATATACCCGTTGAGAAAATTACGACTGTTTATGGCCCACGTTTAGCTCATACTACCAAACTCCCCATATTTGATAGTGAAGGCAAACCGGAAACTTTACTCGCAGTCTTAGAAGATATTACCGAACGCAAGCAAGTAGAAGAGACGCTCCGCGAGAATCAAGCCCGTTTGTCGGAAGCCTTATCCATTGCCCGGTTGGCTAACTGGGAATTGGACCTGGTCACGCAGACGTTCACCTTTAACGATCAATTCTACTCCCTGCTTCGCACCACTGCCGAACAGGAGGGTGGGTATCTGATGCCGACCATGAAATATGCTCAAAAGTTTGTGCATCCCGACGATACCTACGTTATCGGCGTTGAAATCAAGAAGGCCATTGAGTCAACTGATCCAAACTTTAGGGGAGAGGTTGAGCATCGTATTATTCGAGCGGATGGGAGCGAAGGTTACATTCTGGTCAGAGCCAAGCCGATCAGGGATGAGCAAGGTCGAGTAGTTAAGATAATTGGCGCTAATCAAGACATCACTGAGCGCAAGCAAATAGACGAGGCCTTAGCCAAACGGGCTACGCAACTCCAAACCGTAGCCCAGGTAAGTACTGCAACTTCGACTATTCTCGAAGCTGATAAGCTTTTGCAAGAAGTGGTTGATTTGACCAAGAAAAGCTTCAACCTATATCACGCGCACATCTACCTGCTGAACGAAGCGGAAGATACGCTGATACTGGCGGTAGGGGCCGGTGAAGTGGGCCGGCAGATGGTTGAGCAAGGCTGGAGTATCCCCCTCAATCGGGAGCAATCATTGGTAGCCAGCGCAGCCCGTTCACGCCGGGGGGTTGTGGTCAACGATGTGCGTCAGGTTCCTGACTTTCTGCCGAACCCCCTGCTATTAGAGACACGGTCGGAGATGGCCGTGCCGTTAGTTGTCGGCGATACACTGCTAGGGGTACTGGACGTCCAGTCGGATGTGGTTAACCATTTCACCGAAGACGACATCCAAATCCAAACCACGCTGGCGACTCAGATAGCCATTGCCGTGCAGAATGCCCGCTCGTTTGAGCAAACACGGACTACCTTGATTGAAAACCAGCAACAACGGCGCACCCTGCAAGCCATTCTGGATAACATGCCGGTGGGTGTATTTGTGATAGATGCCAGGACAACCCGGCCCCAACTGGTAAACCGGGCAGGCAACGCTTTGCTTGGTTATGAGGTTGATCTGACCCAACCCATGCAAGTATATCGCCAACTTTATAAGCTGGGCACAAATACACTGGTCCCGCCGGAAGAACGGGTGGTAGCAAAAGTAATGGCGGGAGCAGAGTTGGCCCAGGCTGAAGAAGATTTGGTTCAGCCGAATGGATCACGGATAACCATCAACGTGACCGCAGTACCGATTCGGAATGAACAAGAAGAGATTATCAGTGTCTTGGTTCTGTTTCAAGATATTACCGAGCGGAAGCAGGCAGAAGAGGCTCTACGAGCCAGCCAAGAGAGTTTGGCTGAAGCTTTAAGGACAGCCAAGTTGGCTAACTGGGAATTTGATGTGGCTACCCAGATATTTACCTTCAACGATCAATTTTATGCCCTGCTTCATACTACCGCCGAACAAGAGGGTGGGTATCAGATGCCGGCGATGCAGTATGCCCAGAAGTTTGTGCATCCCGACGAAGCTTATCTCGTCGGCGTTGAAATCCAGAAAGCATTAGAGACGACTGATCCAAACTTTAGAGGAGAGCTTGAGCATCGCATCATTCGGGCGGATGGGAGCGAAGGTTATATTGTTGTCAGGTTCAGAGTGGTCAAAGATGAGCAAGGCCGGACGATTAAGACGATTGGGGCTAACCAGGATATTAGCGAACGCAAACAGATAGATGAGGCCCTGCGGGCCAGCGAGGCCAGGCAGCGGGCTTTGTTGAACGCTATTCCTGATTTGATTATGAGGCTTAGCGGCGATGGCGTCTATTTGGATGTCAAACCGGCTAGAGATTTCCCGACTATGGTTCCGCCTGAACAACTAATTGGCAAAAACAGTTTTGAATTGCTACCGCCAGAATTGGCCCAACAGCGCCAGAACTATATCGAGCAAGCCTTAAAAACCGGCGAAATTCAGGTTTATGAGCACCAACTGGAGCGAAGCGATCGAACAGCTTACGAAGAAGTTCGGGTTATTCCCAGTGGGGAAAATGAAGTTTTGATGACTATCCGTGACATCAGTGACCGCAAACAGGCAGAACTTGAACGGGAGCGATTGCTGGCTGAAGTGGAAGCCGCCTATCGCCAGTATGTTCGGCGGGAGTGGAACCAATTTTTGGGTGAACGCCAGGGCAATTGGCGGATTGAACATCAAGTCCGGCCGGTTGAAGTAGCAGCAGAGAGGCTGGACCAGCTTCAGAATGAGGTGATGGTCGAGGGTAAAACAAAAGTAATCGCCGGGGCCAAAGATAATGGCCAAACAACCGATCCGATTATTGTCACCCCTATTGCGTTGCGGGGACAGGTAATTGGGGCCCTCAGTTTGCAAGATATTGATCCGAATCGCGCCTGGACGGAAGAAGAGAAGGCTCTGGTTGAAACAGTTTCGGAGCAGTTGGCCCTCACGATCGAAAACTTACGCCTGGTTGATGACACCCAAAAACAGGCTACTCGTGAACAATTAGCTCGCCAAATTACCGACAAGCTCCGCGCTGCACCTGATGTTGATTCGATTATAGAAACCGGTTTGGCCGAGTTGGGCAAAGCCTTGGGAGTTTCTCGTACCTATCTTAAATTAACCACAAAACTAGAGGATGTTGAACCGCCTCATTAAAGTACTGAGTATGAATGAGGGGATACAAAAAGATTATCCGGCTAGTGAAATGGAGTAACGGGTTATGTCGTTATTAAGCAGCTCACAACCTGTCAATATATCTGAGGCTCTGAAAGCCCGCCAGGCGATAAGGATTGGCCTGGCGACCTTGGCCTTAACTGTGGCATTGACATTGACCTGCATCTACCTGGCTGTCCAGAATCCGGTATGGCAGATGTGGGCTATCCTCGGAATCAATGCAATGCTGACCATAGCCGTTGGAATTGGCGTCTGGATGGGGCGGCAGGGCCGTCTCCAAACTGGTTTTAGGCTAATAATCGTCGCTACCCTGATCGCCATTATCATATCGCCTTTGTTTCTTGAGGGGCTGGGATTAATTAGCGGCCTCGGCGGGGTGCTGATAGTTTTAATTTTGTCCCCCCAGGCTCTATCACAACGAGAAATCAACTGGATGTTTATAACGGGCGTTGGAACGGCTGTTGTAGCCGGGGTTATAGATGTGCTAGGCCCCAGTAATCGCCTATCTCCCGCAGCTCTTCTATTTATTATCCCAGTTCTTATTGGCCTAATCGCGGTGATCAGCGGCGTCTTAATTGTACGTCAATTTCGGGCTTATTCTCTATCTACCAAACTGATGATCAGCTTCATAGCGATGAGTGTAGTTTCGGTTACGGCCATAGCTTTTCTTAGTAGTGATGCCAGCCGCACGGCGCTGACAAGAGAGGTAGGGGCCGGTTTGAAGCGTCTGGCTGAGTCTCAGGCGTTGGTCGTGGGCAATCTGCTGGACCGGCAAGTGGATGCGCTCCAAACCCTGGCTTTGAATCGAAATCTACAGGATTCGGTCAACGCCCTCAATAGCGTCTATCTCAATAATGAACCGGACGCCATCCAGGCCAAATTAGAAGATCTCGACCGGGATTGGCAGGCCGCCGACGATGACGCCCCCCTTATTCGCTCCCGTATCAATAACTTACTAAGCCAGGTTGAATTGGCCCAGTTTCAAGCCAATTTTCCCGACCATACCGAAGTTTTTATCACCGACCGCTATGGCGCTTTGATAGCCGCTACCGGACGCACCAGTGATTATTACCAGGCTGATGAGGCCTGGTGGCAGGCTGCCTATAACAACGGCCAGGGGGCTATTTACATTGGCTCGCTGGAATTTGACGAAAGTACGCAGATACTCGGCAACATTATTGCTGTACCGTTATATGCTCATGATTCTGACAGCGTTGTGGGTATCCTTCGCTCAACCTATAATGCTGTAGCCCTGTTAAATATTTTGTCGGTGGCCGAGCCGGGCGAAACTGGCAAAGTCGAACTATACCTGCCTGGAGGAGTGCAACTTAAGCCGGGTTTTAACCGGCCCCAACTGGCCGATGAGTTTAGCTCCACGGCCCTGGCCCAGGCTCTCAATTCTAATGTGGATTACATTGAGTTTATCCATAATGGCATACCCACCTTTGCCAGCGCAGCTCCGGTAACTGATATAACCAATGACCCATTGATTGCCAATTTGGGTTGGATTTTGGTAATTAGTCAAGATCAGGAAGAGATCCTCGCCCCGGTCAAAACCCAAGAAGAACTTATACAGTTGTTGGGGCTGTCAATTATAGCCATTTCGGGCGCTGCCGCTGCTGGTTTAGCCCACTTTCTGGCCAGGCCCATCCTCCGCTTGACCGACACGGCCCAACAGGTTGCCAGTGGTAATCTGGCAATTCAGGCGACGACAGAAACCAAGGATGAGATTGGGACCCTGGCGACTGTTTTTAACAGTATGACAAACCGTTTGCGCCAGACAATTGATACCCTCGAAGAACAGGTGACTGATCGTACCCGGCAGCTTGAAACAGTTGTGGTTATTAGCCAACGTCTGACCGGAATTTTAGATCTCAATGACCTCTTGCGCCAGGTAGTCACTATCACCAAAGAAACCTTTAATTATTATCACGTCCACATCTACCTGTTAGATGAACAAGGTGAGACACTCAACTTGGCCGAGGGGTACGGCGAGGCAGGCGCAGAGATGAAACGTCACGGGCACGCCATTCCTTTAGCTGCTCCCAAAAGCCTGGTAGCCCGCGCAGCGCGTGAAGGTAAAGTTGTTACTGTTGAAAATGTGCGCCTTGATCCTGCCTGGTTGCCTAACTCTTTATTGCCAGAAACTTACGCAGAGATGGCTGTGCCGGTTATGCTGGGATATGAGGTGGTTGGAGTGCTGGATGTGCAAAGCGAAAAAGTAGGCGGTTTGACTCCAGACGATGAAACAGCACTGCAAGCGTTAGCCAATCAGGTAGCCAATGCGGTCCATAACGCCCGTCTCTTTAGCAAAACACAGCAAGCGCTTCAAGAGGCCCAAAAGTTGCAGCGTCTATACACCGGTCAGGCCTGGCAGCAGTTCAACTCCAGCCGAACGACCACAGATTACGAGTTCCGCCAATCAACCTTGCCACCACTCCAAAGCATTATGACCCCAGAAGCGCAGGCAGCGCTACAAAATGAACGCACCATTAAAATTCAGGATGGGGCATTGGATATAAATAATGGTCAAGAGCAGGCTGTTAGTCCAAGTCAACCGAGTATTGTGCAGCCGCCCGATGACGCCCCTGCAACTGGTGGGGCGGCTCTCGCCACACCGCTTAAGCTGCGTGACCAGATTATTGGAGTCTTGGGGGTGCGTGAAGAGGGTTCCAACCGTCGTTGGACAGAGGATGAAATTATTTTGATTGAAGCGGTTAGCGAACAGATGAGCCTCGCCATTGAAAATGCTCGCCTCTTTGAAGAAGGTCAGCGCTCAGCCTGGCGGGATCAGGTCATCAGCGAGTCAACGGCTAAAGTTTGGTCGTCGGCTGAAATCGAAGAGGTTATGAAAGCAGCGGTAGCGCAATTGGGGGATAAACTACAGGCTTCGGAAGTGGTTATCCGGCTAGGTACGCAAGCTGAATTAGTCCAGGAATAAATAGTAAAAGTCATATCGGGTGGCAAGTAAAGGATTTTTAGCGGCCATCCGCAAATCAAATTGACATCAGTTTTATCTACTTATAACAACAAGAGGAAATGCCATGTTCAACAAGATTTACTGCCTAATTGGCCTGATCTTAGCTTTAACAAGTGGGATAATTACCGCTTGCAACTCTTCAGCAGCAGCGCAACCACCCGCTCAAGTATCGGTGCGGCTTAAATGGCTGCACCAAACTCAATTTGCCGGTATGTATGTGGCTGAAAAAGAAGGCTACTACACAGATGAAAACTTAAGCGTTAAATTGGACCCGGTAGACCTAACTAAAAATGTGACCTACGAAAATGTCTTGGCCGGCGACAACGATATCGGTATCGGTGCGCCGGAGGAAATCATCATTGCCCGCAGCGAAGGTAAGCCGCTACAAGTGATAGCTGCAATTTTTCGGCTTAATCCTTTTGTTTACCTGGCTTCCGGTGAGTCAGGGGTGAAGACCCCCCAGGATTTTGAAGGTAAGACAGTGGTGGTTTCGCCGGGACAAGGGACAATTCTCTATACAGCTATGATAGCAAACCTGGGTATTGATCGTAGCAAGATCAATGAAATTCCCTCCCAGTCATTTGCCGATATCAAAGAATGTTGGAAAGTAGCGGCTGCTTGTCCGGATTACGTCTCAAACAGTTTGGTGAAGGCGCAGCAAGAAGGGCTGGAATTTACAGCCATCTGGCCCAGTGACTATGGTGTTCCTTTTTATAGTGATGTGATCTTTGCTACCGATGAATTTATTGAGAAAAATCCGGATGTGGTGCAGCGTTTTGTTCGGGCCACGCTAAAAGGTTGGCAGAAAGCCCTTGAAGACCCCGAATTAGCCACCAAGGATACCTTAGCTTTCGACTCCAAACTTGATCATGCGGTGCAACTGGCCGGCCTGAATGCTTCAATCCCTTTAATTGATACCGGTGAGGACTACATTGGTTATATGAAGCCGGAAGTATGGCAACAAATGCATGACATTTTGCTAAAACAGGGGTTCATTAAGGCTCCGATTGACGTAAAATCAGTTTACACCAATGAATTTGTCGAAAAAGCTCAACAATAACTGATCGGATGCATAAGGGTAATTGAACCGAAGCAAGCGCAAAATCAAGGAACAGAAATGTTAAACTTGTCCAAATTTGCAGGCATTATTTTATTGTTGATAATTGGGCTAATTGCAGGGTGTAATCCGTTTGTAATGGCAAAGGGGCCGGATCAGATTACGATTCAGCTGAGCTGGTTTCACACCGCCGAGTTTGCCGGTTTCTATGTAGCCGACCAAAAAGGCTACTACACCGATGAAAACCTGAAAGTAAACCTTGTAGCTGGCGGTCCAGAGGCAGACCCGGTTGCAGAGGTACTTGCCGGACGGGCCTTATTCGGTGTTACTGCCGGCGATAGTATTATTCGCGCTCAAGCCGCCAAGCAGGATGTAATTGCCGTTTCCAGTATCTTTCGCCACAGCCCTTTAGTAGTGATGACCCTGGCTGATAGTGGTATTCAACGTCCCCAGGATTTGGCCGGTAAAACTGTTGGGGTCATTTCACCCAAAATGGATACAACCTGGGATATTCAATTTTTGGGGATGTTAAATAAGCTAAAGATAAAGCCAACCGATCTAACCTTTGTCCCCATTGAAGATTATCATGGAGCAAACGAGTTGACCTCGGGTAGGATGCAGGCGGTGAGTGGTTTTTTTTCGAGTAATGAACCTGTTCAAGCCCGGCTTGACAGGCTTGAACCAACGCTAATGTTTTATAGCGATTACGGTATAGAGATTTACTCTAACGCTATATTTACTACGGGGCCAATAGCCCATGAGCGACCTGACCTGGTAGAACGTTTCATCCGAGCTACCCTGAAAGGCTATCAATATGCCATTGAGCACCCCCAAGAGATGGCTGAGCTTGCCTTGAAATATGATGACACTTTGGATGCTAACCTTCAGAGTGCTACCATGCAGGCCCAAATACCCCTCATTGATACGGGCGACGCCCCTATCGGCACAATGGATGAGGCAGTTTGGCAGATTACCCAGGACATCCTGTTAGAGCAGGAAATTATCTCTGCCCCGGTTGATCTAAAGAAGGTTTATACAAATCAGTTTGTAGAAAAAGTTCAATAAAAAAATTGCATAAATCCAGGTCATTTAGGCGACAAGCTCACGGAGATGGTTAGATGAAAAAACAAAAAAGAACTGAGGCAATCAAACCTTCACTTGGCTCTCTGAGGCAAACCGGCTCTATTCGGACGCGCTTGCTCGTTGCTTTCATCTCCATCGTTCTCTTGACGGGTTTGATCATTGCAGCCACATCCACTTATGTTAACTTTAAAAATGCCCAGGAGCAGGTGTTTAATCAGTTGGGATCCGTGGCTGCGCTCAAGGAAAGCCAGGTGAATGCCTGGGTTGGAGACCTACAGTCTGAATTGGACGGTCTCCTTTTTTACGAAGACGATTTATGGTTGACGATAGGGATGTTATCAAAAGAGTTACCTATCTCGCATAAATCCAGGGCTACTAACCATATTCTCAGGAATTTTCAGGGGTTGGTTGAACAGGCAGGGAAATTTGATGAAGTACTTCTGCTCGATCAGAACGGCCAAGTTTTCCTGTCAACCAATGAGTTACAGCAAGGTAAAATCTATAAAAACGAACTTTATTTTAATGAGGGATTAAAAGACGCTTACGTTCAGCCACCCCGCTACTATCCTAGCCTGGAGCAAACAGTAATTATTTTTGCTCGCCCCATTCGTGATCCTAAAGGACACACTTGGGGTGTGTTAGCCGGTCGAGCCAGCCTGGATACATTGAGCAAAATTATGAGTGAACGTGTTGGTTTGGGCGAAACCGGTGAAACTTATGTGGTGGCAACAAACCAGGCTTTGTTAACAGAATCTAGATTTGAGGGGCTTGATCCTGGGAAAACTTATGTGCGTACTGTAGGGGTAAAAACTGCCCTGCAACAAATAAATGGGTTTGGCCTATATAACAACTATCGAAACGTCCCTGTGTTTGGGGTTTATCTGTGGCTGCCTCAGCTTCAGGTGGCGCTTTTGGCTGAACAAGATCAAGCTGAGGCGCTTGGTTCAAGCTACACCGCATTAGCCATCAGCATAGGAGTGTCGGTCGTTGCTATCCTCATCGCTGTCATCGTTGGCTTATTTACCACGCGCAGTATTGCCACACCCCTGGCCAACTTGGCGGCAACAGCCCGGCAAATTGCTGCTGGCAATCTTCAATTAAAAGCTTCTGTCGCACGGGAGGACGAAGTTGGAGACCTGGCCCAGGCTTTTAATATCATGACGGATCAATTACGAGGATTAATTGACAGTCTGGAAGAGCGAGTCCGTGAACGCACCAGAGCGTTAGAAACCGGGGCTGAAATTAGCCGCCAGCTAACAGCTATTTTGGATCTGAATGAACTATTGAATTACGTTGTTAATCGCGTCCAAAGCGAATTTAACCTGTATCACACCCATATTTATCTATTGGACGAACAGGGCGAGAATTTAGTAATGGCCGCCGGTTATGGTGAAGTAGGACAACAGCTTAAGGAAAGAGGCCACTACTTATCGGCCGGCTCCGGTATTGTGGGTACAGTAGCCAGCACTAATGAGCATTTTCTCAGTAACAACGTCAACGACGTTCTAAATTTTGTGCGTAACCCGTTGTTGCCCTATACCAATTCCGAGTTGGCTGTGCCCTTGCGTAAAGGTGACCAGGTCTTGGGCGTCTTGGACGTACAGAGCGAGCAAATCAATCGTTTCACTCAAGAAGATATATCTTTGTTGCAGTCTATTGCTAACCAGACTGCGGTAGCGGTCAGTAATGCTCGCTTATTAACCGAAACTCAAACCGCTCTGCAAGAGATTGAACGCTTGAACCGCCGTTTGACCCGCGAAGGTTGGCAGCAAGTTAGTGAAGAAGTCACCGCCCCTGGTTATCGTTACGTCGCCGGAACCCGCCGTAGAATTGCTCCGGCTGTGGATGCCTGGCTGCCACCCATGAAGCAAGCAGCGCTTGAAAAGCAGTTGGTTAAACAAACTCATCCGGGCAATGGCGATATTCCTAAGGCAGAATTAGCCGTGCCGCTCATGCTGCGCGGTGAGGTTATCGGCGTTTTAGGCGTTAAACGTGAGGAAAACCCCGACTGGGCTGAAGAAGAAGTTGCCGCCGTCGAAGCGGTGGCTAATCAAGTGGCGCTGGCGCTGGAAAATGCTCGCCTCTCTAAAGAGCAGGAAAAAACAATTGTCCAATTAAAAGATATTGACCGGCTGAAATCAGAATTTTTGACCAGCATGAGTCACGAACTACGGACCCCGTTAAACTCGATTATTGGTTTTGCCGATGTGCTGCTGCAAGGTATAGATGGCGAGTTAAACGACATGGCGCTCAATGACATCCAGCTTATCCACAACAGTGGTAAGCATCTTTTGGCGCTGATTAATGACATTCTGGATCTGGCTAAAATTGAGTCTGGAAAAATGGAATTGGTGCGCGAGGCCGTGGACATCAAAGAAGTTACCGGGTCTGTTTTAGCAACCTCCAATTCACTGGTAAAAGATAAGCCCGTCCAAATCATGGTAGATTTGCCCGCCGATCTGCCGCCCGTTTATGCCGACAAATTACGATTGAATCAGGTTTTATTAAATCTTGTCAGTAATGCGGCTAAATTTACCCACCAGGGTAAAATAACCATTACCGCCCAGCTTAACAACCACAGCCCGGACATGATGGTTATCTCTGTGATAGATACAGGCATTGGTATTCCCGCTGATAAGCTGAATACTGTCTTTGAACGTTTCCGCCAGGCGGATGCGGGCACTACCCGTAAGTATGGAGGCACAGGATTGGGCCTGGCTATCTGTAAGCAATTGGTAGAAATGCATGGGGGTACGCTTAATGTTAAAAGCCAAGAGGGCCTTGGTTCTGAGTTTTATTTCACCGTTCCTCTGGCGTAGTCTAATCACAACCATAATTCCTCAACGAGGCATTAATGACAACGTTAAAATCTTATCTCACGGGTGTAAAGTGTTTAGAATGTGGCCATGAGATGGAATTTTATCCGGGTTTAGATCGCTGCCCCGCCTGTAAAGGCGTTTGGCTTGATGCCCGGTATAATTACGAGGCGGTCGCAAAAATCTGGCGGGATGGCTTGCAGGGCCGGGTTCATTCATTGTGGCGTTATGTAGAACTTTTGCCAATTCTTGATCCTGAGCAAATTATCACGATGGGTGAAGGCCAATCGCCGCTGCTTAGAGCAGCCAAACTGCAAAAGCGGTTGGGGCATCCTGCTATTTATATCAAGGATGAGCGCCAATCGCCTACCATCTCCTTTAAAGATAGACAGGCTGCTGTGGCCGTTACAGCGATGCGCGAAGCCGGTATTCAGGAGTGTGTGCTGGCTTCGACCGGAAACGCGGCGGCCGCTTATGCCGCTTATTGTGCTCGCGCCGATATAAAACTCTGGATTTTCCTCACCAGCCTGGTCATGGCCGACAAAATGCGCGAAGCAGCCCTGTATGGGGCCGAAGTGGTCAAAGTTACCGGCACCTATGATCAGGCCAAAAAAGTGGCCGCCGATTTTGCTGCCCGGCGTAAAATTCATTTTGACAAAGGCGCTAAAGCCGTTCCGGGCAAAGAAAGCATGAAAACCATCGCTTTTGAAATTGCCCTAGAATTAGCCCGGCAGCAGGGCAACCCAACGGAACATGGTTTTTGGAAAGCGCCCGATTGGTTCATTCAAGCTGTCAGTGGCGGAATTGGGCCGCTGGGTGTGCTGAAGGGGTTTGAAGAACTCTATCGCATGGGTTTGATTGACCGGGTGCCCAAAATCGGCGTGATCCAGGTAACGGGTTGCTCTCCAATGGTGCAAGCCTTCACTGCCGGCAGAGCCGAAGCCACCCCTGTTGTCCCTGAAACTCGGATTACCGTGCTGGCTACAGGCGACCCCGGTTTGGCGTACGGCTTATTATATAAAGCCAACCAAACCTACGGCGGCCACATGCTCGATGTGACCGACGAGGAAGCCTTTGCGGCCATGCGTTTGCTGGCTAAAACAGAAGGTATCTCCGTGGAGCCGGCGACCGCTGTTGCCTTTGCGGGGCTGGATAAATTGGTCGAGCGAGAGATTATCAAGCATGATGAAGTTGTCGTCGTCAATTGCTCCGGCCATACCTTTCCTGTTGAAAAATATATTATGGATGAGGAGAATTTGCTGGATGTCCGCCTATCTCATCCGGCTGTTTCTTCGAGCGTCCCGGTTGATGGCCTGGGCGCGGCGTTGAAACGGCTCGACGAGCAGGTAACGACCATCGTTGTTATTGACGATAACCCCATGGATAGCCGCCTCATTCGCCGCCTGCTGCAGGCTAAAAAACCGTATCGAGTGTTTGAGGCTAATAGCGCCCAGGAGGGCCTGCAAATTATTCGAGACCGTCTGCCCGATCTGGTGGTGAGTGATCTCACCATGCCAGAGATGGATGGGTTTGCCCTGCTGGAAGAACTCAAAAAAGACCCTTTGACCGCCAAAATTCCGGTGATTGTGGTCTCGGCTAAAGATTTGACCCAAGAGGATGAGGCGCGTCTGGCCGGTCAAACTGCTTCAATTTGGCTCAAGGGTTCTTTTTCTACCCAGGATTTGGTCGAGCATGTGGTGGATACTTTGTCGAGTACGGAAGAAGATAACACTTTGCCTGCTCGTCCCTCCCGTGAGCGAGAACAGACCAAAGAAATTGTTTTGGAAAAACCGGCGGCTTCCAAGCCCGCGACCGGCCCCCTCGACGTTAAAAAAGTGGTTTTAATCGAGGACAATCCCATGGATGCCCGCTTGATCAGCCGTATTCTGCAAACAAGCCGGCCTCTGGTGATCAAACAGGTCCAGGTGGGTCGAGAGGCGATAAAAACTATCAGAGAAGAAGAACCGCATCTGATTGTCTTGGATTTGATTATTCCTGATATGAGCGGATTTCAGATTTTGGAAGAATTGAAGCGGGATGAAAAATTGGATGCTATTCCGGTAATTGTTATCACCGCCAAGGAACTTTCGGAGGCTGAAAGACAATTACTAATTTCTAATCATGTTTCTTCAATGTGGCAAAAAGGGAAATTAGACCGTGAGAAACTTGTGGCTCACGTTAAATCTCAATTGAGTTAATAAACTTCAGTTGAATATACTCAGTAGATCCAATTTTCGAGGAGTGAGGCGCGCCCACGTGCCCAACACCGCCGCACGTGGGCGTGCTGGCTCCTCAAATTTGGATCCACTGATACTGTGAGGTTAAGCACTTGCAATCATTTCTAGCAGGAGGAACTACTCAAAATGCTGATTTTGTATGTAGAAGATAACTTTGAAAACAAGCTGTTTGTCCGGCGTGTAATCGAATCAATGGGGCACGAAATGCTGGAGGCCGAAACAGGATTGGACAGCCTGGTTATTGCGGCTGAAAAAGTACCCGATCTCATCTTGATGGATGTGAATATTCCCGGCATGGATGGGCTGGAAACAACCGCCAAAATGAAACAAAATCCTCGCCTGGCGCATATTCCGGTTATTGCCTTAACGGCCAATGCCATGAAAGGTGATCGGGAGCGCTGTCTGGCGGCGGGTTGTGATGGTTATATGCAAAAACCCGTCGGCGTTTCGGACCTGCGCCGGGAAATTTCCCGTTACGTTGCCCTTAAAGGATAAATTTTTGCGATTCTCTGCTCTGATGAAGTGTTAGCAGGTTTTGGGCCCCTTATCTTCGTTTGGGTGATAGTGGGTTTTAGTTACCTATCTAATCCCTTTTTAACATAAAATGCAAGAAGTCACCTAATCAAAGGTGGCTTTTTACTTTAAAAATGAATACTCAAGATGACGGCAAATTTTATTTGTGGTATAATGGAGAGGTGTTTAACATAAGATATTTAAGGTGACGGTAAAATTAATTTGTGGTATAATAAAAAAGCTTTAACAACTATGCGCTCGGAAATACTATGGCACGTGCGACTATCCAAATAATCAAGGGTAAGCGCCTGCGGAGGTAAACGCAATGGCAAGAAAGCGGGTTAGCCTGAAGGATAAAGGCCCGGAAACCTTAGGGTTGACAGAAAAAAAGGGGCAGGGAATAGATGTGTTGTTTGGAGGGTCAGCCGCCGCCAAAACCCGCGCTGCATCAACCCCTGAGTCAAAATCTAATCAACCCGAAGGTAAGGAAAAAACTATGGCCGCCGAAAATAATGAACCTTTGACCAATGCTGTGGTTAACACGCCCCCAACCCCCGAGTCCCTGCCGGTTAATGAGGCTGATAATGATTTCAGCCCGGTTTCTTCAGCCGTTGTAGATGAACTGGGGCTGCCGGTGGCCATGGAAGCTCCGCCAACCCGGCTGATGGCAACTCGTTCGGTAATAGGTGAAGTTGATGAACTGGGGTTGCCGGTGGCCATGGAAGCTCCGCCAACGGATTTAACCATGCCTGTACCGCCTTCACCACCGCCTCTGCCGGTGGTAGATACAGCCACCACTGATGTACCCTCCCCAACCGATGATAACGATCTTTCCGGCCTGGCCGGCGAGGAAGAGGAGTCTTCCGCTTTACCGCCTGTCGTGGAAGAGCCAGCAGTGCCGGGGACCGGTTTTTCAGCGCCTCCTACGCCTGTTGAACCAGCCCCTACGCCGGTTTCAATCCCTGAGCCAGCCTCGACAGAGCCTATTGAGCCGGCGTTAGCGATTCCGCCAGTAGAGTCAGTCCCGCTGGCCCCCCCAATTCCTACGCCTGTGGCTGATATACCTGTAGAGAGACCTTTGCCTGAGCCGCCTCCTGTCACCTACACGCCGCCTGTTTATATTCCGCCCACGCCGGTAGTTACGGCCCCGGTGCCTGTGCCCGTTGCGCCGCCGCCACCCCCGCCCCAGATTGAATCTATTACCGGCTTTATCGCCGGACCCATGGCCGTCAGACCCGAAAATCTTCTCCCTCAAGATTATGAATATGGCAGCGGCGGTCTCCAACTGACCGAGCGAGCCAGGATCGAAAGAGATGATGCCATCACCGAAAGAGTGGAACGTTATTTGGGCAAAGAGCGCCGGGAAGCATTGGATAAAGAAATTGAGCGTTTATACGAGGTGGTGGCGAATGAACTGAGTGACAACAACGAGGATGTCTCCTTTGCTCTCAAGGCCTTGAGCGAGGCCCAGGATATAGTTCTGGAAGATATCCGCCAGTACGACGAAGCGCTGTACCGGGTAGCCCTGGTTAAAACGATGCTGGTACGCCGGCGCAATCTGAAACGCTGGTCGTACACCTGGGGTTCATTTGTGTTCTTTTATGCTATCGCCTGGTTGGCTCTGTTTGTCACCGCCATCGTTTTTACAGGAAATATCAATACCACTGTTGGCAGTCTGGCCGGGCAAAGTGGCGGCCTGGAGGCGGGTAGGTCAGCCTGGTATTCGGCCCTGGCCGGTGGTATCGGTGGGGTGATTGGTATCCTGTACAGTCTTTATTGGCGGGTGGCAGTCAAGCAGAATTTTGACCGCCAGTATCTCATGTATTATTTAGTCCAGCCGATTATGGGCTTTTTCCTGGGCGCAGTGACCCACCTGATTATTACCGCCGGATTTCTTACCTTTAATGCTTCTGGCGCAGACTCGACGATTACGGTGATTTTGCAAATGGTCATCGGTTTTGTGGCCGGTTTCCGCCAGCGAGTGGTTTATGAATTGATTGACCGGATTGTGCAAAAAATTGCGCCCGAAGAATCAGATAAATCACCAACCAGTGTGGTTCCTGATCAGTAGCTCCGGGTGAACTTTGTTTTGGATGCTGTAAAAGCCGCAGGATGAATCCTCGGCTTTTCTTTGCTTCATTCTTTTTCTGTTATCAAATTTTGGAGGATTATCTAGCTCATGGCTGAGTATATCGAAACTCAAACCAAAGACGGCGCTACCCTCAAAATTGAGGTCGAATCTACCTCAAAAGTGGGCGCCGGCTTCACTCGACCGTCTTCACCGGCCAACGTTTCCCACGAAGGGGTCAAAGATGCCTATGACCAGACTTTGAACGCTGTGCAGGTCTGCGCCAATGGTATGCTTGAAACTTTGCAGGGCTTAGCCAGCCTGCCCAACGCCGCCTCCATAGATTTTGCCATTAAAATTGATGCCGAAGCCGGCGCAATGATTGCCAAATCTATCGGCGACGCCCACTTTAAGGTCTCCCTAAGTTGGAAGCAAGCGGGGCCGGAGTCGAAAGACGAGAAAAAAGAGTAAAGTAGCAAGTAGCAAAGTTGCAGAATTACTACTTGTTACCCTGCTACCTTGCTACCTGTTTCGTAACATAAACTTCTTTAGCCAATTATCTATCAAATCCAGATTTACGGAGGGAATCAATCATGGCCGAGCTTGAACTCAAAGAGGGGCAAACCTATCTTCTGGATGGCAATGTTTTGGTGGAAGCCTCTTTTAATGATACCACCGGGATGTGGCAACTCCACGAGTCAGAGGAACGCGCCAACTGGCTGGTTTCGCCCAACGGCCGGCTGCTGGGTATGCAGTTTGATATTGCTCGTGATGTCTGGTTATTAGCCCGCGAACCGGATATTTGGACCACCTCGGATTTACAAACAGCGGGTGAAAAAGCGCCCAAACTCGGCCAGCTTATCCGCCAGGCCGAAACGACCGCCCAACAAAAGTATGGCGGCAGCCTCACCCTGATGCGAGTAGATACCGGCTGGAAGGCCATGTATGGCGCGCCTAATTTTGAAACCGAAGAAGGTCGCCGCGAATTTCAACGGCTCAAAACATACAAATCCCTGTATGAAGCCCTACGCGATTTAACCGCCTCAGCATAACTGCTCAGCCATGTCATTTCGACCCGCGAAGCGGGGAGAAATCCCCGACACCTTTTTATCCAGTTCCCCAACTCAGTTGGGGAACTGGATAAACAAGAAAAAGTAGGCAAGGCTACGACATTTGTTGTAGTTTATCCGTCATTTGATGTAAATCAAGACCGTCTCAACGACGGTCTTTTTTGTTAAAAAGAATAGGGCTTTGCGCCGATGTGAATTGAGCGGAAAATTGGTAAGATAAAGCTAGAGTCAGTAGATCCAATTTTCCGACGACGCGCAGCGGGCACGCCCACGTACCGAACACCGCCGCACGTGGGCGTGCTGGCTCCTCAAATTTGGATCCATTGAGAGTGGAACAATTTATAATGGCTCGACGTTTAAACAGCGGATGAAGGCAGCTAAATGACAGATTGGCGACGGTTTTCAATCCTTTAGGTGTGGGTTGGTAAATGCCTCCGCAACCATTTCTCCGGGCCGCTTCCTGATATAATGGTTAAAACCAAACTTGCCAAAAATGAAGTTTTTTGAATTTCCATCGTATAAATTAGCGAAGAGAGAAACGTGACCTGCCTCATAAAGCAGGCTCGCGGTAATCGAGAAAGAGGTAAACAAAATGAACAGGAAACGAGTTTTGAACTGGTTAATCAGAATAGGGTTGTTTGCCGTAATCTTGACCATAGGTACGGCTGCGGCCCTGGTGGCGGGTGAAACTCAGGGTATGGCTATGGCCGACCTGTCCGATGCGCCGGTCCAGGTATTGACCAGTTCGGCTCAAGACCACGCGCTTTATGCTAGTGTTAACGGCGACTCCCCGGCGGCCGGTATCTATCGCAGTGACGACAATGGGTTTACCTGGCAGGCGGTCAGCGCCGGTCCTGGTGTGCCGTTGAACGCGCTGGCGGTGCATCCCACTCAAAACCAAGTGCTCTTTGCCGGTTCCGACGGTGGGCCGGTTGTCTCGACCAGCAACTTGTGGCGCAGTGATGATGGCGGCCAAACCTGGCGCAGATTCTACCTGAGCTTACCGGCCAATCCCGATGGCCTTATTCCCGCCGTTACCACGTTGGCTACCGACCCGCATCAGCCGGAGGTGCTTTATGTGGGCACCGCCGGGCAGGGCGTTTACCGTTTTGATGTGGGCGCAGATGGGCAGGGGTATACTCTGGTGGGCGATGTCTCGCTCTACAATGCTCAGGTGAAAGGGCTGGTTATTGACCCGAACAGCCGGGTTTATGCCCTGACCAATGAGGGCCTGTTTGTCAATACCGGCGGCGACTGGGATAAACTGGAAGCGCTGCCCGAAGTAGCGGTCAGTCTGGCTGTGGCTCCCTCTGATGCCCAGATTCTCTATGCCGGTACGCCTTCCAGCGGAGTTTACCGTTCTACCGATGGCGGCCAAAGCTGGGAGTCGATGAGCGCGGGGCTGGATATGGCGCCCGGTGTGGCCCTCCGCGTGACCGCCCTGACCGTAGCTGACGAAAACCCGGAGCAGGTGGCGGTAGCAACAGCTTATGGCCTGGGCAGCCAGTTGGCCGGAGGCAGTATTTATCAGAGCCTCGACGGCGGCGCAGCTTGGACCAAACTGGGCGACACCCAAGAGGTAGTGGAGAAATTGAGCTTCAATGGCGGAGCTGTTTACGCGGCTACCGGCAAAGGCGTGACTCGTTATGGCCAGTCGTCCGTTGAAAATCAACCTGTTATCGCTGTGCCGGAGTTGCAGCCTTTGCTCAACCCCAATGGGCTGCAATTGGCTATCCTGCTCCTCACGGTGGTTATGGCAGGGCTGGCCCTGGTGGGGCGGGTCGAATGGCTGCGGCGTCACGTAAGTATCTGAGCGTTGGTTGAAATGAAGCAGGCTTAGGGGGATGAGAAAATGAAGGGATTGAAGCTATTAAAGTGGTTGAGTTTGGGGATTGCAATTTGGGCTATAACCTTAGCCTGGCCTGAAATCAATTTGATTTTAACTCTACCGGTTATGGCCGGCCTGGTTCTGGCCCTGACAACCATCATTTTGGCCTATGGACTGGGCTACTATCACAGCCGGATGGATCAAAGTAAAACGCCCTGTCGTGACCAGGGCAAACCAAAACATTCGTCACGACCCTCCCGGCCGGTTCCTCCCCTCTCAATGGCTTGAGGCTGATCGGAAAACATAATACGGATGGTGACTCCAACCACCCCTCCCCTTTTTGGCGAGGGGTGGTATTGCAATTATCACGTTTATCTTCTAGAATCAGTTTGGGGAGAATAATCGAGGGGTTGAGAGAGAACTGCTATGCAAAAACTACGCGCGCTCAGTCAAGATTTATTCGGCCATCCCTCCATTCTGCTGTGGCTGTTAGCCCTGGCCGCTGTAGCCGTGATTGTAATGGCCGCGGCCCTTCTTCTTTTTGCCGAACTTGGTATCAACGCCGGTTTTGCCACCGCTACGCCGGCTCTGGCCGACTTTACCAACCCGACTCAAGCTCCGGTAGCAGCCCCACCTATTCAACTGCTGCCCTCGGAAGGGGGGCCAGGGACACAAGTAACCGTATCCAGTCAAGGCTGGCAGCCAGGCGACACCCTGTTTGTCAGCCTGGAAAATCCGGCCAACAGTCAAAAGCCGCAAACGGCAGTTGCCAGCACCCAGGTGACAGCGCAAGGCAGCTTTTCGGTTTCTTTCATTTATCCAATTGACGCCTATTGGTCTGGCCTGCCGCAAGTTCTTATCGCGGTTCAATCGCCTGCCACCGGGCAAAAAGCCGAACAGGAATTTCGGGTTCTGGCCGCGGCTGTCGCCACACCGCCCCCCCTCCCGGCGACCGCCACCCCCGAACCATCGCCCACACTCACCCTTCTGCCTGCGCCCCCTACCCTACTGCCCACAGGAGCGCCTCCCGCACCCGCGCCGACGGCTACGCCTATCCCCCCCACACCCGTGCCTGCGCCAACCGCCACTCCCGTCATCGAAATTAGAAATTGGCGCGGTGAATATTTCAGCAATGCCGATTTTGCCGCCGGCCCGCTGGTTATCCGTGACGATGCAGCCGTTGACTTTAACTGGGGCAGTAGCGCGCCCCTGCCCGGCCTGCCCGCCGATAATTTTTCGGTTCGCTGGAGCCGTTTCCTGGTGTTTGATGAGGGCCTCTATCGCTTCCACATCTTGGTGGATGACGGCGCGCGCTTGTGGCTGGACGACCAACTGCTGCTTGACTCCTGGAATGATGGCAGTCTGCGCGAAGTGGTAGCCGAGCGACAAATGAGCGGGGGCAATCACTCCCTCCGGCTTGAGTATTACGAGCGTACCGGCGATGCCGCCATTCGTCTGTGGTGGGAAAGAATCGCCCCCAATTCCTACCCCGATTGGAAAGGCGAATATTGGTCCAATGGGGGTTTTGTGGGCAGTCCGGTGTTGGTGCGAAACGACCCGGTCATTAACTTTTTCTGGTACAGCCAGCCACCTGCCCCCGGCCTGGCCGCCGATAATTTTTCTGTTCGTTGGAGCCGGCAAGTCAATTTTGAAAGCGGTCTCTACCGTTTCTATGCTGAAGCCGACGATGGTATCCGTCTGTTTATTGACGGCCACCCTATCATCAATGAGTGGCATGGCAGCAACAACACCGTCTACACCGCCGATGTGACGGTTAGTGGCACACGCCAGGTGGTGGTAGAATATTATGAGCACAGCGGCGACGCCTACGTGCGCGTCCGTTGGGAGCGTATTACCCTGCAACCGACGCCAAAACCAACCCCGACCCCTACTTCGACTCAAACGCCGACCCCCACCCCGACTTCAACTCTGAATACAACTGCCGCTACGGCTACCTCAACTCAAACCCCCACGACTACCCCGACCGGAACTTTAGCCCCTACCCTCAGCCCGACCGCAACCTCAACGCCTACGGATACGCCTACCCTGACCTTAACCCCAACCGACACACCGACCCTTACCTCTACCTCCACTCTGACGCCAACAGACACGCCGACCTTAACCCTGACCCCAACCGACACTCCAACCGATGCTCCGACACCCACCGACACACCTACAGATACACCTACCCTGACCCCAACCGACACCCCCACCCTCACCGTAACCCCAACCGACACACCTACCGTGACTCCTACCCTCACCCTGACCCCCACCGATACCCCTACGGTTACGCCAACAGTCACCATTACTCCAACCGGCACCCCGACAATTACGTTCCCCATAACCAATGTGCAGCTCAACGAGCTTTTGCCGGTGACCGGAACCATCTATTTGGACGAGTGGGTTGAACTGTATAATACCGGCGTGGTCAGCGCCAGCCTGACCGGCTGGAGCCTTGACGATGGCCCGGCGAGTGGTAATTTGCCTTACATCATTACCAGCACGGTGGTCATCTCGCCCGGTAGCTTTATTGTGTTATCTCGCCAGGAAACAGGGCTAATCTTACCCGATGCGGGGGGACAACTGCGTTTGCTCCAACCCGACAGCACGGTGGTGGATGTCGTTACCTTTGGCCCGCTGTTGCCCGACGCCAGCTACAGCCGCGACGAAACCGGCCAATGGCACGCCGACTGGCCGCCCAGCCCTGGCGGCCCTAATACGCCGCCCACGCCAACCGCCACGCCCACTACCGGGCCGTAGCCAACGGGCGACCGCCGCCAATGCATCAGTCAGTAATATCAGCGGTCAGCCGTCGGTGGTCGGCGGTCTCGATTTTCAAAAGGGAAATTCAGGCATCCAAAACTTCGCGCACTTTGCGCGCCAGCACGGTGGGGGTAAAAGGTTTGGGCAGAAAGGCCACGCCAGGCTCTGTGACGCCGTGGTGGACAATCGTATCCTCGGTATAGCCCGACATGTAGAGCACTTTCAGATTCGGCCGGAGTTGCAGCAGCCGTTCGGCCAATTCGCGGCCGCTCATTTGAGGCATGACCACATCGGTGGCCAATAAATCAATCATACCTTCGTACCGTTGGCTTATTTGCAACGCCTCGGCCCCGTAGGCTGCCTCTAAAACGTGATAGCCATGTCTAAGCAGTATTGTCCGGCTTAACTCCCGGACCATGTCTTCGTCTTCCACCAAAAGAATGGTTTCGTCGCCATCGGGCGCTTCATCGAGTTGCTCCGGCGCGGATGGTTCGATTGCTTGTTCAACTTCCGGTAGATAAATGGTAAAGGTAGTGCCCAGGCCAGGCTGACTGGCGACATCAATCTGCCCCCCGCTTTGATTCACAATTCCATAAACCGTAGCTAATCCCAGGCCGGTGCCTTTACCCTTTTCTTTGGTAGTAAAAAACGGCTCAAAAATGTGCGGCAGCACTTTTGGGTCTATGCCGGCGCCGGTATCTTTAACGGTTAATACCACATAGCGACCAGGCTCCAAGCCCAGATGCTGGCCGGTAGAACTTTGGTCAAGGCTAAGATTATCGGTTTCGAGGGTTATTTTTCCGCCGTTAGGCATGGCATCCCGCGCATTGACCACCAGATTCAAAATAACCTGCTCTATTTGCCCCGGGTCCGCTTTAACCTTGCCCAATCCGGTTCTGGGCCGGCAAATCAATTCAATATCCTCGCCAATCAATCGTTGCAGCATTTTATCCATATCTGCCACAACATCGTTAAGATAAAAGATTTTAGGTTGGAGAACCTGTTTGCGGCTAAAGGCGAGGAGTTGGCCGGTCAAAGCGGTCGCTCGCTGGCCGGCTTTCTTGATTTCTTCAACATAGCGCCGGAAGGGCATGGTCTCATTCAGATAACGATGAAGCAACAACTCGCTGTAACCATTGATGACCGTCAACAGGTTATTAAAATCATGCGCCACCCCACCTGCTAACCGGCCGACAGCATCCATTTTTTGTGATTGTAGAAATTGAGTTTCAAGTTGTTTGCGCTGGGTAATATTACTGACCACCCCGTAAATGATTTTGGAGTTGTTGGCGTCAATTTCAACCCTGGCGCTATCACGCACCCAGATTATCTCGCCATCCGCCCGCACCATGCGGTATTCTATTTCGCTGTTCTGCCCTTGAGCCAATCGAGCGGCCTGCTCCGCCGCAGCCTCTCTATCATCAGGGTGGATAGCAACAGAAGGCCAAAACCTCCAGTCGGCGTTGAAATTTTCAATGGCATACCCCGTCAGGGCTTCAACATGAGGGGAGTGATAAATATTTATGCGCTGACCATCTGGCTTTATCTCGGTTACATAAATATGGTCGGTAATAGAGGAGATCACCTGCCGAAAACGTTCTTCGCTGGCCCGCAAAGCCGCTTCAATTTGTTTGCGCTCGCTGATTTCCAGGCGCGCCTGCTTATACAAGCGGGCGTTTTCAATCGCGTTGGCCAGTTGGTCGGCAATGGCCTGGCCAATTTCCAGGTGATCGGGATGGTAAGCGCCCTTTTGCCGGCTGCTAATTTGCCATGCCCCAATAATCTTTCTTTTAAAACGCAGCGGTAACACCAGGCTCGATTGCAGACCGGTGGCAACCCGTTGCTCATCTTCGGCAAAACGAGAGTCGGCGGCGATATTGTGCCGCAGCAGTGGTTGTCCATGCGCTATTACCCAGCCTGCCGCCGAGGATTTTAGCGGCAGCTTAGCGCCCATTGTCGGCGCTAAATCGTCTACGTTAGCTTCATAAACCACTAAAATATGCTCTTCTTCCAGCAAGTAAATCGAGATTTGATCATAAGCCAGCAAACGGGTGGTGTGACGCGCAAACGCATGATAAATATCGTCCAGGTGCAGGGTCGCCGAGATAGCCCGGTCCAATTCATTCAGGATGGCCAGTTGCTGCGCTCGCTGTTCTGTTTCGGCATAGAGGCGGGCATTTTCAATGGCAATAGCGGCCTGACCGGCCAAAATACGCAGCGTGCTGATTTCTCGGTCCGAAAAAGCGTAGGGCTGCGCATAAAATGCGTTCATCACTCCCACCACCCGCTCACCCACTTTGAGCGGCATGCCAATGATCGCACCGTGCCAATCTGCCGGGGCATCAGCAAAGAGGGGATGGTTCCGCATATCAGGAATAATGACAGCTTCGCCGCTTTGGGCCACCGTGTAGGTTAATCCCTGCGGGCGAGGCTGGCTGAAAGGCTGATCATGCCGGCCCTCCCGATCCATCATGGCCCCAAAAGTAAGTTGGCCCGTCTCATAAAGAAAAATATGGGCATCTTCAGCCGCCACTAATTCCAACGCTGCACTCAAAATGGCGTCAAAAACATCAGACAGTTCCAGCGAAGCCGTCAGGTTGAGGCTGACATTTTGTACCGCTTCAAGCTCCTCGCGGCGTGACTGTTCAGCTCGATGCAAGCGAGCATTTTCGATGGCGCTGGCAGTTTGATTAGCCAAAAGTTGGGCTAGACCAAGTTCCTCAAGGGTAAATGTTCGTTCGCTCTGGCTGCTGACTGCTTGAATGACGCCCACCATTTGATCCCGGCACTCCATGGGCAACGTTAGCACAGTCTTAAGGTTGTTTTGTTGCAGCCAGGCCAACTCCGTTCCATTGGCCTCGGTTTGGCTGGCAGTAAGCTGTTGGCTGCGCCGCTGCCGCAGCGTTTGCTGTATCAACGGATAATCAGCCACAAAATACGCTGCTGAGCGGGCGGTTTGAGCTTTCTCATGGGATAATGTGTCCGCTGCGGCCAGGACGGTTAGCGTATCCTGCGTCTCATTCCAGCGGAAAATAATACAACTCTCCATGCTTAGAATATTCAGCATTTCGTTAGCGATAATCTGTAGGACGTACTGTAAATCTGGATTTGAAGCGATAGCAGCGCCGGCAGCTTGCAAGGCGAACAGTTCGCTGTTGGGTGGGTTCATTTCAACTCGGTGAGGTTAATTTTTTGATATAAAGCCGTTTGGGCAGTCCAACTTAAAGCATACCACAAAAATTGAGGCTTGAACACCCCGGAAATAGGTTGATTAAACCGGCTTGCCCCACACTCCCGTCCACTCTGGCAGCGTGGCCCAGCCATTCCGCCGGATGGTAGCTGCCAGTTCCGGCCCAAAGAAAAATTCGGTCTGGTCGGCGGCTTCCTCAACACTGGCAAACTGGTAGTCGGTGCGAATGGTTTGCCGGGTAAAGCCCCACTCGTTTTCCAGCCAGGCGTAATATTCGGCCAGGCCCGGCGTGGGCGGCGCGGGGGTTAAACTGCCGGTCGTCAGCGTTTCGATAATAATGAGTGCCCCGCCCGGCTTAACCACCCGGTGCATCTCCTGCACCACCCGGCCTATCTGCGCCTGCCAATCCTGCGGATACCAGCCCCGTAAATGGCCGATGGCCCAACCGGCCGTAACCACCTCGGCCCAGCCGCCGGGAAAGGGCAAGGCTCGCATATCTCCCTGGACCAATCCCCAGCGCCCCGCGACCCGCTCTCGCTGGCGCTGCTGTTCTTGCAGCATGGCCGCGTGCAAATCCAGCCCGACAACCTGCGCCGCTTTAGCCCCCAGCAACAAAGGCAAACGCCCGCTGCCCGTGCCCAAATCCAAAATGCGCTTATCGGCCAGTGGCGCAACCCGCTGCAAAGCCGGCAGCAGATGGCCCTCCCCATCTTCGGGCGTAATCATGCGGTGATAATCGGCAGCGCGGTGAGAATAAATGTGGCGAAAGTGATCCATAGCAAAATTATAGCACGGTGTAATCAAATTGCTTATTTCTCTCGTATAATAAAGCAAGTAGACAGTAGACGGTAGACAGTAGACGGGGGTAGAAGCTCCCTGTCTACCGTCTACTGTCTACCGTCTACCGGAGGGGTATGCCAGACCTGAGCGCGCTGATCCAACGTTGGCAGGGGGGCGACGAGCGGGCCGCCGAAGCCATTTACCACCACCACCGGGAAGCCACATTCCGGCTGGCCTATGGCTTGCTGGGCAACGCTGCCGACGCCGAAGAAGCGGCTCAAGATGCCCTGACTTACGCCTTGATCCACATCAATCACTTCGACCCCGGACGGGCTACCTTTCCCACCTGGCTGCACACCATCGCCGTTAGCCGTTGTCGCGACCGGCAGCGACGGCGCTGGTTGCCAACTTTCTCCTTGACTCAATGGTTGCAACGAGGCCAGGACGCGCCGGATCCCGCGCCCAGCTTGGAGCGTCAAGCGATTCAGGGAGAAACGCACAGTGAGGTCTGGCAAGCGGTGCAGAACTTAAGTCCGCAACTGCGGGAGGCCATTCTGCTCCGCTACTGGGCCGATCATACCTACCAGGAGATGGCTGCCATCCTCGACTGCCCGCTGCGCACGGCGCAGTCGCGGGTGCGGCTGGCCTACGATAAGCTGCGGGCTGTTTTAGCCTCAGCGGAACTTAACCATTTTGAAGAAGAGAGGGCGCAATGATTTGAGGCTAAGGCTAAGGCTGAGGCTAAGATTAATGCTTAGCCTCAGCCTTAGCCTTAGCCTGCGGAGAATACCGTGACCATTCATCTCACCACCGACGAACTCAATAGCTACCTCCATCAAACCCTAACCGACGCGGAGCGGGAGGCGCTGGATCGCCATTTGGCAGAGTGCCCTGCCTGCCGTACCCGGCTGGACAGCCACGAGGCGCTGCAACGGCGTATTCGCTACGAATTGGCGACCGAACTGCGAGGTATCCAGCCTTCCGCTCGAATGAGCTATACCTCCATTGCCCCTCGCTTGAAACGTTCAAGGAGAATTACGATGGTCCTCAAACAATCGAATCAATTTGTCTATGGGGCCTTGACCATGGTCCTGTTGATCGCAGTGGGCGTCGGTCTGTATTTCTTTGTCAGCAATCTGAGCCGGCCTACGCCGGCCACGCTGGAAGAAATCAAGCCGGCAACTTCTGCTCCAACCATAGTTAAGCCGGCAGTAGTCACGCCAACGGTGGCAGTTAAGCCGATAATCAATCCGACAGCAGAGGCTAACCCGCCCATTGTTGAGTCTGCGCCTGCTGGCGAATTGAAGTGGAAGTTCAAAGCGAGCGGGCCAATAGCGGGGAATCAGGCGATTGCCGACGGTACGATTTTCGTGGGCGGCGGCAATGGTTTTCTGTATGCCGTGGACCTACAGACGGGCCAGGAAAAGTGGAAGTTCGAAATCAAAGATAAAATATGGTCTTCGGTCTTGGTTAGTAATGGTCTGGTCTACTTTGGCAGTAACGACCAGCATCTCTACACCGTGGATAGCCAGACCGGCCAGGAAAAATGGAAATTCAAAACCGGCGGCATCGTCTTGCATCATCCGGCCATCGCCGAGGGGGTAGCTTATTTTGGTAGCGGCTGCCTGGCCGGTTGCGGGGATGCTGTGCCCGGCGATGACCACAATCTCTATGCGGTAGACAGCCAGACTGGCCAGGAAAAGTGGCGCTTTGAAACCGGGGGGATGATTGATTCTACGCCCACTATCGCTGCGGGTGTGGTTTATGTAGGCACTAGTGATGGCTATCTCTACACCGTAGACAGCCAGACCGGCCAGGAAAAGTGGAAATTCAAAACCGGAGGACCAATTGCCTCTACTCTAGCCCTGAATGAAGGCGTCCTTTATTTTGGCAGCAATGACCACTATCTGTATGCGGTAGATAGCCAGACCGGCCAGGAAAAGTGGAAATTTGAAACCGCTGACGTTATCTTTTCTAACCCGGTTGTAGAGGATAATTTAGTCTATTTTGGCAGCGATGACCAACATCTGTATGCGTTGGACAGTCAGAGCGGCCAGGAGAGGTGGCGCTTCAAGGCCCAGGGGCCAATGGGATCACCCGCTGTGGTGGGAGGTGTTGTCTATATTGGAGGGCTGGACTCTCACTTCTACGCTATAGATAGTCAAACTGGTCATGAAAAATGGAGGTTTAATACCCAGGGCAATGTCCTCTTTGCCCCAACAGTGGCCGATGGTATAGTTTACTTTGGCAGCGATGGCGGGTATCTTTACGCGGTTTGGACGGGGGAGTAGACGGTAGACAACTCTGTGGAGACCTTTAGGTATCCACAGAGTACTTTTTATTATTGTCTACTGACTACTCTCCCCACACGGACCTAAATAATCTGCCAGTCGCAGTTCGTCATTGATAGCGCACCTATCCGGGTCCCAAATGAGCATGCGGCGGTCTCGGCTGATTTCATACTTTTCCCGTTCCTCCGGGGCTGCGTTATGCAGACTGGGAATCCACCCTAAAGGTACAGAAAGCAGGCGACCATCGGTTAATTCCAGATGGATGTATTCATCATCGAAGCGTACCCGGTGAAGCAGCGCCTCACGCGGAAAGGTGTACGCGCTGGCCGGGTAGGGAATGTCGTACCATTTTGTTGTCTCTTTAGTTTGTTCTACGTCGGTAAGCATGCCACGCCTCCAATAATCGTTCTCGGTTACGGTCAACAAGTTTAATCGCTCGATTCAACTCCGCATGGCTTAAGGTCCGTCCAACCCGCGCCACCTCAACTTGTGGTTCAAGCCAGATTTTAGGGTCAGTCGAGTCATTTTGCGAACCTTTGCCAACATGAACACTGGCTCGATTTTCAACCGATGCATCATAACTGTGAAACCAGAAAATCAGATCGCCCTCTTTGAAGACTCTGGGACTCATCGCAAGCCTCACTATCCCACTCGAACCAGCGTAGAGGAATTATAATGCAACCGCGTTGAGAATACAACAGATTTCGGTCTTTCTCTATTGGTCGGGAAGTACGCATGCTTCCCGGCTTTTTTGTTGTTTAGATGGGGAGATTGTGTTATCATATAATCAATTCTGTAATCACTTTATCTCGCAGGAGGACAAAATGATCAGAACGCAAATCCAATTGACCGAAGAACAATCCCAGACCCTAAAAGAAATGGCCCAGGAACGGGGCGTTTCGATGGCCGAACTGATTCGCCAGAGTATTGAAAATTTTATCCGCGCTCGTAATCAACTTACACGGGAGGAAAAACGCCGCAAGGCCCTGGCAATTATGGGTCAATTTTCATCAGGCGTTTCTGATCTGTCTACAAATCACGATCAGTATTTGGCCGAGGCTTATGGAGATTTTGGGGAATGAAGGTCTTGGTTGATACTTCGGCCATTATGGCTATGCTACACCACGATGATAAGAACCATTTATCAGCCAGAAAAGTGTGGGAACAGTTGCTTAATCAAGATGCAATTCTTATTTGCACCAACTATATTCTGCTCGAAACATGCGCCCTTCTGCAAAATCGGGTGGGCTTGGTAGCGGTCAAAGCTTTTGAGGATAGCATCGTGCCTTATCTTAATATTGAATGGGTTGACGAATCCCTGCATCAAGCCGGGGTTGCCGCTCTGCTCATCGCCAACCGCCGCCACTTAAGCCTGGTAGATTGTATCAGCTTTGAAACCGTCCGGCGTTTGGGTCTCGACGCCGTTTTTGCCTTCGATCAACACTTTGTTGAACAGGGCTTTACCTGTTTGTCCTGATTACAAGGCTTACCCCTCCTCGCTCCGCCGCACCACGCCCTCGCGCCAGGCAAAAACGGCGGCCTGGGTCCGGTCGGCCAGGTGGAGCTTGTTGAGGATATTGCTGACGTGGCTTTTGACGGTTTTATCGCTGATCACCAGCCGCTCGGCAATCTCGGCGTTGCTCAGGCCATCGGCAATCAGGCGTAGGACATCCAGTTCGCGGTCGCTCAATTCGGTAAAGGGGTTGGCTCCCTCTCGCCGCGCCCCGTGTAACTCCTGAACCACCCGCGAGGCCACGCGGGGATGCAGCACCGCCTCGCCCCGCGCCGCTTTGCGAACCGCATCGGCCAGTTCTCTCGGTTCGACATCTTTCAACAAATAAGACAGCGCTCCGGCGCGAATAGCCGGGAAGATGTGCTCATCCTGATGGTACGAGGTTAGCACAATCACCTGGGTGCGCGGGCTGGCCTGTTTGACCAGCCGGGTCGCTTCGACGCCGTCCATCCCCGGCATCACCAAATCCATCAATACCACGTCGGGCGCGTGTTCAACCGCAGCTTCAACCGCCGCTTCCCCAGACTCGGCCTCGGCCACGACGGTAATATCCGGCTGAGTTTCGATAAAAGCGCGCACGCCCTGGCGCACCACGCTGTGGTCGTCAACAATTAAAACGGTAATCGGTTCGGTCATCGTTATCCTGCCTGGAGTGACAAAGCTTGCTTTGTCAATTTTTTTACCCAAAGCAAGCTTTGGACTCCGTTTTCGATACCCTACATGGGTCCAATTTCTCACGCCAAGGCGCAAAGAACGCCAAGTTTTTAGGTTTATTCCTTGCTATTCTTTGCGGCTTGGCGACTTTGCGAGAGCTTTTACCCCTTTAAGCAGTCGTCACCTTGGCTGCTATGCGCGTCCCTCTTTGGGATTCACTTTCAATAACCAACTCTCCGCCCAATGCCTCCACCCGCTCGCGCATGCTGCGCAAGCCCAACCCCTTGCCATTGGTTGTGGCTGGATCAAACCCCTGCCCGTTATCAGAAATAGTTAAATTAACCTGATGAGCAGTACAAGCCAGATGCACCTCCGCCGCTGTAGCCGCGCTGTGCCGGCTGACGTTGGCCAGGGCCTCCTGGGCCACCCGAAACAAGGTCTGCTCGACCACCAGGGGTAAGGGACGCTCGCCCTGCACCCGCACCTCGACGCTGATCTGGTTCTGGCGTGACCAATCGGCGGTGTAGTTCCGCAGCGCGGCGGCCAGGCCATAGCCTTCCAGCGCCGCCGGGCGTAGCTCGCGGATGAGGGTGGTAAGCTCTTGCTGGGCCTCGTGAACCAGCCGTTCGGCTTCCAGCAAATGGGTTTGGGCGGTATCGGGCTGTTGGGCTAATAAGGCACGGGCCGCGCCGACTTGCATGGCCGTAGCAAAAATCTGCTGCTTGACCGAATCGTGCAGGTCGCGGGCCAACCGGTTGCGCTCTTCCAGGGTGGCTAATTCCTGGCGGGTCTGCAATAAATTTTGCAGTTGCAGGGCCATGTGGTTAAGCTGGCGGGCCAGTTGGCTCAACTCATCGGCGGAACTGTCCTGGATCAGCACCTCAAAATTGCCTTTGCTCCAGGCGTCGGTGGCTCCGGCCAGGCGGCGCAGACGGCGGGTCAGGCTGCGGGCAATAAAGAAGCCAAAAACTGTGCCGGCGATCAGCCCGACCACCAGCATGGCCCCCCCCACCGGCAGAATGGTTTGCTGCAGCACCAACCACAGAAACTCGCTTTCTTCTATCGGATAGGTCAGTTCGACAAAGAGCGCGCCCAAAAGCTGTTGATCGGCCTGCATAATGGGCACAGCGACAAAGATATGATTATTAGCGGTGCGCTGGGCCAGAGTCCCCGGTTCGGTCTCGCCGCGCAAAGCGGCCTCCAGGTTAGCATGGGCCTCTGCTGGAATTTGCGTCCGCAGCAGTGCCTCCGGTGGAGTTGTTTCGGCGGGGTATTCAGCCAGGACCCGGCCTTGCCGGTCCACTACGGCCATCAATACTACCGGGCCAAAATTCCCCGGCAGTTTCGAGTCCGGCTGGCCTTCGTCGGTGGGAATGTTGATGACCAGGTTATCGTCGGCAATAACGTTATGCAGCCACCCATTCAAACCGGCTCGATCGGGCGGACTTTGCTCTAAATAAGGGACCAGGACGGAAGTCACTTTGAGCAAACTTTCAGCAATAAGATTAGGCAGCCAGTTTGACCAGAAGTTGAGATACCACATTAAGCCCAGCCCAATCGCGCTTAAAACCACCGTCGTCGCCACCGTCGAGAGGGCGTAGGCAAAGGTCAGCTTCCATTGCAGCCGGCTAAAAAAGGCAAGCAGCCCTTGCCACACCCGTTTGGGAAGATTTATCAAAAAAGAATTTGCCGGAGTTGTTGCCATACGTTTTATGGTAGCCCTTTTGAGAGATGAGATTAGAGATTAATAGGGTCTTCAGGATTTCGTGGGGTTTGAGCCTGATACGTGATGCGTGATACGTGATTAGATCATCACGCATCACGTTGCCTCTGACCCCCTGAATTCCAAAAGAGCCGATTAATAATCTCCAATCTCTACGCAAAGCGTCCAATAATAGTATATCCAAGTTTATGCCAAATGTCATGGGCCTGGAGTTGGGTTAGAGGGTCGGTCTGAGGATGGAGAGGTTACGAAATCTTAACCCGACCATAACCCTGGCTTAATCTGCCCAGAATAGACTCAGTAGATCCAAATTTGAGGAGCCAGCACGCCCACGTGCGGCCCCGTTCGGCACGTGGGTGTGCCCGCTTCATGTCCCCGAAAATTTGGATCCACTGAGACTGCCTGAGCGGTGAAACATTTTAAGGGTAGGTACGTAATAGTAAAGGGCAGGCACGCACATCCGACCCCAGACCGAGAGCGAGTCCATCTTTTGTCTGATGACAGCAGGCAGTTTCGGGGGCATACTGGAAGAAGGTAGCGGGGTAACAGGGTAGCAAGGTCGCAGGATAGTAGAGTCGGATAAAATCCCTGTTTACTGTCTACCGTCTACTGTTTTTAAAGGAAAAACTCATGACGACAACCTCTCAAACCATCTCGAATAACCGTCCGCGCTCGCTATGGCAACTTTTCTTTGGCCTGATTGACCGGCCCGCGGCCACGTTTCAAGTGATTACGGCCCAATCCGGCTGGTGGATGTGGGCCGTCCCGCTGCTGGTTCTGATTTTGAGCCTGGCCGTGCTGCTGGTGGTACAAACGCCTCATACCCTGGTTTTGGCTCGCCAGCAGGCCGAAAGCCAACTGGCAACCATGCCGGAGGGACAGGTTGAGGCGGCGCGAGCGGGCATGGAAATGACCATGTCGCTGCCTTTTATGTTGGCCACCGGTATCGGCTTTGGCGCCCTGGCGTTGGTGGCAGCCACCCTGCTACAAGCCACCTTTCTTTACTTTACCGCGCTGGTCAGCGGCGGCGAATCTACCTTTGGAACCATTTTTAAGATGAGCGTCTGGGGCCGCCTGCCAATGGCCCTGGGCGCACTGGTCCAGGCCGGTTTTATTGCTGTAGCCGGGCGGCTCATTCCGTACCCCGGCCTGTCTTTCCCGGTGTCCAGCGGCGACCTGATGCAGGATGCGCGTAACCCCCTGTTTGTTTTGTTAAGCGGCATTGATTTGTTCTGGTTGTGGCATTTGCTGCTGGTTGTCTTAGGGTTGGCCGTGGCCGCTCGCCTGGGCCGGGGCAAAGCCCTCTTGTTAACGCTGGTCTATGCAGCCTTAGCCCTGGGCATCACGGTTCTGCCCACGCTGCTGTTTGGCGGCATGATGGGCGGTTAGCAGGACTACAACATTTGTTGTAGATTAAATCGTTCTGGGGTTTGTTCATTAATGGAGAAAGTTTTGTTATCATCTCAAGATGATGATTGACCAACCTGTTATTCAACCAACTGTGTCAACCGACCCGCCTGTTCCCGCCGGGTATAGCCCACCCTATCTGTTTCAGTATCCGCAGCGAGGGCTGCAACTGGCCGGCCTGGCTGTTTTTGTGCTGACAGCCCTGGCGATAGGGTATCTAACCTGGCTGCTGCACGGTTCGCCCGCCGAAGTGGTGGTTTCCTTTGATTTGACCGGCTTGATCACGGTTATCGTCACCATTCTCCTCACCGTAGCCGCCCATGAGTTGCTGCACGGAGTAGTTTTACGGCTCATGGATTACCGGGTTCAGTTCGGTTTCAACTGGCGGCTGCCCGGTGTTTATGCCGCTGCCTTTGGGCAGTTTATGGAACGTAACCATAATTTATGGACGACCCTGGCTCCGCTGGTGGTCATCAATTTGCTGGCGCTGCCGCTTTTGATCCTGCCCATTGCTTCGGTGATCAGCCTGGCTTTTATCGTCTTGCTGATCAACACTTCCGGCGCGGTAGGTGATGTGTACCTGGCCTACCGGCTGCTGCACATGCCCCGCCAGACGCTGCTGTACGATGTCAGCCCTGAACGAATGTTAGTTTTTGAACCAAAGGATCATTGCGCATGAAACGTGCCTTTATTATTTTGATAATTTTGACGGTTGTAATTGGGGCCAGCGTCGCCGGTTATCAATACTTGACTCCGCCTGAACCCAAAACCTTGAGCGAAGACCCCTCGGTGGAGGTGGTCGAGATTGGCCGGGAGACGCTGGTGGATACGGTCAACGCCACCGGCAGCCTCGAACCCGAAGCCGAAGTGGAAATGAAGTTTGAGATCGGTGGGGTGGTCAAAGAAGTGCTGGTCAAACGCGGCCAATATGTAACGGCCGGGACCGAATTGGCTCGACTGAACACCGCCGACCTGGAACTGGAAATTCGCCGGGCCGAAATCGAACTGGCCCAGGCCCAGGCCGATTTGGACCTGCTCTTTGAGCCGGAACTGGCCGAAAAGATCGCCGCGGCCAGGGCTAAGGTGCAGAGCGCCCAACTCAAGCTGGCCGATTTGCAGGATGGGCCAGACCCCGACGAAGTGACCAAAGCCGAGGCCGAACTGCGCCGCAAGGAGATTGCGCTCAAAACGGCCCAGTGGGAATACGACCAGGTGGCCTATCGCGGCGACGTGGCGGCTATGCCCCAGGCCGACGCGCTGCAAGAAGCCACCCTGGATTATGAGGCGGCTCTGGCCGATTATAACATCGCCGTTAAAGAGGCCACCCCGGCGGATCTGGCCGAGGCCCGTTCTAACCTGGCCGAGGCTCAATCCAGCCTGGCCGAACTGCTCAAAGAACCCAGCGCCGCCGAGATTGCTTCCAAGCAGGCCGGCGTGGACAGCGCCCAACTGACCCTGGAAGAGAAACAGCAAAACCTGGCGCAGGCCGTTCTGATTGCCCCCACCGATGGCGTAGTGCTGGATATTAGCATCGAGCCGGGCGAACGGGTCTTGGCCGATGCCGACGATGCCGCCCTAATCATTGCCAACACCTCGACCTATCTGCTCAAGATGGAAGTGGACGAAATTGACATCGGGCGGATCCGCCAGGGTCAGCCGGCCGAGGTATCGCTCGACGCCTTTGCCGAGCAGACCTTTGCCGGAATCGTGACCGACATCGCCCCGCGCCCGGTGGAGAAAGAAGGCGACAACAACATTGTTACTTACGAAGTGACCATTACGCTTGACCCATCCGGCCAGCCGCTCAATCTGTTGACCGGCATGACCGCGACCGCCGCCATCCAGACCCGCCAGCTTAAAGATGTGGTCGTGGCGCCCAACCGGGCCATTCAAATTGACCGGGCCGGTGGCGGCGAGCCGGTGATCTTTGTGGAAAAACTGGACGGCCAGGGCCAGACCACGCGGGTGGAAGTTGAACTCGGCTCGCGCAACGGCTCCGTGACCGAAGTCATCGCCGGGCTGGAAGAAGGCGATCAGGTGGTGATCAGGCAACGGCCTGAAAGCAACGGAATGGGGTCGAGCCTGTAGGAAGGCTGGAAGGTTGGAAGATTGGAAAAACACCAGCCTTCCAACCTTCCAATCTTCCAACCTCCTTGAAAGATTGACGATGGAAAATAATCCAGTAATTAAAGCCGAAAATCTCACCAAAATCTACCAGATGGGCGAGGTTGAGGTGCAAGCCCTGCGCGGCGCTTCGCTGCAAGTGCAGCCGGGCGAACTGCTGGCGGTTATGGGGCCGTCCGGTTCTGGCAAGTCAACCCTGATGAATATTTTAGGCTGCCTGGACCAGCCGACCTCCGGCCAGTATTACCTAGAGGGGCTGGATGTGGCCCAACTGGATGATAACCGGCTGGCCCAAATTCGGGGCCGGCGGATTGGCTTTGTCTTTCAAAGCTTTAATTTGCTGCCCCGCACCAGCGCCCTGGCTAATGTCGAACTGCCGTTGATTTACATGGGCATAGGCCGGCGAGAACGTCATCGCCGGGCGGCTACGGCGCTGGAAATGGTCGGTCTGGGCGACCGTCTGCAGCACAAACCCAACGAGCTGTCGGGCGGACAGCAGCAGCGCGTAGCCATTGCGCGGGCGCTGGTCACCAACCCGGCCATTATTATGGCCGACGAGCCGACCGGCAACCTGGACTCGAAATCCAGCGAAGAGATTATGGGCATTTTCCAGTATTTGAATGAGGCGCAAGGCATTACCATCATCTTCGTCACCCACGAACCCGATATCGCTGCCCATACCCGGCGCATCGTCCGCCTGGCCGATGGGGTCATTGTCGAGGATCACCCGGTGCTGAACCCGCGCCGGGTTGAAACGGCGCTTCCAAGTACGGAGCCGGTGATAGCCTGACGATTTACGATTTTGGATTTACGATTTACGATTACGCACCACGCACTACGCACCACGCATCACGTATCACGTATCACCCCTGCTGAGAGCGAATGAAAAGGATGAGTTAGATGCAATTTGGGGAAAGTATTTTAATCGCGTTGCGGGCCTTGACGGTCAACAAGCTGCGCACTATTTTGACCATGCTGGGTATTATTATCGGCGTGGCGGCGGTGATTGGGCTGATCTCCATCGGCAACGGCTTCCGCCAGCAGATTAACGAAGATTTGGGCAGTTTGGGCACCAATGTGCTGTCCGTCTATTCCGGCCGCTTTTCGATTTTTGGGCCGGAGGGCGAAGAGAACGAGCCGCGCACCGAACAAAAGAAAAAACCGCCCGAACCGTTGACCATCGCCGACGCCGACGCCCTGAACGACCCCTTACGGGTGACCAACGTGGTCGGCGTAGCCCCCGAATACAACGTCACCTCAGCCCAGTCGGTGCTGCGCGGCCAGCAGGAAGCCGAAAACATCTCCATCACCGGGGTCACCCCCCAATTTGCCAGCGTCCGCAACATGGTTCCCGAACTGGGCGAGTTCATTACCCAGGAACATGTAGACCGGCGGGCGCGGGTGGCTGTGCTGGGAGCCAGGGTGGTCGAGCAGTTGTTTGAGCCTTACGAATACCCCATCGGCGAATCGGTCAGGATTAATGGCGTTTCCTTTGAAATCATCGGGCTGCTGGAAGAAAAGGGGCAGGGCGGCTTTGGCGGCGACCAGGACAGCGTGCTGCTCATTCCGCTGACCACCGCCCAAACCCGCCTGGATAACGCCGGGGCCTTTCGCGGGAGTTTAATTCTCTCCGGCATTTATGTTCAAGTAGACAGCCCGGAGAATATGGATCCGGTGTCTGAGCAAGTGACCGAGGTAATGCGCGAGCGCCATCGCCTGGGCGACGAGTACCAAAACGATTTCACCATTATCAACCAGGCCCAACTGCTTGATTTTGCCAACAGCTTTGCCACCGGCCTGACCGCCTTTTTAGGCTCCATTGCCGGGGTGTCGCTGCTGGTGGGCGGCATTGGGATTATGAATATCATGCTGGTCTCGGTGACTGAGCGGACCCGCGAAATCGGCATCCGCAAGGCGGTGGGCGCAAAACGCAGCGACATCTTGCTGCAATTCCTGGTCGAAGCTATTGTCATCTCGCTGATTGGCGGCTTTATGGGCATCGGCTTGGGCTACGGCATTGCCTTTCTCCTGCCTACCATAATCCCGGATTTGGGCGGCACCGTCGTCACCCCTGGCTCGATCCTGCTGGCAACCAGTTTTTCGGCGGCGATTGGCCTCTTTTTTGGCGTCTACCCGGCCACCCGCGCTGCCCGCCTGAGGCCGATTGAAGCGTTGAGGTATGAATAGAAAAAAAGGAATTGAGGGAACTAAGGGAACTGAGGGAACTCATCCCCCTCAATTCCTTCAGTTCCCTTAGTGCCCTGTTTGATACTTGAGGCTCTATGAAAACCCGATTTATTTCAATTTTAGTTTTTCTGCTTTTGGCCGCCTGCGCGCCGGGCAATGCGACGCCCACGCCGACGATTGTGCGGCTGGACCGCTCGGCCCTGACGCCAACCGCGCCGGTCGAGGCTGTGGCCGATGCCCCACCGACAGCAACCCCCATTCCTTTTCCCAGCCCCACTCCCACCGCCACCCCCTTGAGCCTGACCACGCCTACCCTCGCGATCTCACCCACCGCGTCTGCCGGTACGCCAGCCATCACCGCTACGGCCACTGTGGCGGCTCAGGTGGAGATTATCACCGCCGGTCTCAACGTGCGGCAGGGGCCAGGGATGGCTTATCCGGCCATTGGCACGGTCGCCCAGGGTGAGACGTTTGATGTTACCGGCGTCAGCGCCGACGGTGGTTGGCTGCAAATCACCAAAGCAGATCGCCCCGGCTGGATTTCGAGCCAGCCGGCCTACGTCCGCGTCACCGGCTCACTGAGCGATATTCCCACTGTCGCCTCCTCCGCCGGTCCCCTGTCCCCGGTCTCCGGTCAAGCCCCGGCGGTCAGCGGTCAGCCGTTGGCGGTCGTTTCCGGCGGCCAACTCCTCTTCACCACCCGCAGCGGCGGCGACCTCTATCTGGTCAATTTTGACGGCAGCGGTCTGCGTAAGCTGGCCGGCGGGGTGATTGACCCGGTCGTTTCGCCCGATGGCCGGCAGGTGGCCTTTACCCGCTGGGATAGCTCGAAGATGGGCGCGCTTTACACCATCAGCCTGGATGACGGCAGCGAGCGGGTAGTGGCCGGTGATATTCGCCGGCCCAAATCGCCGGCCTGGTCGCCGGATGGACAGGAGATTGTGGTCTCATTTCAGCACGGCGGTACGGTTGACCCCAAGCCGGAATGTCGCACCTTTGACGCCGACGACGGTTTTCAACTGCCCAACGTTAGCGAAATAACCAGCGTCCGCCAGAAAAGCGATGGTTCGGTTGAGATCTGTTTTATTCGGATTGAGGATTTGCAGTGGGGCCTGCGCCGGGTCAATCTGGCCAGCGGCCAAACAGAAGATTTGCCGGCCGATTTGTACAGTTTCAACCCCACCTGGGACCCGCAAAACCCCTGGCGGCTTATCTACGATGGCCAGCGCGGGCTGATGCAACTTGATGTTGACAGCGGCAAGCTCCAGCCGTTCACCGGCGATGTGCGCGATACCGCCCCCGTTTTTTCGCCCGACGGCCAAAAGCTGGCCTTAACCTACCAACAGCACGACCATTGGGAAGTCTACACCTATGATTTAGCTACCGGCAGCCGCCGGCGCTTGACCGAGCCGCCGTTATTAGCCAATCCGCAGTACAACAGCGCCGCCCCGGCCTGGTCGCCCGACGGCTCTCAAATCGCCTTTGTCACCGACCGCAGCGGCCAGTGGGAAATCTGGGTCATGAACGCCGACGGCAGCAATCAACGGCCGCTCCTCCCCGCCGAGACTCAGACCGGGCTGGGGCTGGAGTATCAGGGGGTGAATGAACGCATGCTGAATTGGCTGGGGGCAAGCGGGCCAGCCCCGGCAGCGCCGGCGGCCCGGCCTGTTTCAGCTTCTCTGACCGGGGAGTGGGATTTTGCCTTCGGCTCGATGTCGTTGAGCGAGCAAAATGAGAGCGTCAAAGGCAGCTACCGATGGTACGGCGGGGCCGATACCGGGCAGCTCAAAGGCGTGGTTCTGCCTGAGTTGGGCCAATTTCAGGGTTTGTGGCTCAGCGACCGCAGCCCCAACAGCCAGGGTTTTTGGCGCGGGCAGTTGAGCGCCGGGGGGACGAGCTTCGCTGGGGCCTTTGAAGGGAGTGAAACCAGCCAGCCCTGGTGCGGGGTTCGCTCCGGCCAGCCGCTGCCGCCGGGCTGCGGCTTTAGCGGCGTCTGGCAGCTTCGTTTTGGCAGCCCGCCGGGTTTGGGTCAGGCCAGCCTGACCCAAACCGGCGCGACCGTCGAGGGGACTTTTGTGGACAGTAAAGGTCAGTCGGGGGAGATTGTGGGCGGCGTCGTGACCGTCCAATCCCTGACCGAGGCCACTTTGAGCGGCGTCTGGCGCAATGCCCAGGATGAACAGGACTCGTTTGAATGGCGGCTCAATTTGACCACCGGGCGCGCCTTTGAAGGGCGGCGCGCCCCCGGCAACAGCGAATGGTGCGGCTGGCGTCAAGGGACGACCGAGCCGGATGAGTGTGGCTGGTGAGACGAAGACGCGATGACACGTGAGGCGAGGAGGCGAGGATGATTATTCGCCTCTTCGCCTCTTCACACTTCGTTTCAAGGCAGATCGCGGTACTTTTGCAGATCCCAATCGTAAAAACCGGTGGCCTGGCCGTTTTCTCGCCGGTAAAAGGTGGGACAGCCGGCGGCCAGCATGGTTTTGACCCAGGGCGCGACGGCCAGCCCAGACGCTTCCATTTTGGCGGCGGTGACAGCCACACCCAGCCGGTCCCACAGCTCAAATGGCCCTGCTTCATAGGCAAAGCCCAAGCGCATGGCGTCGTCAAGGCTTTTGAAGTCATAGGCAATTTCCTGGGCGCAGGCGGCAGCGTAGGCCAGATCAAAACTGACCACTGCCCAGGCCAGTTGCGCGCCCCGGTCGGCCTGCCAGCGCGGATCAAAGAGCGCCGTCAGGCGTTGGCCCAGGTCGGGGATTTTGCCGGCGGCTTCCACGGCCTCGAAGCGGGGAGTTTGGGCCACTTCGTACTCAAAGGTGGCCGGGTTCAGCACCAGGAAGATTCGCTGACCCTCGGCATCCTGGCCTTGCTTGTAAAAACCCTGTTTGGTCTTGTTGCCCAGCCAGCCCCGCGCCATCAGTTCATTGGCAACTCGTTCTATGTGCGGCGAACGCAGCACCTCGCGGTGCGGGTCGTGCGGGATCAGGTCGTACAGGTTATGGGCCACGTGGACGGCAATATCAATGCCCACCAAATCTTGCAGGCGAAAGGTGGCCGTTTTGGGCCGGCCCAGCAGCGGGCCGGTCAGAGCGTCCACCTCAGCGATGCTGTAGCCGTGTTCAAAGGCATAATGAATGGCAAAGCTGTTGCCGGGCGAAAAGAGGCGGTTGCCGATGAAGTTGGGCGTATCTTTGCAGTGGACAATGCCCCGGCCCAACACATTTTCGGCAAAGCGGGTGATCGTTTCGACCACAGCCGGGTCGGTCGCAGAGGTGGGGATGATTTCCAGCAGTTTTAGGATTTGGGGCGGGTTGAAAAAGTGCGTCCCCAGAAAATGGCGCTTGAAGTCGTCGCTGCGGCCCTCGGCCAGCGAGGCAATGGGCAGACCGGAGGTGTTGCTGCTGACGAAGCTGCCGGGTTTGCGTACCGCTTCGAGGCGGGCCAGCAGCGCTCGTTTGGCTTCCAGCTTTTCGATAATCACTTCGATGATCCAGTCGGCGGCGGCCAGCCGGTCAAAATCATCTTCGGTGTTACCCAGGGTGATGAGGCCGGCTGCGGCCTCGTTCGCCAGGGCGGGTGGTTTGGCCTGGCGCATGCGCTCGAAGCCGGCCTGCACCAGCCGGTTACGCACCTGCGGGCTGGTCAGCGTTAGCCCCTGTTGCGCTTCTTCAGGGGTAAGCGAGGTGGGGACGGCGTCCAGCAGGGTGACCGGCAGTCCGGCGTTGGCCAGCAAGGCCACAATCGCCGCGCCCATCGTTCCTGCTCCAATAACGGCGACGTGTTGAATGGGATGTGACATAGTAGCGAGACTCCTTTGTAAATAGCCCTCACCCCCAACCCCTCTCCCAAAGGGCGAGGGGAGAAAGCCAAGAGTCCCCTCTCCCACCGGGAGAGGGTTAGGGTGAGGGCGAATTTTCATTATCGGCGGTGTGCCACAGGTTCGTGAACACTCCTCCGAAAATAGACCGGGGACCGGAGACCGCCGGACCCTACGGCAATACCCGGTCCTCGGTCCTCGGTCTCCGGTCTTCACCGGTAAAAAATTTCACGCTTCGCATTGCTGTCGTCCCCTGGGGACTGTCCGCCTCATCACTTCAAAATCACAATATCGCTGGCAGTAGCCTGAACGGGATAAGACTCCGCTACCGGGCCAGTAAACCAGGCTTCGACGGTTTGACCCATTTGCAGCGCGTCGAAGGTGGCCGGGCGGCGTTCCTGGCCCACCTGTTCAAAAATCCGGGTCTTGGCTGTTACCGCAATCGAAGCTTTATCAAAAGTGGTATCTGCCTCAACCTGCCCCTCGACCAAAATGGAGCCAGCCAAATCGCCGCCAGGGCCGGCGGTCCGGCTGGTGATACTGCCTCGAATAGCCGGAGGGGTGGTGGGCGCGGTTTCGGTGGGGGCGCAGGCCCAGAGCAAGCTAAAGAGTAGGCTGGCTAAAATGATGGTGCGATGCAGATTCACTGGTTCTCCTGATCATTGGAGTTTGGGGAGCGCAAAAGCTTAGCTTTTGCGCTCCAGGCTATCTTACAAGAGCGTTCGGAAACTGTTTTGCCTGTCTCGCCCGCCCTGGCATGAACTGCCAGGGCCGCAAGCGCAACAGCGCCGGGTGAACCCGGCTTTAGCCCGATTAATCGGGCGCTGTGCCATAGTCCGGCGACTTCATCGCCGGACGAGCGCCGGTGGGAAGATGTATCTGGAGTTTCCGAATGCTTTCATCTTACAACTATTAGCCTCCGGCGTCAACCATTTTAAGAGGATCGAGCCGGGTTGTCCCCCCTTCTCGAAGGAGAGTATAATAGCCGTCATCTTTTTCTTTGAGGCAATTTAATGACCGCTTTGTTACGCAACAAACTCTTCATGGCTGTCACCGTCGGCCACCTGGTGATTGACATTTTCAACAGTATGGGGTCGGTGGTGGTCACGTTTTTGAGTATTCCGATGGCGCTCAGCACGGCCCAAATCGGGCTGGCGCTCAGTTCATATTCGCTGCTGGCGGCCATTACCCAACCCCTGTTTGGCTGGCTGACCGATAAGCTGGGCAGTAAATGGCTGGGGCCGGGCAGCGTGGCCTGGACCATTAGTTTTATGGCCCTGGCGGTTTTTCTGGCCCAGACCACCAACAATTTTGTCCTGTTTATGATTCCTTTTGCCCTGGCCTCGATTGGCTCCGGGGCGTTTCACCCCCTGGCAACCATGCATTCGACCAATGCCATCTTGGGCCGGGCGGCCATGGCCACCGGCATGTTCTTTTTGTTTGGACAGACCGGCCTGGCCAGCGGCCCATTTTTGGGCGGCCTGATTCTGGATCAGGTGGGGCCGGCGGGCATCTATACCCTGGCGGCTGCGACCATTCCCTTTATCATTTTTATGACTTACGCTATGCGCCACACCTCCATTCGCCTGCCGGCCCGACCGCGCCACAGCGACATGAGTTTGCCCCCGGTCAAGGTGCGCTGGGGCGCGATTGGCCTGCTGGCTTTGATTACCGGGCTGCGTTCCTGGGTGGTGCTGGGCACGGTCAATTTTTTACCGAAAATGTTTCAGGATATGGGCTGGGAGGCGACCGCTTACGGCCTGATTACCGGCTCGTACTGGCTGGCTTCGGGGGTGACGGGGGTCATGGCCGGCGGCCTGGCCGACCGTTGGGGGCGGCGGCAGGTGGTTTGTGTGACCATGCTGCTTGGCTCGCTGCCGATTTACTTTTTGCCGCTCAACAATAACTGGCTGGCCTTTGTGCTGGCCATCCTCGCCGGCGGCTTGACCGGGGCTTCGCACAGCATCTTGATTGTGATTGCCCAGGCCCTGCTGCCGGGCCGCCAGGCGTTTGCTTCCGGGGTAGCCCTGGGCTACCTCTTTGGCGTGGGCGCAGTCGCTGCCTGGGTCATCGGCTCGCTGGCCGATGTGTGGGGCCTGAGTCCGGTCATTCAGGCCGGGGCCGGGGTAGGCGTGGTCGTGGCGCTGCTGGCTCTCTTTCTCCCCTCCACCCGCGAGACGTCTCAGTTACAGCCGGAGGGCGCGCCCGCGTACCAGACCGCCGACCGCTAACCAATGAGGCGAGGAGGCGAAGACACGAGGACGCGAAGCCCTTCGCCTCCTCGCCTCACGCCTCCTCGCCTCTTTTAGAGGAGGTATTCGGCTGGCTGCCGGCGGCGGTCGGCGGTCGTCAGCCCATCCCCCAAATATCCCACTGTTTCCCCGGCTGTTTTTGTGTTAAAATCAGAGCCAAAGAGTTATCAATCACTACCCTTCAACCTTCGACTTCAAACTAAAAATAAAACGTAAAACGTAATAGTTCACTATTGAAATGCGTCTTTGTCAATAAGCCTATGAGTTACGCAGTTGGGTTGTAGTTTAGGGCCTTGTGCCCGCCCACGAGGGGCTAAACTACCTTGAACTGCGTAACTCCTAAAGCCATTACGTTTTACCCGTAGGGCTATACCACGCCGGGTACGGTGTCATTTTACACATTACGTTTCACACTGAAGGCAGTATCCTATGACCGAACGCCAGGAAATTGAACAGGCTATTACCACGTTGGAAGCGCGAGAGGGCCTGGTGGACGAGGTCGTTCTCGCCACCACGCTGGCTGCGCTGCGGAAACAGTTGGTTGAGTTAGAGCGGTCGGAAACCCTGCCGCTGGCCCTCAAGGGTGAGCGCAAGCAGGTGACGGTGATGTTTGCCGACATCTCCGGTTTTACCGCCATGAGCGAAAAGCTCGACCCGGAAGAAGTGCGGAGTATGATTAACGCCTGCTTTGAGCGGCTGGGAGCGGTGATTGACCAGTACGGCGGCCACATTGATAAATTCATCGGCGATGAGATTATGGCCCTCTTTGGCGCCCCTCAGGCCCACGAGAACGACCCGGAGCGGGCGCTGCGGGCCGCGCTGGATATGATGGCCGCCCTGGAAACCTTCAACGACGAACACGCCGGCCTCATCCCCAAGCGGCTGGCGCTCCACTTTGGCATCAACACCGGGTTGGTCATCGCCGGGGGAATTGGCACGCGGCAGCGCCAGGATTACAGCGTGATGGGCGACACGGTCAACCTGGCCGCCCGGCTGGAAGACCTGAGCGAAGCCGGCGAAACGCTAGTGGGCGAAGATACCTACCGGCTGACCGGGCCGCTGTTCGAGTTTGAGCCGCTCAAGCCGGTGGCGCTCAAGGGTAAAGAGAAGCCGGTGCGGGTCTACCGGCTGCTACGAGCCAAAGCCGCGCCGGGCCGGGTGCGCGGCATCGAAGGGTTGTATTCGCCGATGGTGGGGCGGGAGCGCGAGCTGGCGCGGGCCAAAGAAATTCTGGCGCATTTTGAGCAGGGCCAGGGCGGGGTCATTTCGGTTATTGGCGACGCGGGTCTGGGCAAGTCGCGCCTGATCAGCGAATTGTGCGATGAACTCTGCCGCCAGAATAATCAGATCGAGTGGGCCGAAGGCTGCGCCCTTTCTTACGGCGAAAGCGCCAGCTACCTGGCCGCCCGCGATATGTTTCGCAAATTACTGGGGCTGGCCCCCGATGCCTCGCCCCACGAGGTCAGCCGCGCCCTCCGCGTCGAGGTGAACTCACTATTTGCCGACCAGTCTGCCGAGATTTTTCCGTATTTAGCCCACCTGCTAGACGCGCCGCTGGATGAGGAGTCGGCCCAGCGGCTCAAATATGTCGAAGGTGAAACCTTGCAGCAGCGTCTTTTGCAGGCCGTCCAGAGTTACCTGGCGGCCAAAGCCAAGCACGGGCCGCTGGTGCTGGTCTGGGAAGATTTGCACTGGGGCGACCCGTCGAGCCTGGGGCTGCTGGAAGCGACTTTGCCCCTGACCCGTACCTCTCCCTTGCTGCTGCTGTTGATCTATCGCCCGGCGCGGGAAGGGCGCGTCTGGGCCTTTCACCAGCGGGTCAGCGCCCTGCTGGGCGACGACCATCAAATCATCGAACTGGCCCCGCTGACCGCCGCAGAGAGCAACCAACTGCTCGACAATCTGCTGGAGTCGAGCCAGTTGCCGGAAAAAACCCGCCGGCTCATCATCAGCAAAGCCGAGGGCAACCCCTTTTATGTGGAAGAAGTTATCCGCTCGCTGATTGACAGCGGCGCGCTGACCCGCTCCGAAACCGGCCGGGGCTGGGTGGCTACCGCCCGCCTCGACGACATCACCATCCCCGATACCCTGCAAGGGGTGATTATGGCCCGCATTGACCGCCTCGACGCCGAAGCCAAGCGCATTTTGCAAGTCGCCTCGGTCATTGGGCGGACCTTCCCGTATCGGGTGCTGGCGCGAGTCACGGGGGCGGAGTAATTTGCATCTGAGCAAAGATATTATGCTTTAGGGCGAACCGACACAGACCGTTGGCTGTTTATTGCTTTCACCGTTAGAAATAATCTCATTCGGGTGATCTCAGCCCGTGATATGAACCAAAGAGAAACGAGAAGTTATGCCGAACGACTTAAAAGAGATACCAACCTTCCAGAGTGAAGACGAAGAACGTGAGTTTTGGGCCAACCAGGACTCGACGGAATATATCAATTGGGCTGAAGCTGAAGCCGTTATTTTGCCCAAGTTAAAACCATCCACCCGGACGATTTCGTTACGATTGCCGGAGTTGATGCTGAATGAACTGCGGGTTATTGCCAATAAGCGCGATATTCCCTATCAATCGTTGATAAAGGTATTTTTAAAGGAGCGGATTGACCAGGAGTTAAAACGCGAAACTCCCTCAACGGGGCATCCGGCGTGATGATTGAACATTTCAGCAAGTGGTTGCTTGTGCCCGGTCATTCGGCGCGGGAGGGGGAGCGGGTGTAAGACGGGTGGGGCAGATATTTAATTTAACGTCCAATCAATATTTGGGATCAGTTTTCTGCACAAGTTAAATCAGGACATGGTTAGGAGGTTGAGATGGGACGAAGGATACGTTATCGGCCGAGCGCCGCAGCAGAACAATTTGTACCCGTAGGCAAAGCGCAAGGGGATACTCTTTTAGGGCAAAAAGCAGTGGTGATTATTGTGGCTGGTTTTGTCTTGCTGTTGGCCGTGTTTGTGGGTGGGGCCTACTTTATCATGCAGAATAGAAAGTTTCAAAGCGAGTTTGCCCCGCTGGCCGGCGTTTGCCAGGGCAAATGGGTCGGCCAGGCTTCAGCCTATTCGTCTGCGGCGGGTCTGCATCCGGCGGTAGCGGTCAGAGATGGTTCCGAGGGGTGGCAGCTTGACTCCTATCTCATTCCCGGCGGGGTTTTACCGCAGTCGTTAGGTGAAACCCAGTTGGTATTATGCCTGGGCAAATCTCAAGCCATCTATATTCAAAGATGCCCTTACGGAGAGGATACCACCGTGACCAATGTCATAGATCGGTATTACCTCCAGCGGGAAGCCCGATTAATCGAGGCCAAAACCGGCCGGCTGATCGCGGTTCAGACTTTCAAGGGCAGCTCGCCCGATTATTGCAACAAAAAGGAGTGGTTCGGTAAAGACGACAAAACTGTTTCTGTCACCGGGCCGGATATCCCTGATAGCGAAATACAAAGCTGGGCCTCGGCTCACTTTTCAATTAAATAAATCAAAAGTTTTTACCAAATAGTTTGAACCAGCTTTGAGGCCTGGATGGAAGCGTCCGTAGTGAGGAGGGGTAAATTCAGATGAATAGCCGTGGCGGCAATGATGCGGTCGGCCAGTTCCGGGATAGCGGCTGGGCCGAAGCGGCTCAACGCCTGAACCACAGCTTTATCAAGAGGATAAATATAAATACCGTCAGCAGGATTTTCAGTCAAAGCTAACAAGGTTTGAACTACTTCTTGATTAAGCCGCTCCCGCTGCACCAAAAATATAGTTTCGACTAATACCACACTGGGGATAACAACATGACCCTGACCGGCTGTAGCTTTCTGGAAAATGGAGCGTACTTTGGGCGACAATCGCTTACTGCCGGACAAATACCAGATAACCGCATGGGTATCAGCGACAAAATCGCTCATTCAAAATCAGCTCCAATGCCAAGCCATAACTCTTTTCTAGCAGTAGCAATGTACTCCGGCGAAAAATCAAAGCCGGTCAAGATACCTTCTGGAAAATGAACAGGGTTGAACGGAGGGTTATTCTGGGTTTCAATTTGCCAGTTCATATCGCTCTCTTTGATTAAATTAGGTACAGCGCTGAATTCATCATATTGAATCTTAAATTGAAGGAATTCAATAAATTTTGCCAACTCATCCAACGCGTTTTCAGGCAATTTGTCAATGGCTTCATGCAGGACATTTCGTTGAATAATCATCCTTACACCTTTTCCTTCAAGCAGGGATTTGTGCTTAATTATAGCAGGTTGATTATTGCGGAGCAATCCTTTTTATTCATTGCACTGGTTTGAATGTTGCTACATTTCAGGATGGTATCTATGATTAACCTAACCCAACACCTCCAAACCCTCGAAAAATCCGACCTTATCAGCCCGCAAATGAGCGAGGCGGATTTGGAGTACATATTCAAGCACGTTTTCACCCAGGAAAGCGTCTACCAGAGCCTGCTCCGCACCGACCGCCGCCAGCTTCACCAGCAGGTGGGCGAGACTTTGGAAACGCTCTTTGCCCCCGCGCTTAGGGGCGAGGAACAGCCCGATACGCCGGAAGATTTGCCGCTGCTGCTGGCCTACCATTTTGAAACCGGCGGCGATACCGAGCGGGCGCTGAAATATCTGAAAATGGCCGCTGAAGAAGCGGTAGCGGCCTATGCCAACCAGGAGGCCATCGAGTTGTACAGCCGGGCGCTGGCTCTGCTGGACAACCAGGATTACACCACTCGCTGGGACCTGCTGGCCGCGCGGGAGGCCGTGCTCGACCGGCTGGGCGAGCGCGACCGCCAGGCTACCCATTTGACCCTGATGCAAACCCTGGCCGAACTGCTGGCCGACGACACCCGCCTGGCCGTCACCCACAACCGCCGGGCCGCTTATTTTGATAAAATCAGCGAGTACCAGGCCGCCGCCGAAGCCGCCGAAGTGGGGCTGCGGGTGGCTCGCCGCTCCGGCAACCGGCGGCTGGAAGCGCAAAGCCTCAACCGGCTGGCTCGCGCCGCCTGGCGGCGCTTCGATTACCCCGCCGTGCAAAAATGGGCCAACGAAGCCCTGGAAGCTTTGAAAATGGTCGGCGAACCGGCCACCAAAACCGCCAGCCTGCTGCACCTGGGCCGGGCCAGCTACCGCCTGGGCCAGTACGACCTGGCTTTAGAATACATTCGCGCCGCTCAGGATTTTACCCGCTACACCGACGATCAGGAAAGCGCCGCCGTGGCCGACCTGATTTTGGGCTGGATTTATCAACGCCTGGGCGATTATGAAGCGGCCGCCGTCTGTTTTCAGGCCACCCTGGAAAAGCGGCGTATCATCGGCGACCGCTACGGTGAGGCTACCGCGCTCAGTCACCTGGGCTGGCTGGCCTGGGATGAGCGCCGCAGCGCCGAGGGTTTGCGCTTCTGCCTGGAAGCGCTGGACATTTCGCAATCCGTTGGCGACCGGGAAAATGAAGCTTACGCCCTGACCGGCCTGGGCCTCAACCACGAGCAGTTAGGCAATACCGACATCGCCCAAACCAATTACCAGGAGGCGTTAACCATCCATCGAGAGATTGGGGCGACCACCCTGGCTATTTTCGACCAGGCCGGACTGGCCCGCATGGCCCTAGCCCGGCAAGATGACGCTACCGCGCGGCAGTACATCGAGGCTGTGGTTGGGTGGATTTTGGCCGGCAAGGCTCAGCAGTTTTGGGACCCCTGGAGCATTTATCTGTGGGCCTATCAGGGATTAACAGCCCTGGGCGAGCGCGAAACGGCCGGGAAGATTCTGGACGAGGCCCACTTGTTACTACACCAACGGGCCGAGGCGATCAGCGATGAAAAATTGCGCCACTGCTTTTTTGAAAAGGTGGCGGTGAACCGGGAGATCGAGCAGACCTGGCATCAGATTAATAAAGACAAAGCTTCCTAACCCGGACAAGCCGCCTTCGACCAAACCAGGTGGAAACGGTCCACAGATAACACAGATGAGCACAGATAAAAATAAAAAATCAGTGTTTATCTGTGTCCATCTGTGGACCCCAATTTCGCTATAAAACTCGTTAATTCATCTCTGAAATAGTTGCGCCTGGAAGGCCGTTTCATCATTGGCCGGGTCTGCGCCGGCTTTGAGGACAAAGAAGACGTAGTCCCCCTCAGCCATCTCCAGAATAAATTCTTCGACGAAACCTTGACCGTCACTCGCCCCAAGCTGCCAGCGTTTGATTTCAGTGGTGTTGTGATAAACCAGAACTATCACCCCATCACCGCCGCTGGTGTCAATTTTTTTGGCCGACACGCTCACATGAATCGGTCCACTGACACTGCTTTGCCAGCGCCAGGCGATGTCGCCGGTGAGGCCGGGGTGAGCAGAGTCCGGGCAAATTCGGGCCGAAGGCTCGCCGGCCCAGCGCCAGCAGCCCTCGCTGAACTGCTCCATTTTTTTCCAATCGAAGCTGTCGCGCCCCATTGAGAATTGATATTCCCAATTCCCGGCCCCTTGTACCTCTGAAAAGTCACGCTGCGTGTCGGCCAGCGGGGCGGGTTCGGGTACAGGCGTAGCCGGGGGAGGCGCTGGCGCTGCGGTCGGAGGGGAAATTGGTTCAGGGGTCGGGGTGGCGGAGGGAGCCACAAAAGCAGCGGACTCGCTGGTGAGAGAAGCAGCCGGAGAGAGAGTGGGCGTGGCTTCAGCTATAGTTGCGGGAGCAACTGCGCCCACAAAAGGAAGCTCAAAGCCCGGCAGCCAAAATGTAGCCGCTACCAGAGCGGCTATGAGTAATACTGCGCCAATGGCGGCATAAATCGGCCAGCGCCGGCCCGAAGTCGGAGTAGCAGTTGTTGCCGGCGCAGTAGATAATTGCAGCGCTTTTTCCAGCGCCTCGATCAGGGCCGCGCCGGTTTGATAGCGTTTGTCGGGCGCTTTGTGCAGCGCTTTCAATAAAACTGTCTCGGTGGCTTTGTTGAGGCTGGGGTTAACCTGGCGCGGCGGCGGGGGCGGCACGGTCAAATGCTGGACGGTGACGGCGGTGGACGAGGGGTCTTGAAAGGGCACCCGGCCGGTCAGCAGTTCGTACAAAATCACGCCCAGCGCATACAGGTCAGATTGCGGCACAGCCTCCGCCGAGTTGCGGGCCTGCTCCGGGGCAATGTAATTGGCGCTGCCAAACACCTCGCCCAGCGACCCCTGCTCGACATTCAGGGCCAGGCCGAAATCGGTCAGGACAATCCGGCCATTTTTAGCCACCAAAATATTTGAAGGTTTGACGTCACGATGGATGACGCCCTGCTTGTGGGCATAATCCAAAGCGCTGGCTACGGCCCGGCCAATCCGTAAAACTTCGGCCTGGGGAATCAGCCGGCCCCGGCCTTTGTACTTGGCCATCATCTGGCTCAAGTCCTGGCCGTCAATATGCTCCATCACAAAGTAATACAGACCGTCTTTGTCGTCGGCGTAATAAATTTGGATGATGTGCTCGTGTCGCCACTTGGCAATAGTCTGCGCCTCGCGGACAAAGCGCTTGGCATAGGCCGGCTTGCCCCGGTGACGGGCGTCAATCACCTTGAGGGCCACCGGGCGCTTTAATTTGATGTCCTGGCCGTAATAAATCTGGGCCATGCCGCCCCGCCCGATGGCGCGTTCAACCTTAAAGTTAGCCAGCGTGCGCCCAATCAGCGGATCTTGATTCATGCTTTTTCCTCTAAAAATAGAGATGCGATGACTCGTGAGGCGAGGAGGCGAAGCTCGTCGTGTCCTCGCCTCCTCGCCTCATCCTTACGGACAGCGATAGTGACAGATCAACGCTTGAAAAGCGGTATGGTCACTGGTAGCCTCGCCGTTATGCTGGATGACAAATAATAAATAATCGCCAGGAGTAATATTGTCAAGCTGGAATTTTTCGGCAAATCCGCCCTGGTCATTTCCGGCCAACGATTTTTTGAATTCGGGAAAGGCGGTGGTTTGGGTGGTGTTGCGATAAACGGCAATGGAAACCCCATCGCCGCCGGCATCTCTTTTGGCGGCTGTCAGCCGGACTTCCAGCGGGCCGCTGACCTCGCTTTGCCAGAACCAGGCGATATCGGCCCCATTTCCGGGGTGGGCCGAGTCGGCGCAAATGCGGATGTAATCCTGCCCGTACCAGCACGCGCCGTACTGGCGAGTTTCGTACTTCAATTGGGTCCACTTGTCCTGGCCCGGCGGCGACCAGAGATAATCCCACGCGCCGCGAGTGCCGGAGAAGTCGCGCCGGGTGTCGGCCAGCAGCTTTGGCTCCGGCGGTGGGGTAGCCGAAGGAGTCGGGGTTGGGGGAGACAATTCATCGGCTACAACAGCCGGGGATGACGTGGGCGTGAGCTGCCCGGCCAAAACCGCTTCATCTGGCCGATTGAGAAACCACCAGGAAGATACTCCCACTGGGGCAAAGGTGAAAAGCCAGCCAAGCCCCAGCAGCAAGATCAACCCAGCCGCGGCCAGGTACAGCCACAAACGCCGGTTGGGTTGGGGAGACGGCGCGGGTATCGGGGCGGATTTGGCCGCCGGACGCGCTTTTTTCTTGGGAGGCGGGGCGGCGACAGCAGCGGGCAGCGGTGGTAGCGGGCGTTTGGCCATACTCACGGCCACCCGTTCCGGGATGGATTTGCGGGGGCGAGCCGCTGGAGCAGCTTTGGCTCGTGGGGCTTTTAGGGCTTGTTCTACCGCCTCGGCCAGGGCTGCGCCGTTGGGATAGCGCTGGCGCGGATCTTTAGCCAACGCCTTCAGGATGACCTTTTCCAGGGCCGGTTTAAGGTCAGCCCGGAACTGGCGCGGGCGCGGCGGCGGTTCGCTCATCTGGAGCATGGCCACATCCAAAGGCGTGGCCGCATCGAAAGGCACGCGGCCGGTAAACATCTCGTACAGAATGACGCCCACCGCGTACAGGTCACTTTGCGGGACAACTCCCGCCGACGACATGGCCTGCTCCGGGGCCATGTAATGGGGCGTGCCAAAGATTTCGCCCCGCGTGCCGACATCGGTCAGCAGGGCCAGGCCAAAGTCGGTCAACACCGCGCTACCCTGCTTGGTCAGGATAATGTTGGCCGGTTTGACATCACGGTGGATGACCCCTTGGCTGTGGGCGTAATCAAGAGCCAGGCAAACTTCACGGATAATCCGGCCGGCCTCGGCCGGCTCGATAAAGTCGGCCTCGGCCTGGTAGGAGGCCAGCAGTTCACTCAAGGGCGCACCTTCGACATACTGCATGGCCATGTAAAGCAGTTCTTTGACTTCGCCGTAGCGGTACAGCCGGACGATGTGCGGATGTTCCAATTGGGCAATCGCCTGGGCTTCCCGCTCAAACCGTTTGATGTAATCGGAGTCGGCCCGGAAGGGGGCGTCAATCACCTTGATCGCCACCCACCGTTTGAGGCGTACGTCCAGCCCGCGATAAACACGGGCCATACCTCCCTGGCCCAGCAGAGCCTCCAGGCGGTATTCGTCCAGCCGCCGGCCGATTAAGGAATCGTTAGGCATGATGATCTCAAAACTAATTGTGAATGATGAATGGCGAATGGCGAATGATGAATGAAAATTCGCTATTCGCCATTCGCCATTCCCTATTTCTCTCCGGCTTCTGTAATATCGCGCAGGTCAGCGATGAAGCGGTTAAGTCCGTTGGCATAGGTATCAAGATAGTGCCGGGTCAGGCTGGCGGCTAACTCCTTGTGCCCGGCGGCTATCAACGCTGCAACATGAGGGCGAAAATCGCGCAGGCTGACGTGCATGACGCCCTGGGCGTCGGTCATGATGCCCCAAGCCAGCGTTTTTTTATCGTTGTCGTCTTTGGCCGTGATAAAACGGGTCAGGGTACTGCCGGGGACCACCGCTCCGACATTGGAAAAAACTTCCCGGCCCCGGATAAGATCATTCAAAATATCAAAACGGCTGGGCACCTGATCGAGCATGCGCTGTAAGGGCGTTGGCAGGTGAGCCAGCAATTTAATGCTGCCCACGCTGGCGCTTTCGCCGGTTAAGGCAATCTTCTTGGCCTCGCAGAGCATCCTACCGAATTCGGCCAGGAAACGCAAGTATCTGCCCCGCAGTTGGTTAAACTTGGCAAAGTCAGCCTGGCCCTGCTGGTAGGCTTGCCGGGCCGCCACAGTGCGCCGGTGCAGATTGAGCAAATCCAGGTCGTTCAAGGGGACTTCAAAGGTCATGGGGTGCAGCCGGTCGCGGGGGTTGCGCCGGCTGGCGTCAACCGGAATGACGATGGCCGGACTCAGCGGCCGGGCGGGCTGCAAGGCGTCGAGGGCGGCTGCGGCTGCTTCTTTTGTAGTACTGTTTTTACTCAGCTTTTGCAACTGAGCCAACAGTTTTTGGGCGGGCTGGTAGGTAACGGCGTGAACGGCCCGGTAGAGAATGAGCAAATCACTGACGGTCAATTCAAGCAAAGTGTTGCGCTGTTTTAAGGCCTGGCGCAGCCGCAGGATGGCTTTAAGGTTGACCGCCTTTGTTTCGGCGCTGACCTCGCCGGCAACCGTCGGGGTTTGCTCCAGCAGGGCCAGGTCCTCGGCTTTGAAATGAAAGGTCAACCCTTTGAGGCGGCTCGAACCGGCTTGAATAGGCGGCAGGGTATTGAGATAAACGGCCCAACTCAGGGCCTCGTTGGTCATAATTTCGGCCAAGGCGGCCCCCCAGGTCCCATCAAAAAAGATGTGCGACTGGTCGAAGACAAAGGTTTCGCCGGTATCAAAGAGGGTCAAGGCGTGGTCGCCGATGCCGCGCTCGGCCTGGCGCAGTTCGGCCAGCGGTAGGTCGGCGGGACGCGGGTCGGCGTTCAGCAAAATGGGGGCGCGCCGCAAGGTGTCAAACTCTTTAACCAGGGCTGGACTCAATTTTTGGCGCAGGTCGGGCCAGGCCGAGCGGGTGAGGCGGGCCAGCGGCGTCAGCGGGGCCGGTGGTGAAGTTGAGGGGCGAGCTAAAATAGCGGCCACTTGCGCCCGCACCAGGGCCACATCCGCCGGTTTGGCGCCGCCCGGCGCGCTGGCAGGGATGAGGTGATAACCACCTTGGTAAATCAGCCCCAGGCAAAGCTGCCGCAGCGAGACAGGGGTGCGGGTTTCGCCGTAGGGGCCGGGGTCGAGGTAAGCCAGGATAGACATCTGCCGCTGGTAGCCCGGCAGGGCTTCCGTTTCGGCCAGGCGAATTTGGCGGGCCAACTCGTGGCGCAGTGACGTGGGTAAATTTTGAACAGCGTGGGCCAGGAAGGAATCAAATTTGCGCCGCCGGTACTGGGGGTAAGTCTCGCCGGCCTGCGCGTCTGCGCCGCGTTCATAAGGGCGCTGCTTTTCCCACGCCCGGTAGAGCCGGGCATAGTGGGCCGCGTCGGGTTGGTCGGCGGTGAGTTGCTGCAAAAACTGGGTGTAAATCCGCTCGCGCCATTCATTCTCCAACAACTGCGGATATTGATGCAGGCAGTGAATCCCGGCCATGGCCCAGGCTGTCAGCCGATCCACCTGGCTCAGGGAGAGCCGGTGTTGTTTTAGCCGGGTATCGAAGCCGTGCGTCTCGGTGGCGTGGCGGGCGGTGTCTTCGCGCAGGGCGTAATCCACATAAAACTGCCAGGTCCCTTCGGGGAAGGAATCTTCGGGGTCTTTGCCGGCCAGCCGGAGCAGATTTTGATAGCCCCAGATGACCGCCGCCGGCCCGGCAAAAAAAGCGCCATAAACGGCTGTATTCAAAGCTTGTTCAACGCCTTGAAAGAGCAGGTTGATGTCCCGTTGGACGACTTTGGCCGGCGGCTTGCGGCCGGAGATACGGGCCAGCCCGTTCAAAATGACGCCGGGCACATTGCCCGCCGGCACAACCTGGCTCACCAAATCAACGGCAGCCTCGATTTCCGGCAGCGTCAGCGACGACAAATCGCGCAGGTGGCGGGAGATGGCAATGGTTCTAAGCGCATCTCTTGTTTTGAGGGAGACTTGATTGAAGATCGTTAGCGGTTGAAGCAGGTCCATAGATTCCAATGCCAGTAGTCAGTAGTCAGTAGTCAGTAGTCAGTAACCAGACTGATTACTGTTCACTGATTACTGTTCACTGATTACTGGTTACTATTTGCTCTCCTTCGCAGGGAGATACCTCTATTATACACACACCTTACCAAAAAGACTATAGCATTTCTAACCAAAAGCCGGTATAATGGTGGCAACATTAAATCTATTTGGGAAGATTTATGAAAGTGAAGATTTGGGGAGCGCGAGGCTCGATCCCCTCACCCATCCGGCCAGATGAGATCCGGGAGAAGATCATCTCGGCCATCCTGAGTATTTCGCAAATAGAAAAGGGTGAGTTGAAGGAGGAACTTCTGGCAGCCATCCTGGAGGAAACCTCCTCGCCCTCAGAGATTTCCTCAGGCCAATCGGTTAACCTATCCCTGGCTAAAACTCAGGTCAAGCGGCGGCAGGTCGTTCGGGCTTACCTGGATACCTTGTCGCCCTTCATCGCCGGTACGGCCGGGGGCAATACCCCTTGCGTCGAAGTGCAATCGGATGATGATTTGTTTATCATTGACGCCGGTTCTGGCATTCGGGCGCTGGGCCTGGAGTTGATGAAAGGCAAGTGGGGCCAGGGTCGGGGGACGATCCACCTTTTTTTCAGCCATCCCCATTGGGACCATATTCAGGGCTTTCCCTTCTTTCGGCCCGCTTTTGTGCGGGGCAACAAGATTTTTATCTACGGCGTCCACGATATGGAAGCCGCGCTCCGCCGGCAGCAGGAGTTTATCAGCTTTCCGGTTTCGCTGGATTATATGCAGGCCGAGATGAAGTTTATCCAGCTCAAACAGGAAGACGTGCTGGAATTTGGCGACCTGCGCATCCGCACCTTACGCAACCACCACCCCGGCGAGGCTTACTCCTTCCGTTTTGAAAAAGCGGATAAAGTTTTTGTCTATGCCAGCGATGCTTCTTATCCTTCCGGCACAGACACCCACCCCGCCCTTAACTTTTTTGCCGACGCCGATATGCTTATCTACGACTCGCAGTTTACCCAAAAAGAGTCGGATGAAAAAGAGGATTGGGGCCACAGTTCCTCGCTGGCCGGAGTCGAAATGGCCCAGGAAGCCAACGTGAGAAATCTGGTCTTGTTTCATTACGACCCGACCTACACCGACCGTGACCTGGAAAAAATTTTGGAGGATGCCCGCAAATTCCAGCAGAGCCAGTATCCCCACGCCGAGCCGGTCAATGTGATGATTGCCCAGGAGGGCCTGACCTTTGACCTGACCCCACCCAAAACTACCCAGTTGCAGCAGGTTCCCGGCGGAAAAGCCGCCATCCTCAAGCCGGCCGGCATCTTCAACGAGCGAGTCGCCGCCGAGCTAAAACGGCAACTGGCCGAATTGAAAGCAGATGGCTGGCCGCCCCATTTGATTGTGGACATGGCCGGGGTGGAGATGCTGCAAGTATCCGGGTTGCGGGCGCTGGTCAAACTGCGGCGCGAGCAGTTGGGCACACCGATGGTCCTGGCCGGTCCCTCAATCAATGTGCAGCAGGTGATTGAACTGGCCGGCTATCTGGACTTTTTTGCCATCTATCCTTCGGTGCATGCCGCCCTTAGCGCCTTGCAAGCCCGCGAAACCCTCAATTTGCCCGGTCAAACCATCAAAAATCGCTATTTTATCGAGAGCAAAATTGGCGATGGCCGCCTGGGGACCAGTTTTAAGGCCATGGATAACCGGCTCAACCGGCCGGTAGTCATCAAAATTTTGTCGGCCTCATTCAGCGAGGCAGCCATTGAGCGCTTTTTGCAGCAGGCCCGCGAACTCATCAACCTGATTCATCCCAACATTGTTGACATTTACGACTGCGACGAAGATCAGGGCTTGTCTTACATGGTCGAGGAATATGTCGAAGGCCAAAGCCTGCCCGATTTGCTCAACGCCCAGCCCGGCCAGCCGCTGCCGCTTGACCTGGCCCTGACCATTGCCGAAAAGCTTGCCCGCGCCCTGGAATATGCCCACGCTCGCGGCGTGATTCACGGCGATTTGAAACCAAAAAATATCCTGATTACCGCTGACGAAATAAAGATTAGTGATTTTGGCCTGGGCCGGCTGGAAAGCAGCAAGTCCTTGCTGAACGGCGAAGATGCTTCGCTGACCCTGGTCACGGCCCGTTACCTGGCCCCAGAACAAATACTGGGCCACCCCATAGACGCCCGCACCGATTTATATACCCTGGGCATCATTTTGTACGAGATGTTCACCGGTCAACCCCTTTTTGAGGGTACAGACCAGGAAGTGATGGAGCGCCACCGTAGCAGCCGCCCTCGCCCCCTCCGTGAACTGAACCCGACCTTATCCCGTTCGCTGGAATATCTGGTTTTGAAACTGTTGGATAAAGACCCCAACAAACGCTATGCTACCGCCCGGCTGGTGCGCCGGATTTTGACCAATATGACCCAAACGGCCAGCCGCAGCCTGCGGCGTCAGGCGTTGCGGCCGCGCCGCTGGCCGGCTCTGGTGGGCCGGCAGGACTCGCTGCAAAGCCTGCTAAACCTGTGGGCGGCTACGCTCCACGGCCAGGGCCAGTTGGTGCTCATCAGCGGCGAGGCCGGCAGCGGCAAAACCCGGCTCACCCAGGAGTTGGCCGACCGGGCCAGCCAGGCCACCGTGCTGCTGGGCGGTTGCCGCCCCTCCGAAAGCAGCCTGGCTTACCAACCCTTTATAGAGGCGCTCAAAACCTATTTTGCCACTACCCCCACCAACACGGCTGAAAAACAAGTCAGTTGGGTGCTGGAGCAGGCGGCTCAAGCTGTTCCTGAAATCCAACAAATTCTGCCGGACCGACCGCCGACTGCCGACCACCGACCACCAACCTTTAGCCTGGCTGAACTGATTGGCCGGGCTGCGGCCAATCAGCCTTGGTTGATAATTTTGGATGATCTACAATGGGCCGACCCAAATAGCCTGCAATTGCTCGATTATTTAGCTCGCTGCTGCCGTGATATGGCGGTGATGATTGTGGGGGTTTATCGCAGCAGTGAGGCCGATCGGTCACCGTTAGCCGAGGCTTTGCAGCGTTGGAGCAGCTATCCGGCTTATACTTCGATAGCGCTGGGACCGCTGGCCGAAAGAGAAGTGGCGGAGTTGCTCGAAAATATCTGGACCCAGGCCCCCCCGGCGGATTTGGTGGGGGCTGTTTACCGGCGCAGCCAGGGCAATCCCTTGTTTGTCGAAGAAATTGCCAAAAGCCTGGTGGATGATGAGACCGTCAATTGGCGGGAAGGGCGCTGGTATTTTTCGCCGGTGGTCGAAGCCGGATTGCCCCAGCAGTTGGGCGACGCCGTGCTGCGCCGGGTCAACCGGCTGAGCAAAGAGACTCAGGCGCTGCTCTACCAGGCGGCGGTGTTGGGCTATACCTTTACCTTTGACCATCTACAGCAAATTAGCGAGTTATCGGATGGCAATATTTTAGAGGGATTAGACACGGCGCTGGAACGTCAATTGATCCGGGATGTACCCCTGGAAGGGGTAATGCGCTTCAATCATCACAGCACCCAGGAAATGCTGTACCAAAACCTCAGCCCGCTCAAGCAACGCCTGATTCACCGCGAGGTGGGCGAAACTCTGGAACAAAGTCAGTCACCGTTTGCCGCTGAACTGGCCCATCATTTCTTCCAGGCCCAGGAACTGGAAAAAGGTTTAACTTACAGTATTCAGGCTGCCGCGCAGGCCAGGGCGCTTTACGCCAGTCCTGCCGCTTTGTTTTGGACCACCCAGGCCCTACAGGCGCTTGACCAACTGGGGCCAAGCCATTCGGCCCAGAGCCAGCGTTTTGAACTGCTGCTGGCCCGCGAGCAGCTTTATGACTCGCTGGATAACCGCCCCGCCCAGGCCAATGATTTGGCGGCGTTGCAGGCGCTGGTCCAGGCACTGGATGATCCGGCTAAACAAGTGATGGTTCATAATCGTCAGGCCCAGTACGAGCGGGCGCTGAAACAACTGCCCCAGGCGGCCGCGGCGGCTCAGGCTGCTCTGCTGGCCGCCCGCCAAATTGACAACACAATTCTGGAAGCCGAAAGTTTGATCCAACTGGCCTACATTTCTGCCGAACAGGGTCATCTCGAACTGTCACAGGCTCACGGTCATGATGCCAGGGAATTTTTGGAAGGGGCCAGTGCGCCCCAGGCCGAGGCGCGCAGCCTCAATTGCCTGGGCGATATTTATAGGATAACTAAAGATTATCCCCAGGCCGAAAAATATTATCGCCAGGCGCTCGCGCTCAGCCAATCCAGCGACGACCGATTGGGCGAAGCAACCAGCTTAGCCAACCTGGGCAGTTTGTTGTTAGAAACGGGCGATTTTGCCGCCGCTGCCGGCCATTGCCGCCAGGCGTTGGAACTAAGCCGGTTGATCGGACAGCCTCAAATTGAACGGGCTTGCTTGAAAAATTTGGGAAGAATCGACGAATCCTCGGCCAAAACCATTCAGTAAGCCACTCCGAAGATTTCGCAGATTGTACAGATTTTAAATTTTTTTATCTGCGAAATCTGTGTAATCTGTGGATTATTTTCGAAGGAGGATTTACCATGCAAAAAATGACCCCCGCCGAAATGCGCAGTTTTTTGCTCGACCATGCCCGCACGGCCAAACTGGCCACGGTCCGCGCCGACGGCCGGCCTCATGTCGCGCCGATTTGGTTTGACTTGGACGGCGACGACCTGATTTTTACCACCTGGCACGAGTCGGTCAAAGCGACCAATTTGCGCCGCGACCCGCGCGTGTGCCTGCTTATTGACGACGAAGCGCCGCCGTTTGCTTTTGTTCAGATAGAAGGCGTGGCAGAAATTGCCGAGGCAGCCGCCGACCTGCGCGATTGGGCTACCCGGATTGCGGGCCGCTATATGGGTGCAGACCAGGCGGAAGCTTTTGGCCGCCGCAACGGCGTCCCCGGCGAGTGGCTGGTGCGGGTCACACCCACTAAGATTTTAGCCCAGAAGAATATTTCGGATTAATTCATATCACTGAGGCCGTAGACCGAAGAGTCCCCAGAGCCTTGCTTTTGCTATTGCTCGACTTCAGCCGCTTGTTGCTCTGGCTTATTTTCTGAAATTTTTATACAGTCTGCCTCTTTGATTTGGCAGCTGATTGGTATAAAACCAACTTTGTACCTTGTTTGACCATACTATGGATTAGTTGAGGTTATGTCATGAGGCCCTATATTACGAAAATAATATATGGTTTCGTTATCCTCTGTTAAAATCTCAAAAGTAAACCTATAAAAATTATCTATTCTTCCTTCCCAAATGTTATCTTTGCCTCTAATCTTCTTTATCACCAACGATGGATGAAAGGGATAGTAAGGCTGTTTCTTAAAAAGAGAGAAGGCTTTACGAGCCTTCTCCTGTATTTCTTCAGGTAAATCAGCAAAAGATTTTTGAAATCTTTTGCTTTTTCGGAATTTCATAAAAGCTAGAGTGAGGTAATGAAATCATCCAAGTTGTCAAAATCCTCATAGTCACCATCAACCAAATTTTGCTCTGCTTCTCTTTCCATTTGCTGCCAATAATCAGACCAATACCAGGATTGATCATCTTTGGCTTGCTCTGTTTGCTCGGAGGAGGGATAAAATATCGGGATTATCATTAATTCAGAAGTGCTATCCCCGAAACTAAATATCTCGTTTGATGTAGTATCTACCAACTGTCGGGCTGAGCTTAAACCTCCCGTGAGAAAGATAGAGGCTGCAGGTATGTTTAAAAAGTCCAGTTCTACCATGTTTCACTCCTAAATAGACTCATCCTGTGTCCACTCTTCTTTCAATATTCTTTCTTGATAACCTACTATTACTTGTGGAATACCGGGGTGAGCAATTTGTGCTCTCTTAATTTCTTTGGTGGTTCTGAAAATGTGAGTCAAGTCTATTGATTCAATAATGGCTCGATTGAAGTCACTAACCTTTTCATTATCTAATCCCAGAACAGTTTCAGGATTATAAGGCTGATCTATTTTCAAAACCTCATTATATGCTCTGAATAAATCAACAATGAGTGTTGTAAGTTCCTCATCAGGCTCAATTATGTTTAATTTTAACACATCTTTAGCTTCTCTTCTGCTTATAATGTAATCATGAGAGAATCGTTGTCGTGTCAAAATATCTACTGTCTTGTTTATATGTTCCTCTTCGTGTGTGTGATATGTCATAAGTCTTGCCGCAAGAAATGCTATTTGTTGCCGTGACCTTTGAACAGCGCCTAATACAATGGGATTGACTTTGGAGGCAAGAATTTCAAAAACACTTCTGATCGACTCCTCCCCCTTCAAATCCGCCTCGTTCCTTGCTAAATCAAAAAAAGCGTTAATATCCTCAACATTTACAGGAACAATTCGTCCTGGCTGTCCGGGGATTTCAACAACAGGCCCTAGTGGATGCTCAATTGATGGGTCTATCGGGCTCAATTGGCCCATTTTTGTCATTACAATTTCATTTGCACCCAGAGTTATTAAAGTTGCACAACTAAGAGCTTTGAAGGGAACAATCACATTGAATTCATTACAAAATTCTCTGAATAAATTTACTAAAGCAAATCCAGCTATAGTGATGCCCCCTGTACTATATAGAAACAAATCTATCTTGTCATGACTTTTTATCTGAACTAAATGTCTGTGAAGCATCGGAAAAACATCCGTAGCGATCTTCGTTTCCAGACCTCTTCTATCACCAGTGATATATACAACAAGACGAGAATTCCGTTTCGCTTGAATTTTTTCGATTAGTTCCATCCTAGTGGTTCGGGTCATGAAATCTCCCTTTTCTTACTTTCCCAATGCTATCAACAAGCCAAATTACAGTATACCATACCTATTCCTTACCGACAATACCCCAAATAGTAGGGTGCTTCCAAGCCTAAAATACTATATAGGGGGCCTGCATTGAATTTCATTACGCTCCTGTTTCTCATAGCAGCCACCCCAATAATGTTTTGAGAGGTTTTTTATTTTCGCCTCAGAACGACATAAACCCTGAACTCACAACGGCTGCAGCGGGTTGGGCATAAACAGGATGATAAAGATAAAGATCATCACGTAAGCCAGCAGGGTGCGCGGCAGGCCCAGGGGGACTAAATCGTTGAGGGGGGGAGGATGGCCGGGACCGATGACAAAGAAAACCAGGATGGCCCACAACAGCCAGCCGGACCACCAAAAAATCCCCAACACAAACATCATCCCGACCAGAAATAAGCCTAACCAGCGCGCCTTTTCCCCCAGCAAACAGTAGATTACGTGGCCGCCATCCAATTGACCTATCGGCAATAAGTTCATGGCGGTCACAAACAAGCCAAACCAGGCGGCAAAAGCCAGCGAGTTGAGAAAAATATCAGTACCGCCGCCAGCAGGAAGAATCCCAGCCAGGAGGCGCAGAAACTCCTGCCAGAAGGGTAAGTCGCTGTAACGCTCAAAGCTGGGCAGGAGCTGGCCATGCATCAAAAATTTCACTGCCAGGTAAAAGAGGGAATTGCCTTCCAAAACGGAGTTTTCGCCGCGGCTGATTTCTTGAACGCTTGAATTAGCCACCCCCCAAAAGATTAAAGGGATAGCAAAAATTAACCCTCCTAAGGGTCCCGCCACGCCAATATCAAAAAGCTGCTTCTTGGTTTTGAAAGGCTGTCGCAACTGAATAAAGGCGCCCATAGTCCCTACCGGCGAGATGATGGGCAGGGGAATAAAATAGGGCAAGGTGACGGCGATTTTATGGTATTTGGCCGCAAAATAATGTCCAAATTCGTGGGCCAGCAAAATTGCCATCATCGCCAACATCATGGGGATGCCGGCCAGCCATTGAGGCAGAGTGGCCGGGATGCAACCCTCACATTCGATAGCAGCGCCGGTAAAAAGCACAGAAATGAGAGTGATTATAAACAGCGCCAGATTAATCCAGGGATTGCTCGGTTTGGGGGTAACAATACCCGGTTGGGCAATTAAGGCAATCTGGCCGTCGCGGCGGCGCAGCAGAGGGGTATAGTCGTGGGCCAGCCAGCGTTGAGCGATAAGCTCATAGGCGGCTTCGCTGTCGCGCATGAGCAGGTCGCCCATAAAGAGGATAGTGCCCTGGGGGGCCTGGCGGGGCGTTTCGATGCGGTCAACTTGAAAGATATCTTCGATACCGGCCCGGAGTTTGCCCAGCAGCACGCCGTCGAGGATGATATTTTCTTGAGGGCCTGGAGTCATACCGGCCCCTACAGGTTTTCGGCCCGATTTTTGCGCACCACCGCAATAGCGCGCGCAATCGCCGTTAAACGATCTGCCGTGGCCTGATCTTTTTCGGCGGCATACCGTTCGGTTTCGCTGTTGATGGTTTCAAAAAACTCGCCATCAAAATCGTTGGAACTTTCGCGGATAATGGCCATGGTTTCGTGGTCATCCAACGAGTCCAGGACCAGTTCAATCCAGGCCAAAGTTTCAGCTCGATTCATGAGTCAGTTTGCTCCTTTATTCAACCAGTTCGGGGCTGCTCTTAAGGAGATCCATCCGTCGAACTTTGTGGAGGGGATGGAGCTGCTGCGGGCCGTGCTCGGCGTTCAAGACCATTAATTGGGCAATGGAGCGGGGCAAAAAGTCAATCAACAACGGCACTTCTTTGAGAAAAATGTTGATAGATTGGGACTCGCCGTCAATTTGGCGGCAGAGTTTTAGATAGGGCCGTTGGTCTGAGCCGTTGGTAGGGTGCAATTCGATGCTCAGTTCATCGTTGATGGATATTTTAGTGAATTTCTCTTTGTGTTCATGCAGTCCGGCCACCATCAGCCGAGCGCGCCAAAACCAGAATTTTAAGATGTTGGGTTTCATGCAAGAGTTCCCTTTTCTGAAACGATGATAATAACTTTGACCCTCCCAACCGTTAAACCAAGACCCAAAACTTAGTGACGGAATACCAGGGACATGAGCCACAACATCAGAAACCAGAAGCGTTGAGGGGAATTTCAAAAATAAAGACCGCCGATTTTTCCCGGCGGTCTTCCCTGACAATCTAGGCTCCTCGGGGAAGACTCGAACTTCCAACCAACCGGTTAACAGCCGGCCGCTCTGCCGATTGAGCTACCGAGGATTATGAATTTCTGCTGCGTAAAATTTATCACACGCTACGACTTTGCAATTATAATCAACAGTTCAGCTTCGTCAAATCAGCCCAGGTAATCTCGCAGCTTGCGGCTGCGGATGGGATGGCGCAGTTTACGCAGCGCTTTGGCCTCGATCTGGCGGATGCGTTCGCGGGTAACGCCAAATTCACTACCCACCTCTTCCAGGGTGCGTCCCTGACCATCGGTTAGCCCAAAGCGCATCTCCAACACCTTGCGCTCGCGCTCGCTCAGTGAGTCCAAAATTTCGTGTAACTGTTCCTTGAGCAGTTGTTTGGAGGCGGCGTCAACCGGCCCCAACACGCTTTCATCTTCGATAAAGTCGCCCAGGTAGCTGTTTTCTTCTGAGCCAATCGGCGTTTCCAGCGACATGGGTTCCTGGGCAATCCGAATAATCCGGCGCACTTTGCTGGCTGCCCGCCGCCAGCGGCGCTCCAGGGCGGGTTCTATCGGCTGGTTCTTCTGCAAAGCCTCGCGGATGGCTTCGGCATCTTCAGGCGGGAGTTGGTCCATTTCCAGGGCAATTTCTTTGGAAGTCGGTTCCCGGCCATGTTCCTGAAGCAGCCGGCGCTGCACCCGCACCAGGCGGTTGATGGTTTCGACCATGTGGACCGGGATGCGGATGGTACGGGCTTGGTCGGCAATAGCCCGGCTAATGGCCTGGCGAATCCACCAAGTGGCGTAGGTTGAGAATTTGTAACCCCGGCGATGGTCAAACTTTTCGACGGCGCGCAGTAGGCCAATATTGCCTTCCTGGATCAAATCTAAAAGGTTCATACCGCGCCCAATATAGCGCTTGGCCACGCTGACCACCAGGCGGAGGTTGGCTTCGGCCAGGCAGCGTTTAGCCAGTTTGCCATCCAATTCGGCCTTCAAAATAGCGGCTTCGTCCATCGAGCCGTTGCCGTTCTTTTCTACGGCTTTACGGGCATTGATACCTTTTTGAATCCGTTTGGCCAGCGAAACTTCTTCCTGAGCGGTCAGCAAATTAACCTGACCAATTTCACGCAGGTACATGCGAACTGGGTCGTTGGTTAATTCGCTGGAGGCCAGCTCCATAATCTGGTTGTTCAGAAAATCGTCGTCGCCTAACTCTTCTTCAACTTCCTGGAGCGCGGCATCGTCGGGTTCTTCGACATCGGCCAGGGCTTCGGTGTCGCCGTCTTCCTCGTCGTCGTCCAGCACCTCGATCCCCTGTTCAACCAACTGGGCAATCAAAGCGTCGGCAGCTTCGGTGTTGATATCGCTGTCGGGTAACACCTCCAGGATGTCGCTCTGGGTGATAACTTTTTGCTTTTTACTTTTTTGCAGCAGAATCTCTAGCGGTGAAGCGTCTTCGTCGTACACATCTTCCGCTTCAGCCGCTTTGGGCCGCATTAATTTGGTTTGTGCTCGTCGGTTGGCAACCTGCTTTTTTGCCATGCTCTTTTGTCTCCACCTAATCCGCCGGATGGCTTGCGTAACATTTTACACACGGAGGGCCAAGAATAAAAATCCGGGTCCAACAATTCCAAAATTGTTTTTGATTTTCAAAACGGTAATGATCCCTGGAAGGTTGGAGGGCTGGAGAACTGGATAAAGCAGCCTTCAATCCTCCAGTCTTCCAAATAGTATTACCGGATTTGATCGTCCAAAATCAATTTGGAATTAATGGTACCCCCGGCTAAAGCGCCTGTCCAAAACGATTGGCTTCGGCGCGGCGCTGGCCCATCAGCGAAAGGGCGTCGCGGGTCTGTTCCAGTTTTTTGCGTTGTTGGCCATAGGTTTCGGCCATTTCGGTGTAGTGACGGGCGCCCTGAGTATCGTTATTTTCTACAGCTTCGCGCTGTAGAAAAGTTAACTCTTTGTGTTGCTCGATCACATTTTGCAGCCGCAGGCGTAAAACTGCCACACTCAAATCTTGGTTGATGTTTTCCGCCGGCGGCTGGGGGCGGCGATGCCATTGGCTGGCTAAAACGGCCAGTTGCCGTTCCAGCACCTCATCCACCATGCTGACCAGCGTTTCGATTTTGGGTGTTTCGGCCACCGTCCATAATTGCAGCGCCTTAAAAATCTCTTTGTTTTCGCCCCGTCTGAAGTCGTTGACACTCAAGCCAGATAGGCCCTCTTTTTCCAGAATATCGTTGGCCATCGCCAGCGACAGCGGATGGTTCAAAATCAGCCCCAGGCAATACTCTTCCAACCCCAGGTTGGCGGTCGAGCTAGTGGTTCCCGGTACGGGTTCCGGGGTCAACACCGTTGACTTCTCCGGCTCCGGCTGCTTTTGAGGCCGGTTGGCCGGGCGGGGTGTAGCGACCCCTTTACTTTTTAACTCGGCCAGCAGCAGGCGCTCATCCAGGCCGGTTTTGCGGGCCAGACGCTGCACCCGCGCCACCTTTTCGACATCATCTTTGATTTCGCGGAAAATCGGGATAAGCTCCCGCACCGCTACAGATTTACCCTGCGGTGTGGCTAAATCGGTTGACCCCAAAATCAAAGTTTCATAAAAATCCAGGGCCGGCACTGCTCCGTTGATAAACTGCTGCCATACTTCCAACCCTTCACGCAGCACATCATCAGGGTCTTGGCCAGGCGGCAGGGCGGCAATGGAAATTTCCTGCTCGATGTGGGCCTCATAAGCAATACCCCGCGAGGTGGAAGTGGCCCGATGCTTTTTGGGCAATAACTGCCGGGCCAGGCTGAGACCGCGCATCGTAGCGGCGTTTCCGGCTGTATCCGCGTCGAGAGCCAGCACAATCTGGTTGGCCAGGGGCGCAATCAACTTCAACTGGGCCTCGGTGAGCGCGGTACCCATTTGGGCAACGACATTATTAGCGCCCTGTTGGTGGGCCTGGATGGCATCCATATAGCCTTCGACAATGACGGCCTGACCACTGTCGCGGATGGGCTTGCGGGCCAGGTCAAGCCCGTACAGGGTCGCGCTTTTATCAAACAGCGCGGTTTGGGGCGAGTTGAGATATTTCGGAACCTGGTCGGTAGATAAAGCCCGCGCCCCAAACCCAATGACGTGACCCTGGCTGTCCCGAATGGGAATCATCAGCCGGTGACGAAAACGGTCATAGCCTGGTTCGCCGTTGTCACGCTCGACAATCAGGCCGACCGCCAGCAGGTCGGCGGCGGTGTAGCCCCGCCCCATAAAATGGCTTTTCAACGCCTCCCACTCATCCAGGGCATAGCCGAGTTGAAAGGTGGCGATGGTTTCGGCGGTTAACCCGCGTTGTGCCAGATATTCGCGTGTTTTGGCGGCGCTGGGTGAGGTGGTCAAAAGCTGGTGGAAATAGGCGGCTGCCGCGGCGGCCAGTTGCAATAACTTGTCACGCTCCTCAGAATGTTGCGGGGAGCGGGCGCTGTATTCGGGTAGTTTTACCCCGGCGCGCTGGGCTAATAGGTCAAGCGTGCCTTTAAAGTCAAGCCCTTCCCGTTTCATGACAAAACTAAAAAGATCACCCCCGTCGGCGCACGCGCCAAAGCAGCGCCAGGTCTGCGTGTCGGGAAAGACCACAAAGGAGGGCGTTTTTGTATTGGAGTGAAAGGGACAAAACCCGGTGTAGCTGCGGCCCGACTTTTTTAAGCTGACCGTATCGGAAACTACGTCAACAATGTCAAGTCGCGCTTTTATGTCGTCAACAACGCTCACGGGTGCTAAAACCCTCCCTCCGCCGAGGACTTTAACAACTGGCCTAATAATTATACACACGAAAAGGTGGTTTGCCAAACTATTTTTAAAAGGGAACTCGAAGGAACTTTTAAACCTGTCCTATTTGCTTGCTGATTCTGATGCAGCGTGATATACTACCCGCTTGTAAATTTTTACCCAAATTCACACGCTCTTTGACAGCGGGGCCGTGCCCAGGGTTGACCGGGTTCCCTGCTGGTAGATAAGAGCGGACGAAAGCAAGCCAAAACGGAGGAAAATTAAATATGGCTAATGGTAATACTGCATCTGTTGTACCCATGAAATCCCTGCTCGAAGCAGGGGTCCACTTTGGTCACCGCACCCGGCGCTGGAACCCAAAGATGAAGCCCTACATCTTTACCGAGCGCAACGGCATTCACATTATTGACTTACAACAAACCATCACCCGGCTGAACCAGGCTTACGCCGCGGTTAGAGATACGGTTGCCGCCGGCGGCGCGGTTCTGTTTGTTGGCACCAAGCGCCAATCTCAAGAAACAATTGTGCAAGAGGCCAGCCGAGCCGGCATGCCCTATGTGGAACAGCGCTGGTTGGGCGGCACTTTGACTAACTGGCGCACCATTCGCCAGCGGATTGATTACCTGCTGGAGATTGAAAAACAGCAAGCGCGGGGCGAGTTTGCCCGGCTGCCCAAAAAGGAAGCCCTGCTGCGTGAGCAGGAAATTGCGCGCCTTAATCATCGCCTGGGCGGGTTAAAAGAGATGCGCCGCCTGCCCAATCTGCTCTTTGTGACCGACGTGCGGCGCGATGCTCTGGCGATCAAAGAAGCCAATACCCTGGGCATTCCGGTGATTGCCATGGTAGATACCAACTGCGACCCCGAGCCGATAGATTACATCATCCCCAGCAATGACGATGCGATCCGGGCTATCAAGTTGATGGTCAATACCATTGCTAATGCTGCCTTTGAAGGCCGGGCGATGTTGAGCACCATCCAGGCCGAAGAAGAAGAGGCGGCCGGTATCGAAGGGGAAGAGGCGCTGGAGCGCTATCTTGGCCCCAGCACGTTAGCCAAGATTCGGGCCGAAGCCGGCATTGACGAAGAGGAAGAAGACATGGTTGACGACAGCTACGAAGACGAGGAAGTTGATGAGGCAGCGGTAGAGGAAGCAGAAGAAGTAGCTGATGAGGCTGATGAACTTGAGCCAATGCCGGTGGCTTCACCGCTTGCCGCCGTTCTAGCTGTGGTTGAAGAGGTCGAAGAAGAAGATAGTGACCAGTAATCAGTAATCAGTCAGGCTGTTCACTCACCACTGACGACAAAAACTACGATACATCCCCTAATTATAAAAACAGTTGTCAGTGGGATAGTAACTCTTAATCAAAAATTGTTTACTGACCACTGATAACTGATTACTGTTTCCACAGGAGGAATTGTGGCAATTACAACCGAAGATATTAAACTGCTGCGGGAATCAACCGGGGCAGGGATTTTAGACTGCAAAAAAGCGTTACAGGAAACGGATGGCAACATTGACCAGGCGATTGAATTTTTGCGCAAAAAGGGTCTGGCTGCCGCTTCGAAAAAGGCCAGCCGCGAGGCGAATGAGGGCTTGGTGAGCGCTCATATCAGCGCCGATGGGCTGCTGGGAGTTTTGGTAGAAGTTAACTGCGAAACAGATTTTGTGGCCCGAACTGAGGATTTTCAAGCCTTTGTAGCGGCCGTAGTCCAGCAAGTAGCCAATCAAGCCGAGGCCGCTAATGTGGAAACATTACTGGCTGCGCCCTTTATGGGCGATTCCAACAAGACTGTGGCCGAGAAGTTGACCGAAACTATTGCCAAGCTGGGCGAAAATATGGTTATACGGCGTGTCGCTCGCTTTGAATTGCCCGCCGCGGGCGGTATGCTCGATAGTTACATTCATACCGGCGGTCGGGTGGGTGTTTTGGTAGATGTAGCCGGCGGCAGCGCCGGCGACAGTAAGTTTGCCGGGCTGGTTCACGATATAGCCTTGCAGATTGCGGCGGCTTCGCCTCGCTACGTGAGTCCGGCCGATGTTCCCGCCGAAGCTATCGAAGCGGAGAAAGCTATCTACCAGGCGCAGTTGGCCGAGGATAAGAAGCCTGATAACATCAAAGAGCGGATTATCGAGGGCAAGCTGAAAAAATGGTACGAGGAAGTGGCGCTGGTCGAACAGCCTTTTGTCAAGGATAACGATCTAACCATCGCCAAGCTGCTGGAAAAGGTCGGCAAAGAGCTGGGCGGCGAGATAAAAGTCCGGCGCTTTGCCAGGTTTGAACTCGGAGCGAGTTAAGCGTATCAAGAGGGCCGGAACTCCCACAGTGTTCCGGCCTTTTCTGTAGGAGTCGGTTTTGGCCTTATCTTGGTAGACAGAACATAAAAACTTAAAAGCTGGGAGAACTGCATGGCCACCCCAAAATATCGGCGCATTTTGTTAAAACTGGGCGGCGAGTCTTTAGCCGGAGAAGGTAACTTTGGAATTGACCCCGACGCCGCCGATTCATTGGCAGCGGTTATAAAATCAATCCTCGATTTGGGGGTTGAAATTGCCATTGTGCTGGGCGCTGGCAACTTATGGCGGGGGAAAGATGGTCTGGATCACGGTATGGACCGGGCTACTGCCGACCATATGGGCATGCTGGCAACGGTGATGAACGCCCTGGCCCTGGCCGATGCGCTGGGGCGAATTGGCATCGAAACGCGAGTGCAAACGGCCATCGAGATGAAAGCCGTGGCTGAACCTTATATTCGCTTGCGGGCCATCCGTCACCTGGAAAAAGGTCGCGTGGTCATCTTGGGGGCCGGCACGGGCAATCCTTACTTTACTACCGATACGGCCGCCGCTCTGCGAGCGATGGAGATAGACGCCGAACTGCTGGTCAAAGCCACCAAAGTGGATGGGGTGTACAATACAGATCCTAAAGCTGACCCCAACGCCAAAAAATTTGATACCATCAGTTATATTGACGCCCTCAATATGGGTCTAAAAGTGATGGATGGGACGGCCTTGACCCTATGTATGGACAATCAAATGCCGATCATTGTTTTGAATTTGTGGGAAGCTAATAGTCTAAAGAGTGCGGTGCTGGGTGAGACGGTGGGCACCCTGGTTAGCTACTAAAGCGAGTAGCAGAGTAGCAGGCAGCAGGGCGCTGCTACCCTGTTACTTTGCTACTGTGGTATTGGAGGTAGAACATGATTAATGATGTTTTGGCTGAAGCAAAAAAAGCAATGGACAAATCTGTTGAAGCGCTTCATACTGATTTGGCGGCCTTGCGCACGGGCCGTGCTTCAACCGGCCTGGTCAATAAATTGCTGGTTGAATATTACGGCACGCCAACCATGTTACAAGAATTGGCTATGATTAGTGTGCCCGAACCGCAGTTGATTGCTATTCGCCCCTACGACCCCGGGGCGCTTAAACACATCGAGCGCGCTATCATGCAGTCAGATTTGGGGATGACGCCCAACAATGACGGTAAGATTATTCGCTTACAGGTTCCCTCTTTGACTGAAGAACGCCGCCGTAATCTGGTCAAAACGGCGGCTAAACGGGTAGAGGAGGCCAGGGTGTCCATTCGCAATACCCGTCGCGATAAGTTAGAAGATTTGCGTGAATTTGAAAAAGAAAAGATGATTTCTGAAGACGACTTTTATGCGGGCCGCGATCAATTGCAAAAGTTAACCGACGATTACATCAAAAAAGTTGACGAAATGGGCGCGGCCAAAGAAAAAGAGATCTTGGAAGTATAATTATTGCGGATGTAAGCAAGGATGGTCGAAATCGTTAAGGCTACCGAACCCGTACCTGAAACTAAATATTTGCCCCTCCCGAACCCACCTTATCATGTCGGCATTATCATGGATGGCAACGGGCGCTGGGCAAAATCGCGCGGCAAAGCCCGGATCGAAGGGCATAAGGCCGGAACCGAGAATCTGCGCCGTATTTTGGAGCATTCGGTTGAGTTTGGCGTCAAAATGTTAACCATTTATGCCTTCTCCACCGAAAACTGGAAACGTCCCCCCCTGGAAGTGATGGGGTTGATGAATATCCTTGAAAACGTCATTGACCGCGAGTTAATGGAACTGCATAAAAACGGGGTGCAACTGCGCCATCTGGGTAAATTGGAAAAACTCAGGCCGGCCATTCGCGAAAAAGTCCAGCGGGCCATCGAGCTGACCAAAGACAATGACCGGCTCATTCTGAACGTGGCCTTTAACTACGGGGGGCGGGATGAAATTGTCCAGGCGGTGCAGAATTTGATCCGGGATAACGTGAAGCCGGAAGATGTGACCGAAGACTTGTTAAGTAAATACATGTACACCGGCGCCTCACCTGACCCAGATTTGATTATTCGTACCAGCGGTGAGTTCCGCACCAGCAACTTTTTGATCTGGCAGGCCGCTTACGCCGAATATTATATTACTCCGGTCTATTGGCCCGATTTTGACAAAGACGAGTATTATAAAGCTTTGCATACCTTCAGCCAGCGCGAAAGGCGCTATGGGGACGCTAAGTAAATTAGCATTATTGACAGAGTAAAGAGAAATCTCCGATTACTCGGAGATTTTTTATTTTTACCAATTGACAATCAAAAGATTCAGTTTACGCTTATCAGTAATTATTTTTTGCCCGGCCAACGAGAGAACGACCATGATCGAAGCTATTCAACAGGTTATTAAACCGCATGATAAATATCAAATGGAAATCAAGCTGGACTATCAGGTTTTGCCTGGCCAGCAAACTCATTATCAGATTTCAACCTATATTTTTGTGCCGCAAAGCCTGGGCATCGCGCCGAGTACGTATAGCAAGGCTGAATTTTATCGGGACATGCAGAACTACATCCGCTTAAAAACGCCGGCGCTCATTTTACGTGAATTTACCAAAAAAGGGGTTAGCTCGCCGCTGATAGCCCTGGAAAAAACCCTCACTTCTAAAAACTGGACAGGTGAGCCGGCCGACCGCGACCACTTAATTAATAACTTTAAATTTTTAAGCGCCATGCTCAAAAGCGCCATTCGAGAACACTTCAACCTGATCCAGAAACGGATAGCCGAAGCGCCCCCACACAGTAAAGTTAATCTGCTGATTCACAACTTGGTCGAGGAGTTTTTGGTTGAGACCAAACATATCACCGACAAATATCGCTCTTTTTACCCGGCTTTTAATCTGCCCAATGTGGACGAGCAGCTCTTTGCCGCTTACAAGTTAACCGATGAGTCCCTCAGCCTCTTGATTGAAGAAAGCGCTGTAGAAATGTTTCAAATCGTCGAGGCTTACCTGAAAAAAAGTGATAAGATAGATTACAAGCAAAAATTAAGCGAACGGGTTGAGTGCGAAACCAAGCACCGCCGTTCGCGGGGCTATCATTCGGTGTTGAAGGAAGGGGATGATAATGAGGAGTATGCCTTCAGAGCGTCGGTGCTGAAAAAGTATGCCTCCAGTGTGCTGTATTTATCCACCGCCGTCCGGCGTGAGGGCGTGGGCCTGGAGCATTTTCTTTTTGCGGTTGCCGCCGGCCTGTCTATGGTTTTTGCTACCGTTGTCGCTTTTTATTTTCAGCAACAATACGGCCAGTTGACTTTTCCCTTTTTTATCGCCCTGGTGGTCGGTTATATGTTCAAGGACCGTATCAAAGAAGTGGGCCGGCAGTGGTTTGCAGGCTTTCTACAAAATATTCTCTACGACCGCCGCACCGTTATCCGTACCCAGGACGGCCGGCATAAATTGGGTATTTTGCGCGAAAAAGTGTCGTTTGTGGCCGAAAAGGATGTGCCCAAGCCGATTCTCAAGGCCAGAAACCGCGATCAATTTACCGATTTGGATAATGATGGCCAGGGTGAATACATCATCTGCTACGCCAAAGATATTGTGTTGTTTGCTACGGCCTTTGAAGAGGCTTTTGCCGACGTGCCGGAGATCACCGGCATCAACGACATCCTGCGCTATGATATTCGCGCTTATCTCCGCAAAATGGGTGAGCCGGTAGAGCCACGCCATTATTTAGAAGCGGGCCAGCTCAAAACCCTGGCTTGCCACAAAGTCTACCACCTGAATTTTATTTCTCGCTACCGCTCGATCAAGCCTGAAAAGGGGAAATTAGACCGCCATCTGCGCTTGGTATTAAACCGCGAGGGGATTAAGCGGGTTGAACACGTGCCGGTGTAACTCTAAAATTCTTGTGACCATATTCAAAGGTGAATTATGTCCATTCGTGATCGTTTCCCCATTTTACAAAAGAAGGTTTATCTCAATAGCTGCTCGCAAGGCGCGCTTTCGATTGATGTGAGGCAGGCCTACGAGGCTTATTTGCGCGATTGGGACGAAAAAGGCTCGCCCTGGGAGGTGTGGGTCGAGCGAGGGGAGGCAGCGCGGCAGGCTTTCGCTGGGCTGGTCAACGCAGAGCCGGATGAGGTGGCGGTCTGCACCTCGGTCTCAGCCGGGGTGAGCGCCCTGGCCAGCGCCCTGGATTTTAGCGGCGAGCGCAACAAGGTGGTCATCAGCGATTTTGAGTTTCCAACCATCGGCCAAATCTGGCATGCCCAGGAGAAGCGTGGGGCTAAAGTGGTCCATGTGCCTGCCGCCGGCAATATCATCCCCACCGAACGCTTTGCCGAAGCCATTGACGAGCGCACCAAAATCGTCTCCATCACTCACATCTGTTATCGCAACGGCTCACGGCTCGACGTACCGGCCATCATCGAGCTGGCTCACCAAAAAGGGGCGCTGGTGCTGCTTGACAGCTATCAAGCCCTGGGAACTTTCCAAATTGACGTAAAGACGTTGAACGTAGACTTTCTAGCCGGGGGAACGCTAAAATATCTGCTGGCTTCTTCCGGGCTGGCTTATCTGTACGTCCGCCAGAACCTTATCCCAACCTTGCAGCCGACCAGCCTCGGCTGGTTCTCGCAGGCCAATATTTTTGCGATGGATAGTTACGCCAACACGCCTTCGCCCACCGCTCGCCGCTTCGAGGCCGGTTCGCCGCCGGTGCCGAATATCTACGCCGGGGTGGCCGGGATTAACCTGATTCAATCTATTGGCTTGGGGAAAATAGAAGTCCATTTGCGCGACATCACCGGGGCTATCAAGGAGGGAGCAATGCAGCGCGGCTTCACCTTGGTTTCGCCGGTTGACCCTGCCCGGCACGGCGCGTTGATTACCCTGCGCTCGCACGACGTGACCCAACTGGTCAAGCGGCTGGAAGAGGATGGCATCATCACTTCTAGCCGAGATGATAACCTGCGTATTTCTCCCCACATCTACAACAACCTGGCCGATGTGGATCGGCTGCTGGATTGTCTGACCAAGCATAGGGAATTGCTGGTGTGAAGTCAGAGGGAAGCAACTCTTTGTGCGTTTGTGCGTATAGTTAATATAGTTCTCTAGAAAAGTTTTCGCCACTGAAACAGGTAGCAAGGTAGCATGTAGCAGGCCATAAGTTTGCTACCTTGCTACCTGCTACCTTGATTGTTGGGAAAGAATTTTTCTGGACACCTATAGTAAAACGTAAAGTGAAATCCTGTTTGGTTTCGGCTTGCCCAGGTTAGGAGGAATGGTTATGAAAGCGATTATATACACCAAATATGGCCCCCCCGATGTTCTTGAACTAAAAGAGGTAGCAAAACCTACGCCAAAGGACGATGAGGTTTTGGTCAAAATCCATGCAGCCTCCGTCAATGCGGCTGACTGGCATCTGCTGACCGCCGACATATTTTTGGTTCGGCTAATGGGGATGGGGTTGTTCAAACCCAAAAATACGATTCTCGGCGCCGATATAGCCGGGCGGATTGAAGCGGTTGGCAGAAACGTCAAGCAGTTTCAGCCGGGTGATGAGGTCTTTGGGGATATCTCTGAGTGTGGTTGGGGCGGTTTTGCTGAATATGTCTGCGCGCGTGAAGATGCGTTGGCCTTGAAACCGGCCAAATTGACCTTCGAGGAAGCGGCGGCTGTACCTCTGGCGGCAATCACCGCCTTGCAGGGCCTGCGCGATAACGGACAGATTCAGCCCGGCCAAAAGGTTTTGATTAATGGCGCGTCGGGTGGGGTAGGTACGTTTGCCGTGCAGCTTGCCAAATCATTCGGGGCTGAAGTTACGGCTGTGTGCAGCACGGGGAAGTTGGATATGGTGCGCTCGCTGGGGGCAGACCATATTATTGATTACACTCAAGAAGATTTTACCCAAAACGGAAAGCAGTATGACTTGATTCTGGCGGCAAACGGTTATCATCCGCTTTCAGCCTATAAGCGGGCCTTATCGCCCCAGGGTATTTATGTGATGGCCGGAGGTTCCATGGCTCAAATGTTTCAGGCCCTGCTGCTGGGCGCTTGGATGTCGGAAAGGGGCGGTAAGAAACTGGGGGCTTTGACGGCGAAAGCGAACCAAAAAGATTTGCTGATTATCAAAGAGCTTCTAGAAGAGGGTCAAGTTGTACCGGTAATAGATAGATGTTACCCCCTGAGTGATACTGCCGAAGCGCTCCGCTATCTTGGGCAGGGGCATGCTCGAGGCAAGGTTGTCATCACCATGGGGCAAAACGGCAAATGACCAATAAGAGATGCTTGTCGGTGAATTTGGAGAAAACTCATGAAAGCGATAGTTTACACGGAATACGGGCCACCGGAGGTTCTTCAGCTTAAGGAAGTAGCCAAACCTACCCCCAAGGACAATGAACTCCTGATAAGGGTATCTGCCACCTCGGTAAATTACGGGGATCTTGTGGCGAGAAATTTTAAGGCAATCTCTCCTCAAAAATTCAATATGCCTTTCCTTTTCTGGTTCTTGGCCAAAATATTTTTTGGTTTCAGAAAGCCAAAGATAAATAGAACAACAAAACCCAACCATTCAAGCGTCATTGCGAGGCTATTGCATCGGCTGAACAGCAATAAACTGGCTCATCAACCGGCGTTTCTTTTTCTCTACTGCTGCCAAAAAAGCTTCTGACCTTCTGCCACAGTTTTATTCTTCCGTTGTCGCCGTTGAATTGTCGAATTAATCGCGCTTCTTCAGCCTCGCGCAGCAAATCCTTGCTATGCTCCTGAGCCATCATTATATCTTTCCAACTCATCATGGATACCCCCTGTATTGCACTAAAAACCACTTTTCTCCAGTGTACCTCTCTTCCGTCTCACAGAAGTCCCAGGTAGCGTCCCAAAAAGCGTCCCACCAGCGTGATTACGCGTCTAATCTCGTTCCCAAACTCAGTTTGGGAACGAGATTTTTAGAAAGCGTCTCACCGGCATGGTTGCACTTTTGTTCTATTTTCAGTAAAATAACGGTTCAGGAGGAACTGTTCGCGTGTCTCGTCTGGCGCTGTTTTTGCTTGGCCCGCCGCGGATCGAAGTGGACGGCGCGCCGGTTGAAATTAATCGCCGTAAAGTGGTCGCCCTGCTGGTTTATCTGGCCGTTACCGGCGAAACCCACACTCGTGACGCTCTGGCGACCCTGTTCTGGCCCGATAACGACCAGACCCAGGCGCGCGCTGCGCTGCGTCGGGCGCTGTCGGTGCTGAATCAACATCTGGGCGATTGGTTGGAGATTGACCGGGAGATGGTCGGCCTCAAGCCAGGGGCCGAAGTTTGGCTGGACGTTGAGTGTTTCAATAATCTGACCATTACTAGCCTTAAACGGGAAACAGACCTTGCCCCGGCTGACCTGGAGCAACTCGCTGAAGCGGCCGGCCTCTATCGTGACGATTTTCTGGCCGGCTTCACCCTGCGCGACTGCCCCAGCTTTGACGAGTGGCAGTTCTTTCAAAGTGAAAGGCTGCGCCAAAAGCTGGCCGCTGTGCTGGAACGATTGGCCGACGCCTACAGCCGCCGCTATGAGTTTGAGCCGGCCATTGCTTATGCCCGGCGCTGGCTGTTACTGGACCCGCTGCACGAGCCGGCCCATCGCCAATTGATGAGCCTTTATCTGGCCACCAATCAGCGCGCCGCAGCCTTGCGCCAGTACCGGGAATGTACCCGCATATTGGAGCAGGAGTTGGGGATAGCCCCCACGCCGGAGACGGCTGCTTTATACGAGACTATTCGCAATGATGCAGGGGAGCAAGGGAGCAGGGGGGCAGGGGAGAACCAAAAACCCCAAAACCTCTCCCCTGCGCCTATGCGCCTCCGCTCCCCTGCCCCCTGGTCCGAAGTCAATGATACCATCTTTGTTGCCCGCGAAAAGGAACTAGCCCAACTAAATCGCTTTCTTGAAACGGCGCTGAGCGGCGAAGGACAGGTGGCCCTTATTGTGGGCGAGACCGGCAGCGGCAAAACGGCGCTGCTCCACGAGTTTGCCAGGCAAGCCCAGGTCAACCAGCCCGATTTGATGGTGGTTCTGGGCAATAACAACGCCTATACCGGCGTCGGCGACCCCTACCTGCCGTTTCGAGAAGTGCTGGGCCTGCTCAGCGGCGATGTCCAGACGACCGGTTCTCGAAGCATTATCAGCCCGGAAAATGCCCGCCGCCTGCGCCAGTTCCAGCCTGTGGCGGGCCAGATTCTGGCCGAGTTGGGACCCGACCTGCTGGTTCACTTTATGCCCGGTTTGGTTCCGGCTGTTCAAGCCGTTTCCGGTTCACTGGTCTCAAAAAAGATCGGGCGAATTGAGCCTGGCAACGGCGTAGCCCCGGCGGAGCAGCGGGATTTGTTTGAGCAGTTCAGCAATGTGCTGCGGGCTGTGGCCCAACACCGGCCGCTTCTGCTGGCCCTGGATGATTTGCAGTGGGCCGATACGGCTTCGCTCAATTTATTATTCCATCTGGGGCGACGTTTGGAAGGCAGTCGCATCCTGCTGGCGCTGACCTACCGGCCCAGTGACGTGGCTTTGGGGCGTCCCTCGTCCTTCCCTGGCGCTGCCGGCCAGTTTGAGCGCCACCCCCTGGAGCCGGTCATCAATGAACTCAAGCGCCGCTATGGCCAGGTAGAGTTGGATCTGAGCCAGGGCATGAGCCGCCGTTTTGTCGAGGCTTTTTTAGACACGCAGCCCAATGAGTTAGGGCCGGAATTTAGGGCCGCGCTGTATCAAAAGACCCAGGGCCACCCCCTCTTTACCATCGAACTGCTGCGCGACATGCAAGAGCGGGCAGACCTGATTAAAAATGAACAGGGCCGCTGGGTGGAAGGGCGCAGTATCCGCTGGGATAGCCTGCCAGCCCGTGCTGAAGCGGTCATCGCCGAGCGAATTGACCGGCTGGAGCCGGAGTTGCGTGAAATTCTGGCGGTTGCCAGCGTGGAAGGCAGGGATTTTACCGCCCAGGTTATAGCCCGGTTATTGCAGTTGCCGGAACGCCAGGCCCTGCGCCTCCTCTCGCAAGAATTGGAAAAACGCCATCAATTGGTGCGAGAAACGGGCGAACTGCGGGTGGGCAGCCAGCGTCTGTCGCGCTATCAATTTACCCACGCCCTGTTTCAGCAATACCTGTACCAGCAACTCAGCGCCGGAGAGCGGCGGTTGTGGCATCGCGAACTGGCGGCAGCGCTGGCCGAACTTTACGCCGAAGACAGGGAAACCATCACCGTCCAGTTGGCCCATCATTACACCGAAGCCGGGCAGACTGGCCAGGCCATTGATTATTTATTGGCCGGGGGCGACCGGGCGCGCGATTTGTACGCCCACCAGGAAGCTGCCGATTTTTACCGCCGGGCGTTGGTGTTCCTCAAAGAGCAGGGCGTCGCCGGGCGCGAACGGGCGGCCCGCACGCTGATGAAACTGGGGCTGACCCACCACCAGGCTTTTGATTTTAAGCAAGCCCGCCAGGCGTATGATGAAGGCTTTGCCCTCTGGCAGTGGACAGGCGGCAGCCGGCCGGCCTCGCCGCCCGCGCCCCACCCTCTCAGATTAATCAACGCCCACGATCCCCGTACCCTCGATCCCTCGACTGCGGGAGATGTCCGCTCGGTTTATGTGATTGACCAGCTTTTTAGCGGCCTGCTGGCTTTGAACCCGGAATTGGATGTAGTGCCCGAAATTGCCCGCAGTTGGGAAGTTTTGGAGGGTGGGCTTACTTATGTTTTTCATCTGCGCGACGATGCCACCTGGAGCGATGGCCGGCCGGTCACGGCGGCCGATTTTGTCTGTGGCTGGCAGCGGGCGCTCCATCCGGCTACAGCAGCCATCCCCAGCCTGTTGTACGATGTGCGCGGCGCGCGGGCCTTCTACCAGGGTGAAATCAATGATCCTCACTGCCTGGGGGTGCGCGCCCTTGATCCGGTGACTCTGCTGGTCGAATTAGAACAACCGACCGGCTACCTCCCTCATCTTTTAGCCAACAGCATAACTTATCCCTTGCCCCAACATGTGGTGGAGCGATATGGGGCCGCCTGGACCGAGGCCGAACACTTGGTTACTAACGGTCCGTTTCGTCTGGAACGCTGGCGGCGCGGCCAGGATATGACCCTGACCCGCCATCCCGGCTATCGCGGCCAGATGAGCGGCAACACGCAAAACGTAGAATTGCTCTTCTCCAATGACTCCGCTGCCATTCTGGACTGGTATGAGGCAGGGGAACTGGACGTGCTGTATCTTAGCCGCTTATCCCTGGCTGATCGTGAACGGGCCAGGCAGAGGCACGCCGACGAGTATGTTTTTGGCCCGGCCCTGGATACCACCTATGTTGGTTTTAATGTGAGCCGGCCTCTCTTTAGCGATGCGCGGATACGGCAAGCCCTGGCCCTGGCCATTGATCAGGAGACGCTGGCAAATGTGGTTCTGGGTGGGTACGACTCGCCGGCTCTGGGTGGTTTTGTGCCGCCGGGGATGCCAGGGCACTCGCCCGATATTGGCCTGCCCTACGACCCGGCGCGAGCGCGCCAGCTTTTGGCCGAAGCCGGCTACCCCGGTGGGCGTGGTTTCCCGGCCGTCGAGTGGCTGATCAAACCGTACCAGGAACCGACCGCCGATTATCTGCAAACCCAGTGGCGCGAGCAGTTGGGATTGCAACTCACCTGGCAGCTTGTCGAAAATAGCCAGTTAGTTGACCGGCTCGACCACAGCCCTTCCGATATTTTTCAAATGGGCTGGGTGGCCGACTACCTTGACCCTGACAATTTTTTGCGGGTAAGCTGCCACCGCCAGTGGTCCGACTGGCGCAACGACATCTACACTGAGTATGTCGAGCAGGCCAGGCGCATCACCAACCAGGTCGAGCGGTTAAAATTGCATCGCCAGGCCGATAAGGTTTTGGTAGAGGAAGCGGTCATTATTCCTTTGACTTACCACCGCCAGCATTTATTAGTCAAACCCTGGGTCAAGCAGTTTCCTACTTCGCCCATGAAGATTTGGTATTGGAAAGATGTGGTCATCGAGCCGCATTGAAGATAATTCACGGGAGGGATGATGTCTCAATTAAGTGGCAGTATCGTTTCGTTTGACGGCCACAGCGGTTATCTGGCCTTACCTGGGAGCGGCGGCCCCTGGCCGGGGGTGGTGGTTATCCAGGAGTGGTGGGGGTTGGATGACCACATCAAAAGCATTGCCGACCGTTTTGCCGTAGAAGGCTTTGCCGCCATTGCCCCCGATTTGTACAACGGCAGGGTCACAACAGAACCCGACGAGGCCCGCAAGCTGCGTATGACCCTGGTTTGGGATGAGGCGCTGGCGGTAATCCAGGGGGCCATCAATCATTTGGTAGGGCTGGCCGAGGTTTCGCCCCAAAAGGTGGGGGTGGTCGGCTTTTGTATGGGCGGCGGGTTAACCTGGCACGCGGCAGCCAAACTAACCCATGTGGGCGCAGCGGTTCCTTTCTACGGCGGCGGCCCGGAAATGAGCAACGCGGAAGTCGCCCGAATTGGCGGGCCGGTGCTGGCCATCTTTGGCGAGTTGGATCAGGGGGTGTCGCCAGAAGTGGCCCGGAAGCGGGCGGCGCAGATGGACCTGGCCGGGGTTAAGCACGAAACGGTGATTTATCCCGGCGCGCAGCACGCCTTCTTCAATGATACCCGCCCCGCCTATCATCCTCAAGCCGCCGCTGATGCCTGGCAGCGAACCCTTAACTTTTTTAGGAAAACGTTGGCTACTGCCTATGCGGCGCAGCCGTAGATTTGAAAATCAGCGAGATCGTAGACGCGCCTAACTGGATTGTTTCGGCCTACCTGCCCTTGGGTATCTTTGCCTAAACTTGATATCCGCTAATTTAAAAATTGGGAACCCATAAGAAAAGACGAGGCATTGCCGTTTTCATGGCTCAGTTTTGCGCCAAAGCGATAACCAATACCCCGCTCGTTGTGAATTAAGGTGGGCTTATCGGGATTTTTTTCGATTTTACGCCGTAAATAGTTAATGTAGAGGCGCAGGTAGTTAGTTTTATGGGCGTATTCTGAACCCCAAATTTTATTTAATAGAAATTCATGGGGCAACATGCGGCCTTGGTACCGGATTAATACGGTCAAAAGCTGAAATTCAGTGGGGCTTAAATCTATTTGTTTGCCCTCAAGTGTAACTTCGTGGCGATCCAGGTCAACCATAAGATCGCCGTAGCGTAGAACGCAGTCAAAATAATCACTGCTAAACGCCCTGCTTGAATGATGGGCGCGGTGGAGCAAACTGTTGATGCGATCCAAAAGTTCTGGGGTTGTGACCGGTTTAACGATGTAATCATCGGCCCCCAGTTCTAACGCTTTAACAACATGCTCGTCCGCGCCGAGAGCAGTTAGAATGAGGATAGGGATATCAAACATGGCCTTGATGTGTGAACAGACCTGCCAGCCATCCGAGTCTGGTAATATAATATCCAAAATAATTAGATCCGGCTGACAGTTATAAATTTTTTGCATTCCCGTGAGGGCATCATTGGCCGCTTGAACTCGGAAACCTTTGAAGGTTAGTATCTGGCTCAAGGTTTCGCACAATCTGACATCGTCTTCGATGAGTAATAATGTCCCAGTCATGTTTAACTTCCTTTCTTGATTTTGGCTAGAGAAAGTATCATTAAACAAATGCGCCGAGACAACCTCGCTATCATCTCCCATTTTAACTACCATTGCCGTACGGCGCGACTGATAACCATGATACTCTTATTTTGAGATATGTTCCCACTGCCAATCGTCAAGCATCATCCATAAATCATCTCCCCAGATATTTACCTGTAAAAAGGATAATCCTGTCCTGTTCCCTAACAAGTTGAACTCTATCACCAGGACTGAAGCGCGGGGCTGAAGCCACCGCGCTGAGAGGGCGAAGCTCTACGAGCTAAGAATCTAGCCCGTGATGGCTTCGCTCTTTCAGACCGATGGCTTCAGCCTCGGTCCTTAGATACAGCGATATGTTCATAAAAAGGATAATTCTAACTTAAATCAAAAAGAGTCTCTCTGGTAGAGAGATTTCTGCTTTCCATAAGAGAACAAACAAGGTCTTGCCGCCACTTGCGCAAAACAAGACAAATTAATCCCATTGAGGGGTTTTCTTAGGGAGGATAATGGTTGGAGATAGATAGAAGGAGGCTATTTAATTCACTAACTATTCAGGACAGCGTAATGTTACCACAAAATTCTCAAAAGAGTCTATGAAAAAAATTAAAAAATAGTTAGAATCTGGTATCATGCCACGGCAGAATGGGGTCAGCGGGCGAGAGAATCGGAAAAAGCGGCAATCTGGGCGCTGTGCTCCCGTTTGTGGCCGTAAAACGTGTAGACGATAAAATCGTCCAGGTCATACTCCGAGCCGTACCAGGGCAGCGTACCATTTTGGCGGTAGGTATCGGCGGGAATACGAGCCGCCAGGGTCATTGTCTGAGCGTGGACCTCGTTGAATTCGGCCAGCACTTCGGCCATTGACTGGTCACGGCGCGCAGACACCTCCTCGGCGTTGAATTGCTCTAAGCCTGCCCCCATTTTTTCCAGTGTTGGGGTGGGGCCGCCTTCCAAAAACCCTCCCAACACCTCAACCAGCATATGCTCATAGGAAGCCAGGTGAGCAATAATGTCCTTAACCGACCAGATTCCGCAGGCGCCGGGGCGATTCCATTCGGCTTCGGGAAAAGCCTTCAGCGTGTTCAGCGCCGTTTGCTGCCCATACTTTAAAACATCCACCGCATTCATAAAGCCCCCCTTCTATAGCTGTTCAGATAATGTTTGGGGTAGGGGCACGGCCTTGCGCCTGCCCCACCAGGGGCGACCGCAAGGGTACGCCCCTACAGATTCAAAATGTTTTTCTGAACATCTATATAAATGCATTGGGGTGGGCCGCAAAACGCGGCCCACCAATTTTTATTTGTTAATCTCACGTCCGGCGTACTGCTTCTGATAATATTCCTGATAGCGGTCGCCGCTTTTGATTTTGCGCCACCACCATTCGTTATCTACATACCATTTGACGGTGGCTTCGATAGCCTGCTCAAAGTTGTGGGCGCTGCGCCAGCCGAGCGCCTGCACTTTGCTGCAATCGAGGGCATAGCGCCGGTCGTGGCCGGGCCGGTCGGTGATGGGTTGGATCAGGCTTTCGGGCTTGTTGAGCAGCCGCAAAATAGCGTGGGTCATTTCGAGGTTGGTGGTTTCGACGCCGGTGCCGAGGTTGTAGATTTCGCCCGGCTGGCCTTTACGTAAGACCACGTCAATGCCCTCGCAGTGATCCTGCACATATTGGTAATCCCGCATTTGCAGGCCGTCGCCGTAGAGGGGTAGGGGCTTGTTGTCAATGGCGTTGGTCACAAAAAGAGGGACGGCTTTCTCCGGGTATTGGTAGGGGCCGATGTTGTTGCTGCCACGGGTAATAGTGATGGGCATATTGAAGCTGGTATAGTAGGCCAGGCACATCAAATCGCCGCCAGCTTTGGCCGCCGAGTAGGGGCTGCGGGTGTGTAGTTGATCGGTCTCTTTAGAGCGACCTTCCAACACGGCCCCGTAGACTTCGTCGGTGCTGATTTGATGGTAACGCTCGATGCCGTACTTTTTAGCCGCTTCCAACAGCACATACGTGCCGTACACGTCGGTTTGAATAAAACCGCCCGGCTCCATGAGCGAGCGGTCTACGTGGGTTTCAGCCGCAAAATTAACAATGGTGTCAATTTCAAAGCGCTGCATCACCCGGTCAACTTCATCAGGGTGACAAATATCGCCCTGATAGAAGTGGTAGCGCGGATTTTTTTCTACCGGGATGAGGTTGTCCTGATTACCGGCGTAGGTTAGCTTATCAAAAACAATGATGTTGATGTCGTCATATTTACCCAGCATTAGGTGGACAAAGTTAGAACCGATAAAGCCGGCCCCGCCGGTGACGAGAATATTTTTCATTAGAAACGGCCTCCAGGATGGAAATATTTTAACACCATGTATTGTAGAATAGAAAAGTAGGAAGGGGGTGTGAATAGAGTTAGAAAATGGTTGGAAAATTATGAGCCGGTGGCGTCTGAGGAGAGAACTCGCACCGACCGCCGCTGCCAGGCCATGTAGACCACAATGCAAACCAGACCTAGCAATGGGGGAAAAATTAATAATTGCAGGCCCACGCCCAGAGAGGACTGGTCGGCCACATAGCCGGTGAACGAAGCGCCTAACCCGCCCGGCGCCCAGCCCAGCCCCATCACCAAGGCCGAGGCAAAACCTACGCCGTAAGGCCAGGTCTCTTGGGCCATAATGACCGCCACCGGAAAGGTCAGGCCGATGAGCGCGCCGACCAGCCCCACCAGCAAAAACTGCCAGGGACCTGTGCTGCGCAGGAATAACCACAACGCCGGACCAATTAGGATCATGCTCAAAATAAAGACCTGGCTGCGCCCAATCCGGTCAGACAGGCTGCCGCCGGTCAAGCTGCCCACGCCGGTGGCGACGGCAAAAACGGCCAACATCTGCCCACCCAGTGCCAGCGACCCGCCCTGGCTCTCGATCCACTCCGGCAGATAGGTTATAAAGCCGACCTGCACCCACGAGCGGCACATTACCGCCGCCACAAGCAAGGCCAGCCCTATTTTGGCTCCCGCTGGCATGGTGGTCAGCCGGCGGCGTTGGCTGAGGTGAGGGGCGGAGTGATGGGGGTCAAGTTGACTATCTCGGCTAAGCTGCCAATGCAGCAAAAGGCTGACCAATAGAGCAATCGGGATGAGGATAATAGTGCCCGGCAGGTCCAGCCAACTGATGCCCACCGCAACCAACAGCGGACTCAAGGCCGAGCCAAAGTTGCCACCTACCGCAAAAATAGATTGGGCCACGCCTCGCATCTTGCCGGCATTCGTTGAGGCCAGGGTGGCCCCAGCCGGGTGAAACGCCGCCGAACCTAAAACCCCCAGCCCAACCAGCCCTATCAACGAGAGATAATCCCAGGTAAAGCCGACCAGCCCAAGCAGCGCCCCCATCCAGGCGATGCTCAAAACCGTCATGCGCCGCGCCCCCCACTGATCGCTGAGATAGCCAAAGACCGGCTGGAACAGGGCTTCACTCAACCCGGCGACAAGAGCAATGATCCCAATCTGGCTGTAAGTCAGGCCCAGGGTGTTAATCAAAGTCGGATAGAGGACGGGCAAAAAATTGCCACACAGCTCGATGGTGAAATGAGCCAGGGCTACCAGGAAAACGGCGCGGGTGAAAAATGATGGCATAAAGAGTCCTCCTTTGAAAATACGACCGGGGACCGAGGACGGGAGACCGGTTATAGATAGCAACCCGGTCCCCGGTCTCCGGTCTCTCGTCAGCGCCGGCAAAAGATTTTCATCATTTTATTTCGAGTAACTAAAAACGCCCCAGAACCGGGGCGTTTTCATTTTTCTTTGATGATTAATGACCCGCCTAACTTTTTTCCTCGATGGTAATATCCAAAATTGTATCGCCGGGAGGCGCATCGGGGGTGGTTTGCGGGTCGCGCGGCGTGATAGCCTCAGCTACATCCATCCCCTCGACCACGCGGCCAATAATGGTGAAGCCCTCGTTCAACTGCGGCACGGCATCATAGGTAATAAAGAATTGGCTGCCATTGGTGTTGGGGCCGCTGTTAGCCAGCGAAACTACGCCCGGCCCGTCAAACGTGCGCGAGGAGGATACCTCGTCGCCGCAGCGGTAGCCGGGGAAGCCAATCCCCAGCCCGGTTGGGTCGCCGCCCTGGGCCACAAAGCCGGGCAAGACGCGGTGGAAGGTGACGCCTTTGTACCAGCCATTTTCGGCCAGAAAGACAAAACTGTTGACATTGACCGGGGCGGTATCGGCGTAGAGCTCGATAACAATATCACCCTTTTCGGTTTTGACGGTGGCAGTATATTGTTTGTCCGGGTCAATCACTTGTTCCGGCTGATCGAACCAGGTTTCGCGCAACAGGATGAGCTTGATAAAGGCATCTAGCCCTTCATACGTTAAGCCAAAGTTCTGGGCCGGATAGTCTACCTGGTTAATCACAAAACTGGGAGTGCTGCTTAACTGAGAATTAACCGCAGAGTCATAAGCAGCCTGAACTTTGGCCTGGTAGGTATGCTTTTCCAGGTCTGCCTTGAACTGGTCCATATCCTCAAGCCCAATTTCCTGGGCATAACCCACCAACACTTCGACCATATCCTCTTGAGGGGTGGAACTCCATGTATCCTGCCGTTCAAAGAGCAAGTCGTGCATTTCCCAAAACTTGCCCTGAGCGCCGGCGGCTTCGGCGGCTTCGGCGGTAAGCATTGCCTTGTCGTGAATGGTCAATAGCGGAAAATGGCGAAAAACAATACGCAGGTCATCGCCGTAATCTGCTCTGAGTTTCTCCACCGTGGGGAAAATCCCGGCACAACCGGGGCATTGAAAGTCGGCATACTCGATCACCGTGACTGGCGCATTGGCCGGGCCTTTGGACCACTCCTGATCCGATACGGGCGCAATCAAGGTATTGGTGGGAATGTCTACGGGCTGGCATGCTGCCGGCGGTCCTGAAACCTCCGCCGCCTGGTTGGTGGCGGCAATGGCTGTGGGTTGTTCGGTGGCGGCAGCCGCTTCTGTAACCTCGGCCGTTGGACTCGAAGGGGCGGCTGCTTCGGTGGCGGTTGCCTGGCTCTGAGCAGGAGCCGGCTGTTCTGGGGTGGCAGGCTCAGCCGCGCCGCCGCAGGCCGCCAGCAGCAAGCTTGACAAAAGCAAGCCGGCCAGCCCCACGACCCCAGGCTGAAATCGTTTTAACATCAGTTCTCTTCCTTTTCCTATTGAGAAATTAATCTTGGGGGTATTCTACCACAAATCTACCCGGCGTAAAATGCTTACTCGTGGACGACTACCAGCGTACCGGGGTTATCGGCGCTGGCGACAACGTCGGTCTGGCCGGGGGGGAGGATGGGCGCGGCCCAGTCAAAGAGTTGCTGGGCCTGGCTTGTTTCTAAATTGACGCAGCCGTGGCTCATGGGCTGGCCGAAATTGCTGTGCCAGTAAGTGCCGTGCAGGGCATAACCGGCATAGAAGTACATCGTATAAGGCACTTCGGGCAGGTAATAATCATTACCGACCATCAGGGTAGATTTCAGTTTCCAATAGATGTTGAATTTGCCCAGAACGGTGGGGGTATTGGGTAAGCCGGTGGAAACGGTAAAGGTCATCACCGGCACGTCGCCCTCCCAGGCGGTCACTTGTTGGGTGGTCACATTGACCTCGATCCACTTTTCGCCGGGGTAAGCGGGCTGGTGGGCCAGGGAGGCTTTATCCACCGGTTCGGGGACGAAGGGACCCACCGGGCCAATCAGTTGGAGGGGGTGAAGGGAGGTTGGCTGGGTTTCGTCTGCTGAGATGGAAACTGTTGCGGGTGGCTCAACCTCATTGGCCGATCCAGCCAGGTCGTTTTCAGCCGGAGGCCGGTAGATGTGGGGCGGCGGCTCCGGTAGAATAATGGTATCGGCCGCCGAAGAAAAGCTTTTGGTCACGCTTTTGGGGACAGCAGCGGGGATAGCCGGTTCTACCGGCGCAGAGATTTGGGCCGCTGCTTGAATATCGGTGCGGGCGGGTGAGTTGTGATAGGCCGCCGGCATCCAGGCAGCCAGTGTTTCGGTCGGCACAAACAACAACGCTCCCAGTCCAATTGCCATCAGGCCCAAAGCCCCGCTAATCAGAAAGATGCCCAGAAACGGGTTGATGGTGCGGCGGGCGCGATGGGCCAGCGCTCCCTTTTTGGAGCGCTGCTGCACCTCTTCGGAAAGTAACAGCGAACGGATGGACTCTTCACTACTCTCCTCGGTTGCAGCGGCGTCAGTTTGAGCAGAAGGGGCAGGACTTTCCAGAGCAGCGGCCTCGGTTTGCTCCGGCGGCAGGCCCAGCCGCACCCTGGCCCAGCGAATCCCGGCTTTGGCCCGCTCGTTGTCCGGGTCGAGGGCCAGGACACGCTTGAGCAGGCGGATGGTGTCCTGGGGGGCAGGCAAAACAAAGGCTAACCAGAGCATGGCCGGGATATTGTTGGGGTCTTGTTTGAGTACCGCAATAAGGTGAGTCCTGGCCTCGTTTTCGCGGCCGGTGCGGGCAGCTTCAATCCCCAAACGCAAGCTGTTCGTAATATTATCAGGCTGCTGATTGCTCATGATCTTGTTCTTGTCCCTGAAAGTGCTACTCAGTTTAGCATAGGTTATGTTAGCGTGCAATCTAATGATGGGTGAAGCATTAAGAGGGGAAAGCTTAATCCAAATGTGACACTGATTTTACCATAAAAACAGGGCTTTGTGAACTTCCGGCAGGGCTGATTCTGTGGTAAAATGACCGCATCCCTACCCCAACCCTCCCCCTTTCAGGGGGAGGGGGTGGATCATTTATGCGTTTTGATATTCTTACCCTTTTCCCCGAAATGTTTGCCGGCGTTTTTGACGCCACCATTATTGGCCGCGCCCGCGAGATGGGTCATGTGGAAATCGTCCTGCGCAATATCCGCGATTACGCGCCGGGCAAACACCACGTCACCGATGATACTCCTTACGGCGGCGGCGGCGGAATGATTATGAAGCCGGAGCCGATTTTTAACGCGGTCGAGGCTATTTTGGGTATTGAGATTCCCCCCGACGGCTACCGATCCTTGTTGCAGCAAGGCTATCCGCCCATTATTTTGCTGACTCCCCAGGGCCGATTGCTCAAGCAGGCTGTTGCCCGTGAATTGGCCGTTCACGAGCGCCTACTGCTGCTGTGTGGCCGCTACGAAGGTGTGGATGAACGAGTCTGCCAATTTTTGGTCACGGATGAACTCTCCATCGGCGATTATGTGCTTTCCGGTGGAGAAATTGCGGCTATGGTTCTGGTGGACGTGCTGACCCGCCTCATCCCCGGCGTGCTGGGCGACCCGGAAGCTACGGCTAACGACTCCCACTCCGCCGGCCTGCTCGAATATCCCCACTACACCCGTCCCGCCAACTATCGCGGCCAGACTGTGCCCGATATTCTCCTCTCCGGCCACCACGCCAAATTGACCGAATGGCGGCGGCAGCAATCGCTGGCCCGTACTCTGGCCCGCCGCCCCGATCTGCTGGCCGAAGCCGAGTTGAGCGAGGTGGATCGGAAGTATTTGGCGACCCTTCAAGATTCCTCAGAAGATGAAGTTACTCCCTAGTGGTGATACGTGATACGTGATGCGTAAAATTCACGCATCACGTATCACGTATCATAATCTGTCCTATTTTACCTCCCAACGGTGTTTTATATCCAGAAAGCAGGGAGGTTAACCAGCCACAATCTTGTCTGATCAGACAGCGCTTTCCGATACCAAGTTGTTAATCCAGGTTCAGGCCGGGGATGACGCCTCGTTTGAGGCGCTATTCCTGAGGCATTATGAAAACGAATTTTAAGTTCTAATTTGCCTGACTCTTAAATCCCATGCTATAATCCTCCTTCGTGACTGGCGACAAGCCAGCACTTTTTTTGTAAGATAAAACATTTTCCGACAAAATAAAGGGCTGATCATAAAACGTCCCACAGGGATACCCTTGCGGTATAAAACGTAATGCGTAATGACTCACCAGCAAGCTGGACATCACGTTTCACGTTTCACGTTTTACGGGTGAGTTGCTTTTTCAAAGCTAATAAAGAGGTATGATCCAATGGCTCACGCAGTTGATTTAATCCAGGCAATCGAGTATCAAGCTACTCAGCAAATCAAAGATGAACGTCCCACATTGCGCCCCGGCGACACGGTTAACGTCCACGTCCGCATCGTCGAGGGCAACCGCGAACGTATCCAGGTATTTCAGGGGATCGTGGTGGCTATTCGAGGCGGGGGGATGAACAAATTCTTCACCGTCCGGCGTATTGCCGCCCACGGCATTGGGGTAGAACGCACCTTCCTTTATTACTCGCCGCGCATCGAAAAAATAGAGGTGCTGCGCCACGCCAAAGTGCGCCGGGCCAAACTCTACTATCTGCGCTCCCTCAGCGGCAAATCGGCTCGCTTGAAAGAAAAGCGCCTGTCCCGGTAAAACAGAAGATAGTGGATGGAAGATAGAGAATAGAAGATAGAAATATGACTTTCGATCTTCCAACCTTCCAACCTTCTTTGCCCAATTTGCGCAAAGAACTAGCCCTGCGCGAGCAGGGTTTTTGTTTTATAGCCGGGGTGGATGAGGCCGGTCGAGGGGCATGGGCCGGGCCGGTTGTGGCGGCGGCGGTCATCCTGCCGCTGCACCGGCCTGATTTGGCCGAACATTTGACCGGTTTGGACGACTCTAAACGGTTGACCGCCGCCGAGCGTGAACAATTTTTTAAGTTGATCCAGCAAACGGCGCTGGCGGTAGGGGTAGGGCTGGCCCCAGCCGAGCTGGTGGACAAGGTGAATGTGCTCGAAGCGACCCGTCAGGCCATGCAGCAAGCCCTGGCCGAACTAAGCCTGCCCCCCGATTATCTCCTGCTTGACCACGTGCGGCTGCCCGCCGTCAATTTGCCCCAAGATGCCTTCCCCAAAGCCGATCAAATTTCTCTGACTGTCGCGGCGGCCTCAATCATTGCTAAAGTAACTCGTGACCGCTTGATGGTTCAATTTAGCCAAGAATATCCCGGCTATGCCTTTGACCGGCACAAGGGCTACGGGACCGCTACTCATCGCATTGCCCTGGCCGAACAAGGCCCTTGCTCCTTGCACCGATTGAGCTACAAGCCGGTGAAGATGGCTAGGCTTCAGGGGGCGGCCCCAGCGTCTCTGTCCCATACGCTTTCAGACTGGCAATAATGGCTTCAACATCAGGCGGGCTGGTGGGTGGAGGCGGCAGTGTGAGCGACTGAGCCGGCTCCCCGGTCTCAAAAAACCACTCATCGAGGCCCGCCGGCAGCCCAATGCCAAACCAACGCGCCGTAGCTGAACGAATCTGAAATGTATGCGGCACATGGCGCGGAATGTAAACAAAAGTACCCGGCCCGCCAATTTGGGTCTCGTCACCAACGGTAAAAGCAATCTCCCCTTCGAGGACGTACCAGATTTCGTCCTCTCGACTGTGCGCGTGGAGGGGGACGGCCATGTTCCGGTCAGCTAAACCTTCCAAAGCCCAGAATTGCCCATTAGTTTCCGCGCCCAGCGCCTTGAAGGTGAGCAGCGCATTGAAATGCCAGAGTGCTCGGCCCTGTTGGTTTTCTAAAATGGATGCCGTTAATTGCTGTTCCTGTATCATTGCAGTTCCTCCTGTTAAATATTTTTGAAACCTGCAATGATTATAGGCGGCCTAATGAAGAGACGCATCGGGGATGTCCCCTATATGCCTCCCCTATTTTGAGGATAACTTATGTATCTCCACGGACGGCGAAGGCAGCGGCTTCGGCGCGGCTCCGCAGGCCCAATTTGCCAAGAATCTGGCTGACATGGTGTTCAACAGTTTTGGCGCTAATCACCAGCCGCTCCGCAATCTGACGATTGGTCAAACCCTGGGCCACCAGCGACAAGACCTCGGCCTCTCGTTGGGTGAGTAGCTCAGCCTGGCGTAGTCCGACCCGCCCGGCCACCCCCAATTGTCGTAGTAAATGCGCCGCTTCGGCGGCCTCGTGCGTTGCCCCAATTCGTTCAAAGGAAGCGAGCGCCGCTCGTGCCCAGGTGACCGCGCCGGCCCAGTCGCTATCCTTCAAGGCGCGGGCCATGGCTAACCGGGCTCGACTCGCCAGGAGTGACTGCTCATAAAGTCGTAATCGCTCCAACACGGCTTGAAAAGAGTGGGTGGCATCAGGCTCGCCTATGCGCCATTTGATTTGGCCCTGGGCAAGTTCGGCCTGCGCCAGCAGAAAATCACTACCGGCCTGTTGGGCCAGGTTTGTTACTTCCTCGGCCGCTTCCTTGGCGGCAGCCACATCTCCCAAGGCCAGCAACACATCCACCAGCAGTAGTAGCAGGGGCAGGCGGTCTAGCAGCGGCAGCAAGCCAAGCGCTTGTTCCAGCACCGACCGGGCGAGTTGTATTTCGCCGCGAGCCAGATAGAGCCGAGCCAGCGGTGCGGCGGCTGCGCCATAGTCCTCATATCCGACCAGCAAAACTTCGGCTTCTTCCAGTCTCCCCTGACAGACCCGTAAATCAGCCAGCTTGAGGACCGCGTGAACGCGCAATCCCCGGTGGCCCTGGTCGAAAGCCTGGATAGCTTCCATAAGTTCCGTTTCGGCCTCACCCCAGCGCCCAATGACGGTCAGTAAACCGCCGTAGGTGGTACGGCAATAGGCGGAGAGAAAGGTGCAGTAGTGGCGTTGAGCAAATTCGGTGGCGGTGCGGCACCACTGTTCGGTGCGTGCCAGGTCGCCCACCAAGGCGCATGCGGAGAGCAGGACACAGAAGATTTCGCTGACCGCCATAAAACTGCCCACCTCCCCGCTCGTCGCCACCGCCATGGCCTCATCCAGGTTGGTCATTCCCTCATCTACTTGTCCCAAAGAGACACGAGCGACGCCACAAAAGGCCAGGGCCACGGCTTCCAGGTCGGGGTCATTGAACTCACGGGCTAGATGGATGGCTTGCAGAGCGGCCTGCTCCAGAGGGGGCGGTGCGTCCAGCATCGAAGCGCGGAAAACCAGATACCATCCCTGTTCAGCGCAAGGCCCGACCTGGTTTAGCAAACGTTCAGCGCGGGCAAACCAGCCTTTCATGGCGCTCACGTTGTTGTGGAGGAAAACCTGTTCCCGCGCCAGCCACGCCGCGATAAGCGCGGCCGGGCGAAATTCCTGACGATTTTTGTATTGGATGTAGGCGGTGGTGCGATGTTGGTGGGCGGCCTCAATCTCATTGAGCCACCACAGGGTTATACCCAGTCCATCGTGGGCTGCGGGGCTATCTTCTGCTTGCAAGGCTGCTTCAAAGCAGGCTCTGGCTTTGAGCCAGTCAGCAGCTTTGAGCGCGGCCTGCCCGGCGGTAAGGTGATACTGTGCGCTATTCATTGTCGAATAGCCTTAGCTACTGAGCCTGTTCAAGCAACTCTTTTAAATCACCGTAGTCATAAGGTGGGCGCTTACGCACAGCCAGTACGTCCACAACATTATCAATCTCTGTGATTGCATAAACAACCCGCCATCTATCTAACCGAAGCCGACGTAATTCCCCCTCCAAATCAGCCGCCTCAAGTTCTTTACTATTTGAGGGTCGAGGATTATCACTTAACTCCTCAATAGCTTGCTTAACTCGTTGGCGCATATGACCTGGTAAGTTTTTCATTTCTAGCCATGCTTGAGGAATAACATAGACCGTGTAGCGGCTCAAGCTAACTCCTCTTTGACCTCATCCCAGCGCAACCAACCAGCTCGTTTTCGATCACCGTCCGAAGTATTGAGTTGAGCAAAGGCTTGCTTGGCTATTTGTATATCTTCTAGCGTTTCTAGCCATTCAATAAGGGCTTCCCAATCATCGGCACTGATAACCGCAACCCGTTCTCCTTTGACTGTTAAATATTGGACAGATTGTAATGCTTCTAATCCGGTCATTTCAACCTCCTTTACAATGATTATGCCAACTCGTAATCCAACCTTTGCTCGACTGTTTTAACAAATCCTTCTATTGAAAACCAATTTGAATTAGGTGGTTCAACAGAAGAATCAGTATCGTAATATTGCTTAATGGATTACTCCAACCTCACCATCAATTCCGCTACCAACGCCGCCCGCAGCGGCAAGGCCTCTAAGACCACGTACTCCGACAGCGCATGAGCGCCGTAGCCCAACGCCCCCAGCCCGTCGAGCGTCGGCACGCCCAGGGCCGAGGTGAAGTTGCCGTCGCTGCCACCACCGGAGCCGATTTTGTCTACCTCAAAGCCCAATTCCCTGGCGATGGCTTGCGCTTTTTCAAACAGGGCCAGCCCTCCCGGCGTTTCTTCAAAGGGCCAGCGATTAATGCCGCCGGTCACTTGTAGCTGGCAGCCGGACACCTGCGGCTGTAACCCCAGAATCTTCCCGGTCAATTCTTCCCCATCGGCGCGAGTGACCACCCGCAGGTCAATTTCCGCGCGGGCGGAAGGGGCGATGATGTTGGGCCGTTCGCCGCCGGTCACTACCCCCACATTGACCGTGATGCCCCGCTTGAAATCGGTCAAGCGATGCAAAACTTGAATCTGGCGGGCCAACTCCTCCACCGCGCTGACGCCTTTTTCGGGGTCAACCCCGGCATGGGCGGCTACCCCGGTAATTTCCATATCAAAACGCCCCACACCTTTGCGCCAGGTAGTCAACGGCCCGTTGCGCGAACCTTCCAGCACCAGGCAGTAACTGCTGCGGCGAGCTTCCGCTTCAATCAATGCTCGTGAGGTGGGGCTGCCGATTTCTTCATCGCTGGTGAGCAGAAAGACCAGCTTGTGCTGCGGCTGCAAACCCAACTGCTGAATTGCTTTTAGCGCAAATAAACCATTCAACGTGCCCGCTTTCATATCGTAAACGCCGGGGCCTTTGCCGAGACCATTTTCGATGCTAAAAGGGCGTTTTTGCGCTTCACCCAACGGCCAAACGGTATCAAAATGGCAGAGGACCAGGATTTGCCGGTCGCCTTGACCATAGGTGATGGTGTAATGGTCGCCCATTTCTGATTGGGGATGGACGGCGGCCAATGTTCCGCCAGCTTCTACAAAGGCGTGGGCGATCATCTGGCCCATGGTATCCACAGCCGCTTTGTGATAGGTGGGCGAATCTTGGTTGACCCATTGGGCCAGCATTTCGACCATTGCGGGTTGTTGGGGGCGGAGATAGTTTAGAATTTGGCTCATCGTTCTATATCGGCGGGGGTGATAGGGCGAGTGTATTCGGCCATGATCACAATTTGGGTGCCTAAAAATTGGCCGTGATTTTGGTGAAACACAAATCCGTGCCCTTCGTAAAATTTGCGGGCGACGCTATTGCTGGCCTGAACGGAGACAAAACACTGCTCCATTCCGGCCTGGCTCAGGGCCGCAAAGCCGGTTTTGAGCATGGCCGTGCCAATGCCCGCGTGCTGATATTCCGGCAAAACATACAGCCGGACTAATTCAGCCCGGCCCTGGGTGGGATGGTAACGCTGCAAAAAATGACCAAAGCCGACGATTTGCCCGTTCAATTCGGCTACATAAAACCAATGGCCCGGGGCATTGACCGCATCGGCCAGATTTTCGGGCCGGTAGGAGCGCTCCAAAAATTCGCGCCGATTTTCAGGGGCAATGGTTTGGTTGTAGGTAGCATCCCAGGTGATGCGGGCCACGTGGGCCACATTAGGCAGGTCGGCGTGGGTCACTAATCTAATGATCAAATTTTCAAGGGAGCTTGGCAATGATGGAGAGGTAAGATTTTCTTCCATGAAAAAAGTTCCTTCAATTAATCTCTAATAATAACACAGCTTGCCTTATTAGAGAATTTTAGAAAGAACTTCTGGCTGGAAAGCTGGAGGGTTGGGGGGCGGGTGTCCACGCTTCGCGTCAGTTTGGGAACGAGAGTGGAATTAGGGTGTTCACTCGTCGCGGACGCCGGTTTCCCACGAGGAAAAGTCGGAGGTGGTGGGTAGGGTTATGCGCTCCATGCGGTAAATATTGGGCATTTGCGGTTCGGAACTACGGGCAAAGCCGGTGACAACGTAGCCGCGTTTGAAGTAGGTTTCAAAAATATCGCGGGTCGACTCACGCCAGCCGCGAGCAATGCCCAGGTCCACCTTTTTGATGGCATTGAGGTCGGGCGGAATTTGAACCAGCAGCACGTCGTCGTCCATTTCCAAATCCTGGGCCATGGGGCGGGGCAAATTGCCTTCCCAGGAAGCAAAATTGACAAAGCGATATTGGTCCGCTTTGAGCCAATCTTCGGCGCGCGGACGCGGCTTGTTGCTGCGGATGCGCTCGCGCACCCGGTCGCTCATCAACTCCCACTCTAGCAGAAAACGATCGGTGGAGAGGCCAACCTGGAGCGGATTATTAACCGCGCCGTAGATGTCGCGGGCGTAGTGGCGCACAATTCCGCCCAGTTTTTCGATATTGAGGGTAGCGTTTTTGCCCAGCAGGGGATCATAAGTCCACACAATCAGGTCAATGCCTTGCCGCAACATCTGGTCACGCTGGGCCAGTTTGAGCTTCATGCCAATGCCCATGCCCTGGTACTGGGGCAAAACGCCCATGCGCTGCGAGAAGTGATACAGCTTTGAGCCTGACATGCCCAAATACCCATACACAAAACCGATTAGTTCGCCCCCCACATAAGCCCCCAGCAGCACCCCGCCGTTATGGGCCACCGAGATGAGTTGGGTGTAGGGGAAAACCATCAAATCGGTAAAGCCCCAGGTGGCCCGTTGAATCTCATGGCACTTGCGTAAGTCGGTTAATGTGTTGATGGAGCGAATTTTAACGTCCATCCCAATCCTGACTGACTGCTCAAGACAATCGAATGTTTCTGCAAACTTAACAATAGTATATCATCCTTAAAGGGAGGCTGCAAGAGTAAAAATAAGGAATTAGGCCCAGACCCAAAAAGGGCATCTCCTGGCAAAGTTAACTCAGGACTTATTGCATATTGTATTTTTGGAAAGGCTGGCAGTAAAATGATTTGAGAAAGCGGCTTTTTTCCGGCGTCACTATTCTAACGGCTGTGGGAAAATTCAATGTTAGAAAAAACTGTTTATCTTATTATTAAAGCTCTTGTTATTGGTGTATTAATCAACATCGGGTTACAACACGTCTCAACAACTCCTTTGCCTGCCTCCGGTGATACCATTTTGCGCGAGAACGCCTCCGGCCAGAACCCCCTGAACACCGAATTTCACGTGACAAACCAGATGGAAAAGTAACTGGGCCAGGACGCTCCTTTCCGGGCCGCTTGGGGAGAAGCCCAAAAAGGAGCGTCTTGCCTCAGATTTAAACCCAGCCCCGTAATTTGGCGGCTTCGGCCACACGCTCAACCGCCACCAGGTACGCGGCCAGACGATTGTGGACCTTTTTGGCCTGGGCCATTTGGTGAACCGCCTGAAAAGCGGCGGTCATTTTGGCGTCTAACCGTTCATAAACGGTTTCTCGTGACCAGTAATAATCATAGGCGTTTTGCACCAGCTCAAAATAACTCACCGTCACCCCACCGGCATTGCACAAAAAGTCGGGAATAACGTATACCCCGCCCTCATGCAAGATTTTGTCGGCTTCGGGGGTGGTGGGGCCATTAGCCAGTTCGGCCACAATTTTAGCCTGGATGTTGCCGGCGTTTTCTTCGGTAATCACGTTTTCAAGGGCCGAGGGGAAGAGCACAGCCACGTCCATCTCTAAAATTTCTTTGTTACTGAGGGGGGTGGTGTTGGGCATACCCACTACCGAGCCGGTTTCCTTTTTGTGCCGGATGGTCGCCTCAACGCCCAGGCCATCTTCCTGAAAAACGCCGCCTTTGGAGTCAGAGACCGCCACCACTCGCAGCCCCAGCATCTCTTGGGCTAATTGGTGGGCAAATTGACCGGCATTGCCATAGCCCTGAATGGCGGCTGTTTGCCCTTTCAGATTAAGGCCAAGAACGTTGGCCGCTTCTCGAACCGTGTATATGCCGCCCCGCGCGGTTGCATCCTCACGCCCCGCTGAACCGCCCAGGGCCAACGGTTTGCCGGTAATTGACCCGGCCGCCGAGTAGCCCCGAATCAGGCTGTATTCATCCATCATCCAGGCCATAATTTGGGGATTGGTGTAAACATCCGGGGCGGGCACGTCGGCATTTTCGCCTAAAATTTTCCACACCGCTCGAATATAACCTCGGGCCAGCCGTTCCTGCTCGGTGGGAGATAACTCTTTGGGGTTGCAAACTACGCCGCCTTTGCCCCCGCCCAGAGGAATATCTACCACCGCCGTTTTCCAGGTCATCCAGGCAGCCAGCGCGCGCACGGTATCTATAGTCTCGTCGGGGTGCCAGCGCAGACCGCCCTTGCAAGCGCCGCGTGCGTCGTTATACTGCACTCGGAAGCCTTTGAAAATGCGGACGCTGCCGTCATCCATCCGCACGGGGATGGTCACGGTCAGTTCGCGCATCGGCTCGCGCAGCAGAGCGTGGGTGGCCGGGTCTAGCCCCAAGATGGCGGCGGCTTCGTCGAGCTGGCGCTGAGCTATGGTAAATGGGTTGTTTCCAGACATCGCTTAATCCTTTCTCTGGTAATTTCACAAAAAAAGCGAACCTTTATTTTGTTATGGTTCGCTTCTGTCTTGAATAAGAAACTTGCTTTTATTTGTCCCTCTAGCCAAAACGCGCCACTTTGCGCGTCCAAACTATTCAATTACAGTCATATTATAAGCCGGTTTACTAAAACTTGAACAGTGAGGAATGTCATCTTGTCTGCTGGCGCATGTCATTGTTGCAACTGTTCGCGCAGGGCTTGTTCTGCCAGTTGAGGATTGGCTTTGCCGCGCGTGGCTTTCATCACCTGGCCCACCAAAAATTTGAGCGTCGCCTCTTTGCCCGCCCTGAATTGGGCCACCGGGTCCGGGTTATCGGCAATGACCTGCTGAGCGACGGCGGTCAACTCGCCCGCATCACTAATCTGGCGCAGGCCCAACTCTTCGATAATAGCTAACGGCGGCCTACCCGTATCGAACATAACGCCCAGGGTTTGTTTGGCGGCCGGCTGGTTGATGGCGTTGCTGTTGACCAGTTCAATCAGCGCCACCAAATCCTCCGGCTTGATTTTGACCTCACCAATTTCGACGCCTCGCTCGCCGAGCAGTCGAAACAGTTCGCCGGAAACCCAATTGCTAATCAGTTTGGGGGTCACCGTTGTTTTATCACCCGTTGCCGCCACCACGCTTTCATAATACGCGGCAATGGCCCGGTCTTCGCTCAAAATTTTGGCCTCTTTTTGGCTCAAGCCGTAATCGCTGACATAACGCGCCAATTTGGGGTCGGGCAGTTCGGGCAGACTGATGCTCACCTGTTCAATCCAGGCCGGGTCCAAATCCAGCGGCGGCAAGTCCGGCTCCGGGAAGTAGCGATAGCCGGTATCGCCCTCTTTGGCGCGCTGCAGCACGGTAATGCTGCGGTTTTCGTCCCAGCCCATCGTTACTTGCTCGATGACGCCGCCGCCGCTGAGCACTTTGGCCTGCCGTTCGATCTCGTAGGCGATAGAGTTGCGCACCGAGCGGAAGGAGTTGAGGTTTTTGATTTCGACCTTGGTGCCCCATTTGCCCGTAGCCATATCCATCAAAGAGAGGTTGACCTCGCAGCGCATAGCCCCTTTTTCCATATCGCCGCTGCTGACGCCCAAATAGCGGACCAATTGGCGCAGTTTGGACACATAGGCATAAGCCTCTTCGGCTGAGTGAATATCGGCCTCGGTCACAATTTCGACCAGCGGGACGCCGGCCCGGTTCAGGTCTACCAGGCTGTAATTATTAACGTGGACCAGCTTGCCGGTATCTTCTTCCAGGTGAACCCGGCGGATGCGGATGCGTTTGGGTTGGCCGTCGCCGGTTTCAATATCCACGTAGCCGCCCAAACAGAGCGGCAGCTCATACTGCGAAATCTGGTAGCCTTTGGGCAGGTCAGGATAAAAATAATTTTTGCGGGCAAAAACGTTGTGCGGCTGAATCTCGCAGTTCAAAGCCAGGCCAATCATCAGGGTGTATTCGATGGCCCGTTGGTTGATGACCGGCAGCGCACCGGGCATGCCCAGGCAAACCGGGCAGACGCGGGTGTTGGGCGGCACGCCAAAAAAGTCGGCGTTGCAGCCGCAAAACATTTTGCTGTGGGTGTTCAGTTCGACATGGACTTCCATGCCGATGATGGGTTGGTAGGTCATTCGTGGTCCCCTGACATATCTTGTTCAAGCTGACCGCCGACGGCTGACCGCCGACCGCCAAGTTTTATTATCCTTCGCTGAGGCGAGGCCGCAACTGTAGCTTCAATGGGAGTTAAAAAATCCTCGTAGTCAGTGACATCGTGTGTATTCCAGAATTCGGCCATTTCTTCAAAGGTCTCAAAAGTTTCTGGCAAAGGGTCTTTGGAATGCCATACCGAAACCCCTTCCCGTTGAACTTCTTCATGAATACTCAAAAGCGAGATTGGGCCGCGATCCCAAGCATCGCCATCAACAACGAGAGTGCTAAAGTTAGTGCCGTACTCAAGGTTGACCTCGCACACGATGTCGGTGATTTGATGGCGTTCTCGGCGATTCAAAGGCTGCCTGGTGACGACCAGTAAATCAATATCCGATTCCTCATCTGCTTCTCCCCGCACCACCGAGCCAAAAAGCGCCATTTGTTCCACTGGAAACTGCGCGGTGACGATTGACTTGATTTTTTGGAGCGCGTGATGTTCAGTGTTATTCAAGGGGAGTTCATACTTGGAATTTTTGTAATTCATCATCTATTGTTTTGTGACCTGAGAATCAGCCATAATTTTAAGCCTCAGAATAAGCACAATTGCTGCGCAAACCTATCGAACTTATCTGATTATACCCTATCCCAGGGTAGATATAAAAAATGCTTTCTTCCTTGAACGAATTAAAGCTCCCTCCCATAACCAATATATCCCAAATCAGCTTTGGGATATATTTGGTATATTGGGTTATTTTGGATTATGTTGGGTTATAGCTTGGCAAATCAACTGCTCTCATCGCCCAGCAGTCCCAACTGGGAATGGTCGCCCAGGGTGAATTTGTAGGCGCGGGGGCGGATGGGCGAGCGATGGACGACCACGTGGCGGCCAATCAGGCTATCTTCGATGCGGCGGTTGATGTTGCGAATCTGGCTGTGTTCCAGGACAATCGAACGGGAGATTTCCGCGTTCTCAACCAGGCAGTGGTGATAAATGCTGGTGAAAGGGCCGACGTAGGCATTGACAATGCGAGTATCTTTGCCGATAATGGCCGGTCCGCGCACGACGCTGTTAATAATCTCCGCGCCCGCCTCCACCGTCACCCGGCTGTCTACCTCGCTGTCGCGGTCAACATAACCTTCGATGGTGGGTTTCAATTCTTCCAGCACCCGGCTGTTGGCTTCGAGCATATCCGTGGGCTTGCCGGTGTCAATCCACCAGCCGCGATGAATATAGGCATGCACATTGTGGCCCCGGTCCACCAACCATTGAATGGCATCGGTAATTTCCAGTTCGCCGCGCCAACTGGGTTTGATGGCGTTGACCGCCTCAAAGATGTGGGCGTCGAACATATAAATGCCCACCAGGGCCAAATTGCTGGGCGGCTCTTTGGGTTTTTCAATCAGCTTGATGATTTGACCCTGGTCGTCCAACTGCGCCACTCCGTACTGCTGGGGCTGTTCGACCTGGGTCAGCACAATCTGCGAGTTGTAACTGCTGCTGGCAAACTGGGCAATCAGCGAGCTGATGCCACCCTGGATCACGTTGTCGCCCAAAAACATCACAAAATGGTCGTCGCCTAAAAAGTCGCGCGAAATTTTGACGGCGTGGGCCAGGCCCAGCGGCGCATCTTGCGGAATGTAGGTGATATTGACATCCCACTGTTTGCCCGGCCCCACGGCTCGCTTGATTTCCTCAGCCGTATCGCCCACGACAATGCCAATATCGCTGATGCCGGCATCGCGGATGGCTTCGATAACCCGAAACAGGACCGGTTTATTGGCCACCGGAATCAATTGTTTGGCGCTGGTATAGGTCAGCGGGTAAAGCCGCGTCCCCTTTCCGCCACTCAAAATCAGTCCCTTCATGGTGAAGAATCCTCCTTTGAAAATAAGTGTCAGGTGTCACGTGCCAAGTGTCAGGTCAAGAATTTTATTATTGGTGGTGCGCCAAAGGCTCGTGAATACTACCCAAAAATAGCAAACCATAGACAGTAGACAGAGAATTTTTATACCTTTGCTACTTGTTACTCTGCTACCTTGTCAAATAAATACAGTCGCAATAATAACTGGCTCATTTTTGACAATCGCCAGGGGTCGGGCGCTGACCATAGCCGTGGCTTGCTCCAGCCCTACAATTGCGGCGGCAGCATCTCGCGCGGCGGTGAGGGTGGGCGGGCGGTGATAGGAATGGTGAGCGTCGGAGGCAATGATATGGGCCATCCCATTGCGTAGCATGGTTTCAGCAACTTTTTTCGCTCGCCAGTCGTTGTTGCCGGTCAGGCTGGTAGCGGTAATTTGGGTCAGGCCACCGGCGGCCAAAAACGGTTCAATCAACGTTAAATTATCCTGGATGGGCCGGATGCGCTCCGGGTGCGCCATAATCGGGGTGTAACCGCGCTCAAACAGTTCAAAGAGCATGGCATCGGTCTGCTTGTCGTAGTGGCTAAAAAGGGGCTCGGCCAGCACATAGCGACTGTTGCCCAGCGACCCGGCTCTATGGTTATCCCAATCGTCAAACATATCATCGTACAGGCGGACTTCATGGCCGGGGAGTAGGGTCAGGGGGATACCGGCTTGATCGAGTTCGGCCTGTAATTGAGCCGTGCGTTCCATTACCTCCTGGCGGGAGAGGGGGGTGTAATCGCGGTGATGGGGTGTGGCAAAGAGATGGGTCAGCCCATCGGCTACGGCCATTCGAGCCATGGCCAGGCTTTCGGTCAGGTCGCGGGCGCCGTCGTCCACGTGAGGGAGAATGTGAGTGTGGATGTCAATCATGGGATGCGTGTTCCTTGCATAAAAGTGGGGGACGACGGGCGCCCCCCGATGGTATCAAAATTATCAGGATCAGTTTTGTTTCATGAAAAGTCAATTTTCTTCAAGCAATTTTACCAACTGTGCCTCCAGCCGATCCACCCGGCTTTCCAGTTTGAGTAAATCTTCGTGAGTGGGGTATTTTTGATGATCTTGTTGATGCTTTTTCAAATCGGCTCGCAAATCCAGGATAGCATCGGTGACCCATTTGACTTGATTTTCCAAAGAGCTAAAGCGCCGCTCCAGGTTGGTAATCCGATTTTCGAGACTATCCAAACGCCCTTTGATTTGGTTAAATTCGCGGGTGGAAAAGTCAATAATAAGTTGGATATTTTCGTTGATGTCTCGTAATTCTTGCTCAAACTGAACCGATTTTTCCTTGAGGACGCCGACATCGGTTTTGAGGGTAGTAACATCGGTTTTGAGGGTAGTAACATCGGTCTTGAGGGTAGCAACATCGGTTTTGAGGGTAGCAACATCGGTTTTGAGGGTAGCAACATCGGTTTTGAGCGTGGCAACATCGGTTTTGAGCGTGGCAACATCGGTTTTGAGGGTAGCAACATCGGTTTTGAGCGTGGCAACATCGGTTTTGAGGGTAGCAACGTCGGTTTTGAGGGTGGTAACGTCGGTTTTGAGGGTGGTAACGTCGGTTTTGAGGGTGGTAACGTCGGCCCGCAGGTCGGCTGTTTCCTCGCGGACAATTTGCGGCACTTCTTCTTTAATGACCTGCCGCATCAACTCCAGCATTTCGCGTTTTTCGTCATTGGTCATGAGTTAGCTCCGGGTTACGACGAGTCAGATATATTGGAGTGTAGCATCTACTTGGGCGTGGGTCAATACGGCCCCAACTAACCGGGCATTGACTTTGGCCAGCCGATCTTTGGCCGCTTTGACGTGGTCTCGCTTCGTACCGCCTGCTTTGACCACCAGCAGCACCCCGTCTACTTTGGCAGCCAGCAGAGAAGCATCATTGACCGTAATAATCGGCGGCGCGTCGAAGATGATAATTTCGGCCAGGCCGGCCAGGCGGGTCATAATTTCGGCCATCTTGTTCGAGGCGAGCAGTTGGCCGGGAATGGGCGGCAGGGGACCGCTGGTCAGCACTTGCAGGCTGGTGTTGGGGATGGCTTGCAACGGCGGCTGTTTGAAGGCGTCGTCATCGCGAAAGAGATTGGTAAAGCCCCGCTCATTGGCCAGCCCAAAGAGGGTATGCTGAGCCGGTTTGCGCAGGTCGGCATCTACCAGGATCACGGATCGGTCGCCGTCAGCCATGGCCACGGCCAGGTTAGCTACGGCGGCGCTTTTGCCCTCAGTGGGCGCGGCAGAGGTGACCAGCAGGGTGCGCAGGTGTTGGTCAACCCCGGCAAAATCAAGATTGGTCCGCAGGGTGCGGTAAGCTTCAGCCGCAGCAGAGCGGGGATCGGTTAAGGTGATGATCGCGTCAGTTGGCATAGGTTACTCTGGAGAATGACCGGGGACGGGAGACCGAAGACCGGGAAATAGCCCAGTCACCCGTCTCCGGTCCCCGGTCTAATTTTTAATTTGACCCGCGCAGCCCTGGCACAAGCTGGCGGCGTTTTTCTCCGGCGGGATGAGGCGTATCGCCAGAAATGGGTGGGATTGCGCCCAAAACGGCCACGCCGATGGCCCGCTCGACATCGGCCGGGGTGCGGATGGTGTCCAACTCCAGCCACTCTAAAAAGAAGATGACGATGGCCCCGACCAGCAGCCCAAACAGGCCGCCGGCCAGGGTATTGATCTTGGTCTGGGGTGAATACTGCTCGTGGCCCAGGTTGTACACGCTGTCGAGCATTCGTACTTCGATCCGGTCGCGCTTGTCCTGCTGTTGATTCCAGCGGTCGCGGTCTTCGATAAACACTTTAGCCATTGTATCTACCATTGCCATCGCCACCTCGGGATCCCAATCACGCGCTTCGATTTCAAGGGTAAACGTCGAACTATCGGGGTTGACAAAAAGTTTACTGAGCAGCGCCGGGGTTTGCATGTCAAGTTGGGCGCGATTGATCACCTCTTGGGCCATGCTATGGGTGCGGATGTTCTCGGCATAGTTACGCAGCAGGTCTTTCAGGCTGTTGCTGGAACCCCAGTCGGTAGCGCGGGCCGGGACGACGCTCAATTTAACGCTGGCGCTGTAGATCGGCGTCTGCAATTTGCTAAAGCCAAAGGCGCTGGCAGCGGCGATAGCCGCCACAACCAGCATAATCCAGCCCCGTTTGCGTAAAATTTTCAGATAATCATTAATTTCCATCACAGTTGCCTTTCTCTATTACATTGTACCACAGGGGAGGCGATGAGGCGAGGACGCGAGGCTACGAATCTCATCGCCTCCTCGCCTCACGTTTCATCGCCTCCCCTTCGGTACTTCGGCCAGCACGCTGACCCCCAGCGCTTCCAGGTCTGCCCGCCCGCGAACACTGTCATCCAGGTAATCGAGCAGAAAGGTCAGGGCCAGCCCGGCGACCAGGGCCAATAACAGGCGCACCGGCAGATTGAGTCGCTGGGTGAGCGAGGGTGGGTTGGGGGTTGGCGGCGAAGGTGGGTCAATCACACTGATCAGCGCGCCGGGTGTACCGAGTTGGGTCAGGTACTTGGGGCTGTCCTGCTGCATGACCGTCACAATCGCCTGGGCAATTTCGGCTAACTCGGCCTCATTGCCCCAACTGAGGTTTAGTCGTAGAATGCGGTGCTGTTTTTCGGCAATCGTCACCCCGCCGATACTGCCCGGCGGAAGCTGCGCCTGACTGCCCATTTCGGCCAGCCGCCGGTTGACATCGGCCGCAAACGCCCCGCTGCTGACAATCGCGCTCAGATCATCGGCCAGGTACTCCGACGAGAGCCAGGCATAGTAGCTGTCGTAAGTGTATTGATCGGGCACTTCCTGCGGCTTGACCCCGACATTAAAGCGCATGGTGGTGCTGTAGGTTGGCGCTGGGGTCTGGCCCGTCAGCAAACTGGCCGCAGCGACCACTACCAGCAGCAACGCCGGAATCCAGGCCCGCTTCCAGATGATCTGCCAATACTGTTTAAGCTCCATGCCCTGGCAACCTCTTTACTCTATCACGTCCCATCGCCTGCGTCATCCGGCGACTCGCGGAAATAGAGCCACAAAGTATAGGCCAAATGCCAGCAACTTCAAAATGAAGGAGTAGGGAGTAAGGAGTAGGGAGTAGGGGATTGTTCCCTTACTTCTTACTCCCTACTTCCTACTCCCTGCTCTTGAATTCCTGCCACTTCTTCGCCACAAATGCCCCCAACTCTTGTTTGAAGCGCTCGACGCTGAAACGTTCGGCGTTGGCGCGGACGGCGGCGGGATTGAAGGAAGTGCGCTCAAACTGCGCGATGGTTGCGATCAGCGCTTCCACCGACTGCTCGCGGAAAAAGAGGCCGGTCTGCCCTTCGATCACGGTATCCAATGCGCCGCCCTGACCAAAAGCAATCACCGGCCTTCCTGCCGCCTGAGCCTCGACCGGGGCGATGCCGAAATCTTCAAAGCCGGGAAACAAAAAGGCGCGGCAATGCGCCATCAGTTCGGCCACTTCGTTCCCCGGCAGCCGGCCCTTGAACTCGACCGTTGGCCCGGCTATAGTCTCCAGCCTGGCCCGGTCACGCCCATCGCCCACGATGATCAGCCGCTGGCCCAGGCGAGTCAACGCCTGCACCGCCAGGTCAATCCGTTTGTACGGGATCAGTCGGGAAACGACGAGGTAAAAATCGCCGGGCGACTGGCCAGGTGGCAGCGGGCGAAAGTGACCCGTGTCCACCGGCGGATAAATAATCACCGACTCGCGCCCGTAATATTTTTTGATCCGCGCTTGAATATCTTTGGAGATGGCGATGAAGTAGTCAACCCCTGCTCCCCTGCGCCCCTGCTCCCCTGCGCCTCCGCTCCCCTGCGCCGCTTCATAATCCCACCGCCGCAGCCGCCGGATCAGCGGCTCGATCAGCCAGCCGACCCAACGGCCAAAACCTTCGCGGGCAGCATAGCTGCCGTAATCCCACACGTAGCGGGTCGGGGCCAGACAGTAACAGATATGCAGTTGCTCCGGGGTATGACGCAGGCCGTGGATAAAGCCGCTTTTGTTGGACAAAATGAGATCGTAGCCGGAAAAGTCCATACTCTCGACCGCCGGGGGGTAGAGGGGCAGGTAGGGCTGGTGGTGGCGGTGAATAGCCGGGGCGCGGTTGAGCCAGGTGGGGCGAATATCCCAGCGGCGGTAGGCCTCTGGCATCAACGCCGGCCCGTAAATGGTGGTGAACACCGGTGCGCCCGGATACAGTTCGACCAGCCGCTCCAGTACATTTTCCGCGCCGCCCATCTGGTTGAGCCAGTCGTGGGCCAGGGCGATCTTGGGGGAAGAGTTTTTGGCATGTGACACAGAGGTATGATAGGAGGAGAGGAGAGAATCGGCAAAATGAGTGGGACGAGTATAAGATATCAGATTGCCTTGCTACCCTAAACTAAATCAAGTACAATACTAAAGGCTCATGAACGAGAAAGAATATCTCTACTACTTTACCTCAGAACGTGAAGACCGCTTTCGCTATTACCATTATCTGGCTCAAGGACGGATTGTTCGCTTTAGCATTCAATATGAAGCCTACATTGATGGGAAATGGCAGGCGATCGTTCGCTATGACACTGCCCACGGACGCCCCCACAAAGATATGCTTCATCCAGATGGCTCCCAGGATAAAGTGGAATTTTATGGTTACGCCAGGGAAGAGGTGCTGACTTTAGGTGAGCGAGATATTAAGGCCAACTGGCAGCGCTATCGAGCCGAGTATCAACAGGAGATGGCCCCATGAACTATAGTCGAGAGACAATTGCCGAAAAAAATATGACGCTTTCCTTTGAGTTCGAGCGGTACATCCTGGAACATCCAGACTTGTTGGCCCAAATTCCGCCCGAAGCGGAGGTTATCTTATTGCCCAAAGATGATCCCGAACTGTACCGGATTAACCTGGAAGCTGCTCAAAAAGTCGAATATTCAGCCGATGCGCCGCCTCTCGTTTACATAGAAATCGAAGCCCTGGCCCCGGCTCGCTCTCGACTCGTTAATCCTCATCTGACATTCCGACCTTCACCTCTGGTTTCTCGCTAAAGGATAAGGCCAAGAGCACCCTGCCGACGAAATCGAAGCCGACATCACCGCAGCGGCGGCTGAAGCCCTCTGGCCGAGGCTAAAGCCGTCGGACTAAAAGAGCAAAGCCCTATCGGGCTGGGTTTTTAGCTCGAAGAGCCTCGCCCTCTGAGCGCGATGGCTTCTAGCCTCGCGCCGTTTGTCCCAAAATTTTATCTGGCCATAGATTGATTCCAGTCGAATTATAGAAACGTTCTCAAAACCTCGACAATCTCAGACTACAAATCCCCGTCTACCGTCTACCGACTACCATCTACCTACCCAATGAGGAGACCACAAGCCGAAATCCGAAGTTGACGTACCTAATGTTGGAATCGCTGCAGGCGCGGAAGGTGCAGCGGAGGTTGTCAACATAGTAGTCCCACGAGTCGCCTCGTAGCGCCCGGCGATATGTTCCATTAACATAATCTGCCGACCCTTCATCTTCGACGGTATCATAGGGGTAGGGTTTAAATTCATAATCGGCTTTGGTGGCGCACCATTCCCACACATTACCGACACAGTCAAACACGCCAAAGGGACTGACCCCCATGGGATAAATCCCCACCGGCGTCGTGACCTGAACCACCTGCTCCCCTTCACGACAATTCAAGCGGCCGGCCTCAAATTGATTGCCCCAGGGATAGCGCCACCCATCCACGCCCCTGGCCGCTTTTTCCCACTCGGCTTCGGTCGGGAGGCGATACAACTGACCTGTTTCGGTGTTGAGCCAACGGCAATAGGCGACGCACTCATACCAACTGACCCTCCCCACCGGCTGGTTGGGTTTATTAAAGCGGTCACCTTGCCAGTACCCTGGTTCGTCCTGTTGTTGGCCAACCTCCTTCCAACCGGCTTCCGTCCACCAGCGATTATTTTTGTAGCCCCCTGCTTCGATAAACCGTTTGTACTCGGCGTTGGTCAGCGGGTATTTACCAATCTGATAATCGGGTAAAAAGAGTTCGTGCTGAGGTTTTTCCTCATTATGCCTACTGTCATCTTCTCCCATCAAAAACTTTCCGGCTGGAATCGTAACCATCTCCCCCAACCGCGGATCGCCCAAATAGCCTAACACCTCCCCCGCTGCAATCCGCACCCGCAGAGCCACTTCGGGATTAGAGAGATTGGAGATTAGAGATTGAATGATAGCTTGGCGAGTCACTTTATCCACTTTGGCTCGACCCTCGTGCAAACAGCGTCCGGCCAGCACCGGGTTGACCTGGATTAAAGTTTGCACCAACTGGTCGTCATTCTCCGCAGCCAATCCTGCCGCCAAAATCGTCGTTTCCTCCCAGCCGGTAGGCGGTGGAGGCGGCAGCGGGTCACGGTTGCTTGCGGACCTAACCCACAACGGCATTTCTTTTTCTAGCCAGGGCCAGCGCCACAGCGAGGCGAGGCCCCCACCCCAACCCTCCCCCTCCGAGGGGGAGGGAGAGGATTTTTCTCTCCCCCCTTTGGGGGGAGTTGGAGGGGGGATACATCTCCAACCAAAATCTGCCACAGGGTTGCCCAATCTCCCGGCAACTCGTTTTGCAAAAAAGTGCGGATTTGCTGGTCATTCAACGGCTGAATTTCGATACGCTGTAGGCCGGAGAGTTCCTCGCCGTAGTCGAGGACGCGGTAAGTGGCCAGGAAGCGGTTTCCTTTGAGCCGCCAGCGGTCAATAAAGCGGCGCAGGGCGGCGGCCCGCTCGCGGTAGCCGTCGCGGGGCATCTCGTTGAGGGCGTCAAACAGAAAGAACAGGCGGCCCGCCTCCAGATAGCCCTCCAGATTGGCCGCTAGTTCCGGCGCGCCCCAATGACCGGCCTCGATGGAGCCGCCCCAGCCTTCGGCAATCCAATCTTCCAGGGTCAGGCTAGGGCCAAAGTCGCTCAGGCGAAGGGGGACTGGCAGCAGGGGAGCAGGGGAGCAGAGGGGCAGGGGAGATGAACTCCCTCCCCCTCCCAGGGGGAGGGTTGGGGAGGGGGGTCGGATTTACGCTAAATTCATAAGCCAAATGCTCCAACGCTGTCGTTTTGCCGCAGCCGGGATCGCCCAGCAGAATCAAGCAGGGATATTTGTCCACGCCCTCACGCAGGGTGTTCAGCTTGATTCGCTTGATCTCCCGCTCGGTGGCGATCCATTCGTGGTATTCGGCCTCGGCTCGATGGGTGCGGCGGCGGGCGGCGCGGGAAGCTTGAGATGATGAAGAGGCAGGGAGGGTTTCGGTTGTCTGGCCGGACAGGGGAATGTAGTAGGCTGCTTCGTCGGCGTATTTGCTTTTGAGCCGGTCAAGGTAAACCTGCTCCTGGCACGGCAGGTCGGCGATAATTTGAGCGAGATGATCCAGCGCCGTTTGAGTAGATGCTCTGGCAGCAGAGTCGAGCTGAGGCAGGGCTTGCCGCAGCGCCGCTACTTGCGCCGGCAGGTTGCGCGGTGAGGGCACTTGCCCGCCGGTCTGCTGCGCCATTTGAATCACCACCTCGACAATATCGCGCCCGGCAAACTTGCTATCGTGAATGCCGCCGGCGATATTGCCGAAAGTTAATTGGCCACTTTCCTCCATGTTATCCCAGCCACAATCGGCCCACCCAGAGTCCGGCTAAAGCGAGTTTTTCCACTAACGGAGCCAATGTCTCGGCAATCGGCTTAACCGCGCTGCCCACTTCGCCGGCTTTTTCGGCCACAGTTTTGGCTCCATCCAGAATTTTACTAAGGATGTCGGTGGCTTCAGTCAAGCTCTTTTGAACGGATTCGGCCTGTTCTGCATTGACCTCCCCCTCGACTTTGCTTGCGGCTTCTTGAATGCCAACTTCTGCGGCCTGAGCGGTCAGCGGAGCCATCGAGGAGATTTGTTGCAATGCCTCTTTTTGGGCTGTTACTTTTGCCAACTCTTGCTGAATTTGGGCCAATAATTCCTTCAGTTCATCAACAGTAGGCGGTTTGTCTTCCGAGGATTGCCCAGCACTGGCCGTCGAACTAATTATGTCACGGCCAGCGATGTTACTGCCGTGAATACCGCCGCTAATGTTACCAAACTTTACACCACCGCCACTATCATCAGGTGTCATCAAGAATCTCCTTTCAGACGATTGGTTTTATATTTCAGACCTGTGAGGTTTTCAAAACCTCACAGGTCTTATTTCGACAACGTCACATTATTATGACAACTATTTTGATCCCATAACCGCCTGTTTTCCGGCGCTCGCCCGGCGATGAACTCGCCGGGCTACAAAACTGCGCCCGATCAATCGGGCTACTTCACTCATCAGCTTAAGTCCGATTGATCGGACGCTGTTAGATAGCCCTGCGATTTATCGCGGGGTGGGCAACAGGGGCAAATCAGGGTCGGATGGGGTAGAACATTTGTGTAATGTGACATTGTCAAATTATTTGCTTTTCGGATTGAACAACTCCCCCAACCCCTGCCAAAATTCCACATCCGCCGCCGCCTCAGAAGCCAGGCGGATCAGGTCAATGACCAGTCCGGCCATAAAAATGCGGAACTGCTCGTTGCTCATTTTGGCAAACTCGCCCAGGCGCGGCTCTTCGGGCAGATGCACCTTTTTGATGTCGGCGTACTCCAGTTCAGGGTCGGTGACAAAGGCGGCTGCCGGGCCGATTTCGGCCAGGCCGAAGCGTTTCTTGTGGCCGGTTCGTTTGAGCCAGAGGTGAGTCAGGGCTTCTAGCCAGATAACCTGGTACGGCTGGCTGTAGGCCGCGCTGAAACCGGACTCGCTAAAGGTGTCCCAATAATTCAGCGTTTTGAGCTTTTGCACCAGTTGGGGAGCCAGTTCCGGCAGCATTTGCCGGAAGGGGAAAGCGGCCCCCGGATTGTTGGGTCGCCATTTTGCCAGAATATCACGCAGTATCTCACCGGCAGCAGCAGTAGCGACGGCCAGGCCGCTTCCCAGGTGTTCCTGCAGCGCCTGGTCGAGATTGGTACTGACGCTAGCCAGATCGGGCAGCGGCGTTGAGGCCGGCAGCAAATCCTGAACTTTGGCAAAATCAAGAAACTGACCAACCACGATGATATTTTGGATGACATCCCGCCCGGCAATGATCGAGTTGCTGATGTCACGCCCGACATCACCTATATTAACCGCAGAACCGGCGTCACTGGTCATGGCTTTCTCCCAAAAACTCATAGGAACTAAAGGAACTCATAGGAACTGAGGGAACTAAAACCCATTGAGTTCCCATAAGTTCCCTCAGTTCCCTCAATTCCCTCAGTTCCTTTTCTTCAAATCATAAACCGCAGCCGGGCCATAAAATCGCCCACTTCTTTCAGTTTGCGGGCGCTGGCTTCATCGTTTTTGGCCCGAAACTGCTCGACCACCGCTTCCAATTCGGCAAAAAAAACGCCGTCGCACGCGCTGACATTCTCGCTGATGATTTTTTGCAGCTCGTCACGATCCCTGGCCCGGATGATTTTGCGAACTAACTCTTGCGCTTGTTGATGAGTCATGATAGTAACCAGTAGTCAGTAGTCAGTAGTCAGATTATCTTTTCTGACTACTGGCTACTGACTACTATTCTACTCCTTTTTGTCCCATCATAACACGAGAATGGACAATTTTCAATGCCGGGTTGACAATTGACCTTTGACCATTGATAATTGAAGTATGGTTGAGAATTTGTTAAAGCGCGGTCCCGGCCAAACAGTGGCCTTTGAGCCTCACCCCAATGCCACCTCGTTGGCTGAAACAATGGTGGCCTTTGCCAACGCCGACGGCGGCACGATTTTGATTGGCCTCGATGGGCAGGGGCAGGTAGTTGACCACATGGTGGACGAGGCCGCGCAGGGTCATTTGGTGCGGGCGCTGGTGATGTGTCGCCCACCGGTGGTGACCGATTGGGAGCAGTACGACCTGCCCGGCGGGACGGTGGTGGCCCTAAAAATTGCCCGCAGCCCCGAACTGCACGCCTTGGCCGATGGCCGGGTGTTGATTCGGGTGGGGGCGGAAAACCGGCCTATGGGCGGCGAGGCTATTCGCCACCTGGCGGCAACCAAATCCAGCGGCGATTTCGAGAGCGAGCCGATTGAGGGTGCGACGCTGGTTGACCTGGACAAAGCCGTGCTGGACGAGTACATGCGCCATCGGGCGGAGCGCGGCTACCGGGTGAACAGCGGCCGGCTGCAAGACCACCTGATCGAGATGGGCGCGATGGTCGAAGACGGCACGCCGACCGTCGCCGGGATGCTGCTCTTCGGCAAACACCCGCAAACCTTTCTGCCGCAGAGTGGGCTGATTTTTGTGAAATTTTTGGGCAAAGAAGCGCGGGGGCGCGATGGATTGGCCGGCTATGGCCGGCGGGTCGAAATTGAGGGGCCGGCGGCCCGTATCATCGAGCGGGCCTGGCAGGTGGTCAATGAAGAGATGCGGGTCGAGGCGGTGGTCAACGGGCTGCGCCGGGAGGAAGTGCCAGAGTATCCCCGTTTTGCTGTGCGCGAGGCTCTGGTCAATGCCGTCTGCCACCGTGATTATCGCCTCAGTGGGCGGCGGGTCGAAATCCGTATGTACGACGACCGGCTGGAGCTAATCAGTCCCGGCGGCCTGCCCGGTTACATCACCCTGGATAATATCGTCGAGGAGCATTTTTCGCGCAATCCCCGGCTGGTAGCGGGACTGTTCCAGTGGGGCTACATCGAGGAGTTGGGCCTGGGGATTGACCGCATGATCGAGGAGATGCTGCAGCACGGCCACGCTCCGCCCAGTTTTGAGGCCAAGCCCTACTCGTTTACGGTGCGGCTGCACAACACCCTGGAACGCGCCCCCGCCCGAAGTTGGCCGAGCAATATGAATGAGCGCCAACTGCGAGCCATGAATCTGATCGAGGAGCAGGGCCGCATCACCAACCGCGATTACCGCCAGCTTTGCCCGGATGTTAACCCCGAAACCCTGCGCCTGGATTTGGTGGATTTGGTGGACAAGGGCTTGCTGCTGAAAATTGGCGACAAAAAAGGGACTTATTATATTTTGAAGTAGTACCCACAAGGGAGGGTAGCAGGTAGCAAGTAGCAGGTCTTGATCTGGTTTAAGATCAAAACCTGCTTTTTTTGTGGCGGCGGTAAAGGATGGAGTCCCAAAGCAAAGCTTTGGCCTCTTTGGGCCATCACTTGCAAGTTGCATCCCCCATTTTTTGAAGGATTTAACGCCTCCGCAAGTACAAAATAGAAAATTTCACAGGATAAATAACATCGGTCAACATCAGAAAATAGAATAAACCGGGCTGGAGGTTTGTTATGCGGCATTTGGGCGTTACAATCTGGCTGAAAGTCTTGCTTTCAATCGGGCTGGGCATCAGTTTGACCCTGGGATTGGTCAGTCGGGTTGGGTTGGCCGATACCCCGGACCAACCGACCGGATTAACCGAGCCGGCCCCCTCAGAGCCAAACCATCCCCCGGTTTTGCCGTACACTTACGCTCGCGTTGTGACCGACAACGTGCTGGTCTACGAAACCTCCGGCATCACCCCGGTGCGTTCGCTGGGGGCGGGCTATGTCTGGGTCAGCCTGGACCACGCCCTGCCCATCACTCAGAATGAACAAATCTGGTATGCCATCAACCCCGATGAATATGTACAGGCCGACCAACTGGCCCTCTTTACCCCTTCTACCTTTCAGGGAGTCAGCCTGACAGCCACCCCCGAACGCCCCTTTCTCTGGCTGATTTTTGATATGTGGGCTTCAACTGAGCCGGGTGTTCCCGCCGGCAGCGGCGCCCCGCTGTTCAAACGGTATACCTTGCTCCAGATTTTTGAAGAAAAGACGGTGGCCGGCCGGGTCTGGTATCGAGTGGGGCCGGAGCAATGGCTAGAGCAGGGCAATGTGGGGCTGGTCAAACCGGCGGCCCGGCCCGATGGAGTTGGTCCTGATGACAAGTGGATCGAAATCAATTTGTACGAACAAACCCTGGCAGCTTACGAGGGGGACCGGATGGTGTACGCTACGTTGGTCTCGTCGGGCTTGCCCTGGTGGCAAACCCAACAGGGGCTTTTTCGCATCTGGCTCAAGGTCAAGCAGGCCAAAATGAGCGGGCGCGACGGCTACCCTGATTACTATTTTTTGGAAGATGTGCCCTGGACGATGTATTTTTACAAATCCTTTGCCCTGCACGGCGCTTACTGGCACGACAAATTTGGCCTGAAACATTCGCACGGCTGCGTCAATTTGCCGCCCCACGATGCCCGCTGGCTCTTCGACTGGGCCACGCCCACCACCAGCAAATACAACTTTACCCTGTCCACCGAAGAAAACCCCGGCGCGTGGGTGTGGGTGCATGAGTAAACAGATCACGGTCACTGCGAGCCGCAGGCGAAGCCGCGTAGCGTCCCTCGTCGGGGTGGAGATTGCTTCGGCCTCCGGCCTCGCAATGACATTTTCACGGGAACTGCCTCAGTGTTTCCATCACAACGGCCTCAAATCCTTTGACTTTAGCCTGCTCCCAGGCCGCCGCAATCATCAGCGGGTCCAGTTCAGGCTCGATTTTGGCTAACAAGCGGGTTGCTCTATCTTTGGTGGTCTGTTCGCTGGCTGGATGGTTCAGGGCCAGAGTCAGTAGCGCTAACGCCGCTTCCTTTTCCAGGAGAGGGGAGTTGGACGGTTCTGCTCGTAGCCGGAGTTCGGCCAGACTGACCAGCACATTCAGCGTTACGGGCACGAGTTGGTTCTGGCTGGCAAGCTGTAATGCTTCTTGTAAATGTCGCCAGGCTGGCTCATGTTCACCCAGGGCGTAACTGACCCGGCCCAACTGGTCGAGGGTCATCGCCAGCCCCATCCCATCGCCCAGTTCGCGGAAAATGGCCCCACTTTCCTGGAGGTGTTGCTGCGCCTCCCGCCGCTCGGCTTCGCCCAGCAAGGTGAGCACCTCACTCAACCAGATCAACGACAGGGCCACGCTCCACCGATTACCAACCTCCCGGCTCAAGGCCAGGCTTTCCTCTAACAAGGCTTTGGCCTCCAGCGGCCGACCCAAAGCCAAGACGACGCGGCTCAGGTAATTCAGACCCAACCCCAGGCCGGTCAGCTTACCTATTTCACGCAAAACTGGCAGGCTTTGGCGGAGCAACTGCTCTGCCTGGCGATAATCCCCCCGACTGTGGGCCAGATTGCCCAACCAACAGCGGCTCATGGCGGCTAACCAGGGCTGGCCGGCGGCTTGAGCCAGGGCCAGGCTCTCCTCAAAGTGTCGTTTGGCCGGCTCATACTGACCTTTGGCCCGGACGATTAGCCCAAGTGAGTGTAGCGCCAGCGCCAGCGCCCGCCGCGGGCCAAATTGTTTGAGGAGGGGCAGACTTTTTTGTAACAGTTCCTCAGCCTGCTCAACCTGGGTGAGGCGAAAACAAAAAATTCCCTGATGCGTCAGAATATGAGCGTACACCCGGCTTTTCACCTCATTCAACGGCTCGTTGGTTGCGGCCAACTGTTTGGCCGCGCCGACAAACAGATCGCGACCCTCAACAAACCGGCTCCGCACAACATAGAAAAAACCCAGGCTCCAGGCCAGCTTATTGAGAACTTCAACTTGCGCTTGTTCACTGGCTCGCCGCCAGGCCGTCTGAATATTTTCAAGCTCCGTTTCAATCTCCCGCACCGTTTCGATTTGGTGGGCGCTCTCCAAATTTTGATCGCGCTGCTGCATAAACTCGGCAAAATAGGCGCAGTGTTGGTCGGCGGTCTGTTCTTTTTCCAGGGGCGACTGGGCCAGCTTGTCGGCGGCGTACTGCCGGATCAGTTCGTGCATATCGTACCGGCCCGCCGCGTCCCGGCGCAGCAACGATTTGTTCAACAGCCCCAACAGCAGCGGTAGCGAGGCCCCAGCCACTTGCAGCGCCGCCTCGCGCCCAAAGCCCCCTTGAAAAACTGACAGCCGTTTGAGGACATTTCTTTCCGGTTCGGAGAGCAAGTGCCAGGAAGATTCAAAAACCGCCCGCATACTGCGATGCCGGTCGGGTACATTGCGCACCGAAGTCGCCAGAAAATCAAGGTCCCGTTCAATCTCGGTCACAATTTCAGCGCAGGAGAGCACCGGCAGCCAGGTGGCAGCGAGTTCCAATCCCAACGGTATCCCCTGGAGCAGGCGGCAGAGCCGGATCACCTCGGCCTGATTTGCTGGGGACAAGGTGAAGTCAGGCTGCACTCGCCGGGCTTGCTGGAGAAAGAGGGTAATGGCGCTGTAAGGGGTAGAAGGTTGGAAGGTTGGAAGGTTGGAAGGTTGAGAGACAGCCTCTATCTCACTGTCCAGCTTCCAATCTTCCAATCCTCCAATCTTCCATTCTTCCTCTGGAACCTCCAACCCGCTCACCTCCAGTACCCATTCTTCTTGCAGGTTCAATCGTTCGCGTGAAGTCGTTACGATTTTAAGGCGAGGCGCAGTGGCTAGAAGGTCGGCTATCCAATCTGCCCCGCCTTTCATCCCCCCCTCAGGGGAGGACAGTAAATGTTCAAAATTATCCAGGATCAGCAACAACTCCTTTGTCCGCAAGTAATTGAGCAGTTGCGCTTTTGGTTCCAGCGGGCCACCCGGTGAGAAATTCAACACCGCAGCAATGTGCGCTACCAACGCCTCCGGGGAGTCAACCGCCGCCAGGGAGACAAAATAGACCCCATCTAAGAACAAGGCCAACTGGTCCGCGGCGGACTGCAAGGCCAATCGAGTTTTGCCGACCCCGCCCAAACCTACCAGGGTCAATAAGCGACAGGCAGGATTTTCCAGATAATCAGCTATCCGGGCCAGTTCGGCTTCCCGGCCCACAAAAGGGGTGGGTTGCGGGGGCAGGTTGTGGGGAGGGGGCGCGGCGGCGGCTTTGAGCCGCTTGTACAATGCCTCGGTTTCGGCGCTTGGCTCAACGCCCAGCTCTTCAGCCAGATCGCGGCGGCAGATCTCGTACTGGGCCAGGGCCGCGCTGCGCTGGCCGCTCTTCGCCAACAGGGTCATCATTTGCTGGTGGCCTTCTTCGCGCCACGGCTCCAGGGCCAGCAGCCGGCCGGTGTAATCAAGGCCGGTTGCATACTCCCCTCGGATGGTGTGTTCTCGGGCCAGGTTCAATAAACCCTGCGTAACCTGTTGGCGCAGCCGTTCTCGTTGGGCCAGCAGCCATTCTTCAAAGGCCAGGGCCTCGCGCACCGCAAAACCTTCCAGAAAGTCGCCCCGATACAACTCCACGGCTTGGCGCAGGGGTGCTAGTAAGACCTCCGAGGTCTTGTTTGGCGAGAGGCCGGCTGCGGCGAGCGCGGTCTGGAACAACTCAACATCCAGCCAATAGGGGGTATTTCGGTTGAAGCTAATGGCCTCCCCGCTAATATCGAGATGCGCCCCCACCAGTTTGCGCAGGTTGGCCAGAGCCGTCCGCAGGCTGCCGCGAGCTTCACTCTCCGGCGCGTCGCCCCACAACAAAGCCGTGAGGCTCTCCCGCTGGTGGGACCGCCCGGTCACGGCCAGGTAACACAGCAGGGCCTGGGCTTTAGCCGAGACAAAGCCTTTGACCGGCGCGCCATCCAGGCTGATTTGCAGCTTGCCCAACAAGGAAAGTTGGAGTTCGGCCATAACTCTCTCGATTTCCCCTTATATTCGTGTCAATTGACGCTCTCTTCACGCCAAAATTCACATTTTAATGACGATGATATGTTAGGATGGAAACAGTAAAACAAACACAGGTGGATGCGAGGATTGAACCCCCTCCACCAGTATAGCATATCTAGCTATTGAAGTGAAGGCCAGGAGCTTTACCGTGATTACCAACCTCTTTCAACACGAGCAGCAGAGCGAAACTTTTCGGGCCCGTGAGTTGATCTTCCAGGAGGGCCAACCCGGCGAGGTGATGTACGTCATCCAGGCCGGGGAGGTTGAACTTTTCCGGCAGGGGCGCTGGGTTGAAACAGTCGGTCCGGGGGGCATTCTGGCTGAACTGGCTTTGGTTGACCCAACAGCCCACTGCTTCACGGCCCAAGCCAAAACCGATTGCCAGTTGGTCCCGATCAATCAAACCCGGTTCAAAGTTCAGGTACATCACTACCCTTATTTTGCCCTTCAAGTGATGCAAGTGATGGCTCAACGCCTTCGCCGGATGAGGGAGATTGGAGATTAGAGATTGGGGATTCGGGCTAACAATCTCTGATCTCTTGTTCTGCAAGAGCAGTTTATAAATTTTTAAATTTTAGCAAATTAGAAAGGAAACAATCATGAACTCAGCAGCTATCAACCCAAACAAGACAGAAGGGGCGGCGAACATTGTTATCGTCGGGGGTGGGCCGGCAGCCCTGGTTTTGGCCATTGCGCTGGCCCGGCGGGGTATTCATACCACTATGTTTGAGCGGGATGCTCACCCGGAGAAGACCCCGCGCTTTAACCCCGAACGCTCTTACACTATTGACATCTCCGGGCACGGTCTGCGGGCTATCCGTCACATTGATGTTGCGGCCTACTTTGATGAGCGGCTATTTCCCTTCAAGGGTATCAAGATGATGGATCAAGGCATCGCCGAATGGAACGAGCCGGGCTGGACCGGTTCCCGCGGCGATATCGTCCGCTCGCTGATGGCCCCTATCACTGAAAAATACCTGGATTACATCACCTGCCAGTTTGAATGTCGGGTAACTGCGGTGGATGTTCACAGCGGCACGCTGACCTATACCACCCAATCGGGCGAAGTAATCACCCGGCAATTCGATTTTATTATCGGTGGCGATGGAGCCGGTTCAGTGGTGCGCAACGCCATGCAGCAGCAGGTGGCCGGATTTACCACGGAAACCAAAAGTTTCCCCAACTTCGTGACCATGATCGAGCTGGATCGTGTGGGAGACCAGCTTAACCCACACTATCTGAATGGCCTGTCCATCCATCCCTTTTGTATCGCGGGGGCCATCAAGGGAGATACAGCAGCGGACCCACCCCGCTGGTTCTGTTGTGTCGGTACCAAGGATAAGATGATCTTTGCCTCGGTGGATGAAGCCCGCCGCTTTTTGGAGAAGCGTTGTCGCCGCATTCTGGAACTGACCAGTGAAGAAAAGGTAGCCGCCTATGCCCAACGCACCTGCTTTCACATCGGCCAAAAGCTGACCTGTTCCCAACTCTACGGCGGCAAGGCGGTTTTGCTCGGCGACGCGGCTGGACCGTTTCCGCCGGTCGGTCAGGGTGTCAACGCGGCCATGGAGTCGGCCATGATGCTTGATCTTTGTATTGCTGAAGTAGGTCATTCACCGACTCAACTGCTCGAAGCGGCCCGGCTTTACAACAACCGCTGGAAGCCGGAGGTGGAGGCCGTTTCGTGGATCAGTGAAAAGAACCTGTTCGAGAACCCCTTTCATGAACTGCGGATGCAGGTCGCCGGGCGGTTGGGCCTGCACGTGCTTGAACAAGCCAAGAGCGCCGATTTGCCCTATTCGGTAGTGAAAGATAGGGCTGAAAAGCTTTGGCCGTTGTGGGTGTGAGGGTGTTCACGGTGCTGTCAACAGTTTCAAATATAATCAAACGCCATCCTTTGCCGACCTTTTTTATCCTGGCTTATGTTCTGTCGTGGTGTCTGGTTCCCTGGATAGGACCATCGCTACAGCCCTGGGGGCCGGCGCTGGCTGCCCTTATGGTGATAGCCCTAACTGAGGGCAAGCCTGGTCTGAAAAGTTGGCTGGGCCAGATCGGACGCTGGTGGGTTGGCCTCAAATGGTACATCCTGGCCTTGAGCCTGCCCATCCTCATTAGCCTGGGCGCGGCCTGGCTCAATGTTCTGTTCGGGGCTACCAGTAGCCCACTCGAACCCTGGTACAATTTCTTGCTGTTGATTCCGCTTTTTCTCGTCATCGGGGGAGAGTGGGAAGAACCGGGTTGGACGGGCTATGCCTTGCCCCGTCTGCAAATGAGTCGTTCGGCGCTTGTCGCCAGCCTTATCCTGTCCATATTTCGAGTGGGCTGGCATTTGCCGCTTTTTCTGTATGGCAGCATCCCTGGCTCAGACCTTTTATTCATTATCGCTGCCCAAATCGTCATTACCTGGCTCTATAACTCAACCAAACGCAGCGTCTTCATTGTTATGGCGCTCCACTTGATGATGAATGTGAGTGGTGAGTTCTTCGGTCTTATGTTTTCAGGCGGAGAGGCCGTAAATTTCGCCTGGCTGAAAGCAGGTCTCTTTAGCCTCGTCGCCATCAGCGCGATTATTTGGACCGGGCCAACTCACCTGCTATCAAAGCGCGGTCAAAGGCCCTCTTGACCCGTGCTGTTTGAATTGGCAAAATAGCTCGTTGTCTTTTACAATGGGAGCATGTCCGGCCCGCTGCTAACCACCAAGCTGTACATTCCCCACCAGCGCGTGACACAACGCCTGGTTCCGCGTCCCCAGTTGGTGGCACGCCTGAACGAGGCGCTGAATAATAAGCTCACCCTTGTCTCCGCCCCGGCCGGCTTTGGCAAAACTACCCTGTTGAGTGAATGGATCCAACAACTAAAGGATGAAGGCGGAAGGATGAAGGCGGAAGGAAAAAAGCTTCATCCTTCATCCTTCATCCTTCATCCTTCCAAAGTTGCCTGGGTATCGTTGGATGCCGGGGATAATGACCCCATCGTATCTACTCACCAGGCAAAGGCAGAGCGGGTGTGCCCATCAAAGGCTGAATGGCGGCAAAGGCCGATACGCCCTTCAGGGCAGCGGTATCAATCACTGAAGCCAAAGCGGCATAGGTCTTGGCTCCCCATTCGGAGCGAAAACCACCGGTGACTTTGCGATGAACCACGGCCGGACGCAAGGCTCGCTCACTGACATTATTGGTCGGAGGGACATCGGTTCGATAAAGAAACACGAAGAGGTTCTGACGATGTTTGTGGTAACGTCGCTGTAACTTAACGGCTTCAGGTTGAGACAGCGGTCGCTTTAACAACCAATCACAGAGTTGCTCCAGACGAGCGACCCGGTTTTGGAATTGGTCAGGTGGTAACTCCGTCCGTTGATGGTGCAAATGGATGGCTGCCCGGAACAAGGTCTGCATCGCGGTAGCCCACCACAGGAGGCAATAGCGGTCAACCACCGCTTGTAGGTTACGCAGTTGATGGGCCAGACATAACTGATGGCGTTTGGCTTTGGCTTTGAGTTGAGCGGGGAGGCAATCGCTGCCCCACACCTCCACTTCGACCTCGCCCATGACTTGCTCAATAACCCCGCTGGCTCGACTGGCCTGGATGACGTGCAAGACGGCGGTCATGGTGCAGAAGACCCAGTGCCACCAGGTTCGTCCATCGCCCCGCGCTCCGGTTTCATCACTATTGACCACGCTGCTCTGTTGCACCCCTGCCTGGATGGTCGCCACTTCGGTCCCAGCGGCTTGGCCGGCCCGCTGCATCATCTGGTCAATCCCGCCTTGACTAAGGTCCACCCCATGCAGGTTCAGCATCGTCGCCTGGGTCCGTTCATAGCTCATGTGCTGTTCTTGGCGATAGTAGACCACCATCGTTTCCAGCCGCGCCCCAAAACTGCGGTTCAGTTCCAGTCCGACCGGTGGTTCAGCCACATGACTTTGACCACAACCAGGACAAGTAACGGCGTATTGCCGCACTTCGATGACCTGGGCTTTCGGTTCTGGAATTTCGGTGATCTGGGTCACATCGACTAACATCGCTAGGGCACTGGTTAAGTCCGTCTGACACCCCGGACACTCCGTCACCCGTAAGGGTACGATTTGGTCGGGCTCAGCCACAAAGCGGCGCTCATACTTCACATGACCGGCAGGTGGTCCATGCTTACGCTTCGGACGGTTAGCCGGTTTATTCCGTTTCTGATCCCGTGAGGGCGGCTGAGACGAATTACTCGAACTCGTCGGCGGCTTTTGCAGCTTTTCTAACTTGACCCGCAAAGCTTCATTATCCGCTTGCAACTGGACGATCATGACCTGGAAGGTGGCCATCTGTTCAGCCTGAGCCAGCAACAAGCCGATCAGTTTTTCACGAGTGAGTTCTTCCAGGTTCGTTGGGATCATACCGCAGAGTATAGCACAGTTAGGCTTGTTTTTGGTAAAAACTATCGTCGGTTAGTCGGTGAGTAGATACCTAAATTTTGACCGTAATGTTAAATCTGTCAGTCAACCGGGTTCACGATCTACTATCCCGAATTTAATAAATAATTAATGTGAGGTAAAATATCAAGTTCAATTACTTTGAAGGAGAAAAATGATGGCAAAGATAGCAATTCACGGTTTTGGTCGGATTGGCCGCTCGACGCTGCGGGTGGCGCTGCAACGGGGTCTTTTTACCCCGGCAGCCATCTCGGACATCAAGGATTTACCCACGCTGGCGGCCCTCTTTGCGGTTGACTCCAACTATGGGCGCTGGCCTGAAGAGGTCAGGGTGGGCGAAAACGCCTTCAACATCGGGGGGCGGACAATTCCCTACTTCGATGTCGCTAAAGAACTGCCTGACTGGGGGGCATTGGGGGTTGATTTAGTCATAGACTGCACCGGCCGGGCCACTACCCGCCTAGGGGCGCAGGCTCACCTGGACCGGGGCGCCAAGCGAGTGCTGATCAGCGCGGCCAGCAAATCTTTGCAGGATGCCGATGCCGTTTTACTGGCCGGGATCAACCTGGACAGTTTTGACCCTGAGCGGCACAAAATCATCAGCATGGCCTCATGCACCACCAATGCCCTGGCCGCAGTGGTTAAGGTGGTGCTGGAAAACTGGGGCATCCAACACGGCTTCTTTTCGACGGTTCACGCCTACACCAACACCCAATCGCTGACCGACCAGCCGATGAAAGACCGGCGCGACTCCTGGGCGGCGGCGGAGAATATCATTCCCTCGTCGTCAGGGGCAGCCAAGGCGCTCAACTTCATCTGGCCGGATTTGAAAGTGACCGGCAAGGCCTACCGGGTGCCGGTGCGCACCGGCAGTATTGTGGAACTCAATGCTGTCACCGAGCGGCCCACCAGCCGGGATGAAGTCATCGCCGCGTTCCGCAGAGCGGCCAGCACTGAGCCGCTCAACGGTATCATGGACGTACTGGAGGAGGAATGGGCGTCCAGCCGTATTGTTGGCGACCCGCACTCCTCGATTGTTGATCTGCCGCTGGTACAGGTTTACGCGGGCACGTTCATTTCGGTGGCCGCGTGGTACGACAACGAGTTGGGTTTTGCCAACCGCCTGGCCGAGGTGGCGCAGCGACTGGCGGGGTAGAATGACAGATTAATAAAAAGTCAATCTCATTAAGTTAGGGCCGTAGCATAGGGCCTCGTGCCCGCCCACAAGGGGCTAAACTACACTAACTTAACGATATTGAGAGTGTTCGGAAGCCCCCACAGACACCCTTGCTGCCGACGCTCACCCGGCGATGAAGTCGCCGGGCTATGCCACAGCGCCCGATTAATCGGGCTAAAGCCGGGTTGACCCGGCGCGGTTCAGTAGCCCTGGCATTCATGCCGGGGCGGGCCAGCCAGACAAAGCAGTTTCCGAACGCTTTTGATATTGAATAAAAAGTAATCCGGCTGATTGAGGCATCAGGTTTTGACGGTTTCGGTGTGAATAATACCGTCAAGCATAGTAATCACCCGGTCGGCAAAGTCGGCCATACGCGGATCGTGGGTCACATAAATCACCGTTTTGCGCTGTTCCTGGTTTAGTTGGCGGATCAGCCGCATCACCTCAAAGCCGGTTTCGGAGTCCAGATCGCCGGTCATCTCGTCGCCAATGATGATGGGTGGATCGTTGGCCAGCGCCCGCGCAATGGCGACTCGTTGCTGCTGGCCGCCCGACAGCTCGCTGGGGTAGTGGTCCATCCGGTCGGCCAGACCCACCTGTTCCAACAGCAGGGTGGCGCGAACCTTGCGCTCTTTGCGCTTCAGTTTTTTGGCCAGCACCATCGGCGCTTCGACATTTTCAAAGGCGGTGAAGTTGTTGAGCAGGTTGAAGGTTTGGAAGATAAAGCCCAGCTTTTGCAGGCGCAGCCGGGCCACCTGCTCTTCTTTCATGGCTACCAGATTCTCGCCGTCAATCACAATATGGCCCCGGCCCGGCTCGTCCAACCCACCCAGCAGGTTGAGCAGCGTTGTTTTGCCGGAGCCGCTCGGCCCCATGAGGCACAACATTTCCCCTCGCGCCACGTCAATGGTTACGCCGCGCAGGGCCGGCACCGCTTCTTTGCCCATTAAATAGCTTTTGTGGACGTTGTCCACCCTGATAATTGGATCAGACATATTTACGATTTACGATTTTGGATTTACGATTTACGATTAGATTTTCGATTTTATGATACGTGATGCGTGATGCGTGAGGATTTATGTGATAAGTCATTACGTTTTACGCTTTACGCTTTACGCCCCACGCTTCACCGGGTACTTTGTCGCGTTTTTGGCTAATTTGTTAAAAATTATTTCCGCCACATCATACTCCAAAACATCGGCCAGGCTGAGACAGTAGATCAATACATCGGCCAACTCTTCGGCGATGGCCTGCCGGGCGGCCGGGTCGGTTTGAGCCAGAATTGTGGCTTCGTCGGTGGTCAACCACTGGAAATGTTCCATCAACTCCGCCGCCTCGATGGCGATAGACATGCTCAGATTTTTGGGCGAGTGAAACTGCCGCCAATTGCGGGCATCTCTAAACTCGCGCACCGCCTGCTGAAGGGCGGCGAGGGAAGAACTGGGTGGGAGAGTCATAGTTACCTTGATCACTAGAGAATTTGCGAATGGTGAATGGCGAATGATGATTCTGATTCGCCATTCGCCTATTCGCCATTCCTTTCTTCCTTATCCTGTATCCTCAACACCACCACACTGCTGCCCACAAAAAAGAGCGCGGCCAGGCCAAAGACCACTGAATAACCCACAGTGGTGGTGGCGGTCAGGTTATTCAAGCCGTCAATCAGCGGCCCGCCCAACCGCCCGCTGATACTGCCGATAACAGTAGCGATATTAGCCAGACCCAGGTAGAGTGCGCTCTCCTCTTTGGGGACAATATCGGTGGCCAAGGCCCAACTGGCGCTGGCAAAAATACCGGCTCCGGCGGCGATAAAGCCCCCGGCCACAAAAAGCAGATTGACCTCTCGCGTGAAGATAAACAAAATGGCTCCGGTGGCCGCCAGCAGCCCGGCGACGACTAGCAGCGGGCGGCGGCCAATCCGGTCGGCAATGGCCCCGGCAGGCAGGACGAATAAAAAGACGCCCGCGCCCAAGACCAGGATGACCTGGCTGCTCAACGCCTGGGTTTCGGCGGGCGACAGGCCCAGCACATCTTCCAGGTAGTTGAGCAGAAAGGTGCGGATGGAGATAACTGCCGCCCAGAACAGCAGGCGGTTAGCCATCCACCAGGGAAAGGCCGGGGGCAGGTGGCTGAGGTTGAGTTTGAGCAGGGCCAGGGGACTGTCGAAGCGGGCTGAGAAGATTTCGGCGGCAGGGGCTGGTGTTTTCAAGAGGCGGCCGGTCAGCCATAGAATGAGCCAGAGCAACCCGATTACCGCCAGTGGCGCGGCCCATAAATGCCCCCTGGACAGGGCCCACCCGGCCAGACCCACCCCGATGACCCCTCCAATCGCTTCCAGCACCGTTTTAAGGCCGGCCATTGTGCCATGCTGCGCCGCCGGCACCCGGTCGGGGACCAGTGCCTGCCAGGGACCTTGAACAGTGTTGGAACTCAGGGAAACCAGAGCCACTGTCAACAGGAGCAGCCCCAGACTGTCGGCGGACACGACCAGGGCCAACGCCAGGGTCAGGCCGGTCACGCCGGCCAGCAGAAAAGGCAAACGCCGGCCCCAGCGAGTCTGGCTGCGGTCGCTCCACTGGCCGATGAGCGGTTGGGCAAATAGGGCCACCAGCAAGGTGGTGATGGTGATCAAGCTGAGGGTACTGTTTTTGAGGGCCGGTGGCGCTAACAGCCGGACTTTTTCGGTGTAGATAAAAGGGTCGAGAATATTGAACGCGGCGGTCAGCCCCAAGCCAAACAGCCCCAGCCCGATCAAAAAGGGCAGGCTGCGGGTTTCGGGGGCAGGGACGGCGGTGGTGTCCGGTTGAGTTGAGATAGCTGAGGTCCGGTTGATGATTTCCATAGCGAAGCAGAGGGATTGTAGCACAAAAGGTAGGAGATAAAAACCCCAGGCTGTTGGCGCTCAATCGGGCGCGGACCAAAGAAAGCCCTAATTTATAACAGTAACAACAGTGCTGCGCCGCCGCTTAAAAGAAGGGGGCTAACCTGCACCGTATCTTCCAATTCTACCCAACCGATCGCCTCTGTCCCAGCCTGATAAACTTTATACTGTCTCCCTTCGCGGCGTAAAAGACCTACAAAACGGGTCCAATTCCGGTAAACTTTATAAGTTTCGCCTTCCAACTTGACCCGGCCCACAGACTCGGTGCCGGCCCGATAGACAGCATAATAATCCCCTTCCTGTTCTACCCGGCCTACAAACTCCGTCCAACCTCGGTAAATATTAAAATATCCACCTTCTTGTTCAATGTGACCGACAAACTCCGCCAAACCGTTGTAAACTCTACCGCTTGCTTGTTTTGCCATGCTAACCTTCTGCTTACCGGCCGGCCAGCAGTAAAGAGTCAATCTCTTTGATGGCCTCAGTGGTGGAGATGCCAGCCGCCGTTGCCCATTCTTGATAAAGGCTCTGCCGCGTTTTTTGGAGCAGGGCTGTATCGGTCTGGCCCAACGGCTTACGCCAACCCCAGGCAGTTAAGTCTCGCACTATTTCACAGACTTCCTGGAACGAGCCTTGTTTCAAGCGGCTGACCAGGTTCAGATGTCGCCGGTGATGATTTTTCTCCAGAGGAACTGGCTGGCTCTTTAACAAGTTGCGATAATGGTCCAGATCACTCTTGGCCGTAACCAGGCGCAGCCCGTTGGTCTCTTCTGCTTTTACCGGCAGCCAGACTGTGCGCTTTTCCAGGATGATTTTATAGTACAAGTGCGCCTCTTTCTCGGAAAATCCTTTTTCCTCAATCTCGGCAATGCGTCCTATCCCGTAGGTGGGATGCACAATGAGGTCATCAACTTTGAATGGCATGCGTTGCTCCTTTATGCAATCATATTACCGGCACGGTTAAATTCGCCCCGCATGTCATTTCGAGGCTGAAAGCCGAGAAATCTTCGAGACCGTTGTTTGCTCACCGTGGATGAGAGATTTCTGGCTCCTAACGTCGCTCGAAATGACATAGCTGAGCAGTTACCTTTCATTCCAGTCAATATTTTATAAAAAAACAAAAAGCGCAGGGAAACCCTACGCTTTTCTGGTCATTGAATATAAAAACTAAGGGGATTAACGGGCAACCACGTTAGTTGCCTGTAATCCCTTGGGGCCGCGTTCAACGGTAAACTCAACCCGCTGACCTTCATCTAAGGTGCGAAAGCCTTCGGCCTGGAGCGCTGAGAAATGGACAAAGACATCTTCGCCATTCTCGCGGGAAATAAAGCCGTAGCCCTTTCCAGCGTTGAACCACTTGACCGTGCCCTGAACTCGTTCAGACATAATAATTTTGTTACTCCTTCATTAAATATTGAAAAATAGATATAGGTCAAAGAGGTTCACCATCGGAAAAATAAATGACCGCCAAAAAAACCTGGCGGCCGTTGCAAAACCGAACAGATAATTTCTTCTTCCTAAACAGAAGAGATTATACCCGCTTTTTACCCTTACGTCAATTTCGATAACTCAAATGCTTGGCGATACCTTTTCAGGGGGGTATAATATGTGTGGAAGATTATTATTGGGTAAATTTCAGGCTGAGGCAAAACATAGCCTCAATGAGGAGGTGAGACAGTGATAAAGAAGATGAAATGGTTAATAGGCTGCTTGATTTATGTAATTTTAATGGCTATACACCTGCTTGCGCCGCTGGCCCTGGCTCAAGAAACGGGCCGCGAGGTGCTGGTGGTGGATGCAACCGGCCCGGTCACGCCGATTATGCTGGGCCTGATCGAACGGGCTATTGCCCAGGCGGACAGCCGCAACGCCGAGGCCCTGGTTATCCGGCTGGACACGCCCGGCGGCAGCGTCGAACTGACCCAGCGGATTATCCAGGCCATCATTGCGGCCGATGTGCCGGTGGTTGTTTATGTCTGGCCGTCGGGGGCGCACGCGGCTTCAGCAGGCACGTTTATTACCCTGGCCGGCCACGTGGCGGCGATGGCCCCGCGCACCAGCATCGGCGCGGCCAGCCCCATTGATGGCAGCGGGGCGGAGATTGACGAAACGTTGCGGGCCAAAATCGAAAATATTCTGGTGGCCGACATCAAAGGGTTGGCCGACCGGCGGGGCGAAAAGGCGCTGGAATGGGCCGAGCAAGCCATCACCGAGGCCAAAGCTGCCAGCGCCGATGAGGCCCTGGAATTGGGGGTGATTGATTTTGTGGCCAGAGATTTGGATGATTTGCTGACCCAAATAGACGGCTTTACCGTCGAGGTGGCCGGCGATGAGGTCACGCTGGCAACAGCCAGCGCCGAAGTGGACTATCTGCAAGCGACGACTGTTGAAGAGTTTTTGAGCATTTTAACCAACCCGACGATTGCCCTGTTCCTCATCTCCATCGGCGGGCTGGCAATTATTTATGAGCTGGCCAACCCCGGCGGTTACATGAGCGGTATCATTGGGGTCATTTGTCTGCTGATTGGATTGTATGCCCTGGGCCAACTGCCGGTCAATTACGCCGGTCTGGCTTTAATTCTGCTGGCTCTGGCCTTGTTTGGGGCCGAGTTTTTTGTCCACAGCCATGGGGCGCTCACTACCGGCGGGGTGGTGTCTTTTATCATTGGCGGGTTGATTCTGTTCAATACGGATGAATTTACCTACCAACTGCCTCTGCCTTCAATTATTGGTATTCCCCTGGCCATTGCCGTCATCCTGGCTTTTGCAGTTCGCAAGGCCTGGCAGGCGCGCCGGGCCAAGCCGGTCACGGGGCAAGAGGGTTTGATTGGGGCGGTTGGTACGGTTAAAGTAGCCTTGGAGCCGGAAGGCAGCGTTTTTGTCTGGGGCGAACGCTGGCAGGCAAGCAGTGTTAATGGCCAACCTATTTCAGCCGGAGAACGGGTCAGGGTAACGGCAATAGAAGGGCTTCATTTGAAGGTGGAAAAGGTGTCTTGAGCCAAAACTCGGAATTGGGATGGCGAAAATTTTAACTGTTTTCCTATGATTTTCTTGGTTTTTTCTAATGAAGTAGTGATAATTTCTTAATGTTGATATTCCTCACTCTTAAATAATTTTTTTAACATAAAATTGTAGGCTAATTCAACCGGCCGAGGGCAGATGGCAGGCGGCATTGTTGCGGCTTGTTCAAATGCCATAAGTTTACCCCAATCTCTTTACAACTGTTATTTACTTCGTCTAACCACCAACTTACTCTCTGTTTTAGGGTTAGCCAGGACGCCCCTATCTATTTGGATAGGGTGTTTTATATTGTTGTTTTTCCAGGGATGGAGGTTTAGAGATGAAGCCTACCTTACTTGTTATAGAGGATGATCCTGTTTACAGTAATTTGTTAGATCAGCTTTTAACAAATAAAGGCTTTCAGGTACAAGTAGCCCATGATGCCACTGCCGGCTTACAATTCGCTTATAGTCTGAAGCCGGATGCCGTCATTCTGGATATTATGTTGCCCGGAGTGGATGGCTGGCAAATTTGTTCCCGTCTGCGGGATGTATCCGACGTACCGATTATTATGCTCACCGCCTTTGGCTCAAAGGATAATGTGGTCAAGGGGTTAAATTTGGGCGCCGATGATTTTATCATCAAGCCGGTAACGACAAATGAATTAGTAGCCCGGATTCGGGCGGTGCTGCGACGGTCGGCGAAGGTAAAAAATGATAACGCTGGCAGCCGCAACGAGGTGGTAATCTTTGATAATTTAACCGTTGATTTTCGCAAGTATCAGGTTACGGTTGACGGGAAACGAGTAAACCTGAGTCCTATCGAATTTCGTCTGCTGTCTGTCCTCATTCACCATCAAGGACAGATACTATCTCACGAGTTTTTGTTGCGAGAAGTGTGGGGGTCAGAGTACATGGGTGAGGTGGAATACCTGCGCCAGTATATCAGCTACCTGCGTTACAAGCTTGAAAAAGACCCGGCCAAGCCAAATCTCATTCACAATGAGTGGGGTTATGGTTATCGGTTTGGCTAGGGACCTTCCTCCAAATCCAAAATCGAGGGGCGGCGTTCCCGGCCACAATTGGGACAGCCGAGGAGAGGGTTAGGCACTTCGCTAAAACATTCGCTGCACCAGCCTGTCACTTCGACCTGCTGCTTGAAGCCAAAAAACTTTTTGGCTACAGTCCCTTCTAATTTGAGAGTCGAAGCGCCGTTGGCCCGTAGAATGTCGGGCGCCGGGCAGCTCTGGCACAGACTGGGCTGCCACGGCGGTGATTCCGGATTCTGCTCGATCAGGCGGCAAGCCTGCGCATTACGCCCTCGGTGAAAGTCGCCAAAATAAAATTTACATTCTTTGCCGGCTGGAGTTTTCATAATAAACCAGTATAGCAAGCTTGCGTTAGAAAAGCATTAGAAGAAATGAGGCGATGACACGTGAGGCGAGGAGGCGAGGAAAAATTTCGCCTCCTCGCCTCCTCGCGTCTTCGCCTCATTGCCTCACACGCGGGTTAGATACTGCCCGGTGCGGGTATCAATCCGAATCACATCGCCGACGTTGACAAACAAAGGCGTGTTCACCACCAGGCCGGTGGAAAGTGTGACCGGCTTGGTGGCGCCCTGAGCGGTATCGCCGGCAAAACCGGGTTCGGTCTCAACCACTTCCAATTCAACGGTCGTCGGGATTTCAATATCCAGAGCCTCGCCGTTGTAGCTGGAAATCTTCACCTCCATACCTTCAACCAGATAAGGCACAATGTCGCCCAGAATATCGGCGCTGAAGGCCGGCTGGTCGTAAGTTTCCTTATCCATAAAATGGTACAACTCGCCGTCGCTGTAAAGATATTCGGCTTTGGTGTGATCCAAGCTGATGTCCTCGACCCGCTCCCCGCCGTTAAAGGTTTTTTCATAAATGGCCCCGGTGCGCAAATTGACCACCTTCGTACGGATGGTGGCGCTGCCGCGGCCGGTTTTGTTGTGGGTAAATTCTAATACTTTAAAAAGTTCCCCCTCGTGGGTAAAGGTTGTGCCTTTCCGTAAGGCATTGACTTCGATCATAGGTTATTCCTCCAGGTTGAAATAGGTAATGTGTCTGATGCGTGATACGTGATGCGTGAGGACTCACCCTATAAATCCTCACGTATCACGTATCATAAAATCTAAAATCGTAAATCTAAAATCGTAAATCCCTTAGATTCCTCCGTAATCAATCCAATCCTCGGCCATTTTGGGCAGATTAGCCAGCAGGCCGCGCTGCTCGGTCACGCTGGGCAGCGAGTCAAGAAAGGCCTGGCCGTAGCTTTTGCTTATCACCCGCCGGTCGAAAATGGCGACCACCCCCCGGTCCTGGTGGGAACGGATGAGGCGGCCAAACCCCTGGCGGAACATCAAAATGGCTTGCGGAATAGAATATTGGCTAAAGGCGTCGTCAAACGTTTCGGCGCGGGCGGCTACAATCGGGTCGCTGGGCACGGCAAAGGGAATGCGAGTGATGACCACGCAGCTCAAGGCTGAGCCGGGAATGTCCACCCCCTCCCAAAACGAGCGCGTTCCCAGCAGCACCGCCTGCTCCGCGTTTTTGAAATTTTCCAACATTTGACGGCGGTTGGTGCCATCACCCTGTTCATAGACCACAATCCCGGCCTCGGCCAGCGGGCCTTTGATAGTGTTAGCCACATTGCGAAGCTGGGTGTAAGCCGTAAACAGCACCAGAGTGCGCCCCCGAATCTGTTTGACCAGCTCAATCAGGGCCGTTTCGACCGCTTTCTGGTGGCCGGGCGCTTCGGGTTCGGGGATATCGGTGGGCAGGTAGAGCAGGGTGTTGTTTTCGTAATCAAAGGGCGAACCCACCGCCGCTTCTTCGGCGTCCCACAGATGCAGCCGCTCCTGGAAATATTCAAATGAATTGTTGGTGCGCAGGGTGGCCGAGGTTAAGATGACCGCCTCTTTGGGTTTGAGCAAATGCTCATGCACCAGGTTGCCCACGTGCAGCGGCGCATTGTGCAGCGACAGAGCCTTGGTCTGCATGTTCTGCTCAACCCACAAAATCCGCTCCCGGCTGGGCTGGGCCAGGATGACCTGCAAATTGCTGCGCACTTCGTCAAGCTGGCTGCGATAAAAGGTCAGCGTCGCCAGCAGTTCTTCCCAGTTTGACACGTCGTAGCTTTCCAATTCGGTCAGCATCGTGTAGAGAATGCCCAGCGCTTTGGACACTTCCCCCAGGCTGGCCCCGGTGTGGTCCCAGGTCAGTTCCACATTCGACCAGGCCGGCTGAGCGCGGGTGTCTTCGGTGAGCCGAATTTTTTGATTATAACGGCTGCCGCCGGGAAACTCGGTGACAAAGGCGTTAAGCGCGGTAAAAAGCTGGCGCACACTTTTGCCGGCCCGGTCCACCGCCTCGTGACATTTGAAAACAATATCGTTGATGTCGCCCCGCACGTGAACGGGAGCGGCGCTCAGGCAGCGCCGGGCCACCTCGTGGATAAAGCCGGCCCGCTGACCGGAACTGCGCAGCGGCTGGCTCAACTCGCTCAACAGTTGCCCCAGCGATTTTTGATCCACTTCAAAACTCAATTGGCTGGTCACACTGTCTTCCAGATGGTGAGCTTCGTCAACAATCAGGTATTTGTACTCCGGGATCACCCGGCTGTCTACGGCAATATCGGCCAGCAGCAGGGCGTGGTTGACCACAATCACATGAGCCGATTCGGCGGCGCGGCGGGCGCGAGCGTAAAAACAGGTCTCCGCGCTGCATGTGCGCGGGGTGCAGGTGGCGCTGTCGGAGGCCACCTGATGCCACAGGGCTTGCTCGGCGTAATCGGGCATAAACAGCTCTTCCCGGTCGCCGGTGGTGGTGCTGGGCAGCCAAACCAGCAATTTTGCCAGCAGCCGCAGCTCTTTGGGGTTGAGGTTTTCTTTTTGCCGGAACAACTGCACCCGGTGCGGGCAGATGTAATTGCTGCGCCCCTTGAGGGCCACGGCCTTGAATTTAACCGGCAAAATCTTTTGCAGCATAGGAATATCTTTGTTGATAAGCTGGTCTTGCAGGTTAATGGTGTTGGTCGAGATGACCACCCGCTGCCCGTTTTGCGCGGCCCAATAAATGGCCGGGATGAGATAGGCCACCGATTTGCCCGTGCCTGTGCCCGCCTCAACCATCAGATGGTTCGACTCGTTGAACGCGCCGGCCACGCTGGCCAGCATGTCCACCTGCTGCGGGCGATGCTCAAAATCGGGAAAGCTGCGTTCAAACAGTCCATCCCCTTCCAGCAGCCCCGCCAAAGCTTTGATGTCCAGCGGGGTGGGGTTGGGGACGGGTTTCAACGGTGGGTCGAAGGCCCGGCTGTCGGGGTCGGAGCGCATCAGGGCAAAGCCCCCGTCAACTGAAAAGTCATCCATCAGCCCTTTGGCCGCCAACTGCTGGCCCAGGGTGCCGGCAGGCGGCGTGTAGCGGCGCTCGCGGCTCAAATCGCGGAAAATAACCGCCAGCGGCCAATCGGTTTTGCCGGCGATGTGGGCCACTTCCTCGATAATGCGGCTGTCCAGGCGGCGGGCTTGGTCGAGCAGGGCCTCAAACAGCCGCCGGGCTGCTTCGGCGTCGTCCAGGGCGCGGTGAGCCTGGCCGTCGGGCGGCAGCTTGACATCCAGGTATCTCAACAGCGCGGCCAGGCCGTAGCGCCCGGCGTGCGGCAGCAAAATGCTGGCTAATTCAAACGTATCAATGCCGACATTCTGCTCAAACAGCCCTTGCCGATATAAAAAACTTAAATCAAAGCCGATATTGTGGCCGATGATCGGATTATCCGCCACAAAACGGCGCACCTCAGACAGCACCGCCCCGATTTTGGGCGCGCCTTTGAGATCGGCCGGGGTGATGCCGGTAAGTTGTTGAATTTTATAAGGAATGGGCCGGCCCGGATCAAGCAGGGTATGATAGGTTTCATACACCTGGCTGCCCTTAAAACGAATCGCCCCAATTTCCAGGATGGCGTCCTGTTCCGGGTCAAGGCCGGTGGTTTCAATATCCAGGGAAACGTATACTCTGGCCAAAATTGTCTGCTTTCTAGGGTTTCAGGGTAGCAAGTAGCAGGGTAGCAGAGTCGCAAAGTTGCAGAGTTGCCAAGTAACAATCTGCAACCTTGCTACCTGTTACCTTGCTACCTGCAACCTTGCTACCTGCAACCTTGCTACCTGTTACCTTGCTACCTGTTACCTTGCTACCTGTTACCTTGCTACCTGCTACCTTGCTACCTGCTACCTGTTACCTTGCTACTTTGACACATTATACAGGGAATCAGAGGATTGGGCGAAATTTGGTTTATTTTTCCCGTTGGTGAAAAGTTAGAAACTATGCTAGAATATTAAAAGTTGTCTGCTACTCGCGCCGCTCATTCCCAAACTGACGCGAAGCGTGGGAACGAGGGACAGAGAGATGCAGTGTGGCAAGTCAGAGTTATCCGCTGAGGATTAAAACTTGTGAGTCTGTTGAACCGTTTTATCAATTGGTTGACCGACGCTGATCCCAAGCCTAAAACCGGCTCGAAACCCCAACCCCCTGCTCCCCCTCCCGACGACCCCGGCCAGGATATCGAAGCCCAATTGAAAGTGCTGGAAGGCAAACTGGATCAAACAGTCCAGGATTTGGCCGATGGCTTGATCAACCGCGCCCAATTTGAAAATCTTTATCGCCACTATCAAAACCAGCGGCGGGTGGTGCGCGGCTTTTTGCAGCAGGCCAGCGACCCGGCCATGCTCAAAATCGGCGCGGGCGAGAGCATGGTCATTCGCCAGCGTTTTGCGGCCAAAGTGCTGGCCTATGCCGTTTACGACAACATCACCAGCCTGCCGCTGCATACGGTCGGCCAGTTTCCCCTGGAAAGCGAACTGGTGGTCGGCTTTTTCTCCGGCTTTCGCTCGGCCATTGCCGAAATTATGGGCACCGGGGCGCGCAAAGCCGTCACCGATGATGGCAAGGTGCTGATTTACGTGCCCGGCCAGAAGACCACCTTGATCGTGCTCTACTCCGCCGAGCCGGCCGACATCGAAAGCTTCAGCTTGCGCCAGGCCCACGAGCATTTTGAAAAGATCAATGCGCCCGTTCTGGCAAAGACGCCCGTTCTCGAAAATCAGCTCATTTTTAATTACGATATGTTCCTTAAACTAACGTGAGGAAGGATTGGAAGGCTGGAAGATTGGCTGGTGTTTCCCAGCCTCAGTGGATCCAATTTTCGAGGAGTGAGGCACGCCTACGTGCCGAACGGAGCCGCACGTGGGCGTGCTGGCTCCTCAAATTTGGATCTACTAAGTCTTCCAACCTTCCACGTTTACCACAGCATATGAATCAGGTTGACCCCGAACAAATTCTGCGTTATAAAGTGGCCATCATCGGCGATGGTAATGTCGGCAAAACCACCCTGCTACGCCGCTTTGCCACCGGCATGTTTCAAGAATCGCGGATTATGACCATTGGGGTTGATTTTCAAACGGTGGTGGTCAAGAGTGGGGAACTGTCATTTAAGCTGACCGTCTGGGATTTGGCCGGGCAGGAGCGCTTTGCCTCCTTTCGCGACAACTTTTACCGGGGGGCGCGAGCGGTGGCGATAGTTTATGACGTGACCGACCGGCAATCCTTTGAAAGCCTGCCTCGCTGGGAGCAGGAAGCTAAAAGTGTGGTGGATCATCACCGTTTTTTGGTGGTGGCTAATAAAGTTGACCAGCCCAATCGGGTCATCGAGGCTGCCGAGGGCAAACAGTACGCTGCTTCGATCAGCGCGGCTTACCTGGAAACCAGCGCCAAAACCGGCGACGGCGTGGCTCGCTTATTCGAGTTGCTGGCCCGCGCAGCCCACACTCAACGAGGCGAGTCGAGTGTAAAGCCAAAGTCCCATTGACGTTTGCCTAACCCTATGTTAAGATGAAAGAACCATCAGGGGATCACTGTATCACCCTCCGAACTTGTTAAGGAGAACCCACCCAATGTCGAAAAAATATATTCTTGAGCAGATTGATATTTTTCAAGAGTTAGACTCAAGCCAACTGGACTTGATTGAGCAGATTTGTCACGAAAAAAGCTACAATCAAGGCGATATTATCTTCAAAGAAAATCTAGCCAGCAATGAATTTTACATCATTGCCGAAGGCGAAATAGAAATCCAGGTAGACCCCGACACCATTGGCGACGGCTCTGACATCCACGAGCCAACCACCATCGCTGTGCTGCGCCGGGGCCAATCCTTTGGCGAAGTAGCTTTGGTTGATCCGGGGGTGCGCTCCGCCTCGGCCCGCTGCCGCTCCGGGTCGAGCAAACTGCTGGTCATCGAGCGCAAAGATTTTATGAAGCTGCTGGAAAGCAACTACGAAATGGGCTACGTCATCATGCGCAACCTGGCCGCCGACCTAGCCCTCAAGATTCGCCAAACCAACCTCATGGTGCGCGAGTCGTTGACGTATGCCAAGAAGTAGATTCAGTAGATCCAATTTTTGACCGTAGTAAAGGTATCCCCATGTCTTTGCGGGCGGCATAGGGATATGCCGTCCTGCAGAAATTTGGATCTACTGAGATTTGATGTTTAAAAAGCAAGCCCCCGGCAGCAGCGGGGGCTTTTTTATTTTACTCTGGATTAATTGAAGAGGGTTAATTGTTGAACTTCCTGAGCAGCAACAGCGACGTACCGTTCGGGAGAAGTTAGCTTTTTGGCTTTGCCCATGTTAACAGCCTGTATGAGCCACGCTTGCACTTGTTCTATATGTAGATTGAGTGAATGAGCCAATTCTTGGTCCGTTTTGGGTTGATAGAGCGCTGCTTCAAGATAAGGCCAAACTACTTCGAAAAGACCATCGAGGATTTTAGGCGCAGCTTGTTTGGTTGAAACTGAATCGCCGCCGTTGGGCAAAGGAAAGCTATGCAGCCAGGCTTGAAAATCTTTAGGAGCAGCAAAGCTCTCTAAAGAGACCGGAGTCCCTCCCAATTCGATCAGACGTTTGTTGCCTTCCGACACATCTTCGCCCGTTCGAACCAGGAGTGGTACCCAACCTTTATTAAGGTTTTCGATAGCGCCATGCCAGGTACCGCCACTGCTCAGGCCAGAGTCAATCACTAAGGTAGCATCGCTCAGAGTATAAATGTAACGATTGCGCCCCATAGCGTTGCCGACACTAAATCCAGCTTCCGGGTAGTAGGGTGAGATAAGAACCAAATTGCCCTTTTTTAGGCCCTCTCGATATTGTTTGCTAACCGCTGCCCTGGATAAACTATCAGCCAGTACGCCGATAGCCTGTCCATTAATTTCCAGGGCAGATAACATGGCGGTGGTATCTACGCCCCTTGCTCCGCCAGAAATAATTTGCACATGTTCATCTCTACACATAGCTACAACTTCACGGGTAAACATCAACCCTGCCTCATCTACATCGCGGGAGCCAACAATTCCTAAGCCTCCTCGATCTAACAAAGTTTGATTACCCACTCCATATAAAATGGGTGGTGCTGCCTGTTTAAGTTTCTCTTTGAAATGTTTGGGATATTCAGCGTCACTACGACTCAATATCCACAATCCTTTGTTTGTCCAATTTTCTACCGCCAAGGCCAAGGCCCCGCCCCGTTTTAGCAATGCTTCCAATCGCTCCACTGAAATTTTGGGATGGGTGAATGTGCGCAAATGAGGCAGTACTTCTGGTTGAAGCAGATCAGCCGGGCGAAGTTTTTGGCTCAAAAGCCATTGGGCCACATCGCTATACTCACTGACAGTCAAAGGAGGAAGCGTATCAGGGTCAGTTTGACCAAAGATACCGCACAAAAGCAGGGTGGCCTGGGTATCTGGGCTTAAAATATGTGTTGTGATCATACCTCACCTCTTGAGGTATCGGCTAACGCTAAAGGATAAACCGGCCCGCTGCCGGCTTGACGGAGCAACACGGCAACAATGGTCATCGTCCAGCGGGAATCGACCATATCATCTATCAATAATACCGGACCGCTTATGCCACTCCAGACGGTGACAGTAAATGCGCCGTCCAGGTTTTGGGCCTGTTGGTAGCTGTTCTGCATCGCTTTTTGGGGTTGAGTGGATTTTGTCTTATGAATACATGGTTGAAAGGGCAGGCGCAGTGCCCTGGCTAATCGCTCGGTAAAATCGGCTACTAATTTGGGATTATTGAGCGAAGGAACACAAGTGACCCAGGTAGGGTAAGGGATGGGCTGCCAATGTTGCTCAAGTAAGGTAAGGGCAGCGTTCACCAGAACTTGACTAAAGTGGCCCATTTGTTGTTTGCCTTCTCTCACCAGGTCACCCCAACCCGGGTCTCCCCACTTGCATAAAGCTCGTCCTTCTTCGGCTTGCAAATCTCGGTCAATTCGTCCAGTCCAGCCGTAAATAGGGAACGTATTGGCGCCTGGCCATTGTTTACGGGGTTCTATCACCGGGTAATCTTCTTGCAAAAAGCGCAGAGCCGCTTGAACATCCGTTGGATCAACTTTTTCGCTAATAATCGGTCGGCCTCGACAAGCCGCACAGTAGCCACAAGGCTGCGGTGAAGGGTCATCCAAGGCCACCTGGAGGTATTGCATCAGGCAACTCTGGCTGCGCAAATACTCTGTCATTTGCTTCTGTTCAGTATAGCGAATAGCAGTTAATTTGGCTACTTTTTGCCGATCAGGAGCATAGGCTACCGGAGTTCGATGCCATAAGGAACCACGTTTTTCCACCGGAGTTGGTGTTTCAACCGAAAGCAGCTTGAGAACTTTATCTATTTGAGTTCTGGGCAGGTTAACCACTCGTTGTAACTCATTAACAGAGAGGCCATCAGCTTCGTCTAGGGCCTTTAATATAACCTCAGTGTGACTTTCGGGTGGAAGGGCATTTTGAATAAAATAGTCGGTAATCTCATTATCCTCTTCGCCGCCCAGTAAAATCCCATAGGCTAAATCAACGGCGCGACCGGCCCGGCCAACCTGTTGATAATAATGCACTACCGAGCTGGGCCGTTGAAAATGGATCACAAAACCCAGGTCTGGTTTATCAAAGCCCATGCCTAAAGCAGTGGTGGCAACAATCACTTTTAATTGATTGTTAAGCAGCGCCTGTTCCAAATCGGTGCGAGAAGCGCCTTCATCCTTGCCGCTGTAGTAAGCATCAGCCTCAATATTGTTAGTTTGAAGCCAGCGGGCCAACCGTTGAGCATCTTTGCGGGTGAGGGTGTAAATAATTCCGCTCCCCGGCAACTTGGGCAAGTAATGAGCCAGCCAGGCCATACGTTCAGCCCTATTGGGTAACTCGATGTTTTGCAGGCGGAGACTTTTCCGCGTGAGCGGTCCACGCAGAATTTTCAGATCGGCCCCAAATTGAATTTTTATATCTTCTACAACCCGATTATTAGCAGTAGCAGTGGTGGCTAAAATGGGTACATTAGGGGGTAAAGCCTGGACAATACGGACAATACGCCGGTAATCGGGCCGGAAATCATGGCCCCAATCCGAGATGCAATGGGCTTCATCTACTACCAGCAACCCTAAGCCCAGTTGAGCCATAGCCGGCCCAAGCGTTTCCTCTCGAAATTTTTCATTAGCCAATCGTTCCGGGGAAATTAGCAGGACATCTATTTGATTATTCCGAAAGCGCATCTCGAGGTCAGGCCAGTCGGCTTTATTATCAGAATTGATAGTTGCTGCTTGCAATCCCAATCGTTCGGCTGCCTGTATTTGATTGCGGATCAAGGCTAACAGGGGTGAAATTACAATAGTTGGGCCACTGCCTTGATCTCTCAGAATCCGAGTGCTCAAGAAGTAAACAATGCTCTTGCCCCATCCAGTGCGCTGGACTACCAGCAACCGGGCGCGCTGCTGGATTAGATATTCGATTGCCTCCCACTGACCATCTCGAAAAGTAATTTGGGGGTTATCTAACGCTTGTTTAAGCAACTTAAGCGCGTGAGATTGCAGATCACTTAATGGCATCTTCCCCCTCCTTAAGCTTCAATTCCTATTTCGTTCCCAAACTCATGCGAAGCGTGGGAACGTGATTAGAGATGTTCTCACAATCAGTAGTGTAGTCAGGTCTATTGCCCCACACTGTCAACCGGCAACACACGGGTGTGATACTCCGGCTGGAGATAGGGATGCTCTTGATAGGTTTGCTGCGCCGGGCGAGGCAGTCGCTTGGTTTCGATATCCCTTTTGAGCAACGGCACCAGGGTTTGAAAATTAATCCAGGCCCGGATGCGGATGCCCAACTCGGTGTTGTGGATGGCGTCGTCGTACAAATCGGGGTGTTTGGGCATTTGCCCGGCCACATCAATCAGCGGAACGCGGTTTTCGGCGGCCCACAGCCGGAAGACCCGGTTTTGCAAATCGGCCATGCGGCGCATGTTGGCGTAGCTGACCGGCCAGTAAATCCGGTTAAGGTAGCCGTAAAGAGTCCGGTGACGGGCTGGGTCGAGCACCATGCCGTCGTACACAAACCAGTCGAAGGTTGCCAGCACAAATTTAACGTTTTGCGCCTCCAAATCCTGCTTGATGGTATCCAGGTCGCCCAGAATGGCTTTGAGGGCCAGCGCCTTGCCCACATGCGCCCGATCCGGTCTGAACTCATTCAATCCTTCCGGCAGGTTAAAGCTTTGTTCCGGCTTGGCCGGCTCTGAGCCGGTCATAGAAAACTGCTCTACCAGTGAGCGGGCGCGCGCCGCCAGGGCCGAATACTCGCTCAATTGGTCCAGCCAGGTTTTATCGTCGGATTCTACGTTGGCAAAATTGGGGGCTACCCCATCGGGCGGCTGGCCAAAGGTGATGTCGGGCGGAAAGCTGACCATGCTGCGCGGGTCAAACTGGTTAGACCCCTCGTAGTAAACCACGTAATCAACATTCATAGGCAGCACTTCGTAACGGACCACCGCTGCAATATCCCGCGAGCCGATGCCCTCGCGCCCGGCATTGATGACCTCAAAACGCACCTTGTAGCCGGACTCTTTGGCCCACAAATTGAGCCAATGCTGCAACAATTCCGGGTAAGAATAGGGCAAAGAGTGACCATCCACCGTCGTCGAAGCGCCCACACAGACAATCCGAATGGTGCGAACCGGCTTTTTGAGGGTGATTTCCGGCCCGCGCCAGCCAAATTGATTGGTCGTCAGGCCGGTGGGCAGGGTGACATTGGGCGGGTAACGATAGCGAGGGTAGGCCGTGCCCCAGGCGGGGTGATAGGTGTAGACCTGGGGCGGGATAGTACTGAAAATCCCCCGATTGAGAAAATAATCATCCGACAGATACTCGTTCCACCAATAGTTGGCCCGGTAGCCGTACTGACCAGCTCTGGCAGCCGCTTCGGCCTTAACCTCGTACTTGGTCAACCGCTCCGGCGAGGTGTAAATCCACTCCGGCTTGACATAGGCGCTGAACTTGAAATCGTTGACAAAATCATCCAGGCTGTAAACGGCCAGGGCATCGAGCGGCGGCGTCGGGGCGGCCGGTGGGTCGGCTTCAGTTAGCAGTTCTTCCGCCTCAGCTCCGGCGGGAATACATAGTTTCCAGCCGGCTTCAATCAGGTCAGGGTTCGCAATCTCGGCAAAACTGGCGTCGGCCGTATGCTGTTGATTGGTGGCGCTGACAATAGCCGGGTAAGCCAGCAAATCGCCCAGCACCTTGTCGGCAATCTTGCTCAACCAATCGTCGGCTTGAACCGTGTAAATTTCGGCGCAGGGCTGGCGCGGGTCTGCCAACGCAGCCGCAGGGAAGGTCAAGACGAATAGCAGGGTCAGGATGAGCCAGCTATAAAATGGTCGAATCGCGCAGTTCATTGGCCTTCGTCGGGGGCGGAGATGGTGGTGTTATTCGGGTTCAGTTTCAAGGATGATAATTGAAAGCCGTCAAACCAGCGCAGCAGCCCTTCGCTGAGGGCCAGCATCAGAATGGTAGCCAGCACCAAGAGGAGCAGATTAATCAGCCAGTTGCGGGGTTTCGAGTCAGCTTGCTTCCCTAGCCAGTGGCGCGCCATAACACCTCGTTTTTGATGGATGTCAAATGTGTCAACGCTGTCCATTTTATCACATCTATCCGGCTGCTGACAAGAGGCAAAAGGAAAGAGAATTGAGGATAGAAGATAGTGGATAGAGGATGGAGGATGGAGGATAGTTATCTACTATCTACCATCTACCATCTACTATCTTCCATCTTCTATCCACACGCTTCTTCGTTTGTGTAAACGCCCTGACTGTGCTTAAATGGAGCCTTGCCGACTTGAGGATAGGGAGACATGCGTCCTTTGGCCGATTTATTTCGCCTCATTTTATTGCTGTTGCTACTGCCGGTGATCCTGATTTTGATCGGGCCGCTGCTGCTGCTGGCCGCCCTGCGTGGACGCCAGCGCATCGGGCCGATTACCCTCGACACGGCCCGCAGTTCGGCCCGGCGAGTGGGTGCTTTTGTCGTCGGGTTGCTGCTGTGGCTGGTGGTCTGGGGCGGGCTGGCCTGGCTGACCTGGGCCGCGTTGGCCACACCCCTAACCGTTGCCCAACAGCCGGCGCTGGCTACAAGCACCTCCGCTCCGACGTTAGCGCCTGTACCGGCCACCCCCACCGAGCGCCCCCAACCCAGCGATACCCCAACCCGCCAGCCCACCCCCACCACGCCCCCTGAAACGGAAACAGTCACGCCGACCCGCGCTACCCTGACGGCGACCGTTGTGGCGGCGGTTGCTATAACTTCAACTGCTACACCCGTCCTCCCAACTGTTACGACGCCTCCGACCGCTACCTCCACCCCGGAACCCACCTCGACGGCTACCGCTACGCCTGTGCCACCGACGCCGACGCCGACCGCCACCCCCACCCCGAAACCTACCTCGACGGCTACCGCTACGCCTGTGCCACCGACGCCAACCTATACCTTAACTCCAACTCCTGTTCCGCCCACAGCGACACCGACTTTCACCCCGACGCCTGTGCCGCCCACGCCAACGCCGACCTTTACCCCAACACCCACCAACACCCCCACCGCTACTGCAACGGCAACCCCGACCGCTACCGCTACGCCCCGGCCTACCCAGACCCCCACTTTCACCGCCACGCCCCGGCCCACAGCTACACCTACCCCAACAAATACGGCTACGCCAACCGTTACCCCCACTCCCACCATACCGGCGACGGTGCGCCAAGCTGCTATCGCCGCGGTTGAGGCCGGCAATGACCTGCTGCACAACGCCATCATCGAGGCAACCGAAGACAACCTGCAAAAAATGGAAACCGTCTGGCAGGGCCAGGCCTTGCCTACCGCCCGCGCCTTTGCCGCCGATATTTATGACCGTTACGCCAAACCGCTACGGGTGGATTTTGAATATCTCAACCCCCCGGCCATTACCGGCCAGCTTCCCAGCAATCGCCTGGTCGTCACCAGTTCGGAACGCTGGTTCTACGGCGGCCCCACCAAAACCGATTACCAAGAAGCCTTTCAATTTATCTACACCCTCACCCGCCGCAGCGGCCAGTGGGTGATTACCGAGTATAGTTTTCTCAATCTACCGCCGTCTAGGCCGACCCGAACTCCCACCCCTCGTATACCAGGGGGTGGATAAAAGCTTAAATCAAATGGCGCTCTACCGAATTTACATAGATGAAGTTGGAAATCATGACCTAACCCACGCGGATGATCCCAATCAGCGATTTCTTTCTTTGACTGGCGTCATCTTGGAGTCTCGCTATACTCTTGAGACGCTTCAGCCAGAGATGAATAACCTCAAACAAACTTTTTTTCAACGCGATCCAGATGAGCCAATCATCTTCCATCGGAAGGAGTTGATCAACAAACGCCCGCCTTTTCACCCTTTGCGAAATCCAATTATTGAGCAGCAGTTCAACACGGATCTGCTCTTGGCTTTAGCCCGCTGGAACTACCGGGTTATTACAGTAGTGATTGATAAAAGAGCGCATCGCGACCAATATGCAATCTGGCATTACCATCCGTATCATTACTGTCTGGCTGTAATTCTGGAGCGATTTGTGTTATTCTTGCACTACAATAACCATTATGGAGATGTGATGGTGGAGAGTCGAGGTGGTCAAGAGGATAGTAAATTAAAAGACTCGTATGCTCGTTTGTACAGGCAGGGAACTGATCATATCCCATCCGAACGGTGGCAAGAGCGACTAACTTCAAGCCAGCTCAAATTAAAACCTAAAAGCGCCAATATTGCCGGCCTCCAACTGGCCGATCTGATTGCGCATCCATCCCGACGCGAAATATTGTTGGAAAACAGGCTAATTGTGGATAGTCGAGATACATTTGGCGATCAAATTTGCGCTATTTTGCGCCAGAGCAAGTATCACCGGCACGGGCGCACGGGACAGATTGAGGGATTCGGTAAAAAGTTGTTACCATAAAAAAAGAGCGCCCTGGCGAGCGCTCCCGATGGTCTACGACCATCCAACTCCACTGAATGGATTAGTTATATTATATAGCATTTTTGTGGTAGACTCAAGAGCGTGATTCAAATTTCTTTTTCTCCTTTGTGGCCCTGGTAATAATACTAAAATTCTTCCCTTTCAGATAATCAAATCCTCTTTGGAGTACTCGATGCCCTCAACTCTATGTGGTCTGAAGAAAATTCCTGAACGTGATTTACGATATGTGTATGTTCAATTTCTAGGGAACAGAGGGCAGAAAATTGACCTCGATATAGCACTTCTCTGTGAACTCGTAGAATTATATTTGGAAATCCAATTCGCACGCTGGCCAGAGATTAATAGAAGTGCTCAACTGAAATTCTCAAATATAACACCTTTGAGTGTAATTGAACAGATTGAGCGTCAATTTGAGTGCGATGAAGAAGGGTTTGTCACTTTATTTGGTGAATACATACCCTATTATATTTTTCTAAAACATTTCCAAGTATTCGAGCGTACTCAGAAAAAGCCACATTTAAAACCCCGTGACCCTCGCGCGGACCACTTGGCTATCATAAAGCACAGAAAACATAAATGTTGCACCTATAAGCTGATATATACGGAAGTAAAAACAACCAGGAAAAACGCTCGAAGGCGAGTTAAGGATGAAATATTTACGGAGTTTGGTAACATCGAAAATGGATTGCTTGATAGAGATATAATAGATGAGGTTAAAGCATTGGATTTAGATTTTTTTGAAAATCGAAAGCAGGCTAAAGAAGTAGCCGAGTCGTTATTTTGGAAAGGGAATATACACTTTCAAGCTTTGGTAGTTTCAGCTAATTGCGATTATTCATCATTCAAAGGTTATGACGAATTTGTGCCAGGGGAAAGAAAAACGACTAAAAGGAGATGGGCTGTTGTTATTCCTATCGAAGATTGGGATAACTGGGTAACTACAGTGCGGCATTTGGTTAAGACTCGTATCCAGGAAATAAAAGCTGAGGGTAAAGTTTAAAGGTGTTGAGTCAATACTTCGGTCAACATTTTCAAGATATTCCTAAACCTTCCGGCCTGTCTGCGGATGAGGCTCGTCAGCTAATCATTGATACGCATCGCCTCTTGGCTACAAGCCGACTTATCGCTAATGGAATTCCAGTTTCGACCGGAGATGAAAATCTTGAGGAGAATCTGAATAGATTAGTGAGGCTTGCCCACTTTTTGAGTGCATATGCCGCCTTCTGCGAAAATTTACCGGAAGATGAAGAAAATACAGCCCAAAATTTGCATTCGGCTAACTTTGTGGCCGCTCAAATTTTTGAATTTCTGGCTGAGTATCAGGTTGTCAGGCGCAGAATGACTTTTGTTGAAAGCGGCTCAAATGAACCAGTATTAACCGGTTCGGAATTTTGGTCTGATGAAACCAGACATTGGCTTAACTCTACCATACATTACTTGTTGGCTGGACATGATGGCAATGCAGTTACGGTCATTAGACGTTGTGGACGATTGATTCATTCGGCTAAAGAGAGACGAACACTTCCATGGATGGCAGAAAAGGAAATTCTAACACGGTATACCATTATCGTCACAAAAATAGTTTTTCTTTTTCTCGAATGTGAATTTACACAAGTTATGAAACTGATGGATAAAGAGTACAAACAGATTTGGCGCAAATTGGTTGAACAACAAAAGGAATTTGAGATAATTGATCTAGTCACCATTTCGGTTTTGGCTGATATTGCCCAAGCTTGTTTACAAATATCACAGTCTCTCACAACCTGTGAGGAAAATCTTCCAGCCAAAATCTGGCTGGATACTATCAACCAAGCTGAACAAGAAGCGCGACAGATACAAGACCCGGCTTTGGTCTGGTTGTGCAGTTTGTTAAGGAGAATATTTGGCGAGTTTGAGGCACGTGGATTGTTATTTGTCCGCCCTCCATCATTACCAGATCCCAACTCTAAGTGGCTTAATTACCTGCAAGGTCGAGCCAGGGACAAACATGCTTTAATTTGGCCTGCTCATTTACAAACATTAGAAAAGGGATATCTGGATAAAGAGACGAATGCTGTCGTTAGCATGCCCCCTGGCAGTGGGAAAAGTTTCATAGCCGAGATAAAAATAGCTTCTATTATTGAGACCTACTATGGTGAAGGCTGGGTTTTGTATATCGTACCCACCAATGCTCTGGCCCGACAAGTTGAACGAGACTTACAAAAAGCCTTGGTTCCGTATATTGTTCCAACTCAAACTGACATTAGGCGATTCGTAACCGATCGAGAATATGACTTCCTCATAGATGATGAGGATTTACCAGAGAGTCCGGTCCATTATGTAGCTATTATGACCCCTGAGAAATTACGAATGGCTTTGTCCCTATTTCCTGACTCGTTTAACAATTGTAAACTTTGTGTGGTAGACGAAGCTCATTTGATAGAAGATGCCAAAAGAGGCGCTCTGCTAGAGTTAGCCATTTCACAACTGAGAACCGATTTTCCACAAATAAAATATCTGTTTCTATCCGCTATGATGAGCAATCCTGAAGATTTGGCAGGATGGCTACAAGGAACACCCTTATTTGCCAGATGGAGGCCAACTCGACAGGCTATGATGCTGGGTATTCCATCCCAAGATATTGAAAAATCTAGCAAAGAAGGCATTGCTGGCGAAAGTGACCTATATTTTGCCAGTGTTTATGATGCAAATTGGGAATTTAGTGCTGAGAAGCTACGATTGGTGACGCTTAAGGATTATGCGTTTTTTAAGAAATCTTCTGGTGGTTATAAATTTTTAGCGACTGAAACAGCCCGGAATTGCGCCGTCGCCTCAATTAAAGCTGACTTCAAGACCTTAATGCATTTGCCCCATCATAATGTTGAAACCTCTGCCACAAAACTAGCTAAAGTGATAAAACTAAATACAGACTCCCAAAAAGACATTTTGGATTTATGGGAAAGGGTGCTCAAGCGAGAATTGGGAGAAGATAAAATTCAACTGGTGGAGAATCTGCGAGGGGGCGTTTGTTATCACAAATCCTCCATGCATCGTGCGGAACAAAATTTGGCTGAATACTCCTTTAAAGAGATTGAGAATGTGAAAATAATGGTGGCGACCAGTACCCTCTCTCAAGGCATGAATTTGCCAGTAGAAATGCTTATTTTTGCTGGTGATGAAAGACACGATCCAAATACGGATGCCCCCATTAAGATAACAGCAAAGGATTTCTTTAATATCGCCGGACGTGCAGGTAGGCCTAATTTTGCCAATCAGGGTATCGTACAGGTTATCCCAAACTGGAAAATATCAATAGATGGAGATGAAAAATTTTTTGAGCGTCAATTTAAGGAGATACGTAACATATACCTTGCTGTTTCAGAAGATGGGTTTCCGGTTTATAGTGGTTTAAACCACATCCTGGACCAGATAGAATTGGCCCAAACTCTTGATGAACTACCTGATGATGTCGCTGCAGTTGCAACTGCTTGGTTTGGCAGGACAGAAGATCAAACCCTTTTAAGAAATACCTATGCTTTTTATTTGACCTTAAAGAAATCTGATCAGAGTGTGGATGAAAAAATCAAAAAGATCAGTCAAAATTTAGCCAATTGGATTGCTAAACAAAAGCATAAATTTCCGCTAAGTGCCATTGCTGAAGAAGCATTTCGGCGTAGTGGTTTACCCAGCCGAACTTGTAGGCATTTATATCAAGCCGCCCATCAAATATTTAATAACTATTCTCTTGATAGATTGGACAATATGTCTGGCAAAACCTCTTTTTATACTTGGTTTGACTTGCTTCTGCCTTTTATCCAAAATAGAGAATGTGATTTTTTCTTTACCCCCAGGGTGAAAATTGGTAATACAGATTTACAAGAGGATTTTGAAACCGTATGGCAATATGAGGCTGCTGCGCTCAAGGGATGGCTACAAGGCAATCGAATATCGGATCTGCTACTTTCAGATTTTGTTAAGGAAAAAGAGCCAAAGTCAAAACTAGACCAAAGCAATAAACCAACTTTAGCCAGCCAATTATCCCTGCCTGGCCTTGAGAATACACCCTCTCAAGAAAGACAAAAAAATATAATGAGGTTACGTGAGCGGGCAATCAAATTTATGCAAAGAACAACGCAGCAATATGCGTTTGCATTTAGTTCTCTGATATTTTTTCTTGAGTGTGTCTGGCGTGAGCAAGACCCTGAGAATAGAGGTTGGAAATATCGAGCTAAGCAATTAGATTTAGATTGGAATCCTTATCTCGTCCACCTACCTCTGGCCGTGAAATGGGGATTGGACTCGTTATCTTCTCTGGTGTGGCAAATTCAGCGAGTTCATTTTCGTTTTGCAGCCCGTATTTTGGGTGAATTATATCCGGTTGATAATATTGATGAAGGTGTGAGGAAAAGATTTGGACAACTACGTGCTGAGTTTTGGGGTAGCTATCAAAACGATCCGGAAATAGTAGTCAGTAGCTTAAAAACTCGTGCCGACACTGTGGGGATGAATTATGAAGAGGAGATTTTGGGAGATGTAGCCATTGCTTGCTTTGACCGTAAAATTAATTTAATCTATTGAGGAAAGGCTATTTTGTGTCTGTTACCTATCTCATCGACCTTACCGGAGGTGGTTTTTAGCCACTTTGTCGTCGTAGATGGCCGGGTGGTCGGCAGTTGGAAGCGGGCCATCGAGAAGAAGACCGCCGTGATTACCCTGAAACTGTTTGAACCCCTCAGCAAGGCCCAATCCCAGGTTCGCGCGCCGCTGCTGAACGCTACGGCAGTTTCCTGGGGCTACCCGCCAGACTTGTTGATGATACTCAGAATAATGTTTCGCACCCTGAGTAGACCGAAGCTACGTCCTGAGCTTGTCGAAGGGTGCAAGAGACGCTTAATCTTCGTTTGATGGATCGCCATGACTCCTCAAGATATTGCCCATTATCGCCTCGCTAACCAGCACATCGCTGATCCCCACTTGAAAGAACCGGACCAGGTGGTTGCCCGGCTCGGCGCGTTGCAAGCCCAGGATTACGCTGGGGCCAAATGGTCTATCGGCTTGCGCCTGCCTGACGCTACCGAGGCCGACATCGAACAGGCCATCGCCGATAAGACCATCGTCCGTACCTGGCCGATGCGCGGAACGCTCCACTTTGTGGCCGCCGCCGACGCCCGCTGGCTGCTCCAACTTCTCACCCCGCGCGTCATCGCCCAAACCGCCGGACGGTACCGCCAGCTAGAGCTGGATGAGGCTATCTTTGCCCGCAGCAAGGAACTGTTCGCCGGGGCATTGCAGGGCGGTCAGCAGTTAACCCGGGCTGACATGCAGCAGCTTCTGGAAGAGGCCGGCATCTCCACGGCCGGCCAGCGGGGCTATCACATCCTGGTGCGCTCGGCCCAGGACGGGTTGATTTGCTTTGGCGTGCCCCAGGGCAAGCAGCAAACCTTTACCCTGCTCGACGAATGGATTGCCCCCACCCCGACCTGGGAGCGCGACGAGGCCCTGGCCGAACTGGCTAATCGCTACTTTACCGGTCACGGCCCGGCCACTATCCACGATTTGGCCTGGTGGTCGGGCCTGACCCTCACCGACGCCAGGGCCGGGCTGGAACAGATTAAAGCTAAGCTTCGCTCGGAAACGATTAACGGCCAGACCTACTGGCTGTCGCCGGATACACCCGCCCTCCCCGAACATTCACCCACGGCCTACCTGCTGCCCGGCTTCGACGAATACCTGCTCGGCTATACCGACCGCAGCGCTGTGCTGAAGCCGGAGCACGCTCCCAAAATCGTCCCCGGCAACAACGGCATGTTCATGCCAACTGTAGTGCTGGACGGCCAGGTGGCCGGCCTGTGGAAGCGCACCTTCAAGAAGGATAGGCTGACCCTTACCCTCAGCCCGTTTACCTCCTTCAGCCCGGCCCACCGCCAAGCCCTCAACTCCGCCGCCGAACGCTACCGCAAGTTTGTCGGGGCAGCGGCGGTGGAGGTCAGCTAAAGTTTCATAATGTAGGACAAGCTAACAGCTTGTCCTACATGGTTATGTTGCCGCCATCACTCTGGCTGTTCAATCGGGCCAAATCGGGTATAATCCACTGCGGGCTGAGGCCCGCAAACTCAGGGAACAGAAAGAGGTAAACGATGAATAAAAACGAGCCGATTGGCTCGATTGGTCTGGCGAACACCGCGGAGGTACAGGCAGCTGGCCGGCAGGCCAGAAGTTTTGGCGAATTTGTGGGGCTGATGGCGCTGATGATCTCCCTGGTCGCCCTGTCTATTGACGCGGTTCTGCCCGCCTTAGCGGAGATTGGCCAGGAGTTGGGGGTGCAGCGTGAAAATGATAACCAGCTTATCATCTCGTTGTTGTTCCTGGGCATGGCCGCCGGCCAGATGATTTACGGCCCCTTATCCGACAGCACCGGCCGCAAGCCGGCCATTTATGCCGGCTTTGGCCTGTTTATGGGCGGCAGCCTGCTGGCCCTGTTAGCCCCCAGCTTTCCGCTGCTGCTGGCTGGACGAGTATTGCAAGGCATCGGGGCCGCCGGGCCGCGCATTGTCACCGTAGCCTTGATTCGAGACCAGTATGAGGGACGGGCCATGGCGCGGGTGATGTCGTTTGTGATGGCCGTGTTTATCCTGGTGCCGGTCATCGCCCCGCTGCTGGGGCAAACCATCTTGCTGGTGGCTCATTGGCGGGCTATCTTTGGGCTTTACCTGGGGCTGGCGCTCATTGCCTCGCTCTGGTTTGCCCTGCGCCAGCCCGAAACCCTGACCCCCGGCCAGCGTATCCCCTTCTCCCTCACCCGGATTGGGCAGGCCATCCGCGAGGTGGTCAGCAACCGCCCGGCCCTGGGTTATACCCTGACCCTGGGCACGGTTTTTGGGGCGTTCATCGGCTATCTCAATTCATCCCAGCAGCTCTTTCAAAACCAGTACGGGCTGGGCCAATTGTTCCCGCTCTACTTTGCCATCCTGGCCCTGGCGATTGGCAGCGCCTCCTTCCTTAACGCCCGGTTGGTCATGCGCTATGGCATGCGCTGGCTGTCCCGCACCGCCCTGCTGACCCTGGCCGGGTTGTCGCTGCTCTTCTGGCTGCTGGCCTACGCCTGGGCCGGCCAGCCACCCTTATGGGCTTTGATGGTCTATTTCCTGATCTCCTTTTTCTGCATCGGTCTCCTGTTTGGCAACCTCAACGCCCTGGCCATGGAACCCCTCGGCCACATTGCTGGCATCGGCGCGGCCGTGGTTGGCTCACTCTCTACCTTTATCTCCCTCATGCTCGGCACGCTGATTGGCCAGAGCTACAATGGCACTGTGCTGCCACTGATCGCCGGCTTTGCCCTGCTCAGCCTGGCCGCTCTGGGGGTCATGCATTGGGTCGAGGCCAGGAGGTTATAAAAATGAAACTTATTCCCAAACCTCAAGCGGGCGAATATGCGCCCTATGCTATCATGTACATCGGCTTGCTGCCCGATGATGAGCGAGTCTTGCAGCACATGCAGGACAACATGCAGGCAGTGTTCAAGCTGATCCGCGCCCTGCCCGCCGAAAGGCTGACCTCGCGTTGGGCGGCCGGCGAGTGGACCATCAAAGAAATCCTGGGACATATTGTGGATGACGAGCGTATTTACTGCTACCGCGCCCTGCGCTTTGCCCGCAATGATCCCACCGAACTGCCCGGCTTTGAGCAGGATGACTATGTGGCTTATTCCGGGGCCAACGAGCGCGAGCTGGAGGAGATTCTGGCCGAATATGCAGCGGTGCGCCAGGCTACTTTGACCTTTTTCAACAGCCTGGAGGCGCGGGCGCTGACCCGCGCCGGTGTGGCCAACGGCCATCTGATGAGCGTCCGGGCCGCTGCCTACCATATCGCCGGCCATGAACTGCACCATCTGGAAAGCATCAGGCAGAATTATTTGTAAGGCCTCAAGCTCTGAAGGGCTGTAACCCCGCACGCCGGAGCGAAACCTGTAAGCGGTTGAGGAACAATCAGGAGGTATTCGTGACATATTTCACTAGCGTTTAGAGCTAGATGGGGTTATAATGCGGCTGTAACCTCAGCGTGATACGATTATCTTTATCAATGGAGACTGCTATGAATTCCCTCAGCCGCATCTATTTTCTGGACAATCTACGTGCCTTTGTTATCTTGTTGGTGGTGGTATTGCACGGCTCGATGACCTACATGGCTTACGCCCCTGCCTGGTGGTACGTGCTTGACCCCCAAAACAGCCTTTTTTTTACCCTGCTGGTCCTGCTGATTGACATCCCCATTATGCTGGTCATGTTTTTTGTGGCTGGCTATTTTGCCTTACCTTCGCTGAACAAGCGTGGCCCACGCGCCTTTCTCAGGGACAAATTCATCCGGGTCGGTGTGCCCTGGCTGGTGGGGGTGTTGTTGCTGGCCCCCCCAACCGCCTATCTGATCTACTACACACGGGCGGTTCCGCTTACCTTTTTTCAGTTCTGGGCCACGGAGTTTTGGGGCGAAGGCTACCAGCAGTCGGTCTATTGGTTTCTGGGCATCCTGCTGTTCTTCTTTCTGCTGCTGAGCCTGGTTTACAGCTTGAGTAGCAAGTTGCAGGCGGCCCAACGCCACTTGGGGCAGCCTTCCTGGAAGCTTTTTGCCGGCTTCTGGGCCTTGATGACCCTGGGCATGTTCCTGATGAATCAGCTTTTTCCGGCGGCCGATACCTGGTTTACTCGCTGGTATATCCTGGTCTTCCAGCCGCTGCGCGTACCGCTGTATGTCGGCTACTTTATCCTGGGTCTGTACGCCTATCTGAACGGCTGGTTTAGCGAAGGCGGCTACCGGCCCCGTTTGCTCCCTTGGGCGGCCCTAACGATTCTATCGGGGCTGCTGTATCTGGCCTACCGGCTGTTTGTCATGCCTGCTTCGCCCGAACCAACCCTGCTTGTTCAGGCGGGCTATGCGGCGCTTTTTAATACCGTCTGCCTGTCCGCCTTGCTGGCCGGGGCGGCCCTCTTTCAACAGAAAGTCAACCGGGCCAGCCCCTTCTGGAGCAGCCTGGCTCTCAGCTCTTACGGGATTTACTTTATTCACCTCTTGATTTTATATCCCCTGGCTTACCTTTTTGTGCCGGTCGCGCTACCACTTTTGCTCAAAGCGCCGCTGGTGATTGGGTTGGGTTTGCTCCTCTCCTGGGCCGTCAGCGCCCTGGTGCTGACCAAAACCCCGCTGCTCCAGCGGGCATTTGCTTGAGCAAAGAGCCAAACTTCCTTAAATTATTTCGCCGTCCGCACATTTTCGGGCCGGGCGTAGGCGCAGACCTGATCCTGAGGGCTAAAAACTGTCAATTTGCCCTGGGTGATAAACCAAACCCGGCCATCCGCGGCCACAGCGACATCTCTAACTGCATCCGGGCGGGGCGGCTCGGCAGTAAATGGGTCGGGGGAGGGATCCAACGCCGGGTCGCCCAGGCCATCGGCTGCCGTAAAGCGGCACGACTGCTCCGGTGTGGCATAAACAACGCCATTTTCGTTAAAATTGGGCAGCTTGCACCAGTAACAAAACGAGGTCACAATCCCCCAGGCCCCTCCGTTGGAGTCTACCGCGGCCGGAAAAGCGAAGGGCGCTGGCAGGGTGACATTTAGGCCCTGCCAGCCATCCCCGCTCCAGCGCAGCCAGCCATTGTCACCCCCAAACCAGACGCCCCCAGCCGGACTGCCGGCCAAATATAACTCAAATGAACCGGCCGTCCAGCCTTCTGCCGGCTGGAGCCACTGCTGGCCGTTGAACAGATAGGGCGCTTTACCCGGTACCGAAAGCCAAACCTGTCCAGCAGGGGTCACGACGACGCCATTAGGGGCCAGATCCGTGGCCGGCAGCGCCAGGGGTCGCCACTCCTGGTCTTCAAACCGGGCCAGGGTGTGAGTCTCGTCCTGCTTAAAAATTGCCCAGAGCCGGTTTGACCCATCTACCGTTAGCCGCATCACCGCCAGAGCCGGCAGCCCCTCGGCTAGGCTCACGTGTTGCCAATTGCCCTCTTCAAAACGATATAGGCCATCCGTTCGCGTTGCCACCCAGACCGTCCCGGCGTCGGTCACGGCCAGATCGGTGATAGGGTAAGATAGAATCGAGGCGTTAGCGGCAATACTCGCCAACAAGGCTTCAGGCAGGTCAAAACTACGCCAGGTCAGGCCATCAAAGTGGACCAGGGCATCGCCCCCTATTGCCCAGATCGAGCCGGTGGCCGAAGCAGTCAGATGAGTGAAATTATCGCCCTGGTCAGCCAGCACCTGCCAGAGCGGTGGCTTGATGAGCGCGGCTTTAGGCGCAAGGGCAGCCTGCTGCGGCAGATAGAACTCTCCTTCCGGCGGCTCCACCAGCGACCAGATCAAGCTGCCGCTGGTGTAAGTCAGCACGGCTCGCCCCGTACCGCCGCCATAATGACTGGTGATTTGTACCTCGGCTGTCGTCCCCTGGATAGCCCCAACCACTGAATATTCGGCACTGCCCGCCGGCAGACAGTCGGTTCGAGAGGCATCGGGCAGCGTGCCGCAGTGCCAGCCCTGAAGCTGCGTCCCGGTTTGGGTCAAGGTCAAGTCGAAGGGAAAGTCGGGCGGGCTAGTTTGCCACTCACCCCTGAAATCGGCTACGGCGTCGGGCGGGGTGAATACGGTCAAGCCAGCGCCAAAGCTGCCTACCCAGACCTGCCCCGCCGGGCTGACGGCCACTGCCCTTAAGTCTTGGCTGGCAAAGTGTTCGGGCAGATAAGTCGTCCAGGCCGCGCCGTCAAAGCGGCTCACCTGGCCGCCGCCCACGGCCCATAGGCGTCCGGCGGCATCCACGGCCAGAGCGGTCATCGGCTGACCAGCCAGATGGGTCGTCCACTGTTGGCCGTCAAATTGGCTGAGGCCGGCGCTAGTGCCAAACCACTTGTGACCATTGGGGGTAACGGCTGCGGCAAAAACGGTGTTATCCACCAGGCCGGCAGCGGTGGTGTAAACGGTCCAGCGACCTTCAGCAGGGCTATAAACGCTCACCCCGCCGTTGGTCCCAAACCAGACCAGCCCTTCTTTGTCTACGGTCACGGCGTGAACCCAGTTGTCGGCCAGGCCATCGGCTACGGTATAGGTGGTCCAGCGCTGGCCGTCAAAGCGGCTGACCCCCTCGGCCAGGTGGGCCGCCCACAGGGTTCCGTCTGCTTCCAGCGCCAGGGACTCGATGCCGCTGCTGGCCAGTCCATCACGACCGTAGGTATAACTCTGCCACTGCTGCCCATCGAACACGCTCAGGCCGCGTCCCGTTCCAAACCAGATCCGGCCATCAGGGGTGGGGAGGATGGTTTTCACGTTAGCGTCGGCCAGACCCTTGGCCATAGGTTGCAAGGTTCGGGTCGGGGGGTCGAAGTAGACATCGGCCACTGGATAACTCGTCCAGGTCTGCCCATCCAGGCTGCTGACGCTGCCCTCGTAAGTCCCAATCCAGGCCCGGCCACTGGCGTCGAAGGCAATGGTCCAGATTTTGTCGTCGGGCAGTCCGTTAGCAGTGGTGTAGGTGGTGAAAGTTGGCTCTACCGGAGCGGTGGTTGGGCTGCTGTCCTGCGGCAGCGGGGCCGCCCCGGCAGTCGAAGCGGCCTGCCAGCCGATGAGGAGGATGAACAGCAGCCACAGCAGCCAGCGGTAAACTGTTCCGGTGGGGGTGGTGCGGTTTGATAAGCCGTTATCAAGGTGATTCTCCACTACTGCGTTTATAGTCATACTACTAACCTCCACTGCTTGAGAGGATAAACGGTAGCCATCCCAAAATCGTTACGCCGACCGTTACGAGAAGAGTCATGCCCTTACTCTTGGCTCTAGCCGTCAAAATCTATGGTTTCGGTATAATTCGCCGGGCTGCTAAGGGGCAGGATATGCAGCCGGACAGGGGTAATTCTGACTACGGTGTGCCATCGGCGCTGCTCGGTTGAAAACAGATCGGTGCTGTCTTGAACGAGGTCAGCCGTGCCATGCAGTTGCCAGGTTTCAGTGGTCACAGCTACTTCCGGTTCAGTCTCCAGGTTGAAAAGATGATCCGATGTATTGGGGACCAGCAGATACAAGCTGGTTCCCCGCCCGGCGCAGCGGACCATCGCAGCCTGTAGACCGGCCGGGCCGGTGGTGGCCAGGGTACACAAGTCTGTTTCGGCCAGGATTTGAGCCGCCCGGTCACGCAATCTGTCTAACATGATAACTGCCTTTAGCGTTCCCCAGACGCCGCAGCCCATCGAAGGCCGCATTCTTGTAAGCATAGCTGTAGGTAGGTGTGGGCAACGTAATCGCACTGAAGATGTCAACGGTTCCCCCGTAGTGCAGCACCATTTGCCCGGCCCCAATGATTTCCGAAGCAATTTCACCCAGGCAGTGAACCCCCAGCAGCCGCCGGTCGTCCCGGCGGAAAATGAGTTTTAGCAACCCATCGTGGCCGGAGATGGCCCCCCGCGGGATGCTGGCAAATGTAGCCCGACCGACCGCATACTCTAGCCCTTGCTCCTGGCATTGTTCTTCGGTCAGGCCGACCCCGGCCATTTCCGGCATGGCGTACACCGCCGAGATCGGGATCGAGTCAACCATTTCCAGGAAATCAATGCCGAAGGCCAGGCAGGCCGCTACCCGGCCTTGCTCCATCGCCACCGACGATAATCCCGGCCCCAGCACGTCGCCGGCCGCGTATACCCCAGGCACGTTGGTCTGGAAATTCTGGTCAACCACAATGTAGCCCCGCCCATCTACCGCCACCCCGATGTCATCCAGCCCCAGGTCTTCTGTGTTCGGGCTGCGGCCGGTAGCGAAAAAGACGGCTTCGGCCTGGCAGGTTGCGCCGTTTGACAGGCTGACGTGGAGTTGATCCCCCCGGCGTGTGACTGCCTCTGTCCCAGCCCCAAGGATAACCCGAACGCCGCGTTCCTCAAAAATCTGAGCCATCATGCGGGCCAACTCTCCATCCATCGTCGGGGCCAGCCGATTGCCCATTTGGACCAGGGTCACGCTGGCCCCCAGCGCATTGAAGATAGTCGCAAATTCAACCCCGACCGGGCCACCACCTACGATGCAGAGGCTCTTGGGCAGGGTGGTGAGACTGTAAATGTCGTCCACATCGAAGACAGCCCGATCATCAAAGGGAATGTTAGCCGGACGCAGCGGCCGCGAGCCGGTGGCAATGAGGATGACGCGGGCCGACAACTCGACCACGCTGCCATCCTCCCCGGTCAGGAGGACCTTGCCGCCTGGGGCAAGCCGCGCTGTTCCGTGCAAGTAGGCGACATCCAGCAGGGCGATACGACGCGCAGTGGCTGCCTGCAAGGATTGGCAGACCTGCCGGGTTCGCTCGGCCAGTTTATCGAGCGCCACCGCCGGTGGAGCGCCCAGGTCTACCCCATAGACTTCCTGGTGATAGAAACCGGTCAGGGCCAGCGCGGCTTCGCGCAGCGTTTTGGTGGGTGCGCCGCCGCGAGTGGTCGGAGTTCCGCCGGGTTTGTTCCGTTCGATGATCGCCACACGATAGCCAAAGTAGGAGGCCAGTTGGGCCGCGCTTTCTCCGGCCGGGCCGGAACCGATGACAATCATATCGTAGTTGTTGGACATTGGATACCTCACTTGATCAAATCCAAGATTTAAATGAGTCAAAACGTGGTGCGTAGTGCGTGGTGCGTAAAGAGCAATTTGCTACGCTTCACGCACTACGGACTACGCTATATTTCAGTTATTTGCGCTCGCCAGACTGGCCTGATTGAATAGGGTATAAGCTCTGGGCGTCTGGCGAAATTCCAGATTTTGCTGAGCCAGTTGGAACGCTTTTTTAGCGTCGCCGCCGGTCGTGAGCCAAAACTCTGCTGCGTGATCGGCAAAGGCTGCTGGATGGCGCGCCATCAGTTCGTCGTAGCGAGCCGCAGCCCTGGCCCGCCACTGGCGCGACTCCTGAGCCTGGCCGATCTCATTCAGAAGACCGGCCAGGTGGGCGGCATAGTCGGGATCGTCAGAGGACATCGCCAGCGGGCGCAGCCGGGTGATGGCAGCTTCGCGCTCACCCAAGGCGGCCTCAACCTCTGCCAGATGGCCCAGCGCCGGAGCATAGGCTGGCAGGCGGCGCTGCGCCGCATCGAACCAGACACAGGCGGCGGTAAGGTCGCCCTGCGCCAGCCACATCAGCCCGCGCTGAAAGTCGAGCATGGCGACCGGAAAGGGCGAGACCCCCTGGTAACACTGTCGCCCTGCGTTAAATAGACGCTCGGCCTCGGCCACCTGCCCGCGTTCCGCTTCTAGCACAGCCAGCGCGTTCACTGTTGCAAAATCAGGTCGGCGTTTCGCCGCGTCCCGGCGCAGGGCGAGGGCTTCGTCGTAGCGTCCAAGCGCCTGGAAAATCGCAGCACGCTCGGCATCCAACACAGCCCGCTCCCAACCGAGTCGCTCCGCCGTGTCGAGATCGGCCAGCGCCGCGGCGAAGCGGTGGAAGGCCGCTCGCATCCGGGCGCGGGCCAGGAAGGCTAGACCGTCGGTCGGCGTGTCGTACACAAATTGCTCGGCCAGCGCGGCGGCGCGTTCAGCGTCGGCGATGCAACCCAGGACCTGCCCACGCAGGGTGAGCAAGTCAATCAAGTTAGCCCACTGGCCTGCTGTCAGTCGTCCGGCTGTTGCCTGAGACTCCAGACCATCAATCTGCCCTTGCAGATTCAGCAGGGCAATCACGCCACTCGTCGTAACCGGTTCGCAACCGTTGACTGGGCCGATCATCACGCCACCGCCTTTGGCTGGGCCATGGCCGCCGCGGCTCTGGCCCGCAAATCCGGCGGGTTTGGATTCGGGCTAATCAAGTAAGGGAAGGTACGAGCGGCGGGTCGGGTGGCCTGGTCAACGCCGTCGCGTATGCGCGGGCCGTTGCCGCCGTTGACTAACAGGGTATAGAGACTGTCCACGATGTCGTCGTTGAGCGAGCGGCCGCCACACGTTTGGGGTGTGATCCCTTTGAGCAAAGCTTGCTCGATCTCGAAGCAACTGTCCTCGCTGTATGGTTTTGAAACATCCGCCACCAGGAAATCCGCCAGCAGCAGTTCGGTCAGGGGGTGATTGCCCTGCTCGTCCAACGGCCAGTCGGTCTTGCCGTCGAGGCCGTCAAAGAAGGCCAAATTGGCGTTCAATCGGGCGCGATAGGCGCCGACGTAAGGCTGGGCCAGGCGGAATGGGTCTTCCTGATTGTACAAATCCCGAATCTCGAGGTCGCGGTTCACCGGGTCAAACTCTTTTGATGACATCACCACATTTTTTATCTCCGGCCGGCCGATGCGCTCCAACCGGATGGGAACTGTGCCGGTCGTCATGGTTTCGCCGGCGACGGCAAAGATGGGGCCGTTCTCGCCAAACATAAGGGCAGTCTCCACTTCGACGACGATGGTCAGGACATTTTGATCCTCAAGCGTATTGTTGCCTTCAAGCTTAAAGGCAAGTCGCCGCAGCTTTTCAGTGGCCTGTACGCCCGGTAGGTCAATGAAGAATGGGTCCAGGCGCAGCCCGGCAAAAACCCGCAGGCCCGGCGCTTCCGTGCCCTGTTCGTCGTTGACCCGGAAGGAGATCACCACGCCGGCCGGGGTGGTACAAGCGCCCGTCTGCACCCAGGCTTCGCTGCCATCCCGCTTGACCGGGGCGGCGAAGGTGCAAGTGAATGAATATTCGGTCTGAGCGACTTCGAACAGCGGGCCACTTCCAGCAGGGCGCAGCGTGGCCGGCCGGAGCCGGAAACGGTAGGCAACTGCATCGGAAAAGAGCGCGCCGGGCATGGCCGCCGGAAAGACGGTTAGCACCAGCACCAGGCAGTCGGGCCGCTCTGGGCTGGGAAAGACATACAAATCGGCAATGTCGGCGGCGGGGTCGGTGATGGCCCGCGGGCCGGAAAAATGGTCTGACATGGTGTTCTCCTGTGAAAATTAAGATGCGATGACTCGTGAGGCGAAGAGGCGGGGACATAAAGCGCTTCGCGTCCTCGTGGCCTCGCCTCCTCGCCTCATTTTCGTTCTTGATGGTGTGCCACAAGCTTGTAAACACACCTATTATGTGTCCAGATCAGCGAGCCAGCGCAGGGCGGGCAGACTGGGCATGAAGCAGTACTCACCGCCACGATTGACCACAAAGGCGGGGAGACCTTGCAGTTTCCGACGGATGGGTTGCTGGGGGATGGTGAACTGGCCGCTGCCATCGTTTGGCCCGATCAATGGATCCTTCTCGGCGGGCGCGCCAAAGAACTTGCCATCGTTGACCCACTGGGCCTGAACAAACTCAAACTGCCGGGCGATGTGCGCTCCGATGAAGGCGAACATGATGCCACGATCGGCGCCGTCATCCTCCAAAACACCATCGGGCAGCGGCGGACCGTAACTGGTGCCGCGCCGGAGCATGCGGTGCAGCCGCACCTCGCCGACGACAACTGCATCGCGTGGGTGCATCCGCCGGATGTGCGAACCGAGTGGACACTTCAGACCGCGCGCATCATCGGCGGCGTAGAGGAAAGCATTGTTGCGGTGCGGGTCGGCCCCCAGTTCGGGGTCATCGTGCTCCGGGGCCAGGGCCAGGGGCGCGCCGCTGGGCCAGCGCCCAACGATTTTGGCGGCCAGCATCTCTTCATCAGCCGGGCTGGTGGTCCGCTCGCGGAGATACTGCCGGAAGGCGGCTACCCGCGTGCGCAGCTTGCGGAAGACCATATAGGTGCCGTTGCGGCCCAATACTTCGGGCTGCGGCCCGACAGCCAGATCGCCAGTTTCACTCTGATAACCCAGAATGAACTCACCCGCTTTGAGCGGCGCTTCGTGGGGATTGCTGCCGGGGGCGCCGCTGCCCTCAATAGCCGGCTGGCCGATGCCATCCTTGAAGCCGAAGGGGTCGCGCTCGGTGGGCAAGGAGGCGACATCTTGCCGCCAGATCAGGCTGACGCCGGGCAGGTCGCTAAAGGTGTCACGGGCGTGGGCAACGATCGCCTCGAACTGGGCGGCATGGGGCGCGACGGCGGCCAGGACGAGATGGACGTCGGGTGAGCCAAGCGGCTGCTCCCACTGGTCGGGAGCGTTTTCGCCGGTGTCGCCAAACTCGGCGGCGCGGGCGGCCATGCCCTGCTGAAACTCCAGCGGGAAGCTGTCGAGGGAGTCCTGGGGCACGCCGAGGGCCTTGAGGCCGTTGAAAGTGAGTGAGGCGGCGAGCCAAGCCTGTTGATCAGGGTCGGCGGCGGAGGTGAGGGCCGGGATGAGCCGGCGCAGGAACTCTCGCCCGGCCTGCCGGTCGTCAATGCGGAATAAGAAGTAGGCCCCGGTGTAGGGTTTGGGCCGGGGGCGTAAGGCTCCGGCCTGGATGTCGTTTAGTGCGAGGGTAATACTTGTTTCGGTGGTCATGGTTTTTCTCCTTCGTAAATAAAGACGCGATGACCGGTGAGGCGAGGAGGCGAAAAGCCTTTTCGCCTCACTTATCCTCGCCTCTTCGCCTCATTATCAGTCGGCGGCTTGCTCGAGCAGCGGCTGCAGGGCCGGGTGCATGAGGGCTTCTTCAGCCGCCGGATTGTCGAGCACCTGCTGAAAGGCGGCTTCTACCCGCTGAGCTTTGCGGATCTGTGGCGTCGTCTGATCCGCGAGCATATTCCAATACCCGACTGCGGGGGCCTGGGCCGATTGCAGAATACGCTTGAGATCGCTGGTGTTGGCCGACAGGAATTGCTCGATTTCTCCGGTGCTCGCGGTGCTAAGCCCCCCGGCGCTGACCGAGGCCTGCATAGATTTGATGATGCTGCTGCCCTCGACGGTATACTGCATCCAGTCAACAAAGGCTCTGAAACCCATGACCAGGACGGCGTCGTCAATATAGGGATCCCATTCGGTCTCAAAGGTCGTGGCCCACAGGAGCCGCTGATCGTTGTCGAAGAGCACATGCCGCGAGTCGCGCAGACCGCTCTTTTGGACGACCTTCGGGTCGGCCTGGAGGGCCACAGCGGCGAACCGCTCACACGCTTGGCGAAGCTCCTCCGCTTGACCCGGCTTGACCGTGAAGAACGTGGCCATCTCGGAGATTACCCGGTCGGTCGCGCCCTTACCTGATTTTTTGCTTAAAGTTACATTGGTTTGCATCGTACAGTCTCCTTTTTTATAAATGTTTTTTGGATTTGGTTGGCTAAGTTCAATTGAACTTATGAGGCCAGTATATTCGACTTATGGTGGTAGTCGCATCCCCCATGACGGGGTATAAAAGGTGGTATTTTGAGCGGAAAATAAAAGCCCACCAATAGTTTGGTGGGCTTTCGGATGCCGTTATAAAACTAATGTGACTGCGCTTAACCGGTCAGGACAGTTCTAACGCAGGCGTAACTCCAGCCGCCGGCCTCTAATCTCCCGCCAAAAGGCCCAGAGCCAGGGCTTTGGTCACAGCCTGCCGCCGGCTGTTAACGCCCAGCTTGCCGTAGATGTTGCGGGTATGGACCTTGACCGTCTGGTCTGAGATGAAAATTTGTTGGCCAATTTCAATATTGGTTAAGCCCTGGGCCATGAGAGAGAGAATTTCCAGTTCGCGTTTGCTCAAAGGCTCTATCAAAGGCTGAGGGCTGAAGGATGAAGGATGAAGAACCTTTGGCGACTCTTCATCCTTCATCCTTTCGCCTTCATCCTTTGGAAAGGCGGCCAGGAGGGTGTCGAGATAGGCCCGGTTGATGGCTGAGGGCCGCTGGCTCAGGGATAGCAGTAAGTGGGCCATGGGGGGACCTTCATCCACAAAGGTGCGGATGTAACCTTCCGGCTTGGCCAGGCTGAGGGCCTGGATTAAAGCGGCCAGGGCCAGGTTGGTCTGGTAGTGAGCCTGGTGCGCCAGCGCCTTGAGTACCAACATCTCGACCACTTCGCCCATCCGGCCAGCCGTTTCCGCCGAGGTCAGCAGCCGTTCCAGCAGGCGCAAGGCCGGGTCGGGTCGTCTCCGAGCAATCAAGACCCGGCACAGGGCCAGATGGGTCAGTTGGTCCTCGTAGAACAACTCGCCGTCCAGGTCAAGGCGCTGCGCCTCAGCCCAACTCGTGGCGGCGGTGAGGCCCTGTCCGGCATCTTCCGCCGGGGAGGACGCTGAGTGGGCCAGCCACAAGCGCACCTGGCTGGCGTTGACTTCAACCGTAGGGTAGTTGCCGCCCATCCGCTGGGCTAACGCTTTGGCCTGCTCAATCACCTCGAAAGCCTTGCCCGTTTCGCCCAGCGCCCCGTAAATCCGGGCCAGCGTCAAGTAAACGGAACGGGCAAAAACTTCCCGCCGTGTCTGTCCAGCCAAGTCGAGCGCCTGTTGGGCATACTCCTTCGCCTGGTCCAATTGATTCCACTCGTAATGGAGGCTCGCCAGGCGGCTCAGGGCTTTGATTTTGATGACGTCAGCCGGGCGCTCTCCGATAAGCTGCAAGAGTTGCTGGTCGAGTTGGGCGGCCTGGCGCAGTTTGCCCCGCGTCCGTTGTAATTCGCCCTGGGCTGCCCTGACAAAGAGCAACGTGCGCTGGCTGCCGGCGGCCTGGGCCAGGCCGATGGTTTCAGCCCAAACCCGTTCAGCCTCGGCCAGTTCGCCTTGCATAAAGTAACCTCGGGCCAGCAACTCAGTCACGCGAGGGTGGACAAACCGGTTCTCGTCGTCGAAATAAGTCATGGCCTGCCGGGCATTCTCAAATGTGGCGCGGGCATCGTCGCGTAGAAAGCCGGCGGTGGCCCGGTTGACATAGACGCCGGCCAGCGTGGAAAGCTGACTGCTGGCGCGGACCAGGCGCTCGGCGGTGTCCAGGAGTTTTTCGACCCGGTTAAACTCACCGCCCAGCATGAGCCAGGTGGTGTACCAGATGCACAAATCGGGCGATTGCTCTATCTCCTCTGGCGGCAGCGACTCTAACCAGTTCAACAGATAGCGGGAACTGCTCCACAGCGACGTAGCCACCTGCTCGGTTAGCTTGACTGCGCCGGCCCAATCCCGGCCGGCTAGGGCGTAGTTGATGGCTTCCTCCACCGAGTCGTGCTGTTCGTGCCACAGCCGGGCGCGCCGGTACAGCTCATTCACCCTGGCCTGGCCGATGTCACGGGTCAAGCGCTGGCGCAGGAAGTCGGCAAAGAGATGGTGATAGCGATACCAGCGCCGCCGCTCGTCGAGGGGGATGAGGAAGAGGTTGGCGTGTTCAAGATACTCAAGGATAAAGGATGAAGGATGAGGGCTGAAGGATGAAGACCCAGAAAGTATTTCCTTTTCATCCTTCATCCCTCCGCCTTCCGCCTTTCCCAACACGGCGTCACACAGAGGGGCGCACATTCGGCTTAAAATAGAGGTGTGCAGCAAGAAATGTTGCACTTCCTCCGGCTGCTGCTGGAGCACTTCCTCGGCCAGGTAGTCGAACACATAGTGATGGCTGCCGGTAAAGTCGCGGATGAACTGAGCCATGCCGGCCGCATCCAGGCCTTGCAGCGACAGCGCCGCCAACTGCAAACCGGCGCTCCAGCCTTCGGTGCGCCTTTCCAATTCTTTGATTTGAGCGGCCGGGAGCGGCAAAGCCTTAATCTGTTGAAAGAAGGTGGTCGCTTCGTCCAGGGTAAAGCGCAGGTCGGCGGCCCGCAGTTCGGTCATCTGGCCGCGCACCCGCAGCCGGGCCAATGGGAGGGGTGGGTCGGCCCGGCTGGTGAGGATGAGGTGCATCGTGGGGGGTAAGTTATTCAACAAAAAGGCGACCGCCGCGTGGATGGCCTGGAGGTGGAGCAGGTGATAATCATCCAAAACCAGGGCAAATTCAGGCAGCGTCTGCGTTATCTCGTTCAGCAGGGCGGTCAGCAGGGGTTCGATAGCGGGCGGTTGGGGGGCTTGCAGCGCTGCCAGGGCCTCCTGCCCAAAATCGGCCTTGAGCATTTGCAGCGCCGCAATCAAGTAGGTCAAAAAGCGGGGCAGGTCATTATCGGCTTCATCCAGCGAGTACCAGGAGACGCAGCGGGGGCTGTGGGGAATCCACTCGGTGACAAGGGTGGTTTTGCCAAAGCCGGCCGGGGCGGAGACGAGGGTGAGCCGGCGTGACAGCCCAGCCTGCAACCGTTCGACCAGGCGGGGGCGAGGCAGGATGTCATGAAGCTGCCCCGCCTGGGGAATGAATAGCTTGGTGCTCAGCAGCGAAGCAGCAGCCGGGTGGCCGGAGCGGTCTGTGGATAGAACGGTATCAGCCATCCGATCCCCCCTCAAGCGATCGTGCTGTACCCAAACAAGGTTAAACAGCAGACATTATAGCGATTTAAAAATCGGGCACAAATGCGGTGCGGGTGTAGAATGGTTGCTGTGTAAAGATAAAAATAGACCCGGCCGCCAGGACAAGGAGGCCGGGTCTACTCGCAAAACGGGGTCAAATTCAAAATGAGGGCGTCGTGCCTCCTTTGAAAATAGACCGGGGACGGGAGACCGGAGACCGGGGATAAATGCCCGGTCATCGGTCCCCGGTCTTCGGTCATAGCCGTTTTATACCGTCGGGGGGGGGGCCATTCCTTCTCAAAAGGATGACTATTCTGCCAGCCGGTGCGACCGGTCTGGCGGTAATGTTCCAGGCGGCGGATGGCAATCTCGCAGAAGAGGGGGTCGTTGTCCAGGGTGAAGCAGCGGCGATTGAGCCTTTCGGCGGCCAGCAGGGTTGAGCCGGAGTGGGCAAAAAAGTCAATGACGACGTCCCCTTCGATGGAACTGGCGGCGATGATCCGCTCGCAGCTTTTGAGCGGCTTCTGGGCGTAGCAGCCGTTGACGTTCTCTTCTAGCCGGTAAAAGACCTGCTGGAGGTCTACCCAGATGTTGCCGGCCCGGATATGGGGCGACCTGCCGCGCTCGGTGTTTTCGGTCCGCCGGCCGTTGACCTGTTTGTAGTAGCCGCGCAGAATTTTGGGGATGTCGGTGTACTCGGCTTCGACATTAAAAACGGGCCGGCCCTGGGTGTAGTAGAGCAGCTCCTGCCGCACCGCCATCCAATTTTTGGGCGTGCCGTAGCCGCGCTGGTTACGCATCGTGATAAAGCTACGACTTTTGAAGTTGGTCTGGCGCATCATTAGCATAAAATCGGGCAGCGGTTGAAAGTCGTGCTTCTGGTCGGCCCCCAGCCAGATGTACAGCGAGCTGTCTGGGGCCAGCACAGCGGCGGTATGTTCGACCCACTGGCGGCACCATTCGATATAGGCGGCCAGTTCGCGCTGCTCAAAGGCCACCAAATTATAGGGCGGGTCGTGGATCGCCAGGGTTGCCCTAGCGCCGGTCATAAGCTGGTTTATATCGGCGAGGCTGGCAGCATCCAGGCAGCCCACTCGATGGCGACCAGCAGGGTCGGTCCAGATTTGGCCCGGCGCAAGGCGGCAGTAAGGGCGCAACTGCTTGCGCAGGGCGGGGTGTTGGTCAAGCCGGGGCAGAGGGATGTTTTTCATCGCTTTTACTTTGTTGGGTCCACAGATACACCCAGATGGACACAGATATTTCTTAATGAGAGCATTCGGAAACTCCAGAGTAACCTTTACCACCGGCGCTCGTCCGGCGATGAAGTCGCCGGACGAGGGAACAACGCCCGATTAATCGGGCTAAAGCCGGGTTCATCCGGCGTTGTTGCGCTTGCGGCCCTGGCAGTTCATGCCAGGGCGGGCGTTAGGCAATTGTTAGATGGGCCAGCAGCCCGGCCAGCCCATGCTGCTGAAAAAGGTGGATCGCCTCTTGGGCCGGGTTCAGGCCGCGGGCTAAACGGCCAAAGAGCGGCTCGATCAAGCGTTCTTCACCGCGTCCGCGCTGCTGGAGGGCTTGGGCGGCCAGGGTTAGGATGCGCTGGAGCATGTCGGGCGCCGGCTGAGGGGCCGCCAGGCCATATTGGATGACCTGCTGCTGGTAGGCTCGTAGGGTAGACCAGGTGTTGGGGCCAAACAGGTCGTCAAGGTAAGCTTCAATGGCCGCAGCCGCTTCAATCAAGCCCAGGCCCAGAGCGGCGGCGGCCATGTGTTCGGCCCAGGGCTGCTGGCAGGCCGGGCGCAGTTCCAGGGTGGCGTGGTTGGTGCGGGCGCGGGCGCTGTTCCAGGTGTAATGCTCGTGGGTTAGATAGGCGGCAAAATCGGGGCCGTGTTCAGCCAGGTAGGTGGAAAAAGGCCGGTTGTAAGGGGAGTAGGTGTTGTTGTAGCGCAGGATCAGGCAGGTTTCCTCGGCCAGCGTGCCGATAAAGTCGGCTACATCGGCGTAGGGCCGTGCGAGCATGCCGTAGCGGTATTTGCCGGCATACGACTCGCTCACCTGCCCCTCGCGGGCGCTGGCGTATTGGCTCACCTGCCCGCCCCAAACGGGTGAATTGGCGCACAGGGCAATTATTATCGGGGCCATCAGGTTGCCAAAGTTGATCATTTGGACCAGTTCGGCCCGGCTGATGTCTATCTGCACCTGGTCGCTGGCGGTGAGGGTGAACCAGCGCCAGGCCCCGGCCATAACCTCATCCAGCAGCAAGTAGCGCTGTTTGGGGGTGAGTAACTCTTGCGTGGGCGGCGTGAGCGGCTGGATGCCGTAGCCCAACACCCGGTAATCCAACTCGCGGGCGGCAGCCACCAACCGGCGCATAGCCGCTTCGTGGGCGGCTTGCAGTTCAAACAGGTCGGCGCAAGGGCCGGTGATGACCTCGATGGTGCCCAGCCCCACCTCCAACGCGTAGCTGACTTCGTCATCTTCCAAACTGACAATCAGCCGGGTGGGGTCGTTGCTGTCGTGCTGCGCCCGAAAGTCGCCCCTGGCTTGCAGCGGCCCCCACAAGCGGCGGATATCGGCGGCCTCGCCGGTGGCAGTGACGACGGGGTACTCCGCTTCGCGGCCAATCGTGCGCGGGCCGTCCAACGTGGGCGGAAAGTGAGAGACAAACTCGGCAGCCAGGGTGTCAATGGTTTGTTTTAGCGTCATCGGCAAAATCTGTGGAAGGTTGGAAGGTTGGAAGGTTGGAAAAGTTCATTCTTCCAACCTTCCAACCTTCCAGTCCTCCATTCTTCCTCCTTTTATGGCAGTTGTTCAATAATTCCCGGCAAGTCGGCAAAATGGCGGCAGATGGCGCTGGCCTGGGTGGTGGCGCTGCCGCGGTCAATCACGCCGGTGTAAAGAATGGCCTGCATACCGACGGCCAATGGGCCGGCAATATCGTTGCTCTCGCGGTCGCCCACGTGGACAATCTGGGCCAGGGGTACGCCCAAGCCCTGGGCCGCCTGCTCAAAAACTACCGGCGCGGGTTTGGATGCGCCCACTTCGTCGGAAAAGACAAAATGGCTAAAGTGACTGAGCAAGCCCTGGCTTTCCAGCAGGTGGCGCAAGCCCCGGCCGGTGGTGTGGATGGTATCGGAGATGATGCCTAGCTTGTATTTAGCCGCCAGCGCCGCCAGCGCCTCGTGGACGCCGGGGGCAAAGTCGGGCGGGAGGCGCAGTTCCATCTCTTCGATCTCCTGGACCAGGGTATCAAAGCCGGGGGTGTAAGTGATTTCCAAAAAGGCGTAGCCTTCCTGCAGCCGCGCCGCCACGCTGGGGGTGACATACTCATTTTTCCAGTAATGGTTGAAGCGCTGGTTGGCGTACTTGAACGCCTCGGCAATCCGCTCGGCAGGGATGTCGGGGTGGTGGCGAGAAATTTCCTCGGTAAACAGGCGCAGGCGGGCAGCCGGTTTGCTGAGCAAGCCCTGGGCGGCCCGTTTTGGTTCGTCCGAGTCATCGGCGACGATGGTATCCCAGAAGTCGAAGGTGACGGCTTGGATCATGGGCAGTGCTTCTCCTGGTGAAAAGGCTAAGGCTGAGGCTGAGGCTAAGAAATAAGCTTAGCCTCAGCCTCAGCCTTAGCCTCTATCTTATTGTTCTCGCTCAAATCGTCAAGTTGGTTGTGTTTGAGTTTGCTCCTGGCCTGTCGACGCAATGCTTTTGAAGGGTATTCTATGTTATAATATCGAGAGCATTCGGAAACTCCAGAGCAAACCTGCCCTCGGCGCTCGTCCGGCGATGAAGTCGCCGGACTATGGAACAGCGCCCGATCAATCGGGCTAAAGCCGGGTTCACCCGGCGCTGTAGAGAAGCCCTGGCATTCATGCCGGGGCGAGCGAGACAGGCGAAACAGTTTTTGAACACTCTCAATACACCCATCGTACCATGAATTTCAATTGGGAAAGATCCGCCCATGGCCGATTATATCCTACGGAATATCCGTACTCTGCTGACCGAAGGATTTTCTGACCGGGAACTGCGCCGCTTTTGTTATGACACGCCGGAGTTCCGACCCGCCTATGACGAGTTGGCTGACCTGACCGGGAAGGCAGCTATCATTGACGCGCTGTTGGAGTACGCCGACCGGTCCTTGCTGCTCGACAGGGTGCTGGCCTGGGCCAAAGCTGCAAAACCAGCCCGGTATGAGTTGCACCAACCTTACGGGTTGTCCTCAGAACCGGCAGCTCGCCTGGGTAAACTCCACTACGTGCCCGAACTGCCGCCCCATTTCCTGCCCCGACCCGACGATCTTGCCTCGGTCAAAGCTGCGCTGCTGGCAGGGGATAAGTCAATTGCCATTACCGGCGCGACCCGCAAGGTTGGTTTGCAGGGCATGGGCGGCATCGGCAAATCGGTGCTGGCGGCGGCGCTAGCTTACGATGACGAGGTGCGGCAAGCCTTCCCCGATGGCATCTTCTGGCTGACTTTGGGCCAGGAACCAAATTTGACCACCCGTCAGGCCCAGTTGGCCGAAAGCCTGGGCGATCCGATCCGCATTTTTGGCGATGCGCAGCAGGGCCGCGCCCGTTTGAGCGAACTGCTGGCCGAGCGAACTTGCCTGCTGATCCTGGACGACGTGTGGCAGACAGCCCACGCCGAAGCCTTTAACGCCCTGGGGCCGCAAGGCCGGTTACTGTTGACCAGCCGCGATGCCGCGCTGATCCGAGCCATGGGCGCGGCGGAGCATCGCCTGGGCGTTTTGAGCCAAGCCCAGGCGCTCGAACTGCTGGCGCAGTGGGCCGCCCAGCCGGTTGAGACGCTTCCACCCGAAGCGAAAACCACTGCCAAGGCGTGCGGCTATCTGCCGTTAGCTCTGGCCATGCTCGGAGCGCAGGTGCGCGGCAAGCCCGACCGCTGGGCCAATGTGCTGCATAAACTCCAAACCGCCGACCTGGCTAAAATCCGGCAGGCGTTTCCCCATTACCCCTATCCTAATCTGCTGCTGGCCTTGCAGGTTAGCGTCGAGGCGCTGGAGCCGGAGCTACAGGCGCGCTACCTGGAACTGGCCGTTTTCCCGGAGGATACGTCCATTCCCGAAGCGGCGGCGCAGACCTTGTGGGCAGGGGCAGGGCTGGACGAATACGACATTCAGGATGCGCTGGATACCCTGGTAGATCGCTCCCTGGCCCGGCGCGACGACCGGGGCCGCCTGAGCCTGCACGACTTGCAATACGATTACGTGCGCAGTTGGCAGCCGGGCGATGTGACTGCCCTGCACGAGCGGCTGGTGGCGGCGTACCGGCAGCAATGCACGGACGGTTGGGCCAGCGGGCCGGATGATGGCTATTTCTTCGATCACCTGGCTTATCATCTAGCCGAGGCGGGTCAGCGGGAAGCATTGTATGCCCTGATCAGCAAGGAATGGATGGACGCCCAGTTCAAACGCACCTTCTCCCACCGCGCCTTTGCCGACGATGTGGAGCGGGCGATTGCCGTCGCCGGGGCGGAGGAGCCGCTGAATTTGGTGCAGGTTATTCGCAACTGCTTGATTTATGCCACCCTGGGCGAACTGGCGACGAGTGTGCCGCCAGAGATTTTGGGGGTGCTGGCTCAGGTGGGGCAGGTGGAGGCTGCTTTGGGCTATGCTTCGCTGATGCAGGAAGCAGAGAAAAAAATCAAAGGAAACTGTTTGATTGGGCAGACTTTGCTGTCCCGAGGTGATCTAGTTGCTGCCAGACGAGTCTACATACAGACGTTGGAGATTGTTGTAGGTATTAAGGATGATGTCCTGAAAGCGAATACATTGTGTAATATCGCGCCGTCATTGGTTCAGGTTGGTGTGGTGGACCAGGCCCTCCAGGCGGCAGCCGAGATTGAGGATGAAGAACAGAAAACAAGGGTACTGAATTGGATAGCAACGGCATTGGTTCAGGTTGGTGTGGTGAATCAGGCCCTCCAGATGGCAGCCGGGATTGAGGATGAAGAACAGAAGGCGAGGGTACTGAATTGGATAGCAACGGCATTGGCTGAGACAGGGGCAGTAGATCAGGCCCTCCAGATGGCAGTCGAGATTGAGGATGAAGAACAGAAAGCAGGAGCACTGAGTGGGGTAGCAAGTGCATTGGCTAAGACAGGGGCAATAGACCAGGCCCTCCAGGTGGCAGTCGAGATTGAGGATGAAGAACAGAAAGCAGGAGCACTGAGTGGGATAGCAAGGGCATTGGCTCAGATGGGGGCGGTAGATCAGGCCCTACATCTGATAGCCAAGATTGAAGATGAAGAACAGAAAGCAGTGACATTGAGGGACATCGCGTGGGAGTTGGCTCGGGCCGGGGCGGTGGAACAGGCCCTAAAAGTGGCACATGAGATTGAGGTTGAGTGGTATAAAGCAGAGGCATTGATGAAGGGCATAACGGGGGCATTGGCTCGGACCGGGGCGGTGGATCAGGCCCTCCAGGTGGCAGATGGAATTAAGAATGAAAGGCAGAAAGTGTGGGCGCTGAGGAGCATAACGTTGGCATTGGCTCGGACGGGGGCGGTGGATCAGGCCCTCCAGGTAGTAGCCGGGATTGAGAAGGAGATGGATAAAGCATTGATGTTGGAGGGGATAGTGCATATCTTGGCTCGGGCCGGGGCGGTGGAACAAGCCTTGAAGGTGGCGGACGAGATTGAGGTTGAGTTGCATAAAGCGGGGGCATTGGGGGATATCGCACAAGCATTGGTCCACGTAGGGGCGGTAGAACAGGCTTTGAAGGTGACAGATGAGATTGAGGATGAAGGGCATAAAGCGTGGGCATTAAGGGACATTGTACAGGCATTGGCTCAGGCCGGAGTAGTGGAACAAGCTTTAAAGGTGGCAGACAAGATTGAGGATGAAGGGCATAAAGCGCGGGCATTGAGGGACATTGCGCAGGTATTGGTTCAGGCTGGGTCAGTGGAACAGGCTCTGAAGATAATGGCTGCCGGATTTGAGGATGAGGGTTATAAAATGGAGGCTTTGAAAAGTATAGCAGAGACGCTGGCTCAGACAGGGATGGCTGAACAGGCTCTCCAGGTGGCAACTAAGATTGAAATTGGGGCTGAAAGGCAGAAACCGGAAGAAGCCTGGGCACTTGAGGGGTGGGCAGCCTGGTTTGAGGCAGAGATGCAGAAAAAGGCAGCATTGAGGGACATTACACAAGCATTGGCCCAGGCCGGACGAACTACTGAGGCATACCCAATTTGGCGTGACTTTTTTATTTCAACTTTTTTAAGTCGTAAGCGGGCCTTTACAATATTACAGCACAGCGCCCCCGCCCTTGCCGCCCTCGACCAGGGCGAGACCTTATGGCAAGTATATCAGGCGGTGATGGAGGTGGAGGGATGGTGGAGTGAAAGGCGGAAGGATGAAGGATGAAGGGGGAAACCTGATGCGTGGTGCGTGGTGCGCCAGAGCAATGAACCGTCTATGCATACGCACCACGATTCATTGTTTGACCGGCCCGGTTAGTGCTTCTATAATCAGGTGAGGGTTTAACTTTCAGGAAAGGCGAATTCATGATGACTACTCAAACAGTAATGCTCGAATTGCCGGATAATCTCTATGAACGGGTGCAGCGAACAGCCCAGATGTTGCAGCAGCCGGTCGAAGCGTTTCTGCTCGATACGGTGACAACAGCGCTGCCACTGCTCGATGACCTGCCGCCGGAGTTAGCCGAAGATATGGCGGCGCTGGCTTTGTTGAATGACAAAGCTTTATGGCAAGTAGCCCGGAAAACTTTAGCTAAAGCTAAACAAAAGCGGCTTGATTTCCTGCTTGACCAACAGGGGCGGGACAAATTGACGGCGGCTGAACGATTAGAATTGGATCAATTAGTGGCTGAATATGAGCGGGTCCTCGTGACCCGTGCTCAAGCGGCGGTGCTGCTCAAGCAGCGCGGTTACGATGTGTCTGATCCGGCAGTATTTAATAAACCTCTTGCAATCCCATGAGCCGTGTCCACATCTCAACTACCATCCGTCGGCGGGTAGCTGAGGCCGCTCGTTATCGTTGTGGCTATTGCCAAACCCAACAGGCAGTTATTGGTATTCCCCTGCATATTGAGCACATTATTCCGCTGGCTCTCGGCGGCTCTTCTAACGAAGACAATCTCTGGCTGGCCTGCTCGGCCTGCAACAATTACAAAGGCGTTCAAACGCAAGCCCTCGATCCAGAAACGAAGGAGCAAGTTCTCCTATTCAACCCTCGTACCCAGCTCTGGGCAGATCACTTTGCATGGAGCGATGATAGGGCTGAAATTATTGGCTTAACTGCGATGGGTCGAGCCACCGTAGAGGCGCTTAAACTGAACCAACCTCTGATACGACTTGCTCGCCGGCGTTGGGTTGTCGCCGGCTGGCATCCTCCAACCGATTAACTCTTACCTCCATAATCCTAAACTTTTCGGCGGTCGGCGGTCAGCGGTCGGCGGTCTTTTCCCCAATGAAGGATAGCCTTAAGCAAAGCGTATAAGAACCGTTGATTCGGCGTAGGGTTAGAGAATATTTCTAAGCCATTACGCTTAGGCACGCCGTTTTATCAAATCCCAAACATAATGTTATAATCATAAACCTATGTCAAAGTCAGACGAACACGCGGTTGAATTTGGCCTGTTTAGCCAAACCAACCACACTCAACCCCAGATGGAACTGGTCGGCTATTATGAACCGACCCAAATCAATGATTTAACCCGGCATGGCCGGCTGTTGGTGGTGGCCGACGGGGTGGGCGGTGTGGCCGCCGGTGAAATGGCTGGCCGCTTTGCCCTCCAAAAAATCCTGCACGACTATTATCATTCCCGCGAACCTGACCTAGAAAAACGGCTGCTGGATATTATTCGCCAGACCAATACGGCCATTTTTGAGCGCAACCGCCGCTTCCCCGAACGGCGGCCGGTCGGTACCACCGTGCTGGCCGCCCTGATCCACCAGAACAAGCTGCTGGTGGCCGGAGTGGGCGATGGCCGGGCCTATGTAGTCTGGGATCAAGACATCGAACAGCTTACCGGCGAAAACAGTTCGCCGCAGCGCCTGGCCCGCGAGGCCGCCGCTGAACCGCCGGATAGTCCCAAAGAAGAGCCGGCAGGGGATAATCCTCCCGAAGAAAATAAAACTGAGCTGCCTGCTCCGACGGAAGAAGACGCCTCAGCCAAAAGTTCGGCGGAAGAAGCCAAATCCCGCCTACTAGCCGAAAAGGAAATTCCTTCCCCCACCCAACCCTCCAACCCTTCGACTTCGCTCAGGACAAGCCTTCCAACCTTCCAACCTTCCAACCTTCCAACCTTCCAACTCTCCACCCCCTCCTGCGCCCTGGGTTTAAGCGAACTTGTCAAAATTGACCTGTTCTCGCGCCGTCTCTTTCCCGGTGATATGGTGGTCTTGTGCAGCGGCGGCCTGACCGGCTACGTTAGCGAGACCGAAATTGCTCAAACAGTGACTCAAAACCCGCCGGAAGTAGCCAGCCGCCGCCTGGTTGAAATGGCGGCCAAACGTGGCTGCCGGGATACCCTGGCGGTGAGTATGAGCCGCGTGTTGGCGAAGCCGGTCACGCAAGCAGCGCCGGCCCGCCAAACGCTGCCCCTGGCCCCCGACTGGGACAACCTGACCAAAATTAAAACCAGTACCCGCCCGCTGCCGCCGGTGACGTTGCCCGTGCCGGGTTTTACTCCCCAGCCACCAGTCCAGCGGCGCTGGCCGATTTACGGAGCGGCGGTGGTGGCGGTGCTGCTCTTTAGTCTGCTGGGCTTTCTGGCCGGCCGTTATTTGCTGGCGGCAGAGAGCGACTCATCTGAGACTGTTTCAGCGGGAACCAACCCTGCCCTGACTGTTACAACGGAAGCAGCTTTGGCCGAAAATAGCCCCGTTGCTTCTCCCCCGGCCACACCTCCCAGCCAAACTGCGCTCCAGGCCCAACCCACCTTAACTTCAAGCGCTACCCTGGTCGCGGCCAACAATTCGCCCCTGCCGACCCCCACCGAGGCAGTCAGTGTTCAGGCCGGCGATGTCATCGCCCCTACCCCCGCTCGGCCGCAGCCGACCCCATTGCCCACCATCGCCCTGCCGGCCGGCTGCGCCAACAAAGGCCGCTTTGCCGGTGATGTGACGGTCAAGGATGGCACGGAATTTGCGCCCGGTGAGCCGTTTGAAAAGGTCTGGTCGGTGACCAATTACGGCGATTGTCCCTGGGGCGGCGGGTATGCGGTCCGCTTTATCGAGGGTGACCTGATGGGTGCGCCGGAAAGTGTGCCCCTGGTCGAGCGGGTCGAGCCGGAAGCGACCGGCTCAATTACCATCCCCATGGTCGCGCCCGATTTGCCCGGCACGTATCGCGGCAACTGGCAGCTTGTGGGATTGGATGGCGAGCCGTTTGGCCCGGACTTATACCTTGAAATCAAAGTGGTGCCGGGCATTCTGCGGGTAGACGAGGCTAATGCCACCCTGTTATACGATTTTGTGGCCAAGGCGGCTCAGGCTCAGTGGTCGGCGGGCGGCACAACTTATACGGTGACTGAAACGCCGATTGACCGCAACCTGATCATTCCCGACCCGCAGGGGTTGGTCGCCCTCGGTCCCGCCGAATTTAGAGGCGAGACAACCGTTCCGGGTAATGTTTTGCTGACGCATCCTCACCTGGAATTGGGCTTGATTGAAGGCGTCTATCAGGTGGATACCCCGCTTCAGCCTACCGACGCCCTCATTGGCAGCCTCGGCTTGCCCAAAGCCGCGGCCATCAACGACGACGGCGTAACTTTTGAGATGTCGTTCAAACCGGCCAATGGGCCGGATCAACTGCTCTTCTCCAAATCGGTCAAATATGAAGATACGCCTGTTACCATCCGGCAGGCTTTGACCTCGCTGCCACCCGGTCAAACCGGGACGTTCACCCTGCGGGTTAAGGGCGGGGCCAGTCTGAGCTATGATTGGGCCACCTGGATCGAACTGCGACTAGTCCGCCCGTAAGGGTTGAACGTTGAAAGTTAGAATGTTAAATGTTGAAACATTTAACGTTCCAACGTTTAACGTTCCCGTGTAGTACCATCAGTCTCTCCCCGCCTGGCCGCTCTCATGGTACAATGAGGGCAAATTTAACCTGACCTGTTCATGAACCCAGAAAACACCACCGATCGCTTCAAACTTGTCATCCTGGCCCTGGTAGGTCTCATTTATAGTGTTGGGATCGCTTACCTCTTGCCCAACCTGCCCAATCAACGGTATGCCAACGATTTTTTTGCGCGGTGGTACGCCTCAAAAATGCTGCTAACCACCGGCCGCGGTCTGTACGATTGGGCCAATGCTTATGAACTCTCTCAAATTACGGGTTGGCCCCAGGTGTACGATTTTCGCTTCTACTACCCGGCCAGCCTGTTGATTTTTACCGCCCCTTTATCTTTGCTGCCCTACGAAATTGCCGTCACCTTTTGGATAATTTTTGGGCTGTGGTGTTTATGGTTGAGTATGGTTATCTTTGCCCGGCTGCTCAACCCCACCTTCTCGGTTAACCGTTTAACCTGGCTGTTGTTATTAATGACAACCTCTGTCCCGGTTTTGCAGCACACGGTTTATGCCCAATTTAACTCGCTGGTTGCGTTTGCGCTGGCTTTAACGTATTATGGATTATACCGGCAAAAATATCTGCTGGCCGGGGTATGCGCCGGGGCCATGTTGTTTAAACCTCAGATGGCCCTGGTCACAATTCTGACTTTGTTAATCTGGAGCGGGTTACGGCGAGAACGGCGTCTGTTTTGGCTGGGCCTGGCCTTGACCGTAGCCTTGCTGTGGGCTGTGCCCGAATTACTGGAACCTAATTGGGTAGTGACGTTTGCGCAGGGATTGTCCAGCTATCCGCCCGTGCTGTCCATCGTGGATCGGGTTTGGAATCCTTATCAGCTGGTCAGCCTGGGCCTGGTAGGAATAACGGTTGGGTTGGCCGTGCGGCTGCGGGCGTATCCAGCCCATTCGATCCAATTCAGTGGGCTGCTGGCCTGGACGGTCTGCCTGACGGCGTTAATTATGCCCATCTTTGGTATGCTCAATATCGTTTTGATGGGGCCGGTTTTGGTGATTCTGCTGCATGGGTTTGAGGCGCTTTATCCGGCTTATAGTCGCTGGGTCTGGTGGAGCTTTATCGTTTTTTTTATCGCCGGGCTGGCGGCTTTTATAACGCCTCTGGTGGTGAGTGGGCCGACGGGCGTTCATATCAGCGCCGCTGAAGCCGTGTATCGCTTTACTATGCCGGTCTGGCTGGGCTTGCTCACCTGGCCGTTAATGCTAGGCGCACACGCCGCCCCCCTATCCAGCGAGGCCAGCGGCCATTCCCTGCCCGGCAGTATGGCCCTGGGACGATAAATTACGGGATACCTGGGTGATTAATCCAAGAACCACCACCTATCAAAGTTTAACCCTCACTCAAAAAATTGCCTTGAGCGGGGGTGTCATCTTAACCCTGGCTGTTTTAGGTATTCTGGCTGCCCCGCACATGCCCCGCATGCGTGATTTTGACCAAACTTTCTATCCGGCTATTCGTTATGCCCTGGCAGGTCAAAATCCCTACACCAGCGCGTACCAAATGACCGATCAAGGTACGCCGCCCGTTTTTTACAGCCCGCCCTGGTTTTTGGTAGTTTTGTTGCCCTTTGGCCTGCTTCCTTTTGAAATTGCGCGGGCCGAGTGGATGATCTTTTTGATTGTTGTTACCTGCCTGGGGCTTGCTAGTATGGGCTGGTGGGGCTTTAAGGGCGCTTGGTTTTTGGCCCTGGCGACCCTGCCTTGGTCGCTCATTGGCATTTTGTACGGCCAGCCAACGGCGCTGGTTTTTTTGGGCGCTATTTTAGCAATTACCCAAGTTGCTACAACCCAAACAAGTGTTTGGAGCGCCTTGTTCATTTTGCTAGGCATCATCTTGATGGGCATCAAACCGCAGCTCGGTTTGTTTATTGTTTTACCGTTGGGCCTGTGGTTAGGGTGGCGACGTGACCCCCGTTTAGGATGGGTGGTGGGCGGCGGAATAGCCTTTCTGATTCTGGTCTGGCTGATTGCGCCGGCCTGGCTCCTGACGACAGCGGCGAATACTGGAGCTTTGCCCGCTCCTTTGTGGCAATCAACCTTAGAACGCGAGTTGCTCTTGTGGCAGCTCCCTCAGTGGACTGCCGGGTTGGTGCGGGTGGGGGTTATTGCGGTGATGATACTTTGGGTCTGGCGCGCGAAAGATTTGACCCCGGCCTGGTGGTCGGCCATGTTAGCCGCTGTTTTGATTATCACCCCTTACACCCGCGCTTATGATGGGGTACTGCTGCTGCCCATCCTGGGGCAGATAGTGGCTCGGCGCAGGCTGGCCTTTTTAATCTTCCTGATCGTCGTCATTGCCTACACCAGCTTGCCGCTGGGCGAGTTGGGCAGCGTGGTTACCCCGCTTACGGCCTGGCTTTTGTTTGTGCCCTGGCCAGACCTGATTTCATTTTTCCGCCGGAGCGTCACGCCGCGATGACTTCTATCCGCCGCAACTTGTCCCTGGTTCTCATTGGCCTGCTGCTCTCGCTCATCCTGTTTGCCCTGCATGTGTTTGCGGTTTACACTGTCTTTACCTCCAAATATCCCGGCGCTAACGATTTTTACTCGCGCTGGGGCGGGGCGCGGGCCTTTTGGCTGAACGGCCTGAATCCGTATTCGGACGAAGCTACACTGCAAATCCAACAGGGAATTTATGGCCGTCCGGCTAAAGCAAACGAAGACCCCGGTCCCTTTGCCTACCCTTTTTATGTGGCTATTTTGATCTGGCCGCTGGTCTATTTGCCCTACGCTTGGGCCTCGGCCATCTGGTTGTCGCTGCTGGAGGCGGCTTTGTTTGGGGCGGCTTTTTTGACTATGGACATGTACCGCTGGCGGCCACCCTTGTGGCTGGCTGCCTTCACCGCCGTCTGGGTGGTTGTTTTTTATCACGGAGCGCGGACCATTCTATTGGGCCAGGTGGCTGGATTAGTGTATCTGGGACTGGCGTTGTCGCTGTGGGCTTTGCACCGGCGGGCAGACCCCCTGGCGGGGATTGCTTTGGCTTTTTGCACCATCAAGCCGCAAATGGTCTATTTGATTATTCCGGCCCTGTTGTGGTGGGGCTGGCAACAAAAGCGCGGGCAATTTTTGGCCTACTTTGGTGGAACTCTGACCTTGTTGGTGGGGCTGTCGCTGCTGTTGGTCCCCAGTTGGCTGCTGGATTTTGCCAACCAACTGCTGACCTACAACTCTTACCAAGCCCTTGGCTACACCAATATCGGGTCGCCTGTTTGGATCATCAGCCACGTTTATGTTCCGGCTTTGGGCCAGGGCGGCGAGGTCATAATGATTGTGGCGCTGCTGAGTTTGACCGGCTACGCCTGGTGGCATTATCGCCATCAACCCCAGGCGTTTCACTGGCTGGTCGGCTTGACCCTCTTGACAACGAACCTGATTACGCCTCGGGCGGCTACGACCAATTATATTGTGCTGCTTTTGCCGCTGTTTTTATTATTTGTCAGCCTCAGCCGGCGCATTCCGCATGGGAATATTTGGGTGCTGGTTCTTCAACTGGTCAGTTTGGTGGGGCTGTGGGTGCTGTTTGCGGCTACGGTGAAGGGTAATTTTGAAGGCCCGGAGCTTTACCTGCCCCTCCCGTTTCTCATCTTGGCCGCACTGCTGTGGTATCGCCGGCCTTTTATGGCCGAGTCGCCGGTACCGTAACTTAATCGGAGTTCGGAGTTTTTGTAAACGCATCCTTCGATACGCCCTTCGCTTCGCTCAGAGCTACTCAGGATGCGATATTTAAGCCGAAAATCATCCTGAGTAGGGCGTTAGCCCGTATCGAAGGGTGATTTTCGGTAAAATGTCGAACTTGGGTTAACTTAGCTCAATGACTGCCGAAACATGCATAACCGTCATCTAATTTCTCTCTTGGGTTTGGGGCTGCTGCTGATCTGGCTTTTTGCCAGCTTCGGCAGCTTTTATTTGGTGCAGAAACCCTTTACCCCGGCTGCGGCCGCAGCCCTGGCCAACGCCCTGCTCGACTTGCTGACCGCCGCCTGGCTCGGTTTATTAGGATTGGGCCTGGGCCATCGCCTGTTGCGCTGGTTGCAAAAACTACCACCCTCCAACCCTCCAACCCTCCAATCCTCCAGCCTTCCAGCCTTCCAACCCTCCACCACCGAACTCCTCATTCTCGGCTGCGGCCTCGGCCTGGGCGCTTTGGGGCTAATTACGTTAGGGGTAGGGCTGGCCGGACTGCTTTACCGCTGGCTTTTTATGAGCCTCAGCCTGCTGCTGAGCCTGGCCCTGTGGCCCGATTTTTTAGCCCTGTATCGGCGTCTCCGCTGGCCGGCCAACCGTCCGAACCGGTTGACCATGTTTTACCTGTTTCTGGTCGGATTGTTTACCCTGCTTGTGGCGCTGCTCCCGCCGATTGATTGGGACGGCCTCTTTTACCACCTGACGGCCCCCAAGTTGTTTATCCAGGCCCACCGGATCACCTCCGGTTTCGACGTGCCGCATTTCAACTTCCCTTTCCTGGCCGAAATGTTGTTCACCTACGCTATGCTCCTGCGCGGCGATATTGCGGCCAAACTCAGCCACACCCTCTACGGCCTGCTGCTAACCGGGCTGGTCTACCTGACCGCCCGCCGTCACCTCAGCCGCGAGTCGGCCTGGCCGTCGGTGCTGGTTCTGCTCTCCATGCCCATGATCGTCACCCTGGCCGGCTGGGCCTACAACGATCTGGCCCTGGCCTTTTATCAATTGGCGGCGCTGTACGCTTTGCTCAGGGGGTTAGGGGTTAGGGGTCAGGGGTCAGGGGTCAGTAATCAGAGATCAGTAGTCAGTAGTCAGAAATCAGAAGGTGGCGCTCCAACCTCTACACCAGTCGCTTCACGCTCGGCAGCCCAATCTCCAATCTCCAATCTCCAATCTCCAATCTCCAATCTCCAACCTTCAACCTTCAACCTTCACTGGCTGGTTCTGAGTGGTCTTTTCGCCGGGCTGTCTATGAGCTTGAAATACACCAGCTTCATCGGCCCGCTAACCGTTGGCCTGATCTTATTATGGTGGTTGATGCGCAAAAAATTCACCACTCCCCTCTCACTATCCTCTATCCTCTATCCTCTATCCTCTATCTTCTCCTTCACCCTTCCGGCCCTCCTCATCGCCCTGCCCTGGTATCTCAAAAATTTCTTCTTCACCGGCAATCCTTTTTACCCGTTTTTGTCCAGCCTGTTCGATGGCCTGTTTTGGGATCAATTCCGGGCCGATTGGTATGCCCAGGCGGGTACGGGCATCGGTTTCGACTTAAAAACTCTGGCTGTCTTGCCCATGCTGGCGATGTTGGGCGTGCGGGATGTCAATTATTTTGATGGGCGCACCGGGCCGCTGTTTCTAGCGTTTCTGCCGTTGATCCTGCTGTATGGGGTGTTTCGCTATCGCGCCCGCGCGCCGGAACGTCCCCCGGCTCTGGATGTTCTGCTCATTTTTGCGCTGGCCCAATTTCTCTTCTGGATGTTGGGGGTGATCTGGTCGCGCTCGTTGTGGCAGTCGCGCTTGCTGCTGCCCTGCCTGGCAGCCTTGAGTCCGGTGGTCGGCTGGCTGTGGCAGGATTTGGCTCACCTGGACCGGCCTCAGTTTTCGCTGCGCCGCTTTGTCAATTTGTTGATTGGACTGGCGCTGACCCTCAACCTGGTCGAGTTGAGCCTGAACTTTGCCCAGGTCAACCCCCTGGCCTATTTGACCGGGCAGGAGACACGATCCGAGTATTTGACTCGCCGCTTGGGGGCGTACTATGCTACCATGGAACAGTTGAATCAAACATTGCCGGCCCAAGCCGTGGTGCTGTTTTTGTGGGAGCCGCGCAGCTACTTTTGCCAGGTTGAGTGCCGCCCCGACAGCATTCTGGACCAATTGGCTCACGACCACTATCTCTACGGCAGCGCCGCCAATATCGCTGCTGCCTGGAAACAGGCGGGAATTACGCATGTATTGCTGCACCGTCAAGGGTTGGAATTTATCAAACGGGAAGAGACGGAAGCTTTGTCCGCGCCGGCTCTGGAGCAATTAGCCGTGCTGGAAGCTGACTATTTTGAGCCGGTTTTTGAGGTGGCTGGGGCGTATCAGCTTTATCGGCTAAAATAAATGACATACGTGTTGCGTCTTGCGTGTTCCCTTTTACGTAAGAGGCAACACGCAAGACGCACTCACACACCGCCAAAGGCGCGCAAAGCGAGCAAAATTTATCTGGACATCTATATGACTGCTCTTGGAGCCAAGTTTCATCAACTGATCGTCCGGCAAAACTGGTTGTGGTGGCTGGTTGGGCTGGCCCTCGCCCTGCGGTTGTTTCATTTGGGTGCGTGGTCCTTTTGGCACGACGAAGCTTTGACCATTCTGTTGGCCCAAAAACCAATAGCCGATCTAGTCGCAATTACAGCCGCAGACGTGCATCCGCCGCTTTACTTTTTGCTGGTGAAACTTTTTCTGCTGCTGGGGCAGAGCGAATTTATCGTCAGACTGCCCTCGGTCCTGAGCAGTGTCGGGGCCATCCTGATGGTATATCTTATCGGGCGAGACCTTTTTGATGAAAAGGTTGGCCTGACCAGCGCCTTCATGATGACGCTTTCCCCTATTCAACTTTTTTATGCTCAGGAAGCCCGGATGTATACCCTGTTGCTCTTGTTGACGGGTTTCTGTGGCTGGGCTTTTAGCCGTGCCCTGCGGGATAATCACCCCCGCCGGTGGGGGGTGTTTGTTTTAGCAGCGATGCTGGCCAGCTATACTGCTTATTTCAGTTTCCCGGTTTTTTTGGCCATGGGGCTTTACTTGCTATGGGTTGATCGTCGCCGGGAGCGGTTGTTGTTTTTTGGCCTGAGTATGGGCCTCGTGGCTGTGCTCTACCTGCCCTGGTTAAGTGTCTTTTTCAGCCAAACCCGGTCGGTGCTGGCCTCCTATTGGATCGAAACACCCCATCTGCTAAGTCTCCTGACCACCCTCAGCGGCTTTTTTGTGGGGGTGTCGCTGCCGGCCTTTTGGGTGGCTGTGGCCCTGGTTGTGACCCTTTTTGTTGTCTTTGCCATTCTCAACAATGCTCGGCATGCTTTAATGAACGGTAGCGATCATCGCCAGGCGCTGCTCTGGTTGCTGCTTTGGATGCTGGTCCCGTTGTTGGGTACCTATCTGGTTTCCCTGGTTCGCCCGATTTTTCAATTGCGGACTGTTCTGACCGCGTCGTTGCCGCTTTATCTGCTGGTGGGCTGGGGGTTGATTCATGTCCCTCGTCCCCGGCTTAATCAAGCCTTGTTTGCGCCTGTTCTGGCGGTTATGGGAATATCACTGGTTAATTATTATTTCAATCCGGCTTATGCTAAACCCCCCTGGGATGAAGCCGCCGCCTACATCCGTGAACATGCCCAGGCTGATGAAGTGACCCTACACCCCAGTGAAGGTTCATACCTGCCTTTTTGGGTCTACAACCCGGCGATGGAACAGATTCTGTTGCCAGGCGACCCGAAAATTGCGCGCGACAATGCTCCCTCCCAGGCCATTGTCGCAGCCGTAACCGCCCCAAAACAAGAACTTGCTCTGGCTACTCAAGGACATGATCAGGTCTGGTTAGTGCTTGGCCTGGACCAGGCTATTGATTACCAACTGGCCCAAAAAGACTATTTTGACAACCATTATCGCCTCTTGGAAGAAACCCAGATGGGTGGAGTTTACATCTTGAAATATGCTACAGATAAATAGTCTCTCTCGTCGTACTTATCTGATGGGCATGGTTGCCATTTTGCTGCTGGCCGCAGCCCTGCGCCTGTACGCCCTCACCGCCGACGCCCCAATCTACCTGACCCGTTCGCAAGATTTGAGCACCGACGGGCCGAATACAATTGGCTTTGCCCGTGATTGGGTTCTCTTTGGCGTCCAACCACCACCTTACCGGCAGCCGGCCTTGACCTGGCTGGCCTACGGATTTTTCTCCATCCTGGGGGTTGGCTATTGGCAGGCCAATCTCATTGCGGTGAGTACCAGCCTGCTGGCGATTGTGTTTACCGCTGCTTTTGCCCACCAACAGTTTGGGCGGCGCGCGGCGCTTTTTAGCGCCCTCTTTATAACTCTGAATTACCCTTTTCTCATTTATAATCGCATTCCGATGGTTTATACCCCGTTAGCCTGCGGCCTGGCGCTGGCGCTTTATTGCTGGGGCCGCGGACTCCACTGGTCAGGCTGGTTTTTTCTCTCCGGGTTCGTTAGCCTGTTTTGTGTTTTGTATATTAAAATAGCCGGGGTCACCTTTCTGGCCGCCGCTGTGGCGGGGTTATTAATCTTAACCTGGCGGCGCTGGCGAGAGCGTCACCCCCAGGTTTGGTCCCCGCTGCTGCTCTTTCTGGCCGGAGCAGGGTTGATGGCTGGGCTAGGCTGGATTCACCTGTTCCAGGCCACTCCTATTGAGACCATCCTGCCCTCCGATGTCTCCACCCGCACCTTCAACCCTGAGCGTGGCTTTGAAGAAAATGTGCGCTTTGCCATGGTCTCGGTCCTGCAATTTGGCCTCTATTCCGGCTTTTTTGTGCGGATATTTCCCCTGTTTGGGCTGGCGTATGCTTATCTTTTCTATCGTGGCGCTCAGACATTGGGTAAAAATCGGTCCCGATTAGCTATGAGCGAGATCATCATGTTGCTCTATTTGGTCTTTACAATCCTGATGCTGTTGGCTTCAAACAGCCAGCCTTTCCGCTTTATGATCGGCCTGATTCCCCCGCTGAGTTTGACGGCGGCACTGGCTCTGGATCGCTGGCTGCACTCGGATCGCCTGTTCTTGCCGGCTCGGTTTGGTCGGTTACAGCTTGTCTTTGTCCTCATCGGTTTAACCTACTTTCTGTATCAACTACTAGCCGGAGGGGTAAAGCTGGGCTACGCTTTATATCTGGGTGTGAATCTGGTTGATTATCAAGTGATCCTTGATCTGCCGATTTTGTTTGCTGTCCTGATTGGTGCGCTGCTATTGGCGCTGGTCGGTGTTTTGGCTTTTGTGGGCTGGTTGGAGAGGAGAAAACAGACCAGCCCGGTACTTCCCTCGCCCGCGGTTCGCGCTTTGATCGCCTTCATCCTGATCGTGGCTATCACCCTGAGCGACCTTTACCAGTATTGGTCCTGGGCCAGAGCGACGGAATTTACTATTGTCGAAGCCTCACGCCAAATCAGCCGGGAGTTGGGGGCAGACGCTTTTTTGGGGGGATCCTATGCCTATGTGTTAGCCCTGGAAAACGACCTGCCAGCCCTGCCCTTTTATACTTACAATACCGATGTGCCTCAAAGCACCTTCGACCCCCAAATTACTCATGTGGCAGTGGATGCCGATAGCGTTTTGAAAGATGGTCCTTTTAATGAAGAGGGATTGTATAAACTCTATCCGGAGGATATGAAACACGCCACCCTCCTCAAAACCTACACACTGCGCGGCTACCTGGTCAAGTTGTTTCATATCGAAAGGTAATTCAGTGACCAGCCTTCAATCTCCCCATGCTCCAAAAGTTCGCCGCCAGGATTTGCTCATCCTGTTTGGCCTGGCCTGCTTGATTCGCCTCCTGACTGCCTGGCCGCAGCAGCAGCCCAACTACATGGACGCCGCCTACTCCTATGTCAACGCGCTCAATTTGCTGGCTGGGCGCGGCTTTGTGGAAGATTTTGTCTGGAATTACCTGGGCCAGCCCGGCCCGCCCCCCCAACCCAGCCACCTCTATTGGATGCCCTTGACCTCGATCCTGGCCTGGCTGGGTATGGCCGTAGGCGGCGCTTCCTATCGGGCCGCTCAGATACCCTTTGTGCTGCTTTCGGCGCTGTTGGCCCCAATCGCTTACCTGGTTGCTTATCATCTCTCAGGCCAGCGCCGATTGGCCTGGCTGGCCGGCCTGTTGGCAATTTTTAGCGGCTTTTATTTTCCCTATTGGACCGCCATTGACAACTTCACCCCCTTTGCTATCACCGGCTCGCTGGCGCTATTAGCTGCCTGGCAGGGGATGGAGGGAGTAGGGAGTAAGGAGTACGCAGTAAGAACTGACGAACACGGACTAAAACAATCTAACCCCCAACCCCCAACCCTCAACCCCCAACCCCCACTCTGGCTTTTCGCCGCCGGAATCTTTGCCGGCCTGGCCCACCTGGCCCGCGCCGATGGCCCACTGGTACTTATCAGCATCCTGTTGCTTTACCTATTACGATTTATGATTTACGATTTACGATTTACGATTTACGATTTACGCCTCACGTCTCACGCCTCACGTCTCACGTCTCACGCCTCACGCCTCACGCTCCTCCTTCTCGGCTACCTGCTTATTATGACCCCTTGGTTTATCCGCAACTGGCAAGTGACCGGCGCCTTCTTGCCAGCAGCCGGTTCTCAAACAATCTGGCTAAACAATTATGATGAGTTATTTAGTTATGGCCGGGAGTTGTCGGCCCGGACCTTCCTGGCGCAAGGGTTGGGGCCGGCCCTGCAAGGCCGCTGGTGGGCGCTAACAATCAACCTGCAAACGGTGTTGGCTGTTTGGGGCATGATCTTTCTGGCTCCGTTGGCGCTGCTGGGAGGCTGGTCCTTGCGCCGCCATGGGTTGATCCAACTGGCCGGACTCTACGCGGCGCTGCTGTTTGCGGTGATGACCCTGTTTTTTGCCTTTCCCGGCGCGCGCGGGGGACTGTTCCACTCCGGCGCAGCCCTGCTGCCCTTTATTTATGCAACGGCGCTGGTCGGTCTGGAGCAGGCCATCGAGTGGATCGCGGCTCGCCGTCGCCGCTGGGATGCCGCTGTAGCCAAACAATTTTTTGGGGTGGGGTTAGTATTAATTGCCGTCGGCCTGAGCAGCTTTATTTACTACGGACGGGTGCTAAAAAATAACGCCTGGAACAGCGCCGACGCCCTTTATCCGGCCATCGCCGCCTGGGTGGCCCAGGCCAACCCCACGGCTACGGTGATGATCGGCAACCCGCCTGCCTATCGTTATCATGGCGGTGGGTTGAGCGTCATCGTGCCCAATGAAAACATCACCACAACCTTGCAAGCCGCCCGGCGCTACAAGGCCGATTATCTTATTCTGGATCACAATCATCCCGCTCCCCTCACCGCAATTTACACCAAAACCGTCACCCACTCCGGCCTCTCCCTGGTCCAGACATTTACCGATGATACCGGCCAGCCGGTTTACATTTTCAAACTCAACCAGCAGTGAGACGAAGAGGCGAAGAAATAGGGAAATGAAGGGGCGAAGTTAAATGACTAAAGTATTCTTGCGTCCTCGCCTCCTCGCCTCTTCGCCTCCTCGCGCCCTCACCCTCTGGCTAGCAGGTGCGTTTGCCCTGGGCCTATTCTACCTGACCGTCGCCGCCTGGGGCTTTGGCTTTTCCGGCTTCCCCCTCGACGATGCCTGGATTCACCAAACCTACGCCCGCAACCTGGCCCGCAGCGGGCAGTTGGCCTTTGTCCCCGGTGTGCCCAGCGCCGGCTCGACGGCGCCGCTCTGGTCATTTCTGTTGAGCCTGGGCTACTTGCTCGGCGTCTCCTTCAAAATTTGGGCCTACGGCCTGGGCTTGGTTTTTTTGGGTTTGACCGGCTGGACCGTCGCCCGCCTGGCTAACCACCTTTTCCCAGAACAGCCCGGTATCGGCAAATGGGCCGGCTTATTCTGCCTATTCGAGTGGCACCTGATCTGGGCCGCTGTGTCGGGTATGGAAACCATCTTGTTTGTCTGGCTGTCGCTGTGGCTGGTGGAGCGGTACCTGGCCGGAAAACGAATGGCGAATCAGCGAATGGCGAATAGGCGAATAGGCGAATATTCACCATTCGCAGATTTTGGCCTCGGACTCATCGGCGGTCTGCTCATTTTGACTCGTCCAGAGGGCTTGGGCTTGATCGGGTTGATTGGGTTGGATATGATCTATCAAGGCTGGCGGCAGAGAAGGGAACTCAAAGGAACTGAAGGAATTAAAGGAGCTGAGGGAAATTTGGTTCCTCCCTCAGTTCCCCTCAGTTCCCCCCAGTTCCCTCAGTTCCGTGTTTTCTGGCTGGTCACCGGTGTAGTTTTGCTGCTGGTTCCTTATGTCGCCTTTCATTTGTGGAATACGGGTTTGCCGTTTCCTAACACTTTTTACGCCAAGCAAGCGGAGTACCGGGTTATTCTGGAAAAGGTTCCGCTGTGGTGGCGGCTTTGGGGCAATTTCAGCCAGCCGGCCGAAACGGTGCAAGGCGTCTTTCGGGTTGTTTTTATTGGGGCGCAGTTTTTATTAGCCCCTGGCCTGGCCTTCGGGGCCTGGTTGACCTTCAAAGAGCGGCGTTGGAACTTGCTCTTCATCTGGGGCTGGTGGATTGGCTTTTTGCTGTTGTACGCGCTTCGACTGCCGGTTACTTATCAACATGGCCGCTATCAAATTCCGGCCATTGCCTGGATCATTTTACTGGGCGTCTGGGGCACGGCCCGGCTGCTCCAAAAAGTTCCCCGCCGCAGTGTGGTGGGGCGGGCGCTGAGCCGGGCCTGGGTGCTGTCGCTGGCTTTGCTGGCGCTGGCCTTTACCTTTATCGGGGCGCAGGCGTATGGCCGCGATGTGCGCTTTATCGAGAGCGAGATGGTAGCGGCCGCCCGCTGGCTGGCTGCCCAAACCCCGCCCGGCACGCTGATCGCCGCGCATGATATTGGGGCGATTGGCTACTTCACCGAGCGCCCCCTGATTGACCTGGCCGGTTTGGTCACCCCGGAAATCATTCCCATCATCCGCGATGAGCCGGCTTTACTCCGTTTTGTAACAGCCCGGCAGGCCGCTTACCTGGTCACATTTCCCTCCTGGTATCCCAGTTTAACCCAAAGCCCCCGGCTAACCCGGTTATACAGTACCCAGTCCCCCTGGTCTCCCCAGGCCGGCGGCGACAATATGACCGTTTATCAGATTGATGTAACCAGTGAGCAGTGAGCAGTAATCAGTGAGCAGTCAAACACTGGTTACCGGCTACTGATTACTGATTACTGACTACTGATTACTGATTACTGGCTACTGACTACTGACCCCTTACCACTCTCTTAAAATTTTTCTGGACATGTATGGATTGGTTATGGTATACTATAGAAACGCGATGGGGGTCAAACAAGGTTGATGAACCACAACAGCGCCGAGATGGAACAATTTTGGGCTAAAATTAGCGTCGCCTTGCAGGAAACAGAGCATCACCTGCACGAGTTGGCCCAGGCGGCCCTTTTAAAGTATGAACAAGCGCTCCACGAGCCGGAAAATGGGCGCGATGCGGCCAAAAGTGATCAGGTGGTGCGGTTGCAACAGGTCGGGCGGCAGCTTGCTCGTTTATCGGAGCAGAGCGGGGCTTTGTATGCCTACCTGCAAAATGGCCTCGATGCGCCCCCTCCCGATGATTCTCATTGGCCCCGCATTAGAATTTTGCAGAGCCAGGAAGAGGAACGCGCTCAACTGGCCCACGATCTGGAAAACAGCGTGGGCCAGTTATTGGCCAACGGCGTGTTTGAACTGGCCTCCTGCCGGACCCTGCTGGCCAGCGATAAAGAGGCCGTGGATGCCGGCCTGGCCGCTTTGCAGGCCGAATTAGAAGCGGGCCTGGCCGATATTCGCCAATTAATTGTAGATTTGGAACCGGCCACCATCCTGGGTAGTTTTGGCCTGGGCGCCGGTATCCGGCGTTACCTGGAACAGTTTGAAACCAGGACCGGCCTCAAAACCCAGTTGCGGGTCAATACCACTATCGGCCGCCTGCCCAGCATTGTCGAAATTACTATTTTTCGGGTCATTCAAGAAGCCCTAGCCAATGTCCAGCGCCACGCCGGCGCTACTCAAATCGAAGTGGTTATTGAAGAAAAAGATGGATCGCTTCATTTTAGTGTCATTGATAATGGCATCGGTCTAAATATCGAGCGGGTCGGTAAGTCCAGAAAGAATCTGGGCCTGGCCAGAATGGTGGATTACGCCGAACTGTTGAACGGCAAATTCAGGATACTGAGCGACTCGGAGCGGGGAACCCAGGTAATCTTATCGGTTCCTTATCCTGATTTATAAAAGAGTAGCAGGTAGCAGGGTAGCAAATCTGTTACCTGCTACTTGCTACCCTGCTACTTGACACCTGCACTCTAGGAGACAAATCATGGCTAAAACAAGTATTATGCTGGTTGACGACCATCCCCTTTTTCGGCAGGGCTTGCGCCGGGTTCTGGAAGCCGAAGAGGATTTGGAAGTCATCATGGAAGTAGCCGATGGCGAAGAAGGTCTGCGCCTGGCCAAGCAGCTTTTGCCGCACGTGGTCATCATGGATATTAATCTGCCCCACATGAATGGCTTGCAGGCCACCCGCGAGCTAAAGCAAGCCGCGCCCGAAGTGGCGGTGATTATGCTCACGGCCTATCATGATGATGAGCAAATCTTCCACGCCGTTCGAGCCGGCGCCGCCGCCTACTTCCCCAAAGATATTACTCCGCGCCGCCTGGTTGAAGCGATTCGCCAGGTGAGCAAAGGCAACTACGTGGTTGATGACGAGGTCTTGAACAAGCCCGAAGTAGCCACTTGGCTGCTCCAGCAGTTTGATAAAGTGGCCTATGTTGACGGCATGCCCAACGAAATGTTTGCCCCCCTCTCTCCACGCGAGATGGAAATTTTGCAGCACATCGCCCGCGGCCAGAGCAATAAAGAGGTGGCTTACGCTCTGGGTATCAGCCGCCAAACCGTCAAAAACCACATGACCAGTATCTTACGCAAATTAGCCGTCAACGACCGCACCCAGGCTGCCCTCTATGCAGTCAGGCGCGGCTGGATTCGCTTGCATGATGATGAAGAGAAGTAGGGTAGATGTCAGATGTCAGTAGCCAGAAAAGATTGTCTGACTACTGACTACTGACTACTGACATCTGACTACTGACTACTCCTTTCAGGAGGGACTTACACGCATGACCTTACAACGTTTGCAAAGTTTAGGGGGCAACAAACCCTCAGCGGCAGAACCGGCGGCCGTTCCGCTAACACCGGTGCAGGTGGTTGAGCAGACCAGTAGTGAATATGACCAGATTCAAAAAGAGTTGAAAGAGATTGATATTCTGGTCAAACAAAGCTCGGCTGAAGTGGAAAAGTTAGCCCAGCGCAATGCTCAACTGACCAACAAAGTGCGGACCATGGAAAGCAACATTGATACCATTCCGCGCCAGGATATCAAGGAAATCTACAACGCGGCCCAAGAGGCGCAGATGCGGCTGTTTATGATGCGCGGCCAGGTTGAGCAGTTGCAGAGCCGGCAGGAGAACCTCAAACGCTACGCCGAAAGTCTGCGCCGGATTCTCGATGTCTCCGGTTCGCTGATTGCGGCGGGCGACAGCGGCGGCCCCAGAGAAATGGACAGCGGCGATAACGGCCAGGTGAGCGGCATTGTTAAAATTATCAATGCCCAGGAAACGGAGCGGCAGCGTCTGGCTAACCAACTGCACGACGGCCCGGCCCAATCGCTGACCAACCTCATCCTGCAAGCCGAAATTTGCGAGCGATTGTTCGATACCGACCCGGTCAAGGCCCGCACCGAACTGAGCGAACTGAAACAGGCTGTCACCAATACCTTTCAAAAGGTGCGCGAATTTATTTTTGATTTGCGACCCATGATGCTGGATGATTTGGGTCTCAACCCCACCTTGAAGAAAAGTATTGAGGATTTTGAGCAAAAAGCTGGGATTGCCTGCAATCTCACCATCAGCGGCCGCGACCAGCGCCTGCCGCCCCATACCGAAGTCACCATTTTCCGGGTCATTCAAAATCTGCTCAAAAATGTGCGGGACCACGCCAATGCCACCCACGTCCAGATTTCGCTCAGTATTGCCGAGGACCGGGCCATTGTTGTGATTGAGGATGACGGCAGCGGCTTTGATGTGGCCGAAGCCCTGACCGCTGCCCGCCAGCGCAAAACGATTGGGTTGAGTTCGATGCAAGAGCAGGTGGAAATGTTGGGCGGTGAAATCGAATTTGACAGCGCCCTGGGCCGAGGGACCAAAATCCAATTTTGGGTGCCCGCCGCCTGATTTCCCTTAACTTGACTCCCAGAGTGCGGACTTCACCCCCGCACTCTTTTTTGTCGTTTTAGTGAACGCCTAAAATTTACTTCCCGTTTTGAGTTCCTACCCACAGGGGGCCTTCGACTCTGAGTTCCCTTAGTTCCCTGGGAACTCGTAGGAACTTGAGGGAACTTATTTTTGGACAATCACTTAGTCTTATGGTCACATTGACATGACTTTCCGGCCCACCTTATAATAGAACTAACCTTAAATTTTTACCCCGGTTTCATTACCCCGTATCCTTTTTTAACCATGCGGGACTCTACTACAGACAAACATTATCAACGTGAGACGTGTTTTACCCGTCTGAGGAGTTGGCCCGTGTTACGCAAAAAAGAAAAAGCTCAAGGTCTGGTTGAGTTTGCTTTAATTTTACCGTTTCTGTTATTAGCGCTGCTGTCTATCGTTGAAGCTGCCCGGATTATATGGGCCTATATCACGGTCCAGACGGCAGCCAGAGAAGCGGCTCGTTATGCTATTACCGGCAAACCCTACATTAACGCCGGTTATACCCCCACACCTGGACAACCCGATGCCTGTCAATCCCCGGAAGGGCAGGATGGCGCTTCATCACCCTGGATCTGCGATGAAAGTCGCCGGGTCAGAGCGATTCAGGAAATAGCCTACAGACGCCTCAGAACGATGGCGCTTGGAAGACAATGTACCGCTGAAGAAATAGTCAATGCCTCCGGAGTTTATACTTGCACCGAGCAGGCCGGAAGTTATGGCGTCTTGGTGATCGGCCAGCAAATTAGCCCCACCGTCTCGCTGACAAAGCCGCTAGAAATAATGGATTATCCCGGCACCCAGGGCTTGAACGTCAAGGTCAGCGTTTTTTATAATGTAGAGATGCTCGATCCCATCCTGGATGCCATCATTGACGGCATGATGGGCCGGCCCGACAGTGCGATCCAGGTGCGCGGCGAGTTAACCATGCAAAACGAGGGACTTGACCCTTCGCTGGGTAACGAGCCGCCGGCGCCTTTGGTGGGTTCTAATCCCTTGACCAATACCGACCAAACCGGCGTTGGCCCCAACGGTGAAAAGATTTCGTCCAGCGATTACACCGTGTTCCATAATCAAACCATGTCGGTGCTGCTGCAGTTTCATCAGCCTCAAGCCGGCCCCTACAATATCTATGTCGGTGCCTACCGCTTGCTTTGTCCCCCACCGAATTACGCCATCAATACCAACACCCAGGATACCGGTACCTTTGAATGTTATATTGACCCCAGTATTCCCGCCGGTTCGTATGAGCTTTTTTCTACCCGCGATGGCCAATGTACCTCACCCACCAGTTGTAACCGTCTGGCCACTGCCGCAGAGTTGGTCAAAATTGGACAAAGCAGTATCGCCAGTATCGTCTTAAGAGATCCCGATACAGGTTCCCCGGGCAATGTTTGGGCCCCGCAGTCTTCGCTTAAGATTGAGCTGGTCGGGCACGACCCGGACGAACTGTTTAATGTCTACTTCAACTATGGCGGACCTTATCAACAACTAATTGCCTCCGGGGTGGCTGGTAATGCCTCCATCCCGCTCTGGACGGTGCCGAATGTGGGGGGGCTCTGCCCGCCGGGCGGCACACCCTGCCAGATCGAAAGCCGCCGCGTCAGCGATCTGTCTACCCCCCATGCCTTCACCGATCTATTTATTCCCATCCCGCAAATCGTCATCGTCGGCGGCGAGTCTAAGTTTGCCCAGGGTGAATGGATCTATATCCAACTTCTTAACCACACCCCCGGCAAAAAATATGACGTCTACATTAGCGACGGTACGGCCAGCAACAGCCTTCGTCTGGGCCAGGTGGGGCCAATGGATAGTCAAGGTAATGCTACGGCCCCCCTTAATTGGGCTGTGCTTATGCCCGGTGGCGACCCCCGCTGGCCCAGTGGTTGGCCCAACGGTACTTACAATCTTACCTCTCACCCGGCCGTATCCAGCCCGCCTGCTGCGCCCAGCGCCGCTAACCAGGTGGCCGCCAAGCAAATCGAAATCGAAACGCCCAGCGGCCCCTTCATCACCGTTGACGGCGGCTACACCTGGCCGGTCAATTCCCTGCTGACCATCCGGGTGCATCAGCATCCCACCGGCAACAATCCCTACTCCCTAAAGTTTGGTTCCTTCACCGTCTCAAACAGTTTTAACGTGGGTCCGGCCCAGGATGCGGCCCTCAATTATGTCATTCCGCCGGCGGCCGCCTCCGGCCCGGTTACAAACCATACCATTACCTCTATTAAAAATTCTAATATAGTGGCCTCGCGCCCTTTCACCGTCACCTCGCTGCCGATTATCACCGTGTTAGATGGCCCGCGCATTGCGCCGGCGCGAGTGCTACCCGACACCACCATTACCATTAGCCTGACCCACCACGCCGCTAACTCTGCCTACCAGATTATTTACGCCGGCGTGGCCCTGGTTGAAGATACAGGCCAGCCTTTTACCATCCAGACCGACAGCAGCGGCCAGGGCCAGCGCAATTACAGCTTGCTCAAACTGCCCATCACCAGCCCGGCGGCCAGCCCAAACAACTATGGCATTCCTTATCCGCTCAATTCCCGCCAAACCATTCCTCCCAACGCCCTGGTTGCCACCACTACCCTGGCCATTGACTCGGCCGACCTGAAGGTTACTCAAGTTCAAGTGCCGGCCACCGCCGCTATCAATACCACTGTCCCCATGACAGTGACGATCCAAAATACCAAGCCGGTCACAATTTCCCGATACTTTGATGTTGACTTTTACGTTGACCCGTCACCGTTGGTGCCGGCCTATAATTCCAATCAGTTTACCTTCCCCGGCGATATCAAGTTTTGGAAGCAGCCGATTGTCGCCCCCTATGGTCAAAGCGGCGATACCTTTAGCTTTAGCAAATCTTTTACTCTGACCACTTATGGCGCTCACACCCTCTATGGCTACGCCGACACTTCTGATTTCGTCTTTAATGAAAATAATGAATTTAATAATGTCCTCAGCAATACAGTGACGGTCAGTTGCAATTATTCCCTCGTCACCGACGCGTTTACTGGCGCCAACGGGACCAGCCCTTCGGGCTGGACTTCGCAGGTGTATGGCCCCGATACAGCGATTGTTTCCGGTTACCCCCAAATTTCTTCCAACCGGTTGCTGATGCGGAATGACGGCCGCAGCACCGTCGGCAGCGACGACGCCGCCAGCAGCCGCGGCCACGTGTTTATGTACAATGCTCAGGTCAACACCGACCCCGGCATGGATGTGCGGGTGCAGGTTTACGGCGCGCCTGCCACCGCTAACTTTGCCAAGGCCGGTCTGGAGGTGCGGGCCGGCCTGGGAAGCACCAGCGCCAAGGTCGAGTTCAGTTTGGCCTATGATAACGATAGCGAGCCGACCGGCAACGGCAAATATCGCCTCTTTTATGGCTATCGCAACACCAACGGCTCAACCGGCGATAGCAGTTCGCCCAATGGCATTCTCACGGTGAGTAGCACTTCACCCGTTTGGCTGCGCATCAAACGCGAACCTAATAGCAAAAACTTCTCTTTTTACTATGCCCAGCAAACAACCGCGCCCAGCGAGGCCCAATGGCAGCTCTTTGCCAGCCGCGCCATTGTTATCAGCCCGACGCTTTATGTTGGTCTGCTCAATGCTTCTTATGTAAATAATACCAACGGCACCGCCGACTTTGACAATTTTGTTTACTCCAACACGGCCGGCTGCCCGGCGCAAGGCGCTCCGCCTGCTGATACCGTTCCCCCCGGCCTGACCATCTGCACCAACCCGCTCAAGAACAAGAGTTTTGAAGCGGTCAGCGATTGGGAGTTGGCTCAGGGCCAGCAGGTGAGCTACGGCAGCGGCGGGCGCACTGGCAGCCGGCAGCTCCTGGCCCACAGCTACTCCGGCACCTACCGCGAACCGGCCTTTTGGCAGCAGTTTTCAATGCCTGGCCAACTGTTGGCGGGGACAACGTTGAAACTGACCCTGTTCTACAATACCAACAACCTGGATGATGGAGATGACCCGAACGATAGATATTACGCCCTTATCGCCACCGCACCCAATCTCGCGGCCACGCGGGTGACAACCCCAACCGAGATTGCCCGTGGTGATGTGCCGCCCGACAACGCCTCGGCCCCGGCCGGCACTTCCTCCGGTTGGCTTCAAACCACCATCGAGTCGCTGCCGCTGGCCGGCGGGGTTGACCTGAACAGTTACGCCGGACAGAATTTGTATCTCTACTTCTACAATAACGGCAACGCCATCAGCCAAACCCATAAGAGCCAGTTTTTCTTTGACGATATTGATTTGAGTATCTGCACCACCCAGCCGGTCCCGGCGGCCTCAACCCGATTGAGCGGCGATGTAGTCCTGCACCGGCTGGGCACCTCAGGACCGGAGAAAATTGCCGGCGTTACCGTTTGGGCTTATGCCGAAAACGGCGATTTCCAAAAAACGTTCTCGATCCAAAATGGTAAATTCAACTTTTATGACTTGCCGGCTGGGAAAACTTATTTTCTCTATGCTGAGTATACTATCGAAGACCCTAATGATCCCAGCCAGATTGAAACGCTGACCGCCAGTACCCAGGTGACCTTGAAACCGGAACATACTCCGCAGAACCCCCTGGAAACGCGGCTCGACTTATTCCCGGTCTACTAGCAATCGGTCAGCTTCGATAGATGAAAGGAGACGAGTTTGATTTACAAATTGAACCTGTTGAGAATTGCCAGCCCAATCCTGCTGGCGGCGATGAGCCTGGCTTTGTTTGGGCTGCTGCCGGTAGCGGCTATCGGCGGCCCCGATGACCCGGTCTTCCTTTCGAGCGCGGGCGGGGCCGCGCCGGACCTTGAGATTAGCTCTGATAAGACGCGCCTGGCCCTGGCCTACTACAAAGATAATGGTTCGGGCAGCGGGGCCATCTACCTGAAATCAGCCACGGCCAGCACTTGGGTCACTTCTGCCCTGATTGGCTTTGGCAGCAACCCCCAGGTGGCATTTAAGCCGGGGGTGAATAATATAGTTTATGTGGTCTGGGTGAATGGTACCGGTACGGCCATTCAAACCGCCCGGTGTACCCTGTTCCCCACTGCCGCTCCCCAGTGCGTACCAGGAACCACCAATGTGCACTCCGATACGGTGAACGGCGGCCTGGGAGCGCCGGATGTGGTGGTTGACAGTAGTAATTTTCTGCACGTTGTCTGGGCCAATGACGGCATTATTGAATCAAAGCGTTCCACCAATGCCGACAATGTGAACAACTGGCCGGCTAATCCGGCTACGGCGGGAAATTGCGCGGGTAATTTTTCCCTCAACCCGGTGGTGGGCTGGACGAGCGGAGGTAATAAATTGCACCTGGCCTTTTTGTGCGGCGGCAGCACCTTTAATCAGGCCATCTCGGTCGAGTACCGGCGTTCAACCAATGGCAGCCCCCATAGTTGGACCGAGGCCAGCGCGGATTTTGTTATTGACGTTGAGATTAACAACACCCAAACCCGTTTGAGCAACCTGGCCATGGTGGCCGGCGGTTCGCAGGTGTCGCTCATTTGGGATGGCCGGCGCAGCGGTTCCAATTTTAGCCTGATGTATGCCGCCTCAACCAACGAAGGCGGGGCTTGGTCCATTGGGCCAAATTATGTTCCTTCCGGGGTTCCAGCAGCAACTGGCCCTACGGGTGAAGATAAGTTATCTACCACTTCGACAGTGCCGCCCCAGGAATTTGGCCTGCGGCCCAGCCTGGTCATCAGCGGCACAAATAACGCCGCCGTAGTTTGGCAGGCCAGGCAAAGCGCCTCTTGTTCATCCGACCCCAGTGAGCCAAACGGTTCTTCCGATATCTTTTTTGCGGCGCAAACCACCCCTATCTCCGAAACGTTGGAGCATGCTTCGTCAGTCTATGCAATTGATCCTGACTTGGCCGTTGGGTCGGGGAATGCGCTTCACTTTGTGTTTATGAAAGATACCAGCCCTTCGAGTTGTGTGGGCGGCGCGGCCTTGGCCTACCGGATTGCTTACCGGGGACCCTTTACCAACCACGATTCTGACCAGGGCGAAGAAAGTAACGGTGTGTTCTTGCCCATTATCATAAAGTAGGAGCCTAAGGTTCACTTTGGCCGCTAAACAACTATCTTCAACCCGGAGCGCAACCCGTAAACCCAGCCGCAGTAGCCGGCCGGTCTGGGGCGCGTTTCAACGTATTCGCCGTCGTGACCTGATCTTGTTAACCGGGGCGCTGTCGTTAGCCTGTCTCAGTGTGATGGTGGTGCTGTTTTTAGTGCTGCAAACTCAATCTACTGCCACACCGCTGGCCGACCAGCCCGCCAACCCGGTCCGGCCCCAACCCACTCATACGGTGGCTTTTGCCGAGGTGACTGGTTTGCGTCAATACAGCCCGGCCCAGGCGGCAGCCCTGGCCTGGGCCGCCGACGCCCAATTAGTTTCGGCCAATGCCGCCTGGCCCAAGGTTATCGGCCAGGCCCAGGTGGGAGAACCCACCTGGTGGGTCTATCGCTTCTATTCGCCGGCCAAAGAGCGGTTGTTGTTTGTTACCATCGCTCCGCAGGGCGAGGTTGAAACCATTGAACACGTTGCCCCGGTCACGCTGCCGCCCCGTCCAATTGCCGGCGATAAGTGGCTGATTGACAGCCCGACGGCTCTGGCCCTGTGGTTGGATTACGGCGGGGCCGCCATGTTAGGCAGCCAGCCCGGCCTGGAGATGATAATTCAACTGCGCAGCGCCGGCAACAGCCCTGACCCGGTTTGGATGGTCATCGGCTTGAACAATCAAACCCAGCAGATTCACCGGGTAGTTATTGACGCCCAACAAGGCGTGGTGACAGCGGATCAAGCGGGGAGCTAAAGCAAGGATTTGTAATTTACAGGCGGAGGTTTTATGTTAAGAAAAATCTTGTTAAACTTAAAAGCCAGACATCTAAAGGCGCTCAACGAACAAAAGGGGCAAAGTATTATCATCTTTACCTTTGCCTTTATCGGCTTGATTGCCATGCTGGGTCTGGCCCTGGATTTGGGCCTGGTTTACATCGAACGGGTTAAGGTGGGCCGGACGACCGATGCCGGGGTGCTGGCCGGCGTCTCCGAACTTTCTAACAACAACGAGGAGGCCACCATTGACCGGGTGGTTGAGTACATCCGCCTGAACGGTTATGATGTCGGCGGCGACACCGAAATACTGGTCAGAGGCTGCCTGGCTACCCCGCCCGTAGGCTACACCAATCCGGGCAACTATTATGAAAAGGGCCTCTGGACGGCCACAACTCCTGTGACCGCCACCAACCTTATTACCGGCGCTACCTACATCCCGGCTGCAAGCTTCCCGCCCAAGGCCTCCTTTGTGATTGATACCGGGGCCTACCAGGTAAACCCCACCGGCTGCAATCCGGCCGGTGGCGGCTATGGGGGCAGCTCCCAGAAAGTTCGCGTTTCCGGGCGGGTTAATGTGCATATGAACTTTATGCAGTTCTTTGGTTTTGGCGATGTGCCGGTGGCCGATGAAGGTATTGCCGAAAATGTGACCACCCTCGATATCGTTATCGTCTTTGACATCTCTGGCTCGATGGAAGACCAGACCATTTGCCACGACTGCTGGGTGCGGACTACTTACCAAATCACCGGGACCCCTTACCCCGGTAACGGCTATTTCAACCCGCTCCCCTACGACCCGGCCCTGGCCGGCAAAACGCTCAACGATATGGTCCCCGCCTCCAAGCTGTGTACCGAGCCGCCCACGCCGTGGATCCGAAACAGCTACAAGTACCTGACAATGGAAGCCGAACTGTACTCGGCCTATTACGGCAACTGGACCTTTGACGCCCGCACCGGCGGCGTGGGCTTCTGGGCTCTCCAGCGCGGCTCTCGCGGCACAGTCTTTCCCGCCGGTTTTGAAGGCGCCGGCGGCGTAACCAATGATCAGAATGAAGAAGATTACAGCGGTTACTACCAGGGCAACCAGGCCGGCAATCCAGACTATCAATCCTCCAATGTTTGCTGGCCGGCCCAGCCAAGCCCGGCGGTTGACTGCATTTTGGGCAGCAGCAACAATGACGACATCTGTAGCAGCGGCGATGGCGGGATTATCCGCGATTGCAGCGCCTATATTGCCACCCGCCCCTTCAACTCCTATGGCCAGTCGCCCGGCGCTATCCCCAACCTGAACGGGGGCAGCTATAACCTGGACTGCTTCAAAGCCGGGGCCGGTCCTTTCGACCCCAACCTCAACCCGGTGCTGAGCCAGCGCTGCTGGACCAATGACCGCGTGCCCGGCAGTAACCCCTTTTTCGCTCAGACCGGCCCCGGACCGGGCAATGTGCCCTGGGTAGAGTATGATTTCACTCCCACCTGGACTGAGCCTAATACTTATATCTGGATTCGGGCCATTGGTGGCAACAAGCAGTCCTTCACCTGGGCCGGAGAAAGCCCGGATGACCTTGATTCCACCCCCAGTAATAATCTCTCGGCCTGGCGCAAGGTGGTTTTCTGGCAAATCAACAACGGCCAGGTCTTTGAACAAAATGATAACAACAACTCCAGCGTGCTGTGGTATGACGCCGGCGGCGATTGGCGCGACAACCGGGCCCAGGCGGATAGCTGGCGATGGGTCAAGCTTGGCTCAACCCCAACCGTATCCGGCACTCAGTACACCCTGAAGCTCTACCAGGGCAGCTCCGGTTACAAGATAGATAAGATCATCTTTACTAACGATGCCAGCGGCAGCACCGGCAGCCCGCCGGAGGCCATGCGGCTACAGCGAAATTCCTCCAGCGTCGCTTCGAGCGACGGCCGCCTGGCGGTTGGCCCGCCGGCCAGCTATGGTTCGGCCACCCGCGAAGCCTGTAACCTGTGCAATCCGATTTATGGCAACTCGGTCAGTTCGGCGGCTTGTAGCTGCTTGAAGAACAATGTCGAGGCCAGCCAGCGCTATCTGCCATCTTATCCTGGCTACAACCCGGCCCTGGTGGGCAGCGGCGCGGGTTGCTACAATGATCCGCAGCTCAGCATAATGACCGGGACGCAAACCATTACGGTTACACCGGCAGGGGTGCTGCCGGCCCAGACGCAGACGCGCATTGTGGTTAACGATCTCTTTTCCGGCAATCAGCCCTTGCGTAGCGCCCAGGAAGCGGTGAAGAATTTTGTCCTGGGCAACGGGGTAGAAGAGAAGTACCGGCTCAAGCCTGGTTTCGACCAGGTGGGCTTTGTCCCCTTTTCGCCCAACGCAATCACCACAGCAGACAACCGGGCCAAGCTGGAATGTTTGCGCAGCACTGTGCCGACTCCTCTTGACCCGGCCATCTGCTACGCCAAGGTGCTGCGGGTGGTCGAGCGCCAGTGGCCTCGTTTCGGTACCAACATCAGCGAAGGTATGCGCGAAGGCCTGGAAGAGTTAGGTATCAGCGTCGGCAGCAATACGGTTTTGGCCAGCACCTGCACCACCACGGCCAACGATATGCACGCCTGCGATCGTGGCGGCGCAGCCAAGCGAGTCCTCATCCTGATGACCGACGGCTCACCCAATGCTTCGGTCAGCAGTTGCTCCTCGCAATCCGGCTACGCCGACTATTGGGATGGCCTGATTGGGAAGAATGATCCTGATTTTGACTGCGCCATGTGGTACGCGCAGCAGGCGGCCAAGAATGGGGTTGTTGTCTACACCATTGGCATCGGCGGTGGGGCGAATAGGGATTTCTTGTGGGCGATGGCCACCGGCGTAGACCCTCGCGGCGGCACCGGGAACGACGAGAAGGCCCAAACCATGTTCCCCGGCTCCGGGGGCAGATATTTCGGGGCGGCCAAACCTTCCGATCTGGACGGCATCTTCCGCCAGATTTTGACCAGTATCTCGGTCCGTATCGTCGGCTAAACGCGGAAGGCTGTAGCATAAAGTAAAGTGTCGGGGATTTCTCCCTACGGTCGAAATGACATGGCTGAGCAGTTACCAGGCTCATGTCATTTCGAGACCGAAGATCGAGAAATCCCCAGGGCGCAACATGTAATAAAGTGTCGGGGAATTCTCCCTACGGTCGAACCCTATCCTGAGAACTTCCTGAGCTTGTCGAAGGGCTTGTCGAATAGATGACATGGCTGAGCAGTTACACATTAACTAAAAAAATTCGCGGCAAAAAATTTTGGGTTTGCTATTTTTGGGTTAGGAGATCGTCATGAAAAAAATAACCTCCCTCCGTAAGTTAAGCCAATGTTTGGCCCCCGGCCAGAGCCTGGTCGAAACGGCCATTGTGGCCCCCATCTTGATTTTTATGATGATAGGCGTTTTCGAGGTCGGCTGGGCCTTACGCGGCTACCTGGTTTTGACCAACGTCAGCCGGGAAACCACGCGCTTTGCCGTCCGGCCCGGCTATCTCAACTATACCAACCGTCCGCCCACCACTACCACTACGGTAGAGCAGCAGCAGCAGTGGGTTTACAATAATGTAGGCTATAAAGACGTGGTCGGCCAGATGTTCAATTCTATGGCTAATCAGTTAAACACAACCGGCACCCTCAGCCCGGCCCTGATTATTTCTCACCTGGTGATAGATACGGGCTATCCGTGCAAGGATATTCAAACCAACGATGATTGCGATGGCGATAATATAAAAGTGGGCAATGGCTCTAACAAAGAAAGCGCCATCGCCGACTGCGACGGCTTTGTGACCAATAATTACGGTGGTTTTACCTATGATGATACAATTTTGCATCCCGGTATCCAGGGCTATGAAAATTTTTATACCTACACCTATGATCCGGATCCCACCGACGCCATTACCTATACCTCGCGTTACAACACCGGCGGCGTCACCTATGCCGCGCTGGCCCGGCAACTGGCGGCCGAAAACAATAGATTCAACTGCGAGCTGTTGCGGCGCAGCACCACTGCCACCCCCTCGCCCAATTATGTCTTGATTACCGAATCCTTCTACCAACAACCGCAACTGTTCGGTTTTCCCTTGATTTCCAACCCCTTTACCGACCCGGTGCCGATGTACGCCCATACGACCATGCGCATGGTCACCTCGCGCAGCGGCAACGACCTGGATAAAATCGGGCCGACCTGTGAAGCTTATCCCTTTATTGTTAAGAATACAAATCTTCCGGCGGTCGGGGCCAAGTTCGATATTTTGAATGGGGCCAATGACTCCAGTGATTTTGGCTGGCTGGCCTGGAATCCGGATAAGTGGAATGACTCCGGTTATCTTGAAAATGAGTTGCAGTATCCCAGCATGGCCCTCAATGATTTTACCGATGTGCATGAGCCTGATGATCACAACTTGAGCATTGGCGATTATGTGGCGTCTCTACAAGGGCTTAACTCAACGGTAGAGCCGAATGGAAACCCGCGGCTGATTACTGCCTTGATCGGGAAGAAAATTCGTATTCCGGTGTGGACCCCTCCTTTTCATACTGAGAATGTTGATCCTTTTTCCGCCGATCACTATCTTATCAGCGGCTTTATCTGGGTTCAGATTGATAGTTCGGCCGATTTTGACGGCTGGGCCAGCAGCAAAAATATCTATGCCACCTACATGGGCGACGCCTCGGCGGACTGCCCGGCGGGCGACAGTCCGCCCACTTCGGGCGGCAACCAGCCGCCAACGGCCAACCCCGATACCGCCACCACCAATGTGAACACGCAGGTGACCATCTCGGTGCTGGGCAACGACAGCGATCCCGACGGCGACACGCTGACCATAACCGGGGTGAGCACCCCGGCCAATGGGGCTGTCTCGATTAACGTCAATACCATCATTTACACGCCCAATACCGGCTATACCGGCAGCGACAGCTTTACCTACACCATCAGCGATGGGCAAGGTAACACCGCTACGGCTACGGTCACGGTTACGGTTGCAGCCGTCAATACGCCTACGGCCACACCTAACCACACCGCCACAGCCCAGGCCAATGCGACGGCCACAGCGGCGGCGGCTACGGCGACGGCGCAAGCCAATGCGACCGCCACAGCCCAGGCCAATGCGACGGCCACAGCGGCGGCAGCCACAGCGACAGCTAATGCCAATGCCACCGCGACGTCGGTAGCGGCCACAGCCACAGCCCAGGCCCCTGTGCTGACTACCATTGCCACCGACGACCTGGAAAGCTGGACCGGCGGCGGCACGGGCTGGAGCGGCAGTTGGAGCACCGGCGGCGGTGCTACCCAGCAATCTGATGGCGGCAGCAACCGCATGCGCCTGGCTGGCAACTCGAACAGCGGCAGTAGGGGCCGGGCCTGGCGGGCGGTTAATATGCAAGGCGTCACCAACGCCACCCTGGCTTTTACTTACAGAACTGCGGGCCTTGACTCCGGCGAGAATGGGGTGGTCGAAGTTTCGACCGATGGTTCTAACTGGACTCCCATCTGGACAGGCACGAGTGGCTCCTACCAATCGGCTACAGTAAACCCGGGGGACGGTTATATGGTTAGCAGCTTCCAGGTGCGCTTCCGGGTTAATGCCAACAGTACCAGCGAGTATTTCTATGTGGATAATATTCAGATCACTGGGTATAGATAACCAACCTTATGAGTTTTGATCTTCAAAATCGGTAGTTAAGTTGGAAGGTTGGAAGGCTGGTTAAAGCAAATTCCAGTCTTCCAAATATATTACCAAATTTGGCTGTCAAACTTTATTCGAGCTGGATTTTTAGCCACCTTTGAGCCGGGTATAGGAACCTGATCAGGTCCTAAAGGCTTTATCACCTTTAGGACCTGGTTTAATTTTTATGTCAAATCGGAATTTTCCCCATCTTGACTTTTTCGCATAAAATGGTATGATTAATGTGCTAGCGTCCTTTTCGTCTACTTTTGTCGAAAGGGAGAGTTTAATATGCAACGTGGCAGACTGCTGATTATACTCGGTATTATCCTGGGTCTGGCAACGCTGGGCGCGGTCGCCTTCCTTTTCTTGGGTGGGGGTGGCCCTGTGGTGGTGGAAGAACCACCCCCCACCCCCACTGTAGGGGTCGCCGAAGAAGGTGGAGGTATTCCTACTACCCAGGTTATCGTGGCCTTGCAGCCGATTGGTCGCGGTTCTGAGTTTGTGGCCGGTTCGATTGGCCGCCGTGACTGGCCTGCCAACAACGTGCCGCCCGACATTATTGCCGACGAAGCTGAAACCATTGGCAAGGTTGCCAAAACCGATATTGTCCAGGGCCAGGTTATTGTCCGCAGTATGCTGGTGGATGTTTTTGGCGCGGGAGAAGCCTCCTTTCAAATCCCGGCCGGCCGGGTGGCGGTCGCCTATCCCATTAACCGCCAAAAAAGTGTGTCCTTTGCTGTGCAGCCCGGCGACTATGTGGATATTCTGGTCACGGCCAACTTTGTTGACGTGGATGAGGAATTTCAGACTACCCTGCCCAATAAACTGAGCTTTTTGGTGCCGGAGATAGATGCCGAAACCGGTGAGGCAACGGGTAACTTTTCTTTAAGTGAGCAGATTGACGAGGGCCGTTTTGTCGTAGCGGCGCAGGATATCCCGGCCATTGTCTTTGCGCGCGAGCCTCAGATTCCGCGCCGTGTAGCACAGTTGACGGTTCAGGCGGCTAAGGTGATCCGGGTTGGCCCGTGGATTGAGCCGCCACCACCACCGCCCCCGGCCGAAGGCGAGCAAGCGCCTACCCCCACTCCAGCCCTGCCTGATGTGGTCACGCTGGCCGTGACTCCCCAGGATGCCTTGGTATTGCTTTGGCTGCGCCAGAACTATATTTACAGTGAAATGGCCCTGCGGGCTGCGGGTGAAGAAAATGCGGATCATCTGACTGAGGCGGTAACGTTGCAGTATATGCTTACCCGTTTTAATATTGCGGTGCCGCCGAAGATTGAGTTTGTCATGTCGCCATCGTTAGTAGAATTGGCCAATGAGTTGCAATTGCAAGCCCAGGTTACACCTACGCCCACAGCACCCGGCCCGTAATAATAAATTGGTTTTTGGGCCAATGTTGGTTGCCTGGCTGTAAATCAATTACCCCATTGGGTATTGCGCATTGTCTCTTAGGAATTAAGAGACATTTGTGCTTTAGAGACGCTACTATATCAGAATCAGTAGATCCAATTTTTCACCGTAGCTGGCGCATCCCTATGCGTCAGCGGGCGGCATAGGGATGCCACCCTACGGGAAATTTGGATCCACTGAGAATAAATAAATTTTAAATCAGGAATAGCCATGCCCCCATCAAACAGTCCCGGAGACAAAGAAAAAATTCGCTTGCTGATTGTAGATGACATCCCGGAAACCCGGGAAAATCTGCGTAAACTGCTCTTCTTCGAGTCGGATATTGATGTGGTAGGGGCGGCTACCAACGGCGAAGAAGGGATTCAAATGGCGGTAGAACTCCAGCCGGATATTGTCCTGATGGACATTAATATGCCGGGTGTGGACGGCATTACCGCCAGCGAGCGCATCTCCCAGCAAGTTCCCTTCTGCCAGATTATTATGATGTCGGTGCAGGGCGAAGCCGATTACTTGCGCCGTTCCATGCTGGCCGGGGCCAGAGAGTTTTTGATAAAACCCTTCTCCAGTGATGAATTGGTCAGCAGTATTCGCCGGGTGTACCAATTGGGGGCCACCCGCCGCCAGGCTATGCCGGCGATGACCCAGATTCCTACGGGCGCAGCAGCCTCGACTTCGGCGATGCCCCAGGAAAAGGGGAAGATCGTAACTGTGTATAGCGCCAAAGGCGGCGTCGGTTGTAGCACTATTGCGGTTAATGTTGCCATTGCTTTGCAGCAAAATGCGGCCAGTAAGGTCGCCCTGGTTGACACCAGCCTGCAATTTGGTGATGTGGGGGTGTTATTAAATTTGTATGCCAGCCGGACAATCGCTGATCTGGCCTCTCACGTTGACGAGTTGGATAATGAACTGATTAATGACATTTTTATTGCTCACAGCTCGGGTATCAAAGCGCTGTTAGCGCCTCCTCGACCGGAGGTAGCCGATACGGTCACCCCGGCCCTGGTGGTAGACGTTCTGGAACGGCTGCGCACCATGTTCGATATTATCATTGTTGATACCAGCAGCGTGCTCGATGACTTGGTTTTGAGTGTTCTGGATATTTCTGATAAAATAATAGTAGTAACTACCCCTGAAATTCCAGCTATCAAAAACGCCAAACTTTTGTTTGAAGTAACCGAGGCGCTGGAGTATGAACGCGAGCGCACGATGTTTATCCTGAATAAAGTGGATAAACGCATCAATATTCGGGCTGAAGACATCGAGGCCAATATTAAATATAAAATTGAGGCCCAGTTGCCTCTTGATGAAAGATCGGTGACAACGGCGGTTAACCAGGGCGTCCCCTTTGTTTTGGGTGATAAAAATAGTCTGCTTACCCAGGCCACGGTTGCTTTTAGTAACCACCTGGTAAAATCGTTGAACCCCAGCAGTGAAAAAGTAGAGGCGCCTGTTCGCTCCGGTATTTTTGGCCGATAAACGCTGATAACCCTACAAAGTTCAACTTTACGCTGGCCTTTAAGGAAAAATAGGATATGTCTTTATTAAAGCGGATTGAGAAAAGTCAACAACCTGGCGATAGCGGTGAAGCCAAATCAGGCGGTGGTTTAGCCAGTCCCATCAGGCCCAGAGGTGTAGAACAACAGGCTCGACGCGCCCCCATGGCCTCCACTGTCCGCGATGCTTTTAAGGATTTAAAGGAGCGCATTCAGGATAAGTTAGTAGCCGAATTGGACCCGGCCATGGATGTTTCTCGCACCGACGATGTGCGGCGGACCATCCAGGATATGTTTGAGCAGATCTTGGCCCAGGAAAATATTATTCTCAGCCGCTCGGAACGGGAACGGTTGTTTGAGGGCATCGTTGCCGAAATTCTGGGGTTTGGCCCGCTGGAAGTGCTGCTGGCCGATGAAAATGTCAGCGAAATTATGGTTAACGGCCCGGAAAAGGTTTTTGTAGAACGCAAAGGCAAATTGACCAAAACCAATATTATTTTTGAAAGCAATGAACACGTAATGAAGGTGATTGACCGGATTGTATCACCGTTGGGCCGGCGCATTGACGAAAGCTCGCCTTATGTAGACGCTCGCTTGCCCGATGGTTCCCGCGTCAACGCCATCATTCCCCCGCTGGCGCTCAATGGGCCAACGTTGACCATCCGCAAGTTTGAAAAAGACCCGTTAACGATTGATGATTTGATCCGTTTTGGCTCCATGTCGTCTGAAACGGCGGAATTTTTGAAGGCTTGTGTTAAGGCCCGGTTGAACATCGTGGTTTCCGGCGGTACCGGTTCGGGTAAAACAACTTTGCTCAACGTGCTCTCCTCGTTTATTCCCAACGATGAGCGGATCATCACCGTAGAAAATGCGGCCGAATTGCAGCTTCGCCAGGAACACGTGGTGACGCTGGAATCCCGCCCCCCCAATATTGAAGGTAAAGGGGAAGTCACCATTCGGGATTTGGTTATCAACACCCTCCGCATGCGCCCCGACCGAGTGGTGGTAGGAGAGTGCCGCGGCGGTGAAACCCTTGACATGCTTCAGGCTATGAACACCGGTCACGATGGCAGTCTGACCACTGCCCACGCCAATACCCCCCGCGATATGCTGTCTCGTTTGGAAACCATGTGCCTGATGGCCGGGATGGACTTGCCCGTGCGCGCTATTCGAGAGCAGGTGGCCTCGGCGGTTGACCTGATTATCCAGCAATCCCGTTTGCGAGACGGCAGCCGCAAGATTGTTAATGTGACTGAAGTGCAGGGGATGGAAGGTGATGTTATTGTCATGTCCGATATTTTTGCCTTTGAACAGCAAGGGATTGAAAACGGCAAAATTGTGGGACGGCTCAAACCGACCGGTATCCGTCCCAAGTTCTATGAGAGAATTGAGGCGGCCGGCATTGTATTGCCGCCCAATATTTTTGGGGCCAGCACTAGATTTTAAGGGTGATATGAGAAAACTGGGTAGAGGATAGGGCTGGTTTTTTGGAGGTTTAGAATGTTACCAATCATAATTATTGTCTTGGTGGTACTCACTCTGGCGACTCTTATCGGTGGCGTTATGCTATCGAGAAGGGGTGGTGATGCGACGCAAGCCCGTTTGGGACAGTTTGTGGGTGGGGGGAGACTGGAAGGCGCCGAGGACGAGGAGGACAAAAAGAAGACGAGCGGGCCGTCGCTGCTCACCCAAAACCTGGATCAGGTGATTGAAGAGCGGGGATTGGGCAAAAATTTGGCAACTGAACTGGCCAGGGCCGATTTAAAGATTACCGTAGCTGAGTTTTGGGCTTTGAACTTGATTTCTATTGTTGGTATGACTGCTCTGGCCTGGGTTATTTATGGCGGTTTTGTCATGCCACTCATTGGCGCTGTAGTGGGTTTCTTTTTGCCCAAATTTTGGCTAAAGATACGCCAGGGAGCGCGGCTAAAGCGGTTTAATAATCAATTGGGTGATGGTATCACTCTGATGGCTAATGGTCTGCGCTCAGGGTACTCTTTGTTACAAGCCATGGACGCAGTGGGCCGAGAAATGCCGGACCCCATGGCCGTAGAGTTTAAACGGGTCGTGCGCGAGGTGGGCCTGGGGGTTAGCAACGAAAGGGCCTTTAGCAACTTGCTGCGCCGGGTACCCAGTGATGACCTGGATTTAATGATTACGGCCATCAATGTGCAGCACGAGATCGGCGGTAACCTGGCCGAAATTCTGGAAATCATCGGTTTTGTCATCAGAGAAAGAGTTCGGATTAAAGGTGAAATTGCCGTTTTGACGGCTCAAGGGCAATTGTCGGGTTATATTATTTCAGGCTTGCCGGTGGCGTTGGGCCTGTTGCTTTATGCCATGAATCAAAATTATATCGGTAAAATGATTTTTTCGTGCGATGCGTTGGGAATTACCCCCGAAAAGTGTACCCAACCTTGTGGTTGGATTATGATTGGGGCTGGGGTGTTGATGATTGCCAGCGGCTTTTTTGCCATTCAAAAAATTATTGCCATTGAAGTGTAGATGCTTTAAAGCGTTCTGGGGTCTAGTTTGACGGAGGTTGATTATGGATCCAATAATCATTATCCTTATCGTTGTTGTTGGCTTGGGACTTACCGGGGCCCTGGTATTTTTTGGCCTGCGGGCTTCATCTTCTGCCGCGGGTGGCGGTGGGGGTGATATTCAAGTCCGTCTGGAAGAGTTTGCCGGGCGAACTACCCCCTTAACTCTTGAAGAAATCGAGCTTGCCCAGCCTTTTGCTCAGCGGGTTATTCGCCCCAATTTGATCAAACTGGGCAATGCGCTGGGTAGGTTGTCGCCTTCAAAATCACGCGCTGCGGCCGAGCTAATGTTGGAGCGGGCCGGGCGGCCTTACGGGTGGGGCGCTACCGAATTTTTTGGCTTGCGTATCTTTGTGGCCTTGATCTTTGGGGTTCTGGCTTTTCTGATTACGGTCATCTCGCCTTCGGTTGGCCCTCTGGCTAAGATTCTAACTCCATTAGTAGCGGCGCTCATTGGCTTTATCTTGCCTATTCTCTGGATCAGGTCAAAAATCAACCGGCGAAAAAAAGAGATCGTCAAAAGCCTCCCCGATGCGATGGACTTGCTCACCATTGCCGTTGAAGCCGGCATGGGCTTTGACGGGGCCTTGCAGAAAGTGGCCGAGAAGTGGGACAACGAACTGAGTAGAGGTTTTGCCAAGGTGGTCCACGAAATGCGATTGGGGGTGATCCGGCGAGAGGCTTTGCGTAATATGAGCAGCAATATGGATGTGCCCGATGTGACCAGCTTTGTGGCGGCCATCATTCAGGCAGATCAGTTGGGCGTGAGTATTGCTAAAATTCTGCGGGTTCAATCTGAACAAATGCGAGTCAAGCGCCGCCAACGCGCCGAGGAACAAGCCAACAAAGCGCCAATCAAAATGCTTTTCCCGATGGTATTTTTGATCTTCCCGGCTCTTTTTGTGGTTCTTCTGGGTCCGGCCGTTATCATTCTGATGGAAACCTTCTGGGTAGGTCAGTAATCAAAATCTGATGCGCGTCTTTAACCAGACCCGCAATACGCTGCTGCTTAGCCAGGGGCGAGAGGCTAATAATTTTTGGCTCAGACTGCGCGGCTTGTTGGGAGTTACCGCTCTGCAATCAGGGGAAGGGTTAATTTTAGTTGGCGAAAAAAGTATCCACACCCTGTTTATGAAAATTCCTATTGATGTAGTGTACGCCGATAAACACCTGAAGGTGCTCCGTACCGATGTCAATATGGTTCCGTACCGGCTAGGTCCTTTGGTTCTTCAATCGGCTTACGTGGTCGAAATGCCGGTGGGCACGATTGTTAGTACAGCTACTGAGGTGGGTGATCAGCTAAAAATTGAAGCTTGAGGTAAGAATTGGCGTCATACCTTGCTAAAAACTGTTAGCCAGGTGGTGAGATAATCCGTGCTAACCCACATCCAAAAATCCAGCCAATCTCTGCTTGATTTATTATTCCCCCCCAGGTGTGTTAACTGCCAAGCTGCTGCTAGTTGGTTATGCCAGAATTGCTTGAGTCAAATAGTTTTTATTACTCCCCCCATTTGCCAGCGCTGCGGTACACCGCCGGCTCCTGGCGCTTCTAGCTGTAAGCAGTGCCAACATAATCCCTTACAATATCTTGACGGTATCAGGTCGGCTTGTTACTTTGAAGATAATCCTATTCGGCCGGCGATTCACTTGCTCAAATACCGCAATCATAAGGCGGTTGCTGCTATCCTGGCCACCATTTTAGCCGAAGCCTACCGCCGTTTCGAGTTAGCAGTAGATGTTCTGATGCCGGTGCCGCTTCACCCGGCGCGGCTGCGTGAGCGAGGGTACAATCAGAGCGAGTTGTTAGCTAAAGCGCTGAGTTATTTGCTTGATTTGCCTGTAAATTCAAGGGCGCTCCGGCGCACCCGCCACACCAAATCCCAAATGACCCTGGGTTTCGAGGAACGACATCAAAATGTAGCCGAGGCTTTTGCTTGCGATGGTTTCACCGGGGCAGGCCAAACTGTGCTCTTGATTGATGACGTTTGTACCACCGGCTCAACCTTAGATGCTTGCGCCGACGCCCTCAAAAAAAGGGGCGTTGCCGCTGTCTGGGGACTAACTTTAGCAAAGGCGCGTTAGTTCTCAAATCTAAATTTCATAGAAAGGAAACGAAAATGCAATTGCTTCTCAAGGGTAAAAATTTTGTTATTTCTGATCGAGTCCGCACCTATGTGGAAAAGAAAATGGAGAAGCTGGACCGGTATCTCCCGGAGGTTGACGAAGCCAGGGTGGAGATTACCCAGGAAAAAACAAAAAGCGCTAAGGATAGAAATGTGGTCCAGGTAACTTTACGAACCAACGGCACTATCCTGCGCGCCGAAGAACGCTCTGAGGCTATTTATGCTTCGATTGATGCCGTGGTGGATAAAATCTACCGTCAAATTGTGCGCTACAAAGGTAAGCGCGTTGACCGCTACCAGGGCCATCTGGGCAACAAGCGACCAGAGGAGGAGATGCCCGCGCTCGATGCGGAAACGCTGACTGCCATTGCTGAAGAGGGTGAGCGCAAGATTGTCCGCACCAAAAAGTTCCAGGTAGTGCCTATGACCGAAGAAGAAGCGGTGGAACAGATGGAACTGCTGGGGCACGACTTTTTTGTTTTTTACAACGTTAATCTGGGCCGGATCAATGTACTGTATCGCCGTGCCGATAACGATTACGGTTTATTAGACCCTGAATTAACCTGAAAGTTCACCCTGAGTTAGGAGTGGGGGCGAGGCATTAATGTGCCCGCCCCCTTTATTTTATAAATGCAATTAACCATAGACGGGCAACGCCAAAATTTTATCTCTTTGCCAACCTTTCGCAGCCAGTGGGGTTTGCCGCCCGAATTTGCCCTGGCCCATTTTGAGCCAAAAGAATGGCAGGGGTTGGGCAGCCTGGATGGTTCCCGCGAGGCCCTGCCCATAGTCCGGCAACGGGTGTTGGCAGCAATTCCCCAAGCGGTGCATCTGACGGAGCTTATTCCTCAAGTTCAGGCGCTGACCGATTGCTTCCATCGTGAGCTGGCAGCCATCAATCCTCAAATCGGGCTGCGCGAGGTAGAAGTGGAGTTTGCCGTAGCCGGCTTTGCCGATGTGATGCAGAGTGTCGCCTATAATCTGATTCAATTGAGTCACACCTATCGCCACGATCCGGCCCAAATCAAAAATCACTTTGACTTTTCAGCCCTCTATCAAAATTGGCTGGATGCTTCGGTGCGGGTATCGGCTACTATCCACACCTATCTGCATCAGGATGTCGCTTACCAAATTCAGATAATTTATAATGCTTACGGCCGAGTGGGGTTAAAAGTGGCCGCAGCCGGTGAGGTTTATTACGTTTTTGACCCAGCTTTGGCTTGTCCGGCGGCAAACTACATGCTTGATTTATGCGGCGCGGTGGCTCAAGCGCTCTGCGCCGCTTTAACGTTGAACATTTAACGTTCGGCCTGGTACAGTTTATTTAAACGCAGGTAAGTGATAAACATATACCAGCTCATCAAGCCGCACACCTGCAAGCCCACCCAGCCATCTTTGTACCCTTGCAACGAAAAATAGCGCCGGCGAAACTCGCGCAGGGGCATGGATAGGTAAGTCCAGGGTTTGGCCCGGATGCCTTTTTCTTTCAAGATTTTGGCCTCAAAATCAATGTAGCGATCTTGTTTGAATCTGAATTGGGTCAGCGAGTCATAGTTATAATGGATCAGATGCTCCTTCAAATAATCAGCCGGTCCATCCAATATCACAATCTCATGCACCTGTCGCTCCGGGTTATAATGCGCCGCGTCGAGCCGCATCAGCCGTAACTGATAATCGGGGTACCAGCCGCCGCCGCGCATGGTATGGCCCCACATAATATTATAGCGCGGCGTCCACCAGCCCGCGGCCTGGCTGTTTTGAACCACCCGGCGGATTTCCTGGGCCAGTTCCGGCGTAACCCGCTCGTCTGCATCCACAAAGAGAATCCACTCACCCTGCAAGCTGCGGGCATTGTTAAGGGCCGTATCTCGGGCGACGGCAAAATTGACAAACTTATTCTGAAAGACGTGCGCCCCCAAATTTTGGGCTATCTCAACGGTGCCGTCCGTGCTGAAAGAGTCTTCCAGGATAACGGCATCGGCCCACTGGACGCTCTTGATACAATCGCCGATGTGTCGCGCCTCGTTTTTGGTTAGAATGGCGGCGATAATTTTGGTCATCCTGCTTTTCCCTGCCAGAGATTAATCACTTGCCGGTAACCGTCCAGCCGCTCGACCAGTTCAGCCTGGCTCAACTCGCCCCGGCTGGCGGCCTGGGTATCTTGCCTGGCTCGCCGTTGCAGCCCCAATTGCGCAATTTGAGCGGCCAGCCAAAGCTTTAGCGGATGATAATGTTTGCTATAAAACTGGGCGCGGCTGGTCCACAGCTTGATAAAGCTGCTCATTTTCACCTGACCCGTGCTTTGACCGCCAAAATGGGTGATCCGCGCTGCCGGCACGCAGTAGGCCGGCCAGCCTGCCGCTGCCATTCGTTTGCTCCAATCAATTTCCTCTACATACATCTGATACCGCTCGTCGAGCAGCCCTACCGCCTCGATAGCCTCGCGCCGGACACACATGGCCGCGCCCAAGGGATGATCCACCCGAAAGGGTTGCCCCGCCTCATACATCGAGCGCGGATACCGTCCATTCAGCCGGGATTCGACCAGCCGGCCCGGCAGGGGCAGTAATTCAATGGCCAACTGCCACACCCCCGGAAAAGCAAAACCGCTGTGCTGAAAAGAGCCGTCCCCATAGACCAGCCGCGCCCCGGCAATACCCGCTTGCGGATTGTGTTTGAGAAAGTCGAACAGCGCTTTTAGTGCCCCGGGATGAACTTCGGTATCGGGGTTGAGCAGTAAAACGGCTTCTGGCAAGTGGACCTCCGCTTGCGCTCCAGCCCCTCTCCTGAAAGGAGAGGGGGGCTTGTCGCTAAAACCAATGGCCCGCAAGGCGGCATTGTTGCCCCCGGCAAAACCGAGATTTTGATTGCAGGGGATGAGTTGCACCTGGGGAAAGTCACGGCGCAGCATGGTCACCGAGTCATCGCTGGAGGCGTTATCAACCACCCAAATCTGCCCGGCCAGGCCGCTCGCCGCCAAATCAGCCTCGACGGAGCGCAGGCAGGCCGCCAGCAGATCCCGCACATTCCAGTTGACGATAATAACAGCTAAGTCCATGGTAAAATAGAAGGACAAAAGCTAAAATCTTCATCCTTCATCCTTCCGCCTTCATCCTTTTAAAACCCAATGCGGATAGGTTGGGGGTCAACATGGTCGTTGAAGATGTCAATCCGCACCTGCTCGTGGATTAGGCCGGCCCAAAAGTTGACGGTGTCCCTCTCGGCGGGCACATCTACAATTTGAATAGAGCCAACCACGAGAGCGCGCTGGCCGGGCAATAAATAATATTCGGTATTGCCATTGATGACCCGTTGTTCCAATTCGTCCAGGTTGCCGACGGCCCAGCGGTAAGGGTAGGCATAACTGGGGTTGCCTTCGTAATCAATGCCCACCCGCCATGCGCCGGAAGACTCAAAGAAATCCTTGGTGTTGAAATTTTCGTCGCTCCGATAAGGCTCGCCGGAAGAAGGGCCGTGGGTGCGAATGGGCACCTTGCCAAAATTTTCGACGGTCAGGGTAAAGGCCAGGGTTGCCCCCAGCGGGACAATTTGATCGCCGGTTGCGGGGTTGTAATAATCAACGTCCGCCGCAACGATGTCGGCGCGAGGCACACCACCTTCCTTGAGGGTCAAGGTGCTGGTGACAAGGGTGCGATTACCCACCCGATCTACGGCTTCGGCCTGAACGATGTACAGGCCATCGGGCGGCGGGTCGGCGCCCTGGTCCACCCCGCCTTCGTAATCATAGGTGTGAAAGCCGGGCTGGCCGGGTTTTACCTCGCGCTCCTTCTCGGCAATAGGATAGCGTGTTTTCCCATCGGGCGCAACCAGATAAACGCTCACGTCGGCCTCTTTGGTCAGCGAATAGTTGATGGTCACGCGGTCATCTATGCCGTCTTGATTGGGGGTAAACACCTGCGGGTAAACGCTAAAGCCCTGGAGTTCCGGCTTGGCTGTGTCGGCGTTTTCGATGAGCAATTGGCCCTGCTGGTTGGTCGTCTGGCCGGCATCGTCAGTAGCTTCGACCACCCAAGTATAGCTGCCGTCGGGCAGCATAGCTCCATTGACCACCCCGCCAAAATCTACCTGATACTCCCCGGCGGAGCGCCGCCGCCCTTCTCTGAAGTAATGGCGCTGCCCGGCCTCATCCAGCAGATAAATGGACAAATCCGCCGAGCGGTTCAAGCGATAGCTAATGCGGGTAACATCGGTCAGGCCGTCGGCATTGGGCGAAATAGTTTGCGGATTGACGCTGACCCCCGATAGTAACGGGCCGGAGGCGCAGGCGGTGAGCCAGCAGAGAATGAGAGGCAGAAACAGCCGGGCAATATTTAACTGTAAATTTGAATCTCTAAACATAAACCGTATAGCATACCCAAAATTGAAATTACAGCCTACCACAAAGGCCCAAGACCGTCAAACTACCGTCGCACCTTGATTTTGGTCAGGGGGTGCTGTTCCGCCGGAGAGCCGGGTAAGTTGACCACCAACTGGTAATAACCGGGCGGTGTAACCGGGTTCAAATTGACATCCAGATCGTGGCGGATAATTTGGCCTTCCCCCCAACGCGAAGGCGGAAAAAGCTTTAAGGCATCGCTCGTTCGGTCGAGGCTGGCCCCCCAGACTCCTTCCGGCCCCACCAGATTGACCGTTGGGACCACATCTGCGGCGATAGGTCTGGCTGCTGTCCAATAGAGGGTGACGTGCGCCCAGCCCGACGGAGGATGAAACAGGTCGTCGGTGGCGGCAACGACGGCATCGGCTTGATAACCGGTCAGTTTTAGCCCGTTGGTAAACTCAATGGCGGCTGGGGTTGCTGCGGGGGGTAAGCTGTCAAGCTGGTAGCCGGGAGCAAAGCCTTTGAGCGAAATGCCGGGTGGATAGAGTTCGGTCACCAGTGGGTAACGAGCAGCAAACCACTGTTCGACCAGCCGGTTGGGGTCCGGGCCGTCGAGGTGCGATTGGATGAGCCAGATGACCGGATGAGTCCCAACCACGCCTTGCAAAGGGCCATCGAGCGCAGTGGTCGGGGTGACATTGCTAAAGGCGGCGTAGGTGTGGCCGGGGCCGCGAAAGTAGTATTGAAAAGGATAACGCACCCAATCGGGGTGGATGAGGATGCCGTGATTGGTGGCGGCGTGTTCGGCCAGGTAAGCGACACTCTGCCGCCAGGCTTCTTTGGCCGCCGGAATAGTCCACTGGCCAGGCAGGGGGAGGAGGGTAAGCAGAAGAAGGATGAAGGATGAAGGATGAAGGATGAAGGCGGAATTTTTTATTCGCCCATTCGCTGATTCGCCCATTCGCCCATTCGCCCATTCGCTTATTCGCTCTGCCCCAACGGCGGTCAACAGCAGCAGCCAGGGAACCATCACAATAAAATAGCGCTCGCCGAAAAAAGCCAGGTGGTTGCGTAGGAGCAGCAGGCTGGCAATGACGAATGGGGAGGTGAGGAGTAGGGTGGCGAGGAGGCGGGGAGCAGGGAGGCGAGGAGGCGAGGAGGCGAGGGTGGGGGAGAAGTGAGAGGCAAGGCTTAGTACGTGGTGCGTGGTGCGGGGTGCGTAGGCTGTCAGGGCGAAGAGGCTGACAGCGGCGGGAATGATGATTTGGGGCCACATCGGGAGCGGGGCTTTCCAGAAGGTAAAGGCTTGCAACAGCCACCAGGCTCGTGGGGCCAGGCCGGCGAGGGGGTCGCCGGGGGAGGCTTCGCCGGAGAAGCGCCAGGTCGCCAGGGCCAGGGGAGCAAAAGCCAGGGTGATCACCAGCCCGCACAGGGCAAACACCAGCCACAACCGCCAGCGGCGAGGAAAACTTATCACCAGCCACAACCCCAACGCCGGCAAGAGAAAGCCGGTGTAGAGATGGGTGTAGAGGCCGGCTAGAGCAAAGAGGGTGAAGAGGGAGGCGGGGAGGATGGAGTGTGATGCGTGATGCGTGATGCGTGATGCGTGATGCGTATCATTCTGGCTACTGACTACTGACTTCTGACTACTGGTCATTTGCAGAAAGGCCCAAACGGTGAGGGTGCTGAAGAGAACGGCCTGGGCGTACATGCGGGCTTCCTGAGCATACCAAATGAGAAAAGGGTTGAGGGCTACTAATAGGGCCGTCAGCAGGGCAACCCGCCGGTTGAAGAGGCTTTTGGCCACAGCGGCGATGACCGCTACGAGCAGCGTCCCCTGCAACACAGACAAACTGCGCACGCCGGTCTCGCTAAAACCGACCAGGCCGGTCCACCCTTTGAGCAGCAAATAATACAGCGGCGGCAGGCGATCTTCCTCCAGGGTCAAGCCTACCTCCAAAATCCGGGGGACAGACTGCCTGGCCCAGTGGACGCTGATAGCTTCATCGAACCAAAGACTGTGGTAGGTGAGATTATACAAGCGCAGTGCCAGCGCGATTAAGAGGATGACCGACAACCAGAGGTGATACTTCTTAATCATGGTGGGCAATTATGGATGGGGAAGAGAAGAACAAGGTTTGAGAACACAAGATGTAATCACTCTACTTGAAGCGGCTGCGGCAAAATAATCCGTGTTTCGCCGGTGGTGAGGGGGAGACGGGTAAAGTCCGGATCGGCGGCGTTGTATAAGCCCACCTCGATAGGATAGTCTCCCGGCGGCAGAGTTTCCGGCAGGGTGAAGCTGACAGAATCAGTAATGATTTCGCCGCTGACCCAGCCTTGCGTGGGCTTGGGCGGGGCGTGGTCGGCATTGACAATCACGGTTTCCTCCGGTCCAAGCAGGTGAGTGAAAACAGTGTAATTCGTTTCGATAGAGGTTCCGGCCCGCCAGTAGAGGGTCAGTATAACTTCCTCGCCCGGTGCAGCGCGACAAGTTGGCCCAGCCGTATTCACAGGGCGGCAATCCACGCCGATGAGCGAGACCTGGCTGGAGAAATCGGCTTCGAGGGACATATCGGTTGAGACAGGCGGATCGAAATTGCGGGTGGTGGGCAAAATCTCCACCTGGTCAAAGGGAAACACTTCGTCGTAAAAAAAGCCGTGAACGTTGACCAGATGCACTTGCAGTTTGGCCGGGCCGGGCGCGGCGGCAGGTGAAATATCAAGCCAATATTGGCCCAAAACCAGGTCATTCGCAGTCCAACGGGGCAGGTTGAATTGGCGGCTGGGGGTCAGTGAGGAACCGACCCGGTGGCTTTGGCCCTCAGCATCAATCAAATCGAAACCGACGGAAATATCATCGAAATTGAATTGACCGGCCTGCCACAGCAGTTTCAGCAGCAGACGGTCGCCCGGCTCGGCCTGCCTGGAGGACAGGTTGCTCTGGCGCAGCAGGATAATTGGTGAAAAATCAATCAGGGGTTTTTCGGCCAGCGCGGGCAATGAGTCGCCCGGAATGGGACGGACGAGGCGGCTGACGTTGACGGCGTCAATCAGGCCGGTGCGCCGTTGAGGCCGGCCCTGCTCGTCCAGAATGTCCCAACCGGTGAAGCCGGCGGCTGCGTTGGCGGTATCCGGCTGGCCCAGACCCACTTCAACCCAATACAGGCCCGGCGGCGTACCGATTTGCCAGTCGAGGCGCTGGCGGGTCATCACCAGTTGGCCGGCCGGCCAGCGCGATGGGGGATAGAGATAAGCGCCGGGCCGTCCCACAAACGGGGCGCGATCCCAATGGAAGCCGTCGCGGTCGGTCAAACGCAGGGTGAGCAGCAAATCAGCGGGCAGGGGGCGGCGGGGACGCCAGAAAAGGGCCAGGTCGTTGTCGCTCAGCGGCGTGACTCCGACCAACTCCACCTGATCGGCAAAGTTGTAGCCGCTTGAGGCCATGGAACTTTCAGCCGGAGCCTTGCTTGAGCCTGACGAAGGGGCGTCTTCTGAGCCTGTGGTGATAAGGACGGGCCGCTCGATGGGACTTTCGTGCAGCAGGGCGATTTTGTCGGGATCGAGCCGCCAATGTTCCAGCCGTACCCCCTGAAAATCGCCGGCGTCATCGGGGCGTTGGCCAATCCGGTCGAGCCAGAAAGGGATGACGCCGTTAGGGTCAATCACTTCATCCTGCCAACTGACCAGCCAGACCCCGCCTTTGCCGGCCAAACTCTGGGCCATTTCGATGGAAATGCTCAAATCGGTCACTCGATTGACGTCGAGGCGTTCCAGCCGGGGCAGGGGCGTCCAGCCCTGCCAGCCGTAATAGTAAGCCCAGACCGGGTACATGTGGCCGGAACTGAGCAGGACAGTTTCATCGGGGGCGCTGCGTTCCCGCACAAATTGAGCCAGGGCTTGAAAGTCATCTTTGGCAAAGCGAGGGTCGGTGAACCAGTTGTACAGGCTGAAGCCGGAAGCGGCCAGGATCAAGGCGTAAAACAGCGTAAAGGGTAAAGCGTGAAGCGTAAAACGTTGAACATTTAACATTGAACGTTCAACGTTCAACTGAGCCAGGGCGGCAGCGACCAGCAGGGCAAAGGCGGGCCAGGCCAGCAAGGTGTAGCGCGGGTTGAATTTGGGCGATTGGAAGGATAGCAGAAGAATGAGCATGACCGGCAGGCAGAGCCAGAGCAGCAGGAAGCGTGAGGCGTGAGGCGTGAGGCGTCCCAAAGGGAGGCTTCGCTCTGAGGCGTGAGACGTTGAAACGTTGAAACGCCCGTATAGGGTGCAGAGGATGAGCAGCAAGAGGTAGCCGAGAGCGATCCAGAAGCCGGTTTGTTCCAGCACGGTTTCGCCGGCGGTGAAGGTGATCAAAACCTGGCGCAGCGCCTCGTGGAGTTTAAGCGCGCCGGGCCAGTAGCTGGGGTCGTCGCCCAGACGGGCCAGCAAAATCCACAGCCAGGGCGCAAAAAGCAGGGCAATCGCGCCGAAGATTTGGAGCAGTTGCAGAAAGAGTTGGCGAGGCCAGCCGCGCTGCCACAAAATGAACAAGCTGTAGAGACCATGAGCGATCAATAGGAATGCAGCAAAATAGTGGGTGTAGAGGGCGGCGGCGGCAGTCAAAACATAAAGAAAGGCTGAAGAAGGGGTGTTGAAAGCTGAGGGCTTGGGGTGGAGGAGTTTGAGTAATAAATAGCCGGCCAGGGTGGCTTCAAAGACCAGGAGGGTGTACATGCGGGCTTCCTGGGCGTAATAGACCATGACCGGAGAGATGGCCATGAGTCCGGCGGCCAGGAGCGGCGGGGAGGTGAGGTGATGAGGCGAAGCGGCGGGAAAGAGGCGGCGGGCTAAGGTGTACATGAGGGGCACGCTCAGCATACCGAAAATGACGGAAGGAAAGCGCAGCGCCCATTCGCGGGAACCAAATAGGGCGTCGGTTTCCCAGATGAGCAGATAATAGAGCGGGGGTTGAATATCGGCGGCGGTCCAGCGCAGCAGTTCGCCCGGCGGCTTCTGCGAGAGCAGCCAGGTGACGCCCTCATCGTACCACAGGCTTTGCTCGCCCAGCAGGGTCAGCCGTAAGGCCAGGGCGATTAAAATGATGACCAGTAACCCCCAACGATGTTGGCTCATAGCGGGCCATGCTACCACAGAGCCGGTGGAGTGACAAGATGGGCGGCGAGCATCTATGGTATTTGAAGTTGGCCAAGAATAAAAACGTCACTCCCATCAGGCAGCGGCAGCCGTTGCAGCGTTTGAACATCATACACCCCCACTTGCAAGGTATAGTTGCCAGGCGCTAAATCGGCGGGCAGCTTGAGTTCGTGGCGGTCGAGCACCGGCTGGCGGAGCGACCAGTGTGAGGTTGGCTGAGGGGTGAGCCAGGTGGGAAAAGCGTCATGTTGGGCTACCAGGCGACCGTCAGCGGCCAGAAGATGGAGAAAAACGGTGTAATCGGTGGGGAGCGGCTGGTCGGTGGTCCAGCGGAGCAAAACAGGCAGCGTTGCCCCCGGTTGGAGGTTGGCCGGGTCAAGGTCAAAGCCGGTTAAGCGAATCGCCGGGCCAAAGCGGACATCGGTTGAAGAAAGAGGGCTTAGTTTGAGCCTGGCTGCTTGCCGGGTTAAGCTTAGCCCGTACCGTTTAAAGGTTGCTAACTGAACCCACCGGCCGGAATCGAACCGGATTGCGTCAGCCGGCGCAGCGGTGATGGGCCAACGCTGGCCGGGGTCGGCAAAACTTCTCTCCGGGCCGGCAGCCAGCCCCAGATGAAAAATGTCGGGTAGAAGCTGCGGCAGGGTTTCAGTGACCACAATTTCCCCGCGCTGCCACTTGGCCGGAGGATACCAGACAGCCGCAATCATGGGGACCTGGGTCGGGTCGCTCAACAGGCGGCCAGTATTATCGTAGATGAGCGGCCAGAGGTGGGTATCGTCGGGCAGGGGGGCTTCGCTTTGCCAGTAGAAACGGAAAGAAACGCCGTTGTCGGGGTCGTCGTGGACATCATAGCCCAATAAGCGCAGTTGGTCGTTGCCAAAGGTAAGTTGAGCAGGATAGGTCGGCAGGGTGGTTGAACGGGCAAAGTCAAAAAAAGAGTCGGGCAGGGGGGGCGCGGCTGAGGCGGAGGGGGTCGCGGTAAAGGCAGCCGTGGATTGGGGGGACTTCTGAGCCAGCAGCAGCCCTTGATCGGCCCGAAGAAGCTGCCAATCTGCGGCTAACAGGTCCATAAGTTTGGTGTGGGCGTCGTTGGGGTGAACGCCCGGAATATCGGTCACATCTACCAGCAGATAATCAGCCTCCTGGACAGTAGGAAAGACATAAATGACCTGCCGGTGCGCCAGATGGGGATGAACGGCGGCGCTGGCCGAAACAACCGCTTCGGCCGGAATTTGATGGATAAATTGGGGCAGTTGAGCGGCAGCGGGACGCACTGAGTAGATTTCCATGCGGCCGGAAAGGGGCGTCCAGCCGTGCCCGGCGTGATAGCCCAACGACCAGGCCAGCAGCCACAGCGTCACATAGATTAAGGCTGTTATTTTGAGGGCCTGACCGTTGTTTTCGCATAGAGACGATTTATTAATCAAACGGCTGGCTCCGTAAATTGCTGCAACCATAAAAACGGCGACCAGGGGCGCGGAGTAATGCTGCTCGCCGGAGTACTGGCCGGTAAAATTGCTGAACATATTGGCCGCCAGAACCGGCAAACCGATGAGGAGTAGTTCGGGGGCCAGCAGGGGCAAAAAACCGGCGGCGGCTAACAGCCCCAGCAGATACCTCCAGCGCGCCGGGTCTTGTAACAGGGTTAGCAGGTTATCCCCGGTGTAGCGGCTGGACAGGTAAATCGGGCCGTCAGTCTCAAAATACTGCCGAGCCAGCGGCGCGACGATGACAAAAGTGGTGACGAAGAACCAGGCGGCGCTGACGGCGATGAGGGCCAGGCCATGAAGCATCTTTAGCTTTAGCCTGACCGGAGACGGGGAACCGAAGACCGGGTTTGTACCTATGGCAGCATCTCCGGTCTCCGGTCCTCGGTCCCCGGTCATTAATAGCCATAGCCCCAACATGCCGGTCATTGTAGGCAGGGTTTCTTTGGTGGCCATGGCGATAATGGCCCACAGCCACATCCAGCCCCAGCGGCGTTGAGTAGCGTACCAAAAGGCAAACAACAGCGGCGCGACGACAAAAGGGTCGGCGTGAAAATCGGCCATGGCGGCGGCTTGCAGATGGGGGAAGAGGAGGTAGGCGGCGGCGAAGGCGAGGGCGGACCAGGATGCGTGAGGCGTGAGGCGTGAGGCGTGACTATTAATAATTAACGATTGACCATTGACTGTTGACAATTCTCTTCGAGCAATCCAAAAAACCGGCAGCGCGCCGAGGGCCAGGGCTATTGATTGGGCGATAAGCAGAATCCGCACGTCGTCCCACAGGAAAAATAACAGGGCCAGGGGGATGAGGATTGGCTCAAAGTGTTCGGCCAGGCGGGGCTGCTGTTTACTACCCCAGGTAAGTTCCATAAAACCGCCGGAGCCGAGGACGGTATTCCACATCGGCTGGTCAATCAGCGAGAGGTCGGCGGCGTAGGAGTGAAGGGTGTTGTGGCGGTTGAGGCTGTACCAGGAGAAGTAGACGGCGTAGATAAGGATGAGGAGGATGAGGAGGAAGCGGGGGATGCGTGATGCGTGATGCCTGATGCGTGAATTGGACATGAAACTTTATCCAGAAAAGAGTTACCCGGTTTTATTCCGGGGGTTTTCTATCTTTGGCGGCCCGGTCCTCACGTAACCTCCGTGCTGTGGTTTGCAGATGCTCAAAGAATTCGGTTTCGGTCAGTTCTTTGACTGCTCGCTGGCGTTTGGCCTCGTCAATGGCAATGGTAAGCTGCTGGACTTGCTCTTTGAGGCTTTCTTCGCGCTTTTTGACCCCTTCGACCATTTTGAAAAAGGAGGATAAAAAGGCGCTGGCGCGAGCCTGGTAGGTCAGGTCGGTGTTGACAATGGTGGATTGGCTCTCTTCGACCCGCTGCTGCACAAAATCGTAGTTGCCGGCGGCGATGTGCTGCGACCAGACAATGGTTTCTTCGATATAGGCATTGGCAAAGCGCAGCCGGTCGGACATATCTCGTAGAAACGACAGGGCCAGGAGAGGATATTCATTCAACAGGTCCAGCACGGCATCATACTTTATTTCCAGCACTTCGGTAGGGCTGATGGCAATCATAGAGTTGGAGCGGGCTTTCTGATCAATCAACGCCATTTCGCCGACCAATTGGCCCGGCCCGCACTGGTTGAGGATCACCTCTTCGCCCTGGGGACCTTCGGCCACAATTTTAATCCAGCCGGTGCGGATCACAAAGAGCGAGTCGCTGGCGTCGCCCTTACGCACCAGAAAGTCGCCCCTGGTCAAATTCAAGATTTTTACACGGTTAGCCAGTTTGGTCAGAACCGGCTGCGGTGCGCCCTTGAAGAGCGGCAGCCTTTCCAGGTAGTTAAGTAATTTAGGATCCATAACACTATCAGCCTTTTTTCTCAAGCAAAAGGGGGTACGCCCAATTCAGCCAACTCGGCTTCGATATCAGCGATTTTGAAATTATACTCTTCAATTTCAGTCATAATATGGGGTGGTGTTTCAAGACCTTGCTTGGCCTGACGGAGTTGTAACTGCCCTAAATGGCGAACAGATGCCAGAAGTTGACGCTGTAAAGAAGCAATGCGTTCCTGGGCAACTTCACCAAGCATTCGGTTTGTTATACCGCCTTGCGGAGTGTGATGCTCTGGCCCAGCGGCCAGCCATTCACCCAACAAGACATTACCTGCTTGATAAGCATCGGTGGTGGCACGGCGGAGAAAGCCAAGCTGGCTTAAATCGTGAAGTATCCGGCGTAAACTGCTTGGGGAAAGATGAGGAAGCGCCTGTTCAATTTCCGTCAGAGAGCTGACTTGGGAGTTGACCAGAAGCATAATTTTGGCCTCATCGGGGGTGAGCGAGTCAAAATCCTGTTGAAATGTGCTGCGTAATTGGTCATCCAAACCAAAACTGTGCTCATCAAAAATACGGAAAGAACCTGCATTTGAGTCAAATAGGTGGTGACAGACTTTCTGGAGAATCAGGGGGTGATTGCCGGTAAATTGTTGAATTTGGGCTAGTAGAGCTAAGTCTACTTGTAAGGGATAAACACTTTGAGCGCAGCAGATAAGTTGATGCGTTGTATCATCATCAAAATGGGCTAGATAACGCGGTTCAAATCCTTCCAGAAAAAGAGAGGTATCTTGCTGTTGTTGAATGGCATAAAGGCGACTCAACCGGCGGGTGGAGGCAAGAATAGCGCGAATGGCCGGGTTATGTTGCAGCGACCGCCGAAGTTTAGCTAAAACGCGGGGTTCATGTTGGCCTAACTGGTTAAGCCCCTCTATTTCATCACACAGTAACAGTAGACGGCATTGATGATGTTGAGTATAAGTCGCCACCTCGCGTAATAGTTGGGTCAGGCTGGAACTATTTTCCGGCAAAGTCACACCACCCCAACGTTTATCTATCTCAGCCGCTTGAGCATACTCCACCGCTTCGAGCAGGCTTTCAATTAACTGCGCCTCGCTAGTGTCGCCTTGCATATCCCAAAAAAGGGGGAGATAAGCAGCGCTATGAGCGGCTCGACGCTCGGCCTCTTTCAAGAGGGAGGTTTTGCCAACTCGCCGGTTGCCGATAATCCATAGCCCAGCGGTTGATTCGGCCAGAATGTCCTGAAGTAAGTCGGTTCGGTTATAAAATTCAGATCCAACCACCCATGAGCCGACTCGATAGGGATTGGTCATTTTGTCTCCTGATCTGTGGAAGTTGACGTTGTGGGGTCATACTCGGTTCTATCTTCGGCAATGGCAGGTTGCGTAGTAACAATGGTGGTTACTTGATCCTGCGAAAGCGTAGGTTCATCCAGCCATTGGATGGCGGGTAAGATGCTATCCACATCCTCCACCGTAATTTCCTGGCGTCCTTCGCTCGTGGTTGATATACGGTTAATCACTTCCAGGCACAACTGTTGGATGCGATGGGGCAAACCAGAAGTAGCTTGAAGAATACGGGTGATGGCCTCATCCTGATAAGTATATCTCCCTTGAACCGGCCCCGTAATCAAACGGCGAGCCTCGGTTTCAGGGAAGGGGCTTAATGTAACCGGAATAAACATGTTATAAAAAGGACTGCTCTCGCCGGCCCACTGCTGGCGCAGTTTTACTCCAGCGACCACAATACTGAGGTTGGTATTGGTAAACCGTTGAAAAATGCGCCGGAGTTGCGATTGCGTTTCCAGGCTGTAACTGTTGAGCGTGTCCATTTCATCCAGCAGCAAGACCAGGCGAGAGGGCAGCGGAGTCGTGGTTTGCAGACCTTTCAAAATAGCCTGTAAATCGCGGGAAAAGGCGCGGGCAGGATAAACGAAATTGGAAAGATCAAAGGAGAGAGTTGTGGTGGTTTCAGGCGGTAGAAATGGTTGAACGGCGCTGACAATTTCTTCCATCAGGAGATGAAAAAATTCAGTTTCTAATGCCCCTTCTATATTGACTAAAACAGGGATGAATTTTTCTATGCCCATTAATATAGACAATTGATAAGTCAACTGGTGCAGCAAACTGGTTTTGCCAATCCGCCGCGGGCCGGTGAGCATAACGAAGTTATTTTTCAGTAAGCCAATAACTTTTTCAAGGTCAGCCTGGCGGCCAAAAAACATTTCGGGTTGGGTGATCGGTGGGCCGGCGATGTAGGGATTATAATTTTTAGTAGCAATAAAAAGTACCCAGGGATCAAGTAGTTCAATTTGATTATTACGACTCTCTATACTTAAGAGTAATGGCTGTAGTGCCTGTTGCCAATCGACTTCCTTCAACTCCCTGCGAAGAAATTTTTCCGTCAGTTGGATTGCTGTTTGATAATCCTGAATTTGATTGAGTAACGATACAGGAGGACTCCCCCCCCATTTGACGTATTTGAGTTCACGTTCACGAAGGGTATTCAAATGACGATGAAGTTTTAGAAGGAAGATTGTAGGATCACTTATAGTTGATGTGTTTAATATATGTAGAGCCTCAAGCCAATCAGTTTCGCTTAATTCACCACGCCGGAGTTGTTCCGTTAGCATAATGGCCGTTTGATGATCCTCAATTTGGTTAAGTAGCGTTAATGGTGCATCACCCACATATTTGGCCTCACGCTCACGAAGAATGTTCAAATTCTGATGAAGTTTGATTAGAAAAGCTTCTATGTCAGTCATAATTGATAACCGACTATACATATTTGAGTGTGACAGCTTCAGCCACACTCAAGGTGGTATGTCGAAAGTTGTGTAAATTGCTCATCCCTCTCAAGGGAATCAGATTTTTACACACAATTTGCAATACTACCCACTCAAACGGCAAAGCTCCCTAAGCTAGGATTTAGCACGAATGGCATTTACTTTTACGGAATGTGTCCCATCTCCATAATCATACCACACTTCCCCCTACCTCTCAACCGCCTCGATCCGAATCCACTCCACCTCAGCCGCCACTTGGGGCTCGGTCAAACCCAACCCGGTGGTCACGCCGACAGGCCGCAGCGCATCCAGCGCTTCGAAGGTTTGGCCGGAGGAGGTGCGGATGAAGGCGTGGCTGCACCGAAAACAGCCGCGCAAATCGCCAGCTGCGCCGAGAGCTTGCAGCGCCCGGACAGCTTCTTCGCTCAGGTTGGCGCTGGCTTCGTCGGCGGCGGCGAGGGCGATGAGGGAGGCGGGAGGCGAAGACGCGAGGAGGCGAGCGAGAGCGGCGGAAGCTGCGGGGTCGAGATGAGTGTCGAAATTGGCTGTTTGGACGGGGGCGTTGGGCGGGATGATAGCCACGTTGTAGCCGCGTTGATTGGGGGAAACATCGCGCCCATTGACAAAAATGTGACCGAAATCGCCCACTTCTTCCCCGGCGCTTAAAACGGTTATCTCTGGCGGCCAACCTTCATTTTTGTCTCCGAGTAAGGGCATCGCCCCGGCGAAACGCAGCCAGACATCGTTCAGACCGGGTTGAGCGACGCCCGCCGGCAGGTCAAAGGTAAGGTCCTGCCAGTCTGCGCTCATAACCTGGCTGGGCGACTGCCAGCCATTCAGTTCCAATGAAAGTGATTGAGGTAAATTCACAGCCCGCAACCGCAGGGTAACGCGCTGCGCGTCGCTGGTGAGGGGCAGCAGCAGCCGGACGGCCTGGCGCTGGGCGGCGATGGGTTGGCCGGGGATCAACAATCCCCAGCCCTCGCCAAAATATAGTGAGGCTAAAGGCGAATTGGAGTCAATTTGGAGTCTAGACTTCAGTCTGGACTCTTCGGTGGGGATCACGCGATAGATTTTGATGGCAGTCTCATCGTGTATCTTTTCGACCGGCAGCACCGTTTCGATGTAGGGAATGACCGCCTGTTCGGTCACGGTGATATTCTGCTGCCCATCGAATTTATCGTACCGATAAGGCCGGACGACGATATAGTTGATATTGAAAAAGGCCAGAACTTCGGCGGTGATGGCGCGGTCAACCTCCCATCGTTCCGGGGGTAAAGGGTGGCCTGTTTCCAGGGCCAGCAGGGAGTTAATCACCGGCGCAGTGGCAAAATATTGAAATTTAAAAGCGGGATTGCGGCTGGTGTTGCCTTGCAGGAGCCGTTTTTGGTGGGTAGTCTGGTAGAATTGGCCGAACATAAATTGGGTGGTCAGCGCCCCGGTGATGCGAAAGCCGTTGCGCCAGGCAAAGGGAATATCCAGCACCGTGAAATCGTCCGGTTCGGCGGCGATGGTTTGATAGGCTGCTGGAATGCGCATATCGGATTGGGGTAGGGGTATCGAAAGGTGCTCGAAGAGGAAGAGGGAGAAAATTAGCGTGAATAGAGGATAGTAGATAGAAGATGGATTTTTGGTTGTTGACCATCGGCGGCTGGCCCACTGGCCGATTTGGGTCAGGGCAAACGCAGCGATGATACTCAAACTCAGAAGCAGCATGACGCTGTAGCGGCTGGGGTAGCGGTTGCCTTTGAAAAAGGGGAGCTGCTGGAGCAGGCTGAAAGGGCCGGGCAGACCGGTCACGTAACCATCAACTGTGATCACCGGGCCGAGGCAGAGCAAGCCAAAAACAACAGCGGCCATCAACCAGAAGCGTAATTCGGGGCGGCGGTAGCCGGTCAGCAGGGCGAGCAAGAAAAGCCCCAGCAGCACAAAACCCGGATAGATGTGTTGGCCCAGGGTGAAGTCTTGAATGTTGGTTTGACCAATCAGATTTCCAAAGAGAGGATGGTGAAGGGTGGGGATGACAAAACCCAGCATGTCGGCGCTAAAATCTTGGGCAAAGCCGCTGCCTTCCACCAGAAAATCACCTTCAGCCTGCATATCAGGCAGCATTTGGGCCAGTATCGGGCTGAGGCCGAGGATGATGATGAGGAGTAAGATGAGAATAGAAGATAGTTGATAGTAGATAGCAGTCAGGTTACTTTTATTACTCGATTTGTTCTTAGTTATCGCTTTAAATCGTAAATCGTAAATCGTAAATCGTAAATCGTAAATCCAGTAGAGGGCGATGAAAATAGCCAGGAATGAGGCATAAGTTAGTTCGGTCCAGGCCTGGAGGGTAAAAAAGAGACCGGCCATGACTGCGTTTTTGAGCCGATGCGGATTGTGGCGCATACGCAACAAATATAAAATGGCCCAGGGAAGCCAATGACTGCTGGCAATGTTGAATTGACCCAGAGCCACGTAGAAGAGCTTGCTGCTGGCAAAGGCGTAGAAGCCTCCGGCGAGGGCTGCGCTAAAGAAGAGCAGGGGGGCAGGGGGGCAGGGGGGCAGGGGGGAAATATCTCCCCCGCTCCCCCGCTCCCCTGCTCCCCTGCTCTTTAATGGGCCAACCGTCGTCAAGACGTGCCGGGCCAGCAAAAATGCGCCGTAGCCCCCGCTGACAAAGGTAAAAAGCAGATGGAGGTTACTGGCGGCAACAACACCAAAATTCAGGGTCAAGGGGAGGGCCGTGACGGCGTTAAGTACCGTCAGGGTGTAAAAGGCCAGGTTAATGCCAATAGGGTAAAAAAGAAAGTCGCTCTGAAAGGGATTTTGCCTCAGGTTGAGCAGCGCGTATTTAAGCCACCAAAAGTTCCAGGCAATAGCGGGATCATCGCCGCCGTCGCCGGGTAGGTGGGTGGTCAAATGGGGGAGGGTGGGCCAGGTTAAGATTGCCGCCAACAAAAAGTAGGCCAGCAGCAAGAGCAGGTGATAACGAAGCCAGGAATTAAATTTGGGTTTTCCAGGCAGGTTATTAATGGTCAAAAATCCCAATCCGCCAGAGGTTTCGGGGCGAAATCTAAATTCGAGCCGATTGTACCATTTGCGCGGAGGCACGGCAATTATCAGGCCGGGGGCTTGTATGGTATAATCGAATTCTAAGCTTAAGGCAGGCTGACCGCCGCGCCAGACCCCCATTAAGAGCCTATCCGAAAAACGGTAGGCTGGCATCCCTATGCCAGCTGGTGACGCATAGGGATGCGTCACCTACGGGGTTATTCGGATAGCCTCTAAATCAGCTAAACTTGAAAGGAGACCGTACCGTGTTAATTGTCGAAGAACAAAAAAAGATAGCTTCTCTCATCAATGCCATTATTGATATTCCCCTGGTGTCGGAGGAAATGGAACAGGTCATTTTCGAACACGCCGTTGCTATCATTGACGCGGCGCTCGACGACATCCTGCCCGAAGTGTTTGCCGGTCTTTTGCGCGATAACGGCAAGGGGATTGACAAAGACCACGCCCGCGATTTTTCTCAACGGCTGGCCGAGGCGGTCAACAAAAGAGTCAACTTACCTTATCTTAATGAAGAACAGGAAGGCCGGCTGATTCAAACCGTGATTGACCCGATTGTGAAAGCCATGATCGAGGGCCGGCGACTCGATGATGTGCTGCCGCTTTATGCCCTGCCGGCCTCTTGAGGTCGAATTTAGACTCAGTAGATCCAAATTTGAGGAGCCAGCACGCCCACGTGCGGCGGTGTTCGGCACGTGGGCGTGCCCGCTTCGCGTCCTCGGAAAATTGGATCTACTGAGACTATTCTGCTGGCAACAAAAAGGCGCTTTCGAGGAGAAAGCGCCTATAAAACTACAACTCTTCGCTCACTAGCCAATCAATTTGGCGTTCAGCACAATTTCGGTGGCCGCCAATGCTTTGGAAACCGGGCAACCTTTTTTTGATGCCTCTGCGTGTTCCATAAAGCTGGCTTCATCCAACCCCGGCACCTCGGCTTCGGTATTGAGTTCAATTTTGGTGATGGTCGGCGCATTATCTACCCGACCCAGATGTACTTTGGCCGTGGTGTGGACTCGTTTGACTGTATGGCCGGCCCCGCTCAACACCGCGCTAAGATACATGGAGAAACAGCCGGCATGGGCCGCGCCAATCAACTCTTCCGGGTTCGTGCCCGGCTCTTCTTCAAACCGCGTTTTGAACGTGTACGCCCCCTCAAATGCGCCGCTGCCCACCCTAAAGGCGCCGCGGCCCTCTTGCAAGTTGCCTTCCCAAACAGCTTCAGCACTTCGGACTGCCATATTGACCCTCCATAAATTTTGTTGAGAATCCTCCTGGGTATGAGAACTCCCGTTTCAATTTTGAGGCTGTTATTATATCGCTCCTGGCGGGCCGGTCAAGTGAGCTAATGTTAAGTTTCGCTTATTCCAGCAAGCAGACATTTAAACTCTATCAATTATAGGATATAATCAAAGGAACACCAGAAGCCGGGGCGTCGAGGGAGAGCCAGGAGCATTTTATGAGCAAAAAACACGTCCTCATTGTAGATGATGCCAAAGATATCCTTTTCCTGATTATGCACAGCGTAAAAAGGTTGGGGCCAGAGTATGAAGTGACCACGGCCAGCGATGCGGCTGCCGCCCTGGAATTGATTCAAAAACAGAAGTTTGATTTGATTATCACCGATTATATGATGCCCGGCATGACCGGCGTAGACCTGGCTCAGGCGGTTCGCAAAGTTTCGCCTGATACCCAGGTGGTTTTGATGACCGCCCATGATACGCGGGGTATGCGCAATACGGTCGAAACGTTGCAGCTTGGGGGTTACGTGGGCAAGCCTTTTACTGTGCCCGAAATTCTGGCAGTGGTGCAGCGGGCTATTGCTCATACCAGCCATGCGGCGGAGACGGCTCATCCGTCCGCGCCGGCGTTAAGCCTGGATAAAGCCGTCCAGGATCGTCTGGAGGCGTTGCGCAGCAAAACCGGCGCTCATTTTGTGTTGCTGGTCAGCGCCAGCGGACATCCCGTCCGGGTGGTGGGGGAAACCAATCGAGCCAAAACTTCGCGTCTGGCTGCTTTTGTGGCGGCTAATTTTCTGGCCGTCACAGAATTGGCCAGTCTGCTGGGCGATAATGAGTCAGTTTTTAAATCCAGCTATCATGAGGGGAACAAATATAATATTTATGCCTACGACATCAATGGCGAATTTTTGCTGGCCGTGGTTTTTGGCACGCAGGGTAAACCGGGTACGATCTGGTTTTACACCAAACAAGCCGGGGTAGAATTGGCCGAGTTGTTAGCCACCATCTCCCCTAAAACCTCGGCCAAAGATGCCGAAGACCCCACCCTGGCCAGCGATTTTGCCGACATGTTTGGTTCTCAGAAAGATAGTGACGCTGCATGAGCAAAAAACGGGTTCTGATTGTTGACAATGATAAGGATATCAGCCTCATGCTGCAACACAGTCTAAAGATGTTGGGGCCAGAGTATGAGATTGTAACAGTGGCGGATGCGGTCACAGCAATCAGTTTGATTGAGAAAGAGACATTTGCCGTAGTTATTACTGATTATATGATGCCGGTCATGACCGGAGTAGACCTGGCGATGGCGGTGCGGCGGATTGCCCCGGAAACCCAGGTGGTACTGATGACCGCTTATGGCACCAACAACCTGCGTGATACAAGTAAATTTCTGGGGCTTGACGGCTATTTGGATAAGCCCTTTCCGTTGGAGCGAGTCCAGGAAGTGGTCAAGCGGGCGGCAGCCCAAACCCGCAGTGAAGAAAAACCCTTGCCCCAGGAAAAATCACGCCTGTCACAAGCAGTTTACGAGCAACTGCGGACGCTGCAAAACAGCGCCGGGGTGCGCTGTGTGCTGCTCATCACCGCCGATGGCCGCCCGGTGCAGGTGGTCGGCCAGACGGCCGGTTTTGAGGTGGCCGGAGTCAGCGCCCTGGTCGCTGCCAATTTTTTAGCCGCCGCCGAATTGGCTAAGTTACTGGGCAATCAGGCCATTTTTAAATCAAGCTACCACGAGGGCGAAAACTACAATATTTATGCCCACGATATTAATAAAAAGCTGCTCTTGGTGCTGGTTTTTGATGCCAAGCAAAAACCCGGCTCCGTTTGGTTTTATACCAAGCAGGCAGCCGGCGCCCTGGCTCAACTATTGAGTCAGGCTGTCCCTTCTGGTACTGGCACAGCCGGTCAAAATAGGCTCGGTTAAGCCAGATTATCTCCCCAAAGCTTCCTCACACCTGTCATAAAAACCACAAGCGGCGCATTTTCCGGGCTGCTGGTGACTGCGCGCCACCGATTTAGCCAGCCGGGCCTGCCGCAGGTGCGCCATCGTTTCGAGCAGTTCACGGCGCAGTTCGGGGGAAAAGTCAACCTCGTAGAGGGCATTGGCATATTTGAGCAGACCGTGCGGGGGGGACTGGCCGGTGGTCTCTTCGATGAGCAAACAGTAGGCGGCCAGTTGCAGCAGATGGCCTAAATAAGGAATTTTGGGCGCTGCCGAAGATTTTACCTCAACCGGAACTACCCCGGCTGCGGTTTCAACCAGATAATCCGGCTTGCCAATCAACTGGTAGGTTTTGGAATAAAACGGCTGTTGGACGGGACGCCAGTCGGCGCTGTCGGCATAAATCAGCCGGCCTGCCGGCAGGCCGCTTTCCTGGCGCAGCCGGGTTGAGCGGGCCAGCGCCAGCCCTCCAAAAATAAGTAACAACAGTGACAGCGCCAATAACCAGAACATAAGAAAGGAACTAAGGGAACTGATGGAGCTAAAGGGTCTCAAGATCCCTCAGTTCCTTCAGTTCCTTTTGGTGCTTACTGTAGAAAATATAAAAGCAGAGTCATACCCAAGAGTAATCCTCCCCCGGCCAATAAAAAAAAGCTGGCCTGACGCCAGCGGAGCGCAGAATGAACTTGCCGGGTATGGAGACGATGGATTTGCGTGCCGTGCTTAAGCACGGCTTGATTGTTTGGGGGGATTTGTTTGATGGTGTTCAACCACCAGGCTCGCTGGCAAAAGCTAAATTGGGCTAACTCGCTGGCCCGGATGAGGGGCAGGGCATCGTCCGGCTCAAGGAGCGGGTAGCTGGTAGGCATATCAATTATCCTGCTCGTTGGTCCACTCACCCTCCGGCTGAAGCGAACTCTTACTGTCACCGATTCCAACCCGCTGTTCAAACTGCTGCAGCGCGGCCCGCATCGCCTCCTGGCGCACAGCGGTGGTCACATCGCCGCGGGTCCGCTCGAGCACACCGCGCACCATATCGGTATTGCGGCGCAGACCGCCGGTGATGGCGTCTGAAAAATCAACCGTTACCAGTACGCTGTAAATCTCATCCATGTGCCCCAAAATTCGTTCAGCCAGCGAGACGTTGCCCCGGCGCAGGGCGTCGAGAGCAAAACGGCGCAGTTCGCCGGCCGCCTCGGCCAAGCCGTTGAGATAAGCGGCATACTCAATTTTAAGCGCCTCCGGGGTAGGCAGCGGCTCTTCCAGAATAATGGCGCGGGTAATATGTGCTTCGGCCAGTTCTTTCAAGGCGTCTTGAGTATAACCGGCGTAATAAACGTCGGGGTAGCTTTGCGCATCGGTTACCATCGTTGCGGCAACGTCGCGGGCTGTTTGCAGCAGCGTCTGGGCTTCGGGGTCGTCGCCGCGCTGAGTGGCCCGAATCGAGTTGGCGCAGTGCCGAATCAGTTCGCGGGAACGGGTCAGGGTATCATTGCGGATGGCGCTTTTGGCCTCAAAAGTTTGATTGATGCGGTCAATAATCGTTTGTAATTGTTGCAAGGGGGGTCTCCTCGTAAATACGACCGCCGACCGCTGACTGCCGACCGCCGCCAGATTTTTAGGGGTAGTACCATAGGATACTATACTTTTGGCAAATCAAAAAGCCGCCCTGCCCCAAAATGGGTTGAAGGACGGCTTCATGGTGCTACAGGGTTATTTTATTGTCAAATTAGAACGGAATTTCGTCTTCGGTCAAGCCGGGGTCAGTGCCTGCCGCCACGGGGGCGCCGTTGCTGCTAAAATTCCCACCGCCCTCACCGCGCGTTCCCAAAAACCTGACTTCGTAAGCAGTCATTTCGTAGCTGGCTCTGGGCTTGCCATTTTGGTCGGTCCAGACGCGCGGCCCGCCGGTTTCCTTATCAACAGTCAGCCGGCCTTCACACAAAACCTGCCGGCCTTTGCTCAGATATTGATTGCAAGTTTCGGCCTGAGCGCCCCAGACCGAGACTCGAAACCACACGGTTTCTTCGTGCTGCTGACCGCCGTTGTCGGTCCACTTGCGGCTGGTGGCGACACTGAAGTTGGTTACCGCCTGGCCAGAGGGCGTATACCGCATTTCGGGGTCACCCCCTAAGTTGCCCACTATTATCAATTTTTGGTACATTTCTAATCTCCTTTATTAGAATAGTGAGAATAAATGTTCTATTTGAATTACATAGTAACTGAAAAGTTAAAAATTGTCAACCCCCAGAAATTGGGGGGGTAACCGGCGAAACAGGAGCGTTTCGCTGCCGGTAGGCCGCTAAAAATCCATCCACCGTGTAAACCACCTGCCCCAAGTCCAACCGGCCGGCCAGTCGAGCCAGTTGCGGTGGTTGGACATAGGTGCTGTTCAAAATTTCTTCTTCGGCAAAGACGGTTTCGGCCGGCCCGTCGAGCAGCACCCGGCCCTGGCCCATGACCACAATTCGGTCAAAGTTTTCGGCCACAAAATCAATATCGTGGCTGATGGCAATCACGGTTTTGCCCTGTTGGCGCAGGTGTTGAATCAGGCCGGCCAAATGCTGGACGCTGTGGTGATCCTGGCCGGTGGTCGGTTCATCCAGAATGATGATGGGCGTGTCCATGGCCAGAATAGCGGCAATGGCGACCCGCTTGCGCCAGGTAGGGGTCAAATCATAAGGGTTGACCGCCGCTTTTTCCGATAGTTCCAGCCGGGTCAACGCCTCATCTACCTGCGCTTCAATTTGCTCCGGGGTGAAGCCCAAATTGGTCGGGCCGAACTTAACTTCGTCGCGCACGTTCCCTTTGAAAAGTTGGTCATCGGGGTTTTGAAAAACATAGCCTACCCGTGCGGCCAGTTTAGCCACCGAACTGTCGCGGGTCAGCCAATCGCCGACGCGGACGCTGCCGCTGCTGGGCAGCAACAGGCCGTTGAGATGTCGCACCAGGGTGGTTTTGCCGGCCCCATTCTGCCCGACAATTGCCACCTGTTCGCCCGGCTCAATGGTCAGCGAGACTCCCTGTAGGGCCTGGACGCCGGAGGGATAGGTGAAATGTAAGTTGTCAATGTGAATCTGCATAAGGTGGCTTTCTCAAAAAAATGGGGTCCACAGATATACCCAGATTGACACAGATAGCTTCTTATTTCTTATTTCTTTTTTCATCTGAGTTTATCGGTGCGCTCCGCGTCTGTGGACTATTTCAAGAGAGCAATTCTAAAACCTGCCTCAGCTTCCTCAAGCGTCACCGGCAAGGGCTGACCGGCAGGCCACCCATTTTCCGCTTGCAGGCGGCGGGCGACGGTGGTGTAGCGGGTCTGACCGATGTGATATGTTTCCAGCAGCGGCGAGGTCAGTACCTCGGCGGGCGGGCCGCTCAAGACGAGTTGGCCGCCGGCCAGGACGAGTACCCGGTCGGCAAACTGGGCCACCCATTCGAGCTTGTGTTCGGCCATGACGACGGTCATCCCTTCCCGGCTCAACTCGCGGATAACGGCAAAAACTTCGCGGCTGCCCAGCGGGTCGAGTTGGGACGTTGGCTCATCCAGCACGAGCACCTGCGGCTCCATCACCAGCATCGAGGCCAGGGCGACCCGCTGCTGCTGCCCGCCCGATAGAGCATAGGGCGAGCGCTCGGCCATGTCGGTGATGCCGGTCAGAGCCATGGCTCGCTCGATGCGGGCGGGCATGTCCTCACGCGGCACGCCCAGATTTTCCAGGCCAAAGGCAATCTCATCGTACACCGTAAACTTGGCCCCGGAAATCTGATTGAACGGATTCTGAAAAACCAACCCGCTGACCAGGACAATATCTTCCAGCGGGTGGTCTTTTGTTTCCAAACCGGCCACATAGACCCGCCCACTCAGTTCACCCTGAAAAAAATGAGGCACAAAGCCAGTCAGGGTGTAGCAGAGGGTAGACTTGCCCGCCCCATTCGCGCCGACAATGGCCACAAATTCACCCGGTTCGATCTGGAGCGATAGGTCGCGCAGGGCCGGCTGCGAGGTGTGCGGGTAGCGGTAGGTCAGGGCTTCGATTTCGATGATAGCCATAGCACTCCCAAAAGGCTGAAGGCGGAAAGATGAAGGGTGAAAGAAATTGACTTTGTTACAGCCATAACCTCGATCCAATCGCCAGCACGGTCAGAGCGATCAGGCCCAGGCGGAAGCCGCTCTGGGCGGGCGAGTCGGGAATTAAAAGGAGACTGGTTTTGGCGCGTTTGGCTTTGAAGGCACGCGCTTCCAGGGCGATGGCCCGTTCCTCAACATCCACCAGCGAGCCAAAAACCAGCGGCCCGACCAGCGGCAGGAGCGCCCCAAAGCGCCGGCGCAGACTGCCCTGAGTTTCCAGACCACGCGAGCGTTGGGCGTCAATAATGGTATTGGCCTTGTTACGCATTTGCGGCAAAATTTGCAGGGTACTGACAATGATGTAGGTGAGCGAAGGCGGTAAGCCTCGCTGGGTGAGGGCGGTCATCAAGGTGCTGGGGTGGGTACTGAGCAGCAAGAGCAGAAATGAGCCGACCATGTTCATAATCCGGCTGGCGGTGAGGTAGGCAAACTGGACCCCTTCCAGTTTGACCGAGAAAATCCAGAAACTAAACAGCACCGTTTTGCCGGCGGGATAAAACAGGCTTTGCATGCCAAACAAAAAAAGGGTCAGCGGCAGAATCAGGCGAAAGGTGGTGCGGGTAAATTCGGGGCTAATTTTGCCCCAAACACTGAACGGCAGTAGCACTACTAGGAAAATGAGAGTCGCCGTCCAATAGCCGGGGGCCAGAAAGCCCATCAGAATCAGGCTGAAGGTGAGGGTCAACTTGGTTAGCGGGTTGAGCCGGTGGAGCGGGCTGTCGCGGTGAATGTAAAAACTGAGTTTATCTTGCACCGAGGATTCTCCAAACAAGAAGGAACCAGGTTTTTTCCAAGACTGCGCTTGGAAAAGAATGGCGAATGGGCGAATGGCGAATGATGATCCTGATTCGCCATTCGCAAAAAGGATCGACAATAATCTCCAATCTCCCAAACTGAAAACTTATTTGCGGATAAGCACCTGGTTCCCCTGGTTCCTTATTTCGGCTCAAGCGTTGACGTTATCTGAGCGGGAAAAACGAGAGACGTAGCGCACCGATAACCCGCGGATAATGAGCCAGGCCACCAGACAGGTGATAATCTTATCGAGTGGTTCTACCAGAAAATTGGTGCTCAATACTGCGGTAAACAACTCCTGGCCAGTAGCCAACAAATAGGCGGTGATAAAAGTTGAGCCGCTGCTGGTGATGCCGCCGAACAGATAGACGCCAATGGGTGTGCTGACAATCACAGCTGCCAGAGCGACAAAAAAGCCGGCGATACAGACTTTCCACCAACTCTTAAACAAGCCAAAATTGGCGCAGATACCGGCCACCAGGCCAATGGCCGCCGCCACTGGAAACCAGGGAAACGCGCCGGGATCAATTAAAAGGCCCCAAATAATGTTCGATAGCGTGCCGGTGAGCGCCCCGGCCCACGGCCCGGCCAGCACCGCCACCAAAACGGTGCCAATGGAGTCCAGATAGACCGGCAACTTGAGCAAAACCACAATTTGACCAATGACGATATTAATCGCAATCGCCACCGGAATCAGAACCAAAGTCATAGTGCTGAAATCTCTTTTTAGTTGTGCTGCCACGCTCATAGTTTATCCCCTTTCAATAATTTGACTTGATAGTGTTAAATTGACACTTTCTAACCGTAGAATACATCAAACGGCCAAATGATGCCAATTTTTGCTTTTAACTTTGCCGGCGGGCCAAATTTTCAATCCGCTCCAAAAACAACTCGATAAACCGGCGTGGCTGCGCATTGAGCGCCACTTGCATATTGGGCGGCTTGGCCCACATCCCATAAAAATCGGCCATCGTTTTGCCCAGGGAGAGGGGACTGTGGATGTCTACCGTCACGTGCAGGGGGCGGGTTTCCACCAGGTCCGGGGCAAAGGTCAAAGCCAGGGCCAGGGGGTCATTGATGACGCAGCCCTGAATGCCCTGGTATTCATCGTGGAATTCCATATAAAAACGGGTCGAGTCGGCCACAAAGCGGGTGATGGGTGAGTCAACCGCCAGGAGGCGGTCCACATCGGCCTGGGTTAAAATACATTGATAGGTCACATCGAGCGGGACGAGGGTGATAGGCAGGCCGGAATGATAGACAATGTGCGCGGCGTGGGGGTCCACATATACATTGAACTCGGCCAGGGGAGTGGTGTTGCCCTCATGCCGGATGGCTCCACCCATAATGATGACTTCGCGCACGGCCTCCACAATGGCCGGCTCGCGACGAAGCGCCAGGGCCAGGTTGGTCAGCGGAGCAACCGCTACCAGGGTAATTTCCCCGCGGGCGGCCATGATTCGCTCGATGAGCAGGTCTACGGCGTGCTGGCTGGCAGCAGGCTGGCGGGGCGGCGGAAGCCGGGCATAGCCCAGGCCGGTGCTGCCATGCGTTTCGGGGGCGGTCAACAGGGGTTGGATGAGCGGCCTATCCAGCCCCGGCGCAACCGGGATATGCGTCGCGCCGGCCAACTCCAGCACGCTCAGGGCATTGTTGACCCCTTGAGGCGTGGCGCAGTTGCCCATCGTCACCGTCAGTGCCTCCAGGCGCACTTCCGGCGAGGCCAGGGCCAGCAGAATGGCCAAAGCATCGTCAATGCCCGGATCGGTGTCAAGGATAATGTGTTTGACGTGGCCTGCCATGCCGGTTCCTCCGGTTAAATCAGTTCTCAGTCGTGCCGAACGGAGCCGCACGTGGGCGTGCTGGCTCCTCAAATTTGGATCTACTGATCCTATCAAAATGAAGAAGGAGCGCATTTTAACACTAATTAGCCGGGATGTCCAGCAATTCTGAAAGGGAACAGCAATTCCAAATTTGCTCCCAGGGGATTGCCAAATCCCCGTTAGTGGCCCTGGATTTGGCAATCCAGGGCGAGCATTTAACACGAGCGCTATGCCAAAATCGCTATATTTGGAATTGCTGGAAAGGGAAGGTTGGAAGCCTGGAAGATTGGTTAAATTTACCAGCCTTCCAACCCTCCAACCTTCCAATCCTCCTCCTCACCTTTGGCTCACTTCCAGTTCGGGATAGCCGGTTTCGGGATCAAAGGGGCGAGAAAAAACCAACTCATCAGCCTCGCCGATAACGATTTCGGCGGTGGTGTAGACCAGGCAGCCTTCCATCAAATGGCCGCCCAGAGTCCGTCCCTCTCCATCCGAGAGCGACAGGTGCAGGTGATAGCCCTCGGCGTCGAGTGTGCCGACGAGTGAGACAATTTCAAACTTGTCCTCGTACAGGGTTGTTTCTGCTTTATTGGCCAGCCGTAACGCTGCCTGGCGCAAACTGCCCACGCAGGTCAGGATGAAGCCGGCCCGCAAGCCGTTCTCGCGCACAAAGCGGCTCAGTTCAAGCCCCACATCCTGGCCGGGGCGCAAGCGGATGGCAAAAAGTTGCATAATTGGACTCCTTCTACTATTGTTGTAATCCTTTAAACATAGTGCGTGGTGCGTGAAACTTATTACGGACCACGCACCACGCAACCTGTGGAAGGATGTAAAATCGAAGCATAGCCTATGAACCGCACTTACAAATATTACGATTTTATCATGGCCTTTTTTGTGGCCGTGCTGCTGATTAGCAATATTGCTTCGGCGGCCAAAATTGTAGATTGGGGCGTCAGTTTGGGCGGGCTGCCGCTGGCCTTCGATGCCGGGACGCTCCTCTTCCCGGTCAGCTATATTTTTGGCGACATTTTAACGGAGGTCTACGGTTACAAAAAATCGCGCCGGGTTATCTGGGCCGGTTTTGGGGCCGCCGCGCTGATGTCGCTGACGTTGTGGCTGGTAAGCTTGATGCCGGGCGAACGCGCCTGGCAGGCGTATGCCGGGCAGGCCGCTTATGAGGCCATTTTGGGCGGTGTGGCCTCCGGCGGGATTGTCGCGGCCAGTCTGGCGGCCTATTTTGCCGGGGAATTTAGCAACAGTTTTGTGCTGGCTAAAATGAAGGTGGCAACCGGGGGGCGCTGGCTGTGGGCGCGCACCATCGGCAGCACCCTGGTGGGGGAGGGGATTGATACCGTCGCCTTTGTGCTCATCGCTACCATATTTGGCGTTTTTCCCTGGGAGATTGCGCTCAGTTTGATTACGGCCAATTATATTTTCAAGGTGAGCATCGAGGCGCTTTTTACCCCGATCACCTATGCCTTTGTCGGCTTTTTGAAGCAAGCCGAGCAGGAAGATTACTATGACCGAGAGACAAACTTCAATCCCTTCTCGCTGACTTCGTAGGGGGAGATTGGAGATTATTAGAGCCTATCCGAAAAAGGGTAGGTTGGCATCCCTATGCCAGCCGGTGACGCATAGGGATGCGTCACCTACGGGGTTATTCGGATAGGCTCTTAGCCGGAATCTCCAATCTCCAATCTCCAAGAAAGATCGAAATCTTTGTGGGGTCAAGCCACAATTTCACCCTGCTGCCGACAGCCAGCAGGTCATTGAGCGGCATCTCAAATGTCAGCAATTGACCTGCCGCCGATAGGGTGATTTGATAAAACCGGCCTCGAAAGAGCGAAGTCGTTAACTCCCCCTCCACAACTATCTCACTTACAGCTTCGACGGAGGCTGCCTCTGGGCGGATAAGCACAGTCACGTCCGTTCCGGCAGGATATTGCTGAGCCTGTGGGATGGACCATTCACCCCACGGCGTTTCAACCTGGCCGCCTGCGCTAACTTGTCCGGGGAGCAGGTTGGTGAAGCCCAAAAATTGGGCCACAAAAGGCGTGGCGGGCTGATAATAGACCACCTCCGGCGAGCCGTCCTGCTCGATCCGGCCTCGATTCATCACCGCCACCCGGTCGGCTACGGCGAAGGCTTCGGTTTGGTCGTGGGTCACATAGATGGCTGTCAGACCCAGCCCTTTGAGAATCTGGCGGATTTCCAGCATCAGCCGTTCGCGCAGGGCGCGGTCCAGCGCCCCCAGCGGTTCATCCAGCATCAGCAGGCGCGGGCCGGGGGCCAAACTGCGGGCCAGGGCCACTCGTTGGCGCTCGCCGCCAGACAGGCTGTTCACATCCCGCCCGGCAAAGCCGGTCAGTCCGACCAGGGCCAGCATTTCCTTCACTCTCGCCTGTCTCTCTTGGGCGTGCGGCCAGTGCTGTACGCCAAAAGCGATATTCTGGCCGACGTTTTTATGGGGAAAAAGGGCGAACTCCTGAAACATCAAGCCAAATCCGCGCTGGTGGGGCGGCACACCCATAATGTCCCGGCCTTCAAACAAAATACTGCCGCTGTCCGGCGTTTCCAACCCGGCGATGAGGCGCAGCAAAGTCGTCTTGCCGCAGCCGGACGGACCCAAGAGGCACAAAATCTGGCCTTCGTCAATTGCTAAGCTGACATCCGCAAGAGCTGGGGTATGATTATAGGATTTGGAGAGATGATCTACCTTGAGCAGCGCCAGAAATAATTACTCCGAGGGAAAAATATGATTGACAATGATGCCAAAACCCGATAATACAGTAGAGGTAGCGGTTTCATCAGGTCCAAAGCGACCCCACAATTGATATTTTGTGTCGCGCAACACAAATACCTCAATCGTGCGGACGTCGGGGTCTATTAGCCAATATTCGGGTACACCGGCCTGCTCGTAAAGTCTAAATTTTGTCACCCGATCATAGTAAGGATTGCCCGCCGAAAGAATCTCGACCAACAAATCTGGCACACCTGAGACATTCTTTTCGGTGATGATTTCCAGCCGCTCTCGACTGATAAATAAAATATCAGGTTGAACTGGCGTTGCACCGGGTTCGATCACTAAATCACAAGGCGCATAGAGTACTTCGCCCAGATTGTGTTCCTGAATGTAGTCCCAAAAAGCATACTCCAAATTTCGAGAGATTCGTTGGTGGCGAGTGGAGGGCGCTGGCGTCATCATATATAATTCTCCCCAGATAATCTCATAGCGATTTCCATCATCAGGCAAATCCAAATAATCCTGATAGGTCCATTCACCGGGGGCGGGCCACTGCCGCAGCGGCAGTGCTGTGGTTGAGATTGCTTTAAGAGCCATACGTTTTACCTCCTACGCAAAATTTGAGATAGTCTCAAAACTATGTCCAAAATTCTACCCTATTGTCTAAAAAGGTCAACCTGACTGGAAAGGTGAAGAAGGTAGAATCTTTTACTTCTTCCGCCTTCATCCTTCCGCCTTCATCCTTCCATACCCTCCCCCGCCCGGTGTCTCAATGCGCAGGACATCACCGCTTTGTAGTATCTGCGAGGTTTTGCCGGGTAGCTCAATTTCCTGACCCGTCCGCACCAAAATATTGCGGCCGGTTTGTCCTGCTTCCCCTCCGTCCAGGCCAAAGGGGGCCAGGCGCCGCCGCTCGGTCAGCAGGGTCACTTGGGCCTCGCGCAGCAGTTTGACTTCCCGGCGAATGCCGTCGCCGCCGCGATGAAGCCCTGCTCCGCCGGAACCGCGCCGAATTTCGTAGCGGCGCATCAGAAAGGGGTAGGCATATTCCAGGGCCTCGATGGGCGTGTTGAGGGTGTTGGTCATGTGGCACTGCAAGGCCGACCCACCGGGGGCGTGCGGTCCCGCCCCCATCCCCCCGCCGATGGTTTCGTAATAGGTGTAAAATTTACGCCGCTCCGGGTCCCAGCCGCCGATGACCATATTGTTCATCGTTCCCTGGGCTGCCGCCGGAACGCGTTCCGGGCTGGCCTGGGCCAGTGCGCCCAGCAGCACATCCACAATTCGCTGCGAGGTTTCGACATTGCCGCCAGCTACCGCGGCTGGCGGCCGGGCGTTGACCACTGTGCCTGCCGGGGCGATGACGGTCAGCGGGGCCAGGCAGCCGCTGTTTGCTGGAATATCCAGCCCGATCAACGCCCGAAACATGTACAGCACCGCCGAAAGGGTAACGGCGTAAACGGTGTTGACGCTACCCCTAACCTGGGCGGCGCTGCCGCTAAAATCTATCACTGCCTTGTCGCCGGCCAGGGTGATGGTGACGGCAATTTTGACCGGCCCAGAGCCGAGACCGTCATCGTCCAAAAAATCCTCAAAATTGTACTGGCCGTTGGGCAGTTCCATGATAAGGGCGCGGGTCATCCGCTCGGCGTAGGCCAGCAGGCCGGCCATATATTGACTCACCTCGGCCTGGCCGTGCTGGGCGACCAGTTCTAGCATCCGCTCGACCCCCTTGGCGTTGGCTGCCAGTTGCGCCCGCAAATCGCCCGCCCGTTCTTCGGGGGTGCGGACATTGGCCAGCAGCAGACTCAAGACGCCTTGGTTCATCTGCCCGGCCTCGACCAGCTTGAGCGGCGGAATGATAATTCCTTCCTGAAAAATCTCCTGCGACAGCGGCATCGAGCCGGGAGTCATCCCACCCACATCGGCGTGGTGAGCGCGGTTGGCGACGAAGGCGAAGGGGGGCGGGGACGCGAGGAGGCGAGGAGGCGGGAAAAATGCCGTGTCTTCGCCTCCTCGTCTCTTCGCCTCTTCTTCAGCAGGCAAGAAAATTGGCGCAATCATGGTGATGTCCGGCAAATGACTCCCCCCGCGGAAGGGGTCGTTGAGGATGACGACATCGCCGGGAGCAAAATTGATTTGCTCAATCGCCGTCGCCACCGAAATGGGCATCGCGCCCAGGTGAACGGGAATGTGGGCGGCCTGGGCAATCATTTGCCCGGCGGCGTCGAACAGGGCGCAAGAAAAGTCCAGCCGTTCCTTGATGTTGGGCGAGTAGGCCGTCCGCCGCAGGGCCATGCCCATCTCTTCGGCAATGGAGGCAAAGCGGTTTTTGAATAGTTCGAGGAGGATGGGGTCGTAATTCATCATTATTCTCCAACTTTGTCAAAAATTGTGGTACAATTTAGCTCGAAATTCTTTTTCAGGAGGTCAAATAGTGAATATCGCTCAGACATCTTTTGCCGAAGTTACCGCCCAACGTTTGCAAGCCCTGGCTGAACTTTACCGGCTAGGCCAGGTGAGTGAAGTGATGGATCGCACTTTAGAGAAGTTGCTGGCTTATGAAGCCGAACTTTGCCAGACTCAACTCAACCAGTTGCAGACAGATCTGGCGGCCTTTGAACAACAGTATCAGCTTTCCTCGGATGAATTTTATCGCCGTTTTCAAGCCGGGCAAACTGACGATTCTATAGATTTTGTGGAGTGGGCCTCCTTGGTCCAGATGGCCCACAACCTCAAACAGAGATTAAAATTGCTCACTGAGGCTGTCAAAGCGTGACAGTTGACCAATATCTGGCCTCAATCAAGGCTCGGCTTTTCACATCTTTAATGATCCAACAGGTACAATTGAACCAGGTCAGCCGGTTGATTTTTTTGCGGTATTGGATATGATTGTTCAACATTTAAGCTAGCGGCTGGCCCTTTCAGCGCTTTCAGTAATTCATTTTTCTGAACGGCTCTAGAGTTTGCCTTTTTATTCATTCATTCATTCATTCACCAAACGTTTAAGACTCAGTAGATCCAATTTTCGAGGAGTGAGGCACGCCCACGTGCCGAACACCGCCGCACGTGGGCGTGCTGGCCCCTCAAATTTGGATCCACTGAGACTCAAATTGTTTAGCCTCAACGAGACAAACCAACGCGACCCACTTCCACCATCAAATTGCGGTATTCATCCACCCTCAACCCATCCCCCGACCCAAGAAATACTGTCGTATCAGGGTGAACAATCACCGCCGGGCCAACCAGACGGTGGCTAGGCTGCAAGGCCTTGCCCTCGTAAAAAGGAGTCTCTGCCGGGCCATCAGCCAAAATGACTTGACGAGTCTCAAACGGCGCAGGCGTCGGCTGGGCCTGAACAGGAAGTGGGGTCAGGGGCGGGCGGGGCAAATGACCGGTGGCCCGCAGCCGCACATTGACTACCTCAATCGGCATGCTCGGTTCGCTATGGCCATAGGCGCGGGCGTGGGCAGTGTGAAAGTCAGCGGTAAAGGTAGAGGTGAAGGGTATGGTCAGTTCATAGGATTGGCCGCGATAGCGCATGTCCAGCAGCGGCTCCAGGGAGATCTGCGCTTGCGGCACGCCTTCGGCGGCGAGGTCAGCCAGCCCGTGTTCGACTAGCGGGGTCATAAGCGCCTCTAATTCCGTGTAGGGCGTGTCGCCGGAACACATGATGGTTTGAGCGTAATCTTTGACCACGTCGGCGGCGAGCATGCCAAAGGCCGATAGGGTGGCGGCATTGGGCGGAATCAGCACACGGGGGATACCCAGGCTGCGGGCTAAGTCGGCGGCATGGAGACCGCCCGCGCCGCCAAAGGAAACCAGGGTAAACTCGCGGGGATCATAACCGCGCTGCACCGAAATGACCCGCAGGGCGCGCTCCATATGGGCGTTGACAACGGCAATCACGCCCAGGGCGGCGCTTTGGGCGGGGGTCAGACCCCGCTTGAGGGGTAGCCCTGCTTCCTGCGTTAATTGGGTCAAAGCTGCTTCGGCAGCGGACAGATCCAGGGCCATGTGTCCACCCAGAAAGTGATCGGCGGCCAGGCGGCCCAAAATGAGATTGGCGTCGGTGACGGTGGGCTGTTGGCCGCCGCGCCCGTAACAGACCGGGCCGGGATCGGCGCCCGCGCTCTGCGGCCCAACGCGCAGCGCGCCGCCCGCATCCACGTAGGCAATGGAGCCGCCGCCGGAGCCGACGGTGTGAATATCAATGATTGGGATGCGGATGGGCAGGCCGCCGATTTCTGCTTCGGTGGTCACCTGGACACTGCCCGGGCACAGTGAAACATCGGTTGAGGTGCCGCCCATATCAAAGGTGAGCAGGCGGCTAAAACCGGCTGCCTCGGCCACGTAACGCGCCCCAACCACTCCCCCGGCTGGGCCGGATAAGACACAGCGCACGGCCTCGCGCCGAGCTTGGGCCGCCGAAATGCTGCCGCCGTTGGACTGCATCACCCGGAAATCGGCGGCCCCACTCTCTCGTTCCAGCCGGCCCAGGTAGCGGTCCATCACCGGCGAGACATAAGCGTTGACCACGGTGGTACTGGTTCGTTCGTACTCGCGGAATTCGGGCAGCACTTCGTGCGAAGGGGAGACAAAAAAGCCGGCCTGCCGCAGCCGCTCGGCAATTATCTTTTCGTGCTCAGGATCGAGAAAAGAGAAAAGCAGGCTGACCGCCACCGACATGACTCCGGCGGCCCGCAATTGCTGGATCAGCGACTCCAGCGCGGTCGGGTCGAGCGGCTGGATGATCTGGCCGCGATAATTGACTCGTTCCGTCACTTCAAAACGCAGCTCCGGCGGAACCAGGGCCGGGGGGCGACGGCTGAATAGATCATACAGATCGGGCCGGTTCTGGCGGCCAATTTCCAGCACATCCCGGAATCCCGCTGTCGTGACCAGGGCGGTGACAGCCCCCTTTCGTTCCAACAAGGCGTTGGTGGCTACGGTAGAACCATGCACAATAGAGAGACCGGGGACCGGGGACCAGGGACCGGTAGTCGAGAGTTGAGGATCATTGTCAGTGAGAGAAGTTCCCTTCTGAACTGACCCCTGACCCCTGATAACTGATAACTGGCCCAACACGGCTTCGGCGGGGTCGTGGGGGGTAGAGAGGGTTTTTTGGGTGTGGAATGTGCCTGTAGTTTCGTCAAATAAGACAAAATCGGTAAAGGTCCCGCCAATGTCAATGCCGATGCGCATCGTTCAACCCCTGCTGGCTAAAAAAGAAACGTCCCATCGAAATGGGACGCTTCCTTGTAAGAACAAATTGTTTTTGGCTTAGTTGTTATAAGTGACCACAACCGAGTTATCGCCGTCAACATTGTTGGGGACATACTTATCGGCCTGGGGGTCGTTGTACCACTCGCCATCGTTAACAAAATAGCGATACTGATACTCGCGGCCCTGATCTACTTCAACCGTAGCTTTCCAAACCCCTTTGACCTTGCTCATGGGATTCTTGCTGGCGTCCCAGCCGTTAAATTCGCCGACCACACTGGCGCGCTGGGCAGCGACCTCTTCTGGTAAAAAGAAGGTGACCTGGCAAGTCTTTTTGGATTTGATAAATTTTTTGTTTAACATTGGTTCTCCTTATGCTGCAACGTCATCCTGCATATCGCCGTTGATTCTAAGGCACTGACGCTTTGAATGGTTATTAACGAAATCAATATAATCGAAGGCTTTAGCTTTGGCAAATTTCTTTACCGGAAGATTCAAAATAATTAACATCTTGCCTCGCAAAAGGTGACACCGAGAGGTGGTAACTGCTCAGCCCTCATGTCATCCATTCGACAGGCTCACGCCCTTCGGCGCACCCGAAGGGGTGGGACAGGTTTCGAGGCCGTAGGCCGACGCGAAGCGTCTCTACAGCGCTGCATAGGCGTCAGAGATTTCTCCCTTCGGTCGAAATGACATGCTTGGAGTAGTTATATTTTTGCCAACTCTACCTAGATAGACTATTATACTTTAGCCATAGCCCGCCCGTCTTGCGGCGGGCTAATTGTTGATGGAGCGGTATCTTTGTTAGCAGAAAAACAATTTGAACGGCGTTGGATGCTTTGGCTGGAGTGGACCGTATTGCTGGCCCTCGTTGCTCTGGCCGCTTTTTTTCGTTATTGGCAACTGGAAACGGTTCCCCCCGGCTTCAACTCCGATGAGGCGGTGGGGGCCATGGGCGGGTTGACCACCCTGCGCGAAGGGGTTAAATACTCTTATGAAGGCCAGGGCGGCGCCGGCTCGCTCGGTTTTTATTTTGTGGCGGCCTCCTTCTATTTATTCGGTCCCTCGATTGCCGCCGCTCGCGGTATCGCCGCCTGGGCCGGGGTGGTCAGTGTGCTGGCTAACTATTGGGCGGTGCGCGAACTCTTTCATCTGGAAGGGTTGACTCGCGCCCGGCTGCTGGCCGGACTATCTACCCTGGGGCTGGCGGTGTCACTCTGGCACATCCAGGCCAGCCGGGTGGTTTTTGCCGGTATCGGGGTACCCTTTCTGCTGCTGCCTTCGGTTTATTTTTTGTGGTTGGGGCTGAATAGTCGACCGCCGACCGCCGACCCATTCGACAGGCTCAGAGCAGGCCGCCGACCGCCGACGACTGATACTTACTTCCAGCTAACCCGATTGTGGCCTTTTGTGGTCAGCGGAATTTTTCTGGGCGCTCTGATGTATATTTATCTCTCCGGTGTCTTTGCGCCGCCGTTTTATGCCGCATTTTTTATCGCCCAATGGTTGGTTGTCGCCTTCTGGCGCAAATTGCCGGAAACTTCACCACTTTCTAAAAATTTAGAGTCTCTGGTCCCGCCTCAAGCCTATTTGACCAGCCACTTCCGGCAGCTTTTTGCCACCGGCTTAACGGCAGCGCTGCTGCTGCTGCCCCTCGTTTTTGTGCTGCTCACCCGGCCCGAACTCGAACCAGGCGCCACACGGGTCAGCCAGGCCATTTTTCTCAATCCTCAAATCAACCAGGGCGACCCCTGGGGCTTGCTCTGGCGCAGCATTGTAGGCAATTTTGGCGCGTATGGCATCTCTTTATCCTGGCTGATGGGACAGCCGCCGCAGCTTGCTATTCCCGCGCCGGTAGGGTTGGCTGTCTTTTTGGGCTTTCTCATTGCCTTGTGGCGCGGCCTGCGGGGACAGGCAGTTTACCTTTTTGCGGTCCTCTGGCTGGCGGTGATGTTACTGCCCAGTATCCTTTCGCCCGATATCATTCCGCACAATCTTCGCACCATTGGCGCCACCACCCCCGTTTACATTTTGGCCGCTATTTTTGTTATCTGGCTGTTTGAAACCCTGGGGATGATAAGTCAACGCTGGCTGCGACCCAAGCTGGGATACAACACCATTACCTGGGTGACTCGCGGAGCAGCCTTAGTCTTAGCCTTAGCCTTAGCCTCGACCTTCTGGCAAGCTACCGCTCAGAGTCTCCACCGCTATTTTTATATTTTTCCGCAAACCAACGATGCCCAGGCCGCCTATCATGTTTACGCGGTCAAGATGGCCGAGGAAATCAATCGCGAGCCGAGCAACGTCGTCGCTTTTATCTTGCCGCGCAATACCGCCGCCGGTGATATTGCCCGCAACTTTACCACCGACTTTCTGACCGAACTGGCTCAGCCGCCCGCCGCCCACTACTGGGTGGTTGACGACGAAACTACCCTGCCCGCCGATTTGACCCGCGCCGCCGCCGGCCATACCACGCTGCGGCTGGTCAAATGGAAAACCTCCAAGCATACCGGGGCCGACCCCAAGCAGGTTTTGCCCTACTACCTGGAAAAATATGGCCGCTACGAGCGCACCGATACCTTTGAATACTTTGATATTTCAACTTATGTACTGGAAGCCTCTGCTCCCAATTTTGAGGCCGCCGAAAAATTAACCCCGGCCAGCATTGATTTTGGCGGCCAGCTTCGCCTGACCGGCTATGCCCTCGGCGATGCCGGGGAGGTAGCTCACGTGGCCGACCGGCAGGCCCACAGCAATGATTTGCTCTGGCTGCGTCTGGCCTGGCAAAAAACAGCCGACCATGCCGAAAACCTCAAAGTTTCTGCCCAGGTTTACACCAAGGCCGGTCAGCTTGTCACCCAAATTGACAAACTGCTCCAGAGCAACATTTTGCAGGTCGGCAGCGCTCAATGGCCCCTCGAGGCCGCTGAAAGCAGTTATTTCCTCATTCCTATACCCCCGGCCACCCCACCCGGAAGCTACACTCTCCGCTTGGCCGTTTACGGCGAAGAGTCTCAATCCCGGCTGCCCGTGAGCAGTGACACTCTGGGGCAGGCCGGGTTGGTAACGTTGACTGATTTTACCGTCGCCCCGGCCCAAAAACCGGTTGACCCTACTGCTGTGGAAGTGGCTTTGCCGGTCAAACAGGAATTATTACCCGGCCTGACCCTGGTCGGGTTTGAAACGCTGCCCGGCCAAACGGTTCGCTCCGGCGAGCCGTTTGGCGCTTCGCTGCTCTGGCAGGCAGGCGACAAGCCGCTGCCCGACAATCTGGCTATGGCGCTGGTGGTCAAGCCAGGTGAAGGTGATGACGAATGGCCCTTGTCTGAGCCGGTGAGCCTGGCCGGCGATTATTCCACTGGACGCTGGCAGCCCGGCGAACTGCTGCGCGGCTGGCTGTCGGCCCGCATCCCGCCCACGCTTGAACCGGGGTTGTATAAACTCCGGCTGCGGCTAACCGAAGCCGCAAACCCTGAAACCGAAGTTGTTACCTTGCCTATCGGCGATTTTCAAATTGAGGGCTGGCCGCGTGTCTTCGACCCGCCTCAGCCACACGTCAAGCTTGGCGCTGATTTTGCCGGGCAGGCCACCTTGGTCGGTCTGGATGTCTTAAATCCACGCCCGGTAGAGGGGCAGTCGGAAACAGCCTCAAGATCGGCGCTGCTAAAACTAAAAGCGGGTGATACGCTGGCCGCTCAACTCTACTGGCGGGCCGAGGCCGAGTTTGAGCAGAATTATACGGCTTTTATCCACCTGATTGGCCCGGATGGCTTGCTGTACGGCCAGGTTGACCAGCCGCCCGGCGCAGGCGCATATCCCACCACCGGCTGGCTGCCCGGGGAATACATTACCGACGCCTATACCATTCCTATTGCCCCCAACGCGCCGCCCGGAAATTACCAAATCGAAATTGGCCTGTATAATGCCAATACCGGCCAGCGTTTACCGGTCATGAGTTCAGATTGTACCGGCGATGCCTGCCAGCAAGACAACAAAGTTTTACTACCGGGCTTAACGGTGGAGTAATGGCGACACATTCACAATCTAATGCTCCTGGCTTTCTTGCCCGCCTTGGTTCACACTTTCGCCTCCTCGCCTCCTCGCCTCCTCGCCTCCTGCTCGTCACCGTCGTACTAGTCAACTTTACCTACTTCGGCCTCTACGCCAATCAACGCCATCTGGCCTTTGAAACCGGCGCTTTTGATGTTGGCGTTTACACCCAGCCCTTGTGGAATTTTATCCAGGGCCGTGATTTTGCCGTCTCGATCATCGAAGATAACGGCCCCATTCGTTGGGCTACCCACGTCGAGCCAATTCTGTTCCTCATTCTGCCTCTGTATGCCCTCTGGCCCGACCCGCGCACCTTGTTGTGGCTGCAAGTGGCCGGCCTGACCCTCACCGCGCTGCCCCTTTACGCCCTGGCCCACCGCCGCTTGCGCAGCGAGTGGACCGCCCTGGTCATCGTGCTGGCCTTTTTTTTACTACCCGCCACCGAAGCCGTGACCCTGTTCGATTTTCACGCCGTCACCTTTGCCCCCCTCTTTCTACTTTCGGCCATTTATTTTCTGGATCGCGCCCTGGCCGCGCAAGGCGTCAGCTTTTGGCTCTGGCCGGAAGAGAATGAGCGAATGAGCGAATGGGCGAATGAACGAATGGCGAGTCATTTAACCATTCGCCATTCGCTATTCGCTATTCGTTATTCTATCTTCTATCTTCTATCCTCCATCTTCTTCCTCCTCGCTCTCTCGACCAAAGAAGACATCTCGCTGCACGTCTTGATGATTGGGTTGTACTTGTTATTCCTGCGCCGGCGTTGGCGGGAAGGCGGCAGCCTGATCGTAGTGGGGCTGGTCTGGTTTTATGTAACCTTTCAGGTGATTATTCCGGCTTTTCGGACGGCGGGCGGGCAATCTATCTATGCCGCCTGGTTTGAAACGTTGGGCCAGACGCCCCTGGAAATCGCTCTATCCCCTTTCACCAAGCCGGATCAGGTTCTGGCCCTGGTTTTTCGACCGGGCAGTATTCCTGCTTTGGGGATGATTACCATTCCATTGGCGCTGCTGCCCTGGCTGGGCCTGCCCCTGTTTGCCCTGGCTGCGCCCTCGCTGGCCTTCTCCCTGTTGAGCCAAAACCCCACCCTCCGCCAGCTCGAAACCTGGCACTACGCCGCCCCCATGCTGCCCTTCGTCATGCTCGGCGCGATTGACGGCCTGGCGCGTCTCACATATTACGTATCACGTATCATGTGTCACGTGTCACGTTTCAGATTCAACGTTCAACGTTCAACGTTCAACGTTTCCTTAATTTTAGCCATCGTTCTTCTCTTAACGTCTGTTGTTTATCACAACCTGCGCGGTTACTCGCACTTGGCCCAATTGCAGGAGTGGCCGGAAGTGACGCCGCATCACGACCTGGGCCGGCAGTTAGCGGCGACCATCCCTGCCGAGGCTGCCGTGCTGGCCCAGGCGCAGTTGGTTCCCTACGTGGCTCACCGCTACAAACTGGGCATCTGGAGCGGTCCTCTGCTGACCGATTATGAGTACATCTGGCTCGACCTCAGTCATCCCAAATTTCCCAACCGCTTCAATGCCCACGGCGATTTGTTGACCGGCCTGACCATCGAGCCAGAGTTTGGTTTTGCAGCCACCAAAGATGGTTACTTATTACTGCAAAAAGGTGGGCCGCGTACTCCCATTTCCGATGACCTCTTTACCTTCACCGAGTTTACCGAACTGCCCGCCGCTGCCCAGCCCTTCGATGCTGTGTTTGGCGACAGCTTGAAGCTAGTCGGCGTCAAGCCGGAAATCCGCCGCCTGGCTACTTCGGAAACCGAACCGCAGGTTATCCTCTACTTTGAAGTTCCGCAAAAACCGGCCGAAGATTACTTTCTATTTCTCTACTTGCTCGACCAGACTGGTCATCTGGTCGGCGCAACCGATTACCCGCAGCCGGCCCTCTTCTGGTGGCCCACCTCGCGCTGGCAGGCCGGGGGTCAACGCCAGGTGCGGGTTAATACTATGCCCTGGTGGACCGGCGATAAAAACACTTTTGCCTATGCCGTTGGCCTCAGCCGCCGCAACGATCCCTGGGATGTGTCGGCTCGCCTGCCTGTCACCCTGGGGGACACCAACAATCCGCCCGGTGTCCAGCTTCTTGATAACGGAACCTTACTCACCCTGGTCGCTTTCGAACGCTTTGCCGGTCTGCCCTACCCTAAGCCGCTGACCCTTTTGCCCGGCCTCAGTGATAACAGCGCCCAGGTAGCAGGTAGCAAGTAGCAAGGTAGCAGGGTAGCAAGTAGCAAAGTAGCAGGTAGCAAGTAGCAAAGTAGCAGGTAGCATGGTGCAGGTAGCAGACAGTAAATTGCCGCTCACAAACCAAACTCCTCACGCCTCACGCATCACGTATCACGCCTCACGTTACTTCGACTCCCTCATCGGTCTGACCCTTTTTCTGGCCGGTCTTTACGCCTACACCGCCACCCTGGCCCCCACCGTGCTGGAAGGCGACGCGGCCCTCTACCAATACACGCCTTATGTACTGGGCGTGACCTACCCCACTGGCTACCCTTTTTACATTTTATTAGGCAAGCTCTGGCTCAGCCTGTTTCCCTTTGGCGAAGTTGCCTGGCGGATGAACCTCTTTTCCGCCCTCTGTTCCGCCGCCGCCCTCCCCTTGATTTATGGAGCCGCCCGACGCTTTCTTCTCCCCTCCCTGACCAGGGAGGGGCTGGGGGAGGGTGGGGCAAGGTTTGCCGCCCTCGCCGCCGTCCTCACCTTCGCCACCCTGCCAACCTTCTGGCGCTGGTCCACCGAAGCCAAAATCTACAGCCTGAATATCCTGCTTTTCAGCGGCGTACTCTACACTCTGGCCTCAGCCTGGGAATACCAACAGCGGCAGCCAAAGCAAGCTTTGGACTCCTCAGAGCAAGCTTTGGACTCCTTGCTTCACGCTTCACGCCTCACGCTCCCCGCCCTCCTGCTCGGTCTGCAAATCGCCGTCCACAGCACCACCGTCCTGCTCCTGCCTGGCCTGCTCCTCTTTGCCTGGCTTTACTTTCGCCCCCAACTCCTTAACAAGAAACTTCTTATTTCTTATTTCTTATTTCTTATTTCTCCCGGCCTGCTCTACCTCTACATCCCCCTCCGCGCCGAAGCGTTGATTGCCCAGTATGGCCGCAGCGAGGCCATCGCCCACGGCCTCCTGGCCGATTTCTACCACTCCGGCCCCGCCGGATGGATACGTTATTTCACCGCCGCCGACTTCACCGGTGGGGTCGTGACCAACTGGGGGCAAGTTCCTCAACAGTTCATCATTACCTACCTTCCTATCCTTAAGGATGAAGTCACTTTGTTAGGCATCAGTCTGGGGCTGATTGGCGGCCTAGCCCTGGCGATTACTCGCCCTCGCCTGTTCTGGCCGCTGTTTCTCTGCTACGCCGCCCCTATTCCCTTTGTGCTCACCTACGGCCAGGGCGAACAGTCAGCCTTCTTGTTACCTTCCCTGCTCATTTTTTCTATCTTTCTTGGATATTGTTTAATCTTCGTTAATCGTCTTGCGTCTTACGTCTTGCGTTTTACGCCTCACTCCTTACGCCTTACGCCTCTTCTCCCCTTCATCCTTCATCCTTCATCCTTCATCCTTCTCTTCTTCCTCCTCTTCCTGCCCCAGACCCGCTATAATCTCAACTGGCTGCAGGCCAAGTGGGACCGCTCCAACTACACTTATTGGGCCGACGCCCTGGCTCACCCGTTGGAGCCGGGGGCATCCTTGCTGGCCCAATGGGGCGATTTGACCTCGTTCTGGTACATGCAGCACGTCGAAAAGCGCCGGCCCGACCTGCGCGGCCTCTACCCGCCGACGGCTGAAACAGCAGCGGCGTATTTGCAGAACGAAGGAGAGCTTTACATGGCCGGGCCGGCCTCCAAAGCCTGGATCGCCGGCATCGAAGGCCAAACCCAGTTGCTTCCCTGGGGACGGCTGGTCCGCCTGGCCCCCCCGGAGGCCGACCCGCAGACCCTCTTGCCAACGCTGCCTTACCCGCAAACAGCCGTTTTTGACCAAAAACTGCGGCTGCTAGGGGCCGATTTTCCGCCCCAGGCCGTAGATGGCCGCCCCTATGGCGTCACGCTCACCTGGCAAACCCTGGCCGACCTGCCGCCGGAGACCACCCTATCACTCCGGCTCAGTCAGGGCGATGTCATCGCCGCGCAGTTGGATGACGCCCTGGTGAGCGGCTGGTTTCCGCACCCCGACTTGTCCGCTGGTCAGTATCTTTTAAGCTATGTCCCAATTCCGATTCAGTTAGGCACACTGCCGGGCCAGTACCGGTTGCAACTGGTAGCCTACACCAGCTACAAACATCCCTGGCCTTTGGCCGATGGCGCGACCCTGCTCGACTTGGGGGAAGTGGAGCTGACTCTGCCCCCGGCTGGCACGCAGCCCGACAATGCGCCCCTCAACCCGTCGCCGGGCTATGATTTTAACGGCGAGCTTGAATTGACCGATTATGAATATACGGTCACGCGGGTGGGCCAGGGGAAAGGCTTTGGGGTTAAACTTTTGTGGCGGGCGCAAACCCACCCGGCGGACAATTACACCCTCCTGGCCGAACTGGTAGATGCCAGGGGTAATGTTTTACGCTCCATCGAACACCAGCCGGTGGAAGGCCGCACCGCTACGGCAACCTGGCAGCCCGGCCAATTTGTGCGCGACCAGGTGGATTTTGTACTTCCGGCCAGCGCTCCGGTGGGCCGGGATAGCTTGCGGGTGCGTCTGAGCTGGCTGCGGCCCGATGGCTCCCGCTTGCAGGTCCGCTGGCGGCTGCTGCCGCTGGGCGAGAGTCTTGATTTGAATTGGCTGGAAGTGACCGAGAAAGAAGGGCGACTTTTTGAGCCGCCGCAGATAGCGTTTCCGCTAGAAGCTAATTTTGATAATAAAGTGAAACTGTTGGGCTACAAAACCTCGCTGGCAGGGGAGGCTGACCTGCAATGGGGCCGGGCGGCATGTGTCGCCGATGCCGCCGCCTGTTCCATCCATTTTGAAGTTTATTGGCAGGGGCTAAGCGAGATGGATCAACTCTACTTTGTCTTTCTGCACCTGGTGGATGCGCAGGGCAAGCTGGTGCGCCAGCAAGATAAAGGGCCCGGTCTGCGTGGCAAAGAGCCGACCACCAGTTGGCTGCCCGGTGAAGTCATTACCGACCCAATTGACCTGACCCTGCCGCCCGATTTACTGCCCGGCCACTACACCCTGCGAATTGGCCTGTATCTGCCGCCTACCGGGCCGCGCCTGCCCGTTCTGGCTAACGGGGATCAGCCTATCGGAGACTATGTGGAGATTGGCACAATTGAGGTTATCCCGTAAATTCGTGGTGCGTAGTGCGTGGTGCGTAGGCATTTTAACCACGCACCACGCTCCCCCTAATTCTTCTGCGCCATCTCGTGGTCCACAAAATAAGGCCGCCAGGGACCGCAGCCGGCGATAAAGGGCTGCATCAGGGCGCGTTCGGCCTGAACCGTGTGCATCAGATCGTGGCCGGCCCACTCGTGCAGCAGTTCGGAGAGTGTGACCAGGCCCAATTCGCTGTGGCGAGCGATACGATCAAAGTCGGCGGGCGTCACCTGACCTAACAGGACTAAACTCGCCGCGCGCAGTTCAGCAAACTGCTGCGCGATCTCGGCGGCGGTTTGGCTGGCCGCTGGTTTAGTCCCTTCGGCATCGGGATCATACGCTTGAAAATCCTGCCCGGCCAGCAGCGCCTTGAGCCGCACCGGAAAAACCAGCAACTCGGTATCGAGCAAATGCTGCAAACATTCCAGCGCCGACCACTCCCCCGACGCTGCTGGGCGAGTTAGCAGCTCCACCGGCAGCATCTCGGTCAAACTGAGCCAGCGGGCCGGTGTGGTTGCCAGAACTGTCTGCACCGACGGTAACAAATTATCCATCAAACAAATCCCCCCTTTTAATTTATTTTTAACCTGAGTTCGAAGTTTTCTAAATCGCACCCTTCGATACGCTCTTCGCTTCGCTCAGAGCTACTCAGGATGCGATAAATGAGTCGAAAATCATCCTGAGTAGGCCGAAGGCCGTATCGAAGGGTGATTTTCGGGCTAATCCCAAACTCAGGCTTTTAGCTCAAAGCGAGTCTGTGACCCGCGTGGGTCGCGGGGGTCACAGACCCCTCCGAGCGAGCGAAACTTAACCCCTCTCTTGTTGGGTTCGCCATTCTTCCCACTGCCCCAGCCCATCGTAGGCGGCGTACTTGTAAGCGTCCGACAGGGTGGGATAGTTATAAACGGCCATGATAAAAGCGTCAATGGTCTGGTCGTTGGCCATAACCTGCGCCCCAATATGGATCAGTTCAGCCGACATCTCGCCGATGAGGTGGACGCCGAGCAGTTTTTTATCAGCCGGGGTAAAAACCAGCTTGACCATGCCGTGCAGGTCGCCAATAATCTGCCCGCGTGGATTGTTGGCATAATAGGCCCGCCCGATCAGGTGGGGGATATTTTGGGCCACACATTCTTCTTCGGTCAGGCCGACCATGGCAATCTCCGGTATGGTGTAGATGGCATAAGGCAGCACCGGCGAAATTTGTTCTTTGTACTGTAGGTTAAAGGCATGGACCATGGCCACCCGCGCCTGCTCCATCGAAGTGGAAGCCAGGGCCGGAAAGCCAATCACGTCACCGGCGGCGTAGATGTTAGGGATGTTGGTCTGGTAGTGCTCGTTGACCCGAATCAGCCCGCGCGGACCCAGCTCTACCCCCAACGCTTCCAGGCCCAGGCCCTGAATATTGCTCTGCCGCCCGGCGGCAAACAGGGCGATGTCGTACTCAAGCCGGCCGCCGCTCTGTAACTGCAAACTGACCCGCCCCCCGCGCACCTCGGTCTGGCTGACCCGCTCGTTGAAAACAAAGCGCAGCCCCAGTTGAGTCAATTGGGTTTGCAGCTTGTCGGCAATTTCGTCGTCAACCGGCGGCAATAAGCGATCCCGTGACTCGACCAGCGTCACCTGGACCCCCAGCGCGGTAAAAATGGAAGCGTACTCGCAGCCAATAATCCCGCCGCCGACCACGGCCATTGTCTTGGGGATGGCCTTCATATTCAAAATCGAGTCGGAATCGTAAATGTATTCGTGGTCAAAGGGCACGTCGGGGGGGTGGAAGGGTGAGGAGCCGGTGGCGATGAGGATGATCTCGGCGCTCAGGTCGCGGGTGTCGCCGCTGTGGGTCTGCACCCGGACGGTGTGCGGGTCAATAATCGCGCCGCTGCCCCAGACCACTTCAATCTGGTGGCGGGCCAGGTTTTGCTCGATGATCTGCCGTTCCTGGGCCACCACCACATGCTCGCGGTGCATAAAGTCATGTACCGTCAGCCCCTCTTTGAGCGAATAATCAATCCCGTACAAGCCGCGCTGGCGCAGCCCCGAAAAGTAAAGCGCCGTCTCGCGCAGGGTTTTGGAGGGAATGGTCCCTGTATTCAGCGCCGACCCGCCCAGGCTGGTCGCCCGCTCCACCAGGGCCACCCGTTTGCCAAAATAAGCTGCCTGCGCCGCCCCCTTCTCCCCCGCCGGCCCGGAGCCGATGACCACTAAATCGTAGTCGGGCATAAGTTTCTCCCTTGATAAATAACTTTGTCGGAGTGCGAAGTAATATATCCATCGCGTTCGTGCCAATCGTGATACATCATTAAATGTTGAGATGGATATACCACAACCAAAAACACTAATTATCTTCTCTTAGCTCAGTCTAGCACACTTTAGCTCCACAAACAATCCTGTTGCGCCAAGCCTAGCTGTTATTCTCTGCTGCCAACACCTCAGGAAACCCCGGCGCGCGTAAATCGGTCTGGAGGGCATCTTCCAGCAGCTTGACCACCTGCGTTGACCAGGCCTGGCCGCCGTATTGGGCGCGGGCGCGGCGAAAGATTTGCTCCACCAGCCCGGCTATTTCCAGCGGCACGCCGAACTCGTGGCCAAGCTGGTGAGCCAGATGCAAGTCTTTACAGGCCAGGTCCATCGTAAAGCCGATGTTATAGCTGCCGTTCAGGATAAGCTGGCTTTCGGTCTCGTGGACAAAGCTGTTGCCGGAACTGGCCTTAATCACTTCAAAAGTCTGGGCCAGGTCGAGGCCGCCCCGTTTGGCCAGCATCAGGGCCTCGCCGGCTGCCACCAGGTGAACAAAGGCCAACATATTGGTAATCACCTTGATCACCGAGGCGCTGCCCAGCGGGCCGATATGGAACACCCGCCCGCCCATTGCCTCCAGGGCGGGCAAATGGGCCTCGAACACCGCCCTATCTCCGCCAACCAGGACGGTGATTTCGCCCGTTGCGGCCTTATGAACCCCGCCGGTCACCGGCGCTTCCAGGCAGACAATCCCCTTTTCTGCCGCCAGCGCAGCCAGGCGTTCGATCTCGTGAAGGTCATTGGTACTCATATCTATCCAGGTTCCCCCGGCTCGCAGCCCTGCCAGCACTCCATCCACCCCGCTCACTACGGCCGTCACCGCCGCCGGGGATGGCAAACAGGTCAAGACGCTATCGGCGGCCTCGGCGACTGCTTTAGGCGAGTCTGCCCACTGCGCTCCCGCTGCCAGCAGGCCCGCCGCCGCTTCCCGTTTAAGATCGTACACCGTCAGGGGAAAATCCGCCCGTAGCAAACTGGTTGCCAGGTGTGCCCCCAGATGGCCGACGCCAATAAAGCCAAGTTTTAGCATAAGGATAATTCCTCCCTGAAAATAAAGACGCGATGATGGATGAGGCGAGGAGGCGAAACTTTACTCGCCTCCTCGCCTCCTTGCCTCACATCTTAAACCGGCCGGTCCAGCATCTCCAAATGGAGCTGGCTGCCGGTATAGGGATAGCGGGCAGCAACCTCTTCGTTTAGCTCGACCCCCAGACCGGGCTGGGTGGGGGGAATAATATACCCGTCTTGCCAGACCAACGGCTCTTTGAGGATTTCGGCATGGAAGCCGCCCCAAGTTTGAATGCTCTCCTGGATCAAAAAGTTGGGACTACAGGTGGCAAGCTGAATATCCGCCGCGGCGGCAATAGGTCCACAGTACAGATGGGGCGCAATCTGGGCATAAAATGCCTCGGCCATACCGGCGATCTTTTTGCCTTCCAGAATACCGCCCACCCGGCCCAGGGCCATCTGCAAAATCGAGGCCGCCTGTGTTTCAAGTACTTTGGCAAACTCATACTTGGTGGTCAGTCGTTCGCCGGTGGCAATGGGGATACTGGTCTGGCGGGCAACCTGGGCCATGGCTGCCGGATTTTCGGGCGGGGTCGGCTCTTCAAACCAGAGCGGATCATACTTTTCCAGCCGTCGGGCCAGGCGAATTGCGCTGGCCGGGGTCATCTGTCCGTGCGTCCCCAGGAGCAAATCGCACCGACCGCCTACTGCTTCCCGGACGGTTTTGACAAAGGTTTCGGTGTGGTCCAGCGCCTCCAGCGAAAGCTGCCGGGGATCAAAGGCCGAGTAGGGACCAACCGGGTCAAACTTAACGGCGGTAAAGCCTTTTTGAGCGTACTCTGCCGCTCGGATCGCTGCCAGTTCGGGGTCATGGTAGACGTTGGTTAGGTCTGTTTCGGTCGGATAAAGATAGGTGTAGGAGCGCAGTTTGGCGTGAACCTGGCCGCCCATCAGTTCATAAATGGGCTTGTTCAGCGCTTTGCCGATGATGTCCCAGCAGGCCATTTCGATCCCGCTCAGGATGCCCAGCAGCGACGGGTCAGGCCGCTGGGTATACCCGCTGGAATAAATGATCCGCCACAAGCGTTCAACCTTGAACGGGTCAGCTCCCAGTACATAACGGTCACAGACATCCTCGATCATCCGGGCCACCACGTGCGGGTGAAACGGCACCGAATAAACCTCCCCATAGCCGGTCAGATTGTCGGCAGTGGTCAGCTTGAGGAAGATCCAGTAAAGGCCGCCAAAATGGGGCGGCGGGTTTGCCACAATATATGTCTTTATATCGGTCACTTTCATAGGGCGCTTGCTCTCACCTCGCTCAACTTTAGCTGTGGATAACTCTGTTATAATAGCATGGACCGACTTATTGTTATAATAGCATGGACCGACTTATTATAATAGCATGGTCCATGCTATTATAATGGCTCAATATTCAGAAAATGAAAACAGCCCCTAACCTTAATGGTTAGAGGCTGTTTAGTCGGAAACCCTCGCCTACTTACTTGCCTAATAACATTCAATTTAACTTTTGCCACCCCCAAGCTTTGGGGGTTTTGCCGGTGTATCGGAACGCCTATTCAAATTTCTCAAACGGAAGCCCGACGTAATTTTCGGCAAAACTCATGCGGGCGGCGGTGGAGCCGGTTAGGTAATCAAGTTCAGCCAATTGGAGGCGATGATTGATCGGGTCATCGTCAAATTTGTGCATGGTTGTGGTAAACCACCAGGAGAAACGGATGGCCTTCCAGACTCGGCGCAGACAGGCCTCGGAGTAACGATCTAATAAATCTGTTCGTTTTTCACCGTAATAGGCTATCAAGGCCCGTGATAGATAAAATACATCGGAAGCGGCCAGGTTCAGGCCCTTGGCCCCCGTCGGCGGCATAATGTGGGCAGCGTCACCGGCCAGAAATAGCTGGCCAAAACGCATGGGTTCAGCCACAAAACTCCGCAGGGGCGCAATACTCATCTCCAGGCGCGGGCCGGTAATCAGGTTAGCCGCCGTTTCTTCCGGCAGGCGGCGGCGCAGTTCGGCCCAAAAGGCGTCGTCGCTCCAATTTTCAACTTTATCGTCAAGGCTGCACTGCACGTAGTAGCGGCTGCGGGTATGGGAGCGCATGCTACACAGGGCGAAGCCGCGGGCATGGTTGGCGTAAATTAGCTCCTCATTTACCGGCGGCGTGTCCGATAGAATCCCCAGCCAGCCAAAAGGATAGATTTTTTCAAAAAGCCGCAGCTTATCGGGGGGTACGCTCTGGCGCGAGACGCCGTGATAACCGTCACACCCGGCTACAAAATCACAGAGCAGTTCATAACGCTGGCCGTTTTTCTGGTAAATGATGCGGGGCTGGCCCTCCAAAAAATTCTCGACGGCGATGGCCGGCGCTTCATATTCCAGCAGGCCGCCGGCCTTCAGCCTGGCCTCGATCAAATCGCGGGTCACTTCCGTTTGCCCGTAAATCATCACCGTGCTGCCGCCGCTGAAGTGATGCAGGTCAATCCGTTCCCGGCGGCCGCTAAACGCCAGCGATAGACCCTGGTGAATGATCCCTTCCCGGTCCATTCTTTCCCCCACGCCCGCTTCTCGCAGCAGGCGCACCGTGCCCTGCTCAAGCACCCCGGCCCGGATGCGGGCTTCCACGTGCTCGCGGCTCTGCCGCTCCAGAATGACCGTCTCAATGCCGTGCTGATGAAGCAGTTGCGCCAGCAGCAGCCCCGCCGGCCCTGAGCCAATAATGCCCACCTGTGTTCTCACCTTGTTACTCCTGTCTCAATGTCGTTAAGTTAAGCGGCCCTTCGACTTGGCTCAGGACACAGCATCCTGAGTAGGGGAGCGCAGCGACCCGTATCGAAGGGTGCTGCATCGCCAGGGAATCGTCGCCAACTCGCACCCTTCGATACGCGCTCCACTACGTTCCGCGCTACTCAGGATGCTTAACTTAATGACATTGACTCCTGTCTCGCCTGGATTTCTGCTGCCTGCCGCAGCACCCGCTCGATAAAGGCTTGCGCTGAACCCAAATAATTCGCCTCATCTTTGAGGGCCGCCCAATCAAGCGGCGCAGCCACCTTCTCTCGCACCACATCCACCAGATGGCGATTTTGAGCCAGCGCCTCCTGGACAGCCTCGCCGATGCGTTGTTTCGCTTCGGCCCGGTCCATATGCTCGGCCAAGGCGAAATTGAGGGCCTCAGCCAGCATCAAACCGTTGGAGGCGGCCACATTCTGCCGCATGCGGGCTTTGTTGACCACCAGATTTTCGCTCAAGAAGAGGGCGTGACGCAGGGCAGCGGCGGTCAAAGCGAACATCTGGGGCAAATTCAACCATTCGAGCTGCCAGCCATGCGTGGCCCGTTCGTGCTCCTGCACCAATGCCTGATGCAGCGAGGCCAACAAGTTGGCATTGGTTCGGGCAGCGGCAATAATCAACTCGCTGATAATCGGATTGCTTTTTTGCGGCATGGTGCTCGACCCGCCGCGTGAAAAATCGGCGGACTCGTTCACTTCGCCCACTTCGGTTTGGGCCAGCAAAATAATATCTTGTCCCATCTTGGCCAGGCTGCCGCTGAGCAGTGACAACCAGCCGGCCAGTTCGGCCAGGGTATCGCGCTGGGTGTGCCAGGGTAATAAGGGCACGGCCAGGCCCAACTCATCCGCCAGAGCCTGTTCCACCACTGTTCCCTTATCGCCCAGGGAAGCCAGGGTTCCCGCCGCGCCGCCAAACTGAACCACCAGCAGCCGGGGCCTCATCTCGACTAACCGCTGCCGATGCCGCAGCAAAGGGGCTAACCAGGTAGCCACCTTCAGGCCAAAAGAGATGGGCAAGGCTTGCTGGGCATGGGTACGCCCGGCCATCAGCGTCTCCTGATGTTGCGCCGCCATTTCGGCCAGATTTTTAATCAAACGCAGCAGCTTAGCCTCGCTGAAGCTCAAGGCCGCTCGGATTTGCAGCACCAGGGCTGTATCCATAATGTCCTGGGTGGTCGCCCCCCAGTGAACGTAAGACGCGGCTTCTGCCCCCACCTGCGCCCGAAGCTGCCTGACCAGTTCGATGATCGGCAAACCGGCTTTTTCCACCCCGGTTTGCAGCCGCTCGAAATCCGGCTGAAGCGCCTGTGCGCCCGCCACAATTTGCTGCGCTGCTCCCACCGGAATCACCCCCAACCGGCCCTGCGCCCTGGCTAAAGCGGCTTCAACTTCCAGCAAGGTGCGGACAAACTGCTCATCGGCAAAGATGGCAGCCATGTCCGGGTCGCTGAAGAGGGGAGCATAGATTTTGGAGTCGGTTGGTGAAAAGGCCATAAAATTATGGATTAAAAAACACCGTCTCACCCTCACCTTGAAGCCGAATATCAAAGCAGTAGGTGGGCAAATCGTCAGACTCTTTGAGTTGGGCGATCAGGGTTGGTTGCCGTTCCGGGGGGACGCTGTTCAGCACCGGGTCAGTCTGGTTGGCGCTTTCGTCGGAAAAGTAAAGCCGCGTCACGGCGTGGACCAACATGCCCCGCGCAAAGACTCTGACATTTACATGCGGCGCTTGCTTTTGCGTATCATCCCAGGAAACCGGGCCGGGTTTGACCGTTTTAAACCAAAAGCGTCCCCCTTGCGCCGTATCAGAGCGACCAAAGCCGCGAAAGAATGGGTCTGCTTTGGCTTGATTAGGATCGGCGGGATGGTTGAAATAGCCATGCGCGTCGGCTTGCCAGATTTCGAGCATGGCATCGGGCACAGGCTGGCCGTCGCCATCCAGAACCCGCCCTTCAAGGTAGATGCGCTGGCCGGCAGCGCCCTCGCCGGCCAGCACATTCTCGCCGCCGTGAATGAGCGCATCGTGAAAAAATGGGCCAACCGTCTGACTTGGACTTTGTAGAAACACGATAGGAAGCCTCCTGAGAAAATAGTAGGCGGTAGACGGTAGACGGTAGACAGGGAATAATGCGACCCTGCTACCTTGCTACCTTGCTACCTTTTCATTACCGGTGGCGTGCTTTGGCTCATGAACATTCCCTATTCAAAAGGCGTCTGGCGGCTGCCGGCCAGCACGATATCGAAGCGATACCCCAAAGCCCATTCGGGCGTGGTGATGTCGTGAGCATAGCTGGAGATGAGCCGCTGGCGGGCATTTTCATCGGGGATACCGTTGTAAATGGGATCCAGCGCCAGCAGCGGGTCGCCCGGAAAGTACATCTGCGTGACCAGCCGCGATAGAAAATTGACGCCGAACAAAGAAAAATGAATGTGCGGCGGACGCCAGGCATTCAGGTGATTTCGCCAGGGGTAGGCGCCCGGTTTGATGGTGGTGAAGCGATATTCGCCGTTTTGGTCGGTCAGCACCCGCCCCGTACCGGTGAAATTGGGATCGAGCGGGGCGTCGTGCTGGTCGTTTTTGTGAATATAGCGGCCGCACGCATTAGCCTGCCAGACCTCGACGAGCGCGTTGGGAATGGGCCGGCCCGTTTCGTCGAGCACTCGCCCCACCACAATGATGCGCTCCCCGATGGGCTGACCATTTCTCACCGCATTGCGGGTCAAGTCGTTATCCAACGGCCGGATGTCACCCGTCCCGTACACCGGCCCGGTCAGTTCGGAGAGGGTCTGGGGCAGGGGAATGAGCGGTTCGTGCGGCGCTCGTTTGACGGTGGAGGCATAGGGTGGATACAGATAAGGCGGCTGGATGCTCCAATCGAGCACACCTGGTTGGTTCGGCTCGGTCATGGTACTGTTCCTTTCTCTGAATTATTTGGCTCTTTCGGAATTCAGGGGGGTAGCGGTAATGTGATGCGTAATACGTGATACGTGATTAGGATCATCACGTATCACGCATCACGCCCAAATCCCACGAAATTCTGGAGAACCTATTATTTTTCCACTTCGGCATAAACCTTCTTGGCTACGGCAAAGGCCGAGTTGGCGGCCGGGATGCCGGCGTAAACGGCCACTTGCAAAAAAACCTCTTTTAATTCTTCGGGGGTGACGCCGGTATTTTGGGTGGCCCGGACGTGCATGGCCAGCTCACTTTCTTTGCCCAGCGCCGCCAGCATAGCCAGGGTTAACAGATGGCGCGTTTTGCGGTCAAGGGTCGGGCGTGACCAAACCGACCCCCAGGCGGTTTCGGTGATGAAGCGTTGGAAATCGGCATCAAATTCGGTCTGGTTGGCTTCAGCTTGGTCCACATGCCGGTCGCCCAGCACTTCGCGTCGAATCCGCATCCCTTGTTCAAATTTTGGGTCAGCCATAACCATTCTCCCGCAAAAACCGGCTGATTTTCTGGGCCATTGTCTCCGGTTGTTCGATACAGGGCAGGTGCGCCGCCTGCTCGATTAGCTCAAAGCGAGCGTCTTTCAAAGTTTCGGCCAGTTCGCGCCCCAACTGAGGCGGCGTGGCTAAATCTTCTGAGCCGCATAAAACCAGGGTTTTGGCCTTGACCTGCCTGGCCGCTTCCCGCAAATCGGCCTCTCGAATGGCGGCGCAGGTAGCCAGATAGCCGGCGACCGGCATACGGCTGAGCAGATTGGCATAGCCTTGATAGTCAGCCGGATGGCGGGCCGAAAAGTCCGGGGTAAACCAGCGGGCCAGAATCGTGGCCGCCATCCCGTCCAAGCCATTTGTTTGAATGGCCGTGATGCGTTCATGCCAGGATTCGGCGCTGCCAATTTTGGCGGCAGTATCACACAACACCAGGGCGGTCACTCGCTGCGGGTGGTGAATAGCCTGATGCAGCGCAATCAGCCCGCCGACGGAAATCCCGATCAGGATGGCCTGTTCAACGCCCAGATAGTCAAGCAAACCGGTCAAATCGGCGGCGTGATCGCCAATCGTATAGGGTCCGGGTGGGCAATCGGATAAGCCGTGACCGCGTTTGTCGTAACGGATAATGGGCCAATGTTCAGCGAAGTAAGGCATCATTTTGTCCCAAATGCGCTGGTCCGTGCCGAGCGAATTAATGAAAACCAGCGGGATGCCTGCTATCAACCCTTCCCGGCTGTAGTGTAAAGTGACTTTCCCCACTGTGGCAAATTTCATCGTTGACCTGCTTCTTTATGAGTATTTATTTAACGCTTAGTAGCGGGTATCCTGCTATTAGAATACACAGGCATCCCGATAATACCACACTTCTCTCATAAAATCCAGGGTTACAGGTAGCAAGGTAGCATGTAGCAGGCCATAAGTTTGCTACTTTGCTACCTGCTACCTTGATTGTTGGGAAGGAATTTTTCTGGACACTTATAATGAAAACAGCCCCTAACCTTACGGTTAGAGGCTGTTTGGTCGAAAACCCTCACCCACTTACCCACTCAATATACCATTTAATTTAACTTTTGACATCCCCAAATTTTGGGGGTTTTGGGGGAGGTTGTATAGATGTCCAGAAAAAGTAGCAGGGTAGCAGGGTAGCAGGGTAGCAGGGTAGCAGAGTAGCAGGGTAGCAGAGTAGCAGGGTAGCAGAGTAGCAGGGTAGCAGAGTAGCAGGAAATTACTTGCGACCCTGCGACCTTGCGACCTTGCGACCTTGCTACTTGCGACCCTGCGACCTTGCTACTTTGCTACCTATTCCAGCGGCAGACGCAGCCGGAAACACGCGCCGGGTATACGGTCCTCGGCCAGCACCTGGCCGTGATGCCCTTCGGCGATGGCCTTGACGATGGCCAGGCCCAACCCGCTGCCGGGGTAGGCGGTGGCGTTGCGTCCGCGATAGAAGCGGCTGAACAACTGCGGCCCGTCGCCCGGCGAGACGCCGATGCCGTTATCTTCCACATATATCTCGGCCCACCGTCTGTCTGGACCTTCGCCGGGGGTGTTAATCACCTGCAAGCCTAGCCGGATCGCGCCTCCGGCGGGAGTAAATTTAAGGGCATTGTCCAGCAGGTTGCCGAGCGCCCGGCGCAAGTGCGTTTCATTGCCCTTAACCGCTACAAGCTGCTCCGGTACGACCAGTGAGAAGGCCAGCCCGGACTGGTCGGCCCGTGAGGCGTACAGTTCGCCGGTTTCCTGGACCAGGGTGTTCAAACTTAGGGGGGCAAAATGAGCCTCGTTAGCTCCGGTTTCCAGCTTGGACAGGTCCAGCAGGTCGCGGGTTAACCGTTCCAGCCGCTCTACCTGGGTCTGGGCCTGCTGGATGTAAGCATCCCCGCCGTTGACCAGTTCCAGGTTGGTCCGCAGGGCGGTCAGCGGGGTGTGCAGTTCGTGGGCGGCGTCGGCCACAAAGCGGCGCAGGGTCAGCACCGTTTCTTCCACCTGATCGGCCATTTCGTTAAACGAGCGGGCCAGCAGCCCCACTTCCGCCGGGGCAGGACGAGCTACCTCGGCCCGAACCGAGAGATTGCCCTGGGCCATGCGCCCGGTCACGTCGGCTAGGGCCAGCAGCGGCGCGCTGAGGCGGCGGCTAATCAGCCAACCCATCCCGGCGGCCAGGATCACGGCTACTCCTCCGGCGATGGCCCAGCCCCAGGCTACGCTGGTTAGAATTTCACGGCCATAAGCCGGTCCCTGCGATAGTTCAGCATACCCCAGCAGTTCCCCGGCGGGGCCATAAAAAGGCTGGCTGATGGCTTGATCAGAGCGGGGACCGGCCAGGGCGATATCCACGGCCGGACTCGCCCCAAAAAGGGGCCGGATGGCCGGGACTACGGAAATGAAGTCGAGCGGCGGAGAGAGTTCGCCCGGCTCGCCCATTATGGCGAAGACCTCTTGGCCGGGCGCGGTGGTTATCACCTGGGTTCCGGTCACCGGCTGGCTAAATTCCCAATGAAAAATTTTCTCCTTGTCGTCGCTCCGGGTGATGATCAGGGTGCGGGTCAGGAGCATATCGGCGGGCGAGATCTCAGCATCAGACCGTTGAATGTAGATAAACGAGGCGTAATCATCAGCCGGAAGCGGACTCTCTATAGCCGTGGTGAATGGCTTCACCAGCACATTGGCGGGCGCGGCGGCCAGCGCCTTTAGCTTGACTGACAGCGCGGCGACCTGGGGCTGGGCCAACGGCTCGCCGGAGTCGGCCAGCGGCTGGCCCTGGGCGTCCAATAGGCGGACCCTGGCCTGGGATAAAAATGAAAAGTTTTTGAGCTGCGCTTGTATCCCGTCGGGTGGCAGGCCGCTTTGGACCATGCGGGCCATTTCCGGGCTGATCTGCTGGGCATTAAGGGTGAGATAATCAAGTTCCTGCTGAGTGTAAAAACTGCGGAGCGTGGCCAGCAGGACCACCCCCAGCGCCAGCACCGTCAGCAAGGCAATAGCGGCATAACTCAACGGCAACTGCCAGCGAATAGATTTGAGCATAGGATACCTCTCTGTTGTGCTTATTGATAAACTACCTTAACAAGCTGGACTGTCAAATGTGACGTGGTACGTAGTGCGTGGTGCGTAAAGATAAATATACCACGCACCACGCCCTACGCCCTACGCCCTATACTTCAGCCCCCTTTCAGCAGCCGGTAGACCAACACCTGGGCCACCACTCGGTCGCCGCTGCGCGTACCCCAGGCCTGGATTTCGGTGTTTTTAGTATTCTCGCCCAATGCTTCGAGCGAGTCTACCGGCTTAACCACCTGCTGGATCGTTTGCTTGCCGCCACCGGCCTGGCCAGGTTCAAGAAATCCGGTTTCATCGCGGTAGATGGTGGTCTCACGGGTGACGACCACCTCCAGCACCGGCCCGCTGTAACTGCTGCTGCTCTGCCGCTCTCCGGTGGCCTGATCTATCATGACCGACAGCTTGATTTCACCGGTGCCGACAAAGATGCTGTTGTCTTCGCGCCGGACAAACAGGCCGTTCACTTCCGGCGGGGTCTGGGGCAGTTCTGGGGCCGGTTGGATGTCAAGGCTAAAAGAGACCGGCCCCGCACCACCCTTCTGGCCGATGACCATGACCTCACCTTTGCTGCCCGGTCCTTCCTCCGGCTCATTCATCAGCCGTACTCCCAGATAGACCGCTCCGGCCAGCAATAAAACTGAAACAACGCCGACAGTGATTAGAATTAAACGATTCATTTTGTGCCTCTCTTCGATAGGATTTTATTCTATGCAAATCAATATTTTTAATGGGCGTGGTGCGTAGTTTGCTACGCACCACGCACCACAGTTACTCATACCGCAGCGCGTCAATGGGGTTGAGCCGGGCCGCTCGCAGGGCCGGGTAGAGACCAAAAACAATCCCGGTCAGCAGGGCAACGGCAAAGGCCAGGGGGATGCTGGCCGGGGCCAGCAAAGCGATGCCTTGATTGAGCGCCGCCGCAGCCGGAATAGCCAGGATGCCCACGGCGATGCCCAGCAGCCCGCCCCCGGCGCTGATCAGCACCGCCTCCAACAAGAATTGGGCCACAATCTCACGCCGCCGCGCCCCCACGGCCCGGCGGATGCCAATCTCCCTGGTTCGCTCGGTCACACTGACCAGCATCACGTTCATAATGCCAATCCCGCCCACCAGCAGCGACACGGCGGCCATAGCCGCCAGCAGCAGGGCAAAGGTCTGCGCCGCCTGCTGCTGCGCCCCCAGTACATCGCGGCGGGTGGTCAGCTCAAAGTCATCCGGGTAGTTACCCTCAGCATCTTGTTCGATGGCGTGGCGCTGGCGCAGATAAGCTTCGACCTGAGCCTTAGCCTCGTCCATGCGGCTCTCGTCGCTGACCCGTGCGGTAATCCGCACCGACGGTTCTTCTTCGTACAGGTTGCGGATAGCTGTGCTGATGGGCAGGTAAAAAACTTCATTGGGCTTTATTTGCGTGCGCTGGGCCGGGTCAACCGTTTCCAGTTCGGCCAGCACGCCGATCACCAAACAGCGCTGGCGGTTAACCCAAACCGTCTGATCGAGCGGGTTGTCTCCCTGGAACAAATCCTGGGCCGTATCATGACCTAAAACGCACACGCTGGCCTCGCTCAATACCTCGGCCGGGGTAAAAAAGCGACCCTGGCCAATGAAAGCCGCAGCCGTCAAAGGTTCGCCTTCCGGCCAATTGACCGGCTGGACCTGCTCGCCCGCCGCCAGTGCTTCTAGGGCTTCGGCGGTGGCGCCGGTCAGGCTCACATCGAGAGCCATGCGGCCATAGCGAATCTTAGCCAGCCCGTTGATCGTCATCTCAATGCGCTTGATCAGTTCTACTGCGCCGGGCAGACGCAGCCCGTCCTCATACGACAGTATCCGGCCCGCCTCGACCCACTCCCCATCTTCCAATTCCTGTTTGGCGCTGATCTGAATCTGGTCGGAGCCGAGAAAGCGAAAGTTAGCCTCCACCGCCGCCCGCGCCCCATTGCCCAGGGCCAGCATCGCAATCACCGAAGCCACGCCGATGATAATGCCCAGCGCCGTCAGCGCCGCTCGCAGCTTGTTGCCGGTCAGGCCGTAGAAGGCGGTTAGAATGATGTCTAAAAATCTCATACCTGTATTACTCCGGTGATGCGTGATACGTGATGCGTGATTTTACCTGCACACATCACGTATCACGCATTACGCCTCGCCCCTCACTGCCCTACCACCTGTTCCCCTTCAGCCAGCCCCACCACAATCTCAACATAGACATCGCCGCGCAGGCCAAGCTGGACCTCGCGCCGCTCGATCTGCCCATTGGCCCACACTTCGACAATAGCCTTGTCAGCGGCGCCGGCCTGGACCAGCGCCCGCGGCAGGCGCAGTACGTCCTGCTTTTCGGCAATGATGATCGAGGCATCGGCGGTCATGCCGGCCATGAGCTTGTCGGGCAGCTCGTCCAGGGTGATATAGACGGGATAAAGCGGGCGGTCTTCGCCGTCAATACGTTGGGGCACAATCCGGGCGACTTGCCCATGCACGGCGGCCTCCGGTACGGCGTCAAAGAAAAGTTCAACCTGTTGACCGGTCTGTACCAGCGGCAAATCCTCCTCGATGACCTTGCTCCAGACCTCGACCGCGTTGGCGGCGGTCATCAGGATTACGCCGGCCCGGTCAATCACCGTTTCGCCCGGCCGGGCCTCAACCTTCAGGACAATGCCGGCGAACGGCGCAGTCAGGGTGGCCGCTTGCAACGTCTCCTCGGCGGTTTTGACTGCTCGCGTCAGAGCTGGGTCAACGCCTGCTTGCAGCGCCTTTAAATTGAGCCGCGCTTTTTCCACCCTGGCCTCCAGGATGACGATCTCCTGCTGGTTGGTCTCCTGCCCGGCTTGGGCCTGGTCATAATCGGCCTGGGCCTGCTGGACCTTAGCCCTGGCCGCGGCAATGTCGGCGGGGGTGGCCGGCTCAACCGCCAGGTTGTAGCGGGCCAGCTTGGCCTCGTAATCCAGGGTGGCCTCCTGCAAGCGGGCCGCTTCCGGGCTGGAGCCGACGTCGCCGCGATAGGCAATCTGGTCATAGGCCCACTGGGCCTGCTTGAGCGTCACTTCGGCCTGGCGCAAGTCGGCGGCGGTAGCGGTCATCTCGTTCTCAGCGGGTCCGGCCAGCAGGTCTTGCAGTTCGGCTTGGGCAGCGGTTAAGGCGGCGGCGGCGGCGGTCAGGTCAGATACTTTCAATTGCGCCTGGTTAAGTTCGGCTTCGGCAATTTGAACTTCTAATTTGGCTTCGGCCAAGTCGCGCTGATGCTTCCTTTCAGCCTCGGCCAGTTCGAGCTGGGCCGTTTCCAGTTTTTCTCTCAAGGGCCGTTCATTCAAACGCGCCAGCACTTGCCCGGCTGCGACCCATTCGCCGGGGCGCACGGTGATTTCGGCCACCTGGCCGCTGGTCTCGAAGCCGAGCAGCGCTTCCTGGGTATTGACCACCTGCCCCGGTGCGGTCACGGTCTGCTGCACCTCGCCGCGTGTCACGGCTACAGTGGTGGGGGTCTGGGGCGTCTCACTGGCCGTCGCCTGCCCATTCTGCGTGCCCATATAACCTGCTCCGCCGATAACGGCCAGGGCGAGCATAGCGGCGCTCAACCAGATAAACCACTTTTTCATTGACTATCCTGGCAAAAGTGATGGATGATATACGATTTGTTACGCCTCACATATCACAAGCATCAGTATAATTCGGGGGGATTGCGGCGAGGTTGCGAGGAGATTACAGTTTCTTAATCGCGAGTTTCTAACTTTTGTTGGGTTTTCCAACCTCTTTTTCTATGGTAAAATCTTGTCAGAAGTCACACACCAATCTGTGGTGAACTACCGATAATAAAAATTCTGGGGTCAACAGCTTAAGCTGTTGACCCCACCAACCTATTATCTTAGGAGATCCGTTATGAATAAAACTCTACTCATCATTGCTACAGCCTTGCTGCTGCTCACCCTGACGGGAACGGCTCTGGCCCAGGCGCCGGACCCGCTGACGGTGATGGAAGCGTATGATCTGGCCCTGGAAGCCAAAGATGTCGAGGGGGCGCTGGCGCTGTTTGCTGATGAGGCAGTGTTGACCACCCGGCAGGGCCAATTTGTGGGCAAGGACGAAATCCGTGCCTGGCTGGAACGGCTGGTCACGCAAAACGAACGGATCGAAGTCTTTGGCCGCCAGACCACCGGCGACAAAGTGATATGGCAAAACAAGTTCTTTCGGGCCGATTTGCCCGCTTTAAAGGATGCGCCGCTAGAGGCTAACGCCGAAGCGACCATTGAAGCCGGCAAGATCAAGACCTTCTCCTCGGTTCTCACCGACGACTCCCAGGCTCGGCTAGACGCGGCCTCCGCCACCCCGGCCGCTGCGTCCCCGGCTGAAGCCACAGCCGCTCCCGCTCAAGAACCGGCTCCGGCGGCGCAACTGCCGGCCACCGGTGGAACCAGAGCCGATGACTTGTCACGGGCCTACATTCTGGTGCTGCTGGGCTTAGGGCTGGCCGGCGTGGGGGCAGCTTGGTGGAGGAGATTGGAGATTGGAGATTATTAATCTCCAATCTCCAATCTCTATCCTGACCTCACCAGGCGATAGCCAATCCCCGGTACGGTTAAAATAAGCGTCGGCTGGCTGGGGTCGAGTTCAACCTTTTCGCGCAGGCGGCGGACGTGGACATTGACGGTGCGCTCGCTGTCCAAATCGGCTTCATAGCCCCAGACGGCTTCGAGGATTTGGCTGCGGCTGAGGGCCTGACCGGGGTGCTGGGCCAAAAAGGCCAGCAGCCGGAACTCGGTTGGGGTCAGATTGAGGGATTGGTCGCCGCGCAAGGCCTGGCCGCGACTCCAATCAATGACCAGATCGCCTATGTAAAGGGCCTCGGCGTTGGCGGCAGATAACTCGCCGTAAGCCCGCCGCAGCAGCGCCCGGATGCGCGAGAGCAGTTCGCGCAGGCTGTAGGGTTTGGTCACGTAATCGTCGGCTCCCATTTCCAGCCCTAATACTTTATCTAACTCATCCCCTTGCACTGTCAGCATTAGAATCGGCTGGCGCAGCCCCTGCTGGCGCAGTTGGCGGCAGACATCAAAACCGGAGCCGTCGGGCAGCCGCACGTCAAGGATAATCAGGTGAGGCGCAGTGCTAGGCTGTTTAGCTTGCTCGACCCCTGTCGCGCCGGTATTTTTCCAGACTACACTATAGCCTTCCCGCTCCAACCCGGCTTGCAGGCTGCGAGCGACGGCGGGGTCGTCTTCGATGAGGAGAATGCGAGTGGATGGGTTCATACCCTCGTATGATAATGGGAGCGCCTGGGATTGTCAACGTATCGAATAACTTTGACTTTTGCCCTGGTTAGGGTTATGATTTGGTCTTGTTTTATAGAGGTGGGGAGACGCCGCCAAACGTCTCCCTTTTGTTTGAAGAAAGGAACTGAGGAACTAAGTAATCCTCCAAAATTTACTTCCCGTTTTGAGTTCCTACCAGTTCCCTTAGTTCCCTGGGAACTCGTGGGAACTTGGGGGAACTTATTTTTGGACAATCACTAAGGGAACTCATAGGGTTTTAAGTTCTTTCAGTTCCCTCAGTTCCCTGATTTTTAGGAGCAGCCTTGTCCAATCATCAACCCTTCATCCCTGTGGCCGAACCACTGCTGGGTGATAAAGAACTGGCCTATGTGACCGACTGCGTCAAGAGCGGCTGGGTCTCGTCGCTGGGCAAATATGTGCGCGATTTTGAGAACCGTTTTGCGGCGTACTGTGACGCGCAGTATGGGGTAGCGGCCTTCAACGGCACGGTGGCCCTGCATCTGCTGGCGGCCACGCTCAACCTCGGCCCCGGCGACGAAGTGATTATGCCCAGCCTAACCTACGTGGCCACGGCCAATGCTATCCGGTACACCGGGGCCACCCCCGTTTTTGTGGATTCCGAGCGCGAAACCTGGAATATTGATCCTAATACCGTCGAGGCGGCCATCACCCCCCGCACCAAAGCGATTATGGCCGTGCATCTGTACGGCCACCCGGCAGATATGGACCCGCTGCGAGCTATTGCCGACCGGCACGGTTTATGGCTGCTGGAAGACGCCGCCGAGGCGCATGGGGCCAGATACAAGGGCCGGCGGGTCGGCAGCCTGGGCGACGCGGCTATTTTTAGCTTTTACGGCAACAAAATCATCACCACCGGCGAGGGCGGCATCATCGTCACCAACAACCAGGCCTGGGCCGAGCGGGCCTTTTTCCTGGAAAACCAGGGCCGCTACCCGGAAAATCCCTACTTTCACCCGGAAGTGGCCTTTAATTACCGCATGACCAATATCCAGGCGGCCATTGGTCTGGCCCAACTGGAGCGGATCGAGGAACTGCTGGCCATCCGCTGCCATAACGCCGCCCATTACAGCCGCCGCCTGGCCGAGCTTCCCGGCTTAACCCTGCCGCCGCAGCTCCCCTGGGCCGAGAATGTCTTTTGGATGTATTCGGTGATTGTCGAGGATGGCTTTGGCCTGAGCCGAGATGAACTGCGCGCCCACCTGCGCGAGCGCGGCATCGAAACCCGCCCCTTCTTTTACCCCGTCCACACCTTACCCATGTACCAAACCGGCCAATCCCTGCCCATCGCCGAGGAACTCTCTCGCCGCGGCCTCAACCTGCCCTCCGGCGCAACCCTGACGCCGGAACAGGTGGATTATATTTGTGATACTATAACCAATTTTAGATTTTAGATTTACGATTTACGATTGTTTTAGCGTATCAATCCAAAATCGTAAATCGTAAATCGTAAATCATCATGCGCATTGTCATCCTGACCTACGAAAGTTTATTTTCCAATCTCATGACCGAACGGCTGCTCAAGGAGTTTCCAGGGCAGGTGGTCGGCATTGTCCGCTCCGACTGCCTGATTTACGGCAAGAGCCTGCCGGGCGGTCTGTGGTATTTGCTGCGGCGAAGCGGGCTGCGCTTTGTGGGCCGCAAAGCCTTGGAGTTGTTCCAGAGCCGGGCCACGGCCATTGCCTTTCGGTTGCTGGGCCGCACCCCCAAAGTCAACGCGCTGCGCGATATGCGCCGGCTGTACGCCGTGCCGGTCGTCGGCTCACCCGATGTCAACCAGAAAGAAACCTTTGACCAGATTCAAACCTGGCAGCCCGACCTGGTTATTTCTATTTACCTCAACCAGCTTATCAAGCGCCCGCTGATTGATTTGGCCCCCTGCGGCGTCATCAATATTCACCCGGCTCTGCTGCCGCGCCATCGCGGCTTGTTTCCCTATTTTTGGGTCATTGCTAATCAGGAAAAAGAGACCGGCGTCACCATTCACTGGGTGGACGAAAAGTTCGATACCGGCCAGTTGCTGCTGCAAGAACGGATCGCCGTCACTCCCGCCGACACTATCCTCTCGTTGTCCTACAAAAGCTCAGTGGTGGGGGCAGAGATGCTGGTCAAAGCCGTTAACCTGATCGCCGCCGGCAACCCGCCCCGCCTGCCCCAGAATAACAGCCAGGCCAGCTACCACACCTGGCCCCAACCCGCCGACCAGCGCCGCTTCCGCCAGCAGGGGGGCCGGTACGGCACGATTTTTGAGTTGTGGAAGTATATGTGAAGTAGGTAGTAAGTAGTAGGGAGTAGGGACTAAATCCTTACTACTTACTACCTACTACCTACTACCTACCCATGAAAGCATCCATCATCCTACCCACCTACAAAGAAAAAGATAACATCATCGAGCTGATCCAGGCCATCTTTGCCGCGCTGGAGTCGTGCGTGCTGGCTTACGAGGTGGTGGTGGTGGACGACAACAGCCCCGATGGCACCGCCGAGGCCGTGCGGCAGAACTTCGGCGGGGATGGGCGGGTCAAGCTGTTTGTCCGCACGGGCGAGCGCGGCCTGGCGACGGCCATCCGCTATGGCATTGACCACTCCGACGGCGAGATTGTGGTCTCGATGGACACCGACTTCAACCACGACCCCAACATCCTGCCGCAGATGATCCAGTTTTTGGACCACTACGACATCATCATCGGCTCGCGTTTTGTGATGGCCGGCGGGATGGAAGACCGGTTTCGACAATTTTCCAGCCTGGTTTATAATTATGTCATCCGCCTCCTTTTTCGCACGCCCGTTCACGATAACCTGAGCGGCTTCTTCTCCATTCGCCGCGAAAAGCTGGAGGCGCTGGACCTTGACCAGATTTATTATGGCTATGGCGATTATTTTATCCGGCTGTTGATGGTGGCCCACAAGCGTGGCTACCGCATGCTCGAAATCCCGGTTTTTTACCGGCTGCGTTTGCACGGCCACAGCAAAACTCAATTTCTGTCCATCTTCACTCAGTACAGCCGGGCGCTGCTGGCCTTGCGCTTAAAATTGTGGACAGGCAGGATGCGATGAGCCAGGAACAAAATACCCCCTTTACCCCCGGCAAGGATGAGGATAAAATTCAAGCGGCGCTGTCGGCTTCAGCCCACCCCCCCCATACCCCCCCCTTTAAGGGGGGGGATGAGGGGGGGGTGGATTTTGACGACTTGCCCGAACCTTTGCCCGAACTGGACGAAGGCCCCCAGCCCGGCCCGGTGGACGACATCCAGGGCGCTTTGATTCAGGCCGCCCAGGCCGGGGTGCGTACCGAAGTGGACCTGGACGAACTGCCGCCGCCGGGCATGCCCGACCCGCCGCAAAAAGTCATCCACTTCAAACAGCGTGATACTGCCACCCGGCCCACGCCCCGCCTCTCCCCCCCGCCCGAACCCCTGCCGCTGACCTACTTCCCCGAACCCGGCCCGGCCCGCCAGAGCGCCGATTTTGGCCTGGCCCTGGCTCTGTTTGTCGCCTTTCGTTTGCTCAGCCTGTTTTTGCTACGGCCCGGCGGCTACCTGCGCGATTGGTCTGATTTTGATACTTTTTTTGGCATCGCCAGCTTATCGGATTACGGGCTGTGGCCTTTTCTGGATTTCTGGCTGGAGTGGCCGCCGCTGGTGCCCTGGCTGGCCGCCGGGGCTTACAAATTGTCGCTGTTTTTGCCGCCCTGGCCCGACGACCCCCGGCTGTGGTTTATCCTGATTTTGGGCACGGTTTTCGTGCTGTTTGAAATCGGCAATTTTTTATTACTCCACCGGCTGGCCCGGCGGCTGTTCACCTCCACCGAGGCGGTCAACCGGGTGCTGTGGTTTTACGCCGGGCTGTTTCCGCCGCTGTACGCCATGCTCGGCTTTTTTGATGGCATCGCCCTCTTTTTTATGTTATTAGCCCTGGAACTGCTGCTGTCCGAGCAGCGTATTTCCTCCGCTATCAGCGTCGGCGTCGGTTTTATGGTCAAAATCATCCCGGTGTTGATGCTGCCCGTCGCTCTGCGCCGCTTGTGGCATCAATACCGCCAGAACGAGTCCGAAGCGCGGGTGGAACTGGGCCTGTATGCCGTTGTCTTTGGCTTGACAGTCGCGGTGCTGCTGGGGCCTTTCCTGTTCGGCGGGCCGCAGTGGGTGCGGGCCTCCGTCCAATCTATGGCCGGGCGCTCCTCCTGGGAAACTGTCTGGGCGGTGGCCGATGGCTACTACGGCTTCGGCCAGGTGGGCGGCGACCGGCTCAAAACCCTCGACCAGATGGCCGCCGCCGGCGAGAGTTTTGCCATCCACGACAGCCGCCTGCCCTGGTGGGTCTGGGGAGTGATTACCCTCGGTTTTGCCGGGTTGTATGCTTACCTCTTCACCCGCCCCGCCGATTACAGCCAGCCGCGCTCGCTGCTGGCCTTCGCCGGGCTGACGGTCGCCATTTTTCTGCTCTATAATAAAGGCTATAGCCCGCAGTTCTTGGTTTATTTACTGCCGTTCATCGTCCTGCTTTTCCCCAACAGCCGGGGACTGACCTATGCCCTCATCCTAACCGGCCTCAATATCCTGGAACAGCCGGTCTATTTTGTGCTGCTGCCCCAGGCAAGCTGGCTGCTGATTTTTATTGTGGTCGCCCGCTTTGCGCTGACCGGCCTGCTGGCGTTGGAGTTTGCCGCCGTTATCTGGCCGCTGGAAGGGCGCTGGCCCGGCCTGGCTAGAATTCAATCCAAAACGCCTCAATACCTAGGGGGATTGGCCATCCTGGCGTTGGTCATCCTCATCCCATTCCTGCTGTGGTCATATCATTCTGACCGGCTGGCCGACAGCCCGCTGGCGACTTTTGTCAATTTTATCCGGGTGCAGACTCGCAATATCGAGAATATCCAGCCCGGCCCGTCGGGCAAACCGCGCCTGCTGTTGAGCGATCAGGCCACCTACCGCCAGCTTTACCCCTACCTGAGCCGCGACTTTGATTTGCAGTTGACCGACGGCGCGGCCAAAAAGTATCCGGGTGCGCCGCGAGTGGTGGAGCTGCTGCAAGGGCTGGACACCATCTGGGTGCTGCCGACCGGCCCCCAGGAGCGGGTGCTGAGCAGCGCTGTCTCCGGGCGCGGCCAGGCTTTGGCGACCTTTGAGTTTGCCGGGCTGGGGACGGCCTCGCTGTACGGCTTCCAGGCCAATATCCCGCCTTTTATTGCCCCGGCCCGCTTTAGCAGCGGCATCGAACTGCTGACCCACGAGGTAGCCAAAGAGCGCGGCGCAGTAAAGGTGACGCTCTATTGGCGGGCGCTCAATGCCCAAACCCAGGATTACAAAGTGTTCACCCAACTGCTCGACGCCCAGGGCCAGCTTGTGGCCAGCCACGACAGCGCCCCGGCCAACGATACCGACCCCACCAGCGGCTGGCCGGTCAATGCCGTGCGGGCCGACCCCCACCGCATCGAACTGCCGCCCGACCTGCCCCCCGGCGAATATACCCTGATTACCGGCCTCTACAACAGCTTTGGCGACCGGCTGCGGGCCATTGCGCCTAACGGCTATACCTTTGCCAACCAGGCTGTGCCGTTGGAGACAGTGCGATTACCGTGATCAATTGGGGTTTGACAAAACAAAAAAGAATACTATAGTATACAAAAGTTGACTTTGATTGTCTTTGAGAGAGGTTATGACTAAACCAACCGTTATAGATTTATTTAGCGGCTGCGGCGGCATGTCTTGGGGCTTGCATAAAGCTGGTTTCAATGTAATCGCCGGAATTGATCAATGGGACCGGGCGCTTGATACTTTTCGACTGAATCACCCAACCGGTTGCGCTATCAAGGCCGATATGTTTAATTTGGATCCACTTTGGGTTATGCAGCAGGTAGGGTTGGAACAAGGCGCTCTTGATTGCTTGATTGGCGGGCCACCCTGTCAGGGATTTTCAAAGAATGTTCCGGCTGCCTATCGTTTTTTGGCAGATCCACGCAATCAACTATTTCGTGATTTTCTTCGTTTTGTGGCAGCTATGGCGCCAAAAGTTGTGGTTATGGAAAATGTAGCGGAAATTTACAATGCCTACCAGGGGACAGTCCGCCAAGAAATTATCGAAAGTCTGGAAAAACTTGGATATAAAGTGGAAGTGGCGGTGTTATTTGCGCCGGATTATGGGGTGCCGCAACGCAGAAGGCGCTGCTTTTTCTTTGCCTCCAGAACCGAGATTCCGCCCACCTTCCCTCCTCCAACTTTTGGGCCAGAAAAAGTATCTACCTTATTTGGGGACATAAAACAGTATCGTTCAGCTTGGTCAGCAATTTCTGATCTACCTGCTTTAGAAAATGGCGAGGGACATGAACCGATGGAATACGACAAAGAACCTGAGAATGAGTATCAGGCAAAAATGCGCCAGGACGCAAAGGTTCTGTATGACCATATTACGCGGACGCTGAATGAGAAACAATATACGCGGATTGCCTCTTTAAAGCCCGGAGAGGGGATCAAAGATTTGCCCGAAGAGATGAAGCCGAAATCGGGTTATAGCGGCGCTTATGGCAGACTTGATTTTGATATGATAGCTCCCACCATTACGCGCTGGGTATTTCATCCCGGATCGGGTAGATTTTGCCATCCCAGTGAAGTTCGCCTATTAACCATCAGAGAAGCAGCCAGACTCCAGTCATTTTCGGACGATTTTAGATTCACCGGCACATACATTGAAAAATCTCATCAGGTGGGAAATGCGGTACCACCCCTAATTATGGAAGGTATGGCGACAAATATCAAAGTTTGCCTTCAAGTTTTGCCAGAAGCAGCGCGACCATATCGCTTGCTACGAGACGCTCAGGCTCAATACTAAATTCGTAGGCGGTTTCAGGAAAAACAAATCGCTCAAAAAATTGCTTTTGATTAGGGTACCAGCGAAAAATAAGCGCATTGTCACTACGCCGTCTTGCTTGCAACCCGGTTTTTGAAATATCTGTCCAATCCCATTTTAACTCTTCATTGTGATATTCAATCAGTTTATCTTCAAAATAGACATACTTTTTCCGATCCGGGGATTTTAACAGAATACATACCCGCTTGTCCTCAACCTCCTGAATTTGGGCATCTTTGTTGACCTTTTCAACATACCAATGTTTCAAAAGAGCAGCGCCGAGGTCTTCTGTAGGCGAATCAGAAGAAAGGGAGTCAAATCCCAAACGTATCGCTTTTTTGAAAATATCTGCTCTTTGAATGACAACTTCATGATCGCAGGGAAGGTAAATTGCGCGTTGGACGGCTTTAACCGACCAGCCAATTTTGCGCTCTTTATCAATCACATCAAAAAGACGCTTACTTCTGATGTTCTTGAGCGGGTCAGTAGTTTCAATGCCTTTGGCGTAAGCAAAAATAGCTTCCCAAATAAAATCTTCAACGTCATCAATAAACGGTATAGCAAAAGCGGCTCGAATTCCTTCGGCTAAACGTTTCTTCTCTTCATCATTCAGACTGTACATTGCTTTCTTGTTCCACTAGAGCCATAAGGTCGGTGAGGCTGATTTCAAGGACAATTGAAATTTTATGAAGGGTTTTCAGAGAGGGACTCTTAAGCCCGCGTTCAAGTTGGCTAACATAAGTGCGATGCAGGTTAGCTTCAAAGCCAAATTCTTCCTGGCTTAACCCTTTTTGAATTCTGAGACGTCTTAGCACAACCGCAAATGCTTTATCAATCATTATCCTGCAATGTACAATAATGAATACTATAAATCTACAGACTATGGTCTGAATCATCTAATATGGATACAGTTTCTCGCCAAACGCGTTCAGAGGTAATGGCTTCTGTAAAATCGAAGAGAACTAAATTAGAAGAATTTTTTGCTGAGAAGCTAAAAGAACGAGGCTTAGAAGTTTTTAAGCGGAATGTATCAGAGTTAGCGGGCAAACCTGATTTTGTTTATGAAGATTCAAAAATTGTTATTTTCGTAGATAGTTGTTTCTGGCATGGATGCAAACAGCATTTGCGAATGCCTGCTTCGAACCAAGATTATTGGATTGCCAAAATTGCTCGAAACCGCAAAAAAGATCATCAAGTTACGAAGAAACTCAAGGAAGAGGGTTGGTTGGTAATAAGGATTTGGGAACACTCTCTGAAAAATTCCCGTGCTTTAAAGTGGTGGTTGACAAGAATCAAGCGGTTAATTGCCCTAAGACAATTGGGCATAACTCTTTTGTCGAGCCAGGATAGCCAGGTCTTGTTTGGCGGAACAGTAGAAGAATTGGAACAAGACCTGGCTAATGCTCGTCGGGCTAGTGTCGCTCGTGATGCGCCTTTGTGACAAGCAGACTATTGATTGTCATAAAAATAGATGTTACAATGCCGATAACTTTATCAGCATTGTAATATCTGGATAATCCCTATGGCATTGGAACTCAGCGGCTTCTATTACCCCAACAAAATGGCCCGGCTTTATGTGCTCTCCATCGAGGAGTCCATCGGCTCGGCGGCGATGCAAAAAGTGTACGAGTTGGCCGGAGTGCCGCCGGAGTTGTATCCGCCGCCCAACAATTTTGCCAAAGCTTTTGACTTTGCCTATTACAGCGGCATCGGCGCAGCTCTGGAAAAGCTGTACGGGCTGCGCGGGGAACGGGGGCTGGCCTTGCACGCCGGTCGGGCCTCTTTTGCCGGCGGGCTGGCCGAGTTTGGCGCGGTGATTGGGGTGAGCGAACTTTCTTTTAAGGCCATTCCGGTCAAAGCCAAATTAAAAATCGGGTTGAAAGCCCTGGCCGAAACCTTCTCCAAATTCAGCGATGTTGTGGCCGATATCTCTGACGCTGACGAGCACTTCATCTACACCATCCGCCGCTGCCCCGGCTGCTGGGGTCGCAGCAGCAGCCGGCCTATCTGTTTCAACGCCGTCGGCGTGATCGAAGAAGGGCTGCGCTGGCTGAGTGATGGTAAAAGTTTCGCCGTCGAAGAAGTCAAGTGCCATGCTGCCGGCGACGAGTTTTGTGTCTTTTATATCCGCAAAGAACCCCTGGAAGAGAGTAAACAGTAAACAGTAAACAGTAATCAGTAGCCAGTAGTTAGATTGATCACTGGCAACTCCCTCTTGGAGAGCGTCCCGGATTTTAGGCGTAGGGGCGAATGACCCTTCGCCTCTACGAGACCTAAAATTTGGGGTAGACCCAAACTTCAAAATACGCTTGACATTCCCCCCAACCCCACTTACAATCAAATAACCTCAGTAGATCCAAATTTCTGTAGGACGGCATCCCTATGCCGCCCGCAAAGGCATGGGGATGCCTTTGCTACGGTCAAAAATTGAATCTACTGAACCTCAACATTTACCCTACCCGCAGCGGAGGCGTGGTTTGCTGACTCCCGGTCAAAAGCTGTTCGAGTATGAAATTGTCCGCCTGTTGGGCCGGGGCGGGTTTGCGGCCGTGTTCGAGGCCCAGGACCGGATGCTGGATCGCCGGGTGGCCATCAAACAACTGCTGCTGGACAAAGCCAGCGATGAAAAGGCAGTTAAACGCTTTCTCCAGGAAGCGCGGATCGCCGCCGCGCTGGAACACCCCAATGTCGTCTCCATCTATGCTATGCGGGTCGAAGCCAAACTGTTTTACATCATTATGGAGTACCTGCCGGGCGGCAGCCTGCGCGATTTGCTCAACCAACAGGGTAAATTGCCGCTTGAGCAGGCGGTTCACCTGGCCATTGGCATTTGCGAAGGGCTGGCGAAGTTCCACGCCAAAGGGATTGTTCACCGCGATATTAAGGCCGAAAATATTCTGTTGACCGCCGATGGCCGGCCCAAAGTGGCTGATTTTGGTATTGCCCACGTGCCCGAAGCGGCCGGCGGGTTGGACCTGACCCAGGTCGGTTTTCAACCCAGTACCCTGCTTTACAGTTCGCCGGAACAGGTGCGGGGCGAGCCGGTGGATGCCCGCAGCGATGTCTACCAGATTGGCGAACTGCTTTACATGATGCTGGCCGGGCAGCATTATATTGATATTGGGGCGCTTGAAGCGCAGGCCATTACCGCAGGCGGGACCAATCAATTTCGCTCCCAGGCTAAATTGTATGAGTTGTTAGAGCGGGCTATTTGCGAGGAGATGCCGGCCGGCCTGGCTCAACTGTGGCGCGAAGTAGGGGCGCTGGCCGAGGTGGTCGAAACGGCTTTGCTCAAAAATAAGGGGGACCGCTTTCAGGATGCCGGTGAATTTGCCGCCACCCTCAAAACCCTCAGTATTAATACCACCCCCGTCACCGCCGAGGCCGGCGAGTTGGTCATTCAAGACTCGCGGGCTTACAACAAGCGCGGCCTGGCTTATGTCAGCACGCGCAATTACGAGCAGGCCATTGTGGATTTTAGCCGGGCCATTGAACTCGATACAGAGTACGCCGAAGCTTACAACAACCGCAGCACGGCTCATCTGCTGATGGACAATTACGGCCAGGCTGTGGTGGATTGCGCCCGCGCCCTGGAGTTAGCGCCCAACTTTGTGGCGGCTTATGTCAATCGAGGCATTGCCTACACCGGCCTGCGCGAATACAAACAAGCCCTGGCCGATTACGGCAAAGCCCTGGAACTGTCCCCGCAGAATGTCTACGCCTACTACAACCGGGGTAATACCTACCTGTGGATGGACAAGTATAAAGAAGCCCTTGCAGATTACAACCAAACGATTGCCCTCAAGCCGGAATTTGTGGCCGCCTACGTTAATCGGGGGCTGGTGCAGGGGGAGCTGAAGCAGTATCAGCAAGCGCTGGCCGATTATACTGAGGCAATTGAATTGAACCCCGATTACGTCTACGCCTATTACAATCGGGCCAATTTGCACCGGGAACTCAATAACCACCGGCAAGCGATTGCTGACTATAGCAAAGTGGTTGAGCTTAACCCGGAACACCGTTATGTTTATGAGAATCGGGGGGATATTTATGCCGCTGTCGGCGATGAAGAACGCGCCTCGGAAGATTACACCAAGATTATTGTCCAAACCTCCTCGATCCACCCCAAACGCCTGAGCGTGGCCCGCAGCATGCTGATGCCGGCAACCCCGCTTGATTTTCTCACGCGAGAGTAAATTTCAAATTAGAGCAATTACTTAACTTGTGGGAGGATGCCATCCTACGCTTACCCAAAGTGCCCGCGCTCGTACTACCACGGGATCATTCATGCGCAAAACTGCGATAGTGACGCGCCCAATGGGAGTTTGTTCAAGAATAAGTGTACCATCATTACTCTAGATAAAATGTTCGGTCCAGAGATGGAGGCGAGGATTAAACAACGGGAATTGTTGTCCTGTTTGCGGGTCTAGCGCATCGGTGTGAGCACTTTTATAAGCATTACAACGACGACAAGCTAGACAGAGGTTGTTGATATCTGAAGTGCCGCCGCGTGATTGGGGAACAATATGGTCAACTTCTAGGGCATAGCCCGTTAATCGCTCGGAGGTTCGGCAGTATTCACATCGCTGACCGGCACGTTCTTGCACCTGGCGGCGTAAAACGGAATTGACGGCTAGAGGCATATTTAGTTTGGCTGGTTCAGATCGGGCAATACATGGCCGCGCAAAGATAACAAGGCCAATGCCTGCGCCCGGCGCAAAACAGAATAGTCATACTCAGCCAATAACTTCTTCAACTCATCCTGTTCCATGTTGGCCAAAGTCCGAAAGGTTTGCTCTGTAGTTAGTTCCGTTAAACGGGTTTGTTGCTCTGGGGATAAAGTTGGCTGGGTTGCCAGCCAGAGGGCCTCGTCGCTATACAAGCGCATTGCGGCTAATTCATCAGATAATTCTGTAGGCAGAATTTCGTCTGCGCTCTCGACTAATAAAGCTGCCTCGGCGCTGGCAATGAGCACATCAGACACAGCCCGATTTGTGCTGGTTGCCACTGATTGTAAGCGCCGGTAAAGCCGTTCAGGTATAGTTACCGTAACAGTTGTACTCATTAGCAATCCCTTTTCTCTATAAACCCGATAGAGTTATTATAGTTGCACTTCTAATCAAGAGCAAGCAATGAGTTTTTTTAACCGTCTTAGAAATTTGTTTCGCGAGCCACAAGTGGTTGCCTCGCCTTTACCCCCTTTGACTTACCCCTCCCGTGCTTTGACTTATCCGCCCGACGTTTATACCATCCCCACCCTGGTGATTAGCTACTTTCCGGTCAAACATGGGCGCATTGACCGGGCCATCACCGGCGATGTTGACGCGTCTCTGGATAGTATCCGCCGCCATACCGAACAGACTACCCGGCGCGTGGTCGAGGCCCTGGAAACGGGCAGTATTTATCACGGCTATAAAGACCCCGCTGCCCAACCCGGTTTGCGGTATGAACTGGTCGAAAAGCTGGAGTTTTTGGAACCTCTGCCGACCTATGCCAAACCGGGCCACCACGTTCCGATGACAGATTACAACGCCATTATGGGCCGGGTTGACCTGCGCCGGTGGGTCGAGGAGCGAGGTATCAAAGAGGTCTGGCTGTGGGGCTACCACGGCGGGGTGATTGATTTGTGGGAGTCGAATATGGCCGGGCCGTATGGCGACATCAGCAACAGCGACCGCGACCCCCACGATTTGCCGGTGTTCAGCCAGACCTATACCGTATACCACTACAATTATGGACGCGGCCCCTCGGAAGCCGTCGAGGATCACATGCATCAAATCGAGGCAGTCTTGCGACAAATAGACCGCCATCTTTTCTGGGATAAATTTGTGGGCCGGGTGGGCGAGGGGCGCTGCGGCTGGGCGCATTATCCACCCAACGGCGAACGGGATTATGATTGGGCCAATCCCAACTACGTCTGGACAGATATTGAAGATTGGACGCCGGAAGGAAACGGCCCCAAGCAGCGTCTAAATTGTAATCGCTGGCGAAGTGATAGTTTGACCTGGTTTATTTATTGGATGCAAAATTTGCCGGGGGCCAACAACGGCCTGACCTATCAGGGCCGCCCGTTGAGTAATTGGTGGACGTTTATCGGCGATTTTGATACAGCAATGAAAAGCGGCTTGAGATTGGTTCAATAGGTCAAACTTATTACGACATCTTGAGGACGTGAAGCGGGCACGCCCCCGTGCCGCATCTCGTAACCTCGCTCGCACGTGGGCGTGCTCGCTCCTCGATTCGCCAGAGTTCAGTTACCGAATTAATTCTGAAGGTTCATAAGTTTGACCTACCAGATAGAAGCCAGTATGAAAGACGAAGCCAAAACCAAAGCGCAACTTCTGGCCGAAGTAGCCGCCTTGCGAGCGCGGGTAGCCGAGTTAGAAGCGGCTGCCGCAGCCGTCCCTAACACCCAGTGGATAAACTCGCTCCAACAGAGCGAAGCGCGCTACCGGAGTTTGTTTGAGGAGTCGCCTATTTCGCTGTGGGAGGAAGATTTTTCGGCGGTAAAAGTCTACCTGGATGAATTACGCAGCCAGGGGATTACCGATTTTGAAGCTTACTTTGAGCACCACCCCGCAGAGGTAGGGCGGTGCGCCAAGATGGTCAAGGTGATAGATGTTAATCAAGCCACCCTCAAGTTGTGTGAAGTCTCGGATAAAAAAGAACTGTATGATCTGGGGCAGGTATTTAGCGTCAATGAGTTAAACTTCTTTAAAGCAGAACTCATGGCAATTGTTAAGGGGGAAGCGCGGTTTAAGGGTGAAAATATCACCAATGTTTTTTTGGCTCCGGTAAAAAAATTTGTCAATCTTAGCTGGTCGGTGGCCCCCGGTTACGAGGACTCCTATGCCAAAGTTCTTGTTTCAATGGTAGATGTTACCGAACGCAAGCAGGCTGAAGAAGAAAGTCAACGCCGCCTGGCGCAACTGGAAGCCCTGCGCCAGATTAGCCTGGAGCTGTCTGCCGAACTTGACCTCGATACGCTGCTCAAATCTATTGTTCTGCACGGTATCAGGCTGCTGGAAGGAACTACAGGCAGCATTTACCTTTATCGTCCTGAGCTTGATGCTTTAGAGTTAATTCTGGCAGTGGGGGATCCGCTGGCGCCGGTGGGAATAATCTTGCGGCGGGGCGAAGGCATGGGCGGCAGAATTTTGGAAACCCACGAACCGTTGGTAATAGATAATTATCAAGCCTGGTCAGGAGCAGTGACCTTTTTTAAAAATTATCCTTTTAACACTGCCATAGCTGTACCTATCCAGTTGGGGCTGGAATTTTTAGGCACGATTAATGTTGCCAACCGACCAGTCCCCTTCTCTACGGCCGATGTTGAGTTACTGAGCCTCCTTGCTACACAAGCGGCTATTGCTATCCGTAATGCTCGGCTGTTAGACTCTTTGCGACAAAGTGAACAGAGCTATAAAACCCTCTTTGCCATCGAGCGCCGGCAGGCCCAGGAAATCTATCTGTTAGAGCAGGTGCGGGCCGCTCTGGCCGGCGTGTGGGATATGTCCACCGTTTTGCGCACGGTGGTCGAAGCGGTGGCCGAAACTTTTGGTTACACCCAGGTGAGCATCTACCTGCTTGAAGGGGAAGTAGCGGTGCTGCAACATCAGGTAGGCTATCATCAAGTTATCACGCGGATTCCCATAAACCAGGGCGTTTCCGGGCGAGCCGTGCGCTCGGGCCAGCCGCTGCTTATCAAAGATGTCAGAACCGACCCCGATTTTTTGGGGGCCATCGAAGGACTTGTCTCTGAAATTTGTGTGCCGCTGTTTGACCAGGGGCAGGTGGTGGGCTTTTTTAATATCGAAAGCAGCCAGGGGGTGATGCTGGACGAGGCCGACCTGCGGTTGATGGTCGCCTTGAGCGAACAGATCAACCTGGCCATTGGCCGCGCCCGGCTTTACACCGAAGCCAGAGAGAACGCCGCGCGGTTTCGCCAATTGGCCGAAAATATTCACGATGTTTTCTGGATAACCAACCTTGACGACACTGAAACTATTTATACCAGCCCGGCTTACGAAGCTTTGTGGGGGCGGCCGCTCCGAGATATTTATGAGCAGCCCAGGTCTTGGCTCGAAGCCGTTCATCCAGAGGATCGAGCCAGAGTCAGCGATGAATTTGAGCGGCGGGATAGAAGCAAACCCGCGTTCAACGAATACCGGATTATGCGGCCCGATGGCGTGGTGAGTTGGGTGCGGGAGCGCAGTTTTCCTATTTTGAACGAGGCGGGTGAAGTTTATCGGGTAGCCGGGATTATTGAAGATATTACCCAACGCCGGCAGACCGAGGAGGCGCTGCGCCAGAGTGAGGCCCGTTTTCGTAGTTTATTTGAAGGTTCGCCTATTCCGCTGTGGGAAGAAGATTTCTCGGCGGTTAAAGCCTATTTGGATCGGTTACGCGCCGGAGGGGTAACGGATTTTGAAGCCCATTTTGAACAGCATCCTGAGGAGGTATTGTACTGCGCCACCCTGGTCAAGTTTCTTGATGTCAATCAGGCGGGTCTTAAACTTTGCCAGAGCGACAATAAAGAGGAACTCTTGGCCCTGGGGCAGAATATTATTCAGGAAGCATCCGAGTCATTTAAGTTAGAACTGCTGGCTATTGCCGCCGGCAAAACAAAACTTGAAAGTGAGCACCTCACCCAAATCGTTGGGGATAGGGAGATGCATGTGATAGTAACCTGGTCTGTGGTTTCGGGTTATGAGGAAAACTATGCCAGGGTTCTAATAGCTACGCTTGATATTACCAACCGTAAACGCGCCGAAGAAGCGCTCAAGGAAAGTGAGCGGCGATATCGTGAATTGGCTGAGCAAAACGCCGCGCTCTATGCCGAAAGCCAGAAACGCCTCATCGAGCAAGCTGCCCTGCTCCGGGCCATCACCGTTATCTCCTCTACTCTGGATTTGCCAACGGTTTTGAAATCTATCGCCGAGCAGATGGGCTTGGCCGTAGGCGCCACCAGCGCCTATATTTGTAGCTATGACGCGGAGACAAAAACTAGCCAGGTACTGGCTGAATATCTTAGCCCGCATGCCTCGGCGGCGGAACGGGTGTCGGACTTAGGTGTGGTTTACCGCCTGCCCGGTGATTTACCCGTTGTTTTTGCCTTTATGCAATCTGATAAATCGGCTCAAATTCAGCATGTTGATGATCCGAACATGCCCGAAGCCGAAAAACGTCATCTCCAACAATTTGGGGCATGGACTACATTACTGTTTCGCTTGCAGGTTAGTAACCAGTTGCTTGGCTATGCCGCTTTATGGGAAAGCCGGCAACGCCGGGAATTTACGGCTGATGAGATTGCCCTGTGTCAAGGGATTGCCCAACAGGCGGCGATTGCCATCCAGAATGCGCGCTTGCTGGAGCAGGCCCGCCAGGATGCTGAAACCAAAGCCATTTTGCTCAAAGAAGTTAACCATCGGGTTAAAAATAATCTGACCAGTATTATTGGTTTGCTTTATGCCGAACGACGCCATAAGGTTAACGCCGAAAGCCAGCCAATCCTGGATGAAATTATCCAGGATTTGATCAGTCGCGTGCATGGGTTGTCTACGGTGCATAGTTTACTTTCTGCCAGCGAATGGGCGCCTCTATCGCTGAGTGAACTGGCTCATCAGGTTGTTACTTCAACATTGCAAAGTTTAGCCTTAGATAAGCAAGTGGTGGTTGAGGTTTTGCCGGCGCCGGTGCAAGTCACCCCGCAACAGGCCAACAACCTGGCCTTAATCATTAACGAATTGACGACCAACGCCATGAAGTATGGTTTGACCGATCACCAACCGCTTCGAATCGCAATTAATATTGGCCAGGAAGGCGATCTAATTCTGTTGGAATTTAGAAACAGTGGACCCGGTTATCCCCAGGAAGTTCTGACTCTGAAACGCCATAATGTGGGGATTTATCTGATGCAAAACCTGGTGCATAAGGGCTTGAAGGGCCAGCTAAACCTGCGTAATCAGGGGGGAGCCGTAGCTACCATTTGTTTTCCGGTTTCGCCTCCGCTGAAAGGAAAAAGATGAACTCGATCAAAAAAACCGGAGTCCTGATTGCCGATGACGATCCCCTGGTTAGTGAAATGATCCGGGGGACCCTGGAAGATTTAGGGTATGGCATTACCGGCGAAGCGACCAATGGCGGCGAAGCCGTTGAGCTTACCCGGCTCTTGCGGCCCGATATTGTCTTGATGGATATCGAAATGCCAGTGGTCAACGGTATCGAGGCCGCTCAACAGATTTACCTGACCTGCCCAACGCCCATCGTGATGTTAACGGCCTATGAAAATCCCGCTTTGGTCGAACAGGCCAGCCTGGCCGGAGTTGGGGCCTATCTCATCAAACCGCCCCGGGCGCGAGAGTTAGAACGGGCGATTACGGTGACAATGGCTCGCTTTAACGATATGATAGCGCTGCGCCGGCTCAATGAAGAACTTCAAGCGGCGCTGGATAATGTAAAAACCTTGCGTGGCTTGCTGCCCATCTGCGCTTCTTGTAAAAAAATTCGTGACGACGAGGGCTACTGGCAGCAGGTGGAAGTTTATATCCGTGACCATTCTGAGGCCGATTTCACCCACGGCTTATGCCCTGATTGTTTGTTGAAAATTTATCCAGATTTTTATGAATAGCGTCGTCTCCTTGCCCTGAATCCTATTTCTCCCGTTGCAGCGACAACCCCAGCCAGATATACCAGGCCGATCAATTTTTCAAACGAAATCCCTTGTTTTACGCTTGTCGAAGCCGTCATTGATGACATAGTTTCCTCCCTTCAGGCTGAGTCTAAGGCTAAGGCTAAGCGATTTCCAAAAATAAGTTCCCCCAAGTTCCTACGAGTTCCCAGGGAACTAAGGGAACTCGTAGGAACTCAAAACGGGAAGTAAATTATAGATGTTTACTTAGCCTTAGCCTTCCTCAAATTACTGCCCCGGCGCGGGAATAGCCCCCAATTGCATCATCATGCCAATGTCGTCGTCGTGCCGCCAAAATTCGGCGATTTTGCCATCGGCCATCCGAAAGACCTCGATGCCGTTGACGGCAATTTCTCGCCCGGTCGGGGCCAGATGCATGAATTGGCCGGTGTGCTTGGCTGTATGGGTATGCACTACCGAGACTAAATCGCCTTCGGCCAGGATGTGATGAACTTTGACCCGGTGGCCGGGAAAGGCCGTGTCGAAGGTTGCCAGCAGTTGCTTGAAGGCATCTACGCCGGTGACAGTCCCCATAAATGGGTCGTGGGTAACGACATCCGCAGCATAAATCTCGTCAATGATGCTCCGCTTATCCTGGTTGAGCATTTCATCATAGACACGGCGGACAACAGCTTTGTTTTGTTCAGCAGACATAAAATAACTCCCTTTCATTTTTGATTTTAACGGCTTGGTTTATTTTGCAAAGCAAGCTTTGCGACTCCTTAATTAAACTTTAACGGACAACAATAATCATCAATCGCCGCCCAGAAAACGGCCAAATCTTCCGGGCGCAGTTCCAAATCCATCTTGTATAGGCCCGGCTGGATGGTGGTCTGGGCTAGTTTGACCAAGCTTAAGAGCTGCATGGTTACAATTGGGTCAATATATTCGGTTTTGACGCCTTTTTCGTGGCGGGCAAAAAAGTTGACCACCAGGCCATCGGCCAGCAAGACCACCCGCTTGGCCTGCCCATTGACGGTCAGGTGATAAATTGAGCCGATGTCGGGCCGGATTTCTTTGCGGATACTCACTTTTTGCCGGATTTTTTGGGTGATATAATCGGCCACCTGAACCGGCCAGCGGGCCTCCTGTCCGGCGATTAATCCGATTGCTTTGGCCAGGGCAGGTTCAGCTTTGACCCAAGTTTGCAGGCTCTCCGCCGAAATCGGCCCGGTCAGCAGAGTTTGTAGGGCAGTAAAATCCTCCCCGGCCAGAAAACTGATGTTATCCCGGTAAAAATTGGCAAACCAACCCAGGCGCGTCTCGGCGGGGATGGCGGCGTCTACCTCAAGCCTGAGCAGCGCGTTCAAAAAGTCAATCGCCTTGCGAAATTCGTAATCCTTGGACGAGGCGCTGATGAGGGTCAACTCGTCCGTCCGGTTGGATGGATTGGGCCGGGCTAGAAAGTCATCCAGGTTTTTGGCGCTGAAAATGGGGTAGCCGGTGCTGCCGATAACGGTATCAATGCCGTTGCGGAGGGGCCGCGAGACATTTTTGAAGGTCAGCACGGTGAAAGCCGCCAGCAGCGTCACCGTTTTTTGGGTGTCCCCTTTTTGCAGCAAGTAGCGCATACCGCCGTCATCGGGCAGGGCTGCTGTCTCGACCTGCCGGTAGCCCGACTCCTGGGTGATGACATGCCACAACTCTTGCAGGTCAGCATCCGGCAGGGGATAGCTGCTGGTCACGGCCAGTTCGCTGTAGCCTGACGAGTCGGCCAGGAAACCCTGGATGGCCTGGCCGATAGCCGGCAGGTTGGGCTGAAAAACCCGCTCGCTGTAGGGTTGGTCCAAAATAACCGGCAGACAGCTTTCGGTTACCTGGTAGCGCGGCAGGCGGCGATACTTGAGCCGGGTGGCAGCATAAGGCAGCGTCTGGGGGTCAATCTCCAGCGAGAAGGAACGATCCGAAATATCTACGGCAAAAACGTTGGCCGTGCTGTTGTGCAGGGCGGCCAACTGCTCAACCACGCGGGTGCCGATGGCCCCATTACCGCCAATCACCGCCACCCGGCGGGTCTGAAAGGTGGGCAGTCCCAGCCGCCCAAAGGAAGTAGCCGAGGCGTGAATGACCGCTTCGCCCACGCCCATGGCCTCAAACACGGCTTTGATGTCGCTGCGGGCGTTGGACAGCACCGGCAAAAGGGCCTGGCCGTTGTTTTCTTCGATGACCTGCAAATTTTTGCGCTCCCCGGCTACCGTCACCTCGACTACCCCGGCAATCAAACCATCGTCTACGGCAGCTTTGACCAGCGCATGGCGCGGATGTTGGCTGTTTTTGTAAATCTCGTAGATTTTAGCCACAATGTAGCCGCCGTCTTCATAGATAATCAACTGCTCCCCGCGCTCGCGGCACTTTTGCAGCGCCCCGGCCAGACGGTATTCGGCCAGGGCTTGCATGGCGGCCAGGTAGTCGCCGCTGATGGCCGGATTGCCATACAGGGCGGCAATCTCTTTTTCGGTTCGCGTTTCCAAAAACGAGGATTGGCGAAAGTCGAACTGGTAGCGGGTCGGTTGGGTGGGGTGGGTGATGAGCTTGAGCGACATGTAGTTGTGGTTGGAGGCGTGGTCGAGCATGGTGATGTAATCCCAGTTGACATCGCCGTAAGGAATGCCGATGAAGGTGTCAATCTGGTAGCCCAAATCCTGGATGGTGCGCAAGGTGCGGGCGGTTTCGTGGGAGCGATGGTGGATGATGATGACTCGAAATTTGGCGGCATCTGTTTGGCTGCGGGGCAGGGTATCATAGATGTACTTTTGCACCGGCATGGCAATGTTGGCAATAATTTGCCCGGCCCGGCTGCGGGTCGAGGCGGCTTCGTCGTCATAAATATACAGAAACAGGGCGGCGCTGCTGGCGCGGGTTTCGGGGTTGTAGACTGCGCCTTTGATTTGCCATTCCAGGGTGTAGGGGCGGGTGTGGTCGTCAATGGTTTTCCAGACCATGAGTTTGCCGGAGCGGCGGTCGGTGGCAGGCTGTAATTCATAGCGGCAGCTTCGCTCGGCAATGCGCTCGGAGATTTGGCCGGAGCGGATAATGGAAAAGAGAGCATTGAAAGCGACCGCGCCCGAAGGCTCGCCGGGGCCAAGCAAACGCTGCATAATGGCCGGTTCGCTGAAAAAGGAGATTTCTATCGTTTCTTTTTCCGGGAGGTGGGCCAACAAGCAGTTGGGGCCGGAGAGGATAAAATTCTCCGGGCTGCGAATAACCATCAGTTTTTGCAAGGGAATGATGGGGTTACACTCTTGCGTTTGGGCGGTGAGCTGCTCGACCAGCGCGGTGAGAAAATAGCTGGACAGCATGCTCTCGATGAGGCGGGTATTGCTGCCCCGCAGCTTGTCCGACAGGTCGCGGGTGATATTGTTCATAATTACCTGGGCTTGCAGGACGTTGTCAAACAGGTGGGGCGGCAGTACCAGCAGCCGGGTGTTGTCTTCAGTGGCGACAATAGCGGCTTCGCGCGGCTGCTTATCAATCACCGCCACTTCGCCGAAAGACTCGCCCGGCCCAAAAGTGCGGATAATCCGGGTTTGGGTCGAGCCTTTTTCAACCGTGCCCAGCTTGGCCGGGTCAACTTGAACGGCCACCTGGCCTGCCAGCACAATGTAGATATCCCGCCCCACGCTGTTCTCGTCAAAAACCATCTGCCCTGCCTGGTAGGTAGCGATGGGGTTGGAGACCAACATGGCCTCCAGTTGTTCGCTTGAGAGTCCACACAAAATAGGGGCTTTTTTCAAGATTTCGATGTCGAGCATACAGCTACACCTCGCTTTTATACTAAGTACACATTAAAATTTCCGTAGGACGGCATCCCTATGCCGTCCGCTGATGCATAGGGATGCGTCAGCTACGGAATTTTGAAATGCGTTGGGTATAGTTTGGATGGAGGGCTGGAGGATTGGAGGATGGATAAATTTCCAGCCCTCCAATCCTCCACTCTTCCAGGTTTATGACTGTGGGAGATTATTGAGTCTCATTACCCCGTCATTGGCCCATCTACATTAAAAAGCACCGGCCCGCCGCCAAAGCGGACAATCACCAGGGCTTGTTCACCCTCGGTTGGATTCGATTCGCGGTGGATAGCACCTTTGGGGATATACAGATAATCGCCGGGTTCGGCCAGATAGACATCTTGGCCGCCGGGGCCACATTCCAGCCGGCAAGCCCCTTTTATGACGTAGGCAATGGTTTCCCACTCTCCGTGATGATGCCAGCCGGAGCGCATGCCCGGTTCGGTTTTGGCAATGCCGGCCCACAAATGGTCGGTGTTAATGGCTTCCTCGCGGACCATGCCGGCGGTCTGCGCGGCGGCTAAGGCTCGTTCTGCCTCTCGCACCAGGGTTACGTTTAACATGATTAGCCCCCTTTCTGTAGCAAACGGTATTCAATTCAGTTGGCATTGGAGTCCAAAGCTTGCTTTGGCTTTTCCAAAGCAAGCTTTGGACTCCAATTTTTTGAAACGCTCAAACCTCAAAGAAATCATCCGGCGTCCAGGGTGGGGCGCAAATGACCAGAAATTCCAGGTCTTCGGGCCGGTCGTTGAAAACTTGATGCACTTCTCCCGGCAGGATCAGGCAGGATTGCCCCGGCGAAAGCGTAAATTCCTGGCCGTCAATCTGCATCCGGGCCTGGCCTTTGAGAATGTAGTATGTTTCCTCGAAGACTTTATGGTAATGCCGGGGCGATAACTTGCCTTGCGGCACGACCACGTGGGCCAGACTGTGTTTGGCTGCGCCCCCGGTTTCAGGCGTGCTGCCGATGAGTTCGTAGATCAATTCGCCCAGGGGGGCCAAAAACGGCTGGTCAATTTCTTCTTTGGTTATCACATGCATCGGCGGCTCCTTCGGTGAGTAAAAAATACGTTCCAATTTTAGATAGCCTCTAACTTCTGCCGCCGATGCCGTAGCCCCAATCGCCGCTGTCGCCCGGCTCTGGGCCGGTGAAGGGGCCGCCGCTCAAACCTTTGCAGTCGCGGATGTCGTTTTCCAGCGAGCCGACGCCAAAGATGCGTTTATCTTCGCCCAGATTAAAGACCAGATTGATCGAGCGGCCAATCGCCTGCCCGGTGACTTCGATTAAAGCGCCGTCGTTGGCGGTCAATTCCCCGGTCAGGTTGCCGGCGGCGTCTACCTGTAAAGATAAAGGGCCAACCAGCGACAGGCCGGCGCTCGGCCCTTGATAAATCGTGGCCTCAAAGTCGCCGGTACATTGAATGGTCTCGGCCACCGCCGAGGCTGCGCCGCAGCCGGTCAATCCCAGGACAAGTATAACCAAGCCGATGCTACCCAATAGAGTTCGTAACATGTGTTGACTCCTTTGAAAATAGACTGGGGACAGGAGACCGGAGACCGGAGATAAATGCCAGGTCAGCGGTCCCCGGTCTTCGGTCATAATCGGGAAAATTTTCATCGTTGGTGGTGTGCCACAGCTTTGTGGGCGCTCCTTGAAAAAGATTTGCCCCCATTCTAGCCGCATGTGCTGCTCACTTTCCAGCCCAAAAAGTGCTCACTTTTTGCTCATTTTGGCCGGTGTGGGCCAGGGCAGCCAGGGCCAGGCAGGCCGGGCAGGCGGCTTCGGTCCAGGCGTGCAGCCGGTCCAGGGTTGACTCTTCCGGTTGCTGGCCTGACTTGCGGCGGCGCAAAAACAGCCAGCCCAGCAGTCCCAGAACGGCCAATCCCACCAGCACCGGCAGCAGCGGCAGATTGATTCCTTCCAGTAGTTCGGTGGCCGAGGGGCCAACCAGGTAGCCCAGAGCAATGTGCCAGGCATAAAAAATACCGCTGCCGCCCAGCATGGCCGGGGCAAACACGGGATAAGCCAGTCGAGCCAGGCCCGCGGCCGGGGTGATGCCGGCCCGCGCGCCCGGAATATTCAAGCCAAAGAAGACAGCCGTCGCGCCGCGACGTTGCAGCAAGGCCATGGCCCGGTCCAACCGTTCACGGGTCAAGCCGATAAAACGGCCCAGGCGATAAATTACCTCTCGCCCGGCGCTGCGGGCAATCAAAAATTGGATGGAACCACCCACCAGAATGACCCCCAAAATCCCCAGCGTCAAGGCCAGCAGACCATAATCGCCGGTAGCCGCCTGTACCCCGGCGGTAATCATAATCAAGTCGGACGGGATTGGCACGGGCACGCCGATTTCTTTAAGCAGCATTATCACCAGGATGGCAAACAGGCCGTAAGTGGCTAAAAAATCGCCAAAAAATGTTGAGACAGATTCCATAGATTTATCCTCCAAGTGTTAGTCCGGCCATCGGGTTAAAACATGTTCTACTGCGGGATGCACTTCGGTTCGCAAGCGCAACGCCAATTGTTCGTCCGGCAGCTTTTCATTCGACTGAATCAGCATTTGCCAGAGGCGTTGCAGCGTTTCCACTCCCCCGGCATCGAAAATGCGCCGGGCCGCCAGGTGAAGTTGGCATAGATACCAGACGAAGTTCGGTGGTTCCATATCCGCATACAAGCGTTCAAAATCGTCCAGGGTTTTATACGAGAGGTGAGCCACACCTCCGGCCATAATAGTTTTGGGGAAGGTTTCTAGGCGTGGTAGTTGCTCAGGCTCTTCGATGGCAGCATAGGCGTGCAGGCAAAGCTGGCAGAACAGTTCGACCAGCCAGCGGCGCGGCAAGTTGAAGTCAAAGGTACCGGCCGCTTGATCGAGATAGAGATGGCCCATTTCATGCACTGCCAGCAAATTCATGTAGGCGGCCAGGTCAATGGAGCCGTCTGGCTGACCATAAGCCACCTGCATCGCTTGAGCCACTGCCGGTGAAAGGTCTGCCAACGGCGGCGTGATCATTGTCCAAAGCTCACTGTTTTGGCCCGCAACGACAAGCGTGCGCTGATCAATCGTTTGAGGGACGCCGTACATGGGCGAGCCGGTACATTCTTGCCAGTGTTCGGGGGCAAGCACCAGGACACAAATCTCCGCTTCAAACTTAAGAGTCGGGCTAAGAAATTGGCAGGCTCTCTGGCAGCGGTTGGCAAATTCCCGCGCTCTCTGCTCTGTGTTCGGACTGAAGTAGAGGGTAACGTAAGGCCCTGGTAACTCAACCAGATTGGGGTACAATTTTGGGGACATGCAAACTCTCCTAAAAATAATCTGCAGATTACACAGATTTCGCAGATAAAGATTAAAAATCTGTGTGCCTCGCGTTGACGGCCTACATTAGTTAGAAAGTCTCCTCTTTCTGCGCAATTTTTCGTTGATAGCTTTAATCTCCAATCTCTAATCTCGTTTCTTTTTGGAGAATAGCCTCAACCAACGCTTTGAGTTTTTGCAGGGCTTGTTCCGATTGCTGGTGCATCAACTTTTCCAACAGGTCCGGCTCAGCCACACTGGCGCCGAAATCTTCGGGGTGAAATTCCAGTTCGCGCTTAAATTCGGTGGTCGAGCCGCTGGCTTGAAACGAATAGCTGATTTTGATGCGCCCGCTTTCCATCAGCAGGACCACCCGCGCCGGGCGAGTGTGCTCCACCACCGTCCAGTTGCCTTCATAGGTCTTTCCCCCGATAACGGCCCGCTCGCGGATTTTGTCGCCCTGAAGCATAGGCCGCTCGGTTACGCCGCCGACGCCGGTGGTGGCCGGGTGCCACTGCGGCCAAAAGCGGGTGGTCGAGGCCAAATCAAAAACGGCTTCCAGGGGGCCGTGGATTTGAATGGTGTTGGTGACTTGAGCCATAGATTTGTTCCTGAAAAGAGGCGATGAGGCGTGAGGCGAGGACGCGAGGAGGCGAAAATTCTCCTCGCGTCCTCGCCTCACTTTTATCCATTGCGCCATAAATAGCGGTTGATACGGGTCTCACTGAGGCGAAAGCCGATGCGTTGATAGGCATGAACGCCCATTTCGGTGGCAAACAGCACGGCGTAGCGATAACCCATATCGCGGGCTTCGAGCAGCGGCTTGAGGGTAATCGCTCCGCCGATACCCTTCCCTCGCGCCGAGGGTACAGTGGCTACGGCATATACACTGGCCACCCCGCCGCCGTTGAAGAGCATATTGGTGGCAACCGCCTGGCCGTCTAAATAGCCCACATACATCTGCCAGGGAGTGCGGCCAATCCCCAACTGCCGGGTCGCATCTACCCAGGCCTGACCGGCCCATTCGGGGATTTCGTAACTTTCCACAAAGACGCGTTTGAAATCCTCCAACGCGGCTTCAGCTTGCACTGCTTCAATGGTGAAGCCGGGCGGAACCTGCTTGAGAGCAGCCTCGTTCATGTCGCGCAAATCGGCGACCATACCCGGCGCGCCCAGGGCGGTTTGTTTGATACCCTTCGCCAGCGCCTCCATCTGTCCTTCCATGGAGAGCAAGCCGCGGGCCATCAGCCGCTCGCCCAAATCGTCCGGGGTTGTGCCCGGCCCGGTCCACCAGAACAGAAACGGCGCGTTGCGGTTTTTGAACCAGGCCAGGGTTTCGTCAATGGCCTCATCCGCTTCAGCGGCAGTCAGACGGGTACGCCAGACTCCTTTGAACATCGGGTTGGTGGGAAAGGCCAGGTGGCGGCTCAACTTGTTACCTTCGTCAATCTCGCTACCGGGCAAGGTTGCGGCCATAGCCCGGAACAGGTCGAACAGGTTTTCTTCGACGGCTGCGGCCAGTTCGGCCTCAGAGGGATGGGTGAGGATATTTTTGGTTTCCATTTTTTAATCTCCAACTCGGACAGGGCCTCAGTAACCGTATCAGGTGGGGATATCCTCGCCAAAGTTTTCCTCATTGGAAACCCCAACCGAGCCGTGCCACTGCACCACTTTCCATTCTCCATCCTCTTGATGGTAGACAATGGTCAAGCGAATAGGAAATTCGCTGCCGTCGGGCATGCGAAGCGCAGCCTGAGTGGCAGCCCAGCCCACATTGCCCTCCACGTAAGCCTGGGGATTGGCCCCCACGATAGACAACCCCTGCATCGCTTCTGACTGGGCCTTGAAGACGTCGGTAATGGTCTCATAACCTTCCCACCATTCGCTGGGGTCTGTGCCAATAGCCAGCACCCCCTCTTGCTGGGCAACGCGGCGGGTAAAAAACCCGAGACCCTCACCGGCAAAGGCTTCCAGGCCGCGCAAGGTGAGTTGTTTCAATTCATCTGATGCTTTCATTTTTTAACCTCCAAAGACTAAAGTTTCAACATTTCATAATTTTTGATGTTCAAATCTGGTAGTGTTCTCTCGCAGCGGGGCTTGTCCTCGCTGCTCCAATGACCAAATTTGACCTATTACGCCGGGGTTGGGATAGCGCCGATTTGCTGCATCAGGCCCATGATGTCAAATGCTTCTTGAAATTCTGCGACCTTGCCATCAACGATGCGTAAAATGCCCATCCCTGAAACCGCTATCTGTTTTCCAGAGGCCGGAACACCCTCGAAGTTGCCGGTGTGGGTTGCCCGCATGGTAAAACAAACTGCTACTTTGTCGCCTTCGGCGATGGTTTCCTCAACGGTTTGCTCAATGTCGGGGAAGGCGGCCCAGAACATAGCCCCCATTCCTTCGTGTTCGGCGGCGGTGATAGGTGGTCCCCCGTTTAGGCTGAAGGTGTAATTGGGGGCGGTCAGCGTCGCGGATAGTTTTCCCTTGAGCCGATCTTGTTCCTTATAAAAATTAATAGCGATGGCTTTGTTTGTTTCTGTTGACATAAGTTGTTTCCTTTCTATTTTTATAGTTCCCGGCCAGCCTGCTCTGACCAAGGGATTAATTTGACTGCTGTAGGTTGGCATAAATAAACTATCCCTGCCCCGGTGCGGGCGCGACTCCGAGTTGCTGCATCAAGCCCAGCATGTCCATTTGGACCCAATTTTCCACTGCTTGACCATTTTCGATGCGCCACAGATCGCTGTAGGTAACGCTGACCGATTTTCCGGTGGCCGGGATGCCCATGAAATCGCCCTGGTGAGTGCCGCGCCACATACCTCGGGTTGCTACTTTATCCCCTTTTGTATAAAGACCCTACAGGGTTTTCAAAACCTGTAGGGTCTGCTTCACTAAAACGGATATCCTTGCAAGCCTTGCAAGCCTTTCAGGCAGGCAATCTCGCCGGTGTGGGTGTGAATATTAAAGACCAGAGTGCTTAAAAACGAACCGACGGTTTGCTGGCCCAGGCCCACCGCCGAGAGATCAAGCGGGCGGTTCAAATCCTCGTCGGAAAGGGAGGCCAGGTAACTATCGGTGGCTCCGTAAACGGCCTGGGCATAACCTCGCAGCGTGTCTAAGTCAACCCGCACCCGGCTGGCCCACTCATTCCAGGGGGGAGCTTGGGGCGGCATTTCGCTCAAGCCGATTTTGCCCTCCCAATCCGAAGCCATTAAAGGCGGCGTTCCCTTCAGGAGCATGTTGATCAAGCCATCTTCTGAGATAACAACATGGGCATAATTGGCCCCCAGAGGCTGGGCTTTGCCCGGCGGCGTCCAGTGAGCGTGCTCGGCGGCGACGCCTTGCACTGTGCCTTCCAAAAATTGATGCCCCATCTGAAACTGCTGGCGGAGCAACGAAACGGCATTATTTTGTATTGACATAATAGTACCCCCTAAAAATAGCTGATAGTGAACGGTTATCAGTCATCAAAAATCAATGGACAGTAAACAGTCTAATTGATTACTGGACACTGTTCACTGATTTCTTTTCATTCGCCTACTGCCCCGGCGTAGGGATGACACCCAGTTGTTGCAGCATCCCCAGGGCATCCCAGTTTGTTCGCTGTTCGGTCACTTGACCATTGGTGATGGTGAGGATGCTAATGCCGGTCACGGTGGCCTGCTTGCCGGTGGGGGGCATGCCCATCAAGGGGCCGGTGTTGGTTCCGTGCGCGGTCCAACGCCCAACCACTTTGTCGCCTTCAATCATCAGGTCGTCAAGCGTCATGCGGATGTCGGGATAGGCGGTACGGTAGGTGGTGATAAGTTGTTTGTAACCTGCCGGGCCGGCCGGCAGGGGCGGCGTGCTGGGGTCATGATTGGTAAAGTTGGCCGCCACCAGTTCGTCTGCGGGGGCCAGATTGCCGGTGTTGAAGCTTTCGGCCAGAAAATAATGCGCAATCGTTTTAAGGTCTGTCATTAGATATTTCTCCTTTGATAACTAGATTTAACTTTGAATTGAACGAGTATTTTCCCCTGGAGTGGACTCCTCGTTACGAAACTGTCTTACTGATAAGTGTTCACTGATTACTTTTCATTCTCTTATTGCCCCGGCGCGGGGATAACGCCCAATTGTTGCAGCATGCCCAATTGGTCGAATTCCGCCCATCGTTCCACAATTCGGCCACTGGCAATCCGATCAACGACGGTAGCCGTGATGGTGTACCGCTTGCCTGTGGCGGGTATCCCCATCAGCTCACCCTGGTGTGTGCCGCGAGACGTAATCCGGGTAGCCACCTTATCGCCATCGGCAATTTGATTTTCAACTGTATCCTGGATATCAGGAAAGGCCGAGCGAAACATAAGCCCCACTTGCCGATAGCTTTCCGGGTTTAACGGCCCAGGCATACCGGGGAAATGGGCTACAAACTCCGGGGATAGCAGCTCCCGGCCAATGGTCTCCAGGTCGCCCTGGCTAAATAATTCAAAGAATCGGCGGGCAATGGCTTTATTTTGGTCGGACATAAAATTATCCTCCACCTCTAAGATTTGACGCTGACTTCATAGGTTTCACGTGCCGGCGGCGCGGCAAAGAGGTCTTTGAACTTGCCGACCTGCTCCTGATAGTAGCCGCTCCTCTCGTTGGCATCGGCGTCCGCTTCGCTCTCCCAAAAACCGATGGCCAGACCCTTGCCGGTGGCCCGGTCGGTGAGGAGATACATATCCTTAAAGCCTTTTTGGGCCTTGGCCGCCGGAATAACACTCTCCGCAAAAAGCTTGATAGCGTCATCGAGCCGGTCAAGTTTCATTTGAGTTACAGTTACCCGAGCAAACATAATTTATTTTTCTCCTGTTCTGTCATAAATTGAATAAAAATGGGGAGGGCGATATTAGTCCTCGCTCCCTGTTTTAGCTCTCCAGGTGATAAAATTCGCGCCGCCCCGATTCGACCAGCGGCAGCATACGGTTGAACCACTCGCCAAATTCAGGCATGCCAAAAATTTGGACCGTCAGTTGCTCCCAGTCGGCCAGGCTCGACACTTCAACTTCGGTTACAACCGTGAAGAAGGGGCCGCTGGCATCGGTCAGAATCCGATAGGTGCGGTCTTGCCCCAATTTGGGAAAAGTTTCTTTAAGCAACGCGACCAGTTCATTTCCCCGGCCATATTTGGCTTGAAATATATCGCGTACAACCAACATGATGAATACCTCCGTGCTAACAAAAAATGTTTTGATTATAAATTGCGGAAACCGACCGCAATGGTTCTAAACCAGGGGCCGCGTTCAGGTATGCCGCCACCACACTGGTTACTGTCGCCTGGGTGAGCAGGCTCAGGGCGTTCTCGCCGGATGAGGTCACCATCAGCACCCGCAGCGGCGTGCCCTGGTAAATGTGGTTGAGCATGGCCAACTCAGTCTGGTAGTCTTCATTCTGAACGGAGTAAAAGAGGTCGCTTTTGAAAGGAGGATTAACCATCGCCTCTCTCCTTTGAGGTGTAACGTAGTTTGACCTCTTGTGGGCGGGCACAAGGTTTTTCAAATAACGTAGTTTAAGCCCCTTGTGGGCGGGCACAAGGCCCTATGCTACGGCCTTATTTGAAGTATTGACTTTAACTTCATCCGAGAGCAAGTGCAGCAGCGGAGAGGATGAAAAGATCTGGAGCGCAAAAGCTAAGCTTTTGTACTATAGTTCCGGCAGCAAGCCGATGGCGCGCAGCGCGCCGGCTAAATCCCAGACGTGCAGGCCGCGGACAATCTGGCAGTTATGGATGGTGAAGAAGGTCGTCCCGCGAATCTTTATCACCCGGCCGGTTGACGGAATATTTAACAGCTTGCCTTTGTGAGTGCCCTGGCCAATCCAGGCCAGAGCAGCCCGGTTATCCTGGACAATCAGCGAGTCCATCGTAATGTGCAGATCCGGGAAGGCTTGCAGGTAAAAACTCATCGTTTGGCGGATATCCTCCCGGCCACGGCGGGGAGTTGAGTAGGCTACGTCCTCTCCTTCATAATCGGGAGCATAAAAAGCGGCAATCCGGTCGAGGTCGTGGGCGTTCCAGGCGGCGACTAAATCGTTGACCAGTTGAGTGGTTTGTTCAGACATAAGGAAACTCCGGCAATGGGGGTAACGGATGCGGACTTGCTTGTGGTAAGGGAGTTGTTGGCCTACAGCGTTACCAGAAATAAAAAACTACAATCATCAAAGCTGATAATTGTAGTTTATTGAATCTGGTGTTCACTTTCCAGACCAAAAAGTGCTCACTTTTTGCTCATTTTTGTAGGAAAGGCTAAGGCTAAGATTAACGCTCAGCCTCAGCCTTAGCCTTAGTCTACCTCTCTATCCGCCGATTTCTCGCTGCCACAGCATCTGAGTCAGTTGTTCCATGCCGGTTTTTAAGTGGCGGCGAAAGGTGCTAAAAGGCAAATCTAATAATTCGGCGGCCTGTTCCTGGGTAGGGGCGGGGTGAAAATAGGTGTGGTGCAGTGCCTGGTAAAATTTTCGCTGGCGGGGGGAGGTTTGCAATTTGTCGGCGGCTTCTTTGACAATGGTTTGCAGGATGGCAATCCGTTTCGCTTCGTCGGCAGTGGGGCCGGTCTGCTCGGCCACCAGCCGCGACCAGAGGAGGGGATTGTACTTCAAGGTATCGGGCCGGGTTGCCCTGAAATCGCGCAGCAGGTCGCGCACCGCCGTTTCAAATTCGGGCTGGCTTAGCACCACCAGCGCGGGTTTGGCCGATGGGGGAGATGGAGGCTGGGGGGTGGTGGCAATTTCTCGACCGGCCAGCAAATCCAGCCAGGCAATGGGCGGCACAGCGCGCCAATCGTGGCCGTATACCCCGTAGCGATGTCCGCCTATTTCAAAATCCGCGTCTGGCAGGCGGGCCAGGTCAGCATAGGTAAAAACGGGCAGCCAAAAATCAGGGTTGCGGCAGGGCAAAAAGGTATAGGCCAGGCCCGGCGTGGTTAAGTAATGCTGGACCATGGCAATAAAAATATGGCTCTGGGCGGTGGAAACTGCCTGGTAATTGTCGCGAGCCAGCCAGAAACGAAACAGGGTGGCGATTTCGCCAGGCCGCAGCGGGGCGTGGCTTTGCAAATATTGCCAGGCTGCCTGCGCTGCCGGATCGAGATTCAAATCTTCGGCGCTGGCGCGATGCAAGGCCAGCAGCATGAGAAAACCAACAGCTTGCTGCTTGACATCACGCAAAACAAGTACGCTTTCTGGCTGGCGCGAGAACCAGTGGGCAGCCAACCGGGCCGACTCTTCGCCTTCGTGCTGCCGCACCATCTCCAGCAAAATCGGCCAGTCGGGCGGGCGGGCAATATCGCTAAGCAGGCCGACTTCTTCGGACCACTGCGCCTGTAACTGCATAAAAAAAGGCCGCACCACCGGATTATAGCGATGCAGATAGAGGTATTCCACCAAAATTGCCTGCTGCTCTTGACTGTTGGCCGACTGGAGGCGGGCCGTATAATAGGTGCGGGCGCGGTGGTGTAGTTCGGCGTACCAGTCGGGATTGCGCCAGCGCACGTCGGCGGCCAGGGTCTCGCGGGCCAAATCATGGGGAAAAAGCCCGGTCGGGCCAGACTCAATACAGGATAGACTGCGCAGCCATTCAAATAATTCATGAACGTCGGGCATGCCCAACATCGCCGTCAGTAGCGCTTCGGTGGTTAGATGGACCAGGGCGCAGGCTTCCAGGGCGGCGCGATGAGCCGGGCCAGGCACTTTTTGGACCAACTGCTCCAGCAGCACCTTGATGACATCGGGGGCAACTTCCGGTTTGAAGATGCGCAGGCTGTCGCCGCGTTGGGCAAAAACGTCGGCTACCAGTGAAAGGGCCAGGGGATGGCCGTACGTAAAATCCAAAATGGCTTGATGGTGCCCCGGCGGAATTTCGCGCTTGCTCAGGTAGGCCCGGCTCTCTGCGGGGCTAAAATTACGCAAGGGGATGGTGCGAATGAGGCTTTGCCAGCCGGCATCGGCGGCCCAGGCGGATGAGGGCGGGTACTGGCCGGCCATCACCACCAGGACATCCTCTGGCAACTGCGGTAAAAAAACTTCCCGCAACCAGGCATCCAGCGGGGCCAGTTTTTCGTAAGTATCAATCAGAATAACGTGGCGCTGTGACCAGGCGGCCATGTGTGGCAGGGCTAAGGTGGGGGGAGCGAGGCCCAAAGCAGTTTGCAGGGCCGTTAAAAATGACTCGGGGGCAGGCTCGATGTTGCGGGCATCGAGATGGATGGCGGGGATGTTTTGCTCGTCGCAAATATAAGCAAACTCGCCCATCAGCGAGGTTTTGCCGACGCCGCCGGGACCAAAGATGTAGAGGATGAAGAAAGGCAGTTCAGACGCGGTGAGGGCCGTTTGAAACAAGGCCCGCTCCACCTCTCGCCCGGCAAACCGGCGATGGCGCGCTAAACTCAGGCGATCTGCCAGTCGTGATGACACGTTCTGTCCCCCCACTTACCGCCACGGTCTCAATGTGTCCAGGTAGACTTGATTGGTTGAATTATACTCTATTTAGGGGTGGGTGGCAATAGTTAGAAAGGAGGTGGTTTTAAAGAATGGCGAATGGACGAATGGCGAATGATAATTCTGATTCGCCATTCGCCCATTCGCAAAAAGGACTGACAATTTTTTGTCGCTGTAAAAGCCTAAGTGCCTACGGCCTCACGGCCACATCGGTGGGGCGCTGCCAACTGACGGCTCTGAAAACGCCGTTGACAATCATGACCCCCAGTAAAATCAAGGCGCAGCCGAGGTAGGCGTTCCAGCTTAACGTCTCGCCCAGCACCACGACGCCTAAAATCACGCCGAAGACAGGCACAAGATAAGTCACCATCGAGACATAAGTGGCGCTGACGCGTTCTATCAGCAGGTAGTAAATCACAAAAGCCAGGGCTGTTCCAAAAACCGATAGGGCTATTAGTGAGCCAAGCGCCGCCCACGAGGGCATCGGCAAAGTGAATGGCTGCTCGACAAGCAAGGACAGGGGCAGCAGAAATAGCGCTGCTAAAAGAAGCTGGGTAGTTGGCCCTACCAACGGCGGCAGTCCACGCACATGGCGGCGGGTATAAATGATTGCCACCCCATAACAGACTGAGGCCAGGGTAACAGCCAGCAGACCCCAGGTAGTTGCGCGCACTCCGGCCAATAATGAAGGTCCAATCAAAACCAACAGGCCGCCAAAGCCAATCATCGTTCCTACCCCTTTGGTCGGGGTTAAGCGATCATCCGTGGTAAAGAGGTGAGCCAGCACCAGGGTAAACAGAGGGGTGGTGCCATTGAGAATGGCTGCCAGGCCGCTATCAATGTACTGCTCACCCCAGCCAAACAACACAAAGGGAATCGCATTCTGCACCAGGGCGACGACAGCCAAATGCCACCAGATGGGGCCAAACGGCAGTAACTTGCGGCCCTGGGCGCGCAAAATCAGGTAAAGAAAAACCCCGGCAATCCCCACTCGCCCCAGCATCAAGGTTAGCGGCGGAATTTCGGCTACGGCAACTTTGATAAATAAAAATGACGGCCCCCACAGGGCAGCCAGAAATAACAACCATAAAAAGTTTCGTGGTTTCACAAAATTACTCCTGTTTTAACCAAATCTCGTAGTTAGTTTGCATCTGGGCCAGATGCTCCGGGATGTGCCGCTCGTAGACGTCCAGCCAATCGTCCATGGTCATCAGGCCATTTTCGGAATGGTGGACGGTGTTGGCCCAAACGGTCTCCGGCAAGGAGAGAATCAATTGGTAGGTGTTGTGGCGCAACCACTTGAACAGCTCCAAAGCATCGGTGGTGCTCTGTTGGTGATAATTCAGCGCGACAGCCCAGCCTTGCTCATCATAACCCAACACGGCCTGGCCGGGTTCGGCGATGAAGCGGCGGCAGCGAATAAAGCTGTTGGCTTCACTGTCGGCGATGTGGACAATGATTTCGTGGATGGTCCAGAAATGGGGCGCGGGTCTAAAATGCCACATCTCCACCGGAAACTGTTTCAATCCCTCGGTGAGTAGCTCATAAGCCCGCCCGTAAGACTCAATCTTTTGCGCTCGCGTTTGGTTGGTCACAAAAAATCCCCCTTCAGCAAAAGCTGCCTGATTTCCCAACCTCGTTCCCAAACTGAGTTTGGGAACGAGGTTGCTATTGTTTAGCAAAGGCTGCCTTGTGTTGGCGCTAAATTTTTAAGCATGCTCTCCATACCCGGTGAGGCGGAGGCGCTGTCGCCCAGAACTTCCAAAATCAAAGGCGTCTGGCCCAGGGCCGAAACCAGGGCTGAGCCTTTAGCACCGACCAGCCACAACCGCTGGCCGTTGCCCAAGAAAATATCCTCACCGGCCACCGTTAACCAGGCCAGCCCGGAAACCACCTGAACTGCCCGGCTGGCTGTCGGCAAGCGAAAGACCTCGTCGTCGTGCAGCATCAGCCGAACAATGACGCCGGCTGGATTAGTCCCGTTTTTTGTTGCCAAGCTCATCGAATCACCCCTTTCGATTAATGCAATTGCTGAGTAAAGGGAACGTCTGCCGGGAAAGGCGCCGGTAAAAGAGTGACACGCGCCTGAATGACAGACCAACCCAGATGGGCTGCCACCGAAACCCGGTGGTGCCCATTTTGCACAAAGTAAACATCCCCCCATTGATAGACCTCGATGGGCGGGAAGCCAGCCCCGGAGACCGCCAGGGTATAAATCAAACGCCAGCGTTCTTTGCTGCGTTCATCGCTGACACAGGGGAAAAAACGCTGGGTGTAGTCGCGGTGCCGCCCGGCGCTGCCGACGATGTTTTTAAGCGGGACATCCTGCAAGCCCAAATACGTTACCTGTTCCGGTTGAATATTCCGGGCCAGTTCGTCGAGGGGCAATAAATGGGGCCGCCGGCGCGTAACCAGGCTGAGCATAATCTCCCAGAAACCTTTGCTTCTGGCGCGATTAAACTCGGCTTCACTTTGAATATAGGTGATTGTCCTCAGGTCTATCATGGCTACAAGGCACAATGGGTGAACTTTCTTTAAAGGTTGACAGCACAATGCTGGTGACTGAACTGGAAACGGTGGCTTTGGAGCGAATCTTTTCAAGCAACCTTTCCAACTCTTTGGGGCTGGCAGTACGAACCTTTAAAATATAACAATCCTCACCCGCCACCCCGTGGCACTCCAGCACATCCGGCTCGGTCCGGCAGACCTCCATCACGCTCCGTTTGGTTTCCACATAACCCTCAGGCGTGGCGCCTACCGTCAGCCGGATAAACGCCATAATCGGTTTACCCACCGCCTCAGCATTCACCACCGCCACATAGCCTTTGATGACCCCCTTTTTCTCCAGCTTTTTAACCCGCTCGTGGACCGTTGAAACGGTCAGGCCCACTTTTTCGGCCAGGGCAGCGTTGGAAAGGTGAGCATCTTCCTGAAGAAGCAAGATAATCTGGCGGTCAATATCGTCAATCATTCGGTGCAACCCTTATCTTACCGTAAAATTTACGTATAATAGTTAATTATACAGGAAATATTACGAGATAAACCGTGTTTTGTCAATAGACCAATCAAGCCAATTTAATCAAGCCAATTACGGAGTCCAAAGCTTGCTTTGGAAAGACCAAAATCATCATTAGAAACACATCCGATAATAAACCAGACTCGTCTCAAAAACCACCCAATTCTTGCTCTCTTCAGGCGGTTTGATGGGCCGGAAAGTCAATTTGCCCATCCTGCCCGAAAATGCTAAAATATCTTTCACCAATGGGGAGTCGTCTAATGGTAGGACTGCAGATTCTGGATCTGCCTGTTGGGGTTCGAATCCCTGCTCCCCAGTAAAAAAGTTCTGTAGGGCAAGATAGCCTCTTGCCCTACTTTTTTTTAGTAGAACCTATATGGCCCGGCCGACTGCAAAAACCACCTTTTGGTTAATATTTCTTGGCCTGTTGAGTGTAGCCGTGATGGCGGTGATGGGGGTATTGGCTTACCTCTTGCTCAGTCTGCCTGTTCCAGCGGCAGCCCCCATCACTCCCACCGCCACCCGCCCGGCTCTGAGCTTGCCCACCGCGCCTTTGCCCACGGCGACTCCTGGCCCCCCTCCTGCGGTGGAGGATGCGGTTTTTACGGCCCAAAAACCAATCAAGGGCCTGGCCGATTGTGACGCTTCCGGTTTCAAAGGGGTGGTGGCGGCCAGCAATGGAGATCGCCTGGCGGGTCTGCAAATTACGGTGTGGGAAGAAGGCGTGGGTTTGGTAGCCGTAGATACCACCGATGCCGAAGGACGCTACCAGATCGAACTAAAAGATCAGCCGGCCGAGCGGAAATTCTGGGTTCAAGTTTACCAAAATGATGTGCCGTCATCCGAACCGCTCTCGGTGGAAACTCAGGCCGACTGCCGCCAGGGCTTCCAGGTTTATCAAATCAATTGGCGGGCGAAGGAAGAGTAGCAGGTAGCAGAGTAGCAGGGTTGCAAGGGCAGCTTTGCCCTCCTGCTACCTGCTACCCTGTTACCCTATAAAGGATTTTATGCAAACTACCATCTACACCAATATGTCCGGCTTTGATCTATTAGCCCAGGAATGGGATGATTTGCTGGCGCGTTCGATTAATGCGCCCTTTTTTATGCGCTACATTTACCAGCGAACCTGGTGGCAATACCTGGGCAATGACGATTTGTTGTTGATTGCGATCCGCACCGACGAGGGCCACCTGATTGGGCTGGCGCCGCTGTATGGTGGAATTAACGCCGCAGGCCAGCGGCATTTAAGCTTTGTCGGTTGTGTGGATGTGTCTGATTATCTTGATTTACTGGTGGACAAGGATTACGTCGAGCCGGTTTACCGGACCCTGCTGGATTGCCTGAGCGACCCGGCGATGGGTTGGGACAAGCTCTACCTGTGCAGCCTGCCCCATAACTCCATCACCCACACCCTCCTGGCCGAAGCGGTGCGGGCGCGCGGCTGGCAGGCCCAAGTCCGCCAGCAAGATGTCTGCCCGGTGATTACGCTGCCCGGCGATTGGGAAGCCTATCTGGCCGGCATTGACAAAAAGCAGCGTCACGAGATCCGGCGCAAAATCCGCAAAATTGAAACCGAGGCCGACACCCGCTGGTACGTGGTTGACTCAACCGAGGGATTAGCGGAAGCAGTAGATGCTTTCATCGAGCTGCATCAAAAATCCACCCGCGATAAAGAGGGCTTTTGGAACGAGGCCCTGGTTCAATTTTTTAAAGCCCTGGCCGTTGAACTGGCTCAACTCGGCTGGCTGAAACTCTACTTTATCGAAGTCAATGGCGTCAAAGCTGCGGCGATGCTTGGGTTTGATTACAACAACGAGTTTTTGCTCTACAACTCCGGGTTTGACCCCGAACAGTTTGCTCAGTTCAGCCCCGGCAATGTGCTGACTGCCTACACCATCCAGGATGCCATCCGCCTGGGCCGCCGCCGCTACGATTTTCTGCGCGGTGACGAAGTTTACAAATTCCGCTTCGGCGCGGTGGCCGAGCCGGTCTATGATTTGGTCATAACGCGATGAGGAGTTGCTTCATTTGTGGCTTGCCTCATCCCTCCCCTATTTGTTGCGCAGTCGCCGAACTGGTACAATCAACTCAGAGGTGATGATATGACGCTGCAAGAGATTATTGCCGATATTCATGCGCTCAATGAGGATTTGGAAGTTTATGAACGCAAGTATGGGGTGCTTTCCGAAACTTTTTATGAGTTGTACTTGAGCGGCGAAGAACCTGAAGAGGAGACCTGGGTTCTCGACTGGGCTGATTGGGCCGGGGCCTATAAAATTCTGTTGCGTCGCCAGGAGCAGAATTTACGGAATGATAGAATAAAAATTCTTTAATTCTGCCTATTCTGCTCTAATACTACCTTTGCACTCCTTAAATAGAACGCAGATAAACGCCGATAAACTCAGATTTGGGCAGAGAAATTTACAAAAAATCAGCGGAAATCAGTCCAATCTGCGTCATCTGCGTTCAAATTTTGGTCGGTTATGAGAAGTACAAACATAGTGAAGGGGTTACGGTTGGGCATAAGTTGTTATAAATTATGATTAATCACCTTGCTATGCTCAGCGTGCATACCTCACCCCTGGCGACTCTGGGGGGGAAAGAAACCGGCGGAATGAACGTCTATGTCCGCGATTTGACCCAGGCGTTGAGCCGGCAGGGCGTTGCCGTGGACGTGTACACCCGCTCCCAGGACCCGGCGATGCCCCGGATTCAACTGCTGGGCGAGCATGGCCGGGTCATTCAGGTCAAAGCGGGACCCGAAGCGCCTTACAACAAAAACCTTATTTTCAACTACCTGGCCGAGTTTGAGGCCGGGGTTGAGGCCCAGGCCAGGGCCGACAAGATCAACTACGATCTTATCTACGGCCACTATTGGCTCTCCGGCCTGGCAGCGAACTCACTGCGGCGCGTTTGGCATATACCGATGGTCCAGATGTTCCACACTCTGGCCGAGATGAAAAATCGGGTTGCCCAAACCCCGGCCGAGCGCGACCCCGACCGGCGGGTTAACTGCGAGGGCGAGATCATGCGCTTTGCCGACCGGCTGATTGCCGCCACCCCCCTGGAAAAAAATCAAATGACCTGGCTGTACGGGGCTGATCCGGCCAAAATCTCAGTGGCGCCGCCGGGGGTTGACCTGGAGCGGTTTAAACCGCTGGACCCACGCGAGGCCCGCCAGCGCCTGGGCGTGCCGCCCGAACATCAGATGATCCTGTTTGTGGGCCGCATCCAACCGCTCAAAGGAATTGACACCCTGATCCGCGCCCTGGCCCTGGTCAAAAAACGGGAGCCGGCGCTGGCCGAAAATATTTGCGTCTCGATCATCGGCGGCGACCCCAACCCTGACTCAGAGCTTGAACTGGCCGAATTTGCCCGGCTGGAAACGCTGCGGGCAGAGTTGGGCATCGGCGATATGGTGACGTTTCTGGGAGCCAAAGATCAGGACACCCTGGTTTATTATTATGCCGCCGCCGAAATGGTGGTTATGCCCTCGCACTACGAGTCTTTTGGCATGGTCGCCCTGGAAGCGATGGCCTGCGGCACACCGGTCATTGCCTCCGATGTCGGCGGCCTATCCTTTAGTATCGAAGACGGCTACAATGGCTATCGCGTCCCCCACCGGGATCCGCAGGCTATGGCTGAGAAAATTATGCTCCTGCTGAAACATCGCGTGCTGCGCGACCAGCTTGGCGAGCAAGCGCGGGCTTGGGTGCAACGCTATAGTTGGCCCACTATCGCCGAGGAACTCTTAGAGGTATTTGAAGAGACAGTAGCGGGTTATCACGTTAAACGTTCTAACGTTTAACGCACAGACCGGTCTACCTCGACCAGGGCTTGCAGGTTTTCAGAAGGTGTTTTGGTGGGGATGACACAGGAGGGGGCCAGAATCAACCGCTTGCCGCCGGTTTGTTCAATGGCTTCTCTGGCCTGGGCCACAACCTCAGCCGGCCCCCCGTTCTCCAAGTTATTTAAGTCAAGACCGGTGAACAAGGTCTTGTTGGTCAAGCTTAAAGCCTCCTCGATGGTGGGGCCGGTTTCGTGGTTGTGCCAACTGACGGCGTGGGCCGGGTATTGGTTGACGGTCGTAAAGTGGGGATTAGCCCCGTGCAGGTGCAGCACCAGCGGCGCCGGTTGAAACTTGACCCGCTCCAGCGCAATCAAATCATAGCGAATGACAAAGGCTTGGCACATCTCCTCGGTCAGGATATCGGCGCGGGAAAGTTGGCTGGCAAAAAAGATGCCGTCGGCCCCGGCTTCCAAAACCACATCGGCAAAGCGGGAGGTGGTTTCGGCAATGGTCGCCAGGCCGATGTGGACATCGGTAGCGTAGTTTTTTAGATGGTCGAGCAGCGTATCGCCGGCCAGCTTGTAGGCAATGGTCAGCGGGCTGAAAACCGTCATCAAAACCGGCGCATCTTCTTTATCCAGTTGGCTGGTCAGCAGTTTGATGGCTTCCAGGGTGCGGCCATAACTCCCGGCGGTCGAACTGAGGGTGGTGAGGTTGCGCCAATCCTCCGGTTTGCGAATCACTGGCTTTTTTAGCGTCGGCGGCTGGTCGTCATCCTTGGATAAAATTACCTGCGCCCCCCAATCCTCGATGGCATAAAAGCCGCTCGGGGTCAGCTTGATCAAATCAAAATCGTACTTCTTGTAAAAAGCCAGGGTCGCCGAAGCCAGACCGGTGGGCGTTTGATCCTGCTTGTGAAAGTGCCGCCACAGGCTCAAGGGTACTCGGTCAACTGCTTCACCTTCCAAAGCAGCATAAACTCGCTCGCGTTTGTTCACCGCTACTTCCTTCTTTGAGTAAAGAATAAAAATGTCCCCAGAAGAGCCTATAATAACATAAAACGGGCAACTCCAAAAAAGTTACCCCAATAACCGGGCGCTGATTTCCTGAACGCAGACCATGTGGCGGGTCAGGTCATCGCGCAGTTGTTCTGTCCGGCGGCCGTAATCCAGGCGGCGGGCCAGAAAAGCAAACTCTTCGCTGCCGGGGGGCGACACCGTCAAATCTTTGGCGTGACCACGCACCATACGCAGGGCGTTAATCAGGCGGCGCAAAAAGATGTGGGCCTCGCGCAGATGGTCGTAATCGTCGGGGGGGATAATGCCGGCGTCAGCCAGGGCGCGCATAGCTTCACGGGTGTTGGTGAGCCGCAAACCGGGGTTGGCATGGCCGTGCGTGATTTGCAGCCCCTGCACCAGATACTCGACATCCACCAAACCGCCGGGGCTAAATTTGGCATTGACGGTTCCGGCTGTGACCAGATGCCGCACCTGCCGCTCGCGCATGGCCCGCATCGCCGCCACATCAAAAGGCTGGCCGCTGTAAATCAGCTCATCCCGCAGGCGGATAATCTCCATACCTAAGTCGGCGCTGCCGCCGATGGGCCGCAGCTTAACCAACGCCTGCCGCTCGTAGGGCCAGGCATCGCCCTCTGGCCCAAAATAGCGCCGGAAGGCGTCGAGCGATACGGCCATGCTCCCGGCTTTGCCGTAAGGCCGCAGCCGCAGGTCCAGCTCAAAAACGCCCTCCTGCCTGGCTCGAACGGCCCCACTCACCTCTTGCACCAGCTTATCGTAAAACTCGGCGGTGGTCAGGCGGCGCGGGCCGCTGGTCTGGCCGTTGCCGGCGTAGATTAACATCAACTCGATGTCCGAGGCGAAGCCCAGCTCTCGCCCGCCGGCTTTACCCAGGGCGCAGATACTCAAGGAGGAGGGCTGGCCGTCTTCCCGGCAGGGTACGCCAAATTGGGCGCGCAGTTCGGCTTCGCACAGGCGACAGGCTGCCTCGACGGTCACTTCGGCCAGGTCGGTCAACTCTTGAGAAAACTGGCCGAATTTGGCAATGTGTCCCTGAATCTGGCGCATGTCAATGCGAAACATCTCGCGGTCTTTGAAGGCGTTCAGGGCGGCGCGTTGGGCCTCACCATCTCCGGCGGCTTGCAGGGCCAAATCCAACTCGACCTGTAATTGGTCCCTGGTTTTGGCGGCGGCCAGCGCGCCGACATCCCGCACCACCGGAAAGAGGTTGGCATGCTGCATGCGTAAAAAGTCGTTCCACAAAAAGTCGCTCACGCCCAGCAGCCGGGCCAGCGTGTCTAGCACTTCCGGCCGTTCCAGCGAGGCCAGTTCGTCGGGCCAATCGGGCCGCATAAAAAGCTGGCCCAAAAATTCACGAAAATGGAGCAGGGCCAACTCGGGGCTGGGCGAGCGCGGCAGCAGATGGGTGAAGTGCTTGGTCAAAACGGTCGCCACCCGCAGTTCGTGCTGTTTGGCCGGGGCGGTAATCTTTTGGCCGTGCGCATCGGCCACGTAGAGGGTATCGCGCACCTGCTGGCCGACGGTTTCAACCGTCATCCGACTGATGTTGATGCCATATAGGGCCAGGGCGTTGGTTAGCTCGTACAAAAAGCCGATGGTATCCGGCGCGTCAATACGCAGCACGGTGTAATGGCTTGAGCTTTCATTGTCAAACTCGATGTCAATCGGGTAGAGCGCGTGGGGAGCCGGAACGGTTTCGCGCAGGGCGTCGCCCACCCGCCGGGCCAATTCGCCCTGAGCTTCGCGCTGCGCTCCCCCGGCCAGGCGGCGGATCAGGCTTTCCAATTCGGCAGTGTAGCTTGACCAGAACTCCGGGGCGGCCACTCGCTCTGCGGCTACGGCATGCACGGTAAATTCGTCTACAATTTTTTTGCGATTGTCGGCCCCTTTGGCCGGCTTGATTGAGTAGGACTGCCGCCGTCCTGAGCGCCGTCGGGGCCGGGTCAAGGCCGGGGCCGGGCCGGTTGGGGGGTCGTAGGTAAAAACGTGCCCTTCCACAATATCAAAGCCGTAGACAAAGAGCAGGCCGCAAATGAGGGAGAGTTCACCCAGGTAATCGTAGCCGACAATTGTGACCCGCCAGTGCTGGGCGTCGAGCGGAACCGCCTCGACTTTGACCAGGTGTTGGTCATCCAACTGCTCGGTCAGGCGGGTATGGCGTTGAATGTCCGCATCGGTAAAGGTGGCGGCGTAGGAAGGGTGCATGCGGACCAGGTGCGGGACAACATCGGGTAGGGGAGGGTTGGTCATCGTTGACCTCCTTTCCTCTTCAAAATGGCGTTGATAAACAGCGCGAATGACGGCGCTGTGCTGCTGGTAACGGGCCGCAAAGTGACTCCCCGCCGCCCGGCCTTGAAAACCCAGCCGGCGGGCCAAATGACCCAGGGCTTCGTCGTTGGTGGGCAGCAGGTGGGTTTGCTGGTAGTGCATCAGTTGCAGGTGGTGCTCCACCGTGCGCAGGAAAACATAGCCGTCCACCAGGGCGCGATATTCGTCGCTGGTGAGCAAATGGCGGCCTGCCAGCCGGCTCAGGGCGTCGAGGGTGTTGTGGCTGCGCAGGTGGGGCTGCTGCTGGCCGTGTTCAAGCTGCAAATATTGGACCACAAATTCGATGTCGCGGATGGACCCCTGGCCCAGTTTGACCTCACCCCACTCCTGGCCGCGCTGGCGCAGCCGGGCCTCGATACGCTGCTTGAGGGCGTGGACTTCGGCCCGCACGGTTGCGCCGTTGGTTTCAAAAATGAGCGGCTGCGCCCGGCGCAAAAACTCCTGGCCCAGGAGCCGGTCGCCGGCAATGACCCGCGCCTTGAGCAAGGCTTGTTTCTCCCACAGCCCGGCGTGCCGGGCCAGGTAAGCCAGATAGCCCTCCACCGACGACACCAGCGAGCCATCCCGTCCCCAGGGCCGCAGCCGCATATCCACCCGGTACAGAAAGCCTTCGCCGGTAACGCGGACCAGAAAATCAATCAGCTTTTGGCCCAGCGTCTGGTGGATGGCGGCGTTTTCGGTAGCCAGAAAGAGCAGGTCAATATCGGAACTGTAGTTGAGTTCCTCGCCCCCCAATTTGCCCATGGCAATGACGGTAAAATTTTCAGGAGGCAGATTTAAGGACTCGGCGGCAGTCACCAGGCAAGCCTGAACCAGGCTGTCGGCCAGATAAGAAAGCTGCCCGGTGACGGTGGGGACATCGCTCAGGCCCAGCAAGTCACTCACGCCAATACGCAGCAGTTCCCGGCGCTGAAATCGCCGCAGCGCATCGAGGGAGGGAGACGAGGCAGCGGTGAGGCGAGGAGGCGAGGAGAATTCTTCCGCGTCCTCGCCTCCTCGCCTCACCGCCTCATCTAGCACGGCTTGGGCTTCTTGCAGAAACTGTTCGGCGTTTTTGGGCCGGGCCAGGTGTTTATAATGTTTCAACTGGTCAAAATAGTCGGGGTGGCGCAGTAAAATTTCGGTGAGGAACTGGCTACCGGCAAAGAGGGTGATTAGAATTTCAAGGGCGCGCGGGTGACGGGCCAGTTGCCGCAGCAAGGCCGGCGGGTTGGGGCTGTGGCGGATAAAACGGTCAAAATTAATCAGGGCGCGGTCGGGAGCGGCGGCGCTGTCGAGGGTGGTCAACAGGTAGGGTAAAGCAGCCGCAAATTCGGGTTCCTGGGCTAAACGCTCCAGGGCACGCTGCGCCGCCGGGTTATGCTCAAACTCCGGCGAGGCTAACCATGTGGGCACATCAGGGTGACGCCACTGGCTCAGAAACAGCTCACCTGCCCGCTTATCTGTCCGTGTGGTCATGTCGGGGCGTATTATAGCTAAAATGGGGTGGGAGTCCAAGTGGGGGTGGTATTTCGGGTGCGTTCGGATTTGGGGGTGAGTTTCTCAAAATCGCACCCTTCGATACGCGCTCCACTCCGTTTCGCGCTACTCAGGATGCGATTTTGTCGGGCTATTGGCCTTGATAGCGTCCTGAGTAGCTCTGAGCAACGCGAAGGGCGTATCGAAGGGCGCGATTGCCTCAAAAATTGAACATATTCTGGGTTTCCCGTTAATCAGGCGCCAGGTAAAGCAGGGCGTACATAAGCAGTAAAAGTCCGGCCAGGCCGATGGCTGTGCGCAAATCGGCCCGCCCGCCGATGATGATGATGGTGGCCGGGGCCAGGATAGCCCCGGAGATGAGGTCCCACTTGATGGGCTGGACCGGGATAAAGTGGTAGGGGTTGCGGGCCAAGATGAAGTGCTCATGCTTGCCATAAATCCGCAGGCTGGTCTGGCGAGTCTGCTGGCGGAGATACTCGTACAGCTCTCTCAGCTCAACCTGCCCATCGCCGTCGGCGTCGGCAGCGCCGGTTTGCAGCGCCTGGATGAGATGGTGAGTCAAATCGGTTTCTTGGCCCTCATCCATAGAGTCGTTTCCGGTGACGCTGGTCAACACTACCCGCCCGTAGCCTCTGCCCTTAAATACGGTAGTGGGGCGCATATCAGCAGCCCACTCAATAGAATTGAGGCGAAGGCAGCCGCCATCGAGCAGGAGCATCTGTCGGCGCGAAAAGCTGCGGTCCATGCAGTCGGTCAAATAGCCGGCAGAGAGGGCGGTTTCGGCTAAAGTATCCAGGTGAGTATCCACCGTCGCCAGGTGGACCTGTCCGGCTTCATCCACCAGCAAATGGCCCACGATGTAAAGCAGCAGTTCGTCGTGGCGGTGCTTGCGCTGAAACAAGCCGGTTACCCGCTGGCGAAGCTCAGCCGTCGGTGAATTGACGGCTAATTCGACCTCATCAAAATTGCCAACTATGGGGTCGCGCAGCAGTTCGGCCAGGGCAGCCGCATCGGCGGCCGGCAGCTTGAGTTGGGCCAGTTTTGGCTCAGCGTAGGTCTGATTATGAATGATGAGCGCAATCCGTTTGGTCATGGCAATGCAGGGATTATAGCATGAAGTTAGGCGATTGCCATGAGGACGGAGATTGGAGATTAGAGATTTGGTTGTGATGCGTGAAACGTGATACGTGAGGGTTTTGCCTGGGATCATCACGTATCACGCATCACGTTTCACGAATTTGATTAACTATTTTATTTGAGTTGCCTAATCTTAGAAACGAGAATAGGTTAAGCGGGCGGATTGTCCAACTTGATAAAGGAGAAGGCCGCGCCTTGCGGGTCCTGGACGACGGCAAAACGGCCCATGTCGGGAATGTCGGTGGGAGGTACCAGGATTTTGCCGCCCAACGCCGTAACTTTTTCGGCGGAGGCGTCGCAGTCGGTTACGGTCAGGTAAACCATCCAGTGAGGCGGGATGTCGCCCCATTCGGCTGTCATCTCGATCATCCCGGCGTTCATATTGTCGCCATTTTTGAAGACGGTGTAGTTTGTTTCCCCCATCGGCTGAGTTTGAGCCGTCCAACCAAAGAGCTGAGTATAGAATTCGCTGGATTTTTGGGGGTTCCTGGTGGCTAACTCATTCCAGCACAGCGCCCCCGGCTGGTTGACCAACTGAGCGCCGATATGCCGCTGCGGCTGCCAGGCCGCAACCACCGCCCCGGTGGGGTCTTGCACCACCGTCATCCGGCCTGATTCTAACACGTCGAGCGGCTCGGCCAGTACTGTGCCGCCGAGCGATTTGGCTTTGCTTGCTATCTCTTCGACGCTGGCGACGGAGACATACGAGTTCCAATGGGGCGGAATGCCCTGCTCGTCCGCGCCTTGCTGGTACATGCCGGCCACATCTTTACCGTCAATTTGGAACATGGTGTAGGTCATGTCGGGTCCTACGGGCATATCCACCGCCTGCCAGCCCAGTAGCTCGCTGTAGAACTTCTTGGCCGCCGCCGCATCGCTGGTACCCAGGTCAATCCAGCAAAATGTGCCGGGGGTATAAGCCGTCATTTCGGTCATGGTAAGCCTCCTATTTAACTGAACAATATGGTTTATTGAGGAAAAATCACTTCTGCCGAGGTTAAAGTTGAGCAGAATAGGGCAATAATAGAACAAATGTGCTATTTTGTCAAGTTTAACAGCTTCTTTTTTCAACCTGATCTATTACTATTGTCCGAAGGCTTACTGTTTGTACGAGGATCGAGAACATTCTATGTTGCTCTCTATGAGACAGTGGGCCAGCCTAAAAACGATGCAGAGGTAGGGAAAGCGCAGATTGTTTCATGATAGGCTACCCGTTTTTGATTTTGGGGGGTTGTTCGAGAGGGGGAGTAGTGGTAAAATTAAACAATACAAACAAAAGACCCCCGGCTGGCAAGGTTCAGGGGTCTTTGTGTATTTGCTTTGATCATGCGCGAGGCCTGGCCGAGTTGTTTTGTTAGTATCTTACAAGTCAGATTCTTACACAGTGAACAATAAGTTAGACAGGATTCACACGATTAACAAGATTTTTAAAATTTAATCCTGTAAATCGTGTTAATCCTGTCTAAAACCTCTTTGGCAATTCCAAGATTTAAATTAACCAAAACGTGTTGCGTCTTGCGTGTTTTGTCTGCTTTACCTCACGCAAGACGTAACACGCAACACGAATATTGAGTAATTATTTTCTTTGAAATGCCTTTGGTTCTGGCTTGTCCAGGTTAGGCCCAAGGCAAAAGTTAATTACCGAATGTTCTCAGCCATTAACCCCCTGCGGAGACAACCCCTTCATGGCCAACAACAACCATTTCAACTTTGAAAACGAACTGTGGCAAACCGCCGTCAGCCTGCGGGGGACGGTGGCCCCGGCGGAGTACAAGAATTACGTGCTGCCGCTGCTGTTTATGCGCTACCTGTCGCTGCGATACGAGCAGCGCTACACCCAACTAACCATGGAACTGAAGGAGCCGCGCAGCCCGTATTACACCGGCGATGCCGAGATGGATGCGGTCATCTTGAATGATCCGGCCGAGTATGCCAGCCAGAATGTCTTTATTGTGCCGGAGGAGGCCAAGTGGAGCTACCTGCGCAGCCAGGCGCGGGCCGACGATATTAAGCTCAAGCTGGACCAGGCCATGCGCAAACTGGAAGAGAGCCAGCCGAAGCTGAACGGGCTGCTGCCGCCGATTTATGCCCGCAGCAACTTGAGCGTGGACCAGGTGGCCGGGTTGATCAACCTGTTCTCAAAGGATATGTTCAGCCGGCCCGACGGCTCCGACCTGCTGGGCCGGGCCTATATGTATTTTATTGCTAACTTTGCCAGCACCGAAGGCAACCGGGGCGGCGAATTTTTCACGCCCCAGGCGATTGTCAAGCTGCTGGTGGCGATGCTGGCCCCCAGCCGGGGGATTGTCTTCGACCCGGCGGCAGGATCGGGGGGGATGTTTATCCAGGCGGAGGCGTTTACCGACAACCGGCACAGTTTGTCCTTTTACGGCCAGGAAAGTATCGAGACGACCCTGCGCTTGGGCAAAATGAATCTCATGATGCACGGGCTGGACGGCGACATCAAGCTGGGCAACTCGCTGCTGAACGACCAGTTCCCGGCCCTGCGGGCCAATTACATTATCAGCAACCCGCCCTTCAACATGGAGAGCTGGGGCGCGGACAAGCTGGACGACAAGGACGCCCGGCTGAATATTGGCTACCAGAAGGGGCAGGTGACGAACGGTAACGCCAACACTATGTGGATGATGCACTACCTCTACCACCTGGCCGATGGCGGCACGGCTGGTTTTGTGATGGCCAACGGCGCTATGACCACCAACCAGGGCGCGGAAAAACATACCCGCCGGGCGCTGATTGAGGAAGGGTTTGTGGACTGCATTGCGCAACTGCCGGATAAGCTCTTTCCCAGCACGGGTATCCCCTGCTGCCTGTGGTTTTTGAGCAAAAACCGGGCCGGGACGCACGGCTACCGGGCGCGGCGGGAGGAGATATTGTTTATGGACGCCCGGCAGATGGGCGAGATGTTGAACCGGCGGCAGCGCACGCTGACCGATGATGAAATCCAGAAGATGGCCGAAGCATACCAGGCTTACCGGCAGCCGGGCGGGACACTGCCAAACGAGGCCGGCTTTTGTAAAGTAGCTACTCTGGCCGAGGTGCGGGGACACGATTACAAGTTGACGCCGGGGATTTACGTAGGCACGCAGGCCGACGACGACGAGGCCGAGCCGTTTGAGGAGAAGATGCCCCGGCTGACCGAGGAACTGCGGGGATTGTTTGCCCGGTCCGACGAATTGCAGGCAGCCATCCTGGCTGATTTGGAGGGGTTGGTGTGAGTGGGCGGCAACTACTTTCAACACGAGACTTGATTGCCCAGGGAAAACTAATTATTAACGATGGCTATAGGGCCAAGAATATAGAGCTTGGTTCTAATGGCATCCCTTTTATTAGGGTGGGCAACTTGTTAAATGATGGTTTCCAATTTGAAGATGCCGACCGCTTCCCAGTAGAGAATTTAAGCAGAGTTGGGATAAAAATTAGTCAACCAGGAGATGTTGTTTTAACAACCAAAGGTACAGTGGGGCGTTTCGCCTTTATACGTGAGGATACTCAACGATTTGTTTACTCCCCCCAAATATCTTTCTGGCGTGTAATTGATAAACAGACCCTTGAACCCAGGTTTTTGTATTATTGGATGCAAGGGCGCGAGTTCCAAATACAATGCAGTCAAGTAAAGGGCCAGACAGATATGGCAGACTATGTCAGTCTGTTAGAACAGCGACAGATGCAAATTACTCTCCCTCCCCTCCCCACCCAGCGACGCATTGCCGAAATCCTGGGCCGGCTGGACGACAAAATCGAGGTGAACCGGCGGATCAACCGGACGCTGGAGGCAATGGCTCAGGCGTTGTTTCAACATCATTTTGTGGAGTTTGGGCCATATCAGGCTGAGTTGGTGGAGAGCGAGGCGGGGTTGATTCCGAGGGGGTGGGAGGTGACTCCTCTCGGCGCTCATATTAAGGTGGCCAAAGGGCTGAGTTATAAAGGTCAATGGCTGGCTCGTGAGGGTATGCCATTGCACAATTTGAACTCAATTTATGAGGGGGGAGGCTACAAGTACGAAGGTATCAAATTCTACGTGGGTGAATATCAGGAAAGACACACGGTTAAACCCGGTGATTTAATAGTCGCCAATACAGAGCAGGGTTTCGATTATCTGCTAATTGGGTGTCCCGCCATTGTACCCAAACGATTTGGTGAAATGGGGTTGTTTACCCATCACATCTACAAAGTTGAGCTTTTGCCTGACTCCCCGCTGACCACTCATTACATGTACTTTTGGGTCAAAAATCCTCAACTTCGTCAAGCGGTGACTGCATTCACGAATGGAACAACGGTCAATATGCTTTCACGCGATGGATTACAGATTCCTTTAATGGTTATTCCACCTTCAGAAATTGTACAAAGTTTTGATAGAGTTGCGAGCAATGTTACAAGGCAGATAGAACATAACGAGGATGAAAACCGCAAACTGGCCGAAATCCGCGATTACCTGCTGCCCAGGCTTCTCAGTGGGGAAATTGAGGCCTGACAGGTCTTTAAGACCTGTCAGGTCTGGTCTTAAAGAAAACCGCAAACTTGCCGAAATCCGCGATTACCTGCTGCCGAGGCTGCTCAGCGGGCAAGTGGAAGCGTTTTAGATTTACGATTTACGATTTACGATTTCTGATTTACGATTTGCGATTTTAGCTGGGGAGTAAGAGGAGATGGGGAAAGAGAAGGTGGTGAAGGCCCACCACTATTTTGTGGATGAAGCCGGGGATTGCAAAAGGCAAAAAAAATAACCCTCACACAGACTAGGTTTGACCGGTCAGGCCGGCCAAACACCCGGCATGGAGCCGACTTTCATCTGCGGCAGGGCTACTTACCAGTATACCCCAAGTTGAACCGAAAAGCAAGGAGGAATCCGCTGCTTATGTCAATCAACACCGGAACCGAGAGCCAGTTTGAAGAAACCACGATTGATCGTCTGAAAGGGTTGGGCTATCGTTACCAGTATGGCGGGGAGGTCGAGCGGCCCAATACCCAAACGGTGGTGCTGGCCGGGCCGCTGCGGGATTATTTGCAGCGGCGCTACCGCCATCTGCCCGGCCCGGCCATCGAGCAGGCCATCGAGCAGATCAGCCATCCGGCCGGGCTGACCACCGAGCGGCGCAATATGGCCTTTCAGGAGTTGTGGCGCAGCGGGCTGATCCTCAATTACACCGAAAACGACCAGCCAAAATCGGAGCACCTCTACCTGGCCGATTTTGAACGGGCCGAACTGAATGATTTTCTGGTCGTCAACCAGTTGAAAATTCACGGCCGCGGGGGGAATGATCGCATCCCCGATCTGCTCATCTACATCAACGGGCTGCCCCTGGTCCTGTTTGAACTGAAAAACCCCTGGCATCCCAAGCCCACCATCCTCGAAGCGCACAACCAAATTGGGCATTACGTCAACGACATCGGCCAGTTGTTCGATTTCAACGGCTTCTGCGTAGTTTCGGACGGCAACGAGACCCGGCACGGCGTCCACAACGCCCCCTTGGAGTGGTACGCCGCCTGGAAATCTATTGACGGGCGGACGATAGAAGGCGCGACCGCCGCCAGTATGAAAATGCTGGTCGAGGGGCTGTTCCCCAAAGATCGGCTGCTCAACTATCTGCGCAACTTTATTGTCCACGAGCAGCGCGACAACAAAAACATCGAGAAAAAGGCCGCCAAATATCACCAATTCTTTGCTGTCAACCTGGCCGTCGAACAGGCGCTGCGGGCCATGCAGCCGGGGGCCGACAAGCGGGCCGGGGTGGTCTGGCACACCCAAGGGTCGGGCAAGAGCCTGGAGATTGTCTTTCTGATCGGCATTCTGCGGCGCTGGCCGGGGCTGAACCCCTCCATTGTGGTCCAGGTGGACCGGACCGACCTGGACGACCAGCTTTACGGCAGCCTGGTCGCGGCCAGGGCGCTGCTCGGCGCGGTCAGCCAGGCCGAAAGCGTGGACGACCTGCGTACAAAATTGCAGACCGAAGGCGGCGAGGTCATCTGCACTACGATTGAAAAATTCGCCCTGAAGAGCGGCGAGCAGCAGCACCCGCTGTTGTCGGGGCGGCACAATATTCTGGTGGTGGCCGACGAGGCTCACCGCACCCAGTACGGCTTTAGCACCGAACTGAAACGGCGCGAGGACGGCGGCTTCTACACCAGCCAGGGCCATGCCCTGAACATGCGCCAGGCCCTGCCCAACGCGGCCTACCTGGGCTTCACCGGCACGCCGATTGACCGGGAAGACGCCAACACCGTCCAGATTTTTGGTGAGCACATCCACACCTACGACATGCGCCAGGCCCGCGAAGACGGAGCAGTGGCGCCGATTTATTACGAAGCCCGCCACATCCCCCTGAACCTGACCGAGCGCCAGCTTGACGATAAGGTAGACGCTCTGGCCGAAGAGAGCGAGATTGACGCCACCACCCTGGAGCTGGCCAAGGCCAAGTGGTCGGCCATCGAGCAGGCGGCCGGAGTCAAGGAGCGCCTGGTGGTGCTGGCGCGGGACCTGCTGGACCACTTCACCAGCCGCCAGCAAACCCTCAACGGCAAGGCCATGATCGTCTGCATGAGCCGGCGCAACGCCGTTAGCCTGTACGAGGCCCTGACCCAACACGCCGACTGCCCGCCGGTCAAGGTGGTTATGACCGGCAACCTGGGCGAAGACCCGCCCGCCTGGAGCCAGGCCGGCCACCTGACCACCAAGGCCGCCCGCGATGAGATCAAAAGCCATTTCGTTGACCCCGACGACCCGCTGAAGCTGGTCATCGTTTGCGATATGTGGCTGACCGGCTTTGATGCGCCCTGCGTCAACACCCTGTACGTGGACAAGCTGATGCGGGGCCACAACTTGATGCAGGCCATCGCCCGGGTCAACCGGATTTTTCGCGACAAGCCGGGCGGCTTGATTGTGGATTACATCGGCATTGACGAGCAGTTGAAAGAAGCCACGGCCAAATATACCCAGGGCGGCGGCCGCGGCAGCCTGACCGGCGACCTGGAACAAGAGGCCGCCGCGTTGTTCCTGCGCCAGCTTGAGATCACCCGGGCCAATATGCCGGGGCTAAAAGGGACCGAATTTCCGGCCAACGCTTACGCCGCCTGGCGCAGCCTGAGCAATATTCAACTGGAAGACCTGAGCCGCTACGTCTACGGCACGCTGGTGGGCGACCCGCAGCATCGCGACGACTTTTTGAATGAGGAGTTCAAACTTTCCAAAGCCTTTAGCCTGGTCAAGCACCTGGCCGTGGCCCAGCAGCACACCGAAGAGGTCGGCTTTTACCAGCTTGTCCGGCAGCAGTTGCGCAAAATTGACGCCGCCACCAGTCACAAAACCCGCCAGTTGGAGCGGGCCGTGCGCGACCTGCTGGACGAAAGCATCGCCGCCCGCGAGGCCATTGACATTTACGCCGTGGCCGGGCTGGACAAGCCGGATGTGTCGGTGCTGGACGAGCAGTTTTTGATCGGCCACGAGGGCGACGCCCGCAAAGAGGATTTGCAGGTGCGGCTGCTGGCCCGCCTGCTCAGCGACGAGATCGAACGGCGGGAGCGCAAGAACCTGGTGCGCTATCGCTCCTACCGGGAGATGCTGGAAGAGGCGCTGCAAAAGTACAACAATCGCACCGTGACCGCCCAGGAAGTGATCGCCGTGATGCGCCAGATTCGGGCCAAAGATCGGGCCGAAGCCGAGCGGCAGCAAGCCCTGGGCCTAAACGAAGAAGAGATGGCCTTTTATGATGTCATTGTCCTGGGCGAAGCCATCGAGCTGCACCAGACCGACGCCTGGATCGCCGACCTGGTCCGCCAGGTAGTCAAAAGCGTCCGCGAGAATTTAGAGGTAGATTGGACCAAACCCCACCGCAGCAACATCGAAGCCGCCGTCCAAAGCGCCGTCAGCCGGGTACTGCTGAAGAACAAAATCAAAGGCGAGCAGTTCCATTTCCTACGGGCGCGGTTGATGGCCCAGGCGAAGGCGACGTATAGTCGGTGGCCGGAGGTGGCGTGAAGTATGGTCGAAAAGCGAAAGCTGAGCCGGGAAGAGGTTGTGGAGATTGTTCGAGTAGCCAGGGAGAAGGAAGAAAGGCCGAATCTTAATGAGGTAGACCTTAGTGGGGCCAATCTTATCGAGGTCGACCTCAGTGAGGTCAACCTCAGCGGGGCCAATCTTAGTGGGGCCAACCTCAGCGGAGCCAACCTCAGCGGGGCCAATCTCCTTGCAGCATATATCACCGAGGCAAATTTCCACATGGCGAACCTTAGTATGGCGAGTCTCATAGGGGTAAGGCTCCGTGATACAATTCTTCGTGAGGCGAACCTCTTAGGAGTGGACCTTCGGATGGCTGACTTAAATTATACAGGACTCGAAAGGGCAACACTCCGTAATGCGAACCTCACTAATGCGGACCTTACTGGGGCGAACCTCTATGCTGCGGACCTTACTGGGGCGAACCTCCATGAGGCGAACCTTCTTTCGGCCAACCTCAACGGTGCGATACTCAATGCAGCAGATCTGAACGGAGCCAAGGTCGGGTTCGGAAGCTTTGCTCAGGTCGACCTGAGCGAAGTCAAAGGGCTTGAGACAGTGATCCATGTCGGCCCTTCAGAAATTGGCATACACACCCTCTTCGACTCCAAAGGCCATATCCCCGAATCCTTTCTCCGCGGCGCTGGCGTACCCGAAGTCCTGATCACCTATCTGCCATCCATCCTCGGCCAGCCCCTCTAATACTACTCCTGCTTTATTAGTTACTCGGTCAAGGACACGCCCTTTGTCACACGGTTGCACGCCGATTTACAGCAGGCTGGTGTCCGCTGCTGGTTTGCGCCGGAAGATATGAAGATTGGCGACAAAATCCGGCCACGGATTGACGAGTCAATCCGGGTTCACGAAAAGCTGCTGTTGATTCTCTCGGAACACTCCCTGGCCAGCGATTGGGTCGAGCACGAGGTGGAGGCTGCGCTGGAACAAGAGCGGCAGCGGAAAGAGACGGTGCTGTTTCCCATCAGAGTAGATGAAGCGGTGATGCGCTCGGAGGTCGGCTGGGCGGCGCACATCAAGCGTACCCGGCACGTCGGGGATTTTCGGGAGTGGGAAGGGCATGGGGCATATCAGAAGGCGTTTGAGCGGTTATTGAAGGATTTGAAGGTGGGATAAAGCCCTGGCCACTGGCTTCTTTTCCAATTGGGGGAGAAGAGGCGAAGAAGAGGTGGAGCACGGCGGGTCGTTGCCAGAGATTTAATCTATAAGCGGAAGGGGGGTGAGGCTTATCGTTGTGCTATTGGGAGACGAGTTAGGAGGTATTCAACCGGAACCGTAGAAAATCTACGGCAGGAAACTGAGCTTTAAGTAAGTTCGCAAGGAGGGCGTCATGATTTTGGTACGCATGGTTTTTCAGGTCAAGTGGGGGCATGTCCATGAGGTGCTGGCCGACTTTAAAAAATTTCAGGAAATAATGCAGCAGGAATCGAAGGGGCGAGGTCGCCTTCTGACCGACCTGAGCGGCCCATTCAATACGCTGGTTCAGGAGATTGAGGTCGAGAGCCTGGCGGCGTGGGAACAGCAGCGGGCGGAAATCTTCTCACGGCCCGATTTCCAGGAATCGCAAGCCCGTTCAGCCGGTCTCATCGAATCGGGCCGGGTTGAGTTTTATACCATTGAAGGGTAGGAACGATAGTCCGGCTTTCCGCTGGAGTCTGTGACCGATTAAAGACAGCCTGGCCAGGTATCTGGTCAGGCTGTGTTATTTTACGCCATGATCAGTTTAGGCAAAGATCACCACAACGTCGGAATCAGGGTGGCGGCTTGCAAGTTGCGGTCGGCTGTCACCAGGGTGGCATGTTCGGCCAGGGCCGTCGCGGCAATCAGGCGGTCCGCCGGGTCCTGGTTGATGGCTGCGGGGAATTGGGTCGCCAGGATAGCAATGTGAGGGGTAATGGCCTGGACATGCACTTTGTTCGCCTGTAACAACAAATTGATAAAGCTCAATGGATCAGTCGCTACCTGCAAGCGGCCTTTTTGCAGGAGCATGGCAATTTCCCACACCGAAATATCGCAGATAATCATGCCATCACTTTGATTGGCCTGGGCAATGGCCGTCCGCGCCGGTTCAGATAATCGCTCCGGGGCCAGCGCGTCCCAAATGATGACGTGGGTATCCAGGACAATCATTCAGCCGCATCCCAACGCTCGGCCAGCGGTGAAAGCACATCGCCTATGACCGCTGTCTGGCGAAGCCGCTCCAACTCCTGCCGGGCCGCTGCCTGGGCAAAATCAGGAGGAACCAGGCGGGCGACCTCCGCGCCGCGTGAAGTCAAGGTTACAACTTCGCCGTTTTGAACCTTTTGTAGAATAAGATTCATCTTCGCTCTAAATTCGCTAATACCGATACTCAGCATATTGCCTCCCGTTTGAGATAACTGTACAATCTAATTGTACAACAGCAATGGGGCAAAGACAAAAGAGCTGGGCGCATCCATGACCCATTCATTCCATAAACAGTTTGTGCAGGCCAATCAGCCGCTCCATCATTTCAGAGGAATGGGTGGTTTTCAAAGCGTGAGTGAAGCCGTTGTAAAGCGACCATTGGTTGCGCCGCTCGAACTCTTCAAAGGAAGGCGTTAGCCACTCCTGCTTGACCACCGGCAGTTGCCGGTCGCCAATCACCCTATGACCCCAGGCCACACCCATAATCTCAAAAGCGATTTTATCGGAGCAGTTAGCTCTGTAGAGCCGGCCAATATCCTCGATCAGCCGGGTATGTTGGCCGCTCGCCTGGCGCACAGTGGCGTAAAGCAAGTCTTGGAGGTCGGTCAGGACATTCTTGGTCTGTTTGGGCAGCACCTGCAGCTTGCCTTCAAAATTGAAAACTCGTAAATGGATGACAAAAGTCACCCGAAGTGGCGAAGCTCATCACTGTCTTCTCTCGATAATTTGTAATAGACTTCTGTTAACATCATCTCCCATCAAACCCTAAGCAGTCAAATCTTTTCAAATCCTGTCTGCCTTAAAGCAAAAAATATCCCCTGGGCAATGAGGCCCGTCACCCAAATCCAAATTTTATATGGTTAGGAGGTTGAACAATGGAACAGCAGATGCGAATCACGCCCGAAGCCGCTTTGCGGTATCACGAGGAAGGCCGGCGAGGTAAAATTGAGGTGGCGCCCAGCAAGCCCAGCGTCACTCAGTATGACCTTAGCCTGGCCTATACGCCGGGGGTAGCCGTGCCGGTGTTGGAAATAGCCAAAACCCCCCATGATGTTTATCGTTACACGGCCAAAGGCAATCTGGTGGCGGTTATCAGTAATGGGACGGCTATTTTAGGGCTGGGCAATCGAGGGCCTTTGGCCAGCAAGCCGGTGATGGAGGGCAAGAGTCTGCTCTTTAAGCGTTTTGCCGACATTGACGTTTTTGATATTGAAATAGATGCGACCGACCCCGATGAGGTGGTGCGGGTGGTACGGGCGCTGGCCCCGACCTTTGGCGGAATTAACCTGGAGGATATTAAAGCCCCGGAATGTTTTTACATCGAGGAAAAATTAAAAGAATTGTTGGACATCCCGGTTTTTCATGACGACCAGCATGGCACGGCCATTATTGCCACCGCCGGTATCTTCAATGCCCTAAAATTGACCGGTCGCCACATCGCCGAGGTAAAGGTGGTAGTTAACGGGGCAGGGGCCGCCTCGATTGCCTGCGCCGAACTGCTGGTCAAGGCCGGAACGCCGCGTGACCATATTACCCTGTGCGATACCAAAGGGGTAGTGTACCAGGGTCGAACCGAAGGAATGAATCCATACAAGGAGCGTTTTGCCCGCGAGACCTCGCTGCGCACGCTGGCCGAAGCGATGGCAGGGGCCGACATCTTTTTGGGCCTCTCGGCGGCCAACGTGGTCTCTCAGGAGATGGTCCGCAGCATGGCCGACCGGCCGATTATCTTTGCCATGGCCAATCCCGACCCGGAAATTCCCTACCCCGAAGCTAAAGCGGCCCGGCCTGATGCCATTGTGGCCACCGGGCGCAGCGACTATCCCAATCAGGTCAATAATGTCCTGGGTTTCCCTTTTATCTTTCGGGGGGCGCTCGACGTGGAAGCCCGCCAGATTACCGATGGTATGAAACTGGCCGCGGCCAGGGCGTTAGCTGCTTTAGCGCATGAAGATGTGCCGGACTCGGTGCTCAAAGCTTATAACGTCGCCAGTCTCAAATTTGGCCCGGAGTATATCCTGCCCAAGCCGGTTGACCCACGGGTGCTGTTGTGGGTTACGCCGGCGGTGGCCCAGGCGGCCATGGACGAAGGTATCGCCCGTAAGTCGGTCCAGTTGACCACCTACCGCGAAGAATTGGAGAATCGGCTGGGCAAAGATTGGGCCTTGATGCGAACCATTTTTAATAAAGCCCGCAATGCTCCCAAACGCATCGTCTTCACCGAGGGCGAGGAGCCAAAAATTATCCGCGCCGCCGCCGAAATTCAGAGCCAGGGCATTGGCGAACCGATTTTATTGGGCCGCGAGGAGGTTATTTGCCGGCGCCTGAGCGAATTGGGTCTGGATTATCAACCCCGGACGATTGACCCGCGCCAGTCCGACCGGGTGCAGGCTTATGCCGACCTGCTCTACAAGCGGCGCGGCCGCAAAGGGATTACCCCACCCGAAGCCCTCCGCCTGGCTCAGCGACGTGATTATTATGGGTTGTTGATGCTTCAAAGCGGCCACGCCGATGCCTATATCGCCGGCCTGACCAGCGAGTACCCGGATGCGCTGCGCCCGGCCTTGCAGGTAATTGGGACCCGCCCCGACGTGCGCCGGGCCGCCAGCGCGTACATCATGATTATCCGCGAGCGGGTCTTTTTCTTTGCCGATGCCACAGTCAATATTTCGCCGTCGGCGGAAGAACTGGCCGATATTGCCGAACTTTCGGCCGAGGTGGCCCTCAGTTTTGACATTGCCCCCCGGATTGCGATGCTCTCCTTCTCAAACTTTGGCAGCACGCGCCACCCCAACGCTACCATCGTGGCGACCGCCACCCAAATTTTGCAGGAGCGCCGGCCCGATTTGGTGGTGGACGGCGAGATGGAAGCAGACACGGCGGTGGTCCCAGAAATCGTGGATCAACTCTACACCTTTAGCCGGGTTCGTGATGCCAATGTCTTAATCTTTCCTGACCTGGACGCGGCCAATATCTCCTACAAACTGATGCAGCGCCTGGGCGGGGCCGAAGCTATTGGGCCGGTGCTCATGGGCATGGCCCGCCCGGTCCACATTTTGCAGCGCGGTGATGAAGTCCGCGACATCGTCAACATTGCCGCCGTTGCTGTGGTTGACGCCCAGACTCGTTGATAATAAGGCAGCCTCAAGATTTAAATCATCCAACTATCCTCAGCCGCGTGATGCGTGATACGTGATGCGTAAGAATTTTTGCCTGGAAATCATCACGCATCACGCATGACGTATCACAGATTTAAATCAGTCAAAACGTGTCGCCCAACGTTGTTACTTTTTTGGCGGCTTCAGCGCCCGATTAGCTGCAATTCTCAGAAAATCGAGTAAAATAGAGCAGCACTGCTTTCAAAGTGTTCACGCGTGTGCAGCCCACCACCAATGACGAAAATGGAGTCCAAAAGCATAGCTTTTGGACTCCATAGCCATTTTTACAGGCGTCGTCACGAGCCTGACGGCACATCACCAAGAATGAAAATGGAGCGCAAAGCTTGCCTTGCGACATAGCAAAGCAAGCTTTGCACTCCAGCAGTCTATTTTCAGAGGAGAACCATGAATCAAAATTTAAATCAATTTTCCAGGCGACACTTCGTTAAGTTAGCCGCCGCAGCCGGTTTAATCGCTGCTTGCAGTTCCGGCGAGCCGTCGGAGTGGTCGGCGCAAATGGCCGACTCGGTGCTGAAACGTCATCCCCTATTGGCGGATAAATGGCGGTATGAAGCCGGTGTGGTCCTCACCGGGATCCAACAGGTTTGGCTGAAAACCCAGGAGCAGAAATATTACGATTACATCAAAAGCAATATTGACCAATTTATCGGCCCCGACGGCGATATTCAAACCTATTGTCTTGAAGAATATAACCTTGACCAAATCAACGAGGGCAAGCTGTTGTTTCTGTTATACAACCAAACCGGCGACGAGCGTTACCGGCAAGCCGCTTATCTGCTCAGAAAACAGTTGCAAACCCAACCGCGCACCAGCGAAGGAGGTTTCTGGCATAAACAGATTTATCCCCACCAAATGTGGCTGGATGGCCTTTACATGGCCGCCCCCTTTTTGGCTGAGTTTGCCCAAACCTTTGCTGAGCCGGAAGGGTTTGATGAAGTGGTCAAGCAAATCATGCTCATCGAGCGCCACACCCGCGACCCCCAGACCGGGCTGCTCTATCATGGCTGGGACGAGAGCAAACGCCAGCGCTGGGCTAATCCTGAAACCGGCTGTTCGTCCTGTTTCTGGGGGCGGGCGGTGGGCTGGACTATGCTGGCCATCGTGGATGTATTGGACTTTTTGCCCCAACATCACGCCGGTCGAGAGAGCCTGCTGGCAATTTTCGAACGCACAGCCTCGGCCCTGGCTGCGGTGCAGGATAAAGCGACCGGCTTGTGGTATCAAGTGCTCGACCAGGGCGACATGCCTGGCAACTACCTGGAGGCTTCAGCTTCAGCCATGTTTGTCTATGCCTTCGCTAAAGGTATTCGCCAGGGTCATATTGGCGAAAAATATCAGGCGGTGGCGACGCAGGGATACCAGGGCATCCTGGAACGTTTTGTTGAAATTGATGCGCAGGGCCTGGTCAACCTCAACGGGATTTGCGCTGTCGCCGGGTTGGGCGGCGAGCCGTATCGAGACGGCTCCTTTGAATATTACATTGGCGAAGAAATTGCGACCAATGATTACAAGGGTGTTGGACCATTTATCATGGCTAGTGTTGAGATGGAAAGGTGAGGTTAGCGATCAGTGAAAGGTCATCAGTCATCAGTTTACTGACCACTGATGATTGATGACTATTTTCAGAGGGGCAACGTAGGAGTTTTATGTTGAATAAACTTTCTCTTTTTCCGCACAATACCATCCTTGACAGTGAGGGCCATCTCATTCTACACAATCATCGCGCCGTTGACCTGGCGGATCAATTCGGTACGCCCTTGTATATGTACGATGTAGAAACCATCCGGGCCAACATCCGGCGTTACCGCCAGGCTCTGGCGACCTACCCCGGCCCCTCCCGCCTGACCTACGCCAGCAAAGCCTATCTCAGCGTGGCCCTGGCCCGGCTGATGGCCGCCGAAAGGGTGGGACTGGATGTGGCCTCTGCCGGGGAGTTATTCATCGCCCGGCAGGGTGGCGCTGACCCGGCCCAGATGCACATGCACGGCAACAACAAATCCCGGCTGGATTTGAGCGAAGCCCTGCAAGCCGGCGTCGGCCGGATGGTGGTGGACAACGCCACCGAACTCCACTTGTTAGCCAGCCTGGCTGCCGAAAGGCAGCAGCCGATTAATATCTGGCTGCGCGTCACCCCCGACATTACTGTGGAGACCCATCATCGCTACACTGTCACCGGCACGGCGGACAGCAAGTTTGGCTTTCCGTTGCAGGAAGCTGAGGTTGTGGCCGGGGAATTACTAGCAGAGACGAGGACGCGAGGACGCGAGGACGCGACCCTTTTCCATCTCCCCGCCTCCTCGCCTCTTCGCCTCACTGGCCTGCACCTCCACCTCGGCTCGCACTTTCACGATGTTGAGCCGGTGGCCGAAGGTGTAGAACGGCTGCTAGATGTGGCGGTGCGGCTGCGGGAGCGCTATGGCTGGACACTGGCTGAACTGTGTCCCGGCGGCGGCTGGGGCGTGCCCTATCACCCCGGCGACCCGCCCATGCCCATCGAGCCGTTTGCCAAAAGTCTGGTCGCAGCTATTGTCGAGGGCTGCCGCCGCCGTAATTTGCCGCTGCCTGAGCTGGTGTTGGAGCCAGGCCGTTCGTTGGTGGCCCAGGCGGGGGTGGCGCTGTACACTGTTGGCGGGCGGAAAGTCATTCCGGGGGTGCGGACTTACGTCAGCATTGACGGCGGCCTGGCCGACAATCCGCGCCCGGCTTTGTACCAGGCCAAATACACGGCTCTGTTAGCCAACCGCGCCGGCGAGGCCGAAACCGAAACGGTCGCCATTGCCGGGCCGTTCTGCGAATCGGGGGATGTGCTCATTCAGGCGGTTGATTTGCCGCTGGCCGCACCAGGGGATATTTTGGCTGTGCCAGTGGCCGGGGCATATCAGTTATCTATGGGCAGCAATTACAATGCAGCCTTGCGGCCGGCGGTAGTTTTTATTGAGGGGGAAGAGGTCAGGCTGGTGCAGCGCCGCGAGACATTTGAGGATTTGGTGATGCGGGATAGGGTTGACTGAGTACAGGATTGCGTAAATTCATCACGATTTAATGTGCCCGATTCCTGGCCTGTCATTTCGAGCGTCAGCGAGAAATCTTGGTCCTTGCGTAGAAGTTTAGGCAGCGGGGAAGAAGATTCCTCCCTGCGGTCGGAATGACATGCCTTGCTATGATTTCATCACGAGCTAAGGTAAGCTGTACTGAGCTTAACGCCGTTCCAAAGCCAGACGCGCCCCAAACAGAATAAGAACTGCCCCGGTAAAAGCCTCAAGTTTGCGCTGAATTTGGGGGCGGGTCAACAGGGTACGGACTCGTCCCGCCAGAATGGTGATAAGCGTTAGCCAGATAATGCCCATCACTCAGAAAAAAGCCACGCCGGTGAAAGCCAACACTTGCGCATCAAACATAGCTTCTCCCGTACCAGCCTATTCCCAGGCTTAAGCTAACTTCGCCCGTATACAAAAAACTCAGGCCAGCAACCATAAACGACACCCCAAAGAAGAGCAAGACTGCCCCGCAGACCACCATAACCCAGCGATAAACACTAGGACTTACCAGCGTATGCCCGGAGCCGGTCAGCCAGGCCAGGCCGGTGAGCCAACCTACATCGGTAGCCCAGTGGACAATAAAGAGCAGCGCCACCCCGACCAGGCCCCAGACCAACGACTGGCGAATATACAAAGGGGTAATCAGCGCCCACCAGACCCACCAATAGGGGTTGCTGAGACTGAACAAGATGCCCGTCGGCACCAGGCCAAAACGGGCCTCTTTGGCGGCTTCGCCAACCAGGGTTAATTTGTGTTGCCATGCGGCGACAGCCAGACCCCAACCCATCCAGGCCAGAAAGCCACCGCCGACCAGGGCGATAATCCCGGCTACCAACGGCTGCTGGAGCAGCGAGTCTCGTCCCAGCCACAAGATGAGGGCAATCACCGCCACATAGACTCCTTCGGCCAGGCCATGGCCCAGAGAAAGCCACCAGCCCGACCACTTGCCCCGCCTTGAGCCTTCGGCAATGGCGACGGTGGTCAGCGGGCCAGGCGACAAGGCCCCGGAGAGGCTGATAAGGAAGAAGGTTCCCAGCAATTCGAGCATGCCCTACTGGTCTCCCTCTTTTTGGGCCACTTCCCAACCCAGAATGGCTTTCTTGCGGGCCGTACCCCAATGATAATTCCCAAAGACGCCCATTTTGCGGATAACGCGATGGCAAGGAATCACATAACCAATCGGGTTGTGCGCCGCAGCCGCCCCCACCGCCTGCGCCGCCCCCGGCTGGCCGATTTGAGTCGCAATATCTTCGTAAGAAACCACCGTACCAGATGGAATTTTTAGCAGCGCCTGCCAGACTTTGATTTGAAAATTCGTGCCTTTCAAAATGACCGGCAGGGCCTGTTGGTGCTTGACCGGGTTGAAGATGCGCTCCATGAAAGGTTGGGTTTGGGTGGGGTCTTGGCGAAAGGTGGCTTTAGGCCAGGTATCTTTGAGTTCTTGCAGCGTTTCCTCCCGGTTGCCGCCCGAAATAAAAAGCAGGTTGCAAATGCCCCGCTCGGTGATCGCCAGGACGGACTCGCCAAAGGGGCTGGGGTGAAAGCCGTAGGTAATCGTCAAGCCCTCGGCCTGCTCCTTAAATTCACCCGGCGTCATGGCTTCGCAGGTGACAAACAGATCGTGCAGCCGGCCTGGACTGGACAGACCAGACTCATAGGTTACTTCCAGCACACTTCTGGACTCATCCAACAACTGTTTGGCGTATTCAACGGTTAAAAACTGCAAGAATCGCTTGGGACTGATGCCGGCCCAGCGGCTAAAAAGGCGCTGAAAATGAAACTCGCTCAGGCCCACACTATTGGCCACTTCTTTCAAATCAGGCTGATGGCGAAAGTTCTGCTCCATAAACAGAATGGCTTGCTCGATGCGGGCGTAATCCTCGGCCAATTGATGATAATTATGGGTTAACATAAACTCTTGCCGTTGGCTGCGCGGCAACTGCTCCAGAAACAAAACAGCCTGCTCGAAGCGAGTATAATCTTTGGTCAATTGGCTATAATCATTGGCGTACATCGGTCCCTTCCTTTCACTGATATGAGGCATATTTTATTCCATTTTTACAGTAAATGCCACCCGATTCTTGCTACTCTCTACAATGAACCCAAAATTAGCCAAATTCTGGATTTAGCACTATCCTAATCCAAAATTTAAAATCTAAAATCCAAAATCTAAAATCCAAAATCTAGAAGATGGCCGAAAAAAAAATCTTACGGATAATTATAGCCGATGATGAGGCGGTAATCCGCATGGGCTTAAAAGCGCTGGTGGGTTCGCTGGGTCACCAGGTGGTAGAGACTGCCGCCAATGGCCTTGACGCCCTGGAAAAAACGCGGCGGCTCAAGCCCGATTTGTTGCTGCTGGATATCAAAATGCCGGGCCTGGATGGTCTGACTGTGGCTGAAACCCTGGCTGCCGAAGCGCCCCTGCCGATTGTGATGCTGACAGCCTTTTCCGATAAAGCGCTGATCGAGCGGGCGGCCAACGCCTCGGTCATGGGCTATCTGGTCAAGCCCATCCACGAGGGCAAACTGGGGCCGATGATCGAAATTGCGATGACCCGCTTTGAAGCCATGCAAGCAACGGCCAGGGAAGCTTACAAACTACGCCATCAATTGGAAACCCGCGAACTGATTGACGCCGCCAAAAAAATTCTGATTGCTACCGGCCTGTCTGAGGCTGAAGCTTACAGCCGGCTGCAAATGACCGCGCGGGAGAAGCGCTGCACCATGCGCGAGGTGGCCGAGGCGGTCATTATGGTGGGCGGAAAATCAGCCGCGAATGATTGAATTCCCTCTCCCCAACCTTAAAATTTTCCAAAAAGCCTGGGCATTTCTTCACAAACACTTGACAAGCTGAAAAGCTTCTGCTATTATTGGCGGCGTTTGTTCAACTACATATTAATTGAGCGGCCGCGAAGCCCTCAGCCACGAGTCAGAACTCGTGACTGGGGGCTTTTTATTTTGCGTCAAATTTAAAGAATCTTAGTAAGGAGAAATGTAATGATGAAACACCGTCTATTATCTCGCGCTTTACCTGTGGCTGGATTACTAACTCTTCTTGTAGGCGGCGTGGCCTATGCTCAGGGTGAGGAGCCAACTGTAGCTGATACGGTTCGGCAGATTGATACGATCTGGTTATTGGTTACCGCATTCCTAGTCTTTTTTATGCAGGCCGGTTTTGCGATGGTCGAAAGCGGTTTTAGCCGGGCCAAAAATGCGGCTAACTTGATGTTGAAAAACCTGATGGACTTTGCTGTTGCTTCTATTTTATTCTTTGCCATTGGTTATGGCTTAATGTACGGAACATCGGTGGCCGGGTTTATCGGGAGCGATAATTTCTTCCTGACTACTTTTGGCTACGATGCCGATAGTACCTACAACTGGGCCTTCTTCCTCTTCCAGTTGGTCTTTGCCGGTACAGCGGCGACAATTGTTTCTGGGGCTGTGGCAGAACGCTTCAGTTTTCCGGCTTACCTGGTCTACAGCGCGGTTCTTTCAGCCATCATCTACCCAATTGCCGGCCACTGGCAGTGGGGCCTGGGTTGGTTGTATGAACTTGGTTTTATTGATTTCGCTGGTTCCACCATTGTTCACAGTATTGGCGGCTGGGGCGCGCTGGCCGGGGCTATGTTGGTCGGTCCGCGGATTGGTAAGTTCAATAAAGATGGCACAAGCAATGTCATCCCCGGCCACAGCCTGACGCTGGCCGCCCTGGGTGTTTTTATCCTGTGGTTTGGCTGGTTTGGTTTTAACCCCGGCAGCACTCTGTTCGGGATGAACCCGGCGATTGGTTATGTTGCGGTTACGACCAATATTGCGGCGGCGGCGGGCGCTACTTCGGCTTTGATTCTTAATTGGGTTCGCACCGGCCATCCTTCTACTGAGATGGCGTTGAATGGGGTGCTGGCGGGCCTGGTGGCCATTACGGCTGGCTGCGCCAATGTTACTCCGGTGGGCGCTCTGGTGATCGGCCTGATTGCCGGACCGGTCTTGGTTTATGGTCTGATCTTCATTGAAAATGTGCTCAAAGTGGACGACCCGGTTGGAGCCGTAGCCGTTCACCTGGGCAATGGCGTTTGGGGCACTTTGGCGGTAGGTTTGTTTGCCGCTCCTCAAGTGGGCCTGTTTACCAATATGGGTGAGGTGGCTGGGCTGTTTTATGGCGGGGGCATGACCCAACTGATGAGTCAAGCCATTGGGGTGCTGGCAATTGGGACCTGGGCCTTTGGGTTAATGCTCTTGACCTTCTACATTTTGAAAGTCACCATTGGTATCCGTGTGCCGACCCAGGTTGAGTTGGAAGGTCTGGACATCACCGAGCACGGCACCATCAGCTACCCGGAATTCGGTTCCCGGGTTATCAGCGCCAAACCTGGCGAGCGTATCCTGATGCCTGTCGGCGATATGCCCAGCTAGCTGGAAAATAAGACCTGACAGGTTTTTAAAACCTGTCAGGTCTAATCGAATCTGTATCACAAGTTAAGCCAGGAGCTGTTTTTATGAAGATTTCCCTTGAACCTAATGTTAGCACTGACAGCAAGCAGATACCTTATCTAATCCATGTTGAAATTGATACGCTGACCATTGACACCGGCAGTGTTTTCAATGTGCCGATGCATATTCACGGCAATGGTCGAACTTTATATAATGCCGAAGTCTGTGGTTTTCGGGTAGAAGGCAAAGAACCCGATGAGGTAGTCAACCTAGTCTCAAAATTAATATCGGGTTTGGTCAATATGGCCCGCTTGCCTACTTACATCTTCATTGCCCGGCGGTCGCACCAAATGTATCCGGTCTATACGGTGGGAGATGAAGTTTTGGTAACTACACCCGGCGGACCGGCCTTTCGGCACGTTGAACTGGCTAAAGTGCGCGACTATCTCACCGACTATCTGCACCTCATTGGCGAATTGGGCGTGCCCGGTAAGAGCGAAAAACTCCATGTGCGTGGCGTAAGCCGCAAATCGCTGGCCCTGGTACGGCCTATATTTTATCTCAAAAAGCGGCCAATGAGCGATGACGAAAATGAATTTTGGGCGCCGGTCTTTATCTCCAGCAGTGGCGATAGTATTTACACTTACGCCGCCAGCGGCCGGCGCGAGGTGGATATGAATGGTGGGCGCGAAGCGCTCCTGCTCCAATCGCAGGTAGCCCAGGCGCTTATTGCCGATAAACGTTTAAAAGATAGCTACAATCTGCGGATAGACCGCCTTTTGCCGGAATACTGGCAAAAGGTTAAGGCTACCCTGCAAGTTCAACCGGCCAAGCTGGTGTATGACGATGCTAAGTCGAGTAAAGTCAAAATGGACATGTATCGTAACGGCAAGTTCATGGTGGCAGTTGAATACCGGCAGGATGAAGATCGTTACAGTCTTTTCCTGGGGCACGATGAGGCCGATTTGGCCGATCATACCGTCCAAGACCTGGTTCGCCGGGGTCATCTGGCCAACCCGACTTCGCTTCATATCGAAAATTAGCGTCTGGCGACCCGGCAAGGAGGTGATTTCCAAAAATTTTTGAATGCGCATGTGCTAAAACCAAGTAAATAGCAAGCGAATCTCATGCTTGCAGCAGCAGTCGGGCCGCTGCTGCCCCGTTAACGGTGACGGGTGGGCGATTGTCGCCCGGGGTCGCACGTTATGCAAAATCTGTGCGAGGTTAAAAAAGGAGATTAAAGTTACCTCTTATGGAAGAACTACAAAGTAACGTTGCTAGTTTAACAGTTTCAGCTAATATACTGTGGGTTTTGATTGCCGGTTTTCTGGTGTTCTTTATGCAGGCCGGCTTCGCCCTGGTTGAATGTGGTTTTACGCGGGCCAAAAACGTGGCCCACACCATGATGATGAACATGATGGTCTTTTGTATTGGGGCCATTGGCTACTGGATTTGTGGCTTTGCCTTTCAATTTGGGGCAGTCAATTATACCTATGCCGAAACAGCCATTAGCGCCACGCAAGGCTCCCCCACTTGGGCCTTCTCGCCCATTACCCTGGGGGCCTGGGGCGACAGCCTGACCACTGGTTTGCGTTTTGCCGAGCAGTGGGGCATTATTGGCCTGTCCGGCTTCTTTTTGCAGGGCATCCAACTGAGTGCCGCCGGCATTTTTGCCTTTTTCCTGTTCCAGATGGTTTTTATGGATACCGCGGCCACCATTCCCACCGGCTCCGGGGCCGAGCGGTTGAAGTTCTTTGGCTTTGTGCTGATGGGCTTCTGGGTGAGTATGTTTATTTACCCGCTTGTCGGCAACTGGGTTTGGGGCGGCGGTTGGCTGGCTAACCTGGGCCGCACCCTGGGCCTGGGTAACGGCGCAGTTGACTTTGCCGGTTCCGGGGTTGTCCATACCACCGGAGGAGCTGTGGGTCTGGCGATAGCAATGGTTTTGGGGCCCCGTCTAGGTCGCTTTAATGACGATGGCAGCCCCAACGCGATTCCCGGTCATAACATCCCGATGGGTGTATTAGGTACGATTATTCTGTTCTTTGGCTGGTTTGGTTTCAATCCAGGTTCGGCCTTGGGCATTCAAGGCGCGTTTATCAACCTGGTTTCTTTGGCTGCGATCAACACCCTGCTGGCCGGCGCGGCCGGTGGCTTGAGCACAATGGTCTATATGTGGCTGTTTGGCCCCGGCAAAAAACCCGATCCCTCGATGTCGGTCAACGGCATTCTGGCCGGGTTGGTGGCTGTTACTGCACCGTGCGCTTTTGTTGAACCCTGGGCAGCGGTCGTTATTGGGTTAATCGCCGGTGTGATCGTTTGTCTGGCCGCCTTTGCCCTGGAAAAAGCCAAGATTGACGACCCAGTGGGCGCGGTGCCGGTCCACTTTGTCAACGGCATCTGGGGCGTTATCGCCGTGGGCCTGTTTGCCGCCGGCAATCCTGATACCGCTGCCTGGAACGGCATGGACCAGGCTGTAACCGGGCTCTTCTATGGGGGCGGCGTGGGGCAGTTGATGGCTCAACTTTTTGAGGCAGTCTCCATCGCCGTGGTGGTCTTTGCCACCTCGTATGTCTTTTTCAAGATACTCAACGGTTTTGGTATTCTCCGCAGCGAGGCTTCAGCCGAAGTCATTGGCCTGGATATCCCCGAAATGGGAGCGAAAGGTTATTGGGAAGGGGCGCACCCCAACCTGCGCAGCATGTATTCGCCAGGCGGCAAATGAGCAGGTAGCAAGGTAACAGGGTAGCAGGTTGGCAAGGATTTACTCCCCTTGTCTACCGACTACCGTCTACTTTTTTCTAAGGAGATAAACCATGACCAAAAAAATCGAAGCGTTTATTCGCGAAGAAAAACTGGAAGATGTCAAAAAAGCGTTGTACGACATCGGGATTGTTGGGATGAATGTGTTTGAAGTGCATGGGCATGGCCGGCAGGGGGGTATTACCCTGGCCTGGCGCACCAGCACCTATAAGGTAGATATGCTGCCCCGCTACCAGCTCAATATCGTGCTCAGCGACCACAATGTGGAAAAGACAATTGAAACCATCTGCAAAGCGGCCCGTACCGGGCAGCAGGGCGATGGCCTCATTTTTGTTTACCCGATCGAGGATGTCATCCGCATCCGCACCGGCGAGCGCGGACGCGAAGCCTTGACTTACGAAGGCGATATTGATACCCGGAGGGCAGTACCGGTTAAGTAATTTCTATTGGCCCCCTTCTGCTGTTTTCTAGCCGAAGGTTAAATAGGGTTCGACATCTCCCTAAGCTGGGATGTGCCCTCTAGGCGCATCTCAGCTTACGCTTGCTAAACGGGAATTAGAAACATAAGGAGCTTAGATCAAAGAAACAATCTGTCTTTTATTCAACTCAATCAACCTTATAAATTTATAAAAACTTAGGAGTATCTATTTTCTTATGAGTGGAAATGCAACCCGGTTACAAGCCATTGCCGCTGTAACCAACTACAAATCCAATACCCCCTCGCTCAACTTTGCCGAAACCCCTGCCGGTGAGATTTTTGGCTCGAATGTGTTTAGCATGGCGGTAATGAAAGACCGGCTGCCCAAAAACGTCTTCAAATCCCTCAAAAAGACCATTGAAAGCGGCGAAAAGCTGGATGTGTCCGTAGCCGACGTGGTAGCTGCGGCTATGAAGGATTGGGCCATTGCCAAGGGGGCCACCCACTACGCCCACGTTTTCTATCCCCTCACCGGCCTGACCGCCGAAAAACACGACAGCTTTTTGGAACCCGATGGCCACGGCGGCGCGCTGGCCGAATTTAGCGGCAAGCAGCTTATCCAGGGCGAACCCGACGCTTCCAGCTTCCCCTCCGGCGGCATCCGCAACACCTTTGAGGCGCGCGGCTATACCGCCTGGGATGTGACCAGCCCGGCCTACATCCTGGAAAATCCCAACGGCACAACCCTGTGCATTCCCACCGCCTTTGTTTCCTGGACCGGCGAGGCGCTGGACAAGAAAACGCCGGTGCTGCGCTCTATGCAAGCTTTGGATGTTCAGGCGCAGCGGATTCTCAAACTCTTCGGCCATACCGATATTACCAAAGTTTCGGCTACAGCCGGACCAGAGCAGGAATATTTCCTGATTGACCGCAACTTCTTCTTTGCCCGGCCCGATTTGATCAACGCCGGCCGGACTCTCTTTGGGGCCAAGCCGCCGCGCGGCCAAGAGCTGGAAGACCACTATTTTGGGGCTATCCCCGAACGGGTGCTGGCCTGCATGCTCGAAACCGAGCGGGAATTGTACAAGTTGGGTGTGCCGGTCAAAACCCGTCACAATGAAGTCGCCCCGGCGCAGTATGAAATCGCCCCGGTTTTTGAGAATGCCAACGTGGCCACCGACCACCAGCAGTTGATTATGCTTACACTCAAGCGGGTGGCCCAGAAATACGGCATGGAGTGCCTGCTGCACGAAAAACCCTTTGCCGGGGTCAACGGCTCAGGCAAGCACCTCAACTGGTCGCTGGGCAACAGCACCCAGGGCAATCTACTCGATCCGGGCGACAATCCCCACGATAACGCCCAGTTCCTGATCTTCTGCGCCGCCGTCATCCGGGCGGTCCACAAATACGGGGCCTTGCTGCGGGCTGTGGTTGCTTCGGCCAGCAATGACCATCGCCTGGGCGCGAACGAAGCGCCGCCGGCCATCATCTCCATTTTCCTGGGTGACCAGTTGACCGACGTGTTCGAGCAAATCAAGGCCGGCCCGGCGACCTCTTCCAAAGCCAAAGGCGTGTTGACCGTCGGCGTGGATACCCTGCCGCCGCTGCCCAAAGACGCCGGCGACCGCAATCGCACCAGCCCCTTTGCCTTTACCGGCAACAAGTTTGAGTACCGGGCGGTCGCTTCCGGCCAATCCCTGGCCGGGCCGCTGGTGGCGCTCAATACCATCGTGGCCGAGTCGTTGGACTATATCGCCTCCTATCTGGAAAAAGCAACCGGCGGTTCGCCCGATAAGCTGAACGCAGCCGTCCAGGAAATTCTGACCCAGATTATCAACGAGCACCACAACATTATCTTTAACGGCGACAACTACTCTGAAGCCTGGCATAAAGAAGCCGAGGCGCGCGGCCTGCCCAACCTCAAAACTTCGGTGGACGCACTGCCGGTGATTGGCAGTGACGAGGTAGTGGCCCTGTTTGAAAAGTACAATGTCCTCTCCCGGCGCGAGTTGGAAAGCCGCCGCGACATCTACCTGGAGCAGTATTGCAAAACCATCAATGTCGAAAGCCTGCTAACCGTCGAGATTGCCAAAACCAAGATTTTCCCGGCGGCCATCCGCTATCAGGGGGAACTGGCGGCCACCTGCGCCAACCTGAAAGCGGTCGGCTACAACTTTGATACCGATACCCTGGATAAAGTGACCGACCTGGTCAAATGTCTGCAAGACAGCATCGCCGACCTGGAAAAAGCGATGGCCCACAATGGGGCCGACAGCCTGCTGGCCGAAGCTACCCATTTCCGCGATGAAGTGCTGCCGGCCATGGCCGCTGTGCGCCAATATGCCGATGCCCTGGAAGGCATGGTTGCCGATGACCTGTGGGCCTTGCCGACGTACCAGGAGATGTTGTTTATCAAGTAAGCATGTCATTTCGACCGAAGGGAGAAATCCCCAATACCTCGTCTTGCAAGCGGAGTTTTGAGGGATTTCTCGCTCCTTCGTTGCTCGAAATGACATGACCTAAGTGAGTGGATAGATATTCGTGTTGCGTGTTGCGTCTTGCGTGATGTAAAGCGGACGGAACACGCAACACGCAACACCTTACAAATCAAAATTCATTATTATTTCAGGAGGATCAAAAAAATGAGTTCAATTGGCACTCCCCAAGAAGCGCTGGAGTTCATCGGCAAAAATGACATCAAAATGGTGGACCTGCGCTTTGTTGACTTATTTGGCGTGTGGCAGCACTTTAGCATCTCCGCCAAAGAAGTTGGGCCGGATTTGTTTGAGGATGGCATTGGCTTTGACGGCTCTTCCATCCGCGGCTTTCAGACCATTGACGAATCTGACATGCTGCTCATCCCCGATGCCAGCACCGCTTTTCTTGATCCTATTTTTGAAGTGCCGACCCTGGTGGTCATCTGCGACGTGTACGACCCCATTACCCGGCAGGCTTACTCGCGTGACCCACGCAATGTAGCCAAAAAAGCCGAAGCTTATCTCAAGCAGACCGGCATTGCCGATACCAGCTTTTTTGGCCCCGAAGCCGAATTTTTTGTTTTTGACAGTGTGCGCTACGGCGGCGGCACCAACTCCGGCTTTTATTTCTTAGACAGCGCCGAAGGCTGGTGGAACAGCGGCGCGGAATTGGGCAAGCTTGGCCCCAACCTGGGCGGCCAGATTCCGCCCAAGCGCGGCTACTTCCCCGTGCCCCCCACCGACACCCTGCAAGACCTGCGCAGCAAAATGGTTTTGGCCATGGAAGCCGCCGGCATCGAGGTGGAAGTGCATCATCACGAAGTCGGCACCGCTGGCCAGTGCGAAATTGACCTACGCTTCTCCCCGTTGACCCATATGGCCGACAGCCTGATGATGTACAAGTACATCGTCAAAAGTGTGGCCCGCCAGCATGGCATGACCGCCACCTTTATGCCCAAGCCGCTCTTCGGCGATAACGGCAGCGGCATGCACACCCACCAGAGTTTGTGGAAAAACGGCCAGACCATCATGTTCGACGAGGCCGGTTATGCTCAACTGTCGCAAACGGCTCTGTATTACATCGGCGGTTTGTTGAAGCACGCCCCGGCCCTGCTGGCCTTTGCCGCCCCCACTACCAACTCGTACCGCCGCCTGGTGCCCGGCTACGAAGCGCCAATCAACCTGGTCTACTCACAGCGCAATCGCTCGGCCATCTGCCGCATCCCCATGTACTTCGCCAGCCCCAAGGCCAAGCGGGTCGAGTTCCGCGCCCCCGACCCAAGCTGCAATCCCTACCTCTGTTTTGCCGCCCTGCTCATGGCCGGCCTGGATGGGGTGCAAAACCAGATTGACCCCGGCGCACCTATTGACAAAGACCTGTACGACCTGCCGGCGGAAGAAGCGGCCAAAATCACCAACACGCCTGGCTCCCTCTCGGATGTGCTGGACGCCCTGGAAGCCGACCACGAATTTCTGCTGAAGGGTGATGTCTTCACCCCCGACTTGATCGAAGCTTACATCAACTACAAACGGGCCGAAGAGGTTGACCCTGTCCGGCTGCGCCCGCATCCCCACGAATTCTATCTGTACTTCGACGTTTAAGGCTGTTCTCTCTAACAAAAAAGTGAAGGTAGGCGCAGCCCTGCCTTCACTTTTTTTATTTTGACCGGGTATGGTTACGGTGATAAAATGGAGCTAATGATTGTTTATTAGAGAAATCCGAAGGATATTGGTCTATTCACCGACCCCACTCGGTCTTCAATATTTGTTACACGGAGCGCCGCAGTCACTGCTAAACTGAGGGTAGTAGAGACTGCGGTTTTTTAATTTTTTGAGGTATCTTCTCAATAATTCGGGGTAGGGACGCGGCCTTGCGCCTGCCCCACGGGGCGACTGCAAGGGTTCGCCCCTACCTATTGAGAAGATACTTTTTGAGGTAAAAATGAACATGAGTAAGGTAGAGATAAAATCCCCCTATTTGCTTTATCTGGCTCAGATAGTAATCCTTACGGCCATTTACTTTGGTGTAGCCAAAATGGGTCTGTCCCTGGCGTCCTTCCGGGGAATTGTGACCCTGGTGTGGCCGCCGACAGGTGTGGCTTTGGCTGCTTTGCTCTTGTTTGGTTATCGTCTCTGGCCCGCCATTGCTCTGGGCGCGTTGCTGGTGAACCTTTCAGCCGGGGCTTCCCTGGCCACTGGGGGGATAGCCCTGGGAAATACCCTGGAAGCCGTAGTGGGCGCTTACCTGTTAAACCGGACCGGGCTGCGCTATAACCTGGAGCGACTGCGCGATGCGTTCAGTTTGGTGTTTTGGGGAGCGATAGTTAGCCCGACGATTGGCGCGGCCATTGGGGTAGCCAGTTTGGGTTTGACCGGAGCTGGTGCCTGGGCCGATTATGATTCGGTGTGGTGGGTCTGGTGGCTGGGCGATGCCATGGGCGTCTTGGTGGTCGCGCCGGCTTTGCTAATCTGGGGCTACCAGCCTCGCCTGGCTATGCCGCTGCGGCAAGTTGTCGAGGCTGTAGGGTTGTTGGCGGCCCTGGTCATCGCCGGTGAGCTTGTTTTTGGCGGGTTTTATATAAGTCAAGTGGCCAACTATCCGCTGGCCTATATTATATTCCCTTTTGTGATTTGGGCGGCGTTTCGTTTCGGCCAGCGTGGAGCAACGACGGCAACCCTGGTGGCCGCCGGTCTGGCAGTTTGGGGAACGGCGCAGGGTGTTGGCCCTTTTGCCCAGGAGACAATTGACGCCAGCTTATTACTGTTGCACGGCTTCCTCAGCACGATGGCGATAACAGCCATGTTGCTGGCAGCGGCCCTGGCCGAGCGCAACCAGACGGAAGAAGCTCTGAAAGAACAGCGGGCCTTTTTGCGGCAAGTGATTAACATCAATCCTCACCTGATCTTTGCCAAGGATCGAGCCGGGCGTTTTACCCTGGCCAATCAGGCTGTCGCCGATGTTTTTGGGACAACGATTGAAGCGATATTGGGCAAAACCGACGCCGACTTTAACCCGGAGACTACCCAAAATGAGCATTTTCGGCGCGACGACCTGGACGTGATGAATACCCTCCAGGAGAAATTCATTCCCGAGGAACCTATCACCGATGCCGCCGGCCGGATTCGCTGGCTGCAAACCATTAAACGTCCTATCCTGGATAGCAGCGGCCAGGCTCTTCAAGTTCTCGGCGTAGCCACCGACATTACCGCCCACAGGCAGGCACAGGAGGAGTTACAAAGATACAAAAAACACCTGGAAGAATTGGTTAAAGAACGTACCCTCGAATTGACGGAAGCGGTTGAACAGTTAGAACGGGAAATCACCGAGCGCCGGCAAGCCGAAGAAGCGCTGCGTGAGAGTGAAGAGCGATTTCATTACCTGGCCGATGCCACTTTTGAAGGCATCGTTATTCATGATCAGGGGCAAATTTTAGATGCCAATCAATCTTTTGCCCTGATGGTGGGCTATGAACTGGCAGAAGTGAAGGGCAAGAATGTCTTGGGCTTTGCTACGCCAGAATACCGAGATTTGATTATGCAGCATGTCCAATCGGATTACGAAAAACCTTACGAGGTGATGGGCCTAAAAAAAGACGGCTCAACTTTTCCGGCTGAAATTTGGGCCAAAATCATCCCTTACCAGGGGCGGATGGTCAGGGTGGCGGCTATACGCGATATCACCGAGCGCAAACAGGCTGAGGAGACCTTGCTCCGCCAGAACGAATTTCTGGTGGCGCTGCACCAAATTACGCTCGATTTGCTCAACCGGCGGGAGATGGGCGATTTATTACAAGCCCTGGTTGACAGGGCTGCCACTTTACTGGACGCGCCCTATGGTGAACTTATGCTCAAAGAGGGGGACGAATTGGTTGTCCGCGCTTTTACCCAGAACCAGCCGTTTCTGTTGGGCGACCGCATCGGGCGCGATGAGGCCCTCCTGTCGTGGCAAGCTCACGATACCGGGCAGCCGGCCATCCTGGACAATTATTCGGCCTGGGCGGCTCATCGCGCTATTTATAACGGTGTTCATTTGCGCGCCGTAGCCGAGTTTCCCATTATGATCGGTCAAGCATGTTTGGGGGTGCTGGCCTTAGGACGAGATGAGCCGGATTATCCTTTCAAACCGGAACAAATTCAAAAAGGCATCCTGCTATCCCAATTGGCCGCATTGATCCTGGACAGAGCCAATCTCTACGACGCCGCCTTGCGAGAAATTACCGAGCGCAAGCAGGCTGAGGAGGCGCTACTTCAACAGGCGGTTGAACTGGAGGCGCGCAATGAGGAGTTGGATGCCTTTGCCCACACCGTCGCTCACGACCTGAAAGTCCCTTTGGGGCCGATTACCGGCTACGCTGACATCCTCATCGAAGATGATGCCCTCTTGACGCCTAACGAGAGACAAAAATATCTCCAGATTATTGCTCGAAGCGGGCGTAAAATGAACAGCATTATTGGTGAATTACTCCTTTTAGCCAGTGTGCGCAAAAAGGAGGTAAAATCAGCTCCCCTGGATATGGCGGGCATCGTGGCTGAGGCGCAACAACGGCTGGCTCACCTGATTGAGGAACATCAAGCCGAGATTATTTTGCCGCAGGTCTGGCCGGTGGCGCTGGGCTACGCCCCCTGGATCGAAGAAGTCTGGACCAATTACCTCAGCAACGCCATCAAATATGGCGGTCGGCCACCCCGCCTGGAACTGGGCGCAACGGTGGTAGGGCAAGCTGTCAGCTTGCCCGACGAGGAATCGCCGCCCGATTCACCGCCGAAGGTCCGCTTCTGGGTGCATGATAATGGCCCCGGCCTCAGCCTGGCAGCGCAACGACGGTTGTTCACACCCTTTACCCAATTGGGGCAGGTTCGGATCGAAGGGCAGGGCCTGGGCCTATCTATCGTGCGACGCATTGTCGAAAAGCTCGGCGGAGAGGTGGGTATTGAAAGCGAAGGGATACCAGGCCAGGGCAGTATTTTTAGCTTTACCCTGCCTCAAGCGCCTGCTTGATCAAACTTCCCCTGCCCGCAGTCGAGTAAATTCGGCCTGAAACTCGCTTTCCATTTTTGACCGGGCAGAGGCCGGCAGCAGCGTAGCGCGCACGGCGTTGAGGGTCAACTGTTCGAGTGTCTCTGCGCCAAAGTGGAAGGTTTGGGCCACTGCCAGATATTCGTGGGTTAAGGTTGTGTTGAACATCGGCGGGTCGTCGGAATTGAGGGTGATGTACAGCCCTTCTTGCAGCAAAACAGGCAGGGCGTGATGGGCCAGGTTAGGGAAGACCTTTAAACAAATGTTACTGGTGGGAGAGACTTCGAGCGGAACCTGACGGGCGCGCAGTTCGTCCACCAGGGCCGGGTCTTCCAGGCAGCGCACCCCATGCCCAATCCGCACCGCGTGAAGCTCATTCAGCGCGCCCCAAATGCTTGTCGGTCCCACCGTTTCACCGGCGTGAGGCACGCTCGGCAGGCCGGCGGCGTGTACCCGGTCGAACGCTTCTTTGAACTTCTCCGGTGGATTGTCCACTTCCGGGCCGCCCAGGCCCAAGGCCACCACGCCTTCGCCCATCGCGCCGATAGCCCAATCAGCGGTGAGCAAACCTTCCTCCGGTGAGACATCCCGCGAAATATCGAGGACGAGGCCCATCCCTACCCCATACTCAGCCTCGGCCCAGGCCCGCGCCCGGTTCAGCGCGGCTAACTGCTCCGAGAAAGGCAGCCCCCGATGTTTATAGTGGGTGTAAGGGGTATAGGTCACTTCGCTGTAGCGAATATTCTGGGCCGCCTGCCCGGCCAGAAACTCGCGGGCAATCAGTTCGATGTCGTCCGGGGTGCGCAGACAGGAAGAGACTGCCAGGTATACTTCGATAAAGTGAGGAAAATCGGTAAAGGTATACCAGGTTCGTAAGCCTTCGACCGTTTTGGCCGGCAGGTCAACTCCATGCCGCCGCGCCAGTTTTAGCAGGGTTTCCGGTTGAATAGAACCTTCCAGGTGAACGTGCAGTTCTACTTTGGGCATTGCTTGAATGAACGTTTCCAGAGTCATCGGTTTATCCTCATTTATTTTTCCGGCCGTTACTACTCAAACTCATGTCATTTCGAGCGACGAAGGAGCGAGAAATCCCCAAGGCGCAACACGTAAAAGTAAGGTTGTAGAGGATTTCTCCCTGCGGTCGAAATGACATGGTTGAGCAGCTACTTCCGGCCAATCACTTCATAATTGGCTCCTGAGCTTGAGGCATAGATTTTAACCAAATTGTGCTGCTTTAGCAATGCCTCCAGCCTCTCAGGTTGGATGAAGATTTGGCAGAGACGGTAACACTTGCCCAACCCTCCCCTGATGATTACAATAATCGGCATGCTTCAGACCATCGCTTCAAACCGCCGCCTGGCGGCCGTCCTGCTGTTTCTGATTTTGGCCGTCGCCGCCGGGCTGCGTTTTTACAATCTCAACTGGGATAACGGCACCTTTGCTCACCCCGACGAGCGCTCCACGGTGGTATTTTATGCCCCCACCATTCGCTGGCCCGACGACCCCTCAACCCTGTTCGACCCGCGTGCCTCGACTTTGAATCCGTTTTGGGAGGTGGGCCGGCAGGAGCGCCGCAGCTATACCTACGGCCATTTTCCCCTGTATAGCCTGGTTCTGATCGCTCACGGCTTGAATAAACTGGCCCCGCTGACCGCCAACGTTCTGCCGCCTGACTGGACACAGTGGCTGGCCATGAGCCTGTCCGGGCAGGGCTATGCCCAAATTGGACGGGCGCTGATGGCCCTGGCGGATCTGGCGTCGGTTTATCTGCTCTTTTTATTGGGCCGGCGTCTCTATGGAGTCTGGGGCGGGCTGCTGGCAGCGGCCCTCTCAACCTTTACCGTGCTGCAAATTCAACTGGCCCATTTCTTTGCCGTTGACCCCATCTCGACTACCTTCACCCTCCTGGCGCTCTATGGCGCCGTCCTCATGGTTGACCGCCAAAGCAAAGGGGCGGCGATCATCACCGGCATCGGCATTGGCCTGGCCGTTGCCTCCAAATTCAGCGCCCTGCCGATAGCGGTTGCGCCGCTGGTAGCCGTTTTCCTGGCCAGTCGCCGACCACCGATCGCCAACCGCCGACCACCGACCGAAGACCGAGGACCAGAGACCGCTGAAATCCAGCCTCCAATCTCCAATCGCCAATCTCCAATCTCCTTGTTTGGTTTGGCCGGGTTAGCTCTCATCATCGCCTTCATCCTCTTCGCCGTGACCTCGCCGTTTGTGTTGCTGGATTTTGAAAACTTCAAGCGGGCGGTTATTGACGAGCAAGGGAATATGGTCAGCGGCATCGCCGATTTTCCCTTTACCCGGCAGTATCGTCACACGCCGGCCTACTGGTACTTTATCGAGCAGCAGCTCCGCTGGGGCATGGGCTGGCCGCTGGGCCTGCTGGCCTTCGCCGGCACGCTCTGGGTCATCTTCAAAGCGCTGCGCGGCAGAGCTTTGCCCGGCGAATGGATCATCCTCGCCTGGATTGTCCTCTATTTTGGCCCCACCGGTCTCTTTCTGGCTAAATTTATGCGCTACATGATCCCGGTGGTACCATTGTTTACCCTGTTTGGGGCGGGTCTGGTAGCGGCGCTGTGGCGAAGAGGCGAAGAGGCGAAGAGGCGAAGAGGCGAGGAGGCGAGGATTGTAGAGAGTAGGATGCCTCCTGAAGCAATTAATCAACCAGCCAGTTCGACAGAAGATAACTCTCCCCAACCCTCCAGACCTCCAGACCTCCAGACCTCCAACCCTTCGACTTCGCTCAGGACAAGCCTTCCACCCTTCCACCCTTCCACCCCTCCACCCCTCCTGCCCCCCCGCTCCTCCGCTCCCCTGCTACAAAAAGGAGCGAAGCCGGCAGCCGTTATCCTGGCTACTATTGCTCTCCTCGGCTCGGCTTTCTGGGCTTTGGCTTTTGTCAATGGAGTCTACGGTACGGAGCATCCCTGGGTCACGTTTGCCCGCTGGACCTATGCCAACGTGCCCGACGGCGCTTGTATTGCCCGCGAGCATTGGGACGAAGGCATCCCGGCCGCCATTGACGAGCCGGGCGGCAATCCAGGCGCGCACAGCTACGTTCAACCCGAGCTGCCCATGTACGAAGAGGACACGCCGGAAAAGTACGAGAATCTACGCAGCACTCTTATGAACTGCGACTATATCGCCCTGGCCAGCAATCGCTTGTGGCGAACTATCCCCCGCCTGCCGGAACGCTACCCCATGAGCACGCGCTACTATCAAGCCCTCTTCTCCGGCGAATTGGGGTTTCAGCAGGTCTATACGGTGGAAACGCCGCCGCGCCTGGGGCCATTTAAAATTGATGACCAATCCGCCGACGAAAGCTTCACCGTGTACGACCACCCCAAGCCGATCATGTTCAAAAAGACGCGCCCGCTTACGCCGCAGGAGTGGGACGCCATTTTGGGCAACACCTGGCAGGATGCTGTTTATGGCTACGTTGGCCCGCCGACCCTGCTCATGCGGTTGCGCGGCGCCAATGATACTCCCCAGGCTGTCCCGTTTGGCCGCAGCGCCGCCGGCGAGGGCAAGTCGCTGCTGCTCGATACGCCGGTGGACCAGTTGCCGGTGGTCAACGATTTTCGCTGGAACAGCTTGGCCAATAGTTCCAGCCTGGTCGCCGTACTTTTTTGGTGGCTAACTGTCACCTTGATTGGGTTGCTGGCTCTACCCCTGACCTTTTTGCTGTTTAACGGTCTGCCGGATCGAGGCTATGTTCTGAGCAAGAGTCTGGGCTTGCTGTTGGTCAGCTACTTTGTCTGGCTGAACAGCAGCCTGGGCTGGTTGAGCAATTCCCTGCCGACGGCCATCCTGGGCCTGATTTTTCTCGGCGGTTGCAGCCTGGTTGTCGCTCGCCTCCGCTGGAATTTGCTCAAACAATTCTGGCAGGAGCAGCGCCCGCTCATTGTCAGCGCCGAACTTATTTTTGGCCTGGTCTATCTCTTTTTCATCTTGCTGCGGCTGTTCAACCCCGACTTGTGGCAGCCCTGGCTCGGCGGCGAAAAAATGCTCGAAATCGGCTTTCTGCACGCCGTGGTCAAAAGCGCCCACATGCCCCCCTACGATCCCTTTTTTGCCGGGGGCATCATGAATTATTACTACTACGGCCTGTTTATTGTCGGCGTATTGATCAAATTGACCGGCATCCAGCCGACCCTTGCCTTCAATCTGGCCGTGCCCACCCTGGCCGCCCTGACTGCTGTCAATGTCTTCAGCCTGGCCGGCAATCTGAGCCAAGTGTCAAGTGTCAGGTATCAAGTGTCACGTGTCAAGTCAACTTCTCCTCAACCTATTGACGATGCTTCGCGGCCATTCGCCGTTCGCCGTTCGCCGTTCATCCTCTCCGGTCTCCTCGGCATCCTCTTTGTTGTCTTCATCGGCAACCTGGAAGGGGCGGCTCAATTTATGCGCGAACTGGGCAAGTTGAGCCAGAGCGACTTCCAAAGCGCCATTCCCGGCTTGCAGACCTTTGTGCTGGCCTTGAGCGGGTTGGTCGAAGCACTCGGCGGCGCGGCATTGGCTATTTATAATTATTGGGACCCCACCCGCGTTATTCCGGCCACCATCAACGAATTCCCCTATTTCAGTTTTCTCTTTGCCGATCTACACCCGCACATGATCGGGTTGCCTTTCACCGTTCTGTTTCTGAGTTTGGCTTATAATTGGCTGCGTGAAGAGGCGAAGAGGCGAAGAGGCGGAGAGGCGGAGAGGCGAAGCTTCGATGACACGAAGCAGCCGGAAGATGAAAATACAGCCGCAGAAGCGCCGCTTTCTATTTTTACACCTAATTTATCATTTACTGACTCACTGACCCGTTCTTTTGCCGATTCGTTCCCTCGCCTCCTCACCTCCTCATTCCCTCGCGTCTTTATCCGCTGGCTGGCCTTGCCCTTTGTGTTGGGGGCTATCGCCGCTATCAATACCTGGGATTTGCCCACTTATCTGGGGTTGATGGTCGCCACCTTTTTGTTGGGGCGTTACCTGCAAGAGCGTGGGCCGCTGACCCTTAACCGGGTGTTGTTTCTTTTGGGCAGCGGCATGGTTTTTGGTGGACTGCTCCTGGCGCTGACATTTCTGCTCTATGCCCCCTTCTTTGCCAACTATCAAGCTCCAGCCGAAACCGGCCTGGGCCTGGTCCACACCCAAACCGCGCTGGATCAGCATCTCAAAATCTGGGGCTTTTTCCTGGTCATTCTAGCCTCCTGGCTGTGGCTTTCGCTGCTCTACCCGGCCAGCCGGAATAAGCTGCTGCGCGGTCTCAGTTTGAGCTTGCGCCGCTGGAATGTTGGGCCGCACCTGAGTGAAATTTACCGGGCCGTAGTCAAGACGCCCGTTGATGATGCTGTCCGGCCTGTACTGTGGGGGATTGGTCTGGTTTTGCTGGGAGCGGTCGTCCTGGCGTTGTTGGGTTACTCTGTGCCCGCTTATCTTTTGCCTCTGGTGTTGCTGGCCCTGTTACTCCTCTTTCGCCGCGAAATCGGTGTTGAGGTGGCCTATCTCGGCATTATTATCTTCACCGGCCTGCTTATCCTGCTGGGTGTGGAATTTTTCTTTTTGCGGGACTTTCTGGGCGGCGGCGAATATTTCCGCATGAACACTCTTTTTAAATTTTACATCCAGGTTTGGGCCATTTTTGGGATTGCCGCCGCAGTAGCGCTGCCCCGGCTGTGGCGCTGGAGCGATCACTGGTCGCTGCCTGTCCTGATTCTGTGGCGGGCTGTAGTGGTCATTCTGCTGCTGGCCTGCCTGGTTTACCCCGTCCTCGGCACACGGACTCGTGTGGATGACCGCTTCCCCGGCGACGACAACCGCCCACCCATTGGCACGCTCGACGGCCTGGCCTATATGACCGTCGGCGTGTTCGAGTGGCCCGCTGGCAGCCCGATTTACCTCAAGTACGATTACGAGGCCATTCGCTGGCTGCAAGACAATGTGCCCGGCACGCCCATTTTGGCCGAGGCCAAGATAGGTTACTATCGTGAAGGCGGGATGCGGGTGGCGGCTTACACCGGTTTGCCCTCTATTTTGGGTGGCCTGCACCAAAACGAGCAGCGCTACGCCTGGCAGGTCGGCGACCGAGATTTTGTGGTCAGCGAGTTCTGGTCCAGCCCCGACCCGGCCCGAACGTTGGAGTTGATTCAGCAGTTGGGCATCCGCTATATTTATGACGGTCAGATTGAGCGAATTACGCACGGCGCGTTCATCAGCGAGAAATTTGAACAGCTCCGGGCGCAGGGGGCGCTGGAATTGATTTTTAAAAACGAACAGACGAAGATTTACAGAGTGGTTCAAAAATAAGAATCCGTGTTGCGTGTTGCGTCTTCTGTAAGAATAACGCAATATGTAACCATTAATTTTTTATCTGCGAAATCTGTGGATTATTTTCAGGAGAGAACTTAGTCATGTTAACTCTCGACAAGACCGCTTTAGTTGTCATTGATGTGCAAGGCCGGCTGGCCCAGGTGATGAGTCAAAAAGAAATGTTGTTTGAAAATTTGAAAAAGCTCATCAAAGGGGTGCAGGTGTTGGACCTGCCGATTCTCTGGAACGAACAACTGCCCGAAAAATTGGGGCCGACCAGCCCGGAAATAGCCGAACTCCTGAGCCGCTCCACCCAACCGATTGCCAAAGCCAGTTTTAGCTGCTGCGGCAATCCCCCTTTTATGGATGCGCTCAAGTCAACCGGGCGAAAACAAGTGCTGCTGGCGGGCATCGAGTCGCATGTCTGCGTCTACCAAACCTGCCTCGATTTGCTCAATCTTGGCTACGAAGTTCAGGTGGTCAGTGATGCCGTCTCCTCCCGCGCCCCGGAGAACCGGCAGTTGGGCCTGACCCGCATGCAGCAAGCCGGGGCCACCCTCACCAGCGTCGAAATGGCCCTGTTTGAACTCCTGCGCGTGGCCGAAGGGCCGCAATTCAAGGAGATTACGCGGATTGTGAAATAGGCGGCGGAGGTTAGGACGATTTATGATTTACGATTTACGATTTACGATTAAAGGTGTTAACTCAACCCAATCGTAAATCTAAAATCTAAAATCGTAAATCGGTTAGTTTCTTTATGGGTTGAGTAAATTGCAATTATACCCCATCTTCATCTGGTGGTTTGTTATTTTAATGTTTGGCCTGGTCGGCTGGCCGCTGGCGTTTAGCCTGTTTCGCCATCTGCCCGACCGGGGCTTTGCCTTCGCCCGGCCAACCGGACTGCTTTTCAGCGGTTATGTTTTGTGGCTGGGCGGCACTTTTCGGCTGCTGCAAAACAATGTCGGCGGGATTGTGGTGGCGCTGCTGGTGGCGCTGGTGGTGGGGCTGCTCTGGCAGCGGCAGCAGGTCCGGGCTGGTGATATTTCGCCGCTGGCCTGGTTCCGACGCGAATGGCGCTATGCCCTCAGTGTTGAACTGCTCTTCAGTCTGGCCTTTATCGGCTGGACCCTCTTCAAAGCCTACAATCCCAACATCGAAACGGCCGGCGGCGAAAAATGGATGGAAATTACCTTCATCAATGGTGTTCTCCGCAGCCACTCTTTCCCGCCCCAGGATCCCTGGCTGTCTGGCTTTGCTATCAGTTATTATTACTTTGGCTATGTTCTCATGGCCATGGCGACCCGTTTAAGTGGTCTCGTCTCGACCGTAGCTTTTAACCTTTACATCCCTACCCTCCTGGCCCTGACCCTCATTGCCGCCCTCGGCATTCTCGCCAACCTGGTCAGTCTGTACCAGTCCGCTGCCAAACCTGTCACCACCCCCCAACCTTCCAACCCTTCGACTTCGCTCAGGACAAGCCTTCCAACCTTCCAGTCCTCCAACCCTCCAACCCTTCACCTCCCTGCCATCTCCACTGGCCTCATCGCCGCCCTGTTTGTGGCGATATTGGGCAATTTGGAAGGCTTACTCGAAGTGTTGCACAAGGCGGCTTTGCTGCCCCCCGCTTTCTGGACCTGGCTCGACATCCGCGATTTAAAAATCCCCCCCACCGGCTCCGGCGATAGCTGGATTCCCGACCGCTTCATCTGGTGGTGGCGCGGCTCGCGGGTGCTGACCGATTACACCCTGACCGGCCGTGAGCAAGAAGTGATTGACGAATTCCCCTTTTTTAGTTTTCTCCTGGGCGATGTTCACCCGCACGTTTTGGCCCTGCCCTTTGTGCTGCTGGTAGTCGCGTTGGGGCTCAATCTACTCAGTAGCCGGGGGTTAGGGGTTAGGGGTCAGGGGTTAGGGGTCAGGGGTCAGAAGATAGAACCTGTTGATGAGGCTGAGGAAATAGTGGTGGATCAGGCTGCGGTGGTCGGTTTCCTCCCAACGGTCTCTGGTCCCCGGTCCTCGGTCATCTTTGACAAAATCAGCCGGCTTTTTCAATATAGCTGGTCGCAGTTGCTAGAAGCAACCGGCGGGCGGCTGGCCTTTGGGCTGTATGCGCTGGCGGTAGGCAGCCTCTTCTTTTTGAACGCCTGGGATTTCCCCATCTATCTGAGTATTCTTGGCTTGAGTTTTTTTGCTTGGGGCTGTAAAAAGGATGAAGGCGGAAGGATGAAGGCGGAATTTTTCATCCTTCCTGCGCTCATCGGGACAGGTATCCTGGCTATCGCCGCCGTGCTGCTCTTTTTGCCCTTCTACGCCACCTTTCAATCCCAGGCACGGGGGATGCTGCCGAATCTGTGGAATCCTACCCGGTTGCCTCAATTTTTTGTGTTCTTCGGCCCGTTTTTGGCGGCGGTCATCGTGCTGCTGTTGGTTTTATCAAGGCAGGGGCGGACCTGGCGAAATTATATCGGCTCAACCCTCTTGTTGACCATCCTCGGCCCGGTCCTGGTCATGCTGCTGGCCCTGACCGGCCTGCTGCTCAGCCCCGCCGGCCGCGACTATGTGCAGGGGATTCTCAATGATCCGGGGGCGCAGCAAGTGTTGGGCGCTTCCACCATCAGCGCCTTAGTCCAGGCCGCGTTGTGGCGGCGGCTGCTCAACCCCTGGACTTTTATTTTTGTGGGCGGCCTGTTGGGCTGGGCGCTGGCGGTGTGGGTTGGAGGGTTGGAAAGAGGTGAGGAGGCGAGGAGGCGAGGAGGCGGCGAGGAGGTGGACAGGCTGGCATTAGAAACTTCTGCCGGTCTCCGGTCCCCGGTCTCCGGTCACACCATCCCCGTTCAATTCGTCCTCATCCTCGTCCTGGTCGGTCTGGCCCTGCCGTTAAGCGTCGAGTTTATCTACCTGCGCGATAACTTTGGTATTCGCATGAATACCATCTTTAAATTCTATTTTCAAGCCTGGGTGCTGCTGGCCCTGGCTTCGGCTTTTGCGGTCTATTATGGATCGGTTTACCTACGGGGCCTGGGCAGAATCGCCTGGCAGGTTGGTATGGCTTTGCTGGTGGCGGGGGGATTGGTCTACCCGGTTCTGGCGACGCCGAACAAAGCCGACTTTTTTCAGAATGAGCCAACGCTCAATGCCATCGCCTGGATTGCCAGTCACCGTCCTGGCGACTATGCTGCCATCGAATGGCTGCGGGCCAATGCGCCCGATCAGGCCGTCATTCTGGAAGCGCCGGGCGCGCCAGCCGGCGAATATGGCGCGTATAATTACTCAGGCCGTATTTCAGCCATGACCGGCCTGCCGACCTTGCTCGGCTGGGGCGGCCATCAGAGCCAATGGCGCGGCAATTACGATGAACCGGGCCGCCGTGAGCCGGACATTGACCGGCTTTACAATACCACCGACCTGCGCCAGGCCCAGGCTTTGCTGGACAAATATGGCATCAGCTACGTTATCGTTGGCGATTTTGAGCGGGAGCGTTATGCGCCCCCCGGCCTGCGTAAATTTGAGCAGTTGCTAGAGGTCGCTTTCCAACAGGATGGCACTACTATTTATCGGCGGCGGCAATGATGATTGTTTTAGCGTAACTGCTCAGCCATGTCATTTCGACCGAAGGGAGAAATCTCCGAGGCCGATATAGCGCGGTGGGCAGTTACGTTTTAGCTACAAAGATACAGTTTGACGAGTGATGCGTGATGCGTGACTTTTTACGCATCACGTATCACGTATAATTATCTTCATCAACGGTGATACTTTGACCCGTTCAGCGTATATTATTATGAATGCGCGCTAGCTTCATGAATAAAAAGATTGTTTGGCTTGACCAACCCTTAATAACCACAGCACCCACTCAGCTCGATGCTGCCGCCTTTGCCGACCTGTACCGCAGCCACACCTATGCCGTTTTCAACTACTGCCTCTTTCGCGTCGGCGGCGACCGGGTGGTGGCCGAGGATTTAACGGCTGACACCTTTGAGCGGGCCTGGCGCGCCCGCCGCCGCTACCGGCCCGACCAGGCGGCTTTTACCACCTGGCTGTTTGCCATCGCCCGCAACGCGGTAACGGATTGGCAACGCCGCCGCGCCCGGCGTCCGTTGCTAAGCCTGCACCCGCAGCAGCCCAGCCAGACGCCTTCTCCGGAGGCTCAGTTTGAGGAAAATGAACTGCGGCAGTTGGTTCAGATGTTGGAGCCGGATGAACAGGAGCTAATTGCCCTTAAGTTTGGGGCGGGCATGACTAACCGCCACATCGCCGGCGTGATGAACAAAAGTGAAACCGCCGTCGGCTCAGCCATATACCGAATTATGCAAAAATTACGCGCCCATTGGACTGACAAAACCCCATGAGCGATCAGGAGAAGCCCTCATTGCCACCGGAATTTTCGCCCGAAGAGGCTGAAATAGCCCGCCAGCTTCTCAGCTTGCGCCGGTCGCCCGGTATTGAACTCCAACGCCGGATCGAGGCGATCCCCCAGCCGAGGCGTCCCGCTGGCGTGACGCCGCGCCCCTTGTTGGGCGGACTGGCCGCTTTGCTGGTAGCAGTCCTGTTGTTTATTTCGCCGCCGGTGCAGGCCACCCTCGATGAGGTTCAAAAAATGGTCGGGCAGATTCCGGTCATTGTGCGGACGGTCTGGCCACAGCCGGTCGAAACGGTGGTGGCTTTGGAAACCGAACCGATGTCGCTGGCCCAGGCTCAGGCGGCTATGCCTTTCGACTTTGCCCTGCCGGCCTATCTGCCCGCCGGTCTGACCGGGGACACGGGTCAAGTGCAGGTGGCGCAGTCGCCGGTGGCGATGGTCAAAATGGTCTGGCGCGATGCCGAGAACGGCTTTGTTCAATTGAGTGTTTACGCTGCCGGCCCGGAGAACGTGCAAACCCTGGTTGGCCCGGAAAGCAGTGAAACCATTCAACTCAATGGGCAGGAGGCGCTGTTGGTGCGCGGCGGCTGGGACAGGCAAAGCCGGATCTGGAGCGGGCAGCCAGGGCTGATAACCCTGTTCTGGACAGTTAACCGTGTTCGGTATAGACTCCTGGCCTACAGCGAGGTTGTTTCGTTGGACGAGTTGGTAGCGATGGCTGAGTCGGTTGAGAAAAAGTAACTACTTCTACAATGTCACATTACACAAATGCTCCAGGCCATCCAGGCCTGATATGCCCTGTTGCTCGCCCCGCGATAAATCGCAGGGCTATCTAACAGCGTCCGATCAAGCGGACTTAAGCTGATGAGTGAAGTAGCCCGATTGATCGGGCGCAGTTTTGTAGCCCGGCGAGTTCATCGCCGGGCGAGCGCCGGAAAACAGGCGGTTATGGGATCAAAATAGTTGTCATAATAATGTGACATTGTCGAAATAGTTACGTCGCCGGATTTTTATAGATAATCTGAATTTGGAATTAGCTCAAAAATCACCCCCTTCGTCAAGCTCAGGGCGTAGCTTCAATACGGCCTTCGGCCCGCTTCGCGTCAGGATGATTTTTGACTATCGCATCCTGAGTAGCCTTGAACGTAGTGAAAGGCGTATCGAAGGGTGCGATTTAGAAACCTCCGCACTCAGGTAGATAGGATCAAATCTTGACCACAAGAATTAAAGCAAAACGAGGACCTGTCTTCAAAGAAGACAGCCCTGCTGTCGAACCAATCCCCCCGGTGGAAGAAGCGCGTGAGATTGAAGCCGGTCTGGCCCCGCTGCCCTGGCTCACCCTGGAAGCGGTGCTCTATACCCTGCTGATTGGCCTGACCCTGGCCCTGCGGCTGGGTTATTTGGGCTGGTATCCCCTCTCTGCCGCCGAAGCGGCCCAGAGCTGGCCGGCCCTCCAATTGTACCGGGGCGAGTTGCCCACCGCCGAGAGTTACAGCCCGTTGCTGCTGTCGTTGAACGCCCTGGCCTTCTGGCTGTTCGGGGTGAGTGATGCCACCGCCCGGCTGGCCCCGGCGCTGTTGGGAATGCTGCTCACCCTGCTGCCGTTGACTTTGCGCCGCCAGTTGGGAAAGCGGGCCTCGCTGTTGGCCGCTACGTTGCTGGCCTTCTCGCCGACGGCCCTGTTCCTGTCGCGCACTCTCAACAGCGAAGTCGCCCTGGCCGCCGGGGCGCTGCTGGTCGTCGCCGGCTTTTTCAACTGGGCCGAAGATGGGCAGCAGCGCTGGCTGCTGTTAGTCGCCGCCGGATTGGCCCTGTTATTCACCGCCGGGCCGATGGTTGTTTCAATCTTGATAGTCTTTGGCCTGGTTATTCTGGTTAAATTTTCCGCTTTCAAAACCTTGTGGGACCAGGGCTTAATTCGTTCAAACCCATCGCCAACTACTGCGTCCGAACCTCAAACCGACAGCCTGCCGCCAACCGTCACCCCCGAAGTTAACAACGAAGATGGTCAAACCTCCTCTCAACCTGCTCCTTCCAACCCTCCACCCTCCACCCTCCATCTTCCATCTTCCATCTTCCATCTTCCCTCCTTCCGCCGCGCCGGCCTCTTTTTCCTGGCCTGTCTGGCCCTCCTGGCAACGGCGGGTTTGTTCAATATCGGCGGGCTGGGCATGGTGAGCGGCTTTTTGCCGGACTGGTTGAGCCGGTTCGGTCTCCAGGGCCGGCCCGACGCCGGTTTTAACGCCGTCTTTTTATTGACCATCTACGAACCGCTGCTGGTGCTGGCTGGCCTGGCCGGGCTGGCCTACAGCCTGCTGGATAAGGACGCGCTGAAACAAACCCTGGCCGCCTGGTTTATCGGTTTGGTGGTTTTAGACGTGGCGATGATTGGCCGGTCTAGCGGCAGCGTTATTTTGCCCCTGGTACCCCTGGCTTTTCTGGCCGCCCTGGCCCTGGCCGAATTATGGCAGGGGTTGGAGCAGGAGGGGAGTTGGGGCAATGAAGGACTGCTGCTGGCCGCCGGGTTGGTTATTGCCGTCTTTAGCTACATCGGCCTGACCGGCTGGCTGGTGCGCACCTGTACGCCTGAAGATACGATTTGCCAGTATGCCTGGCTGCAGCCGATTGCGGCCCTGGGACTGTTTCTGATTATTGCTATCTTTTTTGGCTTTATGGCTCAACCGAATGTGGCCGGACGCGGGGTGGCCCTGGCGGGGGTGGCGCTGGGGCTGATTATGGCGGTCAGCATCGGCTGGCGCTTGAATTTTGGGCCGCTCATGGATTTGGCTTTCCAACCGCTGGCCGGCATCCCGGCCTCGACCGGCCTGCTCGATTTGACCGAAACCCTGACCCGCCAATCGGCGGAGCGCACCGGCGGGCAAATCACCGCTATAGACACTACCCTGGCCGGCGTCAGCGAACCGGCCCTGCTGTGGCGGCTGCGGGATCTGGAGAATTTGACCCTGGTCAACTCCGCCGCCGAAGCGCCGCCGACGATGGCCATTATTACCCCGGCCGGGGTTGAATTGGGCATCGGCCAGCCCTACCTGGGGCAGGAGTTTGTGATTAATGCGGTTTGGTCGCCGGTGGGCCTGACCCCGCAGCAGTTGCTCAACTGGCTGATTTATCGCCACATCCCCAACCTCCGCCCCGATGGCAGCCGGGTTATTTTGTGGCTCAGCCCGGAGCAGGGTTAAATTCTCATCCTGTTTTAATGGGATGTTAAGAGTTTTTTAGGATTTTGCAGGTATTATTCTATCAATGACAAGCGAAAAAATGATCCGGGAAGTTCGTCAATTAGCTTTTGACGAGTTATATCGTTTTTCTCAAACTGAGCATAGCTTGGCAATTGACGAGTCTTTCCCGGAAGCGTTCACCGATGAACTTTCTCGGCAAGAGGTTTTCAATAAACATCTATTTCGTCCTAATACTTATCTGCATAAATGGTGGGCGCGGCGGTGTGGAACTACTTTTCGGGCAATATTAAAGCAGTTTGTGCTTGATCCTGAGCGCCGCGATTTTTACGCGCCAGGAGGATTGGAAGGTAAAATTGTACTTGATCCTATGATGGGTGGGGGTACAACACTTCACGAGGCAATTCGGTTGGGGGCGAATGTTATAGGGGCAGATATAGACCCCATTCCAGTGGTGCAGGCCAGAGCTTCGCTCACCCAAGTTAACCTTAGTGAGTTACAAACAGCCTTTAATCAGTTTTTTGCGAGTCTGTACAGTAATATAAGCTACTATTTTCAGACGGAATGTTCCATTTGTGAACAAACAGTTGATGCTCAATACGTTCTGCACGGCTTGCGAAAGTTCTGTAATTGTGGAGAAGTAGTGCAGATTGAACAATATGAATTACGCCTTGAGGCAGATCGCACCCTCCGTATTTGGGCAGATAGTTGGGAAATTACCGATAGCACAACTCGCCCAACAGGCCCGATGAAAACACCTCGCCTAATTACTAAGTCTGAAAAGGTATGTTTAACCTGTGGACAAAAATATCAAGAGTTTCTAGACATACCTTACCACCATCGTTACGTCCCAATCGCGGTTATTGGTGTTTGCCCAGAGCATGGACTGTTCTTCCGCTCGCCGGGCGAAGAAGATATGAAGCGAATCCAGGCAGCCGATCAGCAAAGAAATCAGATAGATTTTGGGTCATTGGATGATTTTGTTGTGCTAAAAGGCCCAAAGTCTGGTGACTTGCTGGGGCGGAATATCCATTCATACGTGGATATTTTTTCCTCGCGTCAATTGTTGTATCTTTATCAAGCCATTCACTTATTGCAGGATTATCAGGGCGCTGCTAAGCTGAATTTAGCGATGCTGATTTCGACATCCCTGGAATTTAACTCGTTATTGTGTGGTTATAAAGGTTGGTTCAAGCGTCGGCCTGGAGCTATTCGTCATGTCTTTGCCTTACACGCTTATAACTTCCCCTATACCGCTTTGGAAAACAACCCGGTCAATCGTGAAAAATCTTCTGGCAATTTGCAATTACTTTTTCGTGATCGTATTGCGCGAGGGCGTCAATGGGCAGTTGCGCCGGTTGAGCGAAAAATAAAGTCAAATGGTCAAACGCAGTTAGTGAAAATTCCTGGGGAATTAGATGGCGGTGTTGAAGTTTTTAATCAGGCAGCATTGTTCGACGGACGACAAAAATTTCGGCTTATTCATGGCGACTCTCGCTGCTTACCCCTAGATGACCATTCGATAGATTTGATTGTCACCGACCCACCTTATTACGATAGCGTGCAGTACAGTGATTTAGCAACCTTTTTCCGGGTATGGCTGACTCATTTGCTTCCCCATGAAGTGGATTGGACCTACGACCACAATTATAGTGCTGTTGCTATCAAAGCAACTGATGAGAGCTCAAGTTTTATGACGGTCATCTCCGGCATTTTCAGAGAGTGTGGGCGGGTATTAAAACATGACACAGGGCGAATGGTGTTCACTTTCCATCATTGGGACCCAAATGCCTGGGCAGAATTGACGATTGCTCTCAAATCCGCCGGTTTCAAATTGATGAATGCCTATGCGGTTTTTTCGGAGCACCCCATTTCAGTTCATATCAATAATATTAATTCAATCAAGCACGATTCTATTTTGGTTCTTGCGCTTGAGGGACAAACTTCTACTTCCCCACAAAATTGGCTGCCCGTCACAACAATAGACACAAGCGACAGCGAGACTTTTTGCCGACAATGTAGCGCTGCTTTGGGTTGGTTTTTAGAGAGTGATTATTCAGCAGATGAAATTCGTTCCAAATGGCGCTCACTTATTCAAAATAGGGGGGCAAATGGCAAAAGGCCCAGGTAATCGCCCGGCTGAGATTTTTGGTTATCCTATCCGAAACAGATCGGATGAGGCACGGCTGGTACGGGAACGACACTGGTGTCCATTTGTAGACAAAATCTGCAATAAAAAGAGTCGTTTGATTGATTACCCTCTTGGGGTTTGTTCAGTGGAACATCGGGGTGCAATTAATGCGATTTGTCCACGTCGTTTTGAGGAGCCAGGTAATATTGAGGGAATACCTCGTATTCTGGAAGACATTGCGTTACATTATTTTGGTAATTTGAATAACGTTATCCCATTTCCTGAAGTTAAACTTCCGAATATAGGCACAATAGATTATGTTTTAATCCGTCACAAACCAATGAAGGCTGAAGTGGATGATTTTGTTCCAATAGAGTTTCAAACGGACTCTACAACCGGAACAGGACAAGTTGTTCAAGGAATACGGGATTTTGTCACGGGTAAGGATGTTGAAGCCCAGCAGAGTTATCCCTTTGGGATGAATACCTACGATACTATTAAACGATCAATGACCCAATTGTTGAACAAAGGTATTGTCTACGAAGCTTGGGACATAAAATGCTATTGGGTAATCCAAGAGTATATTTACGCTAATTTAGCCAAAAGATACGGCTTTAAGGAAAGTGGTTATTCGGCTGAGCATGCTTCCCACTTTGCTCTATACAATTTGGTTCCGAAGGATGATCGCTTGACTCTTACACCAACTCGTTTCATCTCAATGACGGTTGATGAAGTTTTTCAAGCCATGCGTAATAATCCGGGTCTTCCCAATAAAGATAAGTTTGTGCAAACCTTAAATGCAAAATTGCGGGTTAGACTTAGTGTTAATTTTAGCTAAACTCAGTGGATCCAAATTTCCCGTAGGGTGGCATCCCTATGCCACCCGCTGACGCATAGGGATGCGCCAGTTACGGTGAAAAATTGGATCTACTGAAACTGATTGCCGATTCGAGGATTTAGTATGACCATCAAAACCGATTCTCTCCAAAAAAAACTTAGTCTCGACACCCCCTTTCTCTCCCTATTCACCCTGAACTGGGAGCTGACCCTGTACATTATCTTCTTTATCATCGCCGTCATCACCCGCTTTTACGATTTGGGGGCGCGGGTGATGAGCCACGACGAGAGCCTGCACACCCTTTACTCCTGGAATCTGTACGCCGGGAAAGGCTACCAGCACGACCCGCTCATGCACGGGCCGTCGCTGTTCCACATTACGGCGCTGATGTACTTTCTCTTTGGCGACAACGACTTTACTGCCCGCATTGGTCCGGCGCTGTTTGGTATTGCCATGGTCATTTTGCCCTACTGGTTCCGGCCCTGGCTGGGGCGAGTGGGGGCGCTGGCGGCCTCGTTCATGATCCTGATTTCGCCGGGGTTGTTGTATTACAGCCGCTACATCCGCCACGATACTTTCCTTGATTTCTTCACCCTGCTGATGTTCCTCTCCTTCTTCCAGTACATGCGCACGCGGGCTACGCGCTGGCTCTACATTGGCGCGGCGGCAGTCTCGTTGATGCTGTCAACCATGGAAGCGGCTTACATTCACGGCTTTATTGGGGTAACGTTTATTGGCATGGCCTACATCTGGGAGAACCTTTCCCTGGCTAACCGCCGCCTGGCGACCTTTATCCTGTTGGGTTTGATGGTCGTAGGCATCGGCGTGGAGGCCTACCTCATGAGCCAGGCCCCCGCCGAAGGCTCCGCCGGCGACCCCGGCCTCGACACCTGGGAGGTCATCGGCCTGCTCATCCTGATTTTGCAAATCCTCGGCGCGGCGGTGCTGATTCAATTAGGCGTAGATCGAACCAACCGGCCCGTTACCCAGGCTCTTTTGAGCGTGCGGCCGCAAATGATCGAGGTGGGCAAAGCGGCCTTGTTGGCCGTCATCATTTTTGTGCTGCTGCATACCACCTTTTTCTCCAACATTCGCGGCCTCTACACCGGCAGTATCGGCGCGATTACCTATTGGGTTGGTCAAAGCGACGTGCAGCGAGGCAGCCAACCCTGGTATTACTATCTCTTCCTGGTGCCCATGTACGAATTTTTACCGCTGCTGGTCGGACTCATCGGCGGCCTGGCCTACCTGTTCCGCCGCCTGCTCTTTGGCCAGCCCATCCCCGCCTACGCCGACGCCAGCCTGCCAGAACTCTCTGTCGAGTCCTCGCCTCCCGCCTCCTCGCCCCTCCACCCCTCCGACTCCGGCCTCTTCGCCGTCTTCACCATCTACTGGACCATTCTGGCTTTTGTCATCTACAGTTGGGCCGGCGAAAAAATGCCCTGGTTGACCGTCCACATGACCCTGCCGCTGGTCTTTCTGAGCGCCCATGTGATCCAAACTACGCTGGGCAAATTTGATTGGGCCGCTGCCCGGCAAAAAGGCGGCTTTATGCTGGGCGGAGCGCTGCTGCTGGTCATTCCGGCGCTGGTTGCCATCTTCACCGCCGAACCTTTCCAGAGCCAATCGCTCCAATCTATCAATGAGACTCTGCAATTTATCACCGGGTTGGTCATTCTGGCGGTCTTGGCTTGGGTGGTCTGGCAGTTTGGCCGGCGCATGGGGCGCAGCCTGGCCGTGCGGACTGCTCTGGTGACGCTGCTGACCGTCCTCGTTCTGCTAACCATTCGCTTTAGCTGGATGCTTTCGTATATCAACTATGATTACGTTAACGAGATTTTGGTCTACGCCCACGGCGGGCCGGATGTCAAGCTGGCCCTCAACCAGATTGACAATATTTCACGCCGCACCGTTGGCGATAAAATGATCAAAGTGGCCTATGATAACGACTCGACCTGGCCGCTGGAATGGTATCTGCGCGAATATCCCAACCGGGCCTATTACGGCGAGAACCCCAACCGTGAGAGCCTGGATGCGCCGGTGGTGATTGTCGGCTCGGCCAACGAGAGCAAGGTTAAACCTTTTTTGGGCGACAAGTATACCCGCTTTGATTATCGCCTGGTTTGGTGGCCCATGGAGGATTATAAAAATCAAACCCTGAGCCGCCTCTGGCAAACTTATGTCACCGGCCCGCCCCCCGCCGACCCGCAAGCCGATACCGCCGAAGCTCAGCAAACTCGCCGGGAAACTGTCCGGCAAAACTGGAAAAACCTGTGGAATATCTTTTTCTATCGCCACTACCGAGATTACACCCTTAACGAGTGGCCCTACCTGCACCGTTTTTATGTTTATATCCGCAAAGATACACTCAATGAGGTCTGGGACTATCAAAGCGGCCCGGTCCAATTAACCCAGGCCGCCTTAACCGACCCTTACGAGGGCAAGCGGCTCGAACTCCAGGCGGTTGATTTGTGGGGCAGCAACGGTACTGCCGACGGCCAGTTTGTCACCCCGCGCAACGTGGCGGTGGGGCCGGATGGCTCGATTTATGTGGCCGACACCGGCAACCATCGGATTCAAGTTTTTGGCAGTGATGGCAAGTTTATTCTCAAATGGGGCAGCCAGGGAACCGGGCAGGGCCAGTTCAATGAACCCTGGGGCATTGCCGTGGCCCCCAATGGCATCGTTTACGTGGCCGATACTTGGAACCATCGGGTGCAGCGCTTTAGCTCGATTGGCCAGTATCAGGGCGAGTTTGGGGCCTTTGCCAATGTTCAGCAGGGCGACCCGCAGTCCGAACCGGGCAAATTCTGGGGGCCGCGCGACCTGGCCGTTGACGCCGAAGGCAATGTTTACGTAACCGACACCGGCAACAAACGGGTCCAAAAATTTAACGCCGCCGGCCAATTTATCGCGGCCTGGGGCGGCGCGGGCATCATCCCCGGCGCGTTTGAAGAGCCGGTTGGGATTGATATTGATAAAGAGGGCAATATTTACGTCGCCGATACCTGGAACCGGCGGGTGCAAAAGTTTGACCCTAACTTCAATCCGCTGGCCCAATGGGATGTTAGCGGCTGGGAGAGTGAAAGCGTGGTCAACAAGCCTTCGCTGGCGGTTGACAAGCAGGGCCGGGTTTTTGTCAGCGACCCGGAAGGTTTTAGGATTATTGTTTACGATAACACGGGCAATGTGCTAGGCACGTGGGGGCAATACGGCCAGGATCCGGCCTCGTTTGCCCTGCCCAACGGCCTGGCCGTAGACGCGCAGGGCAACCTGCTGGTGGCCGATGCTGACAATAACCGGATTATGAGGTTCGGGCAGCCAACCTTCGCCGGGGAGTAACTCCCTCATGTCATTTCGAGGCCGTAGGCCAACACGAAGCGTATCTACCGTACTATATCGGCCTCGGAGATTTCTCCCTTCGGTCGAAATGACATGGCTGAGTAGTTACGCTGGGGAGAGCGAATGAGCGAAAAATGGAACACGAAGAAGCACTTCAAATTATCCAAACCGCGCGCAGCCGGGGCGAAATACCCAGTTTGCGCGGGGCCGGCTTGCAAGGGATTGATTTAAGCAAAACTGACCTGTACGGAGCCGATCTGAGCGAGGCCGACCTGCGGGAGGCCAAGCTGAGCGGAGCTAATTTGGGCGAAGCCGACCTGGGCGAGTCTGACCTGCGCCAGGCCAATTTGAGCGGGGCCAATTTGCACCGGGCCAACCTCATTCTAACCGACTTGCAAGGGGCTAATCTGCGCGGCGCTATTTTGAGCGAAGCCAACCTGGGCCAGGCCGATTTGAGGGAGGCCGACCTGCGCGACGCCGATCTGGGTTACGCTAATTTAGTTAAAGCCGACCTGCGCAACGCTGATTTGCGCGGGGCGAACCTGCGCGGGGCCACCATGCCCGATGGGACGATCCAATTGTAACCTCGGCAGCAATGTCATTAAGTTAAACAGCCCTTCGACAAACCCTTCGACAAGCTCAGGAAGTTCTCATGACGCAGCATCCTGAGTAGGTGAGCGAAGCGAACCGTATCGAAGGGTGCTGCGTCACGAGAGAGTCGTTGCCAACCTGCACCCTTCGATACGCGCTCCACTTCGTTCCGCGCTACTCAGGATGCGGTTTTCCGGCTTAACTTAATGACATTGACCTCGGCAGAGTTAACTCTGCCAGCTACCCGTTACAAATATCCGCAACGATCACTGGTTCACCCCCCGCATTCCAAAAATCAGATGGTTCCTGATACGTGATGCGTGATACGTGAGGATTTACGCATCACGCATCACGTATCACGTCATACCTTCAAGCGAAAACTTATCTGGAGGACTATAAGTATTTTTACTCCAGTTTTTCCTCGCGCAGCCAGGCCCCAATCTGGCGAATTGTTTCTTTGATTTTGTTCTCTAACGTGGCTTTGGGCAGGCCCTCTTCGCTGGCGACATCAATTTCCAGGGTGAACTTCATATCTTTGACCAGGCTGCTCAAAGGAAGCAGCACGCCCCGATTGACATCGGCAATTTTGCCGGCCGGGATGTCGGTGATGACCAGCCGAACCCGTTTGTATTTGTCCACCGGGGGCGGGGGTGGAGGTGGCGTGGGGGGAAGGGGTGGTTCAACCCCCTCGTCTTCTGGTGGTTTCGGAATTGGCAATGGAATAGGGGGTGGAATCTGGGCCAGGAGTTCCTCGGCTTTGCGTTGGGTGACGATGTAAACCCCCGGTTCAAAGGCGACTGTGTCTAAAGAGATGGGGTCGCCATATTTGAGTTTGTGAGGCGAAAGTTCCTCTCCAATCATTTCGGTCAGCCCCAAAGCTCTTTCCTTGACGCCCAGTTGAATAGCTCGGGCAATTACTTCCGGCTGGGCGGGTACGGGCAGGTCGGGGTTTTTGTAGAATTGGTCAAGGATGACGGCCGAGGCGACCTGCTCATTTCCGGCCAGCAGTTTGTTGACAATGAGGCGATAGCCCAACTGTTCGACAATAGCCCCGACGTTGCCATCGGTCAGTTCACGCCAGTACCAGGTGCTCATATCTTCGTTGCCGGCGGTGGGCTGGCCCAGGTCGAGCCTTTGTGAGCCAAATTGTAAGGTGTGATACATGCGCCGGATGCTGTAGGAGAAGTCTCGGCGCAGGTCGCGCAGACGGCGCTGAATTTCGTCCTTCTTGGTTTCCAAGGGGGGCATGTCGCCGGCCTTCACGGTCTCTTCGATTTCCTGCAAGGCCAGGTAGGTTTTGACATCTTCGCGCATTTTGGCAAAGGCGGCGGTGTCGGCCAGGGCAAAGAAGAGGGTGTTCTGGTACTCGCGGAAGGCGTTGCCTTTGCGCTCGATCCAGGCCGGAATTTGGGCGCCGTTGTCTTCGGGGCGCAGGATGACTAATTTGAGGCTGCGGTTATCGGCCAGCGCCTCGCTGCTTTCGGGCCACAGATAAGCGGTGAATTTGCTGCCCACCTCTTTTTGGATGATAGCTTTCAGTTCAGCCTCGTAGGTCTGGTTATAAAGCTCTTTTTTGTCTAAAATCATGCGGTTGAGGTTGGGGATACGGGAGAAGTAGAAAACATCCACCCGGTTGTTCAAATACCACAATTCATTGGCGAGCTTTTGCAAGACATCGGTGACCAGGGCCGGAATGGTATCGCTGCGCAGCACGGCCAATTTGAGGTAGGCCAGGCTGGCCCCTTTTTCAGAGTCGTCGGCGCTGAAGGAGTGAAAGAAAATGGCGTTGGCAATCCGCTGAGCCAGATGTTTCCAGGGGCGATTGGCCTTATCAAGCGCCTGCGCTTTGGCCTCCAGACCGGCAATATCGGAGGCGATGACCCCTTCATATTCGCTGCCGATGTGCTTGAGAAATTCCTGGCGGATACCCGGTTTTTCCAGGTTGATGTCGCCGGGCAAAATCAGGTCAATGTTGACTTCGCGCTGGTAGAGGTCTTCGACCACGTTGGCTAACAGGCGCAGCACGCCCCGCGTGCGTTGGAAGGAGGAGAAGGTGCTCCACTTTTCGACCAAAATATCAATCAAGTCGGGGTGGAAGGGGTAAGCCAGCTCCATTTTTTCTTTATAGTTGAGGTCGCGGGCTTTGGCGGGCAGATCATCGCGGTACTGCTGGTAAAGCTGAAAGTAGCGATGAACGGTTTCGCGCATGTCTCTGGCCTGTAGATTTTCGACCTCAAAGAGCCGCCGCCGGATAACCGCATAAATTTCTTCGCCTCGCACCGGCGTTTCGATACTTTCCAGGCGGCCAAAGATTTTGCTCAGACGCGCCAGCGCTTCTTCTTCGCGCTCGCCAAAATCTTCTAACTGGCTGGAAGGCAGGGTGACAACCAACATGCCGTTGGGAAGGGTCGAGACCGCCTCGGTCAGCTCCTGGAAGAAGGAGAAGGTTTGCGTGCCCAGCGATACCCCCAACTGGTCGCGCACATCAAGAGCGCGATTGATGTATTCCAGCACCTCATCGAAGAGCAGGACAAAGGGTTGGTGAGCGGCCAAAAAGTCGCGCAGCTTTTCTTTGCCGGGCGAGATACGCTGCTCGTCGTTGTCTCGGAACAGTTGATAGCCGGTCTGGCCGCCGATTTGAAAAGCGATTTCGCCCCAAAAGGTGCGCCGGGTGAGGCCCCCACTGCTTTTACCGGCCAGCGGGTCCCAGTGGTTGCCGGCAATGACGGCTATGCCCTCACCCCCGACCCCTCTCCCCGAGGGAGAGGGGAGATTAGCGAAGGGTGAGGCAGGCACGTTGGCGGGAAGCAGCTCCTTGACTTTATCACCGTGTTTGAGGTAGTGATAAATGGTGACGAGGGCGTGGGTTTTACCGCCGCCGAAGGGGGTTTGCACCTGGATCACGCCGCTGCCCTGCCCGGTGGTCAGCTTGGCGTGAACGCGGGTGAGCATATTGGTTAGCCCATCGGTGAGGTAGGTTTTCTTGAAGAAGAGGTAAGGGTCGTTGTAGTCAGCCGGCGCTTTGCCATCGGCTACGTCCCCAACATCGGCGGCAAAGACGGCTTCATCGAAGTAGCCTTTGCGGATGTCGGCGTGGGGGGTAATAATATCAAACCAATTTCTCATAGCTGCTTTCTCTCGTTTCGGCTGGGGATTTATCCGCAGATTACGCAGATGGCGCAGATTTCTATTTTTTCTTTTATTCTTTTAATCGTATCTGCTCAATAATTCGGGGTAGGGGCACGGCCTTGCGCCTGCCCTATGGGGCGACCGCAAGGGTTCGCCCCTACATATTGAGAAGATACTATTCTTTTAATCTATGAAATCTGTGTCATCTGCGGATTACTTTTTGGTGTAAGCAAAGCGTTTGTACTCAAGGGAAGGCGTACCAAAGTTAAGCACCAGACCAATTTGAAGACCGGTTGCCTTCAGATAGTTAATGATCTGGGCTTCTTCTAGCCCGCTGAGTCTGGCCAGAGCTTTTAGCTCAACGATGATGGTCCCGTAGCAGATAAAATCGGCTTTATAGATGGCCTTCAGCCGCTGATTTTTATAGAAAATGGGCAGTTCGGCTTGCGGCTGATAGGGTATACCACGCCGGTCAAACTCCAGCGCCAGGGCCTCCTGGTAAACGGCTTCCAAAAAACCGCTGCCCAGTTCTCGATGCACTTCCATCGCTGCGCCGATGATGGCGAATGTATTTGGGTCTCGCTGAGTCACAGTCTGCTCCTTGTTTTTGTCCGCAGATTACACAGATTACACAGATTTAATTTTTTATCTGCGCAATCTACGAAATCTGCGGACTAATCAAACAACCGTCCCTGCTCAGCTCTTGGCTTGCGGGCCGCCTCGACGGCCTCCGCGCTGCCCCGGATATAGGTTTCTTTGCCCACCAGCAAGCCTTCCAGCAGTTGCTTCTCCTTGCTGCCGTCCAGCAGACACTCGGCCACCGCCTGGCCGAACTGCCAGAAGGCCCCGCTCTGGCCGTAGCCGGTCTGGGCCAGGAGTTGGGTCAGGTCGGCTTTGCGGCCTCTTTCCCACAACTGGCAGGCTCGATGCAGGGCGTCTACCATATTTTCCACCGCTTCGACCTCGCCCCGCTTGTGCGGCCCCAACACTTCGATGTCGGCCCCGGTTTTGCGGACAAAGCCGCCCTTACCCCACAACTGTTCCAAATCCACCCCCTCGGCGCTGGCGATTTTGCGGGCATCGTCAAAAGGAACTTTGTTTTCCAGGAAGGTCCAGCGGTAGGTCAGGTAGAATTGGGCCTCTTTGTCAATAGATTCGCGGCTGGCGTTTTTGAGCAGACGGTTGACCAGGAAATCGGTCGAAACCTGGCGGATGAAGGCCAGCAAGGTATCCACGCCGACCGGCTCGCCGGTGTAGGTTTCGACCCGCCGGTAGCGGGAGAACTCTTCCATCCCCGGCCCGATAGCCGAGATGAAGAAATCGCCCCCGGCGATGCCCTCCCGCCAGAACTGGCCCAACTTTTCCTCCACCCGCGCCCGGATGTTGGGCTGCAACTCATTCCAGAAGCCGAGCGGCGCCCGCTCCATTTTGCGGCAGACCATGTAGATGGAGGAGGCAAGGGCGGCGGAGGCGGCGGCACGCAAACGTCCTTTATTTTCAGTGTGCATGGGCCAAGAGCCGGTGACAACAAAGCCAGCCTGCACCAACCCATTGAGCATCGTTTCCCAGCCATCGGTGGTTTTGTGTGCGTAAACGATAACCGCCACCCCGCCCGCCTTGAGAACCCGATGCATTTCTTTGAAAGATTGCCCCAATCGATCTTCAAAAAAGGCTTTGGCTGCCTCTTTGCTGTCGTGACGAGTCGGTTCCATAATTGCTTCATCAGTTTTAGATACTACTGGTGTGGCAAATAGTTCCGGGAATTGCTCACCAACAGCACGCTTGAGCCAAACGTAGAAGAAATCGGACAGGGCGGCATAGGGTACATTATCGTAATAAGGCGGATCAGTTAGGATAGCGTCAAAATATCTCTCGACAAATGGGAGATTAGTTGCCGAGTAATTACTGACAATGCCAGCATATTTCCAATACCCTTCAAAGCTCTCTCTGCTTCCATAGAGCATTCTTTCGTACATTGCTTTCCAAGAGCCTGCTATATTACTGAATGGGTTATTTTCATCATAATCCCAAAGCATTGGCAGTGCTTGACGTGAAAATACATTGCGAGGAGCTTCAGCCTCAGAATACCACCGAGTAAGCGTTGAAGTGAATTCTGAAGTTCGAGTGAGTGTGAGAGCCAAATACCCCATCACCGCCCTGGCCAATTCAGCGGGGGAGAAATCCACAGATTTTTTATTTTTAATCTGCGCCATCTGCGTAATCTGTGGATAAATAACCTCACAATCCGCCAACACCCGCTCATAGCTGCCCTTGATTTTCTCCAAAAAGGTGACCAGGGCCAGCTTTTGCCGCGTGTTGAACAGGTCTTGAAACTTGGAAAAACCATAAAGTTGCACCCACAAATTCCGCAGGTCGTTTGCCATCGTCTCATCCGGCAGCGGGCTTTCCAGATAGGGCCAATTCGCCAGTTTCTCTTCCAGGCAAGCGGCAGCCTGAGCAAAAACGGCCTCATCCGCGGCGGCGGCCAGGCGGTAGCGTTTGCCGCTCTGCCGGGGGTGGTGCTCCACCACGGCGACCATTCGCTCCCCCATTTGGCCGGCGCGGGCCAGGCGGCGGGTATCGGTGGCTTTGGTGATTTGGCCGCAAACCAGGCAGCGGGCGTCGCCGCCGGTCACCGTGCCTTCGTCGGGGTTGAAGTTGGCGGCTTTGATGGCGGCGGCGCTGTCGAGGAGTTCAAAAGCCACAGCCTGGCCCTCACCCCCTGGCCCCCTCTCCCGCCGGGAGAGGGGGGAAACAGGAAGAGGGCGGTAGGCAATCTGTTTGTTATCCTTTTTAGCCAGCCAGAACTGCTTGATGAGGGGGATTTCTGCGCCGCAGGCCGGGTTCTGGCAGGGAATGGTGCGCGCCCAGAGGTAGCCGACGGGGATCCAATCCGCAGATTTCGCAGATGGCGCAGATTTTTTATTATTTTTATCATCTGTGTAATCTGCGAAATCTGCGGAGGGTTTATAAAAACGGCCAATCTCGGCGCGGGCTTCTTCTAAAATAATGTTGGCCCACTTTTCCACCAAATAGGCCAAGAGATTTACGATTTTGGATTTATGATTTTCGTCGCCAATGGTAAGCTCCAGTTGGGAAGCGGAGTTTGTTTGTTCTGCTTCACTCACCGGCAATTCTATTTCAATGCCAAACTTTTGCGGCCATTCCAGCGTGGCTTTTTCGATGAAGACGGCGACGGGGTTGTAGTCGTTGGCGTAAGTTTCGCAGCCCAGGCGCAACGCTTCCAGGGGAATCGAGCCGCCGCCGGAGAAGGGATCGAGCACGCGGGGTGGGCGGCCATACTGCTGCTGGATCAGTCGGCGGGCTTCTTCGATGGCCTGCCAGCCCTCACCCCCAGTCCCTCTCTCATCGGGAGAGGGGGGCTTGTCTTTGACTGCTTCCCAGGGGGTGATACGCTTGACGAGGTCAAGCAGATATTCCCGCTGTCGGGGATTGTCCTCGCCGGGGTCGTCAATCAGAGCGGCAAAAGCCGTGGCCCGCGAGGAGGCCAGCGGTCGCCGCGCCCACCAGATGTGCAGGGTCGAGGGGTGGCCGTGGCGGATGTTCTTCTCCCGGGCTGACTCTTCGGAGATGTCGGCCAGGGGGAGGTCGTACTCGATGAGGCGTTTTTGCATTAAAACATTCTCTCCGGGGGGTATCGTGACGTTAGCTCTATGTGGTTAATCATGTCCCAATTGCTGAAGAATGGCTTCAATGTCGCGTTTAAGACCAGATAAATCCTGCTCTATAACAGACCAGACAATCTCTTCATCAATGCCGAAATAGGTATGAACCAGAATGTGGCGCATGCCGATAATCTTGGTCCAAGGCAGCGTGGGGTATTGGTCCTTTAGGGGTTGCGAGATGGCCCGACAGGCTTCGCCGATGATTTGAAGATGATGAATTACCCAGGTTTGGATCAACTCATCCTGCTCAAAAGCAGCACGACCTTGAGTAGTATATTTTTCAATCCGTTCAATGGCCTCCTGGACATCTAATAATCTTTGGCGGTCATCTCTCATAAGGGTTCTGCCTCAGTCAAAACCAGATCATGGAGGCGGGGTCGCAGTCCTCGCTCGGTGATGACATCCACTCGACATTGGAGTAACTCTTGCAGTTCCATTAACAAACCACCCAAATCAAGCAAATTGCGCCCCGGTTCCAGGTCAACCAAAATATCAACATCGCTTTCCTGGTCAGCCTCACCCCGAACGATCGAACCAAAAAGGCGGACGTTATAGGCGCCATACTTGGCGGCAATCCTTAAAATATCGTCACGTTTTTGCTGGACAATCTCATTTAGACTCATCTTGTCCTCCTGCTGATCAATGACTACGCCTGTACTTTCAATTTCTATTGATTATTATTAGTTATCCCCCTCAAGGCAAATTGGCAGGTAATGGTGACGGAGCTTCTATTCGTGGGCCGATTCTTTGGAGATGCCGGCCAGGGGGAGGTCGTATTCGATGAGGCGTTTTTGCATATTAATCGCTATCTTCTTCGGCAGTTATGATTTGGAGCGTAAAATCACGAAACTGGCGGAGCAACTTCAGGTCCTCTTGCAGATATTGGTACAGTTTCTCCACATCCACATCCCAATAGAGATGCACCAGCCGGTTGCGAAAGCCGACCATAGCCATCATCGCCTGACCAAAGGGCCGGTCGAGGTAGCCTGTATCAATTAGAAATTGGTATACATCCCGGCTTTCCTGGGGATGGCCTAATTGGTAGACCGAGACGAGATGGGCGGCAATGTCGGTACAGCTCTCGATAGCGGCTTGAAAAGCCCATTCTACGGCCAGTTGGCGGGTGAATTCATTCCTTAACATCTCCAGTGTAACCGGCCGATGCTTCTCTAACTCGTTGATGTACTGCTCTAACCTTTGCAAGCGCTGCCTGATACTGTTCTCGTTCAGTCTCATCTTTCTGCTCCATCACCCCGGTTACGAACCGGGTCCAATCCTGCTCCAATTTGGGCTGCATATCCCAATACTCACGCCAAATGAGCGACTCGATCTCAGCGACCCGGCCAAGATCGGCAGTCCAGAGGCGTTGGCCCTGGGCCGTGATCTGGTAGCGCAGCGAGAGGGGAGCCAGGTTGAGCAGGCACAGATCAACCGCTATGGGCCATTGCGCTGCCCAGCGATCTTCCAGACGCCATAGTTGTGATTGGGCGAGGTCAGGCTGCACCATAACCGCCACATCTAAATCACTGAGCACATTCGCCCGACCTTCGGCTTGTGAGCCGTATAAATAAAGGGCGATTATTTCGGGTTGCGCTTGCGCCCAGGCGATCAAATCATTCAGTAGTTTTTCTATCATTATCGTCTTCTTTTTCACTCAGGTTCGGTCAGACGGAGTCCTTCAATTCGGCCAGGGTTTTAATTATTATACCACTTCCGGCCAATTTATGAGCCAGCAGCGCATCGGCGGTAATCAGGGGCAGGTTTAATTGTTGAGCCAGGGCGACATAGCTGGCATTATAGGCCGTAATATCGTGCGTGAGGGCCAGGTTCAGGGCCGGTTCGAGCAAGTCGGCGGTTGAAATTGTTACCAGGGCCAGCGCGCCCAAATCGGCCACATCCTGGCGAGCGTTTGCGGGCGAGTAGCCAAAACGGCGAACATATTTCCACAAGATGTTGGCACACTCGACGTAAAACAGGTCGGGGACATAAAACTGCGGGGCGGGCTGGGCGGTCAAGCGGGCAAACAGACGATCCGCCAGCTCCGACCCCTCTTCATTGACAAAGAGTTTGACGCCCACGCTGGCGTCAACAACGCAATCAGCCCTCATCGCTCCCGGTCCTGGCGCAGCAAGGTGGCGCTGTCGGGCGCGCCCTGGTCAGCGGGGCGGAAGAATCGTCTGCGCCGGATGTTCGCCAGCACCTCGGCCTGGGATAACTCCGGCGGGGTCAGGGCTTTGTCAAGCAAGCTAATTACTTCGGCGCTGATGGAGCGGTTCTGCTGAGTAGCCCGCTGGCGGATGCGTTCGTACAGGGAATCGGGCACGTTGCGCACGTGTAAAATGGGCATGGTTTAACCTCCAGAATATGAGACTGAGGTTATTTTAGCAGGTGTGGTTGCATTGCGCAACCACACGGTTATCTGGGTGTATTTCACTTTTGGGGCGAACTTGTCGTATATCATAACCCGCTCGGCGATGAACTCGCCGAGCTAGTAAATAGCGCCTCGTGAACGAGGCTAGCCGGATTGATCCGGCGCTGTTGGATAGCCCGGAAATTCATTTCCGGGTGGACTGGTCTAAAAATTCGCCCTCAAATGGAAATGCTCTCGTTATCTTCACCCATTGGATGTTGCTCTTATTGAGCTTGCCTTGTCCACTTCTCCTCTGGAATAATAAAACCGGTGGCAAAAATATCTTCATCCAGCCGAAAATGAGCCGCCGGGTCCTGAATCCGGTGCAACTCCGGCTGGCCGGTTCCGGCCATTGTTACGACATACAACCAGAACTTCTCCCCAAAATGACGGGCCTTCTTCCATTCGTTTGAAGAGAGGCGAATCGCCCCGGTTTGAGCGCGGGCCTTGACCTCGATGTAACGAATATCAGAATAAGAACCATCCGGGTTATAAAGCGTCGAGCGCAGGTCGAAACCGTGATTTTCGCCGGATACATCTTCCGGCTGCCAGCCCTGGTCATGCTCATACTGTAGGGCCACCTGCATGCCAACCGCTTCGATTTCTTCATCACGGTGCATTGAGGCTGAGTCTAAGGCTGAGTAAGAAGCACGCTCCTCTTTGATCTTTCCCTTAACCTTAGCCTCAGCCTTAGCCTTTTCCTCAGCCTGCGCCAATGGCACAACAACGGCTGCGCCCAGGATGCGCGGCTCACCCACAGTCAGGTTGCGTTCCAGTTGGATTTCTCGCGCTAAGGCGGCGCGGCGCTGCTGCAACTGCTCCAGGTTGCGCTGCTCATTCAGCAAGGGCAGGCCAATCTGTTCGCCGCTGGCCTGGCGCATTTCATATTCCAATATCTTCTGGTTCGACTCTTGAATCAGATAATCCAGGGAGCGCAGGCCGTACTTTTCCTTGATGCGACTTTCCTTCTCCCGACGCGCCTCAATCTCGGCCTGGAAGGGGAACAAGATTTGGGTGACGATGTAATCTTCGATAGCCTGGCGTTGTTCCAACAAGGTTCTGATTTGGGGAGGCGGACCCCCACCCTCACCCCCAACCCCTCTCCCAGGGGGCGAGGGGAGAGGCTCGTGGTCCCACAGAATGGCCGAGTTGACGGTCTGGATGGTTCCGTCAGTGGCTTGGTAGAGGCAAAAGACACGTTTACCGGCAGGTTGTCCCGTGCCATCGCTGACCTCGCCCTGGACAAACCAGAACACGCCTTCTCGCTGGCCTTCGGGGTCGCCAAAGACGGCGTAATTCTCGGCGTGGCCGCCGAAGGTGGTTAAAATTGTCTCGTTGATGGCTTCTAACAACGGATGGCCCGGCGCGGCAAACTCAGCTTCGGGATGCTTTTGAGCGTAGGCTTTCTCGAAGGTTATGTGGCGGTACTCGCGGAAAATCTGGCCGTAGGTGGCCTTGAAATCATAAACTTCGCCCCACTGGCGCAGCTCATACGGCACAGAGGTGATGGCGTAGGTCTCGCCCCGCCGTTCAATCTGCCCCCCCAAGCGGCGGAAGGCCCGCAGAAAATAATCCTCCACGTATTCCGGCACCAGCCGGTTTTCCTCGGCGGCCAGCTTTTCTTGCAGCAGGCCGGTATAGTTAATGTGGCGGGTGGCTAAACTGGTCATAAAGACCCGCTCCAACGTCTGTTGCAGCGATTGGGCGTCCACCGCCTCGATCTTCATTTCAATCTCTTCAATCCGGCGCTGGCTAAAAACGGCTTCACGCAGCAGTTCGTCCAGGCGGGTATCGGGGATAAGCTCGCCAATGATGTCAAAGACGCGGTCGGAGCCGAGCGCCTCTTTCATCCGTTCCAGCTTCTCAAAAATCCGGTCGAGAATCTGGCCCTCGCGGGTGTCGCGGGTAATCATATTCCAGATGTGGACTTCGTATTGCTGCCCGTAGCGATGGATGCGGCCCATGCGCTGTTCCAGCCGGTTCGGGTTCCAGGGGATGTCATAGTTGACCATCCAGGAGCAGAACTGGAGATTGATACCCTCACCAGCCGCCTCGGTCGCCACCATAATCTGGGTCTTGTCGCGGAACTCCCGCTCGGCGGCAATGCGGGCATCCATATTCATGTGGCCGTGAATGGTGGTTACGGCGTAACCCCAATTTTGCAGCTTCTCGACCAGATAGTTCAACGTGTCGCGGAACTCGGTAAAAATCAGGAGTTTGCGCCCCCCCTTATTCCCCCCCACTGGGGGAGAGAGGTTTTTGAGCACATGGTCCCGCAGGCCAACCAGCTTGCTTTCAATCTCCTGGGCGCGGACCTGCTCGGCCTGGACAATCAGCCCCTCAAGCTGTTCGATTTCGAGCTTGACATCATCTATGTTCTTGGCAATGGTCAGGTTTTCCAGCCGCTCCTCCAACTGTTGCCGCTCGTCATCCGACATATCGGCCAAATCGTCCTCGTCCAAGTCACGCAAGCGCAGGTAATCTTCATCCTGACGAATTCGCTCCGGCAGGACTAATAACGCTTCCAGGCGGTCCTTACGCCGTTTTAGTGACTCGTAGACGGCGTGGGAGCTGGAGGTGAGGCGGCGCTGCAAAATCATCAGGGCAAAGGAGATACTGCGGTTCTCTTTGGCCCGGTCAAAATAGTTGCGGACGTAGTTGGTAACGTGGTTATATAGGTTCGTCTCGGCTTCGGTGAGCCGGAAGGGGACGGTGTGAACGTAGCGCGGCGGGAAGATGGTCGTCCCATCGAAGCGGCGCAAATCCTCTTTCAAGCGGCGCACAAAGACCGGGTTATCCTTATGCTCAACCGACTCCTTCAATAGCTCGGTCTGAGCAAAAAAGCCGGGCCGCAACAAGTCCAAAAAGAGACGAAAGTTTTCTTCATCCCCGCGATGGGGTGTGGCCGTCAAAAACATCAGGTGGTTGGTCTGGCGGGAGAGGATTTCGCCGGCCTGATACCGCTTGGTCTTGTCAATCTTGACCCGCTCGCGGCCCTGGTAGGCATAGGCGCTCAGCTTATGGGCCTCATCAACAAAGACCATATCCCAGGTGGCGCTGTTGAGCGTGGCCCGCACCGAGTCCTGCTTGATAAAATCAATCGAGGTAATACACAGGTCGCGCTCCGTCCAGGCGTTCTCGCCCCAGGCCGATTCCATTCTGGCCCGGTCAACGATAGCAAAGGACAGGCCGAAGCGTTCCTTCATTTCTCGCTGCCACTGGTACTTGAGATGGCCGGGGGCCACAATCAGCACCCGCCGCACCAGGCGCCGGTATTGCAGCTCCTTCAAAATCAGCCCGGCCATAATGGTTTTGCCCGCGCCGGGGTCATCGGCAATCAGGAAGCGGATGCGGGGGGATTCCAGCACGTAATGGTAAACCGCCTCAATTTGATGGGGGAGTGGGTCAACCTGGGAGATACTGACCGCCAATTGAGGGTCGAACTGGTAGGCCAGGCGGAGACGGTGGGCTTCGATGAGAAAGAAAAAATCCTCGGCGTTATCGGTTAAGGCCACCGGGTTTCGCTCAAGGATTTCAATTTGAGCCAACTGGCCGGGGGAAATATTTTTGGCCAGATATTGATGGCTGCCATCGCGTAGCAAGAGTTCGAGTTGGTAATAACCCTGGCGGGGTTCAAACTTTTTCACTTCTGCCGCAGCGGGGAGAAAAGGGGCGGTAATCAGTTGGCCTATTTGCAGCTCCATAGGTGCGTCCTGTTGGGTTGGTAATCGAGGAAGCTTGTTGGTTAGGTTAATTCTATCATATTTATGGGGCGGTGACAATGGGTTCAATCGCTAAGGCCTAATTATCCGGCGCACCGGCTTCCACCCAGGCGGTGATGGTGCGGATTTGGGCGGGCAGGAGACGCGGCTCTTTTTTGGGCATTTCGCCTTTGACAATTTGCTCGATCAGAAAGCTGTTTTCCACATCCCCCGGTTCGATGACCGGGCCGTTATAGGAGCCTTTCAAAACATCCTCGTAGGTGAGCAATTTTAGCCCTTCCTCAACTCTTTCTTCCCCATCGTTGATGCCGCCGTGACATTTGATGCAGCGCCGTTCAAAAATAGGCAGGACATCTTTTTGAAAGCTGACCTGACCTGTATCCCCGCCGTCTTCCGGGGCCGGCTCCTCGGTTGGAGCAGGGGCGGGGGTATCGGTGGGGGGCGGGGTTGGCGTAGGAGGTTCCGTAGGCTCAACCGCCGGGGTCTCAACCGGGTCGGTGGGAGGGGGCGAGCTTGCTTCTGCGCTCACAGGGGTGGGCGTGGCTGCCGGGGTAAACGTAGGCGGCGGCTGAGTGGGGGTGTTGGTGGGCGCGGTAGTTGGCGCAGGTGACGGTTCTGCGGCTGCCAGGGCTGCGGTTTGCTGGGCTTCCGTCCAGCGCAAAAAGCCAAACAACAGGGCGCTCCACAGACCGATAATTAAAATAATGATAAGCGTCTGGTTCAATAATTGGGCCGGGCTGGGCCAGGCAACTTTGCTCCGGCGCTGCGGGGCAGATCCGGTTTTCCAGAGAGATTTATGACTCATAAGAAAATTAAACCGCAGATTACGCAGATTTCGCAGATAAAAATTAAAATCTGTGCGCTTCGCGTCTGCGAAATCTGCGGAATTTCATTATTGGTGGCGTACCGTGTGTGTGAACACTCCTAAAACCCATACAAAATAATGCCGCCGATAAAACCCAGCAGCGAGGCCAGGATAAAACTGGCGGCAAAGCCGGCGATGTACAGCACCATGGTCGTGGGCCGCCAGAGCACTTCGGGCTGCCGCCAGCGCACTACGGCGATGGCAGCCGTCAAAACAAACAGGGTAATGGCCAAAAATATTTTTAGATTGATGTAGGGCGCATCGCCCTCAAAGCGAACGAGGTAATCCCGGTAGCCGGTCAACCCGGCAGCCAGGGTGCTAAGGGCAGCCAGGGTAACGTTATAAAAGGCAGCCCGTTCCAGCGCTTCGTTGCGTTGCCACAGAGCCAGTAACAGAAAAAGCAGGCCAACGCCGGTCAAGGCAATGGGAAAATGCACCGTAGGCACGTGCCAGGGATGCGCATCAAAAATGGTGTTAAACAAACCGGTGATAGATTCCATAAAATTGGGGTTTTTTGATGAGCTAAAGGCACACTTTCTAAAGTGTGCCTTTAGCTCAGGGGAATTGAGCGCAGAATTTAATTTTTAACCATCCGCTGGCGTAGCGCAAACCCGGCCAGAGCCAGGCCGCCTCCCAGCAAGAGGAAAGCCCAGGGCCAGGCATTATTGGGGCTGCCGCCGGATTGGGGCAGACTGGCCGGCGGCGTTTGACCGGAAACGAGCGTGTTCAGATAATCGGCAATTTGAGCGGCTTCGTCATTGCTCACTTGGGCTTCACTATATGAGGGCATATTCTCGAACGGGGTGCGCAGTTGGTTGATGACGACATCGGCTGTAGGCGTAACCCCCCGCTGGACAAACCCCTCGATGATCCGCCCCTGGCCCGTCGAGACCACATCTTCGTGACAGGCGACACAGTTCTTTTGGATCATCAGTTCCTGGCCGGGGTGGGTGGCAGCAATGCCGGGGTCTGCTCGCTGAAAATCACCGGTTGGATCGGGCAGGGCGGTGATATAAGCGTGCATGTCTCTAATTTGCTGGTCTGACACTTGAGCTTCGGAGAAACGGGGCATAAAGCGGCGGGGATTGCGGACCTGGGCAATCCATTCATCTTCGGTCAGGGTGCTGTTGGCCAACGGGCGACCAAATTTCCCTTCGCCCGCCGGTCCGTGGCAGGCGGCGCACTGCCAGACTTGTTGTTCCCAAGCCGTTTTGCCGGCGTCGGGGTCCTGGGCCAGGGCTATCGAGGTGGTCAACACAAACAAGAGCATTACTGCTGGAAGCAAAATAATTGATCTTCGCATGTCAATCAAAAACCCTCCTTAAAAATTGTTTGGTTTCTTGAATAAACGACGAGCCAGTTGACGCCAATTTTTCTTCATCCACCTCCCTATTGACTAAATTTCTATCGTGGAAGATCAGTGGATCCAAATTTGAGGAGCCAGCACGCCCACGCGCGGCGGTGTTCGGCACGTGGGCGTGCCCGCTTCGCGTCCTCGGAAAATTGGATCCACTGAAGATAGCGTTGATAACCGGGTAATCTACATTAGCCGGGCGCAGGATAAGGTCTGTCGCCCGTTTATCAAAAATAGATACGTAGCCCAAACAATTTTGGATTTGATTTTGCCGACTAAATGCTGAGAATATGCTGAGAAATTTAACTGGAACCCATCCCTAATCCAGCAGAGGCAGCGCCTGGACTCAGTAAATCCAATTTTGAGGGGCCAGCACGTCCTCGTGCGACTTCGTTCGGCACGTAGGCGTGCCTCACTCCTCGGAAAAAATTGTATCTACTGAGACTGCTGCGACCGCAGGAGGTGGTAAATACCCTCATTTGCAGATGGGGTGGCGTTTTAATTGAGGGTACCAGCCAGCACTTTTTCGCCGGTTGGTTCGGAACTGCCGCCGGCTGGCTCAACGCTGACATCACAGCCTGAATATTCAAAGAGATTTTTGGGCGCCCTGATTCGCCCGCCGCCATAGCCGTATTCGTCAACGGAGAAAACAGCCCCGCTGGTCCGGTAGCCGTTTTGCAGCAGCCATAATTGATACTGGTAATTGGGTTCGAGTGGGGGTAAGTCATCCACCACAAAAGCGCCGTTTTGCCCATCCGCGCCGATCAGCACAAAACCGGCTGCGCCGGGAGCCAGGCCGGTCAAGGGGATGGCTCGCATCCCGCCTGAGCGGGTGACGGCTTCAAGCCGGGTGAGGCGCTGCCAGAGCAAAAAGTTGCTGGCAGTTAACACCAGAATTAAGAGGAAAGAGGCTATGCCCCAGGCCAGCACGGCCCGTTGGCTAAGTTGGGGCCAGCGTTGCCAGCGGTTGGGCCGGGGTTGGCCGGCGGGGATTGATGGCGCTTTCTGCGCTCTTGCTAGCAACTGGCGTTTCAAATCGGCGGAGGGCAGGGCGTCGGGGACGGCCAGAGCCAATTCAGCGACCACGGCCTGATAAGCGGCCAGTTCCGCCGCGCAAACTGGGCAGTTTTGCGCGTGCTTAGACACCGCTATATGCTCAGCAGGGTCTAAACTGCCCAGGGCATAAGCGGGCAGTAATTCTAAAACATGGTTGTCAGCAGCCATACCCTCATACCTGAATCAATGGTTCTGTAGATTCATACGCAAATCGAAAAGTTTTGGATTTAGGCAAAATTACCCATCAGGCAGCATTTGGCGGAGTTTCTGCATGGCGGAACGCAGCCGGGTTTTTACTGTTCCTAACGGCTCTTGCAATATTTCGGCAATCTGGCGATGGGTGTACCCTTTGAAATAGGCCAGGGCCAGAGCCTCCTTTTGTTCCGCCGGCAGTTGCGCCACCGCTGTCCGCACCTGCTCTCGTCGCAAGGTAAGTTCCACTACTTCTTGGGGGCCGTTACTGTTAAAACTGGCGGCGTCGGGGACATCGGCCCAGCTGACCAGGTTTCGTTCCCAACGAGTCCGGCGCTGGCGCAGGATGTCAATGGCGCGATGGCGGGTCAGGCTGAGCAGCCAGGTGATCACTTTGGACTGCTCGGCCCGATAGGTCTCAGCCTTTTCCCAAACCCGAGTAAAAACGTCCAGGGTGATTTCCTCGGCAGCGGCGTGATCGGCCACCGAGTTCAAAGCCAGGCTAAAAACCAGACGGTGATAACGCTCGTACAATTCAGCCAGCGCATCCGGTTCGGCGCAGGCGACAAGCGCAATCAGTTCAACGTCGTCCAGCTTTGAATAATCAACGTGGGATTTCATGGTTTAAGGCTGAAAACTCCCTTGCCCCCCTCCTGAGGAGATTGGAGATTAGAGGTTGGGGTTGAAGAATCTCTAATCTCCAATCTCTAATCTCTCTACCCTACCCCAACTCTTTGAGGCGTTCCCAAATCTTGCTGGCCTGAAGTTCCAGATCGGCCAGTTGCTCGCGCTCCTTTTCCACTACTGCAGCGGGGGCTTTTTGGGTAAAATTGGGATTGCTGAGCTTCACTTTACTGGCGGCAATCCGCTTTTCAAGCTGGGCCACTTCCTTATGCCAGCGCGCCCGTTCGGCCTCCAAATCAATCATACCGGCCAGCGGTAAATAGATTTCGATGCCGCCGCTAATCACCTCGACCACCGACTGCGCCGGTTTTTGGTCAAGCATAGCTGCCACGTAGAAGTCATCCTTCTCCAAACGGGCCAACGCGATTATAATCTCCTGGTGTTTGGTGATTAGTTCGTAGTTGGCTCCAGCAGCAATCGAGGCAGCAATCTTTTTAGCCGGTTCGACATTATATTCAGACCGAATATTGCGAATGGCCCGGATCATTTCAATCAGCAGGTCCATCTGCGCTTCGGCTTCTTCATCAAGGCCGGTGTGGCTGGGGGTTGGCCAGGGGGTCATCATCAGGCTGTCGCCTTCGTGCGGCAGGTGCTGCCAGGCGGCTTCGGTGACAAAGGGGATGAAAGGATGGAGCAGCCGCAGCACGTGCTCCAACACGTAGACCAGCACCCGCCGGGCCGTGGCCTGGGCGCGGGCATCGGTGCCGTAGAGCCGAATTTTGGCAATCTCGATGTACCAATCGGCAAACTCGCTCCAGAAGAAATCGTAGAGCTGGCGGCCCGCCTCGCCAAAGTTGTACTCGTCCATCAAGCGGGTCACTTCGGCAATGAGGCGGTTGTGCCGGCTCAAAATCCAGCGATCCGGCAGAGACAACCCCGACAGGTTCCACGTCCCCGACCCCGATTGAAAGGCCGTGCCGGTGTTGTTGACCACAAAACGGGTGGCGTTCCAGATTTTGTTGCAGAAGTTGCGGTTGGCGGCAATGCGCTCCATGGATAAATTCATATCGTTGCCCGGCGCGGAGCCGGTGAGCAGGGTAAAGCGCAGGGCGTCTGTGCCGTACTCGTCCATCACTTCCAGCGGGTCAATCACATTGCCGGATGTTTTGCTCATCTTGCGGCCATGCTCGTCGCGAATCAGGCCGTGCAAATAGACGGTGTTGAACGGAGCTTGCTCGGTGTATTCCAGGCCGCTCATAATCATGCGGGCCACCCAGAAAAAGAGAATATCGTAGCCGGTTTCCATGACCGAGGTGGGGTAGTAGCGGCGCAGGTCGGGCGTGTCGTCGGGCCAGCCCAAAGTGGAAAAGGGCCACAGGCCAGAGCTAAACCAGGTGTCCAGCACGTCGGGGTCCTGCTCGATTCTTTTGCTGTGACAGTGAGCGCACTCGGTCGGGTCCTGCCGGGCAACAGTCATGTCGCCGCAGTCGGCGCAATACCAAACCGGGATGCGATGGCCCCACCATAACTGGCGGCTGATACACCAATCGCGGATGTTCTCCAGCCAGTTGTTGTAAATTTTGGTAAAGCGCTCCGGGATAATCTTGATGTCGCCGTTGGCCACGGCGGCCAGGCCCTTGTCGGCCAGCGGCCTCATTTTGACAAACCACTGGGTTGAAACCAACGGCTCGACCACTTCGCCGCCCCGCTGTGAGCGCGGCACTTGCAACCGGTGGGGTTTGACCTCCAACGTCAGCCCGGCCGCTTCCATGTCGGCCCACAATTTTTGGCGACATTCAAAACGGTCTAGCCCTTGATAGGGGCCGGCGTTTTGATTCATGGTGGCGTCTTTGTTCATGACGTTGATGATGGGCAGGTTGTGCTTCCGGCCAATTTCAAAGTCGTTGGGGTCGTGGCCGGGGGTGATTTTCAGCGCCCCGCTGCCAAACTCACGGTCCACGTAAGGGTCGGCAATCACCGGGATCAGGCGGCCCAGGATAGGGACCATCACATTGCGGCCCACAAAACGCTGGTAGCGCTCATCGTCCGGGTGGACGGCCACGGCGGTATCGCCCAAAATGGTTTCGGGCCGGGTGGTTGCTACGGCGATATACTCCTCCGACCCCCTCCCGGCCTCCCCCTCTGAGGGGGAGGAGGAATCATCGGCCAGCATGTATTTGAAATAATAGAGCTTGCCTTCTTCTTCGCTGTATTCCACCTCCAAATCACTGACGGCGGTTTGCAGGCCGGGCGACCAGTTGATCAGGTATTCGCCCCGGTAAATCAGGCCGCGCTCATACAGAGTCACAAAAGCCTCACGCACGGCCCGCGACAGGCCCTCATCCATGGTAAATCTTTCCCGGTCCCAATCACACGATGCGCCCAAACGGCGGTGCTGCTGCTGAATGGCGCCGCTGTATTTTTCTTTCCAGGCCCAGGTCCGTTCCAGAAACTTTTCGCGGCCAATCTCCTCGCGGCTGGTGCCTTCATTGCGCAGGGCGCGTTCCACCTGCAACTGGGTGGCGATACCGGCGTGGTCGGTGCCGGGAACCCACAGCGCCGCCTTGCCATGCATGCGCTGGTAGCGAATCAGCAAATCCTCAATCGAGGCGGTGATGGCATGGCCCAGGTGCAGCGCACCGGTCACATTGGGCGGCGGCATCGAGATGACAAACGGCTCGGCTGTGGGGCCGGCAATCTCCGGTTTGAAATACCCCTTGCTTTCCCACCAATCATAAATGGGCTGTTCAAACAATTTGGGGTCGTAGGCTTTAGCCATATCATTGGGGTCAATGGGTAGTTGTTTGGGCATAGCTATTCCTCCTGAAGCGACCGCTGACCCCCACCCCAAACCCTCCCCCTCTTAGGGGGAGGGCTAGGGAGGGGGTCCGGTCGTAAATTAAAAATCCCTTTCCATCCTCAAGGACGAAAGGGATAATACTTCGCGGTACCACCTTGATTATCAGTAATCAGTAGTCAGTAGTCAGTAATCAGATTTTTTTCTGATTACTGATTACTGGCTACTGCCTATTGGCTACTGATCTCTCTTGACGCGCTAACGGGCGTACCCGGAATAATCTACTGGGGTTGAAAATTAACCGGTTGGACTACTCGACTCCCAGGCTACCTTCAGCAGCGATGACTGAGCAGGGCTTACAGCTTATAACCCTGCCTCTCTGGCAGCTTCAGACTGCTTACTCTTCCTGTTCAAGGTCATTGCAGGGATGCAGCATCCCTTAAGTTAGGGCATAGTATAGCCAACTATAAGCGGTGTGTCAAGTGTTGTTTCGCAGCAACGACGGCAAAATTAGGCCAAAAAGCGGAGCAGCCAGGTGGCCGAGTTGATAGCAGCCCAACAGATGATGAGGGTTTTAATACTTTTGCCCAGCCAGCAGGCCAGGATAAATTTGTAATAGGGATATTTGGACGCGCCTGCGGCCAGCCCGGCCAGATCAATCAACGGGTTGGGGATGACTGACAGCACAAAGACAGTAGCCATGCCGTGACGTTCCATCCAGGTGTGCAAACGCTGGTACATGTGCCGATTTTCAATGACGCCGCTGCCGCCATAGCCGGCCAGATAAGCGGTTGACTCACCCAGGGCTTCGCCGACCGCGCCGACCAGGGCAACCAGCCACCACTCGTTGGGCAGCGCCAGGGCCGTGCCGATGGTCACAGCGACGCCCGGCACCGGCAGGGCAATGGTCGCGTTGGCCAGTAAACTGGCTAAAAACACGCCCGGATAGCCGTACTGGCGTAGTTGTTCAATATCGAAGCGTGAGGCAAAGATGGCAATGCCCACCGTAATACCCACTGCCAGCAAAATAGAGCCGGCCCGGCTTAAAATTTGCCAGGCGCTCAACTTTTGACTGCTGGGTGGTTCGGTTGGCGCTGGCTTCAGGGAGGTTATTGGTTCAGTCAGAGAAAGAGATCCTTTTGTTGCAGCGAGGATAAAATTCGGTGGTTAGTTTACCATGAGGGGAAAGAAATAAGAAATAAGAAATAAGAAATTTTTATCGAGCGCGTTTAATGATGAGCGCCCAGTTATCGGCCTGCTCGCTTTTTAGAAAAGCCCGCCAACCGGCGGCAGGTTCGACTTCGCCGGACCAGGCGCGGGCAAAATCGGCCAGAGGAACTTTATCCATGCCCAGGGTTGAACCGGCTACCTGGACATACTTGCCACGAGTATTGATGCGATCTACCAGCAGAAAATGCCCAAACGAATGGGTATAGTCGTCGGTCATGCGGAACTGGCCGGCCTCTTTTTTCACCCGAACCAGGATGATAATGACCGCTTTTTGGCGCAGGTGAGTGATGAGATCGGCGGTATTGTAGTTGTCGCCCTGTTCAATCTTTAATGGCTGGCCCAATTCGGCGCTGAGGGTGGTGGCGGTGTTGATCAGACCCGATTTGGAGATACCTTCGGCGTTAAAGCCATAGCTGACGGCAATATCGCGCAGGCGGGCATAGTCAACCTCAAGCCCCAACCCTTTGAAGGCCGCGTAGAGGGCTACCGGACCACAGGCATTGTTGGCGCCGGGGGGAAAAAAGGGTTCGGGGTAGTAAATCTGGTTGATGACCGGCACATCCAGCGCGCGCCGTCCCCCCGAAAAAATTTGGGGCAGGGTAATAAAAACCGGCTCACGGGTGGGGCGGGGTGTCGGTGTAAAGCCGACCGGAAAACCGCCGGCCGCCAGGGCGTTGGTGGCTGATGGCGTTGGCGGGACGGTGGCGGTGGCAGTCGGACGCGGGCCGGGACCGGGCCAGGGGGTTGGGGTAACAATAACTGTGGCTGCCACTACCTGGGGCGTCGGCAGCGGCTCGGAGGCGGCCTGAGACTCGGCCCCGGTCAAAATATAGGAAATTCCCCCGGCAATAATTGTATCGAACACAATTACGGCCAGTAAAAGATATCGCCATTGGCGCGCATTAAATCTGAGCACAGTTTGACCCTCACAACCTTACATAATCTCAAATTTACCATAAGGTGAAGTTAGAGTCAACCTTTAAGTGAGGAAGAGAGGAAGAATTGGAAGGCTGGAAGGTTGATAATTTTCCTCCATCCTTCCAACCCTCCAATCTTCCAACCTCTTTTTCATTGGGTCTAAAATGCTATATGAAATTGGGTGAAGATTGTGTAATATGAAGCGTAGAATAGATTTAACAAGTTTAACTGGGGAGAAATTCAGCGTGGTAGATAATCTGGCTGTGGCGCTCTTTCATGTTAAAGTCATCCTGGCGGGTGATGGAACGGTGGGGAAAAGTTGCTTGCTGCGCCGCTATGTCTTTAATGATTTTGTCGAAAAACACAATATGACCATTGGCATGGACTCGCACACCAAGCTAACCAAGGTGCCGGGGTTGGGGCCGGTAAAGATTCACACCTGGGATTTGGCCGGTCAGCCGCAGTGGTCGGTGGTCCGCGAGAGCTTTTACCTGGGGTCGCACGCCATGGCCCTGGTTTTTGATGTCAATAATGTGGATACTATCAGACATTTGCCCGATTGGGTCAGAGAGTGCCGGGGCAAAGCGGGCGCGATTCCGGTGCTGGTGGTGGCAAATAAAACAGACCTACCTTATCGCGTGCCGGTAGATAAAATTGCCAAATGGGCCAGAGACAATAATTTTGAATTTATCGAAACCAGCCCTAAAACCGGCTACAATGTGAGCGCCATGTTTGAAAAGCTGGGCACGATGGGGGTTAACTATGCCCTCAAGAGCCGCTAGTCGCAGTCAAAACGTGGGCTAAGAGTTCCGGATCCACGTTACCGCCGGAAATGATAACCCCTACTTTGCGGCCCGCCGGCCCCACTTTCTTTTGAAAAACGGCGGCCGGGGCCACCGCCCCGGTCGGCTCGACTAGGATTTTCAACCGCAGCAGCATAAATTTCATGGCCTCGATCAGTTGGGCATCGCTGACCAGTAAAATTTCGGCCCCCATTTCTCGGACGACCGGAAAGGTAAGTTCGCCGGGCTGTTGGGTGCGCATGCCATCGGCAATCGTATCGGGCGGCGGAATTTTGACCCGCTCGTTGCGCTGGAACGACTGCCACCAATCATTGGATGCTTCCGTTTCAACCCCAAAAATTTGAATGGACGGGGCCAGGGCTTTGGCCGCTGTAGCGCAGCCGCTGAGCAGACCCCCGCCGCCGACGGGCGTGACCAGGACATCTAAATCGGGCACGTCCTCTAAAAGTTCCAGCGCCGCCGTGCCCTGTCCGGCCATCACGTGCGGGTTATCGTAGGGGTGAACAAAGGTTAAGCCGCGCTCGCGGGCCACCCGGGCCGAAATCTCGGCCCGTTCTTGTTTTTGGCGGTCATAAAGGACAATCTCTGCGCCGTAGCCGCGCGTGGCGGCCAGTTTGCTGGCGGGGGCGTCGGTGGGCATGACAATCACGGCGGAGATGCCCAGCAGCTTGGCAGCCAGGGCAATCCCCTGGGCGTGATTGCCGGAAGAATGTGTGACCACGCCCCTGGCCTTTTCTGCCTCGCTCAAGCGCGACAGGGCATTGTAGGCCCCGCGAAATTTAAAAGCGCCCATCCGCTGGAAATTTTCGCCCTTAAAGTAAACTTGGTAGCCGGTCAGCTCATTGACCGTGCGCGAGGTAAACACCGGGGTGCGATGGGCCACCCCCTTGAGTACCTGCGCCGCCGATTTTACATCCTCAAAAGAAATTGCCAGCGCCATTTTTCATCCTTTGCCATTGACCGAAATATAGGAGAGGGTGTGAGACTGTCCACTGGGCATACGGGCGTCGGCGAGGTTGTCGGCAATAGGCACTTTGTAAAAAAGCATGGCCCGGCCAAAAGCCTCGAATTCGTGGGCAATGTACAACCCGTGAAGCTGGCCGATCATCCAGCGCATCGGCCGGTTCCGTTTTTCGATCATGAAGTTAGATGACTTCAAGCCGATTGCGCCAGCCCAGCCAAACATATACCGCACCAGTTCTGGCCCCACCCCGTGCCGCATGTAGTCGCGCCGGACGCCCAAAAAAACCACATCACACTCGCCATCGGGGCTGTGAGTCTGGTCGGCATAGCTCCAGCCCTGCACGATATACTTAACAATTTTGGGCTGGCGCAGAATTGACAGCGCCACCGGAACCGCTACCCGCCACAGGTAACGCGTTTTAAATTCCGAGAAAAATTTGGCGCTCGAGATGGCAATAGCAGCATGGGCCACCAGCAGGTCATCCTCAAACACACCGATGCCTTCGGCCCACCTGGAAACATAGAAAGCCCGGTAAAACTCGATTAAAAAGTGGCGGCCCAACAGGGTTAGGGTGGTGCCCGGCTGGCCTTCGATGTGAATATCAGCGGCGGCTTCGGCATCGGCCGGCTGCAAATAACGAAACTCAATCATCCTGACAAACTCCACTTCCACTACAGGTAAACAGCGGTTTGTCAGTATACTCTGATGCGAGAGGCTTGACAAAAGTTAGAAGGAGGGAAGAGGGAGGATTGAGGATAGAAGATAGAGGATAGAGGATCGGTTCTTTACGAAATGCTATCTTCTATCTACCATCTACTATCTTCTTTCTTCCCCCCCTGGCGGGTTAGCGTAGAGTTGACGTAGAGTGTACGTCAAGTGGAGAGGGTTAAAAACGGGTACACTACAGCCACAAAAGGGTTAAGCTCCTGAGCGAGCTAATCCAAAAGCAACCTCTTCTCCTCCTTTTTGAAAGACTCGGTGAGGGCACACCGGGTCTTTTATTTTGCCTCTTTGTAACTGCTCAGCCATGTCATTTCGACCGCAGGGAGAAATCCTCTACGACCTTACTTTTACGAGTTGCGCCCTGGGGATTTCCCGACCTTCGGTCTCGAAATGACATGACCCTGAGTAGTAACGTCTCTTTTTATTCTGGTCCCAAATCGGTCACGCTGACCGTATCAATCACGGTTTTGCCGCCCTGGTCGGCCATGGGGTGGAAGCCTTTGATAAAAATGGTCATGCTTTCGCCGGTAGCGGTGATGGTTTCTTCGGTGGGGTTCCAGGTATCCTCAGCGGTGTTATCCCAGGGGAACCATTGGACGGCGCCGGAAGTCCAATCGCCGCCGCCGGTCAAATCAAGGCCCAAAGCCATTTGGACCGGCGCAATGCTGCGGTCATTCTTGGCATGGGCTACTACCTGGTAGCGGTGGCCTACTTTGGTGGGGATGGTCCGCAGCACCCCGGAGTTGGCCGCAATAAAATCGAAGGTCATCTCCTGTGATTTGAGGCCGGAGAAAACGTTGGGTTGGTACAGGTTTTCGTTCATGCACGAGGAGCCATACGGCCCGTTCTCGACAAAAGCCGTCCAGCCGGCGGCTACCCTGGCCCCAGGGCAGGGTTCGCCGTAGGGGTTGGGCCAGGGGATAAACTCTGTTTCAAAATCCCAGTCGCCGCCTTGCAGCGGCGGGTCCGGCTCGACCACCGGTTTGGGTTTGGTTGGGGGCGCAGCCGCGACTTCTTGAGTCAGCGCCAGGGTGGGGGTAAGTTCCAGAGTCGGGGTGATGAGTTGGATGGGCGTGGAGGTGTCAGGTGGGGGAGGGGGTAGGGTAGGGGTGGCGTTGAGATCAGGCGTATCGGTGGGGGCGCTGCCGAGCGGCAGCACAACTTCCGGCTCGGTTTGGGCCGGGGCGCTGGTGGCTAACTGCGGGTTGAGGGTAGGGGTCGCGGTTTGCACTTCAAAACTGGCCGGCCGCCCGACCGGGATAGCGGTGCCGCCTGAGCCGCCGATAACACAGGCGAGAGAAGGTAGCAGAGTAGCAAGGAGCAGGGTAGCAAGGAGCAGGGTAGCAGGTTGCAAGGTAACAGGTAGCAGAGTAGGAGGTTGCTGGCGATAGGTTACTGATAATGAGTCTGTTTGACGAGAATTTTTGTCAAAGTTCATTTCAAAATCACTCCGGTCCCAGATCGGTGATGCTAATGGAATCGAGGCGCAAGGTTCCGCCCGGCTCCGGGTAGGGATGGGACCCTTTGATAAAAATGGTCAGGCTTTCACCGGCGGCGGTGATGGTTTCTTCGGTTTTGGCCCAGGCGTCGTCTTTGTCTTCATCCCAGGGAAACCATTGCACGCCGGGGGCTTGCCAGTCGCTCCCACCGCCGGGGTCCAGGCCGAGGGCCATTTCTAATTTGGCCGGGCTGAACTCGCGTTTCATAAAGGCCGACACGCTGTAACGGTGGCCCGGCGTGGTTGGCGTGGATTTAAAAATGCCCGCCTGAACGCCGACGTAGGCAAAGGTGATCTCCTGGGCGCTCTCGCCGCTGTTGACATTGCCTTTCCAGACGGTTTGGTTAAAACAGGAAGAGCCGAATTGGTCGCGGGTGGTGAAGGCGGTCCAGCCGTTGGCCAGGCCGGAGCCGGGACAGCGGTCGCCGTAGGGATTGCCCCACTCAGTAAAACCTTCTTCAAAGTCCCAGGCCCCACCCTGAATCGGAACAGCAGTCGGCGCAGCGGGGGCGGGGGTAGGGGTGTCGGCGGGGACAGCCTGGACCGCCGCTATTTCCGGTTCGGGTGGCGAGGTAGGCGGCGGGGCCGGCGGGGCGGCTTCTTGCGTGGTGGTGGGCGTCAGGGTTGTGGTGAGGGTCAAGGTCGCGGTCAGGGTAGGGGTGGCGTTGGGGTCGGGGGTGTCGGTGGGCGCGCCGCTCAAGCCCAGCACCGGGGTAAAGGTCGGCGTGGCGGTCTGGATGTCAAAAGCCAGTTGTTCCAGGGTTGGGGCCGGCTGAGGGGTTTGTTTGGCCAGGCCGCAAGCCAGCAGCGGCAGGAACAGCAAAAGGGCTGCTCGCCGCCAAATATGTGAATTTTTGCCAAGCACCAAATGATCTCCTGAAAAATAGTAATCAGTGGTCCGTGATCAGTGCTCACTGACTACTGTTCACTGATTACTGTTCACTGATTACTGACTTTAATGTTCCCGGCTCGAATTATAGCCAGAGACAAAAAAATGGCGAGTTTCATGAATGATACTCGCCATGGGGAGAATCCTTTTGGGTTGTTATGCAAATAGCTCTCAGACGGGTGGGGGAATATATTTTTCCTTTGACAGACGTACAATTTTGGTTAAAATATACGTCAAAAGAACTTTGGATAAAGTGAGTGAAACCGATGGAAAAAACAAAACTAACCCTGCGTATTGAAAAACCAATTATAGAGTCGGCCAAAGATTATGCTCAATTTCACCAAACCACGCTCTCGCGGCTGGTAGCCGAGTTTTTACGCTCGCTCAAAACAAGCGGGACAACGCCCCAAACCCCCATTTTAGAATCGCTCAGCGGTATTCTCCCGGCGGATGTTTCATTAGATGAACATCACGTTTACCTTGAGGACAAGTATGGCCGCTAAACTTCGTGTTTTGGTTGATGCCAACGTTGCCCTGGATGTTTTAGCCAAAAGAGAACCCCACTATCAGAGTGCGGCCGAAGTCTGGGCGCTGGCGGAAATGGGCGAGATTGAAGGATTCCTGGCGGCCCATTCGGTCACAACCCTGCATTATCTGCTGGCTAAACATCTGGATTACCAACAAGCCAACCTGACGATGACTAGGTTGTTGCAAGTTTTTCAGGTGGCCGCCGTTGACCAGGCGGTAATTTTGAAGGCCCTGGCCCTAAGTTGGAAAGATTTTGAAGACGCTGTGCAGATGGCCGCTGCTTTAAACGCACAGGTAAATTATTTGGTCACCCGCAATCCCAAAGATTTTAAGGGTGAGTTAGTCCCGGTTTTGCAACCCGGCGGTCTGCTGGCTTTGTTTTCAGCCTCCTGACCTCAAAGCCCCTCTTCGACTGCTGTCAGCAGACGGCAGTTTGGGCATTTGTTCTATTTCCACCGCGCCGACCCGTGCCCGCCAAAAGCCAACTTCTTTTGCGCCTCGATTTATGACTCATACACCTTTTGAGTCTCCTCTCGAGCAGCGTCTTCTTTTTCTTCACGTTGCCCACTATCACCCATCGCCTGCAAAATCAAATCGCGGACTTCCGGGGGCGAGTCGGTGATGACGAGTAGATCGAGATCGGCGGGGGAAATCTTGCCGCCGGCCAGCAGACGCGCCGTTTCGACGGCGGCCTGATAGAGCGGATCGTCCGGTTCGGTGCGGGCCGAACCAAAAATGCTCACCGCCGGCCCCAATTCAGCCAGCGTATCAAAGCCATGCACAAACTCGCCCTGGATGCGTAGCACCCGCCAGGGGTCGGTCCCGGCAATAATTTGCGGTGAGGCTGGAGCCTGGGTAAAATAAACTGGCTTCAAAGATGGCAAATTCAGACCGCGTCGAGCAGACGCGGTCTTTGGTTTATCGTAACTACTCAGCCATGTCATTTCGACCGCAGAGAGAAATCCCCGATACCTTACTTTTATGTGTTGCGCCCTGGGGATTTCTCGACCTTCGGTCTCGAAATGACATGAGTAGTAACGATTTATCGGACTAAAAATGAGCAAAACTTCTGCTTTACCCCGTTTGGTGGCTCTGCAATACCGAGATTTTCGGCTGCTCTGGCTGGGACAGCTTATCTCGATAACCGGCTCGCAGATGCAGATTGTGGCCGTTGACTGGCATATTTATGAGCTGCTCAAGGGCCAAACTTACCTGTTCTCGCTGGTGGGCTGGGACATTCCGCTGCAAGCCGAAGCCCTGGGGCTGGGCGCGCTGGGTTTGATGCGCGTTTTGCCAATCATTGTGTTTGCCCTGGTCGGCGGGGTGTTAGCCGACGCCTTGGACCGCCGCCGCTTGATGATGTGGACCCAGGGGGCCGCCGCCATCTTTGCGGGATTATTGGCCCTGGCTACCTTCGGCGGTTACGACAGCGTGCCGGTCGTTTACCTGCTAACAGCCGCCACGGCGGCGGCGATGGCCTTTGACAACCCGGCCCGGCAGTCATTGATCCCCAATCTAGTTCCCCGTGAACACCTCTCCAACGCGGTCAGCCTCAATACCCTGATGTGGCAGATTGCCACCATTGTCGGGCCGGCGCTGGCCGGAGTGTTGGTCGGCTGGTTCAACCTGAGCCTGGTTTACCTGCTCAACGCTCTATCTTTTGTGGCGGTGCTGGTTGCGCTGTGGTTGATGCACTACCGCAAGCAAGAAAGGGTGGAAATAACCGGCTTGAACTGGCAAGCCCTGGTCGAAGGAGTCCGCTTCACCTATCGCTCGCGCCTCATCTGGAGCACCATGCTGCTCGACTTTTTTGCCACCTTCTTCTCCTCGGCGCGGACCATGCTGCCCATCGTTGCCAGCGATATTCTGGGTGTTGGGGTGCAAGGGTATGGCCTGTTGGCCACGGCTCAACCGATTGGGGCGGTGCTGGCGGGTTCTATTCTGTCGCTGCGGCGAGAAATTCAACGCCAGGGGGCAGTGCTGCTAATCAGTGTGGTTATCTACGGTTTGGGCACGGCCTTTTTCGGGGTATCAACCGTGTTTGCCCTATCCTATCTCCTCTTTGGGCTAACCGGCGCGGCCGATACGGTTTCGACGGTCATCCGGGGGACGCTGCGGCAGGTCATGACGCCGGACCATTTGCGGGGGCGGATGATTGGGGTCAATATGATTTTCTTTATGGGCGGGCCGCAGTTGGGCGAATTAGAGGCGGGCCTGGTGGCGGCGGCGTTGGGGGCGCCTTTTGCCATTGTCAGCGGCGGCCTGGCGACCGTTTTGCTGACCGGCTGGGTGGCCTGGAAATATCCCCGTTTGCGTCGTTACACGGCGGCAACGGCGGCAGAAGTGACGCGGACTTGAGGGCTATGAGTCTAAGGCTAAGGCTGAGGCTAAGAATGAAGAGCACTCTTGCTTAGCCTTAGACTCAGCCTTAGCCTTAATCAGCTAAGGTTGAGGCGTAGCCGGAGCTGATTCCAGGGGCAACGGCGCTTCGCCTTCGGCGGGGGCCGAAGGTGTGGCTGTAACGGTGGTTTGGCCGGGCTGGGGCGTCAGCACCGAGGGATCATCCACCTTTTCCCAAATTTGGTCAACCACCTGGCCTTCGCCGCCCATTACCCCGCGATTGATGCCGTTGACAATTACTTCCACGCCGCCGGCATTGCCGGCCCGAATGGCGACCCGGCGCTGACCGGTCCAATTTTTGCTCTCGCCCGGCTGGAGAATGCCTTCAAAGGCTTTGGCATCATCCACCAGAATTTGAATCCAGGAGGGCTGCTTGAGTTGCAGTTCGACCGTAACCCCGCCGTAAATAATGGGCGTCGGCGTTTCGGTGGGCGGGAGAGGCGTCGGTGTGTTGGTGGGCAGAGGAGTGACAGTGGGTAATAGCAGGGCGGCATCGCCGTCCAGGCCGGCGGCGCTGGGGGTTTTGGTGGGGGTGGGCGTCAGGCTGGGCTGAATCACGGTGGTGTAGGTGACGTAGCCAAAGCCGCCCATTACCCCCAGAAACAGCAGGATGCCAACCACAAAATCCCAACTGATGATGGGGCGCGGGGCCATCGAGAGGTTCATGAACTCGATGCCGTTGGGGGTTAATCGCTGGCCTTTGACCGGCACAACGCCGTTGCCGTCGTACAAGGTCAAGGCTTCAATCGGATCAAGATTGAGAAATTTGGCGTAATTGCGAATCAAGCCGCGGGTAATCACCGGGGAGGGAAACTTTTTAAATTCATTTCCTTCCAGGGCTTCCAGCATATGCCGCCGGATATAAATTGCCTCTTCGACTTCTTCCAGGGTAATGCCCTGTTCCTCGCGCGCCGCTTTTAGGGCGTCACCCAATCGGGCCACAACACATCTCCAGGAGTAATAGTCAATGGTCAACAATCAATTGAGGAGCGGTAATTCATTGACAATTAACGATTGATTATTGACCATTAGCCGGGGCTTCCTTCCAAAAAGTCCCAGCTATCACAAATCGCGGCTTTATCTTACACACAGATAGGCAAGAGTCAAGTTTTTGAGCGAGGCGAGGAGGCGAGGACGCGGGGAGGCGAAGAGGCGAGGACGCGGGGAGACGAATCATCGCCTCCTCGCGTCACGAATCCTCGCCTCTCCTCTTCATCCAGGCGCGGAGGCGAGGCAGAGCGGTGATGAAGGCCCAATACATGGGCCGATTAACCGGATAATCAAACGCGCCCAGGCCCTGGACCACCTGGCCGCCGAAACCGCTTTTGAAGCGGTATACCCCGGCCATGCGGTCATCCTCGTTAAAAACATCCGGCGCGCCCCACATGTCGTAGATGCAGCAGTTACGCTCCCTGGCCCGACAGATAGCAGCCCATTGCAGCAGGTGATTGGGCATGGTTTCGCGGCGCTGGCCGGTGGACGCGCCGTACATGTACCAGGCTGTCGGGCCAAAAATAAACAAGATCAAACCACTGACCACCTGCCCCTCGACGGAGGCCAGCAGCAGTTCGGCCTGGCCGGCAGCCAAAAATTGCTGCCAGACATCCTGATAGTAAGCCGCCGGGCGAATCAAAAAACCATCGCGGGCGGCGGTTTGGGCGTACATGGCGTAAAAAGTGGGCAGGTTCGCTGCGCTGCCAGGCTGGATGGTCACGCCCTTGCGCTCGGCCAGGCGGATGTTGTAGCGCCATTTGGGCTTCATTGCTTCCAGCAGCGCCTCCGGCTCAGGGGTCAGGTTGATGAGAACCGTATTGCGGAACTGAATTTGCTCCGGCGAAAAGCGCCAGCCGCGTTGGGCTAACAGGTCGAGCGTGGCCTGTCCGACGGGTTCGAGCGGCTGGCCGGGCTGCGGTTCGCCGTAGGCGCGGGGCACATCCGGGTCAATTTTGATGAAAAGGGCGCGGGTTCGGCGGGCGTAGTTCTCCAAATCGGCCAAAACCTGGGCGGTTAAGGCGGGGTTGCGATAATCCAAAGCCGGGCCTTTGGACACATAGAGAAAACTCCAGGGGGTGCGGGGAATGGCCCGGCGCAGAATTTGGGCGGCGGCAACCGGCGTGTCGTGCTTAAACCAGAGCAGCCGCTCGGCCTGCCAGCCCCAGCGACTTTTGAACTCGCCCCACGCCCAGCTTTGCAAGGCATGAGCGGTGGGCAGCGAAACCAAGGTGCGCTCCCAAACTGCCGGATCGTAAGTTGTTTGAAGTTTGAACATAACGGTTATTCTGAGGACAGGTTTTGGCTCAATGCCTGCAAAATTCCGCCGCGACCGACCAGTCTCCCCAGCCGGCCCTCGTCATCCACATTGTAGCACAAGTCCTCCTCAAAGAAGTAACCGGCAGCCCAAGCGTTAGGCTTCCCGTTTGAATATCCGCTGATACAAATCTTCCCCATAACTGGTTGGCAGGGGTTTTCCTTCGATTAACTTGAAGGTTCGTCCGCCATCGGCTTGCCGTTCGGCCCGCAGAAAAATGGCGTTCTCTATTTGTTTGTCATAAAAACTTTGGGCAAATTCATACAAATGGGTCACAAAGAAAAGCTTGATATGTTTTTCCAATAAGGCGCAGATTATCTGCCTGGCAATTTCCGAGCCTTCTCTTTCGTTGGTTGCGGCAAATGATTCATTAAACAGCACCATGGAATTTGAGGTTATATTGTTGACGATATCGCTCATTCGGCTGAGTTCTTCATCCAGTTTGCCGCTGCTCATCGTCGCGTCTTCTTTTCGTTTGTAGTGGGTGAAAAGGCCGTCGCAGATGTTGGCGCAAAAAGACTCAGCCGGTACAAACATGCCGCCTTGCAGCATCAATTGGGCCAGGCCAATGCTGCGCAAAAAAGTTGATTTGCCGCCCTGGTTAGCGCCGGTGATAATCACCAGGTTTTTGTTATCAGCTACCACATCGTTGCTCACAATTTTTCGTTTGATGGTTAACGCCAGACACACATCGTATAAGCCCTCAAAAGCGTGTTTGCGTTCGCCGGGGGGCGCGGGCAAGGGAAAGGAGATTGGCTCTCGCATGTGGGTAAGCTGCTCGTGCAAATTCAAACAGCCCAGGTAAAAGGCCAGTTCAGTCCGCAACATCGTAAAAAAGCTGAGAATATGATCGGTAGACTGGGCGAGGGCATTGGCCACCAGGTTGATCCCTCTATCTTTTAATTCCGACAAGGCCCTGGCCCCGTTTTGGTCGCGATCGGCGATAAAAAAGGTGTAAGCAGACGGCTTTTTGGCAAAGATTTGCTCTAGCCAGCTTTTAATCTGTTCTTCTATGGCCTCCACTACCTCAAGTTCAGGCGGCATGTAGGCCAGGACCCGTTGCAGCCAACCCTGTCTTTTGGCCTGTTGGCGCAGAATGTAATGGGTCCCTTTATTGCCTTTGCCCAATTCGACGCTGATCAAAACGCCGTGGCGAAATTTCAGTTCTCTGAGATGATTTTGGATGCCGGCGAAATAGTCATCCTCCAGTTCTCTATTGAGCATGGCGAAAAATCTGGTAAAGCCCTCGGACTCAAATCCCGCGGCCTGGTCAGTGGCAATATACTTAAGTTTTTTAAGCATGCCCACAAACATCTGTAACACTTCTACCGATCTACGCAGGATTGTATCGGGATGATTATATAACAGGCCCCAATAAATCTTTTTCTCTCGTTCGATTGCTTTTACCGCCAGATCATAGATCTCTCTGACAATAGCGGAATTTTTCAGACAATCCTTCAGAATATTTTGGCGATAAAGGATGGTCTCCGGATCATTATCCAAACCAGACAAAACCACTTTCTGGGCCACTTCAAATAAAAATTTGTCGCCGCGGGCCATGGCCTCGAACAGCGTGTTTAATTCCAGATCCTGGATCAAAGCTTGTTCATTCGACGGTAAATCCCGCTTTAGATCAAAATCCTGATTTGGATACAGAAGAAAGGCCTTCATGATTTAAGGCGCTCCTTTAAACAATCATAAGTCAGCCGGTACTTTTCGGCAATGGCGATGGCGTAGGCCAGCCCGTCAGCCGGCCGCCTGACAATTTTATAAGTTCGCAAGGCTGGATTTTCGGGCACGATGGTGCTGACCATGCTGACCGTTTTCTCGCTTAAAGAAGCCAATTCATCTATAAAAGTTACATAGACGCCCAGCAAATCCAGTTGTATTATTTTTTTCATGATCTCCTGGCTCAGAAACAAGGCATCATTTAAGGTGGTAGAGGTTAAGATTTCATTCATGATGATGATGCTGTTTGGGGTGGCCTGGTTAAGAATATGGTAAATCCTGACCAGGTCATCCTCCAGTTTGCTGCGGAGGTCTTTGATGTTTTCTTCCTTTTCAAAATGGGTAAAGAGCCGGTCGCACAGAAACAGTTGCGCTTCCCGGCCCGGGACGGGACAGCCCAGGCTGGCCAGGTAATGCGCCTGACCGAAGGTGCGGGCGAAGGTGGTTTTGCCGCCCTGGTTAGGGCCGGTGACAACAAAGATGCGTTCCTTGCCTTTCAGAAAAAAATCATTGCAGACAATAGCCGACGGCTTTTCGGCCATGAGTTTATAGGCCAGGGCTAAATCATAAACTTCAGTATCATAAACTTCCTTGCAGGGATTGGATATTTGCGGATAGCAAAATTTCAATCCGGCCCGTTTGAACAAAGCCATATACTCCAGATAGGCGATGTAAAATTGTACTTCGCGGTCAAAAACGGCCAGCGTTTCATCCAGATAATGAACGTTTGTGGCGCAAAAATTGTCAAGCTCCAGAAATATTTCGGGATACAGTTTGGCGACCAGATCCAGGATTCTCGCCTCAATATGGTTCATATCCGGCCCGGCGGGAAATTTAGCCCCGTAATCTTTGACCGCTCCCTGTTTGAATTTGGCAAAGGTGGCTTCAACCTCGGCGGTGTAATCAATTTCAGCTTCATATTGGCTAACCTTGATACTGTTACCCCTGATAAGCAGGCAGTATTTTACAGTAGACAAATCGGCTTTGAGCTTTTTTGTTTCCGCCAGCAGCGATGTAAAAGGGTCGGAATGGGCGTAGTTTGTTACATATTCACAAAAGGCCAAAAAGCCGCGCGATTTTAACTCGGCCAGGGATAAATCGTGGACCAGGCCATTAACGGCGTCGCAGTAAATTTCTACCGCATCCAAAAACCAGCTTTCCTGCTGGTATTTGTAGTAAAGCTTGCCGGCCTGAGCCTGATGTTCGCGCATGGTGCGCATTTTTTTGGCAAATGATTGGATCGGCTCAAACAGGCTTTTATTTTCCAGGTCCCGTATGATTTCGTGGCGATACTTGATCGCCTCAACATTATTCAAAGGCGTGTAAAAAAATGGCCTTAAATTATATTCCTGCCTGCCGGAGGTGATAGTATTTATAACCTGATCAAGATTTAAATCGGCAAAAAAGTCGGGCGCGGCAACTGTTTCTTTATAGACGCCGTTTTCAGTTTCTTCAAATAGAATGCTGTGAAAAACCATACAACAACCACCTCTTGGATAATGACGCGAAAACTCCACCGCTGTAAATGCCCGCGTAGTAGCGATTTTTCTTTCACAGAGGCGAGCTTGATCCCAATGCCTGCAAAATTCCCCCCCGCCCGACCAGCCCAACCAGCCTACCTTCGGTATCCACCACCGGCAGCCGCTTAATTTTGTGCTCCAGCAGCAAGCGCAGCGCTTCCAGCAGCGAGGTTGCGGGCGTCACCGTGACCACCTGGCCGGTCATGACTTCGGCGGCCGTGCGTTGGCTCAGTTGGAAGGATTCGGACTGCCCCAGCGGCAGGCGGCGGGTGAGCGACTGGATAATGCCACCTCGCTCGGCAGCGGTGGCCCGTTTGATGAGGTCACCATCGGTGATGATGCCCACAACCCGCTGTTGGTCGTCCACCACGACCACCCGTCGCTGGGCGTGGCCCACCAACAAATCTACAATTTCGGCCAGGGACGCATTAACCCTGACCGTCGGGACGTTGGTCATCATCACCGCACCCACCTGGACGTGCTGGCCGGGCGGCGGACTTTTACGCGGCGACTCGGCCACCGGCGGCTGCGCCAGCGCCCGCAGCACATCCACCCGGCTGACCATGCCGACCAATTTCCCCTGGGTGTCAACCACCGGCAGCCGCTTGATATTATGTTCCACCATCACCTTGACCGCTTGGGCAATGGTGGCGTCATCCGTTACTGTAACCGGGTTGGGCGTCATAGTCTCGCCCACCGTTTGGCCGGCTTGGCGCAAACGATACAACTCCTGCGCGGTTTCGGCCTCGTTTAGTTCCTTTTGGGCGCTGACGGCTAACAAGTCAACCCTATCCAGCAAATCGCCGTCGGTCAAAATGCCCACGACCTTCTCTTCCTTATCTACCACCGGCAGGGCACGATAAACCTTATCCAGCAGCAGTTCCACTGCCGTGGCCAGAGGAGTGTCTACCTGCACCTTGTGGATCTCGCGGCTCATCACATCCCGCACCGGCGCTTCCGCCGGCAGTTCGCGCAAGCGGCGGTGGCTATAGGTGATAACTTCCACCTCATGGATAGTTATCAATCCCTCAATCACCATCTCTTTCAAACGCGGCATCACCCGCTCGACGCGATCCGGGTTATCCACCCACTCGATGATGAGGGGTAGGTCCGCCGACAGGTCTACCAGACTGGCCGTATGGATACGGCTGTGCGCGCCAAAACCGGATAGGGCGCGGGTTACGGTCGCTCCGGCGCAATCCTCTTTTTTTAGCATCTCTAAAATGGCCGCATACAAGGGTTTGCGCTGCCACTTGTCGCTTTCGCCGATGTAAATGGTCACTTTTTTCGCCAGGCCCACAATCTCCATTATTGTCCTCCTTCAATCAGCCGGGCCAACACCACACCCAGAAAGACGCCCAGCATCCCCAGCCCGGTGTTGCCCAAAAAATAGAGCGCAGCCGGCCACCACTGTCCTTGCTCCACCAGCCGCAGCGTTTCGTAACTGAATGAGGAAAAGGTGGTGTAACCGCCCAAAAAGCCAACCGCCACAAACAGCCGCGTTTCCGGCGGCAGAGCCAGCCGGCCGGTGGCTAACGTCAAAAACAGGCCGATGATAAAACTGCCGCTGACATTGATTAGCAGCGTGCCGTAGGGATAGTCGGCCCCCCAGCGATTGGCGGCCCATTGTTGCAGTAAATAGCGGGTATTGGCCCCGATGAAGCCACCCAGACCAATCCAGAGATATTGCAGCATCCATCCTCCAGGAAATTGATTTTGGATCATAATTTGGATGATTACCATGCAGCATTCAAGACAGGCTCGCCCTGCTCCTCCCCGTGACCACCATAGCGGAACCATAACGCTTGCCAGGCCCGCGCCTGCTCCTGTTCAAGCGTGACCCGGCGATCTGTGGTCACCCCGCCCCGCCCCAGACGTATCTGTACCTCTGGCCAGGTCTTGGCCGGTTTCAGATCCATCGCCGCTACACCTGCCAGCGGACAAAAGGTAAAAATCCAGCCGTAATTGGCCTGATTGCCCTTTTTTTCTTCTTCCAGGATGATCAACTGGCGGTCGGTCAGAGCCAATAAGGTGTTTGCCGAGACTTGATGGGGCAAGAACCGCCAGCGGCGTGTCCAGATGTCTGGCTGAAAGACAAAGCCCAGCAGCCGCTCGCCGGGTTGGAGGCCATGGTAGCGCAAACCGTTGGCAAATTTCATCGGCAGCCGGTTCAATTCGCGCCAGACAGTTTCGACTTCGGTCTCGCTGGCCGGCAAGGCGGTTGTTTGACTCAAGGCCAGGTTGACCAGATGGCGCAATCCCGGCCGTAAGTGATGCTCACCGACGGTATTGAACTCAACGGTAATATGGGTCAGGATGTCGCGCGCCTGCCCAACCAACTCCAATTGCCCATACAACAGCAGCAGGCTCAACCGCGTATACAACAGATCCAGCGCTCGCAGATAAGTGGCCGAGGCAGGCTGACCAGGTGTGTCCGCATCCTGGATGTGGAAAATACCCTGAGACGTAAAAAGCAAAGCTTGCTCAGGGACGTAGCGCGCCCCAAACCAGCCGTGGGGGAAGATTTGAGCCGGCACGACAAAGATTGACTGGATCGACTCGCCTGGCTCCAACGCCTGTTCGGCAGAGTGCTGCAGGCTGAGCGGCAACTCCTCTGGGTTCTGGACTGTGTAGGGATGCGAGGCAATCCCTCTGGGGATTTGCGGTAATTTCGCCATAAAATCCTCACTTACGGTGACCGGCGGCGCCTGACCGCTCCAAGACTCAGTAGATCCAATTTTTCACCGTAGCTGGCGCATCTCTATGCGTCAGCAGGCGGCATAGGGATGCCGCTCTACGTAATTTTGGATCTACTGAGACCGGTTGAGTCTGTTGCATCAGTCTCGGCGCAGCATGCTTTTGAAGCGGTTGACCAGGCTGATATTCTCTGATACTACCGGCTCAGGCTGGCCACCTTCAAATTGGGCCAGACGCTCGCTGCAAGTTGCTAATTCCGCCCGCAACTGTTCCACCTCTTCCTTAAAAGCATCACGCTCCGGGCGCAGACGATGGACAACTCCTTCCAGGCCGGTCACACTATTGCGCAGCGCCCCCATACGCATCTCCAATGTCTGGTTGTCACGCATAAAGCTGAAGGTACGAAACTTCATCACCGCCAGTTCCGAGGCCATCTGGTTTAGCTGCTCGGCCAGGTGGGCCCGGCTCTCATCGTCGGCTTCGAGTACCTGCTGACCTTGAGCATAGCCCAGCCCTAACGTGAGCAAGATCCGCAGCCCTTCCTCGGCTTCCCAACCGTTGCGCTCGATGACGGCCTGGATTTCTTCGTGGGTTTCCTTGAGCACTTCTATTTCCAATTTGATTTTTTTCGCGCCGGCAAAGAATTGCTGTTCAAACTCGGCGCTGCTCAACTTCATCGGCTCATCCGGCATTATGACCCCGCTAAAATCTTCAAATGGGCCGTGTCGTTGGCCGTCACCAGCGTCGCCCGCCCCTGATCCAGTTCAAAGACAGTCAGCGAGCCTGTATCAATCCGAAAGTGACTGAAATGACCATTGTGGATACCCAGTAAAGCGCATAAAAACACCTGGCAGACGATTTGATGAGATACTAACACCACCTGCTGGTTGGGGTAAAGCTCTGTCACCTGGCGGACTAAATCGGTCAGGCGGCTGCGCACATCATCCAGCGACTCCCCATGGGGGAAACGAACAATATGCGGCACATTCAGCCAGGCCCGATAAAATTCCTGAAACTTGGCCTCCGCCTCGGCGGGACTGAGGCCGGTGAACTCGCCGTAATCAATGTCAACCAACTTACTCTCCGGCTGAAGGGTGAGATTCAGGTTGCGGGCAATAACTCCGGCGGTTTGTCTGGCTCGCTGTAAAGGACTGGACAGGACCGCTACCGGTTGGTACTCGGCGGCAACGCGCCGGCCCACAGCCTCAGCCTGTTGCAAGCCGGTTTCATCCAAAGCCAGGTCGGCCCGCCCGCGAAAATGCAAATCTTTATTCCAGGCTGTCTGGCCGTGTCGCACAATTAACAAAGTGGTCGTCATAAAAGTTTCAGCTCCTTGTCTAAAATTTAAGTCTTAAATTACTCCCCCCGGCTGGCCAGGTTTTGCACGGCCCAGACCAGTTGAATCAGACGTTCCAGGCCGGGGGCCAGGGTTTCGGTCAGGGTTGGGTCTACCGCCCCAAAGCGGCGCAACCGCTCCGGGCGAATCTCTTCCAGGTTGGTCCAGGTCGAGGTCATCTCACCGACGATGACCTGGCGGCCATACCAGCGGTGCGGTGGCAATTCAAAACGCTCCGCCATGGCCGCTATTTCGCTGCGAATATCGCCGCACACCCTTCGTATCTGTTGGGCCGTGGTTGGGGCCAGGTTTACCTCGGTTGTATAAGTCACGCCGCTACTGGGGCCGTCCAGCAGGCGTTCGATTTCATCGAGCGCTCGCTCCAGGTGCAGCAACGTTGTGCTCACGGCAGTGCGTTGGGCTTGGTTTAAACTCATCGGCTCTCAGCTCCAACCCTTTTTCCCACCAGCCAAAACAAAGGTATGGCCGCTGCTTGGATGACCACCGAGAAGATAATCAGCGCCGGCAGCGACACATCGTAGAGAAAACCCATCAAGGCGCTGCCCCCAAACCAGAACAGCCCAAAGCCGGTATTAAAAATCCCATAGGCCGTGCCCCGTTTGTCCGGTGAAGCCATCTCGGCCACGGCGGCCCGCATGATCGATTCCTGCGTGCCCATGCCGATGCCCCACAGGGCCATCCCCAGCAGCGCCCCGGCAAAGCCGCCCCAGAAAACCAGCGGCGCAAACAGGGCCGAAAGCAAGGCCGCCGCCATGAGCGTTGTCAGGCCCAGCCGGTCAAACAGCCGCCCACAGACCAGCGCGGCCAGGGCGTCAACTCCCATGGCTACGGCATACAAAAGAGGAATCCAGGTTGGAGAAACCGTAGCCGCTTGTTGGAAATGATAGGCGATGAGTGAAAAATCGGCAAAGCCGGCGGCAATCAGCCCGACGGCGATGAGGTAAAGCCAGAAGACACGAGGCAGGCCCTCGGTCTTTAGTTCAGAAACGCTCACCTCCAGGTCTTGCGGGCGTGGGTAGAGCAGCCGGGCGGCAGCCAGCACAGCTAAGGCCAGCAAGGCCGGAACCAGCAGGATGGCAAAGCCGGTTTGATACTCACCCTGGAAATAAAGCACCGCGGCGACGATGAGCGGCCCTAACACCGCCCCGGTCTGGTCCAGGGCTTCGTGCAGACCAAACCCCCAACCCCGCCCGATCTGCTGGGTGGCGTGAGAGAGCATGGCATCGCGGGCTGGGGTGCGGATGCCTTTGCCGATGCGCTCGGCGATCATCAGTGCGGCGGCAATGTCCCAGCGCCCGGCCAGGGCTAAAAGCGGTACGGCCAGCATATTGACAGTATACCCAAAGATTGTAATCGCCCAATAGCGGCCGGTGCGATCGCTAAAGTAGCCGGAGATGAGCCGCAGACCATAGCCGATCAACTCGCCCAGACCGGCCACAATACCGACGGCCATACCGCTGGCCCCCAGCACGGCCAGGTAAGGCCCGGCGATGCTGCGCGCCCCTTCATAAGTCATATCGGCAAAAAGGCTGACCACGCCGATGAGGACCACAAATTTTAGCGCCGTTGCTTTAGAGATATTGACATTAGGGCTTACTTTTGAAATATTCACCTGATCTCCCTGTTAACCAGAATGGCGGCTACGTCGCGCAGCCGTGCCCCGACAGCTAAAAAGACTAACGACATCTTCATACCTAAGCGCTGAAGGGAAGGCGGATGGTGAGGGGGGCATCCGCCTTCTGCTCCGGAGTAATATCCCCCCCCAGGCAGGCTTCCCTACAGCGATTAAGCGTGAAACGACCGTTGCTCTTAGATCAAAAAGCTCCTGCCAGAAATTTCTGGCAGGAGCTTTTACGCTGTTACAAAAAATTAACTCCTACCAGTGACTACTCACTTGAGTAGGAGTCATTAGCCCTCTTTGGGCGGTTTTACGGTGAACTCCATCACCGCTCGGGGAACTAATTTTTCCACAAGTGCGACTGCTTTTGGATATAATAGAGTTATTGCAGAATAAGGGGATAGAACAAGTTTCCCCCTCCCCGACCAGAGAGTTAGGCGGCGGCGGCCGCTCCCCGCTTTTGAATGCGCGGATTGACGATAGCCAGGACTGACCGAAAAGCATTATCATACTTGTCAACATCGTGTCGAAACCGCTCAGCTAACACGCGGAAATGCTTAAACTGGCAGATGGTGTTTTCAACAATAATCCGGCCTCGGGCAAACTCCTGGTTGAGCAGTTTTTGTTCATCGGTCAGCGGTTGAAGTTTGGACTTCTTAAAAGGGATGATCAGGCTATGATCCGGTAAATCATCCTGAATCCCTTGATACCCCAAGTCACCGCCCACGCTGGTCTCTTTGGGGATTTTGGCCGCAGCGCCGGAATCGCTAAAATGCTTGCGGTCGTGCTTGGAGCCAGGGCTGGACTGGCTCAGGTCCCGGACAATCCCCGCTTCATTGACGATGAACTGGGTTTTGCGGCTGTGCTGCTTCTTTTTACCGGAGAAATCTTTCCTTTGTTGCTCGTCATTGCTGGAACGCCGAATGCGCTGTTCGGTGGCGTCAACATAGGCAAACAGATCGGGCTGTTCCTGCCAAACCTGCTCAAGTCTTTTACCCTGACCCCGTTTGACCGGCTCGGGCCAGCCCAAGGTGGCTTCACCCACCTGACGTAACACCGGTAGCACGGAATGGGTGTAGCGACTGGCGGTGGATTTGTCCACCCCGAACAGATAGCCCAGTGCTTCCAGCACCAAGTACAACCGCAACCAAACCAGGGTCATCAGTAATTGTTCCCGAAAAGGCAGAGTTTGGTGCTGACCCCCGCCGATGGCGCGTTTTCGATCAGGCCGGTCTAACCGTTTGAATTCCTGGTCTTGCCAGAGGGGTTCGGCTTTGGCCTCTAACTCTTCGAACTCTGCTGCAGTGACACCGGCGAAGCCTTTCAAGATCCTTGGTTTTTTCTTTAACTCGGCATAGCTGATGATCATATCCGGTTCATCCTTATTCTTTTTCGAGTATGGTCCCGGTTAGTTTACACCCTTGTATCTTTATTCTGCAACAACTCTAATACCAGTCAGTTTAGAGGTTGTCAAAAGAATTTGTATTGCTCACACCTGAGTTTTGGGGTTAGCAGCCGGTGCGCCGACTACGGCTTCAATCGCCCGCAGCCAGGAATCGCCCTCAGCGCCGTAGGTTTCGTGCTGAAAGCGATGGTCTTTTTTGCGGATAAATTCGCCCAGGTCGGCGCTCAAGCGCTGCCAGACTTCTTTCTGGGCTTCGACCAGACTGGTAAATGTTTCTGAATCGGTAGTGGAGGCCAGCACCCGCCGGAAATGAGGTAGGCACAGCCCATCCGAAGCGCGATAAGCCGGGGCCAGGGTATCGGGGCCGGTGAGGTGCTGGCGCAGGGCCGCCAAATAGTAGCTTTCGCTGCTCTCAATTTTGAGGCAGACCGGGCAGGGCTTTTGAGGGGCCAGGTCGGCGGCGAGTTTGGGGGTTGTGCTGCCGGGCTGGGCGGCGTTGAAGAGCTGCCGGAAAGAAAATGAAGGCGGCTCGAACTTTCCGGCCTCGGCTACCCGCAGCAGGGTGTCAATGATGTCTTTCATCATAATCGCCGCGCCCAGCGACGCGCCGTAGCGAACCAATAACCAGGCGTGCTCGCGGCAGTAGCCCCGGCTCTGGTTCAACTCTTCGCGCAGGGCCGGGTCGTTGACCAATTCCCACAATAGGGAATCAATGTAGCCGTCGGCAGCCTGAGCCAGCAAGCGGCACAGGGCGCAGCCCGGTTCGCCAAAAGCCTGGCGCAGGTCGTAATATCCGGCGGATTTGGTCATGGCGCTTGTCTCCAAATAAAAAGCCTCTACCGTTGGGAGGTAGAGGCCATTAGTCAACCGGGTTGACAGGGCGGGCAAATTTCCCTGGCGAGCCTCATCGCCTATGGGGGTATTATAGGTGCCAGGCTGGATTCGTCAATTTGGAGTACAAAGCTTATTTAGAGGCTAACCTTGTACTTCTGCGAGAGTTCGGCCAAACTGTTGAAATCAAACTCAAGCCCATATTTGCCGGCCAGGGCGGTGATACGCTCGATGTCGGGCGGCCCAGGCTGGGCTAACAGGCCGGCCAGTTCGACAAAGTAGGTTTCAAAACCCGCCGGCGAAATGATTTCCAGGATACGGGCCGGCTGGCTGCCGGCGTTCCAGACGGTGTGAGGAACCTGACGTGGCTTGAGTACCAATGTCCCCGCCGGCGCGATGACAACCTCAGTCCCAATTTGGGCCATAATCTCGCCTTCCAGAATAAACGAATATTCATCTTCGTTTTGGTGGGTGTGCAATGGAGCCAGCAATTTGCCCGGCCCCAGGGGATGTTCCACCAGCGAGAAAGAGTCGCCGGTCTGCGTTCCAAAGAGTTTGATCAGCCCGAGCGGGCCAATGGCTGTGCCTGCGCCCGCTGAAATAACAATGTTTGACATTGAGAAACCTCCTTATTATTAACTTTGATGACTACGCTGTACCCAGAACGACCGGCTGGAAGTTATGGTTATGCCGGTCAGCACAATCGCGGTCAAGAGGGAAAGTAGGATTTTTTTCATGGGTATCTCCTTCAAATTAACGGGCGCTGCCAGCCACCGAGGGCAGTTTCGATTTGTTGGGCCACTGCCAGAGCTACATCCTCGCGCCAGTGACGCGGCACTATTTGAACGCCAATGGGCAACCCTTCCGGCGAGACGCCGGCCCGGACTACCACCGCCGGAGAAGCGGTCAGCGAATAAGTTTGAACGTAACTGAAGGCGGCCAAATGCTGGCCGGTGGTTCCATGCGGCATGGCCGGATAGGCGCAGACCGGGGAGAGGATGACATCATACCTTTCCATAAACGAGAGTAAGACGCTGCGCCACATATCCCAGCGATACCACAAGCCCATAAACTCCGCCGCCGATAGGGCATGAGGGCGCATGCTTTCGAGCAATCCCTGTAACGCGGGATGAACTTGCTGGGTTCCGGCCAACTGGAGCGCCATATCCATCCCCGCGCCGCCATCGGCTGAGAGCAAGGCCAGGAACAGTTCGGTGGATTGCTCCAGGCAGGGTGGGCGATCTTCCACCACCGTTAGACCGGCCTCGGCCAAAACCTGGGCAGCGGCTTTCACCGCGCCCGCCGTTTCGGAGGTGGGCGGCACAATCCCGTTCTCGGTATAAAAGGCAACTTTTAGGCTCTTGAGATTCACCTGGCCTGGATCACCCAGGGGCATCGGGACAACGCGGGGATCGCGCCAGTCTGCGCCGGCAATGATCGGCAGCATCAGGCTCAGGTCTTCCACATAGCGGGCCAGCGGCCCATTCTGCGATAGCATCCCCACCAGCCCTCCCAACATGGGTAGATAGCCGGTACCAGGCGCCCGGCCCGGCGTTGGCCGCAGACCGGCAATTCCGCAGAAATGGGCCGGCACGCGGATGCTCCCGGCAAAATCGCCCCCCAGCCCCAAAGGCGACCCACCCGCCGCAATGATAGCTGCCTCACCGCCGCTGCTGCCCCCGGCTGTCCGGGCCAGATCATAGGGGTTGTTCGTGCGTCCGTAAATCAGGTTATCGCTCTCATAACCGTAACTCATTTCGGGAACATTGGTCAGGCCCAGAATAATGGCCCCCGCTGCTCGCAAGCGGGCCACCACAGGGGCGTCCTGAGGGGGGATATAGGTCGCCCGGCCCAGTGTCCCGCCGGTCGAGATCAGGCCGGCGGTTTCAAGCGCATCCTTGATTGTAACTGGGACGCCATGCAATGGTCCGATGAGTTGGCCCCGCGCCAACGCTGCATCGGCGGCTTTGGCCTGAGCGCGGGCTGTCTCGCTGGCCAATTGGACGATGGCATTGAGCGAAGGATTCACGGCCTCAATCCGCTCCAAATGGGCCGCAACTACCTCTGCCGAGGAAACCTTCCGCTCCCGGATGGCCTGCGCCAAGCTTGTGGCTGAGGTATAAACCAATTCGTTATTTGACATCAAATAAAATCCTTTCTGTAAGTATGTTTCAAAAGGAATTTCCCTTTGACTTGACCCCTACTATACAGTAAAATTGCAGCAATTGGTGACACTTGGTGTTACTCCCGGTGTCCTAAAAAGTGACACCAGGCCAGACAATTAACAGAAATTGGGTCTATTTTTGGTGAGATGTACCATCAGAGGGGAGTAGCAGGCTGGTATGGACCCCCCCACCTCATTCGGCCTCTGGCTGCGGCAGCGCCGCAAGGAGCTTGACCTGACGCGGGAAGTTCTGGCTGGCTGCGTCGGCTGCTCCGTTTCGACCTTGCGTAAACTTGAGGATGATGAACGCCGGCCCTCGCGCCAGATGGCCGAACTGTTGGCTGGCTGTCTGGAGATTGCCCCGGCAAACCGGGCTGCTTTTCTAAAGATTGCGCGGGCCGAACTGCCTATTGATCAACTGCAAAATGTTAAAAGGTTAAACGTTGGCAGGTTGAAGGTTGACCCATCTCTGGCTGCCTTCGCTCCGCCCCGCCTGCCTTTTTCACCCACACCCTTGATTGGCCGCGAATACGAACTGGCAACTATCGCCGGGCTGCTGCAAAATCCGCAGTGTCGCCTGTTAACCCTCACCGGTCCGGGCGGAATTGGCAAATCTCGTCTGGCAATGGCGGTGGCCTCGGCTGAACGGGCCAACTTTGAGCATGGCGTTTGTTTTGTCGCCCTGGCTGCGCTCAACGCCGCCGAGTTTATCATCCCAGCAATAGCGGATGCGATAGGCTTCACTTTTTATGGTTCTATGGAGCCGCAGGTCCAACTGCTTAGCTATCTGCGCGAGAAACAAGCTTTGCTGGTGTTGGATAACTTTGAGCATTTGCTGACCCCGGCCCAGGAGGGTTTGAGTGGGCAGCTATTTCATGACCTGCTCCACCAGGCTCCGGCGGTCAAACTGCTGGTCACTTCCCGCGAGCGGCTTAATTTGCAGGGCGAATGGGTGTTTGAGGTGCAAGGCTTGCCGGTACCGCCGCCCGGTCAGAAGGACAATTGGGAGAGTTACAGCGCAGTGGCTTTGTTTCTGCGTAGCGCCCGCCGCGTTCAACTGGATTTTGAGGTAAAGGCTGGAGAGTGGCCTTTTATCATGCGGATCTGCCAACTGCTGGAGGGAATGCCGCTGGGCATCGAACTGGCTGCCAGTTGGGTCCGGCTGCTCTCAGGCCAGGAGATTGCCCAACAGATTGAGCATGATTTGGATTTTTTAGCGACCTCATTCCGAGATGCGCCGGAACGACACCGCAGCCTGCGGGCCGCTTTTGACCATTCCTGGAAGCTGCTTTTGGCGGAGGAACAGCGGGTCATGCGGCAGTTGTCGGTTTTTCAGGGCGGCTTTCGGCGCGAGGCGGCGGAACAGGTAGCCGGGGCAAGCTTATTGTTGCTGTCGGCGTTGGCAGATAAATCGCTGCTGCGCCGGGCCGAGAATGGCCGTTACGACTTGCATGAACTCATGCGGCAATATGCCCAGGCCAACCTGCATAAAAACCCCAGGGAACTGGCGGCAGTCCAGGATCGCCACAGCGCCTACTATATGGATTTTATCCAGCAGCGCGAGGAACGCCTGAATGGGCCGCGACAGGCGGAAGCGCTGGCAGAGTTGACCGCCGAGATTGATAATATTCGCCTGGGTTGGCGTCGGGCTATTAGCAATCGTCAGGATGTGATTAACCATAAGGTGCTTAAAACCCTGTGGTATTTTTATGAAATCCGGGGCTGGTTTCACGAGGCGGAGGCTGCCTTTGGCTGGGCAGTGGCAGAATTAGAGCAAATAGCGGCAGCCGGACAGACAGAGACGGCTCAGATTAAGCTGCGTGAGTTCATCCGCGCCCTGCATGGGTGGTTCTGCCTGCGGCTGGGCCAGCAAGAAAAATCTCGTGTTCTGCTTCAACACAGCCTGGCCCAACTCCGGGCGCTCGAGGCCCAGGTTGAACTGGCCCACATGCTGCACCATATTGGGGTCCTCGAGTGGAGTATTGGCAATTATCAGCAAGCGCGAGCTTTATTCCAGGAAGAGCTGGCGCTGTGTACTCAGAACAGTGACCTGTGGGGAGCGGCTCTTTCTCACGGTAATTTGGGCCTGGTGGCGCAGATGTTGGGTGAATATGAGGAAGCCCGTGAGCGTATGCAGCAGGCCATCGCCATCTACCGGGGGCTGGGCGATAAACGGATGGTTGCCATTGGCCTCAATTTTCTGGGCGGCGTTGAGGCGATGGTCGGCGATTATGCCCAGGCGTATGTCCTTCTGCGCGAAAGCCTCACTTTGAACACAGCCCTGGGTGAACGCTGGAGCTATGCCATGACCCTCAACCAGTTGGGTCTGGCGGCTCAAGCGCAGGGAGAATACGCCGAAGCGCAATACCTGTTTCAAGAATGTATTGCCTTGTTCCGCGACATGGGCGAAAAGTGGTGGAGCATGACTCGGGCGCTCAACAATCTGGGCAACACGACCTGCGCTCTGGGCGACTATGCGGCCGCACGAGGCTACTTTTTGGAAAGCTTTCGGACGGCCATAGAGGCCCAACTTATTCCTCATGCCCTGGATGCTCTGGTGGGGTTGGCCGAGGTGCAGGCCCACGAAGGGGCCGGTGAGCCGGCGTTGGAACTGTTGGGGCATGTTCTCCACCATCCGGCCAGCACCCAGGAGGCCAAAACACGAGCCGAGCGGCTGCAAGCGGACCTGGAAATCAATTTCACCCCGCCCCAAATCGAGGCCCTTCGGGAGCGGGGGCAAGGGGTAACGTTTGAGATGCTGGTGGAAAAATTTTGTTAAAAAAGTAGAAAGCTGAGATGGATACACCTGCTTCCTTTGGCCTGTGGCTGCGGCAGCGCCGCCGAATTTTAGACCTGACGCAAGAGATGTTGGCCGAGTGCGCCGGCTGCTCGGTCTCGGCCATCCGTAAAATTGAGAGCGACGAGCGCCGGCCTTCGCGCCAGGTGGCCGAATTGCTGGCCGGCTGCCTGCAAATTGACCCGGCCGAGCGCCCCCTTTTTCTCCAGGTGGCCCGCGCTGAAGCCGGGATGAGTCGCCTGGGTGAACTTTCTGCCGTCGCGCCCGTTCTGGCTGTTGCTGCCCCCCCGCCTGATTTATCTCACGAAGCGGCGTACCCGCCAACCCCTTTGTTACCCATCCCGCCGACTCCGCTGCTGGGGCGCGAGCATGAATTAGCGGGCATTGCTCACTTGTTAGCCAATCCCGACTGCCGGCTGCTGACGCTGGTCGGCCCCGGCGGGATTGGCAAAACGCGCCTGGCCCTCGAAGCGGCGGCTCAGGCCAGTGCTGGCTTTGACAACCAGGTTTATTTTGTGCCGCTGGCGTCTGTAAACTCGCCCGAATTTATCGCCCCGGCCCTGGCCCAGGCAGTGGGCCTGGTCTTGCAGAATCAAACCGACCCTCATACTCAGCTTATCAGTTACCTGCGTGAAAAACGCGCCCTGTTGGTGCTGGATAATTTTGAGCACCTACTGCCCCGGCTGTCGGGTAGAGATGACGATGAGCTTAGCCTGTTGACCGGCCTGCTGCCGGAAGCCCCCGGCATTAAGCTGCTGGTCACCTCACGCGAGCGGCTGCACCTCCAGGGGGAGTGGGTGTTTGAAGTGGAAGGTTTACCGCTGCCGCCGCCCGATGAAACGGAAGATTTTACCGCTTACAGCGCTGTAGCCTTATTTCTGCGCAGCGCCCGCCGCAGCCGGGCCGATTTTGAGCTGATGGCGGCGGACTACCCCTTTGTCGCCCGTATTTGCGAGCTGGTGGCCGGGCTGCCATTGGGCATTGAATTGGCGGCGGTTTGGGTGCGCTTGCTGTCGTGCCGGGAAATTGCCCAGGAGATTGAGCACAACCTGGATTTTCTGGCCTCACCGGCGCGAGATGTTCCGGCGCGGCAGCGCAGCCTGCGGGCCGTGTTTGATTACTCCTGGGGTCTGCTCTCGGCGGAAGAGCAGGAAGTCATGCAGCGGCTGGCCCTTTTTCGGGGGGACTTTGAGCGCGAGGCCGCCGAGAAGGTCGCCGGGGCAACCTTGCCTGTGTTGCTGACCCTGCTGGATAAATCCTTGCTGCGGCGCGGCCCCAACCGGCGTTATCAGGTGCATGAATTGGTGCGGCAGTATGCTCAGGAACAGTTGCAGGCCACCAGCGCCACAGCGCAGGCGCAAGATTGCCATCTGGCTTATTTTGCCACGCTGGCTGAGGAAGCGGAGTTTCACCTGGAAGGCGCGGAGCAAGTCGCCTGGCTGGAACGGCTGGAGCATGAGCACGATAATCTCCGGTCAGCCCTGGCCTGGGCCTTTAAGCCGGCCAGCGAGCATGTAGCCGGGGGGAAGCGGGTCGAGTTGGGATTACGCCTGACCAGTGCGCTCTATCGCTTTTGGCAGGGGCGCGGCCACCTCCGTGAAGGCTGCGCTTGGCTGGAGCGGGGCTTGAATTACAACCTGGGTGTGTCAGCCAGGGTTAGAGCCAAAGCATTGAATGTGCTGGGCTGGCTGGTCAACCAGCAGGGCCGGCGCCAACAGGCGGCTGTGCTGCTGCAAGAGAGTCTGGCTCTGTACCGGCAGGTGGGCGATACTAATGGGATGGCTTATGCCCTCGACAGCCTGGGTGATGTGGCCTGGCTGGAGGGCAATTTTGAACAGGCCAAAGCCTATTATGAGGAGAGCCTGGCGTTACTCAGGGCTTTGGGAGATCCGTGGGCCATCGGCATGTCGCTGTGCAGCCTGGGGCGGTTGCATGTGGATCATGGTCACCTCGAGGAGGCCGCAGCCTTGTTGGCAGAAGGGTTGGCGCTGTTACGGCAGATAGCGGACCGGCGGGGGATTGCCTTATCGTTGCTAAATTTGGGGCGGGTCTGGCTGGCCCGCGGCGAGCATGGGCGGGCCAGCGAGCAGATTAAGGAAAGCCTGGTTCTATTTCAGGAGTTGGGCAACAAGGTGGACATGGCCGAGTGTTTCCAGATGTTAGGCACGCTGGCCCGCCTGGCCGGTCAGTCCGAGCGGACGGCGCGGCTGTGGGCCGCCGCCGGAACGCTGTTTGAGTCTATCGGTGTACCGGCGGTATCAGCAATCAACCAGGCGGCTTACACGGCTGATGTGGACTTTGCCCGGACTCGCCTGGGTGAAACCGCCTTTGCCGCCGCCTGGTCGGCCGGGCAGGCCATGCCTCTCGATCGGGCCGTGGCCTATGCCCTGGCCGAGGTATCTTCTCAGTAATTGGGGTAGGGGCACGGCCCTGCGCCTGCCTCACAGGGCGACCGCAAGGGTTCGCCCCTACATATTGAGAAGATACTGGCGGAGCCATAAAAAATCAGGCGGGTTCGAGTAGATTAGCCTCAGCCGAGAGGATAGGCATGTAGTTGGCCAGGCCGGCCACTTCAAAAAGCTCGGCGTAAAAGGGGCGCAGACCGTAAGCCATCAGGGTGCGATTGGCCTGCCTGGCCCGCGCCAGCAGACTGATAATGGCGGCAATGCCGGTGCTGTTGATGTAGTCTACCCCGGCGAAGTTGAGAAAGATAACTTCGGGATTTTGATTTTCTGCTGCCCTATATGCCGCCTGTAAGGCTTCACCAGCCAGTGCCGTCAGTTCGCCGGATAAATCGAAAACGGCGGCATTGGGTTGATAGTGAACTGTAACCTCAAGCTTATTTGCTGTCATTGTTTCCCCCTTCCAGATACAAAAATAGTTCAATGGTGTGGTGAGCGTCATCGCCGCTCAGTCGCAGATCGTCCATCGTCTTCTCGATCAAGAAAAAGCCCCAGCCCCGCAACGGCTGCCGGCCGCTGAGCTTGCCGGCCAGGTCAGGTGCGGCTGGCTTGGCCCTGAAACCGCTGCCCTGGTCGGTGACACAGACGCGCAGCGCCTTCTGGGAAACTTGCACCCGGATCAGCACCGGCAGATCGGGCCGGGAGCGGTTGCCGTGTTCGATGGCGTTGAGGGTGGCCTCGGCGACGGCGGTTTTGAGCCGTTCCAGGTGCGCGGCGGGGAGGTGCAGCTCCCGGACCGCTTCTGTCACCTTGAGTAAGGCCAGTTGCTCGCTGTCCAGGTGGCTGGGCAAGGCAAATTCGGCCAGGGTTTGCCAGGTTGGGTTAGGTGATGGATTGCTCTGATTCATCATCGGTCTGCTCACTTGGTTCTATTAAACCACAGCTTGGGAGGGATTTGGTATCACTGAGTGACACAAATAGTGATACAAAAAGCTCTTGCAACCGCTACTTTGACCCTTACTGACAATTCATCGTGGCAAAAGTGCTGTATTGTGCTATACTGGGGTTAAGTCTCTCTTTCTGATCAAAGATCACAGGTGAACGACTTTAAACGGGCTGGTCTCATCACTCTGCTTGCAGGATTTTACTTTGTCAGTGTTTATTTTGCCGTAGCTGCGCTTGTTCCAGAGTTGGCTTTGCAGGCTGCGCTCGTTGCGGTGATTGGGGCAATGGTAGGTTTTCGTATTTTGGGGATGACAGGAAGCGACAAACCGGGAGCGCCACTGGCGATTCTGATTTTTGCGCCGGTGATCTGTATCGCCGCCGGTATTCTCTGGTGGTTAATGCGGCTGTTGGGATTTTGGGAGATTAATTGAAGTAGCTATACAACAGCACCGCCGCAGCCAGAAGGGCAATAATTGTGGCAGAAGTGGCTTGAACGCGCCGTTCTTGCTCGTTTTTGGGGATGTATAAATCCATTATTTGTTGAAATAATTGGGCGGGCGCTTTTACTACTTTCATAAAAATAGTATACCATTGTTGAAACCAGAAAGTCAAGCTATGAAACAGGGGAGCAAATGAAAGCCATCGTTATTCAAACCGAGCAGGAAAATCGTCCGTTAGCCTGGCAAGACGCGCCTATGCCCGCCTACAGCGCCGACGAAGTGCTGGTAGATGTTTACGCGACAGCGCTCAACCGGGCTGATTTGGCCCAGCGGGCGGGAAATTACCCACCGCCGCCGGGGGCGTCGCCGATTTTGGGATTAGAAATGGCCGGGCGGATTACGGCCCTGGGCGCCAATGTGACCGGCTGGCAGGTGGGGGATCGCGTATGCGCCTTGATTACCGGCGGCGGTTATGCCGAGCAAGTCAATATCCCGGCGGCCATGCTGATGCCTGTGCCAGATAACTGGAGTTTTGAGCAAGGGGCGGCGGTGCCCGAAGTATTTTACACGGCGTATGTGAACATTTTTATGGAGGCCCAGTTCCAAAAGGGAGAAACGGTGCTGATTCACGGGGGGGCCAGCGGCGTCGGTACGGCGGCGATTCAACTGGTGCGGGAGGCGGGCGGACGGGCTATCGTCACCGCCGGATCGGATGAAAAGATTGCTTCTTGCCGCCAGTTGGGGGCTGAGTTGGCAGTCAATTATAAAGAAGAGGATTTTGCCGAGCGGGTGCTGGCCCATACCAACGGCCAGGGCGTGGACATTATTCTGGATAATGTGGGGGCGGCTTACCTGGAGCAGAATGTGCGGCTGTTAAAATTAAAAGGGCGATTGGTTTTTATCGGCACGATGAGCGGTAGCCGGGCCGAGGTGAATATCGGGGCGTTGATGGGCCGGCGGCTGCGGCTGATCGGGTCGGTGCTGCGGCCGCGCTCGCTGGCGGAGAAGGTCGAAATCAAGGAAAAATTTATGGCCCATTTTTGGCCGCTGCTGCTGAATGGGACCATCCAACCAATTATCGACTCGGTGTACTCGATTGAGCAGGCCAATGAGGCCCATCAGCGCATGGCCGAAAACAAAAATATCGGCAAAATCATTTTGAAGGTAAGGGAGTGAAGCGAAGCAATGCAGAAACGAGTTGCTTAGGCGCTGCTTTTTGGATATACTACCGAATTAAGGTTAATATTCAATTGCCAATAGTCAAGGGTCAATTGGCATTTCAACATTAACAATTGACTATTCACTATTCACAATTGACCATTATTCCGCCCCCGTAGCTCAGAGGATAGAGCAGAGGTTTCCTAAACCTTGTGTCGCAGGTTCGACTCCTGCCGGGGGTACTTCTTCAAGGGCCAGCTTTAAGCTGGCTTTTTTATTTCTCAGACAATTAGCCAGAATAAGTAAGTTTGAAATAGAAGGATTCGTCACGAACCTGTAGTACCTCACCGATACCCTTATGGACACACGTAATGAAAATGTAGCAAGGTCGCAGGGTTGCGCAATGTTCGGCGGTCGGTGTGCCACAAGGGTATTATATCTGCCGTTGGCGGTCTGTTTTCTTAGGGGTTGTCTTGTTTAATCTTTTATTAAGGATTTGGTTATGCCTGTGTAATAAATAAACCATATTATTGGAGTAATTATCGGTGACGACGTGTAACGAATAAAGCGATAGCGAGACTAATCGGTGAAATAAAAAGTATCCGCAGATCCAATTTTCGAGGACGCGAAGCGGGCACGCCCACGTGCCGAACGGGGCCGCACGTGGGTGTGCTGGCTTCTCAAATTTGGAGCTACTGAGGATAGCTTACCCGTGATGGGCAATTTTTTGAATAACCATGGAGAGAAAGGTATACTCTAATGAAAAATCGTTTATGGTTGGTAGTGGTAGGAATTATGGGCCTGGTGATTGCTGCGCCGGTGGCCTGGTATTTGGCTTCACCCCTGTTTATCAATAAGGTGGTTGAGGAGGAGTTTCCGGTCCAAATTCCCAACGCAGAAGAATTAGCCCAAATGCCGGCAGAAAAACGCAAAGAGATGGAAGCCGAGGCGCTGGAAGTGGCGGCCAAGATGCCGGATAAGGTCATGGACGAGGCCATGCCTGAGGTTGTGCCGGATAATCAGCCGGTGTTGGTGCTGCAAGGTCAATTCAAAGATGCCGACAGTTTCCACAAAGGCTCCGGGCAGGCGGCGATTTATCAATTGGCCGATGGCTCCCACGTGTTGCGCTTTGAGGATTTCTCGGCCACCAATGGGCCAGATTTGCATGTTATCCTGTCAAGCCACCCGGCCCCCACCTCAAGCGAGGAGGTAATGCGGGGTTATCTCGATCTCGGCTCGCTCAAAGGCAATATCGGCAGCCAAAATTATACCATTCCGGCTGGAACTGATGTTGCGCAGTTTAAGAGCGTCGTCATTTATTGCCAGCCTTTTCATGTGGTTTTTGCTACGGCTTTATTGAGTAGCCAGTAATCAGAAATCAGTGAGCAGAAAGAAAGGACTTTTGTTGTGATGTTTTTCAAACGGAAAGAAGCTCAAGAGCAAATGGATTTGGAAAAGAAACTCCCTCCCGGCCAGTCGTTGACCCAAAAATGGCCGGTGCTACACGTGGGCGCAACACCCGTGTTTAACCCGGCCACCTGGGACTTTTATATCTGGGGCCTGGTGAAGCAGCCCAAACGTTTTACCTGGGAAGAGTTCAGCGCCTTGCCCACCGTCGAGCAGGTTTCGGATATGCACTGTGTGACCCGCTGGAGCAAATTCGACAGTACTTTTGAAGGCATTCCCATTGCCGAGGTGATGAAACATGTTGAGCTGCTGCCGGAAGCCAAATATGTGATGGTTCATGCCGACCCCGGCTACACTACCAATTTGCCGTTGGACGAATTTCTGGACGATGATGTCATGTTTGTGCTCAAGTACGAAGGCCGGCCGCTGGAGCCGGAACACGGTTATCCGGTACGATTGCTGGCGCCCAAACTGTATTTGTGGAAGAGCGCCAAATGGGTGCGCGGCCTGGAATTTATACCCGAAGATCAGCCCGGTTTTTGGGAACAATATGGCTATCACATGCACGGTGACCCCTGGAAGGAAGAACGGTTTGGCGGTTTTTTGGTAAATACCATGCAGAAAATACGCTCGGGCCGGTGAGAGCCACAGCGACCAAAACGAATCTATCAAAAGAGGGCTTACGAGAAGCCCTCTTTTCTTTAAGGATGGAATTTGTCGTCCTATGGGGAGAATCAAACTGATTTTAAATTTTTTTCTAACCTTTCTCATATTTTTTTATGGTAGAGTTTTATGGTCAGTAGTAGGCAATTTTGTCAGAGCAAAATAAAGCACTTGGGGACAAAAGGGGAGGTGGCCTAAAATTTTAGGTTGACAACGACCCACCCTATGATACAATGAAGTTATGCAGCTATTATGGCGCCGGCTAAAAACCTACTTTAACTCACGCATACGTTTTAAAATTATTCTGCCGTATGCGTTATTGATCCTCCTTTTGTCTCTTATCGGCGTATATGTGGCCGTAAACTTTGTGGCCGAATCGCTACAGGAGCGATTTACCGGGCAATTGGTTGAAGCCGGCAGCGTGGTGGCTGATAGTTTTGTTCGCCGTGAGCAAGAGCACCTTTCGGGTATCAATTTAATTGCCTTTACCGAAGGAATTGACGCGGCGATCCTGGATAAGGATCGCGCCAAGCTCCGATCTCTGGTTTTCCCGCTGGTTGTTACCAATAAACTGGACCGGGTTGACCTGATAGATTTAGAAGGACGGCAACTGCTGGAAATTCATCGCCCGCCCAATTCCACAGATATTGAGGATTATACTACCTCCGATGGGGCCAATCTATCAGATTGGCCGATTGTGCAAAAAGTTCTCAGCCGGGTAGTTGATGAGAAAGGGGATAAGTATGTTACCCTGGCCAATATAGAAGGCCAGGAGATGTTAATTACTATTGGTCCAATCCGGCAAGGGGATGAGATTGTGGGGGCCATTATGGTCAGCAGTTATGTGCAGGATTTATTGAGAATGCTGGCGCAATTTACCTTTGCTGACATCACCTTGTACGGTCTGAATGGGCAGGTTATCAATACAACCCTGGGTACCGGAGGACAGGCTGCAGTAGAAGCCTTGACTCTGAGCAAAATAGAAACACGAACCTTATTAACCGAGGGCGCTGAACAAAGTCTCTTCCGGTCTTTAAACTTTAGAGGGCGCGAATTCAATCTGGTTTTTGGGGTATTTCGAGCCAGAGGCGAACCGCTGGGCTTTTACTCGGTGGCGCTGCCCAGGACATTTATTGAGTCCCGAGAAACGACTCTCCGCGATCGGATGGTGCTGATTTTTGCCGTCGCCTTACCCCTGGTGTTTGCTATTGGCTATTTTACGGCTAATGCCATCACCAAGCGGGTACAGCATTTGATGGAAAATGCCATGGCTGTAGCCAGCGGTGATTTTACCCGGCGCACAGCCATTGAGTCAGATGACGAGATAGGTTCGCTGGCCAATTCGCTGGATCATATGACCGAGAGTCTGGCCCGTTATACCTCTGCCCTGCAAAAGCGGATTGAAGAGTTGACGGCCCTGTACGAGGGTAGTACAGCCGTTACCATCAAGTCGGGCCTGAACCTGGACCACGTGCTAGAGGCGGTGACCAGTAGTTTGAAGGAAGTTATCCGAGGCACGGATGAGGTCATTGTCTATTTGTTGGATGAAAGCGGCCGGTTATTAATCCCTCGCGCCTCAACCACCAACGATCTGACTGCTCTGCCCAATCTGGCTTTTGAAGAAAAAGGAGCCGTCCGAACCCTGTTAGCCGCGGCCAAACCTCAGAGTATTCAGTTGGCCGATATAGGTGCTCATTCGTTGAATGGAACCTTCAATAGAACGGGAACATCGCCAGTGATGATTGCGCCTTTGATTGCCGCCCAGGAGACGGTGGGCATGCTTATGGTCATTCCCGATGAAGCCTACCCCCAAACCGAGTTAATGGAAGAAGACAATGAGCGGCTTTTGGGAACAATGGCCAATCAGGCCGCGATTGCTATTAAGAATGCTCAGCTTTTTGAAGCAACCCAGCAGGCTTACGAAAAGGTCCGCAAATCTGATGAACAGAAAACTCAGTTTATCTACATTGCTGCTCATGAACTGCGCACACCGCTGGGAGCAATGATGGGCTATGCCAGTTATGCCGAAAAGCGGGTACCGGAAAAGCTGCGTAAATCTATGCGCTTTATGGTGGCCAGTACGGTGCGCATGCGGACTATGGTGGACGCCATGCTAACCATTCAACGCCTGGATACGGGCACAGCCATTCTACGGCTCGACGCTACCCATATCCAGGGGGTGATTGATAAAGTTGTGGCTGATTTTGAAGCAATGGCCGAGTTGGAAGGACATACCTTAACCGTTAACCTACCCGACGACCTGCCCACAATCCAGGCTGACGCCGAAAAAGTAGAACTCATCTTATCTAACCTGATCTCGAATGCCATCAAATTTACGCCAGAAGGAGGGCGGATTGAGGTTAGCGCCCAGAATTATCACAAAGGTATTCTGGTGAGCGTAAAGGATAACGGGGCCGGGATTGCCCCGGCGGATCAGGAACGCATTTTTGAACGGTTTATGCAACTTCGGGCCAATCATATTGCCGGGCATGGGGGATTTGGTCTGGGGTTAACTATTGTTAAACAACTGGTTGAATTGCACGAAGGGCAGGTGTGGATAGAAAGCGAGCCGGGTAAAGGCAGCACCTTTTTCTTTACCTTGCCTCAAGAAACCCCCTTAACCGAGACCGCAGTTCAACCTAAAGCCATTAATCCATCCCTTAAGAAGAGGATGGAAGAGTTTCTATTAGAGATACCTTAACTTTCTTATGAGTGGCCATGGCCGACTTTGAGACCACCGCCAGACAAATAGGCCGGCGAAAGTGGCGAAGTGTGCCGCGCTTCGATATTCTTTTGCTTGTCTTTTTAATAATTGGCTGGTCGCTCATTTTTGCTACGGCTACTTTGGGACTACAAAATTCTCCGGGCCCCTGGCTTGAGGTAGGTTTAGTTTCAAAAGTATCGGCTGATTACTCGGTTAAAGCCTCCGACTCGACCCGAGTGGCCCCCATCAGGCCGCAAGTTGTTGAAGCGGTGAGGCAGGATCAGGCTCTTCGTGTAACTCCAACCCCTTTAGCTGCTATCCCAACCTTAACTCAAGAACCCACCCTGACCCCTACTATTGGTTCAGACACACTTCAAGTCAATGCCGGCGGTCCCTACACCGGGGATGAAGGCAGCCCCATTGCGGTAACGGCTGAATTAGCCGGATCGGTGCTCAATTTGGTGCCGGGGGTGGTAAATTATGCCTGGGACCTGGATAATGATGGTCAGTATGATGATTTCAATGGCCCGGCCGCTTCGGTTACTTTTTATGATGAGGGTGACTACGTTGTTGCTGTTCAGGCAACTGATTTGGTGGGACGGGTCGGCATGGCTGTCGCTACCATCTTGGTGAACAATGTGCCGCCGTTGGTTGAGCTGGGGCAGGATATTCTGGCTGAAGAGGGCCAGGAAGTTGCTTTTATGGGTATTGCTAATGACCCTGGGCACGATGTCTTGCTCTATGAATGGGACTTTGGCGACGGCCAGCCCAAAGTAAGCGGTACTTTGACTCCCCGCCATACCTATCAGGATAATGGGGATTACGCGGTGCGCCTCACCGTTCGTGATAATGATGGTGGTGTAACGGAAGAAACGCTGCTGGTCAATGTAATTAACCTGCCGCCGCTAGTAGATGCCGGCTCTGATCAGCGTGTCAACGAGGGAGAGCGGGCTACATTTAACGGTACCGCTACCGATCCGGGTTCTTTGGACACCCTGACCTACGCCTGGGACTTTAGCTACGATGGCCGCACGTTTACCACCGAAGCAAACGGGCCCTCTGCCTCAAAAATCTACCCCAATGGACCGCTTAAGGTTGTGGCGGCCTTACGGGTGCGCGACCAGGATGGTGGGGAAACGATTGATACAGTTGATGTGACGGTGGGTAATGTGCCCCCGGTTATCACCGGCGTCTCCAACAACGGGCCGGTGGGCGAAGGGTCTCCCCTGGCTCTGACCGTTAGCGCTAAAGATGTGGGCAATGACCCGCTGACGTTTGCCGTTGATTGGGATAATGACGGTTCTTTTGACGAGGTTGGACCGGACAATACCATTTCAAATATCTGGTATAACCAGGGTGATTATACCGTGCGTATTCGGGTTGACGATGGCGACGGCGGTCAGGCTTTTGCCACCACTCAGGTCTCTACTTTCAACCAGCCGCCGATAGCCGTGGCCAGCGCCACTAGCGGCGTGCTGGAAGGCTCTGCGGTTTCGTTTGACGCCAGCGACTCCAGCGATCCCGGCTCGAATGATGCGCTGACCTACAGTTGGAGCTTTGGCGACGGCCAAAATGGCAGCGGAGAAAACACTACTCATACCTATGACGACAACGGTGTGTACAGCGCCACCCTGACCGTTACCGATGACAGCGGCGCTTTCAGCTCCGCGGGCGTGGCCGTGACAGTTTTAAATGCTAACCCCGTTGTTGAGGCTGGACCTGACCAGACCATAGACGAAAATACCCCTATGGCTTATAACGGCATCGCCACTGACCCTGGGGTTCGTGATGTATTGACTTATACCTGGAATTTCGGTGATGGTACGGCGACAGGAGCATCCGGGACGCATGTCTATCCTGATGGTCCGAGAGAATATATCGTAGGGCTACAAGTAGTGGATGACGACGGAGGGGTAGCTAACGATACCTTTAAAGTCACCGTAAGAAATGTATCTCCCAAGGATGTTACCGGCGGCTCCTATACCTGTGATGAAAACGAAACTATTGAGTTAACCGCCAGTGCTACGGATGTACCCAATGATGTGTCGGACCTGGTTTTTGAGTGGGATTTGGACAGCAATCCAACTTTTGAGCAAAAGGGTAGGCAAGTTTCTTATGATTGCTCTCGATCTGGAACGCAGATCGTTCGATTGCGAGTGACAGACGACGCTTATAACAGCAACGAGGATGATGCCCATGATGGCGAAAGTTTTGGCACGGCTCAAATAGAAATCAATAATGTGCCGCCCGTCGCTGTGGCTACCGCCAATCCCCTGACCACTACTATTAATGTCCCGATAATTTTTGACTCCAGCGGCAGCTACGACCCCAGCCCTGGCCCCGATACCTTAACCTACCGCTGGAACTTTGGCGATGGCATCACCATGACCACGACCAGCATTACCGTAACCCACATCTATACCGATGATGGACTCTATACGGTCTCTTTGCGCGTCTTCGATAGCAGTGGCGACAGCACCGTGACCAGGCTTCCGGTGCGGATTGCAAACTTGCCGCCCATTGCTGTGGCTGTGGCTACCCCCGCTACGGTCGCTAAAGGCACAAGCGTAACATTTGATGGGAGCGGCTCAAGCGACCCGGATGATACGAATTTAACCTATCAATGGGATTTTGGCAATGGCAGCCCGGTAGCCAATGGGGTGAGCGTAAATTATACTTATCCTAACGGGGGAACTTATACCGCCATCCTCACCGTTACCGACGACAATAATGACAGCGCTACTGCCTCTGTCGTCATTACCGTTAATAATGCTCCGCCTGTAGCCGAAGCGGGACCTGACCAGACAATAAACGAAGGTGACGCCGCAACCTTTAATGGCAGCGCTACCACCGATCCGGATGACGCTCCGGCTACGTTGACCTATCGGTGGGATTTTGGCGACGGCAGCCCAATCGCCACCGGGGTGAGTGTTAATCATACTTTCCAGAATGGACCGGCTAACTATACCGTTACCCTGACCGTCACCGATAGCGACGGTGCGACTGATACGGACACTCTACAGGTGACGGTGAATAATGTTGCGCCGGCAGCCAACGCCGGCCCTGACCAGACGGTAAATGAGGGTGACACGGTTACATTTAACGGCAGCGGCAGCGACGCCGGCGGCGATGGGCTGACCTTCGAGTGGGATTTTGATTACGACGGCAGCAATTTTACCGTTGATGCGACTGACCAGAACCCCAGCATCACCTTCCCGGATGGCCCGGCAACCCGCACGATTGCCCTGCGCGTCACCGACAGTGATGGGGCCGTCAGCGCGGTTGACACGGCTCAAGTTACGGTCAATAATGTTGCGCCTACGGCTCGCGCCAACGCCAGCGCCACCACCATTACTCTGGGCGAGGCGATCACTTTTGATGGCAGCGCCTCTAGCGACCCTGGCGCTGACACGCTTACCTATCAATGGGACTTTGGTGATACCAATACCGGCAGCGGGGTCAACCCGACCTATACCTATTCCAGTGCGGGACAATACGATGTCACCTTGACTGTCACCGACGAGGATGGGGCATCTGACACTGATACAATCCAGATTACAGTCAATAATTAGCTACCCCGACTACTGGCCTTGGAGTAGAAGGAGATAGACCCGATTGCGAGTCATGCTTGGACGATTGCCGGGAATTATACTATAATTCTATAGTTGAATGATGGTGAGGGAGGCGCTGACATCAATACACTTGATAGCCAGGCCAACAGACCGCAGTAACGGGAACTAACTGTGGACTGTTTCTCTCCAACCCAAATTTGTTGTGTAGGTGGGATTGAACAGAGAAACGGAAGGAGATGTTAATGGCAGGTCATTTTAACTCGACTTTAATTCCAAAACGGGCATTGAAATATTTTGAGGCTAACCGCAACGTTTTAGTGATTGAGGATGATAAAGTTTTAGGGCAGATGGTTACCGAAATTTTGGATGATGTGGGGTTTGAAGTTACCACCGCGCAAAATGGCCGGATTGCCTTTGAAAAGCTCAAAAATATCCCCATTGATTTTATTGTGCTCGATATTTTGTTGCCCGAAAAAGATGGCTTTGAAATTTACGCCGAGTTGCAGGCTAACCCTGAGACCAAAGATATTCCGGTCATGTTGGTTACAGCCTGGGCTGATGAGCGGAATATCGAACGGGCTTCGCAAATGGGGATACAGCACTTTTTACCCAAGCCCTTCACTGAGGATGAACTGCTGTACACCATCTTAACTTTGCTGGTAGACCATTCACGCAAAGAAAGCCGTTAACAATTCAAAGTAAGTCTTCAGCCTTCAGAGTTTGTTAAACACCGGCTTCTGAACGTTGATCACTTCCTTCTTTTAGAGGAAGAGTGATGACAAATCCTAAACAAGTCTATATCACCATTGAGTGGCAAGAACAAGGTCCTTTAGAAGAGGCAACCGGGCGGCGGCTGTGGCGGAAGGAACGAAAAGTTTGCGCCGTTGACGACTACCCCCAGTTATTACCATGCAATAACCCCAATTGTATAGACGGCGGCTTTGATATTGGCGATAAAATTGCTACCTTGCTAAATTCCGGCGAAAATAACGAGCAAAACTCTTTGATTTGCCGTAACGCCATTAACAAAGATCGCAGCAAACGCTGCTTGCACATCATTACTTACTCCATTGCCTGCGTACGTCCCTACCAGCGCCAAAAACCCCAGCCTGTTGTGTCAGATAGTAACCTGCATTGAAATTACCCAATAAAAAGCCCCGGCTTATTGCGCCGGGGCTTTTTATTTAATCTCAAAGTTAAGACGTGGCAAAACGATAGCCAATGCCATGCTCAGTGAGAATATAGCGAGGGTTGCGCGGGTCATCCTCAATTTTGCGGCGCAGCCGCCAAATGTACCATTTAACGCTGTTCAGGCTGGCCTCGGCGTAATAGGGCCAAACATTTTCAAAGATAACATCAATCGGCAAAACCCGATCAACCCGCCGGGCCATAAACAGCAATAAATCGTACTCGGTGGGCGTCAGGTCTACAACCTTGTTGCGGACCATCACCTGCCGGTTGGCCGGATCAATCACCAAGTCGCTGCCGCTAAAACGCAGCGGCAATCTATCCGAGTCGGGTACGGGAATCCGGGCACGGCGCAGCACTGCTTCGATACGAGCCTGTAACTCTTCTGGATAAAAGGGCTTAACCAAATAGTCGTCAGCCCCCATCTTTAACCCTTTGAGAATGTCCTGCTGCGACCCGCGCGCCGAGAGAATAATGATCGGCACTTTGGAAATAGCCCGGATCGAGCGGCAGGTTTCCCAGCCATCCATGTGCGGCATCATCAAATCGAGAATGACCAGATGCGGCTTAATCTCGTGTAACTTTTGCAATCCCGTGGCTCCATCTTGAGCGGTGGTAACTTCGTAGCCCAACTTTTCCATGCTGTGTTGGATGAGTCGCAACACCAGATAATCGTCATCAATTGTCAAGATTCGTTCTGCCACGCTAATACCCTTGCTGACGAGGTCTAAATGAAACCCGATTTAGCTTTGCTCTAGTCCCCAATCAACTGTACTACTACCTTACGCGAGCGGCGGCGATTGTCAAAATCCAGAAAGACAATTTGTTGCCACGTGCCCAGCATAAGCTGCTTATTGGTAAAAGGCACACTCAGCGACGGCCCCAGCAAGGCGGCCCGCACATGCGAAAAGCCATTGCCATCATGCCAGCGCTGGTTGTGTTTGTACTCCCAGGCTTGGGCCGCCACCCGCTCAAAAAAATCTTCAAAGTCGGCCAGCATGCCGCTTTCATACTCAACGGTGGTAATGGCGCTGGTGGCGCTGGGCGTAAAAACGGTGGCAATCCCCTGGCTTAAGCCGCTTGCCTGCACGGCTGCCGCGACTGCTTCGGTAATATTGCGAATATCGCAGTAACCCTCAGTTGATAGATGAAATTCTTGGGTGACAACCATTTAACCTCTTAATCTCGCGCCCAGTTCTCGCTCCAGCCGCTGCGTAATTTTCTGCTGCTGCTTGGCCGCGTCCTGGTCGGTCAGCGTCCGGTCCTCGGCCTGAAACGTCAGGCTATAGGCCAGGCTCTTTTTGCCCGCGCCGATTTGTTCGCCCCGAAAAAGGTCAAACAGCCGGACCTCGGTTAGCAGCGGCCGGCCGGTCTGGCTGATAAGGGCCTGAACCTGTTCGGCCGGGATGGCCTCATCTACAATGACCGCAATATCCTGCTGCACCGGCGGGAAACGCGGCACACTTTTGACCACATGCCCGGCGGGGACTTGCGCCAGCAGCCGGTCAAGGTCAAAATCAGCCGCCAACACCGGCCAATCACTGTTGGTTTTGAAATCGTAACTTTGAGCAACATGGGGATGCAACTGGCCCAACACACCCACACTCTGGCCATTAACCGACAACTCCGCTACCCGGCCCGGATAGTAGGCGGGCTGCCGGGTTGGACTGAATACAACGTTGTCCACATGCAGTCCGGCCAGAATTGACTCAACCACACCTTTCAAATCAAAGAAATCAACCGGCGCTGTGTCGGCTCCCAGCCAGCTTTGCTCCTCACGAGCGCCGGTCATGACTACCGCTAAACGCCGCTGCTCTTCAGGCAAAACAGCAGGCTCATCAATTTCTTCTTTCATGTCCGTTTTCGGGGGCAAATAGATATGGCCTACTTCAAACATTTGCACCCGCTGGTGGTGTTTGGTATTTTCGGCGGCTATTTCCAGCACGCTGTTAAGCAAACTCTGGCGCATCGCCGCTCGCTCTGGTGTGGATGGGTTAGCCAACGTTACATACGACCGGCGGTCAACGGATTCCAGAATTCGCGCCTCCGCTTCGGGCGTGGTCAGCCGGTAGGTAATCACCTCCTGTAAGCCCGCCTGGACCAGCAAATCGCGGATCCGTTCTTCTCGATCCAATGATTCATTGTTTCGCTGCGGCGGCAGTTCATCCGCCATTTCCGAGACCGGCAGGCGGTCATAGCCGTAGATGCGGGCAATCTCTTCAATCAAATCGGCCTGGCCAATGATTGGGTCTGTTGAGATGTCCAGGCGATGGTCTGGCACGGTCACCCGAAGAGCGTGAGGCGTGAGGCGTGAGGCGTGAGGCGAAGAGTCAGCCTCAATCTCTTCAACTTTGAACTCCAACGACTCTAAAATATTTTTGATTTCGGCCAGGCTTAATTCGACGCCCAGTAAGCGGGTCACTTCTTCCTGGGGCAGCTCAACTGTTACCGGTTGGGGCGGGTTGGGATAATAATCCAACACATCGCCCGCAATTTTTCCGCCGGCCAGCTCGACCATAAGTTTGGCCCCGCGCAGCGCCCCAACCATGGCCTGGCTGGGATGGACGCCCCGGCTGAAGCGATAAGCCGCCTCGGATTTGATGTTGAGCGCCTGGCTGGTGCGGCGAATGTTGATAAAGTTCCAGGCCGCCGCTTCGAGCAGGATATTTTGGCTGTGCTCGCTCACCTCGGTTTCGCCGCCACCCATGATACCCCCGATGCTCAAATTTCCTTGAGGGTCTGTGACCAAAATTGAAAAATTGGGCATTTCGTGGGTTTTCCCGTCGAGGGTCAGCACCGTTTCGCCCGGCTGGGCCAGGCGGGTGATGATTTTGACCGGGCCTTGCCCCCCCTCAGTCCCCCCCACTGGGGGGGAATTATATTTTTGTGCCCGGCGGCGCAGCGCGTCCCAATCAAAGGCATGGTTGGGCTGGCCCATCTCCAGCATCACATAGTTGCTGATGTCTACGATATTGCTGATAGGGCGCATGCCGGCCAGTCGCAGGCGGCGCTGCATCCAATAGGGTGAGTCTTTGATAGTGATACCTTTGATGAGAATTGCCACAAAACGCGGGTTGAGGTCCGGCTCGGTCGTTTCGATAACCAGACTCTCCCCCTGCTCCCTCTCCGAAGGGGGGGGAAGCGTCGTATCAGGGTAGCGCAGCTTTTGGCCGGTCAGCGCGACCACTTCGCGGGCCACCCCCAAAATCGAAGCGCAGCGGCTCATATTGGGGGTGATGTCAATATCCAGCACGGCGTCGCCCCACAGGTCAACCAGGGGTGTGCCGGGTGGGGCGGCTTCGGTGGTCAGGATGATGCCCTCGTGCTCGTCGCTGAGGCCCAATTCTTTTTCGGAGCAGAGCATGTGCCGGTTCATAATACCGCGAATTTCGCGGCCTTTGAGCTTCATTTTAACGCCCGGCTCTTTGGCGTGGCCGTCGTACACAGTGGCTCCTTCCATCACAAAGGGTGATTTTAGCCCCAGGCGGCTGATGTGGCCCTGGCCGACAAATTCAAACAGGTTGGGCGCGCCGGTGACAACGGTTTCCGGCTGGGCCGCGCCGATGTCAACCGTCGCCAAAACCAGGCGGTCGGCCTGGGGATGCTGCTCCACTTTCAAAATATGGCCCAGCACCAGCTTGTCCCGCTCCCAGACCAGGTCGGCTCCTTCAACCCCAATGTAGCGAATAGAGCCAACTTCCAGCCCGGCCAGAGTCAGCCGCTCAGCCAACTCTTCAACCGAGAGGGTAATGTCTACAAAATCTTTTAACCAGCTTACAGGTACTTTCATAATGTGATAATCTCAATTAATTATAAATTATTGGAAAACGTGGTGCGTAGTGCGTGGTGCGTAACAAATAAAATACCCACGTATCACGCACCACGCATTACGATAACTAAAACTGTTCCAGGAAACGCAAATCATTGCCCCAGAAGTAACGAATATCCTCGATACCGTGGCGCAGCATGGTGATGCGCTCCGGCCCCATGCCAAAGGCAAAGCCGCTGACTTTTTCGGGGTCGTAGCCGCCGTTGCGTAGCACGGTGGGGTGGACCATGCCGCAGCCGCAAATTTCCAGCCAGCCGGTGTATTTGCAGAGGCGGCAGCCTTTGCCATCGCATAAAAAGCACTGCACGTCTACCTCGGCGGACGGCTCGGTGAAGGGGAAGTGGCTGGCCCGAAAGCGCACGGGCCGCCCTTCGCCGTAAAGCCGGCGGGCAAAGTTGATCAGCGTGCCTTTTAAATCGCTAAAGCGAATGTTTGGCCCCACGGCCAGCCCTTCGACCTGGTGGAACTGGATTTCGGAGCGGGCGGTTATCTGCTCGTTGCGGTAGCACATGCCGGGCAGGATGACCCGAATCGGTTCCGGGTAAAAGTCGCGCATAGCCCGAATCTGGCCGGGCGAGGTGTGGGTGCGTAGCAGCACGTCGGGGTTGGTGGTGTAAAAGGTGTCCTGCATCTCACGGGCCGGGTGGTGGGGTGGGAAGTTGAGCAGTTGGAAGTTCATCTCATCCGTTTCAACATCGCGGCTGCGATAGATTTGGAAGCCCATCTCGGCCCAAATCTGGTAGATGCGGCGCAGGGTTTGGTTGCTGGGATGCAGCCGCCCGCGCGAAACCGGCCGGCCCGGCAGAGTCACGTCGAGACTGCCTTCGGTCAGGCTTTTTTCTAGCTCGGCAGCTTTGATGGCCGAGGCTTTTTGCTCGTAGGCGGCTTCGAGGGCCTGTTTGAGCTGGTTGGCCCGCTGGCCGAAGGTGGGCCGCTGGGCGGGGGGTAGTTCACTCACCCGGCGCAAAAGTTGGGTCAGTTCGCCTTTGCGGCCAATATAGTGGCCGTGCCAGGCAGCCAGAGCATCACCGCTTTCAAGTTGGGCGAGTTGGGCCTGAGCTGTTTCGGTCAGGGTTTCAAGTTGATCGAGCATGCATTTCTCTCCTGTAAATGACCGCCGACGGCTGACCGCCGACCGCTGTAAGAAATTTTCGCGCTTCGCGTCGGTGGTGTGCTGCCAGGGTCGTAATGTCTCCTCGGATTATGAGTCGGTTTGAGCTAATTGCTCCAAAAAGTTTAGATTTTTTCCCCTGTTTCATAAACTCGTTGGGTAAAAAGGGTATGGGGTGGCAAATCACGCAAGTCAATGAACCAGTCCGGCAAAGCCTCTTGCAAGTCGCGCCAAAAGGCAAAATAATCTTCGGCGGCGCCGCCCTCAATCGCTACATCAATATCGGAGTTGGTTTGAAACCTGCCGAACCGGAGCACAGAGCCAAACAAATAGACAGCTTTTATGGCCGAATATTGAGGTAAAAGTGCTGGCACAACCTCTTTGATTTCCTTAAGCGCCCGTTTTCGCCTGACTTCTCGTTCCTCCAGGCTTTGCTGGAGGCGAGCCTGAAAGGAGCGGCGATAAGTTTGGATATCGGTCATCATATTTTTTTCCAAAGGTTGGCTTCAACTTGCATGATAATCCATCTTAATTTAGGGTCAAGTGATGGGGTTATAAAAAACAAAAAGGACGCAACCGTGTGGTCGCGCCCCTTGCCATTTATCAGCTTAACTTATGTTAGCCGCTAACCTGCATGCGCCACACCCATACAATCCATACCCTAAAAAAGAAAAAAGATATCGCCCCAAGCACTGATAACGCCAGAAACCCAGGAGCGGCTTGAACCGATAGTTTTACCTGAGAATTGTTTTGCCATAGAGATTGAGGTTGCTTAGACATTATTACTTCTTTAATCCTTTAATTGCATCATATCATGCAAGAAAGAGCATGTCAACCCCTTTTTCAGGGCCATGCTAGATCAAATTTGAATTGACATGACTCAATTTTGCATTTATGATGGCAGGTATCTTTCAATGGTCATATTGCCTCTCATCCTCGATATTATACTTTTGCTTGGTCTGCTTGCCAGCGCCCTGGTGTTCGGCAAGATGATCCTGGTGCGAGTCGGGCTGACATTTGCCTCCCTCTTGGAACAAAATCTGTTTGCTGTGGGGATTGGTTTAGCCGTCTTTGTTTACGTCATTGTTGGGTTAGCGGCTATTGGCGGCCTATATCCTGGGGTGGCCCGATTAGGATATGGTTTTAGTGTAGTGGTAAGCCTGATCTATATTTATCGGCACGGACTACCTAAAAGGCTACCCACCCGGCTAACCCGGCTTGAGCAGCTTTTTATTTCCCTGCTGTTTATCATTGCTTTTTTTGCGCTGATAGCGGTTCTCGCTCCGCCGACCGATTGGGATGGGCTGATGTATCATTTGGAAGTGCCCAAAAGGTATATTCAGGCCGGTGGCTACGTTTATATTCCTAACGGCTACGCTAATTTTCCCCAATTTATTGAATCGCTCTATGCCTTGGCTATGCTGCTATATGATGACATATTGGCGCGCTTGTTCAATCTCGCTTGTGGGGGATTAGCTACCCTGACAGTATACGCTATCACTCGTCGTTTTGTTGAGCGCCATGTTGCGCTGTTGGCGTCGTTGATCTTTGTCAGCAGTCCTCTCGTTATTTTTGTTTTTGTTGAGGTATTTATAGAAGCAGGGCTAACTTTTTATAGTCTATTGGCGATTCTGGCGCTTATAAGCTGGCAGACTGATGGTGACCGGCGCTGGTTTTGGTTAAGTGCCGTAATGATAGGTATTTCACTCGGTATCAAATATTACACCATTGTTCTGGGGCCAATTTTGGGCTGGGTTTTGCTTGAGCGGGTTTGGTGGACGGAAAAACGCTCGTTGCCAGCAGTCTTACATTTGGGACTCAAGGCTAGTTTTGTAGCTTTAATATTCCCTCTGCCCTGGCTTATCAAAAATATGATTTTGATGGGTGATCCCATCTTTCCCATCATTTCCAGTTTTTTAGGGCGGTGGGGACAGGGCATTGCTCAGGCTAATTGGGCCTACTATGGTATGGGGTACAGTCTATTGGATTACGCGCTTTTACCCTGGCGTATGACGTTTGGCGACCGATTTGGTATGCCCAAACCAGGTCCTCTTTTTTTTATTCTCCTGCCGTTGTTATTTGGATTGCCCCGTATTCCTGGCCAGGTGCGCTGGCTGGCTGGTGTGGTGCTGGTGTGGTTTATCTTTTGGGCTAACAGCGCCGGACAAAGTGTGCGCTTTTTTTTGCCGGGATTGGCTCTGTTGAGTATTGTGGCTGCCGTCAGCTTGGCTTATTTACCCCCCTGGGCCACCCGACTTCGCCCCCTGTTGATTGTTACGATTATTACTGTGATTTTATATAATCTTGTTTGGCCAATTTATTTTGCTTCTTGGTCGCTGCCATATGTTACCGGCCAGGAATCTCGTCATGAATATCTCATGAATAGACTCGACCTTTACCCGGTCGTTGACTACACCCGCCGCCACTTACCGGCTACAGCCCGAATTGCCACCGTGTGGGAAGAGCGTGGCTACTATTTTGATCGGCCTCTGGTCATTGGGCAATCGCCGGATGGAGCATTTCTGCATCGGTTTGTTAAGGATGACGACCCGGCTGCATTGGCCGAAGCCTTTTTATCACGTGGATTGACTCATCTCATCATTAATGATCACCTCACCAACGATCCTGAGTTCAATCTACGTGATAAATATATCTATAGAGTCAAAACGCAATCATTGCTGGTACATCAGCCTAATTTCCAGACTTGTTACCTGCGTCCTCTTTTTGAGTATAAAGGTATTTTCCTCTACGAAATATTATCATTGTCAACCTGTGCTGAATAGGAGTAATCAAGGAGCAGCCGCACAGCTTTTTATGACCAGACGGCTCTGATGCTCAGGCTTTTGGAACACTGCCAAAGTTACAGAGCAAGGTGAGCTTGCCCCATCCCAATCGTGGTCAAGCGGCTCGTTGAGCAGTAACAAAGTGGGTTCAGTCTGCGTCTTAACCGATTGATGCAGAACTTGAGGTGATGTATACTTTTCAGTTTAATCGTTGACATGTGATTGTCCAAGTAAAGGCGCAGCCCTTCTTGAGTTGGCCCTGGGTGAGAGCCTGTAATAACAGTGATTTCCCCCTTTGTACCCGCTTCCTGGCGTAAACGAGTGACAACTTCAGCCAAACCATAGCCTGCCGGCCAGCCGGTGACATATTGCCAACGATCTATGACTGTAAAGGGAGCCTCGCTGGGGTTGGTAATGAGGCGATAATCAAATATTAGACTGGGCAACATAGCCAAAAGACACACAAAGGATAACCAGACGCCCTTGGATCTCAACCGAGTGCTTTCACCCACGATTAAAACCCAGTCGTTAATGGCTCGGGCGGCCAAAACAATAATTATGGGTACAATTGGCAGTAAATAACGGCTAAACCAAACGTCTTTAGCTAAAAGAAGGTAAACACCAGGGGTCAGCAACAGGAGCACGGCTAACAAAATGGCTTGACGCGCTTTAGAAAGAAGCTCATAACCGAGACGTGTTAAGGCTAACAATAAGATGGGCCAGGTGACATAAGTCATCAAGTCTACCCAGGTTTCGCCCAGGCTATACATCCGCCAGTCACTAGCTGATACTTGTGAGGCAATCGGATTAAATACACTTCGAACTGCTGCTTCGTAAAGAAACTGCTTTGGCAGTTCAAAGATCGTGGGTGAGGCCACCAGGAAGGCAATGAGGTAGGAATAGATAAAGGGCTTAATCGTTGACTTTTGCTCTTTCAGAATAATAAAAGCCAGAATTGGAATAACCCAATATATAAATCCGCTGAGTTTGGTTAAATAAGCCAGTCCCAGGCAAAGACCTAGGGCATAACTGCTGGCCTTACTTGCGTCCCGAATAAGCTTGATGCTAAATATTAAAATCAGAGTTGCTAGCCCCGCCAGCAAACTATCAACTAAAGCCATACGCTCGCAAATAAGAGGTAGGGGCAAAAATACATAAATCAGCGCAGCCAGCCAAGCCGAATTTGAGTCAGGCCACAAGGTACGCGCCAGGTAAAAAGTTGCAATCCCACTGATCAAACCAGTTCCAATGGATAGGATTCGAGCAGCAACGAGAGGGTCGTTGGCTAAATTGATAACTAAGGCAATGAGCCAAATGTAAAGGAATTTACCGGCTGCCGTACCCTGTAAAAAATTGCCTGTAACTAACATCTGCTGCGCCCAACTAAGATGTAATCCTTCATCAACAAAAATGGGTAGAGCAGTTAGGTTAGTCAAACGACTGGCCCAAAAAAGAGCGAATAATAGGCCGCCAGCCAGCCAGGGAAGAAAAAGGCGTTCTTTCATCTTCCTCAGTATATCAAAAACTCTAAGCCTGACAATTTCTCCACAAACTCACTAAATTCCCATATTGTTTTAATCAACTTACTTTACACTATGACTCAATGTTGCTATGACTGGAACTCGAAGTCCGGAATTGTATCCCCCAGCCCGCGAAGTGAAAAACGCTACCTGGACCGTGAATGATGTTCACGGCCAGTATAGTTACAGCAACCCACACGCTGATCTGTATCGCTATCTCAGCCAATGGTCCGATATGGAGTTGTATCTGAATGTAGGCTACTCCCGGCCGGGCCAGTATCATTTGCATGTCAGCAGCCATCTACGCCTGATCAACCGTCTGGCCGATAGCCTACTCTCCTTACACGCCGCCGGTCCCTATGCTACCGAGCGCCGCCTGTTGGATGTCGCCGCCGGTCGCGGTGGAGCGGCTATTCATGCCCGGCGCAGGTATGGGCTGGAAGTGGTTGGGGTGGATATTACCCCTTACAATGCCTGCCGGGCCGAGGCCAATGCCCGCGAGAAAGGGGTCTGGCCGCAGGTGCGGTTCAATATGGGCAATGCCCATCGCCTGCCCCTGGCCGACGCCTCCTTTGCCCTGGCCTGGTCCATCGAATCGCCGGCCCACTTTGCTGATAAACCCATCTTTTTAAAAGAGGTGGGCCGGGTGCTGAAACCGGGCGGCGTTTTCACCCTGGCCGATTTGCTGGTGGTCGAGCCAATCGCGACGGCGTCGCCGGAGAACCGCCAAATTTACGCCGAATTTTTACGGGTGTGGGATGTGCCCTATCTGGAGTCCTTTGACAGCTACCAGAGGGCATTGGCCGAAGCCGGTTTTGAGCTGCGCCGGGCCGAAATAGTGACCCGTTATAACCTGGATATTCTCAACCGCGATTGCGCCATCTTTTTATGGTTGTCCCAATTCCGCTGGCTGTATCGCTGGTACGGGCGTTACCTCCGCTGGCGCACGGGAGCCAATCTGGATCACGTGTACGAACATGTGCTGGGGTCGCACCGGGCGCTGCGGCTGGGCATGATAGATTACGGTTTGTTTTGGGCGGTGCGTCGTTAAGGAGGATGAGATTGGGGATTAGAGATTAGAGATTCAGGCTTAATAATCTCCAATCTCTAATCTCTAATTAATTGCTCATTCCTAAGTCAACTTGTTAGCCAGCTTATCGCGTGTATAATATATCGCAATATATAAGGTTGAAAGTTAAACGTTCAACGTTGAACGTTTAACTTCATAACGCGTTTTGAGGAGGTATTATGAGTCAAACGCACGAAGAAGAAAACACGAAATCGGTTGAGCGAATTGTCCAGCGCACGGTTCTCTTCGGTCTTCTGGTCGCTCTGGCCCTGGTAGCGGGTTATTACCTGGCGATAGCGCTCATTCCGACGCCTAAAATTGGGGTTATCTACCTGGACACCCAGGTTGGGGGTCCTACAGTGGAGGCGATGTCGCAGGAAATCAATTACGCTCGCAAAGCCCGCGACATCAAGGCTGTTGTGCTGATGGTTAACAGCCCCGGCGGTGGCGCTTCTTCCGGGCACGATATCTATTATCAGATGCGTAAACTACGCGCCGAAAAACCGATTGTAGCCAGCGTGGATGTGCTGGCCGCCAGCGCCGCTTACCAGATTGCTGTTGGCGCAACCGAGATTTACGCCAAACCGGCCTCCTTTATCGGCAATATCGGGGTGATTGTGGGGCTGCCTGCCCCCGAAACCCTGAGCGAGCAATTTATCACCACCGGACCTTTCAAAGCCACCGCCTTTAGCGCCACCGGAATTGTGCAAAAACTGGATTTGCTGTATGCCAATTTTAGAGACAGCGTGGTGGCCGAGCGCAAGGCTGCTCCTAACCCCCTTAAACTTGATCCTGATGCCGTCGCCACCGGCGAACTGTGGGTGGGCCTGGAAGCCAAAGAACACGGGCTGATTGATGAACTTGGCTCAAAGTTGGATGCCATTGATCGGGCGGCGGAATTGGCCGGTTTGAGCCATTACGAGGTGGTCAATGTGCGCGATGAGTATCTGTCATCCCTGGAAGGCACGCCGCAGTATCCAACCGCAATGAAGGTTTATGAAGAATTGGATAACCAACCCGAAATTGATTTGTCGGCCCAAAGCTCTGACTGGCCCTCTTTTTACCAAATGTATATTCCGCTGGAGTAATTGATGCGTAACCTTTTCTGGATTGTTCCCCTGGTGGCGATTTTGGCGGTGGTGGGCGGCCGTCTGTGGTATTATGGCGGCCTCACTTCATCTTATTCCGCCCCGTCACCCGAGTTACCCCCGACCAATTTTACCGAGTTTGCCAAGTCTGCTCGCCTGGAAGCGGTAGATAATCCAACCGTGAGTAAAGGCGTGATTGCGGTTGATTATACGCACAGCAACGCCCTCTACATTGAAGAACTTAATGTGCTGTTCTCTAAGTTGGTCAGCCGTGGCTTTAGCTATGAGATTATTTTGGGCGCGGACGACAAGGATGCAGCCGTTTCCCCCCTGGCCGACAAGCTGCGCTATGCCAAATCGCTGATTTTACCCTTGCCCCGCACCGAGTATACCCCCGAAGAAATCGCCGAGATCAAAAACTTTGTCAACAAGGGCGGGCGAGTGCTTATCATCGGCGACCCGACCCGCACGGTGGTGGTCGAGGCGCTTAATAGTATCGCCGGTACTTTCGGGATCATTTACTCCAACGATTACCTTTACAGCCTGAGCAGCAATGATAACAACTACCGCAATGTGGCTTACACCAACTTCAAGGAAAGCCCGCTAACCAAGGGTCTGGATAAAGATAGTAAAGTGATCTTCTATGGCGGTGGTTCGCTCAACGCTCCCGGCCACGAAATCATCCTGGGCGACGAAACCACCCATTCCTCGATTAGCGAAGGCGGGCGGATGATGGCCGCCGCCGCGCTAACCACTGATGATAAGGTGCTGGCCCTGGGCGACTTGACCTTCTTTGGGGAACCCTACAGCGCCGCTGAAAGCAACGGCATTTTTATCAACAATATTGCCGACTTTCTGGCCGGCAGTCAGCGCGAGTTTGAACTCAAAGATTTTCCCTTTTACCTGAACCCTGCCGTTGACGTGGTTTTTGATAACAGCCTGGTGCTCAACAGCCAATTGGATAATTCGGTCAAGCTCAAAGAGTTTTTAGAAAAGAATGAGCGCACCGTTACCTTTACCGATAAAATCGGCCCGGAAAATGATGTTATTTTTGTCGGCCGGTTTGACCAGGCGGAGCCGGTCAAAGATATTTTGGCCCAAGGTGGGATCACGATCTTGGGGTTGGACGAGCAGGACGAAAATAGTGATGAAGCGCCTGCCGAGACCGGCCCCGGAGAGGTTCGGGCCAATTTGAATAGCGATACCCCGCCCGGCGAAGAAGATCGTTTTGTCACCGGCCGAATTCGCATTAAAGGCGTAGGTGAATTGGAACGGGGCGGCGCGACCCTCTTTTATCTGAACCAAGCCGAGGGGCGCAATGCGCTCATCATCCTCTCGGACACGCCCAAAACCAACACCGACGGGTTTGATCTGCTCTTTAAAAATCGCCTCTCGGAATGCCGGCTCAGCGCGGCGATTGCTGTTTGCCAGACTCAGGAACCCGATGGGCAATTGCCGCCCAGCCTGCGCAGCAAACGGATTGACAAAGTGCTGGTGGTGGCTGGTGATTCTGGGCGGCTCCGCGACAAGAATAATCCTGAAACCGGCGCGGTAGAATTTACCGCAATCTTGAGCCGCACCTATCAGGTAGATACCTGGCTGATCTCAGAACAAGGTTCGCCGGATGTGGACGAATTGCTCGAATATGATGCGGTGGTCTGGTCTACCGGCGCTTATTGGGATGACAGCATCAGCGAAGAAGATGCGGCCCTGCTCTCCAAATATATCGAACTGGGCGGCAACCTGATTCTGTCGGGCGCGTCCATTGGCTTTGATTGGGATCACACCGATTTTCTGACCCAGGTGGCCCACGCTGACTACCTGACCTTTGCCAAACAGAGTGATCTGGAACTGGCCTTGCCTGACCACCCCATTGCCAAAGACTTTCCTGATCCAACGGTGATCGCTTTTAGCGATGTTGTTTCTGGAACCGCAGACCTGGAACCGGATGTCATCAACAACACCCCCAACGCCCGGGTTATTTTTCAGCGCGGTCCGGATAGTAAACAGCCCGGCGCGGCTTCGGTGGTGGCGTATGAAGATGACCGCTCTAAAATTGCTTACCTGGCCTTCCCCATCTACCTACTACCGGTCGAGGAGCGTGATTTGTTGGTCAACAACATTATGAATTGGTTCACCCGCAAACCGCTGCCCTTGCCGGATGAAGGCGATTACCAACCGTTTGAACCCGAAGAACCTGGGCCAGAAGCCACCGAGGAGCCGGCCCCTGAAGGCACAGCGGAACCCTCGCCCGAAGCCACTGAGGAACCGACGCCTGAGAACGGCCAGAATTAAGTCAGGGTAGCAAAGTGGCAGGAGAACAGGGATCACCTGTATATCGTCAACTGTCTACTATTTACAAGGCGTGTTCACCAGCCTGAGCACGCCGCCAGCGATGAAAAGCCCTCACCCCGTTGCTGGCGCGACTCCCCTCTCCCATTGGGAGAGGGGTGGGGGTGAGGGGATTTTCGTTCGAAGGAGGAGATACAAATGAAGGTTATTGTTCGTGCGCCCTACTTGGGAGTGGTACTGCTGGTTTTTATGCTCATGATACTGGCCGCCCAATGCGGCGCCGCCCCCACCCAGCCCCCGGCCGTTGAAGAAGAAAACGCTCCCGCCGCCGAGGCCACCGCAGCCCCGGCTGAACCGGCCGAGGAAGCCGCCAAAGTAGCCGAGGAGGAAGCGCAAAAAGTTGTTCAAGAGTCAGAAATATCGCAGGCCAAGGTTATAGCTGGGATTGAAACTGTAACCGATGAGCCTGATGTTAGCGCGCCCCGGACCAAATTAGGCGGTGAATACCGGGACGTGTCCACCTCTGACGCGGTTAGTTTTCACCTCTATCAAACCACCGATACCGGCTCCAGCGCCTATCAGGGTTACGTCTACAGCGGCAGTTTGATCAACTTGGATGAAAAAACTCTGGAATACGAGCCGTATGCCGCCGAAAGTTACACCATCTCCGAAGATGGTTTGACCTTTACCTTCAAATTGCGGAAGGATTTGAAATGGAGCGATGGCACTCCTTTGACCGCCCGCGACTACGAATGGACCTACCAGCAGGTCATCAATCCTGATAATGGCTTTCCTTATCTTGACCAGTTCAATTTTGTTACCTCCTACAAAGCGCTGGATGATTACACCCTTGAGCTAAAAATTGATAAGATGTACTGTCCGGCCCTGGGCCAGATAGATTTTATTACCCCTTTGCCTAAACACATCTGGGAAAAACTGGATTGGAACGATCCCGAAAAGAACCCGGAAATCAATAATCCTACGGTTGTATCGGGGCCTTACAAATTGAAGGAATGGAAACGGGACCAATACGCCACCTTTGAAGCCAACGAAAATTACTGGTATCACGGCCCGCCCAATATCAGCCAGCAAACCATCGAAATTGTGCCCGACCAGGATGTGGCTTACCAGAAGTTTAAAAATGGTGAGAGTGATACGGCTCCCATCACCCCCGAACAGTTGGAAGAAGCCCGCCAGCTTGATAACGCCACCGTCTATGAATGGTGGCCGGCCGCGGCTCGTTGGTCTTACGTGGGTCTCAACATGCGCGAAGGCTTCCCAACCCATGATGTCAACGTGCGGCACGGCTTGAACTACGCGCTTGATAAGGATTTATTAACCGAAGAAATTATGCTGGGCCAGGCCAAACGCCTGTGCGGCCCTTACCCCGAAACTTCATGGGTTTACAACCCCGACATCCCCTGTTATGATTACGATGTCGAAAAAGCTAAAGAGTCGTTTGCCAAAGCCGGTTACACTTTCCAGGATGGCAAAATGCTGGATAAAGATGGCCAGCAGTTGAAACTCAAGTTGATTTATGGCCCCAACACCAGCAAAGTGCTGGAGTTGTTAGCTGTATCCGTGCAGGATTACCTGGCCGAAATCGGCATCCAGGTAGAAATCCAGGCGATGGAATGGGCCAGTTTTTTGGAAGCCCAGGACAAGGGTGAGTGGGATATGTATTTGGGAGCCTGGCGCTCGACTATTGAGCCGCAAGCCATGTTCCTCATTTGGTCCGAAGAAGGTATTCCCGACCTGAACGCGCCGGCTTATATCAATAAAGATGTGGAAAAACTTTTCAATGAAGCCGGCGGCGATGCGGGAACCTGCGATCTTGATTTCCGCAAGCAGAAATATCAGGAAATTCAAAAAATAATTGCCGAAGATGCGCCTTACATCTTCCTGTGGTATCAAAAAGCCTGGAGCGGCCAGAATAACCGTATCAAAGGCATCGAGCCAACTTTGTTAGGCATCGGCTGGAACCAGGAAGATTGGTACATTGAAGATCAGTTGGAATAACGTTGTTTGGATCAGAGCAGGCGGGTTGATCCAACCCGCCTGCTCGTATTCTCAAAAATGCTGCGGGTTTGGAGGAGAGTATGAAACGCCTTGTGCGTCGAAGTTCACTGTTAACCCTGTTGGTAATGATTTTACTGGCGCTAGTCGCCGCCCAATGCGGCTCTGCGCCAGCCCAGGTTCCCGCCGAAGAAGCCTCCGCTCAAGCAGAAGCGGCGGAGAACCCGGTCGAAGCGCAGCCTGAAGAAGAGAAAGCGGCAGAACCGGCAGAAGCGGCCGCAACCCAGGAGGCGGACGACGAGCAAACTGTCGCCAAGTCGGTTGAGGAATCACAAATATCCAAAGAGGTAGAAAAGGGCATTACGGTTGTCACCGACGAGCCGGATGTCAGTACGCCGCGCACCAACCTGGGCGGCCAATATCGCAGCACCGCTACTTCTGATGCCGTCAGCTTTCACCCCTATCTCACCAGCGACAGCGCCTCCTCCGGCTATCAGGCCCAGGTTTGGAGCGGTTCTTTGCTGCGGCTGGACGAAAACACCCTGGATTATATCCCCAACATGGCCGAAAGTTATACCATCTCTGAAGATGGCCTGACTTTTACCTTTAAGCTGCGCCCGGATTTGAAATGGAGTGATGGTCAGCCCATGACCGCGCACGATTGGCAGTGGGCCTATGATCAAGCCACCCGGCCCGACAGCGAATACCCTTATCTGTCGCAGCTTGAATTTATCACCTCTTACAAAGCTTTGGATGACCACACCCTGGAGATAAAAATTGACGAGGTGTATGCGCCGGCCCTGGGCCAGATGTCGGGCTTGATTACACCGCTACCAAAGCATGTTTGGGAAAAATTGGATTGGAGCGACCCGGAAAAGAACCCGGAGATGCTCAACCCGACGGTTGTTTCCGGGCCGTATAAGTTAAAAGAATGGAAGCGCGATCAGTACGCGCTGTTTGAAGCCAACGAGAACTATTGGTATCACGGCGCGCCAAATATTACCGAGTCGGTCATCGAAATTGTGCCCGATCCCGACATTTCTTACGAGAAGATGAAAAGCGGTGAGGCCGATACCGGCACGATCAACCCAGAACAATTGGAGGAAGCCCGCAAACTGCCCAATGTGACGGTTTATGAGTGGTGGTCCGTTTCGGCCCAGGTGCATTTTATCGGCTTAAACCTGCGCGAAGGCTTTGCCACCCACAATCTGAATGTGCGGCGCGGCCTCAGCTATGCTCTTGATAAAGACCTGATCACCGACGAGGTGATGTTAGGCCAGGCCAAACGTAGCTGTTCTATTTACCCGGAAACCTCGTGGGCTTACAACCCGGATGTGCCCTGTTACGATTATGACCCCGACCAAGCCGTTGCCGAATTTGCCCAAGCAGGTTACACGTTTCAGGATGGTAAAATGTTGGATAAAGACGGCCAGCAGCTCAAACTTAAATTACTGTACGGGCCTAATACCAACAAAGTTCGGGAACTCATGTCGGTGATTGCGCAAGATCAACTGCGCGACATCGGCGTTGAGGTCGAAATTCAAGCCATGGAATGGGCCAGTTTTCTGGCCGCTTTCCGCTCTGACGACCCCGATTGGGACATGGTCATTCTGAGTACCAACTCAACGCCGGAGCCGCATACGTCCTTCCCCTGGTGGACCAAAGAGAACATCCCCCAATTAAATTTTGGGGCCTACCTCAACCCTACCATTGAGGACTTGTTTAAGCAAGCCGCCGCCACCTACGACCTTGAGGTGCGTAAGGAAAAATACGGCGAAATCCAGAAAATTCTGGCCGAAGATGCCGCTCGCATTTTCCTCTTCTACAGCAAATCATGGAGCGGGCAAAACAATCGCATTAAAGGTATTATACCAACCCGCTTGGGCATTGGCTGGAACTCGGATGATTGGTACATCGAGGAAGCGCAGCAGTAACTAAATTTACAATTTACGATTTACGATTTGAACTCCAAATCGTAAATCGTAAATCTGAAATCGGAAATCAGCATGGGCCGTTACATTGTTCGACGCAGTATTCAATCGTTTTTCTTGTTGTGGCTGGCTACCCTGATCAGTTTCACCGTCTATCAACTGGCCCCCGGCGGCCCCATCCAGTTTCTGGATGATGATCCTCGCGCCACCAGTGAAGACAGCAACCGCCTGGCCCGCCTGTATGGATTGGACCGTCCCAAACTTTTTCCGCCAGCGCAGTACATTGCTTGGTTAACCGGCGAAGATTGGCTGCCCAAAAACGAAACCTGGCGCAGCGGACGCTGCCTGAGCGATGAGACCCGCTGCGGCCGGGGCATTTTGCGGCTGGATTTTGGCCGCTCCTTTTTCTACAAGGGCCAGCCGGCCATTGCCCCCATCCTTGAACGCATCCCGGCGACGCTGACTCTGGCTGTGGCTACCCTTATCCTGGGCATGGTCATCGGTATTCCCCTGGGCATCATTGCCGCGATCAACCGGGGCCGGATGCCGGACCATCTTATCCGAGTGACGACGGTTCTGATTAATACCGTACCCGACTGGTGGTTGGGCTTGCTGCTGCTGATTTTCCTGGGCGGTTATCTGGGCCTGGTGCCGCTGAGTGGGATGTACGATATTGGCGATGGGTCGCTGCTAGACCGGCTGCACCACCTGATTTTGCCGGCGCTGGTCGCGGCCACCGGCGGTTGGATTGGCTACTCCCGCATTTTGCGCTTTGAAATGTTGGAAGTGCTCAACCAGGATTACGTGCGGACAGCCCGCGCCAAAGGTCTGGCCGAACGGTGGGTGATGATCCGACACGTTTTACGGAATGCGCTCATGCCCTTTGTCACCGGCTTTGGCGGCATCTTTGTGTTGTTTCTATCGGGGTCGGTGCTGTTTGAAACCGTCTTTTCCTGGCCAGGCATGGGCCGCCTCTTTATCACCGCCATCAACAGCCGGGATTACCCGGTGATGATGGCTATCTTTGTTATCGGTTCTTTTTTTGGGATTATTGGCCTGTTGGTGGTTGACATCCTCTACAGCGTGGTTGATCCACGGGTCAAGTATGATGTTAGCAGGTAAACTTTCAAACTTTTAACGGTATTTCTATGGCTCTACATACATTAACGGGTGTTCAGATTTTTCCTCTCTTTGCTTCAGATGCCGGCGTCACAGGCCGATCCTCTCTGCGCGAAGCCGACCCTTTAGGGTTGCCTCAAAAGGCGGTTAAGGCTGCGCCACAGGTTCGGGAGCAAACCTATTGGGGCGCTGTTGGAACCAAACTGTGGCACGACAAAATTACGATGGCTGCCGTATTTTTGCTACTTTTTATGATTATCATTACCCTGGCCGCCCCCTGGATTGCGAACAACCTGCTCGGCTTTGACCCCATTGACACCAACCTGCGCACCCGCAACAAACCTCCTACCTGGCTCACCGCCGAGGGACGCCAAATCTGTTTTTCTGCTCCCTTTGGCAAATGTAATTGGCTGGGTACGGATGAAGCGGGTCGTGATGTGTTAGCCCGAGGCATTTACGGGGGACGGATTTCGCTGCGCATTGGGGCTTATGTTGCCAGCATCTCCATGACGTTGGGCGTGATTGTCGGCCTGATCAGCGGCTATTACGCGGCCACCTTTATTGATGATATTATCAATGCCATTATCCAAACCCTCGGCAGCATCCCCCAACTGTTTCTGCTGATTATTCTGGCCGGCACCTTTCCCTTTTTCCGCACCCCGGAAGGGCTATCGTTGCTGATTGGGGCGCTCGGCTGGATGGGCTTATCACGCTTGCTGCGCGGCCAGATATTTTCGATTCGCGAACGGGAATATGTGGTCGCCAGCCGGGGTATTGGCGCGTCTATCTGGCGAGTGATGTTCCGGCACATTCTGCCCAACGTTTCTTCTATTATCATCGTGATTGCGGTGTTTGATATTGCCGGGGCCATCATCGCCGAAGCCGGCCTCAGCTTTCTGGGCGTCGGCATTGGGCCGCCCAATCCCAGTTGGGGCAATATGATGCAGGGATCGTTGGGCAACTTTACCGATGCGCCCTGGCTGGTCATTGCCCCCGGCATCTTTATTTTCCTGACCACCCTCTCCATCTATCTCATCGGTGACGGCCTGCGCGACGCGCTTGATCCCTGGGTCAAAACCGGCGTGCCGAGGAAGTAAGTAGAATGGCGAATGGCGAATGGCGAAAATATGTTTGCCCTTATTCGCCATTCGCTTATTCGCCATTCTTTTCCAGGCTCCTCTGAGTTCCTATGAGTTTCCACGCGTTTCTTCCACTATCGCCTCGGCCTCAATCTCCACCACCATCTCCGGCGAGATCAACCGGCTGACCTCAACCATGCTGGTGGCCGGTCGAATCTGGCCGAAAAATTCCCCGTGCGCCCGGCCAATCTCCTGCCAATCGTCAATATTGGTCACATAAATCCGGGTGCGAACCACATCCTTTAAATCAGCACCGGCCTGTTTTAAAGCCGCTTCGATGTTTTGCAGCGCCTGCACCGTTTGCGCATACGGGTCGCCCCGCCCGACAATTTGCCCGCTGGGGTCTGTCGCCGTAGTGCCCGAAACATGCACCACCTTCCCCACCCGCACCGCCCGCGAGTAGCCGACGATCGGCTCCCAGGGTGTGCCGGTGGCGATGTTTTGTCTGGAACTTTTGGCCATACTTTTGACCTTTCAAATTAGCACGAACTGCTCAGGCATGTCATTTCGACCGAAGGGAGAAATCTCTGATGCCTATGTAGCGCTGTAGAGATTTCTCGGCCTACGGCCTCGAAACCTGTCCTGAGCTTGCCCAAGGATGACATGAGGGCTGAGCAGTTCCGAAAAAAAACTAATTTGTGAAATTCGTGTAATTCGTGGCAGAAAAAGAGCGTTCTACATCCGCTCCGGCGCGCTCATGCCCATTAACCGCAGGGTATTCGCCAGGGTAATCTGCGCTGCTTTGACCAGCTTCAGCCGGGCAGCCGTCAGCGCCGCATCTTCGCTGACCACTCGACAGTCGCGGTAGAAAGCGTGGAACGCTGTGGCCAAATCCTGAGCGTAGTAAGTCAGGTGGTGCGGGGCCAGGTTTTCGGCGGTGTGGGCGACAATCTCGCGCAGGCGCAGCATCTCCCGCACCAAGGTGATTTCCGCCGGGTGGGTCAACAGCGACACATCGCCCCCGGCCATCGCAGCCCCTTCTTCCTGGGCCTTGCGGAAAATGCTGGCAATCCGGGCGTGGCCGTACTGCACATAAAAAACCGGGTTTTCGTTGCTCTGCTTGGCGGCCAGAGCCAAATCCAGCTCCATCGCGCTGTCGGCGGAGCGGGTCAGCAGCATAAAGCGGAAAGCGTCGGGGCCAATTTCTTCGACCACTTCGCGCACGGTAGTAAAATTGCCGGTTCGTTTGGCCTGGCGCACCGGCACGCCATCGCGGGTGATGGTAACCAACTGGTACAGGATAATCGTCACCTTGTCGGGGTCGAGGCCCAACGCTCTGGCCGCATTTTTGACTCGCTTGACATGGCCGTGATGATCGGCCCCCCAGACATAAATGGCCCACTCAAAGCCGCGCCCGGCCAGTTTGTCCCAGACATAGGCAATATCCGAGGCAAAGTAAGTCGGCCGGCCATCGGAGCGGACAATCACATTTTCCTTGTCCTCCTCGTCCTCGCTTTTCAGCCAGATAGCCCCATCGCGCTCCGTGACCATATTTTTGGCTTTGAGCTTTGCAAAAGCCAGGTCATATGTGCCGTTGTCGTACAGGCTTTGTTCCGAAAACCAGCGGTCAAACTGGATGCCAATCAAGGCCGTGTCTTCTTTCAAGCTGGCCAAAATGGCGTCGAGAGCGTGTTGGCGCATAAAAGTCAGCGCCTCGGCCCGGTCAACGCGCAAATATTTGTCGCCAAATTGCTGCGCGGCCTCCCGGCCCATCTCGACCAAATACTCGCCCTGATATTCGTCAGGGTCAGGCTCGTTCTGGCCGAGGGCCTGGGCGTAGCGGGCAAACATAGCCTTGCCCAAATTGTCCACCTGCGTGCCGACATCGTTGACATAATACTCGCGCTGGACGGTATACCCGGCGGCGGCCAGCACATTAGCCAAAGTATCGCCCAGCACGGCGTTACGCCCGGAGCCGACCACCAGTGGGCCGGTGGGGTTGGCGCTGATATATTCAACCTGGACTTTTTTCTGCCGGCCCAAATTGACCCGGCCAAAAGCATCGCCCTCGGCCAGGATGGTCTCGACCTGTTGGGCCAGCCAGCTTTCGGCCAGGCGCAGATTGATAAAACCGGGCGGGGCCACGGCCACGCCGCCCAGATAATCGGCGGAGGGCAAATGAGCGATAATTTTCTGGGCAATTTGCAGCGGGGCCATTCGTGCCAGTCGAGCCAAGCCCATTGCAACCGGGGTGGCAAAGTCCCCGTGCGCCGGGTCTTTGGGCCGCTCGACCACAATTTCGGGCAGGTCAAAAGCGGGCAGGTCGCCCTGCTGTTGGGCGGTTTGGATGGCGGTAGCAATCAATTCAACAAGTTGTTGGCGTATCAAAATAATAACCTCGTCGCTGACAAGTGTGAAAAGTCAATTATACTCGATACTGGTGAAACGTAAAAAGAGTTAATCGGGTGTTAGGTGGCGAAGAGAAGAGACTTATCTTTGCCAAACCCTAAAACTTGACTATAATTGTGTACAGAATGGCGCATAAACAGCTTTTTGACCTCATTTACGACTCTGAAACTGCAAGCCACCTCCGAGCTATTGAGCGAAAGTTTCATTCGCTTATTCGCGCTACTATTGAAGAACAACTAACCTTTGAGCCAAATATTGAAACCACAAACCGTAAACCTCTGGAACGTCCCCCTGCTTTTGGGGCTAGATGGGAGTTGCGTTTTGGCCCTAAAAATCAGTTTCGGGTATTTTATCGGGTCCGTGAAGAGAAACGAGAAGTCTACATTTTGGCCATTGGCGTGAAGGAAAGAAATAAGCTGTACATTGGAGGAAAGGAATTTATCATATGAAAATTGCCCCGATTGCTGAGATTAAAGCCCAATTTAGTGCGTTTGTGAAAGCTTCTGAAGAAGAGCCGGTGATTGTAACCAAAAATGGCAAACCTGTGGCCGTCTTGTTGGCTATATCGGATGAGGATGAGATTGAGCGTTTGTTACTCGGGTATTCAAAAAAGTTTCGGGCCTTACTGGAAGCAGCAGAACAACGAATACAGGAAACGGGTGGTATTCGCCACGAAGATTTCTGGAAAGCGATTGAGACAGAGCCGAAGTAACAGAGTAGGTATATTATCTGGCGTGATGTTTCGCTCCGGCCACGTTTTTTATGATTTGCGCGAGTTGTTGGGCAGCCCCAAACTGCTGCTGCCGCTGCTGCTGCTGGCCGGCTTTTTTGTCTTTTTTTTCAGCTTTCAATTTATCTATATTTTTGCCCTGCTGTACGGCGCTATCTTTGCCGCCCGCGCCCTGATTGGCCGCCGTTGCCCCAAGTGTGACGGGCCGCTGCAAGAGTCTGGCGCGGAGCGGGATAAAACTAATGCCTTTGTCATGCATATTCTCTGGCGCTGCCCCCGCGATGGCTATGAAGAAAAAGAAGACATCAAGGGCGGCTCCGGTTTGTTCGGCGCGGATTGAGGGGGAAGAAGATAGAGGATAGAGGATGGAGGATAGTAGATAGAGCTATCTTCTATCTACTATCCTCTATCTACAATCTTCAATCTTTGATAGGGTGTTAGCCCAAGTTGTTTCGCTTGAAGGGTTTCCTGGATGAGGGCTTCGATGTCTTCAGGTGTGAGTTTGTTGTGGAAAATGCCGCAGAGTTCGTGGTCGCTGAAGGGAACGATGTCGCCGGGGGCAGCGGTGAGGAGGGCGGCCAGGCCGGCGGGAGATAATAAAGCGTCAAGGTCTGACACGACGGTGAGAATAGCCTCAAGGGGATTTACGATTTCAGATTTACGATTTACGATTTGGCTTTCAATAACTTGTTTGCTGATAAAATTCTCTCCAAAGTTGTCCGGCGGATTTGAGCCTTGAAAATCCTCCGCTTGTTCAAACTCGATACTATTGGGCTGCTCTCGTATCACCCTCTGACTCTCATCCCCTTCTAAAAATTGGTTGACTAGAGCAATTACGGCCGGGCCATACTGCTCCAGCTTGGCCGGCCCCACCCCCGAAATATTCCCCAACTCGGTCAGCGTAGCCGGACGATGGGCGGCAATCTCCTCCAAAACTTTGTTAGCAAAGATAATATAAGGCGGCATCCCCTGACTCTTGGCCTGCTGCGTCCGCCAATCGCGCAGTGCTTCCAGCAGCGCCGGGTCAGGTTCTCCCCGCCCCGGAGCGTCCTTGCCTCTCTCGTCCCTCGCCTCTCGCGTCCTCGCGTCCTCGCCTCTTCGCTCTCCCTTCGCCTCCCGCGTTATCGCCTCATCGCTCCCCGCCAGCACTACTTTTGGTCGGTTGCCCCCAGTCGTCATCAACCGTCCCTCAGTGATGAGGGCGTCAATAATATCCAGCACCGCTTGCTGCGAGAACGAAGTTAAACCGCCGTAATAAGAATGTTGGGCAAAGGTTTCCAGCCAGCTTGCCTTCGAGCCGGTGAGGAATTGAGCCAGGCCGGTTCGCCCCAACGTACCGCCGAGTTTTGCCACGGCTTCGAGGATAATGGCATCGGGGGAAGGAGGAGCAGGGGGGCTGGGGGGTGGGGGAGCAGGGGAGACGGATATTTGGGGTGGGTTTGCCTTTGCGATGTAGGTCAGCGCCGCCTGAGCGGCTTTAATGTTGTAATCCTCTTCCGCCGGATTGCCGGCTATTTGTTCAAGTATGGTCGTGGCCCGGAGGTCGCGCAGCCGCCCCAAGGCTTTGATGGCGTACTGGCGCACCTGGGGTTTGGTCTCCGCCGCCAGCAGCGCCAGCAAAGGCTCGACGGCTTGCGGATCGCCAATCTTACCCAGGGCCGAAGCTGCCAGGCGGCGCACATTGCCATCGTTGTGCCGCAGCGCCTCGACCAGTTCGGGCACAGCTTCCGGGCTGCCGCTTTCGCCCAGGGCCACTACCCGCTGCTCCACTTTGTGGGCGCTTTCCAACGTCACCCCGGCTCGCGGCAGTTCGGGGTGGGCGGCCAGAACACATTTGATCTGGTCAAAGCTGATGTCGTCGGGCAGAACGGCCTTGAGCGGTGAAAGCGCGGCGGCGCTGCCAACCGTAGCCACAGCCTGAAGAACCTCGGTTTCAATTTCCAGAGGGATAACTTGGCGCAGCTCAATTTTGCCATCGGCGATGAGCCGGGCCAGGTGGCTGTAGATAGTCATTTCGGTCAACTGGCGCTCAGCGGCGATTTGGGCCGGAGTGAGTCCCCGCTGCAATAACTCATAAGTTTGGATAATTGTATCCGAGCGTTCGCTTTTGGCCTGCCGGCGTTCCACTGAGTCGGCCTCGCTGCCCAGGCGAATCGGCAGGGCGGCGCGGGCTTCCAATGCTTGCTGGCCCAGCGGGGTCAGGCTCAGCACGGGCAGGTCGCCCCCGCTGAGGCGCAGATAGCGGGCCTCGATCAGGGCGTCAACCAGTTCAACCACCTGGCGCTGGCTCAGGCCGCTCAGCTTGCCATAAAATTTGTGCCGGTCGTAGCCAAACTGCTGGATCTCCTGCGCCCGCGAGCCGTTGAGCAGTTGGGCCAGGCGGCTGCGCCCGACCGGTCGCTCTTGCAGGCTGCGAACCGTTTCCAGCACAATCAATGGAAACCACTCCTGGGCGGTCACGGCTCGCGGCAAATCTTCGATCCGCTCCGCCGTGTGGTTGTCGCAGCAGCGCGGCGATTGGGGCGGAGTCGTGTCGCCAAAATAATTGAGCAAAAATTGGCGGCGGCAGGTGGTCAGGTGGGCATAATTGACCATCTGCTTCAGTAGTTGCTGACGAATTTTAGCCCTCTTTTCGATGGCTTCGGCCCGTTTTTCCAGGGCGCGCTCGGCCAGGGGCAGGAGTTTCCAGCGGCCATAACCGCCCTGGTCGCCCAGGTGAAAAATTGCTCCGGCCAGTTCCAACTCGCTCAGCGTTACCCGGATTTTGACCGGGTGCAGGCTGGTGCTGGCGGCCAGTTCGTGCGGGGCGGCGTAAACCTCGCCGTCGTTGGCGGCGCGGGTTAGCAGGGTATAGATCTGGCGCAGGTCTTCGTAGGCCGGGGTGTCGCTGTTGATCAACCATTCTTGCAAGCCCTGGTCATCGGGGGCAAAGAGTAATAAACATTCGGCGGATAAACCATCTCTTCCGGCCCGGCCCGCCTCCTGATAATACGCCTCGACGGTGGCCGGCAGGTTGTAATGGATGACGGTCCGCACGTCGGCCTTATCTACACCCATGCCAAAGGCGTTGGTGGCGACGACGATTTTGAGCCGGTCGGCCATAAAGTCATTTTGCACCGTGTCGCGCTGGTAGCGGTCCAGCCCGGCGTGATAAGCCTGGGCCGGAACCCGGACGGCGCTGCGGATGAAGTCGGCCACTTCATCGGCGTTGCGGCGGGTGGCAGTGTAGATGATGGTGCTGCCCTGGCTTTTGCTCAGCAGAGCCGGTAGGGTTTGCAGCTTGGTTCGGGCGTCGGGGGTGAATTTGACCCGGAAGGTCAGGTTGGGCCGGTTGAAGCCGGTCACCAGGGTTTGCGCCGCCGGCAGGTCGAGCAGTTTGACGATGTCCTGCTGCACGGTTGGGGTGGCGGTGGCGGTGGTCGCCAGCAGGGTCGGCTGGCCCATGGCCTGCCAGATGGGGCCGATTTGCAGGTAGTCGGGCCGGAAATCGTGGCCCCATTGAGAAATGCAGTGGGCTTCGTCTACGGCCAGCAGGCTGACTTTGGTTTTGGCCAGGGCGCGGGTGAAGTCGCGGCTGCGCAGTCGCTCCGGGGCAATGTAGAGCAGCTTGACGTGCCCCTCCAACACGGCTCGGGTGCGCTGGTTGACTTCGTGAGCCGGCAGGGAACTGTTGATATAGGTGGCGGGCAGGCCGGCTTCGGTCAAGCTTTCCACCTGATCTTTCATCAGGGCAATCAACGGCGAAATGACCAGGGTCAGGCCGGGCAGTAGAAGGGCCGGCAGTTGGTAGGTCAGCGATTTGCCGGAGCCGGTCGGCATGACCAGTAGGGTATGCTGTCCGGCCAGGACTCGCTCAATGGTTTCCGCCTGTCCTTCGCGGAAGTTGCTCAAGCGGAAATATTGTTGTAGGGCCTGGTGGGGAGTCAGCATTAGCCCTCCTTCGAAAATAATCCACAGATTACGCAGATTTCGCAGATAAAAAGATAGAAATCTGGGCAAGATGAAGGATGAGGGATGAAAGGTTAACAAATTATAACATTATTTTGGCGCTGACTCAATACTAATAGCGAGATTCTTTCGGGTTTGGGAGCGACTTCTAGCCAATACCGCCCGAAAATAAATTTTCCGGGCTATAAAACAGCGCCGAATCAATTCGGTTAGCTCCGTTCACGGAGCGCAGTTCACTAGCGCGGCGAATTCATCGCTGCGCGGCCTTGCCCTCGCTTGAGCCGCGTGATACAATGGATGTATCGTTGGTCGAGACTCAACCGAGGTGTCCCTTGACCGATTATCAAGCCTTTCTGGAAGAACTGCGGAAAGAGTGAGGTTATCAAGCAGGCGGATGAACCTCGGCCGGCAATACAGACAACACAAAAGCATAAAACCCCTCCGCATCGGCCAGGGCTTGTTGAAATTCCTCCGGTTCGGGCTGCATGGTTTCGCCGGGGTAGCGGAATTTGGCTACATATGGGGTCAGGCGAGCGCCGATTTCGCGCCAGGGTAAAAAGTTTGACTCAAAAGGAAGGGCAACCCCAATCAGCGCTTCAATGTCGTGGGTCTTTTCAAACCTTTGATTGTGAAAAACAAGGAGCCTTTAACCGCTTTCTCGGCGGCTTGTTGGCAACAGAAAATAGCGGCTCCCAAATAGGGATCAGGCTCCCTTGAAAGTTTACGAGCCACCGCCAAATCTTGTTGGGCTTTAGTGAGCCAGTTCTGCACCAACTCTTGTTTGGCTTCGGTCATAAAGCACTTTTCCTCGTTCAAGAATCTCGGCTTCTAAAGAGGCATAAACCTGCCGAAATCGTTCCACTTCGGCGCGGGTCTTAACCAAAATATCTTTTGGCACACCTAATCCACTCAAACAGAGATGCGCCTGCGCATCCCGCTGAACAGGCCGCAGCTCACTCTCTGAAACAATGACCAGCAAATCCAGATCGCTGTCCTCATCGGGCGTGCCCCAGGCGTGCGAGCCAAAGAGGATAATTTGCTCCGGCTGAAATTCGGCTACCAGCCGCCGGACAATTTCTTCGAGCAGGTCGGGGTTAATCGTTTTCATCCGTTGATACCTCAACATATTATACCACAAAACCCTATCCACTGTTATAACTTTGAATGGTTAGGGTGTGTTCAATTTTGTGACAATCACGCCCTTCGATACACCCTTCGTTTCACTCAGGGCTACTCAGGACGCGATTTTGAAAACTTGCTCCCACATCTGAATGCACTCAATGGTTGCATTTGCTTGCATCCCCCCTGACTACATGTTAAAATACTCTTGTTACATTCCTCATTGTCCACACTGCTGCAAGGATTGCCCAGATGACCAACTCCCAACAGGACCGGTACAATCTCCAAAAACCACTCGGCGGTGGCGGAATGGGCGAAGTTTGGCTGGCCCACGACACCCTGCTGAACCGCGCCGTCGCCATCAAATACCTCAAAGGGACCCAGGACCCGTTGTATGAGACTCTTTTTCTCTCAGAAGCGCGCACCCTGGCCAGCCTGAACCATCCCAACATTACCCTCATTTATGATGCCGTGCTGGCCGAGCAGCGCAGCGGCTACTATCTGGTCATGGAGTATGTCGAGGGCCGCTCGCTCGATCATCTCATCGCCAATTGGTCCGGCCCGCTGCCGCTGGAAATCATTCTCGATGTGGCTGTTGGCGTGTTAGAGGCGCTGCATTACGCTCATGGTAAGGGTGTGGTCCACCGTGACATCAAACCGGCCAATGTGATGATGGCCCCAGAAGGGGTCAAGCTGACCGATTTTGGCGTGGCCGGGCTGATCTCGTTGTTGGCCCAGGGCAGCGAATATATCGTCGGCACGCCGGCCTACATGTCGCCGGAGCAGATTGACGGCGCCGGCATTGATGGCCGGGCCGACCTGTACTCGCTGGGAGTGATGCTGTTTGAGCTGGTCAGCGGTGGGCGGCTACCCTTTGAATACAGCAAAGAAACCGATGTCTTTACAGCCCATTTGCAGGAGGAGCCGCCGCCCTTGCGCCAGGTGGCCCCGCACATCCTGCCCGCGCTGGATCATGTCATCACCCGGCTGCTGGCCAAAGACCCCCAAGAGCGTTATCCTTCGGCGGCGGCGCTGCTGGAGGTGATCAAATCCATCCAGGCCAGGCAAAAATACAGCCAGGACCATCTCCACTGGCTCGAGACCGAGGGCAAGTTTTTTGTGGACCGGGCCGACGAACTGAACCGGCTGGAGACGCTCTGGCTTGAAACCCACAAGTCGGCCCAGCCCCGTTTGGTAGTGGTCAAAGGGCCGGCGGGCATTGGCAAAAGCCGGCTGATTGTAGAGTTTTTGGGCCGGGCAGTTGTTGACAAAGGGTTTGTGGTCATCGCCGGCAAATGCGCCGAGTCGGGGGTGCCCTACTCCCCCTACGCCGAAATCCTGGCGACGGCGTTGAACAAGAAATTGGTCAAATCCGCCACCAGTGAGCAAATCAACCGGCTCATTGACCAGATTCCCGGCCTGGCCCGGCTGCTGAATATTCCCTACGATTCTCCGCCCAAAGAAGCGCCGGCGCCGGCCCCGGCTCAACCCAACCGCGCCGGGCTGTGGCAGGCCCTCTCGACTCGTGTTTCCGACACCTTCCCTACTGTGCCCGCTCAGAACCAATGGCAATTTTTTGGCACGGTTCTATCTATTCTGGCCGAACTCGGCCCGACCGTGCTGTTTCTGGAAGATGCCGCCGCTCTGGATGAGGCCAGCCTGGCCCTGACCCGTTTCCTGATTCGCCAGGAACAACTGCCGTTGTTGCTGCTGGCCGCCTGCCGGGAGGGCGATCAACCTCTTGCCTGGCTCGACTCCTTTTCAGCGGATGAACTGGTTAACCTGACCGTGCCGCCCCTGCCGGCGCCGGCCATCAAAGAGTACGTTGCCCATGTCCTGGGTGGAAGTGTAACTGAAGCAGTGGTTAACGTGTTGGTTGAACGCAGTCACGGCCAGCCGCTCCACCTGGAAGAGATGATCCATCACCTGATCGAGTCTAAAGAAATTTACCAGGAAGATGGCGAGTGGCGCTATGCCCCCAAAAAATTAAAAGCCCCCTCCGATGCTTTTTTGCCCAAGGCCGTGTTCGACGCCTTCACCCGGCAAATTGAGAGTCTGAGCGAGAGTCACCGCGAGGCGCTGGCCCTGGCCGCCTTGATCGAGCCGGGCGGTCAATTTGATTTTGCCGTTTGGTTAACGCTGCTGGGGGGCGAAGCCCAGGAGAATTTGGCCCGTGAGGTGCTGGCCGAGGCCACTAAAAAGCGTCTGCTGCGCCAGGCCGGTGAGGGACGCTATGCTTTTCGCTCAACAGATATTAACAAAGCGTTGGCCGCTAACCTGCCGGAACCGCGTCGCCGCGAACTGCATCGTCAGCTTGCCGACATCATGCGTCAGCAGCAGGCCGAACCGCTGTTAATCGGCCATCACTACCAGCAGGCTGGCTTGAGCGCCGAAGCCGCTCACTATCTGGAAATGGCCGGAACTGCGGCTATAGCCGGTAATGCTCTGGACTCCGCCCTGACCTACTTTCAGCGGGCGGTCGGCCTGATCGAGACCAGTTCGGCTTACCAGGCTTTGGGCCACTTGTACCGGCAGACCGGGAAGCGGGTCGAATCGGTTCAGGCGTTTCAGCGCGCCCTGGAACTGGTTGAGCCGGAAGATAATGGGGCTGAACGGGCCAGAATTTTGAACGGGCTGGTCTTCACCTTTTGGCTGTACGACTATTACAAAGAGGCTTATCAGCACGCCGCCTCGGTGTTAAGATTACCCCAACTGCCCGACCCGGAGCGAGCCACGGCCCAGACTCACCTGACTGTGATCTTGTGGCTGCTGGGCCGCCTCAACGAAGCCGAAACTTGGGGTCACAAAGCCGTGCAAACTGCCCTCAAATGCGGCGACGAAGCTCGGCTGGCCGAAGCCTACTACCGGCTGGGCCTGGTTTATGCTTCTCAAGGCAAGCTGGCCGACGCCCCAATTGTGCTCCAGCGGGCGTTGGGCCTGCGCCGCAAGCTGCAAGATGTCGGCGGCGAGGCCGACTGTTTGAAAGAATTGGGTAAAATCGCCCTGGAGCGAGGAGAGTTTGAGCAGGGGCGCTCATTTTTGAGTTCGGCCCGCCAGCTTTTTGAACAGACACAGCAGCAGAGCGGGCTGGTGGCCGTCTACACTTACCTGGGCCGGGCGGCCCTGTATCAGAACCGCCCCGATGAAACCCTGGCCCTGATGAACAAAGCCTTGCCCCCGGCCATGGAACTGGGCCAGCGCAGTGTCCATCTGTTGAGCGGGATTTATTTGCTCATTGCCCAGGCCAGTTTAGCCGTAGGCAAAGTCAACCGGGCCAAAGCCGCCGCCGATAACGGCCTCAAGCTGGTCGAGGCGGTGGGCAACCGCGAGTTTGTAGCCCTGGGCCGGGCTGTTCTGGCCCAGGTTCAGGCGGCTCAAGACGACTTTCCTGGGGCAGAGGTTTTATACCAGCAAGCTATGGCTCTATTTGAAGAAGTCGGCAGCCGGCCCGGCTTAGTGCGGACTCAACTCGGTTACGCCCAATTCCTGGCCCGGCAGGGCCAAACCGATAAAGCCGCCGCGCTGGAGGAAATGGCTCGCGGGGAGGCGGTTAAAATAGGCTTGCATTTGTCATAGAGATGTCATTCTGAGCGAGCGGAGGGAGCGAAGAATCCCCGGTCGCTATTGTCTACTACAACAATTCCAAGAATCTATCTACATCTAAACGTGCTTGTTTCAGGATATGAGCTAACGTAGATCGCTTAACTGGATGATGGGCCGGCACAGTGATTTTGAGGACTTCATCCCCAAGGCGTTTCTGTAATCGAATATGACTGCCACGTTGGCGCACCACCACCCATCCATCCCGCTGCAAAGACCTTACAATCTGAGTATAGGACAAACTGGGTACTTTGCTCACAATTCAATTTCCTGAACCCGCGCAGTTTCATGCAGAATCCAATCGTCTTCAACCGGCTCCAGATATACTTCAATCGCCTCTTGAATATTAACCAACGCTTCTTCTTCGGTGTCTCCTTCACTAATGCAACCGGGGAGAGATGGCACATAAACGGTAAAACCACCCTCTTCGCTGGGCTCCAGCACAATCTTGAAACGCATAATTTATCTCCTGGCAAGTATTAATTTAGTATAACAATTATACTGCATAAACGGTCTTACCAAAACTAGAAAACCTCAGTAAATGATCAACTGATAGCTGAGGAAAGATGTTCTTTGTCCTTGCCCTCATTAGCACTCTTGACAACTGAGTGCTAAAAATTGACTTCTAAATTTGCCAAGCCCTCTCAATTGGGGTATTATTTCGCCTGCTTCTAGCACTCTCACAGGTTAAGTGCTAAATTTTATCTAATTTTTTCCACAGATGGAGGTAACATATGAATCTCAAACCCTTGGGTGATAGGTTAATTGTTGAACCTATCGAGCAAGAAGAAATGACCGCCAGCGGCATCGTGCTGCCCGAAACGGCCAAAGAAAAGCCTATGCAGGGCAAAGTTTTGGCCACCGGCCCCGGCGCGCGCAAAGAGGATGGCTCGCGCATCGTTATGGATGTGAGCAACGGCGACACCGTGCTTTACGCCAAGTACGCCGGCACCGAAGTCAAAATTGACGGCAAAAAGTACCTTATCTTAAAAGAAACCGACGTTCTGGCCATCGTGCAGTAATCGCCGGGACTTAAACATCAAAATACAAGGTAGCAGGGTAGCAGAGTAGCAGGAATTGAGGTTTTTCCCGTCTACCGTCTACCGTCTACCGTTTACTATTCTTAGGAGCATAATTCAAATGGCAAAACAAATCAGCTTTAACGAAGATGCGCGTCGCCGCCTCAAAGTAGGAGTAGACGTGCTGGCCGACGCGGTCAAAACCACCCTCGGCCCCAAGGGGCGCAACGTGGCTCTGGATAAAAAGTGGGGCGCGCCCACCGTCACCCACGATGGTGTGACCGTGGCCAAAGAAATCGAATTGACCGACCCGTATGAAAATATGGGCGCGCAACTGCTCAAAGAAGCGGCCACCAAAACCAACGATGTGGCCGGCGACGGCACCACCACCGCCACCGTATTGGCCCAGGCCATTGTCAACGAAGGTCTGAAGAACGTGGCCGCTGGGGCCAACCCCATGCTGCTCAAACGCGGCATCGAATTGGCCGCCGAGCACGTGGCCAACTCCATTCGCAGCAACTCCATTGAAGTCAAAGGCAAAGAAGACATCGCTCACGTGGCCAGCATTTCCGCTGCCGACACCGAAATCGGCAACCTCATCGCCGAAGTGATGGACAAGGTTGGCAAAGATGGCGTTATCACCGTCGAGGAAAGCAAGGGCCTGGCCTTTGAAACCGAGTATGTGGACGGCATGCAGTTTGACCGCGGCTACATCAGCCCCTACTTCATCACCGATGCCGAAACCATGCAGGCGGTGCTGAACAACCCCTACATTCTCATTTACGACAAAAAAATCTCCTCGGCTCAAGACATCGTGCCGATTCTCGAAAAGTTGGTCCAGACGGGCAAGCGTGATTTGGTGATTATTGCCGAAGATGTTGACGGCGAAGCCTTGGCCACTCTGGTGCTGAACAAACTGCGCGGCACCTTCAATGTTATTGCCGTCAAAGCCCCCGGCTTTGGCGACCGCCGCAAGGCCATGCTGCAAGATATTGCTGTGCTCACTGGCGGCACCGTCATCACCGAAGAGATGGGCCGCAAGCTCGACAGCGCCACCATCAAGGACCTGGGCCGGGCCGATAAAGTCAGCTCGACCAAAGACGAAACCACCATCGTCGGCGGCGCCGGCTCCGAAGAGGACATCACCGGCCGCATCAACCAAATCAAGGCCGAAATTGACAACAGCACCAGCGACTACGACCGCGAGAAGCTGCAAGAGCGCTTGGCCAAACTGGCCGGCGGTGTGGCCGTCATCGGTGTGGGTGCCGCCACCGAAGTTGAACTCAAAGAGAAAAAGCACCGCGTCGAAGATGCGTTGAGCGCCACCCGCGCCGCCGTCGAAGAGGGTGTTGTGCCGGGCGGCGGGGTCGCCCTGATCAATGCCATCGAGGCCATCAAAGACCTCAAGCACGACAACCCCGATGTCAACACCGGCATCACCATTGTTCGCCGCGCCCTGGAAGAGCCGATGCGCCAGTTAGCCCGCAACGCCGGCAAAGAAGGCGCTATCATCATCGAGGAAGTGCGCCGCCGCCGCGCCGCCGGCGAAAACCACTTTGGCTACAACGTGCTGAGCGAGCAGTACGAAGACATGCTCAAGTCCGGCATCATTGACCCGGCCAAAGTGACCCGCAGCGCCGTGCAAAACGCCGCTTCGATTGCCGCCATGATCCTGACCACCGAAGCCCTGATCACCGACGTGCCCGAACCCAAACCGGCCATGCCCGCTGGCGGCCCCGGCGGCATGGGCGACATGGGCGGGATGATGTAATTTTTACCCTCACCCCTCATTCCCCTCTCCCTAAAAGGGAGAGGGGTAGGGGAGAGGGTTTTGGAAGAAGGTGCGCGTTAACAGAAACAGCCCTCTCAAACGAGAGGGCTGTTTTTTTGTTTTAGGCTTCTGCTGAAGCCCACGGGCGGACTTGAACCGCCGACCTACGCCTTACCAAGGCGTTGCTCTACCGACTGAGCTACGTGGGCAAAAATAAGGATGAAGATGGAAGGATGAAGGATGAAAATTCTTTCTGCCTTCATCCTTCATCCCTCATCCTTCAAAGAGTCGGGGCGGACGGATTTGAACCGTCGACCTCTTGAACCCCATTCAAGCACGCTACCGGACTGCGCCACGCCCCGTGAATATTTAGAGATTGGTAATTGGAGATTGGAGATTGAAAATTATTAATCTCTAATCTCCAATCTCTCATTTCAGTCGGGATGGGCAGATTTGAACTGCCGGCCTCTTCGTCCCGAACGAAGCGCGCTACCGGGCTGCGCTACATCCCGCGACTTATGTTTGCGGCAACTCTGGTGAAGACAGGTTGCAACTAGAAAAGTATAGCACAAGCCAAAAATGCTGTCAAAACAGAGCGGACCTCAAACATTGGGATTAGGCAAACCTATGGCCTCTCTATTATTGCCTTCCTGGGCATACAAGGTTTTCATCTCATCATACACCCGGCTCACCCCGGCCCGGATGCGCTTCTCGATGATGGATTTTTCGCCCTGGCGGTAGGGAAAGAAATCGAGCATCTGGCTGATGACCACTGCCGCTTCAGCTTTGCTGCGGCCCCCTTTGAACTGGCTGCGCACCCGCGAGCGCATAGCCCGGATATACTCGGAAACCGGCTCGCTGGCTTCGACGTTACAGAGCGGGCCGTGGCCGGGCACAATTTGGGCATATTTTTGTTTGCGCAACCAACGCAGCTTACTCAACCACTCCTCGCTGTTGCACTGGCCCAACGCCGGATGTTCGTCCACTACAACCAGATCGCCGGTAAAGAGAATCCGTTCTTTGGGTAAATAGAGGCCGCTGGTAGCGGGGGTGTGTCCGCCCAGGTAGGTAAAATGTAATTCACGCTTGCCTTTTTGCATGACCAGCTTGCCGGTAAAACAAACCTCCGGGCGGATAATTTTTACCTGATCCAACTGCTTCTGAACGTCGGGCCGCTTCTTGAAGAGATTTTTGGTCCGCTCGATAAAGGTGTCTTTGTAGTTGGTCATTTCTTTCCAGGCGGCTTCATGCGCCAGCACAGGGGCATCAAAAAATTGATTGCCCATAATGTGCGCCCGGTGATGGTCGGTGTTGAAAACGTATAACACCCGGTCGGTCAACTTGGCAACTGTATTGGCCCAATGCCGGGCTTCGTCGGGAATGATGGGCGTGTCAATGACAATCGCCCCTTCGTCGGTCAATACAACCCCAACGTTAGCGCCTTCATAATCTAATTCAACAAAAACGCGGTCGGCAATCTCTTGAATCATGGGTGGTTATTGGTGGCCTCCTGACAATAGCGTGTAGTTTAGCACAAGTGGCCCAGAGAATCAAGCCCAAATTTTCGCCAGTTTTTAAATTCAGTTAGAGCCTCAGAGAGACCGGCAAGAATGACATAAATAGCCCAAAGTGGACTTTTGAGGTATAATAGTAAGGTATATTTTACTAAATTTAATGGCTTGGCAGTAGAAAAAGTGGCTTCCGTTTAAGAATTAGAAGCTTGACAATCCCTGGGCGGAAGCCGTTTTTTGTTGCCAATTTTGCTTTAGCTGGAGCTTTGGTATGGAAAACGGAATTGGAATTGTAAAACCTGTTGATATCGAAGACGAAATGAGAGTGGCTTACCTTGATTACGCCATGAGCGTAATTGTAGCCCGCGCCCTCCCGGATGCCCGCGACGGCCTGAAGCCCGTTCACCGGCGTATTCTGTACGCCATGCATGATATGGGCATTCGCCACAATACGCCTTACCGTAAAAGCGCCCGTGTGGTCGGCGACGTGTTGGGTAAATATCACCCTCACGGCGACGCCGCTGTGTATGATGCGATGGTCCGCATGGCCCAGGATTTTTCCATGCGCTACCCCATGATTGACGGCCAGGGCAACTTTGGCAGTGTTGACGGCGACAGCCCGGCGGCCATGCGCTACACCGAAGCCCGTCTGGCCAAAATTGCCCAGGAAATGCTGGCCGATATTGACAAGAACACCATTGACTGGACCGACAACTTTGATGGCAGCTTGCAAGAGCCGGAAGTGCTGCCCGCCCGCCTGCCGAATTTACTGCTCAACGGCACGTCGGGAATTGCCGTCGGCATGGCGACCAATATTCCTCCGCACAACCTCAACGAAGTTTGTGACGCGACCATTTACCTGATTGACCATTACGAGGCCAGCGATGATGTGACCGTAGAAGATTTGATGCAATTTATCAAAGGTCCGGATTTTCCCACCGGCGCAGCCCTGATGGGCCAGGAGGGGTTGGTCAATGCCTACGCTACCGGCCGGGGGCGAGTGACGATGCGGGCCATCGCCCGGATTGAAGAGATGAAGGGTAACCGCCACCGCATCGTCGTCAGTGAGATTCCTTATCAGGTCAATAAAGCGGCCCTGATCGAGCGGATTGCCGACCTGACCCGCGAGGAAAAACTCAAGGATATTTCCGACCTGCGCGACGAGTCAGACCGCAGCGGTCTGTCCATTGTCATCGAATTGAAGCGCGGGGCGCAGCCCAAAAAAGTGCTCAACCAGCTCTACAAATACACTGCTTTGCAGTCCACCTTTGGCATCAACATGTTGGCTCTACTCGACGGCGAGCCGCGAGTGCTGCCGCTCAAGCGGGCATTGCTGGCCTATGTCGAGCATCGCCGCGAGGTTATCACCCGCCGCACCGAGTTTGATTTGGAGAAGGCCCGCCAGCGCGCCCACATTTTGGAAGGACTGCGGATTGCGCTGGACAACATGGACAGAATCATCCAGACCATCCGCCAGAGCAAAGATGCCGAAACCGCCCGTGAGCAGTTAATGCAAAACTTTGCCCTCAGTCAAGCTCAGGCCCAGGCCATTTTGGACATGCAACTGCGCCGGCTGGCTGCGCTGGAACGGCAAAAAATTGAGGACGAGTACCAGGAGGTGATGCAGACCATCGCCTATCTGGAAGACCTGCTGGCCAACCCAGCCAAAATTTTGAGCGTGATCAAAGAGGACCTTATCGAACTCAAGGCTGAATACGGCGACGAGCGCCGCACCCACATTCTGGTGGATGTAAAAGAGGAACTGCGCGAAGCCGATTTGGTCAAAGAGGAAGAGGTGCTGATCTCCATCACTGAGCGCGGTTATATCAAGCGCGTCCCCAGCAAAACCTATCGCACCCAGGGGCGTGGCGGGCGCGGCGTGACCGGCATGACCACCCGCGACGAGGACGTGGTGGAGTTTCTTTTTGCCGCCAGCACCCACGATACCATCCTGTACTTTACCGACAAGGGTAAGGTTTACTCCGAAAAAGCCTATCAGGTGCCCGATGCCAACCGCACCGCCAAAGGGGTTTCGGTGGCTAATTTAATCAACCTATCGCCCGGCGAAAAAATTACGGCGGCGCTGGCCGTGCCCAACTTTGATCAGGCCGAATATCTGATTATGCTGACCCGCAAAGGCCGCATCAAACGCACCGACCTGGGCGAATTTGCCTCGGTTCGCCCCAGCGGTTTGATTGCCCTGACGCTTGACGGTGATGATGAATTGGGCTGGGTCAAATTGACCAATGGCAATAATGAAATTGTGATTGTTTCGCATAGCGGCCAAGCTATTCGCTTCGCCGAAACAGATGTACGGGCTATGGGGCGCACCGCCGCCGGGGTCGGCGCGATGCGGCTGCGGGCGAAGGATGAAATTAGAGGTATGGATGTGGTAGACCCGCAGGCCGATCTGTTGGTTGTGACCGAAAATGGATATGCCAAGCGGACTCCCCTGAGCGAATACGCCTTGCAAGGGCGTAACGGCAGCGGGGTACGAACCCTGGCCAGGGATATGAAAAAGACCGGCAGTGTCATCGCCGCGCAGGTGGTGTTGGATGATGGGGATTTGACGCTTATCTCACGAGAGGGCATCATGCTGCGGACGGCGATCAAGCATATTTCGCAGCAGGGCCGGGCAACCCAGGGAGTGCGGGTGATGTCGCTGAAAAAAGGGGATGTGGTGGCTTCGGTGGCGGTGTTGGCCCCTAAAGCCAAAGAGGTTGACTCGGCGGAGGCAGACTTGGCGGAAGCGCCGCTGCCTGCCCAGATAGCTGTGTTGGAAGCAACACCCAAGCCGTCAACCAATGGTCACTAAATAAACCAGGTAGCTGTTCAGCCATGTCATTTCGACCGCAGGGAGAAATCCCCAACACTTTACTTTTACCTATTGCGCCCTGGGGATTTCTCGCTCCTTCGTCGCTCGAAACCTGTCCTGAGCTTGTCGAAGGATGACATGAGCCTGAGTAGTAACTAAACCAGCTTACTGGCCCCACAATTAGAGACCTTAAACCGCAAAGATGCCAGGATCCCCTGAGAAGCGGTGGCCCTGGAGCTTTGCGGTTAATTTTAAAGCTCAATGAGCAACTCGGGTATGCATGCTACAAACACGTGTTATTTCAGCACTGGTGGCTATTCCAATTGTGGTGGCCGGGGTTTTTGCCGGGGGTCTCTGGTTTTGGGGGGGAGTGTTGCTGGTCGCGCTGCTGGCCGGTTGGGAGTATGGGCGAATGATGAAGGCCGGGGGTTACCACACCACGCCTTTTTTTACCCTGGTTTTGATTGCGTTATTATTAATCAACAGTTATCGCTCTGATTTTAGCCTAAACTGTATTCTGACGGTTATCCTTCTGGCCTCGCTGACCTGGCAGCTTTTCCAGGCCAGGAGCGCCTCGCCAACGGCGGATTGGGCTTTGACCGTCATGGGTGGGCTGTACATTGGTTGGGGCATGGCCCACCTGGCGGGTCTGCGGCAGTTAGCCGATGGCCTGGCCTGGGTCTGGCTGGTGCTGCTGTGTACCTGGGGGGCCGATACCTTTGCCTATCTGGTCGGCAGCCGCTGGGGGCGGCACAAACTCTGGCCCCGACTCAGCCCCAAAAAATCCTGGGAGGGCCTGGCCGGCAGTATATTTGGCAGTCTGCTGGGAGCGGTTGGCGTGGCCGTTTTGTTCAATCTGAGTTGGGCTTCGTGCCTGTTTTTGGGTCTGATTATTCCGATTGTTGACCTGTTCGGCGATGTCTCCATCTCGATGATGAAGCGGGATGTTGGGGTGAAGGATTCTTCCAACCTGTTCCCCGGCCACGGCGGTTTTTTAGACCGGATTGACAGTTTATTGTTCGTCAGTATTGTTGTTTATTATTACGCCGTCTGGAATGGGGTGCTGGGAATGATCCCCAATCTATTTCGGTGGGGCTGACCTTCTGAGGAAGATTAATGATGAACAAATCTCCATTTCCTGGAATGGACCCTTATCTTGAAGGCGAGATGTGGCCGGAGTTCCACGACACTTTGATCCATCAAATCCGGGCGCAATTGATGCCGCGCCTCCAACCCAAGTATGTGGCCTTGTTGCAGAAGTATTATGTGGTTGATGAACTGGGCCTGGGTGTGGGCAGCGAGTCGGTTAAACGGGGAATTTACCCTGATGTCAATGTAGCCCGGATTAAGGAGGCCATCGCCGACTATGAAACTATCACTGCGGCGGCGGTCGAATTGATTAGCCCTGTACCCCAAAAAACAGCGGTGCTTCGGCTCGATATTCGTGATGTTGCTAATCGTCGCCTGGTTACAGCCCTTGAGATTTTGTCGCCTGTTAATAAACGTGGCCCAGGTTTCCGTAAGTATTTGAAAAAACGGGGCGCTCTGCTCAAAACCAAAACTCATCTCCTGGAAATTGACCTGCTCCGCGCCGGAGAGCGCATCCCCCTTATCGGCGGTGAATTGCCCCCTGCGCCCTACTATGTTTTTCTCAGCCGCTTTACCCGCCGCCCTACCACCGAAGTTTGGCCTATAGCACTGCGCGAGCGCTTGCCCACTGTGCCCGTGCCTCTACTTCCTCCTGACTCCGATGTGCCTTTGTCGCTGCAAGCCGCCGTTGACGCCTGTTTTGAGTTAGTGGGTTATCAAAACTTGTTGGATTACCGTCAGCCGCCGCTGCCTCCTTTGGGACAGGAAGATTGGGATTGGGTCGCAGCGGTAGCAAGTTCAACCTCAAAAATTGAACGCTAAAGGCTTAATGTTGTTTGGGAGAGTAAAGTTATGACCAAAAAACCCACCCTCATCCTTATTGACGGCCACGCTCTGGCTTACCGGGCCTATTTTGGCATGCCGGCCACCTTCAGCACCGCTGTTGGCGAGCCGACTCATGCCGTTTACGGCTTTGCCAACATGCTGCTGGCCGTCTGGAAAGAGTACAACCCGGATTATTTCATCGTCACCTTCGACGCCGGTGACACCTTTCGCCATAAATTGTATGGCGACTACAAAGCCACCCGCGAAAAAATGCCCGACGACCTGGCCAGCCAAATTACCCGTATCGAGCAGTTAGTCAAAGCGTTCAATATGCCGGTTTTTACCAAAGAGGGCTACGAGGCCGACGATTTGCTCGGCACACTGGCGACTCAGGCCGCCGCTCAGGGCATTGAAACGCTGATTGTCACCGGCGACCGCGACGCCTTTCAACTGGTTGGGCCGCACATCAAGGTGGTTTATCCCGGCGGGCAAAACCGCTTCAACGAGCGCAAACTCTACAACGAAGCGGAAGTTCAGGCTCGATTTGGCGTGCCGCCCAGCCAACTGATTGACTTGAAAGCGATGGTCGGCGATACCAGCGACAATATCCCCGGCATCAAAGGGATTGGCGACAAAGGGGCGGCCAAATTATTGCAGCAATACGGCTCACTCGATGAGATTTACGCTCACCTGGACGAACTGCCTGCCGCGCAGCGGGCTAAATTTGAGGCCGATCGGGAGAACGCCTACCTCTCCCAAAAACTGGGCCGCATCATCACCGATGTGCCGGGCATCGAATTAAATGTTGAAGCCGGCAAAACGATGGACTTTGACCTGACCGACATCGCCAACTTGTTTGTCGAGCTTGAATTTAACACCATTTTCAACCGTATCCCCGGCGCGCCGCCCGACAAATCGCCCAAGGAGTTTGCTACCGTCAAAGCCAGGGAAAAAGCGCCGGTCTCTGCGCCCGACGGCCAATACATTACCGTTGATACCCCGGCCAAACTGGCCGACCTGGCCGCCAAACTGAAACAGAGTTCCCGCCTGGCCCTGGATACAGAAACCGACAGCACCGACGAAGTCCAGGCCAACCTGGTGGGGATTGCCATTACGCCGGTGGCAGGAGAAGGGTATTACATTCCCGTTGGGCATGGGGAAAAGGCCGAGGTTGAGGCTAAGGCTGAGTCTGAGGCTAAGGCGCAGCCACCCCTGTTTGATTTATCCCCTCCAACCCTCCAGCCTTCCAACCCTCCAGTCCTCCAGCCTTCCAACCCTCCAGCCTTCCAACCCTCCAACCTCCCTCTCCCCCTCGTCCAATCCTCCCTGGCTCCCATCCTGGCCGACCCCGGTGTAACCAAATATCTGCACAATGCCAAGTTCGACCTGACGGTGTTGGAACGGCACGGTCTGCCGGTCGAGCCGCCGATTTTCGATACCATGATTGCCTCCTGGCTGGGCCACAATGCCTCCGACGCCCGGCATGGCTTGAAGGATTTGGCCCGTGAAAAGCTCCACATTCAAATGACCGAAATCAAGGAGTTGATCGGCAGCGGCAAAGGGCAAATCACGATGGCCCAGGTGCCGGTTGAAAAAGCAACCCCCTACGCCGCCGCCGATGTGGATATGACTCTGCGCCTGGTTGAGCTGGTGGAAAAACCGCTGCGAGACATCCCGGAGTTAGAACGAATTTTTTACGACCTGGAACTGCCCCTGGTTTACGTGCTCAAAGATATGGAACTGGCCGGTATCAAAGTTGACGCTCTCGCCTTGAAGGAAATGTCTAGCGAGATGGGCCAGCGGCTGGCTGAACTGGAGGCTGAAATTTATACTATCTGCGGCCATAAATTTAACCTGGGTTCCACCCAGCAGCTTTCCGATGTGCTGTTTGGCAAATTAGGACTGCCGACCGCCGGCCTGAGCAAAACCAAAAGCGGCCATTATTCCACCGCCGCCGGGGTGTTGGAAAACTTCAAAGGCCAGCACGAAGCCATTGACCTGATCCTGGAACATCGCGCCCTGACCAAGCTCAAAAATACTTACCTGGATGCTCTGCCCGCGGTGATTAATCCCCAGACTGGGCGGGTTCACACTAATTACAACCAAATTGGCGTCTCAACCGGACGCATTTCTAGCAGTGAGCCGAATCTGCAAAACATCCCCATCCGCAGCGAAAGAGGGCGGGAAATTCGGCGGGCTTTTATCGCTGAAGAAGGTTGTCGCCTTATTTCCGCCGACTACTCCCAAATTGAGCTGCGTATCCTGGCCCATGTGGCCGAAGACCCCGGCCTGTTGGAAGCTTTTGCCAACGATGAGGATGTTCACGCCGTGACAGCGGCGACCGTGTTAGGGATTCCCAGAGAGGAAGTGACCAAAGACCAACGGCGCATTGCCAAAACGGTCAATTACGGCCTGGCTTACGGCCAATCGGCTTTTGGACTAGCCAACAGCGCCGGCATCAGCCAGGCGGAGGCCCGTGACTTTATCGCCACCTATTTTGAAAAATATCCGGGCCTCAAACGTTATATTGACGATACCAAACAGATGGCCCTCAAGCAAGGCTATTTGACCACCCTGCTGGGCCGCCGGCGCGACTTTTCTAACCTGGCGACCGCCACCGGGGCGCAGCGCTCCGCCCTCGAGCGGGAAGCCATCAATATGCCCATCCAGGGCACGGCCGCCGACATTATGAAAATTGCTATGATCCGGGTGCACCGGGCGCTGATCGAGCAAAACCTGCACAGCCGCATGCTGCTCCAGGTTCACGACGAGTTGGTGTTGGAAGCACCGGAGGATGAGATTGCCCAAACGGTCGAGTTGACCCGTGAGGTGATGCGTCACGCCTTTGAGTTAAAAGTGCCGTTGGAGGTAGAGATCGAAGCGGGCCAAAATTGGCTGGATATGGAGCCGGTCCCAGGTAACAAGGAGTAATTGTGTCGGTTTTCTATTGACAAAAAGATGGTTGGAGCATACGATAAAATCCGGGTTAGTTGGTAAATGGGTGGAGGCAGTTATGGAAAAAACAGTTACCTTGACGGAAATCTTAGAATTGGTAACACGGCTTTCTTTGGTAGATAAGGTGCGCCTTATTGAACGAGTCGCGCCCCAGATTGAACAAGAACTTTCAATCGAACAGCCCAAACCTCGTAAATCTCTACGTGGATTATGGCGAGGGGTTGACATCTCTGAAGAAGACATTGCTGAAGCACGACGTGACATGGGGCGCAATTTTCCCAGAGAGGATTTTTAATGTCCAATTATGTTACCGATACACACGGTTTAATCTGGTATCTGGAAGACAACAATCGTTTAGGTCTCACAGCCAGTCAGCTCTTTGATGCCTGTGATCGTGGTGAGATAGTAATTTATGTTCCAACTATTTGTTTGATAGAGATCATATACTTGCAGGAAAAAGGGCGTATCCCGGCTCATTTAAAGGCTCAACTTGATGCAGAGTTACAAGCCGGGGAGAGTGGCTTGGTATTGGTTGATTTGACTGCTGAGATTGCTAACGCAGTTGCCAATATTCCGCGAGACCTTGTTCGTGATATGCCTGACCGAGTTATTAGCGCTACAGCTCTCCATTTAGGTTTGCCTCTCATTAGCCGAGATCGCCAAATTCAACTGACCAATCTTGAAACTGTTTGGTAAAGTAGGGTCAGATAGTGCCTTTTATTGCCCTCAACCGTCACACGGCAGAGCAAATTGACATCACCAAAATCGAAAACCCGCGCCTGTACCTAACGCTACCCCCCGGCTGGCCGAGTTACAGCAGGATGGCCGGCTGGTTAGCGCCGGGGGCAGTTTCACCACGCCTCATTTTGCAGACATCTTTACCCCATAACCCCGTCTGCCCACTCATGGCCGCTGGCGCATCTGGGCCAATGCCAGGGATCTCCTTCGTAAATAGCTTTGTCGGAGTCCAAAAGCATAGCTTTTGAACTCCATTTTCATCATCGGTGGTGTGCCGTTGGCTTGTGAACACTTCTCTGAAAATAGCGGACAATAGACCCAATAGATCCAATTTTTCACCGTAGCTGGCGCATCCATATGCGTCAGCGGGCGGCATAGAGATGCCACCCTACGGAAATTTGGATCTACTGAGACTTGGTGCTTCAAAATTCTGCTATTCAATGAACTTAAACTCTTGACCCTTCTTATCCCACCGATAAAGATTAAAGGCCCGCTCCCGCCGTAAACCCAAGAGTGAGGTAGCCGTATCCGGGTCAATTAAGGGAAGCATTACTTGTGCCTCAAAACCCTGAGGTGACTGCCGCCAGCGAATGCCCCGCCCATCGGCCCCATTGATCACCCCATCGAGGTGAGCCAGTTCGGTTACGCCCTCATCCGACACTGCAAAAACAACCAAACGCTCCATCTGCCCCAGGCTTTCCTCATCGGGCGGAATGGTGGTGAGCAGCAACTCCGCTTGCTCATCGCCGGTCACGTCGGTCCAGGCCAGCCGGGTAAAATTGATGGTGCAGGGCAAATCCAGCCGGCCAATCACGGTCAATTTATCCTGCCGGTAACGCTGCGCCAACAAGCGACACTCCGGCTTATCTAACGCGCCGACCATCTGAGCCACCCACTCCCCCAACGAGTCTGAACCCGTATCTGCGGCCAGCTCCGGCTGGCGTGAGGCCGAACCCCACGTCGGGTCGTCGGGTTGATCGGGGGTGGGCAAACCCCACCAGGCGGCCTGCTGTTTGAGGTAGCCGTTGCCGCCAATACCGACGCCATTGTGGAGGAACGGTTTGCTGGCAACTTCGTACACTCGTTGATTGGTAACCTCAGTTTGCCAATCAAACTCGCGGGCAATCTCCTGCCCCATTGTCACCTGTTCCCGGCTTTCCAGCCGATACACCTGCCCATCCCAACGATATATATCCAGAGTATCCGGCCCAACCACTCGGCGGGCGGTTCCGGGCGGCGCGCCGGTCGCTCCCCAGGGCAGATCTTTTAAGCCAAACCGATGCGTGGTCAGGTGGATGGTTTGGTCATCGGGCTGCTCTAGCTCAGAAGTGGCGTAGTTGCGGGCAAGAGTCCATTGGGCGCTACGGTCGGCCCACAACAGCGGCGCCGCCCACACCTGGCTGCAACTATCGGCCTGGCATTGAATCCAGCGCTGCTCCCAGGTGGTCTCGACATAGCCCGTGCCGCCCGTCGTGGTCAGAAAATCAGCTACCACCTGCTGCCCATCTACGGTGACATACACATCACCGGCATACTTGCCATTGACATTATCGGTATAGAACAACTCTGCTAACTGGCCAGAGGAGTGGCGCTTGAGAATAGCCACAAAAAGATAAAAAGTATCGGTCCGGCCACTGATGAGGATTTCCGGCTGCTCGTCGCCATTCACATCGGCCTCCTGACGCTGAAAATCGCTAAATTGACCGGCGGCCACCCGGTTCAGAAAATCGTCGGTCAACGTACCGATTTCGGGCCGCCGATCTTTGAAAATGAAGCGCAAAATGTCCTGATCCTCGTCGCTGGGCGCGGAAGCCTGGTCGGCGGGGATATGGGCCAGCAGTTCCTCCCGGCCAAACTGGCCGTAGTAGCCCCCATTGGGCCGCATAGGGTCTTTTAAATCAAGCGGCTCGCTGGCATTGGGAACTGCTTCGGCCTGGCCGGTGGCGGGATCAGCCGCCATCAGGCTAAGTTCGTCGTCGTTCCGTTGGATATAATAAAGGATCGTTCCATCGTCGCTCCACACCGGCGCATCCTGGTAAGACTCCACCTCATTCAAACGGTGATATTTGCCGGTCGCCGGGTCTAGCAGGTAAATCCGCCGCGCCGCGATAGCCGGATTATCAAAGATCATCCAATCGGCCCAATCGGGGCTGGTCTGGTCGGCGGGCACAGCGGCATAGGCGATAATATCGCCTTTGGGCGACCATGCTACCGTACCGGGAATTTGCTCGCTCCGGCTGATAACAGTGGTAATTTGTCCAGTAGTCGGGTTAACGAGATTGAGCCACTTGTTCACCTGAGCCGACCGATAGCCGCCTATCGTAATAGCCAACATGGAACTATCCGGAGCCCAACTATGATAACGGGGATTAGCTAAAGCAAGGTCATCGTTGGATAAATCTTGAAAGGGAGAGGCATTGGTGGAGCTTGGTACAACCGGGTAAGTTTCCCCACTCTGAACATCCAGAATAAATGCAGGTAAGCCATCCGCTAGAATTGAAGCGGAAAGCGTACCTCTCCAAAATACGATATAGCGGCTATTAGGCGACCAGTGACCAAGGACAATTTGCTCGGTATCTTTATCCGCCGGAATGGGGGATTGATACAGGCGTGTTGGCGGAGTGGGCTGGTCATCTTTGAACTGCACCTGCCAGATTTCGATGGGGAGATTGGCTTGAATTGCTTGACCAGGTACCGTGGCGAAATAATTGGTTCGCACCACCAGCAAATGCCGGCTGTCGGGCGACCAACTGGCGGCAAAGGCGGTATCGCCGGAAGGAAAGACGCTGAAGCTTTGGTTATCGCTTTGATGGCGCAGAGTCAGGCTGCCTGCGGTCTGGTTAAGGCTGGCCGTCCAGCGGCCATCCGGCGAAGGCGTCTCGTTGATTTGGTCGGTAGAGGCCGTAGGCGTTACCTCCGGGGTGGGGACAGGCTGCCCGGCCAGCGAACCACCGGGGCGGTATTCCAGCAGCCAGTCGAATTCCGACTGGCCGTAGTAGCCCACATATTGGGGCAGGGGCATCGCCGCGCCGGGAACGGGCTGGGCCTGACCGGTTTGGGGGTCGGCGGCCATCAGTTGCAGCGTGTCTCCCTGCCGCTCGACGTAGTACAGCGTCGTCCCATCGTCGCTCCACAACGGATTATCCTGAAAAGTATCGGTTTCATTGAGGCGGCGTGATTGGCCGGTGGCCGGATCGAGCAGGTAGATACGCCGCCCGGCAATGGCTGGATTGTTGAACTCGGCCACATGGTACGAGCCGTCGCCAGTCTGATCAGCGGGCACAGCGGCATAGGCAATGGCGTCGCTGCTGGGCGACCAGGCTACAATACCGGGAATCTGTTCGGTTTGGCTGATGACGGTGGCGCTTTGGCCGGTCGTCGCCTCCCACAGCATTAGCCATTTATTGGTCTGGGCCACCCGGTCGGCTCCGGCAGTGACAGCCAGCCGGGAACTATCGGGCGACCAGCTTTGGTAACGGGGGTTGAGCAGCGCCCACTCGACCACCGGGCTGACCTGCCCACTGGTCACGTTCAGGGCAAACAGGGGCAGGCCATCCGCCAGCACCGATGCGCCCAGCGGCCCCAGCCAGAACAAAACGGTCTGACCATGCGGCGACCACTGCCCAAAGACGATTTGCTCGGCGTTATCTTCACCCTGGGACGTTTGCGCCAGCGGGGTATTGGATTGAAACACCTGCCGGGCCGGCTGCGCTTTATTCCCCTTGAAATCTACTTGCCAGATAGCAATGGGCGCACTGCTGGTGACGCCGGTTCCAAGCGGTTCTTTAAATATCCAATTGTTTTGCGCCACCAGGAGCGCGCGGCTGTCAGGCGACCAGACAACCTGACCCACTGCACTGCCCGCCGGGAAAACGGCGACCGTCTGGCCGTCTGGTCCTTGCAGGTCGAGGCTGCCCGCTGTGCTATTAACCACTGCCATCCAGCGGCCATCCGGTGAGGGTGTGAAGTTGATCTCATCCGCAGGGGCGGGTGTAGAGGTGGCGGCAATGGCCATCTGGCTGTGGATGAACAAATTAAACCCGGCGCTGCCAAGGATAAGTGTTAAAATTAAGCTAAATAAGAGTATTTTCCACTTGACGTGGATTGCTCCCGTTGGATTGACAAATCCGACGGTTTTGGGCCTGGATTTGTCAATCCAGGCCGAGCTTAGCCACGCTATGTAGGAAATAGCGCTAAATAACCATTTTTTTAAGTAAGACATCATAATTTCCTTTGAGAAATTTTATCGGAGCGCAAAAGCTAAGCTTTTGCGCTCCAAACAAACAACTCTGAAATTATACCATGCGCCGCGCAAGGAGATCGGTCAATCAGGCGTCGCTTTGCCAACGCCAGGGGGACAAAAGATGAAGATGGACTTGGGAGCTATGCTTAAAATTCCCGGTATGTCATTTCGAGCCAGCGACGCGTAGGCGTCTCTTTGCTTACCATAATATTTTTGCTGTGGTAACGAAGATTCCTCCCTGCGGTCGGAATGACATACTCAAGATGCCGCGATTGAACCACTAACCGACTGCTCCTGGTCTTCGATCTCTCGGCGGTCATCTGTGGCTGTTTCGGACACATCGGCCAGCAGCGGGCCGCGCTCGACCGAGCCGAAGATGCTGCGTAGCACCCGCAGGCTATTTTCAGACAGGTGGCAGGTGAGACCGATACGGCAGGTCATCAGTTCGTAGTCAGGTTTACGCAGCGGGTCGGTATCGTTGCCCACCTGCACGGCAAAGCGCTCAATATCCTCATCGCTGGCCTGGACGATTTCTACGGCCTCAAAATCAAACAGGGAACGGTGGAGCAGCCAATTGACCCGCACGGTTCCGGCTTGCGCGACCCATTTCTCGGTCATCCGGCTGTCTAACACAGCGATGACCGGCCCGGGCCACTCCAGCAGAGCTTGGCTTTGGCGGCAGGTACGGCAGCCATAGTAGGTGACTGTTTTGATTAGCGTGACCTGGCCGCTATGGGCGGCGCAGCGGGTCAGACAGCGCCGGCAGTAAAAGCTGTCCGGCTGATGACCCACACGTGTGGTGGTATCGGCGGCAATATCCTGCATTAACTGGCGGACCGCCCCATTTAAGAGGTGCTCAGGCTTGGCGGCCAGGGCTTCCAGGGTTGGAACAGCTTCAGCGCCAATGGCTCGTAATTTGGCATACCCCTCGGCCAGATTGACCATCATATCACATAGTCCACGCAACTGTTCGACATCGGCGCTGAGTTGGGGGTGTTCATAATAGATTTTTTGGGCGTCGGCGCTGACCTCTATCTGCGCGCCCTTTTCACGGGGGATGCCGCCGGAGGTCAACAGCGACAGGATTTGTTGTGATGATAAGGGCAGGTCGGGCAGGTCCTCAGGGGTAAGGAGGGGCGAAGCCTCAAGCGGAGGTGAGGCCGGCGCAAGCTGTATCCGGGTACAGGCGCGCCGGTGCTGGCTGCTGTAAAAGGCATCCACTTGCAGGTGATAGCCGCGATAAACCCCAGCGACCGTGCTTTTTTCAAGGAATGGGCCGGGATCAAATTTGAGGGACAGGGCCTTTGCCAACCCATGCCAGGCCTGCCACAGTTGGCGGTTCTCCCGCTCGGACAGCCAGCGAAACTCGCCCGGCATAGATTGATCTTTAATCCCCAAAAAACGTTCAATCTCTTTTTCCAAAGCCAGGGCCAGATGCGCCGCTTTGATTTTTGTCACCAGCTTATGGTTCCGCCCGCTCCAGGTGGTCACGTAGAGATCATAGGTATAAGAAACAGAGGATTTGTGCTGGTGCTTAACCTCTTTCACGTACAACTGTTTCAAGAGGATCGGGTCAAAGCGGCGGTACAGCGGGAAGGGAATAGGGAAATGAACGATGCTTAATTGATCTGGGGTTACGGTGATCCGGGTTCGGTTAATCAGGTTAATCAGGGCCACCGCCCCCATGCCCAGGCCAACCCAGAAATGGGGAACAATCAGCAACCACCAGCCCAAGCTGTTGAAGCCGCCTATAATAGCGCCGGTCCACACTAAGGCCATAAAGGCCAGCCCGAAGTAAGAGGGGTTGAACCAGTTGTAGGTGATTTGCAGCCCATCGGACAAACGGCGCAGACTCATACCCGGAGGTAAAAAGGCCCCGGCCTGGGCCAAATCGGTTGAGCCTTCAGCCCCGGTCAGGCTGAGTACCGCCTGACAGTTAGCGCACCTGGCCCAGGGCTGATCGTCGGTGGGGGTGAGAATATCAGAACCACACTGTTTGCAGGTGAGCGCCATCAGGTTACCTCCTGAGAAAACAGACCGGGGACGGGAGACCGGTTACAGATAGCAACCCGGTCCTCGGTCCCCGGTCTTCGGTCATCGTCAGCAAAGGATTTTCACGCTTCGCGTTGGCAGCGTGCTCAGGCTTGTAAACACTCCTTTAAAAAGTGAACCCAGATGTTAGTTTAGCATATTCCTGCTATTTTGCAGAACCGTGAGGAGAAAGGCGCGTCTACTTGATAACTTGACCGGGAACGGTTACAATGGAGACATGTTGCTATAGATAGCGTGTATAATCAATGTTGAGGAAAACGAATGTCCATTCAGTTAACACCAATACCCATTGAAATTCCGCTGGATGAAATTGCCGCTCTCTGCCGCCGGCATCACATTCGGCAGTTAGCTTTGTTTGGCTCCGTTTTGCGCGAAGATTTTAGTCCGGATAGTGATGTGGATATATTGGTCGAGTTTGAACCTGATCACATACCGGGGCTGGCCTTTTTTACAATTCAAGAGGAACTCTCCCATATTTTGGGCCGCCAGGTAGATTTAAATACGCCTCAATTTTTAAGCTGCTACTTCCGTGATGAAGTGCTGCATAAGGCACAGGTATTATATGACCAGACATAGCCTCATTATTCGCTTACGGCATATGTTGAATCACGCCAGAGAAGCATTTGAATTAACCAAAGGTAGATCAAGAGCTGATCTTGACTCGGATCGGCTGCTAAATCTGGCTCTGGTGCGTTTACTCGAAGTGATTGGCGAAGCAGCTAATTCTATTCCAAAAGAAGAGCAAGTAAATTATCCTGAAATTTCCTGGGCCCAAATAGTCGCACTGCGTAACCGGCTTATTCACGGCTATGACGCAGTTGACTTTGATATTCTCTGGCAAATTATCACCCAAGATTTACCCCCTCTTATTACAGCTTTAGAAAAAATCGTTCCTTTAGAAGATTCATTCGAGTAAATCCGTATTCTTCTCATGGCTCTATCCTCACCTAGCCCACTAAGCGGTCCTACTCCACCCTCCCCGTCCCAACTCCTGCTCTTTTTCGTCCTGCTCATCTGGCTGGCTGCCGCTTCGATTGTCGTCGGGATGGCCGCTATTTTTTTGCCCCTAAGCTGGCCGGAAGCCGCCAGGAGTTTGCTAACTGTCGCGCTGCTGGCTGCTTTGTTACTCATTCCCTTTGGCGCATTTGCCCTATTGACCCGCCGGCCTGGATGGACCGCTGCGCGCCCGCTGGCCCTGATTTTGGCCGGGGTGGGTCTTTACATCACCCTCGACGCCGCCATCCGAGCCATCGCCGGGCCGATCCAGAATGAAGGGACATACCTCCTGCCGTTGCTGGGCACAATCCTCCGCCTGACCCTGCTCACCCCGGCGGCGCTGCTGCTGGGCGGTGTGGGGATGTGGTGGACCGGAGCGCTGCGCTCGCAGGCTGACCTGCGGGGGATACTGGGCTTAAACGCCCCTCAACCGCTGGGGCTGCTGCTGGCCCTGGCTGCCGCTGCCGCGCTCACCCTCGGCTGGCCGCTCACCGGCGCGCTGGGCGATAGCTGGACCTCGCAACTCCTCCTCATCCAAACCCTGGCCCAAACCCTGCCCGAAGAACTCTTCTTCCGCGGCGCAGTTCTCGCCCTCCTCCTCACCAACTGGCCCACACAACCCACTAAACCAGCCATTCGCCATTCGCCATTCGCCATTCCCTACTGGCCTTTGGCCTTGCTCACCTACCTCGCCTTCACCCCCAGCCTGATTACCCCCCACGACGATTGGGCCAAGCTGGCCTGGCTGGTGACCGCCCTTCCCCTCACCTGGCTGCTGCTCGAACTGCGCTTATGGAGCGGCAGTATCTGGCCGGGGCTGCTGCTGAGCTGGGGCTGCCGGGCCGCCCCGCTCCTCTTTACCGACCCGCGCGACGAACTGCCCCTCATCACCCAACCCTGGCAAACCGCCGCTCATCTGTGGATGCTCATCGGCGCGGGTGGGCTGGCCTTGCTGCTGTGGGCCGGACGGCGCTGGCTGCTCCCGCGCTGGCGGTTATCAGAACTGACCACGCTCGGCCTGGTCGGGGGGCTGGCGCTGCTCGGCTGGGGCGTGTGGCTGGCCTTGTGGCTAAGCCTGGGTCGCCCTGGCTTTTACAACGACGGCTTTTTGATTATCATGACCGAGCAGGCCGACCTGAGCGGCGCAGAGCAAATCGCCGATTTGCAGGCTCGCCGCGCCTTTGTGCGCGACCGGCTGATCGAAACGGCCAACCGTACCCAGGCTCCAGTGCGCCAGGCTCTTGACGCTGCCGGGCTGGTCTACCGGCCCTTTTACCTGGTCAATATGATCCGGGTGGAGGGCCATCACCGGCGCATGGCTGAATTTGCCGCTTTGCCCGGCGTAGCGCGGGTGATGCTCAACCCCAACGTGCGGCCCTATCCCCTGGATTTTGATTTTGGCTATGGCGACACCCCTGCCGAAGGCCAGGGCGTTGAGGCCAATCTCAGCCAGGTGTACGCCGATCAGGTTTGGGACATGGGTTTCACCGGGCAGGGCATTGTCGTTGGGGCGCAGGATACCGGCTATGATTGGCAGCATCCGGCCCTGCGCTCCGCCTATCGTGGGGTCAGCGAGAGGGAGCAGGTCAACCATAATTACAATTGGCGTGATGCCTGGGCCGACACGCTGGAGCCATTTGACGACGACCAGCACGGCACCCATACCCTGGGCACCATTTTAGGCGACGACGGCCTGGGCAATCAAATTGGCATGGCCCCCGGCGCTACCTGGATTGGCTGCCGCAACATGCAGCGCGGCCTGGGCAACCCGGCCAGCTACACCGACTGCATGGAGTTCTTTCTGGCCCCCTATCCACTGGGCGGCGACCCGTTCCGCGACGGCGATGTTGCCCAAGCGCCGCATGTGGTCAACAACTCCTGGGGCTGCCCCGATATTGAGGGCTGCGACGATACCGTTTTAGAACCGGCCACGGCAGCCCTCCGCGCCGCCGGGATCATGATGGTCGTCAGCGCCGGCAACGATGGCCCGGCCTGCGGCACTGCCCATGAACCGCCGGCCCGCTACGATAGCGTCTTCTCGGTGGGGGCCACTAATGCCAGTGGCGAGATTGTTGGCTTTAGCAGCCGCGGGCCGGTTGCAGACGATTCATCGCCCCTGCTCAAACCCGACATCACCGCGCCGGGCTTTGAGATTCGCTCCAGCGTGCCGGGCGGCGGCTACGGTACGGCTTCGGGGACCAGCATGGCCGGGCCGCACGTCGCCGGGCTGGTGGCGCTCATTTGGTCGGCTAACCCGGCCCTCATCGGGCAGATCGAGGCCACTGAGGAGATCATTCGCCAATCGGCCACGCCGGTGGCAGTGGAAGCGGCCTGCCCCATCGAGAGCCAAACCAGCGGGGACATCTCGCTACTGGGCCAGTTGGACAGCCTGACCGCCGGCAATGCCTGCGCCTGCGGCGGCGTAACCGGCGTGCCTAACAATGTCTACGGTTGGGGCCAGATTGACGCTGTGCGGGCAGTAGAGCTGGCGAGAGTTTGGAAGATAGAGGATGGAGGATAGAAGATAGAGGATGGAAGATGGAGGGTTGGAAGGTTGGAAAGAATAATTCACAATTCACAATTCCTCTTCCGTCGTTTTGTTAAAACCGATATTGACGCTCTAGCGGCGCTAATCGCTGCTGCGGAAGCGGTGGATGAAGGAGTCGAGCGGCCTGTAGCGGAACTGGCGGCTGAGTTGGAAACTGCCCTGGCCGATTTAAGCGAGACCGGCTGGCTGGCGCAGATTGATACAGGGCAAATTGTGGGCTATAATTATGGGGAAACAGGGAACGGGCCGGAAGCTGATTTTTGGCTGCGCGGTGCGGTCCATCCGGTCTGGCGGGGTCAGGGCGTGGGGGGTGAGTTAGTCCGGCGCAGTTGGGCCGATATGCGCCAGAAGTGCAGCGGGCAAACCTGGGTCAACGCCTGGGCATACCAGCACGACCAAGCCCGCTGCCGCCTGTGGTCCCGCTTTGGCCTGCGGCCCGACCATATTTATCACGAATTCGAAATCCCGGCAGCGCAGGTGATGCCTGTTCCGACGCTGCCGCTGGGAGTAGTGATGCGGCCCTGGGAGCAGCGCCACTGCGAAGCCGCCGCGGCTTTGCGCAACCAGGCTTTTGCTCACAACTGGGGCTACCAGCCCACCACCGCCGAGGCCCTGCGCCGCCGCTTTCAAACGGCGCGCTATGAGCCAGGCTTCAGCTTTAGCGCCTGGCGGCAATTACCTTCTGGCGAGGAGCAAATGGTCGGCGTGGTGCATGGCTGCCTGGGCTGGACGCGCCGCCTGCGCCGGGCCAATGAAGGCGAAGTGGTCTGGCTGGCTGTGGCGGAGGCGGAGCGCGGCCAAGGGATTGGCCGGGTGCTGATGTTAACCGCCATGCATGCGCTGCGAGCAGCGGGGGTCGAGGTGATTTCGCTGGGCGCGGATAGTCACGCCGACCAACCTGCGGTTGGCTTATGGCCGCAATTGGGCTTTACCCTGCGTAAAGCGCTTATAGATTACCGAGGAGTCATCACGAACCCACAGCACACTGCTGACGATGAAAAGGTAGCAGGGTAGCACGCGCTTCGGCGCACCCGAAGGGGTGAGGTAGCAGAGGCGTATGATTTCCTTGTCTACCGTCTACTGTCTATTGTCTACTATTTTCGGAGGAGAACTGTAACATGGACTTGCTGGAAAAATTCAACACCTTGCTGAATGCTGCCGTGAACGCCAAGCTGCCGCAGCGCGAGCGGCGGAGCGCCCTGGAACAGTTGGAACAAGAGCAGTTGGCCGCCATTCGCCGGGCGCTGGCCGAGGTGGAACTGCGCGAGCGCAACCTGGCCGAGCGGTTAAAAACCGAGCAGAGCGCTGCCCAGGCCGCGGCCCAAAGCGGCGATACCCTCAACCAGCGCGCCCATGAAAAACGGGCCGCCGAGTTGGAGTATTATGTCAGAAATGAGTCGCTCCAGGCCATTGACCTGGAAGAAAAACTGGCGGCGCTGGAAGAAAAATTAGCTTTAGCCAAAGAAGCGGTGGAAAAAGAGGCCCGCAAAGCCAGGAGCCGTGATGAAGAAGCCAGCAAAGTCTTGGGTATGCCCCCGGCCAGCGCCAGCCAGACTGCTGCCGCTACGCCGGCTACCCCCGTTATCAAGCCTCAATTTGCCGGAGATGACCCGGAGATGGCCGCCCGCAAGTCGCGCTTATCGGATTGAATGGGCGAATGGCGAATGGCGAAAAATATCTGATTCGCTATTCGCTCATTCGCCATTCAAGTACCCCAAAATAGCCTCTAACCCCAATAGATAACTCCGCCAGCCGAAGCCGCTGATTTGCCCCACGCAAACTGGAGCCAGCATGCTTTTGTGGCGAAACTCCTCGCGGGCGTGGACGTTGCTCAAATGCACTTCGACCACCTTCAAGCCGGTCCCGGCGATGGCATCGCGCAGAGCGATAGAGGTGTGGGTGTACGCGCCGGGGTTGAAGACCACCCCGGCGGCCCACAGCCGGGCTTCGTGCAGGGCGTCCACCAGCGCGCCCTCATGGTTGGATTGGAAACAGCGCACTTCGACGCCGCGCTCAGCCCCGGCGGCAATCACCCGGGTGTTGATGTCTTCCAGGGTGGTTGAGCCGTAGACCCCCGGCTCGCGGGTTCCCAGCAGATTTAGGTTGGGGCCATGTAATAAGAGAATAGCGGTCATATTCTATCTGAAATAACTCCAAGAAAATAATTAGCCCTAAAATGTGATACGTGATGCGTGAGGTTTTTGCCCGGAGTCATCACGTATCACGTATCACGCATCATAGTATTTCCCGTATCCGCGCCGCCACTGCTAACCCCAACTTCTTATGCTCGCTCACCTCTAAATGAATACCGTCGAGGTCACTGGAAACAATGACCGTGCCCGTATCGAGGAAGTGGCAGCCAAGCTCCTGGGCTACGCGCCGGTAATGGTGACCAAACTGGCGTGATTTGGCCGCAGCGCCTTCAAACATTTCGTCATACTCGGTCAATTGAGCCACCGGCGGTGGGGCCAGCAGCAGCACTTGCGGGGCATGGTTATCAGGGCCGCAGTCGCTTTTCTGGACCATTTCGACCAACGTCCCCGCGCCTTCGGCAATGTCATAAGCGCCCAGGCCAAAACGCCGCTTCAAGTCGTTGGTGCCCAGCATAATCGTGACCAGGTCAATGGGCTTGTGCGAGGTTAGAATAGGGATAAGCTGGTCTTTGCCGTTTTTGTAACCTTCGATGGGGTCATCCCAAACGGTGGTGCGGCCGTTCAGCCCTTCGGCAATCACCTCGTAGCCGGCGCCCAGTTCTTGTTGCAGCACGCCCACCCAGCGTTCTTCCCGACTGTAACGGTCTTTGGTCACGGGGCGGTAGCCCCAGGTGTTGGAGTCGCCGTAACATAAGATTGTTTTCATAGGTGTTCTCCTGTGGAGGATGGCAAAATTGGAAGGCTGGAAGATTGGAAGGTTGGCAAATATCCAGCCTTCCAACCTTCCAATCTTCCAATCTTAACCCTTTTGGTCAATCAAGCCCCGATGCAAGCCAGCCAGCATCAAGCCGGCAATGGTTTTGGCGTCTTTGATTTTGCCCTGGCCGATCATAGTTATTACGTCGGCCCAGGGCACAGTCACCAGTTCGATGTGCTCGTCAAATTCAAGCTGGTTGGGGCCGGGGGTCAAATCGGTTGCCAGGTAGAGGTGCAGATATTCGGTCAGGATGCCGGGGCTGGCGTAAAAACCGCCCAACTTATGCCACATGGCGGCCTGGTCGCCGGTTTCTTCCAACAGTTCGCGGGGGGCGGCCCGGTCGGGGTCTTCGCCGACCTCCAGACTGCCGGCGGGCAGTTCGAGCAGCCAATCCTCGATCCCGGCGCGGAACTGTCGGACCAGCCGGACTTCGTTATTCGCTGTCAGGGGGACAATCACCACTGCTCCGCGTGTGGCTACGATTTCGCGCTGCGCTGTCTGGCCGCCGGCCAGTTGCACCTGGCGCAAACTGAGGGTGACAAGCTTGCCTTGAAAAATTTGCTGTTCGTTAAGGGGTGTTTCGGGCTGCATAGAACTCCTTGTAAATAGTGTCACCTATCAGGTGTCATGTGTCAAGTAAAAAATTTCTTTATTGAGGGTGTGTTGTAGGTTCGTGAACACTCCTTCCAAAGTTGCACGTTCAACGTTCAAACGTTGAACGTAAGAATGGCTGCCACATCCTCTCGCGCCACATTATCAAAAATGTCCACCTGGCCGATGGCGCGGGGGAGGATGAAGCGCAGGGTGTTGCCCTGTCGTTTTTTGTCGGCGCCCATCGCGGCCCAGACCTCGGCGGGTGGATAGGACGGCGGCTCGGTGGGCAGGCCCAGGCGATCCAGCAGGTTAACAATGCGCTGGGTGGTTTCGGCGGAGCAGAGGCCCAACCGCGTGGCTAACCGGGCGGCGCAGACTGTACCCATCGCCACCCCTTCGCCGTGCCGCAGTTCAAAATTAGCCAAACGTTCAAAGGCATGGCCGAAGGTGTGACCCAAATTCAACACCGCCCGCCGGCCCTGCTCAAAGGGATCTTCTTGTACAATGCGGACCTTAACACTAATGGCCTCGTAGAGAAAGGATGAAGGATGAAGGATGAAGGATGAAAAAATTTCTCCTCTGCTCCCCTGCTCCTCTGCTCCCCTGCTTCTTTCTTCCAGGGCTTCAAATAAGGCCGGGCTGTCAATAACGCCATGCTTGACCACTTCGGCCATGCCGGCCCGCAACTCGGCGGGGGGGAGGGTGGACAGCACGGCGGGGTCAATCACCACCATTTCCGGCTGTTTGAAGGCGCCGACTAAATTCTTACCCTGGGGCAAATCCACCCCCACCTTGCCGCCGACGCTGGCATCTACCATGGCCAGCAGGGTGGTGGGAATTTGGACAAAGGGTACGCCGCGCAGATAGGTGGCGGCGGCAAAGCCTACCGTATCGCCCAACACGCCGCCGCCCAGGGCAATGATTGGGCTGCGCCGGTCGAGTTTGGCCTCGACCAGTTGAGGGTACAAATCGGCGACGGTAGTCAGTGTTTTGTTTTGTTCGCCGTCGGGGATGGTCAGGCAGGCAGGCTCCAACCCGGCGGCGCGCAGGCTCGCCAGCAAGGGTTCGGCGTGGTGGCGGCCCACCGGCTGGTTGGTGACAACGGCGCAGCGACCTTGATAGCCCAACTCGGCCAGGCGAGGGCCGGTTTGGGCCAGCGCGCCTTCGCCCAGAAAAATGGGATAGCTGCCACTGGGGTGGGTGACGGTAATGGTTTGCATTCAAAAATTCCCTCTGATGAATGGCGAATAAGCGAATGGCGAATGGCGTCCCTTAGAAATTCGCCATTCGCTCATTCGCCCATTCGCAGATTCTCTTTGCCGCTTCCTCCGGTGAAAGGTGGGTGACATCCAGGTGATGTTTGATGCGGCCATAGGCCGGAGCGCGCTGCTCTAGCAGGGCGGCCAGGCGAGTAAAGCGGCCCTCGTCCAGCTCGGCCAGCATGGGCCGATCCTCACTCTGGCCGATGCGCTGCCACAAGGTCGCCGGGTCGCAGTCCAGGCAGATGACCAGACCACTGGACTCCATCACCCGCAGGTTAGCTTCCGTCACCAGCGCCCCGCCGCCGGTGGCGATGACCAGACCTTCTCGCCCCGCCAATTCACGGCAGAGACCGGCTTCCAACTGCCGGAAATAAGGCTCGCCGTTCTCGGCAAAAATCCGGGCGATGGGGCGGCCCTCGCGCTGCTCGATCAGAGTGTCCATGTCGGTAAATTCGCGCCCCAACTCAGCCGCCACCAGCCGTCCAACCGTAGATTTGCCTGTGCCCATAAAGCCAGTCAGGATGATGTTTGGAGTCATGGGGTAGCCAGGGCTTTTTCTAGTAAATCGGCCACGCCTAATTCAACGGCCCAGCGGCGCAAATAGTCTAAATCCAGACGATCCGCTTGCACTTTGAGCACGCCCAACACATCTCGCCATTGCCGTTCCGATACTTCCCCTCCCAGGCGATACCATTCCAGCTTGGTCAAAACGGTGTCCTCGGCGCTGGCAATATAGGCGGTCTGTTCCGGCTCAGCGGTAACAACTTGCGTTTCGCGGCGGGCAAACTGAGCCTGATCAAAAGGACGCTGCTTAGATACAAATATATCCACCTTGAACATTGTTTCCAGGTGGATCAAATTGAAACTACTGTGCCGATGAACGGCCTCGACCGCAGTTTCAGCATCTATATAAAAAGTATTCTGTAACATCTGAACCAAAGGGGTTATATGTTCAGGGCGCAATTCAGCCACCAAGTCGGTATCAAGCGTTGTGCGGACCACCCCATGAAGCGTACTGGCCAACGAGCCGCCGATCAAATAGGGCACACCTAATGTTTCCAGAGCATTTGTGACCAACAAGGTTACTAAAACGGGTTCGGTAGCGGCCATTTGGCTAATCCTGCACCCTCAAGGGGCCGTAAACTTGTTCGGCCAAAGCTGGTCCTAACAACAGGTCAGCCAATCTTCGCCGTAATTCCTGAGAAGTGGCTTCGGGATAGCGGTGACGCAGCCCGCTCAGGGCCAATATGCGCGCTGTTTCGTTCATTTGGCCTAACATTTCAAATTTGCGCCGGGGAGAAGCTTGACGCAGCATTTGGAGTAATACTTGCTCGGCTGCGGGCTGAGTATCAGGAAACAGGCTAGACATTATGAGCCTCTAAAACAACTTAAAATTCTGAGTATCCAGGCACTGTGCCTGGTGCATCAGCACAGCGTTCATCAATTCAATGGCCAGGCGGGATTCCAGGGTGACGCCGGCGCGGACGCCCACGCAAGGGTCGTGGCGGCCTTTTTTGAGTTCAAAGTCAATCTCTTCCAGGTTTTTACGCACCGATAGCTGCGGTTTGACAATAGTCGAGGTCGGTTTGAAGCCCACCCGGCAGACCAGGGGCATGCCCGTGGTAATCCCGCCGATCAAGCCGCCCTGGTGGTTGGTTTGGTAGCCGCTGCGGCGGATGGGGTCATTGTTCTCGCTGCCCCGGCGGGCCACCACCTCCGAGCCGGAGCCGATTTCGCAGGATTGGACGGCGTGCAGCCCGCCCAGCGCGCCCATCAAGCGCACTTTGAGGCTCTGGTACAGCGGCTCGCCTACCAGCGGCGGCACATTGACCGCCACCACTTCGATGGCCGCCCCAATCGAATCGCCCTGGATGCGTGTTTCTTTAATTAATTGACCTGCTTTGCGGGCAAAATCCGGGTCAAAGGAGTAGATTTCGGCGTTTTCGAGGATTTCTTCTACCCGGCGAACCTCATCTCGATTTACGATTTCGGATTTACGATTTACGATTTCAGCTAGATTGTTCCCCTCTGCTCCTCTGCTTCCCTGCTTCCCTGCTTCCTCGCCTCTCGCCTCCTCGCCTCCTCGCCTCACTAACTCCTCAAGATGCTCGGCCAAACTCACCCTCGCCTGCAATGGCCCAACCTGGCAAATGGAGGAAAGAATGACCGTGCCAAAATGTTCGGCCAGAAAGAGGCGGGCAATCGAGCCGCCGATGACATCAGAAATGGTGGAACGGTAGCTGGAGCGCCCACCGCCGCGAATGTCTACAAAACCTTTGGATTGGTAATACTTAACCAGGTCGGTATGGCCGGGACGAACCTCGCCGGTGGGGCCGGCAAATTGGGCGTAATCGCCCGATTTTTTAGCGGCGGAGAGCACCAGGGCGGCAATCGGCTCGCCGGTGGTGTAGCCTGCTTCATAGGTTTGGGTGCGGGTTTCTTTGCCCTCCACCTGAACGGCCAAATCCGGGCCGGAAAGCAGCGAGTCTAAATCTTTGCCATCGTACAAACCCGACAAAAAGACCACCAAGTCGTCCTCGTGGCGAGGGGTGCCGTGTTTATTGCTGCCGGGCCGCCGCCGGTCCAGATATTTCTGCACCTGCTGGCGCGAGATTTTTAGCCCCGGCGGGCAGCCAAAAACAATGGTCGTAATGCCTGGGCCATGCGATTCGCCCGCTCCGGCTACGGCAAAGAGGGGACCGCCAAGAATTTCCATACTATCTCTCAATCGCTAATTTCTTTATCCCCGCCTTTGAGGTTGGTCAAACATGCCTGCCGCATCACCTCAATTGGGGCGGGCTGGCCGGTCCACTTTTCAAAGGCGTACGCGCCCTGATGCACCAGCATGCCTAAGCCGTCAATGGTAGCGGCGCCGGCGGCACGGGCGCGAGCTAAAAAGACGGTTTCCAGGGGATTATAAACCAGATCACAGAAAATAACCCTGGCCGGCATAGGCACATCGGCGGGCCAGGGGGAGGCGTCAACATGGGGATACATGCCCACTGAAGTCGAATTGATAACCAGATCAATCTTCTCATCCAGCACCGCCAGCGACTCCAGCGTGAGTGCTGCGAAGGTCAAATGGCTGCCGGGGAAAGCGGCGGCCAGGTCATCTACCAAAAAAGCGCCCCGTTCAGCAGTCCGGTTGAGCACAATCACCGAGTCGGCCCCGGCGCGGGCCAGAGCAAACACAACGGCGCGGGCCGCGCCGCCGGCCCCCAGAACTGCCGCCCGCAGCCCTTTAGGGTCGCAGTTAGCTTCCTTGAGCGAATTGAGAAAGCCGATGGCGTCGGTGTTGTAACCGTAAAATTTGCCGTCTTGCAGATGAATGGTATTGACTGCGCCGGTAATGCGAGCAGCTTGACTCAATTCATCCATGTAGCGCATGACTGCCTGTTTGTGCGGTACGGTAACATTCGTCCCGACAAAATTGAGCGCAGCCAGACCCTTGAGGGCTTGCTCCACATCGTCGGGCCGCACCGGCAGGGGCACATAAGCCCAATCCAGGCCCGCTTCGGCAAAGGCAGCGTTGTGCATAGCCGGACTGAGGCTGTGGGCCACCGGCCAACCCATCACCCCAACCAGCGAGGTTTTACCGGTGAGCGATTGTAACTTAGCCATACTCTTTTAAGGAGTAGGGAGTAAGGAGTAAGGAGTAGACCCCCCTACTTCCTACTCCCTACTTCCTACTCCCTTCTATCATTTGAAAGAAATGAGTAAAGAAATCGGGAAAGGTTTTGCGGGTGCAGTCGGGCCGGTTGATAACCAGGCCAGGTGATTTTAAGCCGGTCACGGCAAAGGCCATGGCCATGCGATGGTCGTCGTAGGTTTCAATCAGCGCCGGCTGGAGCGGGCCGCCAGGGTAAATTTTTAGCCCGTCGGCAAACTCCTCGACCTGCGCCCCTAAGCGCCGCAGTTCGGTGACGACGGCTTTGATCCGCTCGGTTTCTTTGTAGCGAATATGCTCGACATTGCGAATAGTCACCGGCGAGGTAGCAAAGGGGGCAATCGCGGCCAGCGTTTGCACCAGGTCCGACATGTCGTTCATATCAACTTCTACCCCCCGCAACTGCTCCGGCCCTACCACCTCGGTATAACTATCCGTGACCTGCACCTGGCAGCCCATCGCGGCCAGCACTTCGACAAAATGGGCATCGCCCTGGCAGGAGCGGGCCGAGAGATGCTTGACCCGCACCCGCCCACCAGTGACGGCGGCGGCGGCTAAAAAGTAGGAAGCGTTCGAGGCGTCCGGCTCGATGGAGTAATGGCGGGGCTGGTAGCGCTGTCCTGCCTTGACAAAAAAGCGGTTGGGTTCCGGTTCGATCAGGCGCACGCCAAAATCGGCCATGACCTGGCCGGTGATGTCAAGATAGGCACGGGAGACAAGCTCGCCCTCAATTTCAAGGGTGGTGTCCTGCCGGGCATAAGGCGCAATCAGCAGCAGGGCTGAGACCTGCTGGCTGGTCTGGTTGGCTTTAAGGCGAATGGGACCGCCCTGAAAGCCCCGGCTGTGGAGGGTGTAGGGCATGTAACCGGACTGGCCCTCAAATTCCACCTCGGTTCCGGCAGATTGCAGCACCGCCAGTAATTCGCCCATGGGCCGCTCGCGCATGCGGGGGATGCCATCCAGCCGGTAGCGGCCTTGCCCCAGCGCGACCAGCGCCGTGATAAAACGGGCGGCGGTGCCGGCATTGCCCACAAACAGATCGGCCTGCGCGGCGGGAATTTCACCACCCAGGCCGGTCACGCGAAAGTGAGCTGCTTCGGGTTGGCTGCTGACGGAGAAGCCGAGTTGCTGCAAGCAGGTGGAAAACCAGTGGGTGTCATCGCTGAAGAGGGCATTGTCCAGGATTGACTCGCCCTCGGCTAAAGCTGCCACCAGCAGCGCCCGGTTGGTGATGCTCTTGGAGCCGGGGATTTCAACCTCGGCGTTGACGGGTTTATTGAAGCAGGGAATTTCGATTTGATGTTCCATCTTACTTCTTGTGCTTGGCAATATACTGAACCTCAGCAATGTCCTTAAAATGCTCATCCTGGGTCCATAAGGTCGCTTGATAGGCGCGAGCAGTTGCTAAAATTAGACTATCGGCCAGTGGAATTGATAGATCCTGGGAAAGCTTGGCAGCACTTAAGGCTAATCCCGCATCTAAATCTATCACCCGTCCCTGCATCATTAAAGCGACTGCCTTGAGAGCATCATCTTCCCCGCGTTGCTGATAAACCCGTTTGAAAATCTCATACAAAGTGATAACGGGCACAACCAATTTTTCGATATCTTCAATCGCTGGGGCAAAGAATTCGGCATTGGGCGTATCGGCCAAATATTCAAGCCAGCCTGATGAATCGACCACATTCATATCCGGTCGGCGTCTCGCTCAATCGTGGTATCAATGCCCTTGAGAAAGCCACGCATTTTCTTGATCGGTTGCAGGGGGATTAACTCTATTCTATTTTCGTATAAAATGACCTGGATTTTATAGCCAGGTTTTATACCGAGGGATTGCCGCACGCTTAAAGGAATAACCACTTGATATTTGGGCGAAACCGTGACAACTTCCATTTTATCTCCCATCGTTCACTATATCGTAATACGCCTGATTCTACTTGTTACTCACCTCATCAACAAATCCCAGGGGAAACGCCGGTACACAGAAAAATTCTTTACAACTCAACCGTTCGGTTCAGCCACCCGCAGCGTCCGGTGGATGATGCTTTCAGGATTTAATCAGCAAACAAGGCCGCGACGGTGACACTGAAATCGGGCAGGACTTCTTCACCGGTAAGCGCATCGGTTTCTGTATAGAGCCGGACTTTCGCTCTACCAGTTCACAGCGGCCAATATTGCCCATTTCGGCCAGGGCTTCGCCGGTGATTAGGTTTTCGGTGGCAAGGGATGGCTTTTCTAGCGTTATCTCGGTCATTGTCTTTTAGCCCACTTCTGACACTGAGGTGAATGGTCCACCACTTCCCCATTGAAATACTCGCCGAATACTGGATACAAGTTCATAGCCAGAGAAAGGTTTGATTAAAAACTCTCTGGCCCCAACCAGCATGGAACGCCGAAGATAATCAGTTTCACCGTTGACAGACATTGTGATAATCTGGGCCGATGGAACTTGTTGTAGGATTTGCTCAGTCGCGCTAAACCCATCTATGCCGGGTAAGATTAAATCTATCAAAACAATATCGGGTTGACGTTCAACCGCCATTTCGACTGCTTGTTCACCGTTGGCGGCTGTTCCAACGACCTCTATACCTGCTTCAAGAAAGAGCGTTTTGTGTAGGGTTTCGCGGGTTTCGGCAACATCATCCACAATCAAAACCCGAATTTTGGGATGATTAGCTAAAGTGTCTGACTGAAACATCATCTTTTCCTACTCCCATCATTTGAGGTTGAAGGTGACTTCAACCTCAATGAGCGCCCAATCATTCTTATTCGATTGCCTATCCTTTATTATACACCGCTTTCCGCTGCTGTGACGCTTGTTCCAGCAACTTTCGCAAGGCTGCCTCATCCCCCGCAGCCAGAGCAGCGGCCAGATGGGCCAGTTGGCTCTGCGCCAAAGCCAGCATCTCGCCGACGGCAGCGCGGTTGGTCAGCAGAATATCGAGCATCATGGTCACGTCCGAGGCGGCCACGCGGGAGGTGTCCCGGAAGCCGGAGGCGGCCACTTCCCATACGGCCGGGTCAGTCTCGGCGACCTGCTGCGCGGCCAGGACCAGCGCCGTGGCCATCGCATGAGGCAGGTGGCTGATGGCCGCAACCAGTTTATCGTGGCGGTCGGGGGCCAGCAGGCGGGGTTTCGCCCCCACGGCCTCGGACAGATCGAAAATCAAATTGATGGCGGCGGGAGGCGTCCGCTCCAGGGGGGTCACAATCCAGGGTGCGCCTTCGTAAAGGGTCGCTTCGGCTGCCTCCAGTCCGGCTTGCTCCTTGCCGCACATCGGGTGGGAACCCACCGGATACACACCCGCCGGTAAGTTCGCCATTGCCTGCGCAATCTCCTGCTTGGTGCTGCCCATATCGGTGATGACCGCGCCAGGTTTGTAAAAAGCAGCCAATTCGCCCAACTGCCGGATAATCGCCCGGACAGGCGTGGTAAAAATTACCAGATCGGCTTGGGGCAAAGCTTGAGCCGGGTCGGTGGTGGCAAAGTCGGCTGCGCCCAGCGCCTCGGCCTGCCGCACGGCCTCCTGCCGCCGCACCAGCGCGATGACTTTCCGGCAGACATTCTTCTTTTTCAAAGCCAATGCCAGCGAGCCACCCATCAGACCCAGGCCGACGATAGCGATGTGCGTCTCTTTCAGGCTAAATTCAGGGTCGAAAATGAACCTCCGCTAAAGAAAGGATGAGGGATGAAGGATGAGGGATGAAAATTATAACTATTCATCTCTTCCCTTTCCTCGTTTACTTTTGACCTTTTTAACCATGCTCACAAAGATGGCAGTTAACTCTTCGGTTTCGTTGGATAGTGGCTTGAGTCTTTCTTCGGTCATAATTCCCGACTCGACCAGTAATTCTAACCAGTAAGCGGTTTCTTCTAGTTCTTGGAGACCACCCTCTATTTTGTTAACAAAATCGGCATCTGACTTAGCTCGCTGCGCTTCGCGGTAATGCGCTCCCACCGAAGTGCCGGAACGCAACAACTGCTTGCCTATAACTTGAGCTTCCGTTGTCTTTGGTAAAGCGGCGTACAGGCGAATAATCCGCAGGGCAAACGTCTTGGTTCGTACCCGTAAATCTTGCGGCCTATCTTCACTCACTATTACTCATTCAAAGAGGATGAAGGCGGGAAAAATCTTCATCCTTCCGCCTTCATCCTTCATCCTTTAAACTGTTCTGCCTACTGCCGCTGCAACTCGCCGCACTTCCTCCATCAATTCCGCAAAGCGCTGCGGCTTGAGCGATTGTTCGCCGTCACTGCTGGCTTCGGCCGGGTTGGGGTGGACTTCGATAATCAGGCCGTCGGCTCCGGCGGCGACGGCGGCTTTGCTGGCGGCTTTGACCAGGGTCCACTTGCCGGTGGCGTGGCTGGGGTCAACCACAACCGGCAGATGAGTCAATTCTTTGAGAACGGGTACGGCGTTGATGTCGAGGGTGTTGCGGGTGTACTTTTCAAAGGTGCGGATGCCGCGCTCGCACAAAATTACTTTGTGGTTGCCGTTAGACATGATGTATTCGGCGCTCATCAGCAGCTCTTCGATGGTACTCATCATCCCGCGTTTTAGCAAAACGGGCATGTTGGTTTGACCGACCGCATTGAGCAGGGCGTAATTCTGCATATTGCGCGTGCCGATTTGCAGTATGTCGGCATATTTGCTAACCAACCCCACCTGATCCGGGGCCATCACCTCGGTGACAATGTGCAGGCCGGTCTCTTCGCGCACCTGGGCCAAAATCTTGAGACCGGCCTCGCCCATACCCTGAAAGCTGTAGGGCGACGTGCGTGGTTTGAAGGCCCCGCCGCGCAGCAGGTGCGCTCCGGCCTCGCGCACGGCTACGGCGGTTTCGCGCATCTGCTCCAGGCTTTCGACGGAGCAGGGGCCGGCCATCACAATCACTTTGTTGCCGCCAAAAACGTGGCCGTTGACCGAAATCTTTGAGTCCTCCGGCTGGAAATCGCGGCTGGCCAGCTTGAAGGGGCGCAACACCGGCACCACCCGGTCTACCCCGTCCATACGGCTCATCGCGCCCTGGTCTAGCCGGCGCTCATCGCCAATAACGCCGATGATGGTCCGTTCCTCGCCTTTGGAAACGTGGGTTCTCCAGCCTCCACTTTCCAGGCGGGTCAAAACGGCCTCGATGTCTTTGTCAGTTGCTTGGGCTTTCATAATGATAATCATGGTTCCTCCTCAATGGATTTTTAGATGGTTGAATTTTAGACGACCGCCGACGGCTGACCGCTGACCGCCAGAACTGTCGGCGGTCGGTGGTCGGTGGTCAGCCGTCGGACAAACAAAAAGGGCGCGACCGGTAAAGTGGTCGCGCCCTGTTAGTTCCGTAAAGTTACGTCGCTAGATCAGCCTCCGGCCAGCACGCGCCACAGATCGCCCCAAAAATAGTAGCCAAAAAAATAAAAAACGCCCGCAAAAGCAGCAGCGAGCGTTACAAACCAAACGGTATCTTTAGAGTTGTCTTGAGTGTGGGCCACAACTTTAACCTGGGGTTGATTTTTGACGAGGCGGCGAAGGTGTTTTGACATTGAGCTACCCTGTAAAAGATTGAAAGCATCATATCATAGATTGGATACAGAGTCAACCCCCACTTTTGGGTGATTTTGAGGGTTTATCATTTCGCTGGTTGTTTTAGCAGGCAGGTTATAGTATACTCGGCCCACAGTATACATTAAGGCAGTTCCAAGATTTAAATTAACCAAAACGTGTTGCGTCTCGCTTGCGTGCTTGTGGCGGCGTGTTCCGTCAGCTTTACCTCACGCAAGACGCAACACGCAACACGAATATTGAGTAATTTTTTCTTGGAGTTGCCTAAAGGAACGGGGAGCTATCTTGCTTTGAGGTCTGGGATTGTCGCCACAGGGCTCTTTATCCTGGCGCTGGTAATTCGTCTTTCGGCCTTGGGGAAATTTGTAACCATTGATGAACCGCGCTGGCTGGAGCGTTCGCGCTGGTTTATGACCGGCTTGCTTTTTGACGACAGGATGTGCCCGTCGGTGGAGTGGGGCCGGGAATTTGCCACGCACGGTTGGGGCTGCACCTTTCAAATTGGCTATCCGGGCGTAACCACGATGTGGGGGGGAAGTTTGGGACTGTGGCTTCATTACTGGCAAACAGCGCGACCGGCTGGAATGGATTTGCGTACTTTCCTTGAAACTATGCCCATCCATCCGGCCATAGACCCGCAAGTTATTGCGCCAATACAATTGCCGTTTGCCGTTGCCGGAGCCTTGTTTGTGCCCCTTTTCTACCTGTTGTTGCGGCGACTATTTACAGACCAGGTAGCCCTAGGCGCAGCCTTGTTGGTAGCCCTTCATCCCTTTCACATTGGCCTGTCGCGGATCATCCACCACGATGGCCTGAACACCATGTTTATGGTGTTATCGCTGTTGATGTTGATCGGCTATTGGCTGCGGGACTGGCCCTGGTATTGGCTGCTTACCTCCGCCCTGATGGGCGGGCTGGCCTTATTGAGCAAGCAGGTGAGTTGGTTTATGCTGCCCTACGTGCTCGTGTTAGGCGGAGTGAGTTTATCCTATCGTTGGCAAAGCCCCCATTGGCAGGGCTGGATAGAGGTATGGCGATTGATGGGGACAGGAACGGTGTGGGGCGTCGTAGCCGGATTGACCTTTGTAGCCTTTTTTCCGGCTATGTGGGTCATGCCTGGAGAAGTGATTGGGACTATTTTTGGCGAAAGTCTGAGACTGTCTGAAGCGGGCCAGCCTCATTATTTTTTTGGTCGGATTACCCAGGACCCCGGCTGGCTTTTCTACCCAATGGGCTGGCTGTTGCGGGCCACCCCCCTGGAAACTCTGGGGCTGCTGGGAGCGCTGGTCGCAAGCTGGCGCTTTTTTCAAATTGGCGCTTTACGCTCGCAGATAGCTCGGCGGCCGGTGGAGGTGGCCCTGGCTCTTTTTGTGGGGTTATTGGGGGTATTTGTAGCGGCAGCGGACAAAAAATTGGTCCGCTACTTCCTGCCGGCTTTCCCCATCATTGATGTGTTTGCGACTCTGGGCTTGTTTTGGCTGCTTAACAGGTTGGCTCGATTGAGCCATCGCAAAATTATTGACCGTTGGAGTACCGTCTTCGTCAGCGGCGCTATTCTGCTCAGCCAGGGTTGGTTGGTTTTAGCCCACTATCCTTATTATTTTACTTATTATAACCCTTTGCTGGGCGGCACACATGGGGCCGTTCGGGTGATGACTCTTGAGGGCTGGGGCGAGGGTCTGAACGAAGCAGCCGCTTATCTCAACCAAAAGCCGGAAGCCCGGTCATTACGGGTGGTGGTCGAAATGTGGTGTACTACCTTTAACCCCTTTTTTGCCGGCCGGGTAAACTGCCTGAACAGCAACGCCGGCGGCATTATGCGCGCCGACTACCTTGTTTATTACTACAACGTCATTCAGCGTGATTTGCAGTGGATGGAGCAGTGGCGCTATTTTGAGAAGCATTATTTACCAGAGCATCGGGTAACGTTGCATGGACTGGATTATGTATTAATTTTTCGCAATCCTATTCAACACCAGATTGACCGGAAAGCCAACAGTCTGCCCGGAATTTTTACCGTATTTGGTTACAATCTGGCCGGCGATGGCCGGCTGACCCTCTTCTGGCAGAAGCGGGGGCTGGGCCGGCAGTCCTTGTCGGTAGGGCTGGCGACCAGCAAGGGAGCATATCCAGTGGATGGGCTTGTGGCTAATCCTGCGGCTCCACGCTATTGGCTGACCTGTCCACCCTTGCCTGCTTTTGAAGAAGAGTTAAGGGTTCCCAAGGCGATTATCGAAAGTGAATGTTCCCTGTCCACGCTCAAGCTGCCACCCGGCCTGTACGATGTGCAATTGGGCCTCAGGAATGGCTCGACGACTTCGCCGGTTGCAACTTCTTTGGTAGGACTATTTTTGGTTAATGCCGATGGGGAATTTATGCCTGTTGAACTGGAGTAACGCCGCTCAAACAGGTGGAGAATTGATTATTGGCTATCCTGAGCCAATTTTTGCGCTCGCCAGCGCATCAAAATAGGTCCAAACAGGGGGATGCCAAACAACCAGGGGATAGTGAGCAGATGCATGATCGTCCAATAGTTCCAATACTTGCTCAGAGGGCCGGTTTTACCCCAACTCCAATTATTGAGCCACCAGCGCCAGACGACAAAATAATTGATGATGGAAAGTTCGGAGGTGAGGCTGAAAAGGAAGGTTGACCAAAACGTGAAAGGGGTCAGGTGCAGCGCGGCCAGAGGAATGAGCCACATGGGATACCAGATGCGAAAGGTTGCGCCTAGCATCAGTTGGCTAAAGTAGGCCAAAAAGCCGGCCGTAATCAGGCTGAGTTTGCTGCGCCAGAGCTGGATTAAGAGCCAGAGATAAAAAAGAATAAAAATGTAGCTGGCCGTGTTACGGGCAATCGGTTCGCTGGCTTCGCGCGGCAGAATTTCGCGCAGGACCATACGCAGCCCGGAGGCGATGGCAAAGCCGCGCCGGGCGGTCAGCATCGAACCCAGGCCGGGGGGGGTGTCCGCTTTGAGCGGGACAAAGCCCAGCCAGTCTGACAGCGCCGCCCAGGCGTTGATTAAAAAGGGTGAGATTTTCAAAACAACATTCAGCCGGGTAGTTAGCACATTCCAGGCATCCTGAAAAACCGGGGCCAGCGGCCCGAGGGCGCGATAGACAATGTAGGCGGTCACTAAAACAATGAGCGCCGCGCCTAAAGCTTTGAGAAGACGTTGCCGCCAGGAGGACTCGCTTTTGAGTAGGACAATGGCAAACAGCGGGAGCAACAGCAGACCGGTAATTTTGGCTAACGTCGCCAGGGTTAGCGCCAGCGTGGCCGCCCACCATAGTTTGCGCTGCCATAACACAATCCCCAATACCATCAAAGCCATGAAGACCATATCGTTATGGCCGTTGCCGGGGCCTTGCATCAGGATGAGGGGATTCCAGGCAAAGAAGGTCAGAGCAAGGAGGTTGGAGGGTTGGAAGGTTGGAGGGTTGGGGGTGGTTTTGGTTGGACCGAATGTTAATCTGGGTGTTGTTTCGGTAGTGGCAAACCAGCCGATGAGGACGGCGCATAGTCCGTAAAAAAGCAGGACGACGAGTTTGAGGCTGAGGCTGCCGGGAACCATATCGGTGGCCCCAAACAGCCGCAGCGGAACCTGAACGATAATTTCCCACAGCGGCCCGTACCCGGAAACCCATTCGCCAAATTCGCCGGCAAAGGCAATGTAAGGATCGTTGGGAAAATTGTTCGGCGGTGAGAGCATGGGACTTTCGCCATACACGGCCCAGATGCGACCCCGCAGCACATAGCGAAACAGATCGTTAGCCGTGATGGGATAGAGCCAGATTAAGGTAAAGCCAAAAATCAAACCAAAGCCGAGGATGAGCAGTTTGAGAGTGTGAGGCGTGAGGCGTGAGGCGTGAGGCGTGGAGGATGGTGAGTGTCCCTGGTCAGGTCTCTGATTACTGACTACTGACATCTGATTACTGATAACCGACACAGTCCGCAGGGCTTGCCAAAAAAGAAAATACAACAGGAAGATGCCAGCAGTATAAACAGGCGCAAACCAGCGATAGCCGCGCATCAGAATTTCCAGGTCGGCGGCGGGGCCGCCTTTGTGGGTGTTGGAAACCAGGGGAAAAGCAACAATATAGATAACATAAATCAATTGGGTTGCCAGCCCAATTGCTAACAGCCGCACCAACCCGCTGGCAAGTTGAGACCTACTAGCCGCAGCAGGCTGAGCTTGGGTTGAATCCAGGGACAATGAGGGACGCATCTGGGCATTGTAGCCCAGATTAAAGGTAAGGGCAAGCGGCCAAAATTGCGTTTTTTGGCGCAGTTGTTTGACAAACCTTTCCGGCTGTGATAACATCGGCGCTTGCGAGTAGTTGCTGCCTTTACAAGAGTAGACGGTAGACGGTAGACAGGAGTATTTTTCCCGTCTACTGTCTACTGTTTACCGTCTACCTACCTGGCCCTAAACTCCGCCAATCTTTGCGGAGATTTTTTTTGCCCAAAAGAAGCAAGAAAGGAGAGGTGCAGCCCATGCGCACGGTTGAGTGGGATTATGAACGCCATCTGGTCAAAATGATTGACCAGCGCAAACTACCTAGCATTTTTGAATTTGCTGAGTTTGACGACTACCAGGGCGTGGCCGCCGGCATCCGCGAGATGTATGTGCGCGGCGCACCGGCCATTGGAGCCGCCGGTGCATTTGGCATGGCTCTGGCGGCGCAGCAAAGCCAGGCCACTACCCGCGAGTCGCTGCTGCGTGAGCTGGAACAGGCGGCAGCGGTGCTGCGGGCTACTCGACCTACGGCTGTTAATCTTTTTTGGGCCATTGAGCGGATGCTGCGCGTTGTCACCAGCGAAGAGCTTGAGCATGTGGACGACATTCGCCAAAATATTTTGCAAGAAGCGCAAAGCCTGGCCGACGAGGATGTCGAAATCAATCTGCGCATGGCCCGGAATGGAGCAGCGTTGGTCAAAGAGGGTGACACTATTCTGCATCATTGCAACACCGGCTCGTTGGCCACGGTGGATTGGGGCACTGCGCTGGGGGTCATCCGCATGGCCAATGAACAGGGCAAAAATATCCACGTATTGCTCGACGAAACCCGGCCTCAATTGCAGGGAGCGCGGCTATCGGCCTGGGAGTGCGAGCAGTATAAAATCCCCTACACCTTAATTGCCGATAATGCCGCCGGGCACTATATGCGCACCGGTCAGATTGATATTGTCTTTGTCGGCTCTGACCGCACGGCGGCCAACGGTGATGTGGCCAACAAAATTGGAACCTACAAACTTGGCGTGGTAGCCAAAGAAAATGGCATTCCCTTCTTTCCGGTTGTGCCCACTTCTACAGTTGATCTGTCTCTGGCTACCGGCGATGAAATTCCCATCGAAGAACGTCCCGCCGAGGAAATCACCGGCCTGACCTTTTTTGGCCGGCCCGTGGCTCCAGCAGGAGCCAGGGTAGGCAACCCGGCTTTTGATGTGACCCCGCACAAATATGTCACCGGCATTGTCACCGAACACAGTGTGGTCTATCCGCCCTATAGTATCAACTTGCGCCGGGTGGTAGAAGAAGAGCAGGCGAAAGTGATGGGTAAGGTTTAATTTTTCAGAGGGTTAGATAACGCAAATTCTGAATAGTTTTCTAACTAATTTCTGATCAGTTTCATGTTAAATTCCTAAAATTTTGTGGTAACTTAGAACGATGTGGTTATTGTCGGGATAACAAATATTTTTTCCTGACCTTTGACATTTGAAGGAGATTCACCCTTGACCGTCGCCGTTACCGGCTCTATGGCCTTCGATTATATTATGTCCTTCCCCGGCAAATTTGCCGACCATATTTTGCCGGATCAGATCCAGATTCTCTCGGTCAGCTTTCTAGTCGACTCAATGCGGCGGGAGCGGGGCGGCACGGCCGGCAATATTGCCTACAATCTGGCTTTGCTCAACCAGCCGGCGCTATTAATGGCGACGGTAGGCCAGGATGCGCCGGAGTACATTGCCGCGCTGCGCGAGCGAGGGGTTGACATCAGCGGGGTGCTGCAATTGCCCACCGAGTTCACCGCCTCTTTTTTTGTCAGCACCGACCGCTCGAATAACCAGATTGCCAGCTTTTACACCGGGGCAATGGCCAAGGCCGGACAGATTAGTTTTGCCAACCAGAATTATGCGGCCATAAAAATAGCCATCATTTCCCCCAACGACCCTGCGGCTATGGTCAAATATGTTCAGGAATGTCAGGAACTGGGTATCGCCTACATTTATGACCCCAGCCAGCAAATTCCCCGCCTCAACCCGGCCGATTTGGTCAAAGGCATCGAAGGCGCCAAAATCTTGATTGTCAACGATTACGAATTTGAGATGATCAAGAAGCAGACCGGCCTGAGCAGCGCCGATATTCAACAGCGAGTCGAAACGGTGATTATTACCCGCGGCGAAAAAGGTTCGGTTATCCGCACCACCGAAGCCGGCCAGGGCAGCAGCCTCTCTTTTAGAGAAATTCATATTCCGCCGGCCGAACCCAGCCGCCTGGCCGAACCCACCGGGGTGGGCGATGCTTTTCGGGCTGGCTTGATTGCCGGCTTGATGCGCGGCTATCCCTGGGAAGTGTGCGGGCGGCTAGGCTCAATTGCGGCCATTTATGTCTTGGAACAGCACGGGACGCAGCGCCACAGTTACACCCGTAAACAGTTTGCCCAACGCTACCGCGAAGCCTTTGGCGACGCGCCGGAGTTGGAAGATTTTGTGAGTTATAAAAAATGAAACGTGACAGGGTAGCAGGGTAGCAGGGGCTTATACCCCCTGTCTACCGTCTACCGTCTACTATTTTCATAGGAGTCTCAATGAGCAAAAAAGAATTTGACGTAAAAGATTTGAACCTGGCCGAGCAAGGACGCTGGCGCATTGAGTGGGCGTTGAAAGAAATGCCCGTGATTCGCTCGGTGATGGAGCGTTTTCAAAAAGAACGACCCCTGGAAGGGGTCAAGATGAGCGGCTGTCTGCACATCACCTCCGAAACGGCCAACCTGGCCCGCGCCTTGCAAGCTGCCGGGGCCGATCTGGTGCTGACCGCCAGCAATCCGCTCAGCACTCAAGACGACGTGGCAGCAGCCCTGGTGTCAGTGTTTGAAATCCCCGTTTTTGCCATCAAAGGCGAAGATAATGCCACCTACTACCAGCACCTCAACGCCGCGCTTGACCACCGGCCCAACCTGACTATGGACGACGGGGCCGACCTGGTTAGCATGCTGCACAAAGACCGCACCAATCAAATCCCCGACATCGTCGGCAGCACTGAAGAGACGACTACCGGCATTATTCGTCTGCGGGCCATGGCCGCCAGTGGGGCGCTCAAATTTCCGGTCATGGCCGTCAACGATGCCGATACCAAGCACATGTTCGACAATCGCTACGGCACCGGCCAAAGCACTCTTGATGGGATTATCCGCGCCACCAATATCCTGATCGCCGGCAAAACCTTTGTGGTAGCCGGCTATGGCTGGTGCAGCCGGGGGATTGCTATGCGCGCGCGGGGTATGGGGGCCAACGTGATTGTCACCGAGATTGACCCGCTCAAGGCTTTGGAAGCGGTCATGGATGGTTTCCGGGTGATGCCGATGATCGAAGCTGCGCCTCAGGCCGATTTTATTTGCTCCGCAACCGGCGATAAAAACGTGATAGACAGGCACCACTTCGAGGTGATGAAAGACGGCTGCTGCGTCTCCAACTCCGGCCACTTTAATGTCGAAATCAACATCCCGGCCCTGGAAGAGATGGCCGTAGGCAAACGCTCCCCGCGCGCTTTTGTGGACGAATACATCCTGCCCGATGGCCGCAATATTCGGCTACTGGGCGAAGGCCGGTTGGTCAATTTGGCCGCCGCCGAAGGCCACCCGGCGGCGGTGATGGATATGAGCTTTGCCAATCAAGCCCTGGCGGCGGTCTATGTTTTCCAAAACGGTAAAAATATGGAAAACAAAGTCTATCGCATTCCCGAAGAAATTGACCGGGAGATTGCCCGCTTCAAGCTGGAGTCTATGGGTATAAAAATTGACATCCTGACCGAAGAGCAGGAAGCCTATTTGAACAGTTGGGAAGAGGGCACGTAAAAGAACCAGCAGAAGAAAAGGTAGCAGGGTAGCAAGGTAGCAGGGGGTATTTTACCCCTGTCTACCGTCTACCGTCTACCGTCTACTATTTTCACAGGAGAACAACTTATATGAGTACAACCTTTATGACCTCGCCCCAACTGTTCTTCACCAGCGAGTCGGTGACGGAAGGTCATCCCGATAAAATTTGCGATCAAGTCAGTGACGCGGTGCTGGACGCTATTTACAAAGACGACCCCTACGCTCGCGTAGCCTGCGAAACCGCTATCACTACCGGCCTGGTCTGCGTCATGGGCGAAATCACGACCAAAACCTACGTGGATATTGCCGAAATTGCCCGGCAGACCATCCGCGATATTGGCTACACTCGGGCCAAGTATGGGTTTGATTATGAAACCTGCGGCGTCATCGTCAGCATCAAAGAGCAGTCACCCGATATTGCCATGGGCGTGGACAAAGCCCTGGAAGCCAAAGAAGGCGAGTTGAAAGACGACCTGGACACCGGCGCGGGCGACCAGGGCATGATGATCGGTTTTGCCTGTAACGAAACCGAGGAGTTGATGCCGTTGAGCATCTCGCTGGCCCACCGCTTGTGCCGCCAGTTGTCCGCCGTGCGCAAAAACGGCACTATTGACTATCTTCGCCCGGACGGCAAAAGCCAGGTGACGGTCGAATATGCTTATGGCAAACCCAAACGGGTGGATGCTATTGTCATCTCCACCCAGCACAGCCCTGAGGCCACTCAGGAGCAAATCCGGGCCGACATCATCGAGGAAGTGATTCGCCCGATTGTGCCGTCGAATATGCTGGACGATCACACCAAAATTTTTGTCAACCCGACTGGTCGTTTTGTGACCGGCGGCCCCATGGGCGACGCCGGCCTGACTGGGCGCAAAATCATTGTGGACACTTACGGGGGGGTGGCCCGGCACGGCGGGGGCGCCTTCTCCGGCAAAGACCCGACGAAGGTAGACCGCTCGGCAGCCTACATGACTCGCTATATTGCCAAAAATATCGTCGCCGCCGGCCTGGCCGAGCGAGTTGAGTTGCAGGTCAGCTATGCCATCGGCGTGGCCCACCCGCTCTCGCTCAACGTCGAAACCTTTGGCACCGGCAAAATCAGCGATGACAAAATTATTGCTCTGGTCAAAAAACATTTTGACCTGCGCCCGGCGGCCATTATCAAAGATCTGGGGTTGCGCCGGCCCATCTACAAAGCAACCGCGGCTTACGGTCACTTTGGCCGCCATGATATTGACGCTCCCTGGGAAGCCATGGACAAAGCCGAGATTCTGCGCAGCGAAGCAGGGTTATAAACCTATTTTGCTCATCTGTCAAAAACCCGGCGTGGGAAACACCACGCCGGGTTTTTGCGTTACCCTAACAGGATAGTAAGAAAACAGGGTTTAATGCGTCCAGAATGTGGACATAAATCTGCAAAAGGGGCGTGTAATCCACTTCTGTAATTGGTCTTGAACCTTAAAATTCTTAATTCCCCCCTTGACAAACCCCCACCCTTTAAGCTATAATGTAAATTTGCAATTGGCGATTGCAAATCTATTCACAAGTGCCCCAGATCGAGGTAACGCCCTCTATTCAATCGCTATATTTGCTCTAAAATCTCCGCAACTAAGGTAGACCAGACTTTTGTTTCGATAACATCACGGCTGATGCTAAATCCAAAGTCTGAGTTCAACCGAGGTTGCTTTTTTGTATTAACCCAAATATCTATTTTAAGGAGATAATGATTTTATGTCGTATAACTCCGCCCGAAAAAGTTACGCTCGCATTCCTGATATTTTGGAATTGCCGAAACTGATCGAGGTCCAGCTTGAGTCTTTCAAAATGTTCCGCAAAGAAGGATTGATGGAACTTTTTGAAGAGATTTCACCGATTGTAAGTTTTAACAAAAATTTAGAGCTGCATTTTTTGGATTACCGCTTTGATGAACCCAAATATTCCGAAGCGGAATGTCGGGAACGAGACATCACCTTTGCCAGTTCGTTGTGGGTTAAGGTCCGGTTGGTGAATAAGGAAACGGGTGAAATTCAGGAACAAGAAGTTTTTATGGGTGATTTTCCGCTCATGACCCAAAACGGTACGTTTGTCATCAATGGGGCCGAGCGGGTGGTAGTTTCACAGTTAATTCGCTCCCCTGGCGTTTATTTTACGGTTGAAGAAGACCGCGTTACTGGGCGCGAAATGTCTTTTGCCAAGCTCATTCCTAACCGGGGGGCCTGGCTGGAGTTTGAAACCTCCAAGCGTGACTTGATCTCGGTGAAGGTTGATCGCAAGCGCAAGCTGCCGGTCACGGTGCTGCTGCGGGCCATCCAAATTGTTGGCCTTGATGACGAAACGCTCAAGGCGGCCATGAAAGACCCGACCCTTTGCACCCAAATGGGCCTGGGCACCGACGAACACCTGCTGAGCATGTTCGAGCAGTTCGATAATGAGTCGGAACACGCTTTTATTCCGGCCAGTATTGATAAAGACCCGACCAAGACCGTCAACGAAGCGCTGCTTGAGTTTTACAAAAAGCTGCGCCCCGGCGACCCGCCGACCATTGATAACGCCGTCAACTTCTTGCTGTCGCTGCTGTTCTCGTCGCGCCGGTACGATCTGGGCAAGGTGGGCCGCTACAAATTGAATCGCCGCCTGGGGATTGATGTGCCCATCGAGCACCGCATCCTGACCAAAGAAGATTTGGTGCAGGTGGTCGGGCGTATGATTGATATCAACAACGGCAAAATCAAGCCCGACGATATTGACCACCTGGGCAACCGCCGGGTCAAAACCGTCGGCGAATTGATTCAAAACCAACTGCGCATCGGCTTGCTGCGCATGGAGCGGGTGGTGCGTGAGCGTATGTCTATCCGCGATCCCGAACAAGTTTCGCCGATGTCGCTCATCAATATTCGTCCGGTGGTAGCCGCGACCCGTGAGTTCTTTGGCGGCAGCCAGCTCTCGCAGTTTATGGACCAAACCAACCCGCTGGCCGAGCTAACCCACAAGCGCACTTTGAGCGCCCTCGGTCCTGGGGGTCTCCGCCGCGAGCGAGCCGGCTTTGACGTGCGCGACGTGCATCACAGCCACTATGGCCGCATCTGCCCAATCGAAACGCCGGAAGGCCCAAACATCGGCTTGATTGGTCGCCTGGCCGCCTTTAGCCGGGTGAATGAGTATGGGTTTATTGAGACACCTTACCGCAAGGTTATCAACAAAGTGGACCCGAACGATGTGGACACCTTAATCGGTAAAACCACACGGGCCGATGTGAAAGACCCGACCACAGGTGAAGTGGTTGTGTCTAGTGGGACGGTTATTGACGAAGACAGCGCCATCAAGATTGGTCAACTCAAGCTGGAAGCGCCAGTGCTGATTAAACCTCTTGTGACCGAAGAGATCAGCTATCTCTCGGCGGATGAGGAAGATCGCTACATTATCGCCCAGGCCAATGCGGCCCTTGACGCTAACCGCCAATTTGTCAACGACCGGGTTAGCGTGCGCCACAACCAAACCTTCTTGTTTGAAAATACGGAGAAGGTAGATTATATGGACGTGTCGCCCAAGCAGATTGTGGGCATCAGCGCGGCCTTAATTCCTTTCCTGGAACACGACGACGCCAACCGCGCCTTGATGGGGTCCAACATGCAGCGCCAGGCCGTGCCGCTCATCCGGCCCGAAGCGCCGGTGGTGGGCACGGGCATGGAGTTCCAGGCTGCGGTTGACTCTGGCCAGGTGGTGGTTGCCAAAGAGCGCGGTGAAGTGGTCAGCGTGACCGGCAAAACCATTGTCATCCGTGAGGAAGACGGCACCCAGCGCGAATATGTGCTGCGCAAATTCAACCGTTCCAACCAGTCTACCTGTATTGACCAGCGCCCGGTGGTTCACAAGGGCGATTGGGTCGAGCAGGGCGCGGTGCTGGCCGACTCCAGCTCGACCGATATTGGCGAGTTGGCGCTGGGGCAAAATGTGCTGTGCGCCTTTTTGAGCTGGGAAGGCGGCAACTATGAAGACGCCATTCTCATCAGCGAAGATTTGGTCCGGCAGGACAAGTTTACCTCCATTCATATCGAGAAGCACGAAATCGAGGCGCGGGATACCAAACTGGGACCCGAAGAAATTACGCGGGATATTCCCAACGTGGGCGAGGATGCGCTGAAGGACTTAGACGAGACCGGGGTTATCCGGGTGGGGGCGGAAGTTGGACCGGGTGATATTCTGGTTGGCAAAATCACGCCCAAAGGTGAAACCGAGCTGACCCCCGAAGAAAAACTGCTGCGGGCTATCTTTGGCGAAAAAGCGCGCGAAGTGAAAGATTCCAGTCTGCGCCTGCCGCCGGGTGAAAAGGGCATCATCGTGGACGTGCGGGAATTTTCGCGCGAAGAGCACCGCGACCTGCCCACCGGCGTAGACCGCATGGTGCGGGTCATGGTAGCCCAACGTCGCAAAGTAACCGAAGGCGATAAGATGGCCGGGCGGCACGGCAACAAAGGCGTCATTTCCAAAGTAGTACCTATTCAGGATATGCCTTATCTGGAAGATGGCACACCCATTCAAATTATCTTGAACCCGTTGGGGGTGCCGGCCCGCATGAACATCGGGCAAATTCTGGAAACACATCTGGGCTGGGCGGCGCATCGCCTGGGTTTCCGGGCCGTGACCTCGGTGTTTGATGGGGCCGAAGAAGACGAAATTGCGGCCGAACTGGCCCGTGCCTGGCTGCTGGATTATGTCTGGCAAGAAGTGACCGCTAAAACTTGGGCCTGGGCAGCCGAGCGGGGAATTGAGGAAGATGAGCTGGAAGACGAAGTTGAAGCGCGCGCCCTTTATTTGATTGATTGGCTGGGTGAAAGAGGTTACGACGAGGAGCAACTGGCGTCGGACCAGATTTATGCTCGCCGGGCTGCGTTGCGTGAATGGCTGCGTGACAAAGGGCATGATCCTGATTTCTTGTTAGCTTTTGAAGGCCAGCGACGAGCCAGAGAAATTGGGGTGGCCGCTCGAGCGGCGGTGCGCTTGATCTGTCTGCGAGAGTGGATGAAAGCCATGCAGCAGCGTCTGGAAAAAATTGCCGACAACCGCACCTCGCCAACCCTGGCCGAACTGGACGTGGATGCTTTGAAGGATGAAGAGGTGGACAAATACGCCCTGGCCGCGTCGCGTGAGTTGCAGTTACCGATGCCGACCACCGGCAAGATGACCCTCTATGATGGCAAAACGGGCCAACCGTTTGACCGGCCGGTGACCATTGGCATTATCAACATGCTCAAACTGGCGCACCTGGTTGAGGATAAAGTGCATGCCCGCTCCACCGGGCCATACAGTCTGGTGACGCAGCAGCCGCTGGGCGGTAAAGCCCAATTTGGCGGTCAACGCTTCGGCGAGATGGAAGTGTGGGCTTTGGAGGCCTATGGCGCAGCCCACACCTTGCAAGAAATGTTGACCGTCAAAAGTGACGATGTGGTGGGTCGGGTCAAGACCTATGAAGCTATTGTCAAAGGGGAACCCATTCAAGACCCCGGCCTGCCGGAAAGCTTCCGGGTGTTGGTCAAAGAGCTGCAATCGCTGGGGCTTTCGGTTGAGGTCATTTCCGAGGGTGATGAAAAGATGACCTTTGGCAAAGAGGAGCAAAAAGAGCGCCTGCCCAAATTGGGCCTGGGTCTGGGTATTCCCGGCGGAGCGCGATAAGGCGCAAAAATAAAGTTGAGAACTTGACAACACTGTTAAACCGTGTTATAGTACCTCCTCTTGTGTGTGGGCTAACTGGTTAGAGAAAAGTACCGAGAAACTTTTTTCGGCCCACCGAATAGGCACAGCTTGATAACATACGAGGCCACCGAAGGGGTTTTGTCGGTGGCCTCGTATACTGCCTAAGAATCTTGAAAAATGAAAAGGTAGCAGGTAGCACGCTCTTCAGCGCACCCGAAGGGGTGAGGTAGCAGGAACCATTATTCCCCTGTCTACCGTCTACCGTCTACCGTCTACTATTTTCAGAGGAGATTATCCTTGCCAACGATTAATCAGCTAGTGCGCAAAGGTCGCAAAACAAAGAGATCAAAAACCAAAGCTCCGGCGTTGCGGTTTAACTTTAACGCCTTGAAAGGGCGCATGGAGCCGAACACTGGCTCACCGCAAAAGCGAGGGGTCTGTACCCAAGTTCGGACGATGACGCCTAAAAAGCCAAACTCCGCGCTGCGGAAAATTGCACGCGTGCGTTTGTCGAATGGAATTGAGGTGACGGCCTATATTCCTGGCGAGGGCCACAGCTTGCAGGAGCACTCGGTGGTGCTGGTACGCGGTGGCCGCGTGAAAGACCTGCCTGGGGTGCGGTATCACATCGTTCGGGGTGCGTTGGACTCGACCGGCGTTGACCGCAAACGGCGCGCTCGTTCCAAATATGGAACCAAACGGCCTAAGGTGAAGAAGTAGAACCAACTTCCATTCAAGCGGAGATGATAAATGGCGAGAAGAAATCGTGCGACTAAACGGGTGGTTGAACCCGATATTAAATACAATAGCCAGCTAGTGGCCAGCTTTATCAATAAACTTATGGTCAGCGGTAAGAAAACGGTAGCGGCCTCGATCTTTTATGATGCGCTGGATATTGCGGCTGAGCGAGCCAAAAAGCCCGGGCTGGAAGTTTTTGAACAGGCCATTAAAAATGTCACCCCTTTGATCGAGGTTCGACCGCGGCGGGTGGGTGGCGCTACCTACCAGGTTCCCCTGGAGGTGCGGCCTGATCGTCGCCAAAGCCTGGCCATTCGCTGGTTGGTTACGACGGCGCGGACTCGTTCCGGCAAGTCTATGGCGGAAAAACTGGCGGCTGAGTTGCTAGACGCGTCGAATAATCAAGGCGCTACGGTCAAGAAACGGGAAGACACCCACAAAATGGCCGAAGCCAACCGGGCTTTTGCGCATTACCGCTGGTAGATTTGAACCTTTGAAATCGGCAGTATTTGCTGCCTGAAATCAATAAGTAATTGTAGTAGATTGAGTGAAGTCCAAAACTCTTGCTCATCCGTACTCAAAGAGTTTTGGACTTTTGATGTGTGAAAAGTGAAGTGTCACGTATCAAGTATCGCGTGTCAGGTGTCAAATGTCAAGTTCTTTTAACTTGATACCTGACACTCTAGCACTTGAAACTCTTTTTGAAAGAGAGAAGTAATCCATGGCACGCCAAACGCCTTTAGAGCGTACCCGAAACATTGGTATTATTGCCCATATTGACGCGGGGAAAACGACCGTAACGGAGCGGATTCTGTTTTATACCCGCAAAATTCATCGCATTGGTGAAGTGCATGATGGCGCGGCAACAATGGACTGGATGGATCAAGAACAGGAGCGCGGCATCACCATCACCTCTGCGGCGACCACTTGTTTTTGGAATAATCATCAAATCAATATTATTGATACCCCCGGCCATATTGATTTTACGGCTGAAGTGCAACGCTCTTTGCGGGTGCTGGACGGAGGGGTAGTTGTGTTTGATGCTGTCGCCGGGGTGGAGCCGCAATCTGAAACAGTGTGGCGACAAGCCGACCGTTTCGGTGTGCCTCGCATCTGTTTTGTCAATAAAATGGATCGCACCGGCGCTGATTTTCGGCGGACGGTAAATATGATAGTTGACCGGTTGGGGGCTAACCCGGTTCCGATTCAAATGCCCATTGGCGCTGAAGATAAATTCAGGGGCGTGATTGATCTGATCCGCATGGAAGCCGTCTATTACCTGGACGATTTGGGTACCAAATCCGAAGCCAGCCCTATCCCTGCTGATTTGCTCGAAGAAGCTCAGGCCCTCCACGAAAAACTGGTCGAGAAAGTGGCTGAGTCGGATGATACGCTGACCGAGAAGTTTCTCGAAGGTGAAGAAATTACCCCGGAGGAACTGATTCACGCCCTGCGGGTGGCCACGATTTCCGGGGATATTGTCCCGGTATTGTGTGGCTCGGCCCTGAAAAACAAGGGCGTCCAGCGGCTGCTTGATGCGGTGGTGAATTATTTACCCTCACCCAAAGATGTACCCCCCAAGATCGGTCTCAATCCCCATAATGAACAAGAAATTACTGTTTTTGCCGATGAGAACGATCCGTTTGTCGCTCTCGCCTTTAAGATCGTAACGGATCCGTTTGTAGGTCGTTTAACCTATATCCGGGTCTATTCCGGTGCGGCCGAGGCGGGCGAAAATGTGCAAAATACGTCACGCAGTAAAAAAGAGCGGCTGGGCCGGTTGCTGCAAATGCATGCCAACCACCGCGAAGAAATCAAAGAAATTTATGCGGGCGATATTGCCGCCGTCGTTGGGTTAAAAAACACCTTCACCGGCGAAACACTGTCCGACCCCTCGCGTCCCATCGTGATGGAGTCGATTAAATTTCCCGAACCGGTTATTAACCTGGCTATTGAGCCTAAAACCAAAGCTGATGAGGATAAATTATCCATTGCATTGCAAAAGTTGGCCGAAGAAGATCCTACTTTCCAGGTAAGAACCGACGAGAATACCGGCCAAACCCAAATTTCTGGCATGGGCGAACTTCACCTGGAAGTGTTGGTGGAGCGCATGCGCCGTGAATTTAAGGTTGAGGCGAATGTGGGCCGGCCTCAAGTGGCTTATCGAGAGACGATTACCCGTCCGGCCAAAGCGCAGGGTCGTTTTGTGCGACAAAGTGGTGGTCGGGGGCAGTTTGGCGATGTTCATCTGGAAGTCGAGCCGCTGGAAAAAGGTAAAGGCTTTGAATTTGAGAGTAAAATTGTCGGTGGCGCTATTCCCAGGGAATATATCCCGGCCGTAGAGCAAGGCATCAGAGAAGCGCTGTCTACCGGGGTGGTGGCCGGCTACCCGGTGGTTGATGTGAAAGCCATCCTGGTGGATGGTTCTTACCACGAAGTTGACTCTTCAGAAATGGCCTTCAAAATTGCTGGTTCGATGGGCTTTAAGGAAGCGATGCAAAAAGGCGCGCCCGTTTTGCTGGAGCCGATCATGAAGGTCGAAGTGACAACTCCGGAAGAGTTCACCGGCGATGTGATGGGCAATCTGTCCTCCCGGCGGGGAGCTATTGAAGGAATGACGCCTCGCGGCGGTGGGGTAACGTCTATCACCGCGCTGGTGCCCCTGTCGGAAATGTTTGGGTATGCCACTGATTTGCGTTCAGGCACACAAGGACGGGCGACCTTCACTATGGAATTTGACCATTACGCCGAGGTGTCGCAAAGCTTGAAAGAAAAGATTGTGGCTGGCTCAAAAGCGTAGTTAAACCGGAGCCAAAGCGTAGCTAAAACGCATTGTAACCGGTGGAAAGATTTGCCAAAGCAACACATTTTAATATAATTAACGGGTTTGTCTCAGACATCAAGAATCTGAAAACTTAGAGAAACGAGTTCTATTTTCGCAGAGGCAAGCTTGTTAAATATTTCAACGGCATTACGAAGGAGACCAAAAGAGTATGGCGAAAGCAGCATTTGTGAGGGATAAACCGCATATCAACGTGGGGACAATTGGACACGTAGATCACGGCAAAACGACCTTGACGGCAGCGATAACCAAAACGCTGAGTTTGAAGGGTTGGGCCAACTTTCGGGCCTTTGACAGCATAGACAACGCGCCGGAAGAAAAAGCGCGGGGCATCACCATTGCCATTGCCCACGTGGAGTATCAGACCGAGAAACGGCACTACGCGCACGTAGACTGCCCTGGGCACGCCGACTACATCAAGAATATGATCACCGGGGCGGCGCAGATGGATGGAGCGATCTTGGTGGTGAGCGCCCCGGATGGGCCGATGCCACAGACGCGGGAACACATTTTGTTAGCCCGGCAGGTAGAAGTGCCGGCGATGGTGGTGTTTCTGAACAAAGTGGATATGATGGATGATGAGGAGTTGTTGGAGTTGGTGGAGTTGGAGTTGCGGGAGCTATTGAGCAGCTACGAATTTCCGGGGGATGACATACCGGTTATTCGGGGGAGTGCGCTGCAAGCGTTGGAGAGCACGAGCAGTGATCCGAATGATCCGGCCTATGCCGCAATCTGGCAGTTGATGGATGCAGTGGACAGCTACATTCCGACGCCGGAACGGCAGGTAGACAAACCGTTCCTGATGCCGGTAGAAGATGTGTTCAGCATCAAAGGACGGGGGACGGTAGCGACAGGTCGGGTGGAACGGGGTAAGATCAAGGTTGGCGAGACGGTCGAGATTGTGGGGTTGAAAGAGACGCGGAGTGTGGTTTGCACCGGGGTGGAGATGTTCCGCAAGTTGTTGGACGAAGGGATCGCGGGGGACAACATTGGGGTGTTGCTGCGGGGAGTGGAACGGGATGACATCGAGCGGGGACAGGTATTGGCCAAGCCCAAGAGCATCACCCCGCACACAGAGTTTGAAGCGGCGATCTACATTTTGAAGAAAGAAGAAGGGGGTCGGCACACGCCGTTTTTCAACGGGTACAGGCCGCAGTTTTACATTCGGACGATGGATGTGACGGGGTCGGTGGAGTTGCCGGAAGGGGTAGAGATGGTGATGCCTGGGGACAACATCACTTTAAAGGTGAAGTTGATCGTGCCGGTGGCGTTGGAAGATGGGTCGAAGTTCGCCATCCGTGAAGGTGGGCGGACGGTTGGCGCTGGCGTCATCACCAAGATTATTGCCTAAAGTCAGGCCGCGACGGTAAGCGCCGCAACCTAACCAACGGAGAAACTATGTCCAAACATAGAATAAGAATTCGATTGAAAGCATATGATCACCGCGTGTTGGATCAGTCGGTGCGACAGATTGTAGATACAGCCGAACGAACCGGAGCCGTTGTGGTAGGACCAGTTCCACTGCCAACCAAGATCGAGAAGTTCACTGTGCTGCGCTCACCGTTCATTGACAAGGACTCACGCGAGCAGTTTGAGATCCGCACCCATAAGCGATTGATTGATGTGGTGGATCCCAAATCAAAAACCATTGACGCCTTGGTTCGGCTAAATTTGCCGGCGGGCGTGGATGTTGAGATCAAATAGAGTAAAAATTCTTAGTTAGCACGCGCCCTAATTGGCGGCGCGGATAAGAATGGGAAAGGGGAATGGGTTCAAGGAATGATGGCCGGTGCGGTTACAGTTCCTGAACCTAAAATAAAATGACACAAATATTGGGCAAGAAAGTTGGCATGACCCAGATCGTTGATGAGAAAGGGATTATTATTCCCGTGACCATCATCGAGGCTGGGCCTTGCTATGTAACGCAAAAGAAAACGGTTGAAAATGATGGCTACAGCGCGGTACAGTTGGGTTTTGGCGATTTGCGCCAGAAAAGTCTGAATAAACCGAAGGCAGGCCATCTGAAAAAATCGGGGTCTCCGGCGGTGAAATACCTGCGCGAATTCCGGGTGTCTAATCCCGATGAGTACCAGGAAGGCCAAAAAATTGATGCCTCCATTTTTGCCGCCGGTGATGTGGTAGATGTTATCGGTACCAGCAAAGGTAAGGGTTTTGCCGGTGGAGTCAAACGGCACGGGTTTAGTGGCGGACCCAAAACGCACGGCCAGTCTGATCGCTGGCGCGCTCCTGGTTCGATTGGGGCCGGTACAACGCCGGGCCGTGTCTGGAAAGGGACGCGCATGGCAGGTCGAATGGGCAACGATCGGGTCACGGTGCAGAATCTTAAAATAGCTCTGGTAGATGCCGAGAAGAATGTCATCGCGGTTCGTGGCGCTGTCCCTGGGGCTAAAAATGGCCTGGTGATTGTGCGTAAAGCGGTGAAAGGTTAGGAGTGGGCCATGAAGATCAATGTTAAAAACACCAGCGGTACGACGATTGAAGAACTCGAGCTGCGCGATGACATTTTTGGGATTGAGCCGAACACGGCGGTCATGCATCAAGCGTTGGTGCGGCAGTTAGCCAATCAGCGTTTGGGTACGCACAAGACCAAAACACGGGGTGAAGTGTCTCGAACAACGGCCAAGTGGTTCCGCCAAAAAGGGACAGGCCGCGCTCGGCACGGTTCCCGCAAAGCGCCGATTTTTGTAGGCGGTGGTAAGGCGCATGGACCTGTTCCGCGCGATTACACCCAAAAAATGCCGCGCAAAATGCGGCGATTGGCCCTACGCTCGGCGTTATCAGCCAAAGCGGCGGCGGAGCAGCTTATTGTGCTGGATAAGCTGGCCTTCGATCAACCCAAGACCGTTGAAGTGTTGCAATTGCTTGATAATCTCCAGGTTTCCGGCAGCGCGGTCATCCTGCTGCCTGAGCGCAACGAGAATGTGGAAAAGAGCGCCCGCAATCTGGAAAATGTTAAAACCATCCGGGCCGGATACCTTAACATCCGCGACCTTTTAGGCCACAATTACGTCATTATGCCCAAGGATGCAGTATTGGCGATAGAAAATTTATTGGGTTAAGTACACTTTACCCAATAAACAGGAATTAGTATGCCATGAAAAGAAATGTATTGGTTGCAATATTAACAATTGTAATTGTGATAGCAGTCGCTTGGGTGGTTGGTGCACAAACACCTGAACCTGCTCCACCGCCTCCCTTACCTGATATGACATCTGTACCTGCTCCAGATGCTACCCATACCCCGTCTCCTGATGAGGATGCTTCCGATGATGTTTCTCCCCCTACAGTGACACCTATACCATTTAAGGAAGTGATTGATATGACCCCTGATGGTACTTCTGAAGACGATAAGGCCACATTTATTGTACTCAAGGAAAATGGGGACTATATCAAGATACTTATCCTTCCGGAACAACTTGATGCAGGTGAAGGCAAAGATTTACATTCGATTTTGGGGTTGTCCCCAAATGATGAAATAGAAACTAATATACCACCTACTAGCTTTATGATGAGACAAATTCCTTTGCCTGAGTCTATACCCACATCTGAACCTTAACATCAGTCTTTTAATAGCTTGACAATACTCATATACAAGGAATAGATGAATGATGTATATTAGGAACAAGGTATATTTAGTTGGGTTGTCACTGGTTGTATTGATGATAATAGTTCCTATAGCTTCAGCAGGAAACGATTTTGTTATTGGTAATCTTAGAGTAGATGACTGGTCAGTTACAAAAGGGCAGTATCTTGATTATAGGCATTATATTTATCCCGCCGCTGCCCCTAACAATCAAAACAGTAATGCGACTTCTGGTTGGTTCGGAATAGACTTGGGTCAATGGAATGGTAATGTATATTCCAGAAAATTTGTACAAGTTGGTATTCTTACAGACAATAGCAAAGCCCGTTGGTTTGTTTATGCAGAATCAGGGGTAGATTGTCTTAAAGGAACTCCGGGTTGGGTTGGTCAAGATGGTGTTACAAGAGGATGTGTGGGTAAGTATGGAGGTATGGGTATAAGCCCTGGAAGTAATATTTGGACCAGAGTAGAGTTAGCTACATATTCTGGGCAATCATGGTGGGTAGTACGTGTTTACAACGCCCAAAATACACCTATTGATGTAGTTAAGGTTCGTAGTGGTAGTAAGCAGATATATTATGCCCAAGCTACCTCGGAAGAGGTGTATAGTGGCTCATCAGACCCTCATATCCTTATGAATTTTTATCACTACCACCCCGAGTATTGGAAGCCCAATGTTGGTTTTACGTTATGGCCGGGAAGTATTGGCGGTGGAAATCATAATATTCTTTCGACATTTCCAAGTAATATTTGTCCTACTTGGTATGGGGCCGAAACAGGTATTCAAAACAATCCTCATTTATGGCGGACGGCTTCTGGTGATACGACTTGTTATGAGGATCCACTTTTTTAGAATAAGGAATTTAAGGACAGCTTTTTATTCCTTAACGTGATTTGATAAGAAAGACTGTATTTTATTTTGAGAGGTACTACCTGTGGAAATGAATCCTTACGCGGTTATTATCCGCCCGATCAATACAGAAAAGAGCAACCTTGCGGCTGAGTTAGGGCAGTACACTTTTGTAGTTCACCAGTGGGCTAACAAAGTTGAAATTGCTCAGGCCGTCTCCTATATTTTTGATGTGGATGTGGTCAAGGTGCGCATTATCAATCGAGCGCCTAAGTTTGGTCGTTGGGGCCGCAAGCGGGTTCAGCGACAGTCGGCTCAGAAAAAAGCCATCGTGACCCTGTCCCCTGGGCAGCGCATCGAAGCCTTTGAGGGGGTATAAGCTATGCCGGTAAAATTATACAAACCGACCTCGGCAGGCCGGCGGGGAATGTCGGTTTCAACTTTTGAAGAAATTACGCGGGTTGGACCGGAGAAGAGCCTGCTTGCTCCGCTGCGAAAAAAAGCCGGTCGTAATAATCAAGGCCGGATTACAGTGCGACATCAGGGCGGTGGTCATAAACAGCGCTATCGCCTGGTTGACTTCAAACGTGACAAGTACGGGATCGCAGCCAAAGTCAGTTCCATAGAGTATGATCCCAATCGAACCGCTCGGATTGCCCTACTTGTTTACGCCGACGGCGAAAAACGCTACATTCTGGCCCCGGTGGGTCTGAAAGTTGGCGACACCGTGATGTCAGGCCCGACGGCGGAAATCCGGGTAGGGAACGCTCTGCCGATTTACCGTATTCCCTTAGGCACTCAGGTGCATAACATTGAGTTGCAGCCTGGAAAGGGCGGGCAATTGGTTCGTTCTGCAGGCGTTTCGGCCCAGTTATTGGCCAAAGAAGGTTCTTATGCCCAGGTGCGTATGCCTAGCGGTGAAGTTCGTTTGATTAGCCAAAATTGCCTGGCGACGATTGGTCAGGTGGGTAACGTGGACCACAGTAATGTGGTGCTGGGTAAGGCTGGGCGCAAGCGCTGGCTAGGTGTTCGGCCAGGGGTGCGCGGTACAGCGCAAGACCCGAACAGCCATCCGCATGGCGGGGGCGAAGGCCGGTCGCCGGTGGGTATGGCTGCTCCCAAAACGCCGTGGGGTAAACCGGCTTTGGGCGCGAAAACACGCACGAACAAACGCACCGAGCAATATATTGTGCGCCGCCGGCGGAATAAGAGACGGTAAGGGCAGAGGAGATTAGCCAATGACTCGTTCGTTGAAAAAAGGGCCATTTATTGAGCCGAAACTATTGAAAAAAATTGAAACGATGAATGCGGCCGGGGAAAAACGGGTTATCCGAACCTGGTCGCGGGCGAGCACTATCTTTCCGCAGATGGTGGGACACACCCTGGCCATCCATGACGGTCGCCGCCACGTGCCGATTTACATCACCGAAAATATGGTGGGACATCGGCTGGGTGAATTTGTGCCGACTCGATTTTTCCGCGGCCATGTGGCCAAAGAAAAATCCACTCGTTAAGAGGTTAAGACGATGGCTGATTTTCAAGTGAGAGCAGTAAGTAAGTATATTATCGGCGCGCCGATCAAGATGCGCCGGGTGGTCAATAGCGTGCGGGGTTTGCCAGCGCAGCAAGCTTTAGAAGTGTTAAAGCTATTGCCGCAAGCAGCGGCTGATCCGGTTTACAAAACCGTCAAGAGCGCGCTGGCTAACGCCGAAGAAAATTTTGCCCTTGACGCGGAAGATATGGTCATTGCGGCCATTTCTGTGGATGAAGGGCCGCGACTGCGCCGGGCACGGTATGGGGCACGAGGCCGGTTTAAACCGATCAAAAAACGTCTATCCCACATTACGGTGGTGTTGGAAGAGAAAGCAGGGTAGCAAGTAGCAGGTTCTATAAATGCCCTGTCTACCGTCTACTGTCTACTATCTATGAAGGAGATATAGCTTGGGTCGAAAAGTTCATCCCATAGGATTTAGATTAGGTTTTGTGCAGGACCATCGCGCCCGATGGTTTGCCGAAGGCAAGGAATATCGCGAGTTGTTAGAAGAAGACATGGCCATTCGGAAGCTGGTCTTCGGCCTGCATGAGCGTGGAAGCGTGGCCAGTGTTGAGATTGAGCGCCTGCCCGCAGCCAAACAGGTCACTGTAAAAATCAGTACTTCAAAACCTGGTATTGTAATTGGGCGAAAAGGGGCGGCGGTTAACCAACTACGCAAAAAGCTGGAAGCGCTGACGCAGAAAAAAGTTCATATTGATGTGACCGAGATTGAAAATCCGGACATCAATGCTTTTCTTATCGGTGAGAGTATTGCCCAGCAGATTGAGAAGCGGGTTTCGCACAAGCGGGCCATGAAGCAGGCAGTTCGCCGAGCTATGAAGGCCGGGGCGCAAGGGGTGATGATTACCTGTAGCGGGCGTTTAGGTGGCTCCGATATGGCTCGCCGGGAGACACAACGCGAAGGGCAAATTCCGCGCCATACCTTACGGGCCGACATTGATTATGCTAACGTGGAAGGGTTAACCACTTTCAGCAAGATCGGGATTAAGGTGTGGGTTTACAAGGGTGAGATTTTGCCCAAACCCAAAGAAGAACAACCCGTTGGGGCCTACGTAATGCCCTAAGTACAGAAGATAGAGGATAGTAGGTAGAAAGTATTTACTATCTACCCTCTTCAATCTTCTATCCTCTGTCTTGGCTGTGAAAAGGAAATTTGATTATGTTAATGCCTAAACGTGTAAAATATCGAAAACAAATGCGGGGCAGAATGAGAGGCCAGGCGACTAGGGGGGCCGAAGTGTCCTTTGGGGAGTATGGCCTGCAAGCATTAGAGCCTTGCTGGATGACCAGCCGCCAGATCGAAGCGGCTCGCCGGGCGATTGTTCGTTATGTGCGCCGGGGTGGAAAGCTGTGGATTCGCATTTTTCCCGATAAGCCCGTAACCGCCAAAGCAGCCGAAACCCGGATGGGTAGCGGGAAAGGCTCGGTTGATCACTGGGTTGCGGTTATTAAGCCAGGCCGGGTACTGTTTGAAATTGCCGGTGTGCCGGAAGATTCGGCTAAAGAAGCGATGCGCCTAGCAGCTCACAAACTACCCATCAAAACTCAGTTTGTGCAGCGGAACATCGGTTAGGAGAGAAGCCATGCAAGCGTTTGAAATTAGAAACCTATCTGATAGCGAAATTCAAACCAAGCTGGAAGAGGCTTATGAAGAGCTTTTTAACCTGCGTTTTCAGAAAACGATTGGTCAGGTGAAAGACCCCAACCGGTTTACTGTGCTCAAGCGGGATATTGCTCGGATGAAAACAATTCTCGGCGAACGCAAACGGGCCACGGCCTAATTTAGTGGATCAGGAGCTAAACAACAATGGCTAGAGAGCAACGTAAAGTTTTGGTGGGTCGGGTGACCAGCGATAAAATGGACAAAACCATTGTGGTGCAGGTGGACCGGATTAAGCGCCATCCCCAGTACGGCAAAGTTATGCGCTACCATAAGAAATACAAGGCGCACGACGAGCAAAACAGCGCGCACATGGGCGATGTTGTTAAGATTATCGAGTCTAAACCGATGAGCAAAGAGAAGCGCTGGGCTTTGGTTGAAATTCTGGAGAAACAGGCAGCCTAGAACCTGCGGGTTGATTCATCTTGAGAGAGTGGTGGAGTAAAGGATCATGATACAACAAGAAAGCCGCTTGAAAGTGGCGGACAACAGCGGGGCCAAAGAAATCCTGTGTATCCAGGTCGTCGGTGGTTCAAGGCGGCGCTATGCCACGGTTGGCGATGTTATTGTGGCCGCGGTAAAGCAAGCCGCGCCGCAGGGTTCGGTGAAAAAGGGCGATGTGGTCAAGGCGGTGGTGGTGCGGACGACCAAAGAGATAGGTCGGCCCGATGGTTCTTACATCAAATTTGATGATAATGCCGCCGTAATTTTAGATTCAGAAGCCAAAGGCCCGCGCGGCACCCGTATCTTTGGACCAGTCGCACGCGAATTGCGCGAAAAGGGGTTCATGCGGATTGTGTCGTTGGCCCCGGAAGTGCTTTAGCCGCCTCTGCGCCCACGGGTACATTAAGGAGATTACAACATGCAGCGAATTAAAAAAGGTGATACGGTTCAAGTTATTACCGGCAACGAAATCGGCGCGCGGGGCGAGGTGGAAAAAATTCTGGTAGACTGGTATGTTGATCGCGACAATCGCCGGGTCCGGCGTAATCCCGACGGCGATAAACTAGTCGTCAGAGGCGTCAATATTCGCAAAAAGCATCAGCGCCCTATCAGCCAGACGCGCACTCAGACCGGCATCATCGAACGAGAAGCGCCAGTACATATTTCAAATGTCATGCTGGTTTGCCCCAATTGTGATGAGGCCAGCCGGGTCGGCTTTCGGATTGAAGGCGACAAGAAACTGCGGTTTTGCAAACGCTGCGGCACGCCCATTGACAAAGTGTCGTAATTTTTGGGATGGTAAGGAAACAATTATGCCTCGATTAAAGGATAAGTATAAAGATGAGGTAGTGCCGGTCTTGCAAAAGGAGTTTAATTACTCCAATATCAACGAAGTGCCGCGCATTACTAAAGCAGTCGTAAATATCGGTTTGGGTGAGGCGTTGCAAAACGCCAAGGCTCTGGAAAATGCTACGGGTGATCTGCGGATCATTACTGGCCAGCGCCCCGTGATTACCCGCGCTAAAAAGTCCATTGCTACGTTTAAGCTGCGCGAGGGTAACTCTATTGGGGCCAAAGTGACCCTGCGTGGCAGCCGGATGTGGGATTTTTTGGACAGGCTGATTAACATTTCGTTGGCCCGCCAGCGTGACTTTCGGGGGGTATCACCTGATAGTTTTGATGGGCGGGGCAATTACAGCCTGGGTCTCACCGAGCAGTTGTCGTGGCCTGAGATTGATTACGATAAGATTGACAAACTGCGCGGGATGGAGATTAACATTGTCACCACAGCCAAGACCGATGAAGAAGGCCGGCGGCTGTTAGATTTAATGGGGATGCCCTTTAAAAGGTAGGATTACTGATGGCAAAAAAATGTATGATTGTACGCGAACAACGTCGGAAATTTGAAGTACGGGTGCATAACCGGTGCAGCCAATGCGGCCGCCCACGAGCTTACATGCGCCGCTTCGGCTTGTGCCGGATTTGTTTCCGCCAATTGGCAAATGAGGGCAAAATTCCCGGCGTGGTTAAATCAAGCTGGTAGAGTTAGTTTTCTTGTCTGGTCGTTTCTGAATTTTGTTCAAGAACGAGCAGGCAAGAAAAATATGTCTTGTTTTTATTTGTGACTTTTCTGGAAGAGGTACTGTATGAGCGCTATTGATCCCATTGCCGACATGCTGACCCGCATTAGAAATGCCTGCATGGCTCGTCACTCTCAGGCAGCGATGCCCGGTTCGAAAGTGCGTGAGGCAATTGCCAAGATTCTAAAAGAAGAAGGCTTTATTCAGGATTACGAAGTTTTACCTGGTAAGATTGGCTCGACGCTGCTAATTCATTTGAAGTATACTCGCGAACGCCACCCTCGCCCGGTGATTACCAATCTGGAACGGGTGAGCAAACCTGGCCGGCGAGCTTATTATCAAAAGGAAGATATTCCCTGGGTCCGCAGCGGCCTCGGTATTTCCATCGTTTCTACTTCCAAAGGGGTCATGACAGGCCGGCAGGCGCGTCGCCTGGGAGTGGGCGGCGAAGTACTGTGCAACGTCTGGTAAACGCTGCCGATGAGTTCAGGTAGTTATAGTTGAGGTGATGACATGTCGAGAATAGGTAGATTGCCTGTGGTTATCCCGAAAGGGGTAACTGTAGATATAAACAAAAACTCGGTGGTGGTGAAGGGCCCAAAAGGTGAGTTACAGCGAGACTTTCCCCCCGAAATCGAGTTGAAACAAGAAGATGGTCAGGTGGTCACAACCCGTCACAGCGATCACCGCACCCATCGTTCTAAGCATGGCTTAACCCGTGCCTTGCTTAATAACATGGTTACCGGCGTCAGTACCGGTTTCAAACGCCAGTTGTACATCGAAGGGGTTGGGTACAAGGCGGCGGTGGAAGGTAAAAAACTGGTTCTGAATGTGGGCTATTCGCATAACGTTGTTTTTGAGCCGCCCCAGGGGGTCAGTTTTGAGATAGATAAGACCGGTCGTGATCTGACGATAACCGGAATTGATAAAGAAGTATTGGGTGAGATTTCTGCCCGTATCCGCCGGACTCGCCCGCCGGAACCCTATAAGGGTAAAGGGATTCGCTATGCTGAAGAAAAAGTCCGGCGCAAAGCTGGTAAGGCTGGTAAGGCCAAGTAATCGCTTTGGCGCTTGCTTATTGGAGGAATTATGGGAAAAACTAATCCGTCATACGTAGCCAGAAAGCGCCGCCAAGCGCGAGTACGCAAACATTTATCCGGGCTGCCCGAACGGCCCCGCCTGAATGTATTCCGCAGTTTGAACCATATTTATGCCCAGGTTATTGACGATACTAAAGGGGTAACTCTGGTTTCAGCTTCTAGCCTGGATAGCAATGTTCGAGAAGCGGAGATAGCCGCCGGCAAGGGCAAGACCGAACGCGCTTCGCTGGTGGGTAAATTAGTGGCCGAGCGGGCTTTGGAAGCGGGTATCACTCAGGTGGTCTTTGATCGCGGCGGGTATAAATATCATGGTCGAGTTAAAGCATTGGCCGACGCCTCGCGTGAAGCCGGGCTGAAATTTTAAGATAAGGGGATTTTTATGGCAAAGCGTGAATTTCAGGATGCGGTAGAAGAACTTGACGAGCGAGTCGTTCATATTGCGCGTACAGCCAAGGTTGTCAAAGGTGGGCGGCGGTTTAGTTTCCGGGCCTGTGTGGTGGTTGGCGATGGCAAGGGCAGCGTGGGCGTTGGTATTGGTAAGGCGCGTGAGGTGCCTGAGGCTATTCGCAAAGGGTCGGAGCGGGCCAAACGCAATATGCGCAAAATTGCGATGTCGGGTACAACCATTCCCCACGAAATTACTTCCGGTTTTAGCGCCGCTCAGGTGTTTTTGAAACCTGCCTCGCCGGGTACAGGGGTTATTGCTGGCGGTGGGGTGCGCGCGGTCGTTGAAGCGGCGGGTATCCATGATATTTTGACCAAAAGCAAAGGTAGCTCCAACATTTTGAATGTGGTAAAAGCGACAGTCAAGGCGCTCAACGAACTGCAAGACCCGATGGAAGTCGCTCAAAATCGGGGCATTCCGCTCAACCGGGTCCAACCATTCTGGCTGGGGAGAGGGAACAATGGCTAATAAAGAAGCGAAAGCCCTGAAAGTCAAATGGGTTAAAAGCGCCATTGGTTACTCGGTGCGACAGAAAAACACCGTGCGAGCTTTAGGTTTGCGCCGGCTTGGTCAAATTGTCGAACATGATGATACGCCGGTTATCCGGGGGATGATTAACAAGGTTTCTCACCTGGTACAAGTGGTCGAAGAAGCCTAATTGGAGGCAGCAAGTCATGCAGTTACATGATTTAAGACCCCCTGCGGGGAGTCATAAGCGTAAAAAAAGAATTGGCCGGGGGATGGCCTCGGGAAGCGGCAAAACTTCGGGCCGGGGTATCAAGGGGCAAAATGCCCGTTCCGGGGGTGGTAAAGGGCCTTACTTCGAGGGCGGTCAGTTGCCGTTGGTGCGGCGCTTACCCTTCCGGCGAGGGTTCACAAATATCCGGCGGGTGGAGTACAAGCCGGTCAATGTTGAATTTTTGCAGGAAAGATTTGGCGAAGGCTACCAGGAAATAACGCCGGAAGTTTTGATTGAGACAGGGGTTATTAAAAGCTCAGATAAAGCTGTGGCAATTCTGGGAAATGGTGAAATTACCACTGCTCTGACGGTCAAAGCGCACCGATTCTCAAAAAGCGCCAGGGAAAAAATTGAAGCAGCCGGCGGTACCGTCGAAGTTTTACCCTTGGCCTGAGAACTTGTAGTAACAACTTAAGTCGCAGGCTATTTCGGCTAGAAAACGACTAAAGTCGTCACTACAAACTCGTTGCTAAAAGAAGGATTTAACTTTCTGATGATAGAAGCGATTCGCAACGCATTTACGCTCCCGGACCTTAGACGTAAAATTATTTTTACGATTTTGATTCTGGTTGCCTATCGGGCCGCGGCGCACGTGCCGGTACCGGGTGTGAACGGCGCGGCCTTACAACAGTTTTTAGAGTCGGGGGAGCAGGGGAGTACCATTGTTCAGTTTTTGAACCTCCTTTCGGGGGGAACGCTGGCCCGGTTCTCGGTAATGGCCATGGGGGTTTATCCCTACATTACGGCCTCCATTATTATTCAATTGTTGACGCCGCTGGTGCCGCAATTGCAAGAACTGTCCAAAGAGGGTGAACAGGGCCGGAACAAGATCAATCTGTACACCCATTGGTTGAGCGTGCCCCTGGCTATGCTTCAGGCTTATGGGCAGGTTGTCTTTATTCAAAATTCGGTGCCGGGGGTTATTACCAATTTTGGGTTTAGTGTCAATCCGTTGGCGACCATTGCTACCCTGCTGACGATGACGGCGGGAACGATGGTGGCCGTGTGGATGGGTGAACTTATCACCGAGCAGGGTATTGGCAATGGGGTTTCGATTATCATCTTTGGTGGTATTGCGGCCCAAATTCCCAGCCAGATTGGTAACTTTATCAGCCGGCAGGAGTGGTTTAATCTGGTCGTGTTTGCGCTGATTACCATTTTAACGATTGCCGTGATAGTTTTTGTTCAAGAAGGACAGCGGCGTATTCCGGTCCAGTATGGTAAGCGAGTACGCGGCACAAAAGTGTATGGTGGGCAGAGTACTCACATCCCGTTGAAAGTTAACAGCGCCGGGATGATCCCGCTCATTTTTGCCCAATCTATTATGATCTTTCCGAGCGCAGTAGCCGGTTACTTCCAGTTTAGCCAGTACCCAGTTATAGCCAGTATCGCCAACTTTGTGGTTCAATATTTTAGCCCGAATCCAACTTCGTATCCCTACTGGATTCTTTACTTCATTATGGTGGTTGGCTTTACCTACTTCTATACCGATGTTATCTTCAAACAGCAAAACCTGGCTGACAATCTGCAGCGGCAAGGCGGTTTTATTCCGGGTTTACGACCGGGTAAACGTACCGAGATTTATCTGAATACGGTCTTGCAGCGGATTACCCTGGTCGGGGCGCTGTTGTTGGGTGGCGTCGCAATTCTGCCCTGGTTGGTGAATATTATCCCTGGGGTGAATCAAAGTGGTAGCCAAACCCAAGCTCTACTCATCACCAGTACTGGGCTTTTGATTGTGGTCGGTGTGGTGTTGGACACCATGAAACAACTTCAAGCCCAATTGCTGATGCGTCACTACGAGGGCTTTATTAGTTAATCATAAGGAAAGTAGTTGCTCTCTAAGCTTTAGTGGCAATGATGAAGTAACTTCTGCCAGTAGTATGTTCCAGACCAAAACGCGGCGTGTTGTCTTAAAATCTAAAGAAGAAATCGCACTGATGCGCCAGGCAGGGAAAATTGTAGCCTTAGCTTTAGATGAAATCCGACGGCATACGAAACCTGGCGTCACGACCGGCGAACTGGATCGTATCGCCGAAGATGCCTTGAAACGACATAATGCTATCCCTGTTTTCAAAGGTTATCCCAACCAGCGCGAAGGGGGGCCACCCTTCCCTAAAACAATTACGGCCTGTATCAATGAAGAATTGGTGCATGGAATTCCCAGTGATAGTCGAGTACTGCGAGAAGGTGACATCTTCAGTGTAGACTGCGGCGCATACTATAAAGGCTGGGTGGGAGATGCAGCCACAACAATCCCGGTCGGCCAAATTTCCGCAGAAGCGCAGCGATTACTGGCCGTAACTGAACAAGCCCTCTACGAGGGGATTAGTCAGGGAAGGTTGGGCGGTCAAACGGAAGATATTTCGGCAGCCGTACAGGATTACGCGGAGCGGCATGGTTATAGTGTGGTCCGGGAATATACTGGTCATGGGGTTGGACGCAATATGCATGAAGACCCGCAAGTACCAAATTTTGGGCAGCGCGGTCGAGGGATGCGGCTAAAAATGGGTATGACCATTGCCCTGGAGCCGATGGTCAATATGGGCACCTGGAAGACCAAACTTTTGAACGACTATTGGACAGTAGTTACTGAAGATGGTAAATTATCGGCTCACTTTGAACATTCTTTTGCCATCACCGACGGTGAGCCTTATATTTTGACCTTATTGTAACAAAGCAGATAATAACCTGCTGAGGATGGTAATGATGAAAGTAAGACCTTCAATAAAACGTAGATGTGATAACTGCAAAATTATTAAACGCCGGGGCGTAGTGCGGATTATTTGTACCAATCCCCGTCACAAGCAGCGCCAAGGGTAAGGAGAGAGAGTATGGCTCGTATTGCCGGTGTTGACCTGCCGCGTGAGAAACGTGTTGAGGTCGGGTTAACTTATATTTATGGGATCGGATTAGCCACCAGTCAAGAAATTTTGAAAAGCACGGGAATTAATCCAGATACACGGGTTAAAGACCTGGCCGAAGAAGAAGTGACCCGTCTGCGCGAGATCATTGACCGTGATTATGTGGTAGAAGGAGATCTGCGGCGCGAGATCGGTTTAAATATTAAACGCTTGCAGGAAATTGGCTGCTATCGGGGTATGCGTCATCGTCGTAACTTGCCGGTACGCGGTCAGCGCACGCGAACCAATGCGCGAACCAAGCGTGGCGCTCGACGGACAGTGGCCGGCAAGAAGCGGGCCGCTCGGAAGTAATTATATATCTCTGCGCTTTTTGTGAAATATTACAAAATGCGCAGGATTTAGATATTTTGGAGATTTCATGGCAAAACAAAAAGCTCGAACGGCGCGGGCAACGACTAAAAAAGAAAAGAAAAATGTAAGTTACGGCCGGGCTTATATTTACGCGACCTTTAATAATACTATTGTCAGTATCACCGACCAACAGGGCAACGTTATCTCCTGGTCAAGTGGTGGGACAAGCGGGTTCAAAGGTTCACGCAAAAGCACCCCTTATGCGGCTCAGTTAGCGGCTAAAAATGCGGCGAAGGCGGCCCAAGAACATGGCATGCGTGAGCTGGATGTGTTTATCAAGGGGCCAGGGCCGGGGCGTGAGGCGGCCATTCGCTCTTTGCAGGCCTCAGATATGAAGTTGCGGTCAATTACCGATAAGACGCCTATCCCGCATAATGGCTGCCGTCCGCCCAAAAAGCGTCGAGTCTAATCTCACGTCGGTAAGTGCTTAAACTTTGTAAAAGTTTTAAGAGGGACGAAGGGTCAGCCAAGCCTGTAAACCTCTTTCATTTAGTAAAGTTAGATTCAGGAGGATAAATTGGCGCGTTATACAGATTCAGTTTGTAGATTATGCCGGGCCGAGGGAGAAAAACTTTTTCTCAAAGGTGACCGGTGCTTTACCCCCAAATGTGCGGTGGAGAAACGTTCTTACCCGCCAGGATTGCACGGGCGGCAAGGACAGTTCCGCCGCAAAGAGTCGGATTATGGCAATCAGTTGCGTGAAAAGCAGAAGGTGCGCCGACTCTACGGAGTTTTTGAGCGACAATTCCGGCGCTATTTTCAGGAAGCTCAACGTCAAAAAGGTTTGACCGGGGTTAACCTGCTCACCATTTTGGAAAGTCGGCTGGATAATGTGGTTTATCGGTTAGGGTTGGCTTCCTCGCGCCCGCAGGCGCGACAGCTTGTGTCTCACGGTCATTTTGAGGTAAATGGTCGCAAAACCAATATTTCCTCATTTATTGTCTCCGAAGGGGATGTAATCAGCGTCCGTGAGAGCAGCCGGAAGACAACTTACTTTAAAGATGTAGCAAAAAGTTTAGATGAGGGACGCGTGCCGGGTTGGTTGAGCCTGAACGTGGCCGAGCTGTCGGGCCGGGTGGTCAGCAAACCTTCACGCGAACACATTGACGTCACCCTCAATGAACAACTGATTGTTGAATATTACAGCCGGTAAGCTGGGTTGAATTGATTAGGTTTGGTAGAGTTGGCAACGTTCAACGATTAGAGGTTTATAATAGATTATTGGATAGACGTATTTGGAGGGTGTTCCATTGGCTGATATGAATTTGGTCTTACCCAAAATAGAAACCGAGGCGAGTACTCGAAGTTATGGTCGTTTTAGTATCGGTCCACTAGAAAGTGGCTACGGGATTACGCTGGGCAATGCCTTGCGCCGGGTCCTGCTTTCTTCGTTGACCGGCGCAGCCGTTACTTCCATTCGCGTTAGCGGCGTGCATCACGAATTTTCTGATATTCCCCACGTGCGCGAGGATATGACGGCCCTGATTTTGAATGTTAAACAATTGCGGCTCAAACTGCATCAGAATGAGTCGGCCCGGCTACGGGTAGAGGTCAAGGGCGAGGGTGTTATCACCGCTGGTGATATTGAGTATCCGCCCCATGTTGAAATTATCAACCCTGACCTGCATCTGCTAACGGCTGACTCATCGGAAGCCGAATTGGATATGGAGTTGGTCGTGCAAATGGGCCGGGGCTATTCTCCGGCGGAAGAGCGCGGCAAGCTGCCCATTGGTGAGATTCCGGTTGACGCTATCTTTAGCCCCATTCGGAAGGCGAATTTTGTGGTTGAGCGGGCGCGTATTGGCCAGGACACCGATTATGACCGGCTGCTCCTGGAAATTAGCACCGACGGTACCATTTCTCCGCATGATGCGCTTAGTTCATCGGCCAAGATTTTGGTGCAGCATTTCTCGTTAGTAGCCGGCGTGACCGAAATTGAAGCGCCCATTGAAACCGAGTCCGAAGGTGGGATTCCGAGCAAGATTTACGAAACGCCCATCGAGGAGTTGGAACTTACCGTGCGCGCTTATAACTGTCTCAAGCGGGCCGGTATCACGCAAGTGGGTGAAATTCTGGAAAAATTGAAGAAGGGTCAGGATGAAATCCTGGCAATCCGCAACTTTGGGCAGAAATCGCTGGACGAGTTGATGGAGCGCCTGGAAGAAAAAGGCTTTCTGAGCGTCCTGGCCGATGAAGGGGGCGATGGCTCCCCGGTGGCGGTCAAAGACTTTTAATCATAGGCTCGCTTTTGCGGCTGGTTTTTGAGGAGAAATAATCATGCGACACAATGTAATGGGGCGAAAGCTGAGCCGCTCAACCAATCATCGCAAGGCTCTCTTTCGCAACCTGGCGACTGAATTATTCAGACACGATAGAATTACGACGACGGAAGCTAAAGCTAAAAGTGTGCAACCTATTGCCGAAAAGCTGATTACTTTGGCTAAGCGGGGCGACTTACACTCGCGGCGTTTGGCCGCCCGTGATGTAACGGACCCGGCAGTACTACAAAAACTTTTTGGCGAAATTGGGCCGCGTGCGCAGAATCGGGCCGGTGGCTATGTGCGAATTTATAAACTGGGTCCGCGTCATGGCGATGCCGCCCCGATGGCCTTGCTTGAGTTGGTAGATAAGGCCTGATTTTTGAGAGCTTGTGACCGGCAAGGCCCGTTATCGAGCTGTCATTGAATATGATGGCACGGACTTCCTTGGGTTTCAAATTCAGGCGCGTGGGCGGACTGTCCAGGGAGAGATTGAGAAAGCGCTTCAGCAAGTCACTCAATCCACCATTCGGATAGATGGCGCCGGTCGGACAGATACCGGAGTTCACGCCACAGGTCAAGTGATTGCTTTTAACGTCAAGTGGAAACATTCGCTCGCAGACCTGCACCGTGCGCTCAACGCCAATTTGCCCGATGATATTGTTGTCAGCGATTTAAAAATTGTGGACTCGATGTTTCATCCCCGGTTTAGCGCCTTAAGCCGGTCCTATTGCTACACGGTTATTAACCAACCGTGGCCCGAGGTGTTACAGCGGCGGTATGCTTATCACGTTAAGTCGCCCTTAGATGTGGGGGCGATGAATGAAGCCAGCCGCTTTCTGATTGGTTCTCACGATTTTGCCTCATTTGGCAAACCGCCGCAGGGTGAAAATACGGTTCGACAGGTTAGCCAAGCTGAATGGACAGCCAACGGCAAGTTGCTAGACTTTGAAATAACAGCCAATGCCTTTCTGTATCGAATGGTGAGAACTATTGTCGGAACCCTGATTCAAGTGGGGTTAGGGCAATTGGCTGTTAGCGAGATTAAAAATATTCTGGACGCGCGAGATTTGACGCGCTCGGCTCCGCCAGCACCAGCGCACGGCTTGTGCCTGGTACGGGTCGCTTACCCAGTTACCAGTGAACAGTTATCAGTTCAACCGTATGATTAACCGCTGATTACTGATTACTGACAACTGTTTACTATTTTCTGAGGAGTTAGACAACTGTGAAAACAATCAGTGCTAAAGAAGCAGATATTCAGCGAGATTGGTATGTGATTGATGCCCAGGGGCAAACATTAGGCCGGCTGGCAACTCGCACAGCTTCCATTTTGCGCGGCAAGCATAAGCCTCTTTTTACCCCGCATGTGGATTGTGGTGATTATGTTATTATCATCAACGCCGCAAAGGTTCACGTGACGGGCCAGAAGATGAGCCAAAAGAAGTATTACCGGCACTCCGGCTACCCTGGCGGCCTCAAAGAAATTAGCCTGCGCGACCAGTTACAGAAGTTCCCGGAACGAGTGCTGGAAAGCGCGGTGCGCGGCATGCTGCCCAAAAATCGGTTGGGGCGGCAACTGTTTAAGAAATTGAAAATTTATCCGGGTCCCAATCACCCCCATCAGGCGCAACAGCCCAAGCCGATGGAGTTCTAATTGTAAAGTTGTGATTAATTGAGGAAGAGACTTAAACTATGGCAGATACTCAATATTACGAAGGTCTTGGTCGGCGCAAAACTGCAACTGCGAGGGTGCGCTTGCATACGGGCGGGAGTGGCAATTTTACCGTCAACGACAAACCGATTCAGGACTATTTTTGTCGGAATATGGATCAATTTCAGATCAACGAGGCGCTTAAAGTTACCGGTACCGATGGTCGCTTTAATGTTACTGTAAAAGTATCAGGCGGAGGCGTAACCGGGCAGGCAGGCGCGGTAAGATTAGGTATTGCCCGTGCCTTGCTCAAAGCTGATCCTGAATACCGTAAAGTACTGCGCGAACACGGGATGTTAACCCGTGATGCGCGGGCTAAAGAGCGCAAGAAGCCCGGCCTCAAACGGGCCAGAAAAGCGCCGCAGTACACAAAACGCTAGTCTGCGCTGTTTATATTGCCAGCAAACAATTTACAGAGATACTTCTCTCAGGAGAGAGGTATCTCTTTTTATTTTAACCGGATTTGGGGTCAGGCCTGAGGAAAACTATCTCCCGCTTAGCGAAAGTAAAGAATGGCAACGGCGGTTAAGGTAAACAAAACAATGCTTATTTGTAACGGGCGGTCAACTAGCAGGACCTCATCGGGGGCGCCGCCGTTCCCCTGGACGTGGATAACGTACAAATAGCGAAAAATTCCGTAAAGCACAAACGGAATAGTCAGCATCATCAGGTGATTAGCGGGCAGGTTGGGGGCCGAAAAGGTATAGAAGGAGTAGGTCATCACCGTGCCCGCGGTGACAATTGCCATCATTTCATCCAAAAAGGGCAGATTATATTCATCCAAAATGGCGCGGGTATTGGTGGCCTGTTCTTTGAGTAAAGCTAACTCCTGGCGGCGTTTGCCCAAAACCAAAAATAGAGCCAGGAGCACGGTAAACACATACAGCCAAGGGGAAAACCTTTCGGCCTGAACCAAAACAACGCCAGCCGCCACGCGTAGAACAAATCCCCCGGCTACAGTTAAAACATCCACAATCACGATATTCTTTAAGATCAACGAATAAGCAATTTGCAACAACCAATAGCTGAGGGCCACAATCCCAAAAGTCGGATCGAGCCAAAAACTTAACGATAGGCACGCCACCGATAAGACAACAGCCGAAATGATTGCCACCCGAATGGGCACACTTCCTGAGGCAATAGGCCGGTTCCTTTTGGTGGGATGCTGGCGATCCTTTTCCACATCAACTAAGTCATTAATGATATAAACCGTACCGGACAGAAAACAAAGCAGCACAAATCCATACAGGGTCTTGGCAAAGGGTTCGGTTTGAAATAGTTTAATATCAAAAATCAGGGCGGCAAAGATAAAGCCATTCTTGGTCCATTGTTTGGGACGTAATGATTTGAGAATACCGGTTAGCAAGTTGTAGCTCCATAAAGTGGTTATAAGACATGATATTTAAGGGTAGAAGCTTTGGCAAAAGTGAGCCAGGTATTATGCCAGCCTTTAAACTTTTATAGGTTGCAGATTGCCCGTAATTGTGCTACGCTTAGGTAATATGGGCAAGGCAAAGATACGGCTGGACCTTTTATTAACCCAAAAAGGGTTAGCCGACAGTAGAAATCGAGCGCAGGCGTTGATTATGGCCGGCAAAGTGCGCGTTGCCGGCCAGGTGATGACGAAACCGGGCTTACAAGTACCCGACGAAGCTGAAGTCACAATTGAGCAAGACCTGCCTTATGTCAGTCGAGGTGGATTAAAATTAGCCGCCGCGTTGGATGAGTTTGAGATTGAGCCGCTCAATGCTGTCTGCGCTGATGTAGGCGCTTCAACCGGAGGGTTTACCGATGTTTTGCTGCAACGGGGCGCAAGCCGGGTTTACGCTATTGATGTAGGGTATGGACAGCTTGACTGGAAGTTGCGCCAGGACAAACGTGTTGTTGTTATGGAAAAAACAAACGCTCGCTATCTGGAATCGCTGCCCGAATTGGTTAACCTGGTGACAATTGATGCCTCTTTTATCTCCTTAACGTTGCTTTTGCCTGTCGCACAAAAGTGGTTAACTACCCCTGGTCTGGTGATTGCCCTGGTGAAGCCTCAATTTGAGGCGGGCCGAAGCCAGGTAGGGAAAGGGGGCGTGGTGCGGGATAAACTTGTCCACCGGCAAGTATTGGAAAACACAATCAGTGCTGCTCTGGGCATCGGTTTCAAACCGTTAGGTATCACCCTTTCACCGATTACCGGACCGGCCGGTAATCATGAATTTCTTGTTTACCTGGGTTGGCAAACGACGCAAACTTCTATTGACATTGAAGCGGCGATTGAGCAATGTTTGCTTAAGCTCAATCCGGCAATCATGCTCAGACCAAATTCTTAAGATATATACAAATCCCTGATTTATGCTATAATCTAATGGGGATGCCTTACCTCTAAAATAGGAATAAATTCGCTCTTTTAGTTTGAATACCCCTAATTATAAGCGAGAGATCAATGCTAAAATACTTAGGTGATCAGCCTGATCAACCTGATCAGGAGAAGGGAACAGCCTCGCGGCTGGAGGAAATTGACGATTTGGCTTCGCCAACCTTGAGCGAAGATCACCACGGTTCTAACAGAGAAAAGACTCTGCCAAATTTGGAACCAGCTATGGAGCCAGAAAATGAACGAGACCTGACCATTTTGCTGGAGCAAAAGATAGAAGGTCTGGAAAAGCGCATTGGTTACCTGGAGCGGATTGTCAAAGTTAGCCAGATTTTAAACTCTACGTTGAGTGTTGAGCCTCTTTTGCAGATTATCATTCAGGCGGCTACGGAGTTAACCAATACCGAAGCCTGCTCGATTATGCTGATTGACAAACATACTGGCGAGCTGCGTTTTGCCGAAGCTACGGGCGGCGCTACGGAAGCTTTGAAAAAGGTTTCGGTGCCCCTGGATAACAGTATCGGCGGCTGGGTTGTTCGCAAAGATAGACCCTTATTAATTCGAGATGCCAAGAATGACCCGCGCTGGCACCGGGGCGTGGACGAAACGACAGACTTTGAAACCCGCTCTATTTTGGGCGTGCCGCTCAAGGTGCGTGATCAGGTAATTGGGGTTTTGGAAGTTGTTAACAAAAAATCAGAAGATGGTTTCAACCAAGATGACATCCAGATTGCCACTACCCTCAGCGCCCAGGCCGCCATTGCCATCGAAAATGCCCGGCTGTTGGATGAACTGCAGCAGGCCTATCGCGAGTTATCCCAATTAGATCAGATCAAAGGCGATTTTGTCAGTATTGCCTCACACGAATTGAGAACTCCCCTGGCCGTCATTTTGGGCTACGCTACCTTTTTGCGGGATAATGTGACCGGTCAGGCCAGTGAGCAGCTTGAAATTGTGTTAAGCAGTGCTATCCGGCTACGCTCGTTGATTGATGATATGGTCAACTTACGCCATATTCAAACCAACGAAGTTCAGTTGGAGCGAAGTATGTTTTCTTTACGCCAATTGGTGCTGGATGTCACCCAAGAGTTTTCGGAATTAGTGCTAGGCAAGCGGCAAATTATTACAACCAAGTTTGTGCCTAATGATAGCCCCCTCAATATCGAGGCTGACCGGCAAAAGATATATTTGGTGCTGGCTAACCTGATTTCCAATTCGATTAAATTTACTCCGGAAGGGGGGCGTATCCATGTGAATGTCGAGCTAAAGGGTTTCAAATATTGGCTAAATGTGATTGATACGGGTATCGGCATTCCTAAATCAGAGTACGCGCATATTTTTAATCAGTTTTATCAGGTGGAACCTTCGCTTACCCGCAAGTATCAGGGGATGGGGCTAGGTTTGTCTATTGCCAAAGGTATGGTTGAGGTGCATAAAGGCCGCATTTGGGTGGAAAGTGTGGTCGGGAAGGGGAGTAACTTTAGCGTTGTTTTACCAAGCGCCCCCGATGTTGAGGTTTTGTAAGGAAAATTCCCGTTTGTGAAAACATTCCAGAACTTGTTCTACACCTTACTTTATTTTTGAATTTTTACCTTACCGGAGTACATCGGTATGCCCGACATAATTGTAATAGGGGACATCAATGCGGATGTTATTCTCACTATCCCCGCCTACCCTCGACCTGGCGGTGAGGCCGTAGCGGCTACGGTTAAAATACATACCGGTGGCTCGGCAGTCAATACCGCCGTTGCTCTGGCCAAGATGGACATGGATGTTGGTTTTATTGGCAGAATTGGCAAAGATGCCCTGGCTAACCAGATTTTGGCCGATTTGGGCGAATCAGGGGTGGATGGGACTCATATTCAAACTGACCCTAAAGTTAACACCGGATTAATTTTTATTGCCGTTACCGTAGATGGCGAGCGGACCATGTTTGGGGCCAGGGGGGCGAACACTTTCACCGAAGCCTCAGCCATTGACCCCGCCTATTTTGTCAACTGTCGCTGGATTCATCTCTCAGGCTACTCGTTTTTGTCTTATCATCAACACGAGACCACCCTGATGGCCCTGGAATTGGCTAAGAACTCGCCTTATACCAGGGTCAGCCTGGATATTGGCACCGAACCTGCGCTACGCGCGCGCAGCCAAATCATGGAAGTTTTACCCAAGCTGGATGTCATCTTTCCCAATGAAACGGAGTTGGCCATTCTCACCGAAGGCCGTTCAATTGAGGCCGGCCTGGATTATTTGTTAGATGGCCGCACCAGTGCCGTAGTGGCCAAACGCGGACGCAAAGGCAGCATTTTGGCGGTGGGTAACAAACGGGTTAGCTTGCCCGCTTTTAATATTAATGTCAAGGATAGTACCGGGGCAGGTGACAGCTTTAATGCCGGCGTTGTATTGGGCCGTCTGGTGGGATTAAGCTGGGAGGCGTCAGCGGCATTGGGTAATGCTCTGGGCGGATTAGCTACCTCACAGGAAGGTGGCGCGGCCAGTTCCATTAGCCGGAGCAGCGTGGCCCGGTTGATTGAGAAACATTTATTTCAGGAGGAGTGGAGCCAGGTACGTTATGCCCTGGAAGAGTTGGCGGCTTATTTTGAAGGCACGCTTTAATTTTTAGTTTGCGCGATAGTTGACACATCCTCCGACCTGTGCTATAATCGTCCCTGCTGTTGAGACACAGCAGGTTAACAAATTAAAACTCCAGGAATTGAGTCTCCGTAGCTCAGTGGATAGAGCATTTGGTTGCGGACCAAAAGGCCGCAGGTTCGAATCCTGCCGGGGACGCTAAGGGGTTGCTCCTTACAAATTTGATCTTTTAATGAGTTGCGCCGTCGCTATCCGGGCTGAAAAGCCGGGTAGAGGAACTTCCCGACTCTCAGCTCTGAGTCTAAACCCTCAGAAGCAAGATTGCCTCACGAAACAGCAAGTGAGGGCCTCCTGCTAAAAGCAGGATGACTACAACCGCAACAGAAAACAAACCAGCCCTTGGCCAAACTCAGGACACACCCGGAGGATGGCGGAAGGTGATGGCTGAAACGGTAGGGTAAGAGCCTACCAGCGGTTTTCGGTAACGAAACCGGCTAGGCGAGCGTGCAATCGAGAGCAAGGTGAGTGGGCCGGGCTGTAAAGGTTCGGTCTCATCGCAGCAACAACGATGAAGCAGGGTAACACCCTGCAAATTAGGCGTTGCCATCCTAATCAGGGTGAGACAGATGACGGTACGGCATAGCCGACAGAATCGGGGGTACTAAACTCATTCTAAAAGATCATCCTTAATATTGCGGGGTGGAGCAGAGGCAGCTCGCCAGGCTCATAACCTGGAGGTCGTGGGTTCGAGTCCCGCCCCCGCTACCTTAATAAGGATGAAATATGAAGGATGAAGGATGAAAAAATTTCCACCTTCATCCTTCATATTTCATCCTTTCAAATAGGGGTGTAGCTCAATTGGCAGAGCAGCGGTCTCCAAAACCGCAGGTTGCGGGTTCAAGTCCTGCCGCCCCTGTTGTTATGCGGGCGTAGTTCAGTGGTAGAACGTCTCCTTGCCAAGGAGAAGGTCGTGGGTTCGAATCTCATCGCCCGCTCTGTGTCAAAGAAAACCCGTCCCAATTGGGACGGGTTTTTTATTTGGGCGCATTTGTAGTTGGTCAACCTTTGTCAGACCCTCATACCTTTGTTATAATCGGGGTTGTTGTTGAATTTTTGCCAGAGGAAACTGTTTTTATGATTGAGACAGGTCAATTGGATTTTACACCGCAAGAGTTGGACCAGTTGCAGCAAGTCCGCTTGTCGGTGTTGGCTTTTCAGCGGACCATCGCTACCCTGCCCGCCGATGAATATAACGAGGCGCGCAGCGAACAGTTCAATCAAATTTGGCTCGAAGCCAAAGCCGTCTTGAACAAACCTGATTTTGATAAAAAAATTCCCAGGGCGATGACCAAAGACCTTTTGGCCGAACGCTCGCAGCGGGTCATTATGTCCCGCTTATCAGGAATTGTTATGTTTGGGGTGATTTTGGCTTTGCTGGGCCTGGGGGTCAACTCTATTATTCTGGATGATTTTATTATCAACAGCCTGGGTTGCCTGGTTAGCACTGGCGGCATGTTGTTGATTATAGGCGCTTTTGTGGTTTGGGCGGTTAACAGCATGCGCGGGCGGGTGAGCAATCTGGGTGATCTTTATTTGAGCAGCAATGCCTTGCTGGTCGAAATTGAGAACGTGCTGAACCTTGCCCTACCCGGTTGGGCTGAACGAGCAACCGGGGAGAGTTCCGAGATTCCTTCGGTGGTGGACCTGGCTTTGGACTCGCTGCGCAAGCAGGCCGCTGATTGGCAGCACAAACTGCGTGAATTGGAACAGCAGCAGCTATCGCCAGGCGCTGCGTCTCCGTTGGAGTTGAAGCTAAACCTTGATTTTAGCCAGCGCGAGTTGCAGCGAGTCCGGCAGGAGATTGACCGGCTTCAGGGCCGCCCCGGAACGGATCTGAAGGCTAAAGTTATTATACCGCCGGGCGTCGGTGAAGTAGTCGTTGACCCAACTTCGTTGAGAAGGGCCAAATCGGTGACAATGGACATGCCGGTGAGCCGGCCCGAAGAGGCAGACCCGCCGGAAAATTAATACGCTCCATTCCCAAAGATTACTCTGGGAATGGTCTGCAACAAAATCTTGGTATCCAGCCCCAGCGACCAGTTCTCGATGTAATAAATATCCAACAGCGCCGTTTCGTCAAAAGTTAGTTCGGAGCGGCCGCTGATCTGAGATAGGCCGGTAAGACCTGGGGCCACTTCCAGGCGGCGCTTGTGCCACTCCTGGTACTGTTTTACCTCGGCCGGCAGGGGCGGACGTGGGCCAATCAAACTCATCTCCCCGTTGAGGATATTATACAGTTGCGGCAGTTCATCCAGGCTAAATTTGCGCAGCCATTTGCCCACGCGAGTGGTACGTGGATCATCTTTGATTTTAAAGAGCGGCCCATCGGCCTCGTTGAGGTCTAGCAAGGCCGCTTTTTGCTCGTCGGCCCCTTCCACCATCGAGCGAAATTTATAAACGGTAAAGCGCCGGCCGTTGCGCCCCACCCGCTCTTGCCGGAACAGCACCGGCCCCGGCGACTCCAGCTTAATCATCAAAGCAATCAGCGCCATCAGTGGGGCGCTAAGAACCAGCGTCAGCGCGGCAAAAAACAGGTCAATGCTGCGCTTGACGACCTGGTTGAGGCCGCTAATGCTGACCTCTTTAACCCCAATCATCGGCACGCCGGCAATATCCTCGACGTGCATGCGGCTGATGGTCATTTGAAACAGGTCGGGCACGATGCGCGCCCGAATTGTTTCCCGCTCACAGTGGGTCATAATGGTGACAATTTTGCGGTGGTACTGCCAGGGCAAAGTGATGATAACCTCGTCAATGGCCTGCTCGCGCAGCACCTCGGTGAGATTATCCAGGCTGCCCAGTGCCTTGAAGCGGCCAATATCCGTTTCGCCTTTGGCCGGATTATCGTCCAGAAAACCGATGATATTGAAACCGCACTCCGGGTTGGCGACCACCGCCCGCATCACCGTGCGGGCTATCTCGCCTGCGCCGACAATCAAGACTCGTTCTGAGCCAATACCCCGGCGACGCAGGGCGCGCAGCAGCGTTACCTTGATAAATCGGCTGACCCCCAACAAGATGACCACAAAAATCCCGGCGTAGATAAAGATGGCCCGAGAATAAAAGGCCGCCCGGTAGAGGAAAATGAAGACAATCATAATAATGGTGCCGGTGGCTGTAGCGTTAATAATGGCATAAAATTCGTCAAACCAGGAGATTTGACGGCGCAGGCGGTAGGCGCCCTGCTGGCGGTACACCAGAATGAGCAGCAAGGTGAACAGGCCCGCGAAAGGCCAATAGACCTCGTAGGGCACGTCAAAGGCGGGGTCAACGGCCCGGAAGAGCTGTAGCCTGTAGCGCACCCAATAGGCCAGCCCAAAGGCCACATTGATCAGAACGACGTCAATGAGCACCCAGGTAATAGCGGCGGCTTTTTGGTTGCTGAATAGAATGGTCAAGTGTTTCACGTAGATATACTTCAAAAAAAGGGGACTGAGGAAACTTTTCTTGAGTTCCCTCAGTTCCTACGAGTTCCCTTTCCCCAGCGCTTTCCGGTACACTTCCACCGTCTCTCGCGCGGTTTTATCCCAGCGAAAATGGGCGGCTCGGATAAGCGCCTGCTGCGACATCACTGCTCGCAGGTCGTTGTCTGCCATCACCTCACGCAGGGCGGCAGCTAAAGCATCGGTGTCAGCGGGACTAACCAGGCGGGCTGCGCCGCTATTCCCCGTTACTTCGGGCAACGATGACGATGTACTGGTAATCACCGGCGTCCCGCAGGCCATTGCCTCCAGCACCGGCAGCCCAAACCCCTCAAAATGAGAGGGATAGACAAAGAGTGAAGCCGCATTATACCACAAAGGCAGTTCATGCTGCGGCACATAGTCGGTAAAGCGTATATACTTCGTCAGGTCGAGCGATTCGACCAGGCTGAAGATGTGGGCGTAGTACCACCCCTTCCCTCCGGCGATGACCAGCGGCGGCGCGTCCGGCTGCTGTTTGCGCCAGCCGGCATAGGCGCGGATGAGGCCGTCCACATTTTTGCGCGGTTCCAGCGTCCCTAGAAACAAGACAAAAGTATCGGGCAGTCGCCGGGCTGCTTTGAAAGCAGCGACCTCGGCGGCAGGCAGTGGTCGAAAGGCCTCATCCACCCCACAATAAACGGTATGAACTCGTTCTGGCGGCGCACCTAGCAGCTTAATCACATCCTGCCGGGTGCTCTCTGAAATGGCGATAACCGCCCTGGCCCGTCTGACCGACCGAGCCGTGAACTGCCGCAGATACCAGCGGTTGAAAGGGCGGAACGCTTCGGGGTAGCGCAAGAAGCTGAGGTCGTAGACGGTAACGACGAACGGGCAGGGCGCGGCTACTGGAGCCACAAAGGCCAGGGCATGCAGTAAATCTACCCCCACTTGCCGCAGCGCTATGGGCTGGATGAACTGTTCCCACAGAATCCGCACCGCCGGGCGCTGAGTGGGCAGGCGGCTCAGGCGCAGCGCCAGCCCCGGCTCTTGAAAAGCCTGGTCGCTCAAAAAGGCGCTATAACAAAAATCTGGCGACGCCCCGGCCAGATTCTTGAGCAGATTGAAGATATACCAGCTTATGCCAGCGCCGCGATAAGATTGGCTCAACGATAACAGGTGCGCGTTTAGCCCGATATGGATGGATCGGCCCTTCATTGGCCGTATTATAGCATAAGGTGTGAAGGGTGTTTAATTGAGGCTGGGGAAATGCTCGACACGGATTTTGACACGGATGCACGGATTAGCTATTCTTAAGTGCCAAAAGTAAGGAGGGGTATTAATGGCCAAAAGAAAAAGGCGCGAGCCTGGTAAAAAACCTTTCCGTTTGCCACCGTCAGAGTCCAAATACCCGGTTGCTACTGTGGCCCACTATGGTCCAGATAGCCGAACTGTCACTAAAATCGCTGTTGGTATTGTCAATCAACACAATATGGTTTTGGCCTTGGAGCGCTGGGCTGGACCGGATGTAGCTACTAATCCTGAGATTGCCGCTCAAATTCAACAGTTTATCGCCCAGCATGAGGCTAAAAGTGTGGTCATTACCGATGGCATCATCGGTTGTCCGCACGAAGAAGGAATTGATTTCCCAGAAGGCGAAGATTGTCCTTTCTGTCCGTTTTGGAAAGGCAAGCAGGGAAGCGCAGCGTATAGGAGGTAAAAATGCCCATCACCGAAGCTCAAATCCGCAATGCGGCCTCGGCTGAGACATTCAGCCGGGGTGAAGATTATTACCGCAGTGGCGCGGTGGTTGACCTGCAACAGCGGGGCGACACGCTGCTGGCTCAAGTTGAGGGCAGCGAATACGAACCTTATGAAGTGACCATTGAGTTAGCCAAAGGTGAACTGATTGAGGCTGACTGCACCTGCCCTTATGATTGGGGCGGCTACTGTAAGCATATTGTGGCTGTGCTGCTAACTTATCTGCGTAAGCCCGGCCAGGTGACTCAACGCCCGCCTGTGACCGAACTGTTGGCCGGTCTGAGCGACGAGGAACTGCGGGCACTGTTCGCTCAGCTTTTGAGCGAGCAGCCGCGCCTGGTGGATTGGGTTGAAACACAAGTGGCGCTCAAAAAGACGCTGGCTGAAACGCCGGTGATGAGCCAACCGCAGCAGCGGCAAACGCCGATTGACCCAGCCCCCTTCCGTAAGCAGGCCCAATCCCTCTTTCGGGGTTATGATTATGGGGATTATTACGCCGGCAGCAGTATTGCTCACCAAATGTCGCAGTTGATGGCTAAAGCCTCCCCGTTTTTGGACGCGGGCGATGGGCGGAATGCGCTGCTCATTTTAGAGGCAATTACCGGCCCTTATGTAGATAATTGGTCCGAATTTGATGACTCCGACGGCGAAATGGCAGGCGCCTTTGATGAATTGGGATCACTCTTCACCGAGGCGATTTTGAGCGCAGACTTGTTAGCGGATGAGCGCAAAGCCTGGATCAAAAAACTGACCGCCTGGCAAAAAGAAGTGGATGATTACGGCGTTGACACCGGGTTTGGTGCGGCCATCGCCGCCGCCGAGCAGGGTTGGGATTACCCGCCTTTGTTGAAGGTTCTGCGTGAAGGTCAGATTACCGAAAAAGGAACCTGGGAGGGCGAGTCGCCCTGGTATGCCGACGACCTGGCTTTGGCCCGTTTGAATGTATTGGAGCGACAGGGCCGCACCACCGAATATCTCCGTCTGGCCGAGGCGGAGGGCCAGACTGCCCTGTACCTGACGATGCTGGTCAAACTGGGGCGCGGCCAGGAAGCGGTTGCATACGCCCAACAGTACATGACCACCACCGACGAAGCCCTGGCCCTGGCCCAAGCCCTGCGCGAACACAACCAGCCGGGCGATGCCCTCAAAGTAGCCGAGCAGGGCTTATCGCTGCATGGCGAGAGCCTGCCGCTGGCCCGCTGGCTGCGTGACTTTGCGGCGCAAGTGTTTCAGCCGGAGTTGGCCTTACAGGCCGCTAAAGCTGCCTTTGGTCGCTCCCCCTCACTGGCCGAGTATCTGGCGGCTGAAGCGGTCGCCAGTTCAGCCTGGCCCGCTGTCAAAGAAGAACTGCTCAAACAGCTTGCGGCAACAAATTATGCCCCCAACAAGATTGAGATTTACCTGCACGAAGGGATGATTGATGAGGCCGTCAAAGCGGTTGACAAATCATCCTATCTTGGCTACGATGCCCTGGAACGGGTGGTGGACGCGGCCACAGAAAGCCATCCCGATTGGGTCATTCGCCAGTGTCGCAAGCAAGCCGAGGAGATCATGGACGGTGGAAAGTCACAACATTACCATCACGCTATTCACTGGCTGGAAAAGGCGCGCCAGGCTTACCTGGCCGCCGGTCAAACTCAGGAGTGGCGCTCGTATCTGGAGGGCCTGATCACCAAACACACCCGCAAATATTCACTCCGGCCCCAACTTGAAGCTTTGAGGAAACGTTAAACGTTCAAACGTCTAACGTTATAACGAACTATGGCCCCTTTTAATACCCACTTTCTCATTGCCGAAAAAATCTGGCCCGACCTGCCCGGCCCCTGGCAGCCTTACTACGGGCAGTTCTGCTTTGGCTGTGTTGCGCCCGATGTAGACAAACTCTCTCCTGCGTTAACCCAGCGGGACACCCACTTTTTTGATCGCTTTGGCGATTACGAGTTGATGGCGACCGACCGCAGCGCCGCTTTTTTGCGGCATCAAGCGGAGTTTCTGATCCACCCCTTTGACCGTCTCTCGCCAGAAGCGCAGGCGTTTGCCCTGGGCTACCTCTGTCACCTGTGCGTGGACGAGGTCTCCAAACACCTCTGGCGGCGCGAAGCCTGGCTGCAATTCAAAGATATTGGGCCAGGGCCGACTTTTGCCGCGCTGGACGAATTTGCCCGTAAGCAAACAGACAATTACCCTGCTATTGTGACAGCCCTGGAGTCGCTGCAAATTATTGAGGTGATTCCGCTCATTCCTCTAGCCGATTTGGTTGCCTTTTGGCAAGGGGTCAACCAGTTTATTCAGGCCGCCGATGCGGAAGGCGAATACCTGGCCCTGGTAGACATGTTCGACCGGCCCACCCCGGAGCAGCGCCAGGAAAAATTAACCTCTTTCCGCGCCGGGATTGACCTGGCTCGCCAGCGGCTTCACTATCTGCAATTGGATAGATTGATGAGCGCCAGCCTGACCCGCAGTTACAGCCGTTTGGCCGACTTAATTGAAGGCCGTGTACCGGAGCCAGACTATCCCGATTTGGAGTAGACCTTAAACAGTTTATCTCCAATTATCGTTTAACTACTCAGCCATGTCATTTCGAGCGACGTCAGGCGCGAGAAATCTTCTAATCCGCAGTTTACAGATAACGATCTCGGAGATTTCTCGGCTTTCAGCCTCGAAATGACATGAAGGATGAGTAGTTATTTATTTTTTCCGGATAATCGGCAAATAAAGCGTCTGAACCTTAAAGAAGGCCGGGGCGGTGAGCCGCAGCGGATCATTCAAATCGTCATCAATTGTCACCCGGTTTCTGATGCTGCTGCTGGTATAGCTGACCAGAGCGCGATAGGTGAGCGTGGCGGTTTGATTTTGGGCCAGAGGGGTGGTCCAGGTAAAGCTTTTACCCTGGCTAACCAGCGTCCCCTGACTGGGCGGGTCAATTGCTACCATTTCTAAGACAGCCGGCAGCGTATTGGTGGTGGTTACGAGCGGGTCATCCACCGGCCCGTCATTTTTTAAGATCACGGTATAGGTCAAAACATCCCCTTCGACAATCCCTGTGGCCGGGGTAACGGTAAAAGTGGAGCCGCTCAATTGGGGGAAGTTGACCTGTACTTGAGCCACCCGGTCAAAGCGCAGGTTATGATCCGGGTAAGCCAGCCAGCTTACCTGGTTAACCCTGGCGCCCAACGGCAGCGAGTTAGCCAGGCTGGCGGTGTAAGTCAATGTTTTGGAGGTATTCCGGGCCAACGGCCCGCTCCAAATCAACTCCCCTCCGACCAGGCTCATTTCCGGCGAGGCCGTTACAAAAGTCAATTCGGCGGGAAAGGTGGCGGTAAAAGCGACGGTGGACAAATCGTTCCAACCATCGTTGGTTAGCATGGCCGTATAGGTAATATCTGTGCCATCGGTGGTGGCGGAGACGTTGGGCGTCACGGTCGAAGCGCCCAGCCAACTGAGCCAACCCACACTGCGCTGGAGCAGCCGGGCACGGTCGGCCGGAGCCGTCACTTCCGGGCCAAAGGCCATAAAGTTGGTGTGCCAGGCTCGGCCGCCGGAACCAACCCCCTGGTTGGTCAGGCTGTTCGGTTGGTCTTCCTGCCCCACCCCGGCAATACGGGCGGAGGCAGTAGGAGTCAAGGCGTCGGTCCAATTGTCATAACCGAGAGGGAAATCCAGGGGATAAGGACCCAAGGCCGTGCCTACCGGACTTCCTGGCTGGCCCAGAAAATGGGTGCTGCTGTAGTCTTCGATATGGGCTAAGACGCCCAGATAGTTTTGGGCAAAAGCGCTGGGTTTATGATTGGGTAATCCGTAAATATAATCCTGACTGCTCAATAACAACCGCCCGCCGCCGTTGAGGTAGGCGGCCAGGCGATCCTCTTCCTCGGTTAGCAGTGGTTGAAACCAATCATAGGCCGTGTACCAGATGGTCATGGGGTACATTTGCAGCGTTGCCAGGGGGGGGCTGGGCGGCGCTGCCCCGGACCAGGATTTGGGCACCAGCCAGTAGTCGTAAGGTATCTGGTTGGCTTCCAGCGCACTTTTGTATTCAGCCGCAAAGCTGTACCAGCGGTCGTCGTCAACCAACAGCACCGGCGCCGGGCTTTTGGTGGTGCGGGTAACGGTACTGCTGATAGCCGGGTTGCCGGCCGCTTGAACCGTGAGCGTGCGCGTAGCGGAGACGTGCCAACTGTTGCTCACATTGACCTGCACCCCCATTGTAATGGTTTGCGATTGGCAAGAGGTTAGGGACAGGCTGGGGGGTGGGGCCGGGTTGACCGGCCAGTTATGGGGAGTCCCGCTGCTAAGGGAGAGGTTGAAAGTGGCCGGAGCCGCGCCAATGTTGCGGACCCGCACCGTATGAGAAGCCACCGCGCCAAAATTGCCGATAACTGTCTGCTCGGCGGGGGTTACCTCCACTCCGGCGGGAGCTGGCGGCTGGAGAAGCCAGTCGAGCGTGCGAGCTAAAGTTTGGCTGCGGTCGGCCCGGCTGTTGATCGCCTCAAAACCAAAAGGCAGAAAAGTAACTCGATAAGGAACGCACAGGCCGGTATAAACTCCGGCCAGCCGGTTATCATTCCCATAAGTCAATAAATTCCGGGCAAAGTCGCTGTTCACATTCTCGATCACGTCAGGGTTGGTCTGGTTGTTGGCCCCGTCACCCCCGGCAATGGTCAGCGATAATCCGGCAAAGGGGCCGGTTATCACCCCCGTAGCCGAAAAAACCTCGCCGTTTTCCTCAAGAAACTGCGCTTTGAGATAGCCGCGAAAATAGGGGGCGCTGCCAAAGATAGACCCGCCGCCGTCAAAAAAGGCAACATCTTGCCCGCTGAGCAGCAGCTTGCCGCCCTGGCTCAAAAAACCACGCAGCGGCGCATCGGCCCCCACATAGCCCGGCGAGTCGAACGGGGCGGACCAGATAACTACATCGTAAGCGGTCAGGGTGCTGGTTACAGGCACATCATTGGGTGTGACAAACGGCTTGGTGATGGACCAGGTATCATAAGGGTAACGCAGATCGGTCAATGCTTGTTGATAATAGCCAATTTCACTTTCCTGATACCAGGGGCCGCTGTCCACGAGTAAAATTTTGGGGGCCGGGTCCAGCCAAAAATCCTGACTGGTAACGCCCCCGTCATTGATAGTCAGGCCGACAACCTGGGTGATGCGATGCGCGGCGGCAACGACGGTGGCGGTGTAGATACCCACGCCTTCGGGCAGGCTTAAGCTGTAACTGCCATTAACGCCGGAGGTGGTCTGGGCCGGTGTTCCGGCAATGGTAATTGAAGCTGCCAGCGGCAGGCCGGTCCCAGTTTCACGGACAACTCCGGCCAGGGCGCCGGTTGGTTGGCGAGTCAGGTTGAAATTTTGAACGGTGGGAACACCCTGGACAACCGTAAGCCCAAATTCAGTAACAGGATTATAACCAAACGCTGAAGCGGTAACATCATAGACGCCGGGGGCTAATCCCTGGGCATAAGCGCCGGTGGCGGCTGTTGTGGCGTAAATCGTGGGACCTCCCCCATGCGGGGTGATCTGGATCGTCGCTCCGCCGATGGGGAACCCCGCTTGAGTGACGGCTCCCTGAATTGTGCCAAATGAACCGGCGGCCATGACCGCATTGTAGGCATCAATGCGACCCCAGCCCGAATTGTTGTTGGGAATAGGGTTGTCAAGCGCTACGGCAGTTGAAGTTAATAGGGTAGAAATAAGGCTCAGATTGCCGCTTAAGGTCGGTGAGGCTTGCAGCATTAAGGCGACAACGCCGGCTACGTGAGGGGCAGCCATAGAGGTCCCACTTAAATAACCATAGGCTCCTCCCGGAAGGGTGGAACGTATCTCTTTGCCCGGGGCGGCAATTTCTGGCTTGATTTTGCCCCAGGGCGACGGTCCTCGACTGGAAAAAAGGGCGACCTGATCGTTGCTATCCGTTGCTCCTACCGCTAAAGCTATATTCAAACTGCCCGGCGACCCCACAGTGCCGGGGTCGGGGCCATTGTTGCCGGCGGCAAAAATAGGGTAAATGCCGGCGCTCAGCAAAGCCTGGATATCCGCTTGAAATTCGGTGCTGGCGCTGACATTACTGCTCCAGGAGTTATTAACCAGATTGGGGGCCAGGGCGGGGTTGCCGTTGGGGGCTAACATCCACTGGAAGGCGCTGTGCAGCCAGCTATCCAGCGCGCCGCCGCTGCTATCAAAGGCTTTAACGGCAATCCATTTGGCGCCGGGGGCCACACCGATGCCGTTATCACCCACCATTGTGCCCATGGTGTGGCTGCCGTGCCCATTGCCGTCCACCGGATAGGTTGCGCCTTCGCCCGTAGCATCGAACCAATTGCCCAGGTGTTGGGGCAGTTTGCCGGGACCGGTATAGCCGCGATACTTTGTTTGCAGCGCCGGGTGCGCCCAATCTACGCCCGTATCAATGTTGGCAACCACCACCCCCGCTCCCGTAATCCCTAGCGCCTGATGCACCAGATTTGCTCGAATTTTGACAATACCCCACTCGGGGGAGGATTGGAGGGTTGGAAGGTTAGAAGGTTGGAAGGTTAGAAGGTTGGAAAGGAGTGGAAGGTTAGAAGGTTGGAGGAATGGAACGGTAAAAATCCCACCTCCTCGCCTCCTCGCCTCCTCGTCTCCTCCAATCCTCACTTCTTTATCCAGCCGGACAATTTGCACGTCGGGGCGTGCGGCCAGGGTTAAGATTAGATCGAGCGAACCTTTAGCCGCCACAGCGTTGACAATCCACAAGGGACGAATATCGGCGGCGGCGCTGATCTGCCCCTGACCGGTCAAAGAAGGGGCAGCCGGTGGACTGCTTAACGTTTGCAATACGCCGGCCTGGGTGTTGCGGGCTGTCTGCTGGAGGGCATTGACCACAGCCGTGCGTCTGAGCAATGGATCAGCAGCATTTTGCGCTCCTAAGGCTGAGGTTGCGGCCGCCAGATTGGTGGTGGTGTTGAGGTAAACAATAAAAGGAACCGGGGCTGTGTCGTTTTGCAGCAGCTTTTTGAGAAGCTGGGGTTCAATTTTGGTCAGCAGGGTCCGATCCAGCGAAGGCGGGAGGGCCGGTTCAGCCGCAGGAGCAGTGGGCAGGGGGTCCGAGTCTTTGGGGGGCAGCGAGTCTGGCTCCTGAGCGGAAGTGGGCCAGGCCAGTAAAACTGCCATGCTAAAAAACAGGACGAGGGAAAATAGAAGAACGGGAATTAGTCTGCGCATAGGATGGGTTCCTGTCTATACGGTGAGAAAATCTCGATCAATTTTAACCGATGGGAAAATTGAGCAGTTAACGATAGTTTAATCTGCTCTATTTGGATTCAAAATCTGCGGGGTATATTTGGGTATGTTCAAATTTAGTTGGAGATGGAGTCCAAAGCTTGCTTTGGCTTTTCCAAACCAAGGTTTGGACTCCAATCCTTACAACTACCCCCTTATTTAGCTCAGACCCCATTTATGTTGTTGCGGTAGGTAGGATCAACAGGGGTTGTCCACGCAAGGCTGAGCGCATAGCCTGGCGGTCGTCCCAGGGATACTCAGTCTCGCCGAAGCACATGCTCTGCTCGTGGCCTTTGCCCAGGGCAATAACTATATCATCAGGACCGGCTAACTGTACCGCTCGATAAATAGCCCGCCCCCGGTCGGGGACCCGCTCAAAAGTTTGGCCTTCTATTGCGCCTTGGGCCAGCATGGCCTCGGCGGTGGCGGCGATGATGGCATCCAGATTTTCGGTGCGGGGGTCTTCGGCGGTGATAAAGGTCAGGTCGGCCAGCTCGGTCGCAATCTGGCCCATCATGACCCGTTTTTCCACATCGCGCAGCCCGGCGCAGCCAAAAACGGCAATCACCCGGCCCGGCGTCAGGGTGCGGGCGACGGTGAGCGAGCGGCGCAGAGCGTTGGGGGTGTGAGCAAAATCCACAACCGCCATAAACGGCTGGCCTTCATGGATGCGCTCCATCCGGCCCGGCACCCCGGCCAAAGCGGCGATGCCTTGCTGAACCTGGGCCGGGCTGAGGTGAAAGACCTCCAGGGCGGCTGTAGCCGCAGCCAGGCAGTTGCTCACGTTGTAATCACCCACCAGCGTGGTTTCGGCGGTAAAGGTGTGGCTGCGGCTGCGGAGGGTAAACTGGGTTTTGTCGGGCCGGTAAACAAGATCGTGGGCGGTTACGCTGGCCTGCGGGTGGCCGCTCACGCTGTAGCCCAGCCAGGCGATGTTATGGACAGCTAGTCTGGCTTTGAGATATTCAAAAGACCAGTCATCACAGTTGAGGATGGCGGTTTTGGGCAGTCCCTTGGGCGCAGCCGTTGCCAGCGATTCAAACAGCCCGGCTTTGGCGGCCCGGTAGGCGTCGAGTGAGCCATGCAAATCGAGATGCTCATGGGTAATGTTGGTCACAATTGCCACATCAAAATCACAGGCGGTCACCCGGTGGTGGGCCATGCCGTGCGAGGTGACTTCAAGCAGGCAAATTTCGGTTCCAGCCTCGACCATCTGCGCCAGGTAACGCTGCACGTCGGGGGAGTCGGGGGTGGTGGTGTGTAGCCCGGTGTCGAGGGTTTGCTCGCCGATGACGGCATTGACCGTGCTAATCATGCCAACCTTGTGACCGGCGCAAAGCATATGATACAGAAAGTTGGTGGTGGTGGTTTTGCCGTCGGTGCCGGTAATACCGACCATCTGCAAGCGGCGGGCGGGAAAACCGTGCCATGCGGCGGAGAGATGGGCCAGGCTCTCGCGGCCATCGGGGACGGTGATGCGGGGAGGCGGGGACGCGAGGACGCGATGAGGCGATAATTCTTCCTCTCTTCGCCTCATCGCCTCTTCGCCTCCCTCTTCGCTGACGATGGCGGCTGCGCCTCTGGCAATGGCGTCGGGGATGAAGCGGTGGCTGTCGAGGTTAACCCCGCGATAGGCCACAAAGAGCGTGCCCGGCTCCACCTGGCGCGAGTCGGCGGTGATGCGGGTGATGTCGGGGTCGTCATTGCTGCTTTGAGTAAGTTCGTAAGCTGGCAGCGCAGCTAAGAGTTTGGAAAGTTTCATGGAGTCTCTTTGGTTAAGCAAAGCTGGCAAAGCCGGTTTCATGGAGACGAATGAGCATGCGCAGGGCTTTGCGGGCGGTTTCAGGATAGCGAGACTCAGCCAGACGTAAAGTAACGATTTTGTCCGCTACAGGAAAATCGTGGTGCTTCACAAAGTTAAGGGTGGAATCAAATGGCTCAAGCAACATTTTTGGCCAGGTTTAATCTTGTGGCGGCCACCAGCCGACACTGACCCATAGGCGTCGAGCTACGATAATTTCAGGATTATTCATTTGAAGGGCTATAATCGTGGCTCGACCGCAGGGAGTTTTACCCAAAATCTCAACGCCATCCTCACTCCAGGCAAAATGTTCCGCCCACGTTTGCTGGCGCGGGTTGAATAGAGCAATCCATTCGCTTGTCTCGGGGTCGGGAGCGTGTGTTTGACCACCTTTGAACTCATTGCAGCGACGACAGGCTAACCATAAGTTCTCTTCGGTTGTTGGCCCATCGGCGGCTTGGGGAATAATATGATCAATCGTCATGGGCATCCCCAGTAGAGCTTCCGTTCGCAAACAGTAACCGCAACGGCGTCCAGCCTGCTGAATGATTCGCTCTCGAAGCGCCGCGGCTATATACCCCTTACTTGGACTCATGAGGCAAAGGTGGTCAGTTGTTCAAGTTCAGCTAGGGTTGGGATACGTTGTCCACGGAAGCGGAGTAAAACTGCTGCACGTGCCTTGCGTAGCATAACCCGGTCAGCAGCATGCTGTAGTTGAGCAAGCTGTTCTCGCTCGGCCTGCGTTAGCTCGTTTGCTTGATTCTGCCAGAGTAATGTGTCTAGCTCTTGCTGTTGTTGAATGGGTACGGTTTCCAGCAATACCTGTCGAAGTGTATTGTCATCTAGCTCTTCCAATTGGGCTAATTCTTGAATCAAATCCGCAGGCAACCCTTCCAACGGAGGCAGCGATGTCTGAAGCGCTGTCAGCAGAACTGTTTCTACCGACTGGTCAGTGGCTTGAGCAATACGTTGAATTGGATTATAGAGTTTATCAGGTAGGGTCAAGGTTACAGTTTGAGACATTCTCTAGCAGCCTTTCTTTTATTAAGCCTGGCTCAATTTCATCGGGCGACTTTCGGTGCGATCCGCCGCGCTCCTGGGCAGCCAGAGGGTGAAGATGGAGCCTTTGCCCACCTCGCTGGTAACAGTAATCTGGCCGCCGTGAGCCTGGGCAATCCACTGGGCGATGGACAGACCGAGGCCAGTCCCTTTTTGGTTGTTGTCTTCGGCCCGGTAGAAGCGTTCAAAGATGTGGGGTAGGGCAGTGGGCGCAATGCCCCGGCCCGTGTCGGCGACGGTAATGCGGATCCACTCCGGCTCTCGAAACAGAGAGAGGGTGACATAGCCGCCGGGAGGGGTATGCTTGAGGGCATTGGTCACCAGGTTGAGTAACAACTGTTTGAGCCGGTCAGCGTCGCCTTGCACCACCGCCTGATCTTCGTGCCCCAATTGAATATTAACCCCATTAGCCGTGACCCGCGCCTGGCGATAGACATCGAGAATAATAGTGTCGAGTTCCACCGGCTGCATGCGCAGGCTCAGACCGGCGTCGGCCTGGGAAAGCAGCAGCAAATCGGCGACGATGCGCGACATGCGGTCGAGTTCGCCGTCTATAATCGAGAGCGCTTCATTTAACTCATTAGGGTCGTTGGTTGCGCCCCGGCGCAGTAAATCTACGTTGCCGCGAATGACCGTCAGCGGGGTGCGTAGCTCGTGGGATACGTCGGCGCTGAGGCGGACCTGGGCTTGAAAGAAGTTGTCCAGGCGCTCCAGCATGTCGTTAATGGTCACAATCAGCCGGTCAATTTCGTCATTGGTGTTTGAAATGGGCAGCCGCTGTTTCAAATCCTGGGCGCTGACAATTTGCATGGCGGCCTGGTTGATCCTTTCAATGGGGCGGAGGGTGGTCCAGGCCAGAAATGCGCCGACCAGCCCGGCTAAAATTAACCCGGCCAGCGTGCCGCCAATCAGAAAAAAGAAGACCTGCTGGAGCGTGTCTTCTACTTCTTTGAGCGATTGACCTACCTGAACGGCGCCAACCACGCGCGGCCCCAGTCGAATGGGGGCGCTGTAAATTCTGATCGGCGTTTTATCAATGGTAATGGTTTTGAAGAGGGAATGACCGTCGCGGTTGGCCTGTAACATTTCTTGGTCGGCGGGAAAGCGTTGTTTGCCCAGGTTGTCGGTGGAGGTCACCAACGTGCCATCGGCCTGGATGACCTGGATAAAAATGGCCGGTGAGGAAAAAACATTAAGCTCAGGGACTTCAATCCCAACCACATTGCCGCTCTGGCGGATCACCGCCTGGGCCACAATGCCCGCGCCGACCTGTTGAGCGCGGTCTTGCAAGTTGCCATTTATCTGGCTGTGCAGCGAGTATCCAAGCACCCAATAGAGCAAGATGCTGAAAGTGACCAGAATTGCTCCCAGCAGAAAGGTATACCAGAGGGTCAGACGAATTCGAATCGGCATGAAAAATTAAGAAATTAAGGGAGTAGGGAGTAAGGAGTAGGGAGTAGGGGGTAAGAAAGGAGTAGGGAGTAGGGAGTAAGAAATAAGTTGGGTGGCGGTGAGAGAAAAGGGTAAGGTCATAATACAAAAAATCCAAAATCTAAAATCCAAAATCGTTTAGCTTTCGCGCAGGGCATAACCGACCCCGCGAATAGTATGCAGCAGGCGGGTCTCACCCTCAGCCTCTAATTTCGAGCGCAAGTAGCGGATGTAAACTTCGATAATGTTCGACTCGCCGCCAAAATCATAGCCCCAGATGCGATCATAAATCTGGTCGCGGGTGAGCACCTGATTGGGATGCCGCATAAAAAGTTCAAGCAAGTCGTATTCTTTGGCAGTCAGCTCTACATTGCGCTGGCCGCGATGGGCCATACGGGTGGTCGGGCTGAGGGTCAAATCGGCAAAGGTGAGCGGCGCGTCGGACTCAATGGGGGCGCGGCGGCGGCGCAGAGCGCGGACTCGCGCTAAAAGTTCTTCAAAGGCAAAAGGTTTGACCATGTAATCGTCGGCCCCGGCTTCCAGCCCGGCCACTTTGTCGGGAATGGCGTCTTTGGCCGTGAGCATCAGAATCGGGACTTGCAGTTCGCCTTCACGAATGCGCCGGCAAACGTTCAAGCCGTCAATACCGGGCAGCATAACATCCAAAATAACCAAATCGGGCAGCTCGCCGAAGGCCAATTCCAGCCCGGTTTCGCCATCGGTGGCTTGAATCACATTGTAGCCTTCGCGCCGCAGCCCCCGGCTGATAAAACCGGCAATCTGCGGTTCATCTTCAACCAACAAGATTTTGTCGTTCATGGAGGATTATTTTCTCTACTTTTAGATGGACTTGGTTCGTACATAATATTATACCAGAGGACAGCCGGGAGTTCAACAGGATTTCGTGGGGTTTGGGCCTGATACGTGATGCGTGATGCGTGATAACTCTAATCACGGGTCACGCATCACGTATCACGTTACCGCTGATCCCTGAATTCCGAAAGAGCCACTATTTCTTGGAACCGCCTAAATCTGACCCACTTCTTCCAGTTGCCCCATTGTCACCGAGAACAGTTTGGAGCGCTGCCGAAACGCCTCGTCGTAATCGCTCCAATCGGTGGTGGTCAGGAGGGCCTGACCGGCCTGGTCCACAATATTGATGATATGCTGGCGGCGCTCGGCGTCGAGTTCGCTCATTACATCGTCAAGCAGGAGCACCGGGGTTTCGCCGGTGCTTTGCTGCATCAGGGCCACTTCGGCCAGCTTGGTACTCAGGGCGGCGGTGCGCTGCTGCCCACGCGAACCATAGAGGGTCATATCAATGCCGTCTACCAAAAAGTGCAAATCGTCGCGGTGCGGGCCAACCAGGGTGACGCCACGTTGAATATCTTCGCGCCGGGATTGCTGCAAATAGGCCAGAAATGTCTGGCGCACCTCTTTGACCGGCGGAGCGACCGTGCTGTAGGGGGCCAGGTCTTCCATAAGCAGGGGTAACTGGTAATCGGGTTTGGGGCGTTGGTACAGATCAAAGCTAGGGGCATAGTACAGACGCAGCCCTTCTTTGCCGCCGCTGACTTCGCGGTGGCGCTGCCGGGCCACCGCGTCCAACTCCAGCACGGCGTTGTGGCGCTGCGTCACCAGAGTAGCCCCATCGTGAGCGATTTGCTCATCCCAGTAAAGGAGTTGATCGGCGTTGCCGTTGCGCTCGGCCAAATCTTTGAGCAGGGCGTTGCGGTTAGCCAGGACTTTATTATAGCGGGTGAGAGCCTGGCAGTAATCCGGGTTGATCTGGCACAAGGTGGTATCCAGGTAGCGGCGGCGAATGGCCGGGGCGCCGGTGACTAATTCAATATCTTCGGGCAGGAACATGACCGTTGTCAATTTGCCGACGATGTCTAAAGCCCGTTTTTTGCTGCCGTTGAGCCGAATATCTTTGCGAAAGCCGTCATTCTCACGAACCAGGGTAATGGCCAGCCGAAAACTATCCAGCTTGGTTTTGACGGTGGCTTCGACGCGGGCAAAAGGCAAGGGTTCCTGCTTGAGAGTCAGCCAGTTGATAAGCTGCTGGTCGGTGCGGGCGTGGACGCTGCGGGTGGTGGAAAGAAAAAAGATGGCTTCCAGCAGGCTGGTTTTACCCTGGGCGTTATCGCCGCGCAGCAAAATGGGGCCGGGTGGCAATTCGACGGCTAGACGGCTGTAATTGCGATAATTGGTTAGGGACAGGTGGCTAATGTGCATATTTAATCTGGGTATGGGCCTGAAACATAAAACGTGAAACGTAAAAACTTTACGTTTCACGAGCGTGTGAGGATTATAACATAAGAGGAAAGGGGAATGAAAAGCAGACTACGGATTCGGCGCGTTGCCTGCCTAAAATTAGCAGAGCCTTCCATTTGGGAAGGCTCTGTTATTAGATCGGACGATATTAGGTTGTGATAAAACTAAAGCGCGGGTCGCTTTATAATAAATTTTGTGGGCGGCGAGGTTCTACCCTGAACCTCTATGCACAACCCAACTTATTGTTTGTTAGTTTGACCCCGTCTGCTTTGAATCCAGTATAACAGAGGGTAGTACTTTAGGGTAGTGACAAATGTCATTAGGTGGGATGATGAATGTCATTGCAAGGCCAGATGCCGAAGCAATCTCCCCGCCGGGGTAGGAGACTGCTTCGCCTGTGGCTCGCAGCGACATGATCAAGCTATTTTCGAGGAGACTGCTTCGCCTACGGCTCGCAGCGACATGAGGTTATTGACGAAGGAAATTATTAATCTCGCGCAGTTTCGCCAGCCGCTGTTCGGCCTGGGTGCGGCTGATTTGCAGGGCATGTAGTCCTCCAAACCCCTCGATAATGAACGAGGCGGAAACTGTGCCATATAAGGCCGCTTGCGCCGGGTCGCCGGTTTCGAGGTAGCCGATGGCAAAACCGCCGCAGAAGGAATCACCCGCGCCCGTCAAATCGTCTACCTGAGCGGGGTAGGGTAGAATTTGATAGAAGGCATCACGCTCGCGGTCATAAAGGGCCGCGCCGTGATCGCCCTGTTTGATGACCACAATTTTGGGGCCGCGCCGGGCAATCTGGCGGCAGAAAACGTCAACCTCGTAAGCAGGCATCAGGCTTTCGGCTTCAGCTTCGCTGGGCATAAAGGCGTCAGCCCGGCTGAGGAGTTTGAGCAGGTCGGGATCATCAAAGTTACCGTTGAGGTAATAAGGTAAAATATCCACGGAGACAAAAATATCGGGCCGCTCTTGCAGGGCCTCGATCCAGGCCAGGGTTGTTTCCAGGCGCATCGGCGACAGGTGGATCGAAGCCACATTCCATAAGGGGGGCGCTAATTCTTGGGGCAAGGGTGAGTTGCGGAGATGGACGCGCCGGGCGGCGGCGCTGTAAGCGGCGCTCTCCTCGGCTGTCAGTGGGGTGCTGCTAAACGGGCTGGGCGTTAAGAGGACTACTTCGGTGTTGCGAGAAAAGTAGCGCCGGTAGCCGCTCAACTCGTAAATGGTCCAGGCCCGCAGCGTTTCTTCGTCTTTCTGGATCAAGCCGGAAGTATCAATGGCGCTTTGTTCGAGGCGAGCGGTGTATTCGGGCGGCCAATCGTAGCCGACAACGGCGGCAATGCCCACTTGATTCGACCAAATATTGGCTCCCACTGCGGCATAAAGGGCATTTCCACCCGGATCCGCCATGCTGGTGCGGCCATCGGCATAGACGGTGTCGTTCAAGGCCAGCGAGCCAACGCAAAGATGTTTTGTTCCCAAGATGTCCTCCCCGGATTGCAGAATAACATAAGCCGGGCGCTCTGTCAATGGGGCAGATATAACAAAAAGCCGCCCCGTTGTCCTGTTGACAGGTGGGCCGGCTTTTGATCCAAATAAGCGAGAGAGTTAATTGAAGTCAAGCCAAATTATAATAAAGCTCCAGCGTTTGCCTGAACACTTCGATTCCGGTGGCATTTCGGAACGAAATCGGGTCGAGTAACGCCCAGCCGGCTACAGCCAGCAAGCCGCAAATACAGAGCAATAATAAACAGCCACAGCCATAGAGGAGATACTGGGTGGATTTATTGTTGGCTCGAGCTGCCGGCGCGCCAGGTGGAGGGGCGTAAGCCGGAGCTTGTTGGGGCGGAGCCTGATAAAAGGCCGGCCCTATCTCCGCCCCGGAGAGCTGAAAGACCAGCGCTGTTTGTCCAATGCCGATGCTATCGCCGGGATTAAGGGCCTGCGGCATGGTAATCTGCATCCCGTTAACAAAGGTGCCGTTAGTGCTGCCCATGTCTTCGATAACGTAACGGCCTCCTTGCCAGCTCACACGGGCATGGCGGCGTGAGGATTCGGGGTCTTGGAGGACAATATCCAGCCCTTCTTCCCGCCCCAGGATTACCTGGCTGCCAGAGATGACAAAGCTCATCCCTGCCTGAGTGCCCTGCCGAACCACCAGGGTGGCACTGGGCCGGCCCTGCCCCATCATCGTTGGTTCGTTGTCGTACATTGTCGTGCGGTCCTCCTGGTCGAAATAGTGAAAAATAGCAGCGGGCTTGTCCCTATCTCAGGCGACTACAAGGGTCGCGCTACCGTTACTTTAGACTTTGACTATATTAGCAAAGAAACCGGAAGATTGTCAATTTTTCCGGCAGTGAGTTATCGCCATGTCACCCATTCAACATCCAAATCATCATCGCTGCCATTGGGAAACCAGAGCTTGCCCAGCCGGCCCTGGTTGGTTCGATAGCAAATCGAGCCTCCTTCTAAAATTCTATTGCCCGAATCAGCAGGGTCGTCACTGCCATCCATAAAATCGTAAGCCCCGAAAGAAGCGTTTTCACATTCGCTTTTTGAAAGGTTTCTTAAATCACTCAAATCTCGCATGGGGGCTAGTTGAGCGCCATTTCTGGCTCTAAAGTATCGTTCGTCATCGTCAACATCCCACCTAAAGTCATTGCCGCCATCATCAACGTCAATCGCGTCACCATCTGATAACTCAGCCGAGCCGGCCGAGAAAATGGGGTTGTTAACCTCCACCCGGATTTCTTCTCTGTATTCAGAGCCATCCAACCGGATGACTCGAAAATCGTAAGTTTTTGACTCCTTGGGGCAATCTCTGATATTGGCCGAACCGCCTACCCCTTGGTCTTCAAAGTAAACTTCGCGCACGCCACTGGTATTCCAGGTGACATTAACACAATCCCCCCCCTCAATATTGGTGGGCGAAACATTGAAGTCAATAAAGGTTGGTTGGCCGGTGGGGGTGGGCGTGGGTGTATCGGTAGGTGTGGGCGTGGGTGGGAGAGCAGTGGCCGTGGGTGTATCGGTTGGCGGCACTACTGTCGCGGTCGGCGTAGGGGTGCCGGTGGGGGTGGGCGGAGCCTGGGCAACTGCCACGTTATCTGCGTTGGCGGTAGTAGAAAAGGCCGGGTCGGCGGCTACCCAGCCGATGCCATCGGCCGCCGGGCTAAAGCGGATTTGCCACCATTGGCGGGTTTCATCGCGGCCAATAATTTCAACGGTCACTCCGGCGGGCAGGAGACCCAACAGGTCATACTGAATCCCCGGCCCGGAGCGCACATTGAGATCGGTTTTGGTGGTCAGAGAAGGATTGGCCGGTACAGTGGGGGTCGGCGTCTCAGTCGGCGCTGTTGGGGTGGGGGTCTCATCTCCGGCGTTGTCAGCGCCGGCATTTACCGTCACGGTCGTGGGGGCGCTGACCTGCCCTTCCGAGTTAAAAGCTTTGACTTCAAGGGTATAGGTTCCCGGAGCGGGCGGCGTCCATTGGAAGGAAGCAGTCAGGGTGGCCTGGCCTTGTTCTACCGGGCTGATGGCGTCGGCGGTTTTGATGTTGCTCACCCACAGTTCCATCCGCTTGACTCCGGTGGGGTCTGAGGCCGTCGCCTGGACTGTGACCGGCACGTTGACTTGCACCTGACTGTTGGCTATAGGCGCGGTAATAACAACGGTGGGAATCCCGCCCACGGTTGAGCCGCGATCCTGGGTTAAAAAGTAAGCCGTAACCCCGGCAATAATGACGACTACCAAAATTAAGGCAATGATTCCGCCGACCACCAACATATTGAAGCCGGACGATTCGGCAGGCGGCGCTGAGATAGGTCGGGGGGAGGGCGGGCTGCTCACGCGCGGCGGGACTGGCGGCGGCGAAGCAACCGGCGGCGGGTAGGTTCGCTTATCCATCGAAATTTGCGTTATGCCGATGGTAGTAGGGGCGGCAAACCCTTTGACCCCAAAAACAGATGAGCCGATGCTGATAATATCGGCCGGTTGCAAGACCTGCTGACCCACCACCGGCTTGCCATTGACCAACGTGCCATTGGTGCTGCCCAGGTCTTCAATAATTATTTCGTCGCCCTGGCGAAGCAGGCGGGCGTGATTGCGAGACACCTGGGTGTCGTCTAAAACAATATCATTTTCCGTGCCCCGGCCAAAAGATAGGATATCTCCGGTAATCGGAAACCCTTTGCCCGCCAACGGCCCGGCATGCACAACCAGTTGCAGTTGACCGGGACCGGGACTATAAGCTGATGGATGACTCATAAAAAGAACTCCCCCGATTGATGTGCGTGACTTATGATAACCCTATTTGATTGTAAACTCAAGTTATTCGTTTGCTTGTTGTATGGGATTGTATACTCGTCAACCGCCAAAACCTTCATTATTTTCTGTCAAGTTGAGTTTGAAGGCAAAGTATGTTACATTAAACAAGAAGGTAGCTGCTCCGGCATGTCATTTCGACCGAAGGGAGAAATCCCCCTGCCTTACTTTTACATGGTGCGCCATGGGGACCCTTCACGTCGACCTTCGGCCTCGAAATGACATGCGCTTGAGTAGTAACCTAAGAATAATCAAACCCTGCGGGAGGCGTACCATGCGTAAATCTCAAATCGGACTGGTAGCAGTTATTTCGACGTTTTTAACCTTGCTCATTATCAGTGGGTCGCTATTGATTTTTAGCCAAGTTTCAGCCGCGCCGAGCGCAGCTCCTTTGGCTCAAACTAACGCCTCTCTGAGTTATACGAGCGTCTCGGCTCTGGCTTTTGGGCCGGTAAGCCAGTTTGCGGTTTATTACAAAGATTTTAATCAGCAGCTTTTAACGCTGGGCAATCAACCGCGCAATTTTACCGGCGATAGCAACCGCTTTATCGCTTCCCTAACCCTGGCCGACCAAACCGTGCTGAGCGGCCTGACCGTATTTGGTCAGGATTTTGACCCTCAGGGCGAAATCCGGCTGCGATTCAAACGCTGCGATCACAACCAGCCGCGCTGTGTTATCCTGGCCGAAAACGCCAGCACCGTAGAATATGACGGCGGACTCTTTGAAAAAGTTTCACTTTTTAATGAGCCGGTGGATAACGCCTTTTACGACTATTTTCTGGAACTCGAACTCACGGCCCTGGGCAACAGCGGGCTGCGCTCGGTGCGCCTGGAAACAACCAGCGCCGGGACCGGATCGCCGCCCCCAGCCAATCTCCAGAAGTGGTCGCTTTCCGGCGAAACCACCAGCTTCCGCCTGCCCAACCAAACCACCACCCAGGCCCGCATCTGCACCGACGACTTCGGACACCTGGATAACCCCACCCATTACCCCATTCTGGTGGTTGACGGCCAGGTGATTAACCTGGCTTCGAACACCTGCATTTTGGTCTGGGGTTACAGCATTGAACTGCGTCGCAATTATAACACCGGCCCGTCGTCGGGAACCTATCAATTTTTAAGATAGCTGATTTCACCCAATCAAAAAGAGCAACGTGCGATTCAGCGGCGTTGCTCTTTTGATTCCACAGTTGGCTTGAAACTTATCCGATTTCTTACTTAAAGAATATCCAAAAAACAACCAACAGCAACACCAACGATACCCCGGCCACAATGGGTACATCCTGACAAGCAAATGGCAAGGTAATGCCCCCAATCTGGTTCAGGGTGCAGCTTGGGGTCTCTGATACTTTCGGGGTAAACCCGGTCCCGTCAGAGGTTACGGCGCAAATAACAAACGCTTCATTGCTTTTGGAGGGTGTGGCCGCTTCGCCATTTTTGCGGGCTTCCAGGTAATAATTAACCCCGTATTCCACATTGGGGTTAAGCGTGGTGTCAGCCGGACAAAAGATAGAAGTTAAATGCTCGGCGGTGCTGATTGGTTCCTGGGCCTGGGCGGCTGCGCCGGCCTGCGCCCCTAAGATTTCTCTGGGCAATTGGTCACAGCGGGCGGATGAACGACAAACTACCGCAGCTCCATCCGCATCAGTGCCTACCAATCCCGGTGAGGCCCGCCGAACCAACGTCCATTCACCCTCACTCTGTCCACAGGTCCAGTTCCAGCCGGGGATTAAACAATTCGACACCCCCCGCCGGCGCTGGTAAAGGTCGGCATTAAAGAAGATTTCGTTGACTTCTTTATCATAATGCTGCCATTGGGCCTGGACTGTGCCCGGCGTTACGGCTGCCGAAAAAGAGGCATTTTGGTCAGCCGGGGTAACCGGAGCGCCAGCGGCCAGCAAGATATCCAACTCAAACTCGCTGCCGGCGCGGGGCACCACGTCAACATAAACCGTTGCCGGAATGGTACAGTTATTATTATCCGCATACAACGTCAGGGTGTGGCGGCCCAGCCGGTTGGGTAAGAAACGGATGCGGTCACTGGGACTATCAGGATTCTGGGAAGTGGAGCGACCGGTCGGGTCTTCAAACACAATATCAATATTGGTCGCATTAATTACCTGATAATCCAGGATGACCGGGTCTCCCACTTCTCCCCTGACATTGGTGGGATTGGTGGGCCGGTAAACATCGCCGATACCCAGAATTTCGAACCGATTAATGACCGGCGAACCATAGACGCCGGGGCCGCAATCTCGGACAACCTCCATAGTCACCCCCATAATGGGGCCAAAAAAGACGCCGTGCGGATTGCGCATGCGCCAGAAGCTCTGGTGAATCCCCGGCGTAACCGGCGCCACGAGGCCGACTTCGAGAACAGCCACCTGGTTGGGTTTACCCTCCGGCACAATCAGGCGGCCCCGGTCCACAATGGTGTTGGGCCGAACCGGTTCGTTGGGAAAGGTGTACTCAAAAGCCACCCCGCCCGAACCCATAGATCGGCCGCCATAAAAGGCCAATTCATACCCCGTTCCCCAGGTACAGGTGCCTACATTTTGTAAGCGCCAGGCCCGGAAAACGGTAGCGCCGCCAGCTACTTTGGGGGCTAAATCGTCAGCTTCAGTAATCACTTCCCGCCGGCTGGTATCCGAAGCATACGGCCCCAGGTATTCCGCCGCATCACACACCGGCGGGCTGACATTTAATAAAGGCGACTGTACCGGGCCGGGCGGTACGCCGGGGGCCGGCGGGGGCGGTGGATAGCGCGGAACAGGGGTGGCGGTTGGGTTGGGGGTTGAAGTAGCTACTACCACAATTGTTGCATCATCACCCGCTTGAAATGCGCCAGATCCTTCACCGGGCGTAACCGGCAGCGGAGTGGGCGGAATAGCTGTCGGCTGTAACTGGGCACTTAGTGAGACTGGGGTAGGAGGAGGAGGAGTTAGCGAAACCACGGTATCCGAGATAACTTCATAATTTCTAACTTGTTCATTTACCACCGAGTTATTTGCATTAAAAGCTTTTATTCTGATAGTGTGGGTGTTAACCTCGGTGGGCCGCCATTCCTGGAGCAGGCCGCCGTTCTGAGGAATGTCAGATCGTATCAACTGCTCGGCCGGGGCGCTGGGTTTTTTAACCCACAACTCCACGCGTGATACGTCGCTGCTGTATTGACCGCTTTGAATATAGATCGGCCCGCCCAGCAGAACTTTGGCGCTCTCTGCCGGCGATAGGATCGCTGGAGGCGTTGGCACGGCGACTTCTTCATTACCACAGGCAGCCAGGAGCAATGCCAGGAACGCCAGAATAAAAATTCGGGCTAAAACTGTTATGTGCTGAAAGAAATATTTAACCACTTCATCTCTCCTTAATGACCACACCTTCCTGCCCTTACCCTACAAAGGGGGTTAGGATGGGGGTACCTGCACATCAAAACCAATCGCATTTGAGGAGTAGGATTTACCCTGTAGATTGTAGCCCACAACTTTTATGATATAATGCCCCACTTGTTTGGGGGTAAATGTTTGGGAGGCAGTAAAACTTTTCTGCTGAAAAGCAGCGGCGTCAGAGCGAACCAGTACCTCTTGGTTGTCCGGCAGCGTCACATATAGGTCAACGTGAGATACCCCGGCGCTGGCGTCGGTGCGAGAGCGAACCTCGATGGATTTGTTTAATGGAAGCGGTCCATCAGGGGCACGCACCAGTAACTCGGTTTGAATTTCGGGCAGAGGTTTGGCTTCGGTTTCCGCCGAGCGGCAGGCTGTTATCAACCCCAGGCCCAGCAACAAGGCTGCTATAAAGCCTAATCGCCATCCGGTAGATTTTTTGACCCTCATATTTGACAGCTCCCTGAGCGATGATGACTTTCTCTAATTATACAATATGTAAACTCAATATGTAAAGTTAATTATAACATAACGTGGAGAATTTGGGTAGTTAATCCAGTTCTTTTTGAGAGTTGTTCCAGTTCAACAGACACAAAAGAAGTAGTGAACAGTAATCAGTAGTCAGTAGTCAGTAGTCAGTAGTCAGTAGTCAGATAACTGATTACTGGTCACTGATAACTGATTACTATTTCTCCTGAGTCGGCAAAGCGCTGGTTGAGTGTGGGAATTTTGTGGCCTGTTTTTAGCCATTTTTAATCTAAATATGCTATGATGAGGCGTCACCAATTGTAAATGATGAAGGTTCTCGACGTGGCGGCGTATAATAGCGTACAAGAGAAAAGAACTCTTGAGCAAAACCCAACCGAAAACGCGCTCATTCAACGCTGGCAGCGTGGCGAAGCTGCCGCCTTTGACGAGCTGTACACCCGGCATGCCCCGGCTATCTACCGCCTGGGTTGGGCCATGTTGCAGCAAACGCAATCGGCAGAGGATGTGGTTCAAGAAACGTTTTTGCGCGCCCACAAAGCGCGGCAGCGTTTTGATCCCAGCCGGGCCAGCTTTGGTACATGGCTTTACCAAATTGCGCTAAACTACTGCCGCAGCCATTTGCGCCGTAAACGCTTGTTGACCATTCCCTGGCTGCGTCAGAATGAAGAGACACCTGACCTACCCGACTTCCGGCCTGGCCCGGAAAGCACAGCTTTGCGCGGCGAATACCGGCACATCCTGTGGGAAGCGGTCCAAAACCTGAGCGCGCCGTTACGAGAGGTGATTACCTTGCATTATTATTTAGAACTGCCTGCCGTAGAAATTGCGGCTATGCTTGACTGCCCGGAAGGAACCATTTATTCCCGGCTGCACAACGCCCGCCGTCGTCTGGCGGAAACACTGGCGGAAAAGGGCCTGACGACCCCAGAGATGCTTGAGGCTCAGAATGCCCACTGACCATGTTACCTCAGCCCTTGAAGCCTATCTGGATTATCAGCTTGCCCCGGAGGAGCGCCGGGCCGTCGAGATGCATCTGGCGGTGTGCCCAACCTGCCGGGAGGATCTGCGGGCGGCCCGTCACCTGGCTAACGAATTGCGGCCCACTTTAATAGCCGCCCTGGGGCAGCCTGTACCTTCACCCGCACTGCGGCAGCGTGTCCGGCGCGCCCTTGAGACCAATTCAGAGTCGCAACGTCGGTTCATCAGTTGGGCCGTTACCGGCAAGGTATTTAATGCTGTCGGAACTCTGGCGGTTATTGCTTTGCTGGCATTTGGTGTTTGGACGGTGATTCAAGGACAACTGCCGGGATCTGAAGTTTTACCGCAATTTATCCCGCTAACCTCCGGCCCCGAAGAGATAGATGAGACGGTCGAGGCGACCACCCCTACGCCCGCGCCTACCCCTACGTCCACCCTGGCCCCGATCAAGTCTTTCGATGGGGATTCTCTGCCAGGGCCTGTGGTTCCGTTTGAGAGCAATCCAGAGGAGAAGGCTCCAGAAACTCTCTCCGCGCCTGAAATCACCCAGCAAGAAACGGCTGCGCCTCCTGCGCCGGTCCCACCGGCCCCTGTGGTAGAAGTCGAACCACCCACCGGAACGATTGCTTTCGCCTATTACAATCCGGCTCCGGGGCGGCAGGTTTATGAAACGCATCTCATTAATGCCGATGGCAGCAACCATCGTCTCTTTCCGTTGGACGGCGTATCGGAACCGGCGCTCCGAGCCACCACCAATGGAACCTATCACCTGGCCTATCGCGCTTACAGCGAACCCACCAGTCCTCGCTCGCTATTGAGCAGCGATCTGGAAGGTAAAATTGCTGACCGGGTGGGTGGTTTTTGGGAAGATGCCCAGCCTGACTGGTCGCCAACCGAAGAGCGACTTATTTATGCCTCGCAACGGGAAGTTGACCGGCGCTGGCGGCTGTATACCTCGTGGGGAGGTGGCGAAAGGGAGATCAATCTGCGGCGCGAGGGCAAATCACCCACTTTTGCGCCCGATGGTTTTCGTTTTGCTTTTGAAAGTTGTGACAACACCGGCAATCAGTGCGGGTTGTGGGTGGGCGATTTGAAGAACAGCGAATACGACTCTCAGCCTATTTTGGAAAACCCGCTGGCTCAAGCGCCGGATTGGTCGCCGGTGGCTGAAGAAATTGCCTATATGGCCAATCCTGATGGTAACTGGGACCTCTACCTGGTTAACAGTGACGGCACAAACGTGCGCCGTCTAACCGACGATCCGGCCATCGAGGGCTTACCGGCCTGGTCGCCCGATGGCAAATGGCTGGCCTTTCTGTCGAATCGAGAGGGTAATTGGGGTATCTGGCTGCTCCACCTGGCCAGCGGCGAAACCCGGCGTATCTTTGAGTTTGATGGCGGCGTTTTCACCCCGCCCAATCGCTCCCCTTACGGCCAGCGTGACTGGTACGACGAGCAGATAAGCTGGAGCGAATAAAAAAGTGTCAAGTGTTAAAGTGTCAAGTGTCAAGTAAAATTCAACTTATCACTTGACACTTGATACCTGACACCTGACACTTGATACCTGACACTTTTTACGCCACCTGTTTGTGCCACCTTTCCAGATCGGGCAGATGCTCCGCGTAATGTTCCCAGGTTTCTTCGGCGATAGATTGCTGGACGATTTTGCTGGTGAGGCGGACGGGCGGTATGGCCCGAATGGCGGTCAGCATAGTCTGGTGGGCTTGGCGAAAGTCATCCTCTACCTCGGCCCAACTCCACTCTTGCCGCTCCTGAAAAAATTCGTGGTTTAAAGCTTCTACATCCGGCAGTGCTCTGAGGGGAAGATCGCTTTGATGTGACTCATTGAGCAGCGAGGCGCAGCGCCATTCCCAGGCGGCAATGTGGCTCAGGACATCCTTCACCGACCAGCCGTTGGCCAGGGTTGGCTCAAGCAGGGCTGTTACCGGCACGCTGCGATACAAGCGCACCAGTTGAGTGTAACCCTGCTCGATCTTTTCGATGAGTGCTTCAGGAGTGGTCTCCATTGATTCTCCTGGGAGTTAGGAGATTGGAGATTATTAGCCTGAATCTCTAATCTCCAATCTCTAATCTTGCTGTGAATTGGGAAAGCTACTTATTCTACGATCCTCTAATTTAGAATAGATAAGGTTGGGTCGGCCTGGAATTGGCGTGGGCTGTGCAGTAAATTCTGTACACTGATCGCCGCCGCCACCTTCTGCGCTACCGCTCGAATTGCCTGCGCCGCCACCGATTCGGGGGCGCGGACCACAATCGGGCTACCTTCATCGCCGCCCATGCGGACCTGCGGTTCCAGCGGCACTTCGCCCAAAAAGTCGGCTCCCACTTCTTTGGCCATCGCGGCTCCCCCGCCATGCCCAAAAATATCGTAACGGTGGCCGGTATCGGGGGCCACAAAATAGCTCATATTCTCGATCACCCCCAAAATGGGCACATTCAACTGCTGGAACATGGCCACCCCACGCACCACATCGCTGAGCGCGACCTGCTGGGGCGTAGTCACAATCACCGCACCGGTTAGGCTGAGGCTTTGGGCCAGGCTTAAGCTGGCGTCGCCGGTGCCGGGCGGCAGGTCCACCACCAGGTAATCCAGGCTGCCCCACTCCACATCCTGCAAAAATTGGCGCAGGGCGTTATGGATCATCGGGCCGCGCCAGATCACCGGCTGGTTGGCATCCACCAAAAAGCCCATGCTCATAATTTTAACATTATAGGCTTCGGGCGGGATAATCTTGTTGTTGTGGCCTTTGGGCCGCTCGTTGATGCCCATCATCATCGGGATGTTAGGGCCGTAGACATCGGCGTCCAGCAGACCCACTTTAGCGCCATCCAGGGCCAGGCTGAGGGCCAGATTAGCCGACATAGTGCTTTTGCCCACCCCCCCTTTGCCCGAGGCGACGGCAATGGCATTTTTGACGCCGATATTCATTTTGCTCATCAGGCGAGCGTCGGCGGGGATGTTGGAGTCAAAGCTAATATTGACCTTTTCCACGCCGGGAATGGCAAGCAAGGCCGCATTCGCATCGGCCTCCATCTTGTGTTTCAAAGGGCAGGCCGGGGTGGTGAGCATAATTGTAAAGTTGACCTGGCCTCCGTTAATTTGCACATTTTTGACCATATCCAGTGTGACCAGGTCCCGATGCAGTTCCGGCTCGATGACGTGGCTAAGCGCCTCCATCACTTGAGCTTCAGTGATTTTTGACATAAATTTACTCCTGGCTAAAGATAGGAAAGGCAGGTCTTAGACCTGCCCTCATAGTAACGGTAATTTTAATGGAGGTAATGCCTCGCGGCAAATGTTAAGACCCGGCCTGCATTTTGGGCCGGATTTCGTAGACGCAGGCGCCGTCACCCCGGGCCAGATGGCCGGTGCGGGTTACTTGAGCATCGAGCAGGGACTCTAACATGGCCTGATCGTGGCTGCAGGCGGAGTCACACCCGGCGGCAACGTTGATAATCGGGCAGTTGGCCTCACGCAAGATGAAGGTGTCTTCCTGAACCCGTTCCCAGCTCGACATATAGCCGTCGGCCTCGCGCAGTTGGGTTACTTGCTCCAGCCGAATATCCAGGGTTTTGCCGTTGACCTTGCGCTGATAATCGTTGATGAACTGTTCGGAGCGGACCCGAAACACCGCATCTACCGCATCTGTGCCATACAAATCTCGAATGGTTTCCAGGACGGTGCTGGCTAACTCCTCATAGCGGCGCGGGAAATAGTTGGCCGCCGCCACGCCGAGGCGATAGACAAAACTGGGCCGGCCCATGCCCCGCTGCACTTCTTCATATTCAACCAACTGATCGCTTTCCAACTTGGTTAAATGCCGACGTACTGCTACCGCGCTGATGCCCAAGGTCTCGGCCAATTGATCAGCAGTCAGCTCCTTCTCTTCTTTCAGCAGCGTCAAAATTCGGCGGCGGGTCAACGGCATATGTTTGTGAATCAGGGAGGTATTTTCACTTCCAATCATCATTTGTTTTACTCCGGGGCAAAAAGATAAGAAACAAAAAAATAAGAAATAAGAAGTGTAGATAATGACGCGCTACTCTAATTTCTTACGGTATTCTTATTTCTAATTTCTTATTTCTAATTTCTTAATTCTTATTTTTCTACTTTCGTATTTTATATGCTAATATCAATAAATTTTGTTCTTCGAGCTTTGCGAGATTGTACCACAACTTTTTCAACTTTGCAATATTAAATAACAAAATAGTTGACAAAGTCGGGGGGGTGTGCTACAATAGCCGCGCAATCAAAAATGCTACTTAATCCCACTTGAAGGAGTTTTGAAGTTAAGATGTCCCTCGTAATCAAGGATTTACGCGTCAGCATTGACGAGAAACCCATTTTGAAAGGGTTGAATTTGGAAGTCGGCCTGGGCGAAGTGCATGCCATTATGGGGCCGAATGGTTCCGGCAAAAGCACCCTGGCTTATGCCTTGGCCGGCCATCCCAAATATGAAGTTGAAGATGGCGAAGTTTGGATGGACGATGTCAACCTGCTGGAATTGACCCCCGATGAGCGAGCCAAGATGGGCCTGTTCCTGGCCTTCCAGTACCCGACGGCGATTCCCGGCATCAGCATGGCCAACTTTTTGCGCACGGCGGTGAATGCGGTCAAAGGTGAGAAGAATGGCGACGGCAAAAACAAAGGTATTCCCATCACCGAGTTCCGCAAGTTGATGACCGAAAAGATGAACCTGCTCAAAATTGATAAAGAGTTTGCCCGCCGCTACCTGAACGAAGGCTTTTCTGGTGGGGAGAAGAAGCGGGCCGAGATTTTACAGATGGCTTTGTTGGAACCGAAATATGCCATTCTGGATGAAACCGACTCCGGTTTGGATATTGACGCGTTGAAGGTTGTCTCCGAGGGAGTGAACGCCCTGACCGGCCCCAACCGCTCCTTTATTGTCATTACCCACTACCAACGCATTCTCAATTACGTCAAGCCGGATTTTGTGCATATCCTCTACAACGGCCAGATTATCGAATCGGGTGGGCCGGAACTGGCGCTGCGGCTGGAGCAGGAAGGTTACGACAATTTAATCAAAGAGAAAGAAATGGAGGCGGCATAAGATGGCAACAACCTTTGATGTCAATCTTGATGATTATAAATATGGTTTCAGCGTCCCCGAAAATTACGCCTTCAAGGCTCGCAAAGGGCTGGATGAAGATATTGTCCGTGAAATTTCGTGGATGAAAAAAGAGCCGGAGTGGATGCTGGAGTATCGGCTGCGCGGCTATCGTCACTTTTTGGAGCGGCCTATGCCTCAGTGGCCGGGGCGCGGTCAGCTCGACACGATTGACTTTGACGATATTTATTATTACATCAAACCCATTGATTCCGACAAGGCCTTTAAATCCTGGGATGATGTGCCCGAAGATATTCGCAAAACCTTTGACCGGTTGGGCATCCCCGAAGCCGAGCAGAAGTTCCTGGCCGGCGTGGGCGCCCAATATGAGAGCGAAGTGGTCTACCACAGCATCATCGAAGACCTGGAAAAAAAAGGCGTTATCTTTTTGGATATGGATGCGGCGCTGCGCGACCATCCTGATATCGTCAAGGAATATTTCGGCACGGTTATTCCGCCGGAAGATAACAAATTTGCCGCGCTGAATACAGCGGTTTGGTCAGGTGGCAGCTTTATTTATGTCCCCAAAGGGGTGCATGTGGACCTGCCGCTGCAAGCCTACTTCCGCATCAATGCCCAGAGCATGGGCCAGTTTGAACGTACCCTGATTATTGTAGATGAAGGTGCTTATGTTCATTACGTTGAAGGCTGTACCGCCCCAACGTATTCGACCGACAGCCTGCACAGCGCTGTGGTCGAAATCATTGTCAAAGACAATGCTCGCTGTCGCTACTCAACCATTCAGAACTGGAGCCACAATGTTTACAACTTGGTCACCAAGCGGGCGCAGGCATTTAAACATGCGACGATGGAATGGGTGGATGGTAACCTCGGCTCCAAGCTGACGGTGAAGTATCCGGCGGTTTGGCTGTTGGGTGATGGGGCACATGGCGAAGTTCTATCTATTGCTTTTGCCGGCAAGGGACAACACCAGGATGCCGGCGGCAAGATTGTCCATGCCGCGCCCAATACCAGCTCGGTGATTACCAGTAAATCCATCAGCAAGGGCGGCGGGCGCAGCACCTATCGCGGTTTGATTAAAGTTGCGCCGGGCGCGGTCAACAGCAAGAGCAACGTGGTGTGTGACGCTCTGATCCTGGATGAGAAGTCCGCTTCCGATACCTTCCCTTACATCGAAATCGAAGAGCAGGATGTCTCGATTGGACACGAGGCCAGTGTGTCCAAAGTGTCTGAAGAGCAGCTTTTCTACCTGATGAGCCGGGGGATTCCAGAGGACCAGGCGGCTAACATGATCGTCAGCGGCTTCATCGAGCCGATTGTGAAGGAACTGCCGATGGAGTACGCCCTGGAAATGAATCGCCTCATCGAAATGGAAATGGAGGGGTCTGTAGGCTAATATGGCGGCGCAAGTATTAACCCCTACCAGCAAGTCATCCGACAAATTACTCGAAGCGGGTGTTTTCACCCGCAGCACCGTTGAGGCTATTGCGGCTCATGAGCCGGCCTGGCTGCAAGACAAGCGCCAAATGGCCTGGGCGGTGTTTGAAGAAACACCTATGCCCACCACTTCCGACGAAGATTGGCGGCGCACCGATTTACGCAAAATCCGCTGGGAAAAGTTTCGGCTGGCCGAAGCGTCTTCCGTGCAAGCCAACACCCTGGCCGATCTGCCCGACGATGTGCGCGACGCCCTGGAAGAGAAATATCCGGCGGCAGGACGGATTGTCATCGCTAACGACCGGCTGGTCTACCGCGAACTCGATCCGGCTCTGGCCGAGCAGGGAGTCATTTTCACCAGTTTGGCCGCAGCAGCAGTGGAGCACGCCGACCTGGTGCAAAAATACCTGGGCAGCCAGGCTGTGCCGCCGTCAAACAGCAAATTTGCGGCGCTCAACAGCGCCTTGTGGCGGGGTGGCGTTTTTCTGTACATTCCCAAAGAGGTCGAGGTGGAAAATCCTTTCCAGACCGCCCTTATTTTGGAAGGCGAAGGCAGCGCCATCTTCCCGCGCACGTTGATTGTGGCCGAGCGGCATGCCCAGGTCACTTATATTGAAGAAGCCATTTCCCACAGCGAGCACGGTCAGGCCCTCAACGCCGGGGTGGTGGAAATTTACGCCCAGGCCGGGGCGCAGGTGCGTTATGTGGATGTGCAGCGTTGGGGCGAAGATGTTTACAACTTCAACGTCAAGCGCTCGGTCGGCCAGAATGACAGCACCGTAATTTGGGAGACCGGCCAACTGGGCGGCCGCCTGACCAAGAGCTACTTTGACAGCGAACTGCCCGGCAACGGCGCTTCGATGGAGTTTAACGGCGTCTACTTTATGCAGGGCAAGCAGCACCTCGACGTGGACAGCCTGATCCATCACATCGGCGCCTCCACCGGCGGCGACCTGCTGCTGCACGGTGCGGTCAAAGACAAAAGCCGCAGCGTGTTCACCGGTCTGATCAAAATCGAGCCGACGGCCCAACAGACCAACTCCTATCTCAAAAGCGAGAACCTCATTCTGGACCATAGCGCCCGCGCCGATGCTATCCCCAGCCTGGAGATTGACGCCAACGACGTGCGCGCTTCGCACGGAGCGACCATCGGCAAAATTGATGAAGAGTACATCTTCTACCTGATGAGCCGGGGGATTCCGCGCAATACCGCTGTCCGCATGGTGGTTGAAGGCTTTTTCTACAAAGTTTTTGACCGCATGTACAACCAGCGGGTCCGGGAAAAGCTGTTCAACGCTGTTTCTGCCAAAATTGGTGATTAAAAGATTTATCTCGTTATCTCGTTCCCAACGCTTCGCGTCAGTTTGGGAACGAGATAACAAGAAATTCAGTGGTTGCACCTCTCCAATCTGTGTGATTGTAGGAACGACCTATCAGGTTATTTCTCTTACAAACACGGTTGCAGCTAACTCTTAATGAAGAGGGGAGGACTCATAGATGAGCGAGCGGAATAACCTATTCTCCCATCGCTCCAATCTGTGTTGTTGTAAATAAGGTCATTGAATCAACACTGATTGGAGATTTGTAATCAATCGTTGCTGCAATTTTAAGGGTATCAACTAGAGGAGAGTAAACCCCATGAGTGAGCAAAATTACGCCCACCCCGAAGCGCTGGTCAGCACGCAGTGGGTGGCCGATCATCTTAATGACCCCAGTATTCGCCTTGTCGAGTCCAATGAGGACATTTTGCTGTATGATAAGGGCCATATCCCCGGCGCGGTCAAAATTGACTGGGTTGGCGATTTAAATGATCCGCTGGTGCGGGATTACCTTGACGGCGAGCGCTTTGCCAGATTGTTGTCAAGTAAAGGTATCAGCAAAGAGACCACGGTTATCTTTTACGGCGACAAAAATAACTGGTGGGCCACTTATGCTTTTTGGGTGTTCCAACTATTTGGTCATACCAAAGCCAAAATTATGAACGGCGGGCGCAAAAAGTGGGAAGAAGAGGGCCGGCCTCTAACCACCGAAGTGCCGCAGTATCCAACCACCACTTATCCTGTCCCGCAGCGAGATGACAGCAAGATTCGAGCTTTCCGCGATCAAGTGCGGGAGCACGTCAACAAAGGGGGGGCGCTGGTGGATGTCCGCTCGCCGGGTGAATACAGCGGCGAACTGCTGCACATGGCCGACTATCCCCAGGAAGGGGCGCTGCGCGGTGGGCATATCCCCGGAGCCAAAAATATCCCTTGGGCCAGGGCAGCCAACGACGACGGTACTTTCAAATCGCCCGAGGAACTACGGGCGCTGTATGAGGGCCAGGGCATTACTCCTGATAAAGATGTGGTGGCCTACTGCCGCATCGGCGAGCGCAGCAGTCACACCTGGTTTGTTTTAACCTACTTACTGGGCTATCCCCAGGTGCGCAACTACGACGGCAGTTGGACCGAGTGGGGCAACCTGGTGGGAGCGCCAATTGAGCGATAGCTTTTCTATGAATAAGGTACAATAAGTTGTATTGAGGCAAGTTAGCCGGGATTAGGGGATTTGGGGATAAAATAAAAAAATCTCCCAATCTCCTAATTTCGGCCTCTAAGCTTGGGGGCAGCGGGGGCAGTAAAGCCACAATGCCCCCTTTTTATCAAACAGTTATGGACCGACAACAACACATTGACAAACTACTCGAACATTTTGACGCGCCCCGGCATCGCGGCGCTATTGCCGGGGCCGATGTGGTTATGACCGGCGGCAATCCCAGTTGCGGCGATACGATTACGATTTATATGAATGTTGATGGCCAAAATCGAGTTGAGCAAATTCAATTTGAAGGTGAAGGCTGCACCATCAGCCAGGCTTCGGCTTCGATTTTGTTGGACCGGGTGCAGGGCAAAACCCTTGCCGAAATAGAGGCCATAGACTATAATGACCTGATTGAAGAACTGGGCCGGGATATTGTGTTGACCCGCGTCCGTTGCGCTACTTTGAGCCTGAGCACGCTCAAAAATGCCATTCAAAAGTATTATCAGGGTAGCAAGGTAGCAAGGTAGCAGTAAAGTTATTTGCGACCCTGCTACTTCACCCCTTCGGGTGCGCCGAAGAGCGTGCGACCTTGCAACTTGCCTGGAGCTAAATTCATGTTTGACGTTCAACGTATCCGCCAGGATTTTCCGATCTTGCAGCAGCAGGTTAATGGAAAGCCCCTGGTTTATCTTGACAGCACGGCCAGTTCGCAAAAGCCGCTCTCGGTCATCGAGGCCATGAACACCTACTATCGTGAGTACAACGCCAATGTGCATCGCGGCATTTATCAAATCAGCGAGAAAGCCTCGGAGGCGTATGAGACGGCCCGCAAGAAAGTAGGCCGTTTTATCAATGCCCGCAGTTGGCGCGAGGTGATTTTTACCCGCAACGCCACCGAAAGTATTAATCTGGTGGCCTATAGTTGGGGGTTGAACAATATCAAAGCGGGGGATATTATCCTGACCAGCGAAATGGAGCATCACGCCAATCTGGTGCCGTGGCAGCAGTTGGCCGCTCGAACCGGAGCCACCGTTAAATACATTCCGGTGGATGAGCATGGCTACCTGGATATGGCCACCTTCGACGCCTGGCTGACCCCCCAAGTCAAGCTGGTCAGCATTACCCAGATGAGCAATGTGCTGGGGACGGTTACTCCTGTGGGTGAGATTGCGCAAAAAGCTCACGCCGTCGGCGCGCTGGTGCTACTGGATGGGGCGCAGGCGGTGCCTCACATGCCGACCGATGTCCAGGCGTTTGAATGCGATTTTCTGGCCTTTTCCGGCCACAAAATGTTGGGACCGACCGGCATCGGGGTGTTGTGGGGGCGCAAGGAGATTTTGGCCGACATGCCGCCTTTTATGACCGGCGGCGATATGATCAAGAAAGTTACTTTTGAGGGCAGCACCTGGAATGAACTGCCCTGGAAATTCGAGGCCGGTACCCCGGCCATCGCCGAGGCGGTCGGTTTGGGGGCTGCGGTAGATTATTTGAATGAATTGGGCATGCGCAACGTGCGCCGCCACGAAATCGAATTGACGACTTACGCTTTTCACCGGCTCAGCCAGGTGGAAGGGATTCGCATTTATGGCCCACACGACCCGACGGCGCGGGGGGGCGCCGTCGCCTTTACCCTGGGCGATATTCATCCCCATGATATTGCCGCCGTGCTGGATAGCGAGGGTATCTGTGTGCGAGCCGGGCATCACTGCGCCATGCCTTTGCACGACAAGTTGGGTCTTCAAGCGACGGCGCGGGCCAGTTTTTATGTGTATAATCTGCCGGAGGAAGTGGATCGGTTGGCGGAGGGGTTGGATAAGGCCAGGGAGTTATTGGGAAGGTGAGTTTACAAATAGAATGGGTGTAAAGTAGCGGTATTAAAGGGCGTTTCGTGTCATACACTATTGATTTTGAATCAGATGCCTGGCAAGACCTTAAACTACTTCGCAAGGGTGAACAAGTAAAAATCCTCAAGGCAATCGAGACGCACTTAAGTTATGATCCTACCCGACAGAGCAAAAGCCGGATTAAAAAATTGCGGCTTGGCAGCCAGCCGCCTTATCGGTTGAGAGTAGATGAATTTCGGGTTTTTTACGATGTAGAGCAGGAAGAGCAAAAAGTTATAATCTATGGCGTCGCTTATAAAGAACATGCGCTCGATTGGTTAGCCGATTTTGCTCAAAAGAGAGGCAATCTATGAAAACCGTTACAGTCAATGAACTTCATCAGCGCCTCGATGAATATTTAGTACAGGCACAAGTAGAAGAAATAGTAATTAGGTTAAATAATGGAGAACTGTTGCGACTTTCGGCTATAAGTCCCGAAGATTTGGCGGATGAAGCACTGGAAAGTGACCCTCGCTTTGAGCAACTTATTACTGAACGGCGCGAACGTTATAAACAAAGTGGCGGAGTCCCATTCACAACCGTTCGTCAAGTTTTGATTGACGAGTTGATCCAAAACCTTAACCATACCGATCCTCAAGTGCGCCAGGAAGCAGCTAAATATTTAGCTGAGTTGGATCAAGTTGCGCCAAAAGTTGACCCCGGTGAGTAAACAATATGGACGACTTTTATAAAGAAAACATTCTCGATCACTATCGCCACCCGCGCAATGCGGGCAAACTGGAGCATCCCACCCACTCGCACGAGGAGCACAATCCCCTGTGCGGCGATGTGATTCGGATGGATTTGCGCGTGAACGAACAGAATATCATTGAGGAAGTTGCCTTTACCGGCAAAGGCTGTGCCATCAGCCAGGCCAGCGCCAGCATGCTCACCGAAATGATCCAGGGTAAATCGCTGGAGGAAGCGAAGCAGATTGGCAAAGAAGAGATTTTGGAAGCCCTGGGGATTGAAATTGGCCCGGTTCGCTTGAAGTGCGCGCTCCTGTCGCTCAAGGTGTTAAAGGCAGGAGCCTATGGTTTAAGCGAGGAAGATTGGAATACCGACGACGAAGAGTGGTAACGTACCGATGACACAGAAGTTGATAGTGGACTTATGGTAGACAAATTGCTGGACGCGCCTCAAACTAAAATCATAGATTATCTAGCATCGGATGGTGAGCCTATGGGTGAAACGGGTATCCACTCGCTCCGCATTCTTAATTCGCTAGGGGCATTGCGAGCTTGGTTTCGTCACCGTCCCGATGTCTACGTTGGGGCCAATATGTTTATGTACTATACGGAGGCTCATCCGGCTGATGTCGTTGCCCCAGATTTATTTGTCGTTCTCGGTACGCGCAAAGAAGAAAGGCGCACCTGGAAAATTTGGGAGGAAGGTAAAGCGCCCGACTTTATCATCGAATTTACATCGGAAGCGACCAAAGGCAAAGATCGCTGGTTCAAACGGGGCTTGTACGAGGAATTGGGGGTGCAGGAGTATTTTCAATTTGATCCACTTCAGGATTATCTTAAGCCGCAACTGCAAGGATATTTTCTTGAAGGCAGCCAGTATCAACCCATTGAGCCGGAGTTTAGTGAAGAGGGGTATCTCCAGTTGAAAAGTCTGGTTTTGAACTTATACTTGAGAAACGAAGGCGACGATTTGAGATTTTATGAAGTTAAAAGTGGAGCCAAACTTCTGACTTTGGAAGAAGCCGAAGAAGAACTGGCTCGCCTGCGAGCCGAATACGAAAAACTTAAAAAACAATTGGGAGCATAAAATAAAACGATGTCGAAGTTCGTCAAGGTAGCTAAAACTTCTGACCTTGCCCCCGGCGAAAAGATGCTGGTTGAATACGACGATGAAGATGTGGGTCTGTTTAACCTCGATGGTGAATTTTACGCTATTTCCGATGTTTGTACCCACGATGGCGGCCCACTGGTAGAGGGTCATCTGGAGGGCGAATGTATCATTTGTCCCCGGCACGGGGCCAGGTTCAACATCAAAACCGGCCAGCAAACCATGCCTGCTTTTTCGCCGGTGCCGTTGTATGAAGTAAAAATTGAAGGCGAGGATATTCTGATCGCGCCAAAAGAATAAAAAAGGTAGCAGGGTCGCAGGATGTACTACCCCTGTCTACTGTCTACCGTTTTTGAAGGAGAGAAATTATGTCCGAAGAAATGAATGTTGCCCCGGTGACAGAAGAAGAAGTGCGCGAAGCGCTGCGCGGCGTGCTGGACCCTGAATTGCACCTGGATGTGGTCGCTTTAGGGTTGATTAGAAGCATTGAGTTGGACAGCACGCCGGTGTTGGTCAGAATGTTGCTGACCACGCCGTTTTGCCCCTACGGTCCCTGGTTGGTGCAGCAGGTCAAAGAAACTGCCGAAAAAGCGAGCGGGCGTGAAGCCAGGGTTGAAGTGCTGCCGGAGCAGTGGAACCCGGAAATGATGGAAGACCCGACGTTACTGGGGTTCTTTTGATCGAAGAACGGGAAGGTTGGAAGGCTGGAAGATTGGAGATAGAGGCTGTCCTCCAACCTTCCAGCTATCCAGTCTTCCGACCTTCCGAATTTGACCAATCTGGGCCTGTCGGGTAAGATATGGCCCACTCAACTCGTCCAACGGATATGATAGCTGTGAACCTATTTCTCACTGTTTCAACTGAACTTTGCACATGTAGTAAGCGGGCACGGTAGCCCCGTTCTCGGCGTTTGAGAGCGAGGGCTGCGGTAGCCCGCATCGCCGTGCAGCAACGACGATGAGACTCTCAACGAAATCTATTCCTGTCAAACAAAAACCATAACCTTATAAAGTAGTTATTAAACTTGGCTCATCGTCTATTTATTAGCAGCGATGAGCCTTTTTTATTTGTATCTGTCTACAAAATCCGAGTGTCTGAATAAATTCCAATAAAGGAGAAAAATTACCTGACTATGACAACTGTACGAATTCCCAGCCCCCTGCGACGCTACACCAACGGCCAAAGTAAAGTCGAAGGCAGTGGGGCGACTGTTCGTGAATTGATTGGCAATTTAGAGACGCAATACCCCGGCATCCAATCGCGCCTGTGTGAAGCCGACGGTCAAATTAAACGTTACGTCAATGTGTTTGTCAACGAGGAAGAAATCCGCACGCTGCAAGGGGCCGACACCCCCGTAGCGGACAGAGATGAGGTCTCGATTATTCCCGCGATGGCGGGCGGCCGCTAACGGCAGGGGGATACCATGAGTTACGTTACCAGCGATCAATTGATCGCCAAGCTCAGAAAAGAAATCAAAGAGATTGACGCCCACGAATTGGCCCGGCGCATGCAAAGCGACGAGGATTTAACCGTGATTGACGTGCGTGAATTGGACGAATGGAGCCAGGGCCGCATCAAAGGCTCGGTCCATATTCCGCGCGGCTTTTTGGAACTGCGGGTCGAAGCCCTGGTTCCACAGCGCGACCAGTTCATCGCTGTGACCTGCGCCGGCGGTACCCGCAGCCTCTTGGCCGCGCGTGATTTACAGGAGTTGGGCTACACCAATGTGGTTTCGGTGGCGGGCGGCTTCAACGGCTGGAAAAATGCCGGCTATCCTTTCTCCAAGCCCCAAATTCTCAATGAAGACCAGCGCCATCGCTACAGCCGCCATACCATTATGCCTGAAGTGGGCGAGGAAGGGCAGTTGCAACTGCTGGGGGCCAGCGTGCTACTCATCGGCGCGGGTGGGCTGGGCAGTCCGGCGGCCATTTATTTGGCGGCGGCCGGTGTGGGCAAAATCGGGATTGTGGATTTCGACGTGGTAGACACCAGCAACTTGCAGCGCCAGATTGTTCATCGCCTGGAAGATGTGGACAAGCCCAAAGTCGAATCGGCGGCCCGGACCATCGCTCAACTGAACCCCGATGTCAAAGTCATCGGCCACCAGACCCAGTTGACCAGCCACAACGCGCTCGACATCATCAGCCAGTATGATGTGGTCATCAACGGCTCCGATAACTTCCCCACCCGCTACCTGGTCAACGATGCCTGTGTGCTGCTGGGCAAAAAGTTGGTGGATGGCAGCATCTTCCGCTTTGAAGGCCAGGTGACGGTTTACGACACGGCCAACGGCAGCCCTTGCTATCGCTGCCTCTACCCCGACCCACCCCCTCCCGGCGAGGTGCCAAGCTGCGCCGAAGGCGGCGTGCTGGGCGTCCTGCCTGGGATCATTGGCAGTGTGGAAGCAGTCGAAGCCATCAAGTTGATTCTGGGCATTGGCAGCCCGCTGACCGGCCGTTTGCTGCTCTACGATGCGCTGGAAGCCGAATTCCGAGAAGTTAGAGTCCGCAAGAACCCGGATTGCCCGGTTTGCGGTGAGCACCCGACTGTGACCCAGTTGATTGATTATGAGCAGTTCTGCGGTATTCCCCACGCTGCGCCAGTCAATGTCAATGGCGTCGGTCAGCCGGTGTTAGTCAGTTGAACGTTGAACGTTTCAACGTTTAACCTTCAACCAGAAAAGAGATCGTTATGACCCTTTTAGATACCCTTGAAAAACCCAAAACAATCAATCCCGTTTTTGTCACCCGGCGGCCGCCCCATTTAGGCGAAAGTTTGCTGTCGCGGATTGGCAACACCCCGCTGCTGCCGCTGCATCGCCTGGCGGCTGCCGCCGGGGTTGACCCTAACGTGGTAGTTTTTGCCAAAGCGGAATGGTTCAACGCCAGCGGCTCGGTCAAAGCGCGACCGGCCCTCTTTATGATTGAGGAAGGGGAACGCAGCGGCCTGCTCACCCCCGACAAAACCATTATTGACGCCACCTCCGGCAACACCGGCATTGCCCTGGCCATGATTGGCGCGGTCAAAGGTTACAAAGTCAAATTGGTTATGCCGGCCAATGTCAGCAGCGAGCGCAAAAATATTCTTAAGGCTTACGGAGCGGAACTGGTTCTGACCGACCCCCTGGAAGGGATTGACCTGTCCATTCGCACCGCCCGGCAACTGGCCACGGAAAACCCCGACCTCTACTTCCGGCCCGACCAGTACAACAATCCGGTCAACTGGCAGGCTCACTACCAGACCACCGGCGTGGAAATCTGGGATCAAACCGGCGGAGCGGTGACTCACTTTGTGGCCGGCATTGGCACCAGCGGCACGTTGATGGGCACGGGTCGCCGCCTGAAGGATTTTAACCCCCAGGTTGAAGTGATAGCGGTAGAACCGGCGGATGAATTAGCCATTATCGAGGGCCTCAAGCACATGGAAACCAGCATCGTCCCCGGCATTTACGACCCGGATTTTGCCGACCGCAACATCGCCGTTTATCCCAACGACGCCCATGAGTTGGCTCGCCGGCTGGCCCTGGAAGAAGGCATGTTCGTCGGCTATTCCGCCGGAGCGGCGGCCTGGGCAGCTTTGCAAGTAGCCAAAACCCTCACTCACGGCGTTGTCGTCACCGTTTTCCCAGATGGCGGGGAGAAGTATTTGAGCGTTGCGGGTTAAAACAAAAGATCGGACGTAACTGCACAGGTATCATGTCATTTCGACGAGCCTGCGAGGAGAAATCTTCCAGGTCGGTGCTTGAATAGCCTGCGAGCGGGGAAGATTTCTCGGCCTACGGCCTCGAAATGACATGCCTGTGTTGTTACGATTGGACAACTACTCAGCTACCATCTCAGGCAAGCTTGTGACCGCTAACGGCCGACCGCCAGAATTTATCCAAAACCCGGCTTTTCGGCGGTCACGGTTGCCTAAATTGGGGGTTGGTTGAGTGTTTATATCAACTATAGTTAAGGAACCTGCCGGGTAAAGGCAGGTTTCTTAATTTTGGTTGACAATTGTTAGAATCAGTTTATACTCTCGTCTGTCAGCCATCATTAGCCAATGTGGTTTTTCAAGGGGGAAGGATCAAATGAACATTAAAAGTATTCTGGCTAAAAAAGGAATGACGGTTGTAACCATCCATCCTAACCAATCTATTCGTGAGGCGATTGCCCGGCTGGCCCAACACAATATTGGGGCGCTGGTCGCGGTGGATGAGGCTAATCTGCCGGTGGGTATTTTATCTGAGCGCGATATTACCCGCGCCCTGGCTGCAGACGAGCAGATATTTACTAAATTAGTCAGTGAACTGATGACCAAAAATGTGATTACCGGCTTGCCCCAGGATGATTTGATCTCGGTGGCTAATACCATGACCGAAAGACGGATTCGCCATTTGCCGGTGGTGGAAAAAGGCAAACTGGTGGGTATTGTCTCCATCGGCGATGTGGTCAAAGCTCAGCGTGATCAATATCAGGGCGAGGTTGATACGCTCCAGTCTCAAATTTTGGGCGAAAAAGCCTGATACTTCGCAAGGTAGGTTTAATGGCTCAATTAGGCACTACTACAAATCCCCTCCGTGTCGCCGTTATCGGTTCCGGTCCCACCGCCTTCTACGCCGCCGACCACCTCCTCAAACAAAAGGACCTTGTTGTTAAAATTGACATGTTTGACCGCTTGCCCACGCCCTATGGTTTGGTGCGCGGCGGGGTGGCCCCCGATCATCAAAAAATAAAATCGGTCACCGCCGCCTATGATAAAACGGCCGCTCATCCCAACTTTCACTTCTTTGGCAATGTTGAATTTGGCCGGGACATTACCCTGGCCGACGTGCGTGACCATTATCATCAGGTTATCTACTGCACCGGGGCGCAAACCGACCGCAGTATGAACATCCCCGGCGAAGAGTTGCAGGGCAGCCATGCCGCCACCGAGTTTGTAGCCTGGTACAACGGCCACCCCGATTACCGGGATTGTCAGTTTGACCTGTCGCAAGAACGGGCGGCGGTGGTGGGTGTAGGCAACGTGGCCGTAGACGTGGCCCGCATGTTGTGCCGCACCCCCGCCGAATTGGCCCCAACCGATATTGCCGATTATGCCCTGGAAGCCCTGAGCCACAGCAAGATTAAAGAAGTGTATTTGCTGGGGCGGCGCGGCCCGGCCCAGGCCGCCTTTACCAACCCCGAAATCAAGGAGTTGGGTGAATTGGCCGCCGCCGACATTTACGTGCCACCGGCTGAGGCGGAACTGGATGAATTGAGCAAAGCAGAACTGGAACGCTCGCAAGACCGGCTGACGATGAAGAAGGTGGAAATTTTGCAGAGCTATGCCCACCGGCCCGACGAGGACAAACCTCGCCAGTTGGTAGTCCGTTTTTTGGTTTCGCCGGTGGAACTGCTGGGCGATGAAAAGGGGCGGGTACGAGCCATCCGGCTGGTAAAAAACAGGCTCCAGCCGACTGAGGCCGGAACGCTGCGGGCGGAACCCACCGGAGAATACGAAGAACTGCCGGCCGGCCTGGTCTTTCGCTCGGTCGGGTATCGTGGTGTGCCGCTGCCCGGCGTGCCCTTTAATGATAAATGGGGCGTTATTCTCAACAACAAGGGCCGGGTGATCAACCCCGAAACGCAGCAGCCGGAGGTGGGTCAATACTGCGCCGGTTGGATCAAACGCGGCCCCAGCGGGGTGATCGGCACCAACAAACCGGATGCGGTTGAAACTGTCACTTGTATGCTCGAAGATGTGGCTCAGGGTTTAACCTTTCAGCCCGCCCACCCTGAACCGGAGACTGTTGAGGCGCTGATCCACCAGCGCCAGCCTCGTTACGTGACCTACGCCGATTGGCTCCGGCTGGATGAAATCGAGGTGGCGCGGGGGCAAGAACTGGGCCGCCCGCGCCTTAAATTTACCCGCGTCGAAGATATGCTGGCGGCGCTGGGGCGTTGAGCAGAATAAACTTTGAACCTATGACCCTTCAATTTTTAACCCCGCAACACCTCCATGATCTGTTAGAATCGCCTGTCTCTACCGAGCCACCGCCAGTCCGGTTAAACTCTCCTATTCTGGGCCTGTTAGCCTCGGCTGACCGCGAAATCATGGCCGACATGATAACCGAATGTTCTTATCCACCGGGGACGATTATCTTCAACGAGGGCGATGTTGGCGATGCTTTGTATATTATTCGTTCTGGTCGGGTAGTTGTGGTGAAGGGGGGCTTTCAAACGCCCATCATCCTGGGCTACCGGGGGACAGGGGAAATCATTGGAGAAATGGCTCTGTTAGAAGACAAACCTCGTTCCGCTTCGGTCGTAGCCGTCGAAGAAGTACGTCTTTTAAAAGTCAGCCGTGAAAAATTTCAATCTCTGCGGGATAATAGCCCCATCTTTGAGATGGACATTGCTAAAGCTTTGAGCGCCCGGCTACGCGCCGCCGATGAAGCCCGTGAGGAAGGGCTACAGGCTAAACAATCGCTGTCGGCTCAACTTTCGGCTTTGCAAACTGAAAAAGAGCAGTTGTTAGAACTACAGCGTCTGCGCGTTGAGGCCAGCGATTTTATGGTGCATGATTTGCGCAACCCGCTCAGCCTGGTCAGCGGCGCGCTGAATGTGCTGGAAATGACCCTACCCCCGGATATTTTGCAGGCCAACCGGGAGATTTTTAACCTGGCTACAATCAACTGCCAGCGTTTGAACTGGATGATTGACTCACTCCTGGATATCGCCCGGATGGAAGCGGGCGAAACGGCGCTGCTATTGACCGAAGTGAATTTGGCTGAGTTGGTTGAAAATGTCACAAGCCGGTTGAAAAACCCGGCGGAGATTAAAAGTTTGAGTCTGAGTACGGCTGTCCCGACCGATCTCTTCCCCCTCAAAGCCGATAGGGAAAAAATTGAGCGGGTGCTGACTAACTTAATTGACAACGCCATCAAATTTACGCCTGCCGGGGGGCAAATTACGGTTTCAGTGGAAGCGCAGGCTGAACAATGGATAGTTCGGGTCATCAATACCGGGCCAATTATCCCTCCTGCCAACCGTGAACACATCTTTGAGCGTTTTGTCCGGCTTTCCGGCGAAACCCTCAGAACCCGCGGCTCCGGGTTGGGGCTGGCCTTTTGCCGCCTGGCCGTAGAAGCGCATGGGGGCCGCATTTGGGTAGAACCAGATGCTAACGGCCAGGGCAACAGCTTTACTTTTACCCTGCCCAGAACTTAACCCACCTCAACCCTTTTTAAAAAGTCCTCTAAAGAGCCGTCAGGTTTATCAAACCTGGCAGCTCTCCTTGTTGCCGGGAGGTTTATTATCGAACGCACCCTCACCCAAACTCACCCCCACGTCTGGCGGCTGGTCGCGCCCAACCCTTCGCCCATGACCGGGCCGGGGACAAACACCTATTTCGTCGGTGGGCAAAAAGTTGTCATCATTGACCCTGGCCCGGCCGACGACGCTCACCAGGAAAATATCATTGCCGCCTTGCAAACCCTTCAGGCCGCAGCCCAGGCCGTTGTCATCACCCACTCCCACCCGGACCACAGCGGCGGCGCACCCGCCCTGGCCCACCGCCTCGACGTCCCCCTGCTCAGCTTTGGTCATCCCCTCCACCATAACGATACGCTCCCCTTAGACCTTCCGCCTTCATCCTTCCGCCCTCATCCTTCCTTAACCATCCTCCACACCCCCGGCCACACCCCCGACCATCTCTGCCTGTGGTGGGCCGAACCCCGTCTCCTGTTTGCCGGGGATTTGGTTGCCGGGCAGGGCACGGTGCTGATTATCCCCCCTGAAGGCGACATGACCGCCTACCTGGACTCGCTGCGGGCGATGCTGGCCCTGTCGCCGCAGGCCATTTTGCCCGGCCACGGCCCGGTTATCGCCGACGCGCCCGCTTTGCTGCAGCAGTATCTGGACCACCGGCTGCAGCGCGAACAGCAGGTGCTCGACCTGCTGGCCCAGGGCTATACCACCGCCACCGCCATCGCCGCCCACATTTACGCCGACCGCCCCGAAGCGCTGGAGATTGCCACTTTGCAAGTCGAGGCCCATTTGCAAAAGCTGAGAAAAGAGGGCCGCTTCGTGTCATAGAGTCTCCACTTGCGTTTTGCCGTAATCAGTACAAAATGAGGAAAACTTACGGTTACACGGGGGAATGGTATGAGGGTTACATGAACTTGCTCCACTTGCGGGCAAGGTGGTATTCGCCCGGTGAAGGCGTTTTTCTCAGCCGGGATCCGGTGGAGAGCGAGCCGCCGTATCAGTATGTGCGGGGGAATCCCATAAATTGGACAGATCCAAGTGGTTTACTTCCGAATTATGTCATTGCTCGTGAGTTAGGATTTAACAATTTCGACGACGTTATGGCAGCAGCTCGAGGGCAATGGGGACTTCTTAAGGCATTACAGGATGCAAAAAACGGTGATAAAATTTATTATTATCAAGGTCTTTTGCCACCTTCAGAGGCAAACTATCGTGGTGACACCGCTGTACCTGGCTTGCAGGGTGACTGGGGTAGGGCCGCCACAATCTTATGCCTTGATGGAAAGTTGAGAATACAATGGTCTGGGCTTCCAGTGAATAGTGGACAGAGGATAGTTGACAAAAGTCCCTTTGCCCATTCCGCAGGTGGATACTGGGCATATTCAATCAATAAGCAGCCTATTAGAGGTGATTCTCAGAGAATTGCCTATACCAATTTGAATACAAGTGGGCGACGATCTTACGACTTCGTTGGAATTCAGGATCAATTCTCACCTACTTTCCTAAAGATACTATCCGGTGGTGGAACCTACATTGTTGATAGATATGGGAGGCGATACATTGGTTACGGAATTTCTTTCGGTTTAGGCCTCAGTCCAGCAGATGTTCGGTTTTTTGGTGGTTTGCACTCAGGAAACTGGGATAATTCTAGGAATACAGTGCTTTTTGGGCAGGGACATTCAATACCGGATCCTATTCAACTTCAAAATTTCATCATAGGGTGGAGTTTGGGAAGTTCCGTGTCACCAATCGTTGGAGGTTCAGCATTTGGGAATGCATCTGGTTTAGGAGCATCTATCTCTGCTGGTACAAACATAGGGTTTAGTGTATTAGATTATGGAATAAATACCTGGGCCATTGATGATTTACCAAGGGAAGAATATGCTTGGAATTGGGCAGATAAAATCCCCGGATTTGATGCAAGTAATATTATTAAAGATGATAAAAAATCTCCTAATGTTTGTCTGGAATGTACAGGTGGATATTTCCACAATCCTATTAATATTCCTCCAGTTCCTCCACCAAGTGTAAAGTAGGGTCGAGTCCCGGATTTATCTGATTTTAGATTTAACTGGAGTAACTAAAGTGCAAACTAGATTAGCAACCATTATAATCTTTGCTCTAACAGTTTTGCTTATCTGTGGGTCATGTCTACTGAACCTGACTGTACCCCGTCCAGCAAATAATGAGATTGAGATATGGGGGAGATTTTTTGCCAGCATCTTCGGTTTTAGTGCGGCTATTGGAATTGGATTAACATTTATAACTGTTCCCGAAAATTGGTTAGAAAAGTATCTACACCCATATTATCAACGAAGTGATATACCATACAAAGTTATAGCAGGGGTCCTTAATATTATCATAGGAATTATAGGAATTCTTGTAATCGTTTTTGGGAACTGATCAGGTGGGACCAAAAAGTAAGACTCAACATAACTCAATCCTCAAGGCGGAACTAATTGATGATGGTTCCACTTTTTTTATCTGTTTGAATCATTGAAATGTAGTGTTCTATAAAATTGTTACACTAGCCGAAATTCATTGTCTTTAGTGGTTCGAGCGAACACATCCATTACTGCCTGAAGTGCGAAGTGGGTAATCGCCGCTCTCCAGCCCTGCCATCACCCGCTCATAATCTCTAGCAATCGTGCCATCATACAGCCGAGCATACCGCAGCGTCGTCTCCACCCGCTGATGGCCCAAAATCCGCTGTACAGTCAGGATCGGCGTTCCCGCATTGAGTAACAACGTCGCGCAGCTAAAGCGTAGTTGATGCGGCGTTATATGCAGCCCACACCGTTCCCCATAAAACCGCAACCGCCGGCCACAATACCCGACCTTGAGCGGCTGATGGCGATAGATAAAAACGTGATCCGTTTCCGCCAGGCCACGAATTGCCAGATAAGCTTTCAGCGCCTCAATCCCCGTTTGGCTCAAAAACACAATTCGATCTTGCAGTCCCTTGCTCTGCTCGATGCGTACCTGCCTGGCTCCCAGGTTCAGGTTATTGAGACGTAAACGACGAATTTCACAAGTGCGGAGGCCTCTGTGCAGCATCAACCACCTTTGGTCAGGCGCAATCTATTAGGTCTTGTTGTGAGTATAGGGCTGAGCGGAGGCTACTCTGGTTCAGTGGGTTTGAGACCGGTGTTCAGGCATAAATCTAGGGAGTCGAACCAGCGAGCCGGATAGTAGCATAGGGGGTAAGCGGTATATTCAATCCGGCCTAAACTCCCGGATCAATATTTGAGCAATTCTCTCTCGTAAATCTGGCACGGCCTGCGTTGCTGTTTGCCAGATAATGCCAGGCTTTATCGAGAAGTATGAATGAACCAACAGATTACGCATCCCCACGATTCTTGGCCACTCGACTTCTGGGTAGCGATCACGGAGACGGGGAGATATTTTGCCGGCCGCTTCGCCAATGACCTCTATCTTTTGAATGACCGCACTCTGGCGCAACTCGTCTTGTAAAAATGCTGCCTGGTCAATACCAGCGATGAAACGAGCAATGGCATCAGCCGCTTCAACGATGTCGGTCAAGTACTGTTCTTCAGACCGCATAAACGACCTGTAAGCTGTTTAGCACCTCATCTTTGATGAGGGGTTTTAACCCATCCCGCAGCACCAAATCAGCTTGACGTTGGAGCAGGGTGGACAACTCTAGCTGCATTCCGGCCAAATCTATCAGGGTTAACGTTTCGTCTGCGCCCGGCTCAAAATCAATCAACACATCCACATCACTGTGCGGGGTAAAATCTTGGCGTAGGACTGAGCCAAACAGAGCCAGTTCTCTAATTTTATATCGCCGGCAGAAGGCCGCGATTTCAGAGGTAGGGATTTCTAAGTTGATTGTCATTATAATTTACTCAGGGCTGCTTTTGAATGGTCATAAAGCATCATAGCCATAAAGTATGGGAAAGTCAAAAGTATCAGGTAAGTGCAAATAAGCCTGAATCACTGGTGTAGTGACAGTGGGTGCTGGTGTGCCGTCTTTGCCGCCACAAGTGCTTCTTAAATTTTTCGATTTCAGGGAACATTTTTACCTCCAGATGGTTAGATGATTTAGAACCGGAGTTGGTTCTAAGACCATTCTACCACCAGGAGGTATTTTGCTAACTGTCGGGGTCTTTACTGAGGTTTACATTGGTTCTCGTCATAAACTTTAATCTTGCCATCAGGCATTATCGTGCATTTAATTGATTTTGCTTCTTTTTCTAGGCGTGATAAATCTATAATTGACCCCAAAAACTGGACCACGAGCTAAGGTGGATTGAAGTATAATCTAGCCAACTCGTGGAGGAGTAAATTGACTAAAAAACGTAAACAATACAATGCTCAATTCAAGTTCAAGGTTGCCCTCGAAGCGGTCAAAGGGTTGAAAACAATCAATCAATTGGCCAGCGAACACGAACTACACCCCAATCAGATCAGCCAGTGGAAACGGCAATTGCTGGAAGAGGGGGCCACCATTTTTGGTAACGGTTCGGTCCAACAACAACGTGAGGCGGCCAAAACAGAGGCAGAACTGTACGAGCAGATTGGTCGGCTCAAAATGGAAGTGGAATGGTTAAAAAAAAGCACCCAGTTCAATTGAGGCCAAACGCATGTTGATTGAACCGAACCATCCAGCCTTGAGTATCCGTCGTCAATGTGAGTTGTTGGATTTGAACCGTGCGACCTTCTACTACCAACCTGCCAGCGAGTCGGAGTTCAATCTAGAATTGATGCGGCTGATTGATGGGCAGTATCTCAAAACACCCTTTTATGGCTGGCCCAAGATGACCGTTTATTTACAGAAGCTCGGCTATCCGATCAACCATAAGCGGGTGCAACGCTTGATGCACCTGATGGGGCTGCAAGCGATTTATCCCAAACCGCGAACCAGCCACCCGGCCCCTGAGCACAAGATTTACCCGTACCTGTTGCGCAATTTGGTCATCACCCGTCCGAACCAAGCCTGGGGTGCTGACATTACCTATGTGCCTTTGCTGCACGGCTTTATGTATCTGGTCGCCATTATCGATTGGTTCAGTCGCTATGTCCTGGCCTGGCAACTGTCCAACACCTTAGATAGTTACTTCTGTATCCAGGCTTTACAGCAAGCCTTAAAGCAGGGCCAGCCTGAGATTTTTAACACGGACCAGGGGGCGCAATTCACCGCCAACGCCTTCACCGCCATCTTGGAAACAGCCGGAATACGGATCAGTATGGATGGTCGAGGGCGGGCGCTGGATAACATCTTTGTCGAGCGTTTGTGGCGCACCCTCAAGTACGAAGACATCTATTTGAAGGATTACGCCACTGTCCCGACCCTAATCACCGGATTGACCCATTACTTTGACTTCTACAACCATGAACGGCCTCATCAAAGTCTGGGATATTGTACACCGGCTCAACTCTATTTCGGTTGCTAAACGGATCATCAGAATGTTAACAATTATCCACCTTATTTTTCTCGATCTGTGGTCTTGACAAATGGGTCAAGTATAGACTATTAATAATTTTATCAAATGGGTGATAAGACGAATCTAAATTTAACTCCTTTAAGGCGGGAGGATAAGTGTCTAAGAATCCGATCCTAAACGGATTGATCATCAGCAACCATATTTGATTATATCTTGCTCCAACTTCTTTACCATAAGCGTTATGTAAGGCAATTTCTTCTCTAAGCCAGTCAGTCACATCTGGACCACAACTACGACCAGAACAAGATGGACTATATCCTGAAGGGTCTATCCGATTCACCGGATTCCCCCGCACATACTGATACGGCGGCTCACTCTCCACCGAATCGCGACTCAAAAACGTGCCGGTTTCGCCGTTGTACCACCTCGCCCGCAGATGCAGCAGGTTAATGTAACCCTCATACCATTCCCCCGTGTAACCGTAAGGCTCGCTAGCTCATATTCAATCAATGTCAAAAATCATAGGCTCGTTATTCAATAAGAAAGCGTCCTGGCGGGGGACGCTTTCTGTTTACTCAGGTAATGAACCATAGATCAAGCCATTAAGCTTGAGGCATAATGACACTATAGCGATAATCAAATTCCATCCAGGCTAATTCAAACTCAGTCACCGAAACAGCCTGGGGGGAGGTTTCAAAAGCTGGGTCGTTTAGATAGATGGTATTTTCATCAAAACCTACCACTACCACTGCGTGGTCTATGCTGTAGGTCCAATAAGCCAACTCTGCCGTCCGAACCAGAGCAATTCACGGCCTTCCATTCAGTAAGTGATCTTTGATCTCATTGAGACTGCCTTCTCGATAAATAACCTCCACACCTAATGAGACTAGATTTTTTAGATTGCGTCCCGGAGTGCCAAAAGGTTTTACCTTCAGCAGCTTAAGGAGTCGATTGTAATCGGGGTTCTTTCCCAAATGGGCCAGAACCATCGCGGCACACGCCGCCAAACAATCAGCTTCCTGCCGTTGTTGCTTATGCGGAATGGAGAGCAAGATATTCGGCACGTCGCTCTATCTCCTGGACGAGAGTAGGGGTGAGCTGCAGTTGACCTGTTTCCACATCGACGTCAATGGTTCCTACTTCTCCCCGATCCCCGGTCGGTGGCATTGACAGAATAACCGGTACGCGCCAACAAATTCTTTCTCCAACGATGAGCGTGGGTTCGGCGGCATGCATCTGGGTACTGATCTCATCAGCGACAAAGCCGGTTACCTTCTGGCGAGCGCTGAAGGCTGTCACATTCACCGTAGCTGACAATTGGATGTTAATTGAGAGTTGCCCACTGGTAGGAGCCAGACTTTCCACTTTGACACTCATTTGTTCTCCTTAACCAACAAGGGATTGTAACCCATAGTTGTCATCTTTTATCAACGGCTACAATAACCAGAATTGGGTGTAACTATTAAGCGGATGCTATCATTTTATCATCCTTTGCCTGAACAATCAATCAGTATGTGGGTGCGTTTCAAAATAGGTCATGGCACGGGCGTGCTTACTGAAATAATTAGTTTCGCGGTTTCGGTCGGCCGGGTTAAGATCGAGTTGTTTGAGGGCCTTAACCACGGACTGGATTTCGCCGCGCCACAGTTGATTTTTGCGCTTATTCAACCACTGCTGGCCTTGTCGGTTGGCCTCACCAAAGGTTTGACGGGCCAGACCAGCCAAGTGTTCACAGGCGTGATACCAATCGACAATACGAATGGAATCGTAGTAACACCGTTGATACAAACCATCAATCCACTCGGCCCCATCGCCCATCAAAACCGTATCAGGGGATTGTCACCCATAAACTCCACGGTTACCCTGGATGTAGGCACTTGGGCAGTTTCAAGATTTAAATCATCCAATTATCCTCACCGGCTTGATGCGTGATACGTGAATGGAATCTGAAAACCGGCCAGAGCGGTTACACCGGCACGTCGTATCTGCAACCCCTGCCGGATATTGACACCCTGTACCAAACCAGCGAAATTACGGCCAGCCCTAAAGCTGCCTATCCCATTGACTTCACCACGCCCGGCCCCTATACCGTGTGACGACGGGGCTACCGGGCCAACGCCACTGGGGATTCGGTGTATGTGGGGCTGGCTGAACAGGTAATAACTCTGACTGGCTTTAGCCCCTCAAGAGAGGGCGCTCTTTTTTTGGTACGCCAATGGTTCGCTTGCGGCCATTGGCTTAAAGGTCAGTTGGAATTTCAAACATTATTTATCTGAGTTGCTATTTCGGAGAAAAACGATTATATTTCCAACGCGGTTCTAAAAATACCGGTCAAGATTGCTTATTAATCAAACACAATTCTAACGATAAGGGTGTATAATCTTGCCGTATAAGGCAACTCCAAGAAAATAATTACTCAATATTCGTCTTGCGTGAGATAAAGCGGACGGAACAGGCAAGACGAAACACGTTTTGGTTAATTTAAATCTTGGAACTGCCTAATACTTTTGATTTGCCTCCAAAGAGTTCAGGAGTACAAGATGCCCATCTATGAATATGAATGTTTAACCTGTGGGGTAACGTTTGAAAAGCGCCAGAGCTTTAGCGATGAGCCTAAAGCAGATTGTCCCAATGGCCACCCGGAAACGCGGCGGCTTCTGGCGGCCCCGGCGATTGTTTTCAAGGGGAGCGGTTTTTATATCAACGACAGCAAAGCCAGCAAAAGCAGTATCAACGGCGCTTCGTCTAAAAGCGAGAAATCGGATAGCGGCGCCGAGTCAAAATCTGAAAGTAAAGCGGAAACCAAAGCTGAAAGCAGTCCGGCCAAAACCGAAGCTTAGCTCAGGTTTCGTTGCTGTCAAAAAAGCCCGGACTGACGCCGGGTTTTTTTATTTCAACCGATGAGGAATTTTAGCCATGCCTATTCCAACATCACCGCCTTCTAAAATATTAGATTTAACCCTCACCCTGAGCAATTATCCCATTCTAGCCAAAAAAATTCGCGCCCAGATGCGTCAGGAACTTTTTGTCAAAGGAATTATTACGCCCACCATGTTGGAGGATGAGGTGGAGCGGAAAGCCATTGATACCCAGCGACAAGAAGGGCTGACCGACCCCTTGCACCAGGAAACGGAAGAGATCTGGCAAAAGCGGTTAAGCCGGGTACGCGATAACCTGACCGATTTTTATTTTGCCTATAACTTGCCCTTTAGTCGCTTTGAAGAAATTGTAAAAGCGGCGGTCAACGAGAATAGGGTAGGCCAGCCCCACAAAGTCATTCTCACCTTCAACCCAGAGTTGGCCCCCTGGTATATGCTGTTTGAGCAGGCTGAAAAATATACCAACTATCCCCCGGAGATGTTTGAAAGCGTCAAGCATCACGTGCGAGAGATTATTGTGGTGCTGCTTAAAAGCCTGGTCAGCGATCAACTGGCCTTTGTGCGGATTGCCCGCAACTTTGTCAATATTTTTGATTTGAAAGAAATCATGGCTCGCAAGATTGGGCGGGGCAAAATTGGGGGTAAATCAGCGGGCATGATCCTGGCCTATAAAATTCTCTGCCAACCTGACCCAGAGGATGTCATTGATTTGAAGGAACACGTGACCCTGCCCGAAACCTACTTTATCGGCAGTGATGTTTACTATGATTTTAAGACCGTCAATAATTTTGAACAGACCACCAGCCAGAAGTATCTGACCCGCGAGGAAATCGAACGGCAGTATCCTCGCATTCGCGCGGCTTACCTGGCCGGCCGTTTTCCAGAGGATGCCACCCAGCGACTGCGGGAAATGCTGGCTGAAATTGGTCAATCCCCCATTATTGTTCGTTCATCGAGTTTATTAGAAGATAACTTTGGCAGCGCTTTTGCCGGTAAATATGACAGCTTTTTTCTACCCAATCAAGGAAACCCCGAAGAAAATTTAGCGGCCCTCATCCGGGCGGTGATTCAAATTTATGCCAGCATCCTCAGCCCCGATGCGCTGTTTTACCGCCAGATTCAAGAGTTAGACGATTATGATGAGCGCATGGCCATCCTGATTCAAAAAGTGCAGGGTGAGCGTTATGGCAAATATTTCTTCCCTTACATTGCCGGTGTGGGCTATAGCTCCAATCCCTTTATTTGGAACAAGAAACTCAAACGGGAAGATGGATTTTTGCGGATAGTTTTAGGGATGGGAACCCGCGCCGTAGACCGAGTAGATCGGGATTATCCGCGCATGGTGGGCCTGAGCCATCCCCAACTGCGTCCGGTGAGCGGGCCGGCCGATATTATCAAGTATTCGCAGCGTTTTATGGATGTGATTGATTTGGAGGAAAATGCCTTTAAAACAATCCCGGTTAGCGAGATACTCTCCAGCAGTTTTCCGGGGGTGCAGTATTTAGCCTCGGTTGATGAGGGAGATTTTGTAAAGCCTATTTTTTCGCTGGGCACGGCCATTCCGCCGGAGAAAATGGTGCTTACCTTTGATAACCTGCTCAAGAATACCGATTTCGTCAAGCTCATGAAAACAATTCTCAAGAAGTTGGATCGTTATTATGAACGTCCCATAGATATTGAATTTGCGGTCCAGTTCATTCCCGGCTACCCCAAACCCGACTTCAAAATTTTTCTGTTGCAGTGCCGACCGCTCAGCAACCACAACTGGGCGCAGAATATATCGCTGCCACGGGATGTTGCTGTGGCCGATCAGATTTTTACCGCAAATCGGCTGGTGCCATCGGGGGTGGTTGATAAAATTAAATACATCGTCTATGTTGACCCTTTGGCCTACAGCCAGCTTAGCGATACCAGCGTGCGTATGGAAATAGCGCGGATTGTCGGGCGGCTCAACAAACGTCTCGAGGGAGAAAAATTCATCTTGATGGGGCCGGGGCGTTGGGGCAGTTCAAATATTGATTTGGGCGTTAAGGTCACGTATGCCGATATTTATAATACTTCTATGCTCATTGAAATTGCCGTGGCGCGTAATGGGCTTACCCCGGAACTGTCTTATGGAACCCACTTTTTTCAAGATTTGGTTGAGAGTAACATCTATCCCCTGGCGCTTTTCCCGGATAATCCAGACATTCTGTTTAATTACAATTTCATTAATCAGAGTCCAAATAAACTGGCCCTGTTATTACCCCAGGACGGCCTGTACGCCGACTATATTAAAGTCGTCAATGTAGCCGAAGTATGTCCTCACAAGCTGCTGCGCGTGGTCATGAGCGCCGAAGAAAGTATGGCGCTGGGGTATTTACACACTTATTAATCACAGGACCTACGCGGTCATGTCATTTCGAGCGACGAGGAGCGACGCGAAGCGTCCCTCAAAACTACTCTTGCCAGACAAGGTATTAGGGATTTCTCCCTTCGGTCGAAATGACATGGCTTAGCAGTTACCTCCTAACAAGAAAAGCCCCTACCAAATTGGTAGAGGCTTTTTCTGTGAGCAAAAGTTAAACTTACTTAAATGCGTAATTCATAACCCTGACCTCGACGGGTCAGAATAAATTCAGGCACACGGGGATTTTCTTCAATTTTTTGACGCAGCCAGCAAATGTGTACATCCAGGGTGCGAGTGTCGCCCAGATACTCCGTATTCCACACCTCTTGCATCAACTCACTACGACTTACTACCTTGCCAACATTCTTCATGAGGAGGGCCATCAGTTTAGTTTCTTTGGGGGTGAGGTGTACCTCGCCATCCTTTTTCTTCAAGCTGGCTTTTTCCAGGTCTAAAACCATGCCGCTCACTTCGAGTGCTTTGCTAATTGACTTTTGGCGAGGCATAATAGTTCCTCCTCCTTGCGCTTTGGTTGTTAATTCATTCAGTTGGTACTTGTTAATTAAGTTAAGTTGGGCCTATTATAGCATCCCTAAAGTCAAAAATCTATAGGAAGTGTGTCCCAACCCCCCTGTTTAACGATAGTACTCTTGTAGCGCCGCCAAAATCATAAATTTTAGGTAACTACTCAGCCATGTCATTTCGACCGAAGAGAGAAATCCCCGAGGCCGATGTAGCGCGGTAGGGATTTCTCGGCCTACGGCCTCGAAATGACAGGAGGGCTGAGTAGTTACAATTTTAGACTTAAAGTGAACGGTTACCCTATGACAGACTCAACCTTTTCAATGAGAGCAATAGGACTGAAGGGTTTGGTAAAGTAATCGTCAGCCCCGGCCACTTTGCCGTTTTCAACATCAACTTCTTGCCCTCTGGCCGAAAGCATCACAATGGTGATATCGGCGGTGACCGGATCAGCTTTAAGGAGACGACATGCTTCCAGTCCATCCACATCGCTGCCGGGCATCATGATATCTAGCAAAATGATGTCAGGATGCTCTGCCCTGGCAATATCAATTGCTTGCTGGCCATTTTCGGCCGATAAAATCTGATAATCACCGATTTCAAGTGTGACTTGAACTAATTCTCGCACTTCAACTTGGTCATCTACAATCAGGATTTTTTTCATCGGGATTACTCCTCCAATAAGTCAAAAATGATAATCAATTTGTTACCGCTCAAGCTCATATCATTTCGAGACCGAAGGTCGAGAAATCTTCAAGGCGCAACCTATGAAAGTAAGGTGTCGGGGATTTCTCCCTGCGGTCGAAATGACATGGCTGAGTAGTTACGGGCATCAACTGGTGATTGATTTGTTCAACCCTTCAACAGAGGCCTGAATGCGAGCGCTGGATTTTACCAACGCTCGATTGACCCGAACAGTTAAATCAGCCATCCCGTAAGGTTTTACCAGATAATCGGATGCTCCTTTTTGAATGGCTCTTTCTATTTCTGTGGTTGTGTCCATAGCTGAAGTGATGATGACTGGCGTATCTTTGGTTAAATAATTTGTTTGAAGACGTTCCAGAACCTCAAAACCGGTCATCCCTGGCAAAGCCAAATCAAGCAGAATCAGGTGGGGCAGGCAGGAGTTTGCCAATTTTAGACCCTCTCCTCCGTCCCCGGCCCCCAAAACTATAAAGCCTTCGCTTTTCAAAACACGTTGTTGTAATTCACGCAGATTTTGATCATCTTCGATGATTAGAATATAAACAGGCCGGTTGCGGAATGGCAAAAGAATATGAACAGTGGTCCCAACTTCATACTGGCTCTCGATCCAGATTTTACCTCTGTGTCGCTCGACAATCAAGCGGCTAATAGTCATACCCAGCCCGGTGCCCCCTACTGCTGTATTAGAGGCATCGGCCCGATAGAAGCGATCAAAAACCTGGGCCACTTGTTCTGGAGTCATACCAATTCCTTGGTCGGTTAAGGTTAGATGAAGCAGATTGTAAGCTTCTTCAATCGAAGCCTCCAGGATGATGTCGCCGCCGGCAGGGGAGTATTTGGTGGCATTGCTGAGCAAATTCTTAAAGAGTTGAGCCAGTTTTACGGCGTCCCCTTTTATTTGAGGCCAACTATCAGGGCCAACCAGATGATAATGATGGGCTGGCTGATTTTCTTGAAAGCCAAAGATACTCTCTTCAGCCAGCTTTCTCAAATCAACCCACTCTTCGGTAATCTCAAAGCCCTCTCCGGCTTCCAGTCGAGAGAGGTCCAATAAGTCATCAAGAATGGCCCGTAAGGCGTCTGCCTGCTGATTGATAAAGGTGAGGTAGCGATTTCGGCGCTCTTCGTTCAATGGGCGGGTTAGTAGAATTTCACTAAAACCTAAAATAGAGGTCAAAGGGGTACGTAATTCGTGAGCGGCCATGGAAATAAATTCACTTTTCAGCCGGTCCATTTCTTTGAAGGGGGTAATATCGCTTTGAACGCCTACAAAGCCTGTTGGCTGCCCATCCGGGCCGGGAATAGGGGTAATGGTTAAAAGAACATCATACAGGCTGCCATCTTTTCGTTTGTTGACTAACTCGCCTCGCCAGGTTTGCCCGGTGCGGATAGTTTGCCACATTTGGGTGTAAAAAATTGGGCTTTGCCGTTCGCTTTTCCAGATGCGGGGTGTTTTGCCAATGGTTTCTGTGGCGCTGAAGCCTGTCAATTTTTCCAAAGCGGGGTTGATGTATTCTATTACGCCCGCCAGGTTGGTTACTAAAATACCTTCACCTACGGCATCGAAAATGGCTTGAAGTTCAGCCGTGCGGGCCCGGACACGCTCATCAAGGGTTTGGTTGATGTTGCGTAGTTCATTGGTTAGCCATTCTCGCTCCAGTTCGGCCTGTTTCCGCTCGGTTATATCACTGACCAGTCCGTAAACAAGCTTAGAGGATGGCCCTTCTGGCTGAACTCTGACGCTATCGCGCACCCAAATAATTTGACCATCGGCTCGAACCAGGCGATATTCCACTTCGCTGTGGCGTCCTTTTTCTTGTTGGGCTACCTGGGCTGCCGCAGCAGCTCTATCATCAGGATGAATGACGGTAGAGGGCCAAAAGCGCCAATCATTCATAAACTTTTCCATAGGATAGCCGGTCAAAACTTCGGCGTGAGGTGAAAGGTAAAGATTGATGTGTTCACCTGTGTCTGTTACCCGTGTAACATAAATGTGGTCGCTGATCGAGTCAACCACCAGGCGGAAGCGCTCTTCACTGGCTCGCAATTCGGCCTCAGCCCGTTCCCGTTCTTGCTGCTCGCGAACATTTTGGAGAGCAATGGAGAGATATTCGGCAACTTCGGTAATCGTTGTAATCTCATGTGCGCTCCATTGGCGTGGTTCAGAGGCATCGAGGCAGAGCACGCCAATCAAGTTATCCGAATGGTGCAGGGGCATATCAATAAAGGCTTTCACGCCGCTGGCAGTAATGATGTCGGTTAATCCAATCAGTCGAGAGTCTTGGCTAGTATCTTTAACGATGACGGGTTTATGTTTGCGTAGAAGCTCAAAGTAATCTGGAGCTGTAGCAAGATTAAAGGCGATACTGGCCAAAGGGGACATTCCTGAGGGTTCAATGGCATGGATTTGAACCACATTCCCTTGTGCGTCAACAGTAGAATAGCCTACCCGGAGGGTAGGAAAATAGTCGGCCACTTGATTAAGGGTGCGTTGGATAACCTGATTGGCTGACAAACCGGCATTGACGTGAGTAGAGATGCTGTTCAACAACTTTAGACGGGCCTGACTGTCTCGGAGGGCTTGTTCTGTTTCTTTGAGTTTGCTGATATCATGACTGAGGCCAATAATCCCTACAATTTGGTCTTGATTATCACGTAAAGGAACGGTAGTGGTTGAATACCAACCCTGTTTTTGGTCGCTTGGGGTAATAAATAACTCTTCGTGGTTAATGATAGGCTGGCCTGATTGGATAACAGTCTGTTCAACAAGATAATATTGTTCGGCTAACTCTCGATTGAGAAAATCAAAATCCGTTTTGCCCACTAGCTCATCTGGGCTGGATACCCCAATGGCTTGAGCTACGGCTTTACTGCCCAGTAGAAATCGCCCCTCTGTATCTTTAACATAAATAAAATCGGGCACATTGTCAATCAAGGTGCGTAATAGATTGCGTTCAGCCGCCAACGCCTCTTCAGCCCGTTTGCGTTCTGCCAACTCTTGCCGGGCCTGCTCATGTAAGCGGGCATTTTCCAGGGCTATTGCAGCGGCATTGACCAGAGGTTGTAGACGTTCAACATCTTCAGTCGAAAATTTATCAGGTGTATCTGCATCTAGCCCTAACAGGCCCAAAACATGATCACCTAAACAAATGGGAGCCGCCAGATGCGATCTAATCCAGCTGGTGTGGGGCAGGGATATCCAGCGAGGATCCTGCCGGGTATCGGATATAATTAAAGCTTGATGAGACTGCACAACTTCAGCATCAAACGGAAATTCAGCTAAAGGCTGATCTTGACCAGAAGCCAGTTGCGTATCAAAAGCCATTTCACCCTGCCTGTAAGCTATCCGCAGGATATTACCGGTGAGGAGCCTAATAGTGGCTTTTTTACAAGGGACAATCTGCTGTACCTGCCGCAAAATTTCTTCCAATACGGCAGCCGGACTGGTCTGCGCGGTTAGAGCCAGCGTCACTTGAGAAAGTGTTTCGGCCCGGAGGCGCTGTTCCCTTTCGGTAGCCAGTAGCCGCTCTAAATCTGCCTCAATCTTTTTGCGGGCAGTCATATCGTTCAGTTCGTCTTGGGTTTGTGTAGGTTCAGGGTTGAGACTGGTTTGCTGAAGCGCAGGCTTCTTCTTGAGGCCAGGTAATGTTTCAGTCATCCTCCCTCCTGGACGCGCCCTTTGATTCAATTTTAAGGGATTGGCTAATGGTTTGGGCCAACTGGCGTCTATTTAAGGGTTTTTGCAACCAATCAACAATGCCTTGATCTAACAAATCTTTTGACTCCGTTTCGAGAGGGTAGCCGGTTAAAGCGATAACTTTAACAGCGGGATATTTTGCCCGCAAATTTTGAGCCAGGGCAATTCCCCCCATCTCTGGCATTGTTACGTCGGTCAACACTAAAGCGATCTTCTCGTGGCATTGGTCGTATAGGTCTAAGGCCTGCCGCCCGTTGGTAGCAGTGATTACTTGATAGCCAAGATGTTTCAACATAGCCTGGGTAACTTCGAGCACTACTAAATTATCCTCTACCAGCAGGATCAATTCGCCGTGTCCAGGGGATGTGTCTGTTTCGGTCAGCGGCGATAAAGGTTGTGATGATGGTAAGGTTACGGGCAAGTAGAGGGTGAAAGTTGTCCCCTGCCCCAACTCCGTCTGGACATCAATATAGCCTTCGTGTTGGGTAATAATACCATACACCTGGGCCAAACCCAACCCCGTCCCCTTGCCCACATCTTTGGTGGTAAAAAAAGGCTCAAATATCCGGGGTAGGGCCTCGGTTGAAATGCCGGTTCCGGTATCTGAAATGGAGAGGGCCAGCCAGTGACCGGGTGACATCTCTGGATAGGGTGGACGCTCATCAGCTTCCACCTTGATGGGGCTGAGGCGAAAATACAACGCCCCTCCCATTGGCATAGCATCCCGCGCATTGACAGCTAAGTTAGTCAAAACCTGTTGGATTTGGGTTGGGTCGGCATTGAGGGTGTAGGCTTCATAACTGGCTGGTTCAATTTCTAAAATAATCCGGATATCCTCTGAAATAGTCCGCTCCAACAGCTTGATGGTTTCTTTGAGAAAAGAAGAAAATTCAAGAGGGCGCTTTTCAGTAATAGATTGACGGCTAAAATCCAAAATTTGGCGGATAAGCGCGGCAGCGCGTTGACCTTGTTGGATAACCCGCTGGAGGTCCTCATCAATTATCGGCGGAAGCTCAGGATGAATACGGGCCAATTCGACAAAGCCAATCATACTGGTCAAAATATTGTTGAAATCGTGGGCAATTCCGGCGGCTAATTGGCCTACGGCTACCAAGCGATCCTGTTGCTGAGTTCTTTCCTGAACGGCTCGCTCAGTCGTCACGTCACGGATGACCAAAGTCCAGCCGCCTGCTTCAGGCCCAGCGGCTACAGGCATAGCCACTGTTTCAAATATACGGCGTGGATAACCTGTTGTTTCTATCTGTTGCGGCATGCCGAGGGCGGGAGGGGCTATCATAGCCTCAATAGCTTGGTCGCCCAAATAAATGAGTTGATCACCTGGAGATACTGGGGTTAGGACGGCCAAAAATTTTTGAGCAGCGGGGTTGATCAGGGCTATCCGCCGTTCCGCATCGAGTAAAACAATGCCGTCGGGTAAGTGGGCCACCAAACTTTCTAATCGCTGGTGCTCAGCAGCCAAAAGCCGCTGGAGGCGTTGGATGGACTCGGCGGCCTGGTTAGCTATTGTCCGCAGCAGACGCGCTTGCTCCAGATTGAATTGATTGGGCTGTTCGGCCCCTACAAAAAGTAAGCCCACGGGCGTTTCATCAATAACAATGGGCACTTGCATGATCGAGGCCAAATCTTGTAGGGGAAGGTGTGGCGGTATTTCGACTCTGGACTGAATACGCCGCACCTCTACAGCATGGGCTAAAGGGCGGTTGAGAACAATCTCCATTATTTCTTGAATATTGGCCTCAACCGACCTGGAAAGGGGACGTTGACTCTGAATAACTAAGGCGCCGCTTGAGTTGTTGACCAAAAGACTGGCCGCTACATCGTGAGGAATAGCTTGGTATAAGTGAATTAAAATAAGCCGAATAATATCATTGAGCTGAGTAGCCTCACCCAAGGCTTGAGTCAGTTGATAGAGCACTTCAAGTTCAAAGGTGCGCTCGGCCACGCGTAGCTCTAATTCAGCCGCATAACGTTGGGCTTGCTCATACAAATGCACGTTTTGGATGGCAACGGCGGCCCGCTGGGCAATATCTTGACATAAAGCTATTTCTTCAGCCGTGAAGTCTCGCTGCCGGCTGTCCCATAACTCGGCATAGGCAATTGTCTGCCCGCCAATTTGGAGCGGGATGTCTAAGATTGTTTGCGCACCCTGCTGCCGCATATAGCTTTGCATCGCCTCGCTCAGGTCCGGATCGTTTAAATGAAAAAGGCTGGATTGTCCCGCCTGTAAGGCGGCGCTCATTTCGGGGAATTCATGCGGTAAGTCATAAGTAAAGCCCAGTTCAGAAACAGCTTCCTGAACCTGGGCGGCCGGGCCAAAGTACTCAGCCAGCAGCGTTGAGACCATTGTTTCTGGGTCGAGACCACAAATGTAGACACTGGTGGCATTGACTATTTGGCCCATCTGCTCGGCAATACGCTTTAACACCGTCTCTAGTTCTAAAGTTGAGGAGATGATGGCGCCCGCTTCGCGCAGGGCCTTTTGTTCTTCCAGTCGTCGCCGGGTTTCGGTATAAAGCCGGGCGTTCTCGATAGCCATCGCGGCCTGGTTGGCAAACGCTTGGGCCAGGTCTGCCTGGGCCTCAGTATATGCGCCCACCTGCCGGCTATCGAGTGTAACATAGCCGATGAATTGACCGCGTACGAGCAAGGGTATGGCCATCCACCCCCGCACATAATCGGTGTTTCCCCACCGCTTAAAGTGAGGTTCAGCCTGAGCATCGGGCAAGCAAATGGGGCGTTGGGTGCGTTGTAGTTTTTCCACAAAAGGATCATAAGTGGCTACTGGAATATTCTGGTGTATCAAATCCGGGGAGGGCAGCCTTCTACCGGCAACGGCGCGCAGGTGATCCCCCTCTAACAAGAAGACACAGGCGCTATGGTAAGGAATAACTTGTTCCAGCTGGGTCAGAATATTATCCAGAACTTGTTCAAGCTCAAGGGCTGAAGTGAGCGCAGCAGCGGCCTCTCTTAAGGTTTCGGCTTCACGCCGGCGGCTCGCTTCGGCGGCAAAGAGGCGTGCGTTTTCCAGAGCCAACGCTGCCTGGCTGGCAAAAACAGCCATGTGTTTAGCATGCTTAGCCTGGTAAAAATTGGGTTCAGTTTTATCCAATGAGAAAAAGGCGATTACCTGGCCTTGAGCTACAATAGGTGTGCCGATCCATGAACGAACATGGGCCCACTCTGTCCCTTTTATCCAGGTAGGATCAGTTGAGGTATCGGAGATAACCAGCGGTTCTTTGCTTTCAGCCATACGCCGCATATTTGGGGTTGCGGCCAGTTCAAAAGAGAGAGATGCTGCTTTGGTCGCATCTGTACCGAATTTCTCATGGCCTCGCGTGCGAACCACATGGGCTACCCCCTGTTCGACCAAAAATACGTTGCCGGTATCGTAAGGCGCTATGTGGGCCACCTGGTCCAGGAGCCGGTCGAGAACGAGATCAAAGTCGAGGGTGGCGCTCAAGGTTGCGCCTACTTCACGCAGAGCTTCAGCCAACTCGCGTTGTTCTCGCTCGGCTTCTAGCAGACGGGTGTTGCCTATGGCAATGCCGGCCTGGTCAGCAAAAGCTTGCAAACGTTGCGCATCCACCTGGGCATAAAAGCCAAGTTGACTACTGGTTAAGTTAAGAAAGCCAACCACCTGGTTCCGCAGGCGAATGGGCGTGCCCACATAGGAGCGGATCCAACGAGTCGAAGGAATGTCAACCCAGTCAGGGTAGAGATGGGTATCGGAGATAATAAGAGGTTGGCCGGTTTGGGCTATTTTGTGGAGATTGGGTATCTCAGCCAGGGAGAAGCGCATGCCCAGTATTGAAGCCTGGTCGCGCTCCAGATAACCTCGGTTGCCGGCCACATAAATAGTATTATCCTCAAGGAGCATAATATCGGCAGTATCGTGTGGCACAACTCGTCCAACATTAGCCAGAATACATTCCAGAAGTTCATCCAGATTGAGGGCGCTATTGAGGGCAGCAGCAATATCACTTAAGGCTGCCACAAATTCACTGTCGGAAATAACTAAACTTTTTGTCTCTGTCATTTCAGTCTTATGTCATTTCGAGGCCACAGGCCAAGAAATCCCCAAAGCTTAACCAGTAAAAGTGGTTTGACCGGACAAATTGATAAAAAAAACCACTGCTTGCCAGTTATGTCTTGGGTAAAAGTAAGCCCTGGGAAATTCTCCTTTTGGTCGAAATGACATACCTGAAATCCCTGAGAGTAAAAATTCTTTATAAATGGGGCAGGATATTTTGCCTCATAGATATGCTTCATAGAGAAACAAAGGGGAGCAACTACTAATCCGATAAACTCATTAACGTTTGAACAATCTTTTGGGTTTGTTCAAAGGTTTGGTTATAAGCCGTGGCGCCGGGTTGAAGGGCGGCCAGTCGGTTTAGCTCTTTAGCCAAGCTTGCGCTAAGGCTGTTAATCTGTTCCATTTTTTTGCTCAATTTCCGTTCAGCAGTGACAGCGCGAGCCATATCTTGGGCATAAACCAGCATTTGCTGGTGAATTACATCAAGGCGATTATCAATGGAGGTACTAAAGGATTCGGTGAGGATAGGAAGCATTACCCGAAAGGTGCTGCCCCGGCCCAATTGGCTGGTAACCCAAAGTTGACCCCCATGCCGTTCCACCCCTCGTTGGGCAATATTTAAACCCAGACCTAACCCACCCACACCCCGAATCAAATGCTCTTCGACCTGATAAAATTTGTCGAAGATTTTATCAAGTTCAGTTTGGGGAATACCGATACCGGTATCTTCGATTTCAATAATGATCCCTTTTTTCTCGTGAGTTTCATGGGTTGAAGTGGCTGCAGACACACCCTGGACTCTTACCAGGATTTTGCCCTGAGGTTTGTTAAATTTAACTGCATTTTCTAAAAGTTGGTAAATAACCTCAGTCAGAATACGTTGATCACCTTGAACAACTATCGCCTCATCAGGTAAATCAAATTGATAACTCAAGCCTTTTGTGGTGATTTGTGGCTGTAAAATGGTAATACATTTTTGCAACAGTCGGCCAAGATCAATATCAGTTACATGGAGGCTGTCTGTCGTTAGAGGTTGGGTCGCAGCAAAATCTACTAACTCATCAATGATACCTTTTAAGCGATCAGTTGATTGCAAAATCAAGTCCATAATTTCGGTGGCAATAGGATTGCCTGCGTCCTTTAAATCTTCTTTTAGAACGGAGACAAAGCCCATAACTCCAGCTAGAGGCGTCCGCAACTCGTGAGCGGCGATGTTGATAAATTCACTTTTTAAGCCTTCTAAACGCTGGCGCTCGGTTAAATCGTGAAAAACCAAGATCCAACCCTGTTTATTATCCAGAGGCGAAAAATTAATTAACAAGGTTCGGTTAACCGGCTTGGTTGTCTGAATCTCAACACTGTTTTGTTTGTCTAACCCTTTAGATAGCAAACTCATGCTTTTGAGCAGAGTTTCTGTGGGTAAAAGATTGGCTAACGACTGACCAACACAATCGGGCTTTTGCTCAAATAAAGCTAGAAAGCGAGGGTTTACCTCGGTGAGGATTAAATCATGGTCTACTACAGCCAACCCGGTCGGGACTGTATCGAAGATTGCCTGTAATTTTTGGGAAGTTACTTCTAATTTTTTGCGCCGCTCTTTTTCCAAAGCGTAAAGCCGGGCCAGGTCTCTACCATAAGCTTGAGCTTGGGCATAAGCTTGCTGAGCTTCAAGTTGTTTGTCATCCACCATTTAATTGCTCCTTGTACGTGAACCTGGCCTTCTAAATAACTGGTATCAGTGGATCCAAATTTCCCGTAGGGGGGCATCCCTATGCCGCCCGCTGACGCATAGGGATGCGCCAGCTACGGTGAAAAATTGGATCTACTGGGTCTACTCACATTTGTTAACATATTCTCACAACGTTGAATTCAATTTGACAAGATTCTAAAAGAGCTTTATAATTTGCTCACATTTGCTAATAATAATTCACAATTTCTACTCAGGTCTTATCATGGAAGATGACCGGTTGGAACTACTGGGGCAAGTAGCATCTTGGTATTATGAAGACAACCTGGACCAATCTGTTATTGCCGAACGGATTGGAAAATCTCGCTCCATGGTTTCCCGGATTCTCCAAGAGGCCCGTGAAGTGGGCCTGGTAGAAATTAAAGTAACCTTTCCCCTCAAAAGAGATACCGAATTAGAATCCCTTCTCACTCAAACATTTAACCTCAGGCAAGCCTATGTTCTGGCTAATCCTCCTGATAATCAAGACCTCCTCTGGCAGCGTTTAGGCAGTTTAGGAGCGCGCTGCCTGCAAAATCACCTTCACGACGGCATTAAAATTGGCCTGGGTTCAGGCACAACCGTTCACCAGGTTGTCCGGGCCATGCCCAGGGTGGAATTGAAGGAAGCCAAAGTTGTGCAGATTTCGGGCGCTCTCGGCAGCGGTAATCCGGTATTCGATGGTTCCGAACTTGCGCGCTGGCTGTCAGAGAAGTTATCGGCCAGCTATCATGTGCTTTATGCCCCACTGGTGGTTAAAGATGAGGCCCTGGCCGAGTCTTTATTACAAGACCCGACCATTGCTAATACCTTAACTGAAGCCAGTCAAGTAGACCTGGCCTTGATTGGGATTGGTACGCTTGATCCCAAGCTATCCAGCTTACAGCGAGTGGGGTATCTTAATAAAACAGATTTGGCGGCTTTGCATGAAATTGGGGCTATTGGCGATATTTTGTCTCGCCATTTTAATGCGGAGGGAAATCCGGTTGACCTGCCGGCCAATCGCCGCGTGATTGGCCTGGATTTAGCCACCATTCACGCCATTCCTACGGTTATCGCTGTAGCCGGTAACGTCATCAAGGCGCCCGCCATTCTGGCAGCTTTGCGGGGCGGCTTTGTTACTGTATTAGTTACCGACTGTCTCACCGCTACAGAGGTTTTGGCCTTACACGGAGGATAAAATAATGGAGCTGATTACCAACAATCCAGGTCTCACCTTCTTAGCTTTAGGCATATTGTGGCTCATGCAATTTGGGCTGGCTTATTGGCAAATGCGTCGTTTTTACCAGCGGATGATTATCCTGCGCCGCAGCGGCTTGACCGCTATTGGGCTAAGCGGGAATCGTTACAAGGGACGATCCTACGCGGTGCTCACCATTGGCGAAGATGGCCGGATTATCCATGCTGAACACTTTTCCGGTTGGACCGTATTTGCCCAGTTAAAGCCAATCCCGCAATTGGTTGGCATGTCGCTGCCAGAGCTTTTAACCCACGAGGAGACTCTCCCCGTCTCTAAAAAGCTGCGGCCTGCCATTGCTAATGCCGCCAGGGATTTGCAAGCAGCCCAAAATAAAGGAAACGTCAGTACCTTTTCCCAAGTCAACTTAGGCATCAGCTAATGATTGGATAAGTTGTAACTTAACTTCAAATCCGAACTCATCGCTTGACTCCTCAAAATTTATAACCGCAGAAGTAAGTTACAACGATGTAATGGAACAGGAGGCGCCTATTAAGACAATACCACAGCCGAGAAGCAAGACCAAAACGTTACTACTCAGG
>JABTUK010000002.1 GCA_015075405.1 Anaerolineales bacterium
GAATTTAGCATTTTTGCCGATTTTCCAGGGCTTGACTTCGGCTTGGAGGAGGAGTATACTCATTTTTATGAGAATACTGAGACCTATAGAATTTTTGGCTTGGGTGGGTGAAGTGGTTCGGGTGAAAGATGAGCAGGACCGGCGTTATCGGGATATCTTCTCGCTGATCATAGGTGGAATCGCGTTTATCATCCTCATCTGGTCTCTATTCAATTGATCTTCCAAAAACCCATTAGTCGCAGTACCCACCAAATGAGGCCCACCACAAAACAGGTGAAAGGCAGAGTAATAAGCAAGGCAAACATCTTGCCACGACTGTCTATGCTCATATCCAGCAAGCGAAATATAATCAGAGCCAGGATAAGCGCGATTAACCCAACTTCAAGCGCCATATTGGGCAGCAGAGCAGATACAGCAAAATAGACGCTGACAAAGTAGGCTAAAGTTAGGTAAGCAATCAAGCCAAGGTTCTGGAGAAGTTTTTTCATGAAGCATCACAGGCCGGACTCGTTGAGTCCGGCCTGTTGTTTACCTTAGTTTCGAAGTTTTGCCTGTTGCAACCCCCCAGAGCCACAAATATTTCGTTCTAAATCAAGCCACTTCGACAATCAAACTCTGGGCGGCGGTCAGCACGCGGGCGGTCACTTCCCACAATTCCCCTTCGCCTTCAAGCTCAAGCAGCAGCCCGGCCTCCCGGTAATAATCTATCAGCGGCGCGGTTTGGCGGTGGAAGGTTTTGAGCCGGGCGCGAATGGTTTCCTCTTTGTCGTCGTCGCGCTGGTACAGGTATTCACCCTGGCACTTGCCAAAGGGGCAAACCTGGAAAGGGTTGTGCAGTTTGTGGAACGGAACCTGGCACTCCCGGCAGATAATCCGCCCGGACAAGCGGCTGACAATCTCCTCGTCGGACACTTTGAAGTAAAAAACACTGTCAAGGCGGCGGTTCAGGCCGGTCAAAATATCGGTCAGAGCTTCAGCCTGGGAGAGAGTGCGCGGGAAGCCGTCGAGGACAAACCCGTTAGCCGTATCGGGCCGGGCCAGCCGCTCGCGGACCATCGCTTCGGTCACATCGTCGGGCACCAGCTCGCCCCGGTCCATAAACGTTTTAGCCAATTTGCCCAGTTCGGTTTGGTTTTTGAGATTCTCGCGGAAAAGATCGCCGGTGGCAATGTGGGTCAGCTTGAGCTGCTGGCACAGATGCTGCGCTTGCGTCCCCTTGCCGGAGCCGGGCGCGCCGAGCAAAACAATATCCAGGCTGTGATGGGTGGCCTGCTCCGGCGAAAGGGCCGGCGTCACTTCCTTAAGGGCCTGGATTTCGGTGGTCTCGGCGCGGGTGGCGCGGAGAGCCTCTCGTTTGGCCAGGGCCTCCATGGTTTCGGAAAGGGTCTGGGTGACCTGCTCGATGGCGCCTTGCCCGTCAATGATAATCAATTTGCCGGTGCGGTGATAATGCTCAACCACCGAGGCGATTTGGCGGTGGAAATTTTTGAGCCGGGTTTGAGTATGTTCAGAAGTATCGTCCTCGCGGCGGTACAAATGCTCGCCGGCGCAGCGTTGGATGGGGCAATTGCTAAAAGGATTATATCTTTCGTGAAAGGGGCGCTGACAGCTTCGACAGGTCAGCCGGCCGAGGATGCGCTCCGTTAAAATTTGCCGGTCTGAAACATTGATGTAAATAGCCGCATCGAGGGTACGGTCCATGTTGGTTAGCAATTCGTCCAAGGCCTGGGCCTGGTAAACCGTGCGGGGAAAGCCGTCTAAAATGACACCCTGCGTTGGCTTAACCCGGCGCAGGCAGGCTTCAACCATAGCGTCTGCCACTTCATCGGGCACCAACTCGCCCTGGTTCATATATTTTTGGGCTAACAGCCCCAGGGCTGTTTGGTTCTCCAAATCCTCTCTAAACAAATCGCCGGTAGCAATATGCTGCATCCCAAATTTGGCCGCGATTTTTTCGGCCTGTGTGCCTTTGCCCGCGCCAGAGGGGCCGATGAACACCAGATTCATACCAGGTTCTCCTTTTAGCTTGTGCTGTAGATGTTCCCCCTAACCAAAACTTATCGTAACAAGCCTCCCGATCTCGTTCCCAAACTGAGTTTGGGAACAAGATTGGGAGTCATTTAATCCACAATCATAAATAAAATCCGCCTTGTAGCATGATCGGGCTAAAGGCGGATTGGCAAAGTTTGTGGTTTGCTCGACTTTCTTCCCCCTTGAAGCTGTTTTGCGGCTGATTGGCTCAGTTTTCTTGACTTTTGAAACCGGATACGCCTAATTCGCCTCGGTTGGCTCGGCTGTGACGGCTGGCGGGGCTTCTTCGGTGCTTGAATTGGCCGGTGTTTCTATTGCGCTCAGGGTGGGCGTAGGCCCAGGCGCTGCCACCCCTCGACCATTGCCTACTAGATAACTGATGGCCAAGCTTAAAATCATCACAATACTAATAACATAAATGATAATCTGCTGCCGCGACAGCTTCTTTTTGGGTGCTGCTCCGCCCGATGAGGTGGACGAACCGGCGCTGGTGACGCTGTTTCGCACGGGCGAGGTGGACCTTCTTTTGGGTTTTCTTTTTTTTGAAACGGGCACGGAACTTCTCCAACCTTTCTAAAAATAATACATTAGCAGAGAGATTATACTCGCGGCCTATTTTATTGGCAAAGCAAATTGGTTGACTCCAGGCGAGACCAGGTAGCAAGGTTGCAAAGTAACCTTTTCTTTTCAACGTCTCTGCGTCTCTGCGACCTGCTACCTTGCATGCTTCTTTGCCTCTGGCGAAAACTTTTCAGGAGGACTATAATACGTTTTTACTGGAGACTGGGCTATGATAAAATGGGTCGTGGGGCTGCTGGTAGGCTTAAGCCTCGCCGGACTCCTCGCTCGATGCAATCTATCCGGCGCGGCCGGCCAGAACAGCCAACCGCCGCTCCCCCTTCCTCCGACCGGGCCTGTTTTACGGCTGGCCCTCCTGTTGCCCACTACCGGCGAACTGGCGACGTTTGGCCAGGCGCTGCGCAGCGGCAGCATCCTGGCCTTTGATGAGTGGAACAACCAGGGAGGGGTATTGGGCCGCCGGATCGAGTGGACTATTTATGAGGCCGATTGTGATTTCGAGACGGCCCGACAAGCCGTACAGCAGACCCTCGCCGACGGCCTCGATTTTCTCATCGGGCCGCTCTGTTCCGAGGCGGCCATTGCCGCCGCTGAAGCGGTTGAGGCCAGGGGAGCCTTGCTCATCGCCCCTACGGCCACCCACCCCCTGGTGACGGTAGATGGTCAGGGCCGGACGCGTCCTAATGTATTTCGCGTCAGCACCGTTTTTCAAGCTCAGGGTGAGGCAGCCGCTCGCTTTGCGATTGAGTCGTTGAGTGTGCGCCGGGCAGCCCTCCTGATTGACCCCCACGACGATTACAGCGCTACGCTGGGTGAGTCCTTCGCGGCTGAACTGGCCGCGCAAGGGGGGCAAATTGTTTACCAGGGCAACTTTACCCCAGCCGAGGCCGACTTTACCCCGGCGCTGCAAGCCGCCGGAGCCGCCGGAGCCGAACTGCTTTATTTGCCTGCCCCGGTGTCAGTCGTCAACCGCCTCGCCGGGCAGATGAGTCAACTGCGCCAGTCCGGCTCGCTCCGGCTAACCTTGCTGGGCAGCGATAGCTGGCACAGCGCCGACTTAGACCGGACTGCCACTGCCGGCAGCTATTTTACCACCCATTTCTTTCTGGACGACCCGCGTCCCCTAACCCAACAGTGGACCGAAACTTACAAAGCCTCTTACGCCGTCGCCCCGGATACCCTGGCCCTTCTGGGCTATGAGGCGGCGACGGTCCTGCTGGAAGCGGTGCAGCAAGCCGGGACGCTCGATGTTGAGTCAGTAGCCAAAACACTGGCCCAGGGCCGCTTCGAGGGAGTGACCGGCCCCCTTACTTTTGACCCGCAGCACAACCCGCTCAGACCCGTACCGGTGGTGCAGGTCAAGGATGGACAGCTCATTTTTGCCGGGTATGTCAATGTTAGTAACAAGTAGCAGGGTCGCAAGGTCGCAGGGTCGCATAATTTCCTGTCCACTATATTTTCAGAGGAGTGTTCACGAGTATCGCGCACGCCACCAATAGTGAAAATCTTGACCTGACACTGGGCACGTGACACTTGACACTGGGCACGTGACACTTGACACTTATTTAAGGAGGTCAGCATGCGTCTAAACGACAAAGTCGCCATCGTCACCGGCGCGGGTTCTGGGATTGGCCGGGCTACTGCCGAGTTGTTTGCCGGGGAAGGAGCGCGGGTGGTGGTGGATGATCGCTACGGCGAGCGGGCCGAAGAGACGGTTCAGCGGATCAGAAACGCTGGCGGCGTGGCTCTGGCAATCGAGGCCGATGTGTCCCAGAAAGCCGCAGTTGAGGCGATGGTGGCCCAAGCATTGACTGCTTATGGCCGGGTGGATATCCTGGTCAACAACGCCGCCGTCGGCACCGGCGACGATATTTTGCAGATTGAGGAAGTGGACTGGGACCGGGGCCTGACGATTGTCCTCAAAAGCGTCTACTTGTGCTGTAAAGCTGTGCTGCCCAAGATGATCGAGCAACGCAGCGGGGCAATTGTCAACATCGCCTCGGTCAACGGCTTGACCGGCCTGGGCGAAGAAGCTTACAGCGCGGCCAAAGCCGGGGTGATCAACCTGACCCAAAATATGGCCCTCAAATATGGCCGTTTCAATGTACGGGCCAATGTTATCTGCCCCGGCACCATCCAGACCCCCATCTGGCAGCCCCAACTCGAAAAAGACCCGCAGATTTTTGAGCGCCTGACTCCCTGGTATCCGCTGGGCCGGATCGGCCAGCCGGAGGACATCGCCAAAGCCGCGCTGTTCCTGGCCTCCGACGAAGCCGCCTGGATTACCGGCGTCATCCTGCCCGTAGACGGCGGCCTCATGGCCGGCAGCTACCGCATGGCCCGCGAACTGGAAGTCGCTGGGCCGGAGTAATAATTTCCCCAGTGTCAGTTGGGGCTGGCGTCCAAAGTTTGCAGTTGGAGATGGAGTCCAAAGCTTGCTTTGGCTTTCCAAACCAAGGTTTGGACTCCAATTTTCACTTTATTTTAGCGGAAGTTGTCTAAATGATTATTCAATCTCAGCAGTCTCTCAATCGTCTGGCCTTGACCAACGGCCAAATTGTATTGCCCCACGAAATTGTCGCCGGCAATGCGCTGATTATCGAAGCGGGAAAAATTGTTGGCATTGACAATGCCGCCACCCTGGGCAGCGAAACCGTGCAGCTTGACGTAGGCGGGCGGCTCATCACGCCGGGGCTAATTGACCTGCACACGCACGGCGCGCTCGGCCATACCTTCAATGAGCCAACGGAAGCGGCATTTGCCACCATCACCGAGGAGAACGCCCGGCGCGGCGTGACCGGCCTGTTGGCGACCACCGCCACCGCCCCAATTCCCGATCTGGTTGAGTGTCTGGCTTTCACCCGGCAGTGGCTCAGCCAGTCGCGAGCGGGGGCGCAAATTTTGGGTGTACATGTCGAAGGGCCGTACTTTTGCCTGGCCCAGGCCGGGGCGCAGGACCCGGCCAATATTCGTAACCCGGACGATGGCACGCCTGACCAATTGTTGGCCTATCACGATGTTATCAAAATAATGACCTTCGCCCCGGAACTGCCCGGTGCGCTAGAGTTGACGGCTCGGTTGGTAGAGTTAGGGATTGTCGCGGCGGCGGGGCATAGCTGCGCCCAAGAAGCGCAGGTCCGGGCAGCAATGGCTGCTGGACTGAACCATATTATCCACATTTGGAGCGCCCAATCCACTACCATCCGCGAAGGCCCCTGGCGCAAACCCGGCTTGCTAGAAGTCTCTCTGGTTGATGAGAATTTAACAGTGGAGATGATCTGCGATAATAAACATCTGCCGCCCACACTGATGAAGCTGGCTTACAAATGTATCGGCCCTGATCGTCTGTGTATAATTTCCGACGCCACGAGCGGCGCGGGTTTACCAGAAGGCAGCCATTTTCGGATGGGCAATTTGGAGTATGAAGTTCACGATGGGGTGGGGATGTTGTTTGACCGGACCGCTTTTGCCGGCAGCACCACGTTGCTCAATCAAATGATCCCGATTTTGACGGAAGTTGTCGGCGTTCCCCTGGTCGAGGCGGTGCGGATGGCCAGCCTGACCCCGGCCCGCATCATTGGCCTGGCGGGTCGCAAAGGCAGCCTGGAGCCGGGCAAAGAGGCCGACCTGGCTATCTTCAACCCCGATTTCACCGCCTGGCGCACAATGATCGGTGGTCGGTGGGTCCTGGATTAGCCTCGGTCAAGCACCACCCAAACCGCTTGAACCGGCACTGAACCGCTGTTAATCATGCGGTGGGGTACAGTCGAGTCCAGGGTAATGCTGTCGCCGGCGTGCAGAACGTAACTTTCAAAACCCAGTTCAACCGTTAACTCACCTGCAAGGATCAGGCCAAACTCGCGCCCGTTGTGACGGGACATTTTAGCCCCAGAGTTAGCCCCCACCTCGTAGCGAATTTCCATAAATTCAATATTCTCTTCCCGGCCAGGCGTCAGGCGTTCCCAGGTGACGCCGCCCATCAGCTCAATTCGTCCGCGGGCATTGCGGCAGACCACGGGGCCTTTGGGCCGGTGCGGGTGGTCTTGAAAGAGATCGCTTTCTTCAATCCGGCCTTCAGTTTGCAGCGCTCGCACGGCGCTGGCCGTCATCTGGCCGACTTCAAGCGTTTCTTCAGGGTTCTCTTCGGTTTCTCCACCATCGGGGAAGAAATAGTTGGTCGGCAGGGCCAGGGCGGCGGCGATGCTGTAAATTGACCGAACCGAGGGATTGGCCTTGCCGTTTTCAATCTGGCTCAACAAACTGGCGCTGACCTCGGCTTTTTCGGCCAGTTCGCGCAGACTCATATTCTGCCGCAGGCGGGCGGTGCGAAGTTTTTCACCAATATGGATCATGGTTCATCCCCCCTGACCACAGTTTCAGCATGAGAAGTTTCCTGGTTCCTCCCAAATTTAGCCTATTATACGTGAACTCCGATTTATCCGCAATTGTGTTTAATACAATTTAACGAATGTCTCATTTCTTGTGATTTTTGTTCAATGAAATTTGACAATTTGGCTGAGATAAATAAAATGCGTTCAATAAAGCTGAATTTTGCGCTGTTTCTTAAATCCCATTTTACACAATTTCATCTTTCCATCAGCTTGAATGGCTCAGGCAATTTGTAGGTTTTGGCTTTACTACGGCTAAAAGAAAGCTACAATAGTTAATCCCCCCTTTACCAGTCTCAACTCCCAGAAGGAGCTTGTCTATGGTGACAACTCAAATGGAAGCGTTGGATTACCGGGCTGTTGACCGCGAGCAGTGGCTGCACATCTACCAGCAGATGCTCAAGATTCGTGTTTTTGAAGAGCACGTGAATGAGCTTTACACCAGCGCCAAGATGCCGGGCTTGGCCCACCTCTACATCGGTGAAGAAGCGGTTGCCGTAGGCGTGTGCGAGGCGCTGCGGAAAGACGACTACATCACCAGCACCCACCGCGGGCACGGCCACTGCCTGGCCAAAGGCGCGACGATGGACCGCATGTTTGCCGAATTATTAGGCAAAGAACCGGGCTACTGCCGGGGCAAGGGCGGCTCGATGCACATTGCCGACCAGGATACCGGCAATTTGGGGGCCAATGCCATCGTTGGCGGCAGCGCCGGGATTGCTACCGGAGCGGCGATGTCGGCCAAAATGCGGGGCAGCGATCAGGTGGCAGTCTGCTTTTTTGGCGAGGGCGCGCTGGGCCAGGGGCTGCTGTACGAAACCATGAACATGGCCCAGCTCTGGAAATTCCCCGTTATCTACGTTTGCGAAAACAACCTCTACAACGAATATACCCACCACTCCGAATCAACCGCGGGCAGTATGCGGGCCAGGGCCGAGGCCTTTGGACTGCGCACCGAAGAGATTGACGGCCAGGACGCCCGCCTGGTTTATCTGACCGCCCTGCGCCTGGTCGAACGCGCCCGCCGAGGCGAGGGGCCGGCCTTTCTGCTCTGCCACACCTATCGCTATCACGGCCACCACGTCGGCGATATCAACCGCGCTTATTATCGCTCCAAAGAAGAAGAGCAGTTCTGGAAAACTGAACGCGACCCACTGCAACTGCTGGCTGATTGGCTTACCCAGGAGAGCCTGGCCGACGCCGGCATTTTCGAGGGCATTGAAAAGGAAGTTCGGATTGAAGCCGAGGCTGCGGTTCAATTTGCCCTCAATGCGCCCTACCCCGCGCCGGAGGAGGTGACACTCCATGTCTACGTCTAACGGCAAAAATTACTACCCCTATAACATTCCCTCCGACGGTCGCGAGCTGACCTACGGTGAGGCAGTCAAAGAGGCCCTGGCCGAAGAATTGCGGCGCGACTCGCGGGTTTTTGTGATGGGCGAAGATGTCGCCGAAGCCGGAACCACCTTCAAGGTTCTGGTTGGCCTGGTGGACGAGTTTGGCCCGCAGCGCATCATTGACTCGCCCATTTCAGAGCCGGGTATCACTGGCCTGGGCGTTGGCGCGGCCATGACCGGCATGCGCCCGGTGATTGACATCATGTTTGGCGATTTTACCACCCTGACTATGGATCAGATGGTCAACCAGGCCGCCAAAATCCATTATATGTCCGGCGGCAAACTCAATGTGCCGCTTGTTTTGCGGACGACGATGGGCGCGGGTCGCCGTTCGGCGGCGCAGCACTCCCAATCCTTGCACGCCTGGCTCAGCCACATTCCCGGTCTGAAAGTTGCCGTTCCGGCCACCCCCTACGATGCCAAAGGTTTGCTGAAAACAGCCATCCGCGACGATAACCCCGTGGCTATTTTTGAAGATAAGATGATGTACCGGGTCAAAGGGCCGGTACCCGCCGAGGAGTATACCCTGCCCTTCGGTGTGGCCGACATCAAGCGGCCCGGTGAAGATATTACGATTGTGGCCACCAGCAGCATGGTTTATGTGGCCCTGGAAGCCGCCGAGATGCTGGCCGAAATTGGCCTCAGCGCCGAGGTGATTGACCCACGCACCACCGTTCCGCTCGATAAAACCACCCTGATCGAATCGGCCAAAAAGACCAGCCGGGCCATCGTGGTGGATGAAGGCTACCAGCAATATGGCGTCACCGCCGAAATCGCCTCGGTCATTGCCGACGGCGCGTTTTACTACCTGGATGCGCCGGTCAAGCGACTGGGGGCCATGGATGTGCCCATTCCCTTCTCGCCGGCCCTGGAAGATATAACGATACCGTCCGCTCAAAATCTGGTCGAACTGGCCAAAACGTTGTGCGGAAAAAACTAAACCCATTTACGATTTTAGATTTTGGATTTACGATTTGAACCTTCCCAATCGTAAATCGTAAATCGTAAATCGTAAATTCAAAATTGTGTCAAGGAGGTTAAATTATGGCACTCAGAACCAATGGCTTGATGGGCGTTGATTGGGAGCAACGGGTTGATTTTGAACGCTTACGGGTGGAACGGCTGGACCGGATTAAAAATCTGCTCAAACAATCAGAGTTGGGCGCGCTGCTCTGCTTTGATATGAACAACATTCGCTATATTACCGCCACCACCATCGGCACCTGGGCGATGGACAAAATTGCTCGCTTCTGCCTGCTGCCCCAGAACGATGAGCCAATCAACTGGGATTTTGGCTCGGCGGCCAAACATCACAAGCTGTACTGCCCCTGGCTGGGCGAGGAACGCTCGCGCCCCGGTATCTCCACCCTGCGCGGGGCGATGCCGCCGGGGGCCGGTCGCGCTGAAGATGTGGCCCGCAAAATCCGTATTGAGTTAGAGGAACGCGGCCTATTGAATGAACCCCTGGGCGTGGATGTGATCGAAATGCCGGTGCTGGTTGCCCTGCAAAAAGAGGGCATTAAGGTGGTTGACGGCCAAAAGCTGATGCAAGATGCCCGCGTGATCAAAACCCAGGATGAAATTACCCTGCTCAACACCGCCTGCATGATGGTGGATGCCGCCTACGAGGAGTTGTATCGCTTTCTCAAGCCAGGGGTGCGTGAAAATGAGTGCGTGGGCCTGGCCAGCAAGGTGTTGTACGATATTGGCTCGGAGCACGTCGAAGGGATCAATGCCATTTCCGGCGAGCGTTGCAGCCCTCACCCCCATGTTTTTAGCGACCGCTACCTGCGCCCCGGCGACCCGGCTTACTTTGATATTCTGCATGCTTACATGGGCTATCGCACCTGTTATTATCGCACCTTTGCCGTTGGCAGCGCCTCCCCTGCCTTAGTAGATGCCTACAAGCGCTGCCGCTACTATCTGGATGTGGCCATTGAGGGCATCAAGCCCGGCGCGACCACCGCCGATATTGCCAAGCTCTGGCCCAAAGCCGAAGAGTTTGGTTTCCCCAATGAAGAAGCCGCCTTTGCTCTGCAATATGGACACGGCGTCGGCCTGTCTATCTGGGAAAAGCCCGTCTTCAGCCGTCTGGTTTCGTTAGAGCATCCCGAAGTCATCCAGGAAGGCATGGTCTTTGCCCTGGAAACCTTCTGGCCCTCGTCGGATGGTTGGTCGGCGGCCCGCATCGAGGAACAATTGGTGGTAACTAAAGATGGCTGTGAGGTCATCACCCGCTTCCCGGCGGAAGAACTGCTCATCGCCGGGGTGCGTTATTACACCGCCACCGGTCCTCTGGCCCCCACCCGCGAAATCGAAAATCATAAGAATGTCCAATACGGCAACGGCGACCAGCCCTGGGAGGAGGCCAGCCGTCCCGGCGGCAATCATCGGGATGCAGTCGTCGCCAGCGCCAAAGGCGAAGCTATAGGGAGTAGGTAGTATGGAGTAAGGAGTAAGGGGGAAGATTGAAGATAGAGGATTGAGGATTGAAAATAGAGGATCAGTAGATCCAATTTTCGAGGAGTGAGGCATGCCCACGTGCCGAACACCGCCGCACGTGGGCGTGCTGGCTCCTCAAATTTGGATCCACTGAGGATAGAGATAGTTTGCATTTTGCATCTATCTTCTATCTACCATCTTCTATCTTCTTCCCCTACTTCCTACTCCTTACTCCCTACTCCAAAGGGAGGCATCTTGGCTAAAGATGTGGTAATGCCCGCATTGGGCATGGCTCAGGAAACAGGGGTGCTGTTGCAGTGGCTTAAAGCGCCGGGTGATACGGTGGCTAAAGGTGAGCCGCTCATGGAAGTTGAAACGGATAAAGCAACGGTCGAGGTCGAAGCGCCGGCGGCGGGAGTTTTGACCCAGGTGACCGCTCAACCCGGCGATGTGATTCCAGTGGGGCAGGTGATTGCGGTTATCCTGACGGCGGAGGAAGAGAGGACGCGAAGCGAAGCGGGCGAGGTAGAAGCTGCCTCAGCGCCTCACCGCCTCAGCGCCTCATCACCCGTAGCTGCTCGAATGGCCGCCGAACACAATTTAGATTTGAGCCAAATCAAGCCCGACGGCAGTCGTGTCCAGAAGGCCGATGTGCTGGCTTATCTGAACCAAAAGGATGAAGGCGGAAGGATGAGGGATGAATTTCATCCTTCCGTCCTCATCCTTCCGCCTTTCAAACTTCCGGCTTCGCCCAAAGCGCGAAGGTTAGCCGCAGAACAGGGACTTGACCTGTCCACCATCGCCGGCAGCGGGCCGGATGGGGCAGTATTGACAGCAGATGTGGAAGAAGCGAAGAAGCGAAGAGGCGAGGAGGCGAAGCCAAGTCCTGAGCTTGACGAAGGGAGGCGAGGAGGCGAAGAGGTCAAGGAAAAAGAACCTTCCAGCCCTCCAACCTTCCAGCCCTCCAACCTTCCAACCCTCCAGCCCTCCACCCTCCCCCTCAGCCGCATGTGGCAGGTGATGGCCCAACGCTTAACCGAAAGCTGGACGACCGTCCCCCATTTCTACCTGGCCGCCGAGGTCAATGCTGCCGGATTGGTCCAGTGGCGGGAGCGGATTTTGCAGCGGGCGGCGGAAAAAATTACCTATACCGATTTGCTGGTCAAGCTGGTTGCGGCGGCGCTGCGCCAGCATCCTCGCCTCAATGCCAGGTGGGAAAACAACGGCATCGTGCTCAACGAGGCGGTCAATGTGGGGCTGGCCGTGGCCGTCGAAGAAGGGCTGCTGGTGCCGGTCATTCATGAGGCTGACCGCCTGGGGCTGAACGAAATTGCCCGGCGGCGCAAAGAGTTGGTGGCCAAGGCTCAAAACGGCAAATTGTCGCTCGACGAGATGAGCGGCGGCACTTTTACCATCAGTAATCTGGGTATGTACGGAGTGGATGCCTTTAACGCCATTGTCAACCCGCCCCAGGCGGCCATCCTGGCTCTGGGCCGGATTGCCGAGCGAGTCGTACCGGTCAACGGCCAACCGGCGGTGCAACCAATGCTGACCATGACCCTATCGTGTGACCATCGCGTGGTGGATGGGGCGCGGGCGGCGCACTTTTTGCAAACCCTGGCCGCCCTGGTGGAAGACCCGCTGCGGTTGTTGGATTAGAGTCGTACCAAATTATGAATGAGAGCATTCGGAAACTCCAGAGCGACCTTTACCACCGACGCTCGTCCGGCGATAAAGTCGCCGGACTATGGCACAGCGCCCGATTAATCGGGCTAAAGCCGGGTTCACCCGGCGCTGTTGAGTAGCCCTGGCACTTCATGCCAGGGCGGGCGAGACAGGCGAAGTAGTTTCCGAACGCTCTCGGATTAAATAACTATTTTCCTGGAACTGCCTGATTTACGGAGCAAAAACAATGACCCAAAAAATTGGCTTTATCGGCCTGGGCTTGATGGGCAGCCGCATGGCCCTGAACCTGGTGCGGGCCGGTTATGCGGTGACGGTTTACAACCGCACCCCGGAAAAAACCAAGCCGCTGGCCGAGGCCGGGGCGACGGTCGCCGGTTCACTGGCGGAAGTGGCCCAAAATGCTGAAATTGTGATTACGATGGTCAGCGACTCGGCGGCGCTGCAAAGCGTGGTTTTGGGGCCGGGCGGGTTGCTGGAAGGGTTGCAGCCGGATGCCGTTTTGATTGATATGAGCACCGTAGACCCAAAAATTTCCCGGCAAATCGCCGAAGCCGTGCGGGTGAAGGGAGCGCACATGCTCGACGCCCCGGTTTCAGGCAGCACCATGATGGCCGAGCAAGGCGCGTTGAGCATTATGGTCGGCGGCGAGGAGAGCATCCACGAGCGGGTGCGGGAAGTGCTGCTCAAAATGGGCAGCCGAACGACCCATGTTGGACCCAATGGGGCGGCGGCTTCGCTCAAGCTGGCGGTCAATATTATTATTGGGGTAACGATGCAGGTTTTGGCTGAAAGTATTGTCCTGGCTGAACGAGCAGGGGTGACTCCTGAAATCGCCATTGAAGTTCTGTCGAACAGCGCGGTTGCTTCGCCGTTTCTCAAGTACAAAGCCCCCCAACTGCTTCAGCCTTTGGGACCTGCTGCTTTCACCGCCAATATGATGCAAAAAGATTTCACACTGGCCTTACAAATGGCTCGTGAACTGGGAGTACCATTACCGGCTACGGCGGCGGCTAACGAGGTGATGACGATGGCGCGGGGTTTGGGCCTGGGCGAGCATGATTTCGCCGCCGTCACCAATGTTATCCGCCAGTTTTCAAAGAGCAGTTGATGACAAAGGTGAGCAGCCTTTTATGAAAGCCGCCGTTTATCATGGCAACCGTGATATCCGCATCGAGTCAATGCCGGAGCCGGGCCAACCAGGGCCGGATGAGGTTATTTTAGAGGTTTTGCGCGGCGCTGTCTGCGGTACCGATGTGACCGAATATTTGCATGGCCCTCACTTTGCCCCCTTGACTCAGCGCCACCCTGGCAGCGGTCACCTTGGCCCGATGATTTTGGGCCACGAATTTGTCGGACGGGTGATTGAAGTAGGGGCGGAAGTTGACGGTTTCGCCGTAGGCCAGCGGGTAACGCCGGGGGCAGGGATGTGGTGCGGGCGGTGCGAATGGTGTCGCAGCGGACGGACAAATCTGTGCGCGCATTACTACACCCTGGGTTTGCACACGCACGGCGGCCTGGCCGAGTTGGTCAAAGCGCCGGCCCGGATGTGCCGGCCTGTCCCCGCAGCCTGCTCGGATGACGCGGCGGCGATGGCTCAACCGCTGGCGGTCGCGCTGCATGCGGTGCGGCGCAGCGGCGCTCAACCGGGGCAAACGGTGGCGCTGATGGGCGTCGGCGGAATTGGGGCGTTTATTCTGGCGGCGGCGCGGGCGCAGGGCCTCAGCCCGATAATTGCCATTGATGTTGACGATGAGCGGCTGGCGACGGCCTCAACTCTGGGCGCAACCTTCATCATCAACGCTCGGAATGAAGACCCGCTCCGGTGGATTCGTGAATTGACCGATGGGGCCGGAGTTCACGTTTTTATGGAAGCTTCGGGTGCGCCGCACGGGCCGAGTCTGGCCCTTGAAGCGACGCGCCTGGGCGGGCAGGTGTTGCTGGTCGGCCTGCAAGCCGAGCCGCGCGCGCTGGATTTGCACGAAGTGGTACTGCGTGAGGTTAATATCGCCACTACGGTGGCCCATGTCTGTGAGGTGGATTTGCCGGAGTCGCTGGAAATTTTAGCCTCAACTTCACTGGCCGAGACGGTGCTGGATCGGGTTATTCCCCTGGAAGGGCTGGTCGAAGATGGTCTGCTGGCGATGGCTGAGGGACGGGCGCGGGGCAAAATTGTGGTGAGTCCACACTAACACGCTTCACCAAGAAGAAGATGAGGGAAAAGGTTTCTTCGCAAAGGGGAAAGGAGAACATGGACAGCGATGTCAAACCCGTCTTACCTGCTAACTTTTGAACAGTGTGGCGCTGACGTCCATAGCCGGGTTGGCGGAAAATGCGCCAGCTTGGGGGCTATGATTCAGGCCGGCGCGCCTGTTCCGCCCGGTTTTGCCGTGACCACCGACGCTTACCTGGAGATGCTGGACACCAATCATCTGAGCGAATGTATTCACGTCTGGCTTGAGCGTCTCAACCCCGAGGACGTGCGAACCGAGGAGAAGTATAGCCGCACCATCCGCAAATTGATTGAAGAGACGCCGATAGCGGCGGAGATTGAAGAGGCTATCCGTGCTGGTTATGAGGCGTTGTGCCAGAGTGTGGGCGTGGCGAATGTGCCCGTCGCCGTGCGTTCCAGCGCCACCGCCGAGGATTTGCCCGGCTATAGCTTCGCCGGGCAGCAAGATACATACCTGTGGGTGATGGGCGCGGATGCAGTAGTTGAGCACGTGCGCAAATGCTGGTCAAGCCTGTACACGGCGCGGGCCATCTCTTATCGCTATGATAACGGCTTTGCCCATGAAAAGGTCTTGATGGCCGTCGGCGTGCAGAAGATGGTCAACGCCAAAGCGGCCGGCGTGGCCATGACGCTCAACCCCATCAACGGCGACCGCTCCAAAATTGCCATTGATGCCAGTTGGGGCCTGGGTGAGGCCGTCGTCAGCGGTGAAGTGACGCCAGATAATTTTTTGATTGATAAAGTGATTTTCGAGGTGGTCAACCGGGTTATCTCGCCCAAGCATATAGAATTTGTGGCCGACCAGGCCCATGGCCGGGTGATCCAGAGAGAAGTCGAACCGGAACGCCAGACTCAATCATCGCTGACCGAGGCCGAGATTGTGGCTGTGGCTAAAATGGCCAAGCGGGCCGAGAAATTCTATGGTCATCCCCAGGATGTGGAGTGGGCGATAGATGCCGACCTGCCAGCGCCGAATAATGTAGTTATCTTACAGAGTCGCCCCGAAACAGTCTGGAGTCAGAAGGCGCGGCCCAGCCTCAGCGCCGGTCACGCCACCGGCATCGCCGGCGTGGTTGACACTCTCATCAGTGGCGTCAGAATCAAGAAGTAGGGAGTAAGAAGTAGGGAGTAGGGCAGAGGCATCCCCTCCTACTTACTCCCTACTACCTACTCCTTGAATCAATAAATCAATAACAATTAAGGAGATGTTCTATGGCGAACAATGGTAGTGGCCGATTCCCCAGTCCGTTTGAAATCAAGACCCCGCCGGGGGCGGAAGGCTGGGAGGAACTTTATCCCTACAATCTGGTGTTTAGCGAGGACCGCCGGGAATATGAGGAGTCCACTTTCTGGTTTCAAGATGGCATGCATTGGCGCGAGGTTTTGTACCCCTTCGACAGCATTTTTATGGAATTCGCGCTGACTTCGCTGTCGCAGTATAACTCCCGTTTCTACATCATCCCCCCGGCGCAGGGCGTTGACTACCGGGTGTTGAACGGCTACACCTACCTCAGCCCGGTACCCATCACCGATGGGGCCACCATCGGGGCGCGGGTGCCCCATTTTATGGAGCGGGCGGGTTATTATTTTCAAAATTGGGATCAATTGTACGAGCAGTGGAAAGGCAAAATCAAAAAAGTTATTGACGAGTTGGAGAGCATCCAGTTTAAGCCGCTACCGGAAATGGTTGACCTGGACTGGGTGACCGGGGGGCGCGGCCTCGGCAGCAATTTTGACATGCAAAAAGAGTACAACCGGCTGATTGAGCTGGGCTATCAGGTATGGCAGTACCACTTTGAATTTTTGAACCTGGGGTATGCGGCCTACCTGGATTTCTTTATGTTTTGCAAGCAGGCTTTCCCCAGCATCCCGGAGCAGTCCATCGCCAAAATGGTCTCTGGCATTGAGGTAGACCTGTTCCGCCCCGATGATGAGTTGAAACGGCTGGCCCAATTAGCTGTAGACCAGGGAGTGGCCGACATCCTGAAAAATAACGATGACCCGGCGGTGGTGATGGATAAATTAGCCCAGAGCGCCGGCGGCCAAAAATGGTTGGATGAATTTGAAATCTCCAAAAATCCCTGGTTTAACTTCTCCACCGGCACCGGCTTTTATCACCACGACACGGTGTGGCGGGAGGATTTGAAGGTACCTTTCAGTTTTATCCGCAATTACATCACCCAGGTGGAAGAGGGGACCAGCTTGGAGCGTCCCTTGGAGGCCATCCGGGTTGAGCGAGACCGTATTGCCGAGGAATACGCCGACCTGCTGCCCAGCGATGAAGACCGCGCCACTTTTCAGGGCAAGTTGGGGCTGGCCCGCACCGTTTTTCCTTACATTGAAAATCACAACTTCTATGTGGAGCACTGGTCCCACTCGGTTTTCTGGCGCAAGATGAAAGAGTTGGGCCAGGTTTTTGCCCAAGCCGGTTTTTGGCCCGAAACCAACGATATTTTCTATCTGCGCCGCGATGAAATTCCGGTAGCGATTTACGACCTGAGCACCGGCTGGGCCGTCGGCGCGGCCGACCGGGGTTCCAAATATTGGCCGCGCGAGATTCAACGCCGCAAAGGGATTGTGGCCGCCCTGCGCGCCTGGACTCCGCCGCCGGCGCTGGGTGTGCCGCCGGAAGTGGTGACGGAACCTTTCACCATTATGCTGTGGGGCATCACCAATGACAGCATCAGCGCCTGGCTGGCCGGCGGCACTGAAGGCGATTTGAAGGGCTTTGCCGGTTCTCCCGGCACCGTCGAAGGTCCGGCCCGGGTGATTACCAGCACGGCGGAGTTGGAGCAAGTCCAGGCGGGCGAAGTGCTGGTTTGCCCCATTACGGCCCCCAGTTGGGCGCCGGTGTTCTATCGTATCGCCGCTGCCGTCACCGACATCGGTGGCATGATGTCGCACGCGGCGATTGTCTGCCGGGAGTATGGCCTGCCTGCTGTCGTGGGAACCGGCTTTGGGACGCAAACCATCAAAACCGGCCAGCGGGTGCGTGTGGATGGCACCGCTGGCACGGTGACGATTTTGTAAAGAGAAGAGTGGTCAGTTATCAGTCATCAGTGAACAGTTATCAGTGAGTAGTAAACAGTGAACAGTGTTCAGTAATCAGTGATCACTGATTACTGAACATTGTTCACTGATGACTGGCCGACCAAAGGTGAATGGTGATGAACAATTTGCCGCACGCAAGAAGTTACCACGATCTATTGGTGTACCAAAAGGCGCGGCAGTTAGCCCAAGAGGTCTTCAGGGTTACAAGTACATTCCCAAAAGAAGAGATGTTTTCACTCACCGATCAGATACGACGGTCATCACGTTCAATTGGGGCTCAGATTGCTGAGGCGTGGGCTAAAAGACGATACGAACGACATTTTTTGAGTAAACTAACCGATGCTGATGGTGAACAGCAAGAAACTCAGCATTGGATTGAAACAGCTTTAGATTGTGGCTATATTACCGTCAAACAAGCTGCTGAACTTAAAGAAATGTGCAAAGAAATTGGGCGTTTACTCGGTGGGATGATGGCAAAAGCAAACCTGTTTTGTGGTGAACCAACAAAGATACTCCGTGAATCAGTTGTTGAGTATCTTGTCAACGATGAGCAGTAATCAGTGAGCAGTAAAACTGTCAACTGATAACTGTCAACTGATTACTGTCAACTGATTACTGGGGTTAATTTGACTTGACCATCTACGACCAAATTTACCAACGGGCCGAACCTTACTGGCGGACGCGGCAGGGTGAAATTCATATGCCGCGAGCGTATGAATATGCCCGGCAGCTTTTGGCTTATTATCCCGAGGCGGATGAGACAGTGGTTTTGCCTGCCATTTTGCTGCACGATGTGGGTTATGCCCTCATTCCTGATGACCTACAACTGCAATCCCTGGTTGGCGGCACTAACCAAAACCCCCGGCTTGACGTGTCGCGCCAGCATGAAATAGAAGGAGCCAGAATCGCCGGTGAAATTTTGACTGACCTGAATTACGCTCCTGATAAAATCATCGAGATACAGCGCATTATTGATGGGCACGACACCCGCCGGGAAGCCTTGTCGCTCAATGATGCGCTGGTCAAAGACGCCGACAAGTTGTGGCGCTTTGACCCCGTTGGTGTGCCGATTTGCGCCCCGTGGAACAAGCTGGACATAGGGCCGTACCTGGATTTTGTTGAAACCAAAATTGAAACCTGGTTGTTTACCGACCGGGCCAGAGAAATAGCCCGCACCCTGCTGGCCGAATCGAGAAGGCAATTGGATAAAACGATTTACGACAAAATTTACCAGGCCGCCGAACCTTACTGGAATACTCGCCATAACGATATTCATTTGCCCTTGGCCTATGACTTTGCCAAAAAGTTGCTGGCCCATTACCCCCAAGCCGATGAGTCAATTGTGCTGCCGGCTATCCTGCTGCATGATATCGGCTGGAAAATGGTGCCGGAGGAAAAACAGCGAAACGCCTTTGGCCCCAAGGCGACGGATAAAGCGGCCAACCGGCTGCACGAAGTGGAAGGGGTCAGGCTGGCCCGTGAAATTCTGGCTTCGCTCTCCTACGACCCAACCAAATCTGAGGAGATTTTGACGATTATTGACGGCCACGACTCCCGCCTGGAGGCGCTCTCACTCAACGATAGCCTAGTCAAAGACGCCGACAAATTATGGCGTTTTGGCCCGACCGGGGTCGGCCTTGATTATCGGCGCTTTGAGGTTGACCTGGCCTGGTATCTGGATTATCTCAGCCAGAAAATTGAAGATTGGCTGTTTACGCCGGAGGCCAAAGAGATGGCGCGGGTGGAGTTGGCTCGGACGGAAGTGGAAAGTAGAGATTGGAGATTGGAGATTGGGAGCGCTTGAAGGACGAGTTGCCGTTATTACCGGGGCGGCGGGGGGGATGGGGCGCACTTTTTGCGCAGCCCTGGCAACCGCCGGGGCCAGGATTGTCGCTGCCGACCTGAACGAGGCGAGTTTGGCCCAAACAGTGGAGGCAGTGACGGTAGCTGGAGGTGAAGCCATCGCTGTGAAGGTCAATGTGACCAGCGAGGCTGATACTCTGAAAATGGCTAAAGTTGCGCTGGAGCGATGGGGACGGGTGGATATTCTGGTCAATAATGCCGGATTGTATGCCACCCTTTCCCGGCAACCGTTTTATGAACTGGCTGTTGACGAATGGGAGCGGGTGCTGGCCGTCAATCTCAAAGGGCCGTGGTTGTGCAGCCGAGCCGTATACCCGGCCATGAAAAGACAGGGTAAGGGCAAAATCATCAATATCGCTTCGGCCACGTTCTTTAGCGGCTCACCCTTGTGGTCGCATTATGTGGCTTCTAAAGGCGGCCTCATCGGCCTGACCCGCAGCATGGCCCGTGAAGTGGGCGACGACGGCATTTGCGTCAACGCGATTGCCCCTGGTTTTACCCTGACCGAGGCCAGCCGGGCGGTGATGCCGGAGGCGGAGCAGTATGGGATTGCTCGTGGCGCGATCAAGCGGGCCGAGCAGCCCGAAGATGTCGCCGGTTTAGTGGTCTTTCTGGCCTCCGACGCCAGCGATTTTATCACCGGCCAGACTATCGTCGTGGATGGCGGACGGCAGATGGTCTGATTGAGTATCAAGTGTTTTAGTGTCAAGTGTCAGGTGTTAGGGTGTCAGGTGTCACCTATCAAGTGTCAAGTAAATTGCTTAATACTTGGCGCTTAATCACTTGACACCTGATACTTGAAAACCTGACACCTAATGATGGAGGTACAACGATGCATTACATCGGCAAATTCAACGAGGAAGATTTAACGGTTCCTCAGATTTATGCAGCTCACAGCCAGGGGTATACCCAGGCCAATCTGGTTGACCATACCTGCGGCTCGGTCCACACCGGCCTGAGTATCGCTCAGTTGGCTGCCGGGGGCACGCTCAATCCGCACGTCCACTCCTACGAGGAAGGCTTCTACATTTTGGAAGGGGAAGTGCTGGTCGGCATCAACGATCAGGCCCACCTCTTGAGGCCGGGCGATTTTGGCGCAATTAAAGTGGGGACGACTCACTCGTGGCGTAATATTGGCTCGGAGCAGGCCCGCTGGCTGCAAATGGCCGCGCCCCAACCCAAACCGATGGGCAAGGAGCGAGACACCTTTTTTGTGAAAGGCGGCGCTGCCCCCAGCCAAGCCGAACCGCTCAACCCGGACGACCCCAAAGGCAACCTGCTGGGCCATTTCGATGCCGGCCAGATTCCGCCTTCGGAGGAGGGGCGTATTGCCGCAGGCGGGCTGAAAGGCGTCTTTCTTAAATGGCTGATTGACGCGAATTTTGGGGCGCGCCATCATCGGATGCTCTATCTTGAATACCAGCCCGGTGTGAGCATCGGCCTGCACGACCATACTTTTGAAGAAGCCTATTTTATCGTCAGCGGCGAGGTTGAGGCGACGATAGACGGCCACAAATATATCGCCAAACCAGGCGATGTCTTGTGGACCAGCGTCGGCTGTGTCCACGCCTTTGCCAACATCAGCGATCAACCGGTGCGCTGGCTGGAGACTTTCTCGCCTCAGCCCCCGGCGGAAAATGTCTTCCGCTTCATGGCCGAGTGGGAACAAAAGGCTAAGGAGTTGGAAGGGGAACAGGGTAGCAGGTAGCAGGGTAGCAGGTAGCAGGAACTGTCTGATTACTGACTACTGACTACTGACTACTATTTATCTTAAGGAGAACCAAATGCCAAGACATCTCGTCCGCACGGCTGAACAGGCCGCTTTTGAACTACCCAGCGCCTTTGCCGCCTTGAGCAAAGGGTTCCGCCGCTGGTCCATTGTCAACGGCGAAAGCTCCGTTCATCAGGAGTTCAATATCTGCGAGCTTGAGCCGGGCGGGGCGATTGACACTCATATTCATTCTTTTGAGGAGAGCATTTACGTTCTCGAAGGCCGGCTTACCTGTGAAACCGGCGACGGCCTGTTTGCGCTCAAAGAGGGCGATTATGGCGTTTTTCTGGTGGCCGCGCCGCACGCTTTGCGCAACACCAGCTTCGAGCGCACCCGCTGGGTCGAGATGCTGGCCCCGCAGCCCCGTTTGGGCAGCCAGGGCGATACCTTCCCGGTTGCGCCGCTCGGTCACAGCGGGCCAGCCCTGCCCATTGATCCCCGCGACCCCCGTACCCGCTTCTTTGGCAACATCACCCCACAGCACATGGACCCGACCAAGCAGTCTCAGGACTTGTTGGCTGTGTCAGGGAGTATGCGCACCGCGCTGCTGGTCTATACCGGCATTACCGTAAAAATGATGATTGACAGCCAATTGGGGGCATACCTGGCGACGATGTTCATGGTCCAATACGAGCCGGGGGGTGGGGTTGGAAACCACGACCACCCTTTTGAGGAAACATACATGATTCTGGCAGGGGAAGTGGATGCCTGGTTTGACGAAACGTACTACCGGCTTAAACCGGGAGATGTTGCCTGGGCGGGTGTCGGCTGTATCCACAGATTTCGCTACCCGCAGAATGAGATCGTCCGCTGGCTCGAAACATCGGCGCCTCAACCCCCGGCTCGCTATTCCTACCGCTTTGCCCGCGACTGGGACTATTTGGAAGAGGCGTTGAAGAAAGGGCCGGCATGAGACCAGGGCAACCAACCATTGAAAAATTTTTGCCAACGCTGACCGGAGACCGGGGACCGATGAGAGCGCCTCGCCTCCCCCTGGGGGGCCGGCTGCTTACTATCCTTCGCCGGTCTCCCGTCCCCGGTCCCTGGTCGTATTTACAGAGGAGAAACCAATGGATAAACAAGGCACAGTGGTTGTCGTCGGCGGGACTTCTGAGTTTGGCAAGCGTATTGCTCAACACTACGCCGCCCAGGGCCGGCCGGTTGTAGTAACCAGCCGCGATACGGCTCGCGCCCAGGCCGTTGCGCAGGAAGTTGGCGGCGAGTGCGCCGGCTTGAGCCTGGACCTGAGCAAGCCCCACAACATTGCGGCCGCCCTGGCCGGGGTAGAGGATGTAGAGCATCTGGTGCTGGTGGCGGTGGACCGGGACGAGAACCGGGTGCGCGATTACAATATTGACGGCGCGTTGAACCTGGTCACGCTGAAGCTGGTCGGCTACACCGAAGTAATTCACGTGCTTGCGCCCCGGATGCGCCCGCGCGGTTCGATTGTGCTCTACGGTGGTCTGGCCAAAGACCGGCCCTATCCCGGCTCCACCACCGTCTCGACCGTCAATGGGGGGGTGATGACGATGGTCCATACCCTGGCGGTCGAATTGGCCCCGCTGCGGATCAACGCTATCCACCCGGCAGTGGTGGGCGACAGCCCCTACTGGGCCAACAAACCCGCGGGGGTGCTCGATGCCTTGCGCGCCCGGACGCCCCTGGGGGAACTGGTGACAATTGATGATGTCGTAGGTGCGACGATATTCTTGCTGGAAAACCGGGGCGTGACCGGGGTCAATCTCAGGGTTGATGGGGGGTGGATGCTGATGTGAGTTGGGTAAGAGGAGGGCTGTCTATGTAGATACCTAAAAAGAATGGTGAATGAACGAATGGCGAATATGCTTCTGATTCACAATTCGCCATTCGCCATTCGCAAATGCTTAATGTTGCGCAAGCTAACACCAATTTTTATCCGTGTGAAAGTCTTATTAAATTGCACTGACAAAGGGGGTCAACGATGTCAACGAAGCGGACTTTAATAAAAAATGGGTGTGTCCTTACCCTCGACCGGAGTATTGGGAACTTTACCCAAGGCGATGTGTTGATTGAGGGGACCAAAATCGCCCAGGTCGGTCCAAATCTGGAAGCGGGTGATGCTGAAATTATTGATGCTGCCAACACGATTGTTATGCCGGGTTTTATTGACACCCATCGCCACCTGTGGGAAGGGATTTTGCGCAATATCGGGGTGGACGTGCCGCTGGAAGGTGAAATTAGCTATCTGGCCTTTGTGCTGAACACCCTGGCCCCCGCTTACCGCGCCCAGGATGTTTACGTGGGTAATCTGGTCAGTACGCTGGGGGCCATTGATGCCGGGATTACCACGGTTCTCGATTGGTCTCATATTCAAACCACGCCCGAGCATACCGATGGAGCCATCCGTGCTCTGCAAGAATCCGGCATGCGGGCAGTCTTTGCTTATGGCCTGCCCTGGTTTGAAGCGCCTAAACCGGAGCACCCCGACTGGTTCAGGCGGGCGGCCAAGCAGTATTTCTCCTCCAAAGACCAGTTGCTGACGCTGGGGCTGGCGGCTTTTGGGCCGGAATTTAACTCATTGGAAGGCAACCAGGCCGACTGGGCGCTGGCCCGTGAGTGTGACGCTCGCATCACTGCTCACGTTGGCGTCGGTACCTTTGGCAAACACGGCAAGGTAGGCGAGGTGGGCAAGGCCGGTCTGTATGGCCCGGACACCACCTTTATCCACTGCACCACTCTGAGCGATGACGAAATTCAGATGATTGTGGATACCGGCAGCACCGTGACATTGTCTTCGCCGGTGGAAATGATGATGGGCCATGGCATGGTCCCCACCCAGAAATTCCTGGATCGCGGCCTGCGCCCCAGCCTGAGCGTTGACGTAGAAACCAACGTCCCCAACGATATGTTCACCCAGATGCGCTCGATTATCTCGCTCCAACGCGCTTTGCTCTTTGAGCGAAAATTAGCCGGTGAGGAAAATCTGCCGGAGTTTCTGAATGCCCGTGATGTATTGGAATTCGCTACCATCGAAGGGGCGCGGGCCAACGGCCTGGAGCACAAGGTGGGCACCTTGACCCCTGGCAAAGAGGCCGACATCATTATGCTCCGCACCGACCGGGTCAACGTCTTCCCCATCAACGACCCCATTGGGGCCGTAGTCTGGGGTATGGATACCGGCAATGTGGACTCGGTTTTTGTGGCCGGCAAAGCCCTGAAACGTAACGGTCAACTACTGGGGGTGGATTTGGACCGGGTGCGAAAAATGGCCTACGAATCCCGCGATTATGTAGTGGCGAAGTCAGGTTTTAAACTGCCGACCATTTGAGCCGCTGCCGTCAAGGAATATCTGGAGTCCAAAAGCTGCGCTTTTGGACTCCAGACAGCGATTTGGCCCACGGTACTCATGAGGCGGGGACAGGTTGAACCTGATTACCAAACTAAAAGGTTGCTAACAAACATTTAAGGAGGTTTATTTATGTCTGTTGAAACTCAAGCTAAAGAAGATGTCGTCGCCCGCCCCTATACCGGGGCCGAATACATGGAAAGTATTCGGGATGAGCGGGAAGTGTACATCTATGGAGAGCGGGTCACAGATGTGACCACCCATCCCGCCTTTCGTAATATGGTGCGAATGGCCGCTCGCCTGTACGACGCCCTGCACGACCCGGCCCGGCAGGGGACACTGACTGCCCCCACCGACACCGGCAACGGTGGCATTACCCATCCCTTTTACAAAGCCCCCAAAAGCGCTGATGACCTGGTGGCCTCGCGCAACGCCATTGCCGAATGGGCCAGGATTACTTACGGCTGGATGGGCCGCAGCCCCGATTATAAAGCCGCCTTTCTGGCTACGCTGGGCGGTAATGCCGAGTTTTATGACCCCTACACCGAAAACGCCCGCCGCTGGTACAAACAGTGCCAGGAAAGCGTGGCCTTTGTTAACCACGCCATCGTCAATCCGCCGGTGGACCGTAACCGCCCGCTGGACGAAGTCAAAGATGTCTACATGCACGTCGAAGAAGAGCGGGATGACGGCCTGGTGGTTAGCGGGGCCAAAGTGGTGGCGACGACTTCGATGTTGACCCATTACAACTTTATCGCCAATAATGGCGCCCTGCCCATCAAAACCAAGCCGTTTGCCTTTGTGGCTATGGTCCCGACCAATGCCAAAGGGGTCAAGCTGTTCTGCCGCACCTCCTATTCTATGGCCGCCGAGGTCATGGGCAGCCCCTTTGATTACCCGCTCTCCAGCCGGCTGGATGAAAACGATGCGATTATTGTCTTTGACAAGGTTTTTGTGCCCTGGGAAAATGTGTTTGCCTACGGCGATATTGACAAGGTGAACAACTTCTTTCCGCGCTCCGGCTTTTTGCCCCGCTTTATGTTCCACGGCTGCACCCGTTTGGCCGTCAAGCTCGACTTCCTGGCCGGGCTGATTTTGAAAGGGGTGGAATCCACAGGCGTGGCCGAATTTCGGGGGGTGCAGGCCAACGTGGGCGAGATTTTGGCCTGGCGCAACCTGTTCTGGTCGCTGACCGAGGCCATGGCTCGCAACACCTCGCCCTGGACCAACGGCAACGTCTCGCCCAGTTTGGAAGCGGGGTTGGCCTACCGGGTTGTCTCGACCTATGCTTATTCTCGCGTCCGCGAAATTATCGAAAATATCATGGCCAGCGCCCTCATCTACCTGCCCTCTCACGCCGTAGACTTCAAAAATCCCGATATTCGGCCCTATCTGGACCAGTTTGTGCGCGGTTCCGGTAATTATCAGGCCATTGACCGGGTCAAACTGATGAAGTTGATGTGGGATGCCATCGGCACCGAATTTGGGGCCCGCCACGAATTGTACGAGCGCAACTACTTTGGCAACCACGAAAGTATCCGCTTTGAAGTCTTGATGGTCGCCGAAGCGATGGGCGCCACCCAAAAATATAAGGGCTTCGCCGAGCAGTGCATGGCCGAGTATGATCTCGATGGCTGGACCGCGCCGGACCTGCTCAACCCGGACGACATCAACGTGGTCATGAACAAGTTTGCCAAAGACGGCCAGAACGGAAAGCATTAAGGGAGTAAGGAGTAGGAAGTAAGGAGTAGGTAGTAGGGAGTAAGGGTAAAGATATAACCCCCTACTCCCTACTACCTACTACCTACTTCCTACTCCCGCCAGGGAGACACAATGGACGCATCCTCAGAAATCCAGATTGATCCGCGTGAGTTTCGCAACACGATGGGGCGTTTTGCCACCGGGGTAACGGTCATTACTACCGAGGTAGACGGTCAACCCCACGGTATGACGGCCAATGGGTTTATGTCTATCTCGTTGGAGCCGCCGTTGGTGCTAATTTCTGTTGGTAACAAGGCCCGCTTAAATAGTTTATTGCCCCAGAGCCGGCGTTACGGGGTCAGCATTCTGTCGGCGGAGCATGAAATTTACAGCCGCCACTTTGCCGGCCGCCCGGTCGAGGGTCTGCATATTCCGTTTGTCCGCAAAAAAGATTTGCCGGTGCTGGCCGACTCGATTGCCTGCATTGTCGCCAACGTCGTGGAGATTTTTCCGGGCGGCGACCACACACTCTATCTGGGTCAGGTGGAATATCTTGAATATCAGGAAGAGCGTCCATTGTTGTTTTACGCCGGCAAATATCGCCAACTCGATTTAACGGCGGAAGAGAAAAAGAGCTGGGCCGACGACGCAGCCCTGCTTTTCTCCTCAATGTGGTGATCCAAATTAAATCAATCGTACTACTCATGCATGTCATTTCGACCGAAGGGAGAAATCTCCACCGCCTCTGTGACGCTCTGGGGACGCTTTGCCTCGGCCTATGGCCTCGAAACCTGTCCCACCCCTTCGGGTGCGCCGAAGAGCGTGAGCTTGTCGAAGGATGACATGGAGCTGAGTAGTTATAATCTATTGGAGGAAGAGGTAACATCATGAAGAAAGCAACACTGCAAGACGCCCTGGCGCTTTCCCGGCGCGAATTTCTCAAACTTTCGGCGGGAACGGTGGCTGCGTTGTCTCTGGCCGGGTGCGCTGTCGGTGGCGGGTCGAGCGCCGGGCGAGCCATCAAAATTGGCTACGTTACCCCCAAAACCGGCCCGCTGGCGCCCTTTGGCGAGGCCGATGATTTTGTCTTGAGCCAGATGACAAAATTCTTTGAGGGCGGAATTGACGCGGCGGGGGCCAAACATCCGCTGGAAATTGTGACCAAAGACAGCCAATCTGACCCCAACCGGGCCGCCGAAGTAGCCGCTGACCTGATTTTGAAAGACAAGGTGGATATTGTGCTGGTCTCATCCACCCCAGAAACCACCAACCCGGTCTCCGACCAATGCGAGGCCAACGGCGTGCCCTGTATCTCCACCGTTGCCCCCTGGCAGCCCTGGTTCTTCCGTAAACAGGATGCCGCCGAGAAAGGCTACCAATGGACTTATCATTATTTTTGGGGCCTGGAAGATATTATCGGGGTGTTTCTGGATATTTGGAACTCCCTGGATACCAACAAAGTGGTCGGCGGGTTGTGGCCCAATGACGGCGATGGCCTGGCCTGGAGCAGCCCCGAAGTAGGCTTTCCGCCGGCCCTGGAAAAAGCCGGCTACAAGGTGGTTGATCCGGGCCGCTACGAAAATCTCAAAGATGACTTCTCGGCGGAAATTGCCGCTTTCAAAGAAGCGGGTGTTGAGATTGTAACCGGCGTGATGATTCCGCCCGACCTGGGCACGTTTCTCACCCAGGCCAGCCAGCAGGGGTTTAACCCCAAAGCCTTTACCGTTGGCAAAGCGGCGCTCTTTCCAGTAGTTGTCGAGTCGCTGCCGGACAATTTGGGCCAGGGCTTAACCACCGAAATCTGGTGGACGCCCAATCACCCCTTCAAATCCTCCTTGACCGGCCAAAGCGCCAAAGAACTGACCGACGCCTACACCGCCGCCAGCAGCAAACAGTGGACCCAGCCGATTGGTTTTGCTCACTCCCTGTTCGAGGTCGCCGCCGATGTCCTCAAGCGCACCACTGATATTGATAACCCCGAAGCCATCGTCGAAGCTATCAAAGCAACCAACTTGGATACCATCGTCGGCAAAATTTCCTGGAGCGGTGGCCCCTTCCCCAACGTAGCCAAAACGCCGCTGGTCGGTGGGCAGTGGCAAAAGGGGGACAAAAACCCGTTTGATCTTGTCATCGGCACTAATACAGCCGCCACCAACATCCCCACCGCCGGCTCGATTGAAGCAAAAGCGTGGCCGTGAAACTTGATACGTGCGTGATACGTGAAAAGTCACGTATCACGTATCACCCAGGGGAATTTTTCCCGGAGGACCCTTTCTCACCTTGACACCCATCCTTGAACTGCGCGGCGTCTCTAAATCCTTTAGGGCGCTGATGGTTTTAAACGATATCTCCTTCACCCTCGATCCGGGTGAAGCTTTGGGCGTGCTGGGGCCAAACGGGGCCGGAAAAACCACCATGCTCAACCTGATTTCAGGCGATCTGCCCGTTTCATCCGGGCAGATTCTCTTTCAGGGAGGGGACATCACCCATACGCCGGCTGAGCGGCGCTGTCACCTGGGCATTGGGCGAACGGCCCAGATTCCGCGTCCTTTTGCCAAAATGACCGTCTTTGAAAACGTTTTGGTGGCGGCCACCTACGGGCGCGGCAAAGGGGAGCGCGATTCCTACGCCCTCTGCCGCGATATCCTGCGCCAGACGGCCCTATTCGAGAAGCGGGATGTTTTGGGCGGCAGCCTGCGCATTTTGGACCGCAAACGCCTGGAACTGGCCCGCGCCCTGGCCACCGAACCAACCTTGTTGCTGCTGGATGAAATTGCCGGCGGGCTGACCGACCACGAAGTGGTCGAACTGCTGGAGGTCATTGCCGGTATTCGGGCCAGGGGTATCACTATTATCTGGATCGAGCATATTGTTCACGCCCTGCTCTCCTCGGTGGATCGAATTTTGGCGATTAATTTTGGGACCAAACTGGCCGAAGGCTTGCCCCGCCAGGTCATCGAGAGTCCGGAGTTTCAGGAGATTTATTTCGGGGTGGAGAGCGTCCGCCTGGAGGGCAGCCGATGAGCGCAGCCCTGACGGTTGACAACATCGCCGTTTTCTACGACCAATTTCAGGCCCTTTTTGGGGTCAGTTTGGAGGTTGAGCAGGGTGAGACAGTAGCGATTATCGGGGCCAATGGGGCCGGCAAAACAACGCTGATGCGGGCCATCTGCGGGGCGCTGCCCCTGGCCAGCGGACGGATTACCTACAACGGCGAGGTTATTTCAGGGCAGCCGGCCTATGCGCTCAATCAAAAAGGTATTGTCATGGTCCCCGAAGGCCGCCGCATCTTCCCCAGCCTCACCGTCGAGGAAAATCTGAAAATCGGAGCATATCGTAATCGGCCCGGTATGTGGACCTTGCAGAAGGTTTACGAACTGTTCCCCTTTCTCAAGGAGCGGGCCAAATTTGGCGGCACCGATTTATCCGGCGGGCAGCAGCAGATGTTGGCTATCGGCCGGGCGCTGATGAGCAACCCGGCGTTATTGCTGATGGATGAGATTTCGCTGGGCCTGGCCCCGATTATCGTCAAAGAGCTGTACGAAGTGGTGGCTAAAATTGCCCAGTCGGGGACCACCGTGCTGCTGGTGGAACAGGATGTCGGGCGCGGTCTCAAAGCGGCCAAACGGGTCTACTGTTTGCTGGAAGGCAAAGTCAGCTTGACCGGAAAACCCGACGAAATCAGTTCGGAGCAAATTTCGCGGGCCTATTTTGGAGTGTAGCCCATGCAAGTGGTCAATACCATTGTCCAGGGAATTTTATTGGGCAGCCTGTATGCCCTCTTCGGGACCGGACTGTCGTTGATTTTTGGGGTCATGCGCCTGGTCAACCTGGCCCACGGCGATTTTATTGTGCTGGCCGCCTACCTGGGGCTGCTGGCGGTGGCTTTGGGGCTGCATCCCTTGCTGAGCCTGGTGATTGTTATCCCGGTTTTGTTTATCCTGGGCGTTTTGCTCCAGCGAGGAATTTTGAACCGGGTTTTGAATGAGGGGCTGATGCCGCCCCTGGTCATTACCTTTGGCCTGTCGGTCTTGGTGCAGAATGGGTTGCAGTTGGGCTTTTCCGCCGACTCCAAAGATTTGGATGCCGGCGCTCTGGAAACGGCCAGCCTGCATCTGGGCGAAGTAACTATCGGCGCTTTTCCTTTTATTACCTTTATGACCGCCATTGTTATTTTGGCCGCTTTGCAGCTTTTTCTCAACCGGACTAAACTGGGCCAGGCATTCCGGGCCACCTCAGACGACCCGGCTACGGCTGAACTGATGGGTATCAACAGCCGCCAAATCTACGGCTGGGCCATGGGCCTATCGCTGGCGATTGTAGCCGTGGCCGGGGTTTTACTGGGCATTCGCACCAATTTTACGCCTACCATTGGCCCAGCCCGGCTCATTTTTGCCTTTGAAACGGTCATTATCGGCGGGCTGGGCAGTATTTGGGGCACGCTGGCCGGCGGCATCATTCTGGGGCTGGCCCAAAATATCGGCGCGGCCATTGACCCAACCTGGTTTCAATTAGCCGGACATATTGTCACCCTGGTTGTGCTGGCGGTCAAACCGAGCGGGCTGTTTGCCCGCACGCGGGACGTATAGGAACATTTATGTCTGAACAAACTATGGCCCTTGCTCAACCATTTCTATCACCTGAACGCCGTCTGGCCGTTATTGCCGGCTTCCTCCTGATTATCGCTTTGACCTTGCCCCTCTGGGCCGATTCGGGTATTATGAGAACCCTGGTTGAATTTATCTACCTGCTGGCCCTGGCCCAAATGTGGAATTTGCTGGCCGGGTACGCCGGCATGGTTTCGATTGGCCAGCAAGCCTGGATTGGTCTGGGTGGGTACGCCATGATTGTACTGGCCGACGATGTCGGGGTCAATGTGGTTGCAGCCGTTTTTCTGGCCGGATTGGTGGCCGCGCTGTTTGCTTTTCCGACGGCTCTGCTGGCCTTCCGGCTGCGAGCCGGTTATTTTGCCATTGGCACCTGGGTCATAGCCGAAGTGTTTCGCCTGCTGGTGGCCAGCAGCACCGGCTGGCTGCAAGGCGAATCGGGCCGCACCCTGGCGGCCGCCGGGGAGTTTGGCCGGGCGGCCCGTGAAAACTGGACCTATCTGATTGCCCTGGTGATTGGCTTTGGCTCCATTGCTCTGGTCTATTTTCTGATGCGCTCCAAACTGGGGCTGGGCCTAACCGCCATCCGCGACTCGGAAGCGGCGGCGGCCAGCCTGGGCATCAATACCTATCGCCTCAAACTGATGGTCTTTCTGTTATGCGCCTTTGCCACCGGCGTAATTGGGGCCTTGATCTATCTGACCGTCCTCAACATTCGCCCCTCGGCGGCTTTCTCGGTCCAGTGGACGGCCTTTATGATCTTTATTGTCGTCATCGGCGGGATCGGCACGGTGGAAGGGCCGATCATTGGCGCGATTGTTTTCTTTATTATCAGGGAATACCTCTCCGCTTTTGGCGAATGGTCGTTTATCTTGTTGGGAATTGTGGCGATTGGGCTGATGCTCTTTGCGCCGCAGGGAATTTGGGGCTTGCTGCACCAACGGTTTGCTTGGGAACTCTTCCCGGTGCGCCGCCGCCTGCCGCCGTAATAGGGTAGCAAGGTAGCAAAGTTGCAGGGTTGCAGGGTAGCAAGGTAGCAGGGTAGCAAGGTAGCAGGGTAGCAGGGTAACAAGAGTATAATGTTATTAATTACTGACCACTGACTACTGGCTACTGACCACTGACTTCTGACTACTGACTACTGACTACTGACCACTGACTACTGACTACTGATTACTGACTTCTGATTACTGACTTCTGATTACTGGCTGTTGTGGGGTAAACACCGATGAGTACAGTCATTGTTATTGGAGCAAGCTATGCCGGTCTGGCTGCGGCGCTGGAATTACGCCACCGTCTGCCGGTCAGCGATACCGTGACTGTGGTATCGGCCAATGAAAACTTTATTTTTCACCCTTCCCTCATTTGGGTAGTTCAGGGTGAGCGAGAACCGGCGGACATCTCTTTTCCCATCCGGCCGGTGCTGGAAGAGGCCGGGATTGAATTTATCTGCGCTCAGCTTGAAGCCATTAATCCGCAGGCTAAAACCGTTTCGCTCAGTTCGCCAGAGATTCTCGGTTATGATAAATTACTGATCGCCACTGGCGGCGAATGGGAATGGGATGCTGTTCCTGGCCTGTGGCCCAAGCCCAGAGGCCACACGGTCTCGATTCTGTCGCCGTGGGATGCTATGGCTGCGCGCAATGACTGGCAAGCGCTGCTGGCCCACCCTGGCCCGGTGGTCATTGGGGCAACCCTCAACGCCGGTCTGTACGGGGCCGCTTATGAATTTGCCCTCAATATGGATATTGCCCTGCGTAAAGCCGGCGTGCGCGACCAGACTTCGATCACTTTTGTGACGCCGGAACCTTTTCTGGGGCATCTAGGACACGGCGGCCTGGGCAACTCGCGCCAAATCATCAAGGAAGCCTTCTCGAATAAGCAGATTGCGGCCATTACCGAAGCCCAAATCGAGCGGGTTGAAGCCGAGGCGGTCATCCTGGCGGGTCGGCGGCAACGCCTATCTTCTAAATTTACCATGTTGGTCCCTCCTTTTCAGGGAATCAAGCCGGTGCGCGCAACCCCAAATTTGGGGGATGAGCGCGGCCGCATCCCGGTGGATGACACCTATCGCAGCGCCGGTTATCCCGATATTTTTGCGGCTGGCGTCGCTATCCAGGTCAAACCGGAGGCCAGCAGTTTGCTGCCGTGTGATGTCTTGATTCCCGGCACAGTCAGCGCGGAGATGGGGCGGGTTGCGGCGGCCAATATTGCGGCGGATTTGGGCCACGGCTGGCCGGTTCGCAAACCGGCCGACGCCCTGAAAGCCTTTTATGTTTTAGACTCCGGTTCGCACGGCCTGTTTATGTCGCTGGGTTCGCAATCCTGGCTCAACGTGCAACTCAATGTGCCCGGCCCCTGGTCGCACTGGGCCAAAGTAATCGCCGAGAAGTATCAGATGTGGCAGATTCAATCGGGCCGGTATTGAAGGAAGGTTGGAAGATTGGAAGGTTGGAGGGCTGGAAGACGCGGAGGCCAGGAATTTAGAGAGACAATTTTCTTATTTCTTTTTTCTTATTTCTTATTTTTGAGTAAACAATGACTCAATTCAACTATACCGCCTACGCCCAAGAAATCATCTTTGCCGCTGGCGGCCTGGCTCGGCTGGGGGAGGCGGTTGACCATTTCCCCTGGCGGCGGTTGATGCTCTGCGCCAGCCCCTCCCTGCGAGCCAACGGCCACATTGCTACAGTTGAGGCAGCATTGGGAGCGCGGCTGGTTGCTACCTATGAACGGACCCAATCTCATGTGCTCGATTTTCAGCTGGCCGAAGCTCTAGCAATGGCTGGGGCCGCCAATATTGACGCGGTCATCGGGCTGGGTGGCGGCAGTCCGATTGGGCTGGCCAAGGCGGTCAGTTCGGCCCTGGAAGAACAACGCAGCGGACGCCCGGCCCGCGCCGCTTTTCCCACCGACCAGCCCCTTGTCCCGGTGATTGCCATTCCAACCACCTATGCCGGTTCGGAAATGACCCCGGTCTACGGCGTCACCCACCAGACTGAAGGCACAACCCGCAAAATTACGGTCAGAGACGCCAAAATTGCGCCCAAGCTGGTTATTTATGACCCCAGTTTGACCCTCAACCTGCCGCCGAGTCTCACCGCGGGAACGGGTATCAACGCCCTGGCCCATTGCATCGAAGCGGTTTATTCGGTCACGCGCCATCCCCTGTCTACGGCGGCGGCGTTGAGCGGGATTGGCGCCATTACTCGCGCCTTGCCCCGTTGCTACCGCAACAGCAATGACCTGGCGGCCCGCACCGAAATGCTGATGGGGGCGCATCTGGGCGGCGTAGCCCTGGCCAATGTAGCGATGGGGCTGCATCACGGCTTGTGTCACGTTCTGGGGGGAACCGCCGGAGTGCCGCATGGGGTGGCCAATGCCATCATCCTGCCGCATGCCATGCGCTTCAACCTGGATGCCACCGCGCCTTTGCTGGCCCAGGTAGCCGAGGCGATGGGCGTTACCATGCCCACCCAGAGCAACAACAGTAAAGCCGAGGCTGCGATTCAGGCCGTAGAGGGGCTGATTGGTCAATTAGAACTGCCCCAACGGCTGCGCGAGGCGGGAGTTCTGGAGGCCGACTTGCCTCAACTGGCTCAACTGGCCCTCAAAAGCAGCGCCGTCCAGCAGAATCCAAAGGCTCTCACCGGTGCAGCCCAGGCCGAGGCTATTTTTCGGGCAGCGTGGTGAGGGAAGGTGAGGCGAGGAGGCGAGGACACGAGGATGTAGGGCAGAGGATAGAAGATAGTGGATAGAAAATAGTCTTCGTTAACTATCTACCATCTTCCATCTACTATCTTCACTTTTCGCCTCCTCGCCTCACAATTCATCGCATCTTTATTAAAGGAGTCTAACCTATGCGTAACCTGACCGAAGAAAATGTAACCGAAGCCGTGATTAACACCTTTGCCAACACTGAAAACCCACGGGTGAAAGAAATCCTGACCAGCCTGGTCAAACACTTGCATGCCTTTGTGCGGGAGGTGGAACTAACCGAAGAGGAATGGATGTATGGTATTCAGTTTCTTACCCGCGCCGGCCATATGTGCGACGATAAACGCCAGGAGTTTATTTTGTTGTCAGACACTCTGGGGATTACCACGTTGAAGGATATTATCAACAACCGCAAACCGCCGGGGGTGACGGAATACACCATTTTGGGGCCGTTTTATGTCAGCGGCGCCGAGGAGATGCCGGCCATGGCGAACATTGCCGGGGATACGCCGGGTGAGCCGGTGGTGATTTCGGGCCGGGTGACGAACCCTTCAGGTCAACCCATTGCCAATGCCCTGCTCGATGTCTGGCAGGCCTCAGCCGAGGGCTTTTATGATGTCCAGCTTCCCGACCAGGCGGAGCTAAACCTGCGCGGCAAATTCCGCACCGATGCCGAGGGGCGCTACGCTTTCCGCACCATCAAACCTTCTTTTTACCCGATTCCCGGCGATGGGCCGGTCGGCCAGATGTTACGGGCTGTCGGCCGCCACCCCTACCGCCCGGCGCATATCCATTTCATTCTGTCTGCCGATGGTTACGAAGCCGTCACCACCGAACTCTTTGTCGAGGGCGATCCGTATCTGGACTCGGATGCGGTCTTTGGCGTCCGAGGTTCGCTGGTAGTTGATTTTGTCCAGCACGATTCGGCTGAGAAAGCTGCCCGATATGGCGTGACCAATCCATTTTACACGGTTGAGTATGATTTTGTGCTACAGCCATTAAGCTAAATTTGGAGACTAGAGCAAGCTCTAGCTTTTCCAAAGCAAGCTTTGGACTCCTGTTCTTTATAATTCTCAATTTAAGCTCTCATACAGGTGAGAGCTTTTTTGTTTTTGCTGCTTGACAAAAATAAATAAATGTAATATATTGAAAGTAATCGAAAGTAAACCAAAATAAACAAAGGCGAAGTTTCGTGTGGTACTGCCCAGAGAGCTTTTTTTAGAAGAAAGACGCCAGGAAATTCTGCGCCGTGTAGAAGAAGCGGGTCGAGTCTCGGTGGGCGAGCTTAGCCAGCAGTTGGGCGTATCGGAAGTGACCATTCGGGCCGATTTGCAGGCGCTGGCCGAGCAAAATCTGATCGTCCGCACCCACGGCGGCGCTATCCCGGCCAATAATATGGTTGACCTGGCCCTGACGCTCCGCCGCCAGCGCCAGGTTCAGGAGAAAAGCCGCATCGGCCAGACCGGCGCGGCCCTCGTCCGCGATGGGGATGCTATCTTTCTGGACAGCAGCAGCACTGCCCTGGCAATTGTGCAACATCTCAAGCAGCACCGCCATTTGACCATTATCACCAACAGCCTGGTTATTACTCAAGAGATGCAGGACACACCCGGCGTGCGAGTGGTGATGACGGGCGGCACGCTGCAACGGGAGACGGCTTCACTGGTTGGGCTGGATGGTTTGGAGATGTTGCGTAAGTTCAATATTCAAAAGGGCTTTTTTGGGGCGCACGGTCTCAACCTGCCCGAAGGACTGACCGATGTCAGCGCCGACGAAGCCGAAGTCAAACGCGCCCTGGTCGAGATGTGCCGCCAGACCATTGCCGTGCTGGACGCGACCAAGTGGGGCCGGGTCGGACTGGCTTCCTTCGCCCGGCCAGACCAGCTTGATACCGTCATCACCAACGCCGACGCACCCGGCGAGTTAGTTGAGGCTGTGCGGGCGGTGGGGATTGAAGTGGTGGTAGTTTAGAAAATTAAGTCAATCAAGGAATTGAGGGAACCTGAGGAACTGAAGGAACTAAGGGAACTTACCCCTTCAGTCCCTTTAATTCCATCAGTTCCATCAGTTCCTTTAGTTCCTTTTATTCGAGGTAGAAATCTATGGCAACCGCAGTTGTAATGCCCAAGCAGGGCCAATCGGTGGAGAACTGTATTATTGTCGGCTGGAAAAAAGCGGTGGGGGATCAAGTATCCGCCGGCGAAATTCTGGCCGAAGTGGAAACCGATAAAGCCCTCTTGGAGATTGAAAGTCCGGCCTCCGGCACGCTGCTGGCCCGGTTTTTTGAGGCCGGAGATGAAGTCCCGGTCTTGACCAACATTGCCGCCATCGGCCAGCCGGGTGAAGATGTCCACAATTTGTGGCCCGCGGGGGCCAGTGTTCAAACGTTAAACGTTGAAACGTTAGAACGTCCTGCCGAGCCGAAAGTTGTTATGGAAACAGCCGTATCTGAATTTGTGGGCATCTCGCCGCGAGCCAGAAATCTGGCGCAGCAAAAAGGGGTGGAAGTGACAAGTCTGGCCGGCAGCGGTCCCGGTGGACGCATCATCGAACGGGATGTTCAGGCCGTTATAATTAAGAAACCAGCCATGACCCCCCTGGCTCGGTCTATGGCAGCGCACGGCGGTTTTAATGTCCCGCCTCACGGCTCCGGCGTCAGCGGCCGGATCATGGCCGATGACCTGCAAAGTGCGGGGCAGCCGGAGCCTGCCGCACCAGCCGCGCCGGTCGCTGCTTCGGCTGAAGAGGAAGTGCGGACGATTGCTGTCAAAGGCATCCGCAAGGTCATTGCCGGGCGCATGCTGGCCTCGCTGCAAACCACGGCCCAACTCACCCTCAACGCTTCCGCCGACGCCAGAGCCTTGCTGGCCTATCGCCAACGTCTGAAGGAGAGCGCCGAAGCTTTAGGCTTGCGCCAGGTTTCGATCAATGATTTATTGTTGTTAGCCCTCTCCAGGGTGCTGCCCCAATTTCCCGATCTCAACGCCACCTTCAGCGATGAGACCATTAGCCAATACAAAAATGCGCACCTCGGCTTTGCCGTAGACACCCCGCGCGGGCTGATGGTGCCGGTCATTCGTCAGGCCAATACCCTGAGCTTGAAAGAGATCGCCCAGGAAGCCAAACGCCTGGCCGCCGCCTGTCTGGAGGGGACCATTTTGGCGGACGAGATGAACGGCGGCACCTTTACCCTGACCAACCTGGGCAGTTTTGGCGTCGAAAGCTTTACCCCGGTGTTGAACCCGCCCCAGGTTGCCATTTTGGGGGTAGGGAATATCAACTTGAAGCCGGTTCAGGTGGAGGGCGAGGTGCAGTTTATCCCTCACCTTGGCCTGTCGCTGACCATCAATCACCAGGTAGTTGACGGCGCGCCCGCCGCTCGCTTTTTGCAGGCATTCGGCCAGGGTGTGGCGCAGATTGAACTGTTATTAGCCCTATAAGTATGGAACTAAGGGAACTAAAGGAACTCGTGGGGACTTAAATTTCCCTCAGTTCCCTCAGTTCCTTCCGTTCCCTTTTTTAATAAAGAGGAAAACTATGACCAAGCTTATCACCATTGACCCCAGCGAAGTCCGGCAGCGCACGGTGCTTAAAAGCCGGGAAATCCCAATCAACGCCTATGTGTCAGACCCCCAGGCCGAAGCCAAAAAGTATGGCCGGGAGAACCTGGTGCGCATCTACCGCGATATGGTTTACCTGCGGGAATTTGAAACGATGCTGGATCGGATTAAAAAGGAAGGCGTTTACGAAGGCATTGAGTACAACCACAAGGGACCGGCCCACCTGTCCATCGGCCAGGAGTCGGCGGCAGTCGGGCAGGCTTATCATCTCACCCCCGACGACTTTATCTTTGGCTCCCATCGCAGCCACGGCGAAATTCTGGCCAAAAGCCTATCGGCCATCGAAAAACTGAGCGAAGCTGAACTGACCAACATTATGGAAACGTATATGGGCGGGGTGGCCCTGCGGGTGGTCGAGAAATTCAGCCCGGCTAATATCAAGGATTTAGCGATTAATTACACCCTCTATGGCACGCTGGCCGAAATTTTTGGCCGGGCCACCGGTTTCAACAAAGGGATGGGCGGCTCGATGCACGCCTTTTTCCCGCCCTTTGGGGTCATGCCCAACAACGCTATCGTCGGCGGTTCGGGCGATATTGCCGTTGGCGCGGCCCTGTTCAAGCGGGTCAACCGCCGGCCGGGGATTGTGATTGCTAACATCGGCGATGCCTCGATGGGCTGCGGGCCGGTGTGGGAGGGCATGATGTTTGCGGCCATGGACCAGTATCGGACCCTCTGGCCGGAAGATGTCGGCGGCAGCCCGCCTATGCTCTTTAATTTTATGAACAATTTTTATGGTATGGGCGGCCAGCCCAAAGGCGAGACCATGGGCTTCGACATCCTGGCCCGTGTTGGCCTGGGGGTCAACCCGGAGGCCATGCACGCCGAGCGGGTAGACGGTTACAACCCGCTGGCCGTGGCCGATGCGATTGAACGCAAGCGCAAAATTTTGGAGGCGGGCCAGGGGCCGGTCCTGCTGGATACCGTCACCTACCGCTTCTCCGGCCACTCTCCCTCTGATGCTTCCTCGTACCGCGATAAAACCGAGGTTGACCTGTGGCGGCAGCAGGATGCGATTGTCAGTTACCGGCAGTACCTCCTCGATAACGGCTTCGCCGATGAGGAGCAACTTGACAGCTTTACAGTAGATATTACCGATCGGCTGATCAAAGTGGTCCGGGCGGCGGTATCGCTGGAGCTTTCGCCTCGGGTCAATACAACGGTGGACACCATCGGCGAGATGATGTTTTCCAACCAATTCAAAGACCGCCTGGCCGAAGGAACGCCCGAAGTATTGATCCCCAAAGAAGAAAGCCGCCTGAAAGTAACCCACGAGAAGTTCCGCTTTGGGCTGGATAACGGGAAAGCTTTGCCCAAGCTCAAAACGTTGACCTACGCCGAGGCGTTGTTTGAAGCGATGATCCATCGTTTTTACGAAGATCCAACAATGGTCGCCTATGGCGAGGAAAACCGGGATTGGGGCGGCGCGTTCAGCGTCTATCGCGGCCTGACCGAGTGCCTACCCTATCATCGTCTGTTCAACTCGCCCATCTCCGAGGGGGCGATTGTCGGCACAGCGGTTGGTTACGCTTTGTCCGGGGGCCGCGTGGTAGCCGAATTGATGTACTGCGACTTCATGGGCCGGGCGGGCGATGAAATTTTCAACCAGATGGCTAAATGGCAGTCCATGTCGGCCAACGTGCTGCAAATGCCGCTGGTGCTGCGGGTGTCGGTCGGTTCCAAATATGGGGCGCAGCACTCGCAGGATTGGACGGCGATGGTGGCGCACGTGCCGGGCTTAAAAGTGATGTTCCCGGCCACGCCCTACGATGCCAAGGGCATGCTCAACCTGGCCCTGCGCGGCGCCGATCCGGTGGTCTTTTTTGAAAGCCAGCGTCTCTACGCCGAGCCGGAAATCCTGGTGGAAGGCGGCGTGCCGGTTGAGTATTACGAAGTCGAAATGGGTGAGCCGGCCCTGCGGCGCAGCGGCAAAGACCTGACGATGGTCACCGTTGGGGCGACGCTTTACCGGGCCCTGGAGGCCGCCCAGGAGTTGGAGGAAAAGTACGGCCTGACCTCCGAGGTGATTGATGCCCGTTTTATCAACCCGCTCAATTACGACAAAATCATCGAGTCGGTCAAAAAGACGGGCCGGGTGGTGCTGGCCTCGGATGCCTGCGAGCGGGGGTCTTTCCTGCACACGATGGCTTCCAACATCAGCCAACTGGCCTTCGATTACCTGGACGGCCCGGTGACGGTCGTCGGCGCGCGCAACTGGATCACCCCGGCAGCAGAGTTGGAAGAAGCCTTCTTCCCCCAGAAAGAGTGGATTATTGACGCCATCCACGAGCGTTTGCTCCCCCTGAACGGCCACCAGGTAACTACGGTCCAAACCAACGCCGAAATCCTGCGGCGGAATCGGTTGGGGGTTTAGTTCTAACGTTTTGTAGTTTTGGAAACCCGTTTTCATAGAGAAAACGGGTTTCTTTCTTTAAAGCTTGTGAATTTGGCTGTTTAAAGTAGACATTGTCAGAATTAAGCCTGGCTATGTCATTTCGAGCGACGAAGGAGCGAGAAATCTCCTCGGAGTCACACTTTAGTACAAATTTGAGGGATTCCTCGCTCTGCTCCGCTTCACTCGGAATGACATGAGAACCTTGATTTTAATTTCTGCTAAACTCTTGTATAATCCGTAAAAAGGTTAGCGACAGCAGGATTAACTTATGCCAGACTCATTACCCAAAGTACAACGTCTGTCTCTTGAAAATTTTACCGCCTTTGAAAAGGCCACCTTTGATTTTTGCCCCGGCATCAATGTGTTGATTGGGGCGAATGCGACGGGTAAGTCGCATGTGATGAAGGTGATTTATACATTACTTAAGGTGTGGGAACTTGCTTATGAGGATGAGGATACCCCTGCTACGCTTGAAATTGAGGTTTTACTTGATAGAACTCTTCCTGAAATTTTTCGATCAGATACGCTGGGTGAACTTGTTCGTTACGGTGAAGATGAAGCTGCGGTGAGTTTGGAGTATGGAGATAAAGGTATTGCATTTGGATTAAATCGAGAGCAAGAAGATGTTTTTTCACAGGGGGATTTGCTAAATCCTGTTTCATCTATTTATTTACCTGCTCAAGAATTCCTATCAATCAACGAAGGTTTTATCGCTGCTTACAGCAAACGTGAACTGCCTTATGATGAAACTTATTATGACCTCAGTATCGCCTTAAATGCTTTGCCTTTGCGTAAAGATAAATTAGCCGAGATGCAAGATACCATTACTTTTTTGCGAAAAATTATTGCCGGTGAACACGCAGGAGAAAACGAGGTAGTCACTCAGGAGAATGGACGTTTTAAGTTATCCCTGCCTGAAGGAGAACTGGATGTCCATCTCGTAGCCGAAGGATACCGCAAAATTGCCACGCTCTATTATTTGCTGCGAAATGGCTCTCTGACCAAAGACAGTATTTTGTTTTGGGATGAACCGGAAGCGAATCTCAATCCCAAATTAGTAGTTGAAGTAGCCAGGGTATTACGAATGTTGGCTGAAGCAGGGATGCAAATCTTCATCACCACCCACGATTATCTGCTCAGCCACGAACTTTCTTTATTAGCCGAATATCCATCAGAGAACGGCGTAGATATTAAATTCTTTGCCTTGCACAAACCGGATAGAAAAGCGGGCGTGCTGGTTGAAACGGGAGAAACTCTGGCTGAAATTGAACACAACCCCATCCTTGAGGAATTTGCGGCTCATTATGACCGCGAGTCGGCGTTGTTTCAGCAAACTGAGCCGGTCCAATGACGAGAATTGAGGAAGGGTTCCTGGCTTTTGACTTTGATAACCGCTGGCGCGTCTTTAAACTCGACGATCATCGTGATTATCGGGAACGGATAGGCAAACTCGAGGAGACTAAAGCTGTAGATTTTCTGGCTATTTTGGACGAAAGAGAACTATACCTGATTGAAATTAAAGATTTCCGGGGACATCGAATTGAAAATAGGGATAGACTCTTGAGAGGAGAACTGGCCAAGGAAGTAGCGCAAAAAGTGCGCGATTCCCTGGCTTGTATGATTGGCGCTTATCACACCTCAACCCTGACTGAACACTGGGAACCTTATATCAGGTTTCTCTGCAATAGACAGGGAAGTATCAAAATTGTTTTGTGGTTAGAAGAAGACTTGCCTCCACCCCATCCTCGCTTGAGACAAAAAGCTAAAGCCTCGGTTGAAACCAATGTCTTTAAGCAAAAACTGATCTGGCTGACCTCGCGAGTACTGGTTTGCGGTAGGGATAAGGAAGGTTTACCGGGTGTGCAAGTCAGCAATTTGCCCCGGACGTAGCTCTCCGTTCTATTGGGAAACCCGTTTTCACCGAGAAAGCGGGTTTCTTTTTTGTAAAGCCTGGTGAATTTGCCCGTCTATAGAAGTGGCGCAAAGAGTGTGCAACTTCAACCATCCCCCTCGCGAATAGCAATCAACTCATCCGTAGACCGAATCAACGCCTCGCGCAGCGGCAGCGGGTTCAAGCCGGCCTGCTCCATGCCCAACAGCACCCCGCCGACCACCGGCGGCACGGTCAGGCGGACCAGCCGCGCGCCTGGGGCCACCGTATGAATGGTCTGGCGCATAGTTTCACCGATGAGCGGGCTGCCGTTGAAAAAGCTGCCGGCCATGACCACCTCGAAATCCAGGGCCTCAAAATTCAATTGGCGAATCACCCCAATCGCCAGGCTGCCCAACTCCTGCCCGGCCCAGCGAACCAGCTCCAGCGCCACCGGGTCGCCTTCCGCCGCCACCCGAAAGACAACCGGTGCTGCCGCCGCCGACAGCTTATAACGCCGCCGGCTCAACCCTTCGAGCAAATCTTCCAGGTTTTGCGCCTCCGCCCACTGGATGAAAGCCGGGGTCAGGCGCGTGGCCGGGCCGCGCCGGGTCCACTCGGCGGCTACGGCGTGGATTGCTTTGAAGACCAACTCGTGCCCGCCGGCCGCTTCGCCAAAAAGGTGGCTAAAGCCAGTCATCCGGCCCAGTCGCCGCTGGCGATCCCAGCCCCAACAATTGCAACTGGTCCCGGCCACCACCGCCACCCCCCAACCTTCCGCCGCCCCGGCCAGCAGCCCAATCAAGGCATCATTGACCAGTTCCAGCGGGATAGCGCCCAATTGTAGCACTTGCAACGTTTGCAAAATCGGTTCGCGCTGCGACGGCCAGTCATACCCGGCGATGCCAAAGCCGGCCCCGGCGATTTGGCTAATCGAAATTCCCGCCCCTGTGAGGGCCTGCTGAACAATTTCTTGCAGCACCTCGGCCAGGCCAGCATGCCCCACCGAGTCAGGATTGCCGGAACCGCCCCAGCCAAAGCCCAATGCCCGGCCCGTCTCGTCGGCAATCAAAGCGTGGCTTTTGGTCGCGCCGGTGTCAATTCCAAGAAAATAGCGGGGCATGATAGATCTCCGGGAAAAAGACTCATCGTTCTAGCTTCTCATCCTGAGAATAAAAGTCTGGATACAATTTACGGATGCAATCTGGGCAAATCCCGTGGCTAAAATCTGCTTCGGAATGATCCATAATATATTCTTCTACCTGGCGCCAGTAACCGCCATCATCCCGAATTTTTTTGCAAGAAGCGCAAATCGGCAGCAAGCCGGTCAACGTTTTTACTCTGCTGAGCGCCTCTTGAAGTTGGAGGATGATTTGCTCTTTCTCGGCTTCGGCTTTGCGACGCTCCTCAATCTCTGCCTGCAATTTTAGATAGGCTTCCTGCAAATCTTTGGTGCGCGCTACCACCAACTCTTCCAGTTTTTCTCGATGCCGTAATAACTCTGCCTGGTCCTGTTTGAACTGGGTCACATCTTCGTAGATAAAAACCGCGCCGATAATTTTGTCGCCTTGCTTGATCGGTACACCGCGGACAACAGAATAGCCATTTGTTTTCCCACCACTGGTGAAGGGAAAAAAAACCTCCTCCTCCAGCGTCTCGCCCGCCAAAACCCGTTTAAATTTTTCAACCAATCCGGCTTGAATAATACTGGGGCGAGTCCAAATATATTGGCCCAAGTAATCCGCTTTGGTGGTTTTACCCATGCCCAGATGTTTGATATGGTAAGGATTAACCTCAATGATGATCCCGCTGGCATCCACCATCTGGATCGAGATGGGGACCGTCTCAAAGATCGTTTTATACCGTTCGGCAGACTCCCGCAGCCGCTCAAGCTCTTGTTTGAGGTCAAGATTCTGCTTTTCTAAATCTTCAATTCGTTGCCTGAGTTCGTCAGGTGTGCGTTCAGAGTCCATAAAAATTCTCGATTAATCAACTTCAAAAACCAGAATGGCCTTTATGCCAAAACTGCGGTAAATAAACCCGATTTGTCCCCAGCATATCATCCAATACGGTTTGCGCCCGGTCGGCGGAGGGGCCGAGGGGATGGACCAGCAGAGCCTGGTAGGCGGCCTCCCGGTCGCCATGCGCAGCCGCCTCGACGGTCAAAATTTCGTAGGATTTGACCTGGGCCAGCAGCCCAAAGCAGGCCGGGGGCAGCGGCTCGGCCGGCAAGGGATGAATTCCGGCGGAGTCCACCCGCGCCGGCATTTCCAGCACCCACTCTTTTGGCCAACCGGGGACAGCCCCATTGTGGCGCACGTTGACCACGTGGGTTTCGCCCAGGTTGTTGTAATGGGCGTTGAGCAGTTGCGTGGCCACCGTCGAGTAGTAGGCCCCGCCGCGCTGCATCAAGCCTGCCGGCGGTTCGCTGCGCTCCGGCTCGGCGTACTGATGTAGCAGTTCTTCCTCAATCGCCATCACCGCCTCGGCCCGCGAGGGCGGCCATTTTTGCTGTTCGGCCAGTTTTTGCTCGGTGTAATAAAAGTAGCGCAGGTAATAGTTGGGGATCATCCGCAGCGACTCGACTGTGCGCGGGTCAAAATCCGGGGTGTATTCGGAACTGGCCCGGGTTTTCAGACCGGCCAGGAAGCGGGGCAACACTTGCGGCCAGATTTCTTCGCCATCCAGGGTAAAGCCGCGATGCCAGGAGAGATGGTTAAGGCCCAGCGTGTTCAACTCGGCCCGCGCCGGGTCAATCGGCCGACCCTGCTCTTTTTCCAGTTCCTCCAGAATTTCCATTTTCATGTGAATCGGCGCATTGCAGACGCCTACGGCGGGCACGTCGGGCGCATAACGGTTGAGCGCCTCCGTGACCAGTCCGGCCGGGTTGGTAAAATTGACCAGCAGCGCACCGGGAGCCAGGTCGCGGATGTCGGCGGCAATGCTGAGGATGACCGGAATCGTCCGCAGGGCCTTGGCCATCCCCCCGACGCCGGTGGTTTCCTGCCCAATCAGGCCGTGCCGATGGCCCAGGTATTCGTCCTCGCGCCGGGCCTGCATCCCGCCGACCCGCAGTTGGGTAGTCACGTAGCTGGCTCCGGCCACAGCCTGGCGCTGGTCAGTGGTCAGGTAAACCGAAAAAGGCGCGCCTTTGGCCTCGACCATACGCTGGGCAAAGCGGCCCACCACATCCAGCCGCTCCTGAGAAATATCCATCAGCCACAGTTCGGTCAGGGGAAAGGTGGCAATGCGCTCCAGAAAACCATTAATCAGTTCAGGGGTGTAAGTGGACCCACCCCCGATGACGGCAACTTTCATCAATCAAATCCTCCAAACCTTAAGCAAAGGGAACTGAGGGAACTCAAGGGAACTTTTTTATCTCAGTTCCTACCAGCTCCCTCAGTTCCCTTAAGCCAAACTCCAATCAAAAATCACCCCAATCGAACACAGTCCAAAAAGTAGGCCATTTGGGTATCGTACATGCTTTGCGGGCAGTGCGGTTCGCGCACCGGCGGAAAGCCGGGATCAACTTTTTCAATCTCTGCCTGGCCGGGGTGAGGCAACAGCAGCCGGGTCGGGAAGATTTGGCCGAAACCGGCGGTACCGTAGAGTTGCGTGGCGGCTTCGGGGCCATCCATGTGCGGCTGCCACCAGCCCGATTCCAGGTAGGAAACAGCGTCGTTATCCCAGTTGACAATCATCACGCCGGTATCGTCCACGTCAACCTCGGTGTAGTGCGTGCCAAGGCGGGCATAAACGCTGACCGGTTGTGGGTCACCCATTAAAAAACGGGCCGTATCCAGGGCGTGAATACCCATATCGGCCAGCGCGCCGCCGCCGGCAAACTTCTTTTGCTAAAGGGAACGCCCAGGTTCCGGGCGCGAGGTTTTTTGAGATGTAGCTGAATTGTCATCGGTGCTTTCTTTAGCTACCCCAAAATCTGATTAACCCCTGGATCGTCAGGGCAGCCACCCCCAGCCAAATGACGACGATAACCCCGGCAGCAATCCAATGGGGCGGCTTGCCTTGACTGAGAGCAGCCTGCGCCTGCTCCCGGCACTTCACCATCACCTCAACCGGGATCATTTTCAAGGCCAGGGCGACGCCGAGCGGGACGAGAATTAGGTCATCCAGATAACCCAAGACCGGAATGGGATCGGGAATCAGGTCAATGGGGCTGAAGGCGTAAGCAACCACGGCAGCGGCAACCAGCCGGGCATACCAGGGCACACGCGGATCACGATAGGCCAGATAAAGGGCGGAGATTTCCAACTTGAGACGCCTGGCTTGTTGTTTCCAGGCCGCGAAAACAGACATCTTTTCACGAAGCGCCGTCGCTGAGGACGCGAAAAACCTCGACAATGCCGGCTTGCAGGGTAATTTCGGCCTGGCCATCTTTGATCGTAATATCCGGTCCCGGCGCTAATAGAGGTTGCAAGCGGCCCTGACGCGGCTGACTAAAACGTAACCGGCCGATACAAACTTCGGGACTGGTATTAATAACAAACAAGAGCGCTTCCCGATCATTTCGCTGCACCAGAGTGACGATATGTTCGGCCGGGTCTGCTTCAACTTCAGGTAATAAGTCGTGATATTTAACTAATTCTTTCATAATCTGGTTCTGATAGAGGTAATTGAAAGGGGATTTACCCTCATTATAGTGTTCCAGAAAAGTTTTCGCCGCTAAAACAGGTAGCAAGGTAGCAGGTCATAAGTTTGTGCTACCTTGCTACCTTGATGGTTGAGAAAGAATTTTTCTGGACACCTATACTTTATGCTGCGATTGATAATCTTGCAAGCCCAGAGCTGGGGTGAAACAGCGGTTTCGGTCGGTTCAGCGGTGGGATTGGTTACCTCATAAACCGGCAACAACTCGCCGTTTTCGGCCATAATTTTACCCTATTCTTCATAATGCGTCCATTACCAAGCTATTGGTATTATGCTCACCCAAAGACGAAGCTAACCCTGCGCCATTTTCCACATGGGCGCTGTGATTAAGCAGATCATACGCTTTGATTCGTTCGACCTGTTTTGACAGAGAAACAGAGGCATGATATTATTTCAATATCAAATTATTTAACGTCAAACAGATAATGCCAACTCATTACCCAGGAAACGCCCAAGAAGTTCTCGCTCTCAATACATTAATTAAACTGACTCGCGCTGCTGAGTCTGTTCTGGCTCGTTTGCAGCGCCAGGGCACTATGGCTAACCTGACCATCAGCCAATTTGGGGTGCTGGAATCACTGTATCACCTCGGCCCCATGTGCCCCAGCGACCTATCTACCAAACTGTTGAAAAGCGGCGGCAACATTACCCTGGTCCTTGATAACCTGGAAAAACAGGGCCTGGTACAGCGTGAGCGCGATACTAGAGATCGCCGCATGGTTATTGTATCCCTCACCCCGGCCGGCCATGATTTGATTAGCCAGGTTTTCCCGACCCACGTGGCCGCCGTTGTCGCAGAAATGAGTTATCTCACCCCCGCAGAACAACAACTGCTGGGCGATTTATGCCGGAAATTGGGTAAAGCCGGTACTTGACATCAATCTATTTTTCTGGCTTTATTTGAAGCTGCATAATAACCTGTCCATAAGGACAGTTTTTCTCTACACTTTTGAATGATAGCAAATCTATCTTTTGTCCGATGGCTAAATGATCTCTTTGCGTTAGACTCTTTAATGACTTTTGACTGCAAGCAAAATTCGGTCAAGTGTCAGAAGACTGAAAGATAGGAGGATTGGATATTGGACAATGGACCAATCTACCCTTCCAATCCTCCAGCCTTCCAATCTTCCAATCCTTCCCATCAACTAACCAAGGAGAAATATCGTGACAAAAAAGAATCATTCGACGTTGCTAGAAACCAACCCAACCATCCTCTCGATCCCGCAGCTCCGCGCTACCCTCAACGGGCGGGTGGTTGCGCCAAGTGATGCCGGATACGATCAGGCACGAACTGTCTTCTACGGCGGAATTGACCACCGGCCGGCTGTCATCATCCGAGCAAGCGATGCGAGCGACGTGGCACACGTTGTCTCGCTGGCGCGTGAGACTGGGCTAGAACTGTCCATCCGCAGCGGCGGTCACAGCCTGGCCGGTCATAGTGTTACCAACGGTGGGATCATGCTCGACCTTTCGCCGCTGCGGGCACTGGAGATTGATGCAGAGCAAGGCACGGCCTGGGCCGAGACTGGGTTGACAGCAGGCGAATACACCACTGCCGCAAGCGCCTATGGCCTGGCAACCGGGTTTGGCGACACCGGCTCGGTCGGGATCGGGGGCATCACCTTGAGCGGCGGCGTTGGCTACCTCGTCCGCAAGCACGGCCTCACGATTGACCATCTCCTGGCCGCCGAGATCGTCACCGCTGACGGCCAACTCCTCCGGGTAGATGCCGAAACGCACCCGGATCTATTCTGGGCCATCCGCGGCGGCGGCGGCAACTTCGGCGTGGCCACCCGCTTCAAATTTCGGCTGCACCCGCTCGAAACAGTCGTGGGCGGGATGTTAATCCTACCGGCGACGCCCGACATCATCGCCTCGTTTGTGGCCGAAGCGGAGGCCGCCCCGGAAGAGCTTTCGATCATCGCCAATGTCATGCCCGCCCCCCCCATGCCGTTTGTGCCGGCTGAATACCACGGCCAACTCATCATCATGGCCTTGATGTGCTACGCCGGCCCTGCGGATGCCGGTGAGCGCGCCCTCGCACCATTCCGGGCGCTGGTTACGCCCATCGCCGACATGCTCCGGCCCATGCGCTACCCGGAGATCTATCCTCCCGAGGAGGAGGGCTTCCATCCGATGGCGATAGGACGGACGATGTTTGTTGACGCCATCACTCGTCGTGAGGCGGAGACCATCATTGACCATCTGCGAGCTGGAACCGCCCCAATGCGGGTTACGCAACTTCGAGTATTGGGCGGGGCGCTGGCCCGTGTGCCCGCCGACGCCACCGCCTTTGCTCACCGAAGGCGACGACTCATGGTGAACGTCGCCGCGCTCTACCAACGCCCCGAAGAGGCGGCACTGCACGAAGCCTGGGTCACTGGCTTGGCGGCGGCGCTGCGCCAGGGTGAGCCTGGTGCTTATGTCGGCTTCCTCGGCAAAGATGGTTCAGCCCGCATTCGCGAAGCCTATCCGGGACCAACCTGGGACCGGCTCCTGGCAATCAAGCGTCGCTACGACCCAACCAACCTCTTCCGGCTCAACCAGAACATCCAGCCGGCGGACTAGCCGGGTACTAAAAACTAAAACGTGTTTCGTCTTGCGTCTTACGCTCGCTTCGCGTCACGTAAGACGCAAGACGAAAGTGGTAGCTGATCTGGCATGAACCACACCGATCATGTCAACTTGCTGCGCCGGAGTGTCGTCCCCGGCGGCGTTTGGGCCGACTTTGGCTCAGGGAGCGGGGCCTTTACCCTGGCCCTGGCCGAGTTGCTCGGCCCAGGTGGGGAAATCTACTCGGTGGATAAGGATCGCGGGGCGCTGCGCGAGCAAGAGCGGGCCATGCAAGCGCGATTTTCTCAGACCACCGTTCACTACCTCAGCGCCGATTTTACCCAGCCGCTCAAGCTGCCTCCATTGGATGGGCTTGTCCTGGCCAATGCGCTCCATTTTCAGAAGTACGCGGCCCAGGGGCGGGTTATTCAACTGCTCAAAAGTTACCTCCGCCCCGGTGGACGCTTGATTTTGATTGAGTACAATGTTGACCAGGGTAATCTTTGGGTGCCGCACCCGCTTTCCTATCAGAGTTGGGAAAAACTGGCCCGCGAGTGCGGTTTTGTTCAAACCCAACTTTTGGCCACGGTACCGAGCCGGTTTTTGAGGGAAATTTATGCCGCCGCCAGTTGGTAAGATGAGGCTATGAAGCTAAAGGCTATCGGCAGTAAACTTATAGCCACTTCTGCTTTCCTTCAAAATCTGCGTATCCCCGAATTTGTAATTTTGCTGTTTATTCGCAGGAAGGTAATGATGCCCGTTCATGGGGCCAAAGAACAAATTACGCAGGCAATTCTGGCCTGGGAAGGTGTGACCGCCCGGCCCCATCGTTTTGGCGGCACAGAATATCGGTTGGGCCGGCGCGAAATCGGCCACATTCACGGCGACACCCTGGTAGATATTCCCTTCCCCAAAAAAGTGCGGGATGAGCTTATCGCCGCCGGCCGGGCCGAACCCCATCACATCTTGCCAGAGAGCGGCTGGATCAGTTTTTACCTCCGCCAACCCACCGACGTCGAGCAAGCCATTGACCTTTTCCGCCAATCGCTTGAATTGGCGCTGAAACAACGGTCTAAAACTAACCCCTCGCGCTAAAATTTTTAACCTCATTTTTGACTCCCACAATTTCCCTAACCTGGACAAGCCAGAGCCAAAAAAGTTCTCTCGCCAAGACGCAAAGACGCAAAGATTTTTAATAATTTTTTCTTGGCGTTCTTGGCGGCTTTGCGTGAGATTTTCTTGCTCAATGTACAAGGACTCAATTGCTAAGGCACTAAAAACTCAAGGATAATTACGTCAGGAATTGACGTATATTTAAGATAGAATAAGCTTGTAGATCATTCACTGAATGATCTGAAGGAAGAAGCGTATGGCAAACACAGCAACACGATTGATTACTTTAATCATGCTGCTCCAGCGCCAGCCTAATCGGACGGCGAGCCAGTTGGCCCAGGAGCTGGATGTTTCGGTGCGGACGGTGCAGCGGTACATGACGATGCTGGACGAGATGGGCATTCCCATCTACGCCGAGCGAGGCCCCTACGGCGGCTATGCCCTGGTGCGCGGCTACAAAATGCCGCCGCTGATCTTCACCCCGGAGGAAGCGGTTGCCGTTTATCTGGGGGCCAGTTTTTTGGAACAGGTCTGGGGGCGCTTGTATCAGGAGGCGGCGCGCGGGGCCTTGGCCAAGCTGGATAATGTTCTGCCCGACGAGCAGCGGCGCGAAGTCGCCTGGGCGCGTCAAACCTTGCTGGCTATGGGTATGCATTCGGCTAACCCCAATCTGTCCATGCCTCACCTGGAGAAACTATGGGAGGCTATGCATGACCGGCGGCGGGTGAGCATGCTTTACCGAGGCCGAAACCAGCCGGAACCGCTACAGCGCAACTTTGATCCTTATGTGCTGGTGCATGGCTGGGGCTGGCAGTACTGCCTCGGCTACTGCCATTTGCGCCAGGACATTCGCTCTTTCCGGGTGGACCGCATCCTTAAATTAAAGCTATTGGAGCAGAATTTTGAAATCCCGGCCGACTTTGACCTTGAAGCTTATGTGACTTCGCAGCCCTACTTTCAACGCCGGGTGCAGGCGCGGTTGTGCTTTGCTCCAGAGGCGGTGATCCAGGCTCTGGATAATCAATCTCGGTGGGATAGTCTGGAAGAGCAGCCGGATGGCTCCATCATCGTCACTTTGATTGTTCCCGATTTGGAAGTGGCGGCCAGTATTGTTATGGATTATGGCTACCGGGCCGTGGTTTTAGAACCAGCAGAGTTCCGCGAACTGATCTGGGAGCGGGCCAAGGCTATTGTAGCCCGAAATGACCCAACAAATAAAACAGTGATTAAAGGAGCATAAAAATGACCAATCCACAGATTTTGCGAGGACTTACCACCGTCAGCTTTTGGGCGGCTGATCTGGAGGCAGCGAAGAAATGGTATACCGAACTGCTAGGCCTCGCCCCCTACTTTGAACGCTCAGGGGCCGACGGCAAGCTTGCCTATATCGAGTTCCGTCTCGGCGACTACCAGCACGAACTGGGCATTATTCACAACAGCTATGCCCCCAAAGGAGCAGCAGCCGGTCCGGGAGGGGCAGTTATATACTGGCACGTTGATGATGTGGCCGCAGCGCTTGAAAAAGTAACCGCGTTGGGGGCAAAAGAGTATGAACCGCTCACGCACCGTGAAGCAGGATTTATCACGGCTTCCGTGGTTGACCCCTTTGGTAACATTCTCGGTATAATGTATAACCCTCATTACTTAGAAATTCTTGACTTAACCAAGAAAGCATCACCCGCGCTCTTGTAGAAATTGGAGTCCAAAGCAAGCTTTGGACTCCATCGCCAATTGATCGTAGGATGCTGAAGCTATGATAGACCTGGACATTATTAACCGGCGCTTAAATAACCAAAATCTTGTAGGAACGGCTCTCGAAAAGCCGGAGGAAGTGGTGGCCCGGCTGGGCGCTGTCCAGGCTCAAGAGTATGCCTGGGCCAAATGGGCGCTCGGTCAACGCGCCACCGGTCTGACCGATGCCGCTGTCGAGCGAGCCTTTAACGAAGGGGCCATTTTGCGCACGCATGTCATGCGGCCCACCTGGCATTTTGTCACCCCGGCCGATATCCGCTGGCTATTGGCGCTGACGGCGCCGCGAGTTAACGCCGCTATGGCCTCCAACTATCGTAAACTCGAATTGGATGGGGCGACCTTTGCCCGCAGCAACGCGGTGCTGGCCAAAGCCCTCCAGGGCGGCCAACAGTTGACCCGCCCGGAGTTGGCCCCCATCCTTCAGCAAGCCGGCATTGCTACGGCTGATTTATTACGATTTAGTCACATTATGCTGCGGGCCGAATTAGATGCGATAGTCTGCAGCGGCGTATTGCGCGGCAAGCAGCACACTTATGCGCTTCTGGATGAGCGAGCGCCGCAAGCCAAAACTCTGGAACGTGATGAAGCTTTGGCCGAGCTGACCAGACGTTACTTTACCAGTCATGGGCCGGCCACGCTGGCCGATTTTGGATGGTGGTCGGGGCTAACGATGGCTGAGGCCAGGGCTGGCCTGGAAATGGCTAAACCCCATCTCGTTCAAGAAGTGATTGATGGCCAGACCTACTGGCTCCCTTCATCGCCATCACCTGTAAACATTACCTCGCCCACCGTTCATTTACTGCCAGCTTTTGACGAGTATACGGTTGCTTATAAAGATCGGCAGGCTGTCCTTGACCCGGCGTATCCTCCCCAGGCGAAGAGTGATATCCTCAATCCGGCGATTGCTGTTGATGGTAAGATCGTCGGTACCTGGAAGCGCGCCCTTAAAAAAGAGACGGTCATGATCACGACAAATTTCTTCACCCTGCTTGGCCCAGCCGAGACCCAGGCTATGGCCGAGGCGGCGCAACGCTATGGCGCGTTTCTGGGGCTGCCGGTCACACTCGTTGATGACGCTCAATTTAAAGGTTAGGGATCATTTGACACCTCAAGATATTGCTCAATCCAGACTTTACCAGCAGCAAATTACTGCAACGCGGTTCAAAACGCCAGGCCAGGTGGTGGCCTGGCTTGGCGCGCTTCAGGCCCAGGACTACCTGGGCGCAAAATGGTCTATCGGCTTGCGTTTGCCCGACGCCGCCGAGACCGACATCGAGCAGGCCATTGCCGACAAAACGATTATCCGCACCTGGCCCATGCGCGGGACGCTGCATTTTGTAGCCGCCGAAGATGTCCGTTGGCTGCTGAAGCTCCTGACGCCGCGGGTGATCGCTCAAACCGCAGGCCGCTACCGGCAGCTTGAATTGGATGAGGCTACCTTTGCCCGCAGTAAGGAATTGTTTGCTCAAGCTTTGCAGGGCGGCCAACAGTTGACCCGTGATGAAATGCTGCAACGACTGGAAGAAGCCAGTATCTCCACAGCAGGTCAGCGGGGCTATCACATTCTGCTGCGCTCTGCCCAGGATGGGCTGATTTGTTTTGGCGTACCCCAGGGCAAGCAGCAAACCTTTACCCTGCTCGATGAGTGGATACCCGCCACTAAATCGCTGGGGCGCGGCGAGGCTCTGGCCGAACTGGCCCAACGCTACTTTACCAGTCACGGCCCGGCCACCATTGCCGATTTTGCCTGGTGGTCGGGGCTAACGCTCACTGATGCCAGGGCCGGGCTTGAACAGGTTAAATCCCGGCTCAACCAGGAAACTGTTGGCGGTCAGACCTATTGGATGTCCTCCGATTTGCCTGCCCTGGCAGAGGATTCGCCCACAGTCTTCCTTCTGCCCGGCTTCGATGAGTATTTGCTCGGCTATACCGACCGCAGCGCCGTGCTTGAGCCAATCCATGCCCCCAAAATCGTTCCCGGTAACAACGGCATATTCATGCCTACCATCGTCATAGATGGCAGAGTTGTGGGTACGTGGAAGCGCACTCTCAAGAAAAATACGGCGACAATTACCCTCAGCCCGTTTAGTTCATTTAGCGAAGTCCAAAGCCAAGCCATCGCCGCTGCCGCTGAGCGCTATGGCCGATTTGTGAGATTGTCGCCCGTGGTTGTCAGCTAACAAGCAGAACACCCTTGAGAGCAGCCTCATCGCCGCTTGTTCAAGCCAGGAAAAAGAGCCTCAGTTCTCAATTGATGTCCCGTTCATAAACAAGTCGCACACTATGTCGGAAACCGCCGGGGGATAAATCGCCCCGGCTATGAAACAGCGCCCGATAAATCGGGCTTATCTGAGCCGGATTCATCCGGCGTAGTTCTCTAGCCCGGCTGATTTATCACCGGGTAGGGTGCTGTTACAGTCAAGCCGTTTTGTGCAACATCTTAGCGAACACGACATCAGTTCTCAATTGAGGCTCTTTTTGTATATAGTGGGTCAAGTAGGCATAACGAACACCTGTTCGTTTGATATTGCGAAGAGTTAAAACTATCAGTATAATCTATTCAATGGGGAAGATAGATGAACGGAAAGGGGAATAAAATGGTATCTACCGATCAAATTATGCGCGAACAATTGTTGGCCCTGCTGCGCGGCGGTCATGCTCACATGGAGTTTAACCAAGCAGTGGCCGGCTTTCCCCTGGAGTTTATCAACCGCAAGCCACCCCACGTTCCCTATACCCCCTGGCATCTGCTTGAACATCTGCGCCTGGCCCAGTGGGACATTCTGGAATTCATTCGCAATCCAAACCACATCTCACCCGATTGGCCCACCGGCTACTGGCCCGCTTCGGAGGCGCAAGCCGACGCAACCCAGTGGCAGCAAACCGTCACCGCTTTTCGAGCCGACCTCAAGGCTCTGGAAGAATTAGCCGCCAATCCTGAAACTGATCTCTTTGCCCCTCTACCCCAGGGTCTACCCTACACCATTTTCCGGGAAATCATGGTTGTTGCCAACCATAACTCCTACCACCTCGGCGAGTTTGCCATTTTGCGGCAGGTGATGAATACCTGGGTTTAAAGGTTGAACCGCAAAGAGAATTCTAAGCGAATGGCCAATAAGCGAATGGCGAAAATAAGTTTGTTTTTATTCGCCATTCGCCATTCTTCATTCGCCAAGCGTTTTTGCCTATGTCACTCTCTACACTGTTAGATATTTGGCGTGATACGCCCAGCATTGCCGCCAACATTACCGCCTGGTGGACCTTCCCTGCCCGGCCGGGCCAATTTGCCCCCTTTCCCCCCGACCTGCACCCCGCCTTAGCAGCGGCATTAGAGTCACGTAGCATTGAAGCGCTTTACACGCATCAGGCGGCGGCCTGGCAGCACATTCATGCAGGCCGGCACCCGGTCATTGTTACCGGCACGGCCAGCGGCAAAACCCTCTGCTACAATCTACCCATTCTTGACCGCCTCCTCCGTCACCCCGACGCCCGCGCCCTCTACCTTTTCCCCACCAAAGCCCTGGCCCAGGACCAGGCCGAGGCGCTGCGAAATTTAGTCAGTAATCAGAAGTCGGTGAGCAGTAATCAGAAAAAAGAAATAAGAAATAAGAATTTAGAGCAAAGGGCCTCTCAATCTCCAATCTCCAATCTCCAATCTCTCGTCGCCACTTACGACGGCGACACCCCCACCTCCGCCCGCCCGGCGATCCGGCAAAACGCCCGTCTGGTCATCACCAATCCCGATATGCTTCACAGTGGTATTTTGCCCCACCACACCCGCTGGGCCGATTTTTTTCACCGGCTTCAGTTTGTGGTTATTGACGAAATGCACGTCTATCGCGGCGTGTTTGGCTCGCATATCGCCAACGTTTTGCGCCGCCTGAAACGAGTGGCCCGTTTTTACGGCGCAGCCCCCCAATTCATCCTGACCTCGGCCACCATCGCCAATCCTGCCGAACTGGCCGAGCGATTGATCGAGGAACCCATCGCCCTGGTAGATGAAGACGGCGCGGCCAGAGGCGCCAAACACTTTGTCATTTACAATCCCCCTATCGTAGATTACGACCTGGGCCTGCGCCGCAGCGCCCTGCAAGAAACCGTCCGCTTAAGCCGCGAACTGCTAACCCACAACATTCAAACCCTCATTTTCGGTCGCGCGCGGCGCTCGGTGGAAATGATCCTGAAATATCTAAAGGATGAAGGCGGAACGCTTCGCGTGAAGGATGAAAAAGAAATTTCCGCCTTCATCCTTCATCCTTCATTCTTTGAAGTGAGGGCTTACCGCAGCGGCTACCTGCCGCGTCAGCGCCGAGAGATCGAGCGGGGGCTGCGTGAAGGCCAGGTGCGGGCCGTAGTGGCGACCACAGCCCTGGAACTGGGCATTGACATCGGCGGGCTGGACGCGGCGGTGCTGGCCGGGTATCCGGGAACCATCGCCGGAACGTGGCAGCAGGCCGGGCGGGCCGGACGCCAGCAGGATGACTCACTGGCCCTGCTGATTGCCACGGCCAATCCGCTGGACCAATTTCTGGCCCACCACCCCGATTACTTTTTCGAGCGTTCGCCCGAACAAGCGCTCATCAATCCCGATAATTGGCTCATTTTGCTCCAACACCTGCGCTGCGCCGCCTTTGAGCTGCCCTTCCGGCGAGGGGAAGGCTTTGGCCGGGTGGACGCGGCGCTGCTGGCGGAATTTCTGCAATTTTTGCAGGCCGGCGGCGAGTTGCACGCTTCCGCTGAGACCTTTTTCTGGATGGCCGACCACTATCCCGCCGAAGGCGTCTCGCTGCGCAGCGCCTCGCCGGAGCGGGTCTTGCTTCAGGTAGAGGTGGCTGACGGCTTGACCACCATCGGCGAGGTGGATGGAGCCAGCGCCCCCTGGATGGTCCACCCCCAGGCGATTTACCTGCACGAGGGCCAGAGTTATCTGGTTGAAACGCTGGACCTGGAACAAAACCTGGCCCGGCTGCGTCCCTCCCAGGCTGACTATTATACCGAGCCAAAGCGCGAAACAACCGTGCAACTGGTTACGACATCAAGGACCGATGTCGTGCCGGGCGCAGCCAAAGCGTTTGGCGAAATCGTGGTGACAACTCAGGTGGTCGGCTATCGCCAGCGGCGCTGGTTCAGCAACGAGCCGTTGGGCGAGGGCGAACTCAGCCTGCCGCCCGCCGAATTACAGACCACCGGCTACTGGCTGGCCTTGACCGAAGCGACCGTCGAGCAGTTGCGCGCCCAGGGCTTGTGGAGCAATGACCCCAACGACTATGGCCCCAATTGGGCCGCACAGCGCCGGGCTGCCCGCGCCCGCGATGGCTATCGCTGCCAGATGTGTGGCCTCCCGGAGCGCGGGCGGGAACATGATGTGCATCATAAAATTCCCTTTCGCACCTTTGCTTCTTACGAACCGGCCAACCAATTGTCCAATCTCATCACCCTCTGCCGCTCCTGTCACCGCCGGGCCGAAACTGCGGTGCGGGTTCGCAGCGGGTTGGGTGGGCTGGCTTTCACCCTCAGCCACCTGGCCCCTTTGTTTTTGATGTGCGACGCCAATGATGTGGCCGTACACCACGACCCGCAATCGCCGCTGACCTTCGGTCAGCCGGCCGTGGTGATTTATGAAACCACGCCAGGCGGACTGGGTTTCAGCGAACGCTTGTTTGACCTGCATGCCGACCTCATGGGCCACGCCCACGAACTGGTCGCCGCCTGCGGCTGCGCCGACGGCTGTCCTTCGTGCGTCGGTCCCGGCGGGGAGGAGGGACGGGGAGGTAAACGGGAGGCATTGGCGATTTTGGAAGCGTTGGTTTAAATTCAGTAAATGACGAATTGAGGAGCCAGCACGCCCACGTGCGGCTCCGCTCGGCACGTAGGCGTGCCCGCTTCGCGTCCTCTAAAATTGTAATTTACTGAAATTGGCAAGCATAGCCCACTTCGTCTACAATCAAGGGTGAGTACCAAATTTGCACCCAAAGGAAATCCATTAGCATGAACTTTGAACAAGCATTGGCTCACTTCATCCCCCAAATTGAGGCGGAGATGCGCCGGCTGATGGCGCCGCCCGCCGGAGACCTCAACCCGTTTTATGGGATGATGCACTACCATCTCGGCTGGCTGGACGAGACGTTCAAGCCCACCCAAGTTGCCCAGGGCAAACTGCTGCGGCCCATTTTTACCCTGCTGTGTTGCCGGGCGGCGGGCGGCCAGCCCGAAAAAGCATTAACCGCAGCGGCAGCGGTCGAGCTGATCCACAACTTCTCCCTGGTTCACGACGATATCGAGGACAACAGCCGCACCCGCCGCGGCCGGGCGACCGTTTGGGCCTTATGGGGCGAGCCGCAGGCGATCAACGCCGGGGACGGCCTGTTTGTGCTGGCCAGGCACGCGCTGCTACAACTGCGGGAGCAGGAGGTCGCGCTGCCAACCATTTTTGAGGCGATAGACCGCCTCGACCAGACCTGCCTGGCCTTGTGCCAGGGCCAGTATTTTGATATGAGCTTCGAGCAGACCTTACAGGTGGATCTGGCCGATTATCTAAAAATGATCGAAGGCAAAACGGCGGCGCTGCTGGCCTGCTCCGGCTACCTGGGCGGGCTGATCGCTACGGGCGACCGGGGCCGGGCCGAACTTTTCTGGCAGTTGGGGCTGGCCCTGGGCCTTGCTTTTCAAATTCACGATGATTTGCTGGGCATTTGGGGCCAGGAAGCCGTCACCGGTAAACCCGCCGCCGACGACCTGCGCCGCCGTAAAAAATCGCTGCCGGTCGTTTATGCCTTACAGTCTGACCAGCCCCAGGCGGCCCGTTTTAAAGAAATTTACAGCGCCACAAATCTAACTGAGAACGATGTAGCCGAGGCCGTGAGCCTTTTGGAAACAATTGGGGCCAAAGCTTATACCGAAAGCCAGGCCAAAGCCTACGTCGAAAAAGCCAAAGCCGCCCTGCAAGCCATCGAAGCGCCGCCAGAGCAGAAATTAAGCCTGGAGGAGATGGCTCATTTTTTGATCGAGCGGGTGCATTAAACGGACGGGAGACGGGGGACCGAAGACCGGGCTTTATAGAATACCCGGTCTCCGGTCTCCCGTCTCCGGTCAGAGGGATTCGGATGCTGACTCTATCCGACAAACTCAAATCGCTGGGGGTCAAGCTGGGGGCACGCAACCTACCACCGCCCCAGCCGCGCGATGAGATTTATGCCATCGAGCAGGTTATGTCCGGCCGGTTGCACGCTACCGCCCATGGCGACGCTTTTATCGTTGAAACCGTCTACACCCCGGAGTACCGGCACGGCCAGGTGGAACTGAGAACGACGGCCTCGCTGCATACCATGGCCGAATGGGCCGGCGAGCAGCGGTTGGCCGGCTGCGAGTCGCCGGGGTTGGTTTTTCTGGATACGGAGACCAGCGGGCTGGCCGGCGGCGCAGGCACTTACGCCTTTCTGATTGGCGCGGGCCGGTTTGAGGGCGACCACTTTCGCCTGCTCCAATTTTTTATGCGCGACCCGGCGGAAGAGCCGGCCCAACTGGCCGCGCTGACCGAATTTTTGCAGCCCTGCGAGGCCCTGGTCACTTTCAACGGCAAATCGTTTGATGTGCCGCTGCTCAACAGCCGCTACACCGTCCACGGGCGAACTACCCCACTGACCGCGCCGGCCCAGCTCGATTTGCTCCACCTGGCCCGGCGTTTATGGCGCGACCGCCTGCCCAGCCGCGCCCTGGGCCAGTTGGAGATGCACATCCTGGGGGCCAATCGCAGCCACGAAGATGTCCCCGGCTGGCTCATCCCACAACTCTACTTTGACTATCTGCGCAGCGGCGACGCCCGCCCGCTTAAAGGCGTCTTTTATCACAATGCTATGGATGTGGTCGCCATGGCCGCGCTGCTGACCCACATGGCCCACTTGCTGGACGACCCTCTGAGCGCCGCCCTTGAACACGGGCTGGATGTGGTCGCCCTGGCGAAATTGTTTGAGGATTTGGGCCGGCTGGAAGCGGCGGTACAATTATATGAACGGGGACTGGCTTACAGCAATCTGCCGGAAGAGAGCTATTGGGACACCCAGCGGCGCTTGGCGCTGGCCCAGCGCCGGCAGGGGGACATGGCCGGGGCGCTGAACACGTGGCGGCTGGCGGCAGAGGGGCGGCAAATTTATGCCCACGTCGAGCTGGCCAAATATTACGAGCATCAGGCCCGCGACTACGGCGAAGCGGCCCGCTGGACCCAAGCCGCGCTGGACCTACTCAACACACCCACCTTTCCGCGCTACGAGCGCCGTCTCTGGCTGGCCGATTTGCAGCACCGGCTGCACCGGCTACAGCGGAAGTTGGACAGGTAGCGGTAATCAGTGAACAGTAATCAGTCAGACTGTTCACTGATCACTGACCTCTGACTACTGACTACTGACTACTGGCTACTGACTACTATTTTAAGGGGGATAACGTTATGGGCTTTCGTTTTCATAAAAGTATCGGTTTGGGTAAATTTCTGCGGCTGAATATCAGCAAAAGCGGCATTGGCTTTAGCGCCGGGCTGCCGGGCTTACGTATCAGCACCGGGCCGCAGGGGGCTTATTTTACGGCGGGGCTGCCGGGCACAGGGTTGAGCTACCGCAAAAAACTCAATACGGCCAGGGGAGATCGCTCGACCACTTCTGCGAAAACCAAAACCGCCGAGACAAAAACAGACGTACCCAGCCCCGGTTTTTTTGCGCCCCGGCACGAAAAAGAGCTGGCTAAGGGCCTTGAGGCGTATGAAGCCGGTCAAGCCGACGAAGCCCTGGAACATTTCCTGGCCGCCGCTGACGACGAACCTGGCGCAGCGATTCTGGCCGCTACCATCCTGGCCGAGCGGGAAGATGGCAGCGAATTTAAAGCCATCGAGCTGCTGGAAAAGGTGGTCCAGAGCGACGGCGAATTTCCGACGCCGCTGATGGAGAAATACCTGGCCGGGACCGAGATAGAAATCAATATCACCCCGCGCGTGACCGTAGCCGTGCCGGTGGACGGGTTGGCCGCCACCCTGCTGCTGGTCGAGCTGTACCAATCCACCCGGCGTGTGCGCGAGGCCATTGCTTTGCTGGAGGAGCTGGTGGAGTTGGCCGAGCAGCCGGTGCTGGTTTTGTCGCTGTGTGAATTGTACGCCAGCCGGGAGATTTGGGACGGCATTATCGAGCGCGCCCAGGGCATTGAGCCGGTGGATGATGTGACAGTGGAAATTGCCATCTACTATGGCCGGGCCATGCAGGAGAAGGAGCTGCACGACGCAGCCATTAGCGTCTTCAGCAAAACACTGAGCAAGAAAAAAGGCCGCCACCCGGACCTGCTCAATGAAGCAGCCTACTGGCGGGCCATTTCCTATCAGACTCAGGGCAAACACAGCCAGGCCCGCAAAGAGTTTGAAAAACTGTACGCCGAAGCGCCCAATTTTCGGGATGTGGCGCAGCGGTTGACCGATTTTTCGGTGAGATGAGGTTGGGATTTGCTCGATTTTAAGCTAGAATATTAACAGGAGGGCGATCATGACCAAAACAACTGAAGCTATCTATGAGCAAGGAGTCCTGCGATTATTAGAGCCAATGTCGCTGGTTGATGGAACGCGAGTTGAAGTTATTATCATTAGCAGTACCCCTACTCCTGAAAGTAACAATCCAGCGGATATTTTAGCGGCTATTGCAGCTATGCCCCTGGGAGAAGGGGTGGATTTCTCTGGTAGAGATCACGATCAGGTTTTATATGGGCAACAGGGAGCACGATGATTTTTGTTGATACCGGGGCTTGGTTTACCAGCGTTATTCCATCCGATCGCGATCATACTGCCGCAACACACTGGCTAAATCAAAATAGAGCGCCACTGCTTACCACAGATTATGTAATTGATGAGACTTTGACGCTATTAAAAGCGCGTGGACAGTACGGGCGAGCAATGGTTTTGGGAGAACAATTCTTTCGAGGAGCATTAGGCAAAATTTACTACCTGACTGAACCGGACATTCTATTGGCCTGGCAAGTTTTTAAGCAATTTTCTGATAAAGAGTGGAGCTTCACCGATTGCACCAGCAAAGTTGTAATGGAAAAACTTCAGATCACTCAAGCCTTTGCCTTTGATCACCATTTTCGCCAGTTTGGGTCTGTTGAGGTTGTACCTTAGAAACTGCGTATATCACCTCACTTTCTAACGCTCCTGACATAGGGCTGTCAGGAGCGTTGTTGTATCATGAGGTTATAGGAATGAAAGGAGCAACCTAATGGCTGAACATCGCTTTAAGCCGGGAGAAAAATGTCGGGTTAGCCTGGCATATGAGACGGCTTATCCGGACCCCCTCATCATTAAAACAGGAGAAAAGTTGATTGTAGGCCAAAATGATACTCAGTGGCCTGGCTGGGTCTGGTGTACCAACCAGAGCGGCAAAAGCGGCTGGATGCCGGCGAGCTATCTTGACCGTACAGGCAGCCAGGGTGTGGCTCGCCGCGACTACGACGCGACCGAGCTTTCGGCCAGCGCCGGCGAGGAATTGGTAGTGGGCTATGAGGAAAGTGGCTGGATTTGGTGTACCAATCGCTTGGGCCAGAGTGGGTGGATACCGCTCGATAACGTTGTCGAGGCGTAGCATGGCTGATCCACAAAAGCAAGCCATTTTGAAAGCATTTCAGCAGATTCCCGGCGTCGGCCCGCGTGTTGCCGAGGATTTGTGGAAACTCAATTTTCGTTCGGTCCAAGAACTGGCCGGCAAAGACCCGGAGACAATGTATTACCAACTCTGCGCCAAGCAGGGAACGCAGGTGGATCGTTGTATGCTGTATGTTTTTCGCTGCGCTGTTTACTATGCCGCCAATCAGCAACATGATCCCGAATTATTGAAATGGTGGAATTGGCAAGATGCTAAACTCAAGCAGCGGTTATCTTCAACCAACCCCGCCCTTTGACTTTGCCCGGTCGCTCGAATTTCTGGGCTTTTTCCCACAATAAACGAAAAGCGGATTGTCGAGGCGGTCTCAAAAGTGTACGGGCAGAGCCAGCCCTTGAGCGAGCAAGCCGTCCGGCAGTTGGCCGATCGTTACGATCCCTGGCAGAGCTATTGGGCGCATTATTTGCGTGTGGGCGAGTGAAGACCCTAAAGGTCTGAGAGACCTTTAGGGTCTGGCATGATAAACCTCATTCCGCCAATTTGCGCTCAACTGCCTGGAACAAGGCCGCAAAGCTGGAGTCGCTGTGCATTTCTGGGGTGAGGGTGTTCATATCTTTGATAATGTTGGTCAGTTCGGCTGGTTTTGAGTTGAAAATTGTAGGGGTCAAACATATCTTGCAAGTCAAAACCTTCCCGGAAGCTCGGCCTAATGAGCCAATCAACCTCAAAACAGCTTCCGGGAAGGTGCAACATTTCGCTGACCCCTACAGTTGATCCGTGGAATTTTTATATCTTAACCCGCACGGGTCGGCGGAAGAAAATATCGGACCGGGCGCCGGTGTTGACCTCCTGCGCTGATTTGGGCCACAAGCCTGGGACTGTGTGGCCGCACTTGGGGCACTTGCCCGCGTCGGTCAGATGATAGCCCAGGATAACATAACCGTAGCGCTCGATGAGCAAAGTTTGGCAGCGGGGGCAGTAGGTATTCTCCCAGTTGCCTACCTCGCCGGGACGGTTGCCGGCGTAGACAAAATGCAGGCCGGCCTCAGCCCCAATCTCGGCGGCGCGGATGAGGGTGGCGGCGCTGGTGTTGTCGGGGTCGGTCATCTTGTAATCCTTATGAAAGGCGGTCACATGCCAGGGAATATCAGGCGACACCCCGGCAATAAAGCGGGCCGCCTCCCACAACTCCTCGGTGGAGTCGTTGAAGCCGGGGATGACCAGCGTCAGCACTTCCAGCCAGAAACCACGCTGATGTAATTCTTCAATTGTCCACAACACATGCTTGACCTGCCCGCCCAACGCGCGGTAATTCTTCTGCTGCATGGACTTCAAATCCACTTTGTAACAATCTGTGTAAGGCTTGATGTAATCCAGCGCCTCCGGGGTGGCGTTGCCGTTGGAGACAAAGCCGGTCAGCAGCCCGGCGGCTTTGGCCTGCTTGAAAATCTCCATAGACCACTCGGCGGTGATGAGCGGCTCGTTGTAACTGCTGACCACCAGCCGCGCCCCGGTACGCTGAGCGGTTTTTACCAGGTCGGCGGGGGTAAAATGGGTCGGCATCACCCCGGCGGCGGAGTCGCGTAAAGCCTGAGACGTGACCCAATTCTGGCAGTAGCCGCAGTGAAAGTCGCAGCCGAGCATGCCAAAGGTCAAGGCATTGCTGCCGGGCAGGGCGTGGAAATAAGGTTTTTTCTCCACCGGGTCGCTCTGGACCCCGGCGGCGTAACCATAGGGGACGCGCAGTACGCCGTTGTAATTGTAACGAACCTGGCAAATCCCACGCTGGCCGGGGAAAATCAGGCAGCGATGACCGCAGGCAAAACAGCGCAGCTTGTCGTTTTCTAATTTTTCATACAATTCGCCCTCGACGGTGGCCGTATCGAGCGCGTCTTGCAAGGTAATGGTTGCCATAAGAAACACCTCTTTCTCACTAGATATTTTACCCTGGCAGAAAGAGGTGTCAACGTGATACGTGATGCGTGATACGTGATAGATTCCTCACGTATCACGCATCACGGATCATCTTGCCCGTAACGGCGTCCAACTTCGATCCTTGGGACCAACGTAAACGGACTGCGGGCGAATGATACGGTTAAGCTGCTGCTGCTCGAAGCAGTGGGCGATCCAGCCGGCCACCCGGCCAATAGCGAAGGTGGGGGTGAACAAATCGGTGGTTAAATCGAGGCCGTGCAGCAATAGCGCGGTGTAAAACTCGACGTTGGTTTGCAGGTTGCGGCCCGGTTTGTACTCGGCCAGCAGCGCGACGGCGGTTTGCTCCACCTGGCGAGAGAGTTGGTAGAGAGCCTGATGGCCGTTGCCCTGGAACATCCGGGCCGCTGCCGCCGACAAAACCTCCGCCCGCGGGTCGCGCACTTTGTAGATACGGTGGCCGAAGCCCATCAACCGCTCGCCTTGCTCCAGCTTGCGGCGCAAATACCTCTCGGCGTTGGCCGCATCGCCAATTTCAAAAACCATATCCAGGGCGGGGCCGGGCGCGCCGCCATGCAGCGGCCCTTTCAAGGCCCCCAGCGCACCCACCACCGCCGAAATCAGATCCGATTGGGTCGAGATAATTACCCGCGCGGTAAAGGTCGAGGCGTTCATGCCGTGATCCACCACCGTGTTGAGGTAAGTTTCCAGGCCGCGCACGTGCTCCGGGCTGGGCGTCCGGCCAAAAAGCATAAACAGATAGTTGGCGGCATGGCCCAGCTCGGGCCGGGGCGCGAGGGGTTCCTCGCCCTGCAACAGCCGCCCATACGCGGCGATGATAGTGGGAAAAGAGGCCAGCAGGGTCAACGCCTGCTGCTCTGGGTCATCCGCCCCCTGCAAACTCAAGGTTCCGGCGGCCATGCGCAGGGCGTCAATCGCGGCGACCCGCTGGGCTGCTGCCGTCCGCAGCAGATCGAGCGTGGCGGGGGGCAGGTCTCTTCGAGCGGCCAGAGCGGCGCGGAAGGAGATCAATTCCTGGGCGTCAGGCAGCCGATCATGCCACAATAAATAAACTGTTTCTTCAAAAGTAGCCTGACCGGCCAATTCTTCGACCGGAAAGCCGGCTATAATCAATTCCCCGGCCTGGCCGTCTACACTGCTCAGCCGGGTTTCGGCAGCGACGACGCCTTCCAGGCCCGTTACCAATTTTGTGGATGTAAGTGTTTCAGTCATAACTTTTTTGACTCCTCCTTCAAACTGGGAACTGAGGGATTTGAGGGAACTAAAGGAGCTAAGTTCCCCTAGTTCCCTCAGTTCCTTCTCTTTATACCGCCAAAAGCGGCAAAACAACTGTTTTTGTGCAAGATTTCAACCTGGCGAAAACCGACTTGGCGCAACAGGTCAAGCTGAAACATCAGCGGGCGCGGCGTGTCTTCTTTAGCGATATAGCCAAATACTTGCTCTCGGTAACTTTCATCTTTGAAGCGAGTGAGATAATCGCCGTAGCGCGCCCACATCAAGCTTTGCACCACCGGAGTAGAATGTTCGATCAGGTCAGAAATCCACAGCGAACCGCCCGGCTTGAGGGCCATGTAGCAGCGGCGAAAGACCCTTTCCCACTCCGCGTCCTCCCGCAGGTGATGAAACACGGCGGCAGCCATAATGATGTCGTACTGCGCCTCAACAGGTTCAAGCGCTCGAATATCGGCTTGAATAGGGGTAATTTGGCCCGATGTAGCCGGCCTGATGCGCTCGACCGCCCGCTCCAGCATAGGCCGGCTCAAATCTACCAGGGTGACATCCAGGTGGGGCAGCGCTTGCAGCAATTTGAGCGTGTAATTGCCCGCGCCACAGCCAATGTCGAGGATACTGCTGGCATGGGGATTAATCGCCGCCGCGGCCTGGGTGATCAGTTCCAACACCAGCGGCGCATCAATGGTGGCCGATTGGCCGGTTTCCAAATTTGAAAATCGTTCTACATCGGCGTCAAACCGCCGGCGAATTTGGTCTACGGTGGATTTCATAACATCCTCTCGAAAAATAGTAACCAGTAACCAGTAGTCAGTAATCAGAATAATCGTTTTTGACGATCAAGTCCGGTAAATAGGCTTGGAAGGCTGGAAGGTTGGATAGAGCGGTATCCAATCTTCCAGTGATAATTATCGTTTTTGAAAATCAAAATTCATTATTCTCATTATAAGCTAATCTACACAATGTTGTCAATATTGATTAAAAAATCAATATATAGTAAAATAACTACAGGAGTGAGTTGGACCGCTTCTTTTGTCTGACTACTGTTTGCTGATTACTGATCACTGCTTACTCTTCCGGGGGGAATGAAAATGAGCCGAACCCATTATTTTACCGCCCAGGAAGCGGCTCGTGAATTGGGGATTAGTTTGCCGACTTTGTATGCCTATGTCAGCCGGGGATTGATTCGTTCCGAGGAGGCCGACAGCCGCAAACGCACGCGCCGCTATCGGGCTGAGGATGTGCAAAAGCTCAAGGAACGGCAGGCCCATAGGCGCGACCCAGCCAAAGTGGCTGAGAGCGCCTTGCATTGGGGCGCGCCGGTGCTGGAATCGGCCATCACCCTGGTAGCGAATGACCGGCTGTACTACCGAGGTTATGATGCCCTGGAGTTGGCAGTTCGTTGTACGGTTGAGCAGGTGGCTACTTTAATCTGGACCGGAGAACTGGTCAGCGATCCGGCAGCTATGTTTGGGTCTGTCTGGGGTCCGTTGCTGCCGCGCTGTCAGGAGGTGCAGGAGCATTTGACAGGCGTGCCAGCGATAGAAGCCTTCCAGGTCTTGCTACCGCTGGCCGCGGTGGATGATTTGGCTGCCTACGATTTACGCCCGCCGGTGGTCGCCCAAACGGGGGTACGGATCATGCGCCTGCTGACAACCATCGCCGCGGGCGACTCGTCTGGCGATACCCTCGGCGAGCGCCTGCGACAGGGCTGGGCGCAAAATGACTCCCAGGCGGCCGGCTTAATCAACAGCGCCTTGATCCTGTGCGCTGACCACGAACTCAACGTCTCTTCTTTTACCGCCCGCTGCGTGGCTTCAGCCGGTTCGACGCCCTATCAGGTGGTGCAGGCCGGCCTGGCGGCCTTGCAGGGAGTCAAACATGGCCGAATGACAGACCGGGTCGAAGCGTTTTTGCGCGAAGCCAGTTCGCCTGCCGGCATCCCGGCGGCTATCGCCAGCTATCTGCGCCGGGGTGAGTCGATCCCCGGCTTTGGGCATCCCCTTTATCCTGCCGGTGATCCACGCGGCCGATTACTGCTGGACCAAACCGCCGCTGCTTTCCCCAACTCCCCGGCCTTGGCTTTGACTCAAGCTGTCGCCGCGGCCGTTTTTGAACTGATGGGGGAATATCCCACCATTGATTTTGGCCTGGTAGCGCTGGCCCAGACCCTCAATTTGCCGCCCGGTGGGGCCATCACCCTGTTTGCCCTCGGCCGAACCATCGGCTGGATTGGTCACGCCATCGAGCAGTACCAGCTCGACCGAATTATCCGGCCCCGCGCTCAGTACATTGGCAAACAGCCGGTGGAGTTTTGATGATTTAATGATTATATTTCCACCGACTCCCCTGGCTGCAACACCTTTACCTTTGTACTTGTCTCTGTTTCGACGCGTTTGGCCCAGGCGTTGCCATCCTGGGCGATGAGGGGCCAGGTGTTATAATGGGTCGGGACGGCCAGTTTGGGGTTAATTAGTTTGACCGCGCGTAAGGCGTCGTCCGGCCCCATGGTAAAATTATCGCCAATGGGCAGGATCAGCAAATCAATACCTTCTTCGCCGTAGAGACGCATGGTTTCAAAAAGGCCGGTATCGCAGGTGAGGTAAACTTTTTTGCCCGCGGCGGTAATGAGAAAGCCGGCCGGGTTACCGCCGTCGCCGCCGTCGGGCAGGCCGGAGCCGTGGTGAGCGATAGTCAATTTAACATAGCCAAAATCATAATTGAAGCCGCCGCCAATGTGATGGGCGTGGGTTTTGTCTGCGGCTACCCCCTGGCCTTGCAGCCAGTTGATAATCTCAAAATTCGAGATCACCGTCGCGCCGGTGCGTTTGGCCACGGCTACCAGATCTTCCAGGTGATCAAAATGGCCGTGCGACACCAGGATATAATCGGTCTGTACGGCGTCGGCCTTAATCGGAGCGGCCGGGTTGCTGGTAAAAAAGGGATCAACGATCAACCGTTTGCCGCCAATTTCCAGCGCATGCGTGCCATGACCAAGCCAGGTATATTTAATTGCCATTGTTTATCTCTCCTCATTGATAAGATAAAATTATAAAACGTAGTACGTGGTGGGGGGGGGGGAAAAATTTATGAACAAGCACCCCCCACCACGCACTACGCACTACGTTAAGTATCAGTGGATCCAAATTTGAGGAGCCAGCACGCCCACGTGCGGCGGTGTTCGGCACGGGGGCGTGCCTCACTCCTCAGAAATTGGATCTACTAAGTATAACAAACAAATTTACCCCTTGTCAATTATCAGCCAGGTGAGAAATCTACTTTACCCCCAAAGTATCTGGTTGACTGACAGAATTAATATTTCACCGCAGAGGACGCAGAAAACGCAGAGATTTTTATAAATTTCCTCGGCGGACTCTGCGCTCTCGGCGGTTAATTTAAGCCACAAGGTTAAATTAGTCAATCAACCAGCCCAAAGTATCATTTACAATTTCTCACAGGAAGATTACGATAATTTCGTAGTCAACCCGGTCTATCATCTGGTTGACAACACAGACCAGAGGTAACACGCCATGAGTTTCAATTTTTTGTCTACTATCTTGCTTGGTTTATCAGCCTTAGTGACACTCACCGGCCTTTCGACCTTTTTAGGCGCCGTAGCTATTACAGGTTGGTGGGCAGCCCGTTGGTTGGGCTTGCTCCCGGCTGATAACCGGTTGAGTCTCACGCTCGAGCGGCTTTTATGGCATGTCCGAGGGACCAGGGCCAACCCCCACCTGTACAAGTGGTACACCTGGGAATTTCCCACCCGGCCTGGCCTTAGCCGCCAACTGCCCGGCTCGCGCTTTTTTACCGAGCTGTGGGTCAACCGGCAGCGCTATATTCATTACCAAGGGCGACCCCGCCAGTTGAGTCCCAACCACTTTGACGCTTACGTAACGCTCTCGACGCCCGAAATCGAGACGCTGGCGGGTCAACTGGCGCAGTTGGGGCAAACCCAGCAATTAAGCGCCTACGAACAGTTGTGCAACATCCTGGCCTTTGTTCAGCAAAATATCCGCTACACCGACGACCTGTGTTTGGAAACCGGCCAGTTGATTGAGTACCCCAAATATCCCCTGGAAACCCTGGTGGAGAAAAAGGGCGATTGCGAAGACCAATCTATTCTGGCGGCGGCCTTGCTGGCGGCGATGGGTTACGAGGTGGCGCTGCTGATCCTGCCCATCCACGTGGCCCTGGGCGTAGCCGGTTTTGATAACCGGCCCGGCAGTCGAGTGGTTCACCCGGCCAACGGCGTCCGCTATCTCTATACCGAAACCACCGCGCCCAACTGGCTGCCCGGCGAAGTGCCCCTGGAATTTCGCGGCTACCTGTCGAGCGGCCAGTTCGAGGTGTTGCCGGTAAACTCCAGCAATTCTCTCACCCGGCCGTGACGCATCTCCCATACATTTGTAGCAATCCGGCTGATGAAAGCCCGGTCGTGGACGACGGCCAAAATCGTGCCGGGGAACTGATTGAGCGCCGCTTCAAACCGCTCACGGCTGGGGATGTCGAGATGATTGACCGGCTCATCCAGCAGCAAAAAGTTGCAGCCCTGAGCCACCAGCACCGCCAGCATCAGCCGCGCCCGCTCCCCGTAGCTGAGGCTGCCGATGGGGATGAAGGCCTCATCTCCGGCGAAGAGGAAGAAGTGCAGAAAGCTGCGGGCTTCGGTTTGGTCCATATTGACCGCCACCGCCCGGATGGTTTCGTAGGGCGTGCTGGCCGGGTTAAGCTGCTCCTGTTCCTGGGCAAAATAACCCAATTTGACCCCCGCGCCCAGGCGAATCTGGCCGGTGGTCGGTTCTAATTCTCCGGTGATGAGCCGCAGCAGGGTGGTTTTACCCTCCCCGTTGGGGCCGATAAGGGCGACCCGTTGGCCGTGGGTGAGGGTCTGGTTGACCTCACTGAACAACCGCCGCCCGTCGAAGGCCATGCCGACATTTTCCAGGCTCAACACCTGGCGTGCGCCAGCGTCATCATTGGCCAGATCCAGTTTCATTTGCCAGTGACGGTCTGGTTTAGCCACCCGCTCCTCTGACTCCAAAAGCCGTTGTAACCGTCGCTCCCGCGCCTTTGCCTTTTTAGCAACCTTCTTGGCTAGCCGACGGGTATGGTCGTTTGTGGTAGCCCGTTCGGTATTTCGGGCCTGTTCCTTCGTACGCTGGACATCGACCTGTAGGCGTCGGATCTCAGCTTGCTGATCCTTCCATGTTCCCCATTGCTTTTCTAACGCCCACGCTTTTGCTAAGGCATAGTCGTCATAATTGCCGGTATATTCGGTCAGCCTGTGTGTCACTGGATCCAACTCCAAAATGCGCGAGACCATGTGATCCAGAAAGGCCCGGTCGTGGGAGACAATCAGGGCCGCGCCGTCGTAACGTTCCAGCCAGCCCTCCAGCCAGAGCAGGGCATCCAAATCCAGGTGGTTGGTCGGCTCGTCGAGCAGGAGCAGGCGCGGCTGCTGGATGAGCAGGCCGGCCAGGCCCAGCCGGGTTTTCTGCCCGCCGCTGAGCCGTTCTACCGGCAGGTCGCGGGGGATGCCGGCCAGGTTCAGGCCGGCCAAAATTGCTTCCAACCGGGTTTCCAATTCATAGCCGCCCGCGGCCTCGAAACGAGTCTCGGCCTCGGTGTAAGCAGCGGTTAAAACAGCCAGTTCGTCGTTGTTGGATGTGGCAGCCATGGCCGCAGCGGACTGCTGCATCTCGGCCCAGGCCCGGTTGTGCTCGGCGGTGACGCGGGCCAGGCTCTGCTGCATTGTTTCGCCCGGCTCAAACACCAACGCCTGGGTCAGATAGCCGACCGACAGCCCCGGCGGGTCGAAGCGGACCTGGCCCTTATCGGCAGACTCCAGCCCGGTGATAATCCGCAGCAGGGTTGTTTTGCCGCTGCCGTTCGGCCCCACCAGGCCCACCCGCTCGCCCGGATTGACGATAAACGAGACATCGGTCAGGATTGTCTCCGGGCCGTAACTTTTGGATATGTTCGAGATATGAAGCATGGTTGCTCCTCGTAAATAGCCCTCTCCCCCAACCCCTCTCCCAGAGGGCGAGGGGAGCAAGTCAAGAATCCCCTCTCCCAGTGGGAGAGGGTAAGGGTGAATTTTCACGCTTTGCGTTGGTGGTGTGCCACAGGTTCGTGAACACTCCTAAGATTTTTAACCCAGCGGGAAGACCAGAGAAACCCGCTTGGGAAACAATGCCTTGAGCAGCAGAGCCGGCTCCTCGTCGGCGTAGCAATCGGGGAAAGCGTAGCGCAGTTCGTCCAGGGAGCGGTGGCCGAAGAGAAGCTGCAAGAAAACTAGCGGTGGAAATTCTGCGCCGTCCCAGTGGTGGTCGCTGTCGGGCGGGGACCAATGGACCGCTTCAACCAGGCGTCCCTGCTCAAAGGCCAGGCGCAGACCATCCCGGAAGAAACTGATTTTTAGTTCGCCGCTGTAGCCGCTCATCACCGAGCCGGCCAGCCGTTTTTCCAGGACCGGAGCGATATGGCGGATGAAACCGGGCAGGTCGGCCACGCGGATATACCAGGCATAGGGTTTTTGGAACGGCCCCAGTTTGGCGGCCAGGGTTTCGTAAAGCGGATGTTCCAGGCCCAAAGAAAAGCGCAGGGTGGTTATCGGCTTTGCCTTGATCCCGGCCTGGGGCTGATGAGCCTGGGCTTGCGCTTTCAAAGCGCGGGTTACGGTGGGCAGCGCCGCGTGAAGGGAGATACCTTCGGCCACTACGACTTCCCACACAATTAACCGCTCCTTCCAGGGGTGGGCCGAGGTCGAATAATAACCGATGACCCGGCCCTCAGGATCGAGAATGCAGTTAACCCAAAGCTTTTGAATTGAATCCTGGCTGTGCCCGTTCAAATCGTAACGCCAACGAATTTCGTCAATTTCGGTAGTGACAAGTTTGCCGGCACACTGGCGCTCGTAGAGTTTCATCAAAATCGGGATGTCGGCTGCGTTGGCGGGACGAATCTGGAACGGCTCCGGCTCACCATCTTTTAAACCCGGCACATCGGCCAGAGGTAGGTGGCGCGCTCCACCCAGGGGTAGGGCATATTCATAGCCAAACTGGCGATAGAACCAGGCGATGCCGGTAATTCCCTGCACCCAGTGCCCCCGCGAAGCACTCATGGTGTGAATCGCTTCAAAACTAGTCCGCACCAAACCCCGGCGGCGATAGGCTGGCTCGGTCACAACCAGTTCGGGCCGCCCCACCCCAAAGGGAATATCTTCATAGCGCCAGACCTGGGGGATAAGGCAAATTGAGCTAACAATTCGGCCCGTGTTCGTATCTTCGCCGACGATAAAATCCTGGGCGGTGGTGGTGGGGTGGCGGCCCGACATCAGGTCTTTGGTCCAATCCGCCAACACTTGCGGCGACTCCCCCTCGTCCGCCAGGATGCGGCCATTCAAGTCGGCTACAGCTTCCATATCGGCCGGGGTGGCTCGCCGGAGTAACAACCCATCAGCCAGTGAGCGGGGTAAACTTAAAGCGTTATTTAATGAGGTCATCACAAATCTCCCAATTTTTGATAGAGTTTCCGATCAAGCTCATGTCATTTCGAGACCGAAAGTCGAGAAATCCCCAGAGCGCAAGATGTAAAAGTAAGGTGTCGGGGATTTCTCCCTACGGTCGAAATGACATGGCTGAGTAATTACGTTTCAGAAGTAACAAAAAAGCCGCGAGATAATTCGCGGCTTGGGCTGGGGTGATGCCTTTGGAAAAGCAGCACACCTGGTCGAGAAAAACAAAAAGCCGCGAGGTGTAGTGCACTCGCGGCTCGATGGTTAACTTAAAGACAACTCAGGAGTCAACAGGCGCACTACAGCAAGGCATAGGGGCGAAACCGCCTCTATTAGCCAGGATAATCATAGCCGCCGTCATGAACATGGGGTGCGTCTCTCCGTTTGAGTCAGTTATTAGTCATCAGTTATCAGTAATCAGAAGTCAGTAATCAGTAAACTGATAACTGATAACTGTTTACTGATCACTGTGTCGCCATTATAACCTGAGTTGCCGGATTTTGTCAATCATCTTTTTGTTGTATTTTATGATCTAGCGGTTGTACTGTACCTGGCGACCCAGCATCCAGGTAAAAACGGTTTCGGTGCCGGCGATGAGCAAGATAAAGAAAATATCTATGACAATGGTAATGACAAAGGCAGAGAGGAGATAGGCCATCAGAGTCAAGCCGAAATTTTGTAACTCTGGGGGCATAGTGGGGTTGAGGCCCAGCCCCAGGGCCAACCCCAGGGTCAAACCCAGATAGATAAGAACCGTTCGCCACGACTCGCGGTCAGAGGCGCTGGGCAGCATGGCATTGGAAATGGCAAAGATAAGGTACAACCAGAGCCAGACATCGGGAACAAGCAGCAGCCGGGCCACCGCTTCGATAATCTGCTCCACGTCGCCGCTGTTGAAGGCGGTCCCCAGCCGGCCCAAGTTCAACAAGCCCTGCCCAATCAACAGCACTGCCAGGGTGCCAAAAATCAAGGGAGCCAGGCCAATCAGACTGTGACGGAAAGGGTCACTCAGTTCGACCTGCACCGACCCCATTTGCAACTCGCCACCCTTTTTCATTTGCGGCCAGAGGGAAAATCGGCCGGTTTTGACCCCCAATAGAAACGCTGTGAGCCAGTGACTCAGCTCGTGCAGCAGCGTGCCGGGCAAAAACAGCACCCAAAAGAGCCACATCGCCACCCGCGGGTTGCCGGTGAGCAGAAAAGCAACCCCCTGAACGTGGGCCGTTATCCAGCGCTTCAGGGGGTACATTAAGAGAAAGGATACAATGAGCCAGAAAAGAATTGACCAACCGGACATAACGTTAAACGTTCAAACGTTAAACGTTAAACGTTTAACGCACCTTCACCAAAGCCCCTTTGACCAGGGCCACAAAACTTTCTGTTTTTAAGCTGGCCCCGCCGACCAGCGCGCCGTCAATATCGGGTTGGGACATGTAGGCTTCGACGTTATCGGGCTTGACGCTGCCGCCATACTGGATACGGACCTGTTGGGCCACATCTTCATTGTACATCTCGGCAATAGCGCCACGGATGCTCAGGCCGATGATACTGTTGGCGGTAGCCGGGTCGGCGTTTTTGCCGGTGCCAATGGCCCAGATGGGTTCATAAGCCACAATGACCTTGATGGCATCCTCGGCGGAGAGGCCGGCAAAAGCGGCTTTGACCTGCCCGCCCACAAAGGCGGCGGTTTCGCCTGCTTCATTTTGGGCCAAATTTTCGCCAACACAGACAATCGGGATGAGGTGATGGCTCAACGCCGCTTTGATTTTTTTATTGACGCCTTCATCGGTTTCGCCAAAAAATTGGCGGCGCTCGGAGTGACCGAGAATCACATAGTCACACAACCCATCCAGCATCAGCGGCGAGATTTCGCCGGTAAAGGCCCCTTGCTCCTCCCAATACATATTTTGTGCCCCCAGACCAACCTTACTTGCAGCAATCACCCCCTCGACTGCGCCCAAAGCGGTAAAGGGTGGGCAGAGCACAATTTCTACCCCGTTAATATCGGCAGTAGCCTCACGAATTTCATGGGCCAACTGCACCGCCTCGGCCAGAGTCTTGTGCATCTTCCAGTTTCCGGCAATAATGGGTGTTCGCATGTTGAAATTATCTCCTTGTTTAACTTAGCGCGTAACACAGCAACAAGGTCGCAGGGTGGCAATGCGTAACCTGATTATACTACGACTTTGCGACTGGCTACTCTGTTGCTATCTTACCACATTCGGGGGCGCTTGGCAATGGTGTAAAAGGGAGTAGGAAGTAAGGAGTAGGGAGTAGGGGAAGAAGATAGAGGATAGAGGATTGAGAATTGAAGATAGATCTTGTTATGCTTCTCGTCCATCTTCTTTCTACTCCCTTACTTCCTACTCCTTACTCCCATTTACAGGTCTGATTTCAGTTTTTCGGCGGCGGAGCGAGTCATGCCTGGCACGGTCAGCAGTTCTTCGATGCTGGCTGCGCGGATGGCGTCGAGCGAGCCAAATTTTTTGAGCAAGGCCCGGCGGCGTTTGGGACCGATGCCCTCAATCTCATCCAGGCTGGAATGAACCGCGCTTTTACCACGCAGATTGCGGTGGTAGGTCAAGCCAAAACGGTGAGCCTCGTCGCGGACGCGCTGGATTAGAAAAAGGGCCTGCGAATGGCGCGGCAGGATGACCGGCTCTGAAATATCGGGCAAAAAAATTTCTTCTTCCCGTTTAGCCAAACCGATAATAGCGACAGCGTCGCGCAGTTCATATTCGTCCAGCACTTCCAGGGCGGCGTTGAGCTGTCCTTTGCCCCCATCAATAATCACCAAATCGGGGATAAGCGCCCAGGAATTCTCGGTGTCAGGTGTCAGGTGTCGGGTGTCAGGTGTCGGGTTGGGGCTGTAACCTTCATCCGACATGCGTTTGAAGCGGCGGCGCAGCATCTCCTGCATGCTGGCAAAGTCATCCTGCCCCTTAACCGATTGAATTTTGAAGCGGCGATAATCGCTTTTGCGGGGGACGCCTTTTTGAAAAACCACCATCGAGCCAACCGTGTTAGTACCTTGTAAGGTGCTGATGTCGTAACACTCGATACGTAAGGGCGGCTCCGGCAGGTCGAGCGCCTGCTGCAACTCGGCCAACCCCTCGGTTTGCTTGCTTTCGTCGGCGGCCCAGCGAGCGCGCAGGTGAGCCAGGGTTTCGGCAGCATTTTGAGCCACCATTTCCAGGAGTTCTTTTTGCTGGCCCTGGCGCGGTACCTTGAGCGTAACATCGGCCCCGCGCTTGCTTTTTAACCAATCCCGGATTATCATGAGTTCGTCCACTTCTTCCGGTAGCAAAATTTCCGGCGGGATGGTGGAAGCCTGATCATAAAATTGTTTCAGGAACGAGGTCATAATTTCGGCGTTGGCCTCGTCAGCAGCACCTTCCAAGACAAAGTAGTCTCGCCCTACTAATTTTCCCCCTCGAATAAAGAAGACCTGCACACAGGCGTCGCCGTTGGCGCGGGCAAAGGCGATCACGTCTTCGTCAGCGGTCTCAGCATTAACCACCTTCTGTTTTTCCACAATTTGGTCAATGGCCCGGATTTGATCCCGCAGGTGAGCGGCCCGCTCAAAATCCAATCCAGTTGAGGCTGCTTCCATTTGGCGGCGTAAATCGGCCACCACCGGCTCGGTGTTGCCGCCCAAAAAATCGCATAGGTTGTCAATGATCTGGCGATATTCGGCTTGGTTGACCGCGCCAATGCATGGCGCAGCGCAGCGGCCAATGTGATAATACAGGCAGGCGCGTTCATCTTTGCCGTCAATGATCCGGGTACAGGTTAAATAAGGGAAGATTTTGCGCACCAGGTCCAGGGTTTGGTAGGCCGCCCAGGCTGCCGTGTACGGCCCAAAATAGCGCGCCCCATCGTTGATGAGACGACGGGTAGTGGTTACCCGTGGAAAGGGGTCTTGCCAATGAACTTTAATGTAGGGATAGCGCTTGTCGTCTTTTAAGCGCACGTTGTAGCGCGGCTGGTATTTTTTGATCAGGGTGTTTTCCAGCAGCAGCGCTTCCAGTTCACTTTCGGCAATAATAAATTCAACATCGGCAATTTCTTCAACCAGCCGGCGAGTTTTGGGGCTGCTGAAGCTGGCCGATTTATGAAAGTAGGAGCGTACCCGGTTTTTTAGATTGACGGCTTTGCCAACATAAATAACTTTGCCCTGCGCGTTTTTGTGCAGGTAAACCCCGGGTTTGCCCGGCAGATTTTTCAGGATTTGCTCGATTTTTTCTGAGGCCATAGCTTAAATTTTACCACAAAGTTAGCGCAGTGGCATATTGGTACCAATATACCATATTCCCATCAGCCAACTTTCTTTATACTGGAGGGAACTGTATTTACGCAATCTTTACGCATAAATTCCAGGCAAGTCAATTTAGACCTCATGAGGAGGCAGTTGTAGTCCTCACCAGGTTAGCCGTGGGTGCGGCTAAAAACAATGAGGCAGGCCATGAAAAAGCATATTCGCCTGGTCCTCTGGGCAACGATCTTGGGAGGGATCGCCAGCCTGTGGATTTTGGTCCAGGCTCAAGCTCAAAGCAATGAGCAGGGGGGGGGGCGAATTGACGCCTTTACATTTTATATTCCTTATCCGGCCGATATTCTCGATGACCAGTTTGAAACGGCGTTATCGGATGCCCCTCCAGACCGTCCTCCCTCGTTGATTGATAATGACATCATAACCCTCATCTCCATTGCCCTGGATCGGGAGGGGAGTGTTATTTATTATGATCATTGGGAGGATGGCTACGAGTCTAATTTGTCCCAACCAACTCAGGCCAGTACCCAAATTTGGGGTGATAACAACCCGGCTAATGGTATTCCGCCCGGCTTTACCACCGACCTGTTAGCCACCCCAGGCACAAGCCAAGATGATGTTATCACCTTACGTAATACGGTAGCGCTGCCGCGTGATCCCGGCGCTTTTTTTTATGATGGGGGCGATCTTTTAACTTCGGAAGGCGGAGCTATTGCGGTAACTCTATCTTTCTGGACCGCCGACCCCGGCCCAGGCCCGTTGTTTATGGATGCCTGGGAACTCTATCCTACCAACCGCTGGGGCGCCAGGTATCGTGTTCCGGTGGGTGAAGACCTGGCCGGTACCGGGCCTAATCAACGGCTTGGTTTTGATATTGTCGGCCTAAACATTCAGGCGGTAACAGACAATACCAGTGTCCAAATTGACCTGGATAACAGCGGCGATTTTGAAACAACAGTGACCCTTGATCAAGGTGAACAGTTTACCCGGTTGGGCACAGAAGGGCCGCCTGGTTCAAATAGTGTGCTGGCGGGGGCAAACATCCGGGCTTCAAATCCGGTCCAGGTGCATATTTTTACCGGCAACCCGGCCAGCCGGTATGAAGCCCGCGGCTACACCATTGTTCCGGTAGACCAATTAACATCCGATTATCTGGCTCCCCGTAGCTCCGATGGGGATTTTTGGCTATTCAACCCCGGCGATGACGATCTGGAGGTCAGAGTCCAAACAGCCATTACCGGCACGGAAACCATTATTGTTCCGGCGGATAGCACCATCAAATACCCCAGCGTGGGGTTAAGCGCGGCGACGGGCATGCGTTTCACTGCTACCGATGGGCGGCCTTTTTCGGTGCTGGCGGCCTTTGATGAAAACGATGTCCAAGATTGGGGCTACGCCCTTTTACCCTTTAACCGTTTAGCCACCCAGGCCCTGATAGGGCTGGGCCTGGGCAATGTGAGGGAGCCGCCTACTAACAACCAGTCAAGGATTTATGTTACAGCAGTAGAAGAAACCACTATTTTTGTAGATTATGATAACGATGGCAATGTAGATGCCGAATTTGATGTCTCGCCTTTATCAGAAACCTTTATTACTGACCCCGAAGATAACGATATGACCGGCGCTTTTCTTTTTACCAGCGATGAAACGCCCTTTGCTACCGTATGGGGGCAGGATCAAGATGCCGATGGAGCTTTACCCTCGCTTGACGCCGGCACAGGCATTGTGCCTTTGCCTTCGCTGTTGCTACAAAAAACATTTCGGGTGGCCGAGGATGCGGACTGCACCGGTTCGGTGACGGTGGCCGATGCCGTTGAATTTAAACTCCAGTATTTCAGCCAGACCATCAACACCATCCATAATGTGGTTATCACCGATAATTTACCCGCCTCGGTTGCTTATATTCCCAACTCAACCCAATTAAACGGCGCCCCCATACCCGATAACTCGGGGGGAACCCCTTTTCCCCTGGATGAAGGCGGCTTGAATGTGGGCGACATAGGCTCGATGGGGACCGGCCTGCTCACTTTTCGCGTGACCGTAAACGATACGGGTGTGCCCATTATCAACCAGGCGATTATCAGCTCAGAAGAACTACCTCAAGGGTCGGACCTGGTGGTTATTTTTACCGCCACTGATGCCCGTAACCCCCTTTACCAAATCGAACAAACCATCATAGATCCAGCCGACGGTTTTGTCAGCAGCGGCCAAACTGTCACCATTAGCCTGAGCATTGCCAATACCGGCAGCGAAACCATCACCGAATTTTCGCTGCAAGATTCTTTTGACCCAACTCATCTTGCTTTTCAGGGTGCTGTGCCGCCGCCCGAAACCACAGCGCCCGGTCAGATAGATTGGACTGATTTGACCAATACGTTTGGTGATCTGTCGCCTGGCGCAGTGGCGAATTTAACCGTTAATCTGGTCGTTCTTGAAAACCTACCGCCTGACCTTACCGAAACGAGTCTCCAGGCTGTTGGCTCTGGAGGAAGGTTGAGTGATGGCACAATTCTGCCCGTCTGTAGTGATGTTGCCGTATTAAACATCAAACCGGCTCAAATTCCAACACCTTCTCCTACACTTACCGCCATCCCCACCTCTACCGCCACCCCCAAGCCACCTGATACCCCGCCGACCCCACCGCCGCCTTCCACGCCTGCGGGAACCCCTATTGCAGTCAATATCCCTGCCCCTACCTCTACCGTTTTTCCGGTTAACCTTTTGCCGGAGACGGGGCAACGTGAAACGCCGGGGACCTGGGGTATGGGTTGGAGTTGGCTATTTTTTGGAGCAGTTATTGCCGTAATCTGCTGGTTTTGGCGCAGCTCTCAATTACGGAATTAGTTTATTCTTAAAAATTGTCCCATTTGGTTACATTACCAGCAATTCTGTTCATTCTCAATCCCGAATCTTAAAAAAAGAATTAAGGATTTAACCTGCGGTTTTCTTGACCCTGGTTGTTAGAGGTCAGTTCTCCTGGCTGCTCTCTGGGCGACTAGACCTGCTTTGCCGCAGTGTAGACATATTTTCCATTCAAAAATATATTACAATGAGGGTAGCCATGCGCACAACAGACATATCAACACCACCGTTCTTGGCCCAGATTTTACTTTGCTGAGTCTGAACAAAACCTAGATTGACGACCTGACCTATCTATTTCCTTTGGGCCTGGCAGTCCGAATACCACCTGATTAAAGCTGTACTACTGTCGGGCCTAACCTTTGGCCGCCCTGGCCAAACAAAAGAACTGTCAACTTGATTATTACTGTAGTGTAAACCACAAGGAACAACATCATGAAGATAAAAAGACACCTCTACTGGATAACTGTTTTGACTCTAATAGGGCTTTTGGGCGGCTTAGGATTGCTTGTTCAAAGCAAGGCCGATGAACCAGACTCTAAACCTAACACCCAGGTGTTTTTGCCATTTATTACAACGGGTGAGGGCGACACAAACCCCACTGACATAACAATCAAGCACATTAAGATTGCCCAGGGCGCTGCCGGCGGAGGGCGAATTGATGCTTTTACCTTCTTCATTCCTTATGCCACCGAGTCCGCAGCCGCCCAGTTTAATGTTGGCGCTCCAACAACCGTAGCCCCCAACCTGCCTATTTCTACAACTATCTCGATTGCTGTCAATCGAGATAACAGTATCATCTATTATGATCAGTGGGAAGATACGCTTGAGGGTGATCTCACCTTTCCCACTCAGACGACGACTTTGGTTTGGGGAGATGGGGATCCAACCAATAATACAACCGGCTTGCCCCCTGGAGTTCAACTCTTGGGTATACCTGCCAACGATATTCTCACCGCCGGGACGATTATAACCCTCCGCAACACCGTCCCCTCTACGCCGGCAGCACGGGGTACCCCGCCGACGATCTTTTTTGATGGGGGGGATATGTTGACCTCAACAGGAGGCGCATTAGCCGTCAGTACCACTTTTTGGACAGATATCGGTCCAGGCATCTTATTTACCGACGCCTGGGAACTGTACCCCACAAATAGATGGGGCACAGATTACATTAGCCCTATTGGCCAAAACGTAATCAGAGATGGTCCTGACAGTCGGGGTGAGTTTGAAGTGGTTGGGTTGAATGTTCAGGCCGTAGAGAATGATACGGTAGTAGAAATAGATTTGAATGCCGATGGGATCTTTAGCAATGATGGTATTACTGATCCCGTAACAACGACGTTGAACATGGGTGAACAGCTAAACATAACCAGAACTATTCAGGCAGGCAGCCATGTGCGCGCCTCAGCTCCGGTGCAAACACATCTTTTTGCCTCCGATCCTGACAGCAGATACGAAGCGCGTGGTTATACTCTGGTTCCATTCGACCAATGGACCAATGATTATCTGGCCCCCCGCGCTTCGGATGGTGATTTCTGGCTTTATAACCCCAACAATAGTTTTATAACCGTCACTGTCCAATCCATAACAACTACTACCAGCCTCGTTATTTCTCCCACCAGCACAGTCAGATATCCTATTGACCCTACCCCTCCTATCTCCGACGCCGATATGAGCGGCGCGACAGGCCTGCACTTCACTTCCAACGGACCGGTTTTTTATGGTATAGCAGCGCTTGATGCGGCCAGTACGCAAGACTGGGGTTACGCTTTATTGCCCACCGCTAACCTGACCAGCCAAACATTGATTGGCTTGGGGGTTGGTAATGTTGATGTCTTAAACTCCCTTCCTTGTCCCCCACCGCCTCGGGGCACTGGCCGTGAGTCACGCATCTATATAACAGCTCTCAACGACACAACCTTTTTTGTAGATGTCAATAATGACGGCGCCCCAGATATTGTAAATGTTACCGATGATAATGGCGTAGCCATCCCTTCAGGGCCAGGGAATGGTTACCCCCTTTTAGCGCTTCAAGAACTCTCTATCACTGATCCGAGCGATTGCAATATGACCGGAGCCTTCATCTATACTGCAAATGACACACCCTTTGCCTCTGTTTGGGGCCAAGATGCCAACGCCGCCGCTGCGCTGCCCTCCATTGACGCCGGGACCAGCATTGTGCCCCTGCGCTCGCTGGCTGTGCAAAAAACCTTTTCGCTCCTCACGGATGTTGATTGCAGCGGCAGCATTAGCCTGGGCGATGATGTACGCTTCCAATTGGAGTCCATCAATAACTCGGCCACACCGCTTACCAGCGTTGTCATCACAGATAATCTGCCGCCAGCCCTGACTTATATCCCCGGCACTACCTTTGAAGACAGCGTTCAGGTGCCAGATAATGGTAGTGGTTCAGCCTATCCGCTGGATGGGAGCGGTCTTAATACCGGGCTGCTTGATCAATTTAGCGCCAGCATTCTCACCTATGATACTACGGTCAATAATACCGGCGTGACTATTATCAACCAGGCCAGCGCCAGTTCACCCGCTTTACCGCAACAAGCAGACGCCGTGACTATTTTTGTGCCAACCGGCAGCCCCACCCCACTCTTAGAAATTACTGAAACCCTCATAGATCCGGCCACTGGCCCTGTCAACCCTGGCCAGGTCATTACCTTCAACCTGACCATCACCAATACCGGCAGTACAACCATTACTACTTTACCTTTGGAAGAAACTTACAACACTAGCCATTTAACCTTCCTCAACGCTGATCCACCCCCAAATGTCGCCACCACCGGGGTGATTACCTGGACTGATTTAACCACTATCTCAGGCGATCTTCAGCCGAATGCGTCCGTTAACTTGACTCTCAGTTTTGTAGTCAATCAATTGTTGCCCCCAGTTAGCAATACCAGCCTTACGGCTACGGTCAGGAGTGCTTTCCGGCAGAGCAGCCCTGTCCCTTTAACATGTAGTAATAATGCTACCCTGGCTTTTGCTGCCCCTGCCCCTACTCCTACTCCTACTCCTACCTCTACTCCTACCCCGACGCCAACTCGACCAACTGACAGCGGCGGTAATGGAAATGGTAACAGAGCCACCCCCACCCCAACACCTATTCCGGTGGCCGCCATCCCGGCTGCGCCCACTGCTCCCGCTATTCCGGTAGCTTTTTTGCCGGAGACGGGTCTGCGTGAAGCCGGTTTGGAAAGATGGCCTATCGCTGGCGGCCTTATCCTGCTGGTTTTGGCCGGCTTTGGTCTAGCCCTTCGCTCTCGTCACAAAGAATAGCCGTAAAACTCATGACTAAAAACAAAAAATCCCCGTTTCCCATAAGAAATGGGGATTTTTTGTTTTCAAGTTCTCATGAGCAATAGGGTGTTTCTCAAGCCCAAGCAGGCTCGAAAGCTCTCCAACCTACTCTAACCGATAAAAATGTAACCCTTTATCTACAGTATTGGACTTTCGGGCAAATCAAACAAGTACTTTTGCGCAAACTTCTGATGACTTTTAGCCCTTCCCAAACATTGTTTTTGGTGTTACAATGAATAAGCCACTATTAATTTAGCTCTTTCTATTCATTAATAACTCCTTTTTCCCAAATCTTACCGTAGCCCCATGACCGCCTCCAGTTTCTCTATTTTAGCTATCAATTGAAATAGTAAACTACGGGCGCCGCTGCCAGTGATACGCTACCGCAAAGTTTTCAATTAGGCTTCAACAAAGAGATTTGAAACCGGTGTTATTATAGGTTGGGTTTTAAGCTATTTCATAAACAAGTTGTAGTGGATCCTTTTAGGTAGGATTTACACAAATGTCTCTGACTCACTTTGGTAAACGTACCCCGGCTTTATTAACAGTTCTGGTTGTTGCCGTGTTGGCCGTAGCCGGTTTACTGGGGTTAATGAGCCAACTGGCCGTTTCTGCTCCCCCTACCCCCACAGCCACGCCGCTTCCTTCCGAAAATGAGGAGCCTGTCTCCACAACTCCAGCCGGAGCAAGCCTGACCGAAGCCGTTGCCACCATCAATGATGAGGTTATTACTCCAGAAGACTGGCAGCAAGCTACTCGCCTTGATGCGGTGATGAGCCAACTGGCGGCGCAGCCTATCCCCACCGCCGAAGAAACGCTCGACCGGCTGATTAACGAAATTATTGTTCTTCAAGCCGTATCCCCCCTATTGCCGCCCCAACCGGCCTCCGCTGAAGCAGTTGAGGCCAGAATTCAAACTCTGGAAACTAACTGGCAAGTCACCGATGAAGTAGTCGTCACAGCCCTGGCTGAAGCCGGTCTGGAACGAGCACACTTAACCAACCGAGTAGGCCGGCTGCTTCAAGTTGAAGCAGCTTTAAGCCAACTCGAAACGCAAGAAGATGACCTCACTGCCTGGCTTGTCGCTGCCCGCGCTTCCGCTGAAATTGGGCTGTACCGTTCTCTGGTGGACGAGGAGCTTGGAACGCAAGAAGTGGAAGAGGCGGCAGAAGCTGCAAACTCATCTCCTCTGCCCCCCACCCCCGCTCCCCAGCCGATCTTCGCTCCGCCCCCCGAAATGGCCGTCTCGCCTTACCCCCAAAACGCCGCGCCCGATTTCACTCTCAGCCAACTCGAAGGCGGCTCACTAACCTTAAGCAACCTGCGCGGCAAGCCCACGCTCATTAACTTTTGGGCTACCTGGTGCCCCCCCTGCCGCCGCGAGCTGCCGGCTCTGCAAGCCGCCTACACCACTTATCAAGATGACATCGGCTTTGTCGCCGTTAACGTCAAAGAAGACCCCGCCACCGTCACCGCCTTAGTTCAAGAACTGGGGCTGACTTTCCCTATTGCGCTCGACTCCGACGGGCAGGTGAGCAATATCGCCTATGAAGTGCGCGGCCTACCCACCAGTGTATTTGTTGACGCCAATGGCGTCGTCGTCGCCCGGCACATTGGACCCCTGGACGAAGCAGCAATCGAGGGATATCTCAAGCCTCTATTAGAGATAGAGGCAGAGGAGCAGGGGAGCGGAGGCGCAGAGGTGGAGAAAGATGAAGAGTCTCCCCTGCGCCCCAGCCCCCTTGCCCCCCTGCGGCCTTCCGCCCCTGACTTTACCCTCACCGCCGCTACCGGCGATACCATTTCCCTCCAGGATTTTCGCGGCAAAAGCAATGTGGCCCTGGTTTTCTATCGCGGCCATACCTGAGGCGTTTGCATGAGCCAACTGGGCCAGTTGGAAGCAGACCTGGCGCAATTTCGCCAGAAAGATACCGAAGTTATTGCCATCGCCGCGCAAGACCAGGCGGGCGCGCAAGCCTCGGCCAGTACCGCCCAGGCATCCTATCCCGTTCTGGCCGACCCGGATCATCAAGTCGCGGATGCTTATGGAGTCTATAATCTGTTGGGTGATGGTGTAGCCACGCCCGCAGTATTTGTTATTAACAAATCCGGTCAAATCGCCTGGTCATACATCGGGCAAAATATTAGCGACCGGCCCAATAATCAAACCATTTTAGAAAATCTACCGGCTGATTAGGTTACACTCAGTTGTAACCTGCCTAAAACCCTGAACTCCGCCACCATCCATGTCCCTTTTAGGAGGAGAGGCCATGTCACACGCCTTCCGGCAAAAATTAAGCAGTTACCTTAGCCTGTTTGCGCTGCTGGTAAACTTGCTGCCACCTGCCCCCCTAGCCCAAGCCTATGAAGCGGAACCTATTCCCGCCGAAGCGGCCCCCCACAGCCCAACGCCTGCCCTTATTTCTGAATCTAAATCGCTGACCCCGGTTAGCAGCCGCTCCGACGCCGTTTTGCCGCGCTGGTTCAAACCGCCCACCCGACCCGCCTTAGACTCCAACCAAACCGCTGGTTTAACCTTGGCCCAACCTCCTGCTTTGATCCAACTGGAAGCCAACCGCCAGAGGGCAGCAATCAGTAGTCAGAAGTCAGTAGTCAGTAGTCAGAAGTCAGAAATTGGTTCTCAGTTGTCTTCGGCTGTTTTACCTGGCTGGTTTCAACCTGATCCTTCGCCTGCTGCCCCGGTCTCCGGTCCCCAGCCTGCCCTGAGCTTGTCGAATGGGGCTCCGGTCATCTTGCCCGATTGGTTCAAAGTCCAAGAAGATTTCTCCCCTGCCCCTCTGCTCCCCCGCCCCCCTGCCGACAGCCAAAGCTTCGCTTTGGACTCCTCTGCGGAACCCGCCCCGGCGGCGGCCTTACCTCCCCTCCGCCCGATGGCCGCCCCAATTCCTCAGGTGCAGGTAACCGTGTCTGCGCCTGCCAGCGTCAGCGCCGGGAATTTTGCCGGGGATACCTATACCATCACCGTCCGTAATGGCAGCGCCTCAACTACCGGCTTCAATTTCTTCATCACGGCCACTATTCCGGCTGCCGGCTTCATCTATGTGCCGGGCAGCGCTGTCTGGATCAGTTCGGCCAGCGGCGCCATCACTTACACCGACAGCTACACCGACCCTCTGGTTGTCTGGACGCCAAACATCACCCGCAATCTGCTCCCCGGCGAAGTCGTCACCCTGACCTTCCGCATGACCACCGACGGCAGCGCCATCTCCGGCCAGCGCCTCGACGCCAATGCTGTGTATGAAAACCCCGTTGGTTCGCCCGGAAGCAACAATGGCGGGGTCAATATCACCGTTGGACGGGGCAACCTGGTCATCAGCAAAAGCCCAACGGTGCAGGACGGCACGTTTGGCGACGTTATCACCTGGACCATTGAGGCAGCTAATACCGGTCTCGGCAATGTCTACTCGGCTACGGTCAGTGATACTATCGGCATTGGTTACACCAACGTAGATTTCAGCCAACTCAACGTGACCCCCTTTACCCTGACGGTTGGCGAGCGCCGCAGTTTTGTAGTCACCGCTACCATCAACTCCTGCAACAACCTGACCAATACCGGGCAAACCTGGTGGAGCATCGGCAACAGCGAAGGGGATGGCTTAATTACCAATCCGGCCACCGACACCGCCGATATTGCCTATCTGCTGGAAGAACCCGCCATCAGCCTGGACGCCAATAGTCTGGCCTTTGCCTATTGCAATCCTACCCCTCAAACAGCCGTAGTGACTGTTACCAATTCGGGCGGCGCAGCTTTAAACTTTACTCTGGATAGCAATTTGGAAAGCCAACCTTTTACGGTTGGCCCGGCTCTGGGATGGACCTATGACCCGGTTACCGGCGTTTTTTCGCGCACTGCTACTGGCGGAGTCATTACTACCACGCCGGTGACACTTTCTTTTATGGTCACGCCTACTTTTGATGTGTGCAGCGCCCCCAGCAGCGGCAGCTTCAACTTCACGGCCAATTATCGCGATGCCTGCGGTCTCTCCTTCAATGGCCCCAGCGTTGGGGTCAATTACACCTACGGCGCGGGTGAGTTACCCACCTTTGACCTGGCCAAATCCAGTTCGGTTTCGGCCACCTTTGCCGGGCAAACATCTCAATTTTTTGTAGATTTTGATATCCAAAACGTTCAAAATATCAGCGGCAATATCATCATCACCGATATTGTGCCCTCCGTTTTCACCACCACTGCGGTGACGCCCAGTGTGGGCTCCTTTGTCCAGGCTGGCAATGTCGTCACCTGGACCATCCCGGCTGCGGTCGGTCCCGGCGCGTTTACCGGCCGGCTCACCTTAACGGTGCAGGCGCTCGATGTGATTAGCGACTGTGGGACCAACTCGATTGCGACCAACACCGCTTCCGGCCAGGCGCCGGTGCGCTGCGCCAGTTGTTCCCCCTTGAGCGATACAGCCCAGGCTTCAGTTATTATCCAAAATTTTGCCGGCACAGCCTTTCCCAAAGAGTTCAGCACCGACGGCCAGGTGTGCGGCCTGATTACTATGACCAACCGCTATTCTATGCCGATTAATAGCTGGGCCGGGGTGGTCTTTACAGAAACAATGGGCTTCAACGATGGTGTCCCCGGCGACGACGTGCCGCCCGGCACGCTCACCTATGTGCCCGGCAGTTTGGTGGTGATAATTGACGGCGTCAACCGCACCTCGGAAGTAACCATCACTCAAACTGCACCTCAACTGGTCTTGAATTTTGGCGGTGTAACAGTTCCCACTGGCACGCACAGCATCACTGTTGCCTACAGCCTCAGTATTTTGGACGGCGTATTGGCCGGCAATCCCCAGGTTTCTTTCTTCGATTGGTCTATCTTTAATGTGCCCGATGCCGGCGGCAGCGACACATGTCAAAACGGCGGCGCCTTCTTCCAGGGTGCGCCGATAGATTTACAGCGGGCTGATTTGCAAATTGACATTTCACCCGACAGCTTTGATAGTTGCGCCACTGTTCCGGTCATCCTGACCGTTTCCGATCCTGACCTGGCAGCCAACTCGCTGGTAGCCAATAATATTGTCGTTACCTTTAATGTCGGTTCGCCCGATTTTGGCACCATTTCCGGTTATACCTATGGCGGCGGCTTTGCCGGCAATCCGGTTACGGTAACGACCGGAACCAATATCATCACCTGGACCTTTCAAAACCCGCTCACTCAAACCGGCACAACGACCGGCACAATTAGTTTTAGTATGACCCGTAGCTGCACCGCTCCAAACCTCAGAGCCGGAGTAAGCTTTACCGACCGCTGCGGTATCGACTATGGCAACACCGACGCCAACCCCGGCACAACCACGCCGCCCAATGTGACCCTGTTTGTTACGCCTGACCAGTTTACCGTCAACGAAAACAGAGCCACCTGGCGCATTTATGCTACCAACAACGGTGCAGGTACTGCCGGGCGAACCCTTATCACCAACACCATTAGCGCCGGTTTACAATTTGTTACCTATACCACTAACCTGAGCGCCCAGGTTAACCTGCTCACCCCCGGCCCGTTCAACCCCGGCGACGATGTGGTCTGGGAAGTGCTCAACCTAGCCCCTAATCAGCAAGTTAGAATAGACGTGAGTTCCGTCAATGTAGTGGCCTGCGATCCTTTAAACGCCAGTGTCACCCTCAGCAGCGGCTGCCTGGGCGATGGCAGTTGTTCCTCCCCCCAATCTGACACCATCAATTTCCTGGTGCCGCCCTTTGCCGTGCGTACCTCTAACGCCCAAACCGCCGACCTGCCCTTCTGTGATACCGGCGAGGTTATTCTGACCGTCAAAAACTCCTCGGCTTCGGCCCATATTTACCAACTGGTCGTCAGCCAGACAATCAGCTTCCTGGAGTATATCTCCGGCTCCACCCGCATGACCGTTACCGATAGAAGCGGCGCAGTCATTGCTGGCTTGGCCAATATTCCCTTTGAGCCGGTAACTTCGACGCTTGGGGCCGATACCATCCTCACCTGGCAATTGACCAACCCCGGTATTACCCTCTCCCAAACCCAAATTTTAACCGACCGGGCGGCTGAAGACCTGATTACCATTCGCTTTTTGGTGCAGACCGATTGCAGCTTACCCGGTAACACGGTGGTGCGCTCTCAGGCTGCCGGGCTTCATTCCTGCGGCACCTTCTTTACCAGTGTTGAAAATGCGGTAACCCTGCCCAAACAACAACCCGACATCACTTTGGCCAAACAGGGCCGTAACATAACCAAAGGCGACCCGGCCTTTGCTGACACTGTCTTTGGCGAGCCGGGCGATGTGGTGGTCTGGCGGATTACTGCGCGCAATGACACCGGCGCTTATTTTGCCCAAAATGTGCTGGTCACCGATAACCTGCCCGACAATATGGACCTCGTTACTCCTACTGCCAACAGCGCCAGCGGAGTCATTACGACCGCACCCGGCCTCGTCACGTGGGATCTGGGCGACCTACCCGCCGACGGCGTGGACCGCACCCTCTTCATCACCACCACCATTGACCCCGAAGCGACAGCCTGCCAATCCACCTCCATCAACACCGCCACCCTGGTCTACGGCTGCGACAACGGCTGCACCGCCCAACCGTTGACGGCGACAGCCAGCCTGCAAAGCCGGCCCAGCCTGACCGCCCAAACCCTCGATACCACCCCGCTCAACACCTGCGGCGGCCTGATGACGATTGCCCTGACCAACGACGGCCCGCCGGCCTATGATGTCTTTGTCACCGATACCCTGCCCAGTGGCTTTGTTTACCAGGAATTTGTTTCGGCCAGTACCACCCCCAATATCTCGCCGACAGCAGGCGTAACTACAGGCGTCTTTGCCTGGACAGGCGGCCTCACCCTGCCCACCGGCGTGACCACGCTGACCTTCCGGGTGGCCAACAGCAGCACCACCGGCGCGTGCGCCGTCCCGGTCAGCGGGCCAAACAATCTGACTATTTCGTATGACGACAACACCTCCTGTACCAATACCGGCCCTTACACCACCACCAGCAATTCTTCTGTCACCGTGCAGAATCCCAACCTGGTTATAGATAAATCCCCGCTCAACCGTGTGGCCGATGTGGGCACGGTCGTCAGTTGGACCGTCGCCATTACCAACAGCGGCCCCGGCGCGGCCATCGGTGTACTCATTACCGACACCGTCGGCTCCGGCTTCACCGGCATCAGCGCCGGTAACGGCAGCGACGCCGACGAAACCAACACACCCACCGTCGCCGGGCAGGTGATTACCTGGAGTCCGGCCGTGACCATCGCCTCAGGCGATAGCTGGCGGGCCATTGTCACGGCTACGGTGGCCCCCGCCGGCAGCGGTGTGCCGACAAATAGTGTTCAGGCCAGCGGCAGTTGTGGGAGCGGCTGCGCTTACACCAGCGGTATCAGCGATACCGCCTTTGTCACCTTGCTGACCGAGTTTGATAAAGCGCCCACCGTCCAGACCGGCACCATCGGCAGCCTGGTGGTCTTCACCTTCTCCACCTCCCTGCCCGATATTGACGCCCTCTACCAGAATCTAACCCTGACCGACACCCTGCCCACCGGCCTGGGTTATGTCTCCTCCATTGTCACTTATACCTTTGATGGCGACAACGCCGGCGGCACAACCCTCATCTCGACCACGCCCAGCCTCGCTCCCGGCTCGCTGGCTTCGGGCAATGTCGTTTGGAATTTGGGTAATCTGCCCGGTTCGGCCCTGATTAACGGGGTCATCACCGCCGTCATCCAAAGTGTTGCCACCAACACCAATGGGGTCAGCCGCACCAACAATTTGCAAATGACCTACGTTGACGAAGGTCAATCCTACCTTTTCACCGATACCGCCCAGGTGAATATTGTTGAACCAATTCTGCACCTGGGTAAATCTTATGTGACTCCTGCCGGCTGCAATGCCACTCTTTTGATTGACAACTTTAATGGTGGGGTTGCCGGTTGGACTGATACCGGCGGCAGCACATGGACCTTAAATAATGGAATGCGGGTAGCTCCCATTGGGGGCACAGGTCTAGGCCGGGTGAGCCGGACCGGCAGCACTGCCTGGACCGACTATAGCTACTCGGCTATGATTCGCTCGACCAGCACAACCGGTCAAATCGGCCTCATTTTCCGGGCTTCCGGCGCAACAACTTTTTATCGGTTCCGCTGGGGAACCGAGACAACCAATAATCGCCGCCTGGAACGAGTGGTGAGTAACTCTATCCAGGACACTTTACAACAAGATACCCAACCTTATACTGTTGGTCAATGGTATCATGTCGAGATTCGCGCCGAAGGTAATCGCCTGCGCGTATGGGTGGATGGCGCGCTTGTTTTTGATGTGACCGATACCAGCCCTAACGCCCTCACCAGCGGCAATATTGGCTTGAATGCCCTCAACCAAACCAATGCCTTCTTTGATGATGTCCTCGTCACCCGCCTGGGTCAACAAGGCTGCTTTGTTGGCGCCAATGATCTGGTCACTTATACCCTAACTATTTCCAACCAAGGCCAACTCCCCGGTTACGATTTGGTCATCACCGACGCTATCCCCGCCGGCATGAGCCTGGTCACATACAGCCTGCAAAGCGATGACCCGGCCTCGGCTTTTACCACGACGCCCACCCCACCCGTACCCGGCGCAGCCAACTTGGTCTGGAACATTAACCAGTTGACCAATACCGCCCCCTTCAATCCGTTGGCGCACACGGCCCTGACCATCACCGTCGTTCTCAGCGTTTCTGACGGCATCACCGCTAACACCTTCCTATCCAACCAGGCGGCCTTAACCTACGACAATTGGCCCGGCGACAGCAGCCCCACCGTCATCAGCCGCACCTACAGCGGCGGTTCTCACTCTGCCGCCGTACAGACTGTCAATGGCGGCATCACCAAAACGACTGTCTTCAGCCCGCCGCCGACAGCCACCCTGGGCAGTTTGGTCACTTATACCCTGATTGTCCCGGCCTCGCCCATCACCGCCACACTCTACAATGTGGTCATTACCGACCAATTGAACACGCCTCGTTTCTTTATTGAAGCTGTAACCACCGGCGGCGGCACAGGCGGAGCGGCCAGCTTCGACCAGGCCACCGGCCTGATTACGGCCACTTTTGCCAGCGTTCCCCACGACACCCAGGCCCTGGTCACCGTCACCGCCCGTATCTCGCACGAGTTCCCCAGCCCGGCCACGGATATTCCCGCCGGCCCCGGCCCCGATGTTGTCACCAACAGCGCGGTCATGACCCATGCAACGGCAACGGTTATCACCACCAGCAACGTCGTCACCACTAATGTCGGCGAGCCGGTGATTGACATCGCCAAGCAGGGCGCTATCACCAGCGACCCGCAGGTGGCGATTTACACCATCACCGTTACCAACACCGGCAACAGCCCGGCCTACAGCCTGCTCATTACCGACAACCTGCCGGCGGGCATCACCCCGACGACCATTTCTAACGGCGGAGTCTATTCACCAGATAGCCAGACCATCGCCTGGACGATTGGCTTTTTGGATGTGCCGCCGCCCCCGGCCAATACGTTGACCCTTACCTACACTGCCCGCCTCAGCCAGGCCATCTACAGCGGCAGCCGCTTCACCAATACTGTCGGCATCACCACCACCTCGCTCACCGATACCATCCCCGGCGTGCGCCCCTACACCGATACCGCCGTATTTACCCTCACCTGGCCGTTGGGCCGCCTGGGTGATTATGTCTGGTACGACTTCGACAACGACGGCATTCAGAACAGCAACCCCAATGAGTTCCCCATCGGCGGAGTCATCCTTGAATTGTTCGACTCGGTCGGCGGTACGCTTATTGCCACCACCACCACCTCTATCACCGGCTTTTACATCTTTGAGAACCTGCCGCTGAATGTCACCTATACCGTGCGCATTTCCGACGCCAGTTATGGGCCGGGCGGGCCGCTGCAACCCTACACCCAAACCCTGCTCACTGCCAGCGGCGCTACCACCGCCACTGACTCCAACGCCTCGATCACCGCCACTTTCGGCGGCCTGGGCTACGCCATCACCACTACCCTGACCCCGGTCTTCACCGAAGATTTGACCCTGGATTACGGCTTTGTCCGGCTGGTTGAAATCGGCAACTACGTTTGGTTTGATGTCAACAACGACGGTGTTCAAAATGATGGGCCAGGCAACGGCTTCGACGGCGTGACCGTCACCGTGACCTATCCCGATGGCCGGATATTCACCACAACCACCACCTCCGGCGGCTTCTACACCTTCACCGTGCCGGTCAGCCAGCCCTACACCATCACCGTCACCGCCGATAATTTCAACCCCGGCGGGCCGCTGGAAAGCTTCACCAATACCCTCATCAACGCCGGCGGCGACGACGCCCTCGACTCCGACGGCGTGCCCAGCGGCGGCGGCCTGGTCACTGTTACCCCGGCCATCACCCAGAACAATTACACCTTCGACTTCGGTTTGGTGGAGTTGGTCTCGCTGGGCAATCAGGTCTGGTTTGATGTGGACAACAACGGTATCCTGGATGCGGGCGAAGTGGGGGTGCCCGGCGTGGCCGTCGAACTGTATCAGGATACCAACGGCGACGGCCAGTATACCCCCGGCGTGGATGGCTTGATTTCGACCACCAACACCAGTTCCGGCGGCTTCTACACCTTCACCAACCTGCTGCCGTCTTTCTTCCCCACCCAAACCTATCTCGTGGTCATCACCTCGACCAATTTCACCGGCGCAGGCCCGCTGGTCAACTACCAGAATAGCGATGGCTCGGTGAACGGCAACAGCGACCTGAATGAGCGCGATCATGGCCTCGTTACCGGCACGCTGGGCGCGGGCGGTTTTGTCGCCAGCACCCCCATCTCCCTGACCAACAACAGCGAGCCAATCAACGACGGCGACAGCGACGCCAACTCCAACCTGACCATTGACTTTGGCTTCTATCGCCTCTCGCTGGGCGACCAGGTTTGGTCCGACGACAATAACAATGGCATTATTGACGGCGCTGAAGCGGGTGTGCCTTCAGTCACCGTTATCCTCTACGACGCCACCGGCACGACCGTCCTTAGCACCACCACCACCGACGCCAACGGCTTCTATACCTTCACCAACCTGGTTTCGGCCACCTATGTTGTCGGTTTTGTCTTGCCCGGCGGTTACAGCAGCAGCACCGACATTGGCACCTCGGCCAACCCCAACAACAACGTCAACTCCGACGACAATGGGGTGGTCATCAGTGGTACGGTTGTCCGCAGCAACCCGGTTGCGCTGACTCCCGGCGACAATGGAGCGCAAAATCAAAATACTGTCACTACCGCTACCGGCTCCACCCACAATCCGACGGTTGACTTTGGCATCGTGCCCCTCGTTTCGCTGGGCAATCAGGTCTGGTTTGATGTGGACAACAACGGTATCCTGGATGCGGGCGAAGTGGGGGTGCCCGGCGTGGCGGTCGAACTGTATCAGGATACCAACGGCGACGGCCAGTATACCCCCGGCGTGGATGGCTTGATTTCGACCACCAACACCAGTTCCGGCGGTTTCTACACCTTCACCAATTTGCTGCCAAGCACCACCCCGGCGGAGGCTTATCTGGTAGTGGTCACCACCACCAATTTCAGTTCTGGCGGGCCGCTGTTTGAATATTATAACAGCGATGGCTCGGCGGACGGCAACAGCGATTTGAATGAGCGCGATCATGGCGTTGTCACCGGCACGCTCGGCGCGGGTGGTTTTGTCGCCAGCACGCCGGTTTCCCTGACGGTGGGAGGCGAGCCGGTTACGGATGGCGATACCAACGCCAGCAGCAACCTGACCATTGACTTCGGCTTCTATCGCCTCTCGCTGGGCGACCAGGTTTGGTTCGACAACAATAACAACGGTCTCCTGGATGGCAGCGAAACAGGCGCTCCGGGCATCACCGTCCGTCTCTACGACGCCACCGGCACAACGGTTCTCAGCAGCACCACCACCGACGCGAATGGATTCTATACCTTTACCAACCTCTTCTCCGGTACGTACATTGTGGAAATTGTGCCGCCGGCCACCTTCACCAGCAGCACCGACATCGCTTCTTCTATCAATCCCGATAACAACGTCAACAGCGATGATAACGGCGTCAACCTGACCCCCACCGGCACAATTCGCAGCAACCCGGTCACGCTGATTCCGGGCAGCACTGGAGCGCAAAATGAGAATATTGTCAACAATGCCGCCGGCTCCACCCACAACCCAACGGTTGACTTTGGTCTGGTGCAGATGGTTGCCATCGGCAACGTTGTCTGGATTGACGACGGGGTGGGCGGCGGTGTAGCCGACAACGGCATCCGCGATGGGGCCGAGGTTGGTGTTGATAACGTCGAAATTCATCTCTATCGCCAGGGCCAGACCCCCGGCGTGGATACGCCTGTCTTGACCACGACCACATCCGGTGGCGGGTTCTACCAGTTCGACAACCTCGCCCCCGGCCAATACTTCATCCACATCCCTGCCTCCGAGTTTGGCCCAGGCCAACCGCTGGTAGGCTATGTCTCCAGCAGCGGCGCAGGTACGGACGAAACCACCGACCAGACCGGCGACGAAAACGGCATTGACAGCTTCACTCCCGCTACCACCGGTATCAGCAGCCAGGTCTATGACCTGCAACCCAACAGCGAGCAGACCGGCGAAGGTCAGCCCAACTACACCGGCATCCTGGATGATGACAACGTCAACTTCACCGCCGACTTCGGCTTTGTCCAGGCCGTCGCCATCGGCAATATCGTTTGGATTGACGACGGGGCGGGCGGCGGTACGGCCAACAACGGCATCCGCGATGGGGCCGAGGCCGGCATCAACGGCGTCGAAGTCCACCTCTATCGCCAGGGGCAGACCCCTGGGGTGGATACCCCGGTTCTGACCACCACCACCGCTGGCGGCGGTTTCTACCAGTTCGACAACCTCACCCCCGGTCAATACTTCATTCACATCCCCGCGTCCGAGTTTGGGGTCGGCCAACCGCTGGTAGGCTATGTTTCCAGCAGCGGCGCAGGCAGTGACGAAACCACTGACCAGACCGGCGACGAAAACGGCATTGACAGCTTCACCCCAGGGACGACTGGCATCAGCAGTCAAGTGTATGACCTGCAACCCGACAGCGAGCAGACCAGCGAAGGCCAGCCTAACTACACCGGCACGCTCGACGATGACAACGTCAACTTCACCGCCGACTTCGGCTTTGTCCAGGCCGTTGCCATCGGCAACGTTGTCTGGATTGACGACGGGGTGGGCGGCGGCGCGGCCAACAACGGCATCCGCGATGGGGCCGAGGTTGGCGTCAACGGCGTCGAAGTCCACCTCTATCGTCAGGGCCAGACCCCCGGCGTGGATACACCGGTTCTGACCACGACCACTGCCGGTGGCGGCTTCTACCAGTTCGACAACCTCACCCCCGGCCAATATTTCATCCACATCCCCGCTTCCGAGTTTGGGGCAGGTCAGCCCCTCAGCGGCTACCTCTCCTCCACCGGGGCAGGCACAGACGAAACGACCGACCAGACCGGCGATGAGAACGGCATTGACAGCCTCGTTCCCGCCAGCACCGGCATCAGCAGTCAGGTGTACGACCTGCAACCCGACAGTGAGCAGACCGGCGAAGACCAGCCCAACTACACCGGCACACTCGATGATGACAACGTCAACTTCACCGCCGACTTCGGCTTTGTCTCCTCCGAACTCGTCGCCATCGGCAACATCGTCTGGATTGACGACGGGGCCGGCGGCGGCGCGGCCAACAACGGCATCCTCGATGGAGCCGAAGCGGGTGTTGACGCCGTTGAAGTCCGTCTCTATCGCCAGGGCCAGACCCCCGGTGTGGATACCCCGGTCCTGACCACCACCACCGCTGGCGGCGGTTTCTATCAGTTCGACAACCTCGCCCCCGGCCAATACTTCGTCCACATCCCCGCTTCCGAGTTTGGCCCAGGCCAACCGCTAGAAGATTTTGTGTCAAGCGTTGGCAGTGGAGCCGACGAGACGACCGATCAAACCGGCGACGAAAACGGCATTGACAGCCCCTCTCCCGTGACCACCGGCATCAGCAGCCAGGTGTACGACCTCCAGCCCAACAGCGAGCAGACCGGCGAAGGCCAGACCAACTATACCGGCATCCTCGACGATGACAACGTCAACTTCACCGCCGACTTCGGCTTTGTGGAGTTGGTCGCCATCGGCAATATCGTCTGGATTGACGACGGGGCGGGCGGGGGCGCGGCCAACAACGGCGCTCTTGACGGAACCGAAGCGGGCATTGACGGCGTTCAAATTCACCTGTACCGCCAGGGCCAAACCCCCGGCGTGGATACGCCAGTGTTGATTACCACCACCGCCGCCGGCGGCTTCTACCAGTTCGACAACCTCATCCCCGGCCAATATTTCGTTCACATCCCGGCTTCTCAGTTTGCTTTGGGGCAGCCGCTGCACGGTTACGCTTCCAGTACCGGGGCCGGTAACGACGAAACCACCGACCAGGATGGGGATGAAAACGGGATAGACAGCCCCACCCCGGCCACCACCGGCATCAGCAGCCAGGTGTACGAGCTCCAGCCCAACAGCGAGCGCACCGGCGAGGACCAGGGCAATTACACCGGCATCCTCGACGATGACAACGTCAACTTCACCGCCGACTTCGGCTTCTATCCGCAGCCGGTGCTCCATCTGGACAAACAGGTTTCGCCCACCGGTACCATCAGTCCCGGCCAGCGCCTCGATTACACTATCTGCTTTAGCAACAGCGGCAGATTGACTGCCACCAACGTGGTCATTACCGATTTTGTGCCGTTCAACACCACCTATATTCCCGGCAGCGTCATCGCGCCTGCGCCGGTCGGCGTTGAGTATCAAGACAACGGCGGCGGGTTTGTCGGGACAGAGCCAATCACCACCACCGGCCTGCGCTGGACGCTGGCTCAGTTAGCCCCGGCAGAAATTGTCTGTGTTGGCTTCTCTGTTCAGGTCAACCTGACCATCAGCGATACTACGTCTGGCCTGTCGGTGATGGCCTCACCTTTGGGCTGGATTGTGCTGGAAGGTGATACCAGTGGGCTGGAAATCATCACCCGGACCACCCTGGCTACGCCTTCGGTCACGCCGACGCCGACGCCTACGGTGACCCCCATCCCAACAGAGACCATCACCCCGACGCCGGAAATTACCACCACCCCCGATTTGACAATCACCGTCACTCCCACCCCCGCGCCGACGCCGCTCATCACCGCGACGCCAACGATAACTGTAACCGATACACCGACCCCCATTCCGACGCCGACCCTCGAAGCGACGGCTACTCTTACCCCCACAGAGACGGCCACTCCCACCCCCACCGAGACGGCCACCATGACGCCAACCGAAACGCTTGCGCCCACCGCTACCGCCACCCTGGAGCCAACCGCAACCGAGACGGCGACTGAAACACCGACTGAAACGCCGACCGCCCTTCCCACCGAGACGCCGCTGCCCACTGTTGAGCCAACCCCGACAGCCCAGGCCATGCGGTCTCACCCATTCCTGATTGCAGTCGGTATGTTGGCGGTCCCAGTCTTATATGGCCAGCCGGCCTTCCAGGAGCCAATCACGCCAACCGATACCGCCACCGTCGAACCGGCGACTTCGCCGGAAGCGACGGCCACGGATGCCCTTGAGCCAACCGTCACCGCCCTTCCAACCGAGACTCCGCTGCCGGAAGACACCGCTACCGCTGTTGTTTCACCGACTGAAACACCGGCAGTAACGCTAACCACCGAGCCAACAACTATCCCAGAGGTGACAGCCACGCTGACGCCAACGTCTACGGAGGTAGTCATAACCCCGGAGGTCACCCCAACCATCACCCCGACGCCGACGGTGGAAATAACCCCTGAAATCACCGCTACCCCCACCGTAACCGCGCCCGTAGCGGCTGAGAGCTATCCGATTGTGCCGTTTGATACGGTCATCATAAATATTCCTAATACGGCCATCATCAGCAGCGATCAAACCCCCACCCAAACGGCGGTGGTAACAAATCCGGTGATTCGCATTGTTGACCCGTTCATCACTAAGGTGGTTAATCCCAGAAATGCCAGCCCCGGCGATGAGGTCAATTTCACCATTACCGTTGAAAATCCCGCGCCGCCTTCAAACGCCAACGCCACCAACGTTACCCTGGTTGATCCTCTGCCCTACCTGGTTGATCTGGTTAGTTTTAATACCTCGTCCACGCCGCCCGGCCTGGTTGACAGTGTGACCGTCATCACCAATGTTGTGCCGATTGTGGGCCATCCCCACGGCATTACTCAAACAATAGCGACTACCATCACCGTCGCCATTCCGGTTTTGGGGCCAAATCAGCAGGTCGTTCTCAATCTAACCACCCGCGTCAATAATCTGGCCAGCCCGCCGCCGCAAACAATCAGAAACACGGCCTTCCTCACCTTTAACGAAGGAACCGTGCCGCCGGTGCGCGTCTCGGTCAATGTGCCGCTGCCGCCCGACACTCGTACGGATGACGACGACGATGATGATGATGATGATGACGCCAACATTCCACCACCGCCCACAAGCACTCCGTCGCCCGCGCCGCCGATTCAAGCGCCGCCTGTCCCGCCGGTTAACCTGCTGCCGGAGACAGGATTACGAGCCGCGTTGAATGTTGGTTCTTCCACAGGCTTAAGCCGGGTGTGGCTGGGGCTGGTAGCTTTGCCTCTGGCTGGCCTTGTTTGCTGGTACTTGTGGCATTTTAACCGAAAGCGCAAATGATGGTATAATGTGGTGCACTGTTATAAACCCTGATCGTATTAAGACTCAGAAGGGATATTAATGCAGCGAAAACTGATTGCCCTAGTGGGGATTGTTAGCCCTTTACTTCTGGTGGGCTGCGCGGCAGTAGTTTTATTGAGTAGCACAATTTGTTGGTTTTTGTTGGGGCCAGAGCAGCAATCACAGATCATCCGGATTATTCCGGTGGCCCCTCTGGCAACAATGCCGGCCACCCTACCCGAAGTTAAAGAGGAGGCAATCGCCGCCGCTCCGGTGGAACAGGTTGCGCCGCCCGTTTCTCCGATTACAGCGGGACCGGCCAATATTGTCGAAGAGGTATTGGGCTTTGCTTTACCGCCTGGCTCGGTCAACTCGGTGACGCAGGAAGGGGTGGCAACGCGGGTGGTCATCCCCAAACTTGGGGTGGACGCGCCGGTGGTGTTGGCCCCCATCAAAGATCAGACCTGGCAGGTTGATCATTTAGGGCAAGCTGTGGGTCATTTGGAAGGCACAGCCCCCCCCGGCTCAAATAGCAATATTGTTTTGGCCGGGCATGTTACCCTGACTCAAGACGTGTACGGGCCGTTTGCCGGCCTGGGGCAGTTGACCGCCGGGGATATGGTTACAGTCTACTATGGCGCTCAACTATTCAACTACATGATAGACGGCTTACAAACGGTTGACCGCACCGCCGTTGAGGTGACTTATCCTTCGGAAACGGGCCAGATTACCCTGATTACCTGCAACAATTGGAGCAGTGAAGAGGGCCGCTATATCGAGCGCCTGATTGTCAAAGGTCATTTGGTTAAACAATAGTCATTAAACCCATTCGATATGCAAAAAGCCACCGTTACAGTGGCTTTTTTGTTTGCCAGGCTGGTTTTCGGCGGCTCGTGTCCTTTAACCTGCTTTTGTCATTCCCTCTCACTCGTGCTAAACTCTGTTAGCCTATCTCTAAATTTGGATATCGAAATCACACGATGGTAAAAAAACAGCAAACTCTATTTAAGTATCTTATTTTACTCACTATTCTGACCCTACTGGCTACTGGGCTGGCTCCGTTGGCCAGGGTTATGGCGGCCCCCGTTTTGCAAGGCGAAGACCTGGCTATTATTGACGCCCCGGCCAGCAACGCGGTGGTGCGCGGTCAAGTCCAGATTATCGGCAGTTCCGATCATCCCTCGTTTCAATTCTATATCATCGAATTTTCGCCGGAGCCAGTCACGGGTGATCAATGGCAAATTATTGGCGCGACTCGCAACACGCCGGTTATCAACGGGGTGCTGGAAACCTGGGATACCACCCTGGTCCCCGATGGCAGTTATACCTTGCGTTTACGCACGGTCCGGCTGGATGGCAATTACACCGAAGCCTTTTCGCAGCAGGTGGTTGTAGCCAATACGCAGCCGCTCCCTACTGATACACCCGTGCCAACCGAAGAAGTAGAAGTGATTGTGCCGGCAGGCCCCCCTACAGAAACGCCAACACCCTTGCCTCCCACCCCCACTGTTTCTATCGAGCAGCCCATTGTCGAAACCCCCACCCCCCGCCCCGTCGAAACCAGCGCCCCGCTCCAGGACCCGGATGAAGTGACCTCTTTCATTCCTACGGTCAGCGGCTTTTCCCTGACCCCACTCCGAGATGCATGCATTTATGGGGCCGGGGTGATGCTGGGCGTCTTTTTGCTCTTTGGCTTTTTGGCCGCGCTGCGCACCTTTATTATGGGCTTTATCCACCGCATGCGGCGGCGAAGGTAGGAGTCGTCACGAGGATGAAAATGGAGTCCAAAAGCTATGCTTTTGGACTCCGACAAAGCCATTTTCGGAGAAAAAGAAATAAGACACTGATGATACGCCTTTCTAATTTCTTATTTCTAATTTCTTATTTCTAATTTCTTATTTCTAATTTCTTATTTCTAATTTCTTATTTCTTAATCTTTAAGCTATGCCCGTTTCATTTCCCCTGTTTGGAAAATCTTCCAAAGAAAAATCTGCCGGTCCCGTCGAGTGGTTGATTGTGGGGCTGGGCAATCCCGGCGCAAAATATATTGACACCCGCCACAATGCCGGCTGGCATCTGCTGGATACGATTGTGCGTGATCAGTCCGCTTTTCGCTTTGACGAAAACCGCAACAAAGGCTTGATTGCGCGGGGCGAGTTGGTCGGGGTCAAGGTAGCGCTGGTGAAGCCGCAAACCTATATGAATTTGAGCGGCGAGGCTGTCGGTCCGATTGCCCGTTTTTACAAAGTGCCGCCGGAGCGCATCCTGGTGGCGTTTGACGATGTAGATTTACCAACAGCCACCCTGCGGATACGGCCCAAAGGCGGCGCGGGTGGGCATAAAGGTATGCGTAGTATTATTCAACATTTGGGGACCGAGGATTTTCCCCGGCTGCGGCTGGGCATTGGCCGCCCCGTAGGGCAAATGCCGGTAGAGGCTTATGTGCTCCAAAAATTTAAGCCAGATGAATGGGAAGCTATGCTTGAACTTTATCAACGGGGAGTTGAGGCTGCTAAAGCCATCTTAAAAGATGGACTGGATAACGCGATGAACCAATTTAATAGCAAAAGTTAACACCCCGACCAATTTTAGTTCCGTTGGCCGATCATGGTTTCAATCTTTTCGGCCAGAGCCAGAGGGCTAAAAGGCTTGGTAATATAATCGTCGGCGCCGGCCGCCTTGCCGGCTTCGATGTTGCTTTTTTGACCGCTGGCGGTTAGTAAAATAATGGGGATATCTTGAGTAGAGGGGTCTTTTTTGAGATAGCGGCACACCTCCAGGCCATCCCACTCACTGCCATACAACATGACATCCAGCAAAATCAGATGGGGGTGTTCCTTTTGGGCTAACTGGAGGGCCTGCTGTCCATTTTCGGCCAGGAAAAGTTGATAATTATAAGTCTGAAGGGTTACTGCTACCAGTTCGCGGACTTGAGGCTGGTCATCTACTATCAGAATTTTCTTCAATTGTTAAGCTCCCTACGCCCTACTTGCTTTAGATTACCCCCATCCATCCTTAAACTTGGCTTACCAACAGTTTATCCTTTTTTTTGGCAGTTGCTTGAAAAATAAGCTGGGCCACGCCGGCAACCAGGACAATATCACCCAGGCTTACCGCAGTTCGCCGCCAGGGTAAGGTTACAGGAATAATATCGGATAAAATCCACAAATTGGTTTCGGAGCGAGGCAAGAGGATATTTTTACTGCTACTCGGTCGAGTCTGCTCAACAATCGGACGGTCGGGGTGAACAAAGTGATATGTTTCTGGGGTTAAAGGCATCCACCCCCCATTGGCCAGCATAACCAGGGCATTGAGCGCAATGCCGAAGGCAAACAATTTTGCGCCGGGCACATGATGGTTTAGCAAAAAAAGCAGAACCAAAGCCAGTTGTGACACGTTCAGGATAACTACCTGCCACAAGGTTTGGCCTGATACGTAAATCACCAGGGCTGATTGTAGAAAAAACAAGCCAATTATCAGCAGCATGGTTATCCAGCCGCCCCGGTACGAAATCTGGCCCAGGGCGCTTAAATCGCGCCGGAGTAACAAAGCCGAGATAATCAAAACAATGATCGCGTAGGCCAGAACCATTAATACAGCCCTTCAAGTTTTAGTGACCCGGCCGGAGCATTATCATCCTGAGTAAAAATATCCTCGGGCCAGATAGAGCTTTGAACTCGGCTGGCCTGCTCAATAAACTGTTCGATCGTGTTTAGCTGGCTCTCCCAATAAGGCCGCCAAATTTTATCAGCCCGCTTCATCTCTTTTTTAACTAAACGGAGCAACTGCAAAGCATCGTGTTCGCTTAATTCAAGCGTAATAACACGGCCATCCATGCACTCCTCATACGCTAGCTTTTTGGTACCCATTTTGTTCTTCTTCGGGTCACAAACAACGGACGTAAATATGTCCGTTGTTTTACCATTGATGCCATATAAATTTCAAACTAAAACCGGACGTGGCAATTAGAACTGGTGCGCCATCAATCTCACTTTAACCTGGCGAGCATATTCCGGCAGGGTGAGCGCCTGAACTCCCGCCAGAATTTCCGCATCTTCAGGCGGCAGATTCAATTCGGCCACCGCAGCTTGAGGGTTGGTTAATAACCTGGCTCTAAAAGCCACATTAGCGCTGGCTTTGATCAGCACATTGGAGATTGCCGGACGATTTGGTACAAAATTCATTATGTTAGCCCCTACACTAAGATGATTATTGGGTAAACAGACAATCAGCTACCATGATCGTTAGGGGCAGCACCAGCCAAGGCAGCGATGATCAGTGTACTTAAGATTAAAACAGTACGCACATTGTTGGTGTTGCTAAAAAATTGGGCCACGGCTAATTTGTATCTCTGTAACATTGTTGACACCCTTTCACTAAAAGTTTGTTTAGGATGCCTACACTATAACACTGCGACTCTTACAGTTTTCAGCAGGATTATGCGAAAAAAAAAAACCAAAAGCCCCACGCCAGAATAGAATAGCCAAAAATGACTATCGCAAGCGCAAGGCTTTAACAGGCTGGTTATAACCGATAAGGCAGTTCCAGGGTTTAAATTACCCAATTATGCCAGGGCTGATGCGTGATGCGTAAGGCTTTCCCGCCTGAGATCATCACACATTATGCATCACTGATTTTGACTAATTATTTTCTTGGAGTTGCCTAACTAAAATTGTCAGGCCGGGGTTAACACTCTGGTGGGTTTGGTGGTCATCAACTCTTGATAAAGTTGTTGCGTTTCCGGCTCTGGAAACGCGTCTAATTCTTCCTTAAAGATGGCGCACAACCTCCGATAATGAGCGGCCAAGTGGTCGTGGAGGCCCAGGTCAGCGTAGGCGCGCAAGGCCGCCCGATGTAAATCTTCCCGGAAATAATCTACGGTCAACCCTTTGTTAAGAACGGTTAAAGCTTCTTGAGGCGAGCCAACCTGGAGTAGTTGCTCGCTGGCCAGGGTGACTACTTGTAAAAACCGGGTTTCACACGAAGCTCGATACGCTGTGCCCCACTCTCCCAACTCAAACCCGGCCAAAAACTCTCCTTGGTACAAGCCGATCAACTCAAGCTGTAGCGGTAAGGCTTCTTCGGGTGTGGCTTTGGCCGCTCGATCAAATAGATTTTCAAAAGCCTGCGCATCACTCCATTCCAAATAATCCCTATTTACCGCATAATAATCATCACGGCGGATAATATAATCGGGCGCTTCAAAAATCACATCCCGCAATCTTTTCAAGGTCTGGTGAAAAATCGTCGAAGCCCGCTCCGGCTCCAAGTCGGGCCAGATGGCGGCGCTGACATCACTCCAACGGCAGCCACCCTCCTGTCCTTCAATCAACAAGTAGAGCAAAAACTCAGGAGTCTTATGCATCCCGCCACGCTGGGTAAAGCGCCGGCGCGCTCCGGCCACGATGAGTAAAGGCATCCCAAAAGCAAAAACTTGCAGGCTCGGCTGGGTCAGCTCAATTTTTGCCCTGGTTTGTTCAAGCAGCCCATAAATACTCTCGCGTACCTGAGCCGGGGTATCGTCTCGGTGCAGGAAATGCAGCAGCAGTTGGCGGATTTCGACCAGGGTCGAGGTTAACCCCTGCTTCAGGTGGCCCAAGTCCAAAGCTAGGCGCAGCGCCTCCTGCAACTGCTCCAGGGCAGCGGTACTTCTGGCATCGCACAGCGAGGCATAACTCCACCAAAATCTGACCTTAGTTTGCTCCAGTACATCATTGCCCGCTAGACCTGCCAAAGCGGTAGCAAAAAGATTAAAACTGGCTTTATACTCCGCCCGGCTCACATAAATTTTGGACTGGAGGGCGCAGGCCAGCCCGTGTTCAAAAACCAGGCCGGTTTCGGCCGCAATTTCTCGGGCCTGACCGGCTAAATTAAATGCCCGGGTCAAATCATGCTGCTGATAATAACATTCACCTACCTTGACCAGGTTGTAAACCTCCAGCGAGCGAACCGCCGCTTCTTGAGCAAACCGGGTAGATAAATCATATTCCTTTAGCGCCTGCTTATACTTCTGGCACTCCAAATAAACATCGCCCATGCCGGCCCTGGCAAAAGCCGCCCGCCGGGCCGCCCCAATCTGTAGGGCCACATCAAGACTTTCTTGAAACTGTTTCAACGCCTCATCATAGTGGCCCAACGCCAGCAGCGAAACCCCCAAACTATTTAAAGTGTTGGCCAAATCATAGGCGTTACCCAGGCTTTCCCAACTCCGCAGCGCCTGCCGGTAGTGATGCTCCGCACCTTTAATATTTCCTTGTGAGACCAAACAAACGCCAATTTCATGATGACAAACTCCTACCCCATATATATCTCCCAAAGCTTCGTACAACTCCAACGCTCGCCGTGTGTCTAACAAGGCCTCAGACATATTTCCCACCACTGCCTGGGTAAATCCACGATTTTTTACCGCCCAGGCAATTACCTGATTATCTGCCTGCAAAGCCGCCAATTGATCAACACCTTTTGAAACTAACTGTAAGCTTTCATTAGCCCGACCCATCATCCGTAAACCGACCGATTGCCAAATCTGGGCTTCAGCCGCCCCGATCAAGTCATCCCTTTTGAGGAACTGCGCTTCAGCCCGTTGAAATAAAGTAATCGCCTGTTCAGGGTCGCCCAAGTCATAGTTAAATATCTGTCCCCGTAACAAGAGCAGGCGAGGGTGCTGAGCTAACTCTGGGTCGGGCATTTGCACCAGCCAATGATTCAAGGTTAAAGCCCGCCCGGTATCGTAAAAAAACCGGCCCTGTGTTTCCAGGATAGCCGCCGCTTCGTCCCAGGCTTGTACTGCCAGGTAAAGGTTAACTGCTTCTTCAAAATGCAAGCGAGCGGCCAAAAGGTTGGCGGCGCGCCGGGAAACCTGATGATACATCCCATTCTGCTGGGCCAACTTGCTGCGCAAGAAATCGGCAAATAGATCGTGATATTTATAGCCCTCCCCAATTTGAGCAATAAATAAATCCCGTCTAACCAACTCATCAAGCCGGGTTTGGGCATTATTTACTTGCAAAAGCTCATCACAGAACTCGGCTGTCATTTCCGGCAAAACCGAGGTAACCAGCATAAAGTGCTGTAGTTCCGGCGGCTGCTTGTCAAAAACTTCGCCGGCCAGGTAGCTATAGATAACCTCACGATCAGCGCCAAGCCGCTGCTTGAGATAGCCGATCAACTGGCCGGCGTGGATGCTTTGGGTATGTCCGGCCATTAGAATTTGGGCAATGTTTCCATCAGTAGAGCGAGCGATCTCTTCAGCCGTATCCAGATCAATCTGGCGGCCAAAGCGTTTACGCATGACCCGCTGCAGCTCCTCACCGGTAAAACGCAGCTCTTCCTCTGATAAACCTGAAGCCCGCTCGCTGATCAACAATTCCAAAATCTGGCCGGTTTCCAGGTTCATATCGCCCCGGGCGGCCACAATCACTGTACTGGCGGCAGGGAGATGGTCAAGTAGCCGGTTCAGAGCCAGGCTCATCCCGGCGCTGACAGCCTTGTGATAATCGTCAATGATGATGAGGTGAGGGCCGACGCCGGCCAATAAATCGGCAATCCGGCGGATACTGGCCTGGGTGTCGCCGCGCTGAACCAGCTTGAATAACGGCTCCGGTTGAATTTCGTGAAAGCGATCGGTAATACTGTGGACGAGCAGGGTTAAAAAAGAGGTGGGATCACGGTCAGTGGGTTCGAGCGAACACCAGCAGACCGGCAAATCGGTTGTTTGGGCAAAATCGGCCAGCAAAATAGATTTGCCGTAGCCGCCGGGCGCATAAATGGTAATAAGCCGCTGTCCTGCCTCGACAAGTTGGGTTAACAAGTTGAGCAAGCGCGGACGGCGATGGATCAAATTAAGCGCCGGCAGGCGAATCCGGTCTTCAAAAGCCATTTATCATCCCCAAACAAACCAGACGCTAAAACAAATGCGCCCGCATGTCTTGTCGTTTCCGGCAGGAAAATACAGAACAGGGGGCGCAAATAAAGAAGATGAGACTGTTACTTAAGATTGTAACCCTTTTTGAGCTTTATGCAACCGAGTAAATAGTCCTAAAATTTCTTTAATCTTGGTTTAATCTTTACCTCATTTTTTTTTAATCTTGGCAGATTATGATAAAGGCACACTACAGTTAATCATAGTGTGAACCCTCCCTCCTAATGGAAGACCCGCGTCGTGGCAGCGCGGGTCTTCCCCTTTTAAACCCATTTATCCCCAATTTAGCCCGATTAAGCCGCTCGGCCAATGGGCGGCGCTGGCTTGAGGGCGTCCACCGGATTGGCTTGCCAGACCGGCTGAGCAAAAGCCCGGGCGGCAAAAAGCACTAGCATGATCCAGAGCAGATCAGACAGCAGCAAATGCCAGAGTTGCAGCCAGATAGGAGCCAGCAACACCACATTGAGCGCGCCGCTGGCAAGCTGGATAAAATACAAGACCGTAAAAATCCGGCTCATCCGCCGCGCCAGAAAGTTTGACTGGCGGGTATTGACGACACCCATAACGACCATGATATAAGCGCCGACCGCAATAGCAATCAACGGATGCCACAGGCGCAGCCGCACCAAAAAATGGGCCGTGGGCGAAAATTTTTGCTGCCATCCCTCGGCTAACGAACTGGCCGGAAACAGGGTGTCGCCCAGGGCGGTGACAGCGCCGCTGGCCCCCAAAAACAACATGGCCAGGAAAGCCAGGGCCAACGCCCACCCCAGCTTACCTTGACCTTTGAACTGCACCGGCCGCTCCCCCGACGCCCACCAGGCCGTCAAGGTGAGGGCCGCCAACAATAGAAAGGTGTTGATCAGATGAATGGCAATCACCCAGGCCCGGGCGGCGGAGGTGTCCCCGGCCACCAGCTCGAACAGCACCAGACCTGCGCCAACTAAAGCCTCTGTTACCATCAAAAACATGGAAAGCCCGGCCCCCAGCCGCGCCGGGTGGCCTTTGGCATAAATTCTAAAGGCCCATACCAGCATTATAACAACCAGAAGCAACGCTAACCCACTGCTCAAGCGATGACTAAATTCAATCATTGTTTCCACTTGCGGCGCACGCGGAATCACTTCGCCATTGCACAGCGGCCAATGGCTGCCGCAGCCCGCCCCGGAACCTGAGGCGCGGACGTACGCCCCCCACAGGATGACGGCCAGGTTATAGGCCAAAACGCCCCAGGTATATTTGGCAAATCGGTCCAAATTCACTTATTCAAACTCCTAATAGCTTAAAACAACCGGGCTTGCTGCGGTAGTTCGGGGCTGAGGGGAGGCAGTCCCACAATGGTTTTGAAACGGTTACAGGTTCCGGGTGAAAAGCCCGCATAATCATTGTTGAAAAAGCCGTAAATTGTCTGCACGTGGCCCAAATGCGGCTGAATATATGCCCACCACCAGTTCAAATCTTCAATAACGTCCAACCGCTCCTGGTCTTTTTGCTCAAAGCGGCCATGCTCACCCAGCCAACGGATATACAAAAAGTCGGTGGTTAACCCGATTTGCTTGGGCAAATCCAGGTAATCCAGCGAGACCCAGGCCATCCGTTGCGCTTTGAGCAGTTCGGCGGTTTCCGAGATATACCATGAGGGATGGCGAAACTCGACGGCATAACGTAAATCAATGGGAAGGCCGGACAGAAAGGCTGCCAACGTATCGAATTCGGCGGCGCTAAAACTGGGCGGCAGTTGGATCAAAACCGCCCCCAGTTTGTCTCCCAGCCAACGCAGCGTATCCAGAAAAGTCAGCATCACCTCGGCAGCGCCAACCAGACGCAAATCATGGGTGATTTCACGCGGGGTTTTGGGGCAAAATTTGAAGCCTGGGGGCGTTGTCTGCGCCCACTGCCGCACCCGCCCCACCGGCGGCGTACCGTAAAACGTCGAGTCCAATTCCACTGCGTTAAATAGCTGGCTGTAATGGGCCAGATAACTCCGTTGGGGCATCCCCGCCGGATAAAAAACGCCGTCCCAATCTTTGTAGCTAAAGCCCACCGTACCCAAATACCACTCAGCCATTGTATCAGTAAAAAGATGCTGCGCCCCTATACCATCGTTTGACAGGATTATAACAAACAAGAATATTTTAGTATAATGCGGGGCTTAACTTTTGTGCTCCAATTGAGGCGGTAAAATTGCAGCGCGAGAGGAAACTACGGGGAATGAAATAAAGAGGAGCGCAAAAGCTAAGCTTTTGCGCTCCTCAGATTATTTTTAGGGCAGGGATGCTATTTAGTTTTTCACAATCTCAATCTCAAGACCCCGGTTGTTCCAGTCACCGCGCAAATGGGCCGTTTCATAGTAACCCCGGCCGCGCAGATGGGCCACACCCTGCCCGCTGGCTTTGAACTCTATTTTGGTCCCGACCATTTTTACGACCATTTTTTCACCCGTAACGGTAATGGCGCCGCTGTAACCCTTAAAGACCACACCGCCGCCATCCAGATTGGCCCGCTTACCCTGCCCGCTGGCGTTGATTTCTTCAGCGCCGTAGATGTAAACCGCGCCGGCGCCGTGCCCTTTGATTTCGACTTGCCCGGACATGCGCAGGGTCGCAGCCCCGTTGCCTTTGGCGTAAAGCCAGCCTTTGCCGCGAATTGTTTCGGCGCTGGCCAGCCCGGTGAGGGTCAGACTCAAGACGACGAGCAAACTGAAGATACTGAACAATTTGAAAGAGCGTTTCATGGGGGTGTCCTCCAGACGATAAAAGGGTAAATTTGATAGTTGAACTCAGCATAAACAGAAACTGTAAGGCGGGTTTTACGAGTTTGTAAACAGTTTGTAAAAAGAAGATGCCAGACTCAAGGTAGGTCGGCGATTCGCATGGGGTGGGAGTTTACAAAAACAAAGAGATTTAAGATTTTTCTTGCATTTTCGTTTATGTTGATGTAAACTAGGTCAATTGCAGATGTTTTGTAACTACTCAGGCATGTCATTTCGACCGAAGGGAGAAATCTCTGAGGCCAATGTAGCGGTAGGAATTTCTCGGCCTACGGCCTCGAAATGACATGAGGGCTGAGCAGTTACGATGTTTTTAAGATGGGATTTTAGACAGTATGCAGGGAACAGGAATTTATCATGGCTGATAACGGACAGATTAAAGCCTTAGAAACTGTCCTGGGTAATTTAAAGAAACGTTTTGGTGAAGGCACCATTATGAAATTGGGCGAGGCTCAACACTTGCAGGTTGAGTCTATCCCCACCGGCTCGCTGGCGCTGGATATTGCCCTGGGCGTGGGCGGGGTGCCCAAGGGCCGGGTTATCGAGGTTTATGGCCCGGAAAGTTCCGGCAAAACTACTTTGTGCCAGCACATTATCGCCGAAGCGCAGAAGATGGGCGGCATTGCTGCCTTTGTGGATGTGGAACACGCGCTCGACCCGGTTTATGCCCAAAAGTGTGGGGTCAATATCAACGAGTTGTATGTATCGCAGCCCGATACCGGCGAGCAGGCCCTCGAAATTACCGAGGCGCTGGTCCGCTCCGGCGTTTTATCGGTAGTGGTGGTCGACTCGGTGGCAGCCCTGGTGCCGCGGGCTGAAATTGAAGGCGATATGGGCGACTCGCATATGGGCCTGCAAGCCCGGCTCATGAGCCAGGCCCTGCGCAAACTGACCGGAGCGATCAAATCTACCAATACGGTGGTCATTTTTACCAACCAACTACGCCAAAAAATCGGAGTCATGTTTGGTAACCCGGAGACCACTACGGGTGGGATGGCCCTGCGTTTCTATGCTTCGGTCCGGCTCGACATCCGCCGGATTGAAGCCGTTAAAGCTGGCGGTGATGTCATCGGCAGCCGCACCCGTGTCACCGTAAAAAAGAACAAGGTTGCGCCGCCTTTCAAAGTGGCCGAGTTTGATATTATGTACAATCACGGTATTTCTAAGGTAGGCGATATTCTGGATATTGCCGTCGCCGAAGAAATTGTCGAAAAACGGGGCGCCTTTTTCTCGTATGGCGATACCCGCCTGGCCCAGGGCCGCGAAAACGCCAAAACCTTTTTGACCACCCATCCTGACTTAACCTTTGAAATCGAAAACAAGATCAGAGCCAAATTTGGTCTGCCGCTGCGAGACCCGTCTACCATCAATTATGGGCCTGTGGTCACAGCAGGGAGTGGGGGAACCGAAGAGACAGTTGAACAGCTAGACGAATAAAATCTGTAACGTTCAATAAGTTGTCACAGCTTTTGAAAATTTGATGATTTGAAACAAACGTTGGACTTTCAAGTTTAAAGGTTTAATGTGGGCCTAAAGCCCAGCAAAACATTGTTTATTGCAACCGGGAAATATAGTCGTTAATCATCATGCTCTCCTTAACTTGGCCTATCCAAAGGATTCCAGCAACTAAACTGCCCCCTTTGACTACGGCTAACTCAACCGCTCAGAGTGATACGGCGCTGGCCTGCTTGGGCCGGGTAAGAGGAGCCTGGGATGGCTTTTATATTTTGCTTATGACCGTTTAGCTGACTGCAAGTCTAACATCAGGGGGCAGCGAGGCAAAAAGTTTTTTTGACTCCTCTCCTCTGGCAATGTTAGGCTATGCCGGTTAAGAATAATTAGCCCGATTATCTACCTGTTGCCGCCGAGATAAGTCACCCTTTGTTTCAATAATTAAATCGTCTGCTTTAAAAGCTGTGACGTGTTGCGCCACAGCTTTTTCTTTTGGGGGAGTTAACCCATGGCCGGGATGATTACGGCCTTGCAAATTCAAAAACGGAATAAGGAGCGAGTCAACGTTTTTATAGACGGCCAATTTGCCCTGGCCTTAACGGCCATCGCCGCCGCGAGCCTGAGAAAAGGTCAACTTTTGAGCGATGCCGAGATTGAACGGCTCAAAGCTGATGACGAATTGGACAAGGCTTACAACAGCGCCGTGCGATACCTGGGCTACCGCCCGCGCAGCCAGGCCGAAATCGAGCGTAATCTGCGCGATAAAGGCTACGCCCCCGAAGTGACCGAGCATGTTATCGCTCGTTTGCGGCAGGAGCAGTATCTCGACGACGAAGCTTTTGCCCAGTTTTGGCTGGAAAATCGGGAGCGCTTTCGTCCGCGCGGGCGGCAGGCGCTGCGTTACGAAATGAAACAAAAGGGGCTGGACCCCGCTGTGATCGAAAGTACCCTGGCCGATTTGGATGAAGATGAGTCGGCCTGGAGCGCGATAGAAGGCAAGTTTTATCGCTGGAAAAGTTTAGAGGAACAAGAATTTAAGCAGAAAGTGATGGCCTTTTTAAGCCGGCGCGGCTTCAATTACGAGACCGCCAGTGGAGCGGCCAACCGCGCCTGGGCCTCACTCAATGAGTCAGAATAACCCAACGAATCAGAGGAAAGTAGCTCCATGGATATCTTTGTCATCCTTATTGACAGTATTATCAGTCTAGTCATCGGCGCGGCGGCAGGGTACTACTACTGCCGTAATCTCAGCAGCCGAAAAATGAAAGACGCCGAGGCCCAGGCCGAGGACATTGTCGCCAAGGCCGAAGCCAGAAGCAAGGAAATGGAAGTTCAGGCCAAAGAGCAAGCCCTGCGCTTGCGCAATGAGGCCGAAAAAGAAATTCAGCGCAGGCGGCAGGAAATAGAGCGGCAAGAGGAGCGGGTTCAAAAACGCCAGGAGAGCCTGGATGCCCGCCTGGAAAATGTTGACCGCAAAGAGCGTAACCTCAACAAACGCCAGAGCCAGATTGACAAACGGACCAATGAACTGGAAAAACTGAATGAAGAACGCCTGGCCGAATTGGAACGGGTCTCAAGCATGACCCAGGAGGAGGCCAAGCAGGAGCTGCTCAAAGCGGTCGAAATGGAGGCCCGGCAAGATATGGCCCGCGTCATCCGCCAGGTTGAAGCGGACATCAAAGAAGAAGCCGACCGCAAAGCGCGGAATATCATTACCCTGGCCATGCAGCGCATCGCTTCCGAACAGGTCTCCGAAACCACAGTTTCGGCGGTGCCGCTGCCCAGCGATGATATGAAGGGCCGCATTATTGGCCGCCAGGGCCGCAACATTCGCGCCTTTGAAAACGCCACCGGGGTGGATGTGATTGTGGACGATACCCCCGAAGCCATCATTTTGACCGGCTTCGACCCGGTGCGGCGCGAGGTGGCCCGCATTGCCATGAGCCAGCTCATCACCGATGGCCGCATCCACCCGGCCCGGATTGAAAAATTGGTTGAAAAAGCCCGCGAACAGGTCAACAAAACAATTCAGGAAGAGGGCGAGCGCGCCGCCTACGAGGCCGGCGTCCACCGGCTCCACCCCGACATCATCAAACTGCTGGGCCGCTTGAAATACCGGACCAGCTACGGCCAAAACCAACATTCCCATGCGGTTGAAGCATCGCGGCTGGCAGTGATTATTGCCAACGAAGTCGGGGCGGATGTAAATATTTGCCGCGAGGGCGCCCTGCTGCACGACATCGGCAAGGCGGTTGACCACGAGATTGAAGGTCCGCACGCCATTATTGGGGCGGATATTGCCAAACGCTGTGGGGTTAACCCCAAGGTCATCAACTGCATCGCTTCCCACCATCATGAAGTGGAACAGGAGTCGCTGGAAGCGGTGATTGTAGAAGTGGCCGACGCCATCTCCGGGGCCAGGCCGGGCGCGCGCCGCGAGAGCCTGGAAAATTACGTCAAGCGGCTCAAAGCGTTGGAAGACATCGCCAACGCCTTCCCCGGCGTGGAAGAAACCTTTGCCATCCAGGCCGGGCGCGAAATCCGCATCCTGGTTCGCCCCGAAGAGGTGGACGATTACGCCGCCATCAAGATGTCCAAAGACATCGCTCGCCAGGTGGAAGAAAGCCTGGAATACCCCGGTCAGATCAAAGTAACCGTCATCCGCGAGACGCGGGCGGTGGATTACGCTAAGTAAGCCAAACTATCATGTTACTGCGAGCCGCAGGCGAAGCAGTCTCAGTGGATCCAAATTTGAGGAGCCAGCACGCCCACGTGCGGCGGTGTTCGGCACGCGGGCGTGCCCGCTTCGCGTCCTCGGAAAATTGGATCTACTGAGTCTACTCCTCGTGGCGAAACTGACGCGAAGCGTGGACACCAGCCAAAATCAACAAACTTCAGAAGAAGCGCCTCCGAGATAAGCTCTATCTCGGAGGCTTTTGTGTTAAAGCTTGCTTTCTACACGGGATAAGATTATCTGTAACCAACTTCTAAGCAAACCGTAGCAGACCACCGATAACAATTAAACCCAAACCCGATCCGATCCATATTAAAAATCTTGGACTAACCTGACTTGTTGAGCCGGTGGGGGGAAGGTCTATCGGGGGGGCTATGCTAACAGGATCAAGGTAGGTTACCTTTTCAGTAGGCAGTTGAGAGTGCTCAATTCTAATGATTTCCTTATCGTCAGACGTGACAAAAATGAGTTGGAGTGTGTCAGTACCCTGGCGCAAAAAGTCTATTACTTGAAACCCTTGCCTTTGAGGTTCAACTACAAACACAACTGTGTTATCCAAATGTTTCAACATGATAAGACGATGATATTTAAGCCAAATCTCTTCCTGCTTTCCTAGCAGTGACACATCTGCCTGACGATGTTGGCAAAGCCCATCCTGTTTCCGGGTAATTTGCCCGGCTGCCGTCCAGAAACCCGCCCAATCAAACATCTGCCCATCTGCTACAGCACCACCGGGATATACTAAAAAATCCTCTGTCCACACGACTGAGGTTTTCACCATCTCCTCGGTATAGCGTGGATCCCCTCGAATATGCGCCGTCAATTCTGCTTCAGCCGGGCGCAGCCAGGTTTTTGACTCAAGGCAAATATCATAGGGTACATCCTGACCCTGCTGCAAAACTACACCGGCATTTGGCTCTATTTTTTGGGCGTTAGTAATGGTTATAGATAGGAAACCGGCAACCAAAGCCAACAAAATTGAGAAAAACTTCATCATAAGACGGTAAAACAATGAAAAGGTTGGCAAAAGACACCTATACCCAAATACGAGTAGCTTTTAAACTGCTATCGCCTTGCAACAAGCCAATAAATAAGGGTTTAGTATTCACTTGGATTTCTTTACGTCTCCGCATCATTAGATTGGAGTTCTGGCGCAGCAAGTATTTTGGCTGCTGCACAAATTTGAGAACCCATAGATCAATGTCATTAAGTTAAGTGTCAAGCGACAATTAGACGACTCTGTTGGGCATTATTATGTTAAATAGTAACTGGCTTAAGTTTGGCAAAAGGTGAACGATAAACCGGAGATTTATCCTCACCAGCCCACCACCAGTAAACCGTCCGGGTCAGATTCATAGCCGCCGCTGTGGCTAAATGTTGTAAATGGGTTTTGGCTAACCCGAGAAAGTGAGACCGCCGCAAGCCAAAGGCACGAACCCCTTGAGAGATTGTACCTTCAATCCCGGCCCGTTTTTTGTACTTGGTCTTGAATTCACCTGTTTCTTGTCGAGCGCGAGCGGCTTGGAGTGCTTCATACTCAGGCTGAGGGCGGAAGCTAACCACGCGGACGCCCCGTTTGGACTTGGTACAATCAAGGCGGTAGGGGCAGGCTCGGCAATCAGGAGGAGCAAAGCGGGCCTGAATATAGAGATGACCATATTTCTCGCGCCGGAACTGCCAACTTTGGCTGAGTTTACCTTGCGGACAGGTGACGACTTGAGCTTGCCAATCAATCACGAAGCAACTGATATCGCAGCCCTGACCGAGCAGGGCTTGCCAACTTCCGCCCCCTCCGGCTGAACCAATCAAGTCAATGTCGTGCTCGGTCTGGCCTTTGAGGAGGTGATCCACAGAAACATACCCTCGGTCAACCAGATGCTCGTCGGGACGTAAATCCTTTGCAATCAGGGCCTGGTGGATGGTTTCAGTCATCTCAACATCAGCGGTCGTGGCCGGTGTGGTTTCAACATGGGTGATGAGATTGGGTGCCTCGACGATGGCACAGGTCTCAGTCAAATGAACACTATAGCCATCCCAGTGAGTCTCCCGTTTGGTGCGATGGCGAGCATCAAGATCGTCCGGTGAGACAATCAGCAATTTGTGGGGTGGTAAGTTCTTTTGATCGCGCCACTTTAGTTGACCGTCAACGACATAATACTGCTGAATCCAAACCTGGCGCATCACCTCAACGGCTGGAATTTCGCGCAGCCAATCCGGGGCATCTTCACTATAAATAGCGTACAGGAGGTGAGAGCCATCTTGGCCGATTTGTTGCAGTAGGGCATCTCGTTCACTTTGTTCGGTCGGCAGCCGGCACATCTCGATCCGTCGGCTATACCGGTCAAACCAATCGGGCTGGATCTGCTTTAACAACCACGTCGGGGCCACTCGGGCCAGGTCATCCAACACCCGGCGTAAAGTCTCACCAACACATTCCAGCCGGTTCAGATGACGCACCGCCGCTACGACGTGGGTCGAATCAGTTCGCTGCTGATGTTTGCCTTTCAACAAGTTGTGGGCTTTCAAGCGAGCCAATATCTGATCGAACAACAACGCTTCCTGCCCCCCTGCCAGTAACCGATCCCGAAAGGGACCCAGGATCGAGTAGTGAAAGCCCGGATCAGTCAGGGCCAGGCCCAGGACATACTTCCAATCAATCCGGCTGCGGACGGCTTCAGCCGCTTGGCGGTCGGTCAGGTCTTCCATAAATTGCATAATCGTGACCATGGCCAACAAGGCTGGGGACTCACCTGTTTGGCCCCGCCAATCGAATAGTGAGGCAAAGTCGGCATCATTGAACAAGGGACCCAATTTCTCCCGTATGGTCAGATAGATGTTGCCCTTGGGAAAGGCAGCTTGGGCCACCCGAATGGTCTCTTCAGGAATTTCAAAGGTATGAGGCTGATACAATGACATTTTTGGCTCCTTCGATTTTTATGGCTCAATCATCAACTCTCATTATCTCTTTCGTGCCAAATTTGTCATCTCAGAGTTGCCTACCATTACTTAACATAATAATGCCCAACAGAGTCTTAGAAATACTCAGTAGCGACAATTAAAAATGCCCATGGTTTTATGTTGCCTCACGAAAAAATCTTACCTTGATTTCACTGCCTGATTCGTGATTTAATCGCGGTTAATTTAACAAATCGGGATAACCGGGGCCATTTTTAAGCTTGTCCTGTCAAAAACGTTCAGGGAAGGATAAGTAAAATGGCCAATCATCAACTCTATCTGGAAATGAAGACATTGCTCCAACAGGCTTATCAAGGGCAAAATCAACAGGTGGCGGACCATTTACTCAAGACACTGGCGATGATGGTAACCGGCGTCATTCTCGGTCCCCACGTCCAACTTTACGCGATGGCGATGTGTGTGCCCCTGCCGATCAAATTAGCCAGTATCGTGCGTCGTTTCAGTGAGTTTGTAGCTGATAGTCGGGTTGATGCCCAGACCCTCTTTGCTCCTTTTGTCTATGCTATGCAAGCGACGTTGAGTGCTGAAACGGTCTATTTGATTATCGACTGCACTAAAGTGGGCCCGCAATGTCGGGTGCTGGTCATTGCGCTGGTCTATCACGGGACGGTCTTACCGATTATCTGGCAAACCCTTCAAGGCAAAAAAGGGCATGTCAAAGGCGAATTTCAAAAAAGCTTATTGGAAAAGGTGCATCCCTACTTTAATGATTACCGCCAGGTGATTGTCTTGGGTGATGCTGAGTTTAGTAACGAAACTGTCATTGGCTGGTTATGTCACCAAGGCTGGGGTTTCATCTTTCGGTTTCAAAGCAATTATCTGGTTCAAACTGAACCGGAAGCTGCTTGGGTCTCCGCCCAAACCGCCTATGAAACGCGTCAACCCTTGGCCGGTCAGGTCTATTCCTGGGAAAATGTGAGCTTCACCGAATTACATCAGCGCCCTAACTTAACCATGAGCATCCAGTGGGCTGAGGATGAACCCGAACCCTTGTGTCTCATTTCGAACTTATCTCTCGATGTCCAGCCCCATCTGCTCTATAAAATGCGTTTCTGGATTGAAACTTTGTTTAGCAATTGTAAGTCGCGTGGTTTTGCCTTGAGTCGATGCCAGATGACCACGCCTGCTCACATTGACCGTTTGTTATTGGCGGTGGCCATTGCGACCTGCATTACCCTCGGTCTGGGGACCCACCTAATTGTAATCGGTCAAACCGATCAGGTTGACCGAGCCGATCGCCGTGATTTGAGCCTATTTCAATTCGGTTGGCGGTGGTTATACCGACTTTTAGCCCTGGATCGGCTTGAGGAACTCCAAATCGTGTTCCGCTGGGATATTAAATTGCCTCCGCCTGGCTTTCACCCGCCATTTAAGGGGTAATTTGGACTGAACATCTCTTAACCAAGGTATTAGTCTGTTGAGTCAACTCAACCAACGTTAATTCATGTATCAGGTAGTGAATGCTCCTTGAGAAAATTAACCACAGATGGCACAGCTTTCACAGATTTTTTGCGGAGGCTAACGCCCTCCACTTCGCGCGCAGGCGGGTGGGTAAAACAAGCGACTATTTAAGATAACTTCTGTTCTAATAACACTGCCATGCCAACATCCAAGTATCTTTTGCCTGACCTGTTCCTCGACCAAAGTATCCTATCCCAGTATCGCCGTTCGGCTGCGCGACACGTCGGATCACGGCTGCTCCGGCTGTGTTACCCCGCCTGTGCGAGGATGTGCCCGGCATCCCCGTCTGCGATCGTGGCCCCCTGCTCGGCCAGCAGGGTTCGCAGCAGGGATCTGTGGCAGTGGGACTCATCTTCGCAGTAGCAGCCCACGGCGAAGTTCGTCTGCGAGGAAAGCGCAGCCAGCAAGGTGATCAGGCGCTGTGCCTGCGGGCGTCGCATCTGGGCCAGATAGCGCCGCCTGTAAGTCACCCACCGTCGTGGCGTCAGGGGTTCGGCCAGTGCCCAGGCGCGTAAGTCTTCGCTCGGCGCCAGTTCCGGCATCCACACATCGAAGTAATCCCGCCGACCCCAGTCCTCCTTGCGCACTCCCCGCGGTGGGCGGCGAACCGTTCCCAGCCGTAGCCCTTCGTCGGGGGATCGAGGCGTCCCGAGACGAACCACACGAATTGCCATGCTTTTGGTGTACTCCTGTCTGCCACCAACTACAAGCAGCCGAACAACAAATTATACTCAAACAACTCACGCCAAAATGTAGAGGCACAGAGGTTTTATAGTTTTCTCCTCTGTTACCCCCGCAAAAAAAACCACCAAAGTGCTGCCACCGCCGAGGTCAGGACACAGGCGAGCGCTGCTACCATTAACCCGCAGGCAATGGGGGTGTAACCTAACTCAAACTGCCGTTCGTCAACGCTGAGCATGCTGCTTGATTTTCTCCTGCCAAAAATCCATTTTTTCGCATTTGCAAGGTTTGGCCTGCTTGGTTCCACCCGGACGATAACTGTGCGGGCAGCTCTGGGCCATCCCTCCGTGAAATGCGGGCGCAGAATGGTGAATGTGCCACCAGTGCCCCTCGCCGCCCATGTAGCCGCAGTTGTTGGCCATGGCCTGCAAATCGAAGCTGGTGCCCAGGCTTTCGGTGGGGATGGGGTAAGGGATAGCGCAGCCGTAGCGGCGGTCGAAAATGCAGTGCCGGGGCACATCAGCCGGTTTGTGCCAGAAGCGGCCCAGGCGTTTGAAAAAGCTAAAAAAATTATACAATCGTTCGCTCTGGATTTCTTAGCCACCTGACGTCGGAGTTTTATAAATCGCACCCTTCGATACACGCTCCACTTCGTTCCGCGTTACTCAGGATGCGATATTTAAGCCGAAAATCATCCTGAGTAGGGCGTTAGCCCGTATCGAAGGGTGATTTTCGAGCTAAATCCGAACTCGGATTAAACAGTAATCTGGTGCGTGTATTTACGTACCACGCACCACGCACTACGCACCACGTTTCACGCCCCACGCCCCGCCGGTTCGTAAAGTTCAATCAAAACACCATGCGCCGATTTGGGATGGACAAAGATGTAGCGGTCGCCGCGCTTATTAGTGCGGATTTCGCCCAGCACCTCCATGCCTTTGGCCGTCAGCACCCCGGCGGTCTCTTCGATGTTGTCCACTTCCAGGCAGACGTGATGCAGCCCTTCCCCTTTTTTAGCCAGATATTTGGCGATACCGGAGTCGGACGTGGTGGGTTGGACCAGTTCGACTTCGCCAGTAGCGGTGGGAAAATAAGCCACTTTTACGGCTTCAGCCGGTTCTTCATTGACCGCCGTCAGCGGCAGGCCAATCGCATCCCGGTAGACCGCGATGGCTTTGTCTATATCTTCCACGACGATGGCGATATGATTTAATTTGGTACTCATTGTTCCTCCTCGGAAAGTAATCAGTAATCAGTGGTCAGTAGTCAGTTGCCAGTTATCCCAACTGTTCACTGATTACTGTTCACTGATTACTGTTCACTGGTTACTGTTTTCACTCCCCTTATCCCCCTCAAACTTTTCCAGCAGCATTTTCACCGCTACGGTAGCAGGCAGGGTTCCGGCCAGCACGGACTGCTCGATTTGCGGGCGAATACGCTTGACGCCGGTATGATTGAAGAAAAGTGTTTTGAGATGTTCTTCAATCATGGCCTGCATCCAATCCAGAATTTGGGCCTGGCGGCGGGCGGCAAATACACCGGAAGCTGTAGTGGTCTCACGAAACGCCTCGATGACCGCCCAGATTTCGGCAATCCCTTCGCCGGTCAAGGCGGAACAGGTAAAAGCCTGGACATGCCAGCCTTCCGTGGTCGAGGAAAGAAAACGCAAAGCGCGGGCATATTCAGCCCTGGCGGCCTGGGCGCGGACTTTGTTTTCGCCGTCCGCCTTGTTGACAATCAGGGCATCGGCCAGCTCGATGATGCCTCTTTTGATGCCTTGCAGCTCATCGCCCGCGCCGGCCAGCATGAGCAGCAGAAAAAAATCCACCATCGAGCGAACCGTCGTTTCGCTCTGGCCCACGCCGACCGTTTCAACCAGGATGACATCAAAACCGGCGGCCTCACACACCAGCATCGTTTCCCGGCTTTTGCGGGTCACGCCGCCCAGCGTCCCACTCGACGGTGACGGGCGGATGAACGCCTTCGGTTCACGGGACAATCGCTCCATGCGGGTTTTGTCGCCCAGGATGCTGCCCCGGCTGACGCTGCTGCTAGGGTCAACAGCCAGCACCGCCAAACGATGGCCCTGCTCGCACAGATGCATGCCCAGGGCTTCGATAAAGGTACTTTTGCCCACGCCCGGTACGCCGGTTATGCCCACCCGAATGGAACGGCCCGTGTGCGGCAACAACTGCTTCAACACTTCCTGGGCCAGTTCCATGTGGGCCGGAGCATTGCTTTCAATCAGGGTGATGGCCCGCCCCAGGATGGTCCGGTCGCCGGCCAGCACGCCCTGCACGTAGTCGTCAAGGCTAAGCTGGCGGCGGCGAATCACTAACTGGTCAGGTTGAGGCGCAGGCTCATCCAAGCGGGTTTCTGACCGCAGGCCATCGTGGCGGCCTTCAACCCCTTTAATGACCCGGCTGGCAAATTCCTGACCTGCTTGCGGTGGGGCACATTCCGGTTTCTGGCTTTCCTCAGGCATGGGCAGGCATAGGCGCAACCCGACGCTTCAACTCCTCAACCACCTTTTGCGCGGCAATGGGGATAATCGTCCCCGGCCCGAAGATAGCCGAAGCGCCATTTGCCCGCAAATACTCATAATCCTGGGCGGGAATGACTCCACCCACAACCACCATAATGTCCTCACGGCCCAGTTTCTTCAATTCATTGACCAGTTGCGGCAGCAGCGTTTTGTGTCCGGCGGCCAGCGAGCTAAAACCGACCACATGGACATCATTTTCAACCGCCTGGCGGGCTGTCTCTTCAGGCGTCTGGAAAAGCGGGCCGATATCCACATCAAAGCCCATATCGGCAAAGGCGGTGGCGATGACCTTAGCGCCCCGGTCGTGGCCGTCCTGGCCCATCTTGGCCACCAAGATGCGCGGGCGGCGGCCTTCCAACTGCTCAAATTCGTCGGCCATGCGCCTGACCACGGCAATTTCTTCCTCTTCGCCAAACTCGCTGCTGTAAATGCCGGTAATGGAGCGGATGATGGCCTTGTGCCGGCCAAAGACCTTTTCCAAAGCGCTGGAAATCTCACCCAGGCTGGCCCTGGCGCGGGCCGCCTCAATAGATAGGGCCAGCAGGTTGCCCTGGCCGTTTTCGGCGGCGTCAGTCAGCGCGTTCAGCGCCGCCTCAACCCTGGCTTCATCCCGCTCTGCCCGCAGGCGGGCCAGCCGCTCAAGCTGGGCCTGACGCACGGCTGTATTGTCCACCTCCAAAATTTCAATCGGTTCTTCTTTATCCAGGCGGTAGCGGTTGACGCCGACAATTGTTTCCTTGCCGGAGTCAATATACGCCTGCCGCCGGGCCGCGGCCTCTTCGATGCGCATCTTGGGCAGGCCGGTTTCGATGGCTTTGGCCATCCCACCCAGCGACTCGACTTCCTGAATATGACCCCAGGCGCGGTGCATCAGCGCGTCGGTGAGGGCTTCGACGTAGAAGGAGCCGCCCCAGGGGTCAACTACCCGGCAAATGCCGGTCTCATCTTGCAGGTAAAGCTGGGTGTTGCGGGCAATTCGGGCCGAGAAGTCGGTGGGCAGGGCAATGGCCTCGTCCAGCGAGTTGGTGTGCAACGATTGGGTGTGGCCCAACGCGGCGGCCATCGCTTCCATGCAGGTGCGGACCACATTATTGAACGGGTCCTGCTCGGTCAGGCTCCAGCCCGACGTTTGGGAGTGAGTCCGCAGCGACATCGAGCTGTCCTTTTTGGGGTTGAACTGTTTGATGAGCTTGGCCCACAGCAGCCGGGCGGCCCGCATTTTGGCGACTTCCATAAAGTAGTTCATGCCAATGGCCCAGAAGAAGGACAAGCGCGGGGCAAAGGTGTCAATGTCCATGCCCGCTTTGAGGCCGGTGCGGACATATTCCAGGCCATCGGCCAGGGTGTAGGCCAGTTCCAGGTCGGCGGTGGCCCCGGCTTCCTGCATGTGGTAGCCGGAGATGCTGATGCTGTTGAACTTGGGCATATTCTGGGCGGTAAAGGCAAAAATATCGCCGATAATCCGCATAGAGGGTTCGGGCGGGTAGATGTAGGTATTCCGCACCATATATTCTTTGAGAATGTCGTTCTGGATGGTACCGGTCAACTGCTCGTGTTTGACCCCCTGCTCTTCGGCGGCGACGATGTAAAAAGCCAGGACCGGCAAAACTGCCCCATTCATGGTCATCGAGACCGACATTTGGTCGAGAGGAATCCCGTCAAACAGGATTTTCATGTCCAAAATGGAGTCAATCGCCACCCCGGCTTTGCCCACATCCCCCACCACCCGCGGATGCTCCGAGTCGTAGCCCCGGTGCGTGGCCAGGTCAAAGGCAATGGACAGTCCCTTCTGTCCGGCGGCCAAATTGCGGCGATAAAAAGCGTTGCTTTCCTCCGCCGTAGAGAAGCCGGCGTACTGGCGCACCGTCCAGGGCCGGGTGACATACATGGTCGGGTAGGGGCCGCGCAAAAACGGCGGCAGCCCGGCCACGTAGCCCAAATGCTCCAGATTTTGGGTGTCGGCCCCGCTGTAGAGCGGCTTGACGTCAATCTGCTCCATCGTTTTCCAGATAAATTCTTCGACCGGCAGGCCGGTTTCTTTTTCAAACTGCTCGCGCCAGCTTTTTTCATCCACCACGGGATAACCGGCGTCGAAATCCAATTGGGTAAAATCAGGATTTTTGCTCATCATCAGGCTCCTACACCCAGCTTTTGCTGCAAGTTCGACAACATTTCGACCACATTGGCCCGCACGTGGATAAAATCATCCACCCCGGCGGCCCGGTGAGCCTCAACCTGGTCGGCGGGATAACCGGCCAGAATTACCAGCGTGTCGGGTTTGGCCGCTTTGATTTGTTGGGTCAGCGGGGGGACGAGTTCGGGATAAGTCTCATCGGTGGAGCAGATGACGACGATGGGCGCGCCAGAGGCCAGGGCGGCCTGGGCCGCCTGGCCAACCGTGCCAAAACCATCGTTGCTGATAACCTCAAAGCCGCCCACCTGGAAAAACCCGGTCGAGAAGTCGGCGCGGGCCTTGTGCTGCGGGATTGGCCCCATGTTGGCCAAAAAAACTTTGGGCCGGCCGCCGGTTTTCGCCTGAAATCCTTCGGCGGCCCGGCGCAAACCCTCAAATCTTTCGGCCAGGCGATGGCTGCGGAGGGGCGTAATCGTCAGGGGCGTCTCGTCGCCCTGGCGCAGCGTCCGGGCAATTTCGCCCAGAGTGGCTCCAGCCAAAGCCGCCTCGATGGCCGCTTCAATCACTCCATCCGGGCCGGCATTGAGAATATTAGCCAGTTTTTCCAGGACCACTGTGCTGGCCTCGTTGTCCAGAGCGGTGCGATATTCGCCGATGTGGGCGGCGCGTTTTTTGCGCAAGGTTTCATAGTCAGAGGTGCGGGTGGCGATAGGGGTTTCTTTGAGATTGGGGTACTGATTGGTTCCGACCAAGATATCCCGGCGCAAAGCCAGGTTTGTCTGGCGTAGTTCGGCGGTTTGAGCAATCTGCTCCTGCGGAAAACCGGCGGCCAGCGCTGCGGCCATGCCGCCCTGTTTCTCAACTTCCTGGAACAGCGCCCAGGCTTTGCGGGCCACTTGGTCGGTCAGCTTTTCGACATACCAGGCCCCGCCCGCCGGGTCAATCACCCGGGTCAGATGGCTTTCCTGCTGCAAAATGATTTGCGTATTGCGGGCAATGCGCCGGGAAAATTCGTCGGGCAGACCCATAGCTTCGTCAAAACAACTGACGTGCAAACTGTCACAGCCGCCGACTACGCCGGCAAAAGCCTCGGTGGTGGCGCGCAGCATGTTGACATAGGGATCGTAAATGGTTTTGTTATAGGCCGAGGTGCGGACGTGCAGCGCCATCTTCTGGGAGTCGGCGCTGCCGCCAAAGGCTGCGACTGCTTTGGCCCAGAGCAGCCGGGCCGCCCGCAGCTTGGCGACTTCCATAAAATAGTTGGCTCCGACCGAGAAAGAGAAACGGATGCGGGGGGCCACAACATCAACATCCAGGTTGCGGGCCAGCATCTCGCGCACATATTCAACCGCCGTAGCCAGCACAAAGGCCAATTCCTGCACAGCGTGCGCGCCGCTGTTGTGATAGGGCTGGCTGTGGACCGTGACCATGCGCAGGTGAGGGGCATTGGCTCTGGCCCAGGTGATGAGTTGGGCCATGCGGTCATAGCCGCCGGCCAACGAGCGGGGGTAAGTACCCGACTGGGCCAGGATGCCCAAAGGGTCCATCTCGATGCCGCCGCGCAGTTTTTCAACCGTTTTTTTCTGCCGCCGCACCAGGGCCATCAGCACTGCCGTAGTTGGCAGCGCCGCCGAAATGGCCTGCGCATACAGCGGCGTTTGTTCCAGGTCAATCCCGGCCAAAGCTCTAGCCAGATCGTCCACCGTCGCAATGGAGACGCCCCCCTGCCCCACATCGCCCGCGCTGGCCTCGTCGGGGTCGTGGCCCAGCAGGGTCGCCGTATCCAGGATGAGGGTCAGGGCCGTCTGGCCGCGTTCCAGATCATGCCGGGCGGCCTGGTTGAACTCTTCGGGGGTGCTGTAGGGAAGTTCCTGCGAGATGAGCCACGGCGCGGCGGTGTAACCGGCGGCGTGGCTGCCCCGCACAAAGGGAAAAGCGCCGGGCCAGGAGTTGACGTGAGCCAGGCCGGCGACATCTTCCTGCCGGTACATGGGCTGCAAATCAATCCCTTCATAGGTTTTGCCGATTAACTTCTTCTCAAAAGGCACGCCCTTGAGGGTTTGTTCGGCAGCCTGACGCCAGGCTTCATAAGAGGGGGCTGAAAATTCGGTTAACAGCCGCCCATTGCCCGAAACGGGCTGCTCTTGGTTTGCCATAGAGTATCCTCCTCGTAAATAAGACCGGGGACCGAAGACCGGAGACAGGTCAGGCCCTACGGCAGAGTCCCGGTCGTCGGTCCTCGGTCTCCGGTCATTACCAGTAAAAAATTTTCACACTTCACATTATTTCGAACATGTTTCAGGAGGCATGGGTAATTATTATAACCCGCGCCTGAACACTACCAAAATTCTCGCTATTCTGATGATGAAGGGGGGCGAAAATCTTTTTCCATGATAGGGTTCAACCCAGACCCTCACAAGTGTCAAATGTCACAGTTTGGATAGGTCATGCTTCCCGATTGGGAAAATTGGCACAATTGGCCCGAAATAAAAAAGCCTCTCATTGTAACATCCCCTCGTTTGAAATTGTTTGCATCCTACTGACCCGGAGAGGGCAATTTGTTCATAACCTCAAATCTGAATAAGATAGAAACGATTTACGATTTTAGATTTACGATTTTGGATTTTTAATCTCCAATCTCCATTTACCCAGGAGGCAGACCTGATGACAAAAATCATTCTTCTCGGCGGAGCCGGGATTATCGGCAAAGTGATTGCCCGCGATTTGGCGTTGACCGGCGACGTAACCGAAATTGTGGTGGCTGATTTGAACGAGGCCGGGGCGCAGGCAACGGTGGATAAGGCCGCCCCGCGAGACAGTCGCTTCAAAGCTGCGGCCATTGACGTGACCGACCAGGCCGCGCTGGTCAAGCTGCTGCGCGGAGCCGACTGCGTGATCAACAGCGTGCAGTATTACTTCAACCTCGACGTGATGCGGGCCTGTCTGGAGGCGGGCTGCCATTACCTGGATTTGGGCGGGCTGTTCCACACTACCCGCAAGCAGTTGGAATTGAACGAAGATTTTCAAGCCAAAGGGCTGACCGCCATCCTCGGCCTCGGCTCTTGCCCCGGCATTGCCAATGTCCAGCCGGCCCTGGTGGCCGACCGTTTCGACACCATCCGCTCGATCAAAATTTACAACGGCGCAACGACTGACTCCAGGGACAGCCTGGCCTGGCCCTACTCCCTGGCGACCATTCTGGACGAGATGACCGAAAAGCCGGTGGTTTTCCGCGACGGCCAATTTATCGAACTAGAACCGCTGTCCGAAGAGGAAGCCTTTGATTTCCGCGCCCCCATCGGCCACCGCCTGGCCCACCTGACCCTCCACTCCGAAGCGGCCACGCTGCCGCTGAGCTACGCCCACAAAGGGGTGCAGGAGTGTTTCTTCAAAATCAATTTCTTTGGCTACAGCGAAAAAGCCTTCCGCCGCTTGCAGGGGTTGACCCAACTGGGTCTGGGCGATAAAACCCCGGTCAAGGTCAAAGCCAAATTGCCGGGTGGGGAGTTGGTTGAGGTCGAGGTGCGCCCCCGCGACGTGTTGAGTGAAGTCCTGCTCCGCAGCGAAGCTACCCAACGCGGCGAAAATCTCGGCTTCAAAGATATTGCGACGGTGGTCGAGGGGAGCAAAAATGGCCGGCCGCTGACCATTCGAGTAGATACGACGGCCTGGCCGCATGAGGCGTATGGCGTCAGCGGCGGAACGTTGGTGGTCGGTGTGCCGCCGGCGGTGGTCGCTCGCTGGCTGGCGGCCGGGGAGGTGGCGGCCAAAGGGGTTTGTCCGCCGGAAACGAGTGTTGATCCGGGGCGTTTTTTTAAGGCGTTAGCCGAGCGCCGGATTCAGACCGAAGTGACGGTGACAGAGCAGGTGGCGTAGAGGATTAGTAGATCTAAATTTGAGGAGCAAGCACGCCCCGTGCGGCACGTAGGCGTACCGTACTCCTTCAAAAATAGCTTTGCCGGAGTCCAAAAGCTATGCTTTTGGACTCCATTTTCATCATTGGTGGTATGCCGTCAGGCTCGTGATGACTCCTCAGAAATTGGCTCCAGCGAGTATCTTTACTGCGGCACGGGCGTTTAAAGATTGTCCACAATATTGGAGAAAACGTTGCCCACAACCGGACCCAGCAACAACAAAATGGCAATAAGACAGATTGGCAGAAGAATAAACACAGCCAATAGCGCCACAATAATAATGGCGGCGCTGCTGCCTGAGTCGGACGGCACAAAAGTAACGTTGTCGGCGGCTGAAAAGGTTGTCTCTTTACGCACCACGTAAGTGCCGGCAATTTTGTCGTGCCAGCCCGGTGAACCCGATTAAGCCAAATTGTCACTTCGTCCGCTTTACGGTAAACTGACTGCTTCATCAGGCCCGCGCATGACGACCTACTCTTTTGAAACGCCCACCAAAGTCACCCCATGTGCTGCCCAGGACTGGCTGCTGTCCCTGGCGCAACTGTGGGGCTTGACCCTCCTCACCTTGCATCTGGCCGCCCCTCACCTGCCCGAAGCGACCTTCTGGAGCCTGTGGCCCTACACCTTTTTTTCACCCTGGCTCGGCTGGGCACTGGCTTTGCTGGCCGGCGCATTGATTATCCCGACCATCCATCAAATGGTCCTGGCAGGGTTACGATTTACGATTTACGATTTACGATTTACGATTTACGATTTATGTTTCACGCCTCACGCCTCACGCCTCACGCCTCACGCTTGGTTTGTCCTCATCGCCCTTCTCTCCGGGCTGCTCTTCTGGCTGGCCCGGCTGCGTCACCTGCGCTGGGGCGACTCCTATTTATTAACCAGAGCTTTGTCCACGCCCGATCTGGAACTGCGGGTCATTTACAACTGGCAGGCCCCGTTCACCGTCTTTCTGCACCAGCGGCTGTGGCAGTTTGTCGCCAATCCGCTGCTCGGCTGGCCGGTGGAGAGTGTTTACGCGACGACCAGTATTATTTGCGGCATGGTTTTTGTTTATCTGCTGCTCACTTTTACCGCCCGCCTGGGCCGCAGCCCGCTGGAAAGCGCAGTTGTGGCTGGACTGGTTTTGACCACCGGCTCCATGCAATTATTTTTTGGTTATGTCGAAAATTACACCCTGATCTCGTTGGGGCTGCTGGTAACGCTCTTTTTGGGCTGGCGGGCGTTAGCCGGAGAGATTCCCCTGGTTTGGCCGGTGCTGGCCCTCTCGCTGACCAATGCCTTTCACCCTTCGACGGTTTTTTTGTGGCCGGGGATGTGGCTGTTGAGCTGGCTGTGCTGGCAGCGAGGCCGTGTCTCAACGATCGGGGCGATCTGGCAAATCCTACTGCCGCCGCTGCTGGTTGGAGCGAGCGTGTTGGCTTTGATGGAAAGCGGCGGTCACGGCCTGGCCGCGCTGTTAGGTAAGGACCGGCCCGGCGGCGGCGATGGGGTCTGGTTTGTGCCCTTGTTTGAAATTGACCCGGAGTGGCAAAAGTATCAGCCCTACACCATGTTTTCGGCGGCGCACCTGCTGGATTGGCTCAACGTCCATCTGCTCATTTCCCCGTTTGGCCTGCCCCTGCTGGCGCTAATTTTGATGGCCCGCTTCCGTTTCGACCTGACCCTGTTCGACCGGTCTGCCGAGCGGGATTTTGGCTACTTCTTGGCCGTTATGGCCGCCATGTACGTTCTGCTAACCTGGCTGTGGAACCCCGATTACGGCGGGCGCAAGGATTGGGATTTGTTCGCGCCCTCGGCTTTTGTCTACACCCTGCTGGCCGGTTTGCTGCTGGTTCGCGCCGTAACAGACCGGGCCAAACTCGCCCAGGCCAGCCTCTTCCTCATTGCCGTTTCCCTGCTGCACACCGCCGCCTGGATTTTTGCCAATACTCACCCCCTGCCGAGAGAGTAGACAGTAGACAGTAGACGGGGTGTTTTCCCTGTCTACCGTCTACCGTCTGCCGTCTACCTTTTTAGGATAAATGGGCAATTGACTTCACCCCGGCGTAGCCTGTACAATCGGTTTGTAGTTAATGTTAACTCCCCTGATGACAGATGCGTGACGCCGATTTACAGGAACTCCAAAAAGATACCTTTACCGTTGTCATTTTTTTGGTGGCAACGTTGGCCTTGATTTTGTTCTATGTTATGCTGCTGGCCCAATCTTTTGCTGCCCCGGCCAACCAGGGAGATTACCGCTTCTGGTGGCTGCCCTCCACCCTGACCGCTGTTGTTTGTGTCCTCAGCTATAAATTATACCATGATGACCATTTTCGCTGGGCCACTTATGTTTTTGTAGGCGGGCTGATCCTGACCGTCCTCTCTTTTATGCTCTGGCCCAACTCGGATTTTAACACGCTGCACGTCTATTTGCTGCTGTTAATTGTGGCGATGGCCGGTTTGTTAATCAGTCCCCAGGCAGCCGCGCAGACAGCTATCTTTGCCGTAGCCGCAACCCTGCTGGTCGCGTTCTATTTTTATGGATTTTCCTGGCAAACGGCTCGCCCGTTGATTGCGCCGCTTCTCATGACCTGCGGTATGGCTGTGGTCAGTTGGGTCAGCTCCGACCATCTGACAACGGCTATGGGTTGGGCGTTGAACAGCCAGGAGCGCGCTCACCAGCGGACGCAGGAACTTTTTGAAAGCCAGCAGGAATTAAAAAAGGCTTATCAACTCCTGGAAACCACCAACCTCCGGCTCAAAGCCGCCGAAGCCGCCGCCGTCGAAGCAAACCGGCTAAAAACGCGCTTTATCACCAACCTCAGCCATGAACTGCGCACCCCTTTGAACGCAATCATCAACTTCTCTTATATCCTCTCCAAAAGTCATCACGGGGCCGTTACCCAGGAGCAGGCCGACTATCTCAACCGCATTCACAACTCTGGCGAACTGTTGCTACAAATTGTCAACGACTTGTTGGACCTGGCTAAAATTGAAGCCGGCCAGATGGAGCTATTTAAAGAGCAGGTTGACCTGGCGGCGGTGAGCCAGAGCGTCATGACGACTGTTTCCGGCCTGATCACCGATAAGCCGGTTGAATTACGCCAGGAAATCGCCCCGGCGCTGCCGCGCATCATCGGCGATGAAACCCGTTTGCGGCAAGTGCTGCTCAATCTGCTGGGTAACGCCGTCAAGTATACCGACCGGGGCAGCATAACCCTCCGTGCGGCTCAAAACGGCGGGGGTTTTGTCAAAGTGAGCGTCATTGATACCGGCATTGGCATCCGCCCCGAAGATTTTGAGCGGATTTTTGAGGAATTTCAGCAAACCGAGGAAGCCTTTGCCCTGAGAAAAGTGGGCACGGGGCTGGGCTTACCCATCAGCAAAAAGTTTGTCGAGTTGCACGGCGGGAAATTATGGGTTGAAAGTATACCGGGGCATGGCGCGGCTTTCCATTTTACCCTGCCCGTTGCCCCCGCCGACCTCCCGTTCCCTGAAATTCCGCCGGTGTTGAGCCAAAATTTTGTGGAAAGTAAGGTAACAACCTCATGAAAACCAGCCTGGAAAACGCGACGATTATTGTGGTTGAGGATGATCCCAATTCTTATTTAGCCACCCTCGACCTGCTCCAAATGGAAGGCGCGACTTCAGTTCACTGCTGTAGTTCCGGCCACAGCGCCATTGCCCTGGCCGAAAGCCTACCTCAGGTAGACCTGTTTTTGGTTGACATCTACATGCCCGGCGAAACCGGCTATGATATTATCAAACAAATTCGCCGCCATCCCCAATTGGCGCACAGCAAAGTGGTCGCCTTGACTGCCAGCGTCATGTATGATGACATCCGGCGGGTCAAAGAGGCCGGGTTTGATAGTTTTATCGGCAAGCCGGTTCGCCCGGTGCGATTTGCCAACCAGGTTCGGGAAATCTTGGGTGGCGAAGTTCTGTGGGAATGGCGTTAGTTCTCATTTGCCCTTTCAAGCCGCCTGCCATCGGGCGGCTTTTTGTTTTTCATGACACAGACTTTAGGTTGGAAGGTTAGAAGGCTGGCCAGAGCAATTTCCAACCTTCCAACCTTCCAGTCTTCCAAAAATATTACATAAGGTTTTAACGACCGTTAGGTTCTACTTCTACTTGCCATTTCATCGAAGACGACTACAATGAAATCAGTTCCCCTGGCGCATGGTTGAGGAAATGGCAGATGCAGGAAAGGAAACCCTTCCATACCACCACTTCGGCTGAATTTCGAGACCTGGCCGAAACGGCCCGCGCCGCCGGTCGTTTGCCCGAACTCATCGAAGCTATCTCCGAGCGCCTGGAGCGGTATCGAGCGGCCCTGCAATCTCACCAACTGGCCCGCGACTTTCAAAGCATCCAGGAAACCAAAAAACTGATTACCAATTTAGAAAACAAGCTGCGCATCGCGGCTCAACTGCAAGCTATAGAGCCTCCGGCTGAGGACGAACCGTTACTTTAGGAACGCCGAAAAGAGATTGGAGATTGGAGATTGTTAATCTCAGTGGATCCGATTTTCGAGGAGTGAGGCACGCCTACGTGCCGAACGGAGCCGCACGTGGGCGTGCTGGCTCCTCAAACTTGGATCTATTGAATCTCTACGCAAAGCGTCCAATCTCCATTGACCATGGCCCAGAAAAAAGGTTTCTTCAACTCGCGCCAATGGCTCCGCTTTAAACGAGATACGGCGGTATTTGCCCACCGTTTTCCCTGGTTCACGGCCCTGGGCTTGCTTTTGACCATTCTCGGCACGGCCTACATCTTTCAACTGCGCTACAATCAGGTCAGGCCGGGGGGTGAGGATTACGAATACCTGACCTACATCAAGGCGGTGTATGCCGTTATCAATATGACCTTTTTTCAGCTCACCTATGCCGATATGCCGCCCGGCAGCGAGTTGGATATTTTTGCCATCGTTGTGCCGCCGGTGGGTTTGGTGCTTTTTACCTACCTGGGCTTGAAGGTCATTCGCTTTATCCGCATTGCCTTTGTCCGGGGCGAGCGGGGCCAGGAGTGGCAAGAAGCGGTGATTGAGGCCACCGTCAAGAATCATATTATCATTTGCGGGCTGGGCCGGGTGGGCTACCGGGTGGCCGGGCAACTGCTGGCCTACCAACAGCCGCTGGCCGGCATCGAAGAAACACCCTCGTCGCTGGTGGATGAGCTGCTGGCCGCCGATCTGCCCGTTATTCTGGGCGACGCCGAAAACGAGGAGACGCTTAAAAAGGCTGGCATCGAACGGGCCAAAACGGTGCTGGTCTGCACCAACAAAGATTTTGTCAACCTGGGCATTGCCTTCCGGGCGCGAGAACTCAACCGGCGGGCGCGCATCATTCTGCGTCTCTTTGAGGATGAACTTGTCAACGACATCAAAAACAGCTTCAAGGTAGACGCCATTATCAGCCGGTCGGCGGTGGCGGCGCTCTCTTTCACTTATGCCGCCATCGGCGGCGAAATTATCGAAACCTTTACCCTGGGGGAGCGGAATTATGTTTTAACCCGGGTGCCCATCGGCCCGCACTCGCCGATACTGGGGCACACCATTGGCGCAGTGGCCGAAGCCCAGGATATAACCGTAGTTTGTTACAACTGCGGGCGCACCTTAACCATTGAACCTGACCCGGCCACCCTCCTGCAAGCCGGCGACAATTTGTTTATTTTTACCACCATTGACCGGCTGATGCCGCTGATCGAGTTTGGCCTGAGCCACAACACCCCGCCCCCCGGCAGCGAAGGGCCGATTCTGGTCTGCGGCCTGGGGCACACCGGCTATCGGGTGGTGACCAATTTGTTGAGCCTGAACCGGCAGGTCATTGGGTTGGATTTTGAACCCTCGCGCCTGGGAGAACGCCTGCACGAAATGAACGTGCCGCTCAAATATGGTGATCTGCGCTGGAATTCCACCCTCATCGAAGCCGGTATTCAGCAAGCGGCAGCGCTGGTGGTCTGCACCGAAGACGACATGGTTAATTTGCAAATCGCCCTGGCCGCCCGCGCCCTCAAACCGGCCCTGCGGGTGGTGATGCGTATTTTTGATGATCGGCTGGGTGAGCAGTTGCGCCAGACTTTTGATATTGACGCTGTTTTCAGCACCTCGGCCCTGGCCGCGCCCGATTTTGTTTCGGCGGCGCTTAACCGGATGAATGTCCGTAGCGTCGCCATCGAGGGCATCGAGCAGGCCATCGTCCGGCTGCAAGTGACCCTGTCGGCCCTGTACGATGTGCCGCTGGCCGAACTCCAGGAGGAAGAGGGCTTAAGCGTACTATTACACGCGCGGGGCGAGCAGGTCAATATTCCACCGACCCAAACCACTCGCTTACGGGTTGGCGATGAAATTGTCGTCCTGGCCGCGCCGGATAAGCTGGATGATCTGAATCGCCGTAACAAAACCTTGCATGAATTGAAAGCAGAAGGGTATACATAAGATGAGTTAGTGTTCAGTAATCAGTCTGACTACTGGCTACTGACTACTGGCTACTGACTACTGGCTACTGATTACTGGTTACTGACTACCGATTACCATTTTCAAAGGAGAAAAACTATGCGTGCGGGTAAAGATTTAACCGAAAAACCTATTTACAGTCTCACCGATGGCCGACTGTTAGGCAAAGTCAAAGACCTTTATCTGGACAGCAACCTGGAACGGGTGGTTGGCCTCTACCTGGGCAGCGAGGGCATTTTTAGCCGCAAGAATATGCTCATCAACCGCGACCGAATTACGCTCTTTGGGGTTGATGCCGTGCTGGTGGCTGACTCGGAGGTGGTGGTTGAGGAGGCTCAGGTGGCCGAACTGGATACCTGGGTGCGGCGGCAGGATTTAGCGGGCCGCGATGTAGACACACCGGGCGGCACGCGGGTGGGCATTATCGGCGATATTTTGGTCAACGACGAGGGGACGGTGGTGGGCTTCAAGCTGGCTCGCACCTTTGTCGAAGGCCCCATCAGCCGCAAACATGCCGTAGCCCGCGAGGTAGTGGTTGACACCGGCGGCGAGGATGGGGTGATGACCATTGACCTGGCCCAAGCCGAGCAGCACGATTTGAGCGCGGAGTAGGTTTTTGGAAGTTTCCTCGTTTCCAAACTGAGTTTGGAAACGAGGAAAAAATTGGAGTCCAAACCTTGGCTTGGAAAGGCCAAAGCAAGCTTTGGACTCCGTTTCTCGTCTGATTACTTGTTGGCCGGGGCCACGTAAGGCTCGTGGAGTTTGACCGGATCGCTTTTTTGGCGCAGCCGCAGATTGAGCAGTTCCACAAAGACCGAGAAACCCATGGCAAAATAGATATAGCCTTTGGGAATGTGTTGGTGCAGCCCTTCGACCACCAACGAAAAGCCAATCAGCAAGAGAAAACTCAGGGCCAGCATTTTGACCGTCGGGTGGCGGTTGACAAAATCGCTGACCGGGCCGGCGGCCCACAGCATAATCACCACCGCAACGACGACGGCGGCAATCATCACCCCCAACTCGTCCACCATGCCGACGGCGGTGATGACCGAGTCGAGCGAAAAGACAATATCCAGCAGCAGAATTTGGATAATGACACTGGTAAAGGAAGCCGCCACCTTGGCCGAGGCGTGTCCCGCTTCCCCTTCCAACCGTTCATGAATTTCATAGGTCGCCTTGCCCAGCAGGAAGAGACCGCCCAGCAGCAAAATCAGATCTCGCCCCGAAATTTCCTGGCCGAAAATACTGAAAAAAGGCGCAGTTAAGCCGATGATCCACGACAGCGAAAAGAGCAGCGCAATGCGGGTCAGCATCGCCAGGCTCAACCCTACCTGGCGCGCTTTGGTCTGCTGATCGTGGGGCAGTTTGCTGGCCAAAATCGAGATAAAGATGATATTGTCAATCCCTAAGACAATTTCCAGGCTCGTCAAGGTTACAAAGGCAATCCAAATTTGCGGGTCGGTTATCCAATCCATGCAGCCCCCTCTTGCCACATAATAGATTTGTCGAAAGTCAGCGAATTATACTCGATTGGACCCAACCTGCTAATTTTTCACCGGATTTTGTAAACACTGAGGCTCACTTATCTTTTCCTCCCTATCTCGTAACCCGGACGAGCCGAAATAATCTCTAATCTCGCCCTAATTCTTCCAGCGCCTCCGGGCTGTACTGCTCCGCGTATTCGGCTGAAGGTGGGATCAGTTTGATCACGTCAATCAGAATGCCGTTGGGATCAGCCGTGATAAAGTGACGCTGCCCCCAAGCTTCCGACTTTAGCTCCAGATGGATGGGCAGACCCGCCGCTTTAAACCGTTCATACACCGCATCCACATCATCCACCTCAAAATTGAGGAGGATGCCCTGCCCTGGCCGGCGAAACCCTTCCGGCACACTGGGATGGCGATAATCCAGCAAGGCCAGTTGAAACGGCGGATTTTGAGTGGTAATCAGGCTGATATACCAATCTGCCTCAAAGGTCAGGGTAAAGGGGAAGTAGGTTAAATAAAAATCCCGCGACTCCTGTAATTTGACCGTTCCAATCACCGGATAGAAACTTGATAGATTCATCATTGCCCTCTTTTCTACATTTGTTGAGAGTTGTATAATATACATACAAGCTGTATGTACGCAGATAAATCTAATTATACATACAAACAGTATGTATGTCAAGGGTTAAAAGCAATGAATTTGGAAAAAAAGAGCGCCAAAGTGGTTCAAGGGGAAGCTACGGTGCAAACTCTTACCGCCGTAGCGCGCCGCCTATTCAGTGAGAGGGGTTATCATGATGTTTCGACGGAGGAAATTGTGCAGGCAGCCCAGGTAACCCGAGGCGCATTGTACCACCACTTTTCCGGCAAAAGTGATCTGTTTTTAGCCGTTTTTGAAGCAGTGCAGGGAGAGATTAGCCAGCGCATCGAGCAGGCGGCTGAGGCCGCGTCAGAAGGTTGGGACGCTTTTTTGGCCGGGTGCCGGGCTTTTTTGGAAACTTGTCTCGATCCCCAGATTCAACGGATTGTTTTTATTGACGCCCCGGCGGTGCTGGGCTGGGATTCGTGGCGGCGGGTTGATACCACCTACGGCTTGATGTCGCTTAAAGCCGGCCTGACCGATTTGATCCACGCCGGGCTGATCAAGCCCCAGCCGCTCGACGCCCTGGCCCATCTTTTATCCGGCGCAATGAACGAAGCCGCCCTGTGGATTACCCACGCCGAGAACCCACCCCAGGCCCTGGAGGAAGCCATGACTACTCTGGAAATATTACTGCAAGGCTTGAAGACGGAGAAAGTGTAATTTCAGTAAATCACAATTTTAGAGGAGTGAGGCACGCCCACGTGCCGAACGGAGCCGCACGTGGGCGTGCTGGCTCCTCAATTCGTGATTTACTGAATTTTAACTGGAAACCGGCGCTTTTTCACGCTGGGCTTCTTCCTCCATCAACTGGCGGCGCAAAATTTTGCCGACCATCGTCTTGGGCAGCTCCGAACGGAACTCGACAAATTTGGGGACTTTGTAGGGGGCCAGGCCCTCTTTGCACCAGGCAATGAGTTCTTCGGGCGTCACGGTTTGGCCGGGTTTGAGCACCACAAACGCCTTGGCCCGCTGGTTGTCGCTGTCCACCGGCACGCCGATGGCGACCGCTTCCAGCACTTTGGGATGCTCATACAGCCGCTCTTCGATGTCGCGGGGATAAACATTGAAGCCACCCGAAGCTAAAATCATATCCTTTTTGCGGTCCACAATGCGGAAGTAGCCATCCTCGCTCATCTGGGCGATGTCGCCGGTGTGCAGCCAGATTTGGCCGTCGGCATGTTGGCGCAGGGCGTCGGCGGTCTCTTTGGGCATATTCCAGTAGCCCTTCATCACCTGCGGCCCGCGAATACAAATTACTCCCGGTTGGTTCGGACCTAGCTCGGTTTCTTCTGTTTCGGGGTCCATAATTTTTACGTCCGTATCAGAAATAGGCACGCCAATCGTCCCAATCCGGCCCCCGCTGCCCAGGGGATTGCCCAGGGCCACCGGCGAGGTTTCGCTCAGGCCAAATCCCTCCACCAGGCGGCCGCCGGTGATGCGCTGGAACTGGGTTTGCACTTCGACCGGCAGCCCGGCCGCGCCGCTGATACAGGCCTTGATAGATTTCAAATCATACTTGCCTGCTTTCACATCGGGGTGATTGGTGATGGCGGTGTAAAGCGCCGGTACGCCCGGAAAATAGGTGGGCCGGTGAATGTTGATGGCGTTGAGCACATGGACCATATCGCGTGGGTTGGGGATGACGATCTGGGTGTGGCCGCCAAACACCGAGAGGTTCATGCAGACGGTCATCGAGTAACTGTGGGTCAGCGGCAGCGCGGTCAGCATGATTTCCGGACCGGCCGATTGACCGGCCCCGCTCAACCAGGCCGCCGATTGCAGGGCATTGGCCACTACATTGCTGTGGGTCAGCTGCGCCCCTTTGGGCACGCCGGTGGTCCCGCCGGTGTACATCAAAATAGCAGTGTCTTCAGGCGTCACCTCGACCGGCTGCGGCGCGGACGGTGCGGCCGCCAAAAAATCCTGAAACCAGACTGTACCGGCATCCTGGGAAATGTCCACCTGATGGCCTTCTTTCTTTTCTTTGGCCAGGCTGAACAGGGTTTTGAGCAGACCGGGAAAATACTCCTTGATATTGGTCACAATGACCTGTTTGAGCGCGGTGTGGGCGCGGACCTGTTTAACGTTTTTGTAAAGCAGGCTCAAGACGACGGCAAAGGTGGCCCCGGCGTCCTTCATTTGGTGCTCGATTTCACGGGCCACATACAGCGGGTTGCTGGGCACGACAATGCCGCCGGCCCGGAGCGTGCCATAATAAGCAATGACATACTGCGGGCAGTTGGGCATGTACAGCACCACCCGGTCGCCTTTTTGCAGGCCCTGCTGCTGCAAGCCGGCGGCAAAGCGATCCGCCAGCGCATCCAGTTCGCGGTAGCTCAGCCGGCGATGCTGCTCGCCCAGCCAGGGGGCCATGCCCCCAAAAATCAGCGCCGTGCGCTCGGGATGCTGCTGGGCGCTCTGGCGCAAAAATTGATCCACCGGCCGGCGTGGATACTCAATCGAAACCGGCACGCTGGGATCGTAATGTTGGTGCCACACTCGTGGTTCCATACCCCTGTCCTCTCTTATTTTAGGTTCAATGAAGCATTTACAACAAGTAAGAGGTTTTTTTTCGAAGAAATAAGAATTAAGAAATAAGAGGAGGCAATTTTCTTATTTCTTATTTCTTTCTTCTTTGGTTCTGGCTTGTTGTCTCAATATTATCAGAAATAGTCCCAATTGTCACCTATCCAAAGTTAGGCTGCGAAAAACCTTACTTTGTTGAACGATTAGCTCAATTTTTCCCTCATCCCCTGTTCAGTGGGCGTCATTTCGGTTATAATGGGGTTAAGTGATGAGCAGCCTGCCGGACAAAATAAGGATTTCGGCCCACCAGGGCGTTGTCAAAAGCGATGCCGGTAAAGGCTGAAAAAAGAGACAGCTTGAACCAAACCAACCTCAAACCAGGGGTTGAGCGGTAACTTTTGCTCTGAATGTTTAAGTCAGTGACTCGCCAGCGTCAGATTAGATTGTGGTTATCGAAGGGGGCGGGCAATAATATGTTCGCTATTTAATGGATTTCGAGATCGTTGGTAAAATTACTGATATTGAAACAATACACGCATTTACGTTTTACCGTTTGCATCAATGACGGCGGTTATATTGACGATTTAAAGGTTCGAACCGTTTACCGGGTTCTGCCGGATGAGTCGGCGGCTAAGAGCAATTATTTAAGAATAATTGATGAAACAGGTGAAGATTATCTCTATCCGGCCGCTTACTTTGTGCTGATTGAAGTCTCCCCGGAAGCAGAGGAGATTTTATTACTGACCTTACAAGGTAGTGAAGCTACTCCAGCGTAAACTCTGTTTTGGCTACAAGCATTAGAAAGTTTCAAATTTAAAATAAGGTAGTTCCAAGATTTAAATCCTTCAACGGCGTGGTGCGTGGTACGTGGTGCGTAACGTAAACTTGCCACGCACCACGCACTACGCACCACAAGAATGACGTTTTATTTTCTTGGAGTTGCCTAAGCCAAAACGTATTGCGTGTTCCGTCCGTTTTATCTCACGCAACACGCAACACGTCGCCTCTCACTCCCCCTCCAACCTCTCAACCGTCTCCACCATCAACGCAACCGCTGCCCGCAGGGTCGGCCCATCGAAGGCGAATTTGGCCCCGGCGGTGGCGTAAAGCTGGGGCAGCGAAGCCGTGCCGCCCAGGGCCAGGGCGCGGCGATAACTGTCCACCGCCCCGGCCGGGTCGGCCAGCGAGTTGCGCCAGACCTGCACCGCGCCTAACTGGGCCAGGCCGTATTCCACATAATAAAACGGAATCTGGTGGATGTGCGGTTTGCGCTGCCAGCCGGTCATCATTTCCTCTTCCAGGCCGCTCCAATCCACGCCGGGCATAAAGCGCTGCCACAAAGCCGCCCAGTGAGCGTCGCAGCGGGCCGGGTCGGCGCTGAGCGCCGAGTTTTCATACACCCAATGCTGAAAAGCGTCCACCACCGCCATATACGGCCAGAACAAAATCGCGCCCTCCAGGTGTTCGATACGGGCGCGGGCCGCCTCGGTTTGAGTGTAAAAACTGCCGGGCGTGGATAGATAAGCCCCGCCCAGATATTCCATCGCCATCGAGGCTACCTCGCCAAATTCCTCGCCCACGTAAAGCTGCTGGTAATAAGGCAGGGCGCTGCTTTCAAAAACGTGGAAGGCGTGTCCGGCTTCGTGCAGCAGGGTTTGAACATCGTCGTGCAGGCCGACAGCGTTCATAAAAATAAAGGGCCGTTTGACTGCCGTCAGCGCGTCGCAGTAGCCGCCGGGCGCTTTGTTTTTGCGATTTTCCAGGTCGAGCAGGTTTTCGCGGCGCATGGTTTCAAAATAAGCGCCCAGGTGCGGATCAAGCTGCTGAAAAATCGCCGCGCCCTTCGCCGGCAGGTCGGCGGCGGCTCGGTACGGGCGCAAGGGGGACCGGCCCAGCGGGTCTACCTCCAAATCCCAGGGGCGCAGGGCGTCAACCCCCAGACGCTGGCGGCGCTTTTGGTAGATGCGGCTGGCAACAGGGACCACCTCGGCCTCGATGGCCTGGTGAAACTCAAAACAGTCCGCCGGGGTATAGTCAAAACGGTGCAACTTTTGCCAGCGAAAAGCCCGAAAATCAGTCAAGCCCGCATTGGCGGCCATTTGTTGGCGTAATTTTAAAAACTTTTGCCATAATTCATTAATTGCCGCTCGGTCGGCCAGCCAGCGCTGGGCCGCCAGCCGCCAGGCCTGCTCGCGCACGGCTCGATCCGGGTTTTGATAAAGCGGCTGCAACTGGGGCAAGGTCAACTCCTCGCCGGCCCATTCGACCGTCTGCGCGCCGATAATTTTATCGTACTGCGTGGCCAGCTTTTGTTCTTCGGTAAAAAGCGGCAGATTTTCCGGGCGAAACAGGGCCGCCTCAACCCGCATGCGCCGCAAGGGCAGCTCAAAACCGGCCGGTTCCAAGCCGCTGGCCAGCAGCTTTTCTTTAAGCTGCTGCTCGGCCTCTTGCGCCGCTGGGTAAACTTCATCCAGAAAGGTGTTAAACTGCTGCTCGGCCTCGTGGTCGGCGGTATTGAGGGTGGTGGCAATAAAGAGGCGTTGATAGATTTCATCCAATCGCTCACTCAGGCGAGTCCAATCCGCCAGAAAGGCGGTCACGGTGGCCGAGTCCAGTGGGCGGGCATTCAGGTCACGATAGTACGGCTCGATTTGCGGCCAGGTCCACTGGCTCATTGCAGTTGCAGCTTGAGGTAGCGTCTCGAACATTCAACCCTCCTTGAAAATAGACCGGAGACGGGAGACCGGAGACCGATGATAGCTACCCGGTCATCGGTCCCCGGTCTCCGGTCATCGCCGGCAAAAAATTTCATTCTATCCTGTTTGCAAAGCGGCTTTTTCTTGCCAGAGTTACCAGCCTATATCTTACCGCAATTTCGGCCGGGGAACGAATCGCAAACGGCGAAACACTTGCTCCCCTCGTCTGGCTCTGCTATTATAACGGCCATTGACAGGTAGCTACTAGCAAAGTAGCAGGTGTGTGAGCATCCGAAGTTATTTTTCCATCTTGAGTTCCTACAAGTTCCCTTAGTTCCCATCAGTTCTCTGGGAACTAAGGGAACTTATTCTTTGACAGTCACCAAGTGTTTCTCCTGTCTACCATCTACTGTCTACCCTTCTTTCAGGAGTCTGACCCATGCACTATAACTTCGACCAATACATCGAGCGCCGGGGCGGCGAAAGCTACAAATGGAACGACTACGGCGACGAGGTGCTGCCTTTGTGGGTGGCCGATATGGATTTTGCTGTGCCGGAACCGGTGATTCGGGCGCTGCATGAGCGGGTAGCGCACGGCATTTTTGGTTATGGCCGGCCTTCGCCAAAACTGTTGGATGTTATTTGCGACCGGATGCAGCAACTCTATCATTGGACCGTCAGCCCGGAGCAGATCGTCTTTCTGCCCGGCCTGGTGACCGGCCTCAACGTGGTCAGCCGGGCTATCGGTTCGCCGGGGACGGGCGTGCTGGTCCAAACCCCGGTTTACCCTCCTTTTCTCAAAGCGCCTTTGAACCACGGGCGCATCTTGGATGGAACCGAACTGGTCGCTCGGCGCGAAGGCCGGCGGCTGGTTTATGAGCTGGATTATGATGCCTTTGAGGCAGCAATCACCCCCCGGACCCGCCTATTTCTCCTGTGCAATCCGCACAATCCCGTTGGCTACTGCTATACCGCCGCCGAATTGACCCGCATGGCCGAAATCTGCCTCCGCCACAACCTGGTTATCTGTTCCGACGAGATTCACTGTGACCTGCTGCTGGGCAGCGCCCAACACGTCCCTCTGGCCAGTCTGGCTCCGGAAATTGCCGAGCGTACCATCACCCTCATGGCTCCTAGCAAAACCTTTAACCTGGCCGGGCTGAAATGCAGTTTTGCCATCGTCTCTAATCCCGACCTGCGCCGCCGCCTGAATATGGTCTCCGCCGGTATGGCCCTGGCCGTGAATGTCATGGGCTTTACGGCGGCTCTGGCGGCCTATCGCGACGGCGGCGAGTGGCTGGACCAACTGCGCCGCTACCTGACGGCCAACCGGGATTTTGTGGTCAACTATGTCCAGGAATATCTGCCTGGTTTGACAACCACCGTTCCCGAAGCCACCTATCTGGCCTGGTTCGACTGCCGGGAGGCCGGGATTGAGGGCAACCCCTTCCAATTCTTTTTGAAGCAGGCCCGCGTCGCCCTCAACGACGGCGCTCACTTTGGGCCAGGCGGCGAGGGCTTTGTCCGGCTCAATTTTGGCTGTCCCCGTTCCATCCTCACCCAGGCTTTGGAGCGCATGCGGACGGCGCTGAGCGTTTGAGAAGCTAACTTTGGGGAGCGCAAAAGCTAAGCTTTTGCGCTCCTGTGACTCCCGTCACTTCAATGATATGACCTCCCGCACCTAAACAGGTGACTGGCGGCACTACCGAACGCTGTTCAATTTTGCTATACTCCCCCCATAACACCGCAGAAATCCAACTTTCGTAGCCTCTACAATACAACTTTTGATGGATGACGCTACACCCTACTCGCGGTTATAATTCAAGCATAGGTTCAAAAAATAGCAATATGTGCGGTAAACGAGCAGTGTAAGAATTTGGAACATTTTACAAATTCTTAACAAGAAACCGATTGACAAACAATCTCTCGTTTGATACAATGGTTTCCGTACATCGTTCAATTTTTATACACTATTCAAAATATGTTAGAGCTTTCACCCCGTCAGCGGCGCTATTACAAAACTAAAGAGACTATCCTACAGACGGCCAGAGAAATTATTGCCGAAAAGGGTCCAGATGGACTGTCCCTCCGCGAGTTGGCCCGCCGGATTGATTACAGCCCCTCCGGTTTGTACGAATACTTTAACAGCAAAGAAGAAATCGTCACCGCTGTGTGCGTCGAAGGGTTGGGGCTGCTGAGCAACTATCTCAACCGCGTCCCGGCCGATTTGTCACCGGCCGACCGGCTGCTGGAAATGGGCCTGGCTTACCTGGATTTTGCCCGCGAGCATCCCGAATATTTCCGCCTCATCTTTGCCTCGCTCAGCCACGAACAGACCCATCTGGCCAAGGAGGCAATGAACGGCGACTCGCCCTACCATCTGCTGTTACAGGCAGTGCAAGCGGTCATCGAAACCGGCGAGTTTACTGTCAGCGAAGATTTTGACCTGGAAGATATGGCTTTTAGCCTGTGGGCGCTGGTCCACGGTCTGGCGGTGTTAGAGCAAACCCATTTAACAAAATTTCAACAGGAAAACCCTACCCAGCTCTATCGCCGCGCCCTGCGTGTTTTTGGCGAGGGGTTGAGAAATAAAAACTTTTTGCCGGATAACTCGTAGAGTAACTGGTAAACAGTACGGAAATTATTAGAACAAGCATGGTAACATTTAGCCGATGCATGCAAACTGTGAAGGAGCAACTCATGAATCTCAAACTTATTGCCACAACTCTTGCTTTGACTTTGATGGTGGGTATCACTGCCGCTTGTGGCGGCAGCGAAACGCCCACCGCTGAGCCGGTAGCCGAGGCTCAAGCCGCAGGCCCGGCGGTTGTCTCCGCGGAAGCCTTTGTGGTGCCGGTAGCCGACGCCGACCTCTCGTTTGAAGTGGGGGGGCGGGTAGCCGACATCAAAGTTGAAGAAGGCGATACCGTAGCTAAAGGCGACGTGCTGGCTCAACTCGACCAGACCACCTATCAAGCCAATCTGGCTTCCGCCGAAGCAGCCTTGTTTGAAGCTGAGGCCAATTTAGCCAAAGCGCAAGCGGACCTGGCCAAGACCCGGGCTTCGGCTACCCCTGAACAAATTGCCCAGGCAGAAGCAGCCCTGGCCAAAGCTCAGGCCGCCCTGGCCGAGCGGATTGCCGGGCCAACTGAAGAAGCCATCAATGTCGCCAGGGCCGAAGTTTACGCCGCCCAGGCCAGCCTGAATGAAGTGCTGGCCGGCAGCCGTGATGAAGATATCCAGGCCGCCTCGGCCAAGATGCTGCAAGCCGAAGCCGAAGTTCGCCTGGCCCAGGCCGATTACGACAAGTTTGTTTACGGCGACCCCAAAGTGGCCGAACCGTACGGCGTAGCCCTGCAAAAAGCGACTCTGACCTACGAAGCGGCCAAAGCCGAATACAATAAACTGGTCAGCGGCGCCACTGAAGAAGCCATTGCCGTAGCCCGCGCTGGCGTGGCCAAAGCCCAGGCGGCTCTGGCCCAGGCCCAGGCCGGCGCTACCCCCGAACAGATTGCCCAGACCCAGGCCGATGTGGCCAGCGCCCAGGCTGCCTTGGATGAGTTAAAGGCCGGCGCGACGGATGAAGACATCGCCGTGGCCGAAGCCGGGGTCAAGATTGCCGAAGCCGGGGTTGAGAGCGCCAAGACTGGGGTTACCTCGGCCCAGGCGGAACTGGCCAAAACCGAATTGATTGCGCCGCTTAGCGGCACGATTGGTAGCCTGAATATTGAAGAGGGTGAAATTGTCCAGCCAGGCACACTCGCCATCTCTCTGGGCGACAACTCCCGCTGGCAAATTGAAACTGATGACCTGACTGAAATTGATGTGGTCAATGTGCGTCCGGGGGCGAATGTCAGCATCAGCGTTGACGCCCTGCCCGGCGAAGAGTTTACCGGCAAAGTTGTCCGCATCACCCCCAAATCTGAAACCAAGGCCGGCGATGTGACCTACACCGTTCTGATTGACATCACCGACGGCGACACATCCAAACTACGCTGGGGGATGACCACCTTTGTTGACATCGAAATTGGGCCGGAACTGTAAGGAGAGGCGCAAAATGCGTATCACGTATCACGTATCACGTATCACGTTTTATATCTTGCTGGTGGCTCTGACGCTAATGTTGGGCATTAGCAGCGCCCCGGCTCTGGCCCAGGAAAACACACCCAAAGTGGTGGATGATCTGAACACCAACCTGGCCCGGGCCGCCGCCAAAAGCTTTTTGACCACCCTGACCCGGCCCGAATTGACCAACGCGATGAACTTTTACCTGACGGATGATGTCAAAAACAGCAACATCCTGAGCGGCTTGCAGAACCCCGCCGTGACCGATTTTGAAATTACGGCGGCAAGCTGGGCCAACGAAAAGACCTATCAGGTTCAAGCTCTGTTGCAACCGGACAACCGCCAGATCAACGTTTATGTCGGCCAGTATAATGGTCTATGGCAGGTCGAAGGGATTGATTTGCTCCTGCCGTCTACCGAGAACGGCAGCGCCCAAACTAGCAGCGCCGGCGTCACCGCCGCCACCACCGCGAATGTCCAGCCGGTGGCCGGCAACGGCAGCGGCAAGCTGGTCTTCCAAACTCAAAGCGGCGGCGGCATCTACAGCATCAACGCCGACGGCACTGGTCTAAAATACATCACCAACGGGATTGACCCGCAGTTATCCCCGGATGGGACCAAAATTGCCTTCACCCGCTGGGAACCCGAATACGCCTTGTACACCATCAACCTTGACGGCACAGGCGAGCAAGTTTGGACCAAGGGCTGGCGGCAAATGAAATCGCCCACCTGGACGGCAGACGGCTCAAGCATTGTCTTTAGCTGGCAGAACGGCGGCCGGCTGGAAGAGGAAGAAAAACGTATCAACCTGGCCGGCGCCGCCCGAAATGAGGATGGAGTCGAAGTGCCGCAGGGCGCCCGAGATGTCGAAATTGAAAACGGTATTCTGAAATATCGTATCCCGGCCGACGCCAACTGGAATTTGAAGCAGATCAGGCTGGCCGATGGTCAATTAACTGACCTGAACGCCGGGAAGTACGCTTACAGCCCGACCGCCAGCCCCGTCAACCCGAATGAAGTGATCTACACCTTTGGCGGCAGCGGCATCGGCCTGCTCGACGTGCCGGGCAATGCCTCTCGCACCGTATCGGCTGAAATCCGCGACCGCGCTCCGGTGCTCTCGCCGGATGGCAGTAAAGTGGCGGTCTCGTTCTGGCAGGATGGCAACTGGGAAGTCTACACCATGAACCTCGATGGCAGCGGCCGGCAGCGATTGACCAGCACCCCGCTCATCGTGATTGCTGAGCAATCAGAACTCAAGACTGAATTTGTGGATGGCAAGGAACGCATTGTGCCCGGCGAGAATCCCAAGTGGAACAACGCCGCCCCGGCCTGGTCGCCCGATGGGTCGCAAATTGCCTTTATGACAGATCGCACCGGCAAATGGGAGCTGTGGCTTATGAACGCCGATGGCTCCAACCAACGGCCCATGTTCTCCAACGGCGCGCTCGACGACCTGACCTTCAACTACGCCGGGGTGGACGAGCGGATGGTTTCGTGGGGGAAGTAGACAGTAGTCAGTAGTCAGATTGTGTTTCACGCATCACGCATCACGTTTCACGGATGAGGAGTTTTTAGATGAGCAAGCGAGTGGCAATATTGGTCGGCGGGGGGGATGTGCCGGGATTGAATATGTGCCTCAAAAGTCTGGTCTACCGCACCATTGACGCGGGGTTTGAGCCGATTGGGGTACGCAAAGGGTGGGAAGGGTTGATCCGCTACAATTATCACGATCCAACCACCTATGGCGACAACTTTATCGAATTGAGCAAGAATATGGTCCGCCCGATTGACCGCACCCCCGGCTCCTTTTTGCATGCCTCGCGGGTTGATCCGTCCCAGACTCCCCGCCGCCTGGTCCCTGAGTTTTTGCGGCGGGGCAATGCCGACAGCCAGGATTTGACCGGGCATATCAAAGAAGTCGTCCAGCGCCTCGGCTTTCACGCCCTGATTGTTCTGGGCGACGATGATATGCTGCGCTGCGCCGCTCAATTGAGCCGGGAAGGGACGCCGATTATCGCCATCCCCAAAACGGTGCATAACAACATTCACGGCACGGATTATACCATTGGCTTCAGCACTGGGCTGGCGCGTGGGGTCGCTTTTATTCACGAGCTGCGCGCCCTGGCCGGCTCGCGGGAGCAGGTGGTGGTGGTCGAGACCTTTGGAGCTAACTCCGGCCTGAGTTCCTTGATGACAGCCTTCCTGGCCGGGGCCGACCGGGCCATCATCCCCGAAGTGCCGTATGACCCGGAACGGCTGGCTTACCTGGTGATGCGGGATAAAAGCGTCACGCCGGGCAATTATGCCGTAGTGACGGTCAGCGACGGCTCGCGGATTGTGCCGGAGAAGTTGTTGCAGTATACCCCGCATCTTTCGCCGCGCAGCAAGTCGGAGGTGTTAAAGTTGCTCACCGCCGACAAGGCTAAAGAGATAAAAGCGAAAGAAGATTTTATTCTGGATGAAGTGGTCGAAACCGGCAGCAGTTTGGCCGGGAGCGGCATGGTGGCGGCGGAATTGCTGCAGCATCTCATGGGCGAAGAAGTTTTTATGCAGCCGCTGACCTATTTGCTCCGCACCGGCTCGCCCGATGGACAGGATTTGCTGGGCGCGACCAACTTTGCCATCCTGGCTACCCAACTGTTGAGCCAGGGCAAATTTGGCCGGATGACCGCCTATCAGCAGCGCTACAATTTAATGGATGTAGACCTGCAAATTGTCACCCAGGGCGTCAACGGGGTGGATGTAGAAGAAATGTATGACCTGGACAATTACCGGCCCAAAGTGAACCTGATTTGGGCAGCGCAAGAGAAAGGATGAAGGATGAAAGATGAAGGATGAAATTTCCTTTTTTCATCCTTCCGCCTTCATCCTTCATCCTTTGGTATAAGGAGTACCAACAATGAGCAAGACTAACGGCAACGGCCACAACGGCTACGACAAAATTATCGAAGTCAAAGATGTCATAAAAAACTTTAAGGTTGGCGATGGCGAAGTGACTATCCTGAAAGGGATTTCTTTTGACGTGAAACCCGGCGAGTTTGTCTCGATTGTGGGACCGTCGGGGAATGGCAAGTCAACCTTGCTGAATATGATTACCGGTATTGACCGGCCTTCCGGGGGCGAAGTGATTGTGACCGGGCGCGAAGTCCACAAGATGAGCGAGAATAAATTGGCCTCGTGGCGGGGCGAGCACGTCGGCATTATCTTCCAGTTTTTCCAGATGCTGCCCGCCCTGAGCCTGCTGCAAAACGTCATCCTGCCGATGGACTTTGCCAACAAATACAGCCCCAAAGAGCGCCGCGAGCGGGCCATGCAACTGCTGGAAATAGTCGGCCTGGCCGACCAGGCCGAAAAGCTGCCGAGCATGGTTTCGGGTGGGCAACAGCAGCGCGCCGCCATCGCCCGCGCCCTGGCCAACGACCCGCCTCTATTGGTCGGCGACGAGCCAACCGGCAACCTCGACACCCGCACCGCCACCGACGTTTTTGAGCTGTTCAGCAAATTGGTCGAGCAGGGTAAAACCATGATTATGGTCACCCACGACAAAGAACTGGCCAAGCGCGTACCCCGCGTGGTCGAAATTACCAACGGCAAAATCACCCGCGATGAGTATGTCGGCGGGGCAACATGGACGGGGTATTGATACGTATCAAGTGTCAGGTGTCAAGTATCAAGTGTCAAGGGGGGTGTAAAATGTTACGTCTGGCGTGTTCCGTCTAAATAGAGAACACGCCAGACAATAAATCGTAAATCAAAAATCGTAAATCATTATGAGCGTTATTTGGAACAAGGTCTGGTTTGACCTGTGGCATAATAAGGTAAGAACAGCACTGGCGGTGTTAAGTATAGCTGCCGGTGTTTTTGCGATTGGGGCTATTTTTGGCATGGTGGACCAACTGCTCTCCGGCATGGATAGCGCCCACCAGGCGGTGACGCCCTCTCATTTTCAGATGTATTTGATAGACCGCATTGATCAAGATACAGCCATTCGTCTTAAAAATATTGAAGGGGTGGAAGATGTCGAGGTCTCTAATGAGGTCACGGTGCGCTATAAACTCCACCCTGAAGACGAGTGGAAACGCGGCCAAATCGTCATGCGCGATGATTACGATGAGCAGAAGTACGACATCCTGCACCCTATGCCATCACCCTGGGCAATATGTTCCGGCGCAAAGGCCGCCTGATTTTGACCCAACTGGTGTTGATTACTGCCGGGGCAATGTTTCTGGTGGTGATGAGTCTAACCGCCTCGATCAACTTGACCCTGGACAACGAATTTGGGCGGCGTAACTTCAACCTGTTCATTGTTTTTGACGATAACTACCGGATTGATCGAACCGTAGCCATGGCCGAAGCGATTAAGGGGGTGGAAAAGGCCGAGGTCTGGTTTGGCAAGTCGGCCTCTATCTTGAAGGAAGGGCAGCGGGCCAGAGAAGCCGGCCTGGGTGCGGAACTGGTCGGCCTGCCGGCAGACAGCAATTTTTACCGGCCGCTCCTTGTGGCCGGGCGCTGGCTTCAGCCGGGCGATGGCCGGGTGGTGGTGATGAACCAGGAGACGGCCCAGGATAACAACATCGAACTGGGCGACACCATCACCCTTGACCTGAGTGATTTGGGCCGGGATGACTGGCAGGTCATCGGCCTATACCGGGTGATCTTTGGTGGCGGTTTCAGCAGCGATACGCTTTACGCGCCCCTGGATGCTGTGTTTACCGCCACAAAAAAACACAACGAAGGCGGCTCGCTGCGGGTGCGTACCAATTCAAGCGAAGCTACTTTCACCGACGCCGTGCGCGATGAATTGGTTGATCGCTACACCGCCCGCAATATGGATGTCCTCTTTAGCCAGACCGGCAACGAGGAACGGACCTCCGCCGACAGCCAGTTTGCCATCACCACGACCATGCTGCTCTTCCTGGCGATCATCGTCGCCGTCGTCGGCGGGATTGGTCTGATGGGGTCGCTCTCGATCAGCGTGGTCGAGCGAACACGAGAAATTGGAGTGATGCGGGCTATCGGGGCGCGCTCGCGGACGATTATGGGCATGTTCGTCATGGAAGGGGTTTTGCAAGGCGTTTTTAGCTGGCTGGTGGCCGTCCCGATTTCCATCGCCGCCGCGGCCTCACTGGCCCAGCTTTTGGGGCAGGCTATGTTCGACGCCAACCTGGATTATCAGTACAACTACACCGCCGTGCTGGTCTGGCTGGGCATCATCCTGATTATCTCGACCCTCGCTTCGATTTTGCCGGCGCGCAATGCCACGCAGATTAGTGTGCGGGATAGTCTGGCGTATGGGTAAGATTTTTATTGCTATCCTACCGGACTGGGTTGTGTTACAATAAAAGGGAAAGGAGCGGTAACGCGATGTTAAATACACTCTGGGCCGTCGTACGCGAGGGCAAAATTGAACTTTTGGAAGAGGTTGAAGTTCCCGAAGGAACAAAAGTTTTGGTAACTTTCTTACCCGACGAGCAGGATGAGTTCTGGCAAAAGGTTAGCCAGACATCTTTAGACAAAATTTGGGATAACGCCGAGGATGACATCTATGAAGAGCTACTCAAAGGGTGACGTGATTTTGGTGCGTTACCCTTTCTCGGACTTATCAGGTTCAAAAGTGAGGCCGGCCGTTATCGTCAGCGCACCGCATAGCTCTGAGGATGCTTTTATTGTTCCCTTAACCAGTAACCTTACCTCGCTTCTGGCCGGGGAGTTTGTTCTGGCCGATTGGAAAGCAGCAAAATTGAATGTGCCGAGTGCCGCCAAACGAGGTCTTTATACTGTGCATGAGAGTTTAATTGTCAAAACAATTGGCAGGCTCTCCAGTTCTGATGCTAAAACATTAGAAGGTTCACTGCGGGGCTGGTTGGGTTTGGATTAAAGGATATTTCTCCCTTCGGTCGAAATGACATGCTAAAATAATCGTAAATCGTAAATCAAAAATCGTAAATCGCTATGAGTGTAATCTGGAACAAAGTCTGGTTTGACCTTTGGAACAACAAAGTCCGCACGGCCTTGGCGGTGTTGAGCATTGCCATTGGCGTGTTTGCCATTGGGGCCATTTTTGGCATGGTGGACCAACTGCTGTCGGGCATGGACCGGGCCCACCAGGCCGTGGTACCCTCGCACATCTTCATGGCCCTCAACGAGCGGATTGACCGTGATACCGCCGAGCGGCTGGAAGATATCGCCGGGGTCGAGGAAATCGAAGTTATGAATGAGGTGGCCGTGCGCTACAAACTCCACCCAGACGATGAGTGGCAGGCGGCCCGGCTGCTCATGCGCGACGATTACGAAGACCAAACCTACGACCTGTTGCAGCTCAAGGAAGGGGCATGGCCGGAGGAAGATAACTTTGGCATCGAGCGGCTGTCGAGCCAGTTCTTCAACGTGGAAATTGGCGACAAGGTCATCTTTGAACTGGATAAAACCGACCGCGCCTTCCGCATCAGCGGCAAAATCCGGCACAACTTTGTCGAGCCGCCGGCCTTTGGCGGCGACGCCGTCTTCTTCACCGACGCCCAGGGCCTGGAACGCTTCAACATCCCCGCCGGCGAATACAACGAACTGATGGTCCGGGTCAGCCCCTACAGCGCCGAGTTTGCCCGCGACCGGGCCTCGGAGATCAAAGACCGGCTGGGCAAAGAAGGCGTCGGGGTGGGCTTCACCTCCTATCAGGACCCCAACGAGCACTGGGGCCGCTTTTTTATCGAGGGCATCAACCTGGTGCTGCAAATCCTGGCCGTCATCTCGCTCTTTATGAGCGTGATTTTAGTAACCAACACCATGACCGCCCTCATCACCCAGCAAATCAACCAGATTGGCATGATCAAAGCCATCGGCGGCGGCGCCGGGGTGATCCTCAAAATTTACCTGGTCACGGTTTTGATTTACGGCCTGCTGGCCTTTCTCATCTCGCTGCCGCCGGGGGCTATGGCCGCGTTTGGCATCAGCCAATGGTTTTTGAACCTGTTCAATATTGATTACGATGTATTCCAGGTATCGCTGCGGGCCGTGACCTTCCAGGCCATCGCCGCCACCCTGATCCCCGCCCTGGCGGCGCTGTGGCCGGTGTTGACCGGCTCGGCTATTACCGTGCGCGAAGCCATTGCCAGCTACGGCCTGGGCGGCGATTTCGGTTTTAGTTGGCTGGATCGCACCATCGAGCGGTTAGGGGCGCGCTTGTTATCCTCGCCTTATGCCATTGCCCTGGGTAATATGTTCCGGCGCAAAGGCCGGCTGATCCTGACCCAGGTGGTGCTGGTGGGCGCGGGGACCATGTTTTTGATGGTCATGAGCCTGTCGGCCTCGATCAGCTATACCCTCGATACCGATCTCAACCGGCGCGGCTTCGATATTCGCCTCGGCTTTGAAGACCCGCAGGCCGAAAAGCGAGTGATGAGCATGCTTCGCCCGGTTTCCGGTGTGGCCGAGGCCGAACTCTGGTACACCGCCCCCGCCGCCATCTTGAAAGCAGGCCAGCGCCTCAAAGAAGCCGGGGTCGGGGCGCAGGTGATCGGCATTCCGGCGGGCAGCCATTATTACAAGCCGATGATTGTCGCCGGGCGCTGGATCGAGCCGGGCGACGAGCGGGTGCTGGTTATCAGCAAAGACACCGCCGACGACAACAACATCAGGGTTGGCGATACCGTGACCCTGAACCTGTTTGAACTGGGTGACGCGCAATGGCAGGTCATCGGCATCTTCCAGGTTATCTTTAACGGTGGTTTCGACGCCACCCCCATTTACGCCCCACTGGAGGCGGTTGCCGCCGCCACCAAGCAGTACAACAAAGGCACCCGGCTGCTGGTCCGCACCACCCGCCATGACCCGGACACCGTTGGTGCGATGTACACCCAACTCAAAGATTTGTACGAAGACCGCAACATGGAAATCAACGTCTTCGACGCCGGCACCACGCCCCAGGACCGCATTGATGCCATCAGCCAGTTTGATGTGACCACCAATATGCTGATGATGCTGGCGATTATTGTCGCCCTGGTCGGCGGCATCGGCCTGATGGGGTCGCTCTCGATCAGCGTGGTCGAGCGCACTCGCGAAATCGGGGTCATGCGGGCCATCGGGGCGCGCTCACGGACGATTATGGGCATGTTCATGATGGAGGGCGTGCTGCAAGGGTTGTTCAGTTGGGCGCTGGCCGTGCCGCTGTCGTTCTTCCTGGCCCAGCCCCTCTCCAACGCCCTGGGGCAGGCCATGTTCGACGCCAACCTGGATTACCAGTACAACTACACCGCTGTGCTGGTCTGGTTGGTTATTGTCTTCATCATTTCCACCCTGGCCTCGATTCTGCCGGCCCGCAGCGCCACCCAGATCAGTGTGCGCGATAGTCTGGCGTATACGTAAAACGACCGCCGACCGCTGATAGTTCCCTTATTCCAAAACTCAATTTGGGAACAAGGGAAATCCTCTATCCGCCCTCAGACCGAGGGCAAAATCCCCCTTTTATCTGATGCCAAAGCACTCTATTTGCGGTAAACTAACTCAGGTAGGAAGTAGAGGTTAAGGTCCCCCTACTCCCTACGACTTATTACCTACTACCATTTGGGATAAACATGATGGGCGTCATTCGACATAAAATCTGGAGTGATTTGTGGAACAACAAAGGCCGCACCTTGCAGGTCGTGTTAATTATTGCCATGGGTGCGTTTGCTATTGGGGCGACCCTGGGCGGTAGCGACCTCATGCGCCAGGTGATGTCGAAGGATTGGCAGGCCAGTTCGCCGGCCATGATCTGGATGGCGGTGGACCCCGAAATTGACGACGACAAATTGACCGCGCTGAAAAGCGTCGCAGGGGTGGAAGAGGTCGAAGGGCTGCTGACCACCAACATCGAGTGGCGGCTCAGCCCCGCTGAACCCTGGCAGGCGGCCGGTCTGATGGCTCGTGATGACTACGAGGAGCAAAAGTTTAACAAGCTGACCCTTATTAGCGGCGATTGGCCCGCCGACAAGAGCTTTGCCATGGAGAAGGGCAATGACTCCTTCTTCAATATTCCGCTGGGCGGGCAAATCTATATCCGGGTCAACGACAAGGAGCGGGTGGTCAAGGTAGACGGCATTCTTTCCAACCGGGTGGTCTTTCCGGCCAGCATGGGCGGCAGCGCCCAATTTTACACCAGCCGCAATTTTTTTGGCGACCTGACCGGCGAGCGCGATTTTAACCAATTTATGGCCGCCGCCGCCGAATACGATCTGGTCGCCGTGACCGAAATTGCCAACAAATTGCAGCGCCAATTGGAGAAGCAGGATATCGAATCAACCGGCGCAGCCGTTGGCTCTGAGCAAAACGCCCGCACCGCCGACCCGACCAAGCACTTTTTACAGGATTTTCTGGATGGCTTGTTCCTGGTTTTGGGGATTATGGGCGGCCTGATCCTCATTTTGGGGCTGTTCCTGGTTTACAACACCATCAACGCTGTTATTGCCCAGCAGGTCAACCAGATTGGCATTATGAAAGCCATCGGGGCCAGCACCGGCCAAATCCTGGGCATTTATCTGCTGACCGTGTTTATTTACGGTTTTTTGGCCCTGGCGGTAGCGGTTCCGCTGGGGGCGTTGGGCGCTTACGGCATCAACGTTTTCATGCTGACCTTCTTTAATATTGACCCCGGTCCCTTCCAGGTTTCGTCGCGCGCCGTTCTGGTGCAAGTGGCGATTGCCCTGCTGGCCCCGTTGGTTGCCTCGCTGATCCCGGTTGCCAATGGGTCGCGCATCACCGTGCGCGAAGCCATCAGTACCTACGGTCTGGGCGGGGCGGTGGGCCTGCTGGACCGGCTGGTGGCCCGCATGAAATACGCCTCGCGGCTGGTCCTGCTGACCATCAGTAACACCTTTCGCAACAAGTGGCGGGTAGTCCTGACCCAAATCACCCTGGTCGGCAGCGGTATCATCTTTATGATGGTCATGAGCGTGCGCGACTCGACCACCTATACCTTTACCGACCTGCTGTTCCAGATTCTCAACTTTAACGTCAATCTGCAATTTGAGGAGCCGGAACGGATTCAGATGATCGAGAAGATGACCCTGGCCCAACCGGGGGTAAAGGCGGTCGAGATGTGGGGCTTCACCAGCGCCAAAATCCGCCCGGCGGGCCAGGCCGAATCCGACGACGACAAAACCAGCACCGTCTTTGGCGTGCCCTTGCCGACCACACTCTACGGCCCGCAGTTGCGAGCCGGGCGCTGGCTGCGGCCCGACGATACCGACGCCGTGGTGCTCAACCAAAAGTTGGCCGAAGATGTCGGCGTGGGCCTGGGCGATTGGATTACGCTCGATCACGGTTTGAAGGGCGAATCAGACTGGCAGGTGGTTGGCCTGCTGTTTGATCCGGTCATCAGCAACTCGGCCCATGTCTCGCGTGAGCCGATGCTGCAGGCCATCGGCGAAGTGGGCCGGGCCAGCACCTTGTGGGTCCAAACCAAGCGCAGCGACGCTGAGGGTGAATTAGAGGTAGCCCAGGAATTGCGTAAGTTCTTCGACCAGCGTAAGATCGAGGTGAACGCCCAAAGCATTTTCTTTGACGACACTGCTTCCGACATTATCGAGGGCATTCTTTTCCGTTTTGGGATCATCATCAGCTTGCTGGCGGCCATGGCCGTGATTATTGCCATCGTCGGCAGTATCGGTTTGAGTGGGGTGCTGTCGCTGAGTGTGCTGGAACGGCGGCGCGAAATTGGGGTGATGCGGGCCATCGGCGCGTCATCGGGCAAAATTTCGCGGCTGTTTATTGGGGAAGGGTTGATTTTGGGGCTGCTGAGCTGGCTCATCGCTTTGCCGCTCAGTCTTCCGGCGGGCTATGCTATGACCCAGGCCATGGGCGCGGCGCTACAAACGGAAATTGTTTACCGCTACACCCCCACCGGCGCGATGTATTGGCTGGCAATTATCCTGGTTCTGTCCGTCATCGCCAGTTGGTTCCCCGCTCGTGGAGCAACCCGGATCAGTGTACGGGAGAGTCTAGCGTATCAATAAATGACGGGGGACGGGAGACCGGAGGTCGGGACTTCCGGTCCCCCGTCTCCTGTCCCCGGTCGTCTTTGGCTCTATTCTATCACCAACGACCCCTGTCCATTCGTCTGCACCCAGCCGGCGATACCGCCTTCCAGGCTGGCGACTCGCTCGGCAGACCAGCCATTTTCGATCAAATAGGCCGAGGCTTGCAGGCTGGTGTTGCCGGTCCAACACTGAAAAACAATATCCTTGTCTTTGGGCAGTTCGTTCAGCCGGGCCGGAATCTCATTGACAAACATATGGGTTGCCCCCGGAATATGGCCGTGCTGGTATTCCCACGATTGGCGCATATCCACCACTACGATCTCATCGCCCTTGTCCAGACGAGCTTTGAGGTCCTGCGGCGAAACTTCTTTGATTTGAATATATTCCGGTTCCGGTGCTGCCGGGGTTGATGGCGACATCGTTTTTTTCTCTCCTTTGCTGCCAAATAATTTTTTTAGTAGGCCCATGAGTAGCCCCCCAATTTGTTCTAAGAGTCAATTACTGCAAATTATCTTCTGTAGAGTTATCTTGCCTAACCCTATTCCTTGTTTTCAAATTCACTAATTGGACTCGTAGCCGCTCTTTTTCCTCAATAGCACTATTTAAACGCACTACTGAGTCCATAAATTCAATCATAATATCAGCCTCATCTGCTTTAGTAAAAAGATAAGGGCGAATTAACCTCAGCACCTCAATTACGTCGGTCCGACTACTACACGTCCATATCCAGCTCTGTGCATGCCCTGGGCGTGCCACTTCCGCTCGTTTAATATTTCCAACACCAAAAATTTCATATAATCTTGTTATTGTCGGTTTATGACACATTTTGACTGATAAACGTGCTGAATAACAAGGATCCTTGATAATACGGAAATAACCTTCACCATCTATTAATCCAGCAGCCCAGGCGTACATATTTGACATACGATGCTCCTGTACTGTATCACGACTCAATTACAAAACATACTCACTTTGTATTTATCATGCTTCATGTCTCAAAACGTCCCCTTAATCCGCCCCCCGTCCACCGGCAGCGACACGCCGGTGATGTAGCTGGCTCGCTCGGAAGCCAAAAAGGCGACCACGGCCCCAAACTCCTCCGGCTGGCCGACCCGGCCCAGCGGCACAGCCTGGCCCATGGCGGCAATGGCTTCAGCCACGCTTTGCTCGTTTTTTTGTGCCCTAGCCTGAGCTAACTGCTCGATCCGGTCGGTCTGGATCGTCCCTGGCATCACATTGTTCACCGTAATTCCATACGGAGCCAACTCTTGAGACAGCGTTTTAGCCAGCCCATGCACCGCCGGGCGGATGGAATTGGACAGAATCAGGTTATCCAACGGCTCTTTGACCGACATACTGGTGATGTTAATAATCCGCCCCCAGCCTTCCTGCTGCATATAAGGCAGCGCTGCTCGAATCAGCCGGACGGTGCTCATCAGGGTCAGGTTCAAAGCTTCCTGCCACTGCCTGTCCTCAAAATCGGTAAAGTTGCCGGCCGGCGGGCCGCCGGCATTGGTGACTAGAATCTGTAGTTTGCCAAAATGTTTGACTGTCTCTTTGACCACCTGCTGAATATCGCGGGAATTGGCCATATCGGACGGGACGGCCAGGACTTCGCTGCCGGTTGTCATCACAATTTCGTCAGCGGCCGCCTTCAACGCTTTACCGTCGCGGGCGCAGATGGCTACCTTGGCCCCCTCCCGCGCCAGCGCCAGGGCGCAGGCCCACCCCAACCCTTTGGAAGAAGCCGTTACCAGAGCAACCTTGTCTTTGAGGCCGAGGTCCATCGTGTGTAATTACTCCTGGCTGATAGAAGCGATGAGGCGAGGAGGCGAGGAGGCGAAGAACTGTCGCCTCCTCGCCTCACGTAGCCTCGCGTCTTCAGCTTCCAATATACTTGGCGTACAGTCCTCTCGCTACGCTCTCGTCTTCGGTGCCTTTGATGATAGCCCGCGCATCGGCGAAGAGGGTGATATCATAACCGTCAACGGTGAAACGCAGCAAATAATCGTTGCGGGCGGTGATCTCGCTCACATGGGCCAGCCGCTCGGACAGTTCGGCCAAGGGCAGCTTTTTCGCGCCCGATACACGAAGTTGGACCGCGTTGCGCCCGCACAGGCTGACCACCTGCCCGCCTTTCTCCTGGTTGAGAAACTCAAAGTTGCGCTGCTGGCAGGCCAGACAATCGGGCCGAGGGCCGCCACCCTCGAACTGCTCGAAGGTATTGTACCACACATCGAAGTGGATGATGCCCCGATTCAACTCACCCTGCCCCACAATCAGCTTAATCGCTTCGGCGGCGCTGACGCTGGCCACCGCGCTGACCACCGGGCCGACTACCCCGGCGGTGTCACAGGTGGCCGTCGCGCCGGGCGGCGGCACATCGTTGAAGAGGCAGCGCAGGCAGGCGGTCTGGCCAGGGATAATCGTCTGGCTCATACCATAGGTGGCGACGGCGCCGGTGTAAATCCAGGGAATGTTGTGCTTGATGCAGGCGTCGTTGAGGATGTAGCGGGTTTCAAAGTTGTCGGTGCCATCAAGCACCACCGTCGCTCCGGCGATGAGACTTTCAATGTTTTCGGCATTGACATCACTGACGATGCCCCGCACCTCGATCTCGGAGTTGATTGCCCGCAGCTTGCGCTCGGCGGCGGCGGCTTTGGGCAGGTTCTCGGCCAAATCCTGCTCGTCGAAAAGGAGCTGCCGCTGCAAATTGTTCAGCTCAATGAAATCCCGGTCCACAATGGTCAGATGGCCCACCCCGGCGCGGGCCAAATGGTTGGCAATCACCGTGCCGGTCGCCCCGCAGCCGATAACGACCACGCGGGCGGCCAATAATTTTTGCTGTCCCTCGAGGCCAATGCCGGGGAAAATCGTTTGGCGGAGGTAACGAGAGAAGTTTGGATTGGTCATCTTAAAAAAAAGTAGCGGGTGAGAGTTTAAATCGTTTGGATAGAGCACGGATTTGGGACACATTCAGTTCCCGTTTCCCGGCTAACAATTCTGATACAGTTTTTGGATCACCCAATTCGGGTAAATGGGAAGGGGTCAATTGGTGTTCATCCATGAGAAATCTTAATACATCCCCACTCACCACATCATCAACAGAATGATGAATTTCTTCATAGGCTGCTATCATTATACCTAAAGTATCTAACAGCTCATAGAATGGATGACTTTCATCCTCACCCACAATCTCCAACAAATTATCCAAAGTTTCTAAAGCCTGGGTATATTGCTCTTCATATAACATGAGGATTTCTCGTTCCGCTTCGCTTCACTCGAAATGACATGATTTCTTGGCCTCAGCCTCAGCCTTAGCCTACGCCTCAAAGTGTCTTCTCATCCACGATCTCCAACCCTACCCACTCGAAGCGGCGGGGACTATTATCAAAAAGCCGCCAAACTTGAGTATTCAGCGGCCTGCCTTCGTGAACGGAAGCAATCAGGTAGTAGACATCTTCAAAGGCGCTGTCCATATCGGTTTGGGAAGGGATGGCCGGCCAATCCGGGTGAGAGTGGTAGATGCCGATGATGTCCAACCCAGCCTCATCGGCGGCGAATTGGACCTGGCCAAACTCTTCGGCGCTAATCACAAAGCGGTCGGTGCGCTCGGTGTTCTGGTTCGCGGCCCGGCGAACCTCGCGCACCAGGCCGCCGTTGTCAAAGCTGCCCAACAAAAAACCGCAACATTCATAAGGATAAGTTTCTTTGGCGTGGGCGTAGATTTGTTTGAGTTGAGCGTCGGTGATTTTCATGTCATTTCGACCGCAGGGAGAACATTTATCGTATCTACTCAATCATGTCATGACATCGTTGGCGAATATTATGTAAATGATCGCCAACTTTGCCCCCGACTGTGATCCGGCCTCCGCCGCCCGCCCGGAAATGAATTTCCGGGCTAAAAAACAGCGCCGGATCAATCCGGCTAATCCCAAGCCCCCTTCAGGGGGCGCTGTCGTGTAGCCCGGAGTTTCAACTCCGGGCGGGTGACGGATTAAGCCAGGGTAGATTGAACCATAAACTCAATATAAGATTCGCCAACAGGATCATGTCATTTCGAGCGACCCGCTACGCAGGGAGCGAGAAATCTTAGAAATCCATATGTGCAATATAACCGTCGCGAAGATTTCTCGGCCTTTGGCCTCGAAATGACAGGCATCAGCGCACCCTTCTGACCGGCACTCTGGCCTTATTGGCTGCGCCGCGAGCGGGCAGGCCGCGATAGCTGGGGGCCATAATTTCAAAGGTGGTGCAGCGGCCCACATCCAAAAAGAGCGATTTGAGGCGCGGTTTGAGGTCAATGTCTTTGGCCATGGTGATAATGGTCGGCAGGCGGCCGTTGTAGCGGTGGTTGAAAAGCTGGTACAACTTTTCCTCGGCCCAGGGTGTGGCGCTTTCGGTGCCCAGGTCGTCCAGCACCAGCAGCGAGGCCCGGCGGACCTCGTCGAAGCGCTTGTCGTAGGGGGTCAGGCTGTTAGGATTGAAGGCCGCGCGGAGGTGGTCGAGCAAATCAGGCACGACCACAAACAAGGCTGGCTCGCCCCGCTTGGCTACTTCATTGGCGATAGAGGCCGATAGGTGCGTTTTGCCGCAGCCATAAGTGCCGGTAAAAACAATCCAATCCTGGGGATGGACGGCGTAGTTACGGGCGCGTTCAAAGGCCCGCTTGAGATTTTCGGCTTTGGCCGGGTCCAACTCGCCTTCGCGCAAACTAAAACTCTCAAAGGTTTGGTCGGCGTGCAGCGACAGGCTGGACAATTCCGAACTGCCTTGAGCTACGCCAATCTGGCGGAAGTCGGGGGCCAGGATTTTGATAATTTGCGACAGGTCGGGATCTACCATGCGCGAGCGGATGCGGATGTCAATCTCTTCCAACTCGTGGTTGGAGGTGACTACGGTGGGCAGTTGGGCATTGTAGCGATAGTTGAACAACTGGAACAGTTTTTCCTGCGCCCAGGGAGTCGAACTGTGCGCGCCGAGGTCATCCAGAATCAACAGCGAGGCCGTGCGAATCTCTTCAAAGCGCTGGTCGTAAGAGGTACTGCTGTTAGGCCCATAAGCCGCCCGCAGGTGGTCGAGCAAATCGGGCACTACCACAAACAGGGCTGGCTTACCCTGGCTGATGATGTGATTGCCAATAGCCGCCGCCAGATGCGATTTGCCGCAGCCGTAGCCGCCCAATAAAATCAGCCAGCCTTCGGGTTGGCTGGCAAAGTTGTAGGCCATATCATAGGCCATGCGCAAGTTACGCCGCCGCTCGTCGGTGAGGCCGTACCCTTCGGGGACAAATTTATCAAAGGTGTAGCGGGCCATCTTGTCCATGTTGCTGATGAGGCGGAGTTGATTCAGCCGCTTGTTTTCCTGCTCTTGCAAGCGGCATTGGCAGGGGACCAACTTGCCAAAGTTGGGGTGGCCGACCGGCACATCCTGGCGCAAATAGCCGGTGCCGCCGCAAATAGGACACAGCCACTCCTCGTCGCTGGGCAGCAAAATCTCAGGATTACCGCCAGCGGGACGTTCATCAGGCCAGTAGTTCGTATTGCGGTTGAGAATTTCGTCTAATTTGTCCATGGAGTGAATAGGCGAATGAGCGAATGGCGAATGAGCGAATAAAAAACTTTCATTCGCCATTCGCTTATTCGCCATTCTAATGCTGGATCAACTGTTTAAACTCTTCGTCGGTGTACCAGGGCTTGACGCCTTCATCTTTTTTGCCTTTGCCATCGTCGCGACCGGCCGTGGCCATGCGCTCCAAAACCGCCCGGATATAGCTCCACTTGCGAACATTGTTTTCTACGGCAATCTTGAAAGCATCCTCAATCCAAACCTGCGGATAAGTGGCCTCGGCGTCTTTCAATTCGTCCACAATGATCGGCGAAAGCAGGCCGATATTGGCCTCGTACAAATCAAAAATGTTGGGTCGCTTGGCCGGCGGCACAATTTCCGCCCCGCTAACGGCAACGACGCCCATTTCGCCGGCTTCAACTTTGGCGTGCGCCTGCCGCCCCCGCTCGCTGTTGAGAAAGTAGAGGTCGTGCCGGCCCGCGTCGTCCTCAACTTGGGCATATAGTAAAGCGCCCCGCTCGACCGCCCGGTTCAGCCCCTGGGTCAGCGCATTTTCCACGTCCTCGTCAATCAAAGCTAGGCTGTGGACCAGTGTTTCGTCGGCCAGCAATTCATTCTTGGCAATCACCTGTCGGGCCTGGCGGTAATGCACCCACAAAAAATGCAGCGTGACCTTCAACTCAGCCAGGCTGTCAATCTGGGGCAACAACCGGGCAAAAAACAAGTCCGGCACTGAGGTAAAGCGTAATTCGCCTGCGGGAAAACCGTTGAATTTTTCCATAATTTTTGAATGGCGAATGAGCGAATGGCGAATAAAGGATTTTCATTCGTCATTCGCCATTCGCTCATTCTTAATACTCCATCGCTTGTCTGCGCACTTCCAAATCCACAAATTGAGCCAGATGCTTTTTGAAGTAAACCGAGAAGATGCCGGTGGGGCCGGAGCGGTGTTTGCTGACGATGATCTCGGCAATATTGGGAAATTCGGTATCGGGGTTATACACATCGTCGCGGTAGACAAACATGACCACGTCGGCATCCTGCTCGATACTACCACTTTCTCTCAGGTCCGACAACATCGGCCGCTTATCATGCCGCGATTCGACCTGGCGGGACAACTGGCTGAGGGCCAGGACGGGCACATTCAGCTCACGGGCCAGCGCCTTGATCGAGCGGGAAATATAACTGATTTCCTGCTGCCGGTTCTCACTGCGCGAATCGCCGCGCATGAGCTGCAAGTAATCAATAATAATCATATCCAGGCCGTGTTCGGCGTGGAGGCGGCGGGCTTTGGTGCGCAGTTCCAGGGCCGAGATGGCCGGGGTATCGTCAATAAAAATAAAGGTGTTCGATAGCAGAGTGGTAGCCTGCATAAATGTGGGCCACTCGTTGTCTTTAATGTCGCCCAGGCGGAGGCGCTGGCTGTCAATGCCAGTCTCGGCGGAGATGAGGCGTTGGACCAACTGCTCGTCGCTCATTTCCAAACTGAACAAGGCAATGCGTTTTTGCCAGCGGCGGGCTGCGTGGAGGGCCATACTGAGCGCAAGGCTCGTTTTACCCATGCCGGGCCGTCCGGCCAGAATAATCACATCGGAGCGTTGCAAGCCGCCCAGCAATTTATCCAAATCGGCCAGGCCGGTGGGGATGCCGACAATTTCGCCGCGATGGTTCCACAGATATTCCACCCGGTCGTGATACTGGTCAAGAATCTGGCGGATGGGACGCAAATCCCGGTCCACCCGCCGGGCGGCGACGCCGAAAATAATCTCCTCGGCCCGGTCCACCACTTCGTCGGCGTCTTCGCTGCCCTCGTAGGCCAGCCGGGCAATTTGGCCGGCGGCGTCAATCAACCGGCGCAAAACCGCCGTGCGCTCGACAATGCGGGCATAAAACTCGACGTGGATTGAGGTCGGCGTGGCGTTCATCAGGCTGGTCAAATAGGCCGCCCCACCAATTTCGACCAGTTGACCCCGGCGTTCCAACTCGTCGGTCAGCGTAACCAAATCAGCCGGTTCGCGCCGCTCGTGCAGGTCACGAATGGCCTCGAAAATCCAACTGTGGCGCTCCACATAAAAATCAACCGGCTGCAAAAAGGTCGCAATGCGGATAATCGCGTCGGTATCAATCAGCAGCGCGCCCAATACGGCTTCTTCGGCTTCAACGTTATGCGGCTGTAATCGGTCGGGCACAGTGCCCGGTAGCACGTCAATCATTGCTTATTCTCAGAACAAAAGTTCTAATCTACAATAATAACACGAGCGCGGGATTTCGTCAAACAGAAGTTTGCAACGACCTTCCGCGCCCACAAGCCAGCCAGAAACAACAATAAATTTTACGGATAATGACTAAAAACAGTTATGGCGAGGTAAATCAGTTTTTCGGCGAGGTTCACCCAGCCCCACCGGTTGCGCTCTGGGGTCAGATGGGCCGCTTAATTCTTACCCAGATCGTCTAAATCGAGTTCGTCAATAAAGTCGCGGAAAACGGCCAGCTTCTCTTCTTCTTCTTCCGACATCGGTTCGCTCTCAACGTCCAGGCTGGACTCTTCCAGGCTTGTCTCCGGCACAATCGAAGCAGCCGACATCACGTCTTCGGCCACAAACAGAGGCGCATTGGCTCGGACGGCCAGGGCGATGGCATCGCTGGGGCGGGCGTCAATTTCCATGCTCTGCCCATTGACATCCATCACAATCCGGGCAAAAAAGGTATCATTTTTCAACTCGCTGACCATCACGTGCGAAATAGTCGCGCCCATTTCGTCAATAATGCTTTTTAACAAATCGTGCGTAAGCGGGCGCGCTACCTGGACGCCCTGTAATTGGATAGTAATGGCATCGGCCTCAAATGGGCCAATCCAAATGGGCAGGTAGCGGTCTGTATCCACATCTTTCAAAACCACCACCCGATGCTGGGACATCAAGCTGACCCGAATACTATCTATCTTGACCTCAATCATGCCCATCCTCCTGCCCATAGGCTCTCAGATTTATTATTATAGTTCTCTAGCAAAGTTTTCGCCACTGAAACAGGGTAGCAAAGTAGCATGTAGCAGGCCATAAGTTTGCTACTTTGCTACTTGCTACCTTGATTGTGGGGAAAGAATTTTTCTGGACACTTATATCACTTATTTCTATGCCAGCTTAAGGCTGACACCGAATTGGCTGGATTATACCACATCCCAAATTGGCTTACAAGTGACTATTGGCCTATAAACAAGGCTGTAGATATAATTTAAGATATGAATTTTGCAAGCCGCTGGTCTTCTTTTTTGGTTTCCAAACTGAGTTTAGCAACAAGCAAGACAAGCAAACTTTTGTTTATTCTAGCCGCCAGCCTGAGCGCCTGTACTGCGCCTCAACCGATAGGAGTCGAGACGGCGCAGGCGGCGCTGCTGACTGCCTGGCAGGCCGACCAGTACATCGTCTGGGAAATTGACTGGCCGGCCGCGCCGGTTGGAGGTCCTCTGACGGTAGCCACATGGCGGGCTGGCCCGCGCTACCGTTTGGAAATTTTGGAAGCGGTCGCGCCCGACCTGGTGGGCCAAACCCTGATTTTTGATGGCGTAACGGCCTGGGGCTATCAGCGTTTTGACTCGCCGCCGGTAGTCCCCCAACCGGTTGAAGCGCATCTCTCTCCAGTGACGGATGCTTTTGCCATCGTCACTCGACTGCTGGACGCAACCCCAATCAGCGCCACTCAGGAAGCGACTCAGGTAGGGCGGGAGCCGGCCCAAAAAATAACCTTGACCTTTAGCGCGGGCGACAGCCTGACCCTCTGGCGCGACGAAGCCACCGGCCTGCCGGTTCGCCTCAATTTTGTTGCGGGCCGGCAGCAAGCTACACTCCGCGCCCGCAGTTTCGAGCCGCTATCTAATCCGCCGCAGGGATTGTTTGAACCATGAAGATTGCCATCAACGCCTGGTTTTGGGACAATCCCTCGGTGGGCAGCGGCCAGTATCTGCGTTATTTGCTGCCGGCCCTGCTGGAAGCCGACCCCAGCCTGGACATCACCCTCATTGCCCCCAAACCCTTCGACCCCGACCCGGCCACCCTGCACCCCCGGCTAAAATTCCTGGTGACCGCCTCTCCTTTTGGCAGCCCGTCATCAAACCTGGCTAAAGTATGGTTTGAGCAGATTACCTTTCCCCGCGCCTGCCGTAAGCTAAAGGTGAACCTGGCCCATGTGCCCTACTTTGGTTCGCCGCTGGCCCCTCCTGTACCTACTGTCGTCACCATCCACGATGTCATCCCCATGGTGCTGCCCGAATACCGGGGCGGCTTTTTGGTGCGGCTGTATACATCGCTAGTGGCGGCGGCGGCGGGGCAGGCCCAACTCATCCTGGCCGATTCGGAGGCCAGCCGGCAGGACATCCTGGCGAAACTCCGTTTGCCCGCCGAGCGGGTCCGCACTGTCTACCTGGCTCCTGCGCCTCACTTTCAACCCGCCGAAACCTGGCAGCAGCTTGTCGAGATCAAACAAAAGTACAAGCTGCCGGAGAATTTTGTCCTCTACCTGGGCGGCTATGATGTCCGCAAAAATGTCAGCGCCTTGCTGCATGCCTACACCTGGGTCAGCGCCACCCTGGGTGACCAATACCCGCTGGTGCTGGCCGGCCGCCTGCCCGAAACGGATACCGCTTTCTTTCCCGACCCGCGCCGCATCGCCCGCGAGTTGGGCCTGGAAGAAGCCATTATAGCTCCCGGCTGGATTGCCGAGGAAGATAAACCGCTGCTCTACGCCGCCGCGACCGTATTTGTCTACCCTTCGCGCTACGAGGGGTTTGGTTTGCCGGTGCTGGAAGCGATGGCTTGCGGTGTGCCGGTCGTAACGACCAACGCAGCCTCGATCCCGGAATTGGCCGGTCCCGCCGCTTTTCAGCTTGACCCCAGCGACACCAAGCACATGGCCGCGCCGATTATTCGCCTTTGCACCGAGGAAGAGTCGCGGGATGCCATGATCGAGCGCGGCTTTGCCCAGGTAGAGAAATTTAGCTGGGCGCAGACGGCCCAGGAGACGTTACAGGCGTATCGAGAGGCAGCATTTAGGTAAAAAACTCGGCAGTGACCTTAAAGTTTGAAGAAATAGGGTAACTTGTGCTACAATCAGTAGCAGCTAACAACCTACCCCATGCTCAAGTTGAGGCGTGAAACGTCAAACGCGGCGAATTTAGGCAACTCCAAGAAGATAATTATCCAAAGTCTGTGATACGTGATGCGTGATGGTTTTCAGGCAAGATTTCTTACGCATCACGCATCGAGCCGGTGAGAATAATTGGATGATTTAAATCTTGGAACTGCCTTAAGGGTATGTTTCTCGCTTCACGTTTCAATTGAATTTCTCGTTTACGCAACCGAATTTACACCTGATGAAAGTTCTCATGCTCTCCAAAGCCTGCATTGTAGGCGCTTATCAAAAAAAACTCGAAGAGATAGCGGCCATTGACGGGGTTGATTTAACGGTGGTGGTCCCCCCTTCCTGGGAAGACCCCCGCGATCCAACCCGTCTGGAAAAGGTTTACACTAAAGGCTACAACCTGCTGGTCACCGATATTGTTTTTAACGGCAACTACCACCTTCACTTTTACCCCAAGCTGGGCAAGATTGTGCGCCAGGTGCGGCCCGATATTTTTCACATTGACGAAGAACCGTATAATTTAGCTACGTTTCTGGCCATGCGCCTGGCTCGCTCGGTAAAGGCAGGGACGGTGGTTTTTAGCTGGCAAAACTTGCAACGGCGCTACCCGCCTCCTTTTAACTGGATGGAACGCTACGTGCTCAACCATGCCGATGCGCTGCTGGCCGGCAACAGCGAGTCGGCCCAGGTATGGCAGCGTAAGGGTTATCGGGGTCCGATTCATCTCATTCCCCAATTTGGAGTTGACCCAAACATCTATTATCGCCGCCAGCGGCCCACCCGCCAAGGCCGGATCAGTATTTTCAAACAACGGACTACCCGTCCACCCACCCAGCCGGCGCTGGCCATTGGCTATGTCGGGCGGCTGGTTGAAGAAAAGGGGCTGGAAATTTTGCTCCACACCGCCAGCCGGCTCACCGGACCCTGGACCCTGCAAATTCTGGGCAGCGGCCCCGACCGGGAGCGACTGGAAAAAATGACTCAGTGGCTGGGTATTGCGCCTCGCGTCACCTTTGACCAAAAGCTGCCTTCAACCCATCTGCCCCACTACTTCAGCGGGTTGGATGTGCTGGTGCTGCCCTCGCTTACCCGCCCCAACTGGAAAGAGCAGTTTGGCCGGGTGCTGATTGAAGCCATGGCCTGTGATGTGATTACGGTCGGGGCGCGGTCCGGGGCCATCCCGGAGGTAATCGGCGAAGCCGGGCTGACTTTTGCCGAAGGCGATGTGGACGAATTGCAAAGCCAACTTCAACAACTTATTGACGATGTGCCTTTGCGTGAAAGGCTGCGCCAAAAAGGCCGCCAGCGGGTCAAAGAGCATTATACCCAGGCGGCTATTGCCAAAAATACGGTCAAAGTATACTGCGATATTTTTGGAAAAAGTGTGCCGGGAATGACCGCTCTGCGGGAGCAAGAATCAGTTGCCATATAGGTAAGTAATCCTTATGTCTCAAATGTGCCCCAATTGCAGTTTTGATAATCCTGATGATGCGCCCAAGTGCAGCAACTGCCCGGCTACGCTGCAAGGTCTGTTGGGGTATCGCACCACCCTGGGCAGCCGTTATCAGGTGATTAGCGTTTTGGGCTGCGGCGCGATGGGCGCCGTTTACCTGGCAGAGGATAAACGTCTGGTGGGCCGGCGCTGCGCCATCAAAGAAAACCGGCCTGATGCCAACGCCAGCCCGGAATTTCAAGCCCAGGCGCGCGAGCAGTTTTTAGCCGAGGCCAATGTTTTGGGGCAGCTTGACCATCCCGGCTTGCCCAAAGTGTCGGACTATTTTATTGAAAATGAGCGCCAGTATTTGGTCATGGATTATGTCGAAGGGGAAGACCTGGACAGCACTTTACAGCGGGCCAGGCAGCCTCTGAGCGAAGAGTTGGTCTTATTCTGGGCCGATCAAGTGCTGGATGCGCTGGCCTACTTGCACAGCCAAAGCCCCCAGCCGATCATTCACCGCGACATCAAACCGGCCAACATTCGCGTGAATCCCCTCAACAATAAAGTCAAACTGGTAGATTTTGGCCTGGTAAAACTTCTCGATCCCACCAATCCCAAAACCAAAGCCGAACTGCGCGGTATCGGTACTCCCGCCTATGCTCCTCTGGAGCAGTTTGCCAGCAGCGACGATCATACCGACGCCCGCTCTGACATTTATGCCCTCGGCGCATCCATGTACCATCTTTTGACCAATCTCTACCCGCCCGACGTCCACAAGCGGGTGCTCAACCTGGAGCAGTTGACCCCGCCACGCCAGCTCAACCCCCTGCTGTCAGAAAACACCGAGCGGGTTGTTTTGCAGGCCATGGAAATCTATCCCGGTCAACGCTTCCAATCCGCCGAGGAGATGCGGCTGGCGCTGCGTACTCCGGCCAAAAGCGCCCCGGCCAAACCGGCGACAGCCCGCAAAACGGCTGCCCCCATGTCGGCCTGGGTGTTTGGCCTGGTGGGGTTAATGGTGGTGCTGCTCATTTTGGCCGGCGTCTCTTATTTGCTTTTTGGCTTGGGTGGCAATAATCAAGCTATTGCCGACCAGCCTCCAGTGAACACGGTGGAACAGTCCACCGCAACTCCAACCGAGTTGTTTGTCCAGGCATTGGGTGATGCTCCCACCGACACCCCTACCCCGGTTGTGGAAGCCACCGCCACGGTAGAAGCTGCGCCGGTAGAAACCGACACCCCAACGCCGGAAGCAACGGCCACAGCCAGCCCGGTTCCTACAAACAAACCAACTGCGCCTGTTCAGAGCGTGCTGGAGGCTTCGCTGGTGGGGACCATTGCCTATCCCGTTTATAATGGCACAGATTTTGATATTTATTTTGGCCAGGCTGATGGCTCAGGCGCTCGCCTCTATCGTAAAGGGGCCAGCCAGCCAGCTTTTAGCCCCGATGGCACGCGGATTGCTTTTCACTCCTGGCGGCTCGACTCGTGGGGACTGACGACGATGGATGTTTCCGGCGCGAATCCAATCATTGTGGCCAATTTTGTAGAAGACCAACTGCCCACCTGGAGCGCCGATGGCCGGGAAATTGTGCTGCTTTCGCGCCGTGAGGGTGATCGCAAATCCCGTTTAATTCGGGTGGGTAGCACTCAGGACCGAACCGAAGGGATAGTCATCAGTGAAGGCGAGTACCCTACCATCGGGCTTGATGGCCGGCTTGTCTTCAGAGGCTGGGGCCGCACCGCGCCCGGTCTGCGCAGCGCTACCACTTCTGCGACTGATTTGCAGGTATTAACCACTTCTGAGCGTGACACGGCTCCCGCGCCTTCACCTGACGGCCAGAAGATTGCTTTTATGTCGCAGCAAGAAGGAAACTGGGATATTTACCTGGTCAGCGCCAACGGTTCCGATTTGCAGCGCCTCACCGACGACCCGGCCGAGGATGGCCTGCCCGCCTGGTCGCCCGATGGCAAAGCCCTGGCTTTTGTCAGCCGGCGCGGTGGGGAGTGGGGCATCTGGGTGATGAGTCCCAACGGCGGTGAGCAACGGCTGCTCTTTGAAATGGAAGGCTCGCCTGACGGTTTTGTGGGTCGCGATAGCAATGCCAGCCGCGGCTGGACCGAGGAACGAATTAGTTGGACCCGGTAAAACCTCAGTTTGCCTCCCCTCAATTTTCCCCTTTACAAATCTGGCTGCTGGCCGCCCGACCTAGAACGCTGCCTGCGGCGGCGGTTCCGGTTATCGTTGGCGCGGCCCTGGCTCTGAGCGAGGGGGTTTTTAAGCCAGGGCCGGCGCTGGCAGCCCTGCTGGCGGCGCTGCTCATTCAGATTGGGACCAATCTGGCCAACGATGTTTTTGATTACAAAAAGGGGGCTGATACGGGCGACCGACTCGGCCCGCTGCGGGTCACTCAAGCCGGGCTGCTCACGCCGGAGCAGGTTTTGTGGGCGATGAGCTTAACTTTTGGCCTAGCCGCCTTGATTGGCCTGTACCTGGTGGTTGCCGGCGGCTGGCCGATTGTCCTGATTGGCCTGCTGTCCATTGCCGCCGGGATTGCCTACACGGGCGGTCCTTTTCCGCTGGGGTACAACGGCCTGGGCGATTTGTTTGTCTTTCTCTTTTTTGGCCTGGCGGCGGTTTGTGGCACGTATTATGTCCAGGCGGGAATGGTCAGCTTGGCGGCCTGGTGGGTTGCTGTACCGATAGGGCTGCTGGCAACGGCTATTCTGGTGGTCAATAACCTGCGCGATATTGAAACCGACCGGGCGGCCGGTAAAAAAACGCTGGCCGTGCGCCTGGGAGCGCGGGGAGCGCAGCTTGAGTACACCCTGCTGTTGGCAGCCGCCTATCTCAGCCCGCTGCTGATGTGGTTGACGGGTGTTTCCTCGGTTTGGGCGCTGCTGGCCTGGCTGTCGCTGCCGCTGGTTGGCCCGCTGCTGCGCCTGATCTGGCACAGCCAGGGCCGCATTCTCAACCAGGCCCTGGCCGGAACAGCCCGCCTGGAATTGGTTTACGGACTGTTACTTTCCGCCGGGCTGCTTATCGGACGGTGGCTAAGCTAACGAATCTAAGCAAGCGTTCAAAATTTACTTCTCGTTTTGAGTTCCTATGAGTTCCCTTAGTTCCTGGGAACTCGTAGGAATTTCAGGGAACTTATTTTTTATACTTCCTCACCGCCTCCGGCCTTGCCAAAAGCCGGTGATAGCCAGCAGCAGCACCGCGCCCAAAACCGCCACGCCGAAACTGGTCCAATTCCAGCCGAAGCCAAAATCCCGCCCAGAAAACAGTTCAACCAGCAACCCGCCAATAAAGGCCCCCACGACGCCGACAATAATATTGGCCAGGCAGCCCATCTGTTGATTGCGGCCGGTAATCAAGCTGGCCACCCAACCGGCCAGCGCCCCAAAGATAATCCAGCTAATAAATCCCATGGCTACTTCTCCTTAAAATAGTAGACAGTAAACGGTAGACAGTAGACAGGGAAACTCCGCGATCTCACCCTTTCGGGTGCTGGCCGCGCCCCTTCGGGCGTCCCCGAAGGGGGAAAGGGTGTGCTACTTTGCTACTCTGCTACCTTAATTAGCAACGCTCTCCAAAATAATCTCAAGATTGGTCGGATTGCCCTGCGTGATCACATTATAGGCGCTGGTGGTGATGAAAAGCAATTTTCCCTCAGCCTCGATGCGGGCCTGGACGGCATAAGTATGGCTGGGGTCAATCGCGGCGGGGTCATAGGGCAGGGCAAAGGCAAAAGGAACCTGCTGCCCGTTGGCCGTAATAACCTGCTCTGAGATAACTTCGGCGGGAGCATCCGCCTTCGATGCATCTACCAACTGCACGGTAATGCTGGCTTGCGGGGGCAGAGCAATCCGCTGCAAGTAACTAATTGTGCCGTTAACAAAGGATGTAGCGGCGCTGCGCGCCGCTACATCAAAACGATACAGCCGCAGCGGGGCCTGACCAAAAATGGAGAAGTCGTTGGAAATCAGTACGCCGTCGGCCACCTGGAAAGTATAGGGAGACTCGGCATCGGCGAGGGCCACGCTCAGAGTGTTATCCGCTACGGCCCATGTACCGGCTTCGACAATCGGCGCTTCACCGTTGAGATAATCACTCTTGAGGCTGGCGTTGTTATCAGGATTCAAAAACAGGGTCCAATCCAGGCCGCAACAGGACGCGGCCGGGGAAAAACCTTTGTAAATCCCGGTCAAGTCCTGGCTCATTGCCTGAGCAGCTTCAGCCGGGTCATAAGGTATCCTCTGCTGACCTGTCGCCAGGGCCTCAAAGCGAATGTATCTCCGCCCGGCTGAGCCATAACTGTCTTCGTCTGGGGTAGTGGCCAAAATATCACCAGCCAAGGTAAAGGTGACAATATTCGGCGCATCGTAGACCGTTCCGCCTTCCCGCCCGCTGAGGCTGACTTCTATCTGGCTGCCCCCACTCTGCCAACTGCCCACTTCGACAATGGCCGGCTCGCCATTGAGATAATCTTCCACCAGGCGCACCGTGTTGTCAATATTGAGGTAGAGGGTGCTGTCAATACCGGGGCTGGAGGCGGCTGGCAGCAGCGCTTTGTAAACTCCCACCGCAGCCTGATTTTGGGGCGCGGCGCTCTCCTGCCGGGTCAGGGTTAACCCCTCGGAGCCGAACAGGGTTTGGTCATACTCCACGGCGGTCAAGGTCATGCCAGCAAGTTGAAAAGTGACCACCGTCGGCGCTTCATACACTACCCCATCGGCCCGGCCGCTCAGGCTAAGCGTCGCCGTATTGTCGCCGTTATCCTGCCAGGAGCCGGTTTCAATAATGGGGACTTCGCCGTTCAGGTAATCGCTGCTTAGTTCGGCGCTGTTATCCAGCTTGAGTTTCAGGCTGATTTCACGCCCCGGACTGGAAGCAGCCGGCAGACTGGCCCCATAGCTACCCACAAATTTCGAGGCCGGCAGCCACAATTTCTGGCCGGCTTGCAGCACATTGGGGTCGCTGATGAGAGCAAAGCTGCTGTCCTCGGCGGCTTTGGTATTGGTGGCCTCAATAATGGCCGGGTAGGCCAGCGGGTCGCCGTACTGCTTCTCGGCGATTTTGCTCAGCCAATCCTCCGCTTGCACGATATAAACTTCGCCATCGGCAGCTTGACCGTCTATACCTGCCTGCGCTGCGGAGACAAACTCCATGGAACCGGAATCAACCGGCAACTCCAGGTATAAGTTTCCGTTTTGGAACAGATAGGCAACAACCTCGTCCAACTGGCGCAGAAATTCCGTGTCTTGCGAGCCAGCGGGACAGGCGGCCAAAGTAGTAATCAACTGTCCAATATCTATTGTGTTCGCGCTGGCCGTGTAACTGCCACTGCCCTGGTTGCAATCGGCCTGCACTGCTACCGTGCCGTCGGCCAGAAACTCAAGGGTATAACGAGTGGGGTCTGGCGGGGTGATAACCTGGCCGCTGCTGTCCTGGGTTTGCTGCCACATCCACACGCGCCCGGCCAGTTCATTCGTCTCATTCTGAAAAGCCAGCGCAGGCGAGCCAACCAGCAGCACAGAAACCAGCAGTATGACGACCATCATTAACCATTTCATTAGTTTCTCCTCGTAAATAAAGACGCGATGAGGCGTGAGGCGAAATATTCTTCGCCTCCTCGCCTCCTCGCCTCACATTCATTATCGGTGGCGTTCTCAGACTTCTGAACACCCCCCTGTTTTCGAGTTATCTCACAATTCGCGTTTTTCCACTTAGGATTATAAGTCAGGTTAAGATGTTGTCAATGCGGCTGGAAAGCAAAGGGTGTAATAAAACAGCCCGTTTTTCCCTAACATTTTACATCGGCATAGGCAGTAATCCTCATCACAAGCCACTATCCAATCAATCAGCTATGGCTGCAAGCGGCTGATGCCGTGCGTAGTTCCGGCCCAGATAGAGCCATCGGGGCCAACGGTAATGGCCCAGATGCCGGCGTCTACCAGGCCGTCAGCGACGGTATAGATTTGCCAGGTATTGTCATCTTTCAAGCGGGCCAGGCCGTGGTCCATCACCCCCGCCCAGGGGCGGCCGGTGGGGTCAAGAGCGACAGCATAGATGGTATTTCCCGGCAGACCCTCGGTCTGGGTGTAGGAAGTCCACTGCTGGCCGTCATACCGGCTTACCCCGGCCTGAGTGGCGAACCAGACCGGTCCGGCCGGGTCAACGGCGATGTCGAGCGCGCCCGTATCCACCGGACCATCGGCCCGGCTAAAATGCTGCCATTGCTGACCATCAAAGCGATCCAGTTGGCCGCGCCAGGTTCCTACCCAAACCGCGCCGCTGGCATCCACAGCAATCGAGCGGGTGTCGTTACTGCTCAAGCCATTCTCGACGGTATAAGTAGTCCAGGTCTGGCCGTCAAACATACTCACGCCAAAGATTAGGGTAGCCGCCCAAACCCGGCCGGCTGGGTCAACAACTACGTCCTTGACCATATCATCCACCAGACCATCGGCCTCGGTGTAACTGGTCCACTGCTGTCCATCGAAGTGGCTCAGCCCACCGCTGGTAGCCAGCCACACGCCGCCAGCCGGGTCAAAGTCAATGGCATGAACTTCGTTGCCGGCCAGGCCATCGGCGGTGGTATAGCTGCGCCAGGCTGTGCCATCAAACATGCTCAGGCCGCGCATCGTTCCGGCCCAAACCTGCCCAGTAGAGTCAATAGCCAGGTCATATATCATATCGTCGGCCAGACCCTCGGCAGGGGTATAGGTGGTAAAGACACCCGACCCACTATTGTCCGAACTATCCGGGGCAACTGCCAGCGGCTGGCCAAAAATACTCAGGCCATGCTCCGTGCCCAGCCAGACCCGCCCGGCCGGGTCAAAACCGATGGCCGTCACCCGGTTATCGGCCAGGCCATTGGCGACGGTATAGGTAGTAAAGCCGGTCCCATCAAACACACTCACCCCATTGTCTGTGCCAACCCACACCCGACCTGTCGCCTCTACGGCCAAAGCATTAACTCGGCTCTGGGCCAACTCGCTGGCCTGACTGTAAGTGTGCCAGACCGCGCCATCAAACCTGCTCAAGCCATGGCTACCCCTAGCGCCATACAGTGGCGGACTCCCATTGCCGGCCCAGACCTGACCGGCTTGATCCACCACCAGGGCGTTGATGTAATTATCGGCCAGGCCCTCGGCTGTGGTGTAGGCGGTCCAGGTGGAGCCATCGAACATATTCAGGCCGCGCGGCGTACCCAGCCAGGCCCGCCCCTGCCGGTCTACCACCGTTGCGAGGATGGTGTTATCCAACAGGCCGTTGGCAGTGGTGTAGGTTTGCCACTGCTGGCCGTCAAAGTAGGCTGCGCCGTCGTTGGTCCCGACCCATAAGCCCCCGTCCGGAGCGGCAGCCAGGGCCAGGACGTTGTTATCGAGAAAGCCGGTTTCGGTGGTGTAGGTTTGCCACTGCTGGCCGTCATAACGGCTCAGGCCGCCCAGGTCGCTGCCAATCCAGAGCTGTCCGGCTGAGTCGGTGGTGATGGCTGAAATATAATTGGCAATGGCGGGACCGTCGGCGGCGGTGAAGGCGGTCCACTGCCCGTTTTCCAGGCGCGACAGGCTGGCCGGACCAGCCCCGACCCAGGCTTCGCCAGCGGGGCCTATGGTTACAGCAGAGATGTTATTATGGGGCAGGCCGTCGTCGGTGAGATAGGCCGTCCACTGCTGGCCGTTCAGCCGGTGTAATCCGCGCCGGGCGCCAACCCATAGCTGCCCCACCGGACCGGGAACCAGGGCCAGCACATCGTCCAGAGCCGAGTCGTCTTCCAGGCCGGTCACATCCAGGGTAATAGACTGCCACTGCTGGCCGTCAAAATGATCGAGGCCACCCTCGCTGCCTAACCAAACCCCATCAGCCTCAAGGGCGACCGTCTGGTACCCGCAGCCCGATTTATGCCTGAACCACTCCTGCCCGTTGAATACGCTGACGCCGCCGCCGCAGTGGGGCCAGCTTGACCAGTTAAAGACCACCCAGACCGAGCCGCCGGAGTCAATGGCAATATCGGCCACGTTGCTGTAGCTGTAACCTTCGGGCTGGAAAGAGGTCCAATTTTGGCCGTCGAAGCGGCTTAAGCCTATGGGGGCGCCCAGCCAGGCTACACCGGACGAATCAAAAGCAATGGCCTGAACCTGGTTATCAAGCAGGCCGTCCTCACGGGTATAGCTGGTCCAATTTTGGCCGTCAAAGATGCTGACCCCGCTGCCGGTTCCCACCCACAGCCGGTCCATCGAGTCCAGAGCTAGGGCATAGACCTGGTTATCGGCCAGGCCATCTTCGCGGGTGTAGGTGGTCCAGATCTGGCCGTCAAAGCGGCTTAAGCCGTAGGCGGTCCCGGCCCAAACAAGGCCCGTCGAGTCAACCGCTACGGCGCGGACCTCGTTGCCGGCCAGGCCGTCCACCGTCGTATATTTGAGATAGCCGCCGCCGGCCCGGTCCCAGCGAACCAGGCCGCCGGTGGTCCCGGCCCAGACCGCCTGCGGAGCCAGGGCTAGACTGATAATTTCGTTGCCGTTGGTGAAAACCTGCCAGACAGCCGGCGGCGAGTCGGTTTGGGCGGCGGCCAAATTAGCCGGCCAACTGGTCAGAAGGAGGAGTAAACAAAAGAGCCAGATAAAATGTTTCATCAATGGTATCCTTTGAAAAGTTGCAGATGAACGTTACCCCTAGAGGATTGGGTCATCTGGAGTCTAGCGTCTCGTCGTCTCAAAATCGTTACGGGGCTGTTGCCGGGCCATCTGCCGAAAACGACAAACCGAACACGAACAGCGGGCGAGCAAGGTTGGCACTACGGGAGCCGGCCCAGTAGTAGGGCTAAAAAACGAGGTTGCATAATTTTGACAAATCTAGTAACTTGTAGCATAGTTTTTATGAGTGAGGGTTTATGTCAGTTCGCCATGCTGTATTAGGTTTGCTTGCCCAACGCCCGCGTCACGGCTACGAATTGCGCGCGGCGTTTCAGGCGCTTGTCGGCGGTGAGGAGAATTGGGATGTCAAGCCGGCCCAAATCTACACCACGCTGACGCGATTGGAGCAAGGCGGTTTCGTGGCCGAAGACGGCATCGAACAGGATGCAGGCCCTGAAAAACGAATTTATGCAATCACCTCGGCAGGCCGCAAAACCCTCAATGAGTGGTTTGCCTGCGGGATTGAACCCGAACATCAGCACGATGAATTCTTCCTCAAATTGATGATCGGTTTGGTGACAGGCGCGGCAGATCCGTACCGCTTGATCCAGACCCAACGGGCCTACTTGTTTCAGAAGTTGCACGACCTTACCGAACAGCGCAGTCAGGCCGATCCCAGCCGAGAACTGGCCAAGATTTTTTTGCTCGATAAAGCCGCCATGCACCTGGAAGCCGATTTGCGCTGGCTCGATATGGTCGAAGGGAGGCTCGATGATATCAAACACCAGCCTTTGCCCGAGCCGGAGTCTAAACCGCGTGGCAGACCCAGGAAAATTGAGGCGCTTACAAGTTAGATCCTTGTATGCCGAGTAAGAAGTTGAACAAACTTAAGAAATTAGAAATAAGAACGGCAGCTTTCTCATTTCTTATTTCTTGCGTAGCATCCGGCTTGTCCGGGTTAAGATTGTAGATAATGAGGAGTTGATGATGTCTCTCATTCAAGCGGAAAATCTCACCAAAGTGTATGGCGCGGGCGAAACTGCAGTTGTCGCGCTGGATCACGTGTACCTAACCGTGAACCCGGGCGAGTTTGTGGCCGTGATGGGGCCGAGCGGCTGCGGCAAGTCTACGCTGTTGCACTTGCTGGGCGGACTCGACCGGCCCTCGGACGGGAATGTTAGCATTGACGGGCAACCGCTGGCGAAAATGTCCGACGACGCGGTGACGCAGTTGCGCCGCCGCAAAATCGGCTTTGTGTTCCAGTTCTTTAACCTCATTCCGATTTTGTCGTCCGTCGAAAATGCGGCGCTGCCGCTGTTGCTCGATGGCGCTAATTCGGCCCAGTCAAAACAAAAAGCCAGCGAGTGGCTGACCAAAGTCGGCCTGGGCCATCGCCTGGCCAGCCGCCCCGATCAATTATCGGCGGGACAGCAGCAGCGGGTGGCAATTGCCCGCGCCCTCATCGCCGATCCCATGCGCGTGCTCGCCGACGAACCGACCGGCAATCTCGATACTAAATCGTCGGATGAAATCGCCGGGTTGTTGAAACAAGTGGCCAAGGCATGGGGCCGCGCGGTGCTGATGGTGACGCACGACCCGCGTATCGCCGCGTATGCCGACCGGATCGTTTTTCTCAAAGACGGCAAGATTGTGAACGAGGCGCAATTGGAATCTAGGCGCGGGGACAATGCGGAAGCGGTCTCGCAAATGATGCAGGCCATTGTCTGAAAGGTTAGGTCAAGATGAGGTTCCAACTGACTCTCGCCGCCCGCTACCTGACTGGGCGCAAATTACGAACGTTTCTCACCACGCTCGCCATTGTCATCGGCGTGATGGTGATTTTTGGCACGGGCATTTACTTGCCGTCGTTTACGGACGCTTTCAACAAAAGCCTTCTCTCCGCGTCCGGGCAAACCGATGTCATGATTACCCACAAGACCGGCGAATCCTTTGCAGCCTCCACCTTGAACAAACTCAAACGTGTCCAGGGAATTGCCGTCATGGCCGGGTCGCTGGAGCGCGTTGTCAATTTGCCGCCGGACTTTTACGGCAAGGACTCGACGGTCAATGCGTTGACGCTCGTCGGCCTTGAGGCTTTGCGGCCATCGCCCAGCCAGGTCATGCAACGTTTCAGCCGCATCAGCGTCATCGCCGGGGCAGTGATGATCGTCGCCGCCGTTGGGGGGCTGCTCACCGGCGCTTTTGTGTTCGTCGCGCTGGGCGGTGTTCTTTGGGCACGGCGTTTGGCATTCTGGCCGGTCTGTACCTCAGTTATGTATTCGTTCAGGGGATGAGCGCGAGCGGCATTTTCAAGGTGGCCTATACCTTCCCACTCGCCGGAGTTCTGGCGGCCATTGCCGCAGGCTTGATTTTTGGCGTGCTCGCGGCGCTGATTCCGGCGCGCCAGGCGTCGAGTATGGAGATTATCAAGGCGTTGCGGTACGAATAATTTCACCTACACATCCAAATTCCGCACCTGCTTGGCGTGGGTCTGGAGCGGCCGGCTCGACTTCACTCTGCTGCGGCCCGCTATCCGGTCGGTCATCTATACGCTAAGGAGCCTGTTCGAGCGTGTCTTCCAGCTTGAGGGTCAAATTGTACAGGCCGGGCTGCTCGTCGCTGCTGACGGCATAGATGGTGTAAAGGCCGGAAACGGGCAAAACGTAGGCGTCAATGCGGGCGTTGTCATCGCCGCCGCCATCATCATCCTCAGCTAAGTATTCATCGTCGGGGTCAAACAAGCCAATGGCGGCATCCAACTCGTCGCTTTGCATGGTAATCGTCACCACCTGGCCGGCCTCTCCCTCGAACTGCCACAAATCGCCTACTTCACCGGCCAACTGCCCTTCGACCGTCTGGCCGTAGGCAATCGCTCCGCCGCCCGGCTGGCCGGGTAACGGCGTTCCCCACCAGCCTCCGGCGGCCCAAAACGAGACGGCCAGCCAGATCCCACTGACCAACGCGGCCAGGCTGAGCACAGGCATCCACCACCGCCTCAACAGCGAGGCCCGGTCCTGGATGCGGCGGCGTGAGTTGCTGGTGTCAATGCGGTAGCGCGGAACCAGCGGGTAGCCCAGGACAAACCCGGCCAAAAAGCCGCCCAGGTGAGCATAATTATCGGCCGGCATCAAGCCGCTACAGCCCAGCAGCAGGCTCACCCCGATGAGAATCAGGGCGGTGTTGCGCTGCCGCCGGCCAAACTCGCCCAGCCGCTGCCGGTAAAAAAGAAAAAAGGCCAACTGCATGCCCACAACCCCAAAAATCGCGCCCGAGGCCCCCGCCGAATAGGTCATCGGGCCGCGCAGAGCAAAACTGGCCAGGCTGCCAAACAGACCCGCTAATAGATAAACAGTGATAAAGCGGGCACGGCCATACAAACGCTCCATTTCAAAACCAAAGGCGATTAAGCCGATAAAATTAAAGACCAAATGCTGTACCCCGATGTGCAAAAACATCGAAGTGAACAGCCGCCAGACCTCGCCTTGCAAGATGAATGGGCCGTAATTAGCCCCAAATTTGATCAGAACCTCGTCGTCGGTAGAGCCGCCGGCCAACTCCTGGGCCAGCCAGACCAGCCCAATCGCGCCCATCAGGATATAGGTAAAGAGCGGTTTGGCCGGGGGGCGATCGTAAGGGTTGAGATAGTCGCCCTGAACCTGACTGTAATAGCGATCCTCGATGGCCAGCACACACTCAGAGCAGCGAAATCCCACCGGGGTGCGCTGGGCGCACTTAGCGCAAATGGGCCGGTTGCAGCGATTGCAGCGCAGACTGGTTTCCACTTTAGGATGCTGGTAGCAAAACAACGGGCCTGTTTCGGCCTCATCAACCGCGGGGTTGGTCGGAAAGGCATCGGCGGTCGGCGGTCGGCCATCGGCGGTCTTTTTTTCCAGCAAAGCCAGCGTCGCCCTGGCCGAAGCGTTTTCAGGCTCCAGGGCCACCACGCGATCCAGGTAAGTTTTCTTTTCGGCCAAATTCTCGACGACGCCGGCCAATTCCAGCCAGGCGGCAGCGTTGGTGGGGTCTTCCTGGGTCGCCTCGCTGAACAGGCGGCGGGCTTCGGCGGTATCGCCCACACGGGCGGCGGTTCGTCCTTGTTGAAGTTTGTCCGACATTGGGAGTCCTCTGGTATTAGATCGGGTTAAGTTCATTTTAAGACATGTTCAGACCAGGGTCAATAGATTAAGCTTAATGATTGTTATCAATTTACCTTCAAATTCATATTTTTGGAGTTACCACTCAGGTTCATGTCATTTCGAGCGACGAAGGAGCGAGAAATCTCCAAGGCACAACCCGCATGAGGAAGGCGTCGGGGATTTCTCCCTACGGTCGAAGTGACATAGCTGTTACTTTTTTGGTATAATTCTGAGTAAGCGTCCAAAATTTACTTCCCGTTTTGAGTTCCTACCAGTTCCCTTAGTTCCCTGGGAACTCATAGGAACTTGGGGGAACTTATTATTGGACAATCACTAAGTATAAAATATCAACCCGGGTGACTTAGGCGAAATATTGACAAAACATTGACAAGTCGTTCTTGATCGGCTATAATCGTGTTGATTTTCACAAAAAGTGGGTGATGATGGTTCCTATTGTTCAACTCCAAAATTTGACCAAAAGTTATATCGAAGGCAAGCAGAGCCGGGCCATTCTGCAAAATGTCAATGCTGCCTTCGATACCGGCGAATTTATCCTGCTGCTGGGCCACAGCGGTTCCGGCAAAAGTACCCTGCTCAATCTGATCAGCGGCATTGATGCCCCCGACAGCGGCGATATCCTGGTCAACGGCGTGGCCATCAACCGCTTGAGCGAGCGCCAGCGGACCATGTTCCGGCGGGAGCATATCGGCTTTATCTTTCAATTTTTCAATCTGATCCCGACCCTGACTGCTTTTGAAAACATCACTCTGCCCATGCACCTTAACGGCGGGGTGACGGCAGCCAAAGAAAAAGAGGTGAAAAATCTGCTGGAACGGGTCGGCCTGAGCCAGCGCCAGGATGCTTTTCCCGACCGCTTGTCGGGCGGGGAGCAGCAGCGGGTCGCTATTCTGCGGGCCATTGCCCACAATCCCACCCTGCTCCTGGCCGACGAACCCACCGGCAACCTCGATGAAGACACCGGCCGGACCATCATCGAACTGCTGCTGGAACTAACCCGCCAGGCCAACAAAACCCTAATCATGGCTACCCACAACCCCGAAATCATCCCGCTGGCGGATAAGGTGTATCGGATTAAGCATGGGGAATTGATACTTACAAAGTAGCAGAGTAGCAGGGTAGCAGTTTTTGTAATTTTGCTACCCTGCTACTTTGCTACCCTGCTACTTTGCTATGACAAAACCTTCGCCTTTCACGCTTCTCGCCCTGCGCCACACCACCCGCCACCCGATCCAAAGTTTGCTACTTATTTTGGGGGTGGCCCTGGGCGTGGCGATGATTGTGGCAATTGACCTGGCCAATGGCAGCGCCAGCCAGGCTTTTGCCCTCTCCACCGACAGTATCGCCGGCAAAGCCACCCACCAGATTGTGGCCGCGCCCGGCGATTTACCCACCTCGCTGTACGAGCAGTTGCGGGTCGAGCTAGGGCTGACCGATGTCGCTCCGGTGGTGACCGGCCTGGTGCTGTTGAAAAATGCCGACGATTTGCCCTTACAACTGTTGGGGATTGACCCCTTTGCCGAGCCGCCCTTCAGAACGTACCTGGGCGACGGCAGCGGGCAGCTTTCCTTCAATGCCCTGTTGAGTTTGCTGATCGAGCCAAATACGGTCCTCCTCCCGCAAGCCCTGGCCGAGCAGTACAACCTGGCCCCCGGTGATACCCTGACCCTGCTGGCGGGCGGCCAAACCAAAGCCGTCCAACTGGTCGGCCTGCTCCAGCCCGGCGACGAACTCAGCCGGCGCGCCCTCAACGGCCTGATCCTGGCCGACATCAGCACCGCCCAGGAAGTGCTCAACCTGGTCGGCCGGCTCAGCCACATTGATCTGATTCTGCCGCCTGAAACCGACCCGCAGCCCATCCTCGACCGGCTACCGGTCAATGCCCGCTTGCAGCAGGCCGCCCTGCGCAACCAAACCCTCAACCAGATGACCGCCGCCTTTGAGCTGAATCTGTCGGCGTTGAGCCTGCTGGCCTTGATTGTCGGCATGTTTCTGATTTACAACACCATCAGTTTTTCGGTGGTGCAGCGCCGGCCGGTGCTGGGCACGCTGCGCTGTCTGGGCGTGACCCGGCGGGAGATTTTTAGCCTGGTGCTGGGCGAGGCGCTGGTTTTGAGCGCCCTCGGCGCCGTCATTGGGTTGGGCCTGGGCGTCATTCTGGGGCGCGGCCTGGTCGGGCTGGTCACGCAAACCATCAATGATCTTTATTTCACCCTGACCGTGCAGAGTGTCTCCCTCTCGCCGCTGACCTTGTACAAAGGGTTGGTGGCCGGTCTGGCCGCCGGTCTGCTGGCCGCTTTTGTCCCGGCCCTGGAAGCGACGACGGTACCCCCCAACAGCGCCCTCAAACGCTCCCTGGGCGAAGCCCGCATGCAGCGACTCATCCCCGGTCTGGCGGCGGCCAGCATAGTGATGATGCTGGCGGGCTGGGGATTGCTCAACCTGGGCAGCCGGTCGCTCCCGCTCAGCTTCACGGCGTTGTTTATTATTCTGCTCGGCTCGGCGTTTCTCAGCCCACTGCTGACCAAGCTGCTCATGGCTTTACTGCAACGGGTCACACCGCGCCTGTTTGGGATTATCGGGCTGATGGCCCCGCGCGACATCATCCGCTCCCTCAGCCGGACCTCGGTAACGATTGCGGCGCTGATGCTGGCGGTCACGGTGATTATCGGCGTTAGTGTGATGATTGATTCCTTCCGCAATACCGTAGTTACCTGGCTGGACAGCATCCTGGCCGCCGATATTTACATCAGCCCCGCCGGGCAAAACCTGCGCGTCGAGGGCGACATCAACCCCGATTTTATCGAGCAGGCCAGGCAAATCGAAGGGGTGGAGGCGGTCAGCCTGCTGCGGAGCGTGGTGGTTTTCTCGGAGAACTATGAAGAAGTGGAACTGCGCGGCCTATCGCCGGAGCCGAGGGAGAACCGCCGCCCGATGCTGTGGGCGGTGGGCAGCGCGGCGGAATTGGAGGCGGCCAGGCAGGCCGGCGGGGTGCTGGTCTCCGAAGTTTTTGCCCGCAGCCAGGACCTGCCGCTCGACCGGCCCTCGGTTATTACCCTCATCACCGAGCGCGGGCCGCAGCCGTTTGAGGTGGTCGGCATTTTTTACGATTACGCCGTGCCGGATAAAGGCTACGTGTTGATGCGGCTGCAAACCTATCGGACCTACTGGCCCGGCGATACCGCCATTTCCAATATCGCCCTTTTCCTCTCGCCTGCCGCCGCGTCTCAAGCCGATGCGCTGGCTCAAAAGATAACGGATGAATTTGCGGCCAAATATTTTCTGTCAGTCTCCTCCAACCGGGGCATCAAGGAGAACGCGCTGGAGGTTTTTGACCGGACCTTCACTATCACCGCTGCCTTGCGCCTGCTGGCAACAGTGGTTGCCTTTATTGGGGTGTTGAGCGCGATTATGTCATTGCAATTGGAGCGCACCCGCGAGTTGGGCACGCTGCGGGCCAACGGCATGAGTGTGCTGCAACTGTGGGGTAAAACTCTGTTGGAAACGGCGCTGATGGGCCTGACCGCCGGCTTAATGGCCATGCCCATCGGCTGGGCGCTAGCTTATATTCTGGTCCATTTTATCAACCTGCGCTCCTTTGGCTGGTCGCTGCAAATGCGCACCAGCCCCGACATTTTTGGCATGGCCCTGCTGGTGGCCTTACTAGCAGCTTTACTGGCCGGGATTTACCCGGTGGTGCGTTTAAAGAATATGCAAATTGCGGTGGCGGTGAGAGAGGAATAGTGAATGGCGAATGAGCGAATGGCGAATAAAGAGTCTGATTCGCCATTCGCTCATTCGCCATTTATTGGGGAGCAACAAACTATGAAACTAGCTATAGCTATCATCGCTTTGCTTTTAATTTCCGGTTTTATTGTCGTGCGCTATGATCAGGTCAACCTCAACGCCGATGAAATCAGCGCCGAGGTGGAAAATCTGGTGGCGGCAGAGTACACCGGCGAGGACTTTCAGAAGGTCTACGAAGCTGTCCCGTTTGAGTTTCCCAAAGACCACGGCCCTCACCCCGATTATCGGGCCGAGTGGTGGTATTACACCGGCAACCTGGCCGACGCCCAGGGCAACCGTTTTGGCTACCAGTTCACCATCTTCCGGCGGGGCATTGTTCCCGGTGAGCCGGAGCGCGCCTCGGAGTGGGCTACCCACCAGATTTACTTTGCCCACTTTACCGTGACCGATGTGACGGGCAATGCCTTTGAATTTCACGAGCGCTACAGCCGGGCCAGTCCCAACCTGGCCGGGGCGCAGGCTTTCCCGGTCTATCATGTCTGGCTGGACAATTGGTTTGCCAAAGAGATTGCGCCAGACAAAGTGCAGCTCAAAGCCACTGATGGCAACGTGGGGATTGATCTGATTTTGGAACAGGCCAAACCCGCCGCCTTGCAGGGGGATCGCGGCCTGAGCGCCAAAAGCGACGAGCCGGGCAACGCCAGTTATTATTACTCCCTCACCAACAACCCCACCATCGGCACGGTGACAACGGCCCGTGGGACATTTGAAGTGACCGGCAACTCCTGGATGGATCGGGAGTGGAGCACCTCGGACCTGGGGCCAGAGGCGGTGGGCTGGGATTGGTTTTCGTTGCAGTTGGACGACGGGCGGGAAGTCACTTTTTACTATATTCGCCGCCAGGATGGCAGCGCCGAGCCGGTTTCCGCCGGAATTCTGATCAACCCCGACGGCAGCACCGAGGTTTTGAAACTGGACGATATTAAAATTACCAATCTCAGCGCGTGGACCAGCCCTAACAGCGGCGCGGTCTATCCCGCCGAGTGGAACCTTGCCATTCCTGGCGCGGGAATTGATTTGCATATCACCCCGCTGATCAACGACCAGGAGTTGCGGGTCTCGTTTACCTATTGGGAAGGGGCGGTGCGGGTGGAAGGGTCGCACACCGGCTACGGGTACGTGGAGCTAACCGGTTATTACGAGAGTTTACGGGGACGGATGTAAAGGTAGCAGGGTCGCAAGGTCGCATCATTTATCTTTCGGCGGTCGGCGGTCCCCCAGGGGAGGCGAAGCGCTCTCAGCCGTCGGCGGTCTATTATCTTAGGAGCGTCGTTACTCAGCCGGCCCGACTCGTACATCGTCAAAGTAGCCGGTCACCAGCGAGCCATCTTCCAGGTAAAGCTGCAGTTCGGCGGTGAACTGGGCCGTTTTCCACTGCTCGATTTCCGCCGGTGTGTGCGCGCCAATGGGTTGGCCAATGTCATTAAGTTAAGAGCTTAAGTTGAGTACAAAGCCATAATGGGTATTATTCTACTCCTGACAAATCTTCAGCGTGGGAGTAGAACATGTCATCTGAGACCGAGGAGCTTTGTACCAACTTGATAAAAAGGCTGAAAGAGCGGTTAAACAGCCTTGATTTTCTAGAACGTCATCGTCAGTCGGAGCAGGCATTCATCCGGCAACGCTGTTTACCCTTTGTGACGGTGGTGGTGTTCTTACTGTATCACCACCGTTGGCCGGTGGAAGAAAACTACAAAGTCATGAAATACCGGGTTGAGGTTGAAAGCTGGTCGGGCAAATCCAAGTTGGCTATTTATCAAGACTTTCACGCCAAAGTCTTTACCACCAATTTGACCGCCATATTAGCCCACCCCGCTCAAACGCTGGTGGAACACCAAAGTCAAGCCAAAAAGTATACTTATCAAGTCAATTTCACCCACCTCCTGTCGAAAATGAAAGATACGGTGGTGCTCCTGTTTCAGCAGCCGGTTATCTCAACCCTTTTGGACCGACTGTGGCAGATAATGACCCATATCATTGAACCTATCCGACCGAACCGAAAGTATCCCCGTAAAAAGTCGATTAAACCCAAAAGATTTGCTATGACCTACAAACCGACCCGTTAACTTAATGACAACGGATTATGCCTAATTCATTGAGGCGCGAGGCTAGAAGCCATCGCGCTGAGAGAGCAAAGCCCTCCGGGCTGAAGAGTTAGGGCGCTTCAGCGTCCTTTGCCCTTTCAGGGCGGTGGCTTCAGCCCCGCCCATCCAATTACGCATAATCGGTTGACATTGACCTGCAACTGGACGAAGTGATCCATCACGCGCCGGTTTTTCACGGCGATACCATTTACGCCCAATCCGAGGTGTTGACCTTGCGCGAGTCGCGCTCGCGGCCCGGCTGGGGGATTGTGACGGTTGCTTCTGAGGGTTATAATCAGGCGGGGGTTAAAGTCATCAGTTTCAAGCGGACCATAATGATCAAACAGCGCAGCCACGCAGAATGACCAGCCCCATTATCCTCTCGACCGGCTCGCTGTTTAATTTTGATCTCGATACGGCCATGGCCCTGGCGGCCGAAACCGGCTTCGACGGGGTTGAACTGATGGTGGATTGGCGGCGCGAGACACATCACCTGGCCCACCTGGAAAAGTTGATGGCTCGCCACAATTTGCCGATTCTGGCCGTCCACAGCCCTTTTGCCAGCTTTCCCCCCGGCTGGAAGCACGACCCAGTTAGCCTGATCCAACACAGCGTCCGTCTGGCTGAGTCGCTGGGGGCGCAGACGGTAGTGGTCCACCCGCCGGCGCGGTGGGTGCGCTTGCAGAGCGTGGTGCTGGCCCCGCAGCGGCATTGGAAATTGTCTATTCCCATTCCCGTGGCCGGTCCGGGGGCGCTGGGCCGCTGGCTGCAACAGGAATTACCCCATTTTCAAGCGCAAACAGCGGTAAAAATTGCCGTAGAGAATATGCCGCGCCGTTGGCTTGGCCCCTGGCAGTTGGAACCGTACCATTTCAACAATGCCCGCCAGTTGAACCAGTTTCAACACCTCACCCTCGATACCACCCACGTCGGGACCTGGCGGGCGGATTTGCTGGAGTTTTACCGGCAGATCAAGCCCCAAGTGGCTCACATCCACCTGTCCAACTTCAACGGCCACGAGCACCAATTATTATACAACGGCTCTTTACCCTTGGCGGCTTTTCTGGCTGAACTGACTAAAGATCAATTTGCCGGCCTCGTTTCTCTGGAACTCGGCCCGACCAGCCTGCAAGCTGAGGATGAGGTCAGGCTCAGGAAAAACCTGCGCGACAGTTTAGCTTTTTGTCAAAAGGCGTTGACTCTGCTAGATTCTTACTGACCTTCGGTCAGCATGTCCAGCACCTTCCCAACTTTGCCTTTGGCCTGCCAGTAGTCAAACTTGGTGGTGTCGAGGTGTTCGGTGATGCCGCCCAGGCGGCGAACCTCTTCCATCATGTGGCCGGTGCCGCCGGGGCCATCGCCGCCCTTGCCGTCCCACAGGGCGATAAAACGAATGCGGTCTATGCCGTAAATCAGGGCGGCGTAGAGCGCCCAGCGATTATTGCGCTCATAGGGGTTATCACCCGGCGGCAGCGGCCCCAGCCGGTCAATCTGGTATTGGATCGAAACGTTGGGGTGATTGCGGATATTATAGAAGCGAGTTACCCATTCATCTCCGGCAAAGGCAACCGACTCCTTGATAAAGTCGGCCTCGCTAAAGGGCAGTAAAACCTCAACGCGCATGTCTCGTTTTAAGCAGGCTTCAATAAAGAGAGTATCCCCGCCGCAAGCTGCGCCGGGAATAATGGCCATATCATTTGCATCGGCATTCAGCTTATCCAAAGCTTTTTCGATGCGCTCGCGGGCCTCTTTTTCCATTGCCGCCGGAAAGCGCGGCTCGCGCCGGTTAGCCCGATCTATCATATGGCCGGAGAAGAGGAAGATATTGCGGTTCTTATCCTCCGCCGCATGGTCTTCCGCCTCCAATTTTTTGATCTCTTCTTGCAGGAGGGTCAGACCGGCGTTCACAAACTCCGGGCGAAAATTCAAAGATTTGAACAATTCCAATTGGGCCAGGGTAGATTTAAGGGCAAAACGATTTTGCCCGGCCAGGGTCAACGCCTTTTGGTAGGCCCTGGTAACAGCTTTAGGCTCTTCGGCCACACAGACGGCCAAATCGGCCAGGCCGATGAAAGCCCAGAAATTGCCGCTGTTGCGCTGGGCTTGACTTTCCAGAGTAAACTGAACCGCCCCTTTGAGTAAGGCTATTTGCTGCCGGGTTGCCTGCCATTCGGGGTCAATGTCGCTGTCGAAATGCTGCACCAGATTGTCCAGCAGCAGGGCCAGAGTCAAGGCGTTTCCGCCGGAATAAAAGTGATTTTGGTCTAAACTGTAGCCGGAAAGGTAGGTATCAATAGCTCTTTTCAACCAGTAGCCGGTCAAGAACGCTTTTTTCTGGCGCTCCTGTTCATCCTCGATATGCGTCCATTCATTTATCCACATCTCTTTGTAAATTCGGCCCAAGTAAGAGATGGCTTCGATATTGCCCGGTTCATCCTCAAGCAGGCGCTCCAATTTCACAATCGCTTCATCATAGCGGCTCAGGCGAGCCAGATGAAACGCCTCCTCCCGCCGGAACTCGGAATTTTTAGGATTGATTTTCAACCCCTCTCGGTACTGCTGCAAGGCCAACTCGTGGCGGCCCAAGCTGCGCAATGCTCTGCCGGCTTCGGTGATGACATCCTCTTTAATCAATGGGTTGCTCACTTCTTCGGTCAGCAGCAAAACATCGCCGATACGCTTTTGCCGTTGAGCAATTTCAACCCGCTCTTCCCATTCCTTGTGTTCGCGCCAGTAGCCGGTAGCCAGGGGAGTGCGGAGCGATTTGCGGTTCGGCTCTTCCAAACCGTCGAGGAGGTTAAAAATGGGGCTGTGAATCCGGTCCTGGCTGGAGGCCCAGGTTTCGCGGGCAATTTTGGCAATGGCCTGGCGGTCTTTTTCAATAAATTCGGGGTCGGGCCGGCCATTTTTATCGGTGTGGTAGGGCACGGTGCGGACGTTAAAAATGTCAAACGGCATGTAGGAGCGCCCCGATTGGATATGGACCAGCCCGCGTTTACGCATCGAGTGGCGCACGCCCAGTTCATAAAATACGTTAGCATTGTCAATGCTTAAATCGGCAATGACCAGATCGGCCAGCAGCAGTTCCTGGAACATATCGGTTAAGATGTCGCCGCTGACGCTCTCCTCGTCGGCCCGGAATGGCTCAAAGCCCGCTTCAATCAGGGCCGGTTTGATCAAATCCTGATAAATGGCGTTAAAATCTATCCAGCGGCCATCCGCGCTCTGCTTGCGGCCAAAGGGCATCACCACAAAGGCGTGGGGCAAGCCTTTGAGTTTTTTGGGGCTGATTTCCTCGCTCGCGGGTTGTTGCGCTGCGGCGATGGGTTGCTCCTCAGTTCCGTTGGCCGCGCTTGTTTCTTTCGATCCGGCCACTTTGACCAGATTATCAACCGCCGCCTCGGCCACCGAGATGACTTCTTCAGAGACGCCAATCTTGGGCAAAACTTTAGCTGCTACCGCCATTGCTTTTTGGGCTTGCTCCAACAGCTTAGCATCAATCACCGGCGAGGCGGGCGTGTTCAGCGCCTTGATCATCAGGTCGTCTTCTTTGCCTTTCAGCTCGGCTACAGCCCGGCGCATTTCGCTGATGTACTGGTTGTGCTGGCTCCATAAGACTCTTTCGGTGGCCGTGACCATTTTGAAAAACTCGTCGCCGGTTTGTTGGGCGGGGGACAGGCTGAGCCAATGATCGCGGATAATCTTTAGCTCAAGAATGAGCTGGCTGTAGTTATTAATGGTCGAGTCGAGCCGGCGCAGTTCCAGCCAGGCGGTAAAGGCCGCTGCCAGAGCAGTGGTCAGGGCAACCCAAATGCTAAAGATGCCGCCCGGCCAGGCTGCCAGCAGTGTACCCAACCCACCAAAGATAAAAATGGCCGCTTGCAAGCGGGTGCGGGTAGTTTGCAGTCCGACAATTTTGTTGGAATGATAGTCGAGCTGGTTGTCCAGGCGGTAGCGGATGTAATCCTGGGCCAGCAGGTTTGCAAAGCCGGGGTCGCTGTCAAGGTTATCGGGGGAATAGTAGGGCGGGATTGGACCGGTATAGGGCTTCAAAACCAACTCGCCGCCGACGCCCTCAAACACCTGGCGTTGAATGGCTGCCACCCGTTCGGTGAGCCACTGCCCGCGCTCAGCTTGCTGCTGCAAGACGGTGCGGAAAAAATAGATCTCCTTCAAAATTTCCTCAGCCCCGGTGCGGAAAACCAGCCAGCGCTCGCCCTGCTGCATCTTGTTGGCAAAAGCCAGAATCACCGAGCTAATAATGGGGACCAGGATCAGCCCGATTTTGAGCGCCTGGCCCAGGCCCGTTTCAGCATCTCCATAAAGCTGGGTCAGGATGGCCAGGAGGGTGGCTACCACCGACAAAATAATCACCGCCCGGCGCAGATTCAGATGACTTTTGGAGGCAGCCAGGGCGCTCTGGTCAAACTCGGCATAGCGCTGCCAGGCATTTTGTAAAGCAATGGTGTTTTCGTTAGCGGGTTGTTGGCTCATGGCAAAATCCCTCTCTAGAAAAGTAGACGGTAGACAGTAGACGGTAGACAGCGGTTTACTCGCAGGTAGTCTTCGGTACTGCAACCCTGCGACTTTGCTACCCTGCTACTCTGCTACCTTTTCATTGTTGGTGTAGGCCTGCGATAATTTTGTTGGCGAAGTGGTTAGGATACCATTATCAGTTAACAATTCTGAAATGTCAATAACAAATTTAAGCCTCAACTGAGGATATTCTTTCAGGTTTGACAAGGTTTCCCTGTTCGGATAGAGTTAGAGTATATAGATGAGGCGAGGAGGCGATGACCGGTGAGGCGAAAACTCCTTTCGCCTCCTCGCCTCACGAGTCATCGCATCTTTATATTCAAGGAGAATAAACCATGTCTTTACCTGAATTGCGGGCTAAAGTAAAAGCGGGTATCTGGCAGGCGATTGCCCAGAGCGGGGTCAGCACTTCCGCTTTGCCCCAGGCCGACCTGGATCGCCTGGTAGGGGCTATCACCGAAGGGGTGTTGAAGGAGATGGACGATTTGCTCACTCAAACCAGCGGCCAGCCGGCGGCCGTGGCCAAGGCGCCGGTTGACGACGGCGATGATGAAGTTGAAAAAGTGCTGTGGGAAGGCCGGCCCTATTTGTCGCTCAGCGTTCATTACAAAATCACCAATGAACGGGTGCGGATCACCGAGGGCCTGTTGGGTAAAGACCGCGAAGATATCGAATTGGTGCGAATTCAGGATATTGATATGACCCAGGGTGTGAGCGAGCGGATGATGAACATTGGCGACATCCACATTCGCAGCCACGACCGCAGCAACCCTGAAGTAGTGCTCAACAATGTTTCCAACCCCAGCGAAGTCCACGAGATTTTGCGCCGGGCGGTGTTAAAGGCTCGCAAAAAATACAATGTGAGCTTCCGGGAAGAAATGTAGGCCAAGTAGACGGCAGACAGTAGACGGTAGACAGGGATTTCTTCTCCGACTACCGTCTACCGACTACCGTCTACCGACTACTGTCTACTTCTTCCTTCCTCGCTACAAAAATCATCTTTTGGCTGTGGCTGTGGAACGGTTCAAGGTCATAGCTGCCGTAGATAGTCTCGACGGTAAAGCCGGCGGCGCGTAGCAGCAGTTCCATTTCATAGCGATAGACAAAACGCAGCGAAATAGAAAGCTGCGCCCGGCGCACCAGCCCCTCTGAGTCAATTTCATCCAAAACATAAGTTAAATGGCGTATTTGCTGGGCCAGGTCAATCTGGTGCCGCCAGTACCACTGCACCGTGTGGCCGGTTAAGTCGTCAATTACTTCATCTTCAAAATAGAGCCGCCCATCGGCTTCGGCCAGCAGAGCGGGGTCGGGGTGAAAAATGTCAATGATAAGCTGGCCCCCGCGCCGCAGATGGTGGTGGATGGCGACCAGGGTTGACAGTTGCTCATCGGTTGAGGCGCAATGCATGAAGGTATTGAGGGGGATAAAGGCCAGGGCAAAATTTTTGCGGGGCAGGTCAAAATCCCGCATATCGGCCCGGTGAAGACTGACCCGCCGGGTTAGTCCGGCGGCTTTGATTTTGGCGCGGGCTGCCTCTAGGGCCACCACCGATAAGTCAAGGCCGGTCAGGGTATGTCCGGCTTCGGCCAGGGGCAACAAGAGCCGCCCTGTCCCGCAGCCTACTTCCAAAAGGGGACCGTTGGCGGCTTCGGTCAACGTTTGCCACATTGACCAATCTTCGTCCAGATTGCCGTAAAGCAAATCGTAATACTGAGCGATTAAATCCAGGCTCATTCTTCGGGGGGAGCGAGCAGGGGGAGGGTCAGATAAAAGGTGCTGCCCTGGCCGGGGATGCCCTCGCTTTCAACCGAGATCGAGCCGCTGTGGGCTTCGGCGGCGAGCTTGCAAAAAGCCAGACCCAACCCCACGCCCGACGGCGCATTAGCCGAGTTATCTACCCGCGAAAACTTATTAAAGATACGGGCCTGGTTGGCTTTACTGATGCCGGGACCGTTGTCTTTGACGGCAAAGCGGAGTGTCTCCCCGTTTAAGGTGGTGGTCAGCGAAACCTGGCCCTCATAGGGTGTATATTTGATGGCATTGTCAACCAGATTAATGAGGATCCGCCGGATCATGCCCCGGTCAATCCAAACTTCCGGGAGGCCATCAGGCAGCGGGTTAAAGATAAGTTCCATCCCTTTGGTTTCGGCGCGTGGCGTAACCTGATCTTTGACTGCCTGAATTATCTCTTCCAAATCAACCACACTGCGCTGTAAATGGATTTCACCTGTTTCTAAACGCCCCACATCTAACATGGAGTCAACCAAGTCTCGCACTTCTTGACCGCTCCGCCGGGCCAGGGTTAAAAAGTTGCGGAGGCGGGGGTTTTCGTCAATGGAAGTAATCAGCATGGGCAGTATTTCAATCATATTAATTAGATTGCCAACTGGCCCGCGCAAATCATGGACCAGCATGTTGATCAAATCCTGGCGCATCCGCTCGGCCTCTTTGCGGGCCGAAATATCGCGGCCTATCCACTGGACACAGGCTTTGCCGGCATACCGCACCTGCCGGGCGTTTATTTCCAGCGAAACTTTATCGCGATAGGCGTCGAGAATGTCCAACTCCAGGGACACTTCGCGCCAGGTGCGTAAACGGTTGGTATTTTCGGTCAAACAAGCTTTTAAATGACGATCAATAAAAGAGATGTCGCTGCCGGTGATGGCCTCTTTGGGGCGGCGCAGCATTTCACAGGTTTTACGGTTGGCGTCAAGAATCAGGCCCTGATAGTTAGTAATGACGATCATATCGGCGCTGTCTTCAAACAGGTCGGTATAACTTTCCTCCATACTGCGTAAAAGGACAACGGCCTGGGCATTGGCCACCGCCGTGGCCGCCTGATCGGCAAAAGCCGCTACTTCAAGTACGTTTTCTTCGGTATACTTATCCGCCTCGTAGCTGTCAACCGTAAGCATGCCAATCACTTCGTCCTGGGCAATCAGGGGCGCGCCAATCCAACTGCGGACTTTTTGCGAAGAAGAACTTTTTTTCCAACCCGGCTCCAGATCAACATCATTTATCAAGAGAGGTCTTTTTTGAACAATTGCCCGGTAATTTGGCTGGCCCTCCTCCAAAGAAACGGTAACATTGAGGGCGTCTTTCATATCCTCGAAACCCCGCGCGGCCCGGACTGAGAGAACATCATCTTCAAGCAGCAGGATGGCGCTGCTGTTATAATCAATAACTAGGGCTAACTGTTCCAAAATAAGATAAAGCACTTCCTTTAAGTCGAGGGTGGAGTTGATGGTGCGGGCAACAGAAGCCAGTGTGTCGGCCAGGCGATGGCGGCGCTGTTCGGCCTTAAAGAGGCGAGCATTGGCAATAGCAAAAGCGGACTGATCGGCAATGATGCGCAGCATAGCCAGATCGCTCTCGTCAAAATAGTTGGGCTGTGTAGCCGTAACCATAAGCACCCCGATAAATTGTTCGGGTAGTTGAATCGGCACGCCGATGACGCTGCGGGTGTGAGTCAGTTCAGGATTGCCATTTTTATACCAGCGTTCGTCGGCCTGGGTATCCTTGACCAGAACATCCTCGCGGTGCTTGATAATCCAGCCGGCCAGGCCATGTTCCAGGATAGCTTCCAAACCGGGCCGGCTGCGCTGTTGAACCTCGAAGTTTTCCTGAATAAAAAATAAATTTTCGACCTTTCCGGCCTGATCGAGCAGAAAGAGGCTGGCGTTGTAAGCCGAAACAGAGGCCACTGTAGCAGACAATACCCGCTGCAACACCTGGTCAATTTCCAGTCGTGCGCCAAACTCGCGGGTGATCAGATATAAAAGATCGAGTCGTGATCGAACTCGAGGCGTATCAAACTGCATAGGTTTGCCTCAGATCAAAATTTGTTAAAAAATAACAGCCACAAAAAAGTTTCAGTAGATCCAATTTTCCGAGGACGCGAAGCGGGCACGCCCACGCGCTAAATGGAGCCGCACATGGGGTGCTGGCTCCTCAAAATTGTGATTTACTGAGTTTATTTAAAGCTGTCAGATTTCATGAACATGGTCGGCGGTAAATTAAAGCCATGATTTTTTAAGATGGGTTCGCATTTGGGCCGCAAACCGGCCGGCTCGTGCTGGCCGACTACTTTCCCTTCTTCTTCGCCTTTTTCGACAAATCTGAACAAATCGGTCAAAACCGGCGTATCCCCTTCAATGCCCTGCACTTCGGTGATATAGGTGATTTTACGCGAGCCATCCCGCAGCCGGCTAATCTGCACAATCAAATTGATGGCTTTGGCAATCTGAGTACGGACCACCGGGAGGGGTAGGTCAACGCCGGCCATCAGCACCAGCGTTTCCAGACGAGAAATGCAGTCGCGGGGGCTGTTAGAGTGGACGGTAGTCATACTGCCGTCGTGGCCGGTGTTCATCGCTTGCAGCATATCCAGCGTTTCACCGCTGCGGCACTCGCCCACCACAATCCGTTCCGGGCGCATGCGCAGGGCATTGACCACGCAATCCCGCACGGTGACAATGGTGGGGCTATCGGGACTGGGCTTTTTGGTTTCCAGGCGGATCACATTCCGTTGTTTAAATTGCAGCTCGGCCGCATCTTCAATAGTAACAGTCCGCTCGCCCTCGGGGATAAAGCCGGACAAGCAGTTGATTAGCGTAGTTTTGCCGGAACCGGTGCCGCCGGAGACAATAATATTGAGCCGAGAAATGACACACGCCCGCAGAAACTCGGCCATCTGCGGCGTCAGCGAGCCAAAACTAATCAGGTTATCTATGGTCAGCTTATCTCGGGCGAATTTACGGATAGTAATGTTGGGGCCATCAATGGCGCAGGGCCGCAGCACTGCGTTAACCCGCGAGCCGTCGGGCAGGCGGGCGTCAATCAGGGGATGATCGGCATCGGCGACGCGGCCCAGCGGCTTGACAATCCGTTTGATCACCCGTTCCACGTGGTCATCATCCAAAAATTTGTGACCTGACTCGACCAGCCCTTTGCCTTTTAATTCGATAAAGATAATGTAAGGGCCGTTAACCATGATTTCGCTGATACTGTCAGACCTGACAAAAGGTTCCAATGGCCCAAACCCAAAGATTTCGTCCAGAACATTATGGTAAAATTGCTCTTCGGTCACCTCGGCCGGGATTTTGATATTGGCCCGCTGTAGCGCCTGTTGGTAGCGCTCGCGGACGGTCTGTTCTCGTTCGGGGGTGCGGGGCAGCGGCAGGTCAAGGGGGACATCCGGGGCAATGGATTTGCGCAAATTGTCGGCCAGCCACAATTGCAGGCGCAGCCGCTCGGCTCGCGCGGGGCTGATAAAGCCGCGCTGCACGGGTGTACCGGGTGGGATGGGCTGTTCCAGGGGGATAACCAAATCATCGGCGGGGGAGGCCGGTTTGGCTTCGTCTCTGGGCTGAACTTCTTTGACTCGCTTCAGGCTGGATAATGAGGTCACGTTGCTCATGGTAACTCCTTGTAGAAGGTCGAAGGCTGCTTGGCTGACAAATTTAATCTGGATAAATAGCCAAGATTGCGGTAAAACAACCTCCCAGAGAAATTCGGGAGGTAATATGACGGATAGTCATCAAATGTTTTGTACCCTGATGCAAACTTTTCTGCTCCATCTGCCTCGATCCGCTTGGGGCGATATTCGCCGCTTGGTGACCCTGGCTTGGGCGGTGGTAGGTCTGTGTTGGAGCCAGAAGGCCAGTTTATCGAGTTGGGGCGAAGCGGTCAAGAGCCAGGCCCACCAAGCCGCCAGTCACACCCGGCGCTTCCAGCGGTGGGTGGACAATGCCCAAATTCGGGTCCAAGCCTTGTATGCGCCGCTGGTGCAAGCCGCGCTGACGGCTTGGTCGCCCAGGGGACGGGTGTATGTGGCTTTGGATGTATCGGTGTTGCACGGCAGTCCTTTCGTTTTGATCCGGGTATCCCTGATCTATCGGGGGCGAGCTATTCCTTTGGCCTGGCGGGTGCTGCGGCATGCCAGCGCGACCGTCGGCTATGCTGACTATGTCGGGGTGCTGGATCAAGCGGCGGCTTGTCTGCCGACCGGTCTGGAGGTCATTTTCCTGGCCGACCGAGGCTTCGTCCACCAAGAACTGTTCCAGTGGCTGCGGCGGCAGCAGTGGCATTACCGGGTTCGGCTGACGGCTGATACCTTAATCCATTTCCCTGACCGCCGGGTGGTCCCGGTCGGGCAACTGCTCCCCGCCAAAGGAGCCGCCCATTTCTACCACCGGGTCCATCTCCTGGGGGTGGCCTTAGGGCCGTGTCACCTGGCCTTAGCCCAACTGGACCAACCCAACCAAGACCCGTGGTTACTGGTCAGCGATGAGTATACCGACTTGACTACCTTTGACGAGTACGGCTTGCGCTTTGACCTGGAAGAAAATTTCCTCGATGACAAATCCAATGGCTTTCAGGTCGAGGCCAGCCGTTTGGATACGCCCGCTGCTCTGGAACGATTGTTTCTGGTTCTGGCCGTGGCCACGCTTCACTTTACCAGTGTTGGCGTGGGTGTGGTTCGCCTCAAGCTCCGTCGCTGGGTGGATGCTCACTGGGACCGGGGCATGAGTTATCTCAAAATCGGTTGGAGTTGGTTACGCCAACAATTCCGCCGTGGTTGGCCCCGTATGCCCGCCCTTTGGCTTGACCCCGCTCCCGACCCTGAACCCGCCATGGCTTCACGCCGCAAAGCAACCCGACCTAAACCTAAATGGGTGGTCGCTTTCAAAACTTAAATTTGTCGGCCAACCAGGGTCGAAGGGTCTAATTTGGCTGATGAGGTCGGGGTTGTTAAATTGATAAAACTTAAACAGGTTGATTATATCACAATCCGTCAAAGGGAAACAGTGGCTTAAGGTACTAATTAATGGTGAATAGCGAATTGTGAATGATTAATTGTTAACTATTTGGAGTCCAAAGCTTGCTTTGGAAAAACCAAAGCAAGCTTTGGACTCCAACATTAATTTCTTTTTTCCAGCCAGGTTTCTACTAATGGTTCGACATTACGGCCGGAAACCTGTTCGATTAGAGCCAGCAAATCTTCGGGCTGGGCGATTTTGTACTTGTATTCGGCGTAGTAAGTCTGCATAATTTTGAAATAAGTTTCATCGCCTACTTCCTGCCGCAGCGCGTGAAAAAAGAGCGGCCCTTTGCCATAGACAAAGGTAGCATACTCACCCTCAGAAAAATCGGACACCTGGCCGATAACCGCCCGGTCCTGGCCCTGATTTCTGGCCTGTTCATAAGGGCCGAAAAAGAAGGCGTCAATCACTTGCTGGGCGTTCTCGGCCCCCTCAACCGCTTCCCAGTAGATTACGGTGCTGTAATTGGTCAAGGACTCATCTTGCCAGGGTTCATCCACCTGGTCATTGCCGACCAGCCCATACCACCATTGATGAGCTACTTCGTGGGCCGTAGCGTGCTGAAAAAAGCCGCCCCGCTCGTCGTAGAGAAATTGAGCCACGACCACCACCCCCGGATACTCTACCCCGCCGGCGCTGGTTGGCGTGGCGACGACATCAAACTCGGCATAGGGATAGCGGCCAAAACGTTGATTGAAAACCCGCAGCGCGTCGGCAGCATAACGGAGGGCCAGTTTGCCGCCCTGCGCCAATCCCGGCGGGTAATAGCTGTTGACGGTGATGCCGTCTACCGTTTCGCTGACCACCTCAAAATCGGTCCGCGCCGCCAGGTAAAAATCGCGCATTGGCCCGGAAACCAGGGAGAGGGTTTTGCTTCCGTTACTGTTGGCCGTGCTTGCCAATAAGCTGCCCGAAGCCGCCACCACCATATTTTCCGGCAAGGTCAATTCGACCTGATAGAGCGAGGTATCCAGATAGGTCGCGTCGCCATAGGGGGGCGGAATTTCGATATTCCAGCCGGTTTCATCATAAACAGCGATAGCCGGGTAAAAACCGGCCAGGGCCAGGGTGTCGCCGCTGGCGGAAAAGATGTTGTAGCCCTGCTCGGTTTCTTTAGGCACATCCGCCTGATAAATCAAGGTAATGTCGGCAACTGCGCCGGGGGCCAGCGGTTGGGCCAGGGGAATACGCACCGCCGAGTTGTTAGCTGCTAACTCAAGCTGGACAACTTGATTGTCAACAACGGCTTGCTCCACCGTCATCTTGCCCCCATAGCCCGGCAGGTTGGGGTAAAGCCGAAAATAGATTTCGGACAGCGCCACCGTTTCGGTGTTGGTATAGCGAACCCGCTCTCGCCCGTTTAGCCGAGGAGAGTCAGCCTTATTTGGCGGTAGCTCTAATTCAACCTCCAGGTAGTAGCGGCTGGCTCCCGCTGCGGTGACCGTTTCCACATCGGCGGCAAATTCGGGGAGCATGGCCTGCTGATAGGGCGACAAATCGGTCCAGTCCACTTCCGGCGTGGCGATTGGCGGCGCAGTTGCCGGCGCGGCAATCGCGGGTGCGCTGGTCGGCGAGGGCACAGGGGAAGGTGGGGGACTGGTTGGCGGCAGAGCCGTCGGCGACGGGGCGATAGTGGGGGCAGGGGGCGGTGTGAGTGTGGGCGCACTGGCGACCAATCTACAAGCCAGCCCAGCCAGAAAAAGGGCCGCTAAAAGTGTATTTCTAACCACAGGACAGATTGAGTTTGGCATAATATCTCTTATTATAGCCAATTCAACCCAACCTCGGAAATAGACCGGACTATCTATTTTGCATGTCGGAATGTCCGTATTGCGGAGAAAATTAAGATAGCGCCGAGGCCAATTTTAAGGACCGGGGCAGGCGTAATGCCCACCAAAAGCCCGCCCATAATCGCGCCGATGGCAGACCCAACCCCCATCGGCGCGACTGTTTCAATAGCGGTGATGACCGCCCCGGCAATCAATGATCCAATGGCGGGAACATAAGGCGATAGGGGCGCAAATGATAGGGTACGCCCACGAATGACCAGTGAAACAGCCAAAGTTACCAGGCTAATGGCTAAGTTTAGCGGCACGGCGCGTGGGGCGGAGTATTTAAGCGGGCCGGCCAGAACAGGCAGCCGAAATTCAGCCCCGCCAAGTCCAATTAATCCACCCAAAACACCAATAGGAACAGCGATAGCAAAGGCCAGCATTGAGCGATTGTGCGGCGTAGTCTTGGGGCTGTATTCCAGTCGGGCTTCGTTTTTGGGAAGATTCATCCCTTCACCTTCTAATCAAATAATTCAGTCAAAAAGCGTTGCTACCTCAGCCATTCCTCCGCTAACGGATTTAAGTTTTGACCTGACACCCGCTGAGCCGTGACCAAAAAAGTCTGCGGGGTGACAATTTTATAACGGTTTTCAAGGTAGTAAGTTTGTAGCACCTGGCGGTACATGGCTTCGCCCAATTGCTCGCGCAGAGCATTAAAAAAGAGGGCGGCCTTGGCATAGACCAGCAGTTCGTAACTGGCCGGGTCGAAGGCAGCAGCGGGGCGGTCTACAATGCCATCCACCATCCCGGCGGCGCTGTCGAAGGGGATGAGCCAGCGGGCGGTCATCAGCCGCTGGGCTTCGTTCTCGCCAAAGACGCTGCGGTAATAGTCAAAGGCGCTGTACTCAGTCAGCCCCTCGTCCAGCCAGGGGTGCTGGTAAGGATTATTGCCGACGACTCCATACCACCACTGATGAGCTACCTCGTGGGCCACCAGAAAGGCCAGCCTGTCACGAGTCGAGACAGCAGCCACCTCATGCTGGTCGCCCCCATACAAATCCTCGCCGATTAAAACCAAGCCGCTGTACTCCATCCCCCGAAAGTTAAGCGGCGCTTCAACCACATCCAGTTCGGTGTAGGGGTAGAGGCCAAAGGTATCGCTGTAGAGACGCAGCGAGGCCGTCGCGTGAGCCAGCACGATCCGGGCGGCGGCTTCGTGGCCTGGCAAATAGTACGAGGTTACGGTTGCGCCAGCGGCGTTCTCGCTGACCGCCTGGAACGGCCCGGCGATGACGGTCATATCGCGCAGCGGGCCGCCCACAATTTGCCAGGTTCGGCTGCCATTGGGATTGTCAATGACATTCAAAGTGACGCCACTGGCAACGACGACCAAATCTCTTGGCAGGGTCAGGTCAAGTTGGTAGAGCGCGGCTTCATTATACAACACATCGCCGTGCGCCGGGGGGCTGTCCAACGTCCATTCGCTGCCCTGGTGGACGGCCAGGGTAGGATAAAAACCGGGCAGGGTCAAAATTGGGCCATCCCAGCCAAAGAGGGTATAATTGGCCTCGTCCAGGCCGCGCTGACCGCTTACTTCGATAACAAAAGCCAAATCTATTGTGATAAGAGCCGTTGTAGCTGCGGGCAGCGGCAGGCGAATTGCTGCTCTGTCGGCCAGAGAGGTAACATCGGCGGGAGAATTGTTGACTCGGACGGTTGTGATCCGGCTGGCTCCGCCGTAATTTGGCAGGTTGGGATAAAGCCGAAAAACCACTTCGGGGCCGGGCGCGGGCACAATCACCTGGGCTACGCCTTGCAGGGTTTGGCCGGTTTCGTCCAATGTGGCGCTGATGTGATAGCTGGGCAGGGGACCGACCGTTTCAACATCCCCTCGCGCCCAAGGCTGCAAAGCGGCGCGATAGTGAAAAAAAGGATCGGGGGTGGGAGTGGGGGTAATCAAGCCGGTTTCCATCAGAACGGTTTCGGGGTCGAAGGCGCAGGCAGTGAGGAAGCCAGTAGTCAGTAGCCAGTAGCCGGTAACCAGTAGACGCAAGATGCAAGATGCAAGACGGAAAGACGTGGCTGGATGGGTAGGACGGTTAAACATGCGCCGATTATACCATAAAGCTGAGTAAGATAATTATACGCGCTTGCCCAAATTATCGTTTTGACAAGTTAACGCCTTTGTGATAAACTTAACGAATGCCACGCTTCAAAAGCGCATAGCCTCGATGATGCTGCGGAAAGAGATCAACCTATGCCAATAGATTATTTGCCGGTTTTAATCTTTATTCTAGTCTGCACCTTTATTACTGCTGTTTCTTTAATTACCCCTCATTTTTTGGGGCCGCTCCGGCCCAATAAAGCCAAATCCGAAGTGGTCGAGTCTGGTAAGTTGAACTATGGCGACGCCCGCCGCCGGGTGCCGATTTTGTATTATATGGTCGCCATGCTCTTTATTCTGTTTGACATCGAGGTGCTGTTTTTCTATCCCTGGGCGGTCTTGTTTTGGGATTTGAAATGGTATGGTCTGCTTCAGATTGGTATATTTGCCTTGCTTTTGGTTGAAAGTTTTATTTATGTCTGGAAGAAAGGAGCACTGGAATGGGAATAGCCGTAGGAAATCCCCCTTATCCAGGTGTTGGGACGACCGAAGCCGACGGTAAAACCGGCAGTTTGGGTATTGCCGTCGCTCGTTTAGAGGATGCGGTCAACTGGGGCCGCGCTAATTCGATCTGGCCGTTGTTGTTTGGGCTGGCCTGCTGCGCCATCGAGCAAATCGCTGCCGGGATGCCCCGCTTTGATATTGCCCGCTTTGGTTCGGAGGTGTTTCGGGCTTCGCCCCGCCAGGCGGATTTGTTAATTGTTTCCGGCCGGGTTTCCAACAAAATGGCTCCGGTCATCAAGCGCGTTTACGATCAGATGTCGTACCCCAAGTGGGTCATCGCCATGGGCGATTGCGCCTCGTGCGGCGGCCCGTTTAATAATTACGCCATTATCCAGGGGGTTGACAAAATTCTGCCGGTTGACGTCTACGTGCCCGGCTGCCCGCCTCGCCCCGAAGCGCTATTCTACGCCTTGACCTTGCTGCAAAAGAAAATCAAGGCTGAGGAAAAGTTAGGCATCAGAGAATAAAATCAAGGGTCTGAGGGAACTTAATGGAACTAAGGGAACTTGAACATTCCGTTAGTTCCCTCAGTTCCATCAGTTTCCTCAATCCGTTAATTCCGGTTTTTATGGATTTTTGGCAATGACAGACACAACTGTTGAAAAATTAGAAGCAGCTTTTCCGTCCGGGGTCATAGGGCGCTCAGAGTTTCGGGATACGACGACAGTTTATATCAGTTCCGATCAATGGCACGAAGCAGCCCGTTTTTTGCATGACGACCCGGATTTGCAGTACAACCTGCTGGTGGATGTTTATGGCACAGACCGGCTCAAACTGGGGCAGACTCCCCGCCTCGCCGCCAATTATGAGCTGTACTCAATTCCCAAAAACAAATTTCTGCGGGTGATTGTCGCCGCGCCTGATCGTCCCACCGACAGCAGCACCAACGGCAAGCACGGCGACCTGCCGCTCCTGCCCAGCGTCACCGATATTTGGCCGGGGGCCGACTGGTTGGAGCGCGAAACCTACGATTTGATGGGCATCGAGTTCAGCGGGCATCCCTGGATGCACCGCATTTTAATGCCCGACAACTGGGTGGGCCATCCGTTACGCAAGGATTATCCGCTGGGCGGCGAGCCGGTTTATTTTGAGCACGACCGCCAGAATCCGCGTTTTGCTCACCTGGGCAAACAGATTATGGTCGGGCCATCCTATCTGTCAGATTTACCGGAGGATATGGACACCGAAGAGCACATGGTGCTCAACCTGGGGCCGCACCACCCGGCCACGCACGGCGTGCTGCGCCTGGCGGTCGAACTGGACGGCGAGATTGTGCTCAAGGTCAGCCCGGAGTTGGGCTACCTTCACTCCGGCTTTGAAAAAACCGGCGAAAATAAGCGGTACGAGAAATTTATTCCTTACTGTGACCGCATGGATTACGCCGCACCGATGAACAACAACCTGGCCTATGTGCTGGCTGTAGAAAAACTGCTTGACGTTGAAATTCCCGAGTATGCCCAGTTCACCCGTGTGATTTGCGCCGAGTTACAGCGCATTGCCAGCCATATGATCTGGCTGGGCACCCACGCTATGGACGTCAGCGGCACCGGCCACGCCCTGGTCATGTACTGCTTCCAGATGCGCGAGCGGATTCTGGACATTTTTGAAATGGTCTGCGGGGCGCGTATGACCACTAGCTACTTCAGTGTGGGTGGGCTGCGCTGGCCGCTGCCCGGCGCGTTTGAGGATGCGGTGAAGTCTTTTCTGGCCGAGTTCAAGGGCTATTTAAAAGATTACGAAGCCATGCTCACCGATAACCCGATCTGGTTGAGCCGGACCAGAGGCGTGGGTTATCTGCGGGCCGAGGAGGCGATTGGGTTGAGCGTGACCGGGCCGCTGCTGCGGGCTGCCGGGGTGCCATTAGATTTGCGCAAACTGCGGCCTTATTCGGGCTACGATCAATTTGATTTCGACGTGCCTACCTCAACCAACGCCGACTGCTACGCCCGCTATGAAGTGCGTATTCTTGAATTGGGCCAGAGCTTGCGCATCATCGAACAGGCTCTCACCAAAATTCAGCCCGGTCCCTTCCGTACGGCAGACCGCAAAGTGGCTCTGCCGCCCCGCGAAGAGATTTCCAGCAGCATGGAATCGCTCATCCACCACTTCAAGCTGGTTACAGAGGGCTATCGCCCGCCTGATGGACAGATATACTATGTGGCCGAAAACCCCAAAGGCTGGCTGGGCTTTGGCCTCATCAGCGATGGCACGGCCATTCCTCACCGGCTGCGGGTGCGCGGGCCATCGTTTGTCAACCTGCAAGCCACCCACACTATGGCTAAAGGCGGCTACGTCTCTGATTTGATCGCCATCATCGGCTCGATTGACATCGTTTTGGGTGAGGTGGACAGGTAGCAGGGGAGCAAGGTAGCAGGGTAACAAGGTCGCAGGGTCGCAAGTAACAATTTTTCTCACGCATCACGCATCACGTTCTACGCACCACACACTACGCACCACGTCCGAGACACAACCAAGTGTGGTTCAACAAAAATTACAAAGGCACTCCTATGTGGTCTGAAAAAGAACAACAAGAACTGGACGAAATTCTCAAAAAGTACCCGCCTGACCGTAAAATGTCGGCGGTGCTGCCGGCGCTGTACCTGGCCCAACGGGAGAAAAACTGGCTCGACAGTGACGACATTGCCGCTGTCGCCGAGGCGTTGGATTTGCCGGTCACGCATGTCCATTCCATCATCGGCTTTTACACTCTTTTCCGTAAAGAGCCGACCGGCAAATACATAGTTCAGGTTTGCACCGACCTACCCTGTGCCCTGCGCGGCGCGGAAGATTTCTATCATCGCTTGTGCCAGCGCATGGGGGTTGGACCTCACGGCGGCGCCACCGAGGATGGCCTGTTCACGGTCGAGTCGGTGGTCTGCATTGCCGCCTGCGATAAAGCGCCTTGTTTGCAAATCAATCTGGATTATTACGAGAACTTAACCGACGAGCAGGTTGACGAAGTGATAGACCGGCTGCGGGCGGCGGAAACACAGCAAGCTTGAGAAGAACAAGTAATGTTACGCAAGTTTACAGTCAATAACTTTAAATCACTGATTAATGTTACCTATGAACCGGGTACTGTGAATTTGCTGGTTGGAGTGAACAACTCGGGCAAGACTAACTTTTGTCAGGCATTGCGTTTTTTTAGTCAGACAGCTCAAGGAAAACAAGATTTAAGGAGTGCCTGGCATCGAACATTAGGTTGGGATGTAGCGGTAAAAAATGTTTATTTCGATCACCCCACTGTAGACCTTAATTGTGTTGCGGAATTGATCGTACACGGTGAAAGCCTAACCTTTTCGTATTCACTTAGCCTGGATACCTCAAATACCGCTCCTGTTCGGGTGGCAACAGAACAGTTACAAATTTCGGGAGGCGCATTCGGTTCTGGATACAAAACTCTATTGGAGAATAAGGCCGGTCAGGTTCGATTATTAAATGAGGTTCGTTATCTAAAAAATGAACCTTTGGAAGCTTGTTATGAGGATACAACGCTTGATTTTGAAGTTACTATGCTTTCCTTTTTGCACGATAAGCAAGTGAATGGTCGAGCGATAGCTTTTCGTGATTATCTGGCCCGCTGGCAATATTATGATTTTGATATATCTGGCTTACGGGATGATCGCTTTGAAACTCTAACCATTGCCCTCAATTCTAGTGGAAGTAACCTGGCTTCAGCGCTGTTTCATTTAAAAAGTAATGATGAGCGTTATTATCGACGTTTGTTAGAGTTGGTAAAAAAGGTAGAAAAACGATTAGACGCGCTCAATTTTATCATTGTTGGTGAACATATTAAGATGGAATTGACTGATGAAGAAGGCCATCGCTTTGATTTGAGTGCTGCTTCCGGTGGTACCTTGCGCTTTATGGCTTTGGCCTACATTATTCTAAACAATGCCCGTCAGAGCAACCCTCCGCTCACAATTATTGAGGAGCCGGAGAATGGTCTTTATGTTCGCTATCTGAAATTGTTATTTGAGTTAATTGACCCAACCGGAGGGGGCGGGCAATATATATTCACGTCTCACGCCCCTTATTTCATTGATCTATTTGAGAATCATTTAGAAAATATTACTTTGATGGAGGATCGAGGAACATACTCCACTCTGCTCAAACCCGACCCAGTCAAGGTACGCAAGTATCTGGAGGAAATGCCTCTCGGTGAGTTGCACTTTCACGAGATGTTAGTATGAGTATCGGTTACTCTGTGGAAGGGGCAACCGATCGGGCCTTTTTGGAAGGATTACGGCGTCGTTGGTGTCCAGAAGCGACATTGATAGAGGGAGCTTTTCGTGGCGCTTCCCATATTTCGCTCCGCCGTGATATTCCTAAAATTTGCCTGGAACTGGCTCACAAAGGGGCAAAAGTATTTGTCTTCTTAACCGATGCCAACAGTCAGGATTGGCGACAGGTTAGACAACATGAGAGCGAATTGATACCGTCAGAATTTCGTCACCTCACCCTTTATGGGGTAGCCGACCGGAATATCGAATGTTGGTTGGCGGCTGATCGAACTTATTTGGCTCAGCAATTGGGTATCTCTCCAAAAGTTTTGAAAGTAGACGACCCGAAGGATATAGTTGAAAAAGAATTGGGTATTACCAGGCATGATAAAAGAGAAGAAGAAATTGCCTCCCTTGTATATAACGCGCCGCTCCATAACTGGCTCAAAAAATCTTCCTCGTTTGAAGCATTTTATGAGGATGCCCGGATTTTGAGTAAACAAGAAGGAGTTTCTATTCCCAATGAGCGAGATGCAAAAATGAGGAAAGTAAATGGGTAATAGTCTGATGGATAAACATGTTCTATTACGCCACCGCGACGTGGAAAACATCCGCGATATTGAGGTCTATACGGCCAACGGCGGTTATGAGGCTTTGAAAAAGGCCGTCAAGGACATGACTCCCGACGACGTGATGAACGAAGTCAAGGCGTCGGGCTTGCGGGGACGCGGCGGGGCGGGTTTTCCGGCCGGGGTTAAGTGGAGTTTTATTCCCAAAAACATCTTCCCTAAATACATCGTGGTTAATGCCGACGAGAGCGAACCTGGTACTTTCAAAGACCGGGAGATTATGACCTTTAACCCGCACCAATTCATCGAGGGCGTCATTCTGTGCGCCTATGCGGTGGGTGCGGAAACGGCCTACATTTATGGCCGGGGCGAATTTAAACCGGTTTTCAACGGCCCTGACGGCCTGCAAAAAGCGGTTGACGAGGCCTACGCCAAAGGGTTTTTGGGTAAAAATATCCTGGGCAGCAACTTCTCGATAGATATTCATCTGCACCTGGGCGCAGGCGCGTACATCTGCGGCGAAGAAACGGCGCTGCTCAACAGCCTCGAAGGGTTGATGGGCCAGCCGCGCAGCCGGCCGCCGTTTCCGGCGGTGGAGGGGTTGTATGCCAAACCGACGGTTATCAACAACGTCGAAACGCTGACCAACGTCCCGCCGATTATTGCCAACGGGGCCACCTGGTACCGCCAGTTTGGAACCGAGAAAAGCCCCGGCACCAAAATTTTCAGCCTGAGCGGGCGGGTCAATCGGCCCGGCAACTACGAGCTGCCGCTGGGGACGCCCATTCGCTATCTGATTGAAGAGTGCGGCGGCGGGATTATTGACGGCAAGGCAGTCAAGGGGATTTTGCCGGCGGGCGCGTCGTCGGCCATTATTGGGCCGGATAAAATAGATACGACCATGGATTACGAGGCCATGGCCGCTGCCGGAACGATGCTCGGCTCAGCTTCGTTTATTATTCTGGATGAGACGGTGGATGCCGTCTGGGCCGCCGAGAAAAACGTCAAATTCTTCAAACACGAAAGCTGCGGCAAATGTAGCCCCTGCCGCGAGGGCACGCACTGGCTGGTCAATGTCTATGCCAAACTGCGCGAAGGGCGCGGCACTAGGGAAGATATTCAACTGCTGAACTCGATTATCGAGCAGATGGAGGGCAACTGCTTCTGCCTGCTGGGCGAGTTTGTCATTCCCGGTGTGCGGACCAGTATGAAGTTGTTTGGCTCCGAATATGAGGCCCTGGCCGTCAACGAGCCTGGCGAAAACGGGCAGCCGCAGAAGAATTTAGTGCATCTGTATTTGTAGACCGAAGACGGAAGACCGGGGACCTGGCATATATCTAGCCCGGTCTCCCGTCCCTGGTCCCCGGTCGGTTTTAATAAGGAAACCAATGGCAGATCAAGTTACTTTAACGATAGACGGCGTCGAAGTCAGCGTACCCAAAGGGACGCTCATTGTCGAAGCGGCCAAGCGTATCAGGAATGAGATTCCGGTATTTTGTTACCACGCCAAGCTCGACCCGGTGGGCATGTGCCGCATGTGCCTGGTGGAAGTCGGCACCCCGGCGATTGACCCGGCGACCAAGCAGCCGCAGCTCGATGGAAACGGCCAGCCGGTCATTCGCTTTATGCCCAAGCCCACTACGGCCTGCACCACGCCGGTCTCCGAGGGTATGGTCGTCAAAGTCAATTCGGAGGCTGCTTTAGCCGACCGCAAAGCCGTGCTGGAATTTTTGCTGACCAGCCATCCGCTCGACTGCCCGGTGTGCGACAAAGGCGGCGAGTGCCCGCTGCAAGATTTGACCATTCGCCACGGACCGGGCAAGAGCCGCTTTGATTACGAAGACAAGCAGCATTTCCCCAAAAAATATCCCCTGGGCGATTTGATTGTGCTCGACATGGAACGCTGCGTTATCTGCGCCCGCTGCGTCCGCTTCCAATCCGAAGTTGCCTATGACCCGGTGCTGGCCATTGAGGAACGAGGCCGCCATGCCCACATTGTCACCTACTCCACCCCCGGCTTCGACAGCCACTACTCCGGCAATACCACCGACATCTGCCCGGTGGGGGCCTTGACCACCCGCGATTTTCGTTTTGGAGCGCGGGCCTGGGAAATGACCAATATCCCCAGCGTTTGCAACCATTGTAGTGTTGGCTGCAACACTGTGTTGGGGACGCGCACCGGCGAAATCAAGCGGATTATGCCGCGCCAGAATGAAGCCGTCAACGAAATCTGGATTTGCGATAAGGGCCGCTTTGGCCATCATTTCAACGGCAGCCCCAACCGCCTGACCACTCCGCTGGTGCGTAAAGGCAATGAGCTGGTCGAAGCCAGTTGGGGCGAGGCATTGAGCCTGGTCGCCGAAAAATTTGGAGCGATTAAACAGGCCAGTGGTCCTAACGCGCTCGGCGGCTTAGCCGGGGCGCGCCTGTCTAATGAAGATTTGTACCTGTTCCAAAAATTCTTCCGCCAGGTCATCGGGACCAACAATGTGGACCATCGCCTCGGCCTGAGCGCCGCGCTGGAGGACGAAACTGCCTACACGGTTGGCGTTGGCCTGGGCACCGATTTGGGCCGCGTCGGCAAGGGCACGACCATTCTGGTGGTCGGCTGTGATTTGGATGAAGAAGCGCCCATTCTGTATCTGCGGGTCGCTGCTGCTTCGTGCAAGCGCGGCGCGCACGTGATTAACGCCGGGGGGCGGCGCACCAAGCTCGACGCCCAGGCCAAAACGTCGCTGCGTTATCGCTATGGCACGGCGGCTCATCTGGTTTTGGGGCTGCTGGCCTCGGTGGTGCAGCAGGGACTTGTCGCCAGAGAATGGCTGGACAGCCACACTAGCGGTTTTGCCGATTTGGAAAAGGCGCTGCCAGATTATGCCCCGGATAAAGTTGAAAAACTGACCGGCCTCGCCGCCGCCGACATCGAAACGGCGGCCAAAGCTTTTGCCGAAGCCGAAAATGGGATTATTCTTTTTGGGCTTGAGGCCGGTAATGACCCGGCCCTGCGGGCGGCCTTGGAAGCGCTGGCATTGGTCACAGGCCATGCCGGGAAAGCCAACAACGGGATTATTCCGGTGCTGCCTCACGCCAACAGCCGGGGCGCGGCGGATATGGGCTTGGTACCCCATCGTCTGCCCGGCTACGTGCCGGTCGAGGCCGGTCAGGCGGGCTTGTCGGCCCAGGAAATGCTGGCCGAGGATTCGCCCATTAAGGGAATGCTCATCGCCGGGTTGGACCCCGCCGCCGAAAGCGAGGCCTACAAAGCAGCCCTGGATAAGTTGGACTTTTTGGTGGTGCAGGAACTATTCCTGACCGAAACGGCTCAACTGGCTGATGTGGTCTTGCCTGCTCGCGGCACGGCTGAACGGGATGGCGCCTTTACCAACGCCGAACGCCGGGTGCAAGCCTTCGACGCCGGCGTGCCTGCGCCGGGCGTGGCCTGGGCCGATTGGCTCATTTTGACCGCTATCGCCGGGCAAATGGGCGCAGATTGGCCCTATGCTTCGGCAGATGGGGTGATGGCCGAAATTACCCAAACAGTGCCGCTGTACACCGGGATGGAGTTTGAAAACTTGGTGGCGCCGGTGTCGCTGGCCCGCAAAACGTCGCACTATATTTATGAAGGCATGAGTTTTACCGCCGATGTGCGCGAAGGGGTGCAGTGGCCTTCGCTGGCGGAACGCGAGTCGGCCAAAGTGCCGCTGCGCTTTGTGTCTCCGGCGGCGCCGGCCTCGAATGGACAGGGGTTGACCCTGGTCGCGCCGCGCCTGCTGTACGATGCCGGGCGCTTGTTGGCCGAAGCCGAGTTGATGCAGCCGCACATTCCCCAGCCGCAAGTGTTGGTTTCTCGCGCCGATGCCCAGAAACTAGGGCTGGCTAACGGTGATATTGTGACCGTATCGCAAAATGGCGCTTCGGTGGCGCTGCCGGTGCAGATCAATCGCTCGGTCAGCGAAGGCATCGTGGTAGTACCACGCAACTTGGCGGGGCGTCCGGCGGAAAGATTAGTAGGGCCGGGCGGTTTGTTTAGTTCGGTAAAAGTGGAGAAGATCTAATGGCGCTAGACCCGCAGGTGATCCAATTTTTGGTAGTTTTGATTCAGGGCTTTATCATCGCCACGGTGCTGATGTTGGGTTTTGGCGGGTTGACGGTGGTTGAGCGCAAATTGGTGGCCCGTTTTACCCTGCGCTATGGCCCTAACCGGGTGGGACCGTATGGCTCACTGCAAATTTTGGCCGACATGCTCAAGATGTTCTTTAAGGAAGAGGTCATCCCCGGCCACGTGGACCGCCTGGTTTATTTGATGGCTCCGGCCATGTCGCTGATACCGGCTTTGATTGCCATTGCCGTCGTGCCAATTGCCAATGAGCCAATCCCGCTTTTTGAGGTGGGGGGAACAACCATCACTTTGAATCCCTGGATTGCCAATATCAATGTCGGTATTCTTTACTTGCTGGCCGTGGGCAGCCTGGGCACTTATGGGGTGGTGCTGGGCGGCTGGTCAAGCAATAATAAATATTCGCTGTTGGGCGGGCTGCGCACCAGCGCCCAGATGCTCAGTTATGAACTGCCGATGGGCGTGGCGCTGCTGTCGGTGATTTTGTTCGCCGGGACGCTGAATTTGAATGAAATGGTCCAGGCACAGGGCTGTTTCTTCGGCGTGGGCTGCGCTCTGGGTTGGGGCTGGTTTATTTTTGTGCCCACGCTGACCCTTTCCTTTTTGATCTACTTTATCAGCGCCCTGGCCGAAGCGGGCCGCGCTCCCTTTGATCTGCCCGAAACGGAAAATGAGTTGATCGGCGGGTTTGCCACCGAGTACGGAGCCATGAAATTCGGCCTCTTTTTTGGGGCTGAATATGTGCATGTGATTGTGATTAGCTGCATTGTCACCACCATTTTCCTGGGCGGCTGGCAAGGACCGTTGGCGCTGCAAATCCCTATGTTGCAGCCGATTTATTTCCTGATCAAGATGGTGGTGATGATTTTCATGTTCATCTGGATTCGGGCCAGCATTCCGCGGGTGCGTTTTGATAAAATGATGCGCTTTTGCTGGAAGTTTTTGCTGCCGCTGGGCATGGTCAATTTAGCCGTTACGGCATTGATTCTGGCGATTTTGAATTTTTAGCCGGTAAAGTTGTAGAGGATTGTCCTTATGATTAAAGAAGTCAAAGAAGCGGTGGATGGTTCGGTTGAACTGGCCAGGGCGATGGGGGTCACACTGAAGTATTTTTTCAAAAAGCCGGTGACCAACCAGTTCCCCGATGAGCCGGTGGCCGTTTACCCTCGTTTTCGGGGGCGGCATGTCTTGAAGCGATATGAGAACGGGCTGGAGCGCTGTATCGGCTGCGCTTTGTGCGCGGCGGCCTGTCCGACCGATTGCATTTATGTCGAAGCGGCGGAGAATACCGACGAGGATCGCCGCTCGCCGGGAGAGCGCTACGCCAAAACCTACGACATCAATATGCTGCGCTGTATTTTCTGCGGCTACTGCGCCGAAGCCTGCCCGACCGAAGCGATTGTGCTGGAGCACGATTTTGCCCTGGCTCAATACAATCGCTGGGATGCGATTTATACCAAAGAACGATTATTGGAACCCCACGATCCGCCCCATGTCATCCTCCGCAGTGACGAAGTGTTTGTCGAAACGCCGTCGTGGGGAGGGACCAAAAAGCGGTAGCGGGAGGGTGTCACTGCTCAGGCTTATGTCATCCTTCGACAAGCTCAGGACAGGTTTCGAGACCGAAGGTCGAGAAATCTTCAGGGCGCAACGTATAAAAGTAAGTACTGGGGATTTCTCCCTGCGGTCGAAATGACATGGCTGAATAGGTTCATCTCATTCCCAAACTAAGTTTGGGAATGAGATGAACGAGACTTTTCAATAGTCGTTTTTCGCGTTTTTAATCTATGCCACATCTGGATAACGAATATGTTTGGACAAACACTCTTTTTTATTCTGGCGGCGGTCGCCATCGGGGCGGCGCTGGGGGTTATTTTTAATAAAAATCTGGTCCACAGCGCCCTGTGCCTGCTGCTCAACTTCGGCGTGCTGGCAGTTTTATTTGTTATGCTCAACGCCCAGTTTTTGGGGATTGTGCAGGTATTGGTCTACGCCGGGGCCATTGTGGTGCTGTTCCTCTTTGTGGTGATGCTGTTGGGCGCAGAACTGGGGGAAAGGGTTACAACCTGGCTGACGCTGCGTAACATCATTTTTGTGGGCCTCAGCCTGGTGCTGCTGACGTTTGTCGGCACGGCAGTGTTTGAGAATTTTATTTATGGAGCCAAAGGCAATTTTACGCCGGAGGCGGCTCAGCAGGTGGGGCAGGTACAATTGGTTGGGTCGGTGCTGTTTACGGATTACGTTTTGTCCTTCCAGATGGTCGGGGTGCTGCTGTCGGTGGGAGTGATTGGGGTGATCTGGCTGGCGCAGCATCTGGAGAAAGGCAAATTGGGGAGGGAGAAAAGCCAATGATTGACCAGGTTCCGGTTTCTTATTATCTGCTGCTGGGCGCTATTTTGTTTGCCATTGGCGCGGGCGGGGTGCTGATTCGCCAAAACGTCATCGTCATCCTGATGTGCGTCGAGATGATGATGAACGCAGTCAATTTGACCTTCCTGGCCTTTTCCCGCTATTTGGACTCGGCCACCGGACAAATTTTTGTGTTTATGATCATGGCTGTCGCCGCCGTCGAAGTGGCGATTGGCTTGGCGCTGCTGGTTGAACTCAACCGCCACAAACCAGCCGTCAATGTGGATGAGATAAATTCACTAAAAGGGTAGACAGTAGACAGTAGACGGTAGACAGGGGAAAACTCTTCCCCTACTACTTACTACTTACTACCTACTACCTCTTCGAGGGTAGTCTATGATTAACCTAATCTGGCTTACTATTGCTCTGCCAATTGTGGGGGTTCTTTTCAACGGGCTGCTGGGGCGGCGAGCCGGCCATCGAGTGGTCAGTCTGGTTGGCCCGTTGATGGTTCTGGGCGCTTTCCTGATGGGCGTCGGCGCATTTTTTGAGCTGTCGGGCCGCGGCGGCGAGGCTGTTACTGTGCCGCTGTGGACCTGGGCCACCATTGGCGACTTTAACGTTTCGATCAACTTGCTGGCCGATCCGCTGTCGCTGCTGATGGTGCTGATTGTCACTGGCGTCGGCTTTCTGATCCACGTTTACGCCACCGATTACATGATCCACCGCGACGATCACGGCCACGCTCACCCCGACCGCGATTTTGCCCGCTTCTTTACTTTTCTCAATCTGTTCATCGCCTCGATGCTGGTGCTGGTGCTAGGCGACAATTACCTGATGATGTATGTCGGTTGGGAACTGGTCGGGCTGTGTTCCTACCTGCTGATTGGTTTCTGGTACGACCGGAAAGATGAACCGCAAGCGCCGATTGACCTGGGACCGGGCGTCGAGCCTGTTAAATTGAGTCCCCTGCTGTCACCGGCGGCCTCCGGGATGAAAGCTTTTATTGTCAACCGGGTCGGTGATGTGGGCTTTGCCCTGGGCGTCTTTTTGATTTGGAGCACGTTTGGGACGTTGCAGTTTTTGGGTGAAAGCGGCGTGTTTGCTCAAGCGCCGCAGGTAGCCGAAACTACGCCGCAAATCATCGCCTGGATTACGCTGCTGCTGTTTATCGGGGCGATGGGCAAAAGCGCCCAAATTCCGCTGTTTGTCTGGCTGCCCGACGCGATGGCCGGCCCGACCCCGGTTTCGGCCCTCATCCACGCGGCGACAATGGTCACAGCCGGGGTGTATATGATTGTCCGCAGCAATGCGCTGTATTCGCTGGCTCCAGGCGTCTCTATGTTTGTAGCGATTATCGGGGCGGCCACGGCCCTGTTTGCAGCCACGATTGCCCTGGTCCAGGTTGACCTCAAGCGGGTGCTAGCCTACTCGACGGTGAGCCAGCTTGGCTATATGTTCATGGCTGTCGGCGTGGGTGCTTACACCAGCGGCATGTTCCACCTGACCACCCACGCTTTTTTCAAAGCTCTGCTCTTCCTGGCGGCCGGTTCGGTGATGCACGCCCTGCACGATGTCATTGACATCCGGCGTATGGGCGGCTTGAAAGACAAAATGAAGATCACCTGGCTGACCTTCTGGATTGGCGGCCTGGCTCTGGCCGGCTTTCCATTGATGTCGGGCTTTTTCTCCAAAGACGAGATTCTGGCCAAGGCGTTTGAGGCTTCGCCCATTTTGTGGGTCGTTGGCATTGTCACTGCCGCTTTGACCGCTTTCTACACCTTCCGGGCCATCTTTATTGCCTTCCACGGCCAGCCGCGCGACCATCACCTGTATGAGCATGCTCACGAGAGCCACGCCCCGATTACCTTTGCTTTGATCGTCTTGGCCGTCCTGAGCATCATCGGCGGGCTGTTGGGGCTGCCCACGTTTATGGGTTTGCCCAATTGGCTGGAAGGCTGGCTGGAGCCGATTTTCGCCGCCGCCGAACACGCCGGAGAAGCGGAACACCATCTATCCCTGGCGACAGAATGGACCCTGTTTTCGACCTCGGCTGTTGTGTCTGTGCTGAGTATTGCCCTGGCCTATTTCTTTTACGTAGTACGCCCGTCCATCCCCCAGAATTTGGCCCGCAGCACCCGGCCTATCTTTAGTCTCCTGGCTAATAAATATTACGTTGACGAAATCTATAACGCCCTTATCGTCAAACCGGCGCTGCTGCTGGCCGAAGGTTTGGCCGTAGGCTGTGACAAGCTGTTGATTGACGGGGTGCTGGTAGACGGCCTGGCCAAGGGCATCGGCTGGGTGGGGAGCATGGCCAGCCACCTACAGAGCGGCTATTTGCGGCACTATGCCCTGGCGACCTTTATTGGGGTGCTGGTGCTGGTCAGTTATTTCTTTTTACGTTAAAACCGGGAGTACGCTATGATTCTGTCCCTGTTGTTGATTATTCCCCTCGTCGGGGCGGTGCTTGCCACGCTGATTCCCCGCGACCGCGAGGAGTTGAGCAAGTGGCTGGCCCTGGCCGTAGCCCTGCTCAATTTGCTGGTGTCGCTGCCGCTTTATTTCGGGTTTCAGGCTGCGCCCGGCTATCAATTTGAAGAATTTGCGGCCTGGATTCCCTCGCTCAACATTAATTATCACGTCGGTATTGACGGCCTGAGCCTGTTTTTGGTGCTGCTGACCACCTTCCTGTCGGTGATTGCCATTTATAGCTCCTGGACTGCCATCACCAAACAAGTCAAAGAGTACATGGCCCTGCTGCTGGTGCTGGAAACAGCCATGCTGGGCGTTTTTGTCTCGCTGGATCTGTTTCTGTTTTATCTCTTCTGGGAAGCCAGCCTGATTCCAATGGCCCTGTTGATTGGTCAATGGGGCGGGGAGCGGCGAGTCTACGCTTCCATTAAGTTTATTATTTATACCATGGCCGGCAGCGCCTTGATGCTGGTGGCGGCGCTGGTGCTGTATTTCTATGCCGAGCCGAACACCTCGGACCTGCCGACGCTGGTGGCCAATGCCAATTTACCGGCCAATCTGCAAGTCTGGCTCTTTATCGCCTTTGCCCTGGCCTTTGCCGTCAAAACACCCCTGTTCCCCCTGCACACCTGGCTGCCCGCCGCCCACGTCGAAGCGCCGACGGCCGGCTCGATTATTCTGGCCGGGGTACTTTTAAAAATGGGCACCTATGGCTTTCTGCGCTTCGCCATTCCCCTGTTCCCCGCCGCCGTTCCTTTTTGGACGCCACTGATGGTCGGTCTGGCGGTGATCGGGATTTTGTATGGCGCGCTGGTGGCGCTGCGACAGGATGATGTCAAGAGTTTGGTGGCCTATTCATCGGTGGCGCATATGGGTTACATTGTTTTGGGGATTTTTAGTGGCGGCCAGCAGGGTTTGAGCGGGGCCGTGTTGCAGATGATCAATCACGGCTTGAGTACAGGCATGCTCTTCTTTATGGTCGGCGTGCTGTACGAGCAGCGCCACACCCGTTTGTTCAAAGAGTATGGCGGTATCTGGGTTAAAGTCCCGGTGTTTGGGGTGTTTTTCCTGCTGGCGGTTTTTTCGTCGGTGGGGCTGCCAGGGTTGAACGGCTTTGTGGGCGAGTTTGTGATTCTGCTCGGTACGTTCCGGGTCAATGGGGTTGCCGCCGTCCTCGGCACGATCGGGATTGTGCTGGCGGCCTGGTATTTGCTGGTGGCGGTTCGTAAGGTCATGTTTGGCCCGTTCAATCCGGCCAATGAGCAGCTCAAAGATATGAATGGCCGCGAGATTGTCATTGCGCTGGCTTTGACCGTCTTTTTCTTTGTCATCGGGTTTTATCCCAATCTGCTGTTCGACAAAATCAACCCAGCCACGGCTGAACTGGCGGATTTCGTCAATTCAACCCTGCTTGTTGCCGGGCGGTAAATCAGAGATTGGAGATTGGAGATTATTAGTTCCGAATCTCCAGTCTCTAATCTCCAATCTCTTTCCACGGAGAACGTATGCCAATAGATTTTCCAATTCTGAACTTTGCCGCGTTGGCGCCGGTGCTGGCAGTTCTCGGTACGGCGGCGCTGGTGATGATTTGTGACCTGTTTATCAGCGATAAGCGTTTTCTGGGCTATCTGAGTCTCTTGGGTTTGGGGATTGCCCTGGCCCCTTGTTTTGTGATGCTCTTAGCGGCCCCACCCGCGCCAGCCTTCCAAAATATGGCCGTGAGTGATGGCTATTCGCTGGTGCTTGATTTGATTTTTATTGTCACGGCGGGGCTGTCGGTGTTGATTTCGCTGGGCTATCTTGACCACAAGGGTATGCAGCGCGGCGAATATTATGCCCTACTGTTGTTTGCCACCAGCGGCATGATGATGATGGGGGCGGCCACCGATTTGATTGTTGTTTTTATGGGGCTGGAAATCATGTCCATGGCCCTCTATATTTTGGCGGCGTTCAACCGGCGGCAAATGGCCTCCGGTGAGGCCGGGATGAAATATTTTGTGCTGGGTGCGTTCGCCTCGGCCTTTTTCCTGTACGGTGTGGCCCTACTGTATGGCGCAACCGGCTCGACCAACCTTCAGGCAATTGGCGAGTGGTTTACCCCCGAGCGGGGTAATATGCGCGACCCGCTGGCGTTGGTCGGCCTGGGGCTGATCCTGGTGGGTTTTGGCTTCAAAATCGCGGCGGTGCCCTTTCAATGGTGGACGCCGGATGTCTATCACGGCGCGCCGACCTCGGTCACGGCTTTCATGTCGGTCGGAGCTAAAGCGGCCGGTTTTGCCGCGCTCATCCGGCTGCTGATGGTCTCTTTTAGCAACGCCTTTACCCTCGACTGGCAGATTGCGGTGGCTTTCCTGGCCGTCATTACCATGACCGGCGGCAATATCGCGGCGCTGGCGCAGAAAGATGTTAAGCGGACCCTGGCTTATTCCAGTATTGCCCATGCTGGATACATTTTAGTGGGGGTAGCCGCAGGCAATATAGCCGGCGTCACCGGGATTCTCTTTTACCTCATGGCTTATGCCTTTATGAATATCGGCGCATTTGCCATGGTCACGGTCTTGGAGCGGCGCGATGCTATCGGGACCAGCTTTACCGATTACGCGGGGCTGGGCGCGCGCAAACCCTTACTGGCCCTAGCCATGACCTTTTTCATGTTCTCGCTGACCGGGATTCCACCCTTTATCGGCTTTTGGGGTAAGTTATATGTCTTTGGGGCAGCGGTCGAGGCGGGTATGAGCTGGCTGGCGGCTGCCGGGATGATCAACAGCGCTATTTCAGCTTTCTATTATCTGGCAGTCGTGGTGCAGATGTATATGCGCCCGGCCGCTGATGGTCAAGAAACAATCCCGCTTAATCTGAATGGACCTATTACTTTCACCCTGACTGTCGCAGCAGTTGTAACCATCGTTTTGGGAGTTTGGCCAACGCCCTTAGTCAATTTAACGTCGCTGGGGTTGTTCGGCCTGCCTTAAGGATATTTCCGTAGGTAAAAAGCGTTCAACCCCACCAAAGCAGTCAATCAACCAAAATACCTAAGCGGGTATATAGCCTGTTGGCAAAATCTGTGCTATTATAGTAAGGTATTGACAAGCCAGGGTAAAGATACAGATTGTTATGTTATCCACAAAATTGACCCGCCAAAACGACGTTTGGTGCTTGAAGTTGAATGGTAATGTTGACGTTGCTACCGCCCACCTGATGTGGTCTACGGATAACAGTGCCTCTCTGGTAAAAGAGATGGTTCAGGCCAAGGTTAAAAAGTTGGCGATTGATTTAACCGGTGTAGATTTTATCGACTCACACGGGTTAAGAGTTTTGTTAAACGCTCATAAAGACTTTTCCCACGAGAATATCCAGATTATTTTACAAAATCCCAATCCGCACCTCAAGCGTTTACTCAGAATCATGCAATTTGACCGCGTTTTTGTGATTGAAGTGGATGATTAAAATAATGGCCGGGTTAAGGATGGGTTAGCCAACGACGAAGGTTTTTAATGAACGAGCAAGGCCCCAGAAAACTCAAGCGACTGCATTCACAGGGCGATGAGCCTAAACAAGCCACTCGCATCCTTTATGTGGAAGATGCCGAGGTTATCCGCGATACTATTTCACGCTTGTTGGAAGTTTATGGCTATAAAGTAGCCTATGCCCGCAACGGCCAGGAGGGCGTCGAAATGGCCCTCAAATGGAAACCCGACCTGGTCTTGATGGATTTACGGATGCCGGTGATGGATGGCTACAAAGCCATCCAGGAGATTCGATTTAACCCCCAAACCCGACAAATCCCCATTTTTGTAGTCTCGGCCTGGAGCAGCAAAAAAGAGCGAGATCAGGCCCGCCTGGCCGGGGCCGACGAATTTTTTGTCAAGCCGCCTGACCTCAACCGCCTGATCGAAGCGATTGACGTGGCCGTAGCCGCCGCCAGGAAAACAAAATAAGCTTAGTAAATTCTCGCCCCTTAAAACTCAATAGAACACCAGATTAAAATTTAGACTTGACACAGAACACACGTTCGTGATATAATGGCTCTAATAGCACAAATGGTCCGAACATATGACCGTTTATTAAGGAGAATACATCATGAGCCTATCCGAACGACAAAGCAAAATCCTCAGTTTCTTAAAAACCTTCACCCTCGACAACGGCTACCCCCCCACTATTCGCGAAATTGGCGAAGCGGTAGGCATCTCTTCAACCTCGGTAGTTAATTACAACCTCGATGCCCTGCAGCGAGGCGGCTTCATTTACCGTGATCGCACCGTTTCACGCGGCATACGCCTGGTAGAGTCCCTAAATGAGATGTCCTCCAGCGCGCTTGATCTGGTCCGGGTGCCGCTGTTGGGCCGTATTGCCGCCGGTGAACCGCTGCGGGTTTTCCCCGACAGCTTTGACAGCGAAACCGACGCCATCGAACTCACCCGTGATATGATCCCCGACGAAGAAGGCATCTACGCCTTAAAAGTCAAGGGGACTTCCATGATTGACGCCCTGATCAACGATGGCGATATTGTGGTCATGCGCCACACCCAAACGGCCAACAATGGCGATATGGTGGCCGCCTGGCTCAGCGACCGGGAAGAAACCACCCTCAAGCGGTTTTTCCACGAAGGCGACCGCATCCGCTTGCAGCCGGAAAACCAGACGATGGCCCCCATTTACGTGGATGCCGATAAGGTTGACATCAAAGGCCGGGTGGTAGCAGTTATTCGCCAGTTGAATTAAGCCGATGGCGGGCCATTGCAATGGTCTATGTGGCAATTTGGCTCCCCGTGATTTTCTGGGCGAGATGGATGCCGTAGCGGTTGTTCCAGAATAAATGTAGTTGGCATAAGCAGTAGTGAGGACGAGCACGCTCTCAAAAGGAGCGTGTTTTTTTTCTAACTTTTAAGGTCAATTGCTTTCTAAAAACTTGACACCAGAACAAACGTTCTGATATAATGAGACTCGCTGTGCTGAATAGTTGTTTAATTTACCAAATAAATCGCGGGTAAAAGTAACCCCATGCCTAAATTTTTTCGGTCATCTGCTCTGGGTCGCATGAAGTTGAAGCCGGCCAAGCGGCGAAAAATGACCAAAAGGTATCATCTGCGCAATATTCAAAATCTCCTCACCCAGGGCTTTACCGAACCGGAACTACGCGACCTGTGCTTTTATGAACTGGAATTCAGACCCGTCCACGATCAACTGCCACAAGGCGCCGGCAAGACCGAAATTGTGCGCTGTCTGCTGGAGTATGCCGAACAAAAAGTGTTACTCGATGCTCTCTTGAGCCTGGCTAAAAAGCATAATCCGGGACGCTATAAACAACATCAGCCCTACGTTATTGTCTCCTCCGCCCGCTCGCCTAAAAAGTCACCCTGACAGAAAACCCTCTTTCATTTTTAAGCTAAATTCACAAAACTCATACTTGACATTAGAACGCGTGTTCTGGTATAATGGGATTTAATAGAACGTCCGTTCTAGTACCTCGCTATCGGAACTTAAGATGAAAGGAGCCAGATAACTTATGAGAATCAGTGACAAACAAAAACAGATGCTGGCGTTTATCGAAACCTTTGTTGGCAAAAATGGATATCCGCCCACCCACGAAGAGATTCGGGCCGGGCTAAAAATCAGCACCAAATCCCTGGTAAATTATCACCTCGAAGCCCTGGCCGGAGCATCTCTGTTGAGCCGTTCACCGAATACGCCACGCGGCATCCGTCTGGCGAATGAACGGGAACCCTTCACTGTTCCCTTGACCAGCAGCCCCATGCTGCTGGACAATTCGGCGGATTTCGATGAGCAAGATGTGGTTGAACTAACATGCGATATTGTTTCCAATACCCCTGATCTTTATGCGCTCAAAGTGCAGGGCGACTCGATGATGGATGCGCTGGTCAACGATGGCGACATTGTAATTATTCAGCGCCAAAATCAGGCCAAGAATGGCGAGTTGGTAGCGGTAAGGTTGCTAGAGCAAGATTGCACCACGCTCAAGCATTATTACCGGGAAAACGGCCATGTGCGTTTGCAGCCGGCCAATCCTACCCTGGAACCGATATTGGTCAAACCGACGGCTGTCCAGGTTGAAGGCAAGGTGATGGCGATTATTCGCCAGGTGAGTTGATTGATGCTCTAAAAAAATATTGCCGGAGTGTGTAGTAACCGCTTATACGTTAAAAGTTGCTAGGTTGGATGAATGGCCAACTAATCTTAGAGTGGAATGCGGTCACAGCAGGAAAAATTATCTAAAGTGAAAACGACTCAAGATTAGCCGAATCCACAGCTCAGGGTTAGTGTGATGGGGTGGTGTCGGCGTGAGGGGCCATGCTGGAGCAACTCAATTACCCCATACACTGGGAAAACCTTGACCAGGAGACGTATATGCGGCGCGTATTGGAGTATCAAGCCGATCAGATCGAGATGGTGTTAACCAGCCATCGCGTACCGGGCCGGGTTATGGGCGGCATTGTCACGCCGCGCTGGGTCAGCTACCAGATCATTCCCGAAATTACCACCAAAGTGTCCCGCATCATGGCCCTGTCCGAAGAAGTAGCGCTGCGGCTGGGGGCGCAAGGGGTTCGGGTCTCCCGGCACGGGGCGGCAATCCAAATAGACGTGCCCCGTGAGGATGGACAGGTCGTCCGGCTGTTGAATCTATGCCGGCGGCTGAAAGACATCCCCAAACAGACCGCCATTCTGGGCCTCGACGAAACCGGCGTGCCCTTGCTGCTCCGCCTGCCCTCGCCCGAAGTGGCGCATGTACTGGTTTCCGGCACCACCGGCTCCGGCAAAACGGCCCTGGTGCGGAGTATGGCTCTGTCACTGGCCATGCACAACCGCCTGGGCGAAGTGCAGATGGTCTTTATTGACCCCAAAGGGAACGGCTTCGACCCTTTCACCGCGTTTGATAGATTGGGCGGCGGACTGCCCCACCTGTTACGCCCGGCCGTCCACGAAGTGCATCAAGCCATCTTCCTGCTGGGCGAAATGGTCGAGGAAATGGTCCGGCGTGACCGCGAAAATATCTCGGAGCCGCGTGTGGTCATCTTTATTGACGAAGTGGCCGACCTGATGGAACAGGGCGGTAAGGCCATGGACCGGCTGATGACCCGGCTGACCCAGCGGGGCCGCAGCGCCGGACTGCACATCATCGCTTGCACCCAAAAACCGCTAGCCGCCAGCATTGGCAGCCTGACCCGCAGCAACTTCCCCGTGCGGCTGGTGGGCAGTGTAGCCAGCGCCGACGATGCCAAGATTGCCGCCGGCATTCCCGGCACAGGGGCGGAGAAATTGTTAGGCCGGGGCGACTTTTTGCTGGTGGCCAAAGGCCACGTCACGCGCTTTCAGGCGGCCTATGTTAACGAGCAGGAGATCAGGCAGATTGTGAGTCGGATGAACGCCGGGGGTCGCCACAGCCGCCGCTGGCTGACCGAAGCCGAAAGTGTACAGGTAGCGGCTACGGGTACCGACGGTCGAGCCGTGAAAGCTGTTCCGCCCGCGCCCAAGAAACGCGGCCTGGGTCTGATGTTTGGGCACCAGCTTAGACTTATAAAGTGATTGTCCAAAGGTAACTGCTAAGCCCCCATATCATCCTTCGACAAGCTCAGGACAGGTTTCGAGGCCATAGGCCGAGAAATCCCCAGGGCGCTATATAGACATTAGGGATTTCTCCCTTCGGTCGAAATGACATGCTTGAGCAGTTATGTCCAAATTAGCTGTAGGGAGTTCGCAGCATCAAATAGGAAAGGTGGACGACTGATGAAAAGATTTATCTACATTGCCGGGATTGTTTTTGTGGTCACACTGGCCGTGGTTATGGGCACTCGCATGAGTCCCGACGCCATTGCTGTGGTCATTGGCATCATTTGCGGGGTGCTCGCCTCCATCCCTACCAGCGCCTTATTGGTTTGGGTCATGCGCCAGCGCGACAAACAAATGGAAATGCAAATGGGCCAGATGCGTCCCTTCGGCGGCCAGTATCCCCCCGTTGTCGTCGTCAATGGACAAGGGACAAATGGGTATGGCAGTCCCTATCCCACCGCCGCTCTGTCTGCCGGACCACCCCCGATAGGGGGGCGCAGCTTCAAGGTGATTGGCCAGGAGAATACCGAATCGGTGGGTGATATTCTACCCACTTTCTGGGATGAGGTTAATCAATGATGAAGAGGCGATGAGGCGATGATGGGTGAGGCGAAAAGTCTTCTCGCCTCCTCGCCTCACGTCTCCTCGCATCTTTTTTCGGAGGTAAAAATGAAAGAAGGATTACTTTGGTTTGACAACGATCCTCAACGCAACATGGCTGACAAAATCAAGCGGGCCGCGACCCGTTATCAGACCAGATTTGGTCGCCGCCCTACAACTTGCTACATTAGCAGCGCTGACTTCGATGGGCAGACTGACCAGATCGGTGGTATCCATTTAAAGCCAGCGACAGACGTGCGCCGCCATCACTTTTGGCTCGGTGAGGAGCAAGATTCGCTTAAAGCTAAAGCGGCTTAAGAATTTGTTGCCAGGAAGTTTCATATGTTGGCGAGAGAAGAACGGTGAGTAAACAGACAGCTCTGTTAGTGATAGATGCTCAAGTAAATATGTTTACCCAGGGAGAAGCCGTTTTTGGCGCAGAGGCTTTGCTGCGGAAAATGAGCTATTTGATTGCCAAAGCGCGGGCAGCGCGAGCGCCGGTGATTTATGTGCGAAATAATGGGGGTTTTAATGACCCTGACTTGTATATTCACCCGGCTGTTAGCCCGATTGCCGGGGAAGCCATCATCCAAAAGCATACACCTGACGCTTTTTTTGAAACCGGCCTGCGCTGGGAATTGGAATTGAGGCAAGTCAAGCGGCTTATCATCATGGGGCTTCAGACCGAATTTTGTATTGACGCCACCTCTCATCGGGCTTTTGCCTTGGGATATGAGTTGATTTTGGTTAAAGATGGACACAGCACCTTTGACACACCTGAGCAAAGCGCCGTCGAGATTATAGCTCGTTATAATCGTGAGTGGGGAGCCTTTGCCAACTTGGTTGAAGCCAAGCAGGTTCACTTCGATTTTCCTCAGCCCTCTTGACTTTCGCCCGGCCCCAACGTACAATCGTTGCGGCTATGCTTGGACAAGTTAAAGTAGAAAATCTCAGCAAAACATATTTCACCCGGCAGCGCCAGGGGTTGTTCAAGTCTCAGAAAAAATCAGTCGAGGCGCTTAAAAATATCTCGCTGGAAATACAACCCGGCGAGATTTTTGGTTTGCTTGGCCCTAATGGCGCAGGCAAAACCACCCTGATTAAGTGCCTGACCACGCTGCTGCTGCCCTCTGGCGGGGCAGCCTGGATCAACGGCTACCGGCTGACCGAGCAGGACAATTTGATCCGGGCCAGCGTTGGTTGTATGCTGATGGGTGAGCGGGGGCTATATTGGAAGCTGACCGGGCGCGAAAATCTGCTTTTTTTTGGAGCGCTGTATCATCTGGAGCGGGCGGAGGCCCGCCGCCGAACGGATGAGATTATCGAACGGCTGAACCTCACCCCCATTGCCGACCGCACCGTTGAAACCTACTCCTCCGGCCAAAAGATGAAGCTGGCCTTTGCCAAGGCCCTCATCAACGATGCCCCCCTTTTGATTTTGGATGAACCGACCAATACCCTCGATTTACCGTCCGCCCATGAACTGCGGGCAGTCGTCCGAGAATTGAACCAGTCTGGTAAAACAATTATTTACACCACCCACATTATGACCGAAGCGGAAACACTGTGTGAGCGCGTGGCCATTATTGATCGGGGGGAAGTGCTGGCACTGGGCACGGTAACCGATTTGAAAGCCTCGCTTGGCCGAGAGGAAGTTATCCACATTGAAGGGGTCATTTCGGCAGAGGCCAGCCAGGTGGTGCAAACGCTGCCGGGGGTGACTCAGGCGGTGCGAGCCGCCATAGATGGACGAACCCAATTGACAGTAGTAGCCCAAAATCAACAATTGTTGCTGCCCCATTTAATTGAAACACTGACAGCCCATCAAGCTGTCATCCAGAAAATTGTCCCGCAGGAAGTGACCCTGGAAGACGTTTTTATTGCCCGCACCGGGCGCACCCTGGCCGATGATACATGAGGGGAGTGAAGATAGAGGATCAGTAGATCCAATTTTCCGAGGACGCGAAGCGGGCACGCCTACGTGCCGAACACCACCGCACGTGGGCGTGCTGGCTCCTCAAATTTGGATCCACTGAGGATAAAAGATGGGGGATAGAGGATAGAAGACAAAAGCTATCTTCTCTATCTTCTATTCTCTATCCTCTATTCTTACTCACAGGCTGGAGGAATAAATGATAAGTCTATCGCTTCACCGTAACATTTCCGCCGCGCTGGCCGAAACCTGGCTGCGGCTGCTCAGCGTTAGCCGTTACCCCGGCGAGTTATTCATCGAACTCCTCGTCCCTACGGTTCTGGCTTCGATGCCCATCCTGTTGGGGCAAGCGGCCGCCGGCCCCGCTGCCGCCGCTAATTTTGCGGCCAAGACCGGCACTACCAATTATGTCGCTTATTTATTGATTGGCTCCAACGTTTTTACTCTGGTCACGCGGGCTTTTTGGGATATCGCTTATTGGCTGCGTTTTGAACAAGAGATTGGCACGTTGGAGGCTGTCTGTTTGACCCCCACCGGCCGGTTGACTTTGGCTAGCGGTGTGGCTATTTACAGTGCTATTCGGGGTTTGCTGACAACCAGCCTGGCCTATGTGCTGGGCTGCCTGGTTTTCTTGGTTAATCCGTTTCAAGGGGATGTGCTGCTGGCGCTGGCCTTTATTTGGGTGGGTTTGATCCCGCTGTACGGGTTGGCTTTTTTGTTCGGCGCGCTGGTCCTCAAAGTCAAAGAGACTAATGCCCTGATCGGGCTGATGCAGTGGCTGGTCAGTTTTTTGATGGGCATCTTCTTTCCGGTGGCAGTGCTGCCACCGCTGGTCAGAGCCGTGGCGCTGGCCTTTCCCCCTACCTGGATGGTCAATGGGGTGCGCTCGGCGCTGCTGGGGGTAGGCTTCTTTTTTGAAACGTGGTATCTGGATTTGGCGATGCTTGGCGTTTTTTTGCTATTTGTCCCGTTGTTTGCCAGGGAAGTTTTTCGGCGGGTAGAATACGGGTTACGGCGCAATCAAGGTGTGGGCGAGTTTTGAGGCGAGGGGGGCGATGAGGCGAAGCGGCGAAGCTTGGGTTAGTCTCAAGGTCTGGCTGAATGCCTGGAGAGTGATGTCGCTCAAGGAGTTAACAATCATGACTCGCTACCCGCTGGAGTTTGTAGCCAGTTTTGGCCAGGTTTTTCTGGTTATTACCATTATGACCCTGGCCAGCTCGATGTTCACCCCGGCCGATATTCCGGCAAAGTACGTGAGCCTGGGTGGGGGGTTGGTGATGTATGGTTTTATTATCTTTATTTTTTTAAACGAAACCCTCTGGACAATTGGCTACAATATCCGCCGTGAGCAAAAACAGGGCACCCTGGAACAACTTTATCTGAGTCCGGCCCCTAAATCGGCCAGCCTCGTCTCGCGGGTCACCGTTACCCTGGTCTGGACCGGACTGCTCTCGTTGGCTTCGTTCTGGCTGGTCAGCGTTATCACTGGACGAGTGCCTGTCTACAATTTACCGTTGGGGTTGCTGATTTTGGTCTTAAGTCTGTCTGGTACGTTTGGCGTCGGTTTTGCTTTTGCGGCTCTGACTCTACGGGTCCGCGAGACGGCTCAAACCATCGCCAACTTTTTACAAATCTCCTTTATTATTCTGTGCGCGCCCTTTTTTCCCTTTTCGGTGCTGCCTACCGGCGTTCAGATAATCTCGCGGTTACTTCCCCTCTCCTACAGCGTGGACGCCCTGCGTTCTACTCTGCTGGACTACCCCCCCGGCTTCCCCGAACTGGCCCCTCTTGAGGTAGAACTGGTCATTGTCACCGTTTTTGGCCTGCTGATGCCCTGGCTTGGTTTCTGGCTCTATCGCCGGGAAGAAGACCGTGCCCGGCAAAGTGGCAGTCTGTCGGAGTATTAATCCGGCCTAAAAAAAGCCCTTTCGGTAACTACTCACCGCACCCTTCGATACGGCCTTCGGCCTACTCAGGATGCGGTGAGTAGCAGCCTGAGTAGCTCGAAGCGAAGAGCGTATCGAAGGGTGCTATTTGATGAGTAGTTATGCTTCCAAATTTAAAGGGCTTTTCTGATTAAAGCGTAACCACTTTACCGGCCCGCCACTGAGCCTCGATGACGTCGGTCATCCCGCCGATGACCCCTACCTGTACCCGCTCCTCCAGGCCGAAATACTCCAGGCAGGTACGACAAATAATCAGATGCACCCCTTTAGCCTCGAGGGATTTGAGTTGCTCCAGGACGGGAGAGCCTTCGACCACCAACTTGACCCCGTCGGTGTAAAAGCAAATAGCCGCAGGCAGGGTCTCACTTTCGATCAGTAAGCGTAGATAAACGCCCATCAACTTATGCTGCAATTCGATGGTGGCGCTGCCCATGCCATCGTGAGTAATCAGCAGTACCACCGACTGATTGATTGTATTTTCTGTCATAGCTGGTCTCACCCCTAAAAATTACCCGGCTCAGGCAAAACGGGCCAAATCCTTGTTGGCGTAGGCCCCCACAGCCGCGTTGGCCTGGCGGCGGGCCTCCAGCTTATCTACCACCTCGGCCAGACGAGTGGCCGGAATGGTGCAGGTCATCTCATGGGGCGACATGCCGGTGCGGATGCGGCTGAGCATGCAGCCGGTGCTCATAGCAATTTTATTTTGCTCCTTGGCCATCGGAATAATGTGGCACTGCGGCTTACCGACCACGTCCATCCCGCTGAAGGCATCGAGCATGACCATGCCCTGAAAAGCATTGAGCCGCAGCAGGACCACATCCGGGTCAGCCGGTGTATCGGCCAGTGGACCGTAAACTACGTAATCGTGCTTATCTTGAACTACCGGCAGCTGCATTGCTTCTTCTGGCGTTACCCACTCTGCCTCCAAAATCCCTTGCACATCCTCATTCGCCATCACTTCTTCCAGCTTTTTCAAGCCGTGGGTGACGCTGCCGACGCTGCAATTGTAGTGGTCAGCCGGCACGGTGCTGAAAGTTTGATCAGCCGCTTTAATCCAAAAAACGCAGCCGGCAGGAACCTTGCCGGTGCGCCCGTCGCCGCTGGGTTCTGGCATCTCCCCCTCAAACCGAGGCGCGGCCGGCGCTTCATGGGTAAAGGTAATGGCGATGGGCGTGTGTTGCAGCCCCAACGCCTTTGCCAACTCGTTGGCTAAAGTTCCCCAATTTTGTGCAGTCATTAAATACCTTCCTGTGCGATTAGTGAAGATTTAGGCGGCTCGATGCTGCCTTAGAGCCATATTTTACTTTAAGAGAGATATGCAATCAAATATGGCTTGAATAAAAGGATATTCCGATGGCGATTATCAGGGTTTGAAATGTCTTTAACCTGTGTGGTTTTTTATTTGGCTGTCAACATAACCGAAAGGTTGTTGAAAGAGTAAAAAACAGTACTTTAGCTCAAACAACAGGAGTGTAAGACTTTAGTTACTCTGGTGGCTGTGTCTTGGCCTGTCCCAGATAGACCCGCAGGGCATTGGGAATTTCCCGATCCCGGCTGCCAGCGCCGTAGCCGGTCACTTGGATGACCATAGCTGGCAGGGGGCCAAACTGTTGTGCCAGAGTGGTGATGATCGCCGCCCCGGTCGGGGTGACCAATTCACCCTTAACCGCGCTGCTGTAGACTGGGACTCCGGCGATCAGATTGACCGTGGCCGGAGCCGGAACAGGGAACAGGCCATGGGCGCAACGGACAAAGCCGGAACCTAGATGCAGAGGCGATGCATAAATTCGTTCCAGCCCCAGTTGTTCCAGGCCAATCGCCGCGCCGACAATATCCACAATGGCGTCAATTCCACCCACCTCGTGGAAATGAACCTGCTTCAATGAGATGCCATGCACACGGGCTTCGGCCTGGCCCAGGCGAGTAAAAATCTGACAGGCGGTAGATTTAACCGCAGCGGAGAGGTGGCTGTCTTGGATGAGCCTGATAATCTCTGTCAGCGAACGATGGGGATGGGAGTGTTGAGAGTGGTTATGATGGTGATGAGTCTCAGCCGGCCGCTCAATCTCCTGAAATTCGGCATCGGCAAGGTACTCGTCCGTAGCGTCGGTCAGTATGACCTGAAAGTGAGTGGTCTGGATACCGCACTTCTCCACCCTGGATACCTGAAGCCGATAGCCCTCTAAAGGCAATTTGCACAGTTCATATTCCAAAACTGCCGGGTCAAGCCCCAGCTCAAGCAGCGCCCCGATCACCATGTCGCCGCTGATCCCAGCAAAGCAATCAAAATAAGCTATCTTCATTAACAACCCGATTCTCAGCCACTAGCTGGTCATTCGCGTTCAGAATTTGTTTCACAACTGGAAGAGTGGCCATTTTCTCCCCTCATTCATATTACTGCACTCCATTAATCCTAACTCTGCCGGTAGATTTCGGTTAGTTAAGCCTGAATCCGGCGAATGAGGTCATCAGACAATTGCTTTAATATTTTGCCAAGAAGCTACTGCGGTATATAATAACCAATATGAGAATAATTGCAAATAATAATATTCTCAGAAATATTCACTAAACCAATGGGGAAAGATGAAAACCGAATTCACTCATCGCCAGGTTATAGCCTTACTGCCCAACTTTGCTCTGGGCGCTTTGGAGCCGGAAGAGATGCTGGCTGTAGACGCCTACCTCATTGAACATTACGAGCTATGGGTTTGGCTGTATCAAGTCGAGCAGATAGTGGCGTCACTAGCTTCTATCACCCCGTTCACCTCATTACCTGGCCTGCCCAAAGCGGTATTGCTGGCGCGGGTGCGAGCCGATCTGGCGGAACGGAGACGCGCCCCCTGAGATGATAGGTATAGGAGTCATTGGTTGGGGAATTGTCGCCACTGCGGTAATAGTGGCGTTTGTCGCCAAAGAAAATGGCGGCAGGTTTGGCAAAACACTGTCCGATCAAGCCATTTTTGCGGCAGTTATCGGCGCTTTCTACAGCCTGGCGCACGGGCTGGTGGGAGCGACTTGGGGAGCTATCGTCGGCGTAATGGTAGGAATGATTGTTGCTGGGGGAGACGACCTAACAATGATAACGCTCTCCGGCGCAATCATCGGCAGCTACTTTGGGCCAATTTTTGTAGCCTTTATGCTGCTGCGTTATTATACTGCTGTTGAACCGGCGAGCGTGACCGATGCGCTTGTGGAAAGTGAACCGGCCCAATCCAGCCAGATATTGGATTATCATTTTCAGGGCGAAGTGAGGCTTCAACCGGAAGCGTCCAGAGCAAAGAGTTGGCGCATTGCCGAGATATAAGCTGCGCCATTTCCGTTGGCCGTTTCCTTTTTTAAACATAAAGTTGGTTCATGCAGAATTTTATTGACCAGCCGGTGACTCATCATTGCCACCAACTCCTGCTCACGCTCATTCAGCACCATTCGATTGAAAAGACGGCTTAATTCAATTTCACGCCACTGCTCGGCCCGCTGGCGTAAAGCAGCAATTGTGGCGACAGCATCCAGTGACGAAAACCAGTTGAGGAATTGAGCCAGTTCGGCCTCGATAATGGCCTGAACCAGCGGAACTTCTGCCTGGCGCTCCCGCAGATTGTGCTCAGCCTGGCCCAGAAGGTCATCAATATCGTATAAACGCACGTTGGGTATTTGAACAACATCAGGGTCAACATCGCGGGGGACAGCAATATCAAGGATCAACAAGGGACGTTCCGGGCGAGCTGCCAACACCGTGGCCAACAGTGTTGGGTTGAGAATGGTGTGGGGTGCGCCGGTCGAGGTCAGCACAATATCCGCCTCCTCAAGAGCCACAGCGAGCTGCTGAAAGCTGACCGCCCGACCTCCCCAGGTTTGGGCCAGTGGGAGAGCGTGTTCATAGGTACGGTTAGTCACAACAATGTTTGAAACACCCCGTTTGAGCAGCGCCCTGGCCGCCATCGCGCCCATTTCCCCTGCGCCAATTAACAACACTCGTTTTGACGATAAATCGCCCAATAACTGCCCGGCCAGGTTGGCTGCCACCGAGCTAACGGAAGCCGGGTTCATGCCAATAGCCGTTTCGGTGCGCACGCGCTTGCCCGTATGGATCGCCGCCCGAAATAGAGCCGACAAGACCGTGCCCGCTGTTCCTTGAGCCAAAGCCGCTTCATAAGCCTGGGTAATCTGGCCCAAAATTTGCGGTTCACCCAAAATCATAGAATCCAAACCTGCTGCTACCCGGAACAGATGGCTCACCGCTTCTTTATTCTGACAAAGGTAGAGATATTTTGAAATGAGTCCTTCGGCCAGTCCACTCGATTGGCTCAGAAAATTGACTATCGCTCTGGCGGCAACATCTACCTGGCCTACCCCCGCGTAAATTTCCAGGCGATTGCAGGTGGAAAGAATAACTCCTTCATGCACCTCAGCCAGATGAGCCTGGGAGTGTGTGGCATCAAAATGAGTCAGGGCAGAACGCAGCGTAGCCGGAGTAAAGGCAAGTTTCTCTCTTATTTCAACAGGAGCCGTTTTATGACTCAGCCCCATGAGTAAAATGTTCATCCCTAATTCGCCTCATTAAAAAAGGCGCTCTTCAAGTCGGCAAGAGCGCCTTTTTTATTGTAAGATTAGAACAAACCCTGGGAATGAGAATTAATTAACTTACCCAATCTCGTTCCCAAACTGAGTTTGGGAACGAGATTGGCCGGGAAGTTATTTAGTCCGCATTCCTGGTTAAGTAAATTAAACTTGAGTTTTTCGGCGAACCAAAATCCAGCCACTCACCAGCAGACCCACCCCAACGATTAACAGCAGCCAGATATTGGAGAAAATCGAGGTGGTTTCGCTGCCAGAGGTTGGTAACTGGGCTGGAGCTGCTTCCTGCGCCGGCACATTGACAATATCCGGCTGCATTGCGCCTAAGGCGGTTAACAATTCGGTCTTTTCCTGTTCTGGCACACTAAACGTATCCAAAGCCTTGACCAAATCTTCAACCAGGGCAGTGAAATCAGCATCGGTGATGCCCAGACCGGCATGAGCTTCGCGCATACTGCGCCCGCTGTAGATGCAAGGGCCACCGCTAGCCTGACAGATCTGCTCCACCAGCAACTTGTTTAGCCGGGTCAGGTCGGTGTTGGCAAAGAAGCTGTTGATCCGAGTATCGGCCGCCACATTTTTGAGAAATTCATCAACCACTGCCTGGATAGCTGCCTGACCGCCCAGAAGATCGTACAGGGAAGATCCGGCGACAGGCGCTAGATCGGCCGAATGTTCATCCTGTAAAGGCGGCACATTGACAATATCCGGCTGCATTGCGCCTAAGGCGGTTAACAGTTCGGTCTTTTCCTGTTCTGGCACACTAAACGTATCCAGAGCCTTGACCAAATCCTCAACCAGGGCAGTGAAGTCCGCATCGGTGATGCCTAGACCGGCGTGAGCTTCGCGCATGCTGCGCCCGCTGTAGGTACAAGGGCCGCCTGTTGCCTGGCAAATTTGCTCCACCAGTAACTTGTTTAGCCGGGCCAGGTCGGTATTGGCGAAGAAACTGTTGATCCGATCATCTGCGGCTACATTTTTGAGAAATTCATCAACCACTGCCTGGATGGCTGGTTGTCCCCCTAACCGATCATAGAGAGAATTTCCCTGGGCCGCAACGGGCCTGCCTTGCCCCAGCAACAAGGTCAAAGCCACCAGGATAACAAAATAACGAAACAGCTTAAACATAGATATCCTCCTCTGGTATAAAAAATTATAATAGTTGCAATTATTTGCAAATTATTAATATTACCAAATGATAATATTAATAATAACATATGTTATTATATCGGTCTTGTGGATCACTTTCCAGATCAAAAAGTGCTCATTTTTTGCTCATTTTTATGATAACTCATCTTTCGATAAAAATTGAGAGGCTATGGCGGAATTGGAGCAGAAGCCACAGCCAAGTCGGTGTAAATTGAAATTGGTAAGTCAAGCAGAGTTAAGATCCGAATTTGTAACGGCGATAAAGGTGTCACGTGTTTAATGGTCTGATGGGGCAATTGCACCAGGGTCAAGGTCACATTTTGGAAAGCGTGCAACAGCCGCTCCGTGGTTGGACGGGCGGTGGCTCGGGTTGGGTTGCCTGGGTACAATCCGACCAACGGTTCGGGTTGGGCGACCAAGTTACGCCGGACCACAAACTCAACCAGGGTCAAGACCATCAAGGCCAGGGTCAAGAGCCGGACCAGTCCTTGCAGATGATCTTCCCGTTTCAGATAGACCGGCCGCAGCCCCAACGGTCGGCCTTTCAAGCGAGAGAAATCGTGCTCAATTTGGGGACTGCCGCGATAAGCCAGGACGGCCTGGGCCAGGGACAAGTCGGTGGTGGGCGCATTGGTGACATACAAGCGCCAGCCCAAGTGCCGCTGAGCCTCAGCCACCGCTGTTTCCTGGCGACTGATCTTAAGTTCATAACGGACTTTGACCTCGGTCTCAGCCGGGCGGTCTTTGTACTTGCGCCGCTGACGGACGCTTTCAAGGCGCTGGTAGGTCACCTGAAGCAACCCCTTGACCCGATGGCTCTCCAAAATAGCCTCGGCTTCAGCCTGCAACGGGCCCAACTCGGTCCATTGGTGTTTGCCCCGACCCGGTGGCGGGGTCAAGGCCCGCAGCTTGGCTTCGGCGTGAGCCAACCGTTTGGTCAAGCCCTGCTGGCCTTGTTGGGCCCAGCTGGGCGAATAGATGACCAACACCCGTTCCGACCAGGTCACCACTTGCTCCTTAACCACAGCCGTTTGGCTACGGCTGGTCTCGTAGCCTTGCGCCAGCAGCCGAGGCTGGTCCTCATCGCCATCCGGGTCAACGACATCGGTCAGCGTTTGCTCCTTGGACCAGACCGGTTCCAGCAACTGGTTCAACAACTCGGCTTGTTGGCCTTTCAGGCTCAAGGGGGTCAGGTAGTAATCACCCTCATGGGCCAGCGTCGCCCGGGTCAGCAGCGCTTCCATTTTGCTGTCCCCGATGTACAACAAGCCGGTTCGGTTCAAAACGGTGCGCACTTGTTGCCAGACCGGCAGGTACAGGCTGTCATCGGCCCGATTGCCCCCCACAATCAAGGTCGCCAGAGGCAAGCCCAGCGGGTCCAACGCTCCCAACATCACCTTAAACTGGGCCAGGTCCGGCCGATGATCCTTGCTCACCCCGTAGGCAAACAAGCTCCCCTCGGCCGGGTCATGATAAACCGCCGCGCTGGTACTATCCAGCCGGACTTGCTCACTCGGCAATTGATACGCCCGGACCAGATGTTCGCCCAGTTGTTGTTCGATCTGGCTCCAAGCTACGTCATCACTCAAGTACCGCAGCACATCACCCAACCGGTCATCCGAAAAGTCACTCGCCGCCTCCAAGCCAGGCAGCAAGTTCTGCAAACTACTCAACCGGCTAGTCGCCCACGGCTCGACAAAACTCAGCCGATGATCCGCCTCCGACAAAATAAAGCTCAACCAGCCGACCACCGTCCAGCCTATACTCAGCCCTTGTCGATTGCCATGCGCTTCAATTACCCGATCAATAATTTCTGGAAGGCCCATGCGGTGCTGCTGAGCCACCAACAGGGGTATGTCATCGATCCGTTCAGTTTGGATGTCTACTTCTGCCATAGTGGCACAAGTTTAACTCAATTCGGTTTTTAAGGTCAAAAATTTGTCGAAAGACAAGTGATAATTGGTAAAAGTTGGATTGGCATCGAAATCTAAACTTGCTCAGTGAGCAACAAAGACCTATAATTCCGCAACTTAAACACGAAAGTGTCTGGCCCTTTGCCAGGAAAAATGATGATAATTATGGCTAATTACCGCTGCATTTGAGCTGAAGTCACGGTTGCCAGTTGGCAACTGTTGCTGAACCTGCGCACGCCAGGGAGCGGTGAAAAGGCCACCCCCTGAAATCCTCTCGTAGCTGGTCGTCCCTGCGACCGCTGCTGGCGTGTGCTGGCAGCGGTTTTTTGTTTCTGGATAACGAGCAAGATGGCGACGACAAAACCCGACTGGTCTTACACTCACGAATTTGACGGCGGCGAGCAAGAGTGCGGTGAACTCTTGCTCGACCTGCGGCTCTATTTTGACCCCCTTGAACCGGGCGCACGGGTCTGAGTCACTGCCCACGACCCCGGCGCATGGATTGACCTGCCCGCCTGTCGCCGGGTAACAGGTCCCCATTCTTATAAGTCGAGGTTTATATATGATGAATGATTCAACCAAACGAACTGCTCCTGTCATTTTGATTGCCAATGATGGGATGGGAAAAGCCGATCAGCCTTTACCCCATAAACTCATCCACACCTATCTGAGTTTGCTGGTCGAGCACAAGCTGTTCCCGGCGGCGATTTGTTTTTATACCGAGGGGGTCAAGCTGGTCGTCGAAGGATCGCCGGTACTTGATTTATTGCAGGCTCTTGAGACAAACGGTGTGCCTCTGATTATTTGTCAGACCTGTCTGAATCACTTCGGTCTGGCCGACAACGTTAAGGTGGGGATCGTCGGGGGTATGACCGACATTATCGAGGCTCAATGGCGGGCTGACAAGGTAATTACGCTTTAGCACTGCCAAACGTTCAATACGCTTCAAGAAAGGAGGGATGGCCGGAATAATCATTATGACCCAAACGGATGGTCAATTCCAGTGGAGCGTCCGCGTGAGCGCCAACCAGCAAAATCGGGCGGTGGTTTTTGTCCGCAAACATCGCTACGAAGTGGGGTTGCCGCTTCATTTTGACGAGGAATACGAGCAGATTGCCGCACTGGAATATGTGCTGGGGGCAATAGGGGCGGATATCGTCAACGGGCTGCAAGCCCTGGCCCGGAAGCGGCGACTGAGCCTGGACTATGTTGAGGCCGTGGTTCAGGGTGAACTCAACAATCCCTTAACCTATCTCGACGTCGCCGGTGAGCAGGGCCATCCGGGGCTGGAATGGGTGGCGATCAAGGTCTATGTCAGTTCACTGGAACCGGAAGAGCAAATCCATCAATTATGGAAGGATGTTTTGGCGCGTTCGCCGTTGGTGCGCACCTTCCAAAAAGCCGTTCAGTTGGAATTAAATCTACAAATAACTTTATAACTGAGGAGGATTACGATGTACAGACTTACGTCCGACCAACAAGTGATTGTCGCCCAGGCCCGCGAAATTGCTGAAAAATCCATCGGTCCGAATGCCGATAAAACCGACAGTGAGGGCCGCTTTCCCCAGGAGTCCATTGACGCTCTGGCCGCAGCCGGCTTTCTTGGCCTGACCATCGCCCCGGAATACGGGGGCAGGGGGCAGGGGCTGCGGGTAGCCTGCGCTGTCATAGAGGAAATTGCCCAGCGCTGCCCTTCGACCGCAATGGTCTACATGATGCACCTGTGCGGCGTCGCCACTTACAGCGCCGCAGCGGATAAAACCGCCGATTATCTCCGCGCTGCGGCGGCTGGCAAACATCTGAGCACCCTGGCCTGGAGCGAAAAAGGCTCGCGCAGCCAATTTTGGGCGCCGGTCAGCCAGGCGGTCAGGAATAATGGGGTAGTCCGTCTGAGTGCTGAGAAATCCTGGGTCACTTCCGCCGGCCATGCCGATGGCTATGTCGTCTCCACCCAGTGGGCCGATGCCCAAAGCCCGCTCCAATCTATGCTTTACCTGGTGCTGCGCGAGGATCAAGGGGTAAGTGTGGCCGGCCCCTGGACAGCCCTGGGCATGCGCGGTAATGCCAGCGCCCCGATGAAACTGGAGAGCGTCGCCGTTGGCCCGGAACACACCCTGTCTGAAGAGGGCAAGGGATTGGATATGATGCTCGGGGTGGTGCTGCCGGTCTTTCAACTCTGCCAGGCCGCGATTGCCGTGGGGATTTCCGAGGCAGCAGTTCAGACCACCCAGGGCCATCTGACCGGTCAGAGCTTTGCCCACTCCAACAGCAAACTGGCCGATCTGCCTAATCTACGAGCGCGGCTGGCCGAAATGCGCATCGAGACCGACAAGGCGCGGGCGCACCTGGTCAGTGTGATTGACGCGGTGGAAAACCCCGGCCCGCTGACCCAACTGTTGGTCCTGGAAACTAAAGCAGCCGCCGGGGAGACGGCCGTCAGAGTAACCGATATCGGCATGCGGGCCTGCGGCGGCGCAGCCTTCAGCAAGCACCTGGGGCTGGAACGCTACTTCCGTGATGCTCGCGCCGCCATAGTGATGGCCCCTACCACCGACCACATCTACGACTTTATTGGCCGTGCTCTGTGCGGCATGGAGGTGTTCTGATGGATAAGCCGGTACTGGTCGGGGCTGTCATTTATGACCCTAAAGTTTCGGTCATCTGGGAGATTATCAGCGACTACTTCAACGCCAATGGCAGCCCGATGGACGTGGTTTTTTACACCAACTATGAGCTTCAAGTGGAGGCGCTGTTGCAAGGGCACATTGACATTGCCTGGAACTCGCCGTTGGCCTGGCTGGAGGCGCAGCACCGCTCCGGCGGAGCCTGTCGAGCCATTGCCATGCGCGATACCGACCGGGACCGGGTTTCCTACCTGGTCGTCCGCCAAAACAGCGGCCTTAACCAAATCGAGGCTTTACGTGGCAAAACAGTAGCGGTTGGGGCGAAAGACTCACCCCAGGCCACGCTTATTCCGATTGGACTGTTGCAGCGTCACGGCCTGGAACCTGGTCGCGATTTTCAGGTCAAGCGCTTTGACGTGCTGGTGGGTAAACATGGCGATCACATCGGCGGCGAGCGGCAGGCTTTCGACTGCCTGGCCGGCGGCGAGGCCGACGCCTGTGCCATGCTGGATTTCAACTGGCAAACCTGGACGGCTGACGGCATGATCAATCAAAATGAGTTCCACATTCTGGCCTTGACCGATAAGTTCGATCACTGCGTCTTCACCGTCCGCAATGAATTTTCCCCGGCCGTTGAGGAGAAGTGGCTGCAAGTCCTATTCTCGATGAGCTATGACAATCCCGACCACCGCCACATGATGGACCTGGAGGGTCTCAAAGCCTGGCTGCCCGGCCGCACCAGTGGCTTTGGCCCACTAACCGAAGCGGTAGCCAGGCAGCACTTTTTTGAGAAGGCGCTGTGAGCAGGCCATCTTTGCCGCTGCTGCCGGTGACGATGGTGGGCAGTTGGCCCCGGCCCAAAGAACTGCTGCGGGCGCAAAAACAACTGCGCCAGGGCCAGTTGAGCCAAACTGCCTTCAACGCCCTGGCCGACCAGGCGGTTCTGAATGTACTGCGACTGCAAGAAGAGGCCGGGATGGACGTCGTCACTGATGGCGAGCAGCGCCGCGATAACTTCTACTCCTTTGTGGCGCAAAAACTGAGCGGGGTCAAACTGATGACCTTGCTGGAGATGCTGAACCTGATCGAGGACAAGGCCGGCTTCGAGCGCCTGTTACAAACGCTCGACGTGCCGGCCTACTCGATCAGCAACCCCACCTGCGTCGGCAAGATCGAGCGCCGCCAGCCGCTGGCGGTGGACGAACTGCGCTTCGTGAAGCAGCACACCGACAAGCCGGTGAAAATTCCCCTGCCGGGGCCATATCTGCTGACCCGGGCGATGTACGTGGCCGAAGCGACCCACCCCTTTTACCCTAACAAAGAAGACCTGGCTGAAGATGTCGTCCGTATTCTGCGCGATGAAGTGCAGGAGTTGATCGCCGCCGGGGCCGACTTCATTCAGTTCGACGAGCCAGTGCTAACCGAGCTGGTCTTTACCCAGGGTCAGACCCGCACTTTTATGTGCGCAGCCTTGGCCGCTCGCAAAGACCCGGCCGAAGAATTGGAATTCGCCGTCTCGCTCATCAATCGGGTATTGGAGGGAGCGGAAGGGGTACGCACCGGGCTGCATATCTGCCGGGGCAACTGGAGCCAGGACGAGTCCACCCTGCTGCGGGGCAGTTATGAGCCGTTGGCCCCTTACCTCGAGCGGATCAAGGTGCAGCAGTTGGTGCTGGAATACGCCACCGAGCGGGCCGGCGACCTGATTCCCTTTGAGGGTAAAGAGCTGGGGTTGGGTGTGGTCAATCCGCGTACAGTTAGGATCGAATCGCCAGAGGAGATTCAAACCTCAATTCGCCAAGCCCTGGCCTATTTCCCACCAGACCGGCTCTTTTTGAACCCCGACTGCGGCTTTGGCACTTTCTCCCATCGCCCGGTGAACAGCGCTGAAGTTGCCTTCCAAAAGCTCAGGGCCATCACCGAGGCAGCCCAATCCATCCGGCGCAAACTGGCTCCACATTGAGAATATTAGATGTCATCCATCCCCCGGCGGCGAACATAAACGGACACTTGCCACCGTCCGGCCTGGTTCAAAAACGCTCCATCGAGGCCAAAAATGTTGCCTCCTCTGGGTTCCAAATCGGCAGTAGCCCGACCCAAATCGGGAACAATCTTCTTGACAGAGAAGATGGAGTTTTTTTAACTCAATGTCAAAAAGTTATGACTGTTAGGTTGCAAAAGCCACGTGTAACTCAGCCATGCTCGCTACTCGCTGACATAACCGCTCTAACAGCGGCGCATCGTGGCTGATGACCAATACGCCGAGCTGGCGCTGCCGGGCGTGAGCCATAACAGCCTGCCAGATTTGGGCTTGGGTGTTGGCGTCGAGCATGGCCGTCATCTCGTCGGCAATCAGGTAGCGGGTACGAGGCCCCAAGGCGCGGGCCACAGCCACCCGCTGCAACTCACCGCCGCTCAATTCGTGCGGCCAGCGATTGAGCCAGCCCGCTTCCAGGCTCAGTGAGGCCATCAACTCCGGCGAGGGGAAATGGCCTTCGCTCAATATCTGCCGGATGCGCCAGCGCGGGTTCATAGCCAGTTCGGGGTGTTGAAAAATAAGCTGGATCGGGCAGTAACCATTAAGGGGCAGCGGTTGGCCGGCTACGGTGACCTGCCCAGTATGTGGGGGTAAATATCCGGCCAGAATCTTGGCCAGGGTCGTCTTGCCCAGGCCGCTCGGCCCACTTAAGCCCACCACTTCGCCGGGGGCAACTTCAAGTGAGATACCCTGCAAAATCCAGGGCTTATCGCCACCGTAGCGAAAGGAAAGATTGTTGCCTTTAAGCATGGAAGCACCTGACCAATCCCCCGCGCACCTCGTATTGGGTCGGGCGGGCCTCGCGGCAGACATCTGTGACCAGCGGGCAGCGCGGAGCAAAGAGACACCCTTGCGGCAGGGCGTCGGGCATAGGCTGCGCGCCCGGTACAGGAATAAACTCATTCTGAGGCAGCGAGCGCCAGAGGGCCTGGGTGTAGGGATGGCGCAACATGCTGGCTCCGTTGGCAAAATCAGACGCCTGAGCTACTTCGACGGTGGTACCGGCGTAAAAGACAGCCACTTTGTCGGCCACCCGCAAGGCCGCTTCGATATCATGGGTAATCAAAATCACGCCGCGCCCTTCGTTGGCCAACTCCCGCAGGTGGTTGAGCGTTTCGGTCACGGCGTCGGGGTGCAGGCCGGGGGTCGGTTCATCAGCAATCAACAGATCAGCCCGGCCTGCGGCGGCGGTTGCCGTCAGGACACGCCGGGCCATCCCTCCTGATATTTGAAAGGGAAAAAAGCTTGTGACGGTGGCGGCCAGGCCATAGCGTTTGAAGGTGCGCTGCTGAGACTCCTCGGCAGCGATAGAGGTCAGGCCATTCAATTGAGCGGCCCGGCGTACCTGCGGCCCCACCCGCATCAACGGGTCAAGAAAACCAACCGATTGCGGAATCAGGACCATCTCTCGCCCGCGTAGAAGCGCCTGGCGCGCCGGAGTGAGGGGTTTACCTTTGAAGCTAAGCTGGCCGGTGGTTTGAGCATTGGGTGGCAAAATTCCCAGCACGGCGTGAGCCAGCAAACTCTTACCCGAGCCGCTGGAGCCAACCACCGCCACCATCTCGCCGGCCTGCACTTCCAAATCCAAATCGGTGATGACGGTGAGTTGTTTCTGGGTCAAGCCGACATCATATAAGGTAAAAGTGACGGATAGATTTTGGACGGATAGCATAAGGCCCCTTGTAAAGATGAAGAAATAAGAAATAAGAAATTAAGGGTCAGCAATATTTCGTTTTTTCTTAATTCTTCATTTCTTATTTTTTATTCACTATTCCTGACTGGTTTTGGGATCAATCAGAGTGCGGACGTTTTCACCCAGGATATCAAACGCCTTGACTGCAACCAGCAGAGCCAGACCTGGAAATACCCCCAGCCACCAGTAGCCGGTCGAGAGATGGCGCATGGATTCGGCCAAGATGATGCCGATGGCTGGGGTGTGAGGCGATAGGCCAATGCCAACAAAGGTCAGGCCGGCTTCGTGCAGAATGGCATGCGGAAAGAGCAAAATCAGGCCGACCAGGAATTGAGGGATGAGGTGGGGTAGGGTGTGATGGCGGGCAATCCACCAGGGTGAATGACCCAACCGGGCCGACAGTTGAACGTAATCCGAGCTTTTCACTTGCAGCGCCTCGGCCCGGATGACCCGCGTTAACCCCGGCCAATGGGTCAAGGCGACGGCGATAAGCACACCTTGCAGACCGCCGCCCAGGGCAAAGGAAATCAGAATCAGCAGCACCAGGTGAGGGAGGCTGAAAAAGACGTCAACAAACCAGGTAATGACCAAATCCACTTTGCCGCCTAGCATCGCCGCCAGCAACCCCAAGACCACGCCCAGGACCGCGCTGATGAGCGCCGCCAGCAGCCCAACCCGCAAGCTCAAGCTGAGACCAAGCAAGGTGCGGGTCAGCATATCGCGCCCCAGCCAATCGGTGCCCAGGGGGTGCGCCAGGGTCGGGGCCATATTGCGCTGGGTCAGCGAGGTCTTTAACCCAGCCTCACCGATGAGATAGCTGCCCAGGCCAATGGCGGCAAAAAATAGGAGGCACATGATAATCGTCCATACGGTTCGACTGCGGCGATTACCGGCTCCCAGGGTTAACTTCCACTTTCGCGCCGACGGCGTCGCAACCTGAGTGGTGGTGATCGAACTCATGCGCTTCCTCCAATCCGAATGCGCGGGTCAATGAGGTGGTAAGCAATATCGGCGACGGTGTTGCCGACAAAGACAAAGACCGCGCTGAACAGGACAATGCCTAGCAGGAGCGGCACGTCACCACGTAAGCCAGCCTGCACGGTCGCTTCACCCAGGCCGGGATAGGCAAAGACCTGCTCGGCCAGCACCGAGCCGCCAAACAGCTCGCTGAGTGAGGCAAATTGCAGGGTGATGGCCGGGAGGGCAATGTTACGCAGACCGTGCTGCATAATCAAGCCACTGTTGGTTTCGCCCTGAGCGCGGGCAAAAAGGGCGTAGTCGGTGTGGAGCACATCAATCAGTTTTTGGCGAGTATGCAAAGCAATATTGGCGATGCCGATGATGCTCAAAGCCGCCGCCGGGAGAATCAAATGTTGAACTCGCTGCCAAAAAGTTGCCTCCCCAACGGGTACGCCCAGCGGTGAAGCGCAGCAAACGGGGGCTGCCCTCAGCCACACGGCGAAGACAATCAATAGCAGCAAGGCCAGCCAGAAGGTGGGCGTCGAGGCCAGGGTGTAGGCGTAAAAACGAATAGCCTGATCAAGCCACGAACCTTGCCTGGCTCCGGCCAGCACTCCCAACCCAAAACCAATCACGCCTGACAAAATCCAGGCCGTCGCCATCAACCACAGGGAGGTCAAAAAGCGATTGCCAATGACTTGCAGCACCGGTTGAGTAAAAATGATCGAGTGACCTAAATTCCCCTGGGCGATTTGTCCGAGCCAGCGCACGTATCGAAGAGGCGGCGGCTCATTTAAGCCGTAGCGTTGAGCAATCAGTTCACGCTGTTCAGGGCTTACCTGAACCCCTGCGCCTCGTAAGTAGGCGTCAACCGGATCAATCGGCGAGAGGGTGACGAGGATAAAAGAGACGGTCGAGACGGCAAAAAGTAAAATAACCAACCGAGCCAGCTTCTTGAACAAGAATTTGGTTAATCTGCTTACTGGCATGTCCATTTCCACGAGGCAATATTGGCCGTAATCGGCCAGCCGTGACCATGCGGCTCCACCTGCGGCTGGCCGATGTCGAGGCACTCGCTCACGAAGTAAGTGTGATCCAGGTTGACCAGCCAGGCCCAGGCCGCATCGCCTTGCGCAGTAAAGCCCTTCTGGCCATCCCATTGGGCTTTTTGCCAAAAGGCAATCGCTTCGGCCTCGGAAGGAGCGCCCATGGCCAGGTCAAGGTAATTATCAATCTCGGAGTTAGCATAATAGCCGGTGTTGTACCACTCGACGCCGCGCATGGAGCTGTGATACAGATTCCACATCTCTGTTTGGTCGTGGCTGCCCCAGCCAAAAACGATGACATTGCTGTGCATCATTTTTTCAATTTCTTCCCAACTCTTGCCTTCCACATTGGCCTGGATGCCAACGGCCTTAATCATATCGCCGGCAGCCAGGGCCAGCGCCTGGCGGGTGCTGTCGCTGGCGGGATAGATGATGGTAAACTCGGCTTTGAGGCCATCTTTTTCAACAATCCCGTCGCCATTGCTGTCGGCCCAGCCCCCGTTGAGCAAAACCTCTTTGGCTTTTTCCAGGCTGGCATCGTCAATGATAGCCTGCGGTTCTTCCCAGGCTAAACCACTCACCGGCCCAAAAGCCGGCGAGCCATACCCTTCCAGCACCCCGGCTACCAGCGCTTCCCGGTCAACGGCATAGTTAACCGCCTGCCGGATGGCTAAATCAGCCGTGACATTGTTGCCAATCACATAGCCTTCTTCTGTTTTTTTCCCGGTATCGGGCACAAAAGGAAACATCAGGCCGCGATTGTCAACGCTCTTGACATCATATAACTTCATCCCCTCAATTTTTTGTACGGCCAACGCTTGAGGCACACTGACCACCTGCACTTCACCTGCTTTCGCCGCGGCAAAAGCGGCATCTCCCTCCAGGAAAAGGAAAACCAGGCGCTCAATTTGGGGCTTGGAGCCGTAATAGTTGGGATTCGCCTCGACAATCAACTGCTGGCCTTCATCCCACTGTACCAGTTTGTACGGGCCGGAACCAATCGGATTGCGCCCGTAATTCTCATTGTGGGCGTGCTCCGGCACAATGCCGAGCGTGACCAGCCGGTTGACAAAGGTGCTTTGAGGTTTTTTAAGGCGGAGTTCGACCGTGTAATCATCCAGAGCCGTGGCCTTATCCAGAACGGTTACATCTGTCAAGCCGCCACTTTCGGCGGCTTTATTAAACGTATAGGCCACATCTTTGGCTGTCAGTGGCTTCCCGTCTGAAAAGAGAACACCCTGCCGGATTTTGACCGTCCAGACCAGGCGATCTTCGCTCAGACTGTAACTTTCGGCCAGATCATTGACCAGTTTGAGATTTTCATCCCGGCGCAAAAGTGTGCTCTGAAAGAGCGGCGCGCCGTAGCGACCCCAGCCTAAGGTTGGGTCATATCCTTCGTCAGCCTCGCCGCCAACAGCCAGGATGATCTCTCGTTTGGCAGCGGGCTGCTCCGCGGCGAGAGCGGCTGCTTCTTCGGTGGCAGCCGGGGCTTCTACCTGTGGCGGTTCTGCCGCCGGAGCCTGCGTAGCGGCAGGCGCAGCGCCTCCACAGGCGGCTAGCGTTAGGGTAAAAACCAGGAAAGAACCCAAAATCCAGCGTGATACTTTCATTGATAGATTTCCCCTTTTTTGTATTGGTTAATAATATTCAAATTTGCAAGTAGTTTGAATTGCGATTAATTGCAGGTGCGTTATTGTACAGAAAGTATTTTTGCTGTCAATTATGGCGATGATTGAAGTGGGCTGAGCTAAAAGGCAAAATCCATTACATCTTGCGTGTTCCATCCGCTTTGAGGCACGTAAGATGTAACACGCAAGACGAGTAATGGATAATTATCTGTGGAAATGCTTTACCGAGGCAACTCGCGATAATGATAGTGATAGAGGGTTTCAAACCCCAGCCGGGCATACAAAGCCAGGGCGGGAGCATTATCGGCCATCACTTGCAGATATACCTGATTGGCCTGGTGCGTCTGGCCCCAATGGGCCAGGGTGTGAATGAGAGTGGTTGCGGCTCCCTGGCGGCGATAGCCGGGCTGTGTGACCAGGCTGAATAGGCCCAGCCAGCCGCGCTCGACCACGCCCAGGCCGACGGCCACCGGCTGATTGTCCAGATGCACCGTAGCAAAACCGGCACGCGGGCCGATTCGCTGCAGAATCCCGCGCCGAACTTCAGCGGTGTGGGGTTTGACATGCTCCCCGTAGCAGAAGACCTCGAACCAGCTTGAGTCGAACGTGTCGCCAATGGTGACGGTGTAATTCGGGTTGGTTTGGGCGCGGGTCAGGACGGTTTCCAGCGGCGCAAGCTGGATGGCGGTGCGAGCATCGGGCCTGTAGCCGCGCTCGGCCAAAAACTCATCCAGGTGGGCCGGTTGAGTCGCCGGGCAAATCTGAAAACGAGGCGGGCAACCTCGCCGGCGGTAGAATACTTCGACGATAGTCAACTTCTCGTCCAGCGGGAGATTTTCTCCAGACTGGTTGGCATAGACTGAATTGGCCCGGCGGGTCACATTGCCGTTAAAACGCAGCCGCCAGCCATCCACGTGCTGAACCACTTCGGCAGGCCAGGCATTGGCGGCCAATTCTTCGAGTAACTGAATGAGTTGCGCTTGAGTCATTTTCATCCTTTTTGTGGGGTAGTTAAAAACCTATAAAGTTAGCTTGACATATTTTCACCACAGAGACGCAGAGTCACAGAGGTTTTATAAATTTTTCTCTGCGTCTCTGTGACTCTGTGGTTAATTTCCTTCAGTTCCCTTTAAGGCTAGAGCGTCTCATAGATTTTCTGGTAGCTATCGTAGCGGGTCGTGGATACACTACCCGCTACGACAGCCGCTTTGACCGCGCAATTGGGTTCGTGGCGATGAGTGCAGTCGGCAAAGCGGCAGGCAGGCGCGAACGCGGCCAGGTCGGGGTAGAAATGGATCAGCTCATTTTTAGCCAGACTGCTCAGACCAAACTCGCGGATGCCGGGGGTGTCAACCACAAAACCACGCTCGCCAAAGGGCAACATGGCGACCTGGGTGGTGGTGTGCCGGCCTTCGCCGCTGGACTCGCTGACTGCGCCGGTGCGGAGCTGCAAGCCGGGCTGGGCTGCTGCCAGCAAGGAGGATTTACCCACCCCCGATAGTCCGGCCAGGGCCGTGACCCGCCCCTGCAAACTATCGCGCAAAGCTTCGATGCCGTAGCCGGTCAAGGCGCTGGTCAACAGAACCGGGTAGCCCAGAGCTTGGTAGGGCTGCAAGGCTGCTTCGCAGGCGGCCACATCCTCCGCCAAATCAATTTTGTTGACACAGATGAGCGGCTTCAATTTGTTCCGGGCGGCGGCAATCAGGTAGCGATCCAGCAGTTCCGGCCAGAGCGGGGGATTGCGCCAGGCAGCCACAATGAGCAGTTGGTCGGCGTTAGCCACAATGACCTGCTGCAGGTGGCTGCGGAACACATCGGGCCGGGCTAAGGCGCTGCGGCGCGGCAGCACCGCTTCTACAATGCCCCATCCGACGCCATCCTCAAAAACCAGGACGTTGTCGCCTACGGCTACTACATTGGTGAAACCCGTTTCCTCGGCGCTGAGCGAGCCGCGCAGGCCGCACATCAGCGTACGTCCACCCAACGCTACTCGGCACAGGCCGCTGCTAACCTTGATGACGACGCCTCGCTGGCCGGTTTCAGGCGGCAGCGGCGAGCCGGTCCCATTTGGCTCTGCTTCGGCTGCTTCCGTCAGGGCCATCACTTTGATAGTCCGGCGGCGCTCTCGCTCGCCGCGCGGCATGACCCGCTCGATTTGTTCAAAATCGAGTTCATCGGGATCGGCCAAATCAGCGGGCTGCCAATCTTTGCGGCGCGTTGGTTTGGGTTGTCTATTATGTTTTAGCTGCTTTTTAACTTTTTGGATCTGGCGGCGTTCGGGTTCTTTTTCAAAACTCATTTTGATGGAACGCTGCCAGTGTTTGTCGTGAGATTTATCAGCCACGGTCGGAATTCTCCATAAATTGCTTGTAACAAAAACGGCCTCAAGGACATCTCTGCCCTGAGGCCGTTAAAAATCAATTGACGCAGGTCACCCGGATGAGATAAACTTACCCCAAAGGCGACCGTTACGACCAAACAAAACGGCCACAGGCAGAACATGCGCCTGTGGCCGCCGAAGATTCAGCAAAAAGGAACTACCCGCCGGCAACAGGCGCACGCATACGACACAAAACAGCTTGAGCAGTATTTAGATGGGACATATATGTGCGCCTCCTTTTCTTGAAGCTATTGCTTAACTGGTCAGAGTGTACTATAGATTGGGTAAGAAGTCAAGCCCAAATTTTAAGGAAAGACCCCAAGTTTTTTGGGTGCTGTAGTTTGCAAAATGATGCTAAACTATAGGCAAGGTTAAAAATTAGAGCCCTTTGGCAAAGATACATTTAAAATGTGCTCTCCTTTTTGTCGGTGAGGTAATGGAAGTAACAATGAATAAACAATTGAAAGTATTAGTTATTGATGATAGTCCGCAATCGCGTGAATTTACCATAGAATATTTATTGAAACCCAACAATTTCCTGGTAGAGGTGGCCGAAGATGGACTGGCGGGCTTAAGCAAGGCCCTAAAATCCACGGCTGATTTGATTCTGCTTGACTATGAAATGCCGAAATTGAATGGATTGCAGGTATTGCGCCGGTTGCGGGCATGTGGCATAAATACGCCGGTGATTTTAATGACTTCTCACGGCTCCGAACAATTAGCGGTAGAGGTTTTTTTGCTCGGAGTGCAGAATTATCTAACTAAGCCCTTTACGGTAGAAGGCGCACTGAAGGCTATTGAAGATGCTTTGCGTGTCACCCGCCTGGAAAAAGAGAAACAAGAGTTGCTAAATCGGGTGCTGCAAGCCAACCAGGAACTCAAACATCAATTGAATGTTCGAGATGTTATGTATCAAATCGGTAAATCAATTACCTTGATTCATCCCACCCAAACGCTGGAAAGAATAGTGGATGCAGCGCTATTCTTAACCAATGCCGAGGAAGGGAGGCTGTTCTTAATCAATCCACGGACGGGACAACTGCATGCACCCATTGAACGAAAAAAAGCGGGTCCGGCGGGGGCTGAAAAGGGCGTCCGGCAAATTTCCGTGGCTCTGGAAATTGGCGAGCAAAAAGTGGGTACCCTCAGCGTAAAGATAGCAACACAAGGCCTGAGAGATAGCGATTGGGCTGAGTATGAGCAAATGCTGCATCTTTTGGCCGGCTACGCCAATATTGCCCTCCAAAATTTGGGGTATATTAACCAGATTCAAGCTCAAAAAGAGCAGGAAAAACAGATGATTCGGAGCGTATTTGAGCGATATGTGGATGCTAACGTTGTTGAGGAATTATTGAGACGACCCAATCAAATCAAGTTGGGTGGTCGGTCTCAGTCTGTGACAGTATTATTTGCAGATTTGAGGGGTTTCAGCATCTTTGCCAACAGAACCTCGCCTGAAAAAACAGTGGACACGATTAACATGTATGTAGAAGCGGCTGTCGAGGCTATCTTTAAAGAACATGGCACTCTTGATAAATTCATCGGTGATGCCGTGATGGCCTTTTTCAATGCGCCTTTACCTCAATCAGACCACGTCCTCCGAGCCATTCGGGCGGCGTTGGGGGTGAAGCAAGCTGTCACAGACATCCAGAGGCAATTGTTACCAGAGTATCAATTGAACTTTGGAATAGGGGTGTGTGTCGGTGAGGCAGTAGTTGGCAACATTGGCACATCTAAACTGATGAATTATACCGTGATGGGTGACAGTGTAAATAAGGCCAAGCGTTTACAAGAGCACGCCACAGGTGGACAAATATTGATAAGTCAAGAGACGCTCAATGTCATTCAACCCTATGTTCAAGTCCGCCTGATTGGACAGCCTCATCTTAAGGGACAAGCCGCTGAGGAGCCTGTTTATGAAGTCTTGGGGCTAAAAGAGGAGGCAAGGGACGAGTTATTTACGTCCGCCAATCAGAGTTTTGCCTTAGCCACAATGACCAGCTAAATAAAAACGGCGTTTAGCTTCATATATCTTTTTCACCCCAATGAAAAAGCTCCGGTTCAATTGCCGGAGCTTTTTGCTTGAGTAGCTCTAAAAAGTTGTTATCCCTCTTTTTTCAGCACAGGTAGGCCATTGGCTGTCTCGGCTACCTTATAGCCGCTGGGCACAGCATCGAGTTGGCCCTCTTTTGCTTCTTTGGCAAAGAAATAGATGGTGCTCTTTCGCCCATTTTTCAAGGTGGTTTCGCGGCTGTGCAAATAGTAAACATTTCCGCGAGAGTTTTTGTAACTAAAAGCCATAATGGTGTCTCCTTCCTTAGCTATTTGATTAAGCCGGCACTGCTTAATCTGATTTATTTCTTTTGATCAATAATCAGTAGACCGCAATAGCACCCTTCGATATGCTTCGTTACTCAGGATGCTACGGTCTACTGATAATTGCTTGATCTTGCCTTAAACCGAGAACCGCCCCGTTCTCTATAAAATGTAGTATAGCATAAAATTTACATAATGTCTACAAGCCAAAGAAAACTTATGGGGTGGGCAGGAACGGCCCCCTGGGAAGCAGGCGTGATTTGCAGATCAATATTGCCGCCCTCGACGCGGGCGTAAAAGATGCTGGTTTGCTGAGACTGTTCATCCTGAGCGATGATGATAGCCAGCAAAGTTTGTTTGTCGCCTTCCCCTTTGCTAAAAAGGCAAAATGCGCCATCGCTGCCGGCGTTGGCCTGATCGGCCACGCAGCCTTGCTGGCCGGCGTCGCCGCCTTCCATCTGGACAGTTTGCCAGCCGTTGGCCTGCATCAGTTCTGGGGTGTAAAAACTCTTGACTTCAGTGGGAGTTTTAGGGGTGGTAAAGGCGATATAATTAATCCCACTTTTAGCAACGGCCTGGATCATCAACTGAAAGACCAGGGGTATTTCCAGATCGGCTTTGGTCGCTCCTTCCAGCGGCGGCACATCCGACCACAACTCGCTCACCGTGCCGGCTGACCCACTGAGGCCCAGCCAAGAATTGAGCATACCGCAGCCCAGCGTAAACAGCATGATCGTTGCCAGAAAAAGCACAAAACCTTTTTTCATGATGCCTCCTGTAATAAAGATGCGATGACAAGTGAGGCGATGAGGCGAGAAGATTATTCGCCTCCTCGTGTCCTCGCCTCGTTTTACTCAAGATAAGATAGCCTCTGGAAGATTATAGTCAAGTGACTGGTGTCGAAAATAGGTGTTGTTAAGTTCGTCGCGGGCATCGCGTTCCAAGCGTTGGGCCAACACTTCGATGGATAGGCTCGCGGCCAGGTAGATGAGGACCTGGACCAGCACCACCCCCAGCACGAGTAAAGTAATGGTCAACAGCCGGCCCCGGTCGGGCGCAGTTTGTAAGATCTCATCGAAGGCCAACCCGGTCAAGCGGGGGGTCAGCGCAAACAAGCCGTTGCTGATCAGGATCGCCAGGATAAAGCCGGACAGAAATAGCGGATAGCGAGCAAGATGAGAGATAATCCAGCGTATCGGCCCACTCTGGTTGTAGCGGTATTCACCGGCAACGGTAAATTCGCGTTTGAGCACAGGTTACTCCTGAAGAAGGAACTGAGGGAATTGAGGGAACGGAAGGAACTTGAAGGAACTTGGCCCGGTTTATCCCGCCATTCCAACGAGTTGTTTTTGCCCCCCTATTTTGTCGAAAAGGAGTTACTACTGGGTCATGTTATTTCGAGACCAAAGGTCGAGAAATCCTCAGAGCGCAATACGTAAAAGTAAGATTGTAGAAGATTTCTCCCTGCGGTCGAAATGACATGGCTGAGCAGTTACGAAAAGAAAATGATAGCACAGATGTTCGGAGGAGGCAAAAGAAAGAAAGAGGATGGGTAGATTTGTTTGCTGGATTAATAGTCAGGAATTATTGGCCGCAGGCTGGATTTTGCCAAAAGTGGTTTTGTCAAACCAATTCTTGAACCAGTCGCACAAAACCTTTTTATCGGGGTCGGGCAAAAAGGCGGCTTCGGCGGCGTTGAGGGTCATCTGGCGCAGGGCGCGGAAGGGGACGCCAATCCCGCGATTGGCGACTAAAAATTCGTCGGTGAGGGTGGTGTTGGAGATGGAAGGGTCGTCGGTATTGATGGTGACGGGGATGCCAAGCTGGTGAAAGGCAAACAGAGGATGCTGGGAAAAACGGGGAATAAGGCCCGTTTGCAGGTTGCTGGTGGGGCACATTTCCAGGGTGACGCGCTCGCTGCGCAGCAGTTCGATGATTTTATCATTGCGGCGGGCCTGGACGCCGTGGCCAATCCGCTCGGCCCCTAAATCACGGATGGCCTCGACAATGTTGGTGGGCGGGCCGGCTTCGGCGGCGTGGACGGTAATGTGCAGCCCCTGGCTTTTGGCCCATTGAAACACTTTGCTGAATTTGGCGGCGGAGTAGGTGATTTCATCACCGGCCAGGTCGAGGGCAACAATGCCCTGCTGTTGGCGCGAGACGGCGATTTCGGCCAGTCTGTGGGCGTACTGCGGTTCGTGCCGGCCAATCTGAACAATCAGGCGCACCTGGATGCCATGTTTTCGCTGAGCCTCGTTTGTCGCCTCGATAACCCAATCGGTGACATCTTCAAAGCTGAAGCCCTGGTTGTGGCCCAGGGCCACCGGATTGAAGCGCAGTTCCAGGTAACGCACATTGTCGGCGGCGGCGTCGGCGATGGCTTCGGAGGTTACCCGGAGCACGGCCTCGCGGCTGGAATAGAAGCGGCGCAGCAGTTTGAACTTATTCAAAAAGCCCTGAAAGTCGTAAGCATCGCCATCAACCACCTGCACCAGCGGGCGTAACTCGTCCAGACTCCAGGTGGGCAGGTCTACGGCATGCTCCTGGGCAATTTCGGCCAGGGTTGACAGACGCAAACTGCCTTCCAGGTGGCGATGCAGATCAATTTTAGGCAGATTAAAGAGAACGGTTCTTAGGTCGCGTTGTTTTTCCACAATCCAGCTTATGGAGCAAGCTTGTTCCATAACTAAGTAAACATCTAAAATTTACTTCCCGTTTTGAGTTCCTACGAGTTCCCTTAGTTCCCTGGGAACTCGTAGGAACTTGGGGGAACTTATTTTTGGACAATCACTAAGTTTGGGAACAAGCTTGCCGTAATCACATTGTTTCCACTGATCCAATTATTCCGACTCGTGACCGTTGTTTTGGGTAAGGGGCAGCCAAAAGTAAAAGGTGCTGCCTTGATTGAGTTGGCTTTCAACGGCCACCCGGCCCTGGTGGGCTTCGACAATTTGCTTGACAATAGCCAGCCCCAGGCCCGACCCCTTGTACTGGCGCGAACCAACCGGACGCCCGGCCTGGTAAAACTTGTCAAAAATCCGGTCTATTGCCTCCGGGGGAATTCCGGCCCCGTAATCCTGCACCGAAAACTTAACCATTTCGCCATCCAACTCGGCGGCAATTCTGATCTCACTGTCGGGCCGGCTGAATTTAATAGCGTTACCGATGAGGTTATCAAATACCTGGCCGACTCGGTCAACATCTACTAACAGAGGAGGCAAATCGGGCGCGCTGGCAGCCACCAATTGGATGTCAAACTTGGCGGCGCTGGCGGTAGCTCCCTCAATGGCCTGGGTGATAAGTCGATCGGGGCTGATTAAATCAAAACGCAGGTGGCCCGATTCGACTTTTTGCATCGAGACAATATCTTCAACCAGACGAATGACCGCAAAAGTTTTTTGGGAGATCAACTCCAGTTTCTCTTTCATCAGCGGCGACAACTCGCCCAACTCGCCTTCCAAAATCAACTCAATATAAGCGCGAATAAAGGTGAGCGGGGTGCGGAGTTCGTGCGAGACATTTTGGACAAATTCCGACTTTAAGCGGTTGGCCTCCTGAACTTCTTCCAGAGCAGCTTCCAGTTCGATGGCTCGCTGCTCCAGGTTAGCGTAGAGGCGGATGTTTTCAATGGCCGTCGAAATTTGGGCAGCGGTAATAGTTAACAGGCGGCCTTCCGCTGGCCCAAAAGCATTCGGTTCGTGATCGTCAATAGCTAGAGCGCCTAAAAGATTATCCTTGACAATTAAGGGCACAAGCATGACCGAACGTATCGGCAAAAAATCATCGGGGAGATTGTCGCTATCGGACGACAGGTTTAGCCGGCCTGAACCGATTTCGTTCAGCAGGTCAGGGATATGAATCGGCTGTAACTTTTTGGCCAAACCTTCGGCCAGTTTGGTCAAAATAGCAATGGCGGAGGAATTTTCTTTTCCCTCGTGCCAGCCGCTGCAAGCCTTTAAAATCAAGGCGTCGTGATTATCAACTTTTTCTTGTAAAAAGAGGCTACAACCGCTGCAATCCAGAGCGTGTCTCAAAATGGTCACGGTAGACCGGCTCACCTGGTCCAGGTCTATCACTTTGGTCATCTGGTCGGCAAAGGTGTAGAGAGTTGATACTTCGGCCAGGCGTTGGTTGGTTTCGTTAAACAGGCGGGCATTATAAATAGCCACAGCGGCCTGGCTGGCAAAAGCCGAGAGCAGGGCTTCGTCTTCGGTGGTAAAAGCGCCGCCCCCCAGTTTATTGGCGACTTCCAAGACCCCAATCGCCTCGTTTTTAACAATCAAGGGGATGGCGATCAAGTTGGTAATAAGCTGAGAGCGGGGCGAAAACTGTACAAATCTATCATCTTGAGCGACATCATTGATGCGCAACGGCTGGCGATGTTTGAAAGTCCAGCCGACGGTTCCTTCACCGTATTGATAAACCGGCACAGGTTCATGGGACACCGGCCCGGTGCTATAGGAAGCTGTTTCTCGAATGGGTTGATTTTCGTTGCCGTCCAGATATACGCTGGTATATTCGGCCTTGAGCAAAGCGCCGACGCGCTGGACAATCGTATTCAAAATGTCCTGCAAATCCAGGGTGTTGATAACTCGGCTGGCTTCGAGCAGGCCGGCCAGTTGCTCGATATGGCTCTGTGTTTCGCTAAACAAACGAGCATTTTCAATGGCAATGGCTACCGAGGAGGCAATAAATTCCAGGGTCACTTCGTCGTCACGGCTAAAAGGCCGGCCATCTTGCCGGTTGATGGCTTCCATCACGCCGAGGATCTTGCCGTGAATCTGTACCGGCACGGCCAGCAAAGAACGAGTTTTGAAGTCAATGGCAGCATCAATCTCGCTGAAGTGACGCGAGTCCATCGCTACATTATCAACCCGGATGGTTTGCCCGGTTTCGACGACCGACCAGGCAATACCCTGGCCGGGTTTGAGGGTAAACGAGGTGATATTTTCCGAGCCGGGACCGACGGCTACGGCAAACCGCAGTTCATCATTTTCCAGCAGCATCAGCGAGACGCCTTCAACCTGAAAGAGGGCATTTACCCGGCCCAGAATATTGGGCAGCATCACATTTAAATCGTGAGAGCCGGAGATAACCGCCCCAATTTGGTTAAAAGCGCCCAGTTCCGCCATGCGGCGGTCCCGTTCTTCAAACAGGCGGGCATTTTCGATAGCAACCGCTAACTGGTCGGCAATAGTTTGCAGCAAAAAGAGGTCGTCGCTGTTGTACTTGTTGGGCAGGTCGCTTTGCACATCCAAAACGCCCAAAATCTGACCGCCCAGCACCAGGGGCACGGCCAGTTCCGACTGCGTTTCGACCGGCAAATAGCTCAGCGGTTTGTACTCGCTTTGGGCCATCTGGTTGACCAGCATGGGTTCAACCGCCGCGGCTACCCGGCCAATGACAGTATCGTGATCAATGGCCAGGCTGGAAAAATTGGGCGAAAGCGCTTTGACATTAATATTAGAGGCCGCCTTGAGGGTAATGCGGGTTTCGGTGGTATCAATCAGGAAAATAGAGGTGAATTTGTATTCAAAATCCTGGCTCAAGCTCTGGACGGCATAATTGAGGAGGGCATCCAGGTCTAAAATGGCGGCGATGCGCCGGCTCAACTGGGCTACAGTTTCAAGCTGTTTGTTTTTTTGGCGGATATGACGAGTGCGTGGCTCTTCCAGAAACGTTTCGATGGCGCTGGGGAGTAAGCGCATAAAGCCGATATAGATGGCGGGGGAATCGGCCTCGGGCAAAGGATAGAGCATAAGTTCGATGGGCTTGAGATGACTTCCTGCTTGCAGCATAAGGGCCAGTGAAGGAATTGTTTGCAGATAACCGCTGGCTAACTGCATTAACAGAGGGCGTAGTTTGTCCTGATTGGCCGCATCAAACAGGTTCAGCAGGGGGGTATGTTCCAGCAGTGCAGGGACTAGCCCTGCTAGTTCGGCTAGTTCGGTACAGGGGGGCAGCAGGTTAAATTGGTTATCCAAGAGAAATTGTCGCCAGCCGGAGTAAGCAAAAAACTGGGCGCTATCTTTGGTAAAAACAGCCGGGGCCATTGCCATTTATCCGTTACGTTCCACTACCAGCCAGCTCCAATAACGCCAGGTAATTACCAGGCCAATGGTCACGCCAATAGTAACTGGTACGTAATAGACAAGCAGCACAAACCAGGAGGAAAGGAGCCAAGTTTGGACATTGGCTGGCATTAAATCGGCGGCCATAACCAGGAGTTGGGCAATCCACCCGACGAGCAAAAGGACCAGGGCCACATAATAATAACGATATTGAGGCCGCATCTTTATGACCGAGCCAAATCTTTCGGAAAGTTTAGCCAGGATATAAAACAGAATCAGCACCGAGAGAGTTCCCAGTGCGCCCAATAGCGACCCTAGCGCAATCAAGAGCGCCCCCCAATCATGAGCCTTAATAAAAAGAGGCCAAATCCGCCTACCACCAAACCGCCCAAAAAGCGCAGAATATCTCCCCCCAAATCACCTACAATCGTCGGAGCCAGAAAAGCGTATCGAACAGCCGCCAGGGCAAAGAGCGCAATAGAGACAAAAAATGAGGGATAATAAGAGCGCCGGCCTGATTTCTTTTGATAAAAACGGCCAATGGCAAATAAAAAAAAGAGGAGGATACAGACTACTGCCCAGATGTAGATGGTTAAGATACTGCTCACAAGGTTCATACGTTTTTCTAATCCTGGTAGTTAACTAGTCGCAGAACGGATGAGGCCCACCACAAGACCCTTCCGAAACTCATCCGTATGGCTTACAGAGGAACAAGCTTGCGGAATGGCGCGGGCATTTGGCGTTTTTAACGTTTAACAAAAGCTTCGACAAAAGAGTCGGCCATACGGCGTGGACTGCCGCTTAAAATACCTTCACGGCCCTCAAACTTAGATTGAACCTCAAGGCCATGCTCGGTAATTTCATACTGTCGAATATCTTTGGCATGGTCACTGCCGCGCATTTTTAACACCAACAGCGCCTTGCGAATAGTTGACTCGATTTCCACATAACGCAGCATCAAGTAAGAGTCAACCACAAAACTGATGCTGTTATTTTCTGGGGACTCGCCTAACAGTACCGGGCTTTCACGGGTGAAGATACTGGTTAAGCCCAGTCGTTTGAGGGCATTGATAAAACCAAACTCAAGATTGCGTAGTTCAACGGGGTCTTGAGTGAGACGGGCAAAGTGAGTAACACTATCAACCACCACTCGTCCGGCCCCCGACTGATTGACGTAACTTTCAATCATGCCGCCCACGCTCTCTACATCTAGCCGGCTCACTTCGGGGCTGGTCATCACAACTTTTAGCAGCCCCTTTTTTTCCAAATCCACAAAATCCCAGCCAAAAGCAGCTGCATCGTGATAATATTGCTGAGGGAACTCCTCAAAAGTAATAATAAGCCCAGGCTCTTTGGCTTGAACGATGCCACTGTAAATAAATTGCATGCCCAGTGTGGTTTTACCAGTACCCGGAGCGCCTTCTACTAAATTGGCAGTTCCTCTGACAAAACCACCCCCCAGCATTTCATCAAGACCGGTGATACCTGTTTTAACTCGATCCGTATCCATACCTAAGGCTCCCTTGTGTTGGAATATTTATTGAAGCTGGATAAAAGTAATACTTTCAGAAAGTTTGAGCACAATTTGATCAGGTTAAGTGGTAATTTAATTAGCAAGTAGGGGGATGAGGAAAAAAAATAAATATCCCTTGATTTAGATAACTACAGAAAAGGGCGGCAATACGGTTAATAAGCCATTCAAGTCGCTGCCGGGTTAACGCATGCCTCGAATAATATGATAAACCGCTTTGACCCTAAAATGCCGATCTTCACACGCCAGAATAAACTGATCTACCAAAGCGCGCATCTCCTCGTCGGTAGCAAGCGAATAAATAGCCGTATTTTCCATTACTTTTTTGCCCATAATGCCGCTTTCGACCAGATCTTCTAACTCGGGTTTTACGGCATCTGCATTTCTACCGGCGTATTTGGCAATATTTTCAACCGTATCAGCCGTATGAGGATTTTCGTAAAAGAATCTGACCAGGTCCCATTTGATGAAAGAATTCACCTTTGTCTTGACAAAGTCAAGCAGTGTGGGATCCATATCATCCATAAGTCGGGCCGTAAAGTCGTCGCCGTTCGCAGTCAAAGCCTGATCCTCCTTCAATCGTCAGAAGATTGTAACAGTTCGCAGATGATGGGATGCGAGCTGAGATGAGAGCAGAAACACTTCTCTGACTTGAGTTTTCATATGCCAAGGGAACAACCTTTAAGTTCTATGTTATCACTTTCGGACAGAATTTGCAACAGGATCAAATAACTAATCTTGTAAATTTCACATTAACGCCGCCGAGCCTTATCTGGTTTCTTTTTGTTGCCGTAGCCACCCGGAGCAGTCTCAGCTTTCACGGGCGTTTGAACCATTCCACCCCCGTTACCGCCCAACGAATCCGATTTCATGTGGCAGTGTTTGTACTTTTTGCCACTGCCGCAGTGACACAAATCATTGCGGCCCAGTGTTTTTTGCACCCGCACCGGCTCTGGAGCCTGCTTGGTTGCCCCCGGTGTGCCGGCCTGGGTCTGGCTCTGACCGGCTGCCACCGCATCGGGATGGATGGCCTGCACATTGCGCGGGCGAGGCGCTTCTTTGAGCATCGTAGTAGCGGGGGGATGGTGATAAATTCGCCGGACCACCTCTTCCTGCACCGCCGCCCGAAGCTGACCGTACATCTCGAAGGCATCCTTTTGAAAGGCTACCAGCGGGTCCTGCTGACCGTAGGCCCGCAGCCCAATCCCCTGGCGCAGTTCGTCGAGCGCGGTCAAATGGCGCACCCACAGCATATCCATAATTTGCAGCATCAACATCCGTTCCCACTGCCGCAGGTTTTCTGCGCCAACGGCCTGTTCCATCTCCTCATACCGCTGCTCGGCCATCTCCTGGATTTGCTCTTCAATTTCCTCGGCCGATAGATTCTCCCAGGCCTGGGAGGTCAGGGTAGCAGGCATAGGGACAATAATACGCACGGCGCTGTGCAAGGCGGCCAAATCCCACTCGTCGGGGTCTTCGCTGCCGGTAAAATTCTGCACCAGGCCGCTCAAATGGTCGGCAATCATATTTTGAATGTTCTCTTTGAGGCTGCTGCTGGCCAGGATGCGCCGCCGCTCGGCATAGGTCACTTCGCGCTGCTGGTTAATCACATCATCATATTTGAGCAGGTGCTTGCGGATATCGAAGTTATGACCTTCGACTTTGGTTTGGGCGTTCTCGATAGATTTGCTGACAATCCCGGCTTCAATGGGTACGTCCTCCTCTACCCCAAACCGATCCATCAAGTTAGCCACATTCTGCCCGCCAAAGCGCCGCATCAAATCATCTTGCAGCGACACGTAAAAACGACTGGAACCGGGGTCGCCCTGCCGCCCGGCCCGACCGCGCAACTGGTTATCAATCCGCCGGGCTTCGTGGCGCTCCGTGCCGATCACGTGCAGGCCGCCCAACTCAATCACTTTTTGCTTATCTTTGGCTACAATCTCGCTCCATTTGCGCAGGGTTGACTCCCACAGCGCCGGGTCAATCTCGGTCAAATCGTAGCCCTGCTTGCGTAGTTCATCGCGGGCCAATCCTTCGGGGTTGCCACCTAGCAAAATGTCAACCCCGCGCCCGGCCATGTTGGTGGCAATCGTCACCGTGCCGGGCCGCCCGGCCTGGGTGATAATCGTCGCTTCGCGCTCGTGCTGCTTGGCATTGAGGACTTCGTGCTTGACTCCCTGCCGGTCGAGTAAATTGGCCAGGTATTCCGAAGTCTCGATGGCAATCGTGCCCACCAGAATTGGCTGGCCGCTCTGCTGGCGCGTCTTGATTTCGTCAACCAGCGCTTTGAACTTGGCCTGCGGGTTTTTGTAAACCACGTCTGGGTAATCCACCCGCTTGCGGTAAAGCTCACTGCCATCGGGGCTGCGATAAATCGTCACCTCGGCCCCGTCTTCCTTGTGCGACTCCTTAATCAATGTGCCTTGTATGGCCCGGTATTCGATATTGGTCGGCAGCACCACCACATCCAAATTGTAAATGGCCCCAAATTCCTCGGCTTCGGTTTCGGCGGTCCCGGTCATCCCGGCCAGTTTGTTGTACATACGGAAGAAATTCTGAAAGGTGATGGTGGCCCAGGTAAAGCTCTCGTGGCGCACGTGAACGCCCTCTTTAGCCTCGATGGCCTGGTGCAGGCCCTCGCTGTAACGCCGCCCGTGCATCAAGCGCCCGGTGAACTCGTCCACAATGATCACTTCGCCGTTCTGGACCACGTAATCCACATCGCGTTTGAAGAGTACATTGGCCCGCAGGGCATTGTCCAAATAAGGCGTCATAGAGGCGCTCTCGCCTTCGTACAGGTTCTCAACCCCCAATGCCCGTTCGATTTTCTCGATGCCGCGCTCGGTCAGATACACGATGCGCGATTTCTCGTCCACCACATAATCGCCATCCGGGTTCTCCCCTTCAACGCTCTCATCGCTGCTGCGTTTGAGCGGGCGGACCAGTTGGGCAAAGCGTTGGTACAACTCGCTGCTTTCCTCGGCCTGGCCGGAGATAATCAGCGGGGTGCGGGCTTCGTCAATCAGGATGTTGTCCACCTCGTCAATGATGGCGTAGTGCAGTTCCCGTTGGGTGGTCCGGCTCAGGTCGGGCACCATATTGTCGCGCAGGTAATCGAAGCCGTACTCATTGTTTGTGCCATAGGTGATGTCGCAGGCGTAAGCTTCGCGGCGGGTGATTGGTTGTAAATATTGGAAGCGATCATCGTTGTTGTGATAATCGGGGTTGTATTTGAACGAGGCTTGATCTACCCCGCCGTTGCCTGCGCTTTGAATCACCGCCACACTTAACCCTAGCTTATGATAGACCGGCCCCATCCACTGGCAGTCGCGCTTGGCCAGGTAATCGTTCACGGTGATGACATGCGCCCCTCGCCCCATCAAAGCGTTGAGCACCACCGGCATGGTGGCGACCAGCGTTTTACCTTCGCCGGTGCGCATTTCAACCACTTTGCCTTCGTGCAAAATGGCCCCGCCGACCACCTGCACATCGTATTGGCGCAGCCCGATGGCCCGGCGGCTGGCCTCGCGCACGGCGGCAAAAACCTGGGCCTGAATTTCGCCCAGTAATTCGGCTTCCAGTTTGAGCAGCCGCTTCTCCGCTTGCTCTAGTTGCACTTGCAGACGCTGCCGCTCTTGCCTCGGCGCTTCGACGACTTCTTGCTGCAAGCGGGCCACTTCGGCCCGCATTTCCGCTGTATCTTCGGCCAACTGTTGGCGGAAGCCGGCCAGCAGTTGCCGCAGCTCCTCGTCGCTTTTGGCCTGCATGTCCGGCTCAAGCGCCTGGACTTCTTCGACCAGGGGTGTTAATTTTTTGATTTCCCGTTGATTGGGATCGCCCAAGACGGCTTTGAAAATATTTTTTAACATAATGGCTGTAAACTCCTATTTGCCTCGAGTCAAGGAGGAAAACGTAAAGCGTAATGCCTTTATGAGGATGCGAATTTATCGCCAAATCATTACGTTTTACGTATCAATTTCTGGTTAAAACGTGTATCAAAGTATTGTACCACAATTCACCACGCTTCCCAAGAAAAAAAGAGCGCACTTTTCGGGCGCTCTTTACAAGGTTGTAGCTCAAAGTATGACTGTTTTTAATTTGTTATTTGCTTGTCTGTAAAGTTCAAAATATAGCTTACAAAGGTCTCGAAATCGCGCAGATTTTGTTGCAGAATATCGTAGAGTAGAGAGTCATCTACGTCCCAATAGATATGCACCACCCGATTACGAAAACTAACCATTTGGCGGAGCGTAGGCATAAAACTATCGGGCAAAATACCTTCTTCATTCAACACGGCAAAGGCATCGTAACTATCTTGTGGTGTTCGATAGCCCTCCTCAGCAGCGAGGTGATGAGCAATATCCAGGCAACATTCGATAGAAACCTGGAGCAAATGCTTGGTGCTCTCAACTTTGGTGAAATCTTGAATAAACTCTTCCCTCGGATAATCAGCCAAAATAGAGAGTTTATTCTGGTAATTTCGCAGGTTATTCAGAATTGAGGCGAGTGTTTTTGGCTTGACCACGTGACAGCCCTTGTTGGCGGATATGATCGAAGAATGTTTGCTCCATCCGCATCGCAATGGGGCGATAATCAAAATATTTTTTGCGAGTTAAGATTTCAAAGGCAATCTGCTGATCTTTGTCTCGACGGTAAAGCAGCACCCCTTCCTGAATGATCTGACCCTGAACCATCACCGGAGCCTGATTGATAGAACGCACATCCAGGTTAGAGAGACGACAAGCATCTTCCAAGGCCGCCTGAATTTTCAATTCAAGGGTCAGGCGATCATACGGCGATGGTACTTCTGCTAAAACCAATGCAATATCCACGTCACTGGTGGGCAAAGGACAGCCTCGCGCCACAGAGCCGTGCAGGTAGGCCATCTCTACAGGATATTTCTCTAGCACTTCAGGCGCACATTTTTTCAACAAAGAAGTGATTTCGGTGGCTCGCTGCTGTCTCTCGAGTTTAACTTGGGCTTTATCTACCATAAACACAACTCAAGCGCAAGGCGGTATTAGCAATGATCGCTCGCTTGCCGTGGATAATCTGATTAATTCTAATCGGTGAGACGCCTATATCCTTCGCTACCCGATACTGGCTTAAGCCCAGCGGTTTCATAAAATCTTCCCATAAAACCTCGCCAGGGTGAACCGGCGGCAGTTTTTCCTCATCAGTGATAGTCACCAATTTCTACCTCTACATTAAAATAGCAGGTAACGATAATATCGTCAAACGATAATGAGTGGGTCAGCGGTCTGTGGCTAAAGGCCGCCGATCGTGGTAGACTTTTTCAAGCTGAGGGATCAGCGTATCCCAACCATAGTTGGCCTGGGCAAAAATACGTCCGGCCGTACCCAACTTGGCCCGGTGAGCGGGATTTGCCAGCAAAGTGAGGACTTCCTGGGCAAACTGCTCCGGTTCATCGGCCAAAATCAATTCTTGTCCGTGAACTACCGGAAAACCTTCCGCCCCAACTGTCGTGGAGACAATGGGGACACCCATGATCATGGCTTCCAGCAATTTTAAGCGAGTTCCACCACCGACCCGTAGCGGAGCTACATAGACGCTGGCCCCGGCCAGGTAGGGCCGTACATCGTCCACATAGCCGGTAATGGTCACACCGGGCAGGTCACGCAAAACCTCCAGCCGGGGGTGAGGTCGCTGCCCGACAATGGCAAATGTTGTGCCGGGGCGTTGGGCCTGGATCAGGGGCAACACCTGACGGCCAAACCAGAGCACGGCGTCAATATTGGGTCGAAAATCCATTTTGCCGGTAAAGAGCAAATCGTAGCTGAATGTCTGGCTCACTTCATCATAAGCGGTCAGGTCAACCCCATTGGGCACTACTGTAATCGGCACATCAGAAGCTACGTCGCGCAGGGCCACTTTATCCGGGTGGGACATAGCAATGGTATGATCTACTCGATGCAACAATTCGGCTTCGTAGCGCCGCAGCCGCTGCCACTGGACCCAACTGTAGGCGGCCGCCAGCCAGCGAGCCGGATTTTTCAGGTCGGCCAGGCAGGCTCGCTTCTGTAAAATCCACTCGGCGTTATGGGCGTCATAAATAATGAGGGGGCGCGGCTGGGCAGCTTCGAGGGTGGGCAGGTAAGGAGCCATCTCGATGCCCTCGATTTCGACCACATCAAAGGACTGCTGGCGCAGGATAGCGGCCAGTCGGGCGTTCATCTCCGGCGACCAGAGACGCAGGCTCATATCAGGGCGGCTGGTAGTGAGCATCTGGCGAAGCCGCAAAGCGGGACTGCGTCGAGGGACCGGCGCGGTTTCGAGCCATTCGCATAAGTCAAGCAGAGGGCCGGGGTCGTGCGATGTTTGGTCCGGCTCCAAAAAGGTCAACACGCAGACCGAGTGACGTTTGGCCAGCTCTTTGACCAAATTAAAGTTCCGCAGCGTTGTGCCCTGGTGGGGTGGATAAGGCCGCTGGGGGGTCAGTAGCAAAATACGCATTGCAATTATAGAGGATAGAGGATAGAAGATAGAGGATGGAAGATAGTGCTTTTCTATCTTCTATCCTCCATCTACCATCTACTATTTACTATCCTCACCCTTTGCCGACTTTATGATACACTTCCAGAGTCTTTTTTGCAGCCTCTTGCCAGGAAAATTTTTTGGCGCGTTTGAGGCCCTTGCAGATTAAATCTTCGCGCAGTTCTTTTTCGGTTAAGACCCGCCAAATGGCGACGGTCAGACCCTCAATATCGTGGGGATTAATCAGCATGGCGGCATCGCCCACTACTTCGGGGAGAGAGGAGGTATTGGAGACAATCACCGGCGCGCCGCAGGTCATAGCTTCAAGGGGGGTCAGGCCAAACCCTTCGTAAAAAGAAGGATGGACCAATAACTGGGCGGCGTTGTAAAGATACACCAGATCTTCGGAAGGAACTCGGCCCAGAAAGGCGACATGCTTTTCCAGGTTTAGCTTGGCTACCGTTTCATACACTTCTTCCCAGAGCCAGCCATTCGAGCCGGCCAGAACCAGGGTTTCTTCCCGTTTGTAATCGTCGCGCAGACGGCGATAGGCTTGCAGCAAGCCCGGTAAATTTTTGCGGGGTTCGATGGTGCTGACAAAGAGGATAAAATCCTGATCCAGCTTATATTTCTCTTTGGCAATGCGGCGGGCTTCGTCTTTAGGCAGGGGGCGGTAAATGGGGTTGGCCGCTTCGTGGATGACGGTAATTTTCTTTTCCGGCACGCCCAGCATTTTGATGCTGTCGTGCTTGGTTACCTCTGATACGGCAATAATATGGTCCGTTTTACGCCAGGCCTGATCAATTTGACCATAATAGCGGGCGCTTTCTTTGGTTAGAAAATGGGGATAGAGTAAAAAGGCCAGATCGTGAATGGTAATGACCGACTTGCAATTTCTTCGGAAAGGAGGAATAAAATCGGGGCTGTGCAACAAATCCAGCCCCAATCGTGATATTTCAAAGCTCAAAGCCGCCTGTTCAAACCGGTTATGGCTGGGCGTCCATAATGACCGACGGAGAAAGCCATTGCTCTTGACGATAGAGCCTCGATCCTTGCGGCTTTGCAACAGCAAAAAGGTATCTTCGTGCGGCTTCAAATTGGCCAACGCTTCGGTCAACTGCAAAATGTATTGACCGATCCCGGCCCGGTTATAAAAAACCAACCGGGCATCTATGCCAATGCGCATACCACTAACTCACTTTCTAAAAAACAATGCTCCCCGTCCGGCGCGGCCGGTACTCAAGGGAGCATCGTTGATCCAACTGTAATTAACGTAATATACCATCAATACCCCCCTACGTCAAAAGATGGAACAGAAAAAGCTAGACAGAAGCGACCGTCGCCCCTCTAGCTTCTGTAGAAAGTCAACCCATAACGGCTTGACAGCAATCCGAAAGCACAGTAGACTATAAATACTATGTTATGTTTAGCTACAAACTGATGGCCGCCAGAAAAAAAGTCAAAGTCAAACCTATCCCTGTGTGGGAGCAAATAGCCGCGCAAGTGCAGCCTTATCGGCGTGAGTTGCTTGGTGCGGTGCTGGTGCTGTGGGCCGTGCTGACGCTGCTCAGTCTGCTCTCGTTCACCGGTGGTACCTTTAATGAGTGGTGGGCCGGCCTGTTCAGACAGGTTTTTGGTTGGGGCGCTATTCCCGCGGCGGCGGGTCTGGGGTTGCTGGGCCTGCTGCTGATCTTTGGCCGCTTGAGTAACGAAGAATACACCCTGCCCCTGGACATCATTATTGGGCTGGAAGTGCTGTTTGTCGTTGCCCTGACCATCACCCACCTGATGGCAGCCAACGGTGACGACGCCCTACTCTTGGCTCGCGCCGGTCAAGGGGGTGGTTTTGTGGGTTGGGGCATCAGCTATTTTTTGACCGATTTAATCGGCTTATCCCTGGCCCTGCCGTTCCTGTTCCTGGTTAGTATCGGCGCGGTACTTCTCATTTTCCGCCTAAACTTCGCCGATCTGGCCCGCCTGGGCGATTGGGCGCAGGGCCGGCTGGATCACCTGCATCAGCCGCCGCGCGAGTCTGTTGTCACCCCGGCCCCTGAAGTTCATCCACCTACGTCCCTGCCCCCTTCACGCGCCGCCAAAGCAACCCCTCCGGCAGAGAAACCTCAAACTGCGCCTGCACCCGGTTCGGTGATTGAACCTGGCCCGGTCAGCATGCCTAAAACCCGGTATACCCTGCCCCCGCTGGACCTGCTGGCCCCGCCGGCCAAAGACCCGACCCACAGCGCCAATGCTCGCTACCAGGCTCAGATTATCGAAGAGACGCTGTTGGGCTTTGGCGTGCCGGTTGAGGTGGTCGAAATCAATCGCGGCCCGACGGTGACTCAATTTGGGCTAAAACTTGGCTCGACCGAGCGCAAACTGCCCGATGGCACATTGACCCAACAGCGGGTGCGGGTCAACAAAGTAGTTGCCCTGGCGAACGATTTGGCTTTGGCTCTTTCGGCCGCTCCTATTCGGATTGAAGCGCCGGTGCCAGGCCGCCCCTTGGTGGGGATTGAAGTGCCCAACAGCGACAAGACCATGGTCTCGCTGCGGGCAGTGATAGACGACGACAGCTTCAGAAAAGGCAAGGGCGCGCTGCGGGTGGCCCTGGGCAAGGGCGTGTCCGGTCAAGCCGTCTCGGCGGCGTTGGCCGAAATGCCCCACCTGCTCATCGCCGGGGCTACCGGGTCGGGCAAATCGGTCTGCATCAACGCCATTATCACCACCCTGCTGTTCACCCACGCCCCGGAGCAACTGCGCTTCTTGATGATTGACCCCAAAATGGTCGAATTGACCAGCTTTAACGGCATCCCCCACCTGCTGGCGCCGGTGGTGACCGATTTTGAGCAGGTGGTGGGGGCGCTGGCCTGGGTGACCCGTGAGATGGAACGTCGTTATAAATTGTTTGCCGCCAGTGGGGCGCGCAGCATCAGCAGCTACAATCACAAGGTTGGGGCCAAAGGCGAGCAATTGCCCTATCTGGTAGTGGTGATTGACGAACTGGCCGATTTGATGATGATGGCTCCTGACGAAGTCGAACGCCATATTTGCCGGATTGCTCAGATGGCCCGCGCCACCGGGATTCATCTGGTGGTAGCCACGCAGCGCCCTTCGGTGGATGTGGTGACGGGGTTGATTAAGGCCAACTTCCCCACCCGGATTGCCTTTGCCGTGACCAGCCAGATTGACTCGCGGGTAATTTTGGATACACCCGGCGCGGAGCGGCTGTTGGGCCGGGGCGATATGCTCTACATGGCCCCCGACTCGGCCAAGCTGCTGCGTTTGCAAGGCTGTTTTGTGGCGGATGGGGAGATACGAAATCTGGTTAATTATTGGAAGAGCAGCGGGGTGGGTATAGAACAGCCGGTACTGACCGAAGACCGCAGACCGGAGACCGGAGAGAGTCGAGCAATGCCACAAGCGGCAGCAGAAGCCCGGGAAACGCCTTGGGCTAATATTGTGGCTGAGGCAGGTAAAGACGAGATGTTGGAAGAAGCGATCAAGCTGGTAACGGAGTCGGGCCGGGCTTCGACCAGTTTTTTGCAGCGGCGGCTGGGTATTGGCTATCCTCGGGCCTCACGGTTGATAGATCAACTCGAAGCGGAAGGGGTGATTGGCCCGGCGGAGGGCAGCAAACCCCGCGAGGTGCTCTGGCGGGAGAAGCGCGACGAAGCCGATTATGACGAGTTCGAGGCGGATGTGGCCGGGGTGGAGGTAAAAAACCCGCAGATAAATAAAAAATAACCGATTGTGCGTAATTAATCCATCGTACTTATAAACGTCTTGCGTCTTGCGTGTTCCGTTTACCTACGCAAGACAAGCTTTGCCCTATGACCTGGTTGCCTTGACCAGGTTTTTTGTTGAATTCTGTAGGGGTCAAACATATCTTGCAAGTCAAAACCTTCCCGGAAGCTCGGCCTAATGAGCCAATCAACCTCAAAACAGCTTCCGGGAAGGTGCAACATTTCGCTGACCCCTACATTTTTTGTTGAATTCAGCCAAAACTCTGGCAAGATTTTGGCCTTGATGGTATAATGCCGGTCAAATAATTCTCAAAACAAAAAACAGGACGGAAAGCGGAAAGAGTTAGGCGACAGTGGCTTGAGCTGTCACTTTTCACGCCTCACGCTTCACGTATAACGAGGTGATAAGATGTCTGGACATAGCAAATGGAGTACCATCAAACGCAAAAAGGGCGCGGAAGACGCCAAGCGCGGTAAAATCTTTACCCGGCTGGCCCGCGATATTACCGTAGCTGCTCGCAGCAGCGGCGACCCCAACGCCAATCCCACCCTGCGGATGGCGATTGAAAAAGCCCGCGCTGCCAATATGCCTAAGGAAAACATCGAACGGGCCATCAAAAAAGGCACCGGCGAACTGGAAGGGGGCAATGAAGAGGAGATTCTGTACGAGGCTTACGCTCCGCACGGCATTCCGCTGCTCATTAAATGCCTCACCGACAACCGCAACCGTACCCTGGCCGACCTGCGCAAGGTTTTCAACCGGCACGGCGGCAACATGGCCGAAGCGGGCGCGGTCAGTTGGATGTTTGAAAACAAAGGCTATATCGCCATCGAGCGGACTAAACAGGACCCTGATGAGGTCTTTATGATTGCGGTAGACGCCGGGGCCGATGATGTTCAAATCAGCGATGAGTGGTTTGAGATTTATACTCCCGCCGATGAATTACACGCGGTCAGCAGCGCCCTCAGCGGAAGTGGCTTGACCATTGCCGAGGCTGAACTATCGTACATTCCCAAAAATGAAATCGAGTTGGACCCGAAAGAGACGGTTCAGGTCATGAGCGTCATCGAATCCCTGGAAGAGCAGGACGACGTAGAGCAGGTTTATTCGGGTCTCCATATCAGTGATGAGGCTATGGCTGCTCTTGAGGCCGCATGAAGTTGGAAGGCTGGAAAGTTGGAAGGTTGAAGGTTGGTAATTGTCCATTCTTCCAACCTTCCAACCTTCCAACAAGGCAACGATTGTGCGCGTTATAGGCATTGACCCCGGCACAGCTATCACCGGCTGGGGGGTGGTTGAGGGCGACGGCAGCCATTTGCAGATGGTCGCCGGGGGAGTTATCACCACTCCGGCGGGGATGCCTCTCCCTGAGCGGCTGCAAACTATTTACCGAGAGTTAACCACCGTCATTGGGCAGTGGCAGCCGGAAACGGCAGGTCTGGAAGAACTGTTTTTCAGTAAAAACGCCAAGACGGCCTTGACTGTGGGACACGGGCGGGGAGTTGCCATGCTGGCTCTGGCTAACGCCAATTTAGCCATCACCGAATACAAACCCTTGGAAGTCAAACAAGCCATCACCGGACACGGCGGCGCGGACAAGCAGCAAATGCAGCAGATGGTCAAACTGCTCCTGGGACTTGACGACATCCCCCGCCCCGACGATGCCGCCGACGCCCTGGCTGTAGCTATCTGCCATTTACACTCCATCCGATTACGGCAATTAGGAGGATGAAGTAGGTAGTAGGTAGTAGGTAGTAGGTAGTAGGGAAACATACCCCATCCCTTACTACCTACTACCTACTACCTACTACTTACTACCTGCTGATGATTGGTTCTCTGCGTGGCGAAATCATTGACAAAGAAGAAGGGGCGCTGCTGATCGAGGTAGGTGGGGTTGGCTACTATGTGCAAAGCCCGGCCACATTGGTTGACCTGCTGGAGGTGGGCGTCAAAACCCAACTCTTTATTCATACCTACGTCCGCGAGCAGGAACTGACCCTCTTTGGTTTCCCCGATAAAGATGAACTAGAACTGTTTCGCACCTTGCTCAAGGTGCAGGGTATCGGCCCCAAAGTCGCCCTGGCGATTCTGTCCCACATCCCCGCCGAAACGCTGCGTCAGGCGATTGCCCGCGAAGAAGCGGCGCTGCTGGCCCGTGTGCCCGGCATCGGCCCCAAAAAAGCCAAGCAGATAGTCTTTGCCCTCAAGGACAAAGTTGGCTACGAGGATATTTTTGTCTCCGCCACCCCCATCACCGACAGCGACAGCGAAGTGATTGCCGCGTTAACCACTCTGGGTTACAGCATCATCGAGGCCCAGGCTGCGCTGCAACAACTACCCAAAGAAGCCAGAGGTGAGAGCGTCGAGGAGAAAGTAAGACTGACCCTAAGCAGTCTAGCCCGATTCTAAAAGAGAACGCCTTGCTTCAAGTGTGGCTTCTCTTCGATGGTCTTTGCAGTAGATTTTGTATCATTCATACCAGGGAAAGCCTCTGCTATCTCTTCAAGTTTGGCCTGCATTTCCTGTAATGCCTCAGTTACAACTCCGGCAGAAGCAACAGGGCCTAGAGCAGAGATAAATTGACTGATAACGGTAATTCGACGGTCATTGAGAGAGAGCTTTAAGCCAATCTGGGCAAGGCGAGAGAGTTTTTGATAGGCTCGTTTGGTTGTATCATTCAACGCCGCAGAGGAGTCTAAGGTAAGACGCCTATCTTGTTCTTTCTTCTTACAAACAAGCAGTATATCGAGTTGAATCGGCTCCTTTGCCTGAGATTTTGGCGCAGCTACCGACATTTCGGCTTTAACCGGATGAGCGTTAACAATTGAGAAGCCGGCGTCGTAAACAGCTTCCACTAAAGCCTGCCAGCCTTCTGCGCGAGAATGATGGTAGGTAAATACAAGAAGCCCTTCATCTTTTAAAATGCGGCGACACTCAATGAAAACGGTGCGTAGTTTAACTGCAAATTTATCCGGGCTGGTATCTTGTACCTCACGCGGGTGACGAGTCGTTAAGGCATTATCAAGAAAGCCTCGCGGATAGAGTCTTTGCCAGGCGTAGAAGAAATCAGCCAGTTCAGAATAATGCACATTATCAAAAAATGGAGGGTCGGTAATGATAAAATCTACGGACTGAGTCGGCAAGTTGGTTTCCTCAGAACTGCCACAAGAGAGATAAATACCTTTCGGCTTAAAGTTACCCTCAACCGGCCACGATTTTTCTAGGCGGCCAGAAAATGCGTTACTGGAGAAATGTGTTTTACCAGAACCGTTGACTGCCACTTCAAAAGGGGCGTCACGATAGTCCAGAGCGCGCACCAGACGTGACTTAAATAAATTAGTGAATGAACCAGAGCTTTTTGCAGTACCCCACACATTGGCCTCGATAGGCGTTCGTTCCGGTTTCAAAATATGATGGGCAAACATATGTCGAACTGCTCCGGTGCCTTCACCTTTATATGAGGCAAAGAGATTATTGAACTCCAATACCCCGGAGAAAAGGATAAGTAAAGCATCTCTTGTCATTGGGTCTGGCAGGGCCGCGATAGCTTCTTGCAGCCACCCTAAGCCGAGAAGTTGCCTATCGTTGAAGAAATCGCGCCAGGTGCGGTAGTTGTAGCCGATAGCCTGACGGGTATTAAATCCATCGGCCAGAACAGTTTCGGGAAGATGGATAGCGCCTCGTTCTAATTCATGGTACAGCAAGTTGGAACACGCTTGATAAGCCTCAATATCCTCAGCCGTAGCAGGAAGATAACATTTTTTGCCTTGTGATGTCAGCAAAAGTTTGCCATAGAGCCGATGAATGGGTGGATGACCAAGAGAGCGCACTGACTCGGCAATAGAAAATGAGTGAGAGCAGGCAGGGCACGTGGCTTTGGTTCCGGCAGCAGGACCAAGCTGTGGGTTAAAATTTAACCCACACGAGCGGCAATCAACCTGTTTATTAGAGTTTAGTTCAGGAAAAATATCGCCACAGCGCGGGCAGCAAATTTGAACTTCGGGCTTGCGATCAGGATAAGCGTTACGGGCAATAATATAAGATGGGAATAAGTCTACGCCAATAAAGCAATGGGGACATTGTATCTGTTTTACCCAGAAAAAGTATAACACATCACAACGCTGTCCGCTTTCATCATCTGCCTGGTAAAGTTCTCGAATACGCTGACCTACTGTAGAGGAAAGAGAAGTAAAGGCATTTTGTAATTGCCGGCGGTCAAGAGGACCAAGCGCAACCCGGACGCTTTCGCAAGCCACTGGGTTAATATCGCGCCCCAAAACAGTACAACCCAGCTTATGCCCTTCGCCAAGGGTAGTCCCGCTGCCCATAAAGGGGTCAAAAACTGTTGTCGCTGAAAAATTATGCTTTTGATAGAAAGATGCGCTCAAGTCGGCGCTTTCAGGCAAAAGACAACCCAGCAGAATTCCCCTAAAAACAGAGCCAAGCCGTTTGGCCCACCATTTGTGAATATGATAGATGGGACGATAGATTTCCTTCCGCCAGCTTTCTCGTTCGGCAATACTAGAAAGAAACTCAAACGGAAATGTATCCGCTTCAACAAGCCGAACCTGATTGATGGACGAGATAAGGTTAGTCAAGTTTGTCATCTTCGTCTGTTGGAGGATTAAGCTCAGGAGACTCGCGCATCACAACCGGCTCATTCGGCCCACGACCAAGTCGCCAAGCCAGAAAAACATGTTCTCGTCCGGCAAAGGGATTGGGAATTGTTTCTGGCGTTAAAGTATTGTATCGAAGATCAAAAGTATAACCAACAATCAGCATATCCGTTTCTTTACGCACCAACATGCCAACCTGCTTAAAGTCACCTTCGACAACAAATTCTTCGGGAAGAATAAGTGTTTGCAAATGGGCCACCCCAGAAACCAAGCCAAAAGGCGTTGGAGCAACATACATTTTGCGGTCACGAATCATAATATCCCCATAACTGCCAAAGCCTTTAATACTTCTGTTTTTATGAGTGTATTCGTGGTCTGCGTTGAGAAAGTCGCCGTGACAAATCACCAAATCTAAAACTGGATACGTATCACCATCGGGTACAGCGGGGTAACGACCAAACACATAAAAAATTGTGCGTCCATTGTAGCTGCCGGAAGGAACCTGGCTATTGCTATCATAATTGACTTCACGGCCGGGATAAGCTAAACCTTTGACCTCATAACCCTCAGTGAAACTTACCATCCGAAAATCCGGATAGCTATTTCTTCCACCCACTTCATAGTGGAAACCCATTTCATCCAGCCGGGCACGAACCCAATTTTGAAAATGAAACTCCTTATCTTGTCTGCTTTCTCGGTGAATTAGTTTTCCATCCCGGATGGCATGAACACACCGAGAGAAAAGATGTAGAATCGTTGAGTCAGGCATTACTTGTTGTATCGCCGAGTGGACGGCTTTCGAGTAAACATTTTATGACACTGAGATATTTTATCTGAAGCAATTTAGCACAATACCCTGAGATAAACAATTACCTGGCAACTGATTTCTTTCACTTCCCAATACAGAACTTACTAAAAATAGTATCCAACAAATCCTCTGTGGCCGTTTCGCCGGTGATTTCGCCGAGGGCATCTACGGCGGCGCGGACATCAATGGAAACCAAATCGGGGGAGAGGCCGTCTTGTTGAGCAGTGATAGCCGCCTGGGTATGGCTCAAAGCTCGTTGCAGTAAAGCCTTATGGCGGGGATTGCTGACCAGCGGCGTGTCCGCCAGGGTGACGCTGCCCCCTGTGACCAGTTCTACAATAGCCGCTTCCAGGGTTTCAATCCCTTCATTTGTCAGGGCCGACATACGGACACGGTGGGCTGCCGGTAAAAAGTCTGCCGGCGGCTCGACCTGTTGGGCCGCCGGCAAATCATTTTTATTGACCACCAACAGCGCCGGCTTCTGGCCCACCAACCCTTCAATCTCCCAATCTCCAATCTCCAATCTCTGACTCCCATCTACCACCATCAGCGCAATATCCGCCCGCGCCAGGGCCGCTCGACTGCGCTCGACCCCAATCCGCTCGACTTCATCCGCCGTTTCAGCCCGGATGCCGGCGGTATCTACCAGCACCACCGGGATGCCGCCGATGTTGGCCGTTTCTTCCAGGGTGTCGCGGGTGGTGCCGGGGATGGCAGTCACAATGGCCCGGTCGCCGCGCAGCAGAGCATTGAGCAGGCTGCTTTTGCCCACATTGGGCCGGCCGACAATGGCGGCTCGTACCCCCTGGCGATAGATCAAGCCCTGGTCGGCGCTGTGGAGCAATTTTTCCAACTGCGCTCCCACCTCACGCAGCGGGCCAACCACATCCTGAAACGGAATCTCATCTTCGACAAAATCAATACTCGCCTCCAGAAAGGCCAGCGTATCCAGCAGCGCCCGCCGCACATCAGCCACTTGCGCCGACAGGCTGCCGCTCAACTGCTCATTGGCCACGCGCAAAGCCGCCTCGGTTTTGGCCTCGATTACATCCAGCACAGCTTCGGCCTGAGCCAAATCCAACCGCCCGTTGAGAAAGGCCCGCAAGGTCATCTCGCCGGCCTCGGCGGGTCGAGCGCCCAAACTGAGGGTTAATTGGAAAATGCGCCGCAGCGGTACCAGGCCCCCGTGGGCCTGAATTTCAACAACATCTTGCCGGGTGTAACTGCGGGGTTTGGGCATATAAACAACCAGGGCCTCGTCTACCGTAGCGCCGGAATCCGGCTCAACAATCTGGCCATAATGGAGGCGGTAGGGCTGAAAATTGGTGCGCCCCACCGCCGAGCGAAACAGCCGGTGGGCAATGGGATACGCTTCGGGGCCGCTAAGTTTAACAATCCCTACCCCGCTTTGGCCTATTGACGTAGCAATAGCAGCTATGGTATCATCTAAGCTGTACATAACTTATAATTCTCCGAGGGCATATTATACCATAAGCCAGACAGCGCCGAGAATTGAAAACAGATGAGAAGTTGTTGAGCCATATTTTGCTTCCCGCCTCGCCGCTTATTCAACCTATCCAACTTGGTTTAGAGCTATATTTATGGCATGTTATCAATAATGAACACAGTTTTGAAGGTTCAGACGGTTTCACAATGCCACTCCTCCAGGACAGTTTTTTTGGTTTACCGGCCAAATAATGGATTGCCTGGCTTATGAATAACTCGTCTGATTGGCTGCAAGCCGGATTGAAATATTTTTCATCCAGCATTAGAAATAAAATTATTATCCCCTACGCTTTACTAACGCTCATGTTAGCCGTTCTGGGGGTTTTTATCGTTACCCGGCTGGTGGCCGGCTCTTTGGAGGATCGTCTAAAGAACCAATTGGTTGAAGCCGGCCGGGTGGTTAGCGATGAAATTGTTAATCGAGAACGCAATCGGCTGGAAATTCAGCGGGCGGTGGCTAATACCGAAGGGGTGGCCGAGGCCCTGGTCAACCGCAATTTCGCGGTCCTGGACGAGCTTATTTCCCCCCTTATAGCCAATTATAAAGATATTGACAGCGTGGTGCTGCTTGATACACAGGGCAAAGAGGTTTTGCGTTTGCAGCGTGAAATCAATGCGCCCAATGTAGCCGCGCAAACCTATCGTGGCAGTGGGGCCGATTTTTCGGTCTGGCTGCCGGTCAAGCGGGTTTTGGCTAATAACAATAATGGGGCTAAAGAGATCCAAATTGCTTTGGAGCCTAATTCGGGCGAGTTAATTATTTACACCATCGGCGCTATCGAAAACTCAGACGGAATCATTGGGGCAGCCCTGGTAGGGACTTACCTCAAAAAGGAATTAGACGCTGTCCAAAACCTGGCGCTGGCCGAGGTAACCCTGTTTGATGATACAGGTGAGGTGATTTATTCCACCCTGGTACCCAATGAGGCGGAAGCCCAGGAAGTTTTTAGGGTATTTACGCCGGCCCGCTATCAAGAAGTCATCAAGCAGGAAGGCATCACCTTTCTCGACGAAGTGGAAGGGCCAGATGGCCCCGAAATCCAGGATATTCAGGCGCGAGGCCAAATCTACCGGCTGGCCTACGCCCCCTTCATTCTGCGCAACCGTATTTATGGCGTTTATGCGGTAGCGCTGCCGACCAACTTCATCACCGAAACCAATGATCAGAGCCGCAATCTTTTGGCCCTCACCTTTTCTGGAGGTGTAGTACTGGTGCTGGTCATTGGCTATACGGTCTCACAGCGGATTATCCGCCCTATTGTGCGGCTAGTGCAAACCTCACAAGCCATTGCCAGAGGCGATCTGGGCCAGCGCACCGGTCTGGTTCAAGGGGATGAAATTGGTATTTTAGCCACCACTTTTGACGCCATGACCGACGAATTGCAGCGGCTTCTGCGCGTCCAACGCGAGGAGGCCAGTAAGCTCAACGCCATTTTGAGCAGTATTGCCGATGGGGTTATAGTGCAGGATTTAGAGGGTAATACAGTCATCATGAACCCCGCCGCCGAGAACATCCTGGAAGCGGTAGGCGGTGATTTCAGGTATACTTCCCCGGTCTCGTCAACCCACGAGGTCAAACCATCCCCGCTGCTAACCCATCTCACCGGGCTTGAATTTCACGAAACTCGCCGTTTTGAGGCGGGCCAGCGGGTGTTGAGCGCCTTATCCGCCCCGGTGCTAACCGCCGATAAAGAGCAACTTGGCTCGGTGGTGGTGCTGCGTGATATTACCCGCGAGGTTGAGTCCGAACGGCTCAAGGATGATTTTATCACCAGCGTGTCCCACGAATTACGCACACCCTTGACAGCCATTAAAGGTTATAATGATTTGTTACGCATGACTGCCGGCAACAAACTGGATGAGCGCCAGTTGAGTTTTATCGAAACAGTGGATAAAAATGTGGGCGACCTGCTCCAGTTGATTCAGGAAATGCTCGATCTCTCGCAGATTCAGGCCGGCACTCTGGGCATTGACCAGGAACCCGTCAATCTGTCACAGTTGATTACAGCCGAAAGTGAAAAGTGGACCACAAAAATGCAGGAACGGGAGTTAGCTTTTACCGTACAAGTGCCGGATGAGCCGGTTTGGGTTGAGGGTGATTGGAATCGTTTGACCCGCGTGGTTCACAACCTGATCAGGAATGCCTACGATTATACCCTGCCGGGGGGGCAGATCGAGGTGCGGCTCAGGCAAGAAAATGGCCGGGGACAGGCAGAGTTTAGAGATACCGGCGTGGGCATTGCCCCGGAACAACAGCGTTTTCTCTTTACCCGCTTCTTCCGGGCCATTCACGCCGAAAGCACGTTTGAGGTTAGCGGCGCGGGTCTGGGTTTGTATATTAGTAAAGCTATCATCGAAGCTCACCAGGGCGAAATTTGGCTCGAAAGCAAACTCAATCAGGGTAGCGTCTTCATCTTTGCCTTGCCAATTATCGAAAGGGTTGACAATGAAGTTGAAACAGAAATGGAGTATGCCAATACCGAATGACTGGCCAATTCAAACCAATTTCAAACCTGCGCGAGGTATAATGGAAATAATCTGGGCCTATTAGGCTCTTGAATTGAACTAAAAAATAAAGTAAACTATGAGGGTAAAAGGCGCGTCATGTTACCAGGAACAGCACCCTCAGACCCACCTGTTCAAGAAGAAAAAGATAAAGATGAGCGGCGTAAAATAATTATTGCGTTGCTCTTTTTACTTTTAAGTTTTAGCTGTATTTTCTGTTCTTCCCAAGGCGCTTTGTGGTTGATCAATCGAGACCGGGTTGACGCCAGCATGCGCTCCAAATTAAAGGCTGATTACGGTTTCGATCCGGCCCTGGCCCTGGCCCCCCTGTCTGAAGAGATTATTGCCGAGGCCGAGCAGGATGAAGCCGCCCTGTTAGCCCGGCAGACGCCTATTGCGGTTGGGCTGGGCATCGCCATTTTACCCAATCCGTTACCCACCCCTGCGCCAACAGCTATCACCTTATTACCCACCCCGACTCCTACCCCAACTCCTGCGCCCTCATCAAACCCCGCTCCAGCCCTGCCTACACCTGCTGCACCCACAGCCACGCAAGAAGTACCGCCAACTTCGCCTCCATCCACCGTCACTAGCGCCCCACCGACCATCTCACCGCCGACCGTTCCCGCTACGGTCCCACCAACTGTGCCAGCCACAGTTCCGCCAACTATGCCGCCACCGACTCCCGCAACTGTGCCACCGACAATTCCGGCCACTGTGCTACCAACCATACCGGCAACGGTAGCTCCATCAACAGTCACGGCTACCCCCACTAACACTGCCACACCCACCGATACACCGACAGCCACCGCAACAGCCACCCATACGCCAACTTCTACCCCAATACCCCCTACGGTGGCATTTAGCGCCGCCACTTTTAACATTAACGAGAACGGCGGCAACGCCGTCATAACGGTTCTACTGAGCGCAAGTTCTACCCAGACCGTCACCGTAAATTATGCCTCTCTTGTGGGCGGTACAGCCACGCTGGCTGGAGATTACACCCCGGTGAGTGGATCGCTCATCTTTAGCCCCGGTCAGACCAGTCAAACATTTAATGTTCCTGTTATCAACGATGCTGTCAACGAGGGTGATGAAACCGTTTTGCTTCATCTCAGCACACCGGTCAACGCCACATTGGGCTTAAGCGACGCTACTTTGATAATTATAGAGGATGACCCTCCCCCATCGGTGCAGTTTAGCAGCGGCAATTACAATATGACAGAAGCTAACACGACGATACCCATAGATGTTACGCTTAGTATTGCTTCCGCTCTAACCATAACAGTTGATTATGCTACGAGCGAAAACACAGCAACCGCTGGACAAGATTATACTGATACTTCTGGCAACTTAACTTTTGCTCCCGGCCAAACCAATCAAACTTTCTCTGTACAGATCATTAATGACAATCTTCAAGAACCGGACGAAACTGTGTCTCTCAGACTTAGTAACCCTACTAATGCCGGGCTCGGTCCAACCAACCCTGCTACCCTAACAATTAGCGACGATGGTGATACCGGAGGGTGCGCTGGTTCTTCTACATCAGGTCAACCCAATATAGGTCCACCCGATGGTCAGCGGGTGAATATTGCTTGTGGTTCTGCGATTGTGGTTGACCTTGGTAGTACCCCTATTGATACTACAACACCAGACACAAATCCCGACTTTGTCTTCTATGAGTTGGGGCAGCCCAATCCTCCCATTACTGTTACTTTTATCTTTATGGATTGGACTATTGTTAAGGTAGGCACAGCCAGTGGTCTCTGGTATGAGGTTTTCAATTGGGGAGATAATGTAATACTAGATGATAATTCAAATATCGGTCAAGCAGGCTATGGCCCACCTAATGAGGATGATAACTTGGTCATTCCTGTAACTAATCTATATGGAACCGCTCCCTATACCACAGGGATCACAATTGATATAGATGCACGAGCGCCAGCCGGTATTTATCAGTATATTCGGATAGAATCACCTCCCAATGGAGCCAACGACCCACCAGAAGTTGATGCAATAGAGATATTGCCCTAAGATATTTGGTTTAGCTCTAATCTTATCAGGTAAATAAAAAGAGACGGTCTCGACTCGGCCCGTCTCTTTTTATTCGAACCTAACAGTTCAGCCTGACTACGGCAGCGAAATTCGCAAAACATCAAATTGGCCGTCTGGGTTGATTACCCGTAAGTCATAATTGCCCGCGGGTAGTTCGGCCACAGGGGGGAGTTTGGCTTCAAAGCTGGTGCTTGATCGCAAATCTCCCAGAGCCAGGCGGGTCACCCCGGTTGCTCCCCGCAGTTCAACCCGAAAGCCGCCTTCCTCCACTTCAAAATTTCTGCCTACCACAAAAATCGTAGTGCGGTCAACGGAAGGTTCGGCCGTAAATATTTCGGGGGCGCGAGGGGTTGCCGTAGGTGTGCCGGTTAAGGTCGGTGTCGGCGTCGGCGTGGTCGGCGTATTGGTTGGGGTTATGGTCGGGGTGGGGGGAGTAAAAGGCAGATAGATGGTCTGACCCGGCTGCACGGTCAAATTGGTAAAGCAGTTAACCTGTTGCAGATCATAGACGCTCACGTTGGTCCGTTCGGCCAGCGCATTGAGCGTATCGCCTACTTGCACCACATAAGTTGTCCAGCTTGGCGGAGGCTGGCAGACGCCCGCCGTTCCGCCCGGCGCAGGCCCCGCAGAGGGAGAGGTGGCGGGTAGAGGGGTGGGTGTAACCACCACAATAATCGGTGTGGGGGTGGAGGCAGGCGTGGGGGGCGGAGGGACAGGGGTGCTGGTGGCCGGTGGAGGTTGAGGAGTATTTGTCGCTGCTTCTACTGGAACGGATGTTGGCGAAGGAGTTGGCTCAAGCGTGGCTGTGTTTGTTGCCGGGGGTGGGGGGGTAGGAGTCAGTGAAGGAACCACCAATGCTGCTGTGGGCGTAACAACAGGAGTTTCAGTGACCGGACTCTCCGGGTTGCGGACGGCCAAAAGAATCGCTGCGACAACCGTCAGCGCCACCACGACTAACGTCCCCAGGGCAATCAGCAGGCGCTGTACCGGCGAAGAGGCCGAACTTCCATTATTGGTTGATGGTCCTGGAAAAGACACGGTTTATCACCTCGTCCTTAGAATGTGTCGGATTGGTCAGAGCTAAGGTCCAGCGGAGGAATATCTACTTCCTGCCAGGGATCATTAAATTGATGGCTGATGGGCAGGCTAAAGTGAAAGGTAGAACCTTCGCCGATCTCGCTTTCCACCCAGACGCGCCCACCATGCGCCTCGATCAGCGATTTAACAATTGCCAGCCCGACCCCGGTTTCACCCAATCCTTCGATCAAAGGGCGCTCGGCCCGGTAGAAACGTTCAAAAACCCGGTGCAGATCCTTTTCGGCAATTCCTCCGCCTGAATCACGCACCGAAACCCTCAGAAAAACAGGCCCATCTTCCGGGGCGGAAGCAATATTGTTTTCAATCGCAGTCGCTACTTCAATCACACTGCCCACCGGCGTTGATTTGATGGCGTTGCTTAACAAATTGCTCATAATTTGCCGCACCGAATCCGGGTCGGCCTCGACCAACGGCATATCATCCAGCAGGTTCATGGTCAGGGTAATTTCATTTTCTTCAAGCTGCGCCCTGGCCCCAATAATCGTGTCCTCGATAACCTCGGCCATATCCACCACGCCGGGCCGGATTTCCAGTTGACCGGCATCAATGGCCGTCACGCCAATCAGGTCATTGAGCATGCTGCCCATGCGCTCGATATTGGCCTTGATCCGCTGCAAAAACTTGCGCTGCATCTCGCCGATCATGCCCACCGACTCGCCCAGCAGCAAATCGGTGTAGCCGGTAATCGAAGTCATAGGGGTACGCAGTTCTTGCGACAGTGAAGCGACAAATTCATCACGGGCCTGCTGGCTTTCCGCTTCGGCGGTAATGTCGTAAAGAATCGTCACCGTACCCTCGCGGCCATTGCCATCGGAAGCAGCCATCGGGCTGATGGTGGCCCGCAGTACATTATCACCCACCTTCAGGGTGGTTGAGACCATTGGCTCGTTTTTGGATTTAACCTGCTCTAGCGCCTTTTGCCAGCGTTCATCCTCAAAAATGGCGCCCAACTCACTACCGAGGAGTTTTTTATTGGGTTGAGCCAACAATTGGCTGGCCACCGCATTAATCCGATTGATCTTATAATTGGCATCGCTGATAATCACCCCGCAGCTCAAATCTTCCAGGGGGGCGTTGGCCTCGGCGCTGGAAAGGGCCGTCGGAACAGGCGCGGCCTGCTGGGTAACGGTACGCGCATTTTTTAAGGCGCGGGCCAGTTTACGGGCGCGCTCAGTCGCCGCGAGCAAATCTTCCCTCAAATGAGCGGCCACCACAGTTTCTTGCTCTAGCTGCTCGATTTTTTCCTGCCAACTCTGGCGTTCAGCTTCCAGCTCGGCCAGGCGTTTTTTGTGGCTTTCGGCTTCGGTTGAGAGCGCCGTGAGTTGCTTATCTTTTTGGCTGGCTTTGTCAACTTCAACTTTGGCCCGCTCGACGGCCTTTTCCAGTTTGGTAACCCGCTCACGGGCCTGCCGCAGCGCCTCCTCGTTGGCTTTCTCGGCTTTTTCGTACTCGTACAAACGCTGCGCAAAAAGGGCCACTTCTTCGCGGCTCTTTTTTAATTCGGTTTCCATGGCCGCCCGGCGTTTGCCCGTCTCCAACTCCTGATTGCGCAGCGTCCAGGAAAGCTGCTGGGCTTTGGCCGAGACCGCCGCATACTCTTTGGCATGGTTAATCGAAACTGCGATCTGATCGGCCAGGGTTTTGCACAGTTGGGCTTCGGTGGCGGTAAAAACGCGCCTGGAGTTGGCGTTGCCCAAAATCAGCACCCCCAGCGGTTCGTCATTTTTTTGCAGCAAGGGCTGGATAATCAGCGGGCCGACATCGTGCGCGCCCATCAAGGTAAAGAGCAGCCGGATTTGGTTGTTATCCTGGTACTCGTCAATCTGCACCTGGTATTTGCGCTTGAGGGCGTGTTTGATGGCCTGCTGGTCGTTGAGGGGGAAACTGACCGACTCGCCCCGGCCCTTGCGGCTGGGGTTGTAAATCGAAACCAGGCGCAGTTGGGACATATCATCGGAGTTATCCTCCGGCAGGGCGATGGCGCACTGGTCGGCCCCAATCGCCTCGGCCACGCTGCGGGTAGCCCCATCGAGCAGATGCGACAGGTCGAGCGAAGAGGTAATCTCGCGGGTCGCTTCAAACAGACTGATCAAACCCTTGATTTGATCCAGCGAAATCTGGCTTAAATTCTGATACTCCTGTGTCCGCGCCCGCAGCGATTGAATCGCGCCCTGGTAAACCGCCACCGCGAAAACAGGGTAGGCAAACATTTCCACCAGACGGACCCACACCGGGTTGTGCGGCGCAGGGTAGCCGGACAGGAAGAAAAAGTGCAGCAGGTAGCCCAGACCCAACGCGCCAAAGCTAGAGAGGGCATAGGCTCGCTCATCGTCCAGCTTTGAGGCGCAGTTAACCGCCCCAAAAATGGCTAACAAAAGCTGCCAGCCGGTAAAAAAGATGTCCCAGCCCGTGCTATTGAAATCGCTGCCGGTTCCAAAGGCGGCGGCCAGGAAGAAAAAAACAAAGGCAAAGAGGGTATTAAGGGCCAGCAGTACCGTCGCGCTCAGACCCTTTTCACGCATGAACGGGGTGAAGCCCCAGACCAGAAACCCCAAACTGGCAACCCCCATGGCCCGTTCAAACGGCGGCAGCCACAAATTGGCTACCTCAACCGAACTACGGCTCATAAAAGCCAGCACAAACAGCACCACCCGTAAAAGGGTCATGCTGCCAAAAGCCACGGTGAGCCGGCGCGCCCGAAACGAGTCGCTGCGCTGCCACTGGCCCCAGGCAATCACCAGGGTCGCTTCGATGGCAAAAAAGGTGAACAGGTAATAGGCAAGCGTTACGGCGGGGCTGCCAAAAGCATTAAGCAGAGAGTTGAGCACGACGGATGATCCTGCTGTTCTTGATTAAGGAAGATTGGAGATTAGAGATTGAGGATTCAGGTTAATCTCCAATCTCTAATCTCCTGTGAATTAGGGAAGTTGTTTAATCCACAATCCTAAAGTTGGTTAACAGTGAGTGCCACTCTCATTATACCATGACTGACAGGGATAGGACAATAAGATTTCGAGACTATAATTTTGGAAAGTTGGAGGAATGGAGGGTTGGAAGGACGGGGCTTTCAGCCTTCTATACCTCCGAGATGACGAACAGGGTATTGGGGTGTTTGCGTTTATAAGCCAAGCCGCCAGGCCACAAAGATGGCCGGCTAGAGCGACAGGCTGTATAAAAACTTAAAAAGGCAACTTACTTGGGTTAGACTCTTTTTACCCAATCTTTCAACCCCGTTCCACTAAACGCCCACTGACAAACTTATGCAAAACACTGGCGATTAAGGTCTGATATGGCAGACCTTCCTCCAGAGCTCGCTTTTGTAATGCCTCTAAATCTTTATTCGAAATTCTGATATTGACCCGCCTATCTTTTTTGAAAGTAGCCCTGGCATATTCACTGTAGGCTTGGGCCTTTTCTTCTAAATTGCCGACGGACTGCCACTCATCCGCTTCATAGGATGCCAACAACTCTTTTTCTTCGATATCTAACTTTATGTCACTCATCTTCATCCTGACCTCGTAAATATTTCTTTGTTGCTTTCCGATTAGGAATAATCGTTTTTAGAAATATTTCCTGTTCATTTTCGACAAAAGGAACCAGGTAGGCGTAGTGGTTAATATTGACAATAAAGATTTTCTGACCTTTGTACTTTTCCTGGTTGGGATGCTCCACAATATCCAGCAGGTGTTTCTTTTCGAGATGAAACACGACTTCTTCAAAAGAGATATTCCGTTCCGCTTTCAATAACTGGTTCTTGTCATTATCCCAGACGAAGTATTTCATAGGGTGAATATAGCCTGATGTGTGCTTTTTGGCAACAAACCGTTTGGGATTGGTGAGAAGTTACCGGTTAGTTTTTGCAAGCTAACTAATCATTAACCGCTGCCTCTTCCGCGGGAGGGCCATACAAACGGCGGTAAGCCGCCAGATTGACGTAGATATTCCTGATGTAAACCCTGGACTCCCGGAAGGGGATGCGCTCGACAAAAATATCCAGGTCATCGGAGGTTTTAACCCACTCCAGCACGTGGCCCGGCCCGGCGTTGTAGGCGGCCAGCGCCGCAAATTGATTGCCCTCAAAAATGCCCAACTGCTGGCTGATGTACCAGGCCCCAAATTTAACACTGATGTAGGGCAGCCAGAGCTGGTCGGGGTGGTAGACTCGCTCAAATGCGCTCCGCTCGGCTACGTAATCGCCGGTGGCCGGCATGACCTGCATCAAGCCGCGCGCCCCGGCAATAGACTCCGCCGACTGCTCAAACAGGCTCTCCTGGCGCATGATGGCCAGCAGCAGAGCCGGGTCAACTTCGTGCTGTTCAGCCTCGGCAAAAATCAGGTCGTCAAACAAAATGGGGTAAAACAAACGCTGCACAAAAATGGGCGCATTTTCCGGGTCGCCGGCCGGGGAGAGCGTAATCAGGCGGGCGGCAGTGACAATACTCAACCGGCCCAGGCCCTTATCCCGAAAATAAACCGAAAGCTGGTATAGGGCCAGGGGATTGTCCCACCAGTTATCTTTGACTTTTTCAAATTCGGCCAGCGCTTCGGCCCGCAAGCCCAAATACAGCAGGACATCCCCGCGCTGGAAGGCCGGGTCGGCCCGCACCTCGGCGCTCAAGCTGGACGGATTGTCGGAAGCAGTCAGGTCCAACCACTCCGCCAGCCACGCTTCGGCCGCGGCTTTTTCGCGGCTCAACTCGGCCGGGCCGGGCACTTCCAGAGGAACCGTATGGGGTTGAACCCCGGTCAGCAGGTCGTGCGCCCGCAGGCTGTAGTAATTAAGCGAACTGGTCGAGAGGTGTTTTAGAACCGTCTCGGCTTCGTCCTGCCGGCCCAAAACCAGCAGCGTTTTGGCCTGCCAATAGCCGCCAAAGTTAGCCAGGTCGCTGTCGGCATATTTGTCCATCAAAGTGGCCCAGGGAATAAGCGCCTGCTCGTAATCCTCCGCTTTGAAGGCGGCATAACCGGCCCAATACAGGGCATCGTCGGCGTACTCATCGGTGGGGTATTTTTCGGCCAACTGGCGCAAGTGGGTGTAGGCTTCGTCCAGCAAATCACCGTCCAAATCCAGGCGGGCTGCCCGCCACAGCGATTCTCCGACCAGCGGATGCGTTGGCTTCTTGGCCGCAAACTCTCGAAAAGCGGCTTTGGCCTGGCTGATATTATTCTGCCCGGCCAGCGCCTTGCCGATTTCCAAATGCGCTTTGCCCCAATTGGCGTTGGTGGGATAGTCGTCAATTAAACGCTCGAAGGCATTGATTGCCCCGTTGTAGCGGCCCAATCCCTGCTGCGACAGCCCCAGCAGCCAGAGCGCTTCGGCGGCTTTGGGCGGCGGTCCGGCCTTTGCCACAGAGGTGGTCAGTTCAGCGGTTGAAGTCAGAACGGTCGTGCTGGTGATAGGGTCTGGCGGGTTCAGATACCGCTCAAAAGCAATAACCGCCGGCTCATAAGCCCCGGCATAATAATCAACCAGGCCGCGCTGAAAATCATCCACCGGCATACCCGCATTGACCAACTCGACCAGGGCCAGGTAGCTGTCATGAGCCTGCGGATAATTGTTGACCGCTTCCAGGTAACGCTCTTGGGCGGCTTCGGTCTCACCGGCGGCCAGATGGGCTTCGGCCAACAGCCGCAAAATCTTGGCTCGATAGGCTTCAATTCGAGACACACTCAAGATGGTTTCGTACTGAGCAATAGCGCCGGCCGGGTTGTCGCGGGCCAGTTCGGCTTGAGCGATGCTCTCTCGCAGGTGGACTTGAAACGACAGGTCGCTGGTGGCTTGAATGCCTTCTTGATAGGCGGCGATGGTGTCGGTGTAGGCATTAGTCCGCAGCAGCGCGTCACCTATCCGTTCATAAATATATATGTTGGCCGGGTCATCAGGGATGATGCTGCCCCGCAAGGCCAGCACGGCCTCGTCCGGCTGTCCGGCCTGCTCATAAGCCAGGCCCAGGTTGAATTGGGCGGCGCGGGTCAATTCGTCGCTGGGGTACTGCTGGACAAACATGGAGAGGCTGGACACGGCAGCGGTGGGGTCGCCCGCCAGCAGTTCGCTGCGCCCCCGCCAATGGAGGGCCAACCGCTGTTCGTAGGCATCGGCGCCGGGGTCGGCCAACAACGCGTCAAATTCCGCGCGGGCGGTTTCGTAATCGCCGTTGGTAAAGGCCCGCTGAGCCGTATGGAGGCGGTCACTGGGCAGGGGCGTGGCAGTGGGGGTTGGGGTGTTAGTGGGGGTGGCGGTAGGAGTGGGAGTATCGGTTGGTGAAGGGGTGGGGGTAGCAGTAAGGGTAGGAGTGAAAGTAAACGTGGGCGTCGGCGTCTCGGTTTGCCAGGCGATAAGCGGAAAGCGCTGCTCGGCGTCGAGCTGGCAGGCGGTTAAAACAAAAATTAATCCCACTGGTATGGCTAAGGTTAACTGTCGCCACATAGGGGGATATTATGCCATGAGATTGGGATAGGGCAAAAGAGGATTGATGCGTGGGGATGGTTCAGAAATAGGTTGACACATTAACAACAGAATAGGTTTACAGGAGCCACCTTTTCAGGCAAGATAAGGGTTACGAGACCACATCAAACCTGAAAGAAGGAGGCTCCTAATGGCACAGTATCGCATAGCTGGGTTGGATTTGTCAACCCGGATGCAAATCACGGTCGAGATGGTGTTGAGCGCCCACGAACGTGGGTGGGGGCGAGCCAGCCAATTGGCGCAAGACTATGGGGTATCCCGGACGCTGTTGTACGAGTGGCGCCATAAAGCGATGCAGAGCTTGCAAGAAACCTTGCAGCCGCATGACCCCGGACCCTGTCCGCTCAAACAAAGCCTGGACATCAGTTCCAGTTTCATCCAGCGGGCCATAGCGCTGTGGCCGATGCTAACCGGGAGCGTACGAGGGATCCAAACCGGGCTGGAACTGCTGTTGGGGGTGGAGCGGTCGGTCGGCTACATCAGCCAGACGCTTCAGGCGGCGGGTCAGCAGGCCGCGGTCTATAATCAAGCCGTGGTGATCCCGGTGCCGATTCTGGGTGAGGCCGACGAAATCTTTCAAGGCCGGCAACCGTGTCTGACCGTGGTGGACGGGCGGTCCTTCCTGGTGCTGAACTTGACCCCAGCGGAGCACCGCGATGGGACGACCTGGGGGCTGACTTACCTGGATTTGGTCGAACGGGGCATCCAGTTCCAGGACCTGGCCTGTGACGGGGGCACCGGACTGCGGGCGGGGGTGCGGGAAGCCAAACTGGCCCTACCCTTGCGGCCCGACCTGTTTCACCTGCTGCAAGAAGCTCATCGCCTGAGCCGACGGCTGGAAGGCGCCGCCTACCGGGCCATCGACACCGCCGAACGGGCGCGTCGAGCCGAGTTGCAAGCGCGAGGACTGATCCGGCGGCGGGGGCGGCGGCTCACCAGCAAGGTCCCCTTGGCTCAGGCTCAGGTCGAGGCCACCCAAGCCATCACCACCTTCGACACCTGGTCGTGGCTGCTGGCGGAAGTGCGGCAGGCTTTGGAACCTCTCACCCCCAGCCATCAACTGGTCGCCGTCGCCACAACCAAAGCCACCCTGGAAACGGCTATCACCCTGCTCAAGGAATTGGGCCAGGCAGACATTACCACCTTCGCCGACGATCTTCAGCAGAAGTTACCCGAACTGCTGGCCCCGTTGGCGTGGCTGGAGCAACACCTGACCCCGCTGCTCAAGAACTTGGCGGCTGACACCCAAGCTTTTGTCCTGTGGACCTGGCAACACCGCCACACCTTGAACTTGAACCTTGAGACTGACCTGCCCGCAGCCCTCCGCTCTATCGTGCCGCTCGTCTGGGAGACCCTGGGCCTCTTCCACCGCTCCTCCAGCTTGGCCGAGTCCCTGCACAGTTGGCTGCGCCCCCACTTACAGACTCACCGGGGCATGCCCCAATGGTTACTACCCTTGCTCCAACTCTTCTGGAACCACCACCAGTTTGAACGGGGCAAGCGCAGCGGCTCTAGCCCCCTGGAGTTGGCTGGTGTGTCGGATGCTCTTTCTCTTGCGGAGGTGTTAGACCAGTTGTTCCCACCCACGACGGCTACCCAGCCAGGATAATTTATTTTTTAAGGTACCAAAAGTGTCAACCTATTTCAGCCCGTAATTGAACCATCCCGATGCGTGATACGTGATGTGTGAGGGTTTTCTATATAAGATCATCACGTATCACGCATCACGTATCACGGTTTATAGAGCTGCCCGAAGTTCCTGGGCCAACTCCCGCACCCGTTCCGGCGATTCGGCGGCGCGTTTGACCAGGGCGCTGCCGACGATGACCCCGTCGGCCAGCCGGCCAACGGCGCGAGCCTGTTCGCCATTGCCAATGCCAAAACCGACGGCCAGGGGGAGGCTGGTTTGCGCTCGAACTCGCGCCACAAACTCAGCCAGGTCTGGCGGGAGTTCATTTCTTGCCCCGGTGACTCCGGTGAGCGAGACCAGATAGATGAAACCCTGTGATTTTTCGACCACGGCTTTGATACGTTCCGGGGTGCTGGTGGGGGCCAGCAGGTAAACCAGGGCCAGACCGTGTTCGGCGCAGAGGGCTTCCAGTTCGGCGGCTTCTTCCGGCGGCAAATCGGGCACAATCAGGCCGTCTACCCCCGCCGCCGCCGCGTCGGCTGTGAATTTTTCCGGGCCGTAAGCCAGGATGGGATTGATATAACCCATCAGCAGGGCTGGGGTGTCAATACCCTGCTGGCGCAGCTCACGCACCTGGGCCAGGCAATCCTTGACCGTCGTCCCATTTTCCAACGACTTCTGCGTTGCGGCCTGGATTGTCGGTCCATCGGCCAGCGGGTCGGAAAAAGGGACGCCCAGTTCCAACAGGTCGGCCCCGGCTGCAACGACCGCCCGGATCGTTTCCAGCCCGGCCTGACGAGTCGGGTACCCCAGCACCGAGTAGGGCATAAAGGCCGGACGGCCCTGAGTAAAAGCATTTTTGATGTGTTCAATTCCAGTCATAAGTTCCTCTCTGCAAATCTGCGAATGGCGAATGGCGAATCTTTATAAAATAATTCGCCATTCGCCATTCGTCATTCCTATTTCCGTAATCCCAATCGTTCCTGGGCCACCCGCAGCCGGTGCTCGGCAATGGGCCGGACGCGGTCCGCGCCTTCTTTGAGAATCTGCTCGATGTAGGCCGGGTCTTGGGCCATCTCATAGTAGCGGGTCTGCATCGGTTCCAGCGCCGCAATGACCGCCTCGGCCACCTGTTTTTTGAGGTTGCCGTAGCCCTTGCCCTCAAACTCGGCCAGGATTTCTGCCTGGCTCTTGTTGGTAATGGCCTGGTAAATGTTGAGCAGGTTATACACGCCGGGCTGATTTTCCGGGTCAAAAGCAATCCGGTTCAGCGAGTCGGTGGTGGCCCGCATAATGGATTTACGCAGCACGTCCGGCGGGTCGAGCAGCCGCAGCGCATGCCCCTGAGTGACGCTGCTCTTGCTCATTTTGGCCGTCGGGTCATCCAGCCCTTTGACCCGCGCCCCGGCTTTGGGAATCAGCACATCGGGGACGACAAACGTTTCACCGTACAGGTTGTTGAAGCGGATGGCAATATCGCGGGTCAATTCCACATGCTGCTTCTGGTCTTCGCCCACCGGCACATAGTGACTATCGTACAAAATGATGTCGGCGGCCATGAGCACCGGGTAATCCAGTAGCCCCACGCCGACGCTCTCCTGCTTGGCCGCTTTATCTTTGTACTGGGTCATCCGCTCCAGCCAGCCGAGCGGGGTGACGCAGTTGAGCAGCCAGGTCAGCTCGGAGTGAGCCGAAATGTGGCTCTGGGCAAAAATGGCGCAGTGTTCCAGGTCAATCCCGCAGGCCAGGTACAGCAGGGCCACCTCTCGCGTTTTTTGGTACAGTTCCGCTGGGTCTTGCGGCACGGTCAGGGCGTGCAGGTCAACAATGCAAAAAACATTGTGATATTTGTGCTGCTCCGCCACCCAGTTTTTAATAGCCCCCAAATAATTGCCGATGTGCAAATTCCCCGATGGCTGGATGCCGGAGAAGACTCGTTTTTTGCCAGTTTGGGTGTTGTTCATAAATAACTCCTTAATAGATGATGCGTGATACGTGATACGTGAAATTTTTACGCCTCACGCCTCACGTTTCACGCTTCACGTTTTCCTAACTCTCGCATAATCGTATCCAAATCTTTGTCGCCCCGGCCCGATAGGTTGACGATGATGATACTGTCCCTGGGCATGGTGGGGGCGCGTTTGATGACCTCGGCGATGGCGTGGGCGGATTCCAGGGCCGGGATAATCCCTTCCATTTGACTGAGGGTTTTGACCGCTGCCAGCGCCTCTTCGTCGGTGGCATAGGTATAACCGGCCCGTTCCTGGTCACGCAGCCAGGCATGCTCCGGCCCGACCGAGGGATAATCCAACCCGGCGCTGATCGAGTGCGTTTCGGCAATCTGGCCGTCGGGCGTTTGCAACACATAGGATTTGGTGCCATGGAGGACGCCCAAACGCGCCTCGACCCCGCTCCTGCCTCCTTCCGCGAGGGACGGCGGCGCAAACCTGGCCGCATGCTTGCCCGTCTCGATGCCGCTACCGCCTGCTTCGACGCCGAGCATATCTACCGACTTGTCATCCAGAAATGGGTGGAACAGACCCATAGCGTTCGATCCACCGCCGACGCAAGCAAGCAGCAAATCGGGCAGGCGGCCCTCGGCTTCCAGGATCTGGGCGCGGGCTTCCCGGCCAATCACGCTCTGAAAGTCACGGACTATGGTTGGATAGGGGTGTGGTCCCAGCACCGAACCAAGCAGGTAGTGAGTCGTCCGCACATTCGTTACCCAATCTCGAATAGCTTCGTTGATAGCGTCTTTCAGAGTTCGGCTGCCGCTGCTCACCGGGCGCACCTCGGTTCCGGCTAAGCGCATACGAAAGACATTGGGCTGCTGGCGAGCCATATCCACTTCACCCATGTAGACGATGCACTCCAACCCCAACAGAGCGCAGGCGGTGGCGCTGCCGACTCCATGCTGACCGGCCCCGGTTTCAGCCACGATGCGCGGCTTGCCCATGCGTTTAGCCAACAAGGCCTGGCCCAGGGCGTTGTTGATTTTGTGCGCCCCGGTGTGGGTCAAATCCTCTCGTTTGAGATAGATTTTGGCCCCACCCAGGTGCGCCGTCAGCCGCCCGGCGTAAGTCAGCGGGGTGGGCCGCCCCACGTAAGTTTTGAGCAAATGCTGAAATTCAGCCTGAAACTCCGGATCAGCCTGGGCCGCTTCATAGGCGGACTCCAACTCAGCCAAGGCCGGCATCAGTGTTTCGGGTACAAACTGGCCGCCGTAAGGGCCGAATTTACCTTTAGATGGTGTGTTCATTGCGACTCCCTGATCGTACAGATTAGTATCAGTGGATCCAAATTTGAGGAGCCAGCACGCCCACGTGCGGCGGTGTTCGGCACGTGGGCGTGCCTCACTCCTCGAAAATTGGATCCACTGAGTATGACAATTTTTGTCGGGCAAAAGATGATGGCGTTATTCATTGATCCGGTTTGACTCATCCCGCTGCCACAACCAGATGACAGTGATTAACAGCAGCGCCAGAGCCGCAGCCAGGGCCAGTCCAGCCAGTTTACGCTGGGTCGCCGGTGTATCCGAGGGAAAAAAATCTACTCCCTGTTGAACGGCTTCGGCTCGCCGGGCCAGTTGGCGGATTATTCCCGAAAAAATCAGCCGGTGGATTGGGTAAAGTAGATACCAGTAGAGTTGGCCAAACAAACCCTTGGGCGCAAAGAAAGCAGTTTGCGATAGCAAGGTTTGCGCTTCGGTTTGAGGTTTGGCCTCAAACTCGAGCCAGGCCAGGCCGGGAACCTTCATCTCTGCCCGTAGCCGCAGCAATTTATTCGGTTCAACCGTCTCCACCCGCCAAAAATCAAGCGCATCCCCTACCCGCACTTCATCCGGATGACGCCGCCCCCGACGCAATCCCACCCCGCCGACCAACCGGTCCAGCAGGCCGCGCAGTTGCCAGGTCCAGTTGGCATAGAGCCAACCGCGCGCGCCACCCAGGCCGGTAAAACCTTGATAAACTGTCGCGGGTGAGGCCGCTACCACCCTCTGCCGCCTTTCGATAATCATGCCCTGGGTTTGAGTTAATGCCACCGGCGTAAAGTCACCCTGGCTCGTAACCAAGGCGTCACTCCAGGCCGTTTCAATCTGGCCGCGCTCTAACTGCTCCACCGCCTGGCGAACAGCGGTCTCATAATCCATGGGCTGGACGTGCGGAAAAAGACGGTGAGCGGTATTGTCGCGCACAACCATTTCATTGCGCAGACCTTCGATCAAGGGCCGGGCAATTGCTGCCGGAACCGGCGTCATCCAGTGTACCCAGTAAGAGGACAGCCGAGGGGTCAACACCGGTACCGAAATCAACCAACGGTGCAGCCCGCGCACCCGGGCATAGCCCAGCATCATCTCAGCATAGGTCATAACCTCCGGCCCGCCAATTTCGATAATTTGATCGAAGCACTCCGGCGTTTCAAGCGCCGCACTCAGATAATCCAGTACATTGCGGATGCCGACAGGCTGAGTACGGGTAAACACCCAGCGCGGACAAATCATCACCGGCAGACGCTCGGTCAGATTGCGGATCATCTCAAAGGAGATGCTCCCCGAACCGACAATAATCGCGGCCCGAAACTCGGTGACCGGCACACCGGCCTCACGCAGGGCCTGGCCCGTTTCCTGGCGAGACCGCAAATGTGGGGACAGATCAGCCTGGGGATCACCCAGTCCCCCCAGATAGATCAACTGTTTGACTCCAGCAGACCGAGCTGCCTGGGCAAAGTTGCGGGCGGCCTTCAAATCGCGCTCGTAAAAATCTGCGCTGTCGCTCATGCCGTGGATGAGGTAATAAGCCGCCTCTACCTGGGCCAGTGCTGTTGGCAAAGTGTCCGGCTTTAGCGCATCGCCCACCCTCACTTCGACTCGGTTAGACCAGAACCGACCTTGCAGACGGCTGGGGTCGCGCGCCAGGACCCGGACGTGGTAGCCAGCTTCTAACAGGCGAGGGATCAGCCGTCCACCCACATAGCCGGTGGCTCCGGTAATGAGAACTTTACGCGGAATGTTCATGATACCGTGCTGCCTTTTTCTGCTCCTTTGACTGCGTTTACATTTCTCACTGCCTCCACCAATGCCCTTACCTTCTCGTGATCCTTTCTACCCTTCTGCCGCTCCACCCCGCTGCTCACATCAACGCCCCAGGGTTGAACCACTCGTATTGCCTCGATCACATTTTCCGGCGTCAAACTCCCCGCCAGCATGATCGGATACCGCCGGGCGATGCTGGCCGCCATCTCCCAATCGGTCACGTGGCCGGTGCCGCCATAGAGATTGGGGTGGTAGGCGTCGAGGAGGAGGAGGGGAAGGTTGGAAGGTTGGAAGGTTAGAAGGTTGGGAGGTTGATAATATTGAATGAGAGTTTCGGCTTCCTCCGGTGACTGTGGCCGCAGCGCTTTGAAGGCCCGACCCGCAAAATGCCTTACAAACTCCGGCGACTCTTCGCCGTGCAATTGAGCGGCATCGAGTTGGCAGAAATCCAGCAGGTGAGCGACAGTGTCGAGCGGGCTATTGACAAAGACGCCGACGAAAGCAACGTGGTGCGTAGTGCGTGGTGCGTAGGGTCTTTGATCCCGGTCTTTGGCTTCTTGTACTGTATCACCTGACACCTGACACTTGACACCTGACACTATTTCCCGCACAGTTTCCGGCCTCACATAGCGGGGACTTGGCTCATAAAAAATAAAGCCCAGCAAATCTGCCCCAGCCTCCACTGCCACGAGGGCATCTTCTAAATTGGTAATCCCGCAGATCTTAACTTTTGTCATTCTTGTCCTCTTATAGGTGTCCAGAAAAATTCCTTCCCAACAATCAAGGTAGCAGGTAGCAAAGTAGCAAACTTATGGCCTGCTACATGCTACCTTGCTACCTGTTTCGATGACGAAAACTTTTCTGGACAACTATAAATAACCAAGCATCTCATTTTACGCCTCACGCCTCACGCGCCAGTATACTAAACTATTGTCCTATTGAACAAATACTCTCACTGGTGCGATTAATATTTTTAACAACGTTAAATTCAAAGTTCTCAAACGCGATTCAAAAAATTTTGTGCTACAATAGTACCGGGGGACCACCTTCCACTACGCCCTTCTGCCCCAAAATTGAAAATGGTCTGGAAGCATGGAAGGCTGGAGGTCTGGATAATCGGGCTGTATCCAACCTTCCAAGCTCCCAATCATTACCGAATTTTGCTTGCAGTCAAATTTCAATTGCGTGTTCCGTTCATTCTACGCACCACGCACTACGCAACACGTGCCTTACTTATGATGACAACCATTGAACAACTTCAAACCCTGAGTGTTTATGTGCCGCCGCCGGTCACGCAGTTGTTGCTGCAAAACCCGCACCGGCAACTGGGCGGCGAGTGGCGGCGCTTCCACGCGGCTACAGTTTTTGCCGATATTTCCGGCTTCACCCCCCTGGCCGAAGGGCTGGCCTCTGCGGGGGTGCGCGGCGCGGAAGAGTTGACTGCTATCCTCAACCGCGTTTTTGAAGCCCTCATCACCACCGTCGAATCGCACGGCGGCCAGGTGGTCAAATTTGGCGGCGACGCCCTGAGCCTCATCTGGCCCTGCGCGACAACGGAACTGGCTGAGGCCGTAGGTCGGGCCGCCCAGGCTGCTTTTGCCATGCAAGCGGCTATGGCCCGCTTCGCCACCATCTCCAGTAAACAGGGCGATTTTGAACTCAAAATGAAAATCGGCCTCAGCGCCGGCGAAGTGCTGGAAGTTCACGCCGGCGGCGTCTACGGGCGCTGGGAATATGTGCTGGCCGGCGCGCCCCTGGCCAATATGAGCCACGCCGAAAATCACGCCCAGGCTGGCGAAATCGTAGCCGATGAAACCGCCTGGCGACTTCTGGCCGGTCAGACGGTTCAGGCGGTCGAGGTTGTACCAGGCTTCTATCGTCTCATCCACACCGGTGGCGAATCCCGCCCCACCGCCTCGACGCTGCCCGACTGGTCCACCCTGGACGAGACTGCTGCGGCCACCGTTGCTACGGCGCTGCGCAGTTATATCCCCGGCGCTATCTCCAGCAGCCTGGAGAGCAACTACAAAGACATGTTGGCCGAACTCAAGCCGATGACCGTTTGTTTTGTCGGTTTCAGCGGCCTGGATTATGACCACGACCCCGAAGCTGGGCCGCGCCTGAGCAGTTTTTTGCGCGACGCCCAGGAGATGATTTACCGCTTCGAGGGCAGCGTCAACAAGCTGGCCGTCGGCGATAAAGGCAGTGTGCTGCTGGTGCTGTTCGGCGCGCCGCCCTTCTTTCACGAAGACGACGAGGTCCGGGCCGTCGCTTGTGCCCTGGCGCTGGGTAAAGTGGCTGCTCGCCACCGCCTGGAAGCCCAAATTGGCCTGGCCGCCGGGCCGCTGTTTGCCGGCCCCCTCGGTGCGCCGCAGCGCCGGGAGTACACCGTTATCGGCGATACGGTCAACCTGGCCGCCCGGCTGATGCAAAAAGCCGGCCCCGGCGAAGTTTGGGTAGACCGCTCGGTGCAGAGTCAGGCAGGCCGTTTCTTCGAGTTTCAGGATTTGGGCGAGATTCACCTCAAGGGCAAAGCCGAACTGCGTCACGTTTTTCTGGCCCTGCGCGAAAAAGAGCAGGACCAGGAAGAATTGGTCATGAGCTATCTACGCAGCAGCCAGGAGCTGACCGGGCGAGACAAGGAACTCAAAATTGTTGAGACCCTGGCCGACCACGTTTGGGCCGGCGCGGGCCAAGTGCTGCTGCTCAGCGGTGAAGCCGGGGTGGGCAAAAGCCGCCTGGCCGCCGAAATTGTGCGCCGCTGGATGGAACGCGGCGGCGTATCGCACGGCGGCGATTGTGTCAGCTATGGCAGCAAAACCCCCTACCTGCCCTGGCGCGGTATTCTCTCTTCTATTGCCGGCCTTTCTTCCCGGCTGTCGGTCAAAGAACGCCTGGCGCGTCTGACCCGGCTGCTGCACCGCTTGTCAACTTCGGCCCCGGCGACGGGTCCCCAGCAAACCGGCGGTTCCCGTGAAGCTTATTGGCTGGAACGCCTGCCCCTGCTGGCTAATATTCTGGGCCTGGAGGCTGAAGAAACCGACCTGACCCGTAACCTAAGCGACGACCTGCGCCGTGACAATATTTTTGCCGCCATCCGGGCCATTGCTCTGGCCGAAGCCCAGCAGCGGCCCACCCTCCTTTTACTGGAAGATACCCACTGGAGCGATGAGCTTTCGCTTGAACTCGCCATTTACCTGGCCGCTGAAATTACCACCCAGCCCATCTTGCTGCTGCTGGCCCATCGCCCGCCCGGTCAGCCGGTCCCCCCGGCTTATCAGCGTTTGCTGGCTTTGCCCTACACCACCACCATCCAGGTGGAAGAGTTAGAGCCGGAAGCCGGCCTGAAATTGGCCCAGACCAAGCTGGGCGTCAAATCTCTGCCCGCCCCGCTGGCCGATTTGATTGGGCGCAAAGGCCAGGGCAACCCTCTTTTCATCGAGGAATTGCTCAATTCGCTGCTGAGCATGGGCGCCCTCACCATCGAAAACGGCGAATGTCAGCTTACCGGCGATTTGGACAAGCAGGAACTACCAGACACGGTGCAAAAAGTGGTTCTGGCTCGCATTGACCGGCTGCCGGAGGCCGAAAAAATCACCCTCAAAGTCGCGGCGGCCATTGGTCGCACTTTTCAACGTGACTTGCTCGAGGCGGTCCATCCCTGGGTCACAGCAACCACGACTCTCAACGCTCATCTGGCCAGTCTGCAAGCCAAAGATTTCACCCGCCAGGAGGCCAAAGAGAGCGAGCTAGACTTTCTTTTCAAGCACGTCATCACCCAGGAAGTGGCCTACGAAACCATGCTTTACTCGCAGCGGCGTGAGCTGCACGCCACTATCGGCGCGGTTTTGGAGACCCGCTACGCCCAAAATGAGGGCGAGATTGTGGACCTGCTGGCTTACCATTATGCCCGCAGCAACCAGCGCGACAAAGCCCTGCATTACCTGCGCCTGGCCGGTCAAAAAGCGCTCGATGGTTATGCCAACGAAGCGGCCATCGGCTATTTTGGCGATGCGCTAACCGTAGCCGAAGCGCTTGAAGTTGTTAAGGTGCAGTACGACCTGCTGGCCGGTCGGGAACTGGCCTATAGCCGTTTGGGCAACCGCATGGCTCAGATAGAAGACCTGGCCCGGATGAGACAATTGGCCCTGGCCGAAGCGGATGTAACCCGCCAACTGGAAACCGGCAACCGGCGGCTGCAACTGGCAACCAACCTGGGCGACTATCACGAAGCCGTCGAGATTGCCCGGGAAACCCTGACTCTGGCCGAGCAGAGCCGGCAGCCGCTGTGGGCCGCCCGGACTCTGGTCAACTTGGGCATTACCGAGTGGCGGCAGGGCCGCTATCTCGAAGCCCGCGCCGCATTTCAGCAAGCGTTGGCGATAGATGGCGCGGTCAACGACGACCTACTCAAAGCCACCAGTCTCAATTATCTGGGCCTCATCCACACCCAGATGTCCGACTACGAACAGGCCCGCCAGGATTACCAGCAAGCCCTGGAACTTTACCGGGCCAGCGGCGACCGCGGCGGTGAGGCCGGCTGCGCCAACAACCTGGGCCTGCTCGAAGCCAGCCTGGGCCGGTACGAGCAGGCCCAGCAGTGTTATCTGCAAGCTCTCGCCATCAGTCACACCATCGGCGACCGCCTGCGGGAAGGTATTAGTCTAAATACGCTGGGCCAGGTCCAAACGATTCTGGGCGATTACCGTCAGGCCCAGGAAAACCTGGAACGCTCGCTGGCCCTGCGTAACACCATTGGCGATCGGCGCGGTGCGGCTTTTTGCCTGCACGACCTGGGCTACCTGTACCTGGCTCGCGGCCAGGCCGAGGAAGGAGTGCGCCGTTTTCATCTGGCTTGCAGCCTGCGCCGCGACCTGGGCGAAACCGGCAACTATGTAGCCAGTCTAGCGGCAATGGGCGAAGCCAGTCTGGCTGCCGGTGATGCTGTACTGGCCTATCAATCCCTACGCGAAGCCATCGAGCACCTGCAAAACAGTTCCGGCAGCGGCGAGTATCCCCCGCAAAATGTCTGGTGGATTTACGCTCTAGTCTGCCGCGCCCGCAACGACGAGCCGGAAACGCAGCGGGCGCTCTATGAAGCGTACACCCTGGTCAAAGCCAAAGCTGACCTCATCCATAGTTCCGAACTCCAACAAAGTTACCTGGAAAATGTGCGCGTCAATGCGGCGATCGTGGCAGAAATGGATGAGGCGAGGACGCGATGAGGCGAGGACGCGAAGCGGACGAAAAGTTTTTTCTCCTCACCTCTTCGCCTCACGAGTCATCGCCTCACATTTCACGCATCACGCTTGCCAGCTCTTGCACCTTTGCTCCTACATCCTTCGATTTCACCAAAGCCTCGCCAACCAAAATCGCATCAATGCCCTCTTTTGCCAGACGCGCTACATCTGCCGCCGTGTGGATGCCGCTTTCGGCCACAAAGCAGATATCGGCGGGCACGTGCTGGCGTAGCTCGATGCAAAGGTTCAAATCCACCGAAAAATCGCGCAAATCGCGGTTGTTGACCCCAATCAGCCGGGGCTGCAACGGCAAAACCCGCTCCAACTCGGCCCGGTCGTGGACTTCAATCAGGGCGGTCAGGCCCAATTCGCGGGTCAAGGCCAGCAGGTCGGCCAGTTCTTTATCGTTGAGCACCGCCGCAATCAGCAGCAGCGCATCGGCCCCGGCAGCGCGAGCCTCGTACACTTGATACGGATGGAAGATGAAGTCCTTGCGGAGGAGGGGAGGCGAGGAGGCGAGGAGGCGAGGAGGCGAGGAGGCGGTCTCCGGTCTCCGGTCTCCGGTCGCCCCTAGAGCTTTTCGGATTTGGCTCAAATACTCCAGTTTGCCCTGAAAATACCGGGCATCGGTCAGCACCGAGATGGCGGCTGCGCCGTTGGTGGCGTAGGTTTGAGCCAGTTCAACCGGGTCGAAGTTGTGGCGCAGCAGTCCCTTGCTGGGCGATGCTTTTTTGACCTCGCCAATCAGGGCCACCCGGTTCGTCGCCCGTAAGGCGGCCACAAAATCCCTCGGTTTGGGAGATAGGGCGGCCTCGGCCCGCACGACGGCCGGCTCGCGGGCTTGCATCTGTTTGGGCAGTTCTTCATGGCGTTTGTATTTGATAATATCGTCTAATATTGTCATCGTTTTTCCAAACTTAATTGCCGGGATTAGGGGATTTGGGGATTTTTCTTTGTTTTTTAGTTACTACTCAGACTCATGTCATTTCGAGCGACGAAGGAGCGAGAAATCCCCAGGGCACAACACGTAAAAGTAAGGTATCGGGGATTTCTCCCTGCGGTCGAAATGACATGGCTGAGCAGTTACGTTTTTTACTTAATCGCGGCTTTCAAAGCGACGAACTTGAACGCTGGTGTCCCCAAATCCCGGCTAATTTCTTTACTGTCCTCCCACTTGTTGGGTAAAAACTATAAACTTCTCCAGCACCGCCAAAGCCGCGCCGCTGTCGAGGCTCTGGTTAGCCAGCTTGATACCGGCAGGCAGGTCGGCCGCTTTGCCGGCGGCAACAAGGGCAGCAGCAGCGTTGAGCACCACCACGTCCCGGCGTGGCCCATTTTCGCCTCCGGCCAGGATAGTGCGGGTGATGGTGGCGTTTTCCTCCGCGGTACCGCCCAACAAATCGGCCAGCGAGGCGCGGGCAAAGCCCAAGTCCAACGGGTCCAGCGTTTCGGTAGTCACCTGGCCCTGCTGTAGGCGGCTGACCCGATTGGGGCCGGTGGTGGTCAATTCGTCCAGGCCGCCGTGCCCATGCACCACAAACGCCCCCCGGCTGCCCAACTCACCGAGTACCTGGGCCAGCGGTTCGGTCAAGCGTTCATCGTACACACCGATAATCTGCGCCTGCGCCCCGGCGGGATTGGTCAGTGGGCCAAGCACGTTAAAAATCGTCCGCACCCCCAACTCGCGGCGCGGGCCGATGGCGTGTTTCATCGCCGGGTGCAGCTTGGGCGCAAACAGAAAGCCAATGCCCACCTCGTCAATCGCCTGGGCCACCTGCCCCGCGGTCAGTTCCAAATTGACGCCCAACGCAGCCAGCACGTCGGCGCTGCCGCTTTTGCTGCTGACCGAGCGGTTGCCGTGTTTGGCCACTTTTTGACCCGTTCCGGCAACCACAAACGCCGCCGTGGTGCTGATATTAAACGTCCCGGCGCTGTCGCCGCCGGTGCCGCAGGTGTCCACCAAATCCGCCGGCCCGGTGTTGGAACGCACCGGCGCGGCCAGCGAGCGCATGGCGCGGGCGCTGCCGGTGATTTCCTCGACTGTTTCCCCCTTCATCCGCAAGGCGGTGAGATAGGCCCCAATTTGGGCCGGGGTGGCTTCGCCGGCCATAATCTGCGACATGACCTCTTCGGCCTCTTCAATGTTGAGCGGCTCGCCGTTCATCACTTTATTGATGGCGGTTTTGATGGGAAAGATGATGGTGGGGGCGGGACGGGTGTCGGCGGCAGCCGCCGGCTCCGGCGCAGTGGTGGGCCTGGCCGGGCCGAAATCGCCGGCTTCGACCTGTAAAAAGTTGCGCAGCATCTCATGGCCGTATTCGGTTAAAATGGATTCGGGGTGGAACTGTACCCCCACCACAGGATACTCTTTGTGCCGCAGGGCCATCACCTCGGCGTCTTTGCCCCGAGCGGTGATTTCCAGGCAGTCGGGCAGCGGCTCCTGCACAATCAGCGAGTGATAGCGGGTGGCGGTCAACGGGCTGGGCAGATTGTGGAAGATGCCCTGCCCGTTGTGCTCGATGGGCGAGACTTTGCCATGCATAATTTTGTTGGCCCGCACCACCTTACCGCCAAAAGCCTGGCCGATAGCCTGGTGGCCCAGGCAGACGCCCAAAATCGGGATTTCCTGATAAAAGCGTTCGATTAAGGCCAGCGAAATACCGGCGTCGTCGGGTGTGCCCGGCCCGGGCGAAATTACAATTTGGTCAGGTTTCATAGCCGCAATCTCGTCCAGGGTAATAGCATCGTTGCGGCGCACTTCAATTTTATAACCCAACTCGCCCAGGTATTGGGCCAGGTTGTAGGTAAAAGAGTCGTAATTATCAATGAGTAAAATCATGGGAGTCCTCCTAAAAACGGGAGTAGGTAGTAAGTAGTAGGGAGTAGGGGAAGAGGGTCTCCCCTGCTCCCCGGCCCCCCTGCACCTCTGCCGTTGTTTTATCTTTGATGTTCAGCATATTTGACTGCCTCGGCCATCGCTTTGGCTTTGTTCCAGCTCTCTTCGTACTCGCGCTGCGGGTCGCTATCGGCAACGATGCCGCCGCCGGCTTGAATATGAACGGTGTCGCCCTGCATCACGGCGGTACGGATGGCGATACAGGAGTCCATCGTGCCGTCGTAGCCGATGTAGCCGATGACCCCGGCGTAAATCCCCCGGCGAGTCGGTTCCAACTCGTCAATGATTTCCATGGCCCGCACTTTGGGGGCGCCGCTGACAGTTCCGGCCGGGAAGGTAGCCCGCAGCAGGTCAAAGGCATCGTAGCCCGCTTTGAGTTTGCCGCGCACATCAGAAACGATGTGCATGACGTGGGAATAACGCTCGACCACCATCAACTCTTCCACCTGCACCGTGCTGTAGTCGCACACCCGGCCCAGGTCGTTGCGGCCCAAATCAACCAGCATAATGTGCTCGGCCCGCTCTTTTTCATCTTCGAGCAGTTCTTCAGCCAGGGCAATATCCTCTTCGACGGTCAGGCCGCGCCAGCGCGTCCCGGCAATGGGCCGCAGTTCGGCTATGCCTTCTTCCAGGCGCACGTGCATCTCCGGGCTGGCCGAGATAACATGCAGCGGTGGGCTGCCAACTCCGCCGGGGAAACGCATAAAAACCATATAGGGCGAGGGATTGTGCATGCGCAGCGCCCGGTAGATGGCAAAGGGATGGGCCGTTGTCCGGCGCGACAGGCGCTGCGAGAGGACCACCTGAAAAATATCACCGGCGGCGATGTACTCTTTGGCCTTATTGACTGTCTCTCGATATTCTTCTACAGTAAAGTTGGAAACCAGGCCGTTGTGGCTGACATCGTTGGGCGGCGACACTTCGGGCAACGGGGCGTTCAGGCGGGCTACCACTTCGTCAATGCGGGAAATGGCTCGCTGATAGGCGGTCCTAACATCGCCGCGGGTCAAATCGGCGTTGGCGACCACTTGCAGCCGTTGGCGGGCGTGGTCAAAAACCACCAAGGTGTGAGCAATCATAAAAGCCGCTTCGGGCACGTGGAGTTCGTCGGGATTGTCGTCGGGCAGTCGCTCGAAGCGGCGCACCGCATCATAGCTGAGAAAGCCCACCGCGCCGCCGATAAACCGGGGCAAGTCGGCCAGGCGCACCGGCTTGTAGCGCGACATCTCCCTTTTTAAGACCTCCAGTGGGTCCAGCCCATTTTCCAGGGGTATGGAGCGGCCATAACCATCGCTGGCAATATAGACCTCGTTGCCAAAGGTGGTCATCAACCCACGCGGGCGCACGCCAATGAAGGAGTAGCGGGCCACCTGCTCACCCCCGGAAACCGACTCCAGCAAAAAACTGGAGCCTTCATCCTGCAATTTAAGATAGATGCTGACCGGCGTCTCCATATCCGCCGGCAAATCGCGATGGATGGGAATCAGGTTGCCCTTGTCCGCCATCGCTTCCACTTGTTCTAAGGTTGGTTTGTACATGCTGCCCTCCAGTTGTATAAGTAGACGGTAGACGGTAGACAGTAGACGGGGTAATTCTTTCCCCGTCTACCGTCTACTGTCTACTGTCTGCCAAAATAAAAACCTCCCGCCGCCGTCGAGTCCAAATAGATGGAACTTGACGGGGACGAGAGGTTGAATCTCCCGTGGTGCCACCCCCCTTAAACCGGCTTAAAAAGAAAAACCTTGCGCGAAACACACAAGGTTTAGGTCAAAGCCAGTTTCACTCAGTAGATACGCAGCCGCAGTGGGCTTGAATATCCGTCTCCCTGATAACGGTGGAGGCTCCGGCGCGGCCTACTGGTGACACGTTCGGGGCGCAACTCGCAGGCCCATTCACCGCTCGCGCTCGTACCGGCCTCACACCGGGCAGCCGGCTCTCTGAACGCCGCTTGAGCGGTTACTCTTCCTGGTCAACATCTTTGAGTTTGAATTGCCAACAATTTATCATAGATAGAAATTTTTGTCAAACTTAATTTTGCCTGTCTCACCCTGGGCTTGGGGCCGGTTTAAGAGGGAGGTTTTGATTGGGGAAGTAAACAGTATGCTGGGGTAAAATTGTTTGAGGCAACAAAGTAACAACACAACCCATTCCATGTTATAATGGTCAGTAACCTTTGTCAAGAGTTTGGAAGTAAGAACCGTCACGAGTTACTGCCCACCACCGGTAATAAAATGTCTTCCGGGGGTCAGCAGTCTGCCGCTGGCGGTCTATTTACGACGGAGATTGTAATGATTGTCAGCTTGGTTCTGATGGTGAGTCTCTGCGCCGTAGCCCTGCTGGTGCTGGTGGGTCTGGTCGTGGGGATTATTATTATCATGAAAAGCGGTGAGCGAGATACCGTATCCTCGGCCCGCGAGGGTTGGATCAACCGCCGCAGCGATAAAGATGAGCAGGGCTGGTAAAAAAGGCCGGCTGAATTCAGCCGGCCTTTTTTAGTCAAAGTTGAGGATACCTTTGTGCCCTATCCGCACCCCAAATCATAGATATTTTCACCATCGCTCCTGATTTAAGCGCGGATCAATTGCATAAACTCCTGGCGCAGTTGGGCATCGTCCTGAAATACACCTCGCATCGCGCTGGTAACGGTGGAACTGTTCTGCTTCTGCACCCCGCGCATCATCATGCAAAAATGGCTGGCTTCGATGACTACCGCCACCCCGCGCGCATCCAGAACCTCCAGCAGAGTATCGGCTACCTGGCTGGTTAATCGTTCCTGGACCTGCAAGCGCCGGGCAAACAGATCAACCAGGCGGGCAATCTTGCTCAAGCCAATGATCTTGGCATTGGGCAGATAACCTACATGCGCCTTGCCAAAGAAGGGCAGCATGTGATGCTCGCACAAAGAGTAGAACTCAATATCCTTGACCAGTACCAATTCCTGGCTCTCGGCTTCAAAAAGGGCATCGTTAAGCACGTCATCCAGAGATGCGCTGTAGCCACTGGTCAAAAAATCCATCGCTTTCGCTACCCGGAGGGGAGTTCGCTGCAACCCCTCTCGCTCGGGGTCTTCGCCCACCCGCACCAGCATTTGCTGAACCAGGCTCTCAAAATGGGGATCGTAAATCTCATTGGGGTCAACCATTTTTAGCTGGGTTGAGTAATGACCATTCCCGTTGCCATTGAGCGGTAAGACTGCCACTTGATTCTTCATTAGATTTGTTTATCTCCCTATCTTTAGAAAGTTTTAGAGTTAACCGTAACTCAAGATAATGTCTCGGCAAGACTAATATCGTTACATTTTATCAGATTTTCAGCCATTTGTCAATAATATGTACATATATTGTCTATATTTAGATCAGTAAAAACCGGTCAGGTTTTTGTAAAGCTTATCGCTGAGATCTGGATTAGCTAAAATGGGTCATTTTTACAACCCCTCTGTTTTTAGAAAAAAGGGATGCAATCAATTGACTGCATCCCTTGTGAAGGTAAGTAACTAAGGCTATGGGGTTGTCTGAATTAGCGGTTCCAGCCTAGCCGTAGGGCCAGGCCGGCCATCAACAGGACCAGCCCCAGGCCAAGCGCGGCGGCGAACATGGTAATACTTGTTGAAAGCTCACCGCCAGTGGCAGGCAGCGCCTGTGGAGCAGCCTGCGGAGCAGCCGGAGCTGGCTCAGCGGGAGGCAGGAGCACGGTATCAATCACGTGGATGACGCCATTGGAGGTCTCGATGTCGGTGATGACTACCTGCGAAGCGTCGTTCAAAAAGACATTGCCGCCATCCACCTTGATGGAAACGGGCATCCCGGCAACGGTGTCCGCCGAGGTCAGGTTGACCACATCCGCGGCCATCACCTTGCCGCTGACAACGTGGTAGGTCAAGACCTGGGTCAAGGCTGCCTTATCGGCCAGCAAATCTTCCAGCGCTCCAGCCGGCAGCTTGGCAAAAGCATCGTCGGTGGGGGCGAAGACGGTGAAGGGGCCGGGTCCTTTGAGGGTGTCAATCAATCCGGCTTCGGTCAGGGCGGTTGCCAGGGTGGTAAAGCGACCATCGGCCACTGCTGTGTCTATGATGTCCAACGGTTGAGTGTCGCCCATACTCTCGCCGGCCGGCGGGAAGAGGACGTTGTCAATGATGTGGATGACGCCGTTTGACCCTTGAATGTCAGTACCGATGATAAAGGCATTGTCGTTGAGCAGCACCCGGCCATCGGGCAGAGTTTTGATGGTGATGGGCTTGCCGGCTACCGTGTCAGCCGACCCCAATTTGATCACATCGCCAGCCAGCAGTTTGCCGGAGACAACGTGGTAAGTGAGAACCTCTTGCAGGGTGGGCACATCGCCTAACAGACCTTGCAGGTCGGCCTGGGGAATCTTGGCAAAAGCTTCATCGTTGGGCGCAAAAACGGTGAAGGGTCCCGGTCCTTTGAGAGTATCCACCAATTCGGCAGCCTGCAAGGCTGAAACCAGCGAGGTGAAGCGCCCATTCTCGATAGCCAGGTCAACAATTGTGGGACCTTCGGCCATGACCGGCTTTTCCATCGCCGTATCGTCAGCCCCCGCCGCCGCAGTTTCTTCCGCTGAACCGGGGATGCACAGCGCCTGGCCCACGTTGATGATATTCGGGTCATCAATGCTGGTGTAGGTAGCATCAGCAGCGGCAGCGGCGTTGGTCGCTTCGACAATCAGGTTATAAGCCTGGGTGTTGCCCAGGAACTTGTTGGCGATCAGGCCCATAGTATCATCGGCCTGAACTACATAACTCTCGGCGCAGACTGTCTCGCTTGCGGCCATAACCGGCTCCTCCATCGCCGCGGGCGCTTCAGCGGGAGGCAGGAGCACGGTATCAATAACGTGGATGACGCCGTTGGAGGTCTCGATGTCGGTGATGACCACCTGCGAAGCGTCGTTCAAAAAGACATTGCCGCCATCCACCTTGATGGAAACGGGCATGCCGGCAACGGTGTCCGCCGAGGTCAGGTTGACCACATCCGCGGCCATCACCTTGCCGCTGACAACGTGGTAGGTCAAGACCTGGGTCAAGGCTGCCTTATCGGCCAGCAAATCTTCCAGCGCTCCAGCCGGCAGCTTGGCAAAAGCATCGTCGGTGGGGGCGAAGACGGTGAAGGGGCCGGGTCCTTTGAGGGTGTCAATCAAGCCGGCTTCGGTCAGGGCGGTTGCCAGGGTGGTGAAGCGGCCATCGGCCACCGCTGTGTCTATGATGTCCAACGGTTGAGTGTCGCCCATACTCTCGCCGGCCGGCGGGAAGAGGACGTTGTCAATGATGTGGATGACGCCGTTTGACCCTTGAATGTCAGTACCGATGATAAAGGCATTGTCGTTGAGCAGCACCCGGCCATCGGGCAGAGTTTTGATGGTGATGGGCTTGCCGGCTACCGTGTCAGCCGACCCCAATTTGATCACATCGCCAGCCAGCAGTTTGCCGGAGACAACGTGGTAAGTGAGAACCTCTTGCAGGGTGGGCACATCGCCTAACAGACCTTGCAGGTCGGCCTGGGGAATCTTGGCAAAAGCTTCATCGTTGGGCGCAAAAACGGTGAAGGGTCCCGGTCCTTTGAGAGTATCCACCAATTCGGCAGCCTGCAAGGCTGAAACCAGCGAGGTGAAGCGCCCATTCTCGATAGCCAGGTCAACAATTGTGGGACCTTCGGCCATGACCGGCTTTTCCATCGCCGTATCGTCAGCCCCCGCCGCCGCAGTTTCTTCCGCTGAACCGGGGATGCACAGCGCCTGGCCCACGTTGATGATATTCGGGTCATCAATGCTGGTGTAGGTAGCATCAGCAGCGGCAGCGGCGTTGGTCGCTTCGACAATCAGGTTATAAGCCTGGGTGTTGCCCAGGAACTTGTTGGCGATCAGGCCCATAGTATCATCGGCCTGAACTACATAACTCTCGGCGCAGACTGTCTCGCTTGCGGCCATAACCGGCTCCTCCATCGCCGCGGGCGCTTCAGCGGGAGGCAGGAGCACGGTATCAATCACGTGGATGACGCCGTTGGAGGTCTCGATGTCGGTGATGACCACCTGCGAAGCGTCGTTCAAAAAGACATTGCCGCCATCCACCTTGATGGAAACGGGCATCCCGGCAACGGTGTCCGCCGAGGTCAGGTTGACCACATCCGCGGCCATCACCTTGCCGCTGACAACGTGGTAGGTCAAGACCTGGGTCAAGGCTGCCTTATCGGCCAGCAAATCTTCCAGCGCTCCAGCCGGCAGCTTGGCAAAGGCATCGTCGGTGGGGGCGAAGACGGTGAAGGGGCCGGGTCCTTTGAGGGTGTCAATCAAGCCGGCTTCGGTCAGGGCAGTCGCCAGGGTGGTAAAGCGACCATCGGCCACTGCTGTGTCTATGATGTCCATAGCCGCCTGCTGCGGCGGCGCGGCCAGAACTTGGCCTCCACCGACAACCAACAACAGCATAACCATCATAACTGCTACAAACTTCTTGGTAGGTTGAAACATTTTTCCTTCTCCTTTTTTCAGTAGGTTCATTTTTTTCTGCTCAGTGGCAGTTCACTCTATATTACGCAGCGCAACTCATTTTGCATTCAAAAAATCTATATTTTGTCTATAAATTTTCTATAAATTGCACAAATAGTGTTGCGACAAAAAACCCTGGAGTTTGGCCTTTTCTTCAGGGGTATTGAAAAGAAGAAGCCTCTTGGGTAAAGTTATGGTTGCGAGACCAAACAAAACCCCAGGAGGCTTCTGTCATGAAAGATAGCATAAAAGAGACAAAGATACCAGCGTTGCTGGCGACGTTAATGGCTCTATTGGAAGCGCACCGAGCTGCCTTCAAGCAAGCCCGGCCCTACTGGCGAGCGGTGGGCTTGGTATTGGCTGAACTGTTCAGCTTTGGGCGGCACACGATTGCTCAGGTGATCTTAAGCTTAGGGCAAACGGAGGGGGATTGGAGTGGGTGGTATCGGTTGTTTAGCCGGGAGCGGTTTGAGGAGGAGCAACTCAACGGCATCCTCTTGAGAGAAACGTTGGAGGCAGTAGCGGCGACAGAGCCGTATGTGGTGGGGCTGGATGGGACCCAAATCAGCCGTAGCAGTTTGAAGATGCCAGGAACGAGTTGGTTGAAATCGCCTCGTTCGCCAGCCTTCCGACCAGGGATCGAACGGGCCCAACGGTTTTTGACCGGAGCTTGGCTACCCCCCCTGGAAAATGGCTACAGTCGGGCCATCCCGCTCCGTTTTATCCCGGCCTTTCCGCCCAAAGCGGTGGCCAGCCAGGAGCCAGCCCGGCGAGAATGGGAAGCCGGGCTGGTCTATCTGAACTGGGTGCGGTTGCAACTGGATCAGGCCGGACGAAAAGAACAAAAGGTGTTAGCCTTAGCCGATGGGGCCTTTGATGTCCTGGAATTGTGGCGGGGTCTACCAGAGCGGGTCACTTTGCTTACTCGGACGGCTCGCAACCGCTGTTTATACTGGTTGCCTCAGCCCCATTCGGGACCGGGTCGTCCGGCCAGTTATGGCGACAAAGCGCCTCATCCAGCCCACTGGCTCCATGCCGGGTTACGGAACTGGCCTAAACAACAAGTTCTGGTGCGGGGCAAGTGGATCCAAATGCGTTATCAACTGTTAGGCCCGTTTGTCCGCGACGGCTTACCCGAACGACCCTTATTCCTGCTGGTCGTCAAAGGCATGCATCGCTTGGTGGGTAAGAAAAAGCCGCACTACAAACACCGGGAACCTTCCTTCTATTTGATTTCAGCCGTCCAAGAGGGCGACGCCTGGCAATTGCCCTATCCGATTGAAACGATCTTAGCCTGGTTATGGCAGCGTTGGGAGTTAGAAGTGGCCCACCGAGAAATGAAAAGCGGGCTGGGTGTGGGGGAAAAGCAGTGTTGGAATAGCCGCTCAGCAGTCGTGTCGGTCCAATGGAGTGTTTGGGTCTATGCCATTCTGGTTTTGGCAGGCTACCGCACCTGGGGCTTATGTGGCGGGCCACCTACGCCCGCACCCTGGTGGCCCGGTGCCAAACGCTGGTCGTTCAACACCCTCTGGCGTAGTTACCGCACCGTCCTCTGGGGAACTCCTGAATTTCGACCCCTTTGGCTTGGAACCGGCGATAACTGGTGGAAAAAAGAAACCTGGTTGGCTGGATTAGCTAATTCCGTCGCTACTTCGGTGCGAATTTAACAAAAAAAGGGCGCTTTTGGCACCCTTTTCCTTATTTTTGTCCCTTCAGACTTTGCTTAAAGAGCCAAAGTCCAGGGTGTTTGTTTATATCGCCTCACTTCTCCTCGCTTCCTCGCCTCACGCTACTCGCTTGACCCCCACCATCACATCCAGGCCATCCACCCTTTCCTTGCGCTGGAAGGCGGCTTCGGGGATGAGTTGATGGTCAATCTCCACGGCCAGGGTCTCGGCCTTGATATAATCGGCCCAATCGTGGAAGACGTGATGAACGGAGCCTTCGGCCTGGTAGTAGATGGCGATTTTATCGGCAATGTCAAAACCGGCGTCTTTGCGCATGTTCTGGATGCGGCGGACCAGTTCGCGGGCCAGCCCCTCGGCGGCCAGTTCGTCGCTGATGACCACGTCCACGCCGACGGTGATGAGCTTGTCGGCGGCCACGGCCAGCCCTTCGGCGGGTTGGGTTTGGATGAGCAGTTCGTCGGCGGTCAACTCAATCGGCTGGCCGTCAATGATGAAGGTGACGGCCTCGCCGGCCTGCACTTTCGCCGCCAATTCAGCCGGGTTGGCCGCTTCGATGGCCTGGCGCACGGCCGGCAACTCTTTGCCCAGCTTTGGCCCCAGCAGCTTGAGATTGGGCAAAACTTTATAGTTGACCAGTTCGCCCGCTTCTGCCACAAAATCCAGGGTTTTGACATTCAACTCGTCAACGACGATGGCTGCAAGTTCGGGGGACAAGCTAACAGCTTGTCCTACATGCGCCAAGGCTCGCGCCAGCGGTTGGCGAACTTTGATATTGGCGCTGCCGCGCGCGCTCAGGCCGAGGCTGGCAATGCGCCGGGCCAGATCCATTTGATCGAGCAGCGATTGGTCAAGCGCGGCTTCGTCCGCTTCCGGCCAGGAGGTGTGATGGACCGACTCCGGCGCGCTGCTGTCCACGCCGCGCACCAGGTTTTGATACATCACCTCGGTCACAAAGGGGGTGAAGGGGGCCAGCAGCCGGGTCAAGGTGGTCAAGACGTGGTAGAGGGTGGCATAAGCCGCGTCCTTATCCGTATCGTGCTCCGATTTCCAGAAGCGGCGGCGCGATCTCCGCACGTACCAGTTGGTCAAATCTTCGATCAAATCCTGGATAGCATTGGTGGCCGTGTAAGCATCGTAATTTTCCAGGCTGGCCGTCACTTTGGCAATGACCTCGTTGAGCCGGGCGATGATCCACCTATCCAAGAGCGACCGGGGACCGGAGACCGAGGACCGGGAATTATTAACCCCGGTCTCCGGTCTTCCGTCCCCGGTCGTGCCTTGCGGCTCCCAGCCATCCAACTTGGCATACGTCACAAAAAAGTTATACACATTCCACAGCGGGATGAGGAATTGGCGGCGGACTTCGTCGGCGCGGTGGTAGCCAAAGAGCAGGTTTTGCTCCGGCTTGTGGTTGCAGTACATCCAGCGCATCACGTCCACGCCCATTTTGTCGGCGGCCTCGTTGAACTCGATGGCGTTGCCCCAGCTTTTGTGCATGGGCCGGCCATCCTCGGCCCACAGGGTCGCGTAGCCAAAATTGCTCATAAACGAGGGGCTTTTGTCAATGATCGCGCCCATGACCAGCATGCTGTAAAACCAGTTGCGGAATTGGCCGGGGAAGCTCTCGCTGATCCAGTCCGCCGGATACCATTTGCGCCAATACTCCGGGTCTTGGCGGTAGCGCAGGGTGCTGAAGCTGACAATGCCCGCATCGAGCCAGGGGTTGCCGACATCAGGGATGCGGCTCATCAGGCCGCCGCACTGATCACACTTGAGCTTGACCGCATCAATCCAGGGCCGGTGAGGCGTGTGCCCGGCGAACTCCTCATAACCGGCGGCGGCGCGTTCCTTTAATTCGACATCATCGCCGACCGCCGTCCAGGCATCGCAGGAGTCGCACTGCCAGATGGGCAGGGCCAGGCCCCAATAACGTTTCTTGGAAATCATCCAATCGTGCATATTGCGCAGCCAGTCCAGCTCCCGTTCCAGGCCAAAAGAGGGAATCCAGCGGATCTGGCGGGTGATGTCCATCAGCAGCGGGCGCAGCTCGTCCATGCTGATAAACCACTCGTCCACCAGGCGGAAGACCAGCTCGGTTTTGCAGCGCCAGCAGGTGGGGTAGCGGTGGGTGTATTTCTCGATGTGATAGAGCAGCCCCTTTTCCTTTAGATTTTGGAAGATGGGGTCGGCCACCTCGCTGACCTGTAGGCCGGTCAGGTAATCAAACCCTTCGACAAAATAACCTTCGTCGTCGAGGGGCGCGACAATCGGCAATTTATTTTCTTGGCCCAGGGCAAAGTCCTCCGCGCCCGCGCCGGGGGCAATGTGGACGATGCCGGTGCCTTCTTCCTCGCCCACCTCATCCCACAGAATGACCCGATGGGCCTCTTTGGCGCTGAGGCTGAGGCCCTCGATCAGTTCTTTGAGGTGGGTCCAGCCGCCCGGCTGCTGCTCGGCGGTCAGGTCGTCGAAGGGGCCATCGTAGGCCCAGCCGAGCATCTCTTTGCCCTTGAGTTCCTGCACCACCTCGTACTTGCCGCGCAGCATTTTGGTTGTGCCTTTGCTGAGGTAGAAGATTTCGTCGGTCAGCATCATTTTGACCTTGACGTAATCCAACTCCGGCCCCACAGCGGCGGCGACGTTTGAAGTCAGCGTCCAGGGGGTGGTGGTCCAGACCAGCAAAGCCTCGCCCGGCTTGTCGCGCAGCGGGAATTTGACGGTGACGCTGCGGTGAGTGATTTCGGCGTAGCCATCGGTCACAATTTCGTGCTGGCTGATGCCGGTGGCGCAGCGGGGGCACCAGGGCATAACGTCCGCGCCGCGATAGAGCCAGCCGTTGTCGTGGCAGATTTTGATGGCCCGCCAGATCATGTAATTGTTTTCGTTCGACAGAGTGTAGTAGCTGCCGCCCAGTTCTGGCATGCCCAGCCGCCCGACGATATTTTCGACGGTGTCGGTGACCGGCCCGTCCGGCCCTTCGACGGTGATTTCCTCGGTTGGGTTTTCGATGATTTTTTGGCCCAACCAGCGCAGTTGGTCGGTGTCGTTCCAATCCATCCAGTAGCCCAAGCGGACCGACTGCTCGGTTTGCACGGCGGAAAAGCGCAGCACTCGCTCTTTGCACTTGTTGACAAAGGCGGCCATACCGTAGGCTTCGATATCTTTTTTGCTCCTGAAGCCCATCTCTTTTTCCACTTCAACCTCTACCCACAAACCCTGGCAGTCGAAGCCCTGCTGGTAGCGCAGTTCGTGCCCGCGCATGGCCCAGTAGCGATTGTACAGGTCTTTGTAGGTGCGGCCCCAGGCATGGTGGACGCCCATCGGGTTGTTGGCCGTAATCGGCCCATCAATGAAGCTCCACTTGGGCCGGCCCTTTTGCATGGCCCGTAGCTTATCGAGCGATTTGTTTTCTTTCCACCAGGCCAGCAGCTCGCGCTCCTGGGCCGGGAAGTTTACGTTAGAGGGTACGTCTTTGAATGGCATTCTCTTCTCCTGAGTTTTTTCAAGTTAGCCAAATCTCTTTTGCGCCAATTCATTGGCTACTGGTTTTAAAGTATGGCGGGCTAATTCACTAGAGTTGTTGCAGAATAAAGATACAAGGGTGTAAACTAACCGGGACCATACTCGAAAAAGAATAAGGATGAACCGGATATGATCATCAGCTATGCCGAGTTAAAGAAAAAACCAAGGATCTTGAAAGGCTTCGCCGGTGTCACTGCAGCAGAGTTCGAAGAGTTAGAGGCCAAAGCCGAACCCCTCTGGCAAGACCAGGAATTCAAACGGTTAGACCGGCCTGATCGAAAACGCGCCATCGGCGGGGTCAGCACCAAACTCTGCCTTTTCGGGAACAATTACTGATGACCCTGGTTTGGTTGCGGTTGTACTTGGTGCTGGAAGCACTGGGCTATCTGTTCGGGGTGGACAAATCCACCGCCAGTCGCTACACCCATTCCGTGCTACCGGTGTTACGTCAGGTGGGTGAAGCCACCGCCAGGCTGGCCGAGCCGGTCAAACGGGGTCAGGGTAAAAGACTTGAGCAGGTTTGGCAGGAACAGCCCGATCTGTTTGCCCTATGTTGACGCCACCGAACAGCGCATTCGGCGTTCCAGCAATGACGAGCAACAAAGGAAGATTTCTCCGGTAAAAGAAGCAGCACAGCCGCAAAACCCAGTTCATCGTCAATGAAAGGGGATTGTCCGGGACCTGAGCCAGTCCAGCCCTGGCCCAAGCACGACCGCAAGCATTTTAGCGATTCCGGCGCTGCGAAATAAAATCCCCAAAGAGACCAGCGTGGGCGGTGACTTGGGGTATCAAGGGATTCAGGATGATTTACCGGATCATAGCCTGATCATCCCTTTTAAGAAGTCCAAACTTCAACCGCTGACCGATGAACAAAAACTGCTCAACCAGGAGTTTGCCCGAGGCCGGATTATTGTTGAAAACACCATCTGCCAGTTTAAGCATTTCCGCGTGTTAGCTGAGCGGTTTCGACACGATGTTGACAAGTATGATAATGCTTTTCGGTCAGTCCTGGCTATCGTCAATCCGCGCATTCAAAAGCGGGGAGCGGCCGCCGCCGCCTAACTCTCTGGTCGGGGAGGGGGAAACTTGTTCTATCCCCTTATTCTGCAATAACTCTACTAACTTGGATGTACGAAGTTTGGTAAGACAAGTGACGAGTAGCATATAAACTGACTTTTCCATAAGCCAACTCAGCTACTCTAATTTCATTTTGTTTCAAACCTTTTATCTGCCAGCTAAAATATTCAAATGGCTCACTACCATATAAGTAAATTATTCTCGGTTGAATAGTTTCCAATAAAAACTCGAAAATTCTGGTTGATTGCTCTTCCTTTTCAAGTTGACTTGCCCTGGCGGTTGCTGTGGCATATAAATTTGTTTCCAGACATTTGTGAGGGGCAAGTTCTTTAATCAAAATGCCGATCTTATTTCGAGTAGGTGTAATTGCTCGTTTGCCCTTTTCAACCCTTTCTTCTTGATAAGCTTTGAGCCATTTTTCTTTGTGAAAACCGTAATCATCAGTCCAAAAACGCCAAAAATCGAGTTTAGTTGTCGCGTTGATACCTACAATAAATACGTCGCAGTCCAAAGGTGAACCTTCACAGACGAATGGTCGCAAATATGGTGAGTGCATTAAATCTTGCAGTTGTTCTCTAAATTTGGGTAGTGATTGAGACACTTTAGTTTGCCCCACCTGGCTTGATGACCTACCTCTCTTGAGAAGCCATTTCTACCCCATAAGCTATAGCAGCGCGAATGTCCTCGATGGTCAAATAGGGATATTCCTCTAAAAGTTCCTCCATTGTCATTCCGTTAGCCGGGAAATCAAGAATCAGCGAAACCCAAATGCGCGTGCCACGAATACACGGTTTCCCAAAACAGACGTTTGGGGCTATGGAGATACGTTCCAGTAAAGGATTCAACAGCAATTCTCCTCGTAAAAAGCGACCGAATTTAACGCCAAAAATTATACTTGCGGAGTTTTTATTTGCTCTAAAAGAACCACTTGTCCCTCTCGCCGGGCTATCTCGATAATTGCGCTGCTGTCATCCTCCTCAAACTGGCGTTCTCCAACGGCAATGGGTTCGATGCGACTGTCGGTGCGGGCAGCCACCCGCCAAAGGAGGTTGACATCCTCTCGCTTGCGTTCACCGTCAAACTGAGGCGAAATCACCAACAGGTCTATATCACTCCAGGTATGGGGTTGTCCACTAACTTGAGAACCAAAGATGATTCCTTGCTGAATGGGGATACCCCGTTCAACCAATGCCTGTAAATATTGTCTTACTACGTTTATAACTGACTCATCAACCACTGATACACCTCCTCAGCCCGGCGCAAATAATCTTTAGCCTCTTTTTTGGAAAGGGGAGCCAGCGATAAATCCGGATAGCGTCCTTCCAGGTTGAAAACATTCATTTCGGCCAGAACGTCTACCTGAGTTTGGCTCAAGTTAAGTGGTGCTAATTCTGCCAATCGAGTCAAATTATGGATTCTCGGGGGCAAATCTTGTGTCTGGCGGCAGACATGGGCTTTGAGTAACTTTTCAAGGGCCAAGTGAGCAAAGAATAAGCCATGTCGCGTCTTGTTACGCTTGACCAGATCCTGGGCTAAATCCCACTCTTCAATTGCCCCCTTTTGCCAGTAGGCGATCTGTTTTTGGATGTCAATCATATCTGATCCTTACTCCTCGCCTCCTCGCCTCACGCCTCCTCGCTTCAATCCCCAATTTCCAATCTTATGCGCTTGTTGATCTTCCCCTTACTCTCATACCCCGCCACCCGAATGGCGCCGACTTCGCGGGTGTTGGCGACATGGGTGCCGCCGTCGGCCTGCAAATCCAGCCCTTCGATTTCGACGGTGCGGACTTCGCTGATACCTTCGGGCAGCAAGTTGATTTTGGTGCGGATCAAGTCGGGGATCTGGAAGGCTTCTGCGCGAGGCAGGATTTTGACCCGCACCGGCCGGGCGGCGGCCACTTCGGCGTTGAGTTTTTCCTCGATTTCTCTGACCAGCTCCTGGCGCAGCGTCTCGAATTCAAAATCCATGCGGCCACTCAGCACGTCCATGTTACCGCCGGTCACCTGGGCCCCGTAATCTCGCCAGACCACGCCGCACAAAATGTGAAAGGCGGTGTGGGTCCGCATCAGCTTGTAGCGGCGGTCCCAGTCAATCCGGCCGTAAACGGTGGCCCCGATGGGGGGCAATGCTCCTTCGAGCCAGTGCCAGATATGCTCGCCCTGGCGCTTGACTTTGGTTACAACCTGCCCATTCAGCCAGCCAACATCATTTGGCTGGCCGCCGCCACCCGGATAAAAAGCCGTTTTATCCAGGGCTATGGCGTTTTCTTCCGAGTTCACTGCCACGACAGTTGCCTCAAATTCCTGCAAATAGGCGTCGGTATGGGCTAAGAGTTCGGTCATCGGTCCTCCAAAAGATGATGCGATGAAAAGTGAGGCGAAGAAGCGAGGAGAGGCGATGACTCGTGACGCGAGGAAGCGAAGCTATTAAGATTTATCATCTCCCCTCCCCGCCTCATCGCCTCTCCGTCTCCTCGCGTCTTCAATAAAAAACTCCCATCCCAACCATGGGACGAGAGTCTCAAAAACTGCTCGCGGTACCACCCAATTTAGCGCATGCGCTCGCTCAGTCGCCTACAGAGTTCAACGTTTAACGTTGAAACGTTAAACAGTATAAGCGTGTCCCACTAACGGAGGACAACTCCGGCTGAGTCTACTTGGCGATGGCCTTTCGGTCAGCGGCTCGGGAAGGATTTTCGGCCAGTTTGATTGGTCCGGCTCACACCTTCCCGGACTCGCTGAACATCGTAGACTGGCCTACTCGTTTCCGTCACAGCCTGTAAAGTTAACAATTGTGGGCAAAACTATATCATCAAGGGGCGGGGTTGTCAAATTGCCCAAAATCCACACCCACAGTACGTTTTCTTGGAACTGTCTTACCAAAATTGCGGTAGCTACCCCTTATTGTTGAGCCTGGAAAGCGGCATAATCAGCCTGGAGTTCCTGGGCAAACTCTAGGGGGGTCATCTGGTCATCGCCCAGTTCTTGTAACGAGATAGCCAGGGTGTTATAAAAGGTGGGCGTGGCCCAGTCGAGATAAGGCCCTATCCGCTCTTGCTCAACCAGTTGTCCCCAGGCAGCATTTATATCCGCCTCAAGCCCTGGCTCATCTGGGCTGGAGTCAACTGGCACAACGGGCGTCAGCCCGGCCTGTTGCCATAATTGCATAGCCCGATCCGACATCATCCAGTCAATATACTCGGCGGCCAGCTCGGTGTTGGGCGAGTTTTGCCGGATGACGTAAGCAGCCGAAGCGCCGGCCAGTGTCATCTTTTCGTCCCCTTTGGCCAGGGGCGGCAGCAAAAAGAAGCCGAGATCAGAGCCGTTGGGTCCAGCCAGTAAATCGTTACTCAACCAGCTTCCGCTGATTAACATGGCTCCTTGATCATTGTTAAATTTCTGCCAGGCTTCGTCGTAGGCCAGACCATTAAAATCTGGGGGGAAATAGCCCTGGTCAATCCATTCTTTGTATTTGACGGCAGCTTGCTCAGCCGTTGATCTATCAAAGCTGGTCCGGTTTCGGCGATAGATTAAATCATCCAAGTAGGTAGAATCGTTGATAAAAGCGTTTTGGATTTCACCGTAAAGATTAATGGCCGGCCAACCGTCCAGGTTGCCAAGCATGAGGGGAATTTCCCCGGCAGCTTTGAGGGTTGCCATCACCTCTTCAAATTTGGCCAGGGTGGTCGGTACGGTGACGCCGGCAGCGGCGAATTTTTCCTTGTTATAAAATACGCCCACCAATTCGGCGGTGGGGGCCAGGCCGTAGATGTTACCCCGGCCATAGGCCGAGCCATCATCCAAAACACGGTTGCGAGCCGCTAACGGCGCAGGGAAGCGGTTGGTCCACCTATATTCTTGCCAATAGGGGGTCAGGTCGGCCAGCAGACCGGCGGCCACCAAAGCAGCTAAGTCCGACCGGCCGGGATTAACCTGCGCAACATCGGGACCATCAGGATTGCCGAGGGCAGGACGAGTGGTGGCCTGCATATTGACTATGGTTTTGGCGGTGCGCCGAATCTCTACATTGGAGTGGGCTGTTTCAAATTCACGGTTGAGGGTTTCAATAACTTGACTCTCCCCAGCGGCGCTCCAGATGTCCCACACTTTAAGAATAGTCGGCGCGGGGGTGTCTTCAGTCGAACCGATTTGCGTGGGCAAACCGGGGATGCACAATTTCCAGCCGACATCAATAAAATCCACATCATCAATCCTGGCATAGCTGGAGTCAAGCGCATTTTTGGCGTTGGTCGCCTCGGCAATAATGGGATAGGCGGTTGGATCATCCCAAAATTTGTCGGCCAATTTCGAGAGCCAATCATCCCTTTGCACAATCGCATCAGATTGGCAGGTCACTGCCTCTTGAGCCAGAGCCGGTGAGGAAGTCAATATGAAGGCGAATAATAACAAAAATTTTATTATTTTTTTCATCGAACTCCTCCGGGATTGATAGGGGGCTTCATCGCGGAACGATCTCAAGTTGGCTGTTTGGCGGACTTTGTCCCGGTTCGCTGAGCCGCCAACTGGTCAATTCGCCCACGCGGGGCAAAGGTTGTGGCTGCCAGGCCCAGAGCCGCGACGACGAAGGCGATGACAAAAACGCCTTGAATTTGGCGAGGATATTCGTGGGCGGCCAGTCGAACTTTAATATACTCAGTGGATCCAAATTTGAGGAGCCAGCACGCCCACGTGCGGCGGTGTTCGGCACGTGGGCGTGCCTCACTCCTCGAAAATTGGATCTACTGATACTGCTGGATTTCCTGCCGGAGCGCCTCGCTCGGCGCAATTTGCTTATCCAAAACAAGATAGGCTTTAACAATTTCATAGCGCAGTTCATCGGGCACGCCCATCACGGCCGCCATCTTGATGGCCGGATGCCCTAACAGACAATTCTCGATTTCACCTGGACCTATCCCTCCGGCGGCGACTCGATGGCCGCTTTAATTTCCGGCAGCATCTGCCGGGCAGATTCTTCGCCTATACGGACCAAATCGTGGACCTGCTCAAAATCTAAGCTGTGCTTGGCTGCTACTTTGTGGTGGATCAGCACATCAATCAGGGGAAGCTGCTTGTCAATCACCTCGGCTTCCATGGCGCTAAACATATTAAAGACCACCTGCAAAATGTTGGGCCGCCGGTCGGTGCGCCCGCTGAAAGAGTCGCGCATGGGCCGGACTACGCTGGAGGCAAGGACAATGTCTGCACCCCGGTCGCGCAGCACGCTGGCCGGCAGCGGATTGACAATGCCGCCGTCTACCAGAAAGCGGCCTTGATACTGCCAGGTATCAACCAAAACCGGCAAACTTAAACTGGCCCGAATGGCGTCGGCCAGCGAGCCGGAGTCAAAGACCACCTCTTCCCCGGTAAAGATGTCGGCGGCGACGATGTACAGTGGGGTTTTAACCTCGGCAAAGGTGCGGCCTTCGACGGTACGGTTGATGATGCGGTCACGGGCCAGGCGGCCCTTCAAAATGGCCGTGCGGGGCGGAATGTTAAAGTCCCAATTGGGAAAGCGGTTGAAGGTTTTAATCTCTTGGGTAAACCGCTCAAAACGCGGCCAATCCCAGCCCAGGGCATAAAACGTGGCAAACCAGGCCCCGGCGCTGGTCCCGGCCACCAGGTCCACCGGAATATTCTCCTCCAGCAGTACCTTGATCACCCCGATATGAGCCAGCCCGCGTGAGCCGCCGCTTGACAGGGCCAGGCCAACGGTACGGCTGGTCAAGCGGCGGGCCGCCCGCCGCACATCTTCGTCGTCGGCCCGAATGGTCCAAACGTCCTTTTTATCTTTGCCTCGTGCCAGCCAGGCCGGCGGCGGGCCAACACTGACCACCGTATCGGCCAGGTCTACGGCTTTTTCAGCCAGCGGGTCCGGCTGGTCGGGCAGAACCAACAGGATGTGCTTAAAAACCTCCACCTGATAGCTTAAGCTTTCGGCCAATACCTCTATTGTCAGGTCATCGTGGCCCAGAAACATTAAGCCGCCGCTAATCGTCACATCATTGGCTCCGGCCATAAGGGTATTAGGCAAGGGTAATATCCCGATGGGCGCTTTGAGTTGAGTCTGCAAGGCTTTCCCTAACGCCAGGGCTACCTGGCTGCCCTTCAGCGCCGTGATCCGGCGGGTCAACTGGCGGCGGCGCCGTCGGGTGGTGCTGACCAGGCGTTTGCTCAGCTCGCGCATCATCTCCAGGGCCATGGCCGGGCGGGTGCTGATGAGGTCCTCAAAGTCTTGCTTGCGCAACCCCCACAATTGTGCATCAATGGTTACTTCCAGACTGGCGGTGCGGGGCTGGGCTAACAACAGCGAAATCTCGCCGACAAACGTGCCCGGCCCTAGCACGGCAATAGTTTCCCTACTGGCCTGGCTAAACACCACCACCTGGCCCGATTCGACCACGTACATCGTATCGCCGATATCGCCTTCGCTAAAAATAAGGGTCCCTTTGGGGTAACTCTCACGGCGCAGGCGGCTGGCGATAAAGCGCAAATCGCCATCGCTGAGATTGTTGAATAAGGGGATCCCTCGGAGGATGTCTATTGGCAGCAATGACCCTCTCCCAACTGCTTGAATTAAACAGCCTGGATGGAGATTAGAGATTGGAGATTCAGTCAATCCAAATTTGAGGAGCCAGCACGCCCACGTGCAGCTCCGTTTGGCACGTGGGCGTGCCTCACTCCTCGGAAATTGGATCTACTGAGATTACCCAATCTTCAATCTCTAATCTCCGAAAACACAAGGTTGTAAACGAATCTTAATTTCATTATATGCTTATTGCCTCCCCAGGTCAATGTGACTCCGGCCCTCAATTTTGCCCGCCCCGCCTATCATCAGTAAAATCAGGTTTATGATGCGATATAGAGAGAACCCCTACCAAAACAAAATTGAATATTTCCAGAGCGGCGTCTGGCCCTGGCTGATCCTGGGCGGGCTGCTGCTGGTCGCCCTGTTTATTGCCCTGGTTGTAGCGGCGCTGCTGCTGCCGCCGCTGTCGCTGCTGTCCCGGCTCGATCCCTCCTACACCGCTGTAGATCTGGGCGGCAACACCCTGCGTGACCCCGACGGGATGCAGATGACCTTTTTGCCGGAAGATGTTGACCGACCCTTCCGGGTCAAAATAACCGGCGTGCCGCGCAACCTCTTTTTAGAAGGCGCAGTCAGTGATAACCTGTTAACCGCCGCCAGCAGTATTCCGGCTCATCTGGTGATGAAAAGCCCCTTTTACCAGATTCAGCGGCGCGGCGCGGTCCCCAAGCGGGCGACGCTGGCCGTGCCCATTCCCAACGACGCCGAACCCTACCGTACCCTTGATCTTTACAGTTGGAACGGCGAAGGCTGGGTTTGGCTGCCCGGCCAGGTTATCCCTGCCGAGGGCATCATTGAGGCGCACCTGGATTATCTGCCCGACTCGGTCGTGGTGATGCAAACTCACGCCCTCAACCCCAATGTGGCCGCCACCTATCTGCCGGAGCAGGTTTTGCCGGATAACTACCGCGACGCCACGCTGGAAATCAATCCCCAGGGATTGTACCTGGAAGCCGAAGGCTTGATTGCCGGCGCCCCGCCGACCCTCTCCGGCGATCTGCTTAACGGCGCATTTGTAATCATGCCCACCCTGCGCAATTGGAGCGATGATGGCTCGGTGCGAGCGGACTTGATTGATAACCTGTTGATTGACGACACCGCCCGCCAGCGGCACGTCGCCACCATCGTCGGCCTGATCCAGCAAAACGCTTACGGTGGCGTCGAGTTGGATTATCGCGGCATTGCCGCCGATCTGCGCCCCGAATTTACCACCTTTTTGGAGGAACTCCGGGCCGCGTTACCGGCCGGCAAACGGCTGGCGGTGCGGGTTGAATTACCCCAGCAGCTTTCCGGCGATGCCTGGGACAGCGGCGCGTATGACTGGCAGGCCATTGGCCGGCTGGCCGATGTGGTCAAAGTACCCACCCTGATTGATCCCAAGGCGTATGCCCCGGATGGACAAATGGCGGCCATGCTCGATTGGGCGGTGGGCCAGGTGAGCCGCTACAAACTGCAACTGGTGCTTTCGACCCGCAGCCTGGAACAAATGACCGGCCAGCCGCCCCGCGAACTGGGCTACCAGGAAGCCCTGGCCGCGCTCGGTACGGTGGCCGTTGGCGGAGGGGCAACGACCGTCGGCCCCAACCAGCCGCTCGAACTGACCCTCAGCGGGCTGCCCGCCGGGGCAAAAGTGCAATTTGATGTTGACAGCGGTCTTTACACCTTTACCTTTCCCCCCGACGCCGCCGGCCAACGGGTGATCCATTTGGAAAATGCGGCCAGCGTAGCCCGGAAGCTCCAGTTTGTGGCCCAATACAATTTGCGCGGCGTGGCCGCGCAAAACCTGTTTGACGCCGACAGCGACCCCCAAATCCGCGATGTTATCCGCCGCTTTCTCGATCTGGCTCTGTCGCCGGTGGAAGGGCAGCACGCCCTGGTCTGGCATGTCAAAAACCAGGAAGGCGGCCTGATTGCCGAGCAGATTGTTGACCTGACCAGCCCAACGTTTCAGTGGACCACGCCTGCCGCCGCCGGAACTTACCAGATCATTGCTTCCATCTCACCCAACCGCAACCCGGCTATCGCTACACCGCTGGGCAATATTTCTGTGACAGTGAGCGAACCATAACCGAACCTTCTCTCTAAAAGGTCATGATGCCGCATAAATTTGGCCGGTATGAAATTCAACGGGAATTGGGGCGGGGCGCAATGGCTACGGTTTAGCATGCCTTTGCTCCCCGCTTTAAGCGGGACGTAGCCCTCAAAGTCCTGCCCTCTGAATTTCTGCACGATCTCCAGCTTCAGCAACGATTAACTCATTGAATAAATGGGTAAAAAGAGAAATTTCAGCGAATCTCTGTGTCTCCTCAGTGTTTCTCTGCGTAATTTTTTACCGAGCTATTTTTATTCTAAATTTAACAAGGGGGAAATAACACATGTCCAAAATCAATCCACCCTTTCGGGCCGACCAGGTAGGCAGTTTGCTGCGGCCCCAGGGCTTGCTGGCAGCGCGGGAGCGCTACCAGAAGCAGGAAATATCCAAAGCGGAGCTACGCCAGGTTGAAGACCAGTACATCCGCGAAGTGGCGCAAAAACAGGAAGCGGTGGGCCTGCGCGGCATCACCGATGGTGAGTTCCGGCGCACCTTTTTCCACCTGGATTTTCTGGAACAACTGGCCGGGGTGACGGTCAGCGGCAGCATCGCCGTTAGTTCCGATGCTCAGGATAAGGTCGGCTTTACCCCGCCCAAGCTGACCGTTACCGGCAAGCTGCGCCACGTCAAGCCGATCCAGGTAGACGACTTCACCTTCCTCAAAAGCCAGGTAACGCAGACGCCCAAGGTCTGCATCCCTTCGCCGACGATGGTTCATTTTCGGGGCGGCCGCCAGGCAATTGATATTGAAGCCTATCCTGACCTGGATGAATTCTTTGAAGACCTGGCCGAATGTTACCGGGCCGAGATTAGGGCCCTGTACGCGGCCGGCTGCCGCTACCTGCAACTGGACGACACCAACCTGGCTTATCTGTGTGACCCCAAGATGCGGGCCGGGGCCGTTGAGCGGGGGGACGACCCCAACGAACTGCCGCGAACCTATGCCGCACTAATTAACTCCGCGCTGGAGGGGCGGCCCGATGACCTGACTGTAGCCATTCATCTGTGCCGGGGCAATTTCCGCAGCCAATGGTTTGCCGCCGGCGGCTATGAGCCGGTGGCCGAGGTTCTCTTTAACGAGCTGAATGTTGACGCTTACTTTTTGGAATACGACGACGAGCGCTCCGGCGATTTTAGCCCGCTGCGCTTTGTGCCCAAGCACAAAACGGTGATACTGGGGCTGGTCACCTCCAAAGTGGCCGCGTTAGAGTCACCCCAGGATTTGATGAAGCGGGTGGAAGAGGCGGCCCACTACATGCCCTTTGAAAATATGGGCCTCAGCCCGCAGTGCGGCTTTTCCAGCACGGTGCATGGCAACGAGCTTACCGAGGCCGATCAATGGGCCAAGCTGGAGTTGGTGGTCAAGACGGCGCGGGAACTGTGGGGAGAGTAGATAGCTCTACGAAGTAATTATTCCAAATCCGGTGATACGTGATGCGTGATACGTAAGGGTTTCAGCCAAAAATCTTCACGCATCACATATCACGCATATTGCAATTGATAATTTGGCGGCGAATAGCTTCACAGTTTTACTCTCTTGCGTTCAATGCCTGGGCCACGGCGGCGGCGCGGCTGTTGACGCGGAGCTTGGTAAAAATGCTCTGGGTATGTTTTTTTACGGTGTTGACGGTAACGGTCAGCCGCTGGCCGATCTCTTTGTTGGTCTGGCCCTGGCTCAGATAATACAGCACTTCCAACTCCCGCTCGCTTAACAAAGCGGCCACCGCCGGTTGGACCTTCTGGCGGAAACTGGGGGGGATGTGCTGGCTCTGGCCGGAGACATCGGGTCTGACCAGTGCTTCTTTCTCCAACGTCTGGCGGAACTTGCGCCGGTCAAACTCGTCTTTGCGAAAGAAATGGACGGCCTTTAGCTCCACCAGGGTCTCGATGGCCAGGTTAACCGTGGCGTAGCCGGTCACGACAATCGCCGGCAGCGGTTCGGCGGCAGCGGCAATCTGGCGCAGTACCCGCAGGCCATCCCGGTTGGCGTAATCCACCTCTGACAGCGACATATCCACCACTGCCAGGGCATAGCGGCGATTGGCCAGGGCAGTCAACGCCTCGCGGTAGCTGGTCACCACCTGCGGTTCAAACCCGGCGTCGCTGATAATCTCGCTGTAGATGCGCTGCCAGTTCGGATCATCTTCGATAACCAAAATGGCCTGACCCGCCAAGTTAGCCTCCCTTTTCTACCGGCAGCCAGACGGTGAAGGCAGCGCCTTGCCCCAGTTCGCTCTCGACCAGCAGCCGCCCGCCAAAGCGGTCTACAAAGGTTTTAACCCACCACAAACCAAAACCCAGGCGGCGGGCCTCCCCGGTTGAAGCGGCAGCCCGGAAAGCCGAAAACTCAAACAAGGTTGGCAGCAGGGCTGGCTCAATGCCGGGGCCGGTATCGGCCACCGTCACAGCGACTTCCTGGCCTTGTGTCTGGCCGATCAGCCGCAGTTCTCCCTGCTCGCCCATAGCCTGGAGGGCATTGTCAATGAGGTTGTAAAAGACCATTTCAAGCTGCTGTTCTCCGGCTACGGCGCGGGGCAAATCCGCCAGACCCACCCGGCTGAGGCTGATGGCCGGGCCGGGCGCGGCGCGGGCGATGGCCCGTTCCAGGCAACCAGCCAGGTCCACGGCCTGGCGTTCCAGCGGGCGCAAATGGGCCACCGATTCGCGCACAATGCTCATGGCCTGGCGGGCGCTGTGTTCGATTTCGCGCAGGTTTTGGTCCAAATAGGGCGAAGCGGCCAGCGCGTCGGCGCATTTCTCCTCGATGCCCTGCACTCGCGCCGGAATAGCCCCGACTTTATTGTTAAGCTGGTGCAGCAGGTTGGCCGCCACATCACCGACGGCGGCAAAGGTTTCCGCCGTAGCCTGGCGTTCGCGGGCCTGCTTCAATAGCGCCAGTTGTTCGGCGTCTTGAATGGCGACAGCGGCATGATTAGCCAGGCAGATGAGCAGCTTTTTATCCCAGTCGGAAAAGTCGCGCAGTTCGGTGGCGTACAGGCTAAAACTGCCTAAAGCCCGGCCCGCCTCGCCGGGAATGAGCAGCGGGACGACAATGGCCGAGACCCAGCCCTGCTCAACCGCCAGTTCCTTGTGGTGAAAATCGGGGTTCTCGCGCACGTCGTCAATGGCAATCGGCTGGCGCAAGCGAATGGCCCGCCCGGTTAAACTGCGGTCAAGCGGCAGTTGCCGGCCCTGGCGATGGCCGGCGGTGGATTGGCGCAGGACCAGGGTGTTGGCGTCGGCAATGGTCCAGATAGAAGCCACCGGCACGTTAATCAAATCGCAGGCCCGGTCAATTACCAAACGTAATAATTCGTCCAGGTCGGTGGCCAGCAGCGCCCCAACCAACTCCTGAAGCGCATCGAGTAGGCGAATTTCCTGTAAGGCAATCACGGTTTGGGCCGCCAGCGCTTCCAACAACTGCTGGTCCTCGGCGCTAAAGGCGCACGGCAGCGGGCTTTCAAGATTAAGGACGCCTTCCAATCCGCCGCCGGCCCCCATCAAGGGGACGGCCAGTTCGGAGCGCATGGGCCGGTCCACCGGCAGCGGTTGGTAGATGCTCTGCCAGGGCGGCTCCTGTAAATCGGCAATCAGCAGGGATTGGCGGTGCAGCGCTACCCGGCCCACAATACTATGCTCATCCACCGGTAGGGGCGGCCCCACCGCCAGCCCTTCTGGCCGTCCGGCCAGGGCACGGATGGTGAGTTGGTGGCGCTGTTTATCGTACAACTCAAAGCTGCCGTATTGGGCGGCGGTCATATCCAGGCCAATCGCCAGAATTTCGTGCAGAGTCTCATCCAGATTGGTCCGGCTGCTGACCAGGCGCGAGGCCCGCGCCAGCTTTTCCAATTGGTTAACCTTGCGAGCCAGGGCGCGGGTCATCCCGCCGACCTGCCGCCCGTGTTGGATAGCCAGGGCGGCCAGATTGACAAAATTATCCAGCAGCAGCAGTTCAACCTCACTAAAGCGGCTCTCATCGCAGCGATAAACATAGAGCACGCCGACAATCTCATCGGCCACAATCAGTGGATAACATGCCAGCGAGCGCGCCCCGGCGGCCTGTTTGGCCGGATGGATGGAGCGGCCCCGTTCCTGATAAGAAAGCAGCCGGCGGCGGCGCTGGATGGCCTGCGTGCCCAGGCCGTTGGGCCGGGGGAAGTCGTCGGTTGATGCGCCCACCGGCTCGCCCGCCGAGACGCGGGAGTACGGGTCAAAGCTGCGTTGGGCCGCATCGTACACCCAAATCACCGCCGACGCATTGGGCCGGTTGGCGCTGGCCTCTGTTCCCGCCGCCACTGCCTGCACCGCCTTTTCGACAATCAAGCGCAGCGTGGCCGGCAAATCGTGGCCCACCCCCAGGTGGTTTACCTGCCGGCCCACCTCGTTGAGGTCTTGCAGGGTTTTAATTAGGGCGGCGTTTTCCAGCGCCGGAGCTGGGTTGGTTTCAGCCATCAAAGGTCTGACCTGTTTTGAAAAGTGGACTTTCTGGGCTTGTGCCATTGACCCAAATAAAGAGCAGAATTTTCGGAATGAGAGAATAAAAATTCCTGAATTCTGTAGATTCTGCTCTAATCTACGCTAACAAGTTACGTAAGTCTTGCCTTTATTTTAGCACCTAACCTTTTAATCAACCAACCATGAAAGCCGCTTCTCCCGGTTTTGCCCTTTGTCAAGCTTGACATTAGAATATGGCTAGACTTTCCCTTTCGTTGTTCTACACCTAGAAAATTTCTCCCGCAAAGGCGCAAAGAACGCCAAGTTTTCGAGGTTAATTTGCTTCTTTTCTTTGCGTCTTGGCGGCTTTGCGTGAGTTTTGCATACCAAAAATAGTCAAGTGTAGGGTAGTGAAATTTTCCCTAGAGACCCGGCGATGAAGCAAACAACTCCTGAAAAATTACCCCCCCAGCGTGTCCAGCTTTTTGTTACCTGTTTGGTTGACAACTTTTTCCCCCAGGTTGGCTGGGCGGTGGTGCAGCTTTTGGAGGAGTTGGGGCTGACGGTTGAATTTCCCCAGGCGCAGACCTGCTGCGGCCAGCCGGCCTTTAACGGCGGCTTTTGGGACGACGCGCGAACGATGGCTCGGCACACCATCAACGTTTTGTCGCAAAGCGATGCCCCGATTGTCGTTCCCTCCGGCTCCTGCGCCGATATGATTATCCATCACTACCCCGAACTTCTGGCCGAGGATGCGGTTTACGCCGCCAAAGCGAAAGCAGTCGCCAGTCGCACCTATGAGTTTAGCCAGTTTTTGGTAGATGTGTTGGGGGTGAAAGAGGAGGCGAGGACGCGGGGAGGCGGGGAGGCGAGGAAGTCAACTTGTCTCACCTATCATGCCTCGTGTCATGGCTTGCGCGGCTTGGGGATTAAGGAACAGCCGCGCCAACTGCTGGCTCAAGTAGAGGGGGTAGAGTTCAAAGAACTGCCGGAGGCCGAAGCCTGCTGCGGCTTTGGCGGGTTATTTGCGGTCAAGATGGGCGACATCTCCGGGGCCATTTTGCAGCGCAAGCTGGACAACATCGAAGCCAGCGGCGCGGCTACGGTCGTCGGCGGGGATGTAAGCTGCCTGATGCACATTGCTGGGGGACTGCAGCGGCGGGGCAGCAAGGTGAGGGTGAAGCATTTGGCGGAAGTGCTGGCCGAGTATCGAAGAGGCGAGGAGGCGAGGAGGCGCACAGAATGAGCGCGGCAAATGTGACGTTTTACGAGCGGGTGGAGGATGCGCTGCAAGACAAAAAGCTGCATGCAGCGCTAAACCTGGCGACGACGCGCTTTGTGACGCTGCGGGCCAAAGGGTTCGACTCGCTGCCGGAAGCCGACGCCCTGCGCGACCATGGCCGGTACATTCGCGCTCACACCCTGGCCCACCTCGACCGTTACCTGGCCCAATTTGCCGAGGCGGTGGAACGGTTGGGCGGCCATATTTGCTGGGCCGAAACGCCGGAAGAGGCCAATCGCTACGTGGTTGAACTGGCCCAGGCGCGGGGCGTTAAAACCGTGGTCAAATCCAAATCCATGATTAGCGAGGAGTTGGAAATCAACCACGAACTGGAAGCCGCCGGGGTGCGGGTGGTCGAGACGGATTTGGGTGAGTATATCATCCAACTGGCCCAGGAAAAACCGTCGCATATTATTGCCCCGGTCATTCATAAAAGCCGCCAGCAAATTGTCGAGTTGTTTCGGGAGAAGCTCAATGCGACGGAGGCCGACCTGGCCGATGTGCCCAGCATGACTGCCCTGGCCCGACGATTGCTGCGGGCCGACTTTTTGCAAGCCGATATGGGCATCAGCGGGGTCAACTTTGGCGTCGCCGAAACGGGCAGCATCTGCCTGGTCACAAACGAAGGCAACGGCAGGTTAACCACCACCACTCCCCGCATCCACGTGGCGATGATGGGCATGGAACGCCTGGTGCCAACCATCGAGGATTTAGGGGTGATGTTGCAACTTTTGGCCCGCAGCGCCACCGGCCAGAAATTGAGCGTCTACAGCAATATCATTACGGGTCCAAGAAGAGGCGAGGAGGCGGGGACGCGAGGAGGCGAGGAGGAAACTCTATCTCCAAATCGTCAATCCAAAATCGTAAATCGTAAATCGGTGGAGCCGGATGGTCCCGACGAACTGCACATTATCATTCTGGATAATGGCCGGAGTAAAGTTTTGGGCAGCGAAATGGCCGAGATTTTATATTGTATTCGCTGCGGGGCTTGTCTGAATATTTGTCCGGTTTACCAGCAAATCGGCGGGCACGCCTATGGCAGCGTTTACCCCGGTCCGGTGGGAGCCGTGCTGACGCCTGGCTTATTTGGACTCGGCCCGTGGACCGAACTACCCCATGCCAGCAGTTTGTGCGGCGCTTGCCGCGAAGTTTGCCCTATACGGATTGACATCCCGCGCATGCTGCTCAAACTGCGCGACGAAAGTACGCGAGCGGGCCAGGCTCCAGCCTGGCTCAAGCTGGGGATTGGGCTGTATCGGTTTGCCGTGGTCCGGCCCGGTTTGTATCGCCTGGGCGGATCGCTGGCGGGCAGGGCTACCCGGCTCCTGGCTAAAAATGGCTGGATTAGCAAACTGCCCGGCCCGGTCGCCGCCTGGACGGACACCCGCGACTTCCCGGCTTTTGCGCCTAAATCCTTCAGCCAGCAGTGGCAAGAGGAAAGAGGGCGTAATAGTCATTCTTAAGGTAGCAGGGTAGCAAGGTCGCACGCCCTAGACCGGAGACCGAGGACCGGGTTGCTATCTGTAACCGGTCTCCCGTCCCCGGTCCTCGGTCGTTTTTACAAAGGAGATAACGTGACCAACATTCGCATCTGTTTGGCCGGGGCAACAGGCTGGGCCGGTTCTGCGCTGGCCAGAGGTATATTTGCCGCTTCTGATATGGAACTTGTTGCTGCCGTTTCCCGTAGTCATGCCGGCCAAGTTCTTGAGGAAGCGATTGAGATTAAAGGACTCACTACGCCTGTTTTCGCTACGGCAGAAGAGGCGCTCAAAACCCAGCCCGATGTTTTTGTTGAATATACTAAACCTGATGTGGCTAAGTTTCATATTTTGGCGGCGCTCAGGAGTGGCGCTCACGTGGTCGTGGGGACATCTGGACTGAGCAGTGATGACTACCAGGAAATTAGCGCGGTTGCCCAGGAAGTAAAACGAGGGGTTCTGGCCGTAGGGAATTTTGCCCTCACCGCTGTGCTGCTACAGAAGTTTGCCGAAATGGCGGCTAAATATATTCCTCATTGGGAGATCATTGACTATGCTCACTCCGGCAAGAAAGATGCTCCCAGTGGCACCGCCCGCGAATTAGCCAATCGTCTTTCCCAGGTGCAAGAGTCACACCTTGATGTTCCGCTGGAGGCCATAGCCGGCCCAAAAGAGAGTCGAGGAGTCCGGCTGCAAGGGTCTCAGGTTCACTCGGTTCGACTGCCAGGATATATTATTTCATTGGATGCAATTTTTGGCATGCCCGACCAGAAGTTAATTTTGCGCCACGAGTCAGGCTCAAGCGCGGAACCTTACGTCGGTGGAGCGCTGCTGGCCATCCGAAACGTTAGCAAATTAGTGGGCCTCCATCGCGGGCTGGATAGCGTGATGGAATTCTAAGCTAACGCTGTCTCAAAAACGGAAGACGCAACACGTAAGGCAAATGTTTTGATGAAGGAACAATTTCTAACCCGCATCCAGCAGAGTTTGCGCCAGGCTCATCTTCCGGCTGCCAGCGCGGAGCATCCCGGCTCGTTTCAGGGTTATACCTTTCAAGCGGATGCTTCACCCGCGCAGATGGCCGAGAGCTTCGCCCGCGAATTGGGGGCGTTATCAGGGTATGCGCATCTGCTGGAAGACAGCGAAGCCATCGTGGGAGTCATCCTGGAAATTTTGCGGAAATACCAGGCCAACCAAATTATAGCATGGGACCAAGCCGGTCTGGGCCTGTCGTGGCTCGAAAGGGCATTGACCTCTGCGGGAATCACTCTGACTCATCATCTTTTAGGTGTCGAAGCCGGCGAACGCAAAGCCGCTTTAGCAGCATTGGATGGGGTTCGGGTGGGCCTGACCGGAGCGCAAGGCGGTCTGGCCGATACCGGCACACTGGCGTTGGTCAGCGGGCCGGGCCGGGGGCGGCTGGCCTCGCTGCTGCCGCCGGTCCACATCGCCCTGCTGCCGATGCAGAAGCTTTATCCTTCGCTGCCCGCCTTTCTGGCCGCTAACCCCAACGCCGCCACTGAAGGCAGCAACCTGGTATTTATCACCGGCCCCAGCCGCACCGCCGATATCGAATTGACTTTGAGCATGGGCGTCCACGGGCCAAAAGAAATCCACGTTATCATTTATCCCGGTTAAAATCTTCGTCAACAAAGACCCTAAAGGTCTTCAAGACCTTTAGGGTCTTTTTGATGCAGTATATGTAGTAAAGCTTTGGCATAAGCTTCAGCCGCGCCAAAGGCTTCAAACAGCAGCCGCTCTCCCCGCCAGTTAATCTCGCACCCATAGCCGTCTTCTGTGCTGGTCAGTTGCAGCACCGGCTCAGGTTCACCCAAAAGGCGTTGCTCTAGCAGTTCGCGTAATTGGGTTTCGGTGGGCAGCCAGACCAAATCGGCGATCAGCACATGGTCCAAAGCCCACTCCGCCGTGCCATGAAAAGTTACGGCTAACTGCCCTTTGACCAATTCCACCAGCACCGTCATATCGCTGATGACAAAGACATTTTCATCTAGGCCCCGATCAGGCACGGCAAAAAAATCATTCTGAGCGGGCGTCCAGACCAGTCCCGCTGCTTTCAATTCTTTAGCCAGAGTTAATGATAACACGCTAAATCCCCCCTTAAAGAAAGGATGAAGGCGAAAGGATAAAGGATGAAATTGTTTTTTTCATCCTTCATCCCTCATCCTTTATTACCATCGGTAGTCCTGCAACCATAAAAATGACTCGCTGGGCGCGGGCGGCCAGATATTGGTTGGCCCGGCCCAAGACATCACGGTAAACGCGGCCCAACGGGTAGGGCGGAACCAGGCCCAGCCCAACCTCGTTGGATACCACGATGAGCGGCGCGTCCAGACGAACCTGCGCGGTTAAAATAGCGTCGAGTTCGGCCTGTACTGCTGTTTCGATGGTTGGCTGCGGCTCATTTTCCAAAGCCAGGAGAATGTTCGAGACCAGCAACGTCAGGCAGTCGAGCAGCAGTGCTTCCGGAGGTATTTCAATCTCGGCCAGGGCTGCACCTACACGGCGCGGCGCTTCCAGGGTTTGCCAGTCGGCGGGTCGAGCGAGGCGGTGGGCGACAATCCGTTGAGCCATTTCGTCGTCGCCAATTTCCGCCGTAGCGATATAAAGCACGCGCCGGCCCATTTGAGCGGCCAGTTTTTCGGCGTAATCACTCTTGCCGCTGCGCGCCCCGCCCAGGATTAAGGTTAATGCGTTATGTTTCATTTCGATATTTTATCACATTTTGTGTTTGACGAATATCAAAACGGTTCTTCCCGACTCGGCATTGAACATAAACCACATATTGACCATTTTCTACTTTTAGTGTTCCCCAAATGTCCAGAAATTCAATTAAGCGGCGACGGTTCTCAAAATCTTGTTTTACTGTGTCGAGGTCTTTGGCTATTTCAGTCAAGTATTCTTCAATCTCGTTGACTTGTTGCTCAGTCAGTGTTTGGGTTTCAAGTAGACGGGTCAGGTTAGACCTTTGGCTTTCCAGCCCATCTAAAGCCTTTTCCACTTGTTCTATGTCATTGAGAATTGCCGTTCTAGCGCGTGAACTATGGCGACCATCCAAAGCCTTGAGACTATCCAAAAGCCCGCTTAACTCTTGGTTATACTGTTCGATTAAACCCTCGGTAACGCCAAGTTGCTCTTTGAGTGGGGCGGTGATTTTTTCCCGGTCGGCCTTGTATTCCTCAATCCCTATCATGCGGGCCAGTGGGTCCTTGATAAGTTTTTCTAGCCAATCCCAAATTGCTTTATCTACCAGGGCGGCCTTGAAGGTGGGTAGGTTGCACTCTCTGACAAAATCCTTGCCATTTCTAGCAGGGCAGAAGTAGTATAAAAAAGTCTTGTTTTTGGATTGAGAACCATTACTTACAATCTTATAGCCGCAACACCCACACGTCAACCTTTTGGCTAAAAGAAATTCAAACTTGCTTTTGCGTCCCGATTTCTCTTTTTTATTCTGTATTCTTTTGGCTTGAACAGCCTCGAAAATCTCACGGGTCACAATCGCCGGTACGGTCACGGGGATGGTTTCTTGCTTACTGCTAGTTTTTCCATAACGCCAAGTACCTACATAAGTTTCATTGTTTAAAATTTTGCTTACTGTTGACTTTCCCCACTCAGTAAAGCCCATTTTCTTGATTCTGATGACTCGGCGGCCTGTTTCATTAGGGGTTTTGACGTGCATATCGCTTAATCGTTGGGCGATTTTTCCCAACGATGCCCCTTCAAGATACCAATTGAAGACTAAGCGCACAATCACGGCCTCACTCTCAACAATTTCAAGCGTGGTTTTGCCTTCATGTTTTCCCAAGCTGTAACCATAAGGCGGGCGGCCAGCCATAAGGACATTACCAGCTTTAACTTTTTGTTGTCTACCTCGTATAGTGCGCTGTATTATCTTCTTTCGCTCAAAATCAGCCAGGACAGCACTAAAGTTTTTTAATAGCTCCCCTTCGTCTGTGTCGGCATACTCGATTAAAGAAAACTCAATCCTAACCCCATTGCGCCTTAATTCTTCTTGAAGAATAATCCATTTTGTAAGGTCACGTGAAAGCCGGTCGGGTTCACGAACAATCAAAACGTCAAACTCTCGATTATGGGCCATCTCTAAAACTTTTTTGAGTTGGGGTAAGTCCATATCTGCGCCAGATGTAAACTTGCGTTCATCTTCGGGCAGTTCTGCTATAAGTTCATATCCCTTTTTGATGATGTGCTTCCGGCCCATTTCAAGTTGGCCTTGCAGGTTGCGGCCTTCCTGCTTACTGTCATCGCCGGAAATGCGGGCATAAATAACAGCACGCTCCAGCATGGTGAAAGTCAATTTGGATAAGTCGGTTGTCGGTTGCGGTTTCATTTGTCTAACTCCTCAAAAATGCCATCTTCAATCATCAGGGCTTGGGCCGGCGCGGTCACAGGGGGTATCATTGCCCCGGTCAACTGTTTGGCCTGCCTTAAAAGCTGTTCATTTTGTTGGTTCTGGATAGTTTGAAGGGCTTGCATAATGGTTAAATTTTCGTGGGCATTGTCCATAAAGGCTTTTTGCTCTTTTTCGGCCATCAGCTTAACGGCAACTAAAGCGATTCCTGCCCCCATCGCAATTAGCAAAATGGTTAAGACGATAGCCAATGTGGCCAAAGCGGCCAAACTGCCTACAGAAGCGGCGTAAATCAGACCGCCGATAATCCCCAAAATAATCAGTGAAAAGGTAAAGTTGTAACCGTTCATTTCAACCCCCTAATTGAGCGGCGGCGCGGAGTCGCCTTAGTTCGGTGATAAAATCCAAAACAAATTTTTTGTGTAAATCGTGCCCGTTGCGTGATAGGTTAAATAGTTCACGGGCCATTGCAATGCTGATACTGTTAGGGTTGCGCCAAAAATATTGAGCGGCGATAACCGGGTCAACTTCCAGGGTTGGGCGGCCTATGGGCTTTTCGGGGGGCAGGGTGAGCAAGTCAAGGGCATTGACTTCAACCGGCTTAACTTCGGTGCGTGGTAAAGCCTCATAGTCTTGCCGAGTTGCCATAGCTACTTGGAAGCGTTCACAGATAGCCCCGGCAATGTGTAAAAAGTCACCCTTGCCGGTCAGTTTGTGGGCCTGCAAACCAGCGTGGCCGGTCAATGTGGCGCTTATTTTGGCGTCACTGACCAGCCCGATAAAGCGATTGATGAGCATATCTAAAATACCCGGTAAATCGCTGTGCAGGGGCTTGTGAGTGGATACAATCAAATGTACGCGGTACTTGCGGGCTTGCTTGGCAATGTTTTTGGCCGCTTCCAAGTTCATTTTGTCAGCCAGGGCTAGATCAGCCTCATCAACGGCTATAACAATAGCCCTACCCTCTTTGATGTCCTCTGCCTTACGGTGCGCCAGTTCGTTATTGGCCCAAGCCAGGGCTTGGCGAATGTCGCCGGGTTCGTTGGCTATCGGCATTACCAAATGGGCAACGTTGGCAAAATCGCTATAGTCCCGATGTGGGTCAACCAGAATAACGCCTAACTCTTGGGGGGTGTAGGTTGTCAGCAGGGCCAGCAAGATACTTTTGAGAGTTTCGCTTTTGCCACTTCCGGTTGTGCCTGCTACCAACGCATGGGGCGGGTCAAGGTCAAACAAAACTGGGCGGCGTGACTCGGCCAGGCCAACAGCCAGGCCGGAAACATCGGCGCGGGTGTATTGTTCCCAAAAGCCTTGCGCCAGTTGGAATTGATAAAAAACCAGGCCCCCATCACGTTGGGCTAACACGTTCTCAGTTCCGGCGTGAAGGGCTAACGGCTCGGCCAGCTTCAAAGCCCGGTCAAGCTGCGTGGGGTCACTCAGTCGCACCCCAAGCGATAGGTGACGCGCTCCCCGGTGAGCCGCTTTGAGACTTCCGGCCAGCCCAACGCGGCCATACAAGAGGTTGATAACGATAGCGTAACGGCGGGCGCGGCCTTGTAAGTTGGTATGCTGAAAAGTGGTGGCCATGGCTTATACTCCCCCCAAAACCGGCTTGAAGGCGGGTTGAATTTCCAGCATAGTTTGAGACAAGGTTTTGAGCAAAGTTTTGGGCAAGTCTGAAATAACCCCAAGTAAGACGTGAGCGGCAATCCCGGCCAGGGTGAAAGCGACTTTTACCCGTCGCGGCGGCAAGATTCGGTATTCGGTACGCGGCAAGTCCACAATGGTCAAGGTCATTTTTGGTGCGGTGCAGGCAAAGAGTTTCATGGTATCCCCCCCACTTTGCCGTTAAGGGCTACGAGGTCATTTCTTACAGTTCGGACAGATACCCCCAGGCGGGTGGCTATCTGCTCTTGACTGACCTTTTGCCGGTGTAGTCTCAAAACCTCTTGGCGGCGGGTCTCAATATTGGCTTGCCGGACTGCGTTCATATCGGCTACTGTTACCCGGTTTTGCTGGACTTTTCCGGCCTTGATTTCCTGTTGTAGTCTATCCAGTTCGGCGGCGGCCCGGTCAATGTTTCCGGTCAACCTGTCCAGGTCGGCGCGGCGGGCGTCAATCTCACTATTCAGTTGGGCAAGCGTGGTCAGGGCGGCTTGCTGCTCAAGGATGTGTTTTGCCATCACTCGTAAACATTCCGTGCCAAGAATGAGCGATAGGGGCGGCAGGGCGGCGACAAACCAGCCCAAAGGCGTGGGCGGCGCGTGAAGAATGTTGCCGGTTACAGTGACCACAGAATAGAAGATAGTTAAACCGATGGGCAAACGGGCGGCGCGGCGCTGCAATTGAGCTACCAGGATAGCGGCGGTGTAAATGACCATGCTTACATCCACAATGAGCGGCCATATCCAACCCAGGCGAAGGGGAATACCGTTAGTGGTCGCCAGTTCGTGCAGGGCCATAAAGGACAGGGCGAAAGAACCAAGCGCAATTAAACCCACAGCCGCCAGCACAGTCCAAAAGATGCGGGTAACAATGCGATTATTGGCGGCCATCTTTCACCCCCTTGTATTTGGCTACATCGGCGGCGGCCATCTTGCGGCGCTGCTCGAAAAGCATCTCTGCATAGCTCAGCTTGGTCACAAGTAAAATGCGGCCCAGGTGGTAGAAGCCCCAAAGTTCGGTTAAGGGTAATTCGTCTACAATCTCATGCAAACGGGCGCGGCAATCTTTATTTAGGTTGGGGTATTTGGTTTCATCCATTGGGCCGGAAGGGTAGCAACGTAATTCAACCAGGGCTTTACGGGCTACATAAGCCAGGGCGTCATCCCAGGGCATGGCGGTGCGCCAATCATCGGCCCGACTCGAAGGGGGTTGCCCGTTGTCGGGCAGGGTGTTTTGGTGTACAATAGGGTTGCTCATAACATAAATTCCTTTCCAGGGGTTTTTTGTTTTGGGTGAAAATGTCCCGTGACGGTGGCCGCCGTTGCGGGCATTTTTATTCACCCCCTCTCATTTGTTTTTCTTAGTGATGTCAATTTCATCATTTACCCACATTTCCAGCAACCGCCGGATAATTGCACTAAGCGAGACTAACCCGTTAGCCTTGCTTAATGCACGTTCCCATAAACTGTTGGGAAGTCTGAACGTGCGTTGGATCATCTTATCTTTGTCACCTCCATTACCATTATTTTGTGTATCATTGTGTATCATAGTGCGTAGTGTATCACGTGATACACAAAATGTCAAGCCTCAATTCGTGACTGACCAGGCGAGTCACAAAGGCGTGTAACGGAAGGTAAAAGCAAGCCGTTACACTTCCGCTTATGAACGGTTCATAACGGCCATTATGAACCGTTCATAACAGCCAGGGCGGTCACAAATGTGACTGGCCGGCGAGTCACGGCGCGGGCCGGGATGGGTGTTTTGGGCTAAAAAAGCCAAAGCTGTCCAACCTCGGGCAAAAACTGTCCAACCTTACCTTAAGAGGTTGGACAGTTTTTGCGAAATTTTGGCGTGTTTTTAAATATAGGAAGTTAGTTGGACAGGTTAGACAGTTGGACATTTTAGCCATTTTTGGGCTATTTTTAGGGTAGGTTGGACAGGTTTATAGAAAAGCTGTCCGACTGTCCAACCTGTCCAACCTTTTTCTAGGGCAGTTCTGACACGCGCTTTTTTAAACCAAAATACACATTGATACGCGCATTTTCAGGGCCTTGTTTGCCTTTGGTTATGCCTAATTTCTTCATCGTTCGACTTAGGCGCATGGTGTTTCCCTTGTGGATTGGGTCTAAACCTACCTTAAGCAAAATGTCACGGGTAGATACCCAATCGTCATTGCTTTTGGTCAAGTCGAAGTGACGAAATATATCTTCTATCAACGGTTCTTCAACCTCGTAATTTTCGTTGATTTCGGCCTGTAACTTTTGTTCCTCAGAAGTTAGCCGCCAGTTGTAACCGGCCCGGTAAAGGTGATAGGCTTCGGCCCAAATTCCATCAACTTTGAGTTGGGTATAGTCCCAATCTATTTTGGTTAAGGTGCAAACCAAAAAACGGCGGCTGCCGGTAGGGTCATTCAAAAAGCCAGCCTCATCATTGACTGTGCCGATAAAAGAAGCCATTGCAGGCTTGTTAATTGGATATTTGCCGTAAGGCTTGCGGGCGGTGATGTCAGCCAGGGTAATAAATGCTTTCAGAGCTTCTCTATCGGCCTTGCGGGTAGTCGCGCCCAATTCGCTGACTTCCCATATCCATTTGGTCACTAAAAGCAATTTGTGATCGGTATTGTCGGGTTGGATAGCCCCGGCCATAAAATATTTTTTCAGGGGGCAAAGCCACTCTACAAAGTAGCTTTTGCCTTTACCTTGCGCTCCATCCAATACCAGCATAGGGTTTTGGGCCTGCTCATAAATTTTGGCAACAGCCCCTACCAGCCATTTTTTAAACCACAAACCAAAAACCCCTTGTGTGTCGGTGAAGTAAATTGCTAAGGTGTCAATATAGGGCAATCCATCCCACTTGAGCGATTCCAGATAGGTCTTAACCGGGTGATAGGGGTTTTGCGCGGCGGCGGTCGTGTAAGCATCTTCCATTGCCGCAAGGTTTTTGGTGAAGCCAATATCCCGCATACGGGTGCGAATTTCGGCGGCCAGGATGTCGTTATTTGGGCTTTCGTTGATTTCAACCGAGTCATTTAAAACATTCAGCCTGAAAGAATACCCCAACGCTTTCAGGGCGGCCAGGTAATCGGCGCTCTTGATTTTGGCTTCGGGGTCTTTTGTGGCTTCTGCTGGAGCAAGGTCTTTTAGCGTTTGAAGCTTGGCGGCGGCCTCAGAAGTATAGAGCATACAAAAATCGGCCAAATCCCCCCCTTTGTGACCAAGCGCCAGGTCAACGGCGCGGGCCTTGTAACCGGCCTCACTGAGTTGGGCGGCCAGCTTGGGCGCGTTGTTTCTGCCGGCTGAGTCACAATCCAGGGCGACAATAACCGGGCCGGTATAAGTGGCTTGAAGTTCGGCCAGCAGATCAGGCGGTAATTTAGGCTTCTCCCCCCCGGTAACGGCTACGGCGGCCAGTCCATAGAACTGGGCAACAATGGTACTGGCTTCCCCATTGCAGATAACCAAAGGCTGCCCGCTTTCGGCTACAAGTTTCACGGCGCGGTCAAGGCCATACCAGCAAGCCTTATAACCTCTTTTTTCGGGCTTGTAATAGGGTTGGTTGCCATCAATGAAGCGGTAACGTTTGCCCGATTTGGTGGGGTAGGGCAGGGCCGGGCGGCCCAGGTGCGTCACGGTTTCACCCCAACCGGCTGCTTTGAACACATCGGCGGAGAGACCATGCGCTTGGGCGTAGTCAGCCAGGCCGGTATAGGCGCGTTTGGTGGTCTGCTGGGGGCGGTTTCCGTTTTGGCTTGGTTCAATACCTAACCGCTTTGCCAGGTCGTAAAGGCTGCCGTTATCTTCTTCGTGGGCGTGGTCATAGTATGCGCCATGCTCACCACTGGGGTTGATGGTGAGCGTAAAGGCGTGACTATTTGAGCCAGGGCGCAAGGGGCTATGAAGGCGGTACTTGCCTTCACCTTCCGGTTTAAGCTGTAGCTCCGGGCGGCTTTCAAGGATTGCTAGAATTTTCTGGCCGGTGTTCATTGGTTACAGCCCTTCACGCTTGCGCTTGTGGCAGGATGGGGGTAGACTCGCTCTTGTCGAGTTCGCTTGTCGGCTCGGCATTGCTGGCCGTCGTCGCTTCGTGGGCCTCGGAATCCGTTGAAGCGGCGGCGGCTTTTTGTTGCGCTCGAATCAGGGCGGCTTGTCGGCGGATAAAACGGAACATTGCCCTTATAGGTTGTTCCTGCTCAGGGGTGAGGTTAGATAGGTCAAAGTTGCTCATGGTGTGCCTCATGGGGTTTTGTGGGGGGCAACGTTTGGGGGGGCAAGTAGCCTTTTTCCTCAAGTTCCTTCCGTAAAATCCATCTTACTTGTTCAACAGGTTTGCGTAACTCACTGAGGCTTAACTTGCGAAGCGCTTTAGCTTCCTCGCCCATCAGTAGAAAATTGATTAATAGTTGCTCCATGGTACCTCCAAAAATAAAAATAGGCTCAGTGTGTAAAACTGAGCCTACTCTATCAAAAAACGGTGGCACTAAAAAGGGTTTAGTAGCCTTTAGTGGTTTTAGTGGCTTTTTGGTTTTTCTTTGAGAAGCTTATTGAAGCTTTTTTTGGGGTGTCTAAAGTCTCTATCTTCACCCTTAGCTTTTTCAAACCATTCAGGAAAGATGTCTTGGGCTGAACGTCCCTCATGGTGATATTGCTCTCTTGCCCATTCGTCAGCAGCAAATCGAGGTCTACCCGTGTTGTTTTGAAGCACCTTACCAAGTCCTTCCTTTATGGCTTGAAGGTGACACACAACCCAATTTATCGCTTCGCAAACCACATAGATGCTACCCAAACCCAATAACGAGAGAATGACAAAACCCAACGCTTGGGGGGGTAATATTCCAGAAATGAGCAGGATTAATAAGCAAAAACCATAAACCCCAAGTAACCAGATAAAAGGCTTCTTATCCCATTTTTTAAATGCGATAAAGAATGTAGTTTGTCCAAACATCAAAAGGGCAAAAAACCCCCAAAACGCTATGTAAGCGATGGGAGAGAAAAAGGGAAAAATCCCCAGGAAGACGATTGAGATCAATGCAACCAGTATCACAGTTGCAACTCCTAGAGCTAGTTTGTCAGTTGGTTCTCTCATGGTCATTACCTCTTGTGCAAAGTGTGACAAAGCAGCAGAGTCACGATAGGCGATATGTGACCTACCCTGGTTAAGTCACACAGCGTATTTGCTTCTCAGCGCATTGGCTCAATGGCTTATTGGCCGCCAGGCGTAGCAGCCCCACAGCCTATTGGCCCTTAAGCCCAAGCCGAGAATGGTCTATCGGGCTATATCGCTAATTTGTTTATAAACGAAATTGGTTTTTTTGTGAAATCGCCCCAAGCGGGTTTGAAATTTTGCCTAGTCACCCTTTTAGACTTCTGGTTGATGGGATACTGGATAATGGATACTGGACGCTAGATTTATGGCTTGGAGCGGAGTTTTATCAAGGCGTCATCGGTTATTTTCCGGCCTTGCGGGCCTGCGCCATCAATAAGCAGTCCGTTTCTAGCCAGGGTTTTGGATAGGTGCTCAAAAAATAGACGGCCATAACATTGATGATTGGGGGCTTGTCCAAAGTAACCTTCACTAGCCGCTTGGTAACATCGTTTGATGGGCATGCGGCCAGCAAAATTGTTCTCACAGTAAGTCAGAATGGTTGTAATCCATTGCGATAATTTGACCAGTCCAGCATAAGATTGAATCCCGTAGGACTCTGCAAAATCTACTAACCACTTGGGGAAGTCTTGAGCAATTTGGGCTTGCTCTTGAGCTAACCGGGCGGCCATTTCTCGCCGGCGGGCTATTTCGGCGTTGACTTCGGCAAGGCGGGCTTGCTCCCTACGGTCAAATTCCGCATTTTCTTCTTCCCATCGCTGCCATTCATCCTCTGATAATTCTTCTTCGTGGGGTGGTAGGGCATGCATCTGGTAAAGCCGCCAAGTTGCATCTGGATCGGCATAATGGGGCGTCTGTTTATTCTGGTTACTCTCAAAATATATCCAAACTACCCCCAAAACAAAGAGAAAAATCATCACGAAAGCAATTATGATCGGTGGCCCGTAAGTCTGTAAGAATGTCAAATCTGGCGACGGTGGCATAAAAATAACCTCACTTTCCGTTTTGCGCCTCGGCGCTGCCGGAATGAGTGTGACTGCTCGATGCGTCACACTTAGTTTTTGAAAAGCAAAAATGTAACCAGGTAGCGCGGCCATCCGGGGGACAAAAAAAGAGTTTTACCCTTTGGGGGTAAAACTCTTTTCGTCTAACCAATGACCAATCGGACGGTAAAAGCAAAATGTTCTTTTTGATAAGCGTTTATTATAAAATCTCAGAAGATATGATAAGATACCTTTCCAAAAAAGAGGCGATGACTCGTGAGGCGATGAGGCGAGAAGATTATTCGCGTCCTCGCCTCATCGCCTCACTTTCATTATTGCAGGTCAGCACGATTATGACTATTTCATTCAATCAAATTCCCGGTTTGCGGGTGGGTCATGCCCAGGATTTTGAGGCGCTCACTGGCTGTACCGTTGTATTGACTCAAGGTGGCGCGGTTTGCGGGGTAGACCAGCGCGGCGGCGCGCCCGGTACCCGCGAAACGGATTTGCTGCGGCCGATGCACCTGGTTGAAAAAGTGCATGGGGTGCTGTTTGCCGGGGGCAGCGCTTATGGCCTGGCTGCCGCCGATGGGGTGATGCGCTGGCTGGAAGAGCATGGTGTTGGGTTCGAGGCCCTTGTAGCGCGGGTGCCCATTGTGCCGGCTGCGATTCTGTTCGACCTGGCCGTTGGCCGGGCTGATGTTCGCCCCGATGCGGCTATGGGCTACGCCGCCTGTCAGGCGGCTGCCAATAATCGGCAGGGGATAGCCGCCGGAACCGTCGGCGTGGGCACGGGGGCGACCATCGGCAAGATTTTGGGGCCGGCAACACAGATGAAGGGTGGCGTGGGCACAGCCGTTATCGAGGTCTGGTCGGGTTTGTGGGTGGGCGCGCTGATGGCGGTCAACTGCCTGGGCGATGTCATCCAGCCTCAAACAGGTCAAATTCTAGCTGGGGCGCGAAAGTTGCCAGATAACGATTTTATTGATACCATGCAGGTGTTGAAAACGCCGTTGGCAGAGAGCTTCACCGGCTCTGGGAACACTGTTATCGGCGTGGTGGCTACCAATGCGGCTCTCTCAAAAGAGGCAGCCAATAAGGTGGCCCAAATGGCTCACGATGGGTTAGCTCGCGCCATTCGCCCGGCCCATACGATGTTCGACGGCGATACGATTTTTGCGCTGGCGACAGGTCAGGGCGCTGGGGCGGACGTGACCTTAATCGGGGCTTATGGGGCTGAAGCTACAGCCCTGGCGATTGTTGATGCCGTACAACAGGCGACCTCAGTTGCCGGGATACCGGCCCTCCGCGATTTGTGACGGTAAATGGAGCAGTAATGACCATAACTTTAGATATCCAGCTTCAAGACTATGTGCTTGAAGAAGAAATTGGCCGGGGCGATCTGGCCGTTGTTTACCGGGCGCGCCGCCGTTCCGATGGGGCCGAGGTGGCGGTCAAGATGCTGGCCTGTCATTTCACCTTCGACGAGTTTTTTGGCCGGCGCTTTAAAGAGATCGCCAAGCAGACGGCCCGATTAGAGCACCCTCATATCGTCCGCACCTATGAGGCCAAGCAGCAGGGTAGTGTTTTGTATGTGGTCCGGGAACTGATTGACGCCCGGCCTTTGGCCGAAGTGCTGGAAGCGCAAGGCCCTTTTCCCCCACAGCGCATGTTGATGATTGCCCGCCAGATTGCCGCCGCCCTGGATTACGCCCACCAAAAATCCATCACCCACGGTGACCTTTCGGCCAACCGGGTTTACCTTGATGCTAACGACCAGGCGACCGTGGCCGATTTTGGGCAAACCCAGGCCATGGTGGGCACCAGCCTGGTGAAACAGGGGTACGCGGTTGGCGCCCCCGAAATTCTGGCCCCGGAGCGAGTGCATGGGCAAGGGACCAGCCGCCAATCCGATCTTTATTCGTTGGGGATTTTGTGTTACCAGATGTTAGCCGGCAAGCCGCCGTTTACGGGCACACCGGCGGCCGTTTTGCACGCTCAGGCTTACGAGCAGCCCCGCCCGCTGCATTTGGTGAACCCCAGCATTTCGGTGCCTTTAAGCGAAGCCATTGGGCGGATGCTCTCCAAAGGTTTGGAACTGCGCTACAATACCGGCGCAGAATTTGTGCGGGCGTTGTCGGTGGCGATTGAGGGCACGGCGCCGGTGCGCGCCCCCGCGGCAGCGGCAGCGCAAATTAAAGAAGCCGGACTGCAATCCAGCCTGCCGATTTGGAAACGCTCCTGGGTTTGGCTTTTGATCGCCATTCCAGTTATCGCCCTGCTGCTGGCTTTGGGTTTTTGGGTTGTCTCCTTGTTGAATGTTTTCCAGCCTGCGCCGGCCGGCACCACCGAGTCTATGCCAGCTACACCAACGGCTGTGGTTCAGGGGGTTGGCGGGGCTGAGAGCGAGCCAGGCGGCCCCGTAGTCGTAAAGGTCGAACCGACCGAAACGCCTCTTATTACCCCTGAGTCCACCCCCACGCCTACGGTAACGCCCACCTTTGTACCGCTGCCCACCCCCGGCGCGCCCACCATTGCTGATGACAGCCCGTTCACCAATCTGCGTCTGGCCCAAGAAATTGGGGAAGATAATCAACCTGAACAGGTAGGGACCTCTTTCCGTCCCGGCACGCAGCCGGTCTATCTTTTCTTTGATTACGATGGGATTAAACCGGGTACCACCTGGACCCATCGTTGGACCTGGGCCGATACGGAGTTGGACGCCTACCAGGATGTCTGGTCGTCGGGTTATAACAGCAGCGGCACGGCCTGGGTTTTTTACAACCCCACCGGGGGGTACCAGCCTGGCCCTTACAAAGTGACGTTGGAAGTCAACGGGCAAACGGTGGCGACGGCCACGTTTGTGATTCAACCCGGCGCACCGTGATGAATCAGCGAATGGCGAATGAGCGAATGGCGAATAACCTTTTCGCTCATTCGCCATTCGCCTATTGACATATCGAAGAAATTCGTTATAATCAGCTTCAAATAGAATAACTACCTTCGGGGCAGGGTGAAGGGTCAATCTTAAAGGTTGGCCGTAATTCCCGACCGGCGGTGAGGCTGCGGGGGCAGCCAAGCCCGCGAACGCTAACCGGCTTCCCTTTTGAGAGGGAAGAGGCTATCGAAAGAGATTAAAACCCAAGTTTAATCTGCCTGTTGAAAAGCAGGAGAGGGTTAGCGCCGATTCAGTGTGATTCTGAAGCCGACGGTATAGTCCGGATGGGAGAAGGTAATCCATTCAGGTTCCCCATTTTTTGGGGTATTCTCTGAAATTAGCTTGCCCCGGAGTACATTTATGCATGTGCTTCGGGGTTTTTTGTGGCTGACAACCAGGGCGACAGGCTGTTAAAGCTGTTGTCGGTTTGGTGTTGCCACGTGTTGCCATCATTGCCCCGATGTTTGCGTTTGCGCTAACATTTGGGGCATTTTTGTTTAAGAAAGGGTCAACCCATGCACGAAATGATTAAAGTTTTAGACGCACCCCAAGCCCATCCTGCCGCTTTTCTGAGCCAACCCAGGCAGCCTCGCTGGCAGAAGATTGGTTTGGAAGTGGTGGCTTTGCCCTTGGGAATTATTTTGCTGCTGGTCTTGTGGATGATGGTAGTGGTGGTGGGCAATTATCCTACCTTTATTTTGCCCGATCCGGCCAGTGTTTTTAATAAGCTGAGCGAGATTGTCGCCAACGGTCTCTTGTGGCATCACAGCCAGGCCACGCTGGCGGCGATTATCGGCGGCCTGACTTTGGGCTTGACCACCGCCACCCTTCTGGGTTATTTGCTGGCTAAAAGCCCGCTGTTGGAACGGCTGGCCGGGCCGTACATTGTGGCCTCGCAGTCCATTCCAGCGGTAGCCATTGCCCCCTTGCTGGTCATCTGGTTTGGTTCCGGCAAGTTGAGCAAGGTACTCATTTGCGCCCTGGTGGTTTTCTTTCCGGTGCTGGTCAATACCATTGTCGGGATTCGCTCGGTGGATGCGGGTCTGAAAACACTTATGCGCTCCCTGCGGGCCAATCGCTGGCAGACCTTTGTGATGTTGGAAGTTCCGGCGGCCATGCCGGTCTTATTGGGCGGCTTAAAGATTGGTGTGACACTGTCAGTCATTGGGGCGGTTGTCGGCGAGTTTGTCGGTGCTGATCGGGGGTTAGGTTTTTTGATTAATCAAGCCAAAGGTCTGTTTGACACGCCGCTTATGTTCGCGGCGCTGATAACGCTGGCCAGCATCTCGCTGTGTTTATATTTGCTTGTTACCAAGCTGGAGCATTGGCTGCTGGCCTGGCGACGATAAGTTAAGCCGGAGATTAGAGATTGGAGATTAAGCGAATCTCCAATCTCTAATCTCTAATCTCTATTTCTTAAGGAGCAGAAAGTAGGATGAAATTCTGGATGAAGTGGATTTTTCTATTCGCGGCCCTTTTCAGCCTGGTAGCCTGTGGCGCAGAAGCCGCGCAAGCGCCCACTCAGGCAGGGGAAGCCCCGGCTCAGGAGGCCCCTGCTGCTGCAACCGAAGCGCCGGCCCAGGCATCGGGTGAGTTGCGTAAGGTCCGGTTGGGCGTCGGCTACATCCCCGATGTTCAATTTGCGCCGTTTTACGTGGCTCAACGTAAAGGGTTTTTTGCTGAAGAAGGACTTGAAGTTGAAATTGAATATGGTTTTGAAAATGATTTTGTCGCCCTGGCCGCGCAGGGAGAACGGGAATTTGCCGTTGCCAGCGGCGACCAGGTGATTCTGGCCCGCGCTCAGGGCTTGCCGATTACCTATGTGATGAAGTGGTATCAACGCTTTCCGGTGGCCCTGGTTTCCCCCGCTGACAAAGGGATTACCAAACCCGAAGATCTGGTTGGCAAAAAAGTGGGCTTGCCCGGCTTTTTTGGGGCGTCGTTTATCGGCTGGAAAGGCTTGATTTACGCCGCTCAGCTCGATGAAAACGCCATTGAAGTTAAAGATATTGGTTTTACCCAAACGGCGGCCATCCAGCAGGGGGTAGTGGATGCGGCGATGATTTATATTGCCAACGAGCCGAACCAACTCCGCAGCCAGGGCATCGAGGTGAATGTGCTGCAAGTGTCTGATTATCTTGACCTGGTTTCTAACGGCATTGTGGTTGGCGACAAATTGATGGCCGATGACCCGGACCTGGCGCAGCGGATGGTCCGGGCCAGTTTGCGCGGCCTGCAAGAAACCATCGCCAAGCCTGACGAGGCTTTCGCCATTGTCCGCCAGGTAATTCCCGAGATCACCGACGACAAAGCGCCCACGCAGCGCAAGGTTTTGGAAGATTCGATAACCTTATGGCAAAGCGACAGGCTCGGCGAGTCGAGTCCCCAGGCATGGCAGGAGTCAATCGAGTTTATGAGCAAAACCGGTTTGCTGGAAAAAACGCTTCAGCCGGAGACGCTTTACACCAATAAATTTATCGAAATAGAGTAAGGAGTTTCGGAGATTGGAGATTGGAGATTAAGCCAATCTCCAATCTCTAATCTCCACATTTTATGCAGCCTATTCTTCAAGTCGAGTCGCTTTACAAAACCTTTGACAGCCCTAACAACGGCCAACTATTAGCCATCGCCAACATTAGCTTTTCCGTTTCACCCGGCGAATTTCTCTGTATTGTCGGGCCGTCCGGTTCCGGCAAAACTACCTTACTGCAAATCCTGGCCGGACTCCTACCCGCCACCAGGGGGCAGGTCTGGCTGGCCGGTGCGCCGCTGACCCAACCACAGCCAGAAATCAGCATTGTTTTCCAAAAACCAAATCTGATGCCCTGGCGAACGGTGCTGGATAACGTGCTGTTGCCCCTTCAAATCCAAGCCGCGCCCGCCGTCGAAGCGCAGCGTCAGGGCCAAGAGGTTCTAGCTCTGGTTGGGTTGAGCGAGTTTGCAGCGGCTTATCCCAAACAACTTTCCGGGGGGATGGAGCAGCGGGTAGCGGTAGCTCGCGCTTTGATTCAACAGCCTCAGATTTTGTTGCTGGATGAACCGTTTGGCGCGCTGGATGCCTTGACTCGTGAACGGCTCAATGGGGAGTTGCTTCGTCTGTGGCAGAGTCGCAACCTCACCGCAATTATGGTAACACATAATATCCGCGAAGCTGTTTTTCTGGCCGACCGGGTGTTGGTCCTCAGCCCCCGTCCCGCCACTATTTCTGCCGAGTTTGCGATTAATTTGCCTCGTCCCCGCCCCAAGGGCATCGAGTACAGCGAGGAGTTCGGCCACCTGGCTTATGAAATCAGGCAGGCCATTAAGGATTAGTCTTTTCTTCCCCGGCTTTTCTCATAGCCTCAGAAAGACCTCACCGTTTGCAAAGCGCGTCTGAAATAGTATATAATTCCTCTTAATCAACACCTATTAGTTTACTGACCACCAACGGGGCCAAGCTCTATTTCACTAACTGCGTTTACGCTTTTCACCAGGAACAGAGGGGAGACATGTTGATGAGTAGCGAAAAAATAATCATAGTTGACGATGAGACCGACGTTCTTGACCTCTGCAAACGGATTCTGGAGAATAAAGGCTATCAGGTTACGATTGCTCACAGCGGACGTGAAGTAGTAGAGTTTGCCCAAAAAGAGCACTTTGATTTACTTTTAACCGATATTCGCATGCCGGGCATGAGCGGGTTGGAGGTGGCCCAGGCGGTTAAGCAGTTTGCGCCTAATATTATTTGTGTCACGATGACCGGCTTTAGCACCATGGATATGGCCATCGAGGCGCTGAAATTGGGCATTGACGAATTTGTGATGAAGCCCTTTTCGCCCGACGAGCTAAACATGGCCATTACTAAGGCCTTAGATAAAGAACGCCTACGCAAAGAAAATTTTCGCCTGCGTTCTCTCATCCCCCTGTTTGAATTAAATAAAGCTTTGTTGGGTACGGTTGAAACCGATGAGGTTTTGCGTCGCTTATTGGATATTGCCAGAACCGAGACCAAAGCCGATTTCGCCCAAATCTACACCTTTTCCGGTGGTGAAATTACCCCTCATTTTCAAAGCGAGGGGGATGACGAAGCGACGCAACAACGGCAACGAGCCAGTTACCAATTAGCCAGCGCCATTTTTGAAGGTAGCCCCCAACTGGTCTTTGATATTCAAACTGCCGACTCCGAACAGCGGGCTGTGCTGGAACAACTCGGCATGCAGTTTGGTATTGTCACGCCGCTTAAATCAAAAGAGTCTATCCTGGGCGCCTTGATTTTAGCTCGCGCCAACAGCGATTTTGCCGCCGGCGATAGCAACTTTTTATGGGTCTTGGCCGGTCAGGCCAGTATTGCCCTGGAAAACGCCCACCTCTTCGCCGAAATCCAGGCGGCCTATGAAGAGCTTAAAATGCTCGACCACATGAAGAGCGAATTTATCAATATTGCCGCCCATGAACTGCGGACCCCCCTGGCTATTCTGATGGGGTATGCCAGCATGCTTGAAGAGGATTTGAACGGGGTTCAGCGCGATTACATGTCCACGATTGTGCGCAATTCGATGCGCCTGACCCACCTTATTGATGACATGCTGAGTCTGCAATCCCTGGAGAGCGGGCTGGTTTCGTTAGCTAAAGAGCCTCTGTCTCTTCAGGAGGCTGTTCACGCGGCCGTGGATGATTTATCGCTGTGGAGCGAACAGAAAAATCTTTCTATTGAAATTGATATTCCGCCTGACTTTCCCCAGATGATAGCCGACCGGCAAAAGATTGACCTGATTATCGTTAATCTCATCCACAACGCAGTAAAATTTACCCCCCCAGCCGGCCAGATTATCTTCACTGCCAGAGTAACCGGGGAAAATATGATGACTATTTCTGTCACCAACACGGGCATCAGCATCCCTAAAAAGGACCTGACCCGCGTATTTGAGCGTTTTTATCAAGTGGAAAAATCACTTACCCGTGAGCACGGGGGCATTGGCCTGGGTCTATCCATTGCCAAGGGTATGGTGAATGTCTGCGGTGGAGAAATTTATGCCGAAAGTGAAGAGGGTCAAAGCACCACGTTCACCTTCACCCTCCCCATTGATAACAGCTATCTCAAAGAGCAAATGTTGAAGATATAAAAAATAAGAAATAAGAGTTTAAGAAATAAGAAAAAAATTGCGATGAGTGATTAATCTGGATTCACTCCTAAATTCTTATTTCTAATTTCTTATTTTGCTTCCTCTCTCATTGCCTCGTCCAAAAAACGCTTTATCTCCTCATATTCTTGCTCCGGCTCCCGACCTACTTCAATCCACTTTATGCGGGGGTCATCCAGCCGGAACCAATTGTACTGCTGGCGCACATACCGGCGCGTCTCTTTTTTGATGAGAGCTACAGCCTCTTCCAGGCTAAGCTCACCGCGCAAATACTGCCCTATTTGCCGATAGCCCAGCCCCGACATAGCCGGCAACTCCCAGCCATAACCGGCCGCCATTAGCCGCTCAACCTCGGCCACCAGGCCCATTTCCAGCATGCGCTCAATCCGCTGGTCAATGCGCCGGTAGAGCGCCTCACGGGGCATGGTCAAGCCAAGCTGCCAAATATGATAAGGCGGAGCAGTTTTCTGCTGGTGCTGGCTAATCGGAATGCCGGTTTTGTGGTAAACCTCCAGCGCCCGGATGACCCGGCGCACGTTGCGGGGATCGAGTTTTTGGGCTGCCTGGGGGTCAACCGCAGTCAGGCGAGCGTGAAAAGCCGTTGAGCCGATAGTCTCAGCTTCAGCTTCCAGCGCGGCTCGAAGTTCCGGGTCCGGCGGAACGCGGGGCACGCCCCAGCCTTCAATAACGGCCTGCACCCACTGGCCGGTCCCGCCGACCAAAATCGGTAAACGCTGCTGTTTGTGGATGACTTCAATCGCGGCATAGGCGCGTTCTTGAAAATCAGCCAAGGTTAAAATTTCGTCGGGGGGAACAACGTCGAGCAGGTGGTGCGGCGCCAGAGCCTGCTGCTCCGGTGTGGCTTTGGCCGCGCCGATATCCAGCCCGCGATAAATCTGGCGGGAATCGGCCGAGATGATTTCGCCGTTATAATCCTGAGCAATTTGCAGCGAAATAGCGGTTTTACCGACGGCGGTCGGGCCGACAATGACGAGCAGGGGTGAGGCGAGGAGGCGAGGAGGCGAGGAGGCGAGGATATTTTTTTCCTCATCTTCTCTTATCGCCTCTTCATCGCTTCGCTTCATCGCCTCTTCATAAGCCATAAATTTCGCTGTATTTGCGCTTGATGTAATCCAGGTAGGGCTGGGCCTGGATGCTGTCAGCGCCGGTGATGCGCCGGACCAATTCGTTGGCGGTAAATTTGCGGCCATGCCGGTGAATCTTGTCTTTGAACCAGGCCAGCAGCGCCCCAAACTCGCCCCGGCTGAATTGTTCCGGCAGGTCGGGGATGTCTTGCAGCGTTTGCTGGTAAAACTGGAGGGAAAGCACATTCCCCAGGGTATAGGTGGGAAAATAGCCCATCAGCCCGCTTGACCAGTGAATATCTTGCAATACTCCTAACCCGGACAAGCCGGAACCAAATAGGTTTTGAATAACAGACACAAGGGTGTATATTGGCTCAACCCTGAACTGAGATAAGGAGTTGAGCGATGGGCACACCCCTGCTTTCCGAAAAATATGCGGCTGAGATGGTCGGTGTATTGAACTGCTATGACCGGGTGATTATCAGGGGCAATCTGCAGCCGCTGTGTTATGCTCAAGGGATGACGAAATATTTGTACAATCATAACCTTCGCATTTTTAACTATGGTCAGTTTGCCGTCTCGCTGCGGGATGAAATTCGACAGCGAGCGGAGGCCATCGCGGTGGAGAACCAGGTCGAGATTGAGTTCATCCGCAAGAGCCAGGCATTTCGCAAAGAAGACCGCATCCAGGCCATCTTGAGGAAGCGGGGGCCGCAGCCGGGGTTGGTCCATATTTTCGCCGCGATGGAGCGCTGTCCGGCCTACCGGCCCTGGCACGATAAGACGAAGGGCAAGACCTATGTGAAAAGCAGTTCGGGTAAATGTTTGCATTACTATTTCTATTTCATCGATGAAGAACTGGGTTTATGTTACCTGCGGGTCCCGACTTGGTGTCCTTTCGGGCTCCAGTTCTATTTCAACGGTCATAACTGGTTAGCCAGCCAATTGGCGCAGCACAAGATTGCCTTTGAACAGCGCGACAACGCTTTTGTACACATTGCCGATTCCGAGCGGGCCAACCAGTTAGCGGCTCAGTTCAATCTGGAAAATTTCCAGGCCAAGTTGGATCAGTTGGCCCAAGCCTACTGCCCGGTTGTGACTAAACTTGGCCTTCAGTACCACTGGAGCATTCTGCAAGCCGAGTACGCCACCGACTTAATTTTCAAGTCAACCCAAACCCTACAAGCCTTTTTCCCACTGCTGTTGGCTGCCCTTATTCAGGCGGTCCAACCCGCCGATATTGCCACCTTTTTGGGTCGCAAGTTGCACGGCAACTACCAGGGCGAGGCCGGCAGCCGTTATAACCACCGCTGGTTGGGTCGGCGGATTAAACACCAGATGGGACCGGTCGCGATCAAAATGTACGACAAGTTCAACCTCATCCTGCGCATCGAAACCAGTGTGGCCGATGTTTCCTTTTTTCGACAGTACCGCCAAGTCCACCATCGCGATGGTTCGACTAGTCGGAAATGGGCCCCGCTGAAGAAAAGCATCTACAGCCTGCCCGCTTTACAAGAACTATTGCAGGCCGCCAACCAGCGTTATCTCAAGTTCATCTCGGCCATCGAAACCCCCGAAGTTGGAGTCGCCCAGCTGCACCAGTTGGCTGAAACTCAGACCGAAAACGAGCACCGCTACAAGGGTTTTAATCTCTTCGCTGAAGAGGATGCCTCATTGTTTCGCACCCTGTTGCGCGGTGAGTTTTTCATCACTGGGTTCACCAACAAAGCCCTCCAGCCCTTGCTCCCCGACAAAAACTCGGCTCAGATCACCCGCCTGCTAGCCCGGCTGCGGGCACACCATTTGATCAAGAAGGTCGGCCAGCGCTACAAATATTATCTGACCGACTTTGGCCGCCAGGTCGTCAGTATGGCCCTGAAACTCCGGGAGATAGTGGTTATCCCTGGCTTGGCGAGTAATGTCCAAGTTCAGACTTAATATTCTTGTTTTGTGTGCAAGAATCTCATTGTTTAGGCACTAATGCGTCATGCGGGGGAGTCAACCCCAATGATTCTTGCATTTTGGCGTTCCATGCTTCCGGCAAATCGGCCACCGCCAGGCGTTTTTCCAACAGGGCTTGCTCCAACTCAAACCGCAGAAAGATGTGCAAATTGTAGGTTACTTCATCGGCCTCAACCCGGATAAAGGAAGGCTCGACCTTATTAATGGCTCGGTAAAAGGCGTCAAGGCTGGCATCTTTGAGTTGGGCAGGGAAAAACTGTTGCAACTGAGGATAGTAAAACTGCCAGAACTCGCGGCTGCGGCCCAGTACATTTTCCCACAGCCGAGATTGGGACTCATGCACCCCCAGCGATGTGCCGCCGGCCAAGAACGACCCTTCCAGCACCGGGTCGCTGTTTTGCTCATACATAGCGTGTCCACCCTCGTGCAAGGTACTGAACAACGATGAGGGGAACAGATTTTTGTCAACGCGGGTAGTAATCCGCACATCGTTGATGGAAAAATTGGTGGTGAAAGGATGCACGGATTTATCCTGCCGGCCTCGCTCCGGGTCAAAGCCGATGGCCTTGAGGGGAATCAGGCCAAAATCCCACTGGGCGGTTTCGTCAAACTCCTGCTTCAAAACTGAGTCGTCCACCTGGTTGGCCCGCGCGGTGATAGCCTGTACCAGCGGCACCAATTCAGCCTTGAGTTCGCTAAACACCCGGTTAACTTCCGCCGTTTTCATGCCCGGCTCAAATTGGTCGAGCAAGGCGTCGTAGAGGCAATCTTCATAGCCAAAAGCTTCGGCTACCTGGATGTTCAAATCAACAATTTTAGTCAGAATATCCTGAAAGTGGGCAAAATCTTTGTTAGCCCTGGCTTTGGTCCAGATTTGATGACCCAGGGAGAAGGTGCGGCTTAGTTCGGCTACCAGGGTGGAGGGTAGTTTGCGGGCCTTATCATAATCCCGTTGCACCACCCGGATCAGGCTGGCTTCATCGGAGTCGAAGGGAAAATCGGCCCCGGCCAAATCGCTCAAGAGTAGCCCAATCTCATCGGTGGTGAACATTTCGTGGCTAATTTTGCTGAGGGTGGCCAACTGGTCGGCCCGCGCCTCTGCCCCGCCGGGCGGCATAAACACCTGCTGATCCCAGCCCAAAACCGCCTCGGCGGCTTGTAAGTTTTTGATTTCTTTAAGTTTAGCCTTTAAAGTTTCCAGTTTTTCTTGCAACGGACAGCCTCCTATTCAAAAGATTACAAAAGTTAACTACTCAGCCGCAAACAACTCTGCAACTGGTATACTGAATCCAGGCAAAACTTTTTCATCCGCCAGCACTTCGCCGCCGGAGAACCGTTGCATTTCGGTGAGAGAATGATAAACATAAATCTGCTCTCGCTTCGGGTCGGCAATCCAGACCGACAGGGTGCCGATGGCAAAATACTCTTCCAGTTTCTCCATAACCTCGCTCCAGGCGTCATCCGGCGACAAGATTTCTACCACCAAATCTGGGGCTACATCAAGATAACTTTTGGACTGGACTTGTAACCAACGTTCCTGAGAGATAAAAGCTACATCAGCAGCGCGCACAGTATCAGGATTGCGTTGGGTATAAATGCCAACTTCGCCTACAAAAACACGACCGAGTTTATGCTGATATACAAATGCACCGAGCGCCCGATCAAAATTACTTTCAAGGAAGCCATGCAAATGTCCAGTCGGTGACATATAAACTATTTCCCCTCTGACTAATTCGCAAGGACCAATATCACCAAGTTTAAAGAGCGTTTCTCCGGTGATTGGCTCGGTTAATTCGGTTGTCGTAGTTTTTGATAAGGGTTCAGCAAGCATGTCTTACTCCTCGCCCAGCCGCAGCACCGACATAAACGCCTCCTGCGGAATCTCGACGCTGCCGACCATCTTCATGCGCTTTTTGCCCTTCTTTTGCTTTTCCAGCAGCTTGCGCTTGCGGGTAATATCGCCGCCGTAACACTTGGCCAGCACATCTTTACGCATAGCTTGCACATTGGCCCGGCTGATAATCTTTTTGCCCACCGCTGCCTGAATCGGCACCACAAACTGCTGCCGGGGAATGACTTCCTTGAGCTTGCTGACCAGCTTCTGGCCGCGATTGTAGCTCTGGTCGCGGTGAACGATAATGCTCAGGGCGTCCACCGGGTCGCTGTTGACCAGCACATCCAGCTTGACGAGGTCGCTGGGCCGATAGCCCTCAAAGCGATAATCGAGCGAGGCGTAGCCCCGCGTGGCGCTCTTAAGCTGGTCGTAATAATCCACAATCATCTCCGACAGCGGCAGAAAATATTCCATCAGCACCCGCTTTTCGTCCAGGTACTCCATTTTGATAAACTCGCCCCGCCGCCGAGTGGTGATGTCCATAATTGGGCCAATATAATCGGCCGGGGTAAAGACACTGATGTGCATCCACGGCTCGGCCACAGTGTCAATCAGGGTTGGGTCGGGCATATCGGCCGGATTGTCAATGAGAATCTTTTCGCCGTTGGTTTTTACAATCTCATATTCCACACTGGGCGAGGTAGCCAGCAAATCCAGGTCATACTCCCGTTCCAGCCGTTCCTGGATGATTTCCATATGGAACAGGCCCAAAAAGCCCACCCGAAAACCAAAACCCAACGCCTGGCTCGATTCCGGCTGGTAAATCAGCGAAGCATCGTTGAGTTGCAGCTTTTCCAGGGCATCTTTGAGCAGGTTATAATCTTCGGCCTCGGTGGGATAAAAACCGGCAAAAACCATCGGCTTGACCGGATTGTAACCGGGCAGGGGTTTTACCCCCCCCTTCCCCTCCCCGTTTACGGGGGGGGGAGAGGAGGGGGTGGAACGTTCAACATTGAACACACAGGCCACCGTATCACCTACACGCACATCGCGGATGGTTTTTAGACCGGTGGCAATGTAGCCCACTTCACCGGCACTAAGCTGGTCGGTGGGCTGCATGCCTGGCTTAAAGTAGCCAATTTCCAGCGGCTCCAGGGTGCGCTCGGTGGCCAGTAGTTGCACCATATCGCCCTTTTTGAGCTGCCCATCCACCACCCGGATATAGGCAATGACGCCCTTGTAAGCATCATAATGGCTGTCAAAAATCAGGGCGCGCAGCGGCGCGTCAGGATTACCAGCCGGAGGCGGAATACGGGTCACAATCGCTTCCAACAGGTCGGCCACCCCCAGGCCGGTTTTGGCGCTGACGGGCAGCACGTCCGCTGCGTCAATCCCAATCAAATCTTCAACTTCCTGGGCCACTTCTTCGGGCCGGGCCGAGGCCAGGTCAATTTTGTTGACCACCGGCACAATTTCCAATTTGTAATCCAGGGCCAGGTATAAATTGGCCAGCGTTTGAGCCTCGATGCCCTGGGTGGCGTCAACCACCAGCACTGCGCCCTCACAGGCGGCCAGCGCCCGGCTGACCTCGTAGGTAAAATCTACGTGGCCGGGGGTGTCAATGAGATTCAGTTCGTAGCTTTGACCATCGGCGGCAGTATAAGGCAGGCGCACCGCGGAAGCCTTGATGGTCACGCCCTTCTCGCGCTCCAGATCCATGCTGTCGAGCACTTGTTCCTGCATGTCCCGCTCTGAAATAGCGCCGGTGCTTTGCAGCAAGCGGTCGGCCAGGGTACTCTTGCCGTGGTCAATATGGGCGATGATACAAAAATTTCTGATATGTGCTTGATCCATTTGCTTTTTGATTTTTAGCCTGTGCTTTAGATTTGGGAGAATTATACAACAGGGGTGATGGATTTCATAGATACGGGCGCTAAATATGAAGGCTCACCTTAAGAAGCCTAACCTTTTCCCTATACTTTTCTCATTTATTTTCAATAATTTTGTGCCATAATCAAGGCTGGATTTTCAATCTGGACATATTTGGAAAGGACAATCCATGCTTAGCAAAGCCGACACCCATATCCATACCCGTTTCAGCGATGGCCTGATGTCGCCCGAAGAGACGGTTGAAGTTATTGCCCGCCAAACCGATATCCGGGTTATTGCCATTACCGACCACGACACCGCCGAGGGCGCATTTGTAGCCCAGGCCCATGCCCAGCGCCATAGACTGCCGCTGGAAGTGATTATCGGGCAGGAATTTTCAACGGTGGATGGCGATGTGGTCGGTCTATTTTTGAAATCCACCCTGCCCAAATATAAAACTGCCGCCGAAGCCATCCAGGCCATTCACGGGCAAGACGGTCTGGCTATAGCGGTTCATCCCTTCAGTCGCTGGTCAACGCTGAATAACATGTGCGGTCTGGGTGTAAAGATTTTTGACTTGCCTCTCGACGGGGTGGAAGTGCGCAATGGCTTTCCGACCAACTTTTTGAGCAATCCTCTTTCCGCATGGCTTAATCGGCATCGCGGCCAAAACCTGGCTGAACTGGGCGGCAGCGACTCGCACGCGCCTTTTACCGTCGGTCAGTCTTTTACCTGGTTCAAAGGCCAGACCGCCGACGATTTACGCTGGGCCATCGAGAGCAGGACCACCCGCGCCGCCGGAACTCTCTGGACCCCGGCCAGCCTGGCGCGAGTTATCCCTGTTTTGCTGAAACAAGGCGGTCTGACCCGCTACAAACACGTTTATGTGGATTAAGTAGGTTCAAGAAAATAGTTATTCATCCGTGTTGCGTCTTGCGTAAATATTAACGCAAGACGCAACACGGATAAACCGATTTTAGTCCTGGAACGGCCTCAGTCGTTTGTCCCCCGGCTTATTTCAATTGTTCACCCAACTCGGCCAACAAAAATTTGTGGATGGCCTCGGCAGCCAGCCGGTGCCCCGTTACCGTCCAGTGACCGTCGTGGCGAAAATGGAGCGGCGGCGTTGCGGGATCACTGGCAGCCTGACGAAAAATGGGCAGCAAATCCAGGTAGGGAATCTGTTCCGCCGCCAAAAAAGTTCCCAGCCGCCGGTTAGGCAGCTCCAAATCGAGCGTCAATTTTTGCAGAGCGGGATTGGCTGCCAGCAGCCGTTCTCCCTCTACAGGATAGACCTGCTCCGGCGCGCCAATGATGACTACCGCCAGCCTGGACCCGTGGCTTTCCACCTCGTCGCGCAGCCGCTTGATAATCGCTTCGGTCAAAGTCCAGGCGGCTTCGAACTCCTCGTCGGGGGGGGATTGATAGACAAAAAAGTGTACTGGCGTGGTGGGATGGCCGGCCCGCACCACTCCCTCGCCGCCCAGGAGTCCGCTTGGCCCAATTTTCTGAACCACCGGCGGCATGTCGCGCAGATAAGGCACAACCAAACGATACAACGCCGACCATTGCCACAGCGTATCGGCCAACGGCAAGAGGACCGGGTTATGGTCAGGCTTAGAAGGCTGAGGCTGAGTCAAAGGCTGAGAATTGCTGTCTCTGATCTCAACTTCCTTAGCCTCAGCTTTAGCCTTAGCCTCTTCTTTCACCGCCGGCGGAATCAACTCCCCCTGCGGCGACAGGCTAAAAAACTCCTTTTGCTGGCTCCCGCTGACGCTGGCCAGTTCCAGCGGGCCGTAATTATTGACCGTATCATTGCGGACAAAAAAGGCCAACAGCACAATCTCCGGCTCGTAGCGAAAGCCCTCGGCCACGTAAAATATGGCCTCCTGGTCCGTGCCCCAGCCGCCGACGCCGCCGTTAATCACCTCGACTGGCCGGCTTAACGAATCGACCAGTAATCCTTCAAGCTGCTTGTGATAGGTCTGCTCTAAATTAACCTGGAGCGCCTCGCCAAACGAGTCGGCCAGCGACAAAATTCGCAACGCCCCGCCGGAGTTATCGTAGCCAATCTCCCGGTCGCGCAGCCCGCGGGCGTTGATGCGGACTTCGGCTTCAAACTCGTTGTACTGGCTGTGGAACAACCCGCCGCTGTAGGGAATGTGCCACCAGCCCATGAGCGGGTGCGGCTGCCAGATGGCCGGGTTCGGCTCTGGCGGGGGAGCCAGGTTGAGCACCCGCACCCCAATTTCCAAAGCCAGCAACGGCAGCAGCAGCCCCAGCCCTAGCAGCAGCAACCGCCCCAAAAAATTACCCAAAGTTTTCAAATGTCAGCTTACCCCGAAGTTGAGTTCCGTACCGGGTCGCAGTATAGCATGTCTAACTCGGAGCGCAAAAGCTTAGCTTTTGTACGTCTAATCGGCAACCTCTGATAACTCCAGCCAGCGCTCCTCGGCTACTTCCAACGCTGCTTCAAGGGCATGCAGTTGTTCGACCAAATTTTGCAGGCGCACGTAATCGCTGCCGCTGGCATTGATCTCTGCCTGAAGCGCCGCCTTTTGCGCTTCTAACTGCTCGATGCGCGGCTCCAAACTGTCCAACTCTTGCTGCTCTTTCCAGGACAGTTTGCGGGGGCGGGTTTTGTTCTCGGCTTTGCGCTTGATGGGCGTCTCTGAGCGGGCTGGCGGGCTAACAACTTCTTCACCTCGAAGCTGAAGATAGGTTTCAAAGGGCGCAGGGTAGCGCTCGCTGACCCAGCCATTTTCAAAGCTAACCAGAAAATCTACGGTGCGGTCCAGAAAATAGCGGTCGTGGCTAACCACCACCAAACTGCCCTGGAAGTGGTCGAGAAACTCTTCCAGCACGGTCAGGGTTTGAATGTCCAGGTCGTTGGTTGGCTCGTCCAGCAGCAGCACATTGGGCTGGTGGATAAGGGTGTACAACATGTACAGACGCCGCCGCTCGCCGCCGCTCAAGGTGCTGATGTAAGCATACTGCTGCGCCCGCGGAAACAGAAACCACTCCAACATTTGAAAGGCACTGAGCAGGCTGCCGTCTTTAGTCCGAATCAACGGCGCTTCGTTTTCGATGAAGTCAATCACCCGCTGCGACTCGTCCAGGCCGCTGCTCTGCTGGTCGTAATAGCCCAGGCGAACGGTCTCACCCCATTCGACAATGCCGCTGTCGGGCGCAACTTTGCCCGCCAGCACATTCAGCAGGGTGCTTTTGCCCGCCCCATTCGGGCCAATAATGCCGATGCGGTCGCCGGATTCCAGGTAAAAATCCAGCTTTTCAAACAGCGCCCGGCCCTCAAAGGATTTGCTCAAATTGCTGGCCTGCAGCACTTTTTTACCCAAACGCCGCCCCGCCAGGGCCAGCGAAACGGTCTGGTCGCCTCGGTCATAGGCCAATTGCTGTAACTCTTCGACGCGCTGGATGCGGGCCTTTTGTTTGGTGCTGCGAGCTTGTGCCCCCCGGCGCAGCCATTCCAACTCCCGGCGGAGCAAATTCTGGCGCTTGGCTTCGGTGGCGACCAGCGTTTCCCGGCGGGCGGCGCTCAGTTCCAGATAGCGGCTGTAGTTGCCGGGGTAGCTGACCAACTGACGGCGGTCTAGCTCGATAAGGCGGTTGACGACTCGATCCAAAAAGTAGCGATCGTGCGTGACCATCAACAGTGCGCCGGGCTGTGTCAGCAGATATTCTTCCAGCCAGGCGATGGTTTCGGCGTCAATGTGGTTGGTCGGCTCGTCCAGAATCAGCAAATCGGCCCGGTCAATCAGGGCGCGAGCCAGGGCGACCCGTTTGCGCTGCCCGCCGCTCAGAGTAGCTATCGGTGCGGCAAAGTCGGTAATCCCCAGCCGGGTCAGAATGGCTTTGACGTTGGCCTCGGCGGCCCAGCCGCCGCTGTGTTCCATCCGGTCACTCAGGACAGTCAGTTGCTCCTGCCAATAGGCGCTGTCCGGCTGCTGCTGCAACTGCTGGCTGGCCCATTCGTAATCGCGCAGCAGGCGCACCTGGGGCGAGTCGCTGTCAAAGAGTTGGGCCAGCACCGTCAGCGAGTCATCCAGCGGCGGCTCCTGGGGCAAATACTGGATGCGCGTTCCTCCCCGCACCGTCACCTGGCCGGCGTCCGGCGCTTCCAACCCGGCCACCAGCCGTAGCAGCGTACTCTTGCCGCTGCCGTTAATGCCAATCAGCCCGATCCGGTCGCCTTCGTTGATCTGCAGACCGACCCGATCCAACAGGAGACGTTCACTATACTGTTTGGAAATATTTTCCAGAGTGATTAAACTCATCCTTTGAGTGTAACCATAAAGAGGCGAAGACACAAACGGAAGACAGGGCGGTAGTAGAGTTGGGAATAAGGTTCCACATTTCTATAATTTGTAAACTTCGACCAAGCGTTGCTCTGTTTCCCTTTCCAGACGGGCTTCGACTTCAACGTAAGGAGCCACGGTGGAATTCTTCAGCTTTCGGAAGATGTGCTGGCGGTGGGCATCCAGCGTCAGGGTGAGGTGGTCATCCCGCATGGTAGTACCCGGCTTCAGCCAGGCGATGTCCTGATCCTGGTCGGCAATCAGGCGTCTCTCCAGGAAACGCGCCGACTCCTCGATGGAACCCCCAACTCAGACATAAAAAGTAAATAAATATTTCATAAATGTATTATGAAATAAATATTGCATTATCAACTTGATCATGCTATACTGAGTTCCATTCATTGCCGACACTCTGACGGGAGAAAAGATGCCGCCTCCCTCCAATATTCGTGAACACATCCTGGCGCTGTTTGAAACGCTTCCCCTCAAACAGCGCCGGCTGGCTCGCTTTTTCCTTGATCACGAGGATGTTGTGGCCTTTGCCTCGGCCAGTGAAGTGGCCGAGCGAGCCGATGCCAGCGCCGCTACCGTAGTTCGCTTCTGCCGTGCCCTGGGCTTCGAAGGTTACACCGACCTTCAGGCGGCCATCCGCGCCCAGTTTCCCCAGTATCGCACCGCTGTCCAAAAACTAAGCGATCGTATGGCTAATGGCAGCCGGATAGAAAATCTTGCCACCCAGATTGCCCAGATAAACTCCCAAAATATCGAACAGACGATGAGTCAGGTCAATCACGCCGACTTGACGGCCGCCGCTGCTGCTATCATTCGGGCCGAACAAATTCGCATTTTTGCGGGCGGTCTGTCGGCGGCAGCGGCCGTTATGGCCGAACATGCCTTCACGGTCCTCGGCTTCTCGGCGCGGGTTTGTCTGAATGGCGGCGCAGCCCAAGCGCTGGAGGTCTCTCAACTGAGCAAGCGAGATTTGGTGATAGTCATTAGTATCTGGCGGTATTTACGCGATACCGTGCTGGTGGCTCAGGCCGCCCGCGAGTTAGGCGCGGCCTGTATCGTCCTGACTGATAGCACAATCGCTCCCACTGCCGGCCTGGCCGATTACACCTTTGTCGCCTCCACCGATGGTGTAGCTCACAGCCGCTCTCTGGTGGGGATATTTTCGCTCATTGATTTGCTGAGTGCAGCTATTGCTATCAAGCGGCCCCAAGAAAGTTTGGCCGCATTAAAACGAATTGATATGTTATATCGCCAGAATGGCACCCTCTGGAGTGAGTAATGCCCAAGCTGACCATCTGCGGCGGCGGCAATGCCGCCCACGTGTTGATAGGGTTAGCCGGCCAGGCTGGTTGGGAAGTTAATGTCTTTGCTCCCCTGGCCGACGAAGCCAACCGGCTGCAAGCCGGAGGAGGGATAACGGTTCGGCAGCACGATAAGATCATTCGCGGCCAAGCCCGCCGTATCAGCGCCGACCCGGCCGAAGTTATCCCCGGCTCCGAGTGGGTGCTGCTGGCCCTGCCGGCCTTCGCTCACGATACCATCCTGCGCGCTATTGCCCATTTTCTGGAACCCTCGGTGATCGTGGGCGCTTTGCCCGCTCGCGGCGGCTTTGATTTGGCGGCTCAGTCCATCCTGGCCGGGCGCAACCTGACTCTCTTTGGCCTGCAAACACTACCCTGGGCCTGCCGTATAACCGCTTATGGGCAGGCTGTAGACATTCTGGGCGTAAAAGATGTGGTCAACCTGGCCGCCCGCCCGCCCACTCTGGCCCCTCGCCTGGCTAAAGAACTGGCGACCCTCTTCAGCGTGCCGCTCGAACCCGTCAGTTCCTTTTTGACTCTCACCCTGGCTAATCCCGGTCAGCTTATTCATCCCGGCATTATATACGGCCTGTGCCGGGGGCGCGAAACAACTACTTTTACCAAAGACGACATCCCGCTTTTTTATCAAGGCCTTGACCTGTCCACCGCTGCTCTACTGCAAGCGATGAGCGATGAAGTGCAGGCCATAACGAAAGCTTTGGCCGATCACCTGCCCGATCTTGATCCGACAGAAGTTGTGCCCTTGCCCACCTGGCTGCGGCGAGCCTATCCCGCCGATATTGCTGATAGCAGTACCTTGCATCGCGCCTTTGTGACCAACCGGGCCTACAGCGGTCTGCGCCTGCCCACGCGGGCCGTCGCGTCGGAGCGCTTTGCCGTTGATTATACCAGCCGCTACCTGGCCGAAGATGTGCCCTACGGTCTGGTGGTGACACGCGGCCTAGCCGAGTTGGTTGCTGTACAGACACCCACCATTGACGAAGTCATTGACTGGGCGCAGGCCCGCCTGGAGCGCTGCTACCTGTTGGACAATCGTCTTTCCGGTCCCGACCTGGCCGAGACCCACGCCCCGCAGGTGTATGGTATTTACAGCCTGGAACAGATGGCGGCATTTTTGTGAAGACATAACCTGTAGGACGAGCTTTAGCTTGTCCCAGCCACAACGGACAAATTGAAGTATCCTACGAAGTCATTTTCGAAGGAGATGTCACGAGCCTGATGTTACACCACCGATGATGAAAATGGAGTCCAAAAGCTATGCTTTTGGACTCCGGCAAAGCTATTTTCAGAGGAGTCGGACAATCCCTATAGGGACGACACCGACAATAAAAATGACTTTCTGACTACTGACTACTGATTACTGACTACTATTTTCAAGGGAGGTAAAGCATCTGATGCCTAAAGCAAAAGATTTTCCCCACGAAGGGGCCAAACGCCGGGTGATGGTCGGCGCGATTGGAGCGTGCGTTCATAACCTGGGCGTGGAGAACTTTGCCGACTGGATGGAGGACAAGGGAATCGGTTATATCAGCGTCAAGCTGGGGCCGGCCGTGCCCATCCCTGAAGTGGTCAACAAAATCCGTGAGGCTCGCCCGGAGGTGGTCGGCATTTCCATGCGCTTGGGCGATCTGCACGTGGACAAGCTCATCGGCCAATTCATCGAACTGGCGACCCAATACGATCTGCTTCCCCGCCAGAGTGGGATCCGTTACGCCTTCAGCGGGCTGCGCCCGGCCGCCAACCTGGTCCGGGCGATGACCGGCGTGCCGTTGGAGCCGGACCCCTTTACCCCGGTGGGTGAACGTCACTATGACCTGGAGGCCCTTGCCGCCGAGTTCAAAAAGAAAGAAAACTTCCAGGGTTTCTTTGAACTGGTAGCCGACGACTTTATCACTATGGAAGAACTGGAAGACTTTGCCCAACACCGCGCCCATAACCGGCAGGTGGAGCAGGTAGCGTGGTCCGATTACCTGGTCGAGCGGATCCGGCAGGTCCGCGAGCGGGAAGACCGGCCCATCATCCGGGCGCACATCGGCATTGCCGCCGAAACCATTGACCCGACCGTGCAGGCCATCCACAAACTGGCCGAGGCCCACGCTTTTGAAATTGTCTCCCTGGCCCCCGACCAGCCCTCGCAGGAGATGCTGGCCAAGTTCATCCGCGGCGAAGAAGACCCGGACAAATATCTGCGCGGCCAGGGCGGCGCGCCCATCCGCACCCTGGAAGACCTCTCCCGGCTCAAGGCTGCCACCCAACGCGGCAACTTCCCCATGACCCGCATCTACACCGGCACGGACGAACTGGTCGCCCTGGCCCACCTGTGGGAAGAGTACCTCAACATCTGCTTCCCGGCGGTGCCGATTTTCTTTTACAACCAGTTGGATGGCCGCGGCCCCATTTCCATCCGTGACAGTTTTACCGAACATTACGACACCATCCGCTGGTGGGCCGAGCGGGGCAAGCCGCTGGAAATCAACGACCCGCACCAATGGGGCCTGCGCTACGCCTCCGACGATATGCAAGTGACCGACCACGTGCTGTGCGCTCTCATCGCCCTCAAAATGGGCATCAAGCATTACGTGATGCAGATGATGTTTGAGCTGCCGCCCCAGATTAGCGCCCTGGACGACCTGGCCAAAATGAAGGCCGCCTACGAACTGGCCGAGCCGCTGACCCGCCGCTACGATTTCCACATCATCCGTCAGACCCGCTCCGGCCTGCCCAGCTTCCCCCCCAACCTGTACCAGGCCAAAGGCCACCTGGCTTTTGGCATCTACACCCAGCTTTACATGGAGCCGGACATCCTGCACGTCGTCTCCTTCCCCGAAGCCCACCACGAGGCCAAAGCCGAAGACATCATCGAATCGTGCGAGCTGGTCAAGCAGGTTTGCTGGGATTTCAAGAAGGGACACGTGCCCAACATCTGGACCGACCCGGTACTGATGGCCCGCAAACGGGAGCTTAAAGAAGGGGCCATGTACAACATCCTGCATGGGGCGCTGTTGGGCGGCTATCGCGGCCCGGTCACGGTGGAAAACTTCTGGGAATGGGCCAAAGAGTCAGATGAAGATCCTGACCACAACTTTGAAACGATGCTCCTCTCCTTTGCCGATGAGGCCAACTACCGCACCGGGACCTGCGGCCTGATCAGCCCCGATTCGATGGATTTGGGGCTGCAAACCGGGCTGTACCAGGCCCCGCACGTGACGGTAATTGACCGGCGCTATGAATTGACCGGGGCCTGCCGCACCAAGGTAGTTGATGGCATGTGCCGCATTGACGAGATTTACGGGGTCAAGGTCAACAGCGAATTTGAGCGGGTGGACCGGGTGCGCCAGCGCTTCCCCTGGTACTTTGACGAAACGATTGAGCGGGCCGACGACGAGAGTTTCATCATTGAGGAGGTCGAGCCGATTGACCGGACGATGGTGCTGGAGGCGCGGAAGCGCATCGGCCTGCGCCGGCAAGATTTGGACACACTCAGGGCATTAGTCGTAGACTTCGGCAGCACCTTTACCAAGATTGGTCTATTTGATGCGGCAACCGAGGCGTTTGAACTGCGCTACGTGCCCACCACCCCTGACGATATCCGGGTGGGTTTGGCCGACGGTCTGGGGGTGCTGCCGGAGTGCCGGGAGCGCGGCGACTGGCAGCCGCTCGACACGGCCATGAGCCGCTACGACGTTAAGCTGCCATGCTCCAGCGCCAAAGGCGGTCTCAAAATGGTCACAGTCAGCCTGGTCAAAGATGAGAGCGGCTTTGCCGCCGACCTGGCCGCTCTGACCGCCGGGGCCAAACTGCTGGACAGCTACGCCGGTAAACTCACCCCCGACCAGGCCCGCCGGATTTATGAGGTTGACCAGCCGGAAATTATTCTCCTGAGCGGCGGGGTGGATAACGGCGGCGACACCGAGACCCAGCTTCACAACGCCCGCCTGCTGGCCGAACATGCCCAATATGCCGGTTACACCAAATACGGCGTACCGGTCATTTATGCCGGCAACCAGGACTGCCGGGCCGAGGTCGAGCGGATTTTTCGGGACAACAACGTGGATATCCGCCTGACCGAGAATGTCATGCCCGAAGTCAACACCTTTCGCATTGAGGTGGTCAACGAGGTTATCCGGGAACTGTTCCAGACGGTCATCATCCGGGGCAAGGGCTTCGACGTGGTGGAAGGGTACATGAGCGAGAAGTTCATCCCCACTCCCCGCGCCGCCTTCCGGGGCATTAATTTACTGGCCCGGGGCTACGGCGACCAGCCGGGCCTGGGCAGCATCATGGCCCTGGACATCGGCGGGGCGACCACCGACTTCTACTCTAACGTGCTGGACAACCCGCTCTACGTTTACCCCGGCGATGACCGGACCAAACGCCTCAAACGGACCATTCTAAAAACGCCCAATACCCCGCTGGCCTACCGCCGGGTGGAGGGCAAGTACGGTCTCAGCTACAACGCCGAAAATGTCAAGGAAATTCCGCGCTTTCAGAACGGCAACATGGCCCGCGACCTCAACCACTTTCTGAGCGAGAAATTCTTCAATGTCAGCCTCGACCCGGCCGACCCCTTCAGCGAGTTTGTCAGCCCGACCAGTTGGGGGCTGACTGTAGATTTGGACGGCTATCTGAACTGGGTTTCGGCCCATCCGCTGGATATGCCGGTCACCCGCCTGGAAAATGCGGCCCGCTCGTTTCTGGCGAAAGAAATTATGGCCATTACCACCAAGCGCAATGCCGGCTATGTCGAGGAAACTGAAACCTACTTTATGCAATACGGAGTTAACTTCTTCAACCAGCCGGTAACAACCCTGCTCATCGGCGGCACAATTTACCACAAGATGAAAAGCGGCGACCGAGAACTGCTGAAAGATTTGAGCCTGATTACCCAGGGTGCGCTGTACAATCCCCGCGAGTCCGGGGTGCTGCGGCCCAACGGCCGGGTGTTGCTCGACGCCTCCTACCTGGTCTCGATTCTGGGCGGGTTGTATGGCCGCATTGACCCCAAACGCGCTCTGCGGGTGATGCAGCGTGAACTGGTCGCGCTGGATATGGTGGAGAAACCGGCCATTTTAGCGCCGGTGTAGAAATCGTCAAGGTAGGAAAGGAGATGAAGAGGCGACGATACAAAATATGATCTTGGGTAAATTTTTTATGGGATCAGAACCCGTCCAAAAATCTGGAGTGCAGGCGATGGAGTTAAAGCTAATAGTTCGGTAAAAAAGTTACCCAGAGAATCACGGAGGAGGCACAGAGAATCACGGAGAAATCCCAGAGAATCTCTGCGTCTCCTCTGCGAAACTCTGTGTTCCTGCTTGCCGATTTAGGTTTTTAATCTTCATTCTTAAGTCTGCACTCCACTTCCGAGACAGGTTCAACTGCAACTTGCCAGCTAAACAAATCAATACGGGAGGAAAGATATGCTAAAGCAAAACAGGTATAAAGTGACGCTAGTGGCAGCGCTGCTGCTGCTTGCTGTTGGTGTTTTGGTGGCTGCCTGCGGGCCAGCGCCAACCCCTCAAACCGTCACCGTCGTCGAAACTGTCATCGTGACCAAGGAAGTTGAAGGGGAAGCCAAAACGGTCGTTGAGACGGTGGAAGTGGTAGAAACAGTGGAAGTGGTAGAGACGGTGGAAGTGGTCAAAGAGGTGGTGGTTACGGCGACGCCGGAGCCGGGCCGCACCACCCTGATTGTGGGCATGGCCCAGCCGCCGGTGTCCCTGGACCCGGCCGACCATCGCAGCCGCGAGTCGGAAACGGTCATCCGCAATATGTTTGATGGGCTGGTCACCCGCGACAACACCAGCGGCGTCCACCTGGAACTGGCCGAAGCAATGGACTGGGTAAATGATACCACCCTGGAAGTCAAACTGCGCCAGGGGGTCAAATTCCACGACGGCAGCGATATGACCGCCGACGATGTTGTCTATACTTTCAAACGGATCATTGACGAAAACGCTATTGAATATCCTGAGCCGCATACCTCGCCACGCAAGGGCTTGATTGCGCCGCTGGAATCGGTAGAGAAAGTGGACGATTATACGGTCAGGCTCAATTTCACTGGCGTCTGGCCGCCGGCCATGCAGCTTTTGGTTCACCAGCAAATCGTTCCCCAGGCTTATCTGGAGGAAGTTGGCACCGAGGGGTTTGTCAACAAACCTATTGGTACCGGCCCCTTCAAGTTTGTCGAGGGCCAGCTTGACGACCAAATTGTTATGGAACGCTTTGACGACTACTGGGGCGGCGCGCCCGACCTGGAGCCGGTCGGCCCTGCCTGTGTCGAGAAGGCCATCTTCCGGGTCATCCCCGAAGCCTCGACCCGCGTAGCCGCCCTGCTGGCCGGCGAGGTGGACATCATCCAGGCTGTGCCGGCCGAGTTGATTGACACCCTTTCTCAAACGCCCGGCATCCAGGTCAAAACCGCTGCCGGAACCCAGCCCAAGTGGCTGGAGCTTAATGTCACCAAGCCGCCCTTCGATGATGTCAAGGTGCGCCACGCCCTCAATTACGCTGTGGATAAAGATTTGATTATCGAGGCCATCTATGGGGGGCGGGCGGTGGCCCTGCCCGGCCCGCTCTCGCCTTACAACAACTTTGTCAACAAGAGCCTCAGTCCCTATCCCTACGACCCCGACAAGGCACTATCCCTGTTGGAGGAAGCCGGCTGGACGGACAGCGACGGAGATGGTATCCTGGATAAAGACGGGCAGGCCCTCGCCTTTACCATTGACACCCTGGAAGAGTGGCGTCCATTAGCCGAAGCGGTAGCCGGCATGCTGCGCGAACTGGGTCTTGATGCCGGGGTGCGTTTCTGGGAGTACAGCGTGGTGCGCGACCAACTGCTGGCCTGCGAGCGCCAGGCCTATCTGGACGATTGGGGCGACTCGGCCTTTGATCCGGTGGGACACTTTGAGGCCAAATGGACTACCTTTACCGAAGGCCAGCCTTACGGCCGGGGCAACTTCTCCTGCTACAGCAACGAGCGCGTGGATGAACTGACCAAGGCCGGCGAAACCGAGGCCGACGAGGCCAAGCGCCAGGAGATTTACGACGAGGCCCAGCAGCTTGTCTACGACGATGCGCCTGCTGTCTTCCTGATTTTGCCCGACGAGGCTGAAGCTGCCCTGGACCGGGTTCAGAATTGGGAACCCGCCGCCGACAGCCGTATCAATCTGCACGATGTCTGCCTGGGAGCGAAGTAATAAGGTGTGATGCGTGATACGTGAGGCATTTACCTCTCTCACGTATCACGCATCACGTTTCACGTCTGGAGTGAGAAACCCGTGCGAGCCATCAAAATCCTGGAACGCATCCTTTATACCGTACCGATCATGGTCGGCGTGGCCGTCATCGTCTTCATCTTTATTCGTCTGACCCCCGGCGACCCGGTAGACATAATGATGGGCCAGGGTGGATCCATCTCCGCCGGTGAGATTGAAAAGCTGCGCGCCGAATTTCACCTGGACGAGCCGATTGCCACCCAATTGTGGTACTTTTTGAGCGATGCCGCCCAAGGCGACCTGGGCTACTCCTATGTCAAAAAGCAGCCGGTCACCAAACTCATTGGTGAGCGGCTGCCGGCTACCATCGAACTGGCGCTGGGCGGCCTGCTGTTCGCCCTGGTCATTGCTTTCCCCATTGGTATTATCTCGGCAGTCCGGCAAAATTCGGCCCTGGACCGGCTGAGTATGGCCGGCGCTTTTTTGGGCATCTCAATGCCGGGCTTCTGGCTGGGGATTGTGCTCATTTTGGTCTTTGCCGTCTGGTTGAAATGGCTGCCGGTGCAGGGCCGGCTGGGTCACGATGCCGCGCTGCAAACCGTGACCGGCTTTTACGTGCTTGACAGCCTGCTGACCGGCAACTGGCCGGCCCTGTGGAGCAGCCTGCGCCACCTGGTCCTGCCTTCCGTCACCCTGGGCGCCTCCGTGGCGGCTATTGTCGCCCGCGTGCTGCGTTCGAGTATGCTGGAGATTCTGCGGGCCGATTATGTGCAACTGGCCCGGGCTAAAGGCGCGCCCGAAGGAGTAGTCATCATCAAACATGCCCTTCGCAATGCCCTCATCCCCACCGTCACGGTGGTCGGCTTGCAGGTGGGGGTGCTGCTGGGTGGCAATATGATTATCGAAACGGTCTTTGGTTGGCCCGGCCTGGGGCGGATGGTAGTGGACGCCATTTTCAATCGTGATTTCCCCCTGGTGCAGGGGGCGGTGATGATTTACGCCTTCACCTTCGTGATGGCTAATCTGGTGGTGGATGTGATGTATACTTATTTGAATCCGAAGATAGTGTTGTGAGATGATACGTGATACGTGATGCGTGACTTTTTACGCATCACGCATCACGCATCACGTGTTGTCTTGAGACGAAAGAACTCATGAACATTTCTCCCTCCGTCGAACCCACCGCCTGGTCGCCCTGGCAAATCCGACTGGGCTTGTGGCGGCGTAATCTGAGCGAATTTTTGGCTGAACTGTGGAGCCATCCGATTGCCTTCCTGGGTGGTTTGGTGGTGCTGCTCTTTCTCCTGGCGGCTCTATTGGCCCCGCAGTTGACCACCCACAACCCGGAGCGAGGCAGTCTGCGCCAGCGGCTGCTTCCCCCGGCCTGGCAGGTCGAGGGCCGGGCCGAATTTCCTTTGGGCACCGATGCCCAGGGCCGCGATTTGCTGACCCGCATCATCTTCGGGGCGCAGATTTCGCTGTTGGTGGGTTTGCTGACGGTGGGTATTTCGGTAGGGGTTGGGGTGGCGTTGGGCGCGGTGGCGGGATATTATCGGGGCTGGCTGGATACACTTCTCTCCCGCTTTGCCGATTTGTTGATGGCCTTCCCTTTTCTGATTTTTGCCATTGCTATGATGGCTTTTATCGGGCCGGGCTTTGGCAACCTGATTTTTGCCCTGGCCTTCAAAGGCTGGGTCGAGTTTTATCGCCTGGTGCGCGGCGAAATGATGAACGAAAAGACCCGGGAGTATGTCGAGGCCGCGCGGGCACTGGGCCGCAGCCACCTGGCGATCATTGGAGCCGAAATTTTGCCCAACATCGTCCAGTCGGTTTTTGTGCTGGGCACGCTGCGCCTGGGCTTCTTTATTGTCACCGAGGCTTCACTCAGCTTTTTGGGCCTGGGCATTCAGCCTCCTACTCCGGCCTGGGGTTCGATGGTGGCCGAGGGCCGCGATGTGATGCTGACGGCCTGGTGGGTTTCGACCATGCCCGGCCTGGCCATCGTCTTCCTGGTGCTGTCGCTCAATATATTTGGCGAAGGACTGAGAGATATTTTGGATCCGAGGTTGAAGGTGGATTAACAGGTAGCAAGGTAGCAAGGAAGCACACTCTGCTACTTTGCTACCCTGCTACTCTGTTACCCTGTTCTTGGAAAAGTTTTGATGAAAACAAACGACACCCCCCTCCTCCAACTCAAAAACCTGACCACCGTTTTCCCGACCAAGCGCGGTCTGGTCACGGCGGTCAATCAGGTGAATTTGCGGGTGGCTCCCGGTGAGATTCTGGGCATCGTGGGCGAATCGGGCTGCGGCAAGAGCACGGTGCTGCTCTCGATTCTGCGGCTCATTGCTCGACCGGGGCGCATCGCCGAGGGAGAAATTATCTTTCGCGGGCAAAACTTGCGCCGCCTGCCCAAAAATGAGATGCGCTCTATCCGGGGCAAAGAAATCGCCATGATCTTTCAAGACCCGCTCAGCACCCTCAACCCGGTTTTCCCCGTAGGCGAACAAATCCGCGAAGCCTTGCGCTTACACGGCATCATGAACCGGGGCCGCGCCGCCCTGCCCTGGCCCTTTGATGGAGCGCAGCGTGCTCGGGAAAAGAAACGTGTCCTTGAGGTCATGGCCGAGGTTGGCATTCCCGCGCCCGAAGCCCGCTACCGGGCCTATCCCCACGAATTTTCCGGCGGGATGCAGCAGCGGGCGCTCATCGCTATCGGCCTGGCCTGCGAGCCGGCTATCCTGCTGGCCGACGAGCCGACCACCGCCCTCGATGTGACCATTCAGGCCCAAATTATTGAGCTGATGCGCCGCATCAATCAGCGGCACGGCACCAGCATCCTGCTTGTGACCCACAATTTGGGCCTGGCGGCGGAGTTCTGCCACAACGTTGCCGTCATGTATGCCGGGCGCATCGTTGAGCGCGGCCCGGTTGACCAGGTGATCCAGGATCCCAAACACCCCTACACCCAGGGTCTGCTGGCCTGCCTGCCCCGCTTGACCACCAAAACCCAGAAAATAGACCCTATTCCCGGCAATGTGCCCGACCTGGCCGACCTGCCGCCCGGCTGCGCCTTTGCCGCGCGCTGTCCGCTGGTTCGTAACGATTGTTGGCAGGCCGACTTGCGCTTGCGGGCAGTCACGCCGGGCCACTACGCCCGCTGCATCCTTTACGAAGGAGGCGAGCGTTATACCTCGGAGGAGATTAGAGATCAGAGATTGGAGATTACCGGCTGAGTCATCCCTAATACCCAAAGGGCATGATGTCTCCAATTTCAGCTTGGTTAGGAGCAGTAGATGATAAGGCAAGATTCCGTACCCCTGGTTGAGGTGCGGAACATCAAAAAATATTTTCCTATCCATCCTGGCTTGCTGGCTAAACTCCTGGCCGGACGGCAGGATCGGGTGGTTAAAGCCGTGGATGACGTCAGTTTAAAAATCTGGCCGGGTGAGACTGTCGGCCTGGTGGGGGAAAGCGGCTGCGGCAAAACCACGCTGGGCCGGGTGATGGTCCGCCTGTACCAACCCACAGCCGGGCAGCTTTTCTTTCGGGGGCAGCCGGTGTCGGGGGATCGGCTTGTCATACCACCCCATCCCAACGGCCATCCCAGCTCATCCCCCAGCCAGATTATCTTCGACGAGTCGGCCTCGATTAGTGCGCCCCCGGCGGCCAACCTGGCCGAAATGGAAAGCCGCCATCTCAGTTTTTTCCGGCTGACCCAGATTATCTTCCAGAACCCCTATTCCTCCCTCAATCCCCGCAAGACCGTCCGCGACATTATTGGCGTGGCCTTGCGCCAGCGCGGCCTCACCGGCAGCCAGGAGAGCGAGGCCGAAACCCTGCGCCTGCTCAAACGGGTGGGTCTGAGCGAACGCCACATTGACGCCTATCCCCACCAATTCTCCGGCGGCCAGCGGCAGCGCATCGGCATTGCCCGCGCCCTGGCTATGCAGCCCCAATTTATTGTGGCCGACGAGCCGGTTTCCGCCCTCGACGTATCCATTCAGGCCCAGGTCATCAATTTGATGAAAGAGTTGCAGCAAGAATTTCACCTGACCTACCTGTTTATCGCTCACGACTTGAGCGTGATCTACTACCTGAGTGATCGGGTGGCGGTGATGTATCTGGGCCACATTGTGGAGGAGGCGGAAACACAGAGCCTTTTTGAAAACCCCCGCCACCCCTATACTCAGGCGCTGCTGGCCGCCATCCCGATGGTGGATAAAGTCGCCCGCCGCGAGCGCATTATCCTCAGTGGGACCGTCCCCAGCCCCATTGACCCACCCCCAGGCTGTCCCTTCCATACCCGCTGCTTTGCCAAAAAGGGGCCGGAGTGCGAACAGGAGTACCCACCCGAATTTGAAGTGGAGGGCCATCGGGTGGCCTGTTGGTTATACCAGTAGCAGATCGCAAGGTCGCAAAGTAATGAAGCGCATCCTGAGTAGCCTTGAACGAAGTGAAAGGCGTATCGAAGGGTGCGCTTTTGGAAACTCAAATAAGGGACAATTCTTGTGACCCATACAGGAACCGCCCGTGTAATTGACCTCAAAGGCAGCCCTTACCAGATGGGCTACCAGCATGGCCGTCAGGTGAGGCCGCTGCGCCCGCAGATCATCACGGCAATGGAGGCTCGTTTTGCCCAGCTTGAGCAGGATGGGGCGGACGCCGCCTTTGCCGCCCTGGTTGAAGAAACCCGGCAAGTGGTGGAGACGATTGATCCGGCCACGGTGGCCCTCGTCCACGGCCTGGCCGATGGATTGGAGTTAGATTTTAACCGGCTGCTGCGCTACAACCTGGCGGCCTTTTTGCGGGATGCGCTGCTCACGCGCAAGCTATTGAACGGGCCAAGCGATGGTTGTACCACCTGGGCCGCCAGCGGTCCGGCCACAGGGGACGGCCAGCCCATCCTGGCTAAAAATCGGGATTACCGCCTGGAACATTTGCCCCTACAGGTGGTGGTCAAAGCGGAGCCGGCGCAGGGGTATCGCTATACTTTTGTCACCAGCGCCGGCAGCCCCGGCGTTTTTGTGGCCGGTTTCAACGAAGCCGGGTTAGCGGTAGCCGATAGCCACGTCTCTTCGAGCGACGTGGGGCCAGGCTTGCCCACCTATGCCCTCTCAATGCATCTCCTGGAAGAACATCGCAGTGTACGCTCCGCTTTGGACTATTTACAGGCTACACCGCGCCTGGGACGAAACAACCTTCTCCTGGCCGATGCCGGCGGCGACATGGCCCTGTTTGAAATCGGCCATCACCACAGCGGGGTCGTCGAAGCCGAAGCCGGCCTGCTGGTCAGCACCAACCACTTTCGCAGTCCGGCCATGCAGCCCTACTTTGTGGAGACCGATCCTCCAGCCCGGCGGGGCAATACCTTTGAGCGGTATCAACTCGCCTGGGAACGGCTCAGCAGTGCTTATGGACGCATTGACCTAACCCTGGCCCAACAGCTTATGGCCGCTCACGCCGACGGGCTGGCTTCCCTCTGCTGCCATCCCTCGGCTGCCTCCGAAACCGCTACGATTGCGGCGATGATCTTTCTCCCCACCCAGCGCCGGATGCTCTTTAGCCACGGCCAGCCCTGCCAGGGCGAGTACTATGCTTTTACCTATGACCGTTCAACTAGCCACCCTACACTTTGATTGAAAAGGTAGGGATAAGACCCTGGCAAGAAAGGTTTAAGGTTGAGACTTGCGGCCAAAGGGGACAATCAAACCGCGCCCAATTTTTAATTTATAAGGCGGGTACAGGCCGTTGGGCGGGTAGCCGCTGATGTCGCTTTCAGCCACGCCATACTGGGCGGCAATAGACTCCAACGTGTCTCCCGCACTGACAAGGTGGTAGACGCCCTGTACCGGCAAAATAATCAACTCCGCGCCGACAGGCAGGAGATCGGGGTTGCGCTCCAGGCTGGGGTTTGACCAGCGCAGGGTGTCCAAATCCAACTCAAACCGGACGGCGATGCTCCACAGCGTATCACCTTCCTCAACCACATAGGTCAGCACTTTAGTCCGCCCGGCCACATTGGGCCAGGGAATCCTACCATCGGCGGCGTTGGGGGTGTAAAGCGGGGCAGTGTAGGCTTCGCTTTCGGGCCGTTCGACAACGGTGGTGTTGCCTACCACCACCGGGCCGGTTTTTGACTCGGCAGATGGAAGCGCCAATTGAGGGAGAGGTAAAGGAGCGCGTTGCAGCACATCCTGACCAAACTGGGCCAGGGCTTGATCGGGCGACCAGCCTTGCTGCCAGGCCAATAGCAAGGCCAGTACCGCCAGGGCCACAGCCAATAGCAGTGCCCGGCCCGTCCGCCGGGGGCGCGGCCCCACATACAAATCTACCGGCATCGCATCCTTCCTTCCAGGGCTGATTATACCACCGTATGAGTGAGATAATCAAAAAACTTTAATTCGGTTGACAACCACTTGAGGCTTGACATTCACTCGATAATTCGGTATCGTAAACACAACATTAAAAACAAGTCAGTTCCAGAAAGGAGTCTCTGCCTATGGCTACGACGCCGGATGTAATTTCCCAGATTGACCAAACCCTGGCTGCCGCCGAGCAGTCGCTCAAAGCCGAAAACAGCGTGGCCATTCAGGCCGCTATCGCCCAGGTGGGTCAATTGGATGCCCAGGCCCGCGAAACCCTGCAAGCCCGGCTCAACGACCATCTCTGGCCGGTGGTAGCCAAGCTGGAAAATGGCGACTCCCTGGCCGCCGCCGAGCAGGATATGCTGCAAACCCTCCTGGTGGGCGATGCCAAATCCTATGTTAAAAATGAAGACCGGGTTGAAATCTGGAAAAGTGAAGTTGAGCGGCTGACTGAAGAAATCCGGCGGCTCCAGGCCAGCGGTTTAAACGAATTGAGCAGCTTGACCCGCTTACAGGCGCTCTGCCGGGAAGTCATGCGCATCTTGCCCGACCTGGCTTTTTTCTATGAAGAAAAAGAGCGTGCCCGTCGCTTTGACGAAGCCGTGCGCGGCGCGATTGACCGCGACACCCGGCGCACCCTGGCTAATTTGATCAAAGAGATGTTGGCGTCGGATAAGGTCTAAACTTAAAAGTGTGGGAAGGTTGAAAGACTGGAAGATTGGTCAAAGCTAACCAGCCTTCCAACCTTCCAGCCTTCCATCATCCTATTTTTTGAGGTAGGTCAACATGCTTGTCATCATCAGCGATCTCCATCTCACCGACGGCACTTCGGGCGAAACGATCAAAGAAGGCGCGTTTCGGGTCTTTCGCTCCCGCCTGCGCGATCTGGCCTATGATGCCTCGTGGCGAGCGGATGGAACCTATCGCCCCATCGAGGAACTGGACATTCTACTGTTGGGCGATATTCTGGATGTGATTCGCTCCACCCAATGGCTCCAAGCCAGGCGCGGCGAGCCGGGCTATGTGCGCCCCTGGGACAATCCGCAGAGCGACCTGTTCGCCGAGAAGATTCGGGCGATTAACGAGGCTATTCTCCAGCGCAACAGCACCTCGCTGGCAATTTTACGCACCCTTAACAACGGCAAAACCATTACCATTCCTCCGGCCACCGCCGCCGATAAACCGGCCAGCGTGGAGTGGGAACCGGATGCGCCGGGGCGCGTTCCGGTCAAGGTGCGAATTCATTACATGGTCGGCAATCACGACTGGTTTTATCACTTGCCGGGGCCGGCTTATGACGCCATCCGGCAGAGCGTGGTCGAGGCCATTGGCCTGAGCAACTCGGCCCAGGAGCCATTTCCGCACGACCCCGCCGAATCGCCTCTGCTCCAGGCCATCTATAAACAGCACCGCGTTTTTGCCCGGCACGGCGATATTTTCGACCCCTACAATTTTGAAGGCGACCGCAACACGTCCTCGCTGGGCGATGCCATCGTGGTGGATTTGCTTAACCGTTTCTCGACCGAGGTCTTTGCCCGGCTGGGCGACAAGCTGCCGCAGCCCTGTATTGATGGGTTGAAAGAGATTGACAATGTTCGTCCCACCCTCATCGCCCCGGTCTGGGTGAATGCGACGTTGCAGCGCACCTGCCAGGACCCTGTGCTGATCAGGCAGGTCAAGCGAATTTGGGATGATCTGGTGGATGATTTTATTGATTTGCCCTTTGTGCGCGCCCACGACAACAAAACCAATCCGCTGGATAGTGTAGACAAGTTGGAGTGGGTGCTGAAGTTTTCCAAAGGCGTTTCGACCAAATTTGCCAGCAAGGTGGTTACCTGGGTTCAGGATCGGCTGGCTCGGGCGGGTACCAGCTATTACCAGAATGGGTTGGCCGAAGCAGCCTTTAAAGACCGCACAGCGCGTTACATCATCAACGGTCACACCCACCATTACGAAGTGGTCCCCCTGGACACGTATTACTCCAATCTGCGCGGCAAATATGTCAACCAGATGTATTTTAACTCCGGTACCTGGCGGCAGGTCCACGAGCTGGCTAAAGCTAATCCGATGGAACAAGAATTTATCGGCCATCATGTAATGACCTACCTGGCCTTTTTTAAGGATGACGAGCGGCGAGGCCGGCCCTTTGAAGCCTGGTCGGGAGCCTTAGCGCCGGAATAAGAGGCGAAGAATCGAAGAAGCGTGAGTCGTGTTCTCGTCTCCTCGCCTCCTCGCGTCACGCCTCCTCTACCTCAATAAATTGGGAGAGCTATAAGCATGCCCGACAAACGTGTTAAAGACAGCCAAATAACCCTCAACCAACTGATGCTGCCGCACCATACCAACCCGCTGGGCAGTATTCACGGGGGAGAAATTATGAGGTTGGTAGATGAAACCGGTGCTTTGTGCGCCATTCGCCATGCCCAGCGGCCGGTTGTCACCCTGGCCATTGACTCGATGACATTTCACTCGCCGGTCTATGTGGGTGATTTGGTCTCATTTAGCGCCAGTCTCAACTGGGTCGGGCGGAGTTCGATGGAAGTAGGGGTACGGGTGACTGCTGAAAACCCGCTCACCGGCGAGCAGACCCATACCAACAGCGCCTTTGTGGTTTACATCGCCCTCGACGACGCGGGCCGGCCCACCGAAGTCCCCCGCCTCATCCTGGAAACCGACGAGGAGCGCCGCCGCTGGGCCGAAGCCGAGGTTCGCCAGCAGCGCCGGCTGGAACGGCAGCGATCTAAAGAAGAAAGCGCGGGGAACTCGTAGGAACTGAGGGAACTATGGGAACTGAGGCGAAAAGTTAACCAGAAAGTAGCAGCCTGAGTAAGTGAGCGAAGCGAACCGTAATCGAAGGACTGCAACGTAACTTAATAGCGTTGATCTGCCGTTATAAGCGATGAATCCCGACTCGATTCAGAGAACCAGTTCAAAAAGAGACCCAACGCCGGGTCGAAGTTGCTTAAAATCGGTCCTGTTTGTTCTGATTTCAGTGAGTCTCATCCTGCTGGTGCTGGCAGTGGGAGTTGTTTATCTTCAGGTAATTCAACTGACCACGCCGGGCCGGAACCGCGACATCGGCGCGCTGCCGGGCATGTCTTACCAGGATGTCACTTTAACCACCACCGACAGCCTCAAACTGTCGGCCTGGTACGTGCCGGGAACCCGGCCAGAAGCCATTATTCTGGTGCATGGCATCCACGCCAACCGGGCCTATCTGATTCCCCAGGCCGTTGTTCTCGCCGGGGCCGGCTATCATCTGCTGCTGCTCGATTTGCGCGGTCACGGCTTGAGCGAAGGAACGATGGTCAGCTATGGCGGCCAGGAGGTGTTGGATGTTGAGGCGGCGGTAGAATACCTGGCGGCCATGCCCGAAATAAAGCATATCGGTGCGTTGGGGCACTCGCTGGGCGGAGCGGCGGTCGTCCGAGCCGCTGCTGCTGATCCACGCCTGGAAGCCCTGGTCATTCAAAGCAGTTACAGCAGCTTAGCCCGCGTAGTTGAGGAGTCTTTTAACAAGTTCGCTCTGCTGCCCCAATGGCCTTTTGCCCCCTTGATTATCACCCTGGCCGAATACAGAACCGGCGTGGCTGCGTCGCAGATCAACTCGGCCCGTGATTTGGCGACGATGCCGGCCCGGCCTGTTTTGATTATCCACGGGGCCGACGACGGTTTATTTCCGGCGCGATATGCCCAGGAAATGTACGACGCGGCCCAGCCGCCAAAAGAGCTGTGGCTTATTGACCGGACCGGCGGGCATGTCAACCCCATCGCCGGCCACGAAGCTGAGTATTCGGAGCGAGTTCTCAAATTTTTTGAACAGGCTTTTGCCCAAGAGTAATCTTGCAGGCTAAAATTATAAAGAAAGGAACTGAGGGAACTAGCGGAACTTATTTCCCCTCAGTTCCTTTAGTTCCTACAGTTTCCTATTCTGGAAAGAGCGTCAATGTTGCTTATGGCTACCCTTAATCAACCTTCACCGCCCAAACTTCGTATTGCCCTCATCTCCCCGCGTGGACCGCTGTACCGCCACCGCATCGGGGCGTGGAAAAAGTCGCTGCGTTACATGCCCCTCACTTTGACGACCCTGGCTGCCCTGATTCCGCCGGAACTCAACGCTGAAGTGACTCTGCTGGACGAGGGGATTGAAGCAATCAATTTTGATTTGTCAGCCGATCTGATTGGTATCAGCGCCATCACCGGCACGGCTCCCCGTTCTTACGAATTGGCCGATCATTTCCGGCGACGCGGCCTCCCGGTGGTGTTGGGCGGGGTCCATCCAACACTCATGCCTGACGAGGCCGCTCGCCACGCCGACTCGGTGGTGGTGGGGTACGCCGAGGAAAGCTGGCCGCAACTGCTGCGCGATTTTGTCGCCGGGCAGATGCAGCCTCGCTACGACCAATCGCCCACGCTGAGCCTGGCCGGTCTGCCCTTTGCCCGGCGCGACCTGCTGCCGGGCAGTCGCTTTACCATCACCCACACCATCGAGGCCACCCGCGGCTGTGTCCATCCCTGCGACTTTTGCGTTGTCCCCACCGCCTGGGGCCGTCGCCCCTTGCAGCGTCCCGTAGCCGAAGTAGTGGCCGAAATCCGCCACATGCGCGCCCGGCGCTTGATTTTTTTGGACTTGAATCTCATCGCCGATTTGGAGTATGCCAGGGAGTTGTTCAGTGCATTGATTCCACTCAAAATCACCTGGGGCGGGCTGGTCACCACCACCGTCATTCGCCACCCCGATTTGCTCGACCTCCTGGCCCGCAGCGGCTGTCGAGGACTGCTGTTGGGCTTTGAGTCCCTCTCGCCGCAGGCACTGGCCGAAACGCACAAAGCCTTCAATCTGCGCCAGGACTACTACGAAGTGGTGCGCGAACTGCACGCGCGCGGCATCGGCATCCAGGGCTGCTTTGTCTTTGGCTTTGACCACGACACCGCCGATACCTTTGCCGCCACTGTTGACTTTGCCCTTAGCGCCAAAATTGACCTGCCCCGCTACGCCATCCTGACCCCTTTTCCCGGCACGCCGCTGTTTAATCGTCTCAAAGCCGAAGGCCGGATTCTGACCGAGGATTGGACCCTCTACGACGGTCAACACGTGGTCTATCGGCCCCAGCGCCTCACTCCCGCCGAACTCCTGGCCGGCACAGAGGGGGCCTGGAAAAAAACCTACAGCTATCGCTCGATTGCCCAACGGCTGTTTGGCGCACGGATTCAACTGCCGCTGTCGCTGGCGGCGAATCTGGGCTATCGTTTTTACGCCCATCATCTACGCGACTATTACAATTGTGATTGGTATCTGGGGCAGCAAGCGGCAGCGGAGGGCATCCCGGCTTGATTTTTTACAAGGACAGAATCAAACGCAGTCCGGCTTCAACTCGTTGAACAAACTCAGCCGGAAGAAGGCCGATTCGCCCGCTCAGAAAACTCTTATCAAGCGTAATCACCTGGGAAACGTTGGCCACCGAGTCTTTGGGCAGGCCGGTCACGCGTTGAGGCAGAAAAACATTACCGGGCGCTTCGGCCAGCCTGGTATTGGAGGTGATGACGACGGCAATAACGGTATTAATCCGGCTGCGATTAAAATCGTTGGATTGCGCAATGAGCACCGGCCGGCGGAAGCCGGGTTCTGAACCAACCGGCTCCGGCAGGGACGCCCACCAGATTTCACCGCGCTCGATTACCAACTTTCGCCGTCCAGCGAAGCTTTCTGGAGTTGAAGCAGGACTGGATCAATGGTTGATGCCTCGTCGGCGTAAATTTGATTGAGTTTTCCGGTCACATCCTCGCTGCGATGGGCCTCAATATAGGTGGCAACCGCCGTTGTGTAAAGCTCGCTGCGCGAGATGCCCAGTTCTTTGGCTAACTGCTCGGCGGCTTCAAAAATAGGGTTAGGGATAGAAATAGCTGTTTTCATAAGCAACAGTATAACCAAAGTTATACCAATTATCAACTTTTAGTGGTTGGGTTGAAAGGGCAACGCTGATGAGTCAGAAATTATCACGAGAACAGGTTGAAAAAATTGTCGCCTCCGCCTATCCCAAGCGACCCCAACTAAACGGGGCCGATTTGAGCGGTCTCGACCTGACCGGGGTGAATCTCATGGGGGCTGATCTGGTGGAGGCCAACTTGAGCGGCGCTAATCTGAGCGACGTTATGCTGGGCGGAGCGGACCTGCGCCGGGCCAACCTGCGCGGGGCCATTTTGACCGGCGCAGGGCTGGTCAAAGCCGATCTCCGCGAGGCCGACCTGCGGGAGACCGATTTGAGTGAATCCATGCTGCGCAGCGCCAAATACAACAGCACGACAGTCTGGCCTGACGGTTTCGACCCGGCTTCGGCTGGGGCCGTATTTGAAGAGTAATTAAAGTGGGCAATGGCAGTAAACAGATGTAATTCTGACTACTGGCTACTGTTTACTTTTATACTGTCCTCCATGAAAATCACCTTCATTCGCCCTAACATGGCCGATATGCGCTCCGCCGATGCGATGGAGCCGCTGGTTTTTGCTATTCTGGCCGGCCTAACCCCGCCCGATGTGGAAACCGTGCTGTATGACGAGCGCCTGGAAGCCATCCCCTACGACGAACCCACCGATCTGGTTGCCCTGACCGTCGAAACCTACAACGCCCGGCGAGCCTATCAGATTGCCACCCAGTTCCGGCGGCGGGGTGCGCCGGTCGTGTTGGGTGGCTATCACCCCACTTTTCTGCCCGACGAAGCCCTGCAATTTGCCGATGCGGTTGTTGTCGGCGATGCTGAAGGGTTGTGGCCGCAGGTGGTCGAGGATGCGCGGGCCAAGCGGCTGCGGCGAATTTACCGCCAGCCGGATTATCCGCCACTCGGCGGAACCAGGCCCGATCGCCGTATCTTTCGGGGCAAGCGTTACGCTCCGGCGGCGCTGGTCCAGTATGGCCGGGGCTGTCGTTTTGCCTGCGAGTTCTGCTCGATCCACGCTTTTTATGGTTTCAATTTGCGCCAGCGGCCCGTGTCGGAGGTGGTGGCCGACATCGAGGCCAGCCAGCGTCGCCATATTTTTCTGGTGGATGACAATATTTTTGTAGATGTGCCCAAAGCCAAAGAACTTTTCCGGGCGCTCATCCCGCTCAAAATTCGCTGGTCGTGCCAGGTCAGCATTGATGTGGCTCAGGATGAGGAACTGCTAAGCTTGATGGAGCAAAGCGGCTGCACTACCGCTGTCATCGGCTTTGAGTCGCTTGATGAGCACAATCTGGCTCAAATGAAAAAAAAGTGGAACCTCAAATATGGTGATTACGCCACCTCGGTCCAGAAATTCCACGATCACGGCATTATGATCTATGGCTCATTTGTTTTTGGTTATGACCACGATACAGTAGACTCTTTCAACCGCTGTGTCGAGTTTGCTATCCGTCACAACTTCTACCTGGCTAACTTTAACCCGCTGACCCCCATGCCGGGAGCCAAACTGTACGAGCGTCTCCGCAGCGAAGGCCGGCTCATCTTCGATCGCTGGTGGCTGTCCCCCGATTACACCTACGGCCAGGCCGCCTTTCACCCGCGCGGTATGACTGCCGAGCAGTTGACCGAGGGCTGCTTCCGGGCGCGGCAACAGTTCAACGCCTACAGTTCAATTTTTAAACGGGCGCTCGATTTCAAAACCAACTGCCGCGGCCCCTACCGGCTGGGCCTGCACCTGGCCTCCAATTTTGTTTCGCGTAATGAGATTCTGCGAAAACAAGGACGACAATTGGGGGAGGGTAGACCTATGATTCAAGTGTCAAGTGTTTAAGTATCAAGTGTCATGTATTTGCACTTGACACTTGACACTTGACACTTGATAACCTGACACTTCTCGGAGCGATTTGTGAAACTTACCTTGATAAAACCCAATATTGGCCGCCTGGAACACAGCCTGTACGTGGACGAAGGCCGGATGGAGCCGCTGCAACTAGGGGTACTGGCCGGATTGACTCCGACCGGTGTGGACATTGTGCTGTATGACGACCGGCTGGAAGCCATTCCCTACGATGAGCCGACCGACCTGGTGGCTATCACCGTCGAAACCTACACCGCCCGCCGGGCCTACGAAATCGGCGCCGAGTTCCGCCAGCGCGGCGTGCCGGTGATTATGGGCGGCATGCAGCCAACGCTCATCCCGGAGGAAGTCCAGCCCCACGCGGACTCGATTTATATCGGCGATGCTGAATTTCGCTGGCGGGAGGTGATTGAGGATGCGCGGCGGGGGCGGTTGAAGCCAGTCTATCAGGCCTCGGTCGGGCCGCCGCAGCCGGGCACGCTGACCCGCCGTGATATTTTCAAAGGCAAGGGCTATCTGCCGATCACCCTGATGCAGTTTAGCCGGGGCTGCCGTTTTGCCTGCACCTTCTGCGCGGTTAGCACCTTTTTTGATAAAACGCAGTACTGCCGTGACGTGCGTGAAGTGGTCCAGGAAATCGAGGCGGCGGAACGGCAAATCATCTTTTTTGTGGACGACAATCTTCTCTCCAATTTTGAAGCGGCCAAAGAACTCTGCCGGGCGCTTATTCCGCTCAGGGTCCATTGGGTTTCGCAGGGCAGCATTGATATGACCCAGGACCGGGAACTGATGGCCTTGATGGTCAAAAGTGGCTGTATCGGTATGGTCGTCGGTTTTGAGTCGATCACCCCCCACAGTCTGCGCTGGATGAAAAAGTCGCCCAATTTTATCGGCGGCTTCAACGATTACAAACCGCAGCTCGACATCATTCGCGATTACGGTATCCAACTCTGGGCCGCTTTCACCCTGGGCCACGACCACGACACCCGCGAGTCTATTGAACAAACCCTGGACTTCGCCTGGGAGAACAAGTTTCCCCTGGCCGCGTTCAATATCCTCGTTCCCTATCCGGGCACGCCGCTGTACCAAAAACTTGCCGCCGAAAACCGCCTGCTCTACGACGGCAAATGGTGGCTGCACCCCGAATACCGCTTCAACTACGCCGCCTTCCAGCCCAAAAACATGTCGCCGGAGGAGCTAACCGAAGCCTGCTGGCATCTGCGCTCGACCTACAACAGCTTTAGCTCGTTAGTCCGCCGGGCTTTTGATTTGAAGACGAATATGCGTTCGCTGTACAAGCTGGGGGTTTATTTGAGGTACAGCCCGATTTTTCGCAAAGAGGTATTTAAGAAGCACGGGATGAGGTTTGGGTTGAGGTGAGGAAAATGCTGAAAGTAATTTATTGCCAAGAACTAAACACCTGATGAGAGCGGTCACTTGTGGCTTAACGTTAGAGGAAAATTTTGAGTTCAATCTGTACTATGACTCCGCTAACAAATCTTACAGAGAGCACAAATATATTGGAATTTATAGTGACAAGTGCATTAGAGGAGTGGGTGAAATTGAAAATGTTATTACTGCCGATTATATTTATCCCCATCTTCAAATTATTAGTTCAGTATCTCCGGTCACTGATAACCAACGAGAACGAATAATCAAAGTGATAGCCAAAGCCAAAGAAAATAATGGATGGGATATTTCCAGAGATAATAAATTCTTTTTGGTCAAACAACTCTATAGGACTGAATTTAGAAAGCAATCTAAAGGATCAATGCGAGGTAAGCAATATTTTGACCTTGAAGAGGTGTTAAATAATCCAAAACTGCCTGATGTGGCACAAATAGCGGAAATTTTGAACACAAAGTACTGGTGATGATTTTAGCTCAAGCCGCCATCGTCACCGAAGGCCGAATCAAAATCTCAGCAGGGATACCCAATTTGTCGTGTAAGTTGCGAATCATCGGCAGAGTCAGAGGTTCCTGCCGGTTCAAAATATTGGCTACCTGTTCTTCACTGCCAATAAAAGGTTCGAGATCAGGCGGCTCCAATTGATAAGCCTCCATTATGTGTAAAATAGCCTCAACTGGATCGGGTGGGTAAATCGGATAATGTTCGGCTTCATAGGCTTCAACCAAAATGGTTAACAGTTCCAGGCGGTCTTCTTCGGGGGTGTTGGGGGCCGCGTCAAAGAGCCGGTCAATTTCCTGCAATACGGCCTGGTATTCTGCTTCAGTTCTGATAGGTTTGGCGTCCATATCTGTTTTCCTTACTAAATCTTCGTAACATCAATGCGGTCATACTCTTGATGAGTCCCGACGAAACGAAGATAGATAATCCCTTTGTTGTAACGAATTTTAACGACCAGACGGTAATTTTTGGAGGTCGAATACAACTCGGTTATCGGCAACAATGCTGGCGTTTGGATAATCCTTCTTGACCTGATCGGGCGTCTTCCAGTCGGCTTTTTTGGCCCGGTAATACCAGGCTCTCAACTGACCTTCAATATCCCGATGAGCTTCCCAATATTCTCTCAAAGTCTTTACGGCGATAATGCGCACCAGTTTTGCTCCGATAACGACATTTTACGGACTACTTAACACGGAGCAAATTATAGTAAGCCAAATTGTTATAGGGTAAAAGGATTATGAAAGAGTATAGTTTCGATCTCGCTCGCGCCCGGCAGGATACGCCAGGGTGTGACAAGGTGCTGCACCTCAACAACGCCGGTGCGGCGCTGATGCCCCGGCAGGTATTGGAGGCAACCACAAATTACCTGCGCCTTGAGGCCGAGACGGGCGGTTATGAAGCGGCGGAATTAGCTCACGACTCGGTCGAGCGGGTTTATGATGCGGTGAGCAGTCTGATTAACTGCCGCCGGGACGAAGTCGCCATCATCGAAAATGCGACACGGGCCTGGGATATGGCCTTTTACGCCATCCCTTTCCAGCCGGGCGACCGTATCCTGACCGCCAGAGCCGAATACGCCAGCAATTACATTGCCTTTCTCCAGGTGGCCCGGCGCACCGGCGCGCAGGTAGAGGTCATCCCCAACGATGAGTTCGGGCAGGCATCGGTGGCGGCTTTGCAGGCGATGCTCGATGAGCGGGTCAAGTTGATTGCCATCACCCACGTGCCGACCAACGGCGGCCTGGTCAATCCGGCGGCGGAAATTGGCCGGGTGGCGCGCGAAGCCGGGGTGCTCTACCTGCTCGATGCCTGCCAGTCGGTGGGCCAAATGCCGATTGACGTGCAGGCCATCGGCTGTGATATGCTCTCGGCGACAGGACGCAAATACCTGCGCGGGCCGCGCGGAACCGGCTTTTTGTATGTGCGCGGCGAAGTGCTGGACCAGCTTGAGCCGCCCTTTTTGGATCTGCACGCCGCCAGATGGGTGGCTGAGGATCGCTTTGAAATCCGGCCCGACGCTCGCCGTTTTGAGAATTGGGAAACCAATTACGCCGGTAAAGTGGGCCTGGGGGTGGCTGTGGATTATGCCCTCTCCTGGGGGCTGGAAACCATCTGGTCCCGTATCGCTAGCCTGGCGGCGGATTTGCGGGCCAGATTGAACGCCCTGCCTGGCGTCGAACTGCATGATTTGGGCCGTGAGAAATGCGGTATCGTCACTTTTTCGGTGCAAGGATTGGCCCCGGAAGAAATCCGGCGTAAGCTGGCCGGGCAAAAGATCAATGTATCTACTTCGAGTTTGGCTTCTACCCGCTTGGATATGGCGGCGCGAGGGCTGCAAGAAATCGTGCGGGCCTCGGTGCATTATTACAACAGCGAAGCGGAAATTGACCAATTCGGCGAGGCGATTGATGCGCTTCTTTATTAAGGCTAAGGCTAAGGCTGAGGCTGAGATTACTTAGCCTTAGCCTCAGCCTTAGCCTTCTCTTTAGGAGGCCAGTGTGTGAGACTTACCATCATCCACCCCTGCATCGGCCGCCGGCCTGGCCAGCCTTACATCGGCACGTGGCAGATGGAGCCGCTGCCGGCGGCGGTGATTGCCGGGTTGACCCCCAAAGATGTCGAAGTTAAATTTTACGACGACCGCATGGAAACCATCCCCTTTGATGAGCCGACCGACCTGGTCGCCCTCAGCGTTGAAACTTATACCGCCAAGCGCTGCTATCAAATTGCCAGCGAATACCGCCGGCGGGGTGTGCCGGTCATTATGGGTGGATTTCACGCCACCCTTTGTCCGGAGGAGGTGGCCGATTATGCCGAAGCGGTGGTCATTGGCGAGGCCGAAGGCTTGTGGCCGGAAGTGATTGACGATTTCCGGCACGGTAAATTAGCCAAAATTTATCGGCAGCCGGAGCGCCCCTCGCTCACCGGCCTGAAACCGGATCGGACCATCTTTCGCGGCAAGCGGTATTTATCCATCGGCCTGGTCGAGGCCGGGCGCGGTTGTCACTTTAAATGTGACTTTTGCGCTGTACAGACCGTCTTCAACAAAACCCAAAACCGCCGCCCGATTGACGACATCATCGCCGAATTGGAGTCCATGCGCCGGGAAAAGAAGAAATTCTTTTTCTTTGTGGACGACAACATCACTTCCAATATGCGCCAGGCCAAAGAGTTCTTCCAGGCGCTCATCCCGCTCAAACTGCGCTGGGTCAGCCAGGCCAGCATCAACGCCGCCCACGACGAGGAATTTCTCGACCTGCTGGTGCGGAGCGGCTGTGAAGGCTTGCTCATCGGCTTTGAAAGCCTCAACCCCGCAAATCTGCGGGCCATGGACAAAGGCTTCAACACCATGAAGGGCGGCTACGAGCAGGCTTTGGCCAACCTGCGCCGCTTTGGCCTGAAACTTTACGCCACCTTCATTTTTGGCTACGACCTCGACACCACGGCCTCCTTTGCCGAAACGGTTGAATTTGCTAAGCAACACCGCTTTTTTATCGGCGCGTTCAACCATTTGACTCCCTTTCCCGGCACGCCGCTGTACCAGCGTCTCGAAGCTGAGAAACGGCTGTTGTATCAAGCCTGGTGGCTCGACGATAATTACAGCTACAACAAAATCCCCTTTCAACCGGCCCAAATGTCCCCGACGGAACTCCAGGCTGGCTGCCTGGCCGCCCGCAAAGCTTTTTACTCAATCCCCAGTATTCTCCGGCGCGGCCTCGACCGGCGCAATCGCCCCGACTTTTTTATGCTGCGCCACTTTTTCCTGATCAACGCCATGATCCGGGCCGAGGTCAGCCAGCGGGATCATTTTCCGTTGGGTGATGCCGGTTGGCGGGGAGAGATGTTGAAAGCGCAGTGAGGCCAGTGTCAAGTGTCAGGTGTCAGGTGTCAAGTGTCAAGTGTCAGGTGTCAAGTGTCAAGTGTCAAGTGTCAGGTGTCAGGTGTCTTAGTATATAAGGGAGGAGAAACATGCCACTGATTAAACGATTTGAAGATATTCAGGCATGGCGGGAAGCGCGGGAAATGACTCGGCAAATTTATCAATTGAGTGATGCGGGTGCCTTTGCTCGTGATTTTGGTTTACGTGACCAGATTCGTCGAGCAGCAGTATCGGCCATGGCAAATATTGCCGAAGGCTTTGATTGCGACTCTCGCCGGGAGTTTGTGCGTTTTCTTGGTATTGCTCGCCGCTCAGTCGTTGAAGTCCAATCACTGCTCTATGTTGCGCTTGATGCCGGCTATATAGATGAGGCCACTTTTCAGTCCCATTATGTCCAGACTGTAAAGACAAAAAGTCTTATCGGCGGCTTAAAACACTCACTTGAAAAACGTCTTTGAACCTGACACCTGGCACTTGACACCTGACACCTAATCAACTCCCTATGGAATTTACTTTTGACCTCGCCACCCCCACCGATGATCCGGCCATTCGGCGGCTGCTGGCAAATAACCCTATACCGAGCCGGGTGACGGTTACTTACGAGCGCGAACCGGACTATTTTCTCGGCTGCGCCACGATGGGCCACTTTTGCCAGGTTTTAGTTGCCCGGCATCGGCCCAGCAACGAAGTAGCCGCTGTGGCCACTCGTACCACTCGCCCCTTGTTTGTCAACGGCCAGATTGAAGAAGTCGGTTATATCGGTCAGCTCCGTGTGGACGAGCGGTTTCGCGGGCGCTGGCTGGTTTCCGGTGGCTTTCGCTATTTTCATCAGCTCCACGCCGATGGCCGCGTGGCCGGTTACATCACCACCATCATCGAGGGCAATACCGAGGCTCAAGGCATCCTGGTCGAACGCGCCCGCCGCCACTTTCCCGTTTATCGAGAGATTGACCGGCTGTGTACCCTGGCCATTATTTTGAGAAAATCTGCCCGTCTTGCGTCTTGCGTCTTACGTCATCAATCCGCCTCACGCCTCACGCCTCACGCACCACGCACCACGCACCACGTTACCCCCGCCTCCCCCGCCGACCTCCCGGCCATTGTCAGCTTCCTCCACCAGCATGGTTCAACCAAACAGTTTTTTCCCGTTTTCAGCGAGGCCGATTTTACTACCAGCGTAACCACGCTTGATTTTCGCGTGGAAGATTTTGTGGTCGCTCGCCAAAATGGGCAGATTATCGGTGTGATGGGGTTGTGGGACCAGTCACGCTACAAACAGACGATAGTTCGCGCTTATCATGGCTCGCTCCGCTGGCTCCGTCCCTTTTATAATGGCTGGCTGCGCCTCAGGGGGGCAAAGCCGCTGCCGCCGCCCGGCCAGCCCATCCACTTTGCCTATGCCAGTTTTATCTGTGTGGCTCAAAACAACCCTGACACCTTCGGCATCTTGCTGCGATACGTGTATAATTTAGCTGTAGCGCGAGGTTACGCCTATTTGATGGTCGGCCTATCTACCCGTGACCCACTCCTGGATGTCGCTCGAAGCTATGCGCATATCCCTTATTACAGCCGCTTGTACACGGTCTGCTGGCCGGATGACCTGCGTTTTCATGAAAAGCTCGACCAGCGCATTCCTTATGTCGAAATTGCAACCCTCTAACCTTAATTCCAACAGCACCCCTCAAGTTACAGGAGATTTGTCATGAAACTTTGGCCTTCGCTGCTGCTTCTGCTTGGGCTGTGGTTAACCGCCTGCGCCGGGCCGGTAAACCCACCGCATGACGGGCCACCTCCGGCAAATCAGCCCCCTGTCGAAACAGCGCCCAGCCGGGGCGTCTGGCATACTTATGCCAAAGTGGACCGCATTTACAGCCTCAGCATGGAGGATGATACTGTTTGGGCCGCCACCAATGCCGGACTGGTCCGCTGGAACCGCGCCGATGGCTTGGCCAGCCATAACCTCACTTCTATTGCTGCCGATAAAGCCGGCCACATTTGGGTGGGGACCGATGGCAAGGGCGTCAGCGAGTTTGACGGGCAAACCTGGCGCACCTACACCGCCGCCAATGGCCTGGCCGATGATTCGGTGCTGGCTATTGCCGTTGATGGAGCCGGGCACAAGTGGTTTGGCACTCGCGGCGGGTTGAGTGAATTTGATGACAAACCCTGAAATAGCGGCGCATGCCAACAGTTTTGGCCGGTTGATCGGACGAGTACAGCGGCCGCAGGAATTGACCCTGGCTGAACGCAATGAGATGTATGGCCTCCTGGCCGATTACTTTGCCAATGTCACCCGGCCTCACTTTGAAACGGATTTGGCCGAAAAAGAGTGGGTTATTTTGCTAAGCGACTCTGCTACAGGCCAGATTCAGGGCTTCTCCACCTTGATGCGCTTGCAGGTGGTTGTGGACAACCAGCCCGTCGTCGCCTTCTTCTCCGGCGATACCATTATCCACCGTGATTATTGGGGCGAGGTGGAACTGCCCCGGCTGTGGGGGCGGCACGTTTTTAATCTGGCCGAAACGATGGGCAATGAGGCGCGGGTCTACTGGTTTCTGATTAGTTCCGGCTACAAAACCTACCGTTTCCTGCCCGTCTTTTTCCGCGAGTTTTACCCCACTTACCTGCGCCCAACCCCGCCAGATATTAAACAAATTATGGATGCCCTGGCTCGCGCCAAATTTCCCTCGGAGTATGACCCGGAGCGAGGCATCATCCGTTTTGCCCAGGCCGCTCCTCTCCGCTCCGGCGTCGCCGAGATTACCGCCCGCCGGCTCAAAGACCCTCATGTTGCCTTTTTTGTCGCCGCCAATCCCGGCCACGCTCAAGGCGACCAACTCCCTTGTTTGGTCGAACTGACTCGGACGAATATCACCGCAGCCGGTAGGCGGATGTTAGGATGAGGCGAGGGTGCGAGGAGGCGAAGACGCGAAGCTGCGAGGGAACGAGGAGATGAAAAGATGAGCAAATCATATCCTCGCCTCCTCGCCTCACCTTTCCTCGCCTCCTCGCCTCACCTCTCCTCGCTTCTTCCTCTATTCGCCAATACCTTGTGGTACCTCTCCAATCTACCCGAAAGCCTGGCTTTTCATCTGGCCCGGCGCAATGGGAGCGACGTGCAGGAAAAGCTGCTGCTGCGCCTGCTCCGCCGCAATGCCGATACCGATGTTGGCCGCCGCTACGATTTTGCTTCTATTCGTTCTGCCGCAGAATATCAGCAGCGCGTTCCCCTCTCCACTTATGAGGACTATCTCCCGGCAATTCAGGCCATCAATGAGGGTCAGTCTCAAGTGTTGACCCAAGAAGCCGTGCTGCTGCTGGAACCAACCAGCGGCTCGACTGCCGCGACCAAATATATCCCCTACACCGCCGCCCTCAAAGCCGAGTTTCAACGCGCCCTTGCTCCCTGGCTGGTTGACCTCTTTAGCCATCTGCCAGGGCTGTTTCTAGGCCAGGCCTATTGGTCGGTGACGCCGGTTACGCAGCGAAACCAGCGCACTCTCGGCGGTATTCCCGTTGGCTTTGAAGAGGACAGCGAATACCTGGGCGGCTGGCAGCGCCATCTGCTCCAGGCGGTGCTGGCCGTCCCTCCTCTCGTCCGGCTGATTGACGATATGGAAACGTTTCGCTACGTCACCCTGCTGTTTTTGTTACGCAGCCGTTCGCTGGCGCTTATTTCTATCTGGAACCCCACTTTTTTGACCCTGCTCTTGAACCGATTGCCCGATTGGTGGCCGCTCCTGGCTACCGACATCGCCACTGGAACACTTACCCCGCCCGGCCCGTTGGCCTCTGACTTAAAGCAGCAGCTTGTTACCTTCAATCGGCCTAATTCCCGCCGGACAGCGGAAATTCGGAGGATTTTTCAAGAGGAAAACGACCCGGCTGTAATTCATACTCGTCTATGGCCGCATCTCCGGTTGATTAGCTGCTGGACCGACGCCCAGGCAGCCCTGTATGCCCCCGAATTGGCCCGCCTTTTCCCCCAAGCCCAGCTACAAGGTAAGGGCCTCATCGCCACCGAAGGCTTTGTTTCCCTACCCCTCATCGGTCAAAACGGCGCAGCTCTGGCTGTCCGCTCCCACTTTTTCGAATTCCTTCCCGTTCACCATTCACCATTCACCATTCACCGTTCACAATTACCCCCCCCGCTTCTAGTCCACGAGTTACAACCCGGCTGCCAATACGCTGTCATTATCACCACCGGCGGCGGGTTGTATCGCTACCAACTCCACGATTTGGTAGAAGTTACCGGCTACCGGGGAACCTGTCCCCTGCTGCGCTTTGTGGGCAAAGAAAGTTATATCTCCGATTGGTTTGGCGAGAAACTCAACGAGCGTCACGTGAGGGAGGCGCTCGACGTAATATGCCGCCGTTATGCTGTCCAGCCCGTCTTTGCGATGGTCGCGTATGAGCCCCTTGCCGGCGCTTACACCCTCTTTATCGAAGCGCCAACCAGTGCTGACGAGACCCTGAAGCAGATGGGGCAGGCGTTGGAGTTGGCTCTGCAAGAAAATTATCATTACCGTTACTGTCGCCAGTTGGGCCAGCTTGGCCCGCTGCAGGTCTTTCGTATTGAAAGTGAGGGACGCGCTGCCTACCTGTCATTCTGCCAGTCTCACGGTCAAAGGGTTGGCGATATTAAACCCCTCGCCTTGCACCGGCTGAGCGGTTGGGCGCAAATCTTCCAGGGGCAGATGGTAATGTTGGGGTAAATTGGTAACTGCTCAACCATGTCATTCGACCGCAGGGAGAAATCCCCGATACCTTTCTTTTACGTATTGCGTCCTGGGGATTTCTCGACCTTCGGTCTCGAAATGACATGAACCCCTGAGTAGTAATGTGAATTGTTAAAAACTGTTAAATTTTAAGGTTCTATGGCCGATTCTCTATTGACAAACCTACCCTGATTATGGTACTATAGTACTTGAAAAGGGTCCCAAGGAATTGACAGAGGACTCAAGAAGAAAGCAACTGAAAAATATCTCTGCATTAACAAGCGGGATGGTTTGGTAACAAGCGCAAACCGTAAGCTGGTGGAAAAAGAAGTTGGGAAACCAGCAATCGTATGAGTGATAATAAGCTCATCGAAAGTGAACCCAGAGTTTTTTGGGGTAACTCAAAAGTAAGTAAGTTGCTAGATACTTGAGAAATCAGAAGGTTACTAGGGGCTCTTTTCACTTTTAAAGCAACCCCCGGCAGATGTCGGGGGTTTTTTATTGGTTCTAATCCGGTTCAAATTTGGCCAGATAGGGCAGGGTGCGATACCGTTCCCTAAAATCGAGACCGTAACCCACCAGGTAATAATCGGGGATGTCAAAACCAACGTAGGCCAGGTTAACATCAATAATACGGCGTTGGGTGCGGTTGAGTAAAACACAGGCCTTGAGGCTTTCCGGTTCATGCAAACGCAGCGTGCGCAGGATAAAATGAGTCGTCAAGCCGGTATCAATAATATCTTCAACCAAGAGGGCATGCCTGCCCCGCAGCGGTTCATTGAGGTCTTTGGTCAGGCGAACTACGCCCTGCGTTTGCTCTGTCGGGCCGTAACGAGAGATAGCCAGAAAATCAAAAGCGGCCGGAATGGTCATGGCCCGTAACAAGTCGGCCATAAAAAAAAGGACACCTCTGAGGACGCCGATAACCACCAGGTCCTTGCCGGCATAATCCTGGCTGATTTGGGCGGCTAATTGGCCGACGCGCTCTTGAATTTGCGCCTCGGTGAGATAGATTGGCCCTATTTCCTCCAGCCACGTTGAAAAAGAAGTGTTGTTCATAAATGCTCCCAGTAGTAAACAGTAATCAGTGAACAGTGGTCAGTAACCAGTTATCAGTAAACTATCTGGTTACTGGCTACTGATTACTGACATCTGTGAGAGGGGGCGACGCAGTTAATTTTTAAGGCGCAGTGCGAGGCCCGATTAACTCGTCGTTATTGTCCAACTCATACTTCACCATCATCTGTTTAAAATCGGCTCGATTCAAGAGTTTAATATTAATCTCAGGATAAAGCTCGCGCAATCGGCGCAGCTTGCGATGTTTTTTGGTAATGAGCCGCTGCTCCATAGTGGTTAGCTCGATATAGAGGTCTTGCTCCGGCAGATAAAAATCAGGGCTAAACGCTTCGATAACGTGACCCTGGTCATCCTGGTGCAGGATAAAGGTTCGGGGTTCATATTCCCAGGCAATCTGGTAAAAGTCGAGAATACGGGCAAATTCGGCCTCGCTGGGGTGCGAAAAAGTGACGCCGGCTTTTGATTTACCGTTTTCCATCATAAGCTTGTTTTAGCCATCCTGGATTTTAACCTCAAACCATGCTCGAACTGTTTGAATGACCAGATTGACCGCCGGGGATAGACCCAGCAAGCCGGTATTGAGGGTGAGATGGTAGAGGGTTGGGTCATCTATCGCCACGCCGTAGCTGCGGCGCAAGTAACGGGCGCGGGCTTTGGCGCTGGCTTCCAGCCGGGCGCGCGCCGACTCAGCCGAGATATTTTGCTGCTGTTGTAAGTGGGCCACCCGCAGCTCCAACGGAGCAACCACCCGAATGTGAAACACGTCGGGCCAACCGCGCAGCGCCATCTGACCCCCTCGCCCGACAATCACCGCTTCTCCTCTATAAGCCCAGGCCTGAATTATTCCTTCTACATGAGTTTGGTAAGCCTGCCACTCTTTGGCCGAGGGACGCAGCTTTAACAGGCCCAGTTCATCAATATCGGCCAGGGCTACATGCGGAATACCCGCCGCCCGCGCCGCCTGATTGATCAAATCACGCTGGATAAGCTGCCAGCCCAGTTGTTGAGCCACCTGCCTGGCTAACTCATCCCCTTGACTCCCCGTTTGTCTGGAAATGGTCAAGGCAGCCATAGCGCCTCCTCGAAAATAGGCACAAAACATCTTGTCATAACGATTATACCACGACTGACCTTAAAGATAAAGGTGTTGTTACTGCTCAGCCATGTCATTTCGACCGTAGGGAGAAATCTCCGATACCGCCTGAGTAGTAACAAGGTATAAAATTTTTGCTACAAGATAGTTTTCATCTCAAAAGGTCTTGCTTCATTGTCAAATTATTGGTAATATTAACCAGAGGAGGAAATTATGTCACAGTCAAACTTTCCGGCATTAACTCTGGCAGATTGGCAGCCTACCCGCGATACCCTGCAAACTTACAGCAAGGTTTTGGGCAAAATTCGACGCGCTTTGACGCCGCCGCAAAAACATTGGTGGCATATCAGTTTGCGGATGGTCCCAACCGGTCTGACCACCACCCCTATTCCCATCTCTGATGCTGATGACGACGCCACCTTTGAGATGATTTTGGACCTGCAGCAGGCGCAGTTGCTTATTACCACCAACCGAGGCGAAAACTGGCAGACTCCTCTGACCGGCCAATCGGCCCAGGAATTTTGCGACACCGTTCTGGCGGCCTTAGCCAAACTGGGTGTTGCCGTCGAAATTGACCGCAGCCTGTTTGCCGACGAAACTCCGCTCAGCCTCGATCCGGCCGCCGCCCAAAAGTGCGGCCAGGCGTTGGCGGCGATTGATGGGGTTTTCAAGCAGTTCAAGGCCGAATTGCCCGGCGAAACCAGCCCGGTGCAGTTGTGGCCGCATCACTTTGACCTGGCCGTGCTCTGGTTTTCCGGGCGCAAAGTACCCGGCATAGACCCGGCCGATGAGGAGAACGCCGACGAGCAAATGAATTTTGGCTTCTCCACCGGCGACGAAGGCATGCCCGCACCCTATTTTTATGCTACCGCTTACCCCTGGCCGGCCGATATTACCGCCGCCCCATTGCCTGCCGGGGCAACCTGGCACACCCAAAGCTGGAAGGGTGGGCTGTTGATGTATGAGTCGTTGGTGGGGGTCGAAGAGCCGGAGCAAAAACTGCTGGCCTTCTTGCGAGCCGTCCAGCAGGCCGGCTCAGCCTTGATGAAGTGATGTATGGTCAGCAAAATTTATCCAGATGCCCCGCGGGTCGCCGTCGGCGCTGTCGTTACTCATCAAAACAAAGTGCTGCTGGTTTTGCGCGGTCAGCCTCCAGCCAAAGATATGTGGGCCATCCCCGGCGGCAGTGTTGATTTGGGGGAAACCCTGCAAGCTGCCGCTGAACGGGAGGTCCTGGAAGAAACCGGCCTGAGCATTAAAGCTGGGGAGGTCATTTATACTTTTGACGCGATTCTGCGCGACGAGACGGGCCGGGTTCAATTTCATTATGTGATTTTGGATTTGAAAGCCGAAGCCCTCGACCCCACCCAGCCGTTACGGCCGGCGGATGATGTTTATGATGCGGGCTGGTTTTCCCTGGCCGACCTCGACCGACCCGACCTGGTTATTTCCGACACCACCCGCGCTTTATTGCGCCAATTGTTGAACGGCTCATGACCGACCCCACCCAGCCGCCGCCTAACCATCGCCTGCGTTTGGTTTTTGCCAAAAAAAAACAAATCAAGTATATCGGCCATCTGGACCTGGTGCTGGCCTGGGAGCGCGCCCTGCGCCGGGCGCAGATTCCTTTGGCCTACTCCAAAGGCTTCAATCCCCGGCCCAAAATCCAGGTAGCTTCCAGCTTGCCGGTGGGCACAACCGGCTCCGCCGAAATTATGGACATCATCACTACTCATTTGGTAGACCCGGCTGAAGCCCTCGCCCGCATCCGGCCGGCCCTGCCGGTGGGCATCGAGTTGCATTCGGTCGAAGCTATCCCCCTCAAAGCGCCAACCCTTCAGCATCTGCTGCGCCAGGCCGACTACCGGGTGATGGTCGAAACCGACCTGCCGGTTGACGAATTAACTAGGCGCATTGAATCGCTGCTGGCCGCCGCTGAGCTGCCCCAGACCCGCCAGCGCAAAAAACAGCTCGAAACGATTGACCTGCGCCCCTGGCTGCATGAACTGGCGGTGGAGTCGGTGGAGCCAGGAGAGGTCTATTTGCGCATGCGCCTGTCAGCCGGACAGTTTGGCAACCTGCGCCCGGAGGAGGCGCTCAAGGCGTTGGGTTTGGCTGATAACTGGGCTGAAATAGAGCGGACGAGGCTGATTTTTGAGTTGGATGAGCTTTAAAGTTTTTAACACTATGTTTGCCCTTTTTATAGCCACCCCACAATAGAACGCAGATGGCGCAGATTCGACTGATTTGCGCTGATTTTTTGAATTTGAGAGCGTTCGGAAACTCCCACAGGCGCCCTTGCTACTGGCGCTCGTCCGGCGATGAAGTCGCCGGACTATCCAACAGCGCCCGATTAATTGGGCTAAAGCCGGGTTGACCCGGCGCTGTTCACTAGCCCTGGCATTCATGCCGGGGCGGGCCAGCCAGACAAAACAGTTTCCGTATGCTTTCTAACTAAAAACGGCCTGGCTCATTCCGATGAGCCAGGCCGTTTTTAGAAGTGGTTTGATAAAATATAGTTCTCTAGAAAAGTTTTCGTCACTGAAATAGGTAGCAAGGTAGTATGTAGCAGGCCATAAGTTTGCTACTTTGCTACCTGCTACTTTGATCGTTGGGAAAGGATTTTTCTGGACACCTATATGCCAAATCCGGCGGATTTTATGGTGCCATGGCTGCCTTCTCAGCGAGCAGCTTTTGGGCATCATCGGCGTTGGGGATGCACAACACCCAGCCCGGTTCGATAAGATCGGGATTTTCAATCAGAGCATAACCGCCGGCCATCATGGCTTTATCACCTTCAGCCATCATGGCCTCACCTTCGGCCATGGCTTCACCCGCCATGGCCTTATCTTCCATCATGACCTCCATCATTTGGCCGTTGGCGTCTTTGGTCATCAGCTTGCCGTCGGCCATCATCACCTCCATCATCTGGCCGTCGGCGCTTTCCAGCACCAGCTTGCCGTCAACCATGCTGCCATCGGCGGCCATCATGTGGCCGTCTTCGCCGACCTTAACTTCCATCATCTGGCCGTCGGCGCCCTTGACCATCAACCCGCCGTCCGCTTCCATCATCGCTTCCATCATCTGTCCATCCGCGCCGGCAAACATCAGCTTATCGCCGGCCATCATGGCTTCACCGGCCATGGCTTTATCGCCTTCGGCCATCATGGCCTCATCGCCGGCCATCATCGCGGCCTTATAGTGACCGTTGGTCGCTTCGGCGATGGCTGGAAAAGCCAGGACATCCCCATAAAACTTTTCGGCAATTTTGCTCAGCCAGTCATCGGATTGGACGGTGTAATCTTGTTGGCAGGATATTTCTGCCATCATGGCTTCGCCCTCCATGGCTTCCTCCCCCTCTTGAGCCAGAACGGCCGCCGGCAGGGCTGCCAGCAAAACCAGCGTGGTTATGATCATAAACAGCTTGCTTGTTACTTTTTTGCTCATTTCAAAATCCTCCTGTTGATTAAAAATTTGATAGGCGATGATAGGTCGTGGCCACGAACCCGATCTACCTTTCGAGTATCATCGGTAAATCTTAACGATCTCTTACGAAATTATTACGGGTTTACCGTTAGCCCAGGTGCGGCAAATGCTGATGGCTATAGCTGCAAGTCATCGTGGCTTGCGAGAGACTTTTATCAGTGTGGTGGTGGGCGGCGAAACCGGTGCTCCTCACTTGATGTCCTTTTTATACTGTACTAAACCAGGCGGGGCTTATTAATACCGGTCGCCGATCACTGTGATCTGTGACATGGCATTTTCGATGTCACTGAGATCATCTGCTGTCAATTCAACAGCAACCGCGCCGATGTTTTCATCCAGACGTTCCAGCTTGCGACTGCCCGGAATCGGCACAATCCAGGGTTTTTGGGCTAGCAGCCAGGCCAGCGCAATCTGAGCCGGGGTGGCTCCCTTCTGCCCGGCGATTCGCTCAAGCAACTCAACTACAACCCGGTTGGCTCTGATCGCCTCTGGTGTAAAGCGGGGATTGCGGCTGCGGATGTCGTTATCGGCGAAGGTGGTGTTCTCGTCAATCTTGCCGGTCAAGTATCCCCGGCCCAGTGGACTGTAAGGCGCCAGGCCGATGCCGAGTTCCTCGCAGGTGGGCAGGATTTCCGCTTCAATCGGTGTCCACCAGATCGAATATTCGCTTTGCAAGGCCGCGACCGGTTGCACCGCGTGGGCGCGGCGGATGAGGTCGGCGCTCGACTCCGATAGGCCAAAGTGTTTGACCTTGCCTGCCTGAATCAAGTCTTTTACCGCGCCTGCTACATCTTCAATGGGGACATTTGGATCGGGGCGGTGCTGGTAAAACAGATCAATGGCTTCAACCCGGAGCCGCTTGAGCGAAGCCTCGGCCACCCGCTTGATTTGCTCTGGCCGGCTGTCCAGGCCCGTCCCAGGAGCCGGCCCCTTGTCGCCATCATGCTTGAACCCGAACTTGGTAGCGATCACCACCTGCCCGCGAAACGGCTCAAGGGCTTCACCCACCAGTTCCTCGTTGGTGAACGGGCCGTACACTTCGGCGGTGTCGAAGAAGGTGATGCCCCGCTCGACAGCCTTATGGAGGAAAGTGATCATCTCTTGTTTGTCGGTTGGCTTATCGCCAAAGCTCATGCGCATGCAGCCAAGCCCGAGCGCCGAGACTTCCAAGTTGCTATTTCCAAGTTTACGTTTTTGCATTTTTGAACTCCTGTCTTTGCGTTAAAGGTATTTAGGTTTATTTTAACACCCTGGAGCGCAGGTATGGTATAATAATTCTCGAAGATCATTGGACGATTCTGCAAACCTTAAAGAGTGTTCACGAGGCCTTTGGCACGTCACCAACGCGAAGCGTGAAAATCGTAGGAACTTGTAGGAACTTAAGGGAACTCAGGAAGTCCCTACAAGTTCCTATAAGTCCCCTTAGTTCCTATTCTTGGAAGGAGGGACGTGTAGGAATGATTGAAGGAGTCACAATGGGTTTGATGAACCCCCAACAGGTAGAGCGGGAGGCCCACCGGGCACAAGCCAATAGAGATGAACTGGTCGAGCGTATCGCAAGAGCCGTCCGCGAAGATGGGACGGTTGAGCCGCTGAAAGGCATGTCCCTCCACCGCGTCTCCTGGCCCAACGCGCCGGTTCACAGCGTGTCCAGCCCTGCCTTTTGCGTCATTGCCCAGGGCAGCAAGGAGGTTTTTCTCGGTAAAGAGCGCTACCAGTACGATCCTTACCACTACCTTCTCTTCACCGCCGAGTTACCCGTCGTGAGTCAGGTCATCGAAGCCTCACCGGAGCGGCCGTACCTCAGCCTCCGCTTAGAGCTCGACCCCACCCTGGTCGGCTCGGTCATGGTCGAGACCAGTCGTCACCCCTCCCCACCAAACCATGCCGATGTGAGGGCCATCAACGTCAGCGCGTTGGACGCAGGCCTGCTGGACGCGATGGTGCGGCTGGCCAGGCTTCTGGACACCCCTGCCGAAGCGCCCTTCCTCGCGCCGCTGATCACGCGGGAAATCGTTTACCGGCTGCTGAGGGGTGAGCAGCGTGGCCGGCTCTGTCACATTGCGGTGTTGGGGGGCCACACCCACCGCATCGCCAGGGCCATCGAGCGGCTGCGTAACGAGTTCAACCGGCCGCTGCGGATTAATGACATGGCCGGGGAGCTTGGCATGAGCGTCTCGGGCTTCTACCACCACTTCAAGGCCGTCACCGCGATGAGTCCCTTGCAGTTTCAGAAGCGGTTGCGGCTTCAGGAGGCCCGCCGGCTGATGCTCGGCGAAGACCTCGACGCGGCCAGCGCCGGCTTCCGGGTGGGGTACGACGACGCCTCGTATTTCAACCGGGAGTACAAAAGTCTCTTTGGTCTACCGCCGCTGCGCGACGTGGAACGGCTGCGGGCAGCCGTCGGGCAAAACGGCGGCCTGGGAGCCGATTAGTTTAGCAAATCTGCGCAACTTTTGGTGAAATTGAACGTATAGATAGACAGGTAGCAGAGTAGCAAGGTCGCATAGATATATTATCCCTGTCTACCGTCTACCGTCTACTATTTTAGAGGAGTTACTAAAGATGAGAAATCCCGGAACTGCCGCGGTGTTAAGCGCCCTGATTCCAGGGGTAGGACAGATTTATAACGGCCAAATTTTATGGGCGATTTTCTGGTTTGTGATTACCCCCGGCCTGTGGATCGGTACGGGCGGCTTGTTGGGCTGGATATGCCACATTATTTCGGCTTACACCGCCTATACCTATGCCCAACGTCATCCGATTGGTTAAGGCACAAGTCAATAGTTTGTTGAAGGCCAGCTATGATGCTGGCCTTTTTGTTACCCTCAGATATTGAACTCGATTGAAATTGTTCTGATCACCCTGGCCGGGTTGCCGGCGACCACCGTATTGGCGGCTACATTCCGGGTTACAACCGCCCCCGCGCCGATCACGGCGTTCTCCTCGATGACAACACCCGGCAAGATTATGGCCCCCCCGCCAATCCAAACATTATCCTTGATGACAATCTTTTTGGCCGTCTCCAACCCCCTGTTTCGGGCAACAGCGGACAAGGCGTGGGTCGCTGTGTAGATCTGCACCGACGGCCCAACCATGACATGCCGGCCCAACCAAACCTCGTTGTTATCCAGAATGGTACAGCCAAAATTGAGATAGCTGTGATCGCCGATAGAGATGTGGCGGCCATAGCTGCAATAGAACGGCGGCTCGATGACCACATTCTGGCCCATTCGTCCCAATAAGGTTTGCAGAATGGCCTGCTGTTCACTCACCTCAGTCGCGGTGTTAAAAGTGTGGACTCGCGCTTTAACCAGCCGGCGTTCTGCCGCCAGTTCTGCATCCAGGCAGTTGTAGACCTCTCCAGCCAGCATCTTTTCTTTTTCCGTCACCTCAATTGCCTCCTCATTGCGATTCCTGCGTAGTAACTATTTCGACAATGTCACATTATTATGACAACTATTTTGATCCCATAACAGCCTGTTTTCCGGCGCTCGCCCGGTGATGAACTCACCGGGCTACAAAACTGCGCCCGATCCATCGGGCTACTTCACTCATCCGCTTAAGTCCGATTGATCGGACGCTGTTAGATAGCCCTGCGATTTATCGCGGGGCGGGCAACAATGCCAAATCAGGGTTGGATGGTGTAGAACATTTGTGTAAGGTGACATTGTCGAAGTAGTTACCCTCGTAAATAGACCACCAAAAAATATTCTCGTTAGTGTAACACATAGGCCGGAAGGAAGACTATTCAGCAGTTGATATTTTGAAGGTCAACAAAAATCAAACCGCCGGTGGCTGAGAACCCCGGCAGTCAAATTACCAAAAGGAGAATACCCGATGAAATTTTTAGCCAGCAATCAGATGAAACAAGCGCCCAATGCAGAAGTGATGGCCCTCTTCCCGGCAGAACAGGCCCGCGTGGCCGAATTGATGGCCCAGGGCGTACTGGAGACGCTCTATGTGGCGGCCGATTATTCTAAAGCCTGGCTGGTGTTCCAGACTGAATCTGAGGAAATCGCCCGGCAAGCCGTCGAGTCGCTCCCGCTGCACAAGTTCTTGCAAGTCGAGCTGACCCCTCTGGCGGAGATGGGGTAACGGTTGTAATCTGCGCCGGCTGGTAGGCTACGTCTTGCTGAGGGGTCTGCCAGCCGGGCAACAACCTGACTAAAGATCGTAGATTAAATAATTTCCCAATTCACTTTTTAATCCACCGACCATGAAGCGGCGCTCCGGGCAACCTGGTGGGGTTTAATCTCCCAGAACAACACCACAAAGGCCAACAGGCAGGCCAGCGGAAACAACAGCAGGGAAAGCTGGAACGAACCATACTCTGCCACCAGCGACATCAGGAACGGCAGCAGGATGCCCCCAATGGGCAGGGCTGTTTTGATGACGCCCAGGGCGGTCCCGGCCATACTCGGATACAATAGCCCGGCCAGAGTAATGATTAGGGGCAGGACCGCCGAGAGGGACAGCCCGGCCAGGAAAATCGCCGGGTAAAGCCAATTGTCCAGCGGCAGAAAAAATAGCCCGCCAAAGAAAAACCCCGACAGCCCCAATAAACTCAGCAGCGAGATCGCCAGGCGCTTTTTATGGGTCAACAGACCGACCAGCAGCCGGCCGGCGGCAATCCCCACCAGCAAAACAATCAGGCCAATCTTGGAAGCCGTTTCGGAAAAACCACGCAGTTGGCCCAGAAAGGTGGTCAAAATGTTGATCGAGCCAATCTCGACCCCCACGGCCAGGATGGTCACAATGACCAGGGCGACGATCCGCCGGTCTCGACTAATCAGGTTCAGCCGCTCCTGATAGCTTTCGGTCCGTCCGCCCCGATTTTTGAGGCGGGCCACCCCAAAAAAGAGCGCCAGCAGCAGCACAACTGCGCCGGCCTGGATGACCGACTGTCGCCAATTCATTTGCAGCGCCAGCAAATAGGCGGCAATCATAATCGAGCCAAACGTCACAAAGAAATGATTAACGTTGATGTGCAGGCTGGCCCGCTGGGGGTGCAACTGCAACAACATCGCATCGGTCACGCCTTCGTACACGCCCATGCCGGCCCCAAACAGCAGCATGAGCAGCAAATTGACCCAGAACAGCTCGCTGAGAAAAAAAGTAAAGAAGGAAACGGCCAACATCAGGCTGCCGACCAGCAAGATTTTGGGCTTTTCATAACTGTCGGCCAGCGTTCCGGCGACAAATACGGACAGCATAAAACCGACATTCTGAACGGCGATCAGCAGGCCGATCTGGGCAGGGGAGAGGCCAATGTTTTGCGCCGCCGCGCCGATGATGGAAGCGCCGACGCCCAGGAAAAACATGGCCAGATAGGAAGACAGGGTAAGGGCTTTGATGTTGTTGATCACAGGAACCTCGCGGAGGTAAGAAATTGCCGGTCATTGGGGTCAGGCTCAGCGGCAAAGCTTGGAGAGGCCAGGCTCAAATGATCATTGGCCGTTGTATTCTACTAAATAGAGATTTTTGGCGCAAAGCGGCGGCCAATAATGGGTAAGATGAGTGAGAAAAACCCCTAAATCCGTTTGTACCAAAACCAGGCCGAACGCCAGGGGGCCTGGTCGCCCACCTGCGTCTGGCCATATTCAACCCGTTCCAGAGTAAAACCCTCGGCAAAGATACGGCGCAGGTCAGCTTCCTCTAACCAGCGCCGTGTCTCCGGTTCTGGCTCAACACTGTTGAGATGCGCAAAGAGCAGATAAGATGCGCCCGGTTCCAGCAAGCGCAGCAGCTCCCGGTGATAAGCCTGTAGCTCATCTGAGGTAAAACTGTGGACGCAGCCGACATCGAGGGCAAAGCTATAGGGGCCGCGCAGGAAATCGAGCTGTGTTACCGAGCCACGATGCAAATGAACATTGTCCAGCCCGGCCTGCCTGGCTCGATTCGTGGCTTCGGTAATGGCTTGGGGAATGAAGTCAACGCCATCCACCTGCCAACCAAGGCGAGCCAGGTACAGCGAAGCCCGGCCCAGCCCACAGCCCAGGTCAAGCGCCCGGCCTATGGGCAGGGTGGGCACAAATGCCAGCACTTCCGGGGGAGGGTCGGTTTTATCCCAGGGTACGGGGCCAGCCTGGTAAAATTCGAGCAGACGGTCAAAATGAGACGACATTGATGGTTATCCTTGCTGTCAGTTTAGGTTATTCTATGCCCAATTCAACACCCTGACAAGAGGATGATAGAAGCTCTATCAAAGGGGTCGGGCGACTTGGTGGGTAAACGCCTGCAAAATTTCTCGATGGGCCGGAATATTCTCCAAATAAAAACGCCGCAGTTGCTCATCTACGATTTCGGCTGCTCGCTCTTGCAACCAGCGGTAAGCCGTAGCCAGCACGTCCTCGGCGCGAGGGTCTTGATCAGCCTGTAGAACCTGGTAACAGGTCAGATAGACCCGAAATGGCTCGCGCATTCCGTAGAGATGCTCGGTTTCGAGTTGGGGTAATAATTCGGCGGCGTAAGTCTGCGCCTGGGCCAAATTGCCTTGGGCCAGACTGGTCCGGCTGAGGCAGGCCAGGATTTCACGGGCAAAATGAAGTTGACCGGTCTCTTGACGCAGAGTCAGCGCCTGGTGATAACTTTCGGCTGCTTCTGACAGCCGGCCCAAGGCAGCTTGAGCGTGTCCCAGATGAGTCAATGCCGAGGCGCGGATGTCCGGGGAGTCTACCTTCTGCCCAATTTGTTCTGACTGTTGGGCGTAGTCGTAGGCGGTCTCGTTGTGCCCCGTGAGATGATCCAACAAGGCCAGTTCGGCCAGCGTAACCCCTTCATAAAGCCGGGCCCCAATCGTCCGCCAGAGTTGCAGGGCTTGTTGGTAGTAGCTTTGGGCGGTGGGAAAATCGCCTTGCTCGCGCAGGATGTTCCCCAAGCTGTTCAGCAGGTGACATTCGCCCCAGTAATCCTTAATCTCGGCGCAGATGTGCAGACCTTGCTGGCACAACGCCTGGGCCTGGCTGTAATGGCCCAAGTCGTAGCGGAGATTGGCCAGGTTATTGAGCACCGTCTCCTGTCCCCAGCGGTAATCAATCTCTCGAAAAATTTGGAGCGACTGCTCATAATGCGTTTCGGCTTCGGCCCATTGTCCCTGCCCTCGATATACGACAGCCAAATTGTTGAGGGCCAGCCCTTCGCCACGCCGGTCCCCCAGGCGACGAAAACAAACCAACGACTCCTGATAATACTTTAAAGCGCCGGCCGCATCGCCCAGATAGATGCGCGCGATGCCCAAATGGCGCAGCGCTTCGGCCTCGATGGCCCCCAGCCCGGCCGCCCGGGCCAGACGCAAGGCTTCCTCCAAACGGGCTTGCGAGAGGGCAGGCTGGCCGTGAAAGGACAGGGTTTCGCCCCACTGATGAAAGGCCAGAGCCTCCAAAGCGGTATCTTGAATCTGATGCGCCAGCTCAACCGCTCTGGGTATAACCTGGAGCGCCTGCTCCGACAGACCCCGCCGGTTCAACAAACGAGCCTGTTCCACCCATAGCTTGACCACCGCTTTTTGGACGGCTTGTTTTGAAGCCTCATCCGCTGGTTTCATATGGTCGTGTAGGTCGTTAGCGGTCTGGCCCAAAACGGCAGCCCCTTCTTCAAAGAGACTGGTCAAATCATAAAAGCGGGCTAAGCCGCCCAGCGCGCCCTCAATTTCTTCAACTTGAGCGGCCACGACTGCCCACTGCCAGGCCTGGCGGATATTGTCCAAATCGGCCCGCAGTTCGCTCAAGGCAGGTTGTGGGATGCTGCCTCTGAGGCTGCCTTCCCGTTGACTGACCAGATTTAAATAATAGGTACTGTAGCGCTGCCAGGTTACAAAAGCCCCTTCCGGTTGCTGGCGCTGAGCTGTTTGAGGCGAGTTAGCTCTCGCCAGGAGCTTCTCAGTGGCAAACTGGCGCAGCAATTCGTGAACCTGGTAGCGACCCGATGGGGCCAGGCGGAGCAGCGATTTGTCTACCAGGTTGACCAGGATGGGCAGCCTGACTCTGGCCACGGCCAGGGCCGCTTCCCGTTGAAAGCCGCCCTTAAAGAGTGATAACCGGCAAAAAGCGGCCTGTTCCGGCTCGGAGAGCATGCGCCAGGATTGCTCAAAGACAGCCCGCATACTGCGATGCCGTTCCGGGACATTGCGCAGCGAACTGCTCAAGAAATCAAGACTGTGTTCCACCCCGGCCACCACCTCGGCGCAGGAGAGCACCCGCAGCCAACTGGCGGCCAGTTCCAGGGCCAGCGGCGCACCCTCGACCAACTGGCACAGCCGCAGCACAAAGGGCGCTTCGCTTTCCGACAGACTGAAATCACTTCGAGTACGCTGGGCTTGTAGGCAAAAAAGAGCAACCGCGTCGTAAGATTGGAGATTGGAGACATTGTGCCCTTGTGGTATTGGAGATTGGAGATTATCTTCAGTCTCCACGCCCATGCTTGCGCGGGCAGTCCAATCTCCTTGGGGATAGTTTAGCCCGCCGACCTCCCAGATCCGCTCTTCGCGCAGGTTGAGCCGCTCGCGGGAGGTAACTAACAATTTGACGCCAGGCGCAGCGTTCAGCAGTTCGACCAGTAGTTCGGCCCCTTCAACCAGGTGCTCAAAGTTGTCCAGCACCAGCAGCATTTCTTTGCGGCGTAGATGACCCAATACCTGGGTCTTCAAATCGGCAATGCCCTGGAAGAAGAATTCTAACGCCCCGGCTATAGCAATCAGAATCAGGTTTGTCACCTGGCTCGATTCGGACCACTCGCTCGCGGCAGGTTCGCCGGCGCTGACCGGGGCCAGGTTGACAAAGTAGACCCCATCGGCAAAGCAGGCTTCGTTCGGGCCGGAAACCGGGTCGAGACTGCGACGAGCAACCTCGACAGCCAGCCTGGTTTTGCCGATGCCGCCCGGCCCGACCAGGCTTAACAAGCGATAGGCTGATTCGTCAAGCAGGAGTCGCCGGATTTCGGCCAAATCTTTTTCCCGGCCAATGAAAGGCGTTGCTTGAAGGGGCAGGTTGTGGGCCGGCTTGTCCGGCTTGGGGTTTGAGTCAGGCGGAGGCAATGAAATAAGCTTAGCTACAACCTTTTCGGGGTCCGCCGCTTTTTTGTCCCGCTGCTCCTCGGTTTTGAGAAATGAACCAAACAGTCGTTTAGACTTGATGGCCTCATACAGGGTAATAGTTTCCTCTTCCGGCGGCAGTCCTAACTCATGCTCTAACAATTTAACATATTCTTCAAACTGGCGCAGCCCGGCCGCCGGCTGCCCGGCCTGGTCGTAGAGGTGGATCAGTTGTCGTTGGGCCGGTTCGTGTAAAGGGTTCAGCGCAACCCAGCGCCGGGCGTGAGGAATGGCCGCCTCGTAGTTGCCCTGGGCGCTGAGGTCGGTCACTAGGCGTTTCAGTAGCCCGGCCAACTCCTGGCGCAGGCTTTCACTTTGGAAAAATTGCCAATCATCAAACTCGGCGCTGTCAGACAGGGTAAAACCGGCCAGAAAGTCGTTGCTGTAGAGGGCCGCAGCTTCGGTGAGCAGGGATAAACAATGGGCGCAGGGGCTTTCGGGGGGGTGGTCGTGGCTTTCACTGGCAGCCAGCAGGTGGCGGAAGTGGCTTACGTCCAACCAGGGGGCCGGCTCATGCTGCAATTCAATCATCTCCCGGTCGGTTTGCAGCCAGTTGCCTTGCAAAGTGGTATTGAGCACCGCCAGGTCGCGCCGCAGGTTGGCCCTGGCCCGCTGTTGATTCAGGTCGGGCCAGAAGAGGGTCGCCAGGGCGTCGCGGCTGTGGGGTTGACCACTAGCGGCCAAATAGATAAGCAAAGCCAAAGCTTTGCGCCGTGGCAAATCAACTGGCGCACCGGCTAATTCGACCCGAGGCGGGCCGAGGCCATAAAGCCGCAAATCAGCCATTGGCTTCCCCCCTGAAAAATGAACATTTGAATTATACCAGCGACAAAACCAATCAATCAATTTTGTGGAGCGCATTTTGGCGCGTTGATAGGAACATTCTCGGCGCGTTTAAGCGGTATAGTGAAGGAGTAAATCAAACTTAGGAACACGATTGGGGCAGTTATTCAATCCCCAATCCTCAAAAAAGAAAGGAACAAACAAAATGACCACTTTAACCCCTGAAATGGAGACCCTCAAGGCCAAACTCAAGGCCACCTGGACCTCCGGCGATTTTGGGCAGATTGCCAAATCGTATGCCCCCGGCGCGGCCGAGTTTGTGACCCGCCTCAACCTGCAACCGGGCGAGCGGGTGTTGGACGTGGCCTGCGGCACCGGCAATCTGACCATCCCCGCAGCCAAAAGTGGGGCCAGCGTTATCGGCCAGGATATTGCTCTCAATCTGCTGGAGCAGGGCTGGATCAGGGCCAAAGCGGAAGGGTTGAACATCCGTTTTGACGAGAATGATGCCGAGGCTTTGCCCTATGACGATGCTTCGTTTGATACCGTCATGACTATGTTTGGGGCTATGTTTACGCCTCGACCTGAGGTCACGGCGGCGGAATTGACCCGCACCTGCCGGCCTGGTGGGCGCATCGCTATGGCCAACTGGACGCCGGGTGGTTTCATCGGCCAGATGTTCAAAATTGTGGGTAAGCACATCCCGCCGGCCCCCGGCATGCCCTCGCCGCTGCTGTGGGGCGATGAGACCACGGTGCGCGAGCGGCTCAACGGCAGCGTTTCAGACCTCAAACTGACCCGGCGCTCCATCACCTTCAACTTCCCCTTTAGCGCCGCTGAGGTGGTGGAGGCCTTCCGCCGCTACTACGGGCCCACGTACAAGGCTTTTGGCGCTCTGGATGAAAACGGCCAGACCGCGCTGCGCCAGGAGTTGGAGGATCTCTGGTCAACCCATAACCAATCCAAAAATGGGGTAACACGGGTCGAGTCGGAATACCTGGAAGTGCTGGCCATCCGAGCCTGATATTTTCTCTTTTTGCCTCATGGTATAGATGTTCAGAAAAACATTTTGAATCTGTAGGGGCGTACCCTTGCGGTCGCCCCTGGTGGGGCAGGCGCAAGGCCGTGCCCCTACCCAAAACATTATCTGAATATCTATAGTACCAATTCCAGGCCAGAATCAATTTGATTCTGGCCTGGAATTATTTTTATTTGAGCTGATAAACTCTTACCAACTGCCGCTGGCCCCCCCGCCTGACGACCGACCCCCGCCAAACGAACTCCCGCTCGATGAACTGCTGGAACTGCTCCGGCTGCTGCTGCTGTGAGATGACCAGGAATGATAGTCATCATCATCATCAGACCGGCTGTTCCCTACCGGCCAACCAAAAATGTGCGCCAAAATAAGATAGCCGACGATCACTACAAAAGCTCCGAAGATCAAAATGCCCATGCGCCCATCACTCCGCTCACGCGAAGATGAAGCCGTCGTCACCGGCGTAGGGGAATTGCTCCCACCGCCGGATTGAACCGGTCTTTCATCGGGCGGCCAGATGCCAGTCAGGGTAGCGATAACGCCTCGCGTTCCCTGGTAGAGGCCGCGGCCGTAATCGCCCTGCTTAAAAGCGGGCAGCATATGCTCGTTGATGATTTGCTGCATCTCGTCGTTGTATTGATTTTCGTAGCCCGTCCCCAGCTCAATCCGTACTTTACGGTCTTGCGCAGCCAGCAAAATCAGCACCCCTTTGTGATCGGCTTTGTCGCCAATGCCCCAGGTGTTGAACAGATGGGTGGCAAAGGCCTCGATGGTGTCATCGCCGGTGGGGTAATCGTGGATCGAGTTGAGGATGACCACCGTCCCTTCGATGCCGTGCTCGTTTTTAAGATCGGTGAGCAGTTGGGTGATCGCCGCTGCATCGTTGGCGTTCAGCAGGTGGGCAAAATCATTCAGGGTGGTAGCGGTGGGCTGGGGATAACCGGATTGGGCTAACGCCAGCGAGACTCCCAGCCAGAGACTTACCATCAAGCCGAACAAAAAGCCAAACATTTTTCTCATATCCATCAGCCTTTCTCCTCAGTTGGATTATTTCCCTCAGTTTAGCCGATGGACATTTGCTGATCGTTACGGTTGGCGTTACGAACTGGAGACGACAGGATATCTGACCCTGGATCAGAACTCAAATGATCCGGTCTTCAATTTCCCACAAGCCTTACCCCATCCGGCCTACGGTGAGGGCTGTCGTCTCGTCGGCGCGGAGGGCCATACAGTTGACTCCCTGAACCACGCCTTCTTTGGCCGGCACTTCGACGGCTTGAAAGCGAATGATTTTGCCCAGCTTTGAGATAATGAATAGGTCATCCCCATCGGCGGTGGTGACGGCCCCGACGAGCTGATCGGTTTTTAAGGCCACCTTGCCCCCCGCGCCGGGCGCTTTGTTGGCGGCGAAACCGGCCATCTGCCGCAGCGAGCCTTTGCCGTCGGCGCTGAGCAGAAAAACACTGCTCTCTTCCAGTACCGGCGCAACGGCGACCACGGTATCGTCCCGATCCAGGCGAATGCCCAGGCAGCCGCTGTGGGGAACACGCTGCTCGGCAAAACGGATGGCTTTGCCCTGGCGGGTGACAATAAACAGCTCTTCCTCACCGCGAGTCCAGCAGGCGGCGGCGGGCGCGCCCAACTCTTGCGGCTCGAACAGGAGCGTACCGGGGCGCAGGTTGTCGCCCAGGAAATGATAACGCATGCGGCGCACGTGGCCGCGCTCGGTGACGAGGGCCAGGTAGCCGCTGGGCTGGCCGGGTAAAACCACGGCTAACCGCTCGCTGGGACGGAAGGGCAGCCGCTCAATGAGCGATTGGCCCCGGCTGCGCACCGGCGACTCCGGCAGTTGGCTGACCGGCAGGCGGAAGGCGCGGGCGTGATTGGTAATCAGCAAAAGGTGCTGGCTTTCCTCGGCGATGGTCAGAAAGGCCGGCGGGTCGCTTTCTGCGGTCTCCAGGTCGAAGATGCCCATACCGCCCCGTCGCTGGCGGAGGTAGAGATGGCGGGGGGTGCGCTTGGCCTGGCCGCCGGCGCTGACCGTAATCAGGTTTAAGGTCGTGGGCGGTTCGCTCGGTTCGAGCGGCGCGGCCAAAGCCTCCTCCACTCGTGCGTCGGCGCGCTGGCGGTGGGTCAGCCGTTCCAGTTCGGCCTCCAAAGCTTCGATATAGGCTTGCACAGCCGGGTCTACCTGGCTTAGATCAGGGCGTTCGATAGGCATAGGTTAAAATCCTCGTTTTGGGGTTAAAGTAAGTGTCCAAAGTATATCACACTGTCCAGGAGCGTCAAAGGTCATTTCTGCTCAAGGGGGATCAACAGGGCGTCATCAGCCAAACGCGGGCCGGCGGAATCGAAAGCGGGGAGGCGCTGGCCGGTGGCCGGATCGTACAGGCCGACGGCCAGATGGTCGGCCTGGGCCAGATCGCTTTCGGAGAGCGGGTGAATATCCTGGATGATTTCGTCTGGCTGCCAGGCGGTGGTGGGATAATGCCCGCTGACCGGGGGACCGTCGGCCTGGCTGCGAACAAAGCCGTCGGCGGCGCGGAGGTGAATGAAAAACGTGTAGTCGGCGGGGGGGGAGGCGGTGGGCTGCCAGTAGAGGGTGAAGCGTGAAGCGTGAGGCGTGAGGCGTGAGGCGGAAGTAAGAGACGAATGTTCTGAGCCGGGAATTGATAGATTATAAGCAAGCAGGCGGATGGTTTGATCCTGTCCGAAGGTGGCGATGGGGGGGGCGGTGAAGCGGGTGGGGTCGGGTGGCTGGACTTGATAAAGGTAATCGCCGGCAAAGGCGCCGACCGGCCAAAGCGCGGGGGTGCGTTCGGCGTGCCAGCGGTCAACCGTTTCCCAGCGGCTGCGGTCGAAAGGGGTTTCGCTGGGGTGGACGAGGAGGAAGAGGGGGAGGTTGGAGGGTTGGAGGGTTGGAGGGTTGGAGGGTTGGAAGGCTGGAAGGTTGGAGGGTTGGGAGGTTAAATTTTGGAGGGTGGTGATGGATTCAAGGTCGGGAAAATTGGCTAGAGATTGAGCCAGGGCTGGCTGGCGAGGAGGAGTGTAGCCGGAGTAGCCGTTGACAAGCTGCCACCAGCCGAGGGTACTGGCGTAAAGCCGTTTGACTTCGGGATATTCGGGGGCGGGGGCGCTGCGCAGCGGCAGTTCGATCAGAGCCAAATCGCCGCGCTGTTCAGCCAGCCAGTGATAAGCCGGGTTCAGGCTGGCCCGGTTTTCTACGGAAGCCAGGGGCAGGGGGACGGAAAACGTTTCGACCAGGAGAAGAGCGCAGGTGAGGAAGAAGATGATACGTGAGGCGTGAGGCGTAGTGCGTGACACTTGACACTTGACACTTGACACTTGACACTTGACACAGGCGTAGCCTATTCCGGCCAGGACAGCCAGGGCGAATAGAGCGGGAATGATCCAGCGGGGAGGGACGCGAATGATGGTAGTGGCGGGGATAAGTTGGGCCAGAGCGGCGTAGGGGGTGGGAAATGTGAGAGTGAGGGAGAGCAGCAGGAGGATGAGAAGAGGAAGTAACTTGTAAATTGTGAAGGGTGAAGGGTGAATGGTGAATGATGTGGGGAGGGTGATGCGTGATGCGTGATGCGTGATGCGTGATCTATAAATCGTAAATCGTAAATCGTAAATCGTAAATCGTAGTAGGGCAATTAGGGCCAGGAGCGGCGCTACAAAGCCAATAAACAGGGTGTTTTCTTCGGTGAAGCCGGGACGGGTGCGCATTGCTCCGGTCAGCGGGCCGAAGAGCTGGTTGAAGGGTGCGGCGGCGGCAAAGTCGGTGGGTGCGGCGGCCAGAGAGAGCGCCAGGGAGAGCGGACGGGCAGCGCGCAGGGCGTCGAGCAGAGAAAAGTAGGGCCAGGCAAAGGGGAGGGTTAAGAAAATAGAAATAAGAAATAAGAAAATAAGTCGCAGAAAAGCGGGGCGTGAAAGGCGTCGAGTGAAGAAGGCGGCCAGTAGATAAAGGCCGAGCGTGAGGAGGGTGTAAAGGGCCAGATACCACGAAGCCAGAAGTTGCAGCAGCAGAAAGATGAGCAGGGGGCGGGGGTTGGGGGTTGGGGGTTGGGAGGAATCTGACCCCTTTTTCAAATATAAATCGAGAGACAACCACGCCAGCGGCAGCCATTGAAAGGTGAGCAGTTGCAAATGGGCAATGGCGGCGAAGCGATAAGGGGCAAAAGCGAAGATCAACCCGGCGATAAAAGCGGCGCTACGGCAGCGGGTCCAGCGTAAAATAAGCAGGTACATGCCAAAAGCAGCCAGAGGAAAGGCGATCAGCAAGCTGAGGTTATAGGCGGCGATAGGTTCGGCGGTGATAAGCTGAAACGGCAAAGCGAGCAGGGCAGTGCTCAGCAGATGTTCCGAGTAGGCCAGGGTGTTGGGCAGGGGGTAAAAGATGTTGGCATTGAACAAGTTCAGCGGGTCGGTCAGCAGGGCGTGGCTGTCCCAGGCCAGAATCCAGGTATTGAGCAGTGGATCGCCGATATCGTTGGGGACAGCGGTGGTCAGGTTGAACAGGAGAGGGTGAGTCAATAAAAGGGTGAGCAGGGTGTAAATGCCGAGGATGGAGAAGGACCGGGGACCGGAGACGGGAGACCGGGATGGGCTGGTAGAGTGGGTCATGGGTTCACCGGGATGAGCAGACGGTTGTCGGGCAAGGGCTGGCCGGCGGCGTCGGCGGCGGGGAGACGTTGGCCGGTGACGGGGCTGTAAATGCCTACGGCAATGGAACTCAGGCCAGCCGTGTCAGGCAAAGGGCGGGCGTCGGTGATAATCTGGTCGGGCAGCCAGTGGCTTAAGGGATACAAACCCTCGTAAGGTGCGCCGTCGGCCTGGGCTAAGAGATTACCTTGAGCATCGAGCAGATGGACAAAGATAGCATCATCTTGCTGTAGCGCCTGATCGGTTTGCCAGTAGAGGGTCAATGTGGGCGGGTTGGCCGAAAAATCTCCCTGCCACAGGGTAATAGCCGGCCCAAAATGGGCCAAGGGGGTCTGAGGTAGGGCCGGCTGGGGCGGGATCAGCCAGACAGAACCCAGATGGTAGGTCGTCGCTTCGCCGGGCAGGATGGTCAGACGTTGCTGGGTTTGGGGGTCGTACAACCCGGTGTTGAGGTCATAACGGATCGGCGGCAGGTTGGGCGGAATTTGCAAATGGAGTGGATTCCGCAGGTACAGGCCGGGCGGCCAGTTGCGGGTCGGGATGTTTTCGGGGTGGCGCTCATCGGTGGTGGCCAGGGTTTGACCGCCGGGCGCATCCAGGTGCAGGAAAACGGAGTAGTTGGTATCGAGTTCTTGCAGGGCGCGCCAGTATAACGTGGCGGTTAGTTCAGCCTCGCTGCCGGGGCTGATGTGAACTGTTGGCGGGAGGTTATCTGCGCCCACCAATCGCAGCAGCGGCGTTTGGCCTGTCCCAAAATCTGCCTGCAATACCTGCTCAGCCGGCTGGGGACGGTTGGGGTTTGATTGCAGGGTGAAGAGAGGGGCCAGCGGGCGCGAGAGCAGGTAGCCGATGATCAGTAAAGCGGTGGTGAGGGCGAAAAATTGGACGGGGACCGGGGACCGGGGACCGGGGACCGGAGGCTCAAAATTGTTGACTGGAATTGGCCGGCGAATAGACTTTTTCGCGGCAAAGGCGCCGGTGATAATAATCAAAATTGCGGCGGAGAGGAGGGTCAGCCATTGGCTGGTGGTACGCAGCGGGGTGGACTCCAATTGGAGGGTCAGGGTGTGGTCGCCAGCAGGAATGGGGATTTGGATCAGGCCGGTGGGATTGGTGACGGTAAAAGGGATGGAGTGACCGTCGAGGTAGACCTGCCAGCCGGGCCAGTAGAGCGTGCGCAGCGTGGCGACAAATTTCTGGGGGGTGTTGACCCGGAAGGTATCAGACTCGGAACGCCGGGCGACGGTTTCGACGGTTGCGCCGGGCGGGAGGGTGGCCGGATCAATTTTTTGGGGCGGGCGTCCGGCGGCGTAATCGGGCCAGAGAGCGTCGGGCCGGGGGTGCTGGCGAGCGTGGCGCGGCAAAAACTCGCCGGTGCTGGTGGTGCCAATCGCGCCGGAAGTCACTTCGTAGGCAAAAGCATCGGCGGGAGTGGGGGTGCCCCAAACGATGAATTGGGAGGGGTAGAGGTAATGGGCGTTGAGGGCGATGGTGAGGAAAACGGCAAGAAGATAGAGGATAGAGGATGGAGGATGGAAATTAGAAAAAAGAAATAAGAAATTAGAGTTGGGTCTGGCTGTATGGGGCTGTGAGCTAGGGGGGGTATAAATCGTAAATCGTAAATCGTAAATCGTAAATCCAAAATCTAAAATCGAAAATCCAAATGCGGCTATTAGGCTGGCGCAGAAAATGGCCGGACCGAGCATGCGCCAGGGGAACTCGGCCAGCTCCAGCAGGGGAATGGCTTCCCAAAGAGGCTGGGATTGCGGCAAGGCCAGAAAGGTGTAAAGGAGGAGGAAAAAGGCAAAGAAGGTGGTAGGGAGTAGGGAGTAGGGAGTAGGGAGTAGGGAGTAGGGAGTAAGGAGGAGGGAGGAGGGAGTAAGGAGTAAGGGGGAAGAAGGGTAGTTATCCGGGAGGGGGGGTGTTGGTTGGTTGGCTTTTTGTTTTATTAATAGAAAGAAACCAACCAGCAGTAAACAAACCAGCCCAATCCCGGCGCCGATGATTTGGGGCAGGCCGAGGCTGAGGGGAAATTCGGGGTTGATGGCGGCCAAATCAAGCGGGCGGGGCGGAGCAAAGAACTCGCTCAGGGAGATAAAATTTTCGCGGAAATCGAAAAAGCCGCGGGTAATACCGGAGAGTTGAATTTCATGCCGTTCGCCAAAGGCCGGCAGCCAGAAGATGGCCGCCAGTCCCAGGCCGAGGAGGAGCGCGGTGAGGGGGAGAGTGAGGCGTGAAGCGTGAGGCGTGAAGCGTAAGGCGTGAAGCGTAAGGCGTGAAGCGTGAAGCGTGAGGCGTGAAGCGTAGTGCGTGGCGCGTGGCTTCGCCTCCTCGCCTCCTCGCCTCTTCGCCCCTTCGCCTCCTCGCCTCTTCGCCTCTTCTCTGGGGGTCAAAATAAGCAGAAACAACAGATATGCGCCGAACATAGGCGCGAAGAGCATGAAGCTGATATTGTGGCTAAATAACAGTCCGGCCAGGGTTACGGCTGCGGCGACCAGATAGCCGGGCCGGCGGGTGACAATCAGGCCGTGAAAAGCCCACAGGATAAGTGGATAAAAGGCCAGGCCGGTAAATTGGCCGTAGTTGCCCTGAATGTAGCTTTCGCGTAAGCGATAGGGAGCGTAAACATAGAGGGCAGCAGCAACGAGGGCCGGGTAGGGTCCAAACAATCGCCGGGCGAACACGAACATGCCCAGGCTGTAAAGCAGAAAATCAAAAACCAGAACTGCTTTCATCGCGCCATCGAGGGGCAGGCCGGACAGGTGGAAAAGTTGGGTCAGTTGATACAGGGCCGGGGGGGCGTAGCTGAAAATGGGCATACCGTGTCCAAAAGCCAAATCTCGCCCCCAGCGGGGATAGAAATTACCTTCTTGCCAGGCCTGGTTCAGCTCGACCTGGCGCATCAGGTGGGCCGGGCCATCGGCGGTGTTGGGCAGGCCGGCGTGGGTGAGCAGGGGCATGATGGCAAACAGCGGCAAAAGCAAAGCCAACAGCAAGCCGTAGTCGAGGTTTAGCCAATGCCTCATGCTCAAGTTGCCCTGTTGCGATTTTTAGCCTGGATTGGGAGATTTGGAGATTTTTTAAAAATCTTTTGCCTCCGCTTCGTCGCTCCTAATCTTGGCCTATCTGTTTGTGGCATTATTTCTCACCAATTTTTACGACAGCCAGTTCGATAAAATCAGCGCCGGAGGCAGTGACCAGGCGCTGCTGGGTAGCCGGGTCGTACAAGCCCACGATGAGACGGTACTCGCCGGGGGGCGTACCCCGTAAAGGAATATAGCGCGGGTCAATAATAGTTTGGCCGGGCCACCAAGTCGAGGTGGGGTAAGCGCCATCCAGGGGCGGGCGGTCGAAGCTGGCGACCAGATTATTCTCCAGATCGAGCAGTTGGGCAAACACGGTGTAATCTGTTCCAGGGGGGCGGTCGGTTTGCCAGGCCAGCTTGAAATCGAGTTGCGTGCGCGTAACTGAGGCAAGTTCAAAGCCAATCAAATTGAGGCGGGCGTCGTCGGCCTGGAAAGAGGCTTGCGTTTTTTCGGCCAGGGGAGGCGGCTCCTGGGCGGGCAGCACATTGATCGTAGTCAGAAGGGCGGTATCTTCTTGTTGACCGGCCAGGCGGACCAGGCGGCCATCACGGTCGGGATCAATCAGGCCGGCCCTCACGGCGTAGGCGATGGGCAAGGTGTCCGACGGCACTATCACTTCGTGTTCGTCGCGCACGTAACGGGTATTGTCCCAGTGAAAGGTAGGCATGACGGTTTCGGTGGTAGGGTCACCGGGGGTGTAATTGGTCGCGCCGGCTACAGTGGTCAGGCTATCCAGCCGGTCGAGATGGACAAATGGCTGGAGATTGTTCTTGAGCGGGGCGGCGTCGGTTTGCCAGTAAAGGGCCACCTCCACCCGCTCTCCGGCCCGGACTGCCCGTTTATCCAGATCATACCCAATCAGTTGAATACCCCCGGCGAAGTTGATCCAGGTTTGCTGCTGGGCCGGAAGCGCCCGTCCGGGTGGCGAGTCGAGGGTGAAGACAGGTCGGAGCAGCGGCTTGAGCCAGAGCGCGGCGGCGATGATGAGGAGACAGGGGAGCAGGAGTGCGGGGGTGCGAGGGTGCGAGGGTGCGAGGGAGGACTGCGTTGGGAGTTCACCCTTAATCATGGGCTGATGACCGGTGGCTTTTAGCAAGGCTGCGCCGAGCAGGCCCAGCAGCGTCAGCCCGGTCAGAAACAGGGCAAAGAGTCGCCCCGGTGTTTCGCCGAAGTGGAGGGTCAGGCTGTGTTGGCCGGCGGGAACGTCAATCAAAATCAGCCCGGTTTCCGGTTCCGGCCGGATGAGAGCCGGCGCGCCGTCGAAGTGCGCCTGCCAGCCCGGATAGTCAAACTGCCAGAAGCGGAGGGTAAAATCGGTGGGACTGTTAAGGTTGTAGTTGTGGGTCACGGCGCTTTGCTCGACCAGGGTGGCGGCAGCGCCGGCGGGCAGGCTGGCGCGATCCAGTCGCTCCGGGTATTGGTTGGCCAAAAAATCATCAATCATGGGCGAAGTGGTCGGCGGCCGGTGGACCGACTGGGGCAGATACTCGCCCAGGGTGGTGGTGCCGATGGACTGCGACCGGCGTTCGTAGTCAATCTGGTTGGCGATGGTGACGGGTTCATAGCGGCTAAAACCGGTTACCGGGTAGAGCAAAGGCGCAATCGCCCCGATTTGAAGTAAGAGACACGTGGCCGTCAAGGGCCAGCGGAATTTACTCGGCAGCCAGAGGACCGCGCCGCCGGCCAAAACTGCCAGCCCCAGATTAGCCAGGCCCAGCATCCGCCAGGGAAATTCGGCCACCTGCAAAATAGTGACAATTTCCCAAACCGACCGGGAGATGGGCAGGCTGAGGAAAATGGCGGTTAAAGCAACAGCGGCGAAGAAGAGGGTAGACGGTAGACGGTAGACGGTAGACGGGGGGTGGAGGATGGAGGATGGAGGATGGAGGATAGAAGCTTGCTGACCCTTGGCCCCTGACCCCTGTCCCCCAACCCCCAACCCCCAGCCCCTGACCCCGATCAGGAAACCGAGGACGGCCAGAATGACGGTGACGAGGCCCAGGCTGAGAGGGACGTAAGGGTTGGCGGCGCGGGCGTCGAGGGGGGGAATCCAGGCCAGTAACTCGGACCAATGGGGATAGCGCACAAAAAAAGGGCTTTTCTCCAGGTAGATGTCGGGCTGGGCGCGGGTGAAAACTCGCTCGGTGAAAGCAGGCAGCCAGAAGAAAGCGGCCAGCAGCAGACCCAGCGGAATGGCGGCGAGGGCAGGGGGAGAAGGAAGAGGAAATGGTGAATGATGAATGGCGAATGGTGAATGGCGAATGGTGAATGGCGAATGGCGAATGGTGAATGGCGAATGGCCGCGAAGCGTGGCGAATAATAGCTTCTTGAAATCCAAACCTTTTTTCTGACTACTGGCTACTGACTTCTGACTACTGACTACTGACTTCTGACCCCTGACCCCCGTTTCCTGTCCCCACAAAATGAGTCCAAACAGCCCTACAACCGGGGTAAAAATCAGGGCTTGGAAGAGGTGGCTCATGAGAATCGCGGCGTAAAAGCAGGCGGCTGTTACGCCCCAGCCCCAGGCGCGAGACCGGGCGGCGCGGAGGACGGCCCACATCGTCCAGGGAAAGAGGCCGATGGCCAGATACTGCGGCACATTGCCGCCATACAATAGGGCCTCCCGCAGCGCAAATGGGGCGAAGGCATAGGCGGTGGCGGCCACCAGTCCGGCTTCAACCCGGCCCCACAGGTCGCGGCCAAGCAAATACATACCAATTGCATAAAGTAAAATTGTGAGGATAATCAAAAGCTTGAAGGCGGTTTCGAGCGAGAAACCGAGGATTGCAAAGAGCAGTCCCAGCCAATAAGGCAGCGGCGGCGCAAACACAAACAAGGGGTAGCCGTAACCATAGGCCAGGTTCGGCGCCCAACGCGGCACGATGACGCCTGGCCCCCACGCTTGACCGTACTCCAGGGTGCGGTAGAGATGGATTGGCAGGTCGGCCAGGGTGGGCAGGCCGGGTTGGAGCAGGCTTTGGATGATAAAGAGCGGCAGCAGCGCCGCCAGAATTAAACCGCCGTCGAGACGGTGGGCCAGATAAAACGTGAGACGTGAGACGTGAGACGTGAGACGTGAGACGTCAGGCATTGCTTTCATCATAACTGCTGGATTTTATGTCACTGTAGGCTTATAGACAAGTTCATAGGGAAGGTTGGCAGAGGAGGATAACGTTATGGAAGAGTTGATTGAGTTGTGGGAAGAACCAAAAGCCGAGGAAAAGTATATGCTGGTTGGCTGGCGGCAGTGGGCCGACGCCGGGGCGATTTCGTCGAATTTGCCTCAATATCTGATCGAGCATATCGGCGCTAAGAAAATTGGACAGCTCAAACCGCATGGGTTCTATTTGTTTCAACTGCCCGGCGCTCACCACTTTTTGCGTCCGGAGATAAATCTGGTGGATGGCTATCGCCAATCGTTGAAGGTCAAAAAGAACGACCTCTTTTACGCCGGCAACGAACGCAAGGGCTTGTTTATCTTTCTCGGTGATGAACCCCACCTGAATGTCGAGCGTTATGCTGAAACCTTTTTTGATTTGGTGGAGACCCTGGGAGTCAAGCGGGTGGTGACCGTAGGCGGCGTGTATGGGGCTGTGCCGTATGATAAGGAGCGCCAAATCTCGACCGTTTTCAGCCTGCCCCGGCTCAAAGGGGAACTGGCCGACTATGCGCTCCGCTTTGCCAATTACGAAGGCGGGGTCAGCATTGGCTCCTACCTGGCCGATCAGGCCGAGCAGCGCGGCCTGGAGTATATTGTCTGGTATGCCTTTGTGCCGGCCTATGATTTCTCGACGCTTTCGCCCAACCTGCAAGGCATGGTGGTCGAAAATGATTTCAAAGCCTGGTACGATCTGATGCGCCGCTTCAATCACATGACCGGCCTAGGTCTCGATCTGTCTGACCTGGCCCGGCGCAGCGACGAACTGCTGTCCGTAATGAGTGAAAAGCTGGATACCCTGGAGCGGCGGCTGCCCCAGCACAGCATCCGCGATTACCTGGCCGAATTGACGGCTGATTTTGTCGAGACGCCGTTTATCCCCCTGGATGATGTCTGGGAACGGGAGTTGGGCGACCTTTTAGAAGATTTGGATGATGATGAATGAGAAGTTCGCATGAATGAGGAGTTCGCACGCCCTCGTGCGAACTCCTCATTCATCGGCAAGGTAGAAGCTTATGGGTTTACCACGATTTCACATAGACGGACATCTTTATTACATCACTACCGTAATCTACAATCGTCTGCCCCTGTTTACCCGATCTGCTTTCATTATTCCCTTACTGGATAGCCTTAACTTTTATCGCTACCAACACGAATTTAAATTGCTTGGTTACATTATCATGCCTGATCATCTCCACCTTATCGTCTGGCTCTACGGCAAATCAACCGTTTCCGATTTTATGCGCGATTATAAAACATTCACCTCAAAACGTATCATCCGTCAGGCCCAGGTAGAAAAGATCACCGATTGGATTAATGCGTTTGAGCAAGCTGGCCTGGAGACAGGGCGAAGTGACAATAAGGTGTGGCAAGATAGTTACTGGGATGAGAATGTCTACACTGAACGGTTTTTAAGACAAAAACTAAACTATATCCATCGGAATCCTTTGCGGAGCGGCCTGGTGGAGCAACCGGGTGATTATCCTTATTCGAGTTATCGAAATTATGAATTGGGTCAGGAGTGGTTGATTGAAATTGATCGAGGTTGGGAGTGATTTTTGAGGAGCCAGCATACCCCGTGCGACCCCGTTCGGCACGGGGGCGTGCCTCACTCCTCAAAAAGAGGAGCCAGCACGCCCTCGTGCGGCTCCGTTCAATAATAAAGGATAAAATACCATGACCGACTTTCAAGCCCTGCTGACCAAACTCCACCAAAATCTGGCCGTTCTTCAAGAGCGCGAGGCCAAATTTGGCGGCCAGGCCCCCCTGGAACTGCTCAACCAGATCAACGACCACGAGACGGCCATCGGCCTGACCGAGCAGGCCAGGCAGGGCCGCCTGGCCGAAAGCGACTGGCGCGAGGCCATGAAGCCGCTGCTGGTGGCCATCGAAAACCGCACCGGCGAGGCCAGCAGCGTGACCATCGGCGATGTGGCCGGGGGGATTGTCGGCAGCATCATCGCCGGGCGCGATGTCAATATCCACCTGCGGGCCGAACCCGACTCGACCGCCCTGCGCGAAGCCTACCTCAACCGGCTGCTGGAACGATGCCGCTTTCTCTCCCTCAGCGGCATTGACCGCCGCGCCGCCAGCGTCCAGAGCGACGCCCGGCTCCACCTGAGCGCCGTCTACACCGCCTTGCTGACCTATGGCCTGGAAGAACCGGGCCGCGAAACGGCCGTGGCCGCTTCGCTGGGGCCTACCCGCGAAGTGCGCCACACGCCGGCCCTGGCCCAATTGGACCGCCACCCCCGGCTGGTGCTGCTGGGCGACCCCGGCAGCGGCAAAAGTACCTTGGTGGATTTTGTCAGCATGTGCCTGGCCGGAGAAGCCCTGGGCCATGCCCAGGCCAACCTGGCCCTGCTGACCGCCCCCCTGTCGGATGATGATGACGCAGAGAAAGAGGCGCAGCCGCAGCCCTGGCGGCACGGCCCATTATTACCCGTGCCGGTCATCCTGCGCGATTTTGCGGCGCGCGGCCTGCCGCCGCCCGGCCAGCCCGCCAGCGCCGAACACCTGTGGCGTTTTATTGCCGCCGAGTTGAAAACCGCCGCCCTGGGCGCGTTTGCCCGTCCCCTGGCCGAAACGTTGCATAAACAGGGCGGCCTGCTGCTGCTGGACGGCCTGGACGAAGTGCCCGAAGCCGATCAACGCCGGGCGCAGCTCAAGGCGGCGGTGGAGGATTTTGCCCGCACCTTCACCCGCTGCCGCATCCTGGTAACCAGCCGGACTTATGCTTACCAAAAGCAGGACTGGCGGTTGACCGGCTTTGCCGAAGCGGTGCTGGCCCCCTTTAGCCGGGGCCAGATTCGCCGCTTTGTCGAGGGCTGGTACCGCCACATGGTCGAACTGCGCGGCCTCCACCCCGACGACGCCGCGGGCCGGGCCGAACAGCTCAAAGCGGCCATCTTTACCAGCGAGCGGCTGAGCGAACTGGCCGCCCGGCCGCTGCTGCTGACCCTCATGGCCAGCCTGCACGCCTGGCGCGGCGGGACTCTGCCAGAAAAGCGCGAAGAACTGTACGCCGATACGGTTGACCTGTTGTTGGATTGGTGGGAAAGCCCCAAAACGGTCAAAAACCCGGCCGGCCAGGCCGTGGTGTTGCAGCCCAGCCTGGCCGAATGGCTGGCCGTAGACCGGGAGCGGGTGCGCGCCCTGCTCAACGAGCTGGCCTACGCCGCCCACGCCGGCCAGCCCGACCTGGCCGGCACCGCCGACGTGGCCGAAGATGCCCTGGTGGGCGGCCTGCTGCGCTTGAGCCAGAACCCCGACCTCAAACCGGCCCGGCTGGTGGAGTACCTCAGCCAGCGGGCCGGGCTGTTGCTGCCGCGCGGGCTGGGCGTCTACACCTTCCCCCACCGCACTTTTCAGGAGTACCTGGCCGCCTGCCACCTGACCGACGCCGATTTTCCCGACCGGGTGGCCGACCTGGCCCGGACCGAGCCGAACCGCTGGCGCGAGGTGGCCCTGCTGGCCGGGGCCAAAGCCGGCCGCGGTAGCGCCTTTGCCGTCTGGGCCTTGATTGAGGCGTTGTGTTACCGGGACCTCACCCCCCACCCCCCTCTCCTGAAAGGAGAGGGGGAGAAGAAAGGAGAGGGGGAGAAGAAAGGAGAGGGGGAGAGTTTTGATCAAACCGACGCCTGGGGCGGCTTGCTGGCCGGGCAGCTTTTGCTGGAAACAACCAATTTGAGCCAGCTCAGCCCGCGCCACCGGCCCAAAATCGAGCGCATCCGGGCCTGGCTGGTGGCGATTATGGAGCAGGCGCTCCTGCCCGCCGTCGAGCGGGCCGCTGCCGGCAATATCCTGGCGCAACTGCCGCCGCCGGCAGAGCGAGACCTGTCAGGTCTTGAAGACCTGGCAGGTCTGGTTATCGGCGGCGACCCGCGGGGCGGGGTGGGGCTGCGGCCCTGGCCCTCACCCTCACCCCTAACCCCTCTCCCAGAGGGAGAGGAGGACTCCCATCTCCCCTCTCCCTTTGGGAGAGGGGCCGGGGGTGAGGGCCTCCTCCCCGACATCCTCTGGTGCGACATCCCCGCCGGTCCTTTCCTGATGGGTGAAGGAGATGAGCAAAGGCAGGTTGACCTGCCCGCCTTCCGTATCAGCCGCTACCCGATTACCCAGGCCCAATACAGCGCGTTTGTAGCTGACGGCGGCTACACCGACAGGTGGCGGCAATGTTGGACGGAGGAAGGATGGCAAAATAAAGGCAGCCGCCAGGAACCGCGCCATTTTGGGGGGGTGTTTGGCTTGCCCAACCATCCGGTAGTGGGTGTTACCTGGTATGAAGCGGCGGCGTTTTGCCGCTGGCTTACTTTCTGCTTACAATCGAGTGGGGATTTGCCGTTGGATCAGGAAATCAGCCTGCCGACCGAGCGCCAATGGGAAAAAGCGGCGCGCGGCGGTCTGGAAAAAGGGGCGGCGCGGATTTATCCCTGGGGCGATGAACCTGACCCGAACCGGGCCAACTATGATGACGCCAAAATTGGGGCCACCAGCGCGGTGGGTTGTTTTCCGGGCGGCGCCAGCCCTGATGGGGTGGAAGACCTGGCCGGGAATGTCTGGGAGTGGTGCCGGACGCGCTATCGAGAGCCAGAGAATGAGACTCTTGAAGGGGGCAACGATGTTCCCCGCGTGCTGCGGGGCGGCGCGTTCCCCTATAATGGTTGGTATGTTCGCTGCGCCGTCCGCTTCGGGGACAACCCGGACTTCAGGAATTTCAATATCGGTTTTCGGGTGGCGTGGGTGGCGTCCCCATTGTAACTCTGGACTCTGAACCCTCTGAACTCTGAGGGGAGGGGTTTGGGGAGGGGAAACCACATCCGGTATGCCAATGCGAGAATGTTCGGAAACTGTTTCGTTTTGCTGAATCGCCCCGGCATGAATGCCAGGGCTAAGGAACAGCGCCGGGTTAACCCGGCTTAAAGCCCGATTCATCGGGCGCTGTTAAATAGTCCGGCGACTTCATCGCCGGACGAGCGCCGGCAGCAAGGGTGTCTGTGGGAGTTTCCGAACGCTCTCATGAAGGCTGATAAACGCAGATTTATGTCCTGTTCACAAACACGTTGAATTTTATCCCCGGTCTAAAGCGCGAGGCTGAAGCGATTCTGTTGGCAAACTCAAATTTGAGCCGGAGGAGCGTGAGGCTAAAGGGTAGTATTGCAAATTGTGTGTAAAAACCTGATTCCCTTGAGAGGGATGAGCAAATTACACAACTTTCGACATACCGCCGGCTAAAGCCGTCACGCTGAAAGAGCAAAGCTCTTCGAGCTAAGATTCAGCCCGTGAGGGCTTCGCTCTCTCAGGCCGACGGCTTTAGCCTCGGACACCTGGCCGCACAGCCGAAGTTTGCAATATCTTTGTGAACACCACAATTTTTGAATAAATGTAACTTTAAAGGGATTTCTCCCTTCGGTCGAAATGACATGGAGCTAACAAGGTAAAATTCTCATGACTCAATCACCTCCCCAAATCTCCATCATCCTGCCGACCTACAACGAAGCCGGCAATATCGAACCGTTGATTGAGCGTACCCTGGCCGCGCTGGGCGACATCCCCGGCGGGGTCGAGGTGGTAGTGGTGGACGATAACTCGCCGGATGGGACGTGGCAGTTGGTGGCGGCCAAAGCTGCCGCCGATAGCCGGGTGCGGCTGATCCATCGAACCAGTGAAAAAGGGCTGACCAGCGCCATCAGCCGGGGCATCCGCGAGGCGCGGGGGCAGTGGGTCGGCTGGATGGACTGCGATTTGAGTATGCCCCCGGAAGAATGGCCGCGCCTGGCCGAGGCGTTGGCTCAGGGCGCAGGCATGGCCGTTGGCTCGCGCTATGTGCCCGGCGGGGCGGATGTGGCTCACTCCTGGACGGGGCGCACCTTTTCGCGGGTGATCAACATTTGGGCCGGGCTGGTGCTGGATTGGGGAATCAAAGATTACACCAGCGGTTTTATTTTGGGCCGCAAAGAAATTTTTGCTAAAATCAATCTGCGCGGTGATTACGGCGAGTACTGTATTGACCTGCTCTACCGGACCAAAAAGGCCGGTTATACCATCCGCGAACTGCCCTACCACTGCGTCCCCCGTGAGGCCGGCGAAAGCAAAACAGCGACCAATATGTGGGGGTATCTCACCCGCGGCGTTAATTATGTCAAAACTATATGGCGCTTAAGGTTTGAATAAAAATGTTACCCGATCCAGATAAACTTAGTATCAACGCAGCCTTGCAGGATTTCTACCGGGCGCGCAGCCGGGCGACGTTGGAAGAAATCATGGCCAATCTGACCGGCAGATCGGTCCAACTGCTCTCGTATGACGATGTTCGGGCCAAACTGAAGGCGACCGGCAGTTCGTCGCGGGGGGTGCGAGAGATCCCGCTGGATGCGATTGTCGGCAGTGTGGGCCGCTACACCGATTTTACCCGCCACTTTCTGCCCCGCCACAACACCGATGCTCACCGTTGGGCCGGGGTGCAACTGGCCGCAACGGGCCTGGTCGGCCTGCCGCCGATTGAGGTTTACCAGATTGGCGACGTCTATTTTGTGCTGGACGGCAATCACCGGGTCTCGGTGGCCCGCCAGTTAGGGGCAACCCACATCGAAGCCAATGTGACTGAAGTGCATACCAAAGTGCCGCTGACCCCGGATGTCCGGCCCGACGACCTGATTATCAAGGCCCGCCATGCTGACTTTTTGGAGCGGACGAAACTGGATGAAACGCGTCCCGGCCTGGATTTGAACGTGACCGCGCCGGGGCAGTACCGGGTGTTGGATCAGCAGATCGAAGGGCAGCGGGATTACCTGGCCCGGCAGCAGGGGCGCGACGTATCGCTCCAAGAAGCCGCCGCCGACTGGTACGATCAGGTTTATCTGCCGGTGATCGAGGTCATTCGGGCGCAGGGAATTTTGCCCGATTTTCCGGGGCGGACCGAAACCGACCTGTACGTGTGGCTGTCGCAGCACCGGGAATCGCTACAGCAGGAATTGGGCTGGCAGGTCAGGCCGGAAGCCGCCCTTTCTAACCTGGCCAGCCAGTTCAGCTCAAGGCCAAAACGGGTGATGGCCCGCGTTGGGGGACAGTTGTGGGAGGCAGTTGTGCCCGACCCCCTGGAATCCGGCCCGGCCCCCGGCCAGTGGCGGCGAGAAGCGGTGGAACCGCGCCGGGGTGAACGGCTCTTTAGCCATATTCTGGTGGCCCTGGATGGCGCTGCCGGAGGCTGGCTGGCTTTGGAGTATGCCCTGGCCGTGGCTCAGCGCGAGGAAGGGCGGGTTTTTGGTTTGCACGTTACCGCCACGGACGCGCTGCGGGAAACGCCCCAGATCGAGGCGCTGCAAGCTGAATTTCGCCGCCGCTGCGCTGAGGCCGGCGTGCCGGCTGAGTTTGCTCTCGAAACCGGGCCGGTAGCCCGCAAGATTTGCGAGCGGGCCTGGTGGGCCGATTTGGTTACGGTCAGTCTGACCCATCCACCGGCGGCGCAAATAATGGCCCGGCTGGGGTCGGGGTTTCGGACCCTGATCCATCGCTGCGCCCGGCCGGTGCTGGCGGCGCCTACCTTTGCCGGGACAGCGGTTAACTCAGACAGCCCCACCCGTAAATTAGATCAAGCTATGCTGGCCTACGACGGCAGCCCCAAAGCCCAGGAAGCTCTGTTTGTGGCGGCCTATTTGGCCGGCCGCTGGCGCATCCCGCTGGTGGTCTTGTCGGTCACAGAGAAAAATGAGGTTATGCCGGAAACGTTGGCTCAGGCCCAGGCTTATCTGGAGAGTCGAAATGTCCCGGCCACCTTTATAAGCGAAAGCGGGCCGGTGGTCGAGACTATTCTGCAAACGGCAGCCGCTCAGCACGCTAATCTCATGATTATGGGCGGATATGGTCTTAATCCGATGCTGGAAGTGGTGCTGGGCAGTTCGGTTGAGCAGATTCTACGCCAGACCTCTCAACCCCTCTTGATTTGCCGTTAGTAAGCATCCAAAAATTACTTCCCGTTTTAAGTTCCTATCAGTTCCCTTAGTTCCCTCGGAACTTGGGGGAACTTGGGGGAACTTATTTTTAGACGATCACTTAGATATACACCGTCTCTTTCTTGTGGTATAATCAGATTAACTGCTATTTCTATCAAACGATGCAAGCCGCTATGATCCACTGTTTTAACCTCTCATCCCAATCATATGTTCGATACTTTTAGAACTTAACTAACCGATCCATTGGCCTGGAGCGAATTCCGCAGCAAAAGGGGGGAAACTTATGCTGCCCTATCCATCCAACGAGGGTGTAAAGCCTGAGATAAGCCTGCGCGAGAATGAGACTATTCTGCATGGGTTGTTTGAATATGCCCCTGACGCAATTGTGGTGGTAAATAATGAAGGCGTTATTACCCGGGTTAATGCCCGAGCTGAAACTATGTTCGGCTACTCGCGGGCTGAATTACAGGGCCAGCCGCTTGGCCTGCTGCTGCCAGAGCGTTTCAGGGAGCGGCATATGGCGCATCGTACCCGCTACATGGCTGAGCCGCGCATGCGTTCGATGGGGGCCGACCTGGAGCTGTTTGCCCGGCGCAAGGATGGCAGCGAGTTTGCGGTAGATATTATGCTCAGCCCCTTGACGACGGCCGAGGGAATTATTGCCGTTGTCCGTGATATTAGCGAACAAAAGCGGGCTGAGGCTCTTTTTCGCGGACTGTTGGAGTCTGCGCCGGATGCTATGGTGATTGTTGAACAGGACGGCCGCATCGTTCTGGTCAACTCACAAACTGAGCGTTTATTTGGTTATACCAGAGAGGAACTGCTGGGGCAAAGTGTTGAAATACTGGTGCCAGAGCGTTTTCGGGTTAATCACGCCCGTCATCGGTTGCGCTATTTTGCCGAGTTGCGCGTCCGGCCCATGGGCGCGGGCCTGGAATTATACGGTCTGCGCCGGGATGGGAGTGAGTTTCCGATTGAAATTAGTCTCAGCCCGCTCAAAACCGCGCAAGAAACTCTGGTCATCAGCGCCATCCGCGATGTGACCGAACGCAAACGGTTTGAACAGGCGCTGCGCGAGAAAAATATCGAGCTGGAAAAAGCCAACCGGGCCAAAGATAATTTCCTGGCCAGTATGAGCCACGAGTTACGCACTCCGCTTAACGCCATCATCGGCTTTACCGGCACTTTGCTGATGAAACTGCCCGGTCCCCTTACCCATGACCAGGAAAAACAACTACGGATCATTCAGAACAGCGCCAGACACCTCCTGTCGTTGATCAACGACTTGCTTGATCTGACTAAAATTGAATCAGGTAAGGTGGAACTCAACTTTGAGCCGGTGGTTTGCCAGACAATGGCCCAAGAAGTTGTCAATGCCCTGCGCCCGCTGGCTGAAGATAAACATCTAATCTTTGAGGCCAATATGCCACCCCAGGATTTTACAGTTTTAACAGACCGGCGCGCCCTCCATCAAATCCTGTTGAATTTAGCCAATAATGCCCTCAAATTTACCGAGCAGGGCGGGGTTCAGCTTGAAATGGCCCGACGCCAAACGAAAGGGCAGGTGTTCATCGAGATTAGCCTGGTAGACAGCGGGATTGGCATTGCTCCGGAAAATCAGAGTAAATTGTTTCAGGCGTTTTCGCAGCTAGACTCATCGGCCACGCGCCGCTTTGAGGGGACCGGACTGGGCCTCCACCTCAGCCAAAAGTTGGCCCACTTGCTCGGCGGCCGGATCGAATTTAGCAGCGTTTATGGTCAGGGCAGTCGCTTTACGCTGGTGATTCCTGAACAGGGGCGAGCTAACAAGCAGATGGACTGATAGGAGGTTGGTTATGGCCCGAATTTTAATTGTGGAAGATAACGAAACCAACCTGGAATTGATAACCTATCTCCTGGAAGCTTTTGGTCATATCTCGCTGATCGCCCGTGACGGCCAGGAAGCTTTGCAGGTAGTCCAGCGCGACTTGCCAGATTTAATCCTGGCAGATGTACACATGCCCAAAATGGATGGCTACGAGCTGGCCCGGCAGCTTAAAAGCAATCCGGTCTACCGGGCCATTCCTTTGGTGGCGGTCACATCCCTGGCCATGGTGGCTGATCGGGATAAAGCTTTGGCCGCTGGATTCGACGGCTATATCGCTAAACCCATTGATCCTGAAACCTTAGTCATACAGGTAGAAAGTTTTTTGCGATGAGGCAACCATGGCTACCATCTTAATTGCTGACGATAGCTTTACTAACCGTGAATTTTTAGTAACACTGTTGGGGTATGGCGGCCACCGCCTCTTAGAAGCGGCTGATGGCAGCGAGGCGCTGAACCTGGCCCGCGCCGAACAGCCTGACCTGATCATTGCTGACATTCTAATGCCGACCATGGATGGCTACGAATTTGTGCGCCAACTGCGAGCCGATCCGGCTGTTACTCAAACGGTAGTTATTTTTTACACGGCTCACTATCTTGAACGCGAAGCGCAAGCGCTGGCTGAGTCTTGCGGCGTAGCTCATATCCTCTTCAAACCTTCCGAACCGGAAGAGGTGCTGCGCATTGTAGACAAGGCCCTGGGGCTAATTCCCTCTCCAGCGGAGTCCACTGCTATGAGTAGCACCCCAATTGGGCCAGAGTTGGAAGATGGGGCTGCCTTTGACCGGGAACATCTACGGTTGCTTACCGACAAGTTGTCACAAAAGACCAATGAACTGCGGGCAATCAACCAGCGTTTAACGGCGCTGATCGAACTCGGCCAGCAGTTAGTGCTGGAACAGGATTCTCACCTGATCCTCGAAAAGTTCTGCCATGCCTCGCGTAACATTATTGGGGCCAAATATGCTGCGATTGGGGTGTTGGAACAAGATAATCAAACGTTACGCCATTTTTTAACCAGTGGCTTGGATGCGGAAGCAGGGGCCAATCTCGGCGCTCCGGAGATTGAGCGGGGCCTGATTGCCCAATTACTGACCGAAGGGCGGACAATCCGGCTGCGCGACCTCAATGGCGAGCCGGAAAGCACCGGTTTGTCGGCAGGACCGGGTGCGGTGCATCACCCGATGATTCACTCTTTTCTGGGCGCGCCCATTGCCACCTCTACCCGGCTTTACGGCTGGCTTTATTTGGGCAACAAAATCGGCGCGGCGGAATTTAGCGAAGAAGACGAGCGGATCATTGCGACGGTGGCGGCTCAGGTGGCCGTAGCTTATGAAAATGGGCGGCGGTACGAAAAAATCCAGCACCACGCCGACGAACTCGAACGGGAAGTGGCTGAACGGCGGCGGGTTGAACATAACCTGCGCGAAGCCGAAGCCAAATATCGCACCCTGGTCGAGCAGCTTCCGGCTATCAGCTATATTGTGGCTTACGGCGATACGAACCAGACCATTTATATTAGCCCGCAAATTGAGTCGCTGCTGGGGTTCTCTCAGGCCGAATGGCTGGCTGACCCTGATTTGTGGCAGCAGCAGCTCCACGTGGAGGATAAAGCTCGGGTGCAGGCCGAGGTAGAGCGGGTGGACCAGGCTGGTGAACCATTGAATATCGAATACCGGATGTGGAGCCAGGCCGGCCAGATGCGCTGGTTTCGCAACCAAACTGTTCCGGTGCGAGATGAAACCGGCCAGATTCGTTACATCCACGGCATCATGTTCGATATTACCGAACAAAAGCGTCTGGAAGAGCAATTTTTGCAGTCTCAAAAGATGGAAGCCATTGGCCGGCTGGCCGGTGGCGTGGCTCACGATTTCAATAATATGTTGGTGGTTATTACCGGCTACAGCGAACTGCTTTTACAGCGTGAGCCACCGGATAAAGAACGACTGCGCCATTATGTGGGCGAGATTCACAAAGCAGGGGAGCGAGCTGCCGGATTGACCCGCCAACTCCTGGCGTTTAGCCGCAAACAGGTACTCCAATTGGAAGTGCTGGACCTTAATGAAGTAGTCATCAATATGGAGAAAATGCTGCACCGTTTGATTGGCGAAGATATTGAACTGATGACCAAACCGGCCACGGAATTGGGACAGGTTAAGGCTGATCCAGGGCAGTTGGAGCAGGTGCTCATGAATCTGGCAATCAATGCGCGGGATGCCATGTCCGGTGGCGGCAAGTTAATTATAGAAACGGCCAATGTTGAACTGGATGAACTCTATGCCCGCCAATATATTGAGGTTTCCCCTGGCCCTTACGTCATGCTGGCCGTCAGCGATACCGGCATTGGCATGAGCAAGGAGACTTTGTCGCACCTCTTTGAGCCGTTTTTTACCACCAAAGAGAAGGGCAAAGGAACCGGCCTGGGCCTGGCGACAGTGTATGGTATTATCAAGCAAAGTGGCGGCCATATTGCGGTTTATAGTGAACCCGGCTACGGCACAACGTTTAGGGTTTATTTGCCTCGGCTGAAAGACACTATCGAACCCGTAAAAGAGCCAATTCCACTTGAACCCGAAACCGCATCCGCATTCGAAACCATCCTGGTGGTAGAAGATGAAGCAGTAGTTCGACAACTTGTAAGCAGTGTTCTGAGTGAATTGGGTTATACCGTTTTGGAGGCTGTTAACGGCAGCGAGGCGCTTCAAATATGCCAGCAAAATTCTATCCCCATCCATTTACTGCTCACCGATATGGTCATGCCGGGCGGTCTCAATGGCCGCGAGTTGGCCAAACATCTTGAACAGATGTATCCGGACCTGAAAGTGCTTTACATGTCAGGCTATACCGATAATGCTATTGCCAGCCAGGGTGTGCTGGAGACAGAAATAGAGTTTCTGCAAAAACCATTTACAGCCCTTGCTTTGAAACGCAAAGTGCGTGAAGTTTTAAACGCTCCCTGATTTACAGGCTCACGTCATTTCGAGACCGAAGGTCGAGAAATCTTCAGGACGCAACCCATGAAAGTAAGGTATCGGGGATTTCTCCCTGCGGTCGAAATGACATGGTTGAGCAGTTACCTCTGAATCTCCACGCAAAGCGTCTAATCTCCCGGTGAATGAGTTGCCTTTTCCTCTGGCCCGACTACAATCCGCAAAAGTCACTGCGGCAAAGGAACCCCATTTGACCGAACAACCTATCAGCGTGGTTACGTCCACTTCAACGCGCCGGCTGGTCTGGCAAATTGGCATAGCCACGCTCAACCGCTTCTTGTTTAATACAGCCCGGCGTTTTCCTTATCCTTTCGCCCCGGCCTTAAGCCGGGGCCTGGATGTTCCTCTTACGGCGATTACTTCGCTCATCGCCATTAATCTGGCGACCGGCATGCTCAGCCCAATTTTTGGCCCGTTAAGCGATCGTTGGGGTTATCGGGTGATGATGCTGGCCTCGTTGGGGATGTTAAGCCTGAGTATGCTGGCGGCCGGGTTTCTGCCTTTTTATGGGGTCATCATGCTGGCCTTGTTTCTGGCCGGTTTGGGCAAAAGCATTTTTGACCCGGCTTTACAAGCCTATCTGGGCAAAATTGTCCCCTATCAGCGGCGGGGCCTGGTGATGGGTGTCATTGAGTTCGGCTGGTCGGGCAGTTCGCTGGTGGGATTGCCGCTGGTAGGGCTGCTGATTGACCGGGTTGGCTGGCAATCCCCATTTTTTGTTTTGGGCGGCCTGACCTTGCTGGGAATGGTAGCTCTGGCTATCTTTATTCCCGCCGAAGGCCGTCCAACCACATCTGCGGCTGTATCGCTCAGCTTTGGGCAGGCCTGGGCCGAGATACGGGGTAATCGAGCCGCGTTGGGATTGCTGGGTTTTTCTTTTTTAATTGGCCTGGCCAACGATAATTTATATGTCGTCTACGGAGCGTGGCTGGAAGATGCTTTTTCGCTGGGCGTCGTCGCCCTGGGCGCAGCCTCCAGTGTCATCGGCCTGGCCGAGCTAGTTGGCGAGGGCCTGACCGCTTCTGTGGCCGATCGGTTGGGGCTGAAGCGCTCCATTATGGCCGGATTTACCCTGTCAACCCTTAGTTATTTATTATTACCCCTGTTCGGGCACACCCTCCCTCTGGCGCTGGCCGGCCTGTTTGTGGTTTTCCTTAGCTTTGAGTTTGCCATTGTGACCACCATCTCTTTAGCCACCGAAGTGCTGCCCGGCGCTCGGGCCACCATGATGTCCTCGTTTATGGCGACTATGGGTTTGGGTCGGGTTATTGGCGCGTTGGCCGGAGGCTCTATCTGGCTGGCAGGAGGGTTGATAACCATTAGCCTGGTTTCTGCCGTCACCACCGCCCTGGCCCTGGGTTGTTTGTGGTGGGGCTTACGCCGCTGGCGTTAAAAAGAGAACTCAAGGGCAAAAGTACTGAAAAACAACTTACTTTCGTCCGGTCGGGTCTGCCCTAAAGTACCTTGTTCCCTGCTCCGCAAGGATGATATAATCTTACATAATTAAGGAGTAAGGTTACTACTCAGACTCATGTCATTTCGAGACCGAAGGTCGAGAAATCTCCAAGTCGCAACACCTAAAAGTAAGGTATCAGGAGATTTCTCCCTACGGTCGAAATGACAAGGTTGAACAGTTAGAAAAATTTGGAGAGATTATGTTACAGCCATCAACCATCACCCCTCAAGATTTGGGCCAGGAGTTGGCCGCTGTTGTTCCCGGTAAAGACCCCGAATTGGCCGTTACCATTAAACGTATCCCGGTGTCACAACTCGATTTGAGCAGCCGTATCATTCCGGTGTGTGAGCCAACCCTGGGCGGTAAGGAGAAAGAGTATGTGCTGGACTGCCTGGAGTCGAACTGGATTTCGTCGGCGGGCAAATACATTCCAGCCTTTGAAGAAAAATTCGCGGCTGAATGTCACTGCAAATATGGCGTCGCCTGCGCCAATGGCACCGTGGCTTTGCACCTGGGCCTGGCCGCGCTTGGCCTCGAACCCGGCGACGAGGTAATCCTGCCCACCTTTACCATGATTGCCACCATCAACGCCGTCACTTATACCGGAGCGACGCCCATCCTCATTGACTCCGAGCCATGCACCTGGAATATGGATGTTGAGCAGTTGGCCCGGAAAATTACCTCCAAAACCAAAGCGATCATTCCGGTGCATACCTACGGCCACCCGGTTGATATGGACCCACTTATGGAACAGGCCGAAAAGCACGGAATTTTTGTGATGGAAGATGCTGCCGAAGCCCACGGGGCCGAATACAAGGGGCGCCGGGCTGGAGGATTAGGCCATGCGGCTGGTTTTAGTTTTTACGCCAACAAAATTATCACCACCGGCGAGGGGGGGATGATTACCACCAATAATGCCAAATTTGCCGCCCTGACCCAAAATCTGCGCGACCACGCCTTTTCCAGTGAACGGCACTTTTGGCATAAATATATTGGCTTTAATTACCGGATGACCAACATGCAAGCGGCCGTTGGCCTGGCTCAAACCGAACAGATGAATGATTTTGTCGAGAGCCGCCGCCGTAATGCTGCTCTGTACAGCCATCTGCTCAAGGAAATTCCTGGAATTGTCACCCCGCCCGAAGCCGCCTGGGCCAAAAATGTGTTCTGGATGTACTCGATTCTGGTCGAGGATGACTTTGGCATGACTCGCGATCAGTTGCGAGCTTACCTGGCCCGGCACGGCGTCGAAACCCGCACCTTTTTTATCCCTATGCACCTCCAACCCATCTATTATGAAGCGTTCAAAGGCCAGCGTTACCCCGTGGCCGAAATGCTTTGCCAGCGCGGTTTTTATCTGCCCTCAGCCTCGTCGCTCACTGCCCAGCAGATCGAGTACATTGCCGGGATTGTGCAGCAAGCCCGCGAGGAAGCAGTCAATTGAGGCTCGATGGAATGGCCTGAATATGAGCGCATGTACCGAGTCGAGGACTCACACTGGTGGTTTGTGGGTCGCCGGCAGTTGGCCCAGATTTTTATTGAGCAGCAGTTTGGCCCCAATTCCAGACAGCGTATTCTCGACATAGGCTGCGGCACCGGCGGAAACCTGGCTTTCCTGGCCCGGTGGGGCCAAGGCAATGGAATAGATCTAAGCCCCCTGGCCTTGAGTCTGGCTCGCTGCCGGCGTTTACCGCGGCTGGCCCAGGCTTCCGGGCTGGCCCTGCCTTATGCCGATCATAGTTTTGATCTGGTCACGTTGTTTGATGTATTATATCACCGTTGGATTACCAGTGATGACCAGGCTCTCAAAGAGGTGTATCGGGTGCTCCGGCCGGGCGGCTGGCTGCTGCTAACCGACTCGGCCCTGCCCAGCCTGTGGAGTGTTCACGATGAAATATATTACGCCCGGCAGCGTTATACCCTACCGGCTGTTCATGCCAAGCTCAGCGAGGTTGGCTTTGAGACAGGTGTTTTTTCATACGCCAACTCCCTTTTACTGCCGTTTGTGGTTGCCATTCGCACCCTGCTCCGCTGGCTTCCCGTCACCGAAGATGTGGATGTCCAGCCCTTGCCCCATTGGCTGAACCGGCTGCTGATTGCAGTCCGAAGCCTGGAAGCCCTCTGGCTGCGCCGGGGCCACACCCTGCCGTTGGGCAGCAGCCTGATTTGTTTTACCCAGAAACCCCAGGCACGAGGCTCAAATAAGTTCCCTGATTTATTTATAGGACAGAGATTGGAGATTAGAGATTCGGGCTATTAATAATCTCTAATCTCTTTACGAGAAAGGCAGTCTACCCAATGGCGCGGCTAAAAAACTATACCCATGTAATTCGAAGTCTTATAATTTTGGGAATAGCCGTTTTTTTTGGTTATCGTTACTCGCAGTTAGGCCATCCGGTTTACCTGGCCTATATTATTTTGTTTGGGGGCCTGGGGACGCTGGGGCTAGTCAACCAACTGCCGTCGCGCTGGCAAAATTTGGCGCTGAACCTGGGGATTAGCCTGTTCTTTCTGGATTTTGTTTTTGCCGAGATTAATTTGGCCGATGTTTGGCAGGCCATGGCCAGCGCCAACTACTGGCTGCTGCTGCTCTCGATGGCAATGGTTGTGGCGCATATCTACTTTCGGACAGTACGCTGGCAATGGCTGCTCAAGCCAATGGGGCACGTAGCTTTCTGGCCGGCCTGCCGGGCTTTAGTGATTGGCATTGCCGGTAATACGGTTCTGCCGGCGCGAGCCGGCGAATTTTTACGAGCCTATGTCCTGGGGCGCTCCACCGGTTTGTCCAAAACGGGTGTATTTGCAACGTTGGTGGTCGAGCGCATCTTTGATGGTTTGACCGTTTTACTTGTTTTGTTGGCCGTGATTGTTTTAGGAGTCCATAACGAGCGGCTGCAACTGATTGGTATTTTGGGGGCTATTTTTTATGTTGGCGTCATGGTTGGACTCATTGTTTTTATGGCTAAACGCCACTGGGCCGATGCCCTGATCCATAAATTTTTGCCGTCTGGCCTGGCCCAAAAAGTGTTGGGTTTGTTGGATGGTTTTAGCAGCGGCCTGGCGGTGTTAAAAAACCCGGCCCAACTGGCCATGGTCACGCTGTGGAACATCTTAACCTGGACTTTTATTCCGATTTCGTTTTGGTTTGCTTTGTTGGCCTTTGATTTCGGCTCGCCGGCGCCCTGGCAAGCACCGCTGTTGATGTTGCCGGCCATGGCCCTGGGTTTAACTGTGCCGGCTGCCCCCGGCGGCGTGGGTTTGGTTCAAGCGGCTATTAAGTTAACCCTGGATTTAACCTTTGCCGGTCTGCCGGTGGCGGCCAACTTTCAAGAAAGTGTGGCTGCAGCCGGCATTCTTATTCATTTCACTCAGTTTGCCCCCGAGGTTATTCCTGGCATCTTCTTTTTCATGGTTGAGGGACTCTCCACCAGCGAAGTCGGCGCTGGGCGTAGTTTGACCCAACCAGACAACCCTTAATTTTCTCCCAACGATTCGACAAAAGTAATGAAGTAGTGTAATATCCGGCCCACTTGTGAAAATAGCATCAAGTCGGTCAAGCCTTTGCCTTTGAGATAGGTTAGACTGACTTGAGAAATAATGCACAAGTGATTTGACGGTACAACCAGGGTATGGTATAATCGTCCCAGTCTGTTGGGGGGGCCAACCAACTGTAAAATCTCACCCATCCCATTCCAGTGAAGAAATATTTGAGCGCTATCGAAGGGTATCATTTGGCCCTTCAAATTAGTAGTATTTTAGTCTGCTCAGTTTTTAGTTCACTTTTTGGCGGTATTTGGTTGGATCAAAAACTGGGGACCACACCCTGGCTGACGTTGGTACTAATGGTTTTGGGCCTGTTAATTGCCACATACACCATTTACCGCACGGTAAAAGAACCACACAAGTAGTTAAAAATAGATAATTTGACAGCGGTTAGAACTCTCTGAGCAGCCGGAGCTGACTGCTGATCTTAATGCCTGGATGCAGAGGATTAAAGCGTATGTCGAAAGTGATTGTCTATGTCGTCATTGCGTTGGTTGTTATTATTGTCGGTAATATTCTTCTGCCCGTACCGCGTGCCGCCATTGAGGTAGCGGCTGAACCGATTGGTTTAGGCCCGATTACCAATGCTATGCTGACCTCGTTTATTTTGTCGGCGGTTATTCTGATTATTGCCTTTATTGTCGGCAGCAACCTCAAGGAAAAGCCCACCGGTTTACAAAACCTGGTTGAGATTGTTATTGAAGCTCTCAGTAATTTTGTCAACGATATTGCTCCGCGCAAGTGGGCGCCCGTCTTTTTCCCCATTTTGGCAACTATTTTCATTTATCTGCTCTTTTCTAACTGGTTCGGTTTGTTGACGCCGTTGCTGGGCAGTTTTGGGCTGGTCCACTCGACCGATCACGGCGGCATCCCGGTTGAAAAGGTGATGTTTATCAGAGGCAGCGCCGATACATTGACTCCCTTGCATCACGGCGAAGAAGGCGCCGCCGAGGGTGAGGAAGCCCACGCCGAAGGCGCAGCCGAAGAAACTCATGCTAAAGGCAAACAGGCTTTGATTGTGCCTCTGTTCCGCGCCCCCAGCAGTGATTTGAACCTGACCGTCGGCCTGGCCCTGGTTTCGGTGTTTTTAACCCAGGTGTTTGGCGTTTGGGAATTGGGCCTGGGGTACTTTGGAAAATTCTTTCAGTTTGGCTCTTTTGCCAAAAAAGGGTTTGGCCTGGGCTTGATTGACGTGTTTATGGGCCTGATCGAGCTGATTAGCGAGATTGCCAAAATCCTCTCGTTTGCCTTCCGGTTGTTTGGCAACATCTTTGCCGGCGAGGTGATATTGATCATTATGTCATCGTTGGTGTCGCTGCTGCTGGTCAACATCTTCTTTGGTCTGGAAATATTTGTCGGCTTTATTCAGGCGTTTGTGTTTTTTATCCTATCCCTGGTCTTTTTCTCGATGGCAACTCACTCGCACGGTGGGGAGCACAGCGAGCATTAAAAATTAGAAATTGGAAATAAGAAATTAGAAATAAGAGATTAGAATGCTAATAGTTCCCTTCTTTCTTCTTATTTCTTAATTCTTAATTCTTTTTTCTTCCTTCTTATTTCTTATTTTTATCATGCCAAGGAGGCAAATTTAGAGAATATGGATGCTCAAACCTTCAAATTGTTAGCTGCTGGTCTGGCCATTGGGCTGGGCGCTATCGGTCCTGGTATTGGGGTGGGTTTGCTGGTACTGGGCGCGCTGCAATCTATTGGCCGCAACCCCGAAGCCGCCGGACAGATTCAGACAAATATGTTTATCGGTATTGCCTTTACCGAAGCTATCGCTATTTACGCGCTGGTCGTCTCGCTGATCCTCCTGTTTGTGGTTTAAGTGTTGGCGCCGGTGATTATCAACCTTAAACCTATCGCGAAAGGAGGTATAGACGTGTGGAAGCACTAGGAATTTCCCCCTTTGGGATTATTGCTTACATTATTAATTTTGTAATACTGGTCGTGCTGCTACAGATGTTTCTCTACAAGCCGGTCACGCAGATGTTGGCTCAGCGCCAGCAGCGCATTGCCGATGGGCTGTCAGCCGCCGACCGCGCCGCTCAAGAAGCAGCCTTGCAGCGAGCCGAATTTGAAAAAGAACTGGCCAGAGCGCGTGAAGCTTCTCAGGTAGAGGCCAAAAAAGCCGCTGAAGCTACCGAAAGGATGCGCCAGGATATTATCTCTGCGGCGCAAAAAGAAGCTGAAGAAATCAGGGCGCGGGCCAGAGCCGAAGCCGAACAGGAAAAGCAGCAAGTTGCGGCTGACCTGCAAAAAGAAGCAGCTTCGCTGGCGATGCAGATTACCCGCAAAGTTGTCGGCGGGGCCATTGACGAAACTGCCCAGCGCCGCCTGGTTGATCAGTTTCTGGCGAGTATGGGAGATGCCAAGTGAACACCCAAGAGCTTTCGCGCAAATACGCGATGGCTGTTTTCAGCCTTGCCCTTGATTCATGGCTAACTCCACTCAAAGCCGTAGAACATGAGCTGGGTAACAACGCAACGTTGGCGGCTACTTTGCAAGATAAAGATCGTTCCTTTAGCGAGCGGCAGCAAGCTCTGGATAAACTTATTCCCGGCGACAGTAGCCAGCAGGTACGCAACTTTTTGTATACCTTGCTCCGCGATGGCGACATCGGGCTGCTGGGTGGAATAATGGGCGAGCTGACGCACATGGTTCGCGGTGGGCCGCTGGTGCAAACAGCCAAAGTGACAACCGCTCTACCCCTGTCTGACAAAGAGAAAGATGATTTTCGCCAGAAATTAGCCACCCAGTACGGGGACAGCCTGGAATTTGACTTTAACGTTGACCCGGCTATTCTCGGCGGAGCTATCGTTCAGGTGGGCGACAAGGTGATTGACGGCAGTGTGGTAACCCGGCTCGCAGCCATGAGTAATGCCTTAGGAGTTAAGAGTTAAACGTTCAACGTTCAACGTTCAACGTTTAACCTTCAACGTCATTGGAGGTTAGATGGTTTTGAAATTAGACGATATTACGGCTCAAATTCGCCAGCAGATCGAAGCTTTTGAAGCGCCGCTGGAAGTGGCCGATGTGGGGCAGGTCATTAGTGTGGGCGATGGTATCGCCCGCGTGAGCGGTCTGGCTAATGTAATGGCAACCGAACTGTTGGAATTCCCCGGCGGCGTTGTCGGCATGGCCTTGAACCTGGAAGAAAACCAGGTGGGGGCAGTGATTTTGGGCGATTTTGAGCATATTGAGGAAGGCGACACGGTTAAAAGCACCGGCCGTATTGCCTCGGTACCGGTTGGTGAAGCCCTGATTGGCCGGGTGGTCAATGCGGTGGGCGAACCTATTGACGGCAAAGGCCCGATCCAAAATGACGGCTTCTATCCCGTCGAAAAGATTGCCCCTGGCGTAATCGAGCGGGCCAATGTTAATACCCCGGTACAAACCGGTATTCTTGCCATTGACTCGATGATCCCGATTGGCCGCGGCCAGCGCGAGTTGATCATCGGTGACCGGCAGACCGGCAAAACCGCCATTGCCCTGGACACGATTATCAACCAAAAGGGCAAAAACCTGATCTGCATTTATGTGGCTATCGGCCAACGACAGGGTCAGGTGGCCCAGGTGGTGGGAACGCTGGAACGATACGGGGCGATGGAGCACACCATTGTGGTGGTCGCTGGGGCATCCGACCCGGCCCCGATGCAGTACATCGCTCCCTATGCTGGCTGCGCTATGGGCGAATATCTGATGGACAAGGGCAAAGAGGCGCTGATTATCTACGATGATCTGAGCAAGCACGCCTGGGCTTACCGCCAGATTTCGCTGTTGCTGCGCCGCCCGCCCGGACGCGAAGCTTATCCTGGCGACTTGTTCTATTTGCACTCCCGCCTGTTGGAACGGGCGGCCAAGCTCTCGAAAGACAATGGCGGCGGCTCGCTAACTGCCCTGCCGATCATCGAAACCCTGGCCGGCGACGTGAGCGCCTACGTGCCCACCAACGTGATTTCGATTACCGACGGCCAGATCTTCCTGGAAAGCGACCTGTTCTACGCCGGTCAACGCCCGGCCTTGAACGTCGGTATTTCCGTGTCTCGCGTGGGCGGTGACGCGCAGACCAAAGCCATGAAACAGGTGGCCGGTCAGTTGCGCCTGGAATTGGCCCAATTCAGAGCGTTGGCCGCTTTTGCCCAGTTTGGGTCTGAATTGGATGCGGCAACCCGTGATCAGCTCGAGCGCGGGTTGCGCCTGACCGAGTTGTTGAAGCAGCCCCAGTATCAGCCGCAGTCGTTAGAAGATCAGGTCCTATCAGTTTATGCGCTGACCAAAGGCTTTGCCCGCAACGTAGCCATAGATGAAATCCGGCCCTATGTCAATGGCTTGCTTCAGTTCATACACTCCAATTATCCGGCAGTGGGGCAGGCAATTGCTAACGAAAAAGTGATTTCCGAGCAAACAGATACGGCGCTCTGGTCCGCTCTGGCCGAGTATAATCGCTCGCGCAACTTGGAAGTTCCCAAAAAATAACTACTCAGCCACCTGAGTAATAGCCCTTTCGAGGCTAAGGCTGAGGCTAAGAGTGAGATTACGTTTAGTTGATCCCGCTTAGCCTTAGACTCAGCCTCAGCCTTAAGGGATTAAGGATCAAGCGGTGAGTAATTACAAAATAGTCTCTTTTTAGGATTAACCCGTGGCCTCTCTGCGAGAAATCAGACAACGTATCAGAAGTGTCAAAAATATTGCCCAGATCACGCGGGCCATGCAAATGGTGGCTGCCTCGAAAATGCGCCGGGCGCAAGAGCAAGCACTGGCCTCGCGGCCTTATGCGGCCAAAACGTGGGAGATTCTGACCCACCTGTCCGCGCAGCGAGGTAACGTCGAACAGCTTCACCCCTTGCTGGCTCAGCGAGATCAAGTAAAAAATGTGGCGGTTATTCTGATCACATCCGATAAGGGCCTGGCCGGGGCGTACAATGGCAATATCATTCGGGCGGCTATTCGTTTTATGCGGAGTAACAATCGGGAAAAAGCCAGCCTGATCACCGTTGGGCGCAAAGGACGCGATTTTATGATCCGCTTTGGCCGGAAGGTTGTGGCTGAATTTACGGACCTACCTGCCCGGCCCAGTTCGCTTGATATTGCCCCCATCGCCCGGCTTGCCATTGATGGGTTTCTGGCCGAAGAGTTTGATGAGGTTTACCTGGGCTATACCGACTTTATCAACACCCTGACCCAGGAGCCAACCCTGCGCTTGTTGCTGCCCATCCGGCCCGGCGCGGTTGAAAGTAAGGTCATGAGCGAGTATCTGGGCCAGGAAACCACCATGTCTACCGCCGAATACCTGTATGAACCAAATCCCAATACCTTACTCGACACCATCCTGCCCCGGTTTACCGAGTTGCAAATTTATCAAGCCCTTTTAGAAGCCCGCGCCAGCGAGGAGTCGGCCCGCATGGTAGCCATGCGCAACGCGACTGAAAATGCCAACGAATTGATTGGCGACCTGACCCTGGTTTACAACAAAGCGCGTCAGGATGCGATTACCAAAGAATTATTAGACATTGCCGGTGGGGCCGAAGCCCTGGCTCAAGCAAGCAAGTAAGTAAGTAAAAATAAGGAGTAAGGAGTAGGAAGTAAGAAGTAGGGAGTAAGAAGTAGGGTTGATTTTATTAATTTCTAAATTCTTATTTCTAAATTCTTATTTCTAAATTCTTATTTCTTCTTTTCCCTCAGGAGGATTGAATGGCACAAGGAGTCGAAGGCCGCATTAGACAGGTGATGGGTGCGGTGGTTGATGTTGAGTTTCCAACGGAACGTTTACCCGAAATTTATGATGCTTTGGAAGTCCCCCGTGAAGGGCAGGACTCTCTGGTTTTGGAAGTCCAGCAGCACCTGGGCAAAGATGTGGTGCGCACCATTGCCATGGACGCCACCGATGGTCTGCGTCGGGGACAGGCGGCTATCAGCACCGGCGCGCCAATCAGTGTTCCCGTTGGCCCATCAACCCTGGGTCGTATTTTTAATGTCTTAGGCCGGCCCGTTGACAATTTAGGCCCGGTTGTAAGTGATACCTATTACCCCATTCATCGCCCCGCCCCCGAATTTAAAGACCAGGTGACCAAAGCCGAACCCTTTGAAACGGGTATGAAGGTGATTGATCTGATTGCTCCCTTCACCCGTGGTGGTAAAACCGGCGTCTTTGGCGGCGCTGGCGTGGGCAAAACGGTTATCATTCAGGAACTCATCGCCTCTCTGGCCCGCGAGCACGGCGGTTACTCGGTTTTCGCCGGGGTGGGCGAGCGCACCCGCGAGGGGACGGCGCTGTACCAGGAAATGCACGAAGCTGGCGTGTTGGACAAGCTGTGCATGGTATTCGGCCAGATGAACGAGCCGTCCGGGGTGCGTTTGCGCGTGGCTTTGACCGGCCTGACCATGGCCGAGTATTTCCGCGATGAAGGCCGTGACGTGCTGCTCTTTATTGACAATATTTTCCGCTTCGTTATGAGCGGTTCCGAAGTGTCGGCGCTATTGGGCCGCATGCCCAGCGCGGTAGGCTACCAGCCAACCCTGGCCACTGAAATGGGCGAGTTGCAGGAACGTATCACCTCCACCCGCCGCGGTTCCATCACCAGCATGCAGGCAGTCTACGTGCCCGCCGATGACTACACCGATCCTGCGCCGGTCACTACCTTTGCCCACCTGGATGCGACCATCTCCCTGGAACGCTCCATTGCCGCCCTCGGTATCTTCCCGGCGGTAGACCCGCTGGCTTCGACCAGCCGGATTCTCGACCCGCAGATTGTGGGCGAAGAGCACTACAATGTGGCGCGCGGGGTACAGCGAGTGTTGCAGCGCTACAAAGACCTCCAGGATATTATTGCCATTCTGGGTATTGACGAATTGTCGGAAGATGACAAGTTGGTGGTGGGCCGCGCCCGCAAGATTCAGCGCTTCTTCTCCCAGCCGATGTACGTGGCCCAGCAGTTCACCGGGCGCGAAGGCCGCTACGTGCCGATGCAAGAGACTGTGGCCGGCTTCAAGCGGATTTTGGATGGCGATTGCGACGACATCCCCGAACCGTACTTCTACATGGCTGGCAACATTGACGAAGTCTTCCAACGCGCCAGAGAAGCGCAGAACTAGCAGGTAGCAGGGTAGCAAGTAGCAGGTAACTTACTGTTCACTGATCACTGATCACTGACTACTGGCTACTGACTACTCTTGACGCAGGAATAAATTATGGCAACGCTGCATCTGGAAATTGTTACAATCGAGCGCCGGGTTTACGACGATGAAGTCAATATGGTCGTTGCGCCGGGTTCGGAAGGGATGCTGGGCATTTTGCCCCGGCACACCCCGCTGCTCACGGCTTTGACTTACGGTGAGCTTCAAATCAAGAAAGACGGTCAGGAAGACCAGTTTTTTGCCATCGGCGGCGGTTTTATGGAAGTACAGCCCAATCGGGTGGTCGTGCTGGCCGATTCGGCGGAACGGGCCGAGGAAATTGACGTGGAACGCGCCGAAGCCGCCCGCCGCCGCGCCGAAGAATCCATCGCCAAAGCGCCGGAAGAGCTTGAATTGGAACGGGCCGAAGCCGCTTTGCGCCGCAACGTCACCCGGCTTAAGGTGGCCGAACGCCGCCGAGGGGCACGCGCCCGCTCCATGCGCGGCCCTGGGGATGGCATGTCGTAAACCGTTCCCCAATCTTGTTCCCAAACTCCAGTTTGGGAACAAGATTGGGGGTGAATTGTTTATTTTGTATTCCTTAGACGCCCCTATCAGGCCAGGAGTTGCCCCAAGAACTCCTGGCCTTTTTGCGGGCATTGAGCCTATCAGTGTTGAAAGAGGAGTGTCCAAAATTTTAGTGGGAGCGATTGGCCAATCACCCCTACCGGCCTAAAATCTGAGACAGACCCTTGAGAGAGTTGCTCATCCTGCAAATTAAGTTACAATAAACCGATTATTACCGGGAAGGTTATCAGAACGACTTATGTTTGAAAAGAAAATAGGGGTAGATTTAGGCACCTTCAGTATCCTGATTTATATGAAAGGCCGCGGTATTGTGCTGCAAGAGCCTTCGATTGTGGCCATTTCCCAAAAAGATGACCGGATTGTGGCCATTGGCGAAGAGGCCAGAGCGATGCTGGGCCGGGTGCCCGAAGCGATTGAAATCACCCGGCCCTTGCGTAACGGGGTGATTGCCGATTATTATGTAACCGAAAAGATGTTGGACTTTTATATCGAGCGGCTGGTGGGGCGGTTCCGTTTATTCCCGCCGGAAGTGATGATCAGTACGCCTGTCGGCATCACCAGCGTCGAGCGGCGGGCGGTGGAAGACGCGGCCCGGAAAGCGGCCCGGCGGCAGGCTTACACCATTCCCGAACCGTTGGCGGCCGCTATCGGCGCGGGGATGCCTATTGACACGCCCACCGGCAACATGGTTGTAGATATCGGCGGCGGCACCAGCGAAGCCGCCGTGATTGCCATGAACGGTATCGTCACCAGCAACTCGATTCGGGTAGCCGGGATGAAACTGGACGAGGCCATTGTCAACTATGTCCGCCGTAAGTATAACCTGGTCATCGGCGAGCAGACAGCCGAGGAAATCAAAATCAATATCGGCAGCGCCACCCCGTTAGAAGAACCGTTGGAGATGGAAGTCAAAGGGCGCGACCAGGTGGCCGGGTTGCCGCGCACCATCAAAATTGTCTCTGATGAGGTCACAGAGGCTATCAACGAGCCACTGTTGGCGATTACCGGTGTGGTTAAAAGCGTGCTGGAACGAACACCGCCAGAGTTGGCTTCCGACATCATTGACCGGGGCGTTATTATGACTGGCGGCACAGCTCTGTTGAGAAATTTAGACCTGTTGCTAACCCGGCAAACCGGAGTGCCCTGTTATGTAGCCGATAATCCGGTTGCCTGCGTGGCCCTGGGCGCCGGCTACGGTTTGGAAATTCGGGAAGCGTTGGAACGAGCGGCCTCGCCGTATTACGCTTATTAAGTTGGTTCAAGGGTTGGATTGACAAAAGACCGCGTTCCTGACGCGGTCTTTTTTATACCATCAGACCAGATAGTAGGTCATCCGTTGGAGATGGACTACCGGATCAATATACTGCACCTGGATCTTTTCGGGTACAGTCAAGGTAATGGGGGCGTAGTTCAAAATGGCCTTGACTCCGGCTTCGATTAACAAGTCACTCACCGATTGAGCGACGGAGGCAGGTACAGCGATAATTGCCATCTTGATTTTTAATTGGTTAATAACTTGGGCCAAACTCTTTATATCGTGAACAATTTTACCGTTGGTTTCCTGTCCAATTTTAGCCGGATCGTTATCAAAAATGGCTTCAATGTGAAAACCCTTGCTGGCAAAGCCGCCGTAATGAGCAATAGCTTGGCCTAAATCACCAAAACCAACCAGCGCCACCGCCCAATCCCGATCCACATGCAAGATTTTGGAGATCTGCTCGCGCAAATAGTTGATTTCGTAGCCTGTCCCCTGCTTGCCAAACTCCCCAAAGTGAGATAAATCTTTGCGAATTTGGGCCGATCCAATTCCCAGTTTTTGTCCAAGTTCCTGTGACGAAGTAAACTCCTGACCCGCCTCATAAAGAAGGTTAAGCGCCCGTAAATAGATAGGCAGCCGCCCAATGACGATATCAGGAACTTCAGCACCAGCCATTTGTATATGCCTTCCTTAGACCAAGATATTAATAAGCGAATTTGATGGAATAAAAGGTGGACAAAAGCTTGTGAAAGTGAAACTTAGAACTATCTTACCATAAATCAGGACAATGAGCAACAGCCGCCGTATCAGTTTGAGCTAAAGAGAGTAAACCGGCCAAAGTTACCGATTTGTCCTCAAAAGACCGTACTTGAGAATAACATAGACGGCTCTAATCCCATCTTTCCACTGGATTTTCTTGCCCTCCTCATAGGTCCGCCCGTAATAAGAAATACCAACCTCGTAAACAACGCAGTTCAAGCGGGCCACTTTAGCCGTAAATTCTGGTTCAAAGCCAAAACGCTCCTCTTTCAGTTCTATTTTTTCCAAAATGCTGCGTTTGAAAACCTTATAACAAACCTCCATATCCGTTAAATTCAAGTCGGTAAACATATTGGAGAGGAGGGTCAGTAATTTGTTGCCAATCGAATGCCAGAAGTACAGCACTCGATGCGAGTCGCCGCCGGCAAAGCGGGAGCCAAAAACTACATCGGCTTTGCCCTCCAGGATTGGTTTCAACAGTTTTGGATATTCATTGGGGTCGTACTCCAAATCGGCGTCTTGGATAATGATAATATCGCCGGTAGCGTGATTAAAGCCGGTTTGCAGCGCCGCGCCTTTGCCTTTATTAATTTCGTGAAAGATAATTTTTATGTTATCACGGTCCTCAAGAGTCCGCAGATAATCCCTGGTGGGGTCGGTCGAACAGTCATCCACAATGACCAACTCTCGGTCGAGCGGCAACGGAACTTGCAGAACTTTTTCAACAATGGCGGCAATGGTTTGAATTTCATTGTAACAGGGGATAACAATAGAGACTTTCATCCAAATCCTCGAATAATGGGCGCCAGGGTAAAGGTAGATAAACTCGGCGCAACTGGGGCAGTATTATATAACCCATGTTCAAGGGGTCGCAAATGAGAGCGGAGTTTACTCAGCCGGCCAAATAATGCTCATGTTCCTGGCAAATCTATCACAATTGACCTTAAGCCGGGACGCAGTTAAAATGAAGTCAATCATCTCTATTTTCCAGGGAGAACAACACCATGTTGATCACCAACGGCACTGTTTTAACATTTGGCCGCGATAAACGGGTTTTACCTTATGGCGCAGTTTATTATGAGGACGACACCATTATTGAGGTGGGCCGCACTGCCGATTTGCAGCGCAAATACCCCCAGGCTGAGCAATTGGATGCTGCCGGCAAAATTGTCATGCCGGGCATGATCTGTGGTCACACCCATTTTTATGGCGCTTTTGCGCGGGGCATGGCTATTCCCGGCGCTCCGCCCGAAAATTTTATGCAGATTTTAGAGCGGTTGTGGTGGAAGGTAGACCGGGCCTTGACCCTGGAAGACAGCAAATACAGCGCCCTGGTCGGCCTGGTGGATGCCATTCGCCACGGCACAACCACCTTGATTGACCATCACGCCAGCCCGAACCATATTGATGGTTCGCTCGACGCCCTGGCTGAGGCGGCCAGCGAGTCGGGCTTGCGGGTCGGGTTGTGTTACGAAGTGACCGACCGCAACGGGCCGGAGGGAGCGTTAGCCGGAATTGCCGAGAATGTGCGTTTTCTCAAGCGGCTGCGCGCCAACCCCGACCCCAAATTGGGCGCGTCGTTTGGCCTGCATGCCGCCTTCACCGTGAGTGATGAGACCCTGGACGCCTGCGTGGACGCGGCCAAAGGACTGGCGACCGGCTTCCACATCCATGTGGCCGAAGACAAAGCCGACGAAGCCGACAGCCTCAAAAAATTCGGCATGCGGGTGGCCGAACGTCTGGAGAAAAAGGGTATTTTGGGGCCAAAAACGCTGGTCGCCCATGCCATTCACGTGGATGCTTATGAGATGGATGCTTTTCGAGCTACCCAGACCAAAATTAGTCACCAGCCGCGCAGCAACATGAACAACGCCGTCGGGGTGGCCGAGGTAGAAAAGCTGCTGAGCCGGGGGATTACGGTCGGGCTGGGCAATGATGGCTTTAGCAACAACATGTTCACCGAAATCCATACCGCTTACCTGCTGCACCGGGTCAGCAAGGGTGATCCCCGCGTCATGCCGGGCGACCTGCTCATAGAAATGGCTTTTAACCATAATGCCACCATCGCCGGCCTATTTTTCCCCAAGCCGGTGGGCGCCCTGGTCCCCGGCGCTTTCGCTGACATTATCCTGCTCGATTATGTGCCTTATACCCCGCTGACCGACGGCAACTACCCCTGGCAGGTTATTTTTGGCATGGATGGCAGCCACGTCACCCATACCATCGCCGGGGGAAAAATGCTGATGCAGGACCGGCAGGTGCTAACCCTGGATGAGGCGGCCATTGCCGAGAAAGCCACCGAATTGGCGGTAGAGGTCTGGCGACGAGTGGCGGAGATGGATTAACAAACCCACGATGTTAACTATTATTATCATACTCTTTGTCATTATCCTGATGGTTTTGGCTAATGCTCTGTATGTGGCCGCCGAATTTGCTACGGTCAGCGCTCGCCGGACACGGATAAGCCAAATGGCAGGTTCTGGTCATCAACTCGCCAAGCAACTGTTGCCGATTATGGAGGATAGAAAGGCACTGGATGATTATGTGGCAACATGTCAAATTGGAATTACGGTTTCCTCGCTGGTTCTGGGCGCTTACGGACAAGGCACGGTTGCCGAGGCGCTTGCGCCCGTATTGGTTAATTTGGGCAATCTGGCCGAACCCATCGCTTTTTCGATTTCGACCACAGGTGTTCTGATTTTTTTAACGATCTTTCAGGTGGTGCTAGGTGAGTTGTTCCCCAAGTCCGTGGCCATTCAATACCCCGAAGCTCTAGCTCTAGGGGTAGTCATCCCGATGAAATGGTCGTTGATCATTTTTCGGCCTCTTATTTGGCTTTTTAATGGCAGTAGTAATTTTCTTCTCAAACTTTTGGGAACTCGTCGGGTCGAGGAACACGCTCACGCTTATTCTCCGGCGGAAATCGAACTGCTTGTGACCGAGAGTCACGAAGGCGGGCTGCTGGACGCCGAGGAACAACAGATGCTGCGGAACGCCTTTCGCCTGCGCGAATTGACCGCTCGCCAGGTAATGGTTCCCCGCACCCGGCTGGTTGCCGCGCCGGTGGAGAGTAGCGTCAGCTACCTGCTGGACCTGATCTGCCGGGAAGGCTACACCCGTATCCCGCTCTACCAGGGTAAGATTGATAATATTGTCGGCTTTGTCCACTTGAAAGATTTGTTTCAGCGGCATGTGCAAGGACAGCAAAGTATCCAGGATATTGTCCGCGAAGTAATTTATGTGCCCGAAAGTCTGGCGGCCGCCGATGTCTGGGAGGCTTTAAACAAAAATCACCAGTACATTGCCATTGTTTTTGATGAGTATGGCGGGACAGCCGGGCTGATTACCTTTGAAGATTTGATTGAAGAGGTTTTTGGCGAGTTGCAGGATGAGTTTGACGCGGATGAACTACCCCTGCTTTCTTCTGAAAAAGATGGCCGCCTGCGCCTGCGGGCTGATTTGTTGGTGGCAGATGTCAACGAATATTTGGGTTTGGACCTGCCCCATGAGGATGTGGATACGCTAGGCGGACTTGTTTTTAGCGAACTGGGCCGGGTGCCGGCTGTGGGTGACGAGGTTGCAGTGGGTACACCGGAGGTCACCATCCGGGTTGAGACTATGGAAGCATTAGGTATCGCCGAGGTATCACTCCAACTGCCCGTAGATACCCCGCCGCACATTGAGGAGTGGACCGGGGGAGAAATGATATGAAGCCAGGCGGGATTTTGGTCTCTCCCCGAATCGCTTTGGTGGCAGGGGCTATTATCGCCCAAGGAACAGCCTTCAATGTCGCTGAGCCTCAACTGCGAAGTGTGGGTACGGAACTGCCTGGGCTTGCAACCTTACTTATCCCCAGCCTGGTTATTATCGTATTAGTGCTATTCAATGGCCTGTTTGTGGCCGCAGAATTTGCCATTATCGGCGTCCGGCCTACCCAAATTGAGCAGTTGGCCAATCAAGGCCAACCGGTCGCCCGAGATATTCTCTCCATCCTGGATTCGCCTGAGGAGCAGAATAAATATATCGCTACGGCTCAGTTAGGAATCACCATTGCCTCCTTGGGGTTGGGCATGTATGGCGAAACGCAGCTTTCGCATTTTATCGAGCCGTACCTGGCGCTGTGGTTGGGCCGCCTGCCCGATGAAGCGATCATTTATACCATCGGCTACATCGTGAGCGTCAGCATGCTGACTTACCTGCACGTGGTCATCGGCGAGATGATTCCCAAATCGCTGGCTTTGAGCACGCCCGTTAGAATGGCCTTGTTCGTAGACCGGCCCATGCGCTTCTCCGAAACCATGTTTGCGCTCCCCGTTGCCCTGCTCAATGGGATTGGTAATATGTTGCTCCATCTCTTTCGTATTCCACCGGCCGAAGGGCATGCCCGGCTGCATTCGCCGGAGGAACTGGATTTGATTGTGGCCGAGAGCGCCGAGGGCGGGCTGCTGAACGAGGGTGAAGAGGAGATGATCCACAACATCTTCAGCTTTAACGAGCGTCAGGTCAATCAGGTGATGACGCCTCGCCGCAAGGTAAAAGCCATTGCCCTTGATACACCTCTGCCCGACCTGCTTACTTTGGTGGCCGAGAGCCAGCACAGCCGCTTTCCGGTATATGAGGATGATCTGGATCATATCATCGGCACGCTGCTGATGAAAGATTTGGTTTACCAGCAATTACGTATGAAGGGTAAATTTGATATCCGGCTGTTATTACGTCCGGCGCTGACCGTACCCGAAAGTTACCCGGTTGAAAAATTGTTGGCTGCCTTTAAGCGCCAGCGCGTCCATATGGCGGTTGTGCTGGACGAGTTTGGCGGCACGGCCGGCATCGTCACTTTGGAAGATTTAGTGGAAGAGGTGGTGGGTGAAGTCCGCGATGAGTTTGATCTGGAAAGTGAGCCGCTGGTAGAAATTGGCCCCGGTATCCTGGAAGTGGCCGGCCATTATCTGCTGGAAGACCTGGAAGAGTATGTTTACCTGGGCCGTGAAGATGATCTGCCCGACGTGGAAACCGTCGGCGGTTTGATTATGACCGAATTGGGCCGGCCGCCTCGTCAGGATGACCGGGTAACGTACAACGACATTCACTTTACGGTTCTGGCCGTTGACGGCCTGGCGGTAGCCCGCGCCCGCATTGAGTACCCCGTTCCCGCCCAATAGAGTCTCAGTGGATCCAAATTTGAGAAGCCAGCACGCCCACGTGCGGCTCTGTTGGGCACATGGGCGTGCCCGCTTCGCGTCCTCGAAAATTGGATCTACTGAGTCTTAAAAAATTCGCAAGTTCCCCGCCTCTCCGTATCTTTTTCCTTCCGTGATAGACTCTCATAACGTGGAACTGCTTTTGACTCTTCCATTCCCACCCGTTTGACTATCCCCACTATCACTTCCTGCGCTAAGTAAACGTCTAAAATTTACTTCCCGTTTTGAGTTCCTACGAGTTCCTTGAGCCGAAGGCCCCTTAAGGTAGTTCCCTGGGAACTCGTAGGAACTTGGGGGAACTTATTTTTGGACAGTCACTAAGGAAGTTCCAACAGTTAAATAAGCCAAAATGTGTTGCGCCTTGCGTATCCCGTCGGCATTACCTCACGTAAGAGGCAATACGCAAGACGAATATCAGAAGGGGAAATAGTCATGTCAAAATCCTGGTCAAAATTGGTACTGCTTATTGGGTTTGCGGCCATTGGTTTAACCGGCTTGTGGCTGCTGCTGGAAACCCGATTGGGGCTGGCGCAGGCTAAAGAAGTAATACCTGCTGTATCTGCTCATTATTCAACTTATCGCCCTGCGGCGGCCGGTTTTAATATTTCGGTCAGCCAGGTGATTAGCTCTGGCTTTGTCAGACCCGTACAAATAACTCATGCCGGAGATGGCTCAAATCGGCTCTTTGTGGTTGAGCAGTATGGTCGCATTCGCATTGTCAACAGCCCCGTCGTGACCCCTTTTCTGGATATCAGAGGTATCGTCAGAAGCCCCGAGCCGGGCGACAGTGGGGGTAGCGAGGAAGGTTTGTTGAGTGTTGCCTTTCATCCCAATTACGAAAGTAATCGTTTTTTCTATATCTATTACACCAATACTAGCGGTAATTTGGTGATTGCCCGTTACACCACTTCCAGTAACAATCCCAGCCTGGCCGACCCGGCCAGCGCCCAGCCTATCTTGACCATCCCTCATCCGACTCACAGCAATCATAACGGCGGACAGCTTATGTTTGGGCCGCTCGACGGCTACCTCTATATTGGTACCGGCGATGGGGGCAGCGGCGGCGACCCTGACGAAAACGCGCAGAATAAAAATGTTTTGCTGGGCAAAATTTTGCGAATTAATGTGAACTCCGGCTCCCCTTACTCCATCCCGCCGGACAATCCCTTCGCCGGGGCCACCGCCGGGGCCGATGAAATTTGGGCTATCGGGGTGCGGAATCCCTGGCGTTTCAGTTTTGACCGAGGCGATAGTGGCGGGGCCGGCAAAGGCGACATGTATATTGGCGATGTGGGTCAGGGTCAATGGGAGGAGATTAGCTATCAGGCAGCCGGGACGCCGGGCGGCGTTAATTTTGGCTGGGACTGCCGCGAGGGCCGGCATGATTTTGAGCCGGGCAACTGTAGCTCTGGCGTTGCCTTGACTGACCCCATTGCTGAATATAGCCACAGTTTAGGGGTGTCAGTCACCGGCGGTTATGTGTATCGCGGCAGCCAATATCCGGCGCTTTTTGGTTATTACTTTTACGCCGATTATGGGTCCGGCCGTATCTGGAGCATGACCAAAACCGGGTCGAATAGCTGGTCTACTCCCGAGCAAGAGTACGGCCCGCCAAGTTCCACCTTTAGTGTCAGCGCTTTTGGTGAGGACGAACAAGGCGAATTGTATCTGTTGGATTACTTCGGCGGCACGATCCGCCGCCTGGCCGATGCCAACGGCCCCCAACCCAACCTGTCAACCTCAACCAAAAACGTCTCAACCGCCCACGCCGACCCCGGCGAAACCGTCACCTACACCATCCGCATCAACAACACCGGCGGCCTGTCGAACCAAACCGCCTTCCTGACCGACACCCTTCCCGCCGGCCTGACGTATGTTCCCGGCTCGCTGTCGGCTACCTCTGGCACAGTCACTGCCCAAGCTCCCATCTTGCGCTGGCAAGGGCCGCTCTCTCCCACCAAAAATATCACCCTTACCTACCGGGTTATGGTTAATGCGGGCGCGGCTGGCAGTTTTGTCAATCAGGCCCAATTGACCAGTCCGGGCCTCAGCCCGGTAACTCTCTCTGAAGCCATCTTTGCCCCACGGCCGGCGCTCTCGACCGGCGTCGAGGATTTCTTTTTCCCCGGCACCCAACCCAACCAATTGACCGACTCTATTCCCGACCCTGGCGGCTGCGACTTTTGCCATACCGCTCCCATTTACGACAAATGGCGCGGCAGCATGATGGCTCAATCCGGGCGCGACCCGTTGCTATGGGCGGCGTTGGCCGTAGCCAACAGTGATGCCGGCGATGCGGGCGACTACTGTTTGCGCTGCCATACCCCCAAAGGCTGGTTTGAGGGCCGCAGCCATCCCGCCGACGGATCGGCCCTGCAAAGCGGCGACATTCACGCCGGGGTAGCCTGCGAAATCTGTCATCGCATGGTTGATCCTATTGCTTCGACCAACGATCAAGCGGCGAATTTTGATGATGATATTCGCGCCGCCATAACTCCCTTTCTGCCCTCCGGTCACGTCGGCAGCGCCATGCTCATCCTCGACCCGCAGGACCGGCGGCGTGGTCCCTTTGCCCTTTCTGGTTTTAGCTCTCACACCGCCTACAAAACTGATTTTCTGAGCCAATCCACCAACGCTGTCACCGAGTCCCGGCTGTGCGGTTCGTGCCACAATGTGGATAATCCGGCGCTCTCCTGGGAGAGCGGTAACAACCGCTATTGGCCCAACAGCAATGGTCTGGCTGCGCCTTCCTTCGCCAAAGGTGAGCTTTTCCCCATCGAGCGGACCTACGATGAGTGGCTCAACAGCACCTATGCCACCACCGGCGTTTTTGCGCCCCAATTTGCCGGGGCCAAACCCAACGGCATGGTCGGCTCCTGCCAGGATTGCCACATGCGCCGCACTATCGGCAAAGCGGCCGAAGACATCTATAACCCGGTCAACCGCGACTGCGCTGCCGCCGGCTGCCTGCCGGAGCATGATTTGGCCGGCGGCAACACCTGGGTCCCCCAGATTTTGCAGGATACTCGCTGGCGGCTCAACAGCGCCGGCGATGCAGCCAGCCTCAATGCCACCATTATCCGGGCGCGGGAGATGCTGCAAAAGGCCGCCACTATCTCGGTCACGCTGACCAGCGCCGGGGCGAACAAAATTGCCGCGGTACGGGTAACCAATCAAACCGGCCACAAACTGCCCACCGGTTACCCCGAAGGCCGGCGCATCTGGCTTAACCTGAAAGCCTATGATGAGGACAATAATTTGATTTACGAGTCAGGAGCTTACAACCCGTCTACCGGCGTGCTGACCGAAGACCCGGCCATCAAAATCTACGAGGCCAAGCAAGGCATGAGTTCGGACCTGGCGACCCTGCTGCAAATGCCCGAAAATGCCAATCAACCCACCTTTCATTTTGTGCTCAACAATGTTATTCTCAAGGATAACCGGATTCCGCCGCGAGGGTTCACCGCTTCGGCTTTGAGCCAACGAGGACTGGCCCCAGTGGGCGCGAGTTATGCTGCTGGGCAGCATTGGGATGACACCGCCTACACCCTACCGGCTGCAACAGTGCGTGTTGTGGCGACGCTGTATTATCAAACTGCCTCCAAAGAATATATTGACTTTTTACGCACCAGAGGCGGGGTGGATGGCGCAGCGCTGGGAACCCTGTGGGACGCCTCCAAGAGTCCGCCCGAAGTCATGGCAATCGTGTCCGAACCGCCCTTGCCTTATTACTTCCCGCTAATTTTCAAGCAAAAATGACCCTTCTGATTTTAGCGGGAAATAGGACACGCAAAGCCGCAAAGAAATTTATAAAAACTTGGCGTCTTTGCGTCTTGGCGTGAGAAAATCCCGTCGAACTATACTGTTGAAGGATTTCAAACTTGGAACTTCCTTAGCCACTATTAGAGGGACATCTTGCTTCGCGGGTGTGATTCCCCGGGGAAAGCGCCCGGACGCCTTGCAGAGTGCATTTGCCGCTTTGAAATTTTAGGGTGTAAGTATTGGTGTCAACTGTGCCGCAAAATTGAGTCGCGCCGGCAGGAATATTGGTGCAGGTAACATCGGGTATCGGCTGCCCGTCCAGTTTTGAACCAAAAACACGGTAGAAATTTATCATACTGCCGGTATTGTTAAAGACGTACAAGTTAGTTTTTGGCGTCACCGGTGGCGGACTTTTGAGTAAGAGCGGCAGAAATACTTGATTGAAAGAAGCTCCCGGCTGAAAAGTGACACTGATGTCGTCAATAAATGGCCCGGCAAAAGAGTCGCCTGCATCACTGTTGAAAAGAAAAGCAACCCAAATTTGGGGCGCGCCGGCATAAGGCTTTAGATCCAAACTGGCAAAACAAAAATCCCCGTCTTTGGTAAAGATACCGCAGGTTTGCGTGTAATCTCCCGCAGCAGCAACGCCGGAGAAATTTACACCGTCGGTAGAAGCGCCCCAAAAAAGATAATCACACAGCGAAATAGGGTTGCAAAGCTCAGTGACCATGGTAAAATAGAAGTTAAAAGAGGCTGCCTGCGCTCCAGAGATGTTAAAAGGGCCGTAGATGAGCCAGGAGTTGACGTTGTTGGGATAACCGGCAAAACCGGGAGCGCAGGGATTGTTCCCGTTTAATCCACCTTCCCAGGCGGGCCAGCCCGACCAGAAACCGGTGTGAGCCACGCAGGGCACATCCGTCCAAAGCTGCTCGCCGCCGGTTAGCCCATTGCCATCAAAAAATTGCCATTCATTGGGAAAAGCAGCTTCAAAATCTTCAAACTTGATTGTTTGCAGAGCGGTAGCGCCAATGTTTTGAGCGGCCAGGTTTTGTTGAACCGGGTTTTCAAGCTGAACTTTATCAATTTCTATCCATTCTCGGTGGATGGCGGTGGCTGTTGTAGGATCAAGGTTGATCTGGGCTGGCTGAACCTGACCAGGCCCTACTCCACCTTTGCCAGCAGGGACAGGCGTAGCCTGAGGCGGTGAATCGGCGCTGGCCAGGCCGGCCAACCCCAAAAACAAGATGCTGGTGAATACGACTGTCAGAAGCCGGTAAGCTGTCATAGATTCCCCCGTACCTTTTCAATTACAAAATAATAAGGTAACTCAGTTATGTCATTTCGAGCGACGTTAGGAGCGAGAAATCTTCTAATCCGTGGTTTGCAAACAACGGTCTCAAAGATTTCTCGGCTTTCAGCCTCGAAATGACATGAGGCGTGAGTAGTTACATAATGAGACGGAACGGGCCAGGCGGACCTCAAATGGACCCACCATCTCCGCCGCCGCCGCCGTCACGTCCGCCGCCGCCGCCACCCGCTTCAAAGCGGAGACGACCGGCGGGAGCCTGGATGCCCAGGTCTTTATATTCCGGGCTGATTTGTATCAATACCACCGTCCATTGGTATTCGCCGCTGCGCCCCTTGACCCCGTAAGCATCGCGAATATTGACCACCAGGCGATAGGTGTTGTTACCCAAAGCGACGACATTCCCCTTCAAATTGTCTTCTATCGCGTTGTGAACTCCGGCCGGAGGTTCGCCCTCGCGCCAGACGCGTACCTCAAAACCCTGGTCGGGCTGGAGTGGGCCACTCCACTGCCATTCAAACTCTGTCTGCCCATACGATGGTTCGTTGAGCGAAACCGGCTTGAGCAAAGTAATTTGCCCGGCCGGGATTACGGGCAGCGGCGTGGCCGTCGGCACAAAAACCACTGCCTGGTCAGTCGGCGTAGCTGTGGGGCGAGGTTGGGTAGCCGTCGCGGTGGCCGTCGGAACTTCTGCGATAACCGTTGCCGTTGCAGCCGGCGTCACGGGTTCGATGGTCGGGGTAAGCGTAAACGTGGGTGTAGGGGTAGCCGGGGCCAGGGCAATGGGCACATTTTCGCTGGCGTTGGTGGTCACTAGATTGGCCGCGCCTCGAATCCAGCCCAGGCCGCTTGCCGCCAGGGTTGTTTTAATTTGCCACCAGTCGCCGGCTTTGTCGCGGCCTCTGATTTCGGCGGTGGCCCCCGCCGGCAAATAGCCTAATAAATCGTATTCGGAACCCGGCCCTGTCCGCACTTCTACCTCGGCCTGGGTCTTCAGCGACGGTGTACCGGGTGGAACGGGGCTGGCCGTGTGGGTGAGGGTCGCAGTGGCCGGAACAGGGGTATCGGTAACCGCAGCCGGAGTCGTTGTATCAATGCTGGTGGCGGTTGGGGTAACGGCTTGAGCGGCCGCCTCCGGCTCATTCGGCATAAAGAAAAACAGGGCCAGACTGAGAACCGCCAAAATCGTGACGGCGGCGATGGTTCCACCCAGAATCAGACGTTTGTTGTTTGCCGGCGCGCCGGCCATAGAACTGGGGGCAGGTCGCCCCTGGCTGGAAGGAGTTGTCAAGGTGGCATCGTAACCCCGCAGGGCCGGCATGGTGATTGACCCCTCGTGGTAGGTGGGGTCTGTCTCGGCCTTCTTAAGGGCTGCGGCAAAATCTGTGGCCGTAGCGTAGCGGTCGTCGGGTAGGGGGGCCAGCGAGCGCAAGATTACCTGTTCAAGGCTGGCCGGCAGATCGGGTTTAATTTGACGCGGCGGTACAACCGGCTCTGTTTTGCGCTTGATCATAATCGAGAGCGGCGTCGGCGCGTCGTGGGGGATAGTGCCGGTCAGAATGCGGTGCAGAATAACGCCCAGAGCGTAAATATCGGTGCGATGATCAACGTCCAGCCCCGAGACTTGTTCTGGCGACATAAAGGCCGGGGTGCCAATGCCGATGCCGGTGCCGGTCAGTTGGCTGGAAGCTTCCTTTATTTTCACCAGGCCAAAATCACTCAACAAGGCCCACTTGCCATCAATCAGAATATTGCCCGGTTTGACATCGCGGTGAACGATGCCGTGCTCATGGGCATAATTCAAGGCGTCGGCCACCTGTACCACATAGTCAATCAGCTTTTCGACCGGCGCACCCGTTTTAATCAAATCCCCCAAGGTGGTCGAGTTTTCAACGTAACGCATGACCAGGTAATTGTAGGTATCGTGCGTCCCAAAATCGTAGACCTGGAGAATGTTGGGGTGATTTAGCCGGGCGACCGCCTGCGCTTCCCGTTGAAACCGCTCGGCAAAATCTGCTTCTTCGGCCAAAGAGGGTAAGACTACCTTGATCGCCACAAAACGATTGAGGCCAGGTTGGTAGGCTTTGTAAACGTGCGCCATCCCTCCCTGGCCGATTTTCTCTAGAATTTCATATTGCCCCAGAGTTGTGCCGACAAGACTTTTCATGGTCGGGGTTCCTTTATCTATCATTCTGTGGACAATGACGCCCTAGCTCAAAGATGATTTGGCCAACAACTTACTTTTCTCTAATTTAGCCCCAGGTCGTTTTTTTATCGTTACGAAAAGCGTTACGAGATAAATCTCCATCAAATTGTGTTTTGAGAAATTCTTGAAGTAAACCAGCGGTTAAGGTACAATAGAAAAACCTGATCCTAATGAGAGTTGATATTCAAAAATCCGGTAGGTTGCCCCATGTCCGACGAACTGAAACGTTGCCCTTTCTGTGATGAAGAGATTCGGGTGAGGGCCTTGATTTGCAAACACTGCGGCCAGTGGATGCCCGGCTACACTTACGAGTCGGCCATCCGCGATATGGTCATCCAAAAGCAAGTGACCGAACTAAAAGCCGGTGAACCGGTCGAAGCCAGAACCAGAGAAGAGCAGCTTCAACTGGTGCTGAATTGGGCCAGCGGTGAAAAAAATTTTTCCGCCAAAGGCTTTGATTTATCGGCGCAAACCCTCAACGGTGCGGATTTAAGCGGGATAGATTTGAGCGAAGCCAACCTGCGTGAAACCGACCTGGCCGGGGTTAATTTGAGCGGCGCTGATTTAAGCCGGGCCAACTTGTTTAGCGCCAACTTAAAAGGGGCCAATCTACAGCGGGCCAAGCTAAATGAAGCCTATCTGCGCAGCGCCATTCTGGAATATGCCGATCTCAGTGGAGCCACCTTGCTGCGGGCGAATTTGCGTGGCGCATTTATGGACCAGGCGATTCTGGTCAGAGTAGATATGGAGGGGGCCAATCTCAAAGGAGCCGACCTGCGCGGGGTCAATTTTAGAGAGTCTTATCTAAAAGAAACAAACCTGGAAGGGGCAAAAATGGAGGGTGCGGTGCTGCGCGGCGCTTTATTGATCCGGGCCAATTTGACCGGCTCAGATGTGATGACCTTTCAATTGGAGCGAGCGCGCACCCTGGAAGGGACAATCCTGCCCAACGGTGACGCGCATGAGTAGCGCTCAAGCGGGGACAGGCTGGAGCTGGCGGGCTTCAAACGAGTAGCCGTGCCAGTCCGACACAATCAGCATATGCTCTTTTTTGCCGTCGTCAAAATAAACAGTGGTTTCCTCCACTTTGGGGGGCTGGCCGTACTGCGCTTCCACCAGATTGATTGCGGCCAACGCGTCGTCCGCCTCGATGAGATGATGCGAGACAAAAACACCCCGGCTATAAACTTCGACGCGGTACAGCCTTGCCATTTTGACACTTTTCACCTGAAACATCAAACCCAGATGTTTTACATTGCCCTCATGGACACTATAATATTAGCACTATTTGGGGGAAAAACCCAGTGACAAAGGGCCTGATGCCCGGCGATAATTGTCACTTTTTATAACTGAGGCAACTTTATTTTGAAAACTTTGTTCATCGCTTGTGGAGCTTTAGCCAAAGAAACAAAAGAGCTGATTGATAAATACAATTGGCCGGTGGATTTAAAGGCGCTGCCGGCGCTGCACCATATGACCCCGCTCAAAATCACCGCCGATTTGGATGTTATGCTGGGCCAACTGCGGGCAGATTATGACCGGGTGATTGTAGTCTATGGCGAGTGTGGCGCGACCGGGATTGACGAGGTGCTGGCCAAACACAATGTGGTGCGGGTGAGCGGTCCCCATTGTTACGAGATGTACGCCGGAGCAGCGCATTTTACCGAAATGATGGCCGAAGAGCCGGGTACATTTTTTCTGACCGATTGGCTGCTGCGGGCCTATGAAAAGGCAGTTCTGGGCGGCCTGGGGCTGGACAAACATCCCCAATTGGCCCCGCTCTATTTTGGCAACTATCGCCGCCTGGTTTATCTGAGCCAGTCGCCCACCGAGAAATTATTGGCCAAAGCCCAGGCCATTGCCGCTTCGATGGATTGGGAGTTTGAACACCGCGCGGTGGGCTATGGTGAACTCGAAGAACGCCTGGTAGCTTTAATGAATAGTGCGTCTCCTTCGGACCAACTCTTGAGTGAAGCGCAGGAAATTTTGACCTACAGTTAAACTCAAAAAAGAGAAATAATCAGTGGGGTCCAAATTTGAGGAGCCAGCACGCCCACGTGCGGCGGTGTTCGGCGCGTGGGCGTGCCCGCTTCGCGTCCTCAGAAAATTGGATCTACTGATAATAGTTCTAGCTGTGTCCAATCTGTGTTTATCTGTGGATTAGTTTTTAGCGGGCCTCAACTCTACCACCAACCCATCCCCCCAGCCGTATTTAGCCTCCGACAGCGCCTGGATTTGCCGGTGCAGGTCTGGCTCCTGCTCTGCCTCAACCACCCGCGCTGTGCCTTTAAACATCTGCTCGCCCACGCGAAAGGTAACTGCCGGCTGGCGGCGCACATTTTGCACCCAATGAGTTTTTTCCCCTCTCTCGGCAATGATATAAAAGCAGTCCTCCAGCGCGGTAAACCAAATTTCGATCTGGTGTGGTTCGCTACTTTTCCAGCCGGTGGTGGTTAAATATAGAAAGGGTATTTCGGACGTATCCTCCAATTAATCCTCCCGCAACAAATACGTTTTTTGTCCAATGTCATTAGATTAAGAGCCTATCCGAAAACCCGTAGGCTTGCATCCTTATGCAAGCCGAGGACGCATAGGGATGCGTCCTCTACGGAGGTTTTCGGATAGGCACTAAGTCAAAAAGCAGCATCCTGAGTAGGTGAGCGGAGCGAACCGTATCGAAGGGTGCTGCTTACATTCACGGCGCTTGCACCTGAATGTTAGAAAGCCGCACATGGTCGCTCTTAAAAACACCGGCCTCGTCCAAGATTTGTAACCGCTGCCCGTTCTCAGCCTCATAAAAACCAAGCAACAAATCATAGTTGCCGGGGGGCAGCTCACGCGGCAAGGAAAAGGTGTGCCGGTCCACAATCGTTTCGCCGGGCTGCCAGTAAGGCGTGGGGTAAAAACCATCCTGGGGCTTGCTGTCGCCCTGGGCTATAATTGTATTGCTCAGCGGATCAACCAGTTGTACAAATACGGTAAAGTCAACGGCAAGGGGGGCTTTGGCTTGCCAGAAGAGGGTCAATTGGACCTCACTGCCCGGCTGAAAGGGCTGGTTGAGCTGATAGCCGGTCAGCTCGATCTGCCGGTTGAAATCTACCACCAGTGGTTGGATCTTCGCTGTTGACGCAGCCGGCTGCACCTTGACTCCAACCCGCCGGCTGAACAGCACTAGAGGCGCGTCCATTGCCTGAAAATGAAAGTAGTGGCGAGGAGCATAATTTTCCTGAAACCAGGCCGACGCCTGGATTTCGGGCAGCCAGGTGTAGCCGATTAAGAGCAAATCGGGCTGGTAATGGCGGATGGCGTAGCCAAAATCACCTTTGGCAATATGGGGCGCCACATCGGGTTGGGCCAGGCCGACAATATCAATAATCTGGCGGCGCGACCAGTAGCCCAGATGTCCGATGTCAATGGTCGCCAGAGTGGCTGTAGCGCTGGTATTCTGTCCAATCCAGCGGCCCATGCTGGGATAGACTCGCGCCTTCCAATTGGGGTGGCTGGCGACAATTTTGGCCGAAACCGGGTAAAGCACTGCCAGCAACAGCGCAATCAAGAGTGTCGCCACTGTGGCTGAAATCCAGCCGATTTTTCTTCCCGCCCGCTTCGCGTCGCTCGCTTCGCGTCGCCCGCTTCGCATCGCCCAACCAATCCCTTCGGCCACGGCCTGGACGCCCCGAGCGGTCAGCAAAGCTGCGCCGGGCATTAACGGGGCATAATACCACTCGGCGGTGGGCACACCCAGGGCCACAAAGACGATGATATACAACCCGTCGCGGGCCAGCATGATCAGCCATGGCCGCTCTTGCCGCAAAATAGGGATTAAGGCCGCGGCCATCAATATGGGGAAAAGATAAAACACGGGGTAATACGAAACGTCGAGCCACTCCTCCCAGTAGGCCCAGAAACCGTCGGCAAAGCGTTGGCCCAGCCAGTTGAACTCCCCCTGGGCGGCTTTGGCTTGCAGCGTAGCCGGAAACGGTGAGCCATAATAGAGCAGCGCAAACAGGTACCAGCCGGCCGGGATGGCTATTGCCGGAATAATCAACGGCCAGCGCAGCCGCCGCGTTGCCAGAAAATCGTAGCTTAGCAGACACGCGCCCAGTAACACGGCATCACCCCTGACCCAGGCCGTCAGCCCGACCAGCACCCCGGCCCAGCGCCAGCGACGGGCCGCATAGGCGTCGAGCGAGGCCAAAATCATGGCCACGTATAGATAACTCTCCATGCTAAAGGCAATAATAAGCAAGGGGGCCAAAATCAAAAGTAAGGCTCCACCCAGGCCGGTGATGCGTCCGCTGAGACGCTGGCCCAGATCATAAGCCAGCACCGGGATCACCCCGGCCAGGACGACATTCAAAATGAGGGCCGCTCTGGGCGCTGAACCGGCCAGCCACACGCCGGGGACTAAAATGAGGGTATAAAGCGGGGTGGTGGTGACCTGCACCCGCTCGCCGAGATTGTAAACAAAACCGCGTCCGTAGGCCAGGTTCTCGGCCACGCGGAAGGTAATCATGGCATCGTCGAGGAGAATACGGCTGGCCCACAATCCCACTCCCAGGCCGGTCAGGGCAAGGATGAGTAGCAGGGTAGCGTCTGGGCGATGCCCCTTTATCCAGAGTTTAAAGTTTTCGATCAAGGTGAATAAGTTTGCTCTATTTAAAGAATGGACGGCTTATCAAACCATAAAAAAAGCAACTTGTCAAGTTGCCTTGATTATGACAAGCCAGTTTTCAAAATTATGTCAAATACATGTTGCCAATAATCTTAGAACTTGATATAATGCTTTTACATAATTGCTTGACATAGTAAAAGAGAGATTACTAAGTCAAGCTTAACTCCTGGCTGAGAGGAGGGCCTGCATGTAAGAATCCGGCAATTTTTGGCAATAGTATTGGGATGCGCTAAATTGTTGTTAGTTCATAGGAGAATTGAAATGAAAAAGTACGTTGCGATTATTGCTACACTGGTGTTATTGCTGCTGGTCTTTGCGCCGGCCACCTACGCTCAGGAAGCGGACGCCCAAGGCGGCTATGGCGGTGGGGGGTACGGCGGCGGCTGGGGTGATGGCGGCTGGGGTGATGGCGGCGGCTGGGGTGGTGGCTGGTATGGCTGCCGGGGAAATTGCTATCGAGTCCGCTACGGCGACACCCTGTTCAGCATTGGCCGCCGTTTTGGGGTTAATCCCTGGGAAATTGCCCGCGCCAACGGTCTACGCAACCCCAACTGGATTTATGCCGGCCAATGGTTATTCATTCCCCCCATGCGGTATCCGTATCCTTATGGTGGCAACCCAGCCGGTTACTATGGCGGTTGCGGCTGGGGCTATGGCGGCTGTGGCTATGATGGTGGGTATTATGGCGGTGGTTGGGGCCATCAGGGTGGTTACGGCGGCGGCTACGACGACGGATATAGCGGCTACTAAGCCGATTAATAGAATAAAGTTTTACAAAAAAGCCTCGTTGTTACAACGAGGCTTTTTTGCTTATTAAACTGACCAGTGCAAAGAAGTGGTCAGAATTATAGAGAAATGGTATACTAACTTCATACCCACTCCCTTGAATCAGGAGGTTCCCGTGAGTCAGCCTGCCTACAATATCAGAGCTATTCGAAAATTATTAACTGCTGCCTTTGAAACGGATGAAGGTCTTCGCCAGTTCTGCACCGATTTTCCCGAACTACGGCCTGTAACCGAGCGCTTTTCCAGTGGTATGGGTAAAGACCAGATGATCCAGCGACTTATCGAATACTGCGAGAGTAAAGTGCTGACGATGCGGTTACTCGAGCTGGTTAAGGAAGATAACCTCGCGGCCTATGCTCAGTATGAAAATCAAATATTTCCGGGGGAAAAGCCTCAATTTGGCGCAGAAATTATGCCAGATACTAGCGCGCATTTAAAAACTTTGCTTTCTCAAAAAACTCGGGAACTGTACGATTTGCAGGAAAAAGCTGCCAAATTTGGCGCTTTGCATACACCTTCGTATATTACCCTGCAAATTCAAGATTTGGAAAAAGAAATCGCTAATTTACAGCAACAACTGGCTGCTAGACATTAAACGTTCAACGTTTAACGTTGAACGTTGGAGAGTGACATACCTTATTATGAGTTTGCCAACCCGACTGCGCTTGTGGACTATCGTTATTATTGCCGGCGTGCTCTATTTGCTGGCCCAGTTTGGCGTCGGCCTTTACACCGATTTCCTCTGGTTTCAGCATCTCAATCTGGATAGCGTCTTTTTAACCGGCCTGTGGGCGCGGGTAGGGGTGGGGTTGGCGGTGGCCGGGCCGGTGGTGGTTTTGTTCTGGCTCAATGTTTTTATCGCCCGCTGGCAGTCGGTGCAAAATGTGCTTTTCTTTAGCGATGAAACACTGGTGGCCCAGCGTTTTATTGTCTGGCTTACCTGGGCCGCCGGTCTGGTACTCGGCTGGCTGGTGGCAGTAGCAGCCTCCAACGATTGGCTGCTATTTCTGCGGTTTCTCAACCGCCAGTCTTTCAATCTGGCCGACCCTATTTTTAATATGGATGTCGGCTTTTATATTTTTAGCCTGCCGGTTTATCATTTTGTCCAGCGCTGGCTGGTAATTGCCCTCTTCCTGTCGCTGATTGGCGCGGCGGCCATTTATGCTCTGGCCCAGCAGAACAACCTAACCGAAGGCCGCCTGGTTATTTTGCCCCACGTCCAGTTGCACCTTGCCGTTTTAGGTATCTTTATCTTTCTGGCTTTTGCGGTGGGTCACTGGCTGGATCGGTTTGACCTGATGTACTCAACGCGCGGGGTTGCCTTTGGGGCCAGCTATACCGACATCAATGTTGCGCTGCCGGCGTTGTGGGTAATGATTGCCATTGCGGTGATTGCCGCCGGGATTTTGCTGGTCAATATCTTTTTGCGGCGCGCGGCCCTCAGTTTACTGGCCGTGTTCATTTGGATTGTGACCGGGATTGTCGGCGCGGGTTTTATTCCGGGGCTGGTCCAGCGTTACATGGTCGAACCCAACGAGTTGGCCAGCGAAGCCCCCTATATTGAAAACAACATCCGCTTTACCAACCTGGCCTACGGCCTCGACCGGGTGCAGGAGCGTGATTTTAGCGAGGTAGCGCCTCTGTCTAGCGAAATGCTGACCGATAACGAAGCAACCTTGAAAAACATCCGGCTGTGGGATTACCGGCCGCTGCAGCAAACCTACCAGCAAATTCAGGCTATTCGCCTGTATTATCGCTTTTTTGATATTGACCTGGACCGCTACACCATCAACGACGAAATTCGCCAGGTAGCCCTCGCCGCCCGCGAGCTGGATGTCAGCCGGTTGCAAGACCCCACCTGGGTCACTCAGCGGCTGCAATTTACGCATGGCTATGGGGCGGTGGTCAACCCGGTCAACGAAGTCACCGGCGATGGGCTGCCGCTGTTATGGGTCAAAGATTTGCCGCCCGAGTCATCGGTGGGGCTGGATATTACCCGCCCCGAAATTTATCACGGTGAGGGCACTGCCGACTATGTTTTTGTGCAAACTCAGGAGCGTGAATTTAGTTACCCCAGCGGCGACCAGAACGTTTATACCAATTACGAAGGCAGCGGCGGCGTTGTGCTCGACAGCTACCTCAAGCGGCTGGCCTTTGCCCTGCGCCTGGCCGATGTGAACATGCTGCTCAGCCAGGATTTTACGCCCACCAGCCGGGTGATGCTCTTTCGCAACATTACTGACCGCGCCCGCCACATTGCGCCGTTTCTGCGCTACGACAGCGACCCCTATCTCATCATCAACCCGGACGGCCAACTCTACTGGCTGCTCGACGCCTACACCACCTCTAATCTTTTTCCTTATTCGGAGCCGATTGGCGACCTCAATTACATCCGCAACTCGGTTAAAGTAGTAATTGACGCCTATAACGGGACGCCCACTTTTTATGTGATTGATCCCACCGACCCGCTGATTCAATCTTACCTGGCGATTTTCCCCGGTCTCTTTACCCCGCTGGCCGATATGCCCGACTGGCTGCGCGCTCACCTGCGCTACCCCGAAGACCTTTTCACCATTCAGGCCCGGCTGTTTCAAACCTACCATATGCGGGATGTCAATGTGTTTTATAACAAGGAAGATCTGTGGCAGACGCCCAAGGAAACCTTTGCTGGCAATACCCAAGATGTCGAACCTTATTATGTGGTGCTCCGCCTGCCCGGTGAGACGCAAAATGAATATGTGCTGACCCAACCTTTTACCCCTAACACCAAAGACAATTTGATTGCCTGGCTGGCCGCTCGCTCCGATGGTGAAAATTACGGCCAGCTGATCGTTTATCGCTTCCCCAAGCAGGAGTTGGTTTTTGGACCGCTGCAAATCGAAGGGCGGATTGATCAAGACCCGGAAATTTCGGCTCAGATTACCTTGTGGAGTCAAAGCGGCTCGCAGGTAATTCGGGGCAACCTGTTGGTGCTGCCGATAGACAACTCACTGCTCTACGTAGAGCCGCTCTATCTCCAGGCTGTCAACGGCCAGATCCCTGAACTCAAGCGGGTGATTGTCGTTTCCGGGGATCGAGTGGTCATGCGTGAGACGCTGGCTGCGGGCTTACAGGCGCTCTTTGGCGAGGCTGGCCCGCCGCTCACCTCGACCCAATCTCCCACCCCTCCCGCTGTTCCCACCGAACCCCTGAGTGATGATCTCAACCAACTCGCCATTACCGCCTCCAATCATTACGAGGCCGCCCAGAAAGCGCTCCAAAATGGCGATTGGGCCACCTACGGCGAGGAACTGGAAAAAATGAAAGCAGCCCTCGATGCCCTGGTTCGCTTGACCAGCGAGCAGTAGCCAGCTTTTTTGTTAACCTATACCTGCCCCAATTCTCACGCTAAGGCGCAAAGAACGCCAAGTTTTTAAGCTGATGCCGGACTTTTCTTTGCGGCTTTGCGACTTGGCGAGAGCTTTTACCCCCAAAATAGTCAGGTGTAGGGTAGTGAACTGGTTTTACTCTGTTTTTAACCGCTGCAAATCTGTCAAAGCTTTATCCCTGAAAAGGCCCGACGTGTCCCAATCAACCACCCGTTGGTACTCGGTGGCTGCTTCCGTCATTCGCCCGCTGACTTCCAACTGCCGCGCCAGGTGATACCGAGCGCTGATTAAATCAGGGTTCAAAGCCAGGGCTTGGCGTAGGGCCGCTTCGCCTCCCTCGGGTGCGCCGGTTAAAAACTGCATCCAGCCCAGCAGATCATACGCTTCGGCGTTATTTTTATCCGTTTCGATAATCGCCTCAGCCGCCGGAATACCTCCCTCGGCCATGTTGTAGCCCCAATTGGCGTAAAACTGAGCCTGCAATAACCTGAACCGAAGGTCATCTTCAGAAACCTGCACCGCCGCCTGATACCAGATTTCGGCCGTGGACAGTTCGCCTTTTTTGGCCTTGGTCTCAGCCATTTCGGCATAAAAGGCGGCGTTGTCTGGGGCCAGGGTGACGGCTTGATGGAAGGAAGCTTCGGCGGCCTTCAAAGCCCCTTGTTGGCGCAAGTAAAGCCCCTCAAAATATAGCGGCAAAGCCGAGTCAGGATCGGCCTGGCGCGCCTGTTCAAATAGCTCAAGCGCAGGCCTGCCTGCCTGCGCCTGGGCATATCCCAGAAAAGCCAGCGTTTCGGCGTCAGCGGTTTTCTGTTCTTCCCTGGCAATTGTCAAGGCGTGGATCGCCAGCGGCCACACCTGGGCCTGGGCCAGGGCAATGCCGGTCGCTTTGGCTACCTCGGCCTGGGCCGACGCCTTATCAAACGGCTGCAGGGCCGCCAAAAGATAATCCCGCCGGCTCGCCAGTTCGCCCGCTGCGGGTATAGCCTGCAAATATGCCATCGCTGCAGCCCAATCCGTCGGCGCTGTCAATGCCGCCAGATACCACTGCGCTTCTGGATCGGTTTGCCGGCGCTGCTGCTCCAGAAAAGCTTCCCTGGCTGCCTCAAAATCAAACAGGGCCAGATGAGTCCGGCCCAAGCCGGTCCATGCCTTTGGCCCAGGCGGGGTAATGGTGGCTGCCTCCTGCCACAGGTCAAGCGCCTCGCGCAGGCGACCCTGATGGTAGAGCGTCTCGGCCAGCCCGGCCAGAGCCGGCCCCTGCCTGGGCGCGCGCGCCAGGGCGCGGTTAAAAGCGTCCTCCGCCAGCAGCCAGCGCCGTTGGGCCAGGTAAATCTGGCCGATTTTCAGCAAAGGTTCGGGCCGGTTGAGGTAGGTCTGGGCTGCTTCTTCCAGCGCGGCGGCGGCTTCGGTGTAGCGCCGCTCGCTGAGCAGCGGCTCCGCTCGACTCATCAGGCTGGCCAGAGAGGCAGGCTGAGGTTTGGGCGTGCAGGAAAGCCCAGCGAACAGCAAAAGAATTATCCATCCTGGCAGAAATTTATTGAACATAAACTTTTGAAATGTCGGACCTTGTTGTTGTCAGAGGCATTATAACACAAAGTCCATCCGAGACTGAAGCATCAAGGCATATTCCTCAACCGATGTTGTATGATATAATATTCTCAACACTGTGAAACAAGATGGTATAGATACCCGGAAAGGTTCTTTCCAAGGTTTTGGGCCGGGATCAGGGGGTTTTTTCTTTCTTTTTTATCCCCCAATCCCCTAACCCCGGCGAAAATTTTCTAGAGGACTATATGAGATGAACCGATTTCTCCTATTTTTCATTCCATTCTTCTTACTGCATCTCAGCAATCCAACCCCAATCTCTGCCCAGGGCGGCGCTGAGGCAACCTCAACCGGCCTCGAGCCGGCCATACACTTCACCCACCTCACCTCCGACGACGGCCTGGCTCAAAATTCGGTGGAGGCCATCCTGCAAGATCGCCAGGGCTTTATGTGGATTGGCACACCGGCCGGGTTGAGCCGGTTCGACGGCTACCGCTTCACCACCTATAAACATGACCCTGCTAACCCCAACAGTCTGAGTCACAATCACATCCGTGACCTTTTTGAAGACCAAGAGGGGCTGATTTGGATTGCCACCGAAGGCGGCGGCGTTAACAAATTTGATCCCCGCACCGAAACCTTCACCCGTTATCTGCCCGACCCAAAGAACCCCAACAGCCTGGCGGGAGATCGGGTGTTTACCATTTTTCAAGATAGCGCCGGCAATTTCTGGTTTGTCGGCGGCGGGTTGACCGGCCTCAATAAGTTCAACCCCGCCACCCAGACCTACACCCGCTATGTGTCTGATCCCAATAATCCCGCTACCTTTCAAGGCGGCGGAGTGTGGGACATGCTCGAAGATGAGGCGGGCAATCTGTGGCTGGCTGCCACCAACCTTTTGGCCAAGTACAATCCCACTACGGAGGATTTTACCTACTATCAGCCGTCCACCCCCGAGGAAGCGCGACTGGCCGTGCTTCACCGGGATGCCGCCGGCAACCTCTGGGCCGCCGGCACGGCTGGTCTTTACCAGTTCGACCCTCAACGTGAAACGTTTACCCACTACCCCGCCCCGCGTGGGGTGGATGACCTGCTGGAGGATGAGGCAGGCAACTTCTGGCTGGCCGCCCGGAGCGGTCTTTATGTGTTTGACCCGCGAACCGGACAGATGCTTCATCACTACTACCACGAGGCAACCCAGGTGGATAGTTTGAGTGATGACAGTCTGACCGAACTGTACCGGGACCGGGCCGGCGTGTTATGGATTGGCACAGGTGAGGCCGGCCTGAACCTGTACGATCCTCTCCAGGCCCGCTTTGCCCACTATCGCCACAACCCGAATACCTCGGCAAGTTTGGCGGCAAATACGGTAGACGCCCTCTATGTCGCTGCTGAGGGCCGCTTGTGGCTGGGTGTTGGGAACGCGCTCGACTTGATTGACTTCGCCAATGGTCAAGTAAGGCATTATCCCCTGACGGCAGAGGGCATGATTAACGCTATATACCAGGACCGGGCCGGCCTGGTCTGGCTGGGCCTGAGCGGTTTTCGGCTTTACCGTTTTGACCCCGCGACCGGTCAATTTACGCCGTACCCCTTCAAAACAGCGGTGAACAGGCCGACTCCGCCCAAGTCCATCGTGGACTTTTATGAAGATAAGGCGGGGGCGTTATGGATTGCGGTGGACCACGATGGCCTGTATCAGCTTGACCCCTCGCGCCAGAAGGTTCAATTTTATGAAGGGCCACCATCGCTCAGCGCCCTGACCGCCGGCGCGCCTTACGCCACTGCGCCCCGGCCTCCCATCACCGATTTATACGGAGACCGGACAGGCCAGATTTGGATTAGCACCCTGAACGGCTTTAGTCGCTTTGATCCAGGCAGCGGAACCTATCGTCACTATCGAGCCAGGGCGGGGGACGCCGGCCCGGATAGCTATATGGAAGCTGTCCTTGAAGACAGAAACGACCTCATTTGGGTAGCCTCCCGCGATGGCCTCATCCGCTTTGACCCCAATACTGAAACAGCCAAGTATTACACCGAAACAGAGGGCCTGCCGACGGCCTACATAGTCGGCTTGCTGCAAGACCAGAGCGGCAACCTGTGGCTCAGTACCAAAAAAGGACTGGTCAAATTTGACCCTCAGACCGAGACCTTTCGCCATTACGACGCCGCCGACGGCCTGCAAGGTAATGAATTTACCGCGCGAGCCTTCGGGCGGGCCGCCGATGGACGCATGTTTTTTGGGGGAACCAACGGCCTGACTGCTTTCTACCCGGAGCAAATTAACGATAACCCTTACCAGCCCCCAGTGGTGCTAACCGGCTTTCAGCTTTTTAACAAGCCGGTGTTGCCCGGCCGAGGCCCCCTATTACCGCAAGCCCTCTGGCAAACTGACAAACTGACCCTACAGCCCGATATGAACGTCATTACCTTTGAGTTTGCCGCCCTTAGCTACGCCGCCCCGGCCAAGAATCGTTATCGCTACCGGCTGGAAGGCTTCGAATCGGCCTGGAATGAGGTGGGCAGTGACCGCCGCTTTGCTACCTACACCAACCTGCCCCCCGGTGAGTACGTTTTTCGGGTGCAAGGGAGCAACAACAACGGTGTCTGGAGTGACCAGGAGGCTCGGCTTAACGTCGTCATGTTGCCGCCCTGGTGGGATACGCTCTGGTCTCGAGCGGCGGCGTTGCTGGGGCTGGTCGGCCTGGTTTATGGGGGCTACCGCTGGCGAGTCCAATCTATTGAAAGACGAAACCGGCTGCTTGAGTCTCAGGTGGCCGTCCGGACGCGGGAATTGACCGAACGCACGGAAGACCTGGCCCAATCCTACGCCCTGTTAGAGCAAGAAGTTATTGAACGCCAGCGGGCGCAGGAGCAGTTGCTGCAGGCCAAAGCCCTGGCTGAAGAGCGAAGCCAGGCCGCCGAAGCCGCTAACCGGGCCAAAAGCGCCTTTTTAGCCAATATGAGCCATGAACTGCGCTCGCCCCTCAACATTATTCTGGGCTTTGCCCAGGTGATGGTTCGCAGCCAAACGCTGTCGTCGGAACAGCGGGAAAACCTGCGCATTATCAGCCGCAGCGGCGAACACCTGCTTTCGCTCATCAATCAAGTGCTCGATTTTTCCAAAATTGAAGCGGGACGTATCAGCCTTAATGAAAACGACTTTGATTTATATCACTTGCTGACCGACTTGGAGGACATGTTTTCTCTGAAAGCCAGCGACAAAGGGCTGCGTCTCATCTTCGACCAACCCGCTGACCTGCCCCGTTACATTCGCACCGACGAGGTGAAATTACGCCAGGTTTTGATCAATCTGCTCAGCAACGCGTTGAAGTTCATAGAACGGGGCGAAGTAACCTTAACTGCAAGGATGAAGGATGAAGGCGGAAGGATGAAAGAAGAAGATATAAATAATCTTCATCCTTCATCCTTCATCCTTCAGATTTCCATCTCAGACACCGGCCCCGGTATTGCCCCCGATGAAATGGACCACCTCTTTGAAGCCTTTGTCCAAACAGAAACCGGCCGGCAAATGGGAGAAGGCACCGGCCTGGGGCTGCCGATTAGCCGCAAATTTGTGCAACTCATGGGCGGCGACATCACTGTTGAAAGCGAAGTAGGCCATGGCACAACTTTCAAAGTTGAGGTTAAAGTCCAGTTAGTAGATAAATCTGAAATCGTAAATCGTAAATCCACAATCGAAAATCGCGTTGTTGCCCTGGAGCCGGGCCAGCCCCAGTATCGAATTTTGGTGGTGGACGACCAATGGGCCAACCGGCAATTGCTGGTTAAACTCCTCAGCCCACTCGGTTTTGACCTGCGTGAAGCCGAAAATGGTCAACAAGCTTTGGAAATCTGGCAGGAGTTTGCGCCGCAGCTCATCTGGATGGATATGCGGATGCCGGTCATGGACGGCTACCAGGCCGCCCAACGCATTAAAGCGACCACGCAGGGGCAGGCTACGGCCATTATCGCCCTGACGGCCAGCGCTTTTGAAGAGGAGCGGGCGGTAGTCTTATCGGCAGGCTGCGATGACTTTTTGCGCAAGCCTTTCCGCGAAGCCGATATTTTTGCCCTCATGCGCAAACATATCGGGGTCAGGTTTGTCTATGCGGCAGACAGCCAACCGGCAGCCGCGCCGGAGAGCCGGGAAAAATTCCTGCTTGAAGATTTAGCCTCTGGCAGGGCCGATTTGCCCGCCGAACTGCTGGCGCAGCTTATCGAAGGGGCAGAGCTGGGCGATATCGAATTGATTGACCAGACCATTGCCGAAATTCGTCCGCTCCACTCGGCGCTGGCCGACGAATTGGCCCGCCTGGCTCATCATTTTGAGTACGACAAAATCATAAAGCTGATTCGAGGAGGGGCTGCATGAACGAGGTCAAAAAAAAATCCATTTTAGTGGTGGATGACACCCCGGCGAATCTGCGGCTGTTGGTCGAGATGTTGACCCAGCACGGGTACCGAGTCCGCCCGGCCTCAACGGGTGAGTGGGCCTTGACCACCGTCCAAAAGGAGTTGCCCGATTTGATTCTGCTCGACATTATGATGCCCCAGTTGGACGGTTACGAAGTCTGCCGGCGGTTAAAGGCCGATGAACGAACCCGCTCAATTCCGGTTATTTTTATCAGCGCCCTGGACGAAATTTTTGATAAGATGACCGCCTTTTCCATCGGCGGGGTAGATTACATCACCAAACCCTTTCAGGTTGAAGAGGTGCTGGCCCGGGTCCGTACCCATCTTGGCCTGGAAGAAATGCGCCAAACCTTACAAGCGCAAAATCGGCAACTCCAGGAGCAGAACCAGGAATTGGATGCTTTTGCTCACACCGTAGCTCATGACCTTAAAAGCCCTCTGGCTAAAGCTCTGGCCTCGTTGAGCCTCATGCAGGAGTGTCTGCCCGATTTAGATGAAGATATGCGCCAATTGCTGCAAATCAGCATCAATGCCAGCCGTAAAATGAACAATATCATTGATGAACTGCTGCTGTTAGCCGGGGTGCGCCGAGCAGCGGTGCAGATGGCTCCGGTGAATATGGCCGAGGTGGTTAACCAGGCCCTTAGCCGTCTCTCCCCTATGATTGACCAATATCAGCCCAAACTCGTAGTGGCGGATAGCTGGCCTGTAGCGCAAGGGTATGCTCCCTGGCTTGAGGAAGTCTGGGCCAACTATCTCAGCAATGGTTTGAAATACGGCGGACAACCACCCCGTTTAGAATTGGGAGCGACTCCTCAAGGCGACGGCGCAGTTCGTTTTTGGGTGCGGGATTATGGGCCGGGCCTTAGCCCAGAGACGCAGGCCCAGCTTTTTACCGAATTTACCCGGCTCACCTCGGTTCGCGTTGAGGGGCATGGCCTGGGCCTTTCTATTGTCCGCCGCATCATGAACAAACTGGGCGGTCACTGCGGCGTCGAAAGCGCACCGGGGCAAGGAAGTGAGTTCTATTTTACGTTGAGGGGAGTTGAGGGAACTCAAGGGAACTGAAGGAACTCTTCTTTAGTTTCCCTGAGTTCCTTCAGTGCCCTCAGTGCCTTTGAGTTCCTTTTTTAAGGTAGTCCAAATGAGCAAAACTATCCTGGTTGTTGACGACACCCCAGAAAACCTGCGTCTTTTGGCCGGCCTATTGGCCGAACAGGGCTACAAAGCGCGCCTGGCCCCTTCGGGCGCTCATGCGCTGGCTGCGGCGCAAAAAGACCCGCCGGATTTAATTTTGCTTGATATTATGATGCCCGATATGGACGGCTACGAGGTCTGCCGCCATCTGAAAGCCAATCAAAAAACCGAGCCTATTCCGGTTATTTTTATCAGCGCCCTGGACGAAATTTTTGATAAGATGACCGCCTTTTCCATCGGCGGGGTGGATTACATCACCAAACCCTTTCAGGTTGAAGAGGTGCTGGCCCGCATTAAAACCCATCTGACCCTGCGACAGTTGCAGCAAGCATTGCAAGAGGCCAACGAGTCCTTAGAAGTAAAGGTACAAGCCAGAACGGCGGAACTGGCCCAGGCCAATGAAGCCCTCAAAGTGGAGATTGAACAACGCCTCCGCCATCAAGAGGAAAAAGAGCGCCTCTTTAACTTGGTCAGCCAGCAGAGTGAACAACTGCGCTCGATGACCAACTGGCTGATTGAGACCCAACAGCGAGAACGACAGGGGCTGGCCTCGGGCTTGCATCAAGAAATCGAGCAGAATATCGCCCTGCTGCAATCCAATCTGCGCTTGGCCCAGACCATGCTCAGCCCGGCGCACGACCCCTTGCTTGCCAGCCATCTGGAGAACGCTGGCCGCGTTCTGGATAAAATGAGTGTGTATATGCAGTATGTCGCCACCAACCTGCACGAGTCGGCCGCCCAGGAGCAGAATTTGAGCCAAAGTCCACTGCTCAAACTGACCTCACGGGAACGGGAGGTGCTGCGGTTGATGGCCCAGGGCAAAAGCAACGCCGAAATTGCCGACCTGCTGACCGTGGCCATCACTACCGTTCATACCTACACCGGCCGCATCAAAGAAAAATTGGGCATCCAAAACTTACCCGGCCTGATTAAGTTTGCCCTTGAGCACAACTTGTCGGAGTAAGGGGGCAGGGGTTAGTGCCTTAGCAATTGAGTCCTTGTACATTGAGCAAGAAAATCTCACGCAAAGTCGCCAAGAACGCCAAGAAAAATTTATTAAAAACCTTTGCGTCTTTGCGCCTTTGCGTGAGAACCCTTTTTGGTTCCGGCTTGTCCGGGTTAGGGGTTGGGGAATTGTCCAAAATATGCTACAAACTTGTCCTGATGACACGACTGACCATCCTCTCTTTTTGATTATAATTAAATATTGAAGCTATCTTCAACCAATCAAACCCATCACCCATCCTACAACAAGAGGTTACCTGCATGTTCAACCCCAAAATTTCTAAAAGTTTATATCTTCTCCCCTTGCTCTTGTGGCTGTTGCTGGCGGCGCCGGCCAGCGCGGCCCTGCTCGACTTTGTTCAAGTTGTTAAAGATGGACAGGACGGCGTGGACGGTCTGGCCGGAGCCTGGTCGGTGGCGGTCAGCCCCGATGGCAGCCATCTTTATGCCGCCAGCTTCAGTGACGAGACGGTGGCGGTCTTCAGCCGCAACGCGACGACCGGCGCGCTGACCTTTGTCGAAGCGCAAAAAGATGGGGTGGGCGGCGTGGACGGCCTGGGCGGCGCCAGATTGGTGACGGTCAGCCCCGATGGCAGCCATCTTTACGTCGCCAGCCAGGGTGACAGGGCAGTGGCGGTCTTCAGCCGCAACGCGACGACCGGCGCGCTGACCTTTGTCGAAATGCAAAGAGATGGGGTGAATGGCGTGGACGGCCTGAACGGCGCTTTCTCGGTGGCGGTCAGCCCCGATGGCCAGCACCTCTACACCGCCGGTAGTAGTGACGAGGCGGTGGCGGTCTTCAGCCGCAACGCGACGACCGGCGCGCTGACCTTTGTCGAAATGCAAAAAGATGGGGTGAATGGCGTGGACGGCCTGAACGGAGCCAGATCGGTGACGGTCAGCCCCGATGGTAGCCATCTTTATGCCGCCAGCAGTGGTGACGACGCGGTGGCGGTCTTCAGCCGCAATGCGACGACCGGCGCGCTGACCTTTGTCGAAGCGCAAAAAGATGGGCTGAACGGCGTGGATGGGCTGAACGGCGCTTTCTCGGTGGCGGTCAGTTCCGATGGCAAGCACCTCTATGCCGCCAGCAGTGATGACGACGCGGTGGCGGTCTTCAGCCGCAACGCGACGACCGGCGCGCTGACCTTTGTCGAAGCGCAAAAAGATGGGCTGAACGACGTGGATGGGCTGAACGGCGCTTTCTCAGTGGCGGTCAGTTCCGATGGCAAGCACCTCTATGCCGCCGGCAGTGATGACAACGCGGTGGCGGTCTTCAGCCGCAACGCAACAAGTGGCGCGCTGGCCTTTGTCGAAATGAAACAAGATGGCGTGGACGGCGTGGACGGTCTAGCCACAGCCATCTCGGTGGCGGTCAGCCCCGATGGCAAACACCTCTACACCACCGGCTTTACTGACAATGCGGTGGCGGTCTTCTTGGCGAACCAAACGGCTTACCTGCCACTTATTTTCAAGTAAGTAACCAATGTCATTAAGTTAGCGTAGTTTAGCCCCTTGTGGGCGGGCACGAGGCCCTATGCTACATCCTTAACTTAATGACATTGAGTAAGCAACAACCTCACTGATGACTAATAGACCCTCATCGCCAACCCCAAAAAGGAGATTGACAATGACCTCACTCACAAAAAGGCTCTCCGTTCTTGTTTTTCTTTTTACGCTGCTGGGGTGTGGCGCTGCCGAGCCGGCAGCGCCGCCGCCTCCTCCGCCGGCTCAAAACCAGGCCGCGCCTGTTCCTTCAACGGCTGCCCTGGTCCAAGAGCCACCTCCTACCGCCCCGGTTCAGACCCAACCGCCACCCACGCCGACGGCAACCCTCGTCGTTGTAAATACTACTCAGGCATCCGCTGAAACTGCGCCGGAAGTGGCGAATACCCCTGCTTCAGAGGTCATCCCACCCCCAACCCCAATACATCCAACCACGCTTGCCCCAGAGGCGGCTGCCTCGTCATCTGTCTCCGTTGACCTCACCCATCTGCCCCTCGGCGACGGCAAATTAGCTAATGGCCCGCAGGTAGGCTGGATTTGGGCTTGCCAGACCAACCCTCAGGCGGGCGGCGCCTTTCAGGATGGGCCGTGGATCAATGGCGATGGCACTTACGATTTTACCGCCAAAGCCATCGTGGATGGTTCAGTTACCTGGCCGTACCAGTTTGAGATAACGCTTCAGGGCGACAGGCGCGTGTTTACCAGCAACGATTTGCCCAATCACGCCACCGGCATCTACCCCATCGCTCAGACTGATGATGCCTATCAAACCGACCGCAACCCGCATGGTATTACCGCGCAGAATTTCCAGTTCGACTTGCCGGCCAACCCAACCCTGGCCGCGCAGCCTTCGTGCGTGCCGGGCGCGATTGGCATTCTATTGACAGGTTCCGTCCTGTTCAATGCCCTTGATGCGCCGGGACGGGATGCTGTAGCCCACGAAACACAAGATGGCTGCCAGGGACATCCCCAGGAGGCAGGCGTGTATCACTATCATAGTTTGACCACCTGCCTCGATGACGCCAGAACCAGCGACGGCCATTCGGCGTTGATGGGTTATATTCTTGACGGCTTTGGTATCTATGGCCGTTACGGCGAAGGCGGCCAGGAATTGACCAGCGCCGATCTGGATGAATGTCATGGACACACCCACATGATCGAGTGGGATGGACAAAGGCTGGAAATGTACCATTATCATGCCACCTGGGATTTCCCCTATACCGTCGGCTGCATGCGCGGCACAGTGGATATGGCTGATATGATGGCTGTTAGCGGTGCGTTGGGTGGCGTGGCAGGCGGCCCGCCCCAGGGCGGTCAGGGATCAGCCCCAGTTCAAGGACCGGGCAATGGCCAGCCGCCGCAGGGTGGACCCTCCGGCGGTCGCCCCGACCTGGCCGCAGCGGCGGCTCAATTGGGAATAACTGAACAACAACTGCGTGAGGCTCTCGGTCCACCCCCACCCAACTTGACCTCCGCAGCAGCTAAATTGGGCATCAGTGAGGAAGCTCTCCGCCAGGCTCTGGGCGCGCCTTAACGGTTTAATGAGCCGACTTATTCATTAACAATTCACAACTCACAATTGGTGATGAAGGGACAATCGGGCAATAAATTCGGTACTATTGGTCATTACCTTTGGCCCTATTCAAATGGATTTGAGTTTGATAAGATGTTTATCACAGACTGGAAAATAAACACAGCGTCGCTGTTACAGGGAATTTGGAGATGAGTCATATGGAAGATTTAACCGGCAAGCAATTTGGGCCCTACCGCATCATCGCTCCCCTGGGCGAAGGCGGCATGGCGGCCGTCTACAAAGCTTTTCAGCCGGGTGTGGATCGGTTTGTGGCCCTCAAGGTGCTGCCGCAGCATTATGCCAAAGACCCCCAATTTGTGGACCGCTTTGAACGCGAGGCCAAAGTTTTGGCTAAACTTCAACACCCCCACATCCTGCCTGTCCACGATTTTGGCGAGGCGGATGGAGGGTATACTTACATTGTCATGCCCTTCATCGAAAGCGGCGACCTGGCCTCGCTCATGAGCCAGCGGCCACTCACCCTGGCCGAAATTGGTCGCATCATCGAGCAAATTGGCGATGCCTTAGACTATGCTCATACCCAGGGTATCATCCACCGGGATGTCAAACCCAGCAATATCCTGATCGACTCGCGCGGTAACTGCCTGCTCACCGACTTTGGCCTGGCCAAATTGGTGGCCGGGGTTTCAAACCTGACCAGTACCGGCATCATTGTGGGCACACCCAGCTATATGTCGCCGGAGCAGGGGATGGGCCAGGCCCTGGATGGGCGCACAGATATTTACGCTTTGGGAATTATTTTGTATGAGATGGTTACCGGGCAGGTGCCATTTAGGGCAGAGACGCCGATGGCAATTGTGGTTAAGCACATTCAAGACCCTCTGCCTCCTCCCAGCAAAGTTGATGCTACCATCCCTGAAGCCATTGAACGCGTTATTTTAAAGGCGCTGGCTAAACAACCTGAGGACCGCTATGCTACCCCCGGCGATATGGTCAAGGCGTTGCAGGCTGCCATTCAAGCGTCCGCATCTAGCCCACCCCCCGCGAATGTGGCTCCTGCCACCCGCTACACCCGGATCAACCAGAAGACCAAGTTGGAGAGCGCCTCTTCCAAAACGCCGGCCCTATCTCCGGCCTCGGCCAGTGCGGTAGTACCGCAAGCCAGCTCCGGGCAAATGATGTTATGGGCCGGTCTGAGTTTAGCCTTGGTTGCCGTTATTGGGCTGGCTGTATTAGGAGTCTGGTGGTTTGGCCGCTCCCGTCAGGCGGTGCAAACTCCGCCGCTACCGGCCCAAGAGCAACAATCAACCGTAGAACGGAAACAGCTTGAACTGCCTCAAGCCAGCCCAACTTTACCGCCTACCTCCGTACCCACCCCCCAGCCTCAACCCACCCCTCCCCCGGCCCAACCGGCGCAGTCACAACCAGCCTCCCAGCCAGCTTCCGACCAGCCCCCGCTTCCACCCCCTCAGGCCCTTGAGGCTTGCCGGGGGGCCGCCACAGGAGCTGCCTGCACAGCCAACCTGCCCCAGGGCGCTGTCACGGGCACTTGTCAGACGCCTCCGGGGCAACAACAGCTTGCCTGTATTCCGGCGGGCGGCCCACCCCCTGGGCCATAAACAATTGCTTTAAATGTTTTAACCCCGCGTCCTCGCGGGGTTTTTTTATGTTACCGGCTCAGCTCAAACTTAAATCGTAACTGCTCAGCCATGTCATTTCGACCGCAGGGAGAAATCCTCGACACCTTACTTTTACGTGTTGTACCCTGGGGATTTCTCGCTCCTTCGTCGCTCGAAATGACATGAGCCTGAGTAGTAACCTTAAATCTAAAAAGGCGAGGTAGTGTTGAACTTTTATGATGATTATGTTATGATACAAGTGGTTTCGGCAGCCATATTATGTTTTGCCATAGCGGAGGAGAATACCTTATGGCGACAAAACCCAAAAAGGTTCTGCTCACCCTGGTGTTGGCCTTGTTGATTCTGTCGGCGTTTGTCATTTCGGGCTTCACCTTGACTGCCTCCCCACCTTTTCTTCAAAACCTGACCAATCCCATCCTGAACGGTGATTTTGAGCAGAATCCCACCAGCAGCGTTGCGACTTACTGGCAGCCTTACGATAACGGTCAGGCTCACTTTGGCTGGTACGATGAAGAATGGCCTGAAGCCGTCCACAGCGGCCAACATTCTCAACTGCTGGAAATTTTCCAGGTTCAGGCTCCTGAGCGAGTTATCGGCATCCACCAAACCGTTAATGTTGTACCGGGCATGGTCTACAGCCTGACTATGTTTGCCATGATGCGCACCGATGCCCCCATTGAACTCAGAAACAAAGGCCAGTATAGCATGGATTGGGGCGTTGATTACAGCGGCCAGGGTAAATATCACCTGGTCCAAACCTGGGTTCCCATGACCCTGACCGAACAGCTACGCATCGGCTCAAATACCGTCAGCAATGATGAACCGCCTCGTCTCGTCTTCGAACTGATTACCGGGACGATTTACACAGCTAACAGCAGCCGCATTACCCTGTTCATTCGCGGCGTGCAGCACGAGGTGACGGGCACCGAGGTCAACTTCAACATTGACGATGTCTCGCTGCTGGGGCCTTACCCGCCTCCGCCCACACCCACTGCCACCCCTACCGCCAGCCCCACCTTTCCGCCGCTGCCAACTTTCACCCCTACATCAACCCCTACCCCCACCTTGACCGCTACCCCGCTGCCCACCCCGATGGCGGTGGCCCCGCCCCTGCCGATTACCGGCGACCCGGCGGCCCCGGCCAACGAGCAGAACAATCTCCCTACCGCCGGCGCAATCTTGCCCAAAGATATTCCTATAAGCGCCATAATCCTGGGGGGGGTAGTTTTAGCCGGTCTCGGCGCGAGCGCTATCCGCGGTCTGTGGCGTCACAGAAGCGGGCGCTAAATCCAGAGGTAACGAAAAGTAAAAAGTCGCACCCTGGTTGATGACACCTTCGGCCCAGGTGCGGCCGCCATGCCGCTGGATAATCCGGCGGACATTGGCCAGACCAATGCCCGTGCCTTCAAATTCATCGGCCCGGTGGAGCCGTTGAAATACGCCAAACAGCTTGCCGGCATAGGCCATATCAAAGCCCACCCCATTATCACGGATGAAAATGATGGTCTCTTTTTCGCCTGCCTGACAGCCGATTTCGATCTCGGTTTGGGAACGCCCCTGAGTGAACTTCAAGGCATTGGCGATAAGATTGACCAGCACCAGGCGCAGCATGGCCCAATCACCCCTGACGAGGGGCAGCTCCCCGATGCGCCACTGCACGGAACGGTCTTGCGTCTCCGGGCCAAATTCCCAGATGACTTCCTGCACCAGCGCGCCCAGGTCTACCGGCCTTTTGGACATCTCACTCCGGCCCATGCGCGAGAAGGTGAGCAAATCGTCAATCAATTGGCCCATCCGTTTAGCCGAGTCGGAAATGATGGTCATATAGTGCTGGCTGCGCTCGTCGAGCGTCCCCTCCATTCTCTGTTGGAGCAGTTCCAGGAAGCCGTTAATATGGCGCAGGGGGGCGCGCAGGTCGTGGGAGACGGAGTAGGCAAAGGCTTCCAGTTCTTTGTTGGCGGCTTCGAGTTGGGCGGTGCGGTCAAGCACGCGCTGTTCGAGTTCCTGGTTGAGTTGGGAGAAACGCTCGTTCATTTGTCTTAGTTCTTCGGTGCGTTTTTTAACCCTGTCTTCCAGCTCATCACGAGCCTTTTCCAAAAGAAGTTTCTGCATCCTGTTTTCCAGAGAAAGTGCGACATAGTTAGCCAGGTTGTTTAGAAACGGCCAATACGGCCCCACCATACCGCTTGTGTCAGTTTGAAAAATAAAAAAACCGAAGGTGTGCTCATTTGTGCCCAGCCTGATTGAGGGTAGACCCTCCCTGGTCGTCCACCCGCAGGAGAAGTTGCGGGGCATCACTGACATTGCCTCCTCCTTTTTTCGTAAAGTCACACATTCGCTGCAAACCTCACTCGCTGCTCCCACTGGCGCAGGCAGATCTCCCAAACAGACAAAGCAAGAAATTACACCGGGCACTTGGCCTAGCACCTCAGAAAAAAATTCTGCAATCCGTGCTTTGTCAGGCAAAACGAACAAGAGATTTTGCGCAGCGAGTATTTGCCCCAGAATCCGGGCATCAACTCGCTGCCAATCCTCGCTCTGATTTCTCTGCTCGTGGCCTACTTCTTCCATCACGCTCCCTTGTCTATTTGCCTGATTTAGTGCCTTAGCAGTTGAGTCCTTGCTCGTTGAGCAAGAACTTTGCCACGAATTGCACGAATTAACACGAATAAATTTAGTGAAAATTTGTGTAATTCGTGGCGAAAAATCCTATTTGGTTCTGGCTCGTCCAGGTTAGGATTGGTAAAAGAACAACTTTCTGAATTCAGACATTCGCCTTAAACTTTGCCAGAAATTCTTCTGGTTTGATATAAAACGGATTCCTGACTATCTGCCCTTGAGCAACCATGTAAGGGTGTACTTGGAGCACTTTGAACAACGTCGCTCCATCAAAAAGACGGGCATCATATTGGCACATGCCGATGTGGGGAAAGGGATCGGTGATCATATTGAGACCAATTTCATATTCCAGCAGACGGTCAGCATCGGGGATGTCTCTAAGCACCCAACTCATTTCCCCAGTGACGCGCGAGCCGCTATAACCCGTCTTTTTGAGCATAGCATAACGGGCTGTCACCCCGTCGAGCACTTCTTGAGGCGCCAAGCGCCCACTCGGATAATAGGCGTTCTCAGCTTTGACGATGCCGAACGCTCCCTCTGTCTCGGCTTTCAAGATGTCTACCCCGCTCTCGGAGAGCCAAGCACGGATATTCTCCGGGGGGGTCACATCAGAGAAATAGCGAACAAATTCTCCCCGCTTCAGGCCGGCGGCCAGATATTCAGAAACAATTTTTCGACGTTGCTCCTCATTATCATAGATCAAACACAAGTGATGGCATTCCGGGATGATCTCTTGGGTAAAGCCCAGGTCTGTTTCCCGTCCTTGGTCGTTCATTTTAGGTCTCCTTTCATACATCTAAATCAATTTTCTTTGGGCATCCTCAATCAGAAAAATTTGTCCAAATGAGCCTCTTTAACTATAGTGCGGCAACGAAAAATAAAATGTGGCCCCCTGATTAACCTGTCCCTCTGCCCATACTCTGCCCCCATGCCGGGTGATAATCCGGCGGACATTGGCCAGGCCAATGCCCGTGCCTTCAAATTCATCGGCCCGATGGAGCCGTTGAAATACGCCAAACAGCTTGCCGGCATAGGCCATATCAAAGCCCACCCCATTATCACGGATGAAAATGATGGTCTCTTTTTCGCCTGCCTGACAGCCGATTTCGATCTCGGTTTGGGAACGCCCCTGAGTGAACTTCAAGGCATTGGCGATAAGATTGACCAGCACCAGGCGCAGCATGGCCCAATCACCCCTGACGAGGGGCAGCTCCCCGATGCGCCACTGCACGGAACGGTCTTGCGTCTCCGGGCCAAATTCCCGGATGACTTCCTGCACCAGCGCGCCCAGGTCTACCGGCCTTTTGGACATCTCACTCCGGCCCATGCGCGAGAAGGTGAGCAAATCGTCAATCAATTGGCCCATCCGTTTGGCCGAGTCGGAAATGATGGTCATATAGTGCTGGCTGCGCTCGTCGAGCGTCCCCTCCATTCTCTGTTGGAGCAGTTCCAGGAAGCCGTTAATATGGCGCAGGGGGGCGCGCAGGTCGTGGGAGACGGAGTAGGCAAAGGCTTCCAGTTCTTTGTTGGCGGCTTCGAGTTGAGCGGTGCGGTCAAGGACGCGCTGTTCGAGTTCCTGGTTGAGCCGGTGGATTTCCTCCTCGGCCCGTTTGCGCTCGGTAATGTCCCGGGCCAGGGAGACCGAAAACCGGCGCTGGCCCTGCCAGAATGGGCGGACGCGAACTTCAACCGGAAACATGCTTCCATCCTTCCGGCGGTGCCGGGTGTCTACCGCAATCACTTCTCCGGCATCCAATCGCGCCTCCATCTGATCGATGAAGGAGGGGTCAAAACCCGCATCAAAGTCATAAGGGGTCATCCCGATCAATTCCTCGCGGCTGTAGCCCAGGCTCTCGCAAGCCTGGCAGTTCACGTCTAGAATTGTGCCCTGGGCGTCATGCAAGTAGAAGGCGTCGGCCGCATGGTTCACAAGGGTGCGGAAGCGGGCCTCGCTTTCTTGCAAGTCACGATATACCAACAAACCGGTTAGAGCGTCGGCCAGCCGCCGGCCAATTTCCTGGAAAAGCCGCTCTTCTTCAGGTGTCCAAATGCGCGGGTGTGAGCATTGGTGGAGACCGAACATATAGGGTTTGTCTACCTTGGGGTAGATGGACATGGCCAGTATAGACTGAATGCGGTAAAGCTCCCTATTCTGGACCGGCAGGGGATGCGCCGCGCCCAGGCCGAATTGCGCTGGACCGCTGGCATCTCTCACGGTCTGGAAAAATTGGACGGTGTCAGGGGTCACGGGTATGGGTACCCCTAAGGCAGAAGCGCCGGGGTATTCCGGCCGAGTCCGCTCTATCGGCATACCCCACGAGGCAGCCTCGGGATCGCAGGGGTAGATGAGCCAGGCCCGGTCGCACTCAAAGATCGAAAGCGCCACGTCGAGCACATCGCTCATCATCTGTTCAAGATCATTCGTACCTTGTATGGCCCGATTGATTTGATCCATACATTCAAAGAACCGCAGATGGGCCAGCCGCTCTTGTTCGGCCCGTTTCCGTTCGGTGATGTCATGGGCAATGCTGAGCACGCTGACAACATTTCCGGTGGCGTCTTTCTCCGGCACATGGCGAATCTCAAAGATACGTTGCCCCAGCTGTGTTTCCCAGAATACCTCGGAGTTGTTGGCGAAACCCTCTTCAAAAGCGCGGCGGATCAGCGCCATAAGCGTCTCGTTTTGTTCAAGCCTGTGGTTTTGTGGCAGCTCTGGCAATGTTTTGCCGATGAAGGCTTCAGCCGGCAGGCCGAACGCTTTTTCGACGGCGGGGTTGACGTAGGTGAGCCGGTCGTCGCGGTCAAATCGCATCACAAAGTCGGGAAAGTTTTCCGCCAGCCTCCGAAAGCGTTGTTCATTTTCTTTGATCTCGTGGATGTCGCGCCCGATGGCCAGCACAGAAGCCACCTGTCCGTCCGGGCCGAATTCCGGCACAAAGCGCATGTGGGCCCAGTGCATCTCACCCTGAACGGTGCGGAACGGCATCTCAACGGCCCGCTCGGCGCCAGTCTCAATCACCTGCCGTAACTGGTCAATGTAGATTTGGGGGGCGTAAACCGGCGACTCATCAGCCGGCGTCTGATTGAGTACATTTTCTACCGATTTTCCGAATAGCTTCTGAATGGCAGGGTTAACGTAGACGCGCCGAAATTCCCGGTCGTAGCGAGCGATAAAGTCGGGCGAATTCTCTACCAGGGCGCGGAAGAGCTGTTCGCTGGCCAGGATCTGCATTTGCGCCTTTTTGTGTTCGGTAATGTCGCGTGAAATACCGATAAGACGATGGATTTTTCCGGTTTCATCACGGGCCGGAATAAGAGTTGACTGAAAATAGCGCCGGCCGGTGGGCAGGTCCAACTCCACTTCCTCTTCGATGGGTTGACCTGTTTCAACACAATGGCGGTACTTGGCATTGACAATGGCGGCAACTTCTGGGGGAACGATTTCCTCCTGCGTTTTTCCAACCGAGAAAGAACGCGGTATGCCGGTCAGCCGTTCGAGGGCAGGGTTGACTTCGATAGTGCGGAAACGGCCATCGTCGGTTACTTCAAGCAAGTACAGGGCATCGAGAACATTATCAAATATCTCACGATACTTCCACTCGCTCTGGCGCAAGGCTTCTTCCGCCCGTTTGCGCTCGGTGATATCTTGCATCATACCCAGCATAGAGCGAGGGCGGCCTGACTCATCCCTGTTTACTACCGCTTCACTGTGGATGAAGCGCACTTCGCCGTTAGGCCGGACAACGCGGTATTCCACATTGTACGGCGGACCGTCCCGCAGCGCAGCGGCGGCAGCCTGGGCCGTGCGCGGCTGATCCTCGGGGTGGATCAGTTCCAGCCAGCGTTGATGCCACTGCTCCAGGGTGAAGGGGACCTCCTGCGGCGACAGGCCAAAGATACGGCAGGCTTCATCCGAGAGAATGATGCGACCGGCCTCGAGGTCACGTTCCCAGTAACCGATATGCGCTATACGTTGGGCTTCTGTCAGCCTGCGCTCGCTGTCTCGCAGCGCCGCCTCCGCCCGCTTGCGTTCGGTGATATTGCTGAAAGTGACGATGACTTGAGAGATTTCACCCTCTTTGTCAAAAACCGGATCAGCATTGACCAGCACCCATACCTCATCATTCTTATCGGGGCGATGGATGCCCGTCACAAAGTCTTTTAAGGGTTGGCCCGTAGCCAATACCTGATTAACCGGATATTCTGCCCTGGGCATGACCGTGCCATCTTCCCGAAAAAAATGCCAGGCCGGATCCACCGCTGTTTTTCCCAGCAGTTGATCTTCAGACAGCCCCAATAACGCCTGGGCCATGGGATTGCAGGTCAATATGCGGGTATCGTTGCCATGCACTACCACCGCGGCCTGAATCTTCTGGATCAAGGTTCGATATTTCTCTTCACTCTCCCGCAGCGCCTCCTCTGCCCGCATCCGTTCTAGCACCGCCCGCAGGGTCAACGGCAAGCGCCGGATATGGTGTGGCTTCTTGACGACATAATCGGCCGCGCCGCGTTTCAGCGCCTCAGCCGCCACCTCTTCCGAACCGGTGCCGGTGAGGATGACCACCGGCAGGAAGCCATTTTTGGCCTGGACGGCCTCCATCACTTGCAAGCCTTCAAAGCCCAGGATGTTGAAATCGCTCAGCACCAGGTCATAGCCGCCTTCCATAAGTCGCGCTTCGAGTTCCGCCCGGGAGGCCGCCTCGATGACCTTAAACCCGCCGTCTTCTTTTTCCAGCACGTCGCGCACCAACTCGCGGTCAAGGGGGTAATCGTCCACATACAGAATGGTAATCGGTTGGGTCATGTCTCCTCCAAGGGTGGCTCTACATTCAACAAGAGCCAGTAGCCTTTGATGTGCCGTACAACATTCAGAAATCCCTCAAACGAAACCGGTTTAACCAGGTAACTATTTGCGCCACTATCATAGGACAGTATCCGGTCGCCTTCTTCTTTTGAGGAGGTGAGGATAATCACAGGCAGGCGTCTGAGAACCGGCGTGGATTTGATCTGGCGCAAAACTTCAAAACCGTCCAGGCCGGGCAGTTTCAAGTCCAGCAGGATCAGCCTGGGCAAGGGGTAAGTCTCACGGTCGGCATATTTGCCCCGCCCAAAGAGGTAATCGAGCGCCTCCTGCCCGTTCGGCGCAACGTGGACCGGGTTCATCAGCCGCACCTCCTGAAACGCATCCAGGGTCAGTTCAACATCCATACGATTATCCTCGACGAGAAGAATATGCGCATAATTCATCGCTCACTCCTTTGGCAGTTTGACAAAAAAGGCGCTGCCTTGCCCTACTTTTGATTCAACCCACAGCCGCCCACCGAGCATCTCAACCGACCTTTTTACCGTTGCCAGCCCGATGCCGGTGCCGGGATATTCCTCTTGGCTGTGCAGGCGTTGGAAGATGTTAAAGATTTTCTCCTGATACTCAGGCGCGATGCCGATGCCGTTATCGCTAACACGGACAATGACCATTTTATCTTCGGTTTGATGGGTGACGGTCACTTGCGCCGGCACATCGGCCCGGCGATAAGTCAGCGCATTGTCCAGCAAATTGGTAAAAATCTGGGTGAGCAAGGTTTTGTCGCCCATAACCACCGGCAAATCGTCCGCGATTTCGAGTCTTCCGCCGATTTCTTTGACCCGCCCGGCGAATTCCTCGGCCAGCAGGGTGAAAATTTCGCGCAAGGCCACCGGCCCCCGATGCACGCTTGACCGGCCAAGTCGGGAATAGGTGAGCAGATCGTCAATGAGACGCCCCATCTGCTCGCCGGCCTGTACGATATTGTCCAGGTAATGCTGGCCTTCATCATTCAAGTTGGCCCGGTGGCGGCGGGCGAGAATGGCTGCAAAGCCACTGACAGCCCGCAGCGGCGCGCGCAGATCGTGCGAGACAGAGTAGGAAAACGCTTCCAGGTCTTTGTTGACCGCTTCTAGTTCGGCGGTGCGATGGGCTACCCGCTCTTCCAATGTTTCAAATGATTGGCGCAGTTGTCTAATCATAGCATTAAAAGCGGCGGTGAGTTGTTGCACTTCATCATCGGCGCGGAGGTCAATCTCAACCAGCTTATCGGAAGCAACCGGCGTCACCGGCCGGTCCGGGCTTTCCTGCTGAACGCTCAGACCAATCCGGGAAACCGCGGCGGTGAGCGCCCGTATCGGGTTGACCAACCGGTCAAACAGAAGATAACCTACTACGCCCCCCACCACCAGTACCAGGCCGGCTACCCCAACCAGGCCGGTGACCGTTTCACGCACTTTTTGTGAGGTGCTGGCCGCCGACTGGGCAAAACCGATAATGAGCTGCGGTTTTTCCTCAAACTGCCACAACGACAGGGTTTGATAATAAGACTCCCGATCTACCGCAAGGATACGCTGGTCAATGACCGCCTGATTCTCCCGCGCCCATTGGCCCAGGTCCGCCGGGTTGATTTTCAGGTCTACTATTTGGATTTGGCGCAGCCCGTCCGGCGAGTACAGGGCCGGCAGCAAGCCCGTTTTGCTGGCAACTTCTTCCAGAAATGCCTGGTCAAAGACCTTTTGAAATACGAAGGCGCCGATAATGACCGGCTTGTTCTGGCCCGGTGCGCTCTGGTTCAACGTTTCCGATGTGGCGATGGACAACTGGTTAACCAAAAGCCCGGCGGGATTACCCAGCGTAATATTATTTCTCATGACCGTTTGAGTAACTGCTTGGATCGGGATGACAATTTGTAAAACCATCCTCTGCTCTGGGGTAAAGTAAAAGGAGATAGTCGGGCGATTCACCGGCGTCACCTGGGAAGTGATTGACGAAGGCAAATCGCCCTCAGCCCAATTGGGCCAATTGTCGAACTCTAATTCCCCGGCCTGATTTTGACCTGTCTTAATCAGCGCCTTGTGACCGGCCCGGAACACACTCATGCCGGCCTCGGCGGTGGTCACATAATGGCTCAACTCATTATCTACATAAACAGCAATGCTGGAAAAACCGGCCGAGCGAAGCACCACCTGAAGCCGGTTTAATGAAATGACTTTGTTGAACACCAGCACCCGTTCATACTCTGCTGGTTGCCTGGAGTTAGTGATTATTTGTTGCGTTTGGGCATAGATGGTAGCCAGGTCGCTCAAGTTGTCGGTTCCGCCGGCAGTCTTTTGGGCAATAGCGCGTAAATCAAGGGTCGCTTTTTGCAAGTCATTTTGCAGCAAGATAGTTTGTCGAGTCAGGCTGGTAAAAGCCTCCCGTTCACTCTGTTGATTGGTCAAGTAGATGGCCAGCCCCACATTCAATCCGGTCATAATGAAGAGGATTGTGACAAAGGCAAGTAGCAATTTGGATTTGATGCCCGATACTCTCACTGTAGTCTCCCAGCGGCTTGCGTCGCTTTATTGAATCGGATAGCCCTGGTGGTCCTTGATATCCTGATCAATTTTCTGCGCCGCCCGGCTTAGCTCTGCTTTGACATCTGCCCCACTGATAATATTATCAACGGCTTCGGCAAAAGCCGTAGAGATTGTGGCGTAGGCCGGCGTAATCGGACGAGGGACCGCCCGGTCGCTTTCGAGTTGCTGGGCAAAGAGATACAAGGGTCCTGTCTCTCCATATAATGTGGATTGCGCCAGCACTGAGCGGCGAGCCGGCGCCGCTCCGTTGGCGTCTGTCATCCGTAAGATTTCTTTGGGAGAGAGCAGGTACTCGATAAAAGCCCAGGCGCCGGCCGGGTCCTGACAATTGCTGGTGATGCCCCAGCTCCAGGACCCCATCCCGGTTTTAGGTCCATGTCCAAAATCAGGCATGGGCAGCAGAACCAGGTCTGGCCCCAAACCTTTGGCATGCGGATTATACATCCAGTGACCCACCCAGGAGAGAGCCGCTTTTTTGGATTCGTAAAACTCGTCATCCAGAGTGGCAGATTTACTGGCCCAGCCCTTTTCGAACCAACTCTGAAAGCGCTGCATCGCCTCAACCGATTGGGGCCCGTCCAACACGCCGCTGGCCCGCTGGTAGGTTTGGCGATCAATCAAATCACCGCCAAACGATTGCAGGATGGGCGAAAAACCGTAGGTGTAGAACTCACCTCGTCCGTAATTAATTTTCATATCAATGGCATGCTCCACCTCGGGCAAGGCGGTCAGTTTTTCCAAAACCTCCTCAAATTCAGCCAGGTTCCATGGTTCCTCAAAGGTGGGCAGCCGCACCCCAGCCGCCGTAAGATAGCGACGATTGCCGTAGATTGCCAGCCCGGAGTCAAACTGCCCCAGGCTGTAGAGTTTTCCATTGAAGGTTCCCTGGGCGATAATCGAAGGCAAGAAATCGGCTTTCAGTTCCGCGGAAACAAACCGGTCAATCGGTTGCAGGTAGCCCGGCCAGGCAAAGTTGTACAGATAGGGGCCGTCAAATTCCAATACGCAGGGCAAGCTGCCAGATTGGGCGCTGCCGGTGACCCGGTCAGCATAGATTTCAGGCGAGATCGGCACTAATTCTATTTTGTAATCGCCTTGTGCCTGTTCAAAGTCTTTCACTGTCGCCGCCAGCACATCGCCTTCCACGCTGCCAGGTAAATTATGAGTCCAGGCGCTGATGGTTTTTCGTTGACCGGTTTGAGCTGAGACCGGCGTGGGCGAGGGCGACATAACGGTAGGCGGCTGGCCGGCGGCCTCGGTTGGCGCGGGAACCGGCGTGCTTGTCGCCGGCAGGGTTGGCGGCGTGGCGGCGGCGCAGCCGGCCAAAAGGAGGCCCAGGCCAATCATCACGATAATAAAATGATACTGTGTTTTGGTTAGCATGGTCAATCTCCTTATTTTCAACATCATTAGAATCAAAGCAATGGGTGTAGTTTTCAAAAAGCATAAGTTTTCATATTTCTTTCTTTGTGATGACTACTTCTTGAACAGATTGCGGCAGCGCAAAGTAAAACGTTGCGCCGCGATCAACCTCCCCCTCCGCCCACACTCTGCCGCCGTGCCGTTGGATAATCCGGCGCACATTGGCCAGGCCAATCCCGGTGCCTTCAAATTCGTCGGCTCCGTGTAAGCGCTGAAATACGCCAAACAGTTTGTCGGCATAGGCCATATCAAAGCCCACCCCATTATCGCGGATGAAGATGATGTTCTCTTTGTTGTTTGTCTGACAGCCAATTTCAATCTCTGTTTGTGGGCGTTCACGGGTGAATTTGAGGGCATTAGCGATGAGGTTGACCAGCACCAGGCGCAGCATGGACCGGTCGCCGGTGACGAGGGGCAGGTCTGCGATGCGCCAGTGGACGGAGCGGCTTTGCATCTCTGGAGTAAATTCTTGGATGACCTCTTGTAGCAGCCCGCCCAGGTCAACCGGCGTTTTCGACATCTCATTGCGGCCCATGCGCGAGAAGGTGAGCAGATCATCAATCAACTGGCCCATCCGTTTGGCCGAGTTGGAAATGATGGTCATATAACGCTGGCTGCGCTCGTCGAGGGTCTGGGTTAGGCTTTGTTGGAGTAGTTCCAGGAAGCCGTCAATATGGCGCAGGGGGGCGCGCAGGTCGTGGGAGACGGAGTAGGCAAAGGCCTCAAGCTCTTTGTTGGCGGCTTCCAATTGGGCGGTGCGGTCAAGAACGCGCTGTTCGAGTTCCTGATTGAGCTGGTGGATTTCCTCCTGCGCCCGTTTGCGCTCGGTGAGCAAATGGATCCGGTCGAGCGCCACCGCCATATGGCTGGCCAGCGCAGCCAGATACTCTTGTTCAAACTGGGTGGGAATCCTCACGCCTTCATCGCCAAAAGTGCCGGCGCCCACCGAACCCAGATGTCTGTCGAAGAGGATGATGGGGATATTCACAATGGTCCGGTTCCCCAATTGACTCACAATCTCCTTATTGGTTCGCTCATCGGTCTGCGCATCTTCAACCACCACAATATCCCTGGCTGCGGCAATCTCTTCGAGCATGCGGTCGCCCTGGATAGTGAGCGTGGCAATACCTACCTCTGTCGCCGCCGATTTCACGCTGGGACCACCGGCGACCATAGCTTTAAAGTACTTTTTGTCTTCGGTCAAGAGATAAACCCACAAATTCCGATAGCCGATAATAGTTTGTACTTCAGCCTGGGCAGCGTTCAGAACTTCGGCATAGGTTTGGGCGCGTTCCAGATTCTTAGAAAGGCGGAGCAGCGATTGGGTATGTTTTTCCCGTTCAAGGAGCGCCTGCTCCGCCCGCTTGCGTTCGGTGATGTCCCGAACCAGGGCCAGGCCGAACCGGCGTCCACCCTGCCAGAACCAGCGGGCGCGGACCTCCACCGGGAACACAGTCCCGTTCTTGCGCCGGTGGACGGAGTCGAACGTTACCACCTCTCCGGTCGCCAGACGCGCTCGAAGCGGTTCGAGGAACGCTGGCGTCGCATTGATGTCGTAACCCTTCGGACTCATCCCGATCAGTTCCTCGCGTGTGTAGCCCAGGCTTGCGCAGGCCTGCTCATTCACATCCAGAATGGCCCCCTGCTCGTCGCCCAGAAAGAAGGCGTCGGTCGCGTGGTCCACCAGCATGCGGAAGCGGGCCTCGCTTTCCCGTAGGGCTTCTTCTGTCCGCTTGCGCTCGGTGATGTCCACCAATACGGCGATGTTGCCGGTAACCCGGCCCTCCGCATCGTGCAGCGGTGAAGCATAGATACTGTAATCAATGGGGCTGCCATCGCGCCGCTGCCGGTGGACTTCCACGCCGTCCAGGATCTTACCACTACGCATTATTTCTCGAAAGCGTTTAAATTCCTCCTGTTTCTCGACCGGCACACTGGGGAGTGGGCGGCCCATAACTTCCTGGGCGCTCCAGCCGAGCATCTTCTCGGCGGCCGGATTCCACACAGTTTGTACGTTTCCGTCCAGGTCCATACCAACAATGGCCGTTGGGGTGGCCTCAATGATGGCCCGCAGCAGGTCGTTGGACTGCTGCAATTCTTTTTCGGCCTGCTTACGCTCGGTGATATCTTCAAGGGTGAAGACGACGCTTTCGATCTCGTCCGCCTCGCTCATGATGGGCGCGCCATTGATAGACAGGTAGCGGCGGCGGCCATTGGGCCAGGTAATCGCATGCTGGATCTCATAGACGGGTTGGCTGGTAGTCATCACCCGCCGGAACGGCAGTTCTTCATCGGGAAAGGGATCCCCGGCCTCAGTGGTGATACGCCATTCCGGCGCATTGTAGGTGCGCTGGGTGATTTCGTCTTTAGTCAACCCCAACACTTTTTCGGCTTGTGGATTGGCAAATGTCACCTGTCCCACACGGTTAACCACCACAATGCCCCCTGGGCTTGTCTCCATGATGCGGCGCAGCAGCACCCGCTCGCGGCGCAATTGCTCGTTGGCGTTTTGCAGTTCGGTGGTGCGCTCGGCTACGCGTTCTTCTAACGCTTCATTGGCCCGCCGCAGGTCCGCCTCGACCTGCCGGCGCACTGCTATTTCTTGGGCCAAGTTATCCTGGAGGGCCGATTTGTCGGCGGCAAGTTTTTTGACCCGCTCCTCCAAATGAGCCAGTTTTGCCGCGGCTGTCATTATCTCAGGCATAGGGGTCACTCTCTTTCTGGGTGACTGCCAAATTCATAAGCTGTCTCAAGCGTTGTTCGCATGGACCGCATAAAGTATTTCGCGGGATTGTGTCGGGTGAGCCGAGGGGCTTGGAGTAGAGCATCTGCTCTAAAGGGGGGGACAATTACTTGAAAGCTTACTTCTTCTGAGGAAACACGTCTCATCTGCATCATTGCCAGGTTTGACTCTAGTGATTGTGTTGCCAATATTATGGATTTTAAATTTATTTGATTGTTTACTTCACTCCATTATACCATGAGAAGATGTTAAATAGAGAACTGGACCCCTTCAATGGGCGTAAATTTGGGGTGAAATTAAGCCGGAAGCAGGCGCAAAGTGACAATTTCGTAGGGTTTGATCGAGAAAGTTACCTTGTTGCCAACCAGCGGCAATTCACTCGCGTCCTCCTCTAGCAAATTCGTTTGCCAGGCGTTAGTCAGGTTAAAACCGGTCGTCAGAGTCACCACTCCCCGCTGCCGCTGGCTCTCATAGAGGCGAACGATGATTCCGTTGCCATCTTCGGCCTGCTTGATGGTTTCGATGACGATGTTGGGGTGGTCTACGGAAAGAAACGAGGACGCGAGGACGCGAGGACGCGAGGAAAGATTACTCGCCTCTTCCCCTCCTCGCCTCCTCGCCTTATCATTACCTCGCCTCACTATCAGCGGGTCATTCAAGGCATAAGCCGCGCCGATGGTTTCCTGACCCCAACGGCCGGCGTGGGGGAAGAGACTGTAGACAAAGCAGTGCTCGCTCTGGTCGGCTTCGGGGTCGGGGTAGGTGGGGCTGCGGAGCAGGCTCAGGCGGATAACGTTGTCCCGAATATCGTGGCCGTATTTACAATCGTTGAGCAAGCTGACGCCGTAGTTGCCTTCGCTCAGGTCTACCCACTTTTGAGCGCAAGTTTCAAACCTGGCCCAATCCCAACTGGTGTTGCGGTGGGTGGGCCGCTCGACGTTGCCCCACTGGATCTCGTAGGTGGCGACCGGGGAGAGAATGTCCACCGGGAAAGCGACTTTCAAGAGGATATGCCGTTCTTGCCAGTTAACGGTTGTGTCGAAGTCCAGGCGGGGGCTGTTGTAAGCCAGCGAGATACGCTGCGCAATGTCGCTGTGAAGAATCCGTCGCCGGATTTCCAGGGTCGCCCGCAGCGGGCCGGCTTCGACCACCTGCACCGAGGTCGCCGGGTCGCTCGTCCACATTTTGTCGTCGTAAAAAATGTCCACGTCCCAGGCATCCCAGGCTTTGGGCCGGTCTTCAAACGCCTGGAACTGGTTGGCTACTGCTCCAGCGGGCAGCACCTCGCGCTGGTTGATTTTGTCAAAAATGCGAGTGATGTCGCCGGAAGCATTAAACTCGACGCGCAGGAAATTGTTTTCCAGCAAATCGGGTGCGGCCGTTAAGGATGAGGGATGAAGGATGAAGGATGAAACTTCATCCTTCATCCTTCCGCTTTCTGCCTTTAAAAGGGGCGTGACGCTGAAGGGTGGCAATCCACCCGCGTCGAGCCAGATGCCCCCGGCGGTAGGTTGAATGGCAACCGGCGTGCCATCGGCCCGGCTGAGAGTTTGGCCGGGGGCGAGTTGGCCGGGCCAGAAGGCCAGGTCGGTGCGGGTGAAACCGGTGGGATTGACCAGCAGAAGATGACCACCGAAATGGTTGGCGATGACTTGCAGCGCTTCGTCTCGCACCGCCGCGCCCAGGGTGTGAATTTGGGCGTATTGCTGCTGCGATTCTTCGTAAACAGCCTGGATACTGCTGCCGGGGATAATATCGTGAAATTGGTTGAGGCAGACCAATTCCCAGGCCCGGCGCAGGCTGGCGGCGGGGTAATCGTAAGTCGGGTCGAGCAGGCCGGCCAGGACGGCCAGAAACTCGGCATCGTGGAGCAGAAATTCGCTCTGGCGGTTGGCTCGCTTGGTGCGGCTCTGGCTGGTGTAAGTGCCGCGGTGCCGCTCAAAGTATAGCTCGCCGTTCCACACCGGCAGGCGGTCGCCCGTAGTTTGTTCTAGGCGGCGGAAAAAGTCGCCGACGCGGCCCTGGCAGAGGCGGGGCGTGGCCGGGAAAGCGGCCATCTCGCGGATATTTTCTAACATCTCGCGGGTGGGGCCGCCGCCGCCGTCGCCATAGCCGTAGGCCATCAGCAGTTCGTGTTGGTGTTCCTTCTGCTGGAAATTGGTCCAGGTTCCCAGGACTTGGGCGGGATTGGCCAGCCCGTTATAAGTGCCCCCGGTATTACCGTCACGATCCGGCGTCGGGCTGAAATGGGTCAGCACGCGGGCGCCGTCAAGTCCTTGCCACCAAAAACTTTCGTAGGGCAGGCGGTTGTATTGGTTCCAACTGATTTTGACGGTGAAGAAATATTCCAGGCCGGCTTGTTTGATGAGCTGGGGCAGGTTCCAGGCATAGCCAAACACATCGGGCAGCCACAGCACCGGCGACTCGGCCTGGGGGCCAAAGTGTTCCCGGAAAAAGACACGCCCCAGCAAAAACTGCCGGGCTAACGACTCTGGCCCGCTCAGGTTGCAGTCGGCCTCTACCCACATCCCGCCGATGACCTCCCAGCGTCCCTCGGCCACCCGTTCTTTGACGGCGGCCAGCAAATCGGGGTAATCCTGGCGGATGTAGTCGTAGAGTTGGGGCTGGCTCTGGGTAAAGTGGTATTCGGGAAATTGTTCCATCAAGCGCAGCACGGTGTGGAAGGTGCGGCCCGCTTTGTGGCGGGTCTGGCCCAGCGTCCACAGCCAGGCCACGTCAATATGGGCGTGCCCGGCGGCGACGATGTTCACGTCCAGGGGCGGGCCGGCCCGGTCGATCCCGGCTCGCAAGGCGGCATGGGCCGGCGGCACGCTGGCATAAAAGGCTTCGTCGAAAGGCTCGCGGGTGTCCAGGAGTTTAAAGGCTTCATCCAGGGCATTGAGCAGATGGCCCTTGGCCGGCTCGTTTTCATCCAGGCGGCTGGCTACGCCCAACGCAACTCGGGCTGTGGCGATAAAATTGCGGGTGGGCTGGTCAATTTGGACAACGGCGCAGGGGTGCAGCAGAGGTTTGGTCCACTTTTCAGCGGGCCTGGGGAGGTTGCTCCCAATCCAACCGTGTAGCAGCAGCCGGTGAGATTGCCCGTCAGCCCAGTCCGCAGCCAGTAAAATCTCCGGGTGATTAAGGTCAGAAGCGGCATAAGCCACCCCGTCAAGGTAAACCAGGGTCTCTGGATAGCTGACATCCGTGGCGCTGGCCAGGGGCAGATAAAGGGCTACCGGGAGGTCTGGCTCCCAATCCGGGGGAATCTCAAACCAGCTACGCAGGACGAAATTAGTGTCCCGTACCCCCCAATAAGTGTAAGGGTGAACCTCCGTCCAATCGCTGTCATCAATATCCGGGTCCAGGGGAGGAGCGACCAGGGGACCGTCCAGGGGCAGGTAGCGAAAGGGGGGCAGCGGTTGGCTTCGCCGGTAGACCAGCGGCTCAATGAGGCGCAGGCGTTCGGTGATTTTTTCAATTGTCCAACGAACTTTGTGACTCATCTTTTCACACCTTCGGTTTGAAACTGAGGCAGCCAGTTGAAACGATATCCAGCAGGGTTATCTGTTGAGATGTCGCCAACTTTGACACCACCCAAAATTCAACGCATAATCATAAATATTGATGCACTCTATAATGTCGCGAGAAAATAATTTATGGCTGATGTTCAAACAAATACAATTCAAACGGAAATTCCTGTTGGTTTACTAACCCAGGCGCAGAAGCTGGTTGAAGCAGGCTGGTTTCGCAGTCTCGATGAAGTTCTACTGGACGCCTTACGCCGGTTTTTAGAGTCACACCGGGTGGAACTGATGGAAGAGTTTATCCGCCAGGATGTTGAGTGGGGTCTGCATGGTGATGAGTGAGTCTGTCCCGGGGGTAGTGTGTGATGCCGGGCCACTTATCCATTTGGATGAACTCGATAGCTTAACCTTACTGGCCAATTTTGATCCTGTTTTAGTTCCAGAACAAGTTTGGGTAGAAGTAGAACGACATCGCGCTAACGTTTTTACTCATACCGGTTTATCCTTAAAAAAGGTTCCGGTGGTTATTTCAACGCAGACAGCATTTCAAACTTTAGCGCAGACGTTTTCATTGGGGTGGGGCGAACAGGCGGCCCTGACTCTGATGCAGGAAAATCCCACGGCTATTTTTCTCACCGACGATGCCGCCGCTCGTTTAGCCGCAGTAACCTGGGGATATCAGGTTCACGGTACGATTGGTATTTTGCTTCGAGCGTTACGCCGCCAACAACGATCCCGCGATCACATAATTACCACGTTACAAAACCTACCGGCTCAATCCACCTTGCATATTCGGCCCGGTTTACTCCAAGAGATTATTACCAGGGTTAAAAGCGAAGTTTAATCGCGTTGCCCAATTTGCAAATCTCCTTTTTGGACGTTGGCCGGAAGTTGGATTTCAAGTGTGCCCGGATAACGCTCGTGGAAGGCCATTCTCGTTCCGTTCCAGGTGACGACATAGTTAGAACCGGCAGCCAGCGAGGCAATGACCAGGGGAGCGTGATGCGGGGGGCCAAAGAATTTCAGCCGGGCGGCCAGGGAATGATGGTCGGGGGTGAAGTTCGACGCTTCTACCCAGGTATCCAGCCCCACCGACAGCCGGCCGGAGCGGTGGTACGCGCTGTACCAGTTCAGCACCGGCGCGGAGAGACCGCCAAAATGATGCCACCCACCGCCGCGTCCGTTTTCCGCAATAAAATGCTCGGCGCAGTCGTAGCTGCTTTGCGCCTCGCGCTCCCACACTTCAAGGGCGGTTCGGGCAATCCGGTGGGCGTCGTCGGCCCGGCCCAGGTCGAGCAGCGCCCGCCACATGAACCATTGGTGGGCCATCCAGACTGCGCCGTTCCAGTAACCATCGGTGCGGTAGTAGGCGGCTGACTGGTCCACCGCCGAAATGCCGTAAGCCGTCCACATTTCCCGCTCCGACATCAAAGCAGCGACCAAACGCTGCTCTTGCGCCGGGGTGCAGATGCCCGCCACCAGCGGCGAAGCGCCATCCAGCCCCCGGTTAAAATTTTGGCCGCTTTCGTGGCGCAAAATCTCCACCGGACAGCCCTGCTCGTCGTGGCGCACGTAGCTAAAATAACCGGCCTCTTCGTCCCAGGCGTAGCGGTGCAATGCTTCCCCCAGCAGGGCGATGTCTTCATCATACTCGGCGGTGTCCAGGCCCAGGGCCAGGGCAGCCATACGCATAAATTTGGCGGTTCGAATCACGTGGGCCGTCGTAACGACCGGCGTGACCCGGTCTTCCAGCTTGTTTCGATGCACGTAAACCTGGGGGGGGTAGTCGTCCCAGCCGCCGGAATTGTAAAAGTAATCCCAGGTTTTGAGCAGGTTCGATTTCATGCTGCGGGTGGTCGAACTGCCGAGGCGGCCGGCCATAAAGCGATGATACTGCTGCAAGCGGGGATAAAAATAGGCCAGCAGGTCCGGTGCTTGGGTGCGATTCCACAGCTCGTGGAAAAGGTAGAATTGGGTAGGCACCGGGCTGCCGTGATGAATGAAGGCCGCGTCTCGATCCCCCGGCTCGGTGACGTAGGCGTTGAGGTTGTCAATGGCGCGGTCGGTATCCAGTTCCAGCAGGCCCAGGCCGATAAACCCGGAATCCCAGGTGTAGAGGCTGTCCCACCAGCGCCCCGGCGTATAGTGCCGAATCCAGGTTCCGCGCGTGCGCACCGGGTAGACGATGTTGGTGGTGACGGTTGCAGCCATCCGTTCCTGGCTGAAGCGGTAGATTTCGCCGGAGGGTTTGGGGCTAAGGATGGCGCTCGCCTTCTGCCTGGCCTGCTCGAAGCGCGGCTCCCATTCCGGCGAGGTGGGGTCAAACGCCGCCAACTGCCGGTAGACCTCTTCCTGACTACCGGTACAGACCAGGCCGTAAATCACTCGTTCCGTTTGCGGTTCCATAAAGATTGGCTGCATCAGCACGTTGGTGAAATGGCCTTCGCCGGGGCCGGGCAGGGTGGTCGCCACGTGTTCGTGAACCCTGTTGCGCATCACCCAGTCCAGGTCTTCGCTGAGAAATTGACGCACCACCGAGGGCTGTGATCCCCAGGCCAGCCCATAGAAGTTGTCAACATGCTCATACTTGAGGATGAGCGTATCGGTGGGGCGCGGGCCAGCCAGCCATTCCGGTTTGGGATTCCAAACCACCGACGTAAAGCGGATGTTATCGGCCTCGCCGGCTGGGAGCAGGGCCAAACCATCCAATTCAATTGGCTCGCCGCCGGACGAGGTGAGCATTAATTCAGCTTCGCCGGGCGATACGTCGGCCAGGTCAAGACGATAATTCGCCAGGACGCCGTCCCCCTTCAACTCAATTTCTGTTTCGACCAACCCCGACAGCTTGAGAGGCAGGGTACTGCCCTGCGTCAGCCGGTAACGCAGCAGCAGGCAAGCCTCTGGCAAAGCCTGGGGTATGGTGAAACGATAAGTGACGGTATCACCGCTCTCCTGTCCAAAGCCTTGCCCCAGACCCACGCCGTTAACAAACCCGTGCTCACGGATTTCGCCCCTGATGTGGCCGTCGTAAGTAAGGTTAGCCTGCGGCTCGATGTGGATGGTTTGGAGGGTGTGGTAATTCAAGGCGTCAACCCAGACCCCGCCCGGCGGCAGGTCCACCCGGCTCATTTGTAGCGCCTCGTTGGAGTTGGTTTCTTTGGGCGGAAAGTTGAGCCAGGCCGCCGCGTGCAGGGCCAGATTTTGCGCTTCGGCGGTGTTGTTGACACAGGCGCAGCGAATCAGCACGGCGGTCTCATCCAGGCGGCAGTAGGCAATGTCGCAGTAGAGTTGATCTTTCCAGATGACGTCGTGACGATGGCTAAAATAACTGAGGTCCGGGGCCGCAGTCCAGGGGTGGTAGCCTGAGGCCCAGCGCACGTTGGGAATATGGACATTACGGCGGTACAGCCCCGGAAAGAGGCTTAAATCAAAACGCAGACCGGCTTTCATATCGGGAATATGGGAAATGCCGATATAACGTTTGGTGTACGGTCCCCAGGCCGATAAGCGAATATCGTGGGACCCGGCCAGATGATCGAGAGTGATTGAGAGGTGTGTTTGCATGAATGGCTCCTTTGTAAATAGACCGGAGACCGGGGACGGGAGACCGGCGAAGGAGGGAAGCAGCCGGTCATCGGTCATCGGTCTCCGGTCATCGCCGGTTTACTCCTGGTGAAACTCCGGGTAGCCTTCACCCAGTTCCACATCGGCTTCCGGCACAATGTGGATCGGTTCATCCCGTTCCGGGTGAGCCGCCGTGCCTTTGAGATAGTCAATTTTCAGGCCGTTCACATCGTGCGCTTCGGCAGCGTGGCCGAAATAATCGGGCCGGTTAGGACCCCAGACAACTTTGCAATTCCGCAGGGTCACCTCATCGGCCTGGTTGAGGTAAAACCCGGCAGAGCGGCGCTCGATGATGCCGGGTACATCACACGGGCGGCGGTCGTACAGGCCGCCTCGGTAGGTTGTGGTTTTGTTGATTTCAACCCGCACGTTTTCAAACAGTAAATCCTCGATCCGGCTGTCGTTGCAGCCGCTCACGTAGACGCCGTTTTCGCTCTGGCATAAAATGTTGATAAAGCGAATGTTTTTGACTTTCCCCACCCGGCCTTCGCCTTGGCCCTCCGGGAAGCGAAAGCGGGTTCCTGGCGCGCGTTTGAAGGCGGTGACGTAAATGGGTTCGGCTTTACCCCACCAGACATCGGCAAACAAGCGCCCTTGAATGATGATGTTGGAAAAAATGACGTTTTCGATAGAACCCTCATCCCGGTTTTGGATGCCCACCCCACGATTGGTGGCCCGGATGACGCAGGAATCGAAAATGAGGTTGCGCATGGCGTCCATATTTTCGCTGCCCAGCTTGATGGCGCAGGAGGTGGAGGTCAGCACGCAGCCGGTTACGGTGATATTTTCGCAGGGGCCGTACTCGTCAAAATCGCGCCGGTTTTTGATACAAATGCAGTCGTCGGCAGATTCGATGTAGCAACTGGTGATGCGCACGTTGCGGCAGTGGTCAATGTCGATGCCGTCGCAGTTGCGAACTTTTAAGCTGTTGAGCACGCGCACCCCTTGGATCAAGACATCGGTGCAGCCGGCGGGGTGAATGCACCAGTAGGCGGCATCCTTAAAGGTCACATCGCGGATGGTGATGTTATGGCAGCCAATCAGGGTCAGCAGGTGAGGCCGCAGGTCTACACCGTTTTCCATTTTGTAATTGTAATGGGTCGGTTCTTCGCTGGCCATAAAGGCGCTGCCCCGGCCATCAATAATGCCCGCGCCGGTGATGGAAATATTACGAGCGTCTCTGGCCCCAATCCAGATGCTGCCTTCACTGCGGTTACGAAAGGGGGTTTGCGTATAAAGCGCCTCGTCGGTGCTGGCCCTCAGCGTGGCGTTTGGCTCCAGGTTCAGTTCCACATGAGATTTGAGGTCGAATGGGCCGGTCACAAAAACGCCGCCCGCCGGCACAACCACTCGACCGCCGCCATTTTGGCTGCAAGTGTCTATCGCTTGTTGGATCACACTGGCATTATTGAAGCAGCCATCGCCGATGGCTCCAAAATCGAGAATATTATAGGTGGTCATAGCTTCCTTTGCTGATAACTGCACCCTACGCGCATAGTTATAACCCCTTGAGAACAATTTTAAACGTATAGGCGTTTTCACCCGGCTTTTGGGCCGGGGTTTGGAGGGTCAAGCCGGCTTCATTCTGCTCCCAGGAGAGTACCCCCGGTACGCCGAGCATGCTGATCTCGCCAATTTTATCCGCCGGCACGGGCGAGTTGGCGCTCAACGAGGTGATGTTAACGGCTTCACCCGGCCAGGCCAGGCAGATGGCATAGAGCGTTTTGTCTTTGGTGGTAAAGCGAATATCCTGGCCGGTGAACCGTGCTCGCCGGGTATCGGCGAAAGATCCCTCCACGATTTCGGTCGGCCCTTCGCCAAACACGTGCCAGGGCCGCGTGCCGTAGATAGCTTCGCCGTTGATTGCCAGCCAACGTCCGATCTCCCGCAGCATAGCCTGTTCCGGTTCGGGGATTGTTCCGTCGGGGCGCGGGCCGATGTTCAACAACAAAGCTCCATTTTTGCTGACGATGTCCACCAAATCGCCGATAATGTCGCCGGCGGTTTTGTAATTATGGTTTTTGATATAACCCCAGGAATTTTTGGAGACGGACGTGTCCGTTTGCCAGAAATCGGGGCGCATCCCCTTGAGTTGGCCGCGCTCGATATCATAAACTGCCGTCCCGGCGGGAAAAGTCTGGTATTTGTAGTTGATCACCACCCCTTTGCCCCATTCCTTTCCCCGGTTATAGTAATAGGCGGCAAATTTTTGCAAGTAAGGCTCAAAGACCACCTGCTCGATCCACCAGTCAAAATAGACGACCTGGGGCTGGTACTTGTCAACCAGTTCGCAGGTGCGGGCCAGCCAATCATCCAGAAATTTCCCATTGGGACGGGGAGTCCAATCTTTGCTGCGCCAGTCGTCAGTTTCGTCCCGGGGGCCGGGTTGAGCCGGGCCGTAGAAATCCTCATACCGGGGGTCTTGCACATCCGAGTCAAATTCTCTGCCCCCATTGAAGAAGAACCAATGCTCGGCCCGATGGCTGGACACGCCCAGGATCAGCTCTTGCCGGCGGACAGCCTCGGCCAGTTCGCCGATGATGTCTCGCTTTGGCCCCATCTTGGCCGCGGTCCAGTTTGAAAAGGAACAGTCATACATCGGAAAACCGTCGTGATGTTCGGCCACCGGCATGATAAACCTGGCCCCGGCGGCCTTGAACAACCTGGCCCACTCGTCCGCATCGAACTTCTCGGCGGTGAGCTGGGGAATGAAGTCTTTGTAGCCAAATAGGGTGTGGGGGCCGTAGGTTTTGAGGTGATGATGGTATTCCCGGCTGCCCTGGAGATACATGTTGCGCGGATACCACTCGTTGCCGAAGGCGGGAACGGAATAAACGCCCCAGTGGATGAAGAGACCAAACTTGGCATCCATGTACCACTGCGGCACGGTATAATTTTTCAGAGACTCCCAGGTTGGTTCGTATTTGGTTGATTTAGGGTTTGATGGCATGGTTAAACTCCTTCGTAAATAGACCGCCGACGGCTGAGAGCGCCTCGCCTCCCCTTGGGGGACCGCCGACCGCCGAAAGGCATTTTCGTTATCGGTGGCGTGCCATAGACTCGTGAACACTCTGAAAATAGGTTTGTAGGACGAGTTGGCAACTCGTCCTACGGCATTTTCATTGTTGGCGTCGTCCCAACGAGGACTGTCTGACTTCCTGGAAAATAAGTTGCAGGTTGCAGGTTACGCGCTGAAAACCTTGAATCTTGAACCTTCAACCTTTAACTATTTGGGTGTTACCAAAATGAGTTGACGGTGGCAGGAATTGGAGTCCAAACCTTGGTTTGGGGAAGCCAAAGCAAGCTTTGGACTCCATTTCCAACTCAAATTAAACACACCCTAACTATTTTTACAGTATTTCCCACCTGGCGTGGGTAAGCTCGGCCTGGATTGACAAATCCAGGCCCAAGCCGCCGGATTTGTCAATCCGGCGGGAGCAAGCCACGTCAAGTGGGAGATACTCTATTTTTACGCTTCGCGTCGGGGGGTGTGTCCCCGGCCCTTGAAAGTCACTGTGGTAGCGGTGACTCCCGTCAGAGAAAGTTCCTCGGCGCGGTGGCAGCTCACAAAATGGCCGGGACGCACCTCGCGCAGGGAAGGCGTCTCTTGTTGACAGACAGAGGCAGCATACCGGCAGCGCGGATGGAAGTAGCACCCCGACGGCGGATTGGCCGGATCGGCCACTTCCCCTTCCAGGAGCAGCCGCTGCCCATGATAACGGGGGTCGGGCTTGGGCACAGCCGACATCAGGGCTTCGGTATAGGGATGGAGTGGAGTGGTAAAGAGTTGCTGGGTTTCGGCCATTTCGACCAACTTGCCCACATACATCACCGCCACCCGGTCGCTGATGTGCTCAACCACGCTCAGGTCGTGGGCCACAAAGAGATAGGTCAGGTTGAATTGAGCTTGCAAGTCGCGCAGCAGGTTGAGGATTTGGGCCTGGATTGACACATCCAAGGCCGACACCGGCTCGTCACACACCACCAACTGCGGCTCCAGGGCCAGGGCGCGGGCGATGCCAATCCGCTGGCGCTGCCCGCCGCTAAAGGCATGGGGGTAGCGGCTCATATATTCGGGGCGCAGGCCGACAGTTCTTAATAATTCCGCCACCCGGTCTTTGATTTCTTTGCCGGAGGCAATTTTATGGATGACAAATGGTTCGCCCACAATCTCCAACAGGGTCATACGCGGATTTAAAGAGGCGTAGGGGTCTTGAAAGATGATCTGCATGTTCCGCCGCAGGCTCATCGTCTGGCGCGAGTCCAGTTCCGGCACATTGACCAGCCCCAGGTCACGATCCCGGAATAAAATTTTTCCGTCGGAGGGCTGGTAGGCCCGGAGGATGAGCCGCCCGGTGGTTGTTTTGCCGCAGCCGCTTTCGCCCACCAGTCCCAGCGTTTCGCCTTTCTTGATAAAAAAGCTGACATCATCCACCGCTTTGACCTGCCCCACCACCCGGCGGAGAAACCCTTTTTGGATGGGGAAATACTTTTTGAGATGCTTGACCTCCAGCAAGTAATCACTCACCTGACCGTTCGTTTCAACCATTTGCCCTCCACTATTTTGAATCATAACTGCATAGCCGCACCCTTCGATACGGCCTGCACTACGCTTGGCCTACTCAGGATGCGCCGAGGTTCTGCCCACTTCTCATAATACCAGGGTGCGCTAAACGCACGAATTTGAGCCAAAATCGCATCCTGAGTAGCCCGAAACGAAGTGAAGGGCGTATCGAAGGGTGCGATTTTAGCCTTAACGTTGTCGAAGTAGTTACTTTGCATCCACATATAACCAGCAGCGAACCGAATGGCCCGGTTTGATCTGGGTAATCGGCACGGGTTGATCTCGATCACACACACCTGGCTTAAATTCCGGGCAGCGGGGATGGAACGGGCAGCCCTTGGGAATGTTGTAGGGGTCGGCGATGCTGCCGGCGATGGTATAAAGTTTCTCCTCCGATTTATGCCCGATATACGGAATCGAGCGGAGCAGCGCCCAGGTATAGGGGTGATACGGATCGTAAAAAATATCATCTACCGGGGCATATTCGACATCTTTACCCAGGTACATCACCACCACGTCATCGGCCATTTCGGCCACCACGCCCAAGTTATGGGTGATAAACAGGATGGCCATCCCCAGCTCTTGCTGAAGCGATTTCATTAGCTCTAAAATCTGGGCTTCGGTAGTCACATCCAGGGCCGTGGTCGGCTCGTCGGCGATCAACAGGCTGGGATGGCACGACAGGGCCATAGCGATCATGGCCCGCTGGCGCAGGCCGCCGGAAAGCTGATGCGGATAGGCGTCAATCCGCTGCTCCGGTTGGGGAAACCCGACGCGCCGGAGAATCTCGAGGGTGCGCTGCCGGGCTTCCGCTTTATTCACCTTTTGATGAAGCTGGATCGCTTCGATGATTTGCTCGCCGATGGTGTGGACCGGACTTAAGGAGGTCATCGGCTCCTGAAATATCTTGGCGATTTCGTTGCCCCGAATGTGGCAAATGGCGTCACTATCGGGTTTCAGGCGGGTGATATCTATCTCCTCTACGGTTTGGTCCGGGTGGTAACGGAAAAAGGTGACCCGGCCGGCGATAATTTTGCCCGGGTCCGGCACCATTTGCATGATTGCCTGGGAGGTGACGCTTTTGCCGCAGCCGCTCTCGCCGACCACGCCCAACGTTTTGCCGCGCTCGATTTCAAAACTAACATCCTCAAGCGCCCGGATAGTGCCTTCGTTAAGGAAGAAATGTACTTTTAAGCCTTCTACTTTGACCAGGGGTTGTTTGGGTTCAGCCATTACTATGTTTCCTCTTAAGTTCCTACAAGTTCCTTTAGTTCCCGGGGAACTCAGGGGAACTCATAGGAACTTATATCTCGATAATCCCTTAACGCACGTAAGGATCGGCTGCATCACGCAGGCCATCCCCAAAAAAGTTAAAAGCGACGATGGTCAATACCAGGAACAGCGCCGGGAGAAGCAGCCAGGGCGCGAGCGCGATCGAACTCACATTTTGAGCATCCTGGAGTAAGACGCCCCAACTGACCACCGGCGGCCTTAACCCCAACCCGATGAAGCTAAGGGCGGTTTCGCTCAAAATCAACTCCGGGATGGTCAACGTCGTCACGGCGATGATATGGCTCAGGAAGGACGGAACCATATGGTTGATGATGATCCGTAGATCGCCCGCGCCTAGCAACTTGGCCGCCATCACAAAATCTTCCTCGCGCATTGAGAGGAACCTGCCCCGCACCACCCGCGCCATGCCGGTCCAACTGATGAGCGACAGGATGATGGTGATCAAGAAGTAGACCGTGAGCGGGTCCCAGCTTAGCGGGATCGCCGCCGCCAGTCCCATCCAGAGCGGCAGGGTGGGGATGCTCTGGAAGAGTTCGATCATCCGTTGGACGAGCATATCAATCCAGCCGCCAAAATAACCCGATAGTCCGCCCAGAAAAATGCCCAACACCAAACTCAAAAATGTGCCAACCAGGCTAACAGACATAGAAATGCGCGCCCCAAAGATGACCCGCGAGAATACGTCCCGGCCCATGCTGTCGGTGCCCATCAAGAACAGCGTGCCGTTGTCCACCGCCGGGTCCACCCCAAACAGATGAATATCTGACGGGATAAGCCCCCACAGTTTATAGGGCGCTCCGGTCACAAAAAAACGAAGGTAGTGCTTGGGCTTGGTGGTATCTTCGGTGTAGGTCAGCGCAAATGTTTCCGGGTCCCGCTGCTTGTTGATTTCGTAGGTAAAGGGAAACTGCAACCGGCCGTTTTCGTCGAGTAGATGAATCGCCTGAGGCGGGAGGTAGGTGTAGCGGGCGCTAAAGGCAAACGGGTCATAGGGCGCGACAAACTCAGAAAAAATGGCGCAAAAATAGACGACAACCAGAAAAATGACGGCGACAACCGCCATTTTGTGCTTGCGGAATTTCCACCACATTAATTTACGCGGGGAGGCTACAAATACTTCCTCTTCTTCCCTGGTGTTTGAATTTAACGCGAGTTGAGGGCTAAGGTCCATAGAAACCGCCTATCTTTTAGTCATAACGAATGCGCGGATCGAACATCGCCAGGAGGATATCCGATACCAATGTGCCGATAATGCCAAAAACGCTCAGGATCAGGATAAAACTCCCCGCCAGGTACATATCCTGAGAGAGCAGCGCCTTCAACAACAAGGGGCCGGTGATGGGCAGGTTGAGGACAATCGCCGTGACCTGAGAGCCGGAAAGCAAGGCCGGAAAAACGCCGCCCACACCGCTGATGAAAGGGTTGAGCGCAACACGCAGCGGATATTTATTGATGACATTGCGCTCACGCAGCCCCTTGGCCCGGGCCGTGGCCACATACGGCTTGGGCAGCTCGTCCAGCATGTTGGCGCGCATCGTGCGGATTAACCCGGCTGTTCCGCCAATTGATAAAACCACAACTGCCACCCAGATATGCTTAAGGAGATCAATCACTTTGGCCAGACTCCAAGGGGCAGAGACGAAATCCCTGGAAAACAAGCCGCCCACATCGGCGCCCAGATAATTATAGGCCAGCCACATCACCACCAGCGCCAGCACAAAGCTGGGCATACCGGTGCCAAAAAAGGCGATCAGGTTAAAAACATAATCCAGAAACGAATATTTATGGGTGGCGGAATAGACGCCGACCGGTATCGCCACCAGCCAGATAATGCCAATGACAAAGATGTTTAAGAGAATTGTCAGGAGCAACCGCTCCCAGATTAAACCTGCCACCGGCTGATTATATTCAAATGAATAGCCAAAATCTCCGCGCAGAATGATGCCTGAAATCCACTTAAAATATTGCACGGCGATGGGCTGATCTAAGCCGTAGTCCTCTCGCATCTGGTCGAGAGTCGCCCGGTCAACTCGCATACCTTCGGCTTCCATCGTCATCCGATATTGGTCAAAAAAATCGCCGGGGGGAAGTTGGATAATGACAAAAACCAGGATCGAAATGACTAAAATCAGCGGGATGGCAATCAAAGTGCGATTGACGATGTATTTGAGCATACCCTAGTCTCCAATCACTTTTCATCATCGATGTCGTCCCGCCGGGGACTGTCGGACTCTTTAGAAATAAGATGGGGCCTAAGCGAATGAATCACATTCAGCGAGGCCAATGCCTGCTCAATTGTCAGTTCAAAAATCACCGGGCCAGCCCAGCCAGCTGCCGCCAGCCGATCCAAAAATCGTCCCACATCAAGGTCGCCCTTGCCTAACGCCTGGTGGTCTTTGCCGTAACCAATATTTCGTTCCGGCCCCTGCCAGGGAGCATCATGCAGGTGGACTTCTCCGAGGCGTGGCAGAACCCGCTCAAGCACATCAAACAGTTCGACCGGCCCGGCGAAACCTGCTAACACATGGCCGGTATCCAGGCACATTGATAAATCCAGCGCTTCCGCCATTTGCACGGTCAATTCAAAAGGAAATTCAATCGTCTCGATTGCCAGAAGCCGGCTGGGTATACCTGTTGCTTGCAAAATTTGGCGCAGACTTTCCAGGGCATTCTCCTGGAATATCTGTAGAAAGACGGCCCGCAAGCTTTCGGGGCGTTTATGACTAAACTCGGTTGCCAGCGTGCCCGTAGCATGCAGCACATAACTCTCCGGTTCCAGCGGCAGGGTGGCGCGAATACAATCAACCACAGCCTGCACCGAACCGGCGCGGACTGATGGCAGGGACGTTGACGGCTCTACCGACCACAACGGCAAATGGACCGTGTAGCTGAGTTGGCGTTCGCGCTTTATTTTTGCCAATTGTTTGATCGATTCGGGCGAGTAGCTGTGCGGGAAAAATAACACCAGGTCGCCACCCAACTCAATCAGGTTAAAGCCGTGGTCGGCCATCTTCCCAACCAAACTGGCGTGTTCAAATTCAGAAATATATTTTCTCAAAGCCTCGACCGAACCCTCCGGCGGCATGAGAGACTTCATTTGCCCAGCTTTAATTCCAAAACGCATCATAACCTCGGCTAGATTCTTGAAGAAGTAGGACACAGACGCGAAGCGCACAGATTTCACAGATAAAGAAAGGTTTTTATTAACATAATTCTTGAAATCTGTGTTCATTTGTGTTTATCTGTGTCCCATAATTCTGTCTGCTTTATTCAGCAACAACTCTATAATAGTAAAAGAGCAGGGCTTCGCCCCTGGTGGAGCGAAGCCCTGCCAGGATACTATTGATTTACTGAGGATCCAAGAAATACTGAGCGGGCTGGCCAAAACCTTCCTCGCGGTAAGCTTCATCGCTGACCAGGCCATTGGGAACGTTGTGCATCCGGTTCGACGCGACGAAAGCCACCGGGTCTTCACCCACCAGGCCGATGACCCATACATTTTGCTTGTGAATGGTCACGATCTCTTGAATGGACTTGCGGGCTTCAGCCGGATCGCTGGTGCTGGTAGCCGCCTCCCAGGCGGCCCAGAGCTGGCGAATGGGATGGTCTTTAGGTGGTTCTTTGCCTTCCTTGCCCTGGCTGAGTTGCCACTTGCCCCACTGGGGCGCCCAAATGTTATCGGTGCCCAGGTAGTTGGTTGGATCGGCTTCGATGAGGTTATTGCGGTCCCACCACCAGACCAACATATCGGCTTTGCCGTCAGCCATCAGTTGGTCAAACAGGGTCCGGTCAACATTCTTGAGGTTCAACTCAATGCCGGCGTCTTTCCAATACTTTTGAACCAATTCGCAGAAGTTGCACTTGGCTCCTTCCTCATACACCAGGGTAATGCTGAGCCGCTTGCCGTCCTCACGCAGGCGGTAGCCATCGGCGTCTTTCTTTGTCAGTCCCAGGCCATCGAGTAATTTGTTGGCCGCCGCGGCATCATACTGGGTCCACTTTTGCGAAAACTCGGCGTCGTAATATGCGGTGCCCGGAACGGGGCTGGCTTGACGTGGGACGCCAAAGCCGTTCCAGGCAATCTGCTGAACCTCGTCACGATTGATGGCGATGTTTAGCGCCTGGCGGAAGTTGGCGTCGTTGAACAGCTTGTTCAAGATGGGGTCTTCGACGTTAAGATTCGGGAAGATCACCTGCATCTGAGTGCTGCGCCAGGTTAAAGTGCGGTAGTCGCCTTTGGCCTCGTTTTGCTTGTAGAGCGGCAAGTTAGCCGAGTCGAGGCCGCGAGCCTGCTCGTCCAGTTTGCCTTGAACGGCCCACAGATTGATCGTTTCCGGATCCTGGAAGAGGTCAAACGTAATTTCGTCAATGTAGGGCAGTTGGTTGCCTTCCGCGTCTACGGCGAAGTAGTAAGGGTTGCGTTCGTACACAAGCTGCTCGGCTGGCGGCGGCACTTTGACTTTCCAGGCAGCCAGAGTCGGCATATCGGGATTGAGCCATTCACTCTGGATGGCTCCCGCGCTGCCCCACAGTTCTTTCCAGCTCTTAACCTGCTTGTCGGCCACAATCTTGTCCAGGTCTGCCTGGCTGGCATACTTGGGGAGGAAATTCTTCAAATAGTGGGCCGGCAGGACGAAGCCCGGCTTAAGCAGGCCAGGGTCCGTGCTGTTCATCGCCAGGCCCGAAAGCCACAACGGATTGGGAGCAGCGAATTTAACGTTAAATGTGTATTTATCAACGATCTCAACGGTCAGCGGCTCGCCGCCGGCAACCAGCGTGGCCGGGGGATTGGGCAGCAGGTCTGTGTTCTGGAAAACATCTTCATACCAGAACTTGACGTCGTCGGTGGTTACGGGGACGCCATCCGACCACTTCAGGCCTTCACGGATGTGGAAAGTGTAGGTCTTGGCATCGGCGCTGAGCTGGTAATCGTCGCACCAATTGGGGACGAGGTCCAACGTTTCATCCGGCAAGCTCATATAATACTTGACAATCGGTTCAGCCAGCAGCTTGCCGACGTTCCACTTGTCGCCGATACCGCTGTAAGCGCGGCGCCAGGTTCCGCCGTATACGCCGATTTTTTCGTAGACGGGCAGGACTCGCGGGATTTTGGGAAGTCGTTCTTCAAGCGGGGGTAATTCGCCTTTTTCTACCAGGGCGGCCAGCATGGGGGCTTCCTGGAAGGTCGTCGGAACAGTTACGGTCGACGTGGTCGTTACCGCCAGGGTATAGGGGACGAATTCAGTTTTAGATACTCCTTTGTCAATCACCTGGGCATTGGCGCTGCCATAGGCGGTGATCGTCAACAACAAAACAACCACCAGGCCAAGCAAAGTTAATAATCGCCAACTACGGTTAAGTGATACCATGTTTCCTCCTCGAAAATACAGGTAATTAAATGTTTTTATATCAATACCTCACACATTAGAAGGCAAATTTGGAACTAAATTTCCTGATAGCAACCACCTCCTTTGCAAGGGATCTGACCTTAGCCCTTAGCTTTACCTGGCGGACGGTAAGTTCAGAGCGTTTTTTCCAACGTTTCGATGACCCGAAGCAGTTGCAGCGGGGTCTTGATGGTGAATCGAGGCGCTTCAGAGGCATCGGTGGGTGTTTTTGGCCGGCGCGGCGCCCAATCCAACCAGACGCTTATCAAGCCCAAATCGTTAGCTCCCTTAATATCACGGGCCAGGTAATTGCCCACCATCACCACGTTGCTGTAATCTTTCTGGTCAAGACCCAGTTGTTCCAGGGCAGACATAAATATTTGGGGCTGCGGCTTGCAGACGCCGACGGTTTCTGAAAAGGCGTAGGCATCAAAAAGTTGATACAGTCCGTAGGGTGAGAGATTGTTGCGAAAGGTTGCTGCCGGGCCATCCCCCACCAGGGCCAGGGGATACCCCCGGCGTTTCAGTTCGCGCAGTAATTCATCAGCCCCCGGAATAAGTTCCGCCCGCAGCGAAACATCCCCTTCCGTTTTGACTTCCGTCGCCTCATCAATCAGCGTATCGCCACAATCAAGGCAAATGGCCAAAATTTTCCGCGCCATGCTTTCTCCTAACCTTAACAAGTCGGATGCTGCGCCAAAAAGAGTTTTCTCGCCAAGGCGCAAAGACGCAAAGATTTTTGATAATTTTTTCTTGGCGTTCTTGGCGACTTTGCGTGAGATTTTCTGACTCAATGGCTAAGGCCCTAATTACGCGGAGCAGCGCAAGATTCGCGTTCGATGAGGTGGCAGCGCAAAAAAACCTTGCTATAAAAGACCCCATCATTCTCAAGTTGTTCCAGGATGAGCCGGGCTACCAATTGGCCGGCCTTATTGTGAGAAAAAGAGACGGTGGTCAGGGCCGGATAGCCTTCAGGCGGGCGGGCCGAGTCATCCAAACCGATCAGGGAGATATGATCAGGTATTTCAAGGCCCACTTCTCGTAACCCCTGCATGGCGCTGACAGCGTTTTCATCGTGAATGGCAAAGATAGCGGTGACATCCGGCCGGCGGGCCAGCAAGGCTTTGGCGGCTTCAGCCCCGTTCGCCCCAATCGTAATCAAGTCGTCATCCACTGGTTCGCCGATAGCGGCCAGAGTTTCCCGGTAACAATCGAGTCGAATTTGAAACCAATCGTAATTTCGGTCTACTTCTCTAGCCAGAAAAGCGATTTTTTTGTGCCCTAAGCCGATCAAGTGTTCAAGCGCCAGTCGCGCTTGCTGGCGGTGGTCCTGGCTCACCGTACTGACCGGCAGTTCCGGCCAGTTCCGGCTGGCAACGACCACCGGAATTTGATCGGCAATGGCTTTTTGGAGGAGGGGGGAATTTTGATTCAGAATTCCAATTAGGATGAGGCCATCAGGGAGAAAATTTCCATTGCGTAGTAAACGGTAGCCCAGATTGTTTTGATCTTCCTCTCGATAGTCGGGAATGAGCGCCCAATTTACATTCTCATCCTGTAAGTAATCCTGGATGCTGGCGACAAAATCCACAAACAACCCCGATGCTTCAAAACGGTAGTCGGGTTCGGGGCTGGCAAAATGAACAACGGCCACGCGCTTGGTTTCGAGGGCAGGTTGTTTAGGGCTGAGCCGGCGATCTCGCACCCGATACCCCAAATCATCTACAGCCTGCATGACCGCAATCCGCACTTCGGGCGAGATGCCTGGCTTATCATTTAAAACCAGAGAAACCGTACTGGTGGAAACACCGGCTTTTTCAGCTACATCGGCCATCGTTGGACGTATCATTTTCTCTGCGCCTGAATTATAATAAATTTTACTAAAGTTGAATGAATTAAATATAATTAAAATTTAATAACTGTCAAATTTGTGGATGAAGAATCACTTACTACGGGTCAGAAAGTTGATCCCTCTGCCTAAAATCTAAGACATACTCTCCTCTTTGCCTTAATCGCTGCTCTGTTATTTAATTATAAACAGGTGGTTTAACTACAGGGCTATGCTGAGGAGCTGGGCCTCCTGGCCCAATTTTATGCAAAAGCAACTCAGTTCCCTTAAATTCTATTTACAAGGAGAAACCTTTTATGTCCATCGAGCACAAACGCTTAGGCAAGCATGGCGTCCTGGTCAGCAATTTATGTTTGGGGACGATGAATTTTGGCTGGCTCACCTCAGAAGAAGAGAGCTTCAAAATTATGGATCGCGCCCTTGAACTGGGCATCAACTTCTTCGACACAGCCGATGTTTACGGCTGGGGCGGGGAACAGGGAGACACGGAGTTAATCCTTGGGCGCTGGTTTGCCCAGGGCGGTGGGCGAAGGGAGGCGGTTGTTCTGGCCACAAAGGTCTTTAATCCGGTCAGAAGACAAGCCAATCGGCCGGAACCTAACACCGACACGCGCAATCTCTCGGCCATGAAAATCAAGAAGCACTGCGCCAACAGTCTGAAACGGTTGCAGACCGATTGGATTGACCTGTACCAGATGCACCACGTTGATCGAGAGTGTCCCTGGGACGAGACCTGGCAGGCGTTCAACAGCCTGGTCAACCAGGGAAAAGTGGTCTATGTAGGTTCCAGCAACTTTGCCGGTTGGGACATCGCCACTGCTTGCCAGGAAGCCTCCAAACGAGGGATGATGGGCCTGGTCAGCGAACAGAGCATCTATCACCTGAATAATCGCATGATTGAACTGGAGGTCATTCCAGCCTGCCGGCATTATGGCCTGGGGTTAATCCCCTGGAGTCCGTTGGGGGGCGGCCTTTTAGGCGGGGCGTTGGAACAACTCGAAACCGGACGCCGGAAGGGTGATGAGTTTGAGAAACAGGTGCAGGAAAACAGGGCTAAGCTGGAAAAATACGAAGCTCTCTGTAAAGAGTTGGGCGAGCCACCGGCCGCGGTGGCCCTGGCCTGGCTGCTGCATAATCCTATTGTCACCGCGCCCATCATCGGCCCGCGCACGGTCGAACAACTCGACAGCGCCATTCGCGCCACCGAAATTAAACTGGACGAAGACCTGCTGAAGAAATTGGATGAGATTTTCCCGGGACCGGGTGGCGAAGCCCCCCAGGCTTATGCCTGGTAAGCGATGAAAATGATGCGCAGACGCGAGAGGCGAGGACACGAAGAATTCCTTCGCATCCTCGCCTCACCAGTCATCGCCTCTTTACAAGGAGAGGTATAGAAAATGAAAGAAACTACCCTAACTTTACACACCCAATTTCAAATCGGCCAGATGGATGAAAGAGTCTTCGGCGGCTTTCTGGAGCATATGGGCCGGGCCGTGTATGAAGGCGTTTATGACCCCAAATCGCCCCACGCCGATGAAGACGGTTTTCGCACTGACGTGCTGGAGGTTTTACAACGTTGGAATATGACCGCCATGCGTTATCCGGGCGGCAACTTTGCCTCTGGCTATCACTGGCTTGATGGCGTTGGCCCCCGCGAGCAGCGCCCGACCGTGCTGGAACTGGCCTGGCAAAGCATCGAGCCTAACCACTTTGGCACCGATGAATACATCAAACTCTGCCGCCGCCTGAATTGGACGCCGATGCTGACTGTCAACCTGGGCACCGGCACGCCTGAAGAAGCAGGCCGCTGGGTGGAGTATTGCAATCGCCCCGGTGGAACAAAATTCGCCGATCTGCGCATCGCCAACGGCTCGACCGCTCCGCACCAGGTCAAACTGTGGTGCCTGGGCAATGAGATGGACGGCCCCTGGCAACTGGGGCACGTTTCCGCCGACGAGTACGCCGTCCGCGCCCAACAAGCAGCCAAAATTATGAAGGATGTGGATAAATCCATTGAGTTGGTGGTCGCCGGCACCTGCTCGATCAGCTTACCGACCTATATCGAGTGGGATCGCCGGGTGTTGGAGTATGTGTCTGAAGCCGACTACATTAGCTTGCACTCCTATGCCGGTAACCGGGCCGATGATACCCCCGATTACCTGGCCATAACCAACGCCATTGACCGCCAAATCGAAGAAATGGACGCGGTGTGTCGTTTTGTCCAGGCCAGACGGCGCAGCCAGAAGCGAGCTTACCTCTGCTTCGACGAGTGGAATGTGTGGTATCGGACAATGAAACCAGAGTTTCTGGATGGCGACGGTAAATTTGCGCCGCACGTGGCCGAGGAAACCTACAATCTCGAAGATGCTCTGGTGGTGGCCGGTTATCTGAACAGTTTTGTGCGCCACGCCGATATGGTCAAGATTGCCAACATTGCCCAAATTGTCAACGCGCTCTCGCCCATCCACACCGAAGGCGACCGGGTTTTGCTGCACACCACTTTTTATCCCTTTGAAATGTTCTCCCGCCGGCGCGACGGTGTTTCCCTCCAGCCGATAGTGGCCGGTCCCACCTACGAAGGGCAGAAAAATGGCGAAGTGTTTTATCTCGATACCAGCGCCATCCTCAACGATGACATCCTGCACGTTTTTATGACTAACCGGAGTTTGACCGAAGTGATGCCCGTTCAGGTAAAGGTGGCCGACCGGTCAATTGTCGCCCTGGACAGCGCCGAAATTCTCACCGGGCCTGATCCCAAAGCAGTAAACTCACTCGAGCAACCCCATCTGATTCAGAGCCGGCCATTCCAGGCGGTGAAGATTACCGACGGCCTGGCGACCGTAGCACTGCCTCCTTGCTCGGTGGCGGCGCTAACTTTTCGTCTGGGGCGTTGACTGTATCGGGGAGACCGAGAACAAGTATCTGACCGGGGGCGAGAGTCACCTTTCTGACCGTTAGAATTAAAGATTCGATGGTTCCCCCCTCAAAACTGAGACGTAGATAGTGTTCTCCCGGCGCTAGGGGTAATTCTTCAAATACGGGGCTGCTCCTGCCCGAAAAAAATTCAGCCGGGTCGTAAGCTTTCTCCCAAAACACCCGACCATCTACCTTTAGCGTCAACCGGGTGGGCCAGCCAACCCACTCAGCCGGGGGGCGGCCAATGAGAAAGTCAAAGGGTTCAGCCGGGTCAGGCAGGATCACCTGAACAATGGCCTGGTTTGCCAGGGCCGGATAAGGCCGGAAGGGAGTGTGGTTCAGCCAGACCGGCAAAATTAGCGTCAACCCCAGCAAAACAAGGGCCGGGGCCAAATTGCGCCAGGTCAATCCCTGAAAAATAGCCCCCTCTTTTTGGTCTCCTGCACCTACCGCCGGAGAAGTTGCAGCCGCCAGCACCGCTTGGGGAAACGCATCGGGCGGCAGCCACATGGTTGAAATGGGCGCTTTCTCGAAGGCTCGTTTTAAGCGAGGAGGACGTTTACGGGTGACACGCTCCTCCATCCAGAGGTTGCCTTCGCGCTGGCCGCAGTCATCCGGCGGACAACCGGCCACCACGACTTCTTCTGCCCCGCCTTCAAACGCCCGGCCCAGCAAATTGGGATGGGCCGCGGCTACGCAAGGCAGCGGGATGACGATTACCTCAAGTCCATTTTCCATCGGACCGGCGGCTTCCCGACTCAGGTAAGGATATGCCCCTTGAACCGCGTGGCGTTCGCAGGTAAAGACGACTTTGAACTTGCCAGAGACGGCTCGACGTTGGGCCAGCCGGGTTTGGAGGGCCTGCCCCAATATCTCGGTTGATAGGTCATCTCCCAGTGAAATGGCATTCACATCACAAGACCCCACACAGAGGCCGCACGAAACACACAGATTGGGGTGAACCTGGGCCACCTGACGGGGGCCACTTCCATTCGCGTGGAGCGTCATAGTGATGGCTTTGTAGGGACAATCTAATGCGCAATGGGTGCAGCCGGTGCAGCGGGCCGGGTCAATGGCGACTCGCGGGGGGCGCTGGCGGCGGCGGAAGGAAAGCCAGGGCAGCGCGCCGGCTGCCAGAACAACCACTGCCAATCCGCCCCACAACCAGCCGGCCGATGGGTTCAATGTGGCCGGGAGGAAAAACAAAAACAAGGGGTCTAGCCTCACCAGGCCGGGTAATTGGGATAGATTCGCCGGGGGGAGTAGTCCGGCAGGAGCGGCAATAGAAACCAGCAGCAGCGCCGCCCCCAGGCCGATGAGCCAGTGACGATCAGGCAGGAACTTGGGCCGGTTGAGCCGGATAATATGAAACCAGAAAAACAGCCCCAGCAGGGCCGCCAGCAGGATATGCGCCAGCAGCAGCAGCGCGATGACGACCCAGCTCCGGTCGGTGTTGGCGGCAGTGAGCAAACCGGCCGCAAAAGAAGCCCCAAACGGCGTATACTGGCGCAGTAAATTGGTGAAACTGAGGGTAATCAGGTGAGCCGCTTGATCCCAGATCAGCCAGTAGCCGGTCACACCGGCCAGCCAGAGAACAACCATCATCACCACCCCGGAGACCCAGGCCAACCAGCGGGGGCCGCGAAAACGCCCCATAAAAAAGAGCCGAAAGGCGTGCAGCAGGCTCACGATCACGGCGGCGTCGGAGGCATAGCGGTGGATAGCTCGCACGACCCGCGCAATGAACTGTCCCTCAATCTTGGCGACCGACTCGTAGGCCGCCTCAAAACTAAACTGAAAAAAGAGGGTTAGATACAGCCCGGTCAGGATGACCACCAATAACAAAAAGGCTGCCAACGGCCCGGTGTAATAAAGGGGATTGAACCTGGAGTCGCCAACCAGCAGGTTGATCAGCCGTTCCAGTTTTAGAGCAAATTTTTCCAGCAGCCGCAGCCCGGCGCTGCGCCGGGTTAGCCAAATATTCAGGCGGTCTTCCTCGGCAGGTAGCAAAGCAATGTTTCCCCAAAGTAATAGCGTGGATTAATATATTGTCTGGGGTAGGGCTTATGACTAGATTATTTTGTGATAAGCGGAAGATATTGAGATTGAGTTGAATCGAAAAATGGATTGAAAAACATGAACATAACAGCAGAACTATTTATAGGCCCGCTGTTTACCCCAATAGTGTCAATATAGAAATTTCGGTCAAGGTCAGCAGAGTATGCCCCCAATATGTCTCGGCCTCTCTTGCTGTATTTACTGGTGTTACCGTGGAAGTAGGTGTTGCGCCATTGATGGAAAAAGGTACTGTGCCATTCATCATCGAATCTGTAAAATTGTATGCGTTAGCTACGGTTAAGTTAGTGTGTTGAGCATAACCACAACGGGCAACGCTATATATCCCAATACTGGAGTCTGTAAGAATCTGGATATATGTGTATCCAAGATTGGCAAGTCGTAAAGTCTCATTTTGCAAGCAGTCATTAAATGGGGAGAAGAAATTTTGGTTATTTTTGAGTAAAACCTCACCCCCTGTATATGTAACCTGATTATTGGTCATATTATTCACATTACCCTCAGTAGCTCCTCTCCCTTGAGCCCAGCCCTGTATTCTGGTAGTACGCAAGTGAAAAAACTGGCCTGTGGGATTACAAACCGCTGGATCGTTAGACTCAGGGTTTTGTTGAAAGTAACGAGCTACATTTCTGATTAAAACTGCGTTTGCCCTAATGGCTCTAACAGACCAACTGGAACTTACCTCTTGAGGAAGCGAATCTCTCGTAAATGTATCTAAATCAAATCGTTTGGTAATCCCTGTCACACAACCATTCGTACCTACTATGCCGATAATGATAGTGGGAGATGCAGCATAAGCAGGCCCAGGCATTAACAAAACCAGTAAAAATAGTACGAGTGAAAAGAGAGCATAGTACCTGATTTCCTTTACTAAATTTCTCCTATGAGAAGTTCTCATCTCGATATTCTCCCTATTCTACAACGTTTGATAAGAGTTTCAATTAAAGGTAAGTGAAGCTATCCAATACCCTGATTTGCTAACCCTGCCGGAATTTTCATCGTAATACTCACGATAAAAAACTAATCTGTTGCCATTACCAATTAATTGAAGGTATGAACCATCTGTAAAAAGCGTTTGCGGCTCACCCCCTTTAGAATCGATTACCTGGAATATGGACTCCTGAATGGCATTTGTACCACCTGTAGGGATTAGTACAAATAAAATAACTTTCCCATTGGGCAACCAATTTAGAAAGTTATAGCTCATTTGCTCATTTGTTTCAGTCAGTAAATTGGGATTACTTCCATCAGCATCTACCAACCACAATTCAGCTTGATTATCGTCTTTGGAGATTATACTGTAAGCTAATTTCCTGCCATCAGGCGACCAACTGAAGGCGTCTAATGATGCTCCTATTTCATTACTAATTTCTATGGTTTTCCCAGTATTTCTATCAACAATAGCTAAAGTATTATTCGAATAAGTACCCTCTGCTATAGCTATCCTTTCACCATCAGGGGAAAACTCAAAAGAAATTTGATATAATGGATCGTCATTGAAAGGAGGTATCTCAGTAATGGTTTGGTCTTGGCTGATTACTGTTCTTCCTGTATCCGATGCCAACTTGGCAGCACGTAGTTCACCATGTTGCGCATATATAAGCTCTTGAGCAGGCGTGAATTGCATCATCGAGTAAGGCAAATCGGAAGTGCCTAATTCGCTTACAGACCCCGTATCAAGGTCAAGCATCTTTAAGGGTTTTTCTTTACTATCAACCCATTCCGTATAAACAACTTCTTTACCATTTGGAGTCCAGGCATAATCAGCCACCTCTTTTACCAACAATTCGGTAATACCCTTGTCAAGTGTTCCTAACCACATCTCTCTGGCAGGTTGACCTCGACGGCACAAATATCTGTTGCCATCAGGCGCAAACTGAGGTGCAAAGCAAGGGATATTTGCCGGTTGTGGCTCTGTGACGGTCAGACTAAAGTCGCCACTAGTTATTGTTGTAGTTTTATCTGTTCCTGTTAAAGTAATAGTTGGGGCTTTAGTAGGCATAGATGTAGCTTCTGCTATTTGCTCGTCAGCTTGATAAACAGAGGTTTGAGTAACTAACTGTATTGTAAAAAACAATAAACCTATTGTCATTAGGATACCAAGAGAAACGCTGAAAAAGTTTAAAAATTTTCTCATCTATAGCTCCTCGTTTACAAAAACTGTAATTATTTGACCTCAAAAGTGCGTTTTTAACAAACTGACTACCTATTTTTGCTTCCTGAAACTGAACACACCCTCTCCAAAGTAATATTATTCCTGCCAGGTGCGCAGGAAGGCAATAACGTCGGCCAACTGTTTTTCACTCAGGCGGTCGCTAAAACTGCGCATGGCGGTGCCGGGTCGCCCGTTGAACAGTAGAGTCAGTAGATCGGCGTTGGAGCTGGTCTGAACGAATTGGCTGGGTTTGAGCCGCAGACCAACGCCGCCCTGGCCTTCGGAGCCATGACAGCCTTTGCAGGCATCTACATAAATTTCTTCGCCGCTGGCGGCATCGCCAATAGGCCACTGGGTGCGCAGATCGTTCAAAGTAATCAGCGCCTTTTCCGTTTCCTGGGTCTCGATTTGGGCGATGATGGGATCAAACTGTTCGAGCGCCGGACCAAAGGCCCCCGGCTTGGCCCGGTTGAGATAGAAGACGGCATCCTCCGTGTCGCCCTGGCTGAGGCTGAAGAGGGCCAAGTTCAGCAGGTCGGCTACGGTGGTATCCGGGGCTACCTGCTCGCTTCTGCGCCAGGCGCCGATGAGGGCCACCAGGTCTTCGATCTGGTTGGGTGACAGCACGGTTCCCCAGGTGGGCATCCCTTTGGCGGGGCGGCCATTGGCGATGGTTTGCCGGTACCAATCGTCGTCAAGGGTGCTCAATCGGGCCGGGTTGTTGAGAGCTGGGGCAATCCCGCCCTGGCCGTTTTCGCCGTGGCAGGTGAAGCAACTGCTGGCAAAAAGGGCCGCGCCTCTGGCCGGGCTTGGCTCGAATACATCTGTGACAACCTCGGGGGCGTTGGGTTCCCAGGCGCGGATAAAGGTCACAATATCCTGAATATTTTCATCGGTGAGTTGGCCGCCGGTGTCTTGCCCCCAGGCGGGCATCGAGGTGTTGGGCCGGCCGGCCTTGATAGTAGCAAACATCACCTCGTCAGAGGCGGTTTTTAGCAAAGTTTTGTTGTTCAGGGCAGGTCCGACGACGCCTTCTCCACGCGAGCCATGACAGGAGGTGCAGTTATCTATATAGAGCTGGCGGCCCCGTTTAAGACTGGCCTGGTTGACTTCCTCGGCGGCTGCCACCAACCGAACCGGTTCGAGGATCCAGGCGGCAATCAACCCGCCAAGAACTGCCAGAGTCAGCGCCAATCCAATCCAAAGATAACGGTCGTAATTTTCAGCTTTCATTTTATCTATCTCACACTTGGGTTGTTTGATCGGGTTCAAACCGGGAACGCTGCATCGAGCGCCCGGTGTCTACAAAAACTTCGCCGTTGGTAATGGTCACCGGAAATACGTCCAGCGGCCGGGGGGCTGGTCCACCTTGAACTTCACCTTTCAAGTCAAACAGCGAGCCATGGCACGGGCAGTGAAACTGGTTTTCCCCCTCTACCCAGGGCACGCTGCACCCCAGGTGCGTGCAGCGCTGCCACAGGGCCAAAAAGCTGCCATCTTCCAGGCGGTGCAGGTAAAATCGGCCGGCCTTGATGTGGCTGACGCTGCCGGGCGGAAATTCATCCACCCGCCCGGCCCGCACAATTCCGCCAAAACCGCCGGCGGTGACCGGCTGGATAAACTTAAAGAGGGAGGCCAGTAAGCCGCCGCCCAGACCCGCCAACGACGCGCCCCAGGCGATAGCTAGAAACTGCCGCCGCTTCAACTGCTGTTTTTCCTGTTTAGCCTTGCTCTCACTCATCTTATATACGCTCCTAATAGGGGTTAAGGAAGTTCCAAGAAATATTATCCAATTTTGTGAAACGTGATGCGTGAGGACTCTCAGACAAATTCATCACGTTTCACGTATCACGCATCACACGAATCAAATTTGTTTGGATGATTTAAATCTTGGAACTGTCTAAAGGTTGTTCAAGGGATTGTACCCATCCGGCATGGCCCACGGCCAGTAAAGCTCAAAGCCCGGCCCGCGAAACAGAAAGCCAACCAGCGTTAGCACCACGCCCGAAACCAGCAGCATAGTGAATAACACCAGCACCAACTCGCGGGTATTCATTCGACCCGGACGGCTGCGCCACAACGCCAAGACCGGCAGTAAGACCAGGACAGCCATAATCACACCCGGAATGACCGATTGGGTCATAAGCGGCGGCAGTACATCGCGTAGCAATTCGCGGGGCGGAAAAGTGGTGCTCAGGATCACAAAGGCCGGTATCACCAGCAAGGCGTACAAGGCCGTCCAGCCGACAATTCGCTTGCCGCGCGATGAAGTGAACCATTTACCTGCTCCGGTTCGGTCGTGATCGAGATAGGGAATAGCCACCAGGAACAGCACCGCCAGGGCCGGGACGATGACGCCGGACAGCAGCGGGTGCATGTGTTCCAACATTTCCTGCAAGCCCATAAAATACCAGGGCGCTTTGGCCGGGTCGGTGGTGATGATGGGGTTAGCCAGCTCTTCCAACGGCGCATTTTTTAGCAGCGAGAACAACAGCAAGACCGCCGTCGCGCCCAGGGCTAACAACAGCTCCAAAATTGCGACCACCGGGAAGGCAAACACCGTATCGTCCGGCCCTTTATCCACCATCGTGGTGGGGCCCCGCACAATTTCGACCAGGCTGTAGGTTTTGTTTGATGACCGGGGGAAAACTTCTTCGATTTTTGGCTCTTTAATCATAATAACCTCATTATCCTCAGCCTCATGTCATTTCGAGACCGAAGGTCGAGACCCAGGATGTAACAGTTAAAAGCAAGGTCTTGGAGATTTCTCCCTGCGGTCGAAATGACATGCCTGAGCAGATACATAATCTCTATCTGGCTCCATTTACTCGTTGTCTTTAAGCTGGTTGGCGGCCAACCCGCCATCTTTACGCACTCGCCACAAATGCAGCGAGATGAGCAGAGTCATCAGCATCGGGATGACCATAATGTGCAGCGCGTAGAAGCGGGTCAGGGCTTCTTGACCCACCTCGGGGCCGCCCAGCAGAATTTGTTGAATGGTCCGGCCCATCAGCGGCTCATAAGCGGCAATACTGGTGCCAACGGTAATGGCCCAAAACGCAAGCTGGTCCCACGGTAGCAGATACCCGGTGAAGCTTGCGCCCAGCGTCAAAATCAGCAAGACGACGCCCACCACCCAGTTAAATTCGCGCGGCGGTTTGTAAGCGCCGGTATAAAAAACTCGCACCATGTGCAGGATGGTGGTAATCACCATCAAGTGCGCGCCCCAGCGATGGAGATTCCGCAGCAACTGGCCGAATGGCACCAGGGTTTGTATTTTTACAATATCCACAAAAGCGTGCTCAACCGAAGGTACGTAATAAAACATCAGCAGGACGCCGGTCAAGGCCAGCTCGATAAACAAGAACGTGGTCAGCACCCCCAAGCCCAGGCTATAGCTGGCCTTGATGCTCCGGCGGTTGACCTTAACCGGGTGGAGGTGAAAGAAGATGTTGGTCGTCATCACCAGCGACCGGTCCAGCGGATTGTCGGGCCAGCCGTGCCGGAAGAAGGACTTCCAGAGACGAGATTGGGTAACGGTTTGAACAAGAGAGGTCATGAGCATCTCCTCGAAAATAGTGGTCAGTGGTCAGTTATCAGTGGTCAGTTGAGATGATGACTGATGACTGATGACTGTTCACTGATGACTGTTCACTGATATTCCAATGCTTCCTTAAACCGGAAGGCTTCCATGGTAATCGCCCCGGTGGGACAGCGTTTGGCGCACAGGGCGCAGCGGGTACAGGCTGTGTCATCTTTAATCATCGCGGCCATGGGCGGTTTGCCAGACTCCCCTCCGGCATGAGCCTCGATGACCTGGGCTACGGTTTCATCCCCGCTCAACTGGTCGAGCGACACAATTTTTAGGCAGTTCCAGGGGCACACATCAACACAGCCGTTACAGAGAATGCACTTGCTGCCGTCGAAGATGGTGTTGACGCTACATTCCAGGCAGCGCTGCCCCTGTCCATAGGCTTCTTCGGTGGAATAGCCCAATTCCACCACCGTAACGCCCGTGCGCCGGTCTACCGGCAGGGTGGGAACTTTAACGCGGGGGAGCTCCAGCCAGCCCGGGTAAGGCGTATGGGCCGGGAGTTCCGTCCACGAGGTGGTGACTTTGGGGGCAACCGGGCGGCCTTGCAGATGTTGTTCGATGCCCAGCGCAGCCAGATGCCCGTCACGCACGGCATTGATCAGCAGGCGCGGGCCATAGGCCACATCGCCGCCGGCAAACACATCCGGGGCCGAGGTTTGACCTGTAGCCGGATCAATTTCGATCAGGCCGCGTGGTGAGATACGCACATCGTCTGCGCCGCCCAAGGCTTTGAGGTCGGCGGCCTGGCCGATAGCCAGGATGAGGGTGTCGCACTCCCACACCTGCTCTGTCCCGGCTTTAAACTTAGGGTTAAAGCGGCCCTCCTGATCAAAGACCGAGGCGACCTCGATCACTTCCAGCCCGGTCACTTTGCCGCTTTGGCCAACGATGCGGTTTGGCCCGAAGCGAGGGAAGATGCGGATACCTTCTTCCAGGGCTTCTTCGATTTCAACTTTGGCCGCCGGTATTTCATCCCAGGATTCGAGGGCAATCACTTTCATATCAACTACCCCAACGCGCAGGGCGGTGCGGGCCACGTCAAGCGCCGTGTGGACTGCTTCCGCTTCTTCCTCGGCCCGCGCTGTCGTTTCGCTCAAGGCAGCTCGCTGTTCGGCGGTGATTTGGCCCAGGCGCAGCGCCGTTCGGGCTGCATCCATGGCCACGTTGCCGCCGCCGACCACGATGACCCGCTGGCCCAACTTTACTTTGTAGCCGAGGTTATAATTGAGCAGCAGGTCAATGGCAGTGATTACCCCGTCGAGGTTAGCTCCTTCCAGGTTGAGTTTGCGGCCTTGCATCAGGCCAATGCCCAGAAACACCGCGTCGTGAGTACGGCGCAGCTCGGCCAGACTGATATCTTGCCCCACTCGCGTGTTGAAGCAGATTTTTACGCCAAGATCAAGAATAGCCTGGATTTCACTATCCATCGCTTGCTGATTGATGCGGTAGACCGGCACCCCATAGCGAGCCATGCCGCCGGTTTTTGGGCCTGCTTCGTAAATTGTCACCTGGTGACCTAGCACAGCCAGGTCGTGCGCTACGGTGAGCCCCACCGGCCCCGCGCCAATCACCGCCACTTTGCCCCGGCGACGGCCAGGTGTAGCCGCCAACGCCAACAAATTTTGGCGCGACCAGCGAACCGGCGAATAGGGCGTCTCTGCGCCTTGCCCCGGCAGCGTTTGGCTGGGGGTTATCGCCGGCAGCGGGGGGGGTGAGCTAACCAGGGAACCGGGCAAGCGGTGACTGGCCTCCGGGCCATACTGTTCGGTCAGTACCCACTTGAGGGGGCGGATGGCCACCGGTTCAAAATCCGGGCCAACCGCCCCGCGACGGCAGGCAGTTTCACACGGCGCGCCGCAGATGCGCCCGCAAATGGTTGAAAGCGGGTTAGGGTCGCGGGCAATGCGGTAGCCCTCTTCCAGGTCGCCGCGCGCTACAGCCGTCACATAGGCGCGGGCGTCGGTGTTGACCGGGCAGGCCGCCTGGCACTTCACCATGCTACGGTAATAGTCTGTATCGGGAACGACCACCTGATAACGTTTGTCGGTCATTACTACCATCCTAAGATTTGTTGATGCGTGATGCGTGATACGTGAAAGTTTTGGCCGTAAACCATTACGCATCACGTATCACGTATCATTCCAAGAGAACTACCTTATTTCTCGGTCAGTAGATAAGCCACCAGATCGGCGATTTGCTGCTCCGATAACTCATCCTTAAAGGTCTGGTACATATCCCCTTCCTTAAAGCCCTCCACTACGTAGGCATTCGGGTTGAGGATCGACTCCTTGATGTACTCCTCGGCCGACATACCGGGGACGCGGGAAGCGGCCCGGGTGGCCGTTCCGGCGGTGTAGGGCGCTTTATCGGCCGGCCCCTCGGCTTCATCCTGGTTGTGGCAGGAGGTGCAGCCCTCGGCGGATTTGGTACCGATGGTGGCCTGTTTGTACAGGCTCTCGCCGCGCGAGGCATCGCCGACGACGGGGCCACCCCCGCCGCCACAGGCAGCCAATATAAACAACAGAATAAACGGAACAATCAAAGTAACACGCATAGAAACATGGTCTCCTTTTTATAAATATTGCAGACAACTATTGCCAAACATTAAACCCAGGCGAGGTCATCGCCACATTGCTTATAAGTTGGAACAACATGGGGCCGTAACCGATGATAATCAAAGCCGCCGCGCCGACCAGCCAGGGTTTCCAGCTATCAAGCCAGGCTGGGGTCAATTCGGCGTTCAACGGTTCGGCTACGGGCATTTCCACCTGTACCTTTTCTTTGGAGAAATAGGCGGTCATGACCATGTTCAGGAAGAACAGAATGGCCGAAACCAATAGGATTATCCCACCGATGCCGACCATCATCAGCGGCACTCGCCACTCACTGTTGCCATAGTTCTCCATAGCTACGCCCAGCATCGTGCGGCGTGGCGCGCCCAGCAGACCCGCTGCATGCATGCCGCGAGAGAAGATAGCCATGCCGACAAACCAAATCCAGGCCTGCCACAGGGCGACCTTGCGGCTCCAGAGCGCGTTGCCGGTCAGGTGCGGCAGCAGCCAATACAGGATACCGATAAACGACAGGGTAACGGCCGTCCCGACGGTCAAATGAAAGTGACCCGGCACCCAGGCGGTATTGTGGACGACCAGGTTGATGTTGTACGAAGCGTTGACCAGGCCACTGATGCCGCCGAAGGCAAACAGAATCATCGCCAGGGCCTGGGCGGTGAAGGATGGCTCATCCCACGGTAAAGCGCGAATCCAACCAAACAGCCCCTTGCCGCCGCGCGCCTTGCCGCCGACTTCCATCGAGGCAATGACGTTAAAGGCGGTGAGCAAGCTGGGGAAGAAAACGGCATAGGTTAGCACCGCGTGCAAAAATTTCCAGCCGGCCGGCACGCCGGGGTCCACATATTGGTGGTGGAAACCCAGCGGCACCGACAGCAGCAGGAACAGCCAGAAGGCAAAGCGGGCCATTGGCTCGCTGAACAATTTGCCGCCGGCCTGCTTGGGAACCATCCCGTACCAGGAGATGTAGGCCGGTAGCAGCCAGAAGTAAACCAGGGGATGGCCGGTGAACCAGAACAGGGTGCGGGCGAGCTGCGGGTCAATCCCACTCACCCAGCCCAGCGACCAGGGTAGAATCATCCCTAGAATTTCGGCGGCGATACCCAGGGTGCAGATTTGCCATAGGGCCATCACAATCAATGAGGTCAAGGCCAGGAAGGGAGTGGTCACGCCTTTATTCTCTTTTCGCCAGGCCATGTAAGTGCCAAACATGCTCCAGCCGCTTACCCAACTGCCCACCACCACCAGGGTCAGCCCCAGGTAGAAATACCAGGGCGCTTGCAGCGGTGGGTAAAAAGTGTAGAGCACCGAGGCCATATTGAGCAAGAGCGGCACGGCGGCCATCAACAGGCCAACAGTCATCACCCAAAAGCCCAACCAGCTCAACCACGGCTGGGCCAAGGGTTTGTTCAGGCCCCGCACGGTGGTCAAGGTCAGGAAGCCGGTGATGAAGAAGGTGGTCCAGACCAGGGCGTTCAGCACGCCGTGTAAGGTTAAGCCCTGGTAGTAAGATTGTAACAGCGGCTGCAGAAAAGGGTACAGATTGATGCCCATATGTTCCAGCGATTGGAGCGGGCCAAACAAGGTACCCAGGGCCAGAGCCACGATGGCGACAAACATGTGCCAGCTTACCAGTTTCTTTTCTAAGGCAAAGGTGAATTGCTCTTGTCTGGGCAAGTTCACGCGTTGCTTTTCTTCTAATGCAATCATGACTTTCTCCTTTGAGAATAGTAGACGGTAGACGGTAGACAGTAGACAGTAGACAGGGGTAATACATTCCTGCTACCTGCTACCTTGCTACCCTTTAAATTGATAGAGTTAAAGTAGCGTCCCCCCACAAATAGCCAGCAAAACCAGCCCCAGGTAGATGTTAGAGACGTTAAAGAGTTTGAGAGCCTGTGTCCGGGTGGGGGTAAAGATCAAACGGATGGAAAGGCTCCCCAACCATAGGCCGCCCAGGCTGACCGGCAGCAGATAAAGCCAGCCCAGGGCCGGGTCAACGCTCAACAACAGCCCAATCAGGATAGTCGCGCCGGCGTGGAGGGCGATCCATCCGGCTGAGGCCCGCCCCCCGACCAGCGCCGGCAGCATGGGTATGCTTGTGCCGGCGTAGTCATCGCGGTAAGCCTGGGCCAGGCTCCAGAAGTGGATGGGTGTCCAGACAAAGATCAGTAGGGCCAGGCCGACAGCCGTCGGATGCGCCCAATTCCCGGCGGCGGCGCTCCCGCTCAAGACGGCAAAGCTGCCTGCCGCGCCGCCAATGACGATGTTCAACAGGGTGCGCGACTTGAGCCACATGGTGTAGATACCAACATAGGTTAACGCGCCCAGGATCAGGAAGAGGGTGAGCATCACATTAAACGGCAGGGCGATCAGCACAGCCAGGAGGATCAGGTAGATACCCGCTTCCAGCACTGCTTCGGGCCGGCTAAAATAGCCGCTGGCCAGGGGGCGTTTGTGGGTGCGCCGCATCCGGGCATCCAGGTCGCGTTCAAGATATTGATTCAAGGCCGATGCGCCGCTGGCCGATAGAAAGCCGGTTACCAACAGCAAAATCAGATTGCCGGTCGCCAGCCTGCCGCCGGAGGCCAGCAAGGCCCCCCCGAAGGACGAGAGCATCAGCAGCAGGACCACGCGCAATTTGACCAGCACCACCAGCGCGCTCAACGCCGACAGAAACCCAGAGGCGATACCGGCCGCCGGGGCTGTTGCTGGTGGATGGGGGGAAATGGGATAAGCTCTCGGTCTGGCGTCCATATCTTATGGCTCTACAATGATCTTGCCGTACATATTTTGATGGCCTACGCCGCAATATTCGTGACAGACGTAGGGATACTCGCCGGGGGTGTCAAAGGTAACGGTCAGCTTGGATATCTGCCCCGGCAGAGCCATCATGTTGATGTTGGTATTGTAAAGATCAAACCCATGCTGCACGTCGGCGCTGGTAATGTAGAAAGTCACCGTGGCGCCGACCGGAACACGAATTTCAGCAGGGCTAAATTTCCAGGGACTGGCTTGAGCCAGGATGTAAGCTTCGTATTTGCCGGGGGCCAGTTCGCGCAGGCCCGGTTCGACAAATGGGCCTTCCGTAGTAACAGTTTTGGGGTCTATCCGGGCTTCAGGCTGTGGCACTTGAATACTGGCCGCAAAGCCGGAGGTCCCAATAGCGCCGGCAAAGATGAGCAGCATAGCGACGCCCAGGCCAATCCACCATTTCTCATAAAGGTCTACATGCATCATTGGGTCACACCTCTTTCCAGCAGGGTCAGAAAGACCCAGCTCCACAGAACGATGATCGTTATCAAGTAGATGAGCAGGATGGCCAAAGTTCCTTTGGGATGTTCATATTTTGGTTTCATAGTGTTTCCTCTCTATAACAATTTATGGATAGTACAATAAGCGCATAACTACTGGGAGATTTGTTCTTCTTTGGGCAATCTCCTTTCTTGGCTTAGTTATTGTGGCCTCACTCCCGGATTTCCACATCCAGGGGCAGCTCCCCGGATTTTTCAAATTTTAGGGTGACAGAAATGTGGCTGCCCCGTTCCAGGGGTTTAACGAGTTCAATGAGCATAATGTGATAACTACCCGGTTTTAGTTCAAGGGTGCTCCCGGCAGGGATGTCTAGGGCCGGGACGGGGCGCATTTTCATGACATCGCCGTCCATATAGGATTCATGTAGTTCAACTTTGGCTGAGGCGGCACTGGTTGCCCCGATCAGCCGGTCGGCCTGGCTGCCCTTGTTCTCGATCACAACGTAGACCGCACCCGCGCCGGCCATTTTGGGTGAGGGGCGTCCCCAGGCGTCATGCTGTACAATTTGTGGGCCGGCAGCAGCGGCGCTACAACTCGACAGGATAACTGCCAGTAGCCCTGCCAGGGTGATACTGATAAGATTGACTTTCCAACTGAACATTTTTTCAATTCTCCTTTGAAATTTGATGGTTTAAGCTAACGTTTGAGGTTACTACTCAGCCAGGTCATTTCGACCGAAGGGAGAAATCTCCGAGGCCGATGCAGCACGGTGGGGATTTCTCGGCCTACGGCCTCGAAATGACATGAAGGCTGAGCAGTTACCGTTTGAGCATATAGTCCAGATCAGAGGCGATGTCTTCAGACGGCGCCCCATAGGGGTAGACCACTCGCAAGTAGCCGTCGCGGTCAATCGCCATCACCGTGGCTGTATGGTCTACCAGGTAGCCCAGGGCCGATTCGGACTCTTTCCGTTCGTAAAAAATGCCATAATAGGTAGCTACTTGAGCAATCTCCTCCGAGGTACCCGTCAAACCGATAAAACTCGGATCGAAATGGGTCATATAATCGGCCAGAACAGGCACGGTATCGCGCTCCGGGTCAACTGTCACCATGAGCACCTGAACCTCGTCACTACGCTGGCCCAACGCCTGCCGGGCCTGTTTCAATTCGGCCAGGGTGGTGGGGCAAACGTCGGGGCAGGTGGTGTAGCCAAAGTACAGCAGCACCAACTGGCCCTTGAAGTCAGTCAATGAAATCGGTTGGCCCATATGGCTGGTAAGCGTAAAGTTTGTTGCCGGCTGGGGCGACTGCAACACCATCCCTCGAAAGGTGTAAGGCTTGAACATCGTTCCCAGTAGGACCACCAGCCCGGCGAGGACAACAAGCGCCAGGAGGCCGCCAACGACAAGCCGGGGCATGGATTGGGATTTAGAGTAGACCATTGCTTTGGTTATGGGTAACATTGGAATAAATGCGCTCCTTCATAAGCGATTCGGGCGATGCCTTGACTGTGGCGGACTTCGCCGGCGATGAAGCCGATGTCGCGCATCACCCGTTCAATATCCAGGGCATCAGTGCGGTACACCGCCCGGATGATGCCCCAGCCATCCACTAGTACGAAGCGGGGGTCAAATTTGAGACGATAATCGGCTTGACTATCGGCGGTAATTGTCTCTTTTTCGTAATACAGGCCGAAACCACCGCCCGCCACGTAGCGGGTCCGCAGCGGGTCGCCGGCCACAAAATCCCAGGTTACGGGGCTGTCCTCATTCGACTGAAATCGGTGAGCATACTCGCGCAGCGCGGTTTGGGTATCGCGCTCCGGGTCCAGCGAAATAGTGACCAGGGCAAAGGACAGATCATCCAACTCGGTTTCTTGGTTGAGCCGTTTGCGCAGCGTTTGCATCTGGCTGGCCGTTTCCTCGCACTTTAGGCCGCAGTGAGTATAGGTGAAACTGTAAAGCGTCACCTTGCCCCGGTAATCCTCGCTGGTCAACCGTTGCCCCGCCTGGTTGGTAAAAGAAAAGCCGGGGGCCAGGCTGATACGGGGCAAAACTTTGATCGGCTGGAAAATATTGAACGCCAGCACAGCCACGACCAAAGTGATCGGGAAGAGATACAGCCAGCCGGGTATTTGGGCTGTCCGGCGAGAATGATTAAGCGAGAGCGAGGCTTGGTTGATGGTGTTCACTGGTGCTTCTCAAAGTTGACTATTCTACGTAGCTTACTTCCTGGCCCCTAAAACCACAGCGACCCGCCGAAGCGGGTCACTGTGGTTTTATTTTTAGCTTATTGTTGGCCCGATTTCCGGGCCAGTCATCAAATTGGCGTTGGAGGCCGGATCAGGTCACTCAATTTGATTGACTCAAGGTATTGGTCAAAAACATTTTGCAGGCCAAACCATATGGAATGGGCCTGACATTGAGCTGAAAACTTGCAGTGGGCCGGCTCATGGGAACAGATATTGAGGTTGACCTTACCTTCCAGGGCTTGAACGATTTCCAGCATCGAGATTTTCTCGGCCGGGCGAGCTAAAGCGATCCCGCCTTCGGTGCCGCGATAAGTTTGTAGAAGTTCTACCTGGGCCAGCCTGTTTACAATTTTGATGAGATAACTTTCAGGAATGGCCTGGCGTTGAGCCACGTCGCTGGTTTGTAGACGCGAGCCGGGCGGAAAACTGGCCAGGTCCAACAAGGCGAGGACTCCATATTCTGTCTGGCGGCTGATTTGTAGCATAAGTTAGCTCACTTCGAGTGCTTTAGAATAGAGTTATTTGAGTCTTCGACGCGCCTGGCCGACGTTCCAGTTCACGTTTTTCAGCTACCAGCTTATCCAGGGTAGCTGCCTGCAATTGTTGAATAAGGTTTGTTTGCAACTGGCCTAAAAAGCCGTGAACCGGGCAGATCTGGTCACGAGGACATTCCTTGGGACGCACCAGGCAGATATTCAGGCAAATCGGCCCTTCAATCGCTTCCAGGATATGGACCAGGTTAATCGTTTCCGTCGGTTGGGCCAGTATCAAGCCGCCGGTAGGGCCAGAATAGGCCCGAACCAATCCCACCCGCACCAGGTCCACCACAATTTTGCGCAAAAATGCCAGCGGAATACCGGCTTTCTGAGCCACCTGAGTAGCCGGCGTGCGTTGCCCGCTCTCGGCTTTATCGCCCAGTTCTAACATAATACGCACGGCATAGTCTGCCCGTCGGGTAAGTGGAAACATGAAACCTTTACTTAATTGATATTGTAGACCAACTTAGTCAAAAATACTTTAAATGAATTTGTCTTCTCTAAATAGTGATAAATGTCACTAATGAGTAGTGACATTTATCACAAATTGTTGGGTGTCCTATTTAGCCAATGTTGTCTCTGGAGAATCTACTCTGGGGGTAAAAATGTGGAGATGGCGGCCGCTTTGTGGCGCGAATATTTCAGCCTGCTTTAGCCAGGGTAAAGTAAAAGAGGCTGCCCTGTCCAGGCTCGCTCTCAACCCCTACCTGTCCGCCCCTTTTCTTGATAATTCGTCGGGAGATGGTTGACCTCATGGCGCCACTCCACATCAGCTTCGCTGCGCCGGTGCGCCTCCCGATTCAAGATTTGACCATACCCCAAAATGGTATTGAGAGGTGTTCTTAACTCGTGACATCGTTGCGGCAAGCTGGCGGTTTTCTTCTATTTCGTGGGGCAACGCGGCGCTGATCTCTTTGTTAACCAGGCTGTCGCAGATCTCACGCAGGGTTTCAAGGTCGGGCACGGTGTGGGGATGAGCCTGGTGGAGAACATCGAGCCAGCGTTTGCCGTAGGAGGCATGGATGGTCTCGTCGGCCAGTCAAAATCCATATCGTGCTGGCTCATCTTGTCCTGGCACGAAGCAAAGGCCTGGGCGCGTTTGGGCTTTTTGCCGATGTTCTTGGTTTCAAAATAGCGCAGCATACCCAGGCGCACCGCCAAGGACATTGCGGCACCGCCCATCCTGACTACTTCCCGTTTTTACGCAATGGGACCGACTGGGTCAACTTACACACCCTGGTTATGGTCAGAGCCGAGCGTCGCTTGCCTGACAAAACTTCAGTTGAATACCGTTACTACCTTTCCAGCTTAACCAGCGGGGCCAAACGACATTTGGGAAGGCTGGCTGGAGTGAGCGATATCTATCTCCTTAAAGTTTTATTCGGTTGAGTATGCGATTGCCCTACCCGCCCTACTTGAGCGCGTTGACACCCTTGCCTGCTCATGTTATACTTGACCGCACCTAAACCCTATTCTGCCGACCCAATCAGGGCGGCATTTTTGTTAAGAGGTCCACCATGCGCTATTCCCAACTCTTCGGACGCACCTTGCGCGAAGATCCTACCGAAGCCGAAATTATCAGCCACCGTTTATTGCAGCGGGCCGGTTTTATCAAACCCCTGGCTTCGGGCATCTACACCCAAATGCCATTGGGCTGGCGGGTGTGCCAAAAGATCATGGCTATTTTTCGCCAGGAAATGAATGCCCTGGGCTGCCAGGAGCTGTCTATGCCGGTGCTCAACCCGGCCGAACTGTGGCAGCAAACAGGGCGCTGGGACAGCGTCGGCCCAGCCCTGGTAAAATTGAAAGACCGCAACCAGCGGGATTTAGCCCTGGCCATGACCCACGAAGAAACGCTGTCGGATATTCTCCGCACCGAACTGGAATCCTACAAGCAGCTACCCATCTTGGCCTACCACATTCAAACCAAAATCCGCGACGAGCCGCGCCCGCGCGGTGGTCTGATTCGAGTGCGCGAATTTTTGATGAAAGATGCTTATTCAGTGCATGCGAATCAGGCTGATATTGACCGCTTTTACCCCGATATGGTCCAGGCCTATCGCAATATTTACGCCACCTGCGACCTGGAGATTGTCGAGGTGGAGGCCGACGCCGGCATGATGGGCGGCAGCGACTCCCACGAATTTATGGTTTTGAGCGACAGCGGCGAAGATACTATTTTCCTCAGCAGCGATGGCCTTTACGCCGCCAACGCCGAGCGAGCCGTGTTCGATAAAGGGACGCCTCTCCAGGAAACTCCGGGCGAAATTCAAGAGGTTTACACCCCCGACTGCAAAACCATCGCCCAGGTGGCCGATTATCTGGGCGTCCCGCAGACGCGCACGGTCAAGGCCGTTTTTTACCTGGCCGAAAATGAGACCAAAGATTTTATCTTTGTGGTCATTCGGGGCGACCTGCCGGTGAACGAGGTCAAACTGGGCAATGCCCTGAGTGGGCTAAAGTTCCGCCCGGCCACCGAAGAAGAAATCGAAGCGGCGGGGGCCGTGCCCGGTTATGCCACGCCGATTGGTTTAAAGAAAGATTTGGGCGGCGGGCGCAAGCTCATCGTCGTGGCCGACGACTCGGCGGTCAATTTCCCCAACCTGGTCAGCGGGGCCAACAAGCCGGAGTACCACTTTACCAACACCAATGCCGGACGTGATTACCAGCCGGACATCGTGGCCGATATTGCCCTGGCCCGCGACGGCGACAAATGCGTAGGCAGTGAGGCGACTTTGCAACTGCGGCGCGGCATCGAGGTGGGTCACTGCTTTAAGCTGGGCCAGCGTTACAGCAAGCCCATGGGCGTGACCTTTTTGGACGAAAACGGCAAAGCGCAAATCCCCATTATGGGCAGCTACGGCATCGGCGTAGGCCGGCTGATGGCCGCCATTGTCGAGCAGCATCACGATGAAAAAGGCATTATCTGGCCCGAATCGGTCGCCCCGTTTGATGTCCACCTGGTTTCGCTGGCGAAAAGCCGGGAAGATGAAACCGGCCAGCAGGCCGAAGCCATTTATCAAACCCTGCTCGCCGCCGGCATCGAGGTGCTGTACGACGACCGCAAAGAAAGCCCCGGCGTCAAATTTGCCGACGCCGATTTGATTGGCATCCCCTGGCGGGTCACGGTTAGCAGCCGCAGCCTGCAAAACGGCGGCGTCGAGGTCAAGCGCCGCAGCGAGACCAAAGCTGAGGTTGTGCCGCTGGATGGGTTTGTGGAGTATATGGAGTTATGAGTGGCCCAGAGGTATAATATCTATGGGCAATCGGGCTATTCGCAAATCAATTCAAAGTCTGCGCCAGAGAATTATCGAACATCTCGAAAAAGTTGAGCGCGAGCGGGTCAAGCCCGAACCTGATCTGGGTTTGATTAACCATTGGCAAAGTGAAATAGAAGCCTTTACGACTCGTTTGCGCCGCCTGGAGGATCGTTTGGCGCAGCGACAGCGACGTGGGAGGTCCTAAATGACGGTTCAAATCGGAGATGAACTAAATCTGGCTTTAACTACGGTTGGATTTACTGAAAAAGTAAGTTTATTGACTATGCATTTATCTGAAATTGAGGAAGAAGCAGGTAATGTCCTCGATTTGTTAACCGCACTTCGCGCTCATACCTATCGAGGCGACGCCGCTGCTGGAGAGGAAGCCCTGGCCGAGTTGACCATTGCCTTGGAACATTTGGGACATCATCTAAGCGAGGTTCTGCCTGACTTGCAAAAGCAGTTAAATATCGAACCTGAGTGATAAAATGTAGTAGCTGATAAAAAATGAATATCTTCAGTGTCTTGGCGCTTCGTGATGAAAAATATCATAACAGAATGTTAGCCTGGTTGTTAGACCCACAAGAAAGTCACAACTTCGAGTGGATGCTGGAATTTACCCCAATCCTTGAGGAGCAAATAGTTGGCAACAACAACAATTGAAGGATTACCGCCAACCGAACAACTGTCGGAGACAGAACTGCGCCGCCAGCAGGCCCTTCAGGCCGCCGAAACCTGCATTGCCCTGCTTAAGAATCGCTTTAGGGCGCGGCAGGTTATTCTATTTGGCTCTTTGGCCGGTCAGGGAGTCTGGCACAGTCAATCCGATATTGATTTAGCCGTGGAAGGGCTGGACCCCGCCGACTTTTTCAAAGCCTATGCAGCCTGTTCTAACCTGCTGCCGGACGGTTTGGAGTTGGATTTGGCGCCGCTCGAAAGCGCCTCTCCAGAATTGCGGGCGCGTATTTTGGGGGAGGTAGAGATGCCTGACGATCCTGTTTTGGCTTTAAAGTCGGTTGTGGAAGATGAGCTAACCGCGCTGGATCGAGTGGCGCAGGAGATGGCAGAAACACTCGCTGCTTGCGCCCAACCGCCTAATCGAATTGAACTACGGGCAATCGCTACGATGCTGCATGAGTTTTACAATGGCGTCGAGCGCATTTTTGAACGCATTGTCGTGAGCCTGGGCGAAGGTCTCCCTAGAGGCAGTTATGGGCATATTGATCTATTGGGGCAAATGGCTACGGCTCAAAACAATTCCCGCCTTGCCGTGATTGATGAACCGCTGCGCGCTCGTTTGGAGGAGTATCTAAAATTTCGCCATTTTTTTCGGCATGCCTACAGCTACACTTTAGAATGGAACCGCTTGCGTTGGCTGGCCGAGCAGTTAGGCGCAACACTGCAACTGCTGCGCGAGCAATTACAAACATTTTTTGAAACCTTAAAATAATGCTCAAATCAATCCTGACCGATCAACAAGAAGAACTGCTCAAGGAAGAGCGCCAATGGCTGGCCGATTTACAGGTCATTCTGGCTCGCCTGGGCGCGTCATCCGAAGACCAAACCACCCTCAGCCGCTCGATCCAGCAGTTGGATGAGTTGTTCCTGCTAGTGATTGTCGGTGAGTTCAACGCCGGCAAGAGCGCCTTTATCAACGCGCTGCTGGGGCAAAACATTTTGAAGGAGGGAGTCACACCGACCACCTCGCAAATTAACGTCTTGAAACATGGCGAGACCAGCCGGCGGCAGGTGCAGGAGGCCCACCTGCACATCCTGACCGAGCCGGTAGACATTCTGCGCCATATCAACATTGTGGACACCCCCGGCACCAACGCCATTATCCAGGAGCATCAAACCATCACCGAGGAGTTTGTGCCCCGCGCCGATTTGGTGCTGTTTATCACCTCCGCCGACCGCCCCTTTACCGAGAGCGAGCGCACCTTTATGAGCCAGATCAAAGCCTGGGGCAAAAAAGTGGTCATTGTCATCAATAAAATTGACATCCTGGAAACCGAAGAAGATTTGAATCAGGTGGTCAATTTTGTGCGCGACAACGGGGCCGCGTTGCTGGGCGTTGGCGCAACCCCCGATATTTTTCCGGTCAGCGCCAAGCGGGCCTTGCGGGCCAAACATGGCGATCCGGCGCAGTGGACCGACAGCCGCTTTGAGCCGCTGGAACGGTACATCCACGACACCCTCGATGAAACCAGCCGGCTGCGCTTGAAATTTCTCAATCCACTGGGTGTGGGCGACCGGCTGGTGCAGCAATATATCGAGATTTCCAACAACCGTTTGGCCCTGCTGACCGATGATGTGGAAACGCTGGCCAACCTGGAACGGCAGCTAGAGCTATATCGCCAGGATATGCAGCGTGACTTTAAATATCGCCTGGCCGACATTGAAAATATTCTGTACGAGATGGAGAAGCGGGGCAACGCCTATTTTGACGACACCCTGCGTCTGGCCCGTATTTTTGACCTGCTCAACAAAGAGCGTATCCAGCGCGGCTTTGAAGAACAGGTGGTGGCCGACGCCCCCCAGGCCATCGAGCGGAAAGTGATCGAACTGATTGATTGGCTGGTCAACGCCGATTTGAACCAATGGCAGGGAGTGATGAACTACCTGGAACAGCGCAAACGCGAATACGAAGACCGGCTGATTGGCGATGTCGGCGGCGCGTTTCGTTATGACCGCGACCATCTGATTGACTCGGTCGGCAAATCGGCCCAACGGGTAGTGGAAACATATAATAAATCGGTCGAAGCGGAAAAGCTGGCCGAAAGCGCTCAACTGGCCGTAGCCGGGACCGCTTTGGCTGAACTGGGCGCGGTGGGCCTGGGCGCCATTATTATTTCTTTAGCCACCACCGCCGCTGCCGATGTGACCGGCATTTTGGCCGCCAGTGTGATGGCTGCGCTGGGCTTGTTTGTCATCCCGGCCCGGCGGCAATCGGCTAAAAAAGAGATGGCCGAGCGCCTGGCCGCCCTGCGCCAGCAGTTGGTCAGCGCCCTGACCAGCCAGGCCGAAAAAGAACTCAACCGCAGTTTGCAGCGCATCAACGATGCCGTGGCCCCCTACACCCGCTTTGTGCGGGCCGAACAGGAGAAGGGCCAACAAACTCAGACCGAATTGAAGCAGGCGCAGCAGACGCAGGGCCGGCTGCGGGCCGAGATCGAAGCGATATTGTAAAATAAGGAGTAAGGAGTAGGAAGTAAGGAGTAAGGGACAATCCCCTTTCTTATTTCTCATTTCTTATTTCTAATCTTTAAAATGACCCTCCGCACAAAAACCCTCCTTGTCATCGGTGTGACCTTGCTGGGGTTGATTGCCCTGTTGTATATTACGGGGTCAGCCATCTGGCTGGATAGTTTTGCCGGCCTGGAAGAGCAAATTACCGGCCAAAATGTCAGGCGAGCGGTCAATGCCATCTTTGATGATTTAAAAACATTGGACGCTCTGGCCGGCGATTATGCCGAATGGGACGACACCTATGCCTTTGTCGAGGACCACAACCCCGCTTACGTGGAAGCTAATTTTTTTGACGACAACTTTGTTGACCTGGGCATCAACTTGATATTGATCTTCGACAGCGCCGGTCAACTGGTTTTTGCCAGAAATATAGATTTGGAAACCGGCACGGAAGTTCCTATTCCCGCTGCCTTACAACCTCACTTACAGCCCGACAGCCCCCTGCTGCGCCACACCAGCACCACCAGCCAGGTGAGCGGCCTGCTGCTTCTGCCCGACACCCCCTTGCTGGTTAGCTCCCGCCCCATTTTAACCAGCCAGGATGAAGGCCCTATTCGGGGCAGTTTTATCATGGGGCGCTTTTTGAACGCCGCCGAGGTGAAACGTTTGTCCGGCTTAACCGACTTATCGCTCACCTTGCAGCGCTTCGACAGCCCGGCGCTCCTGCCGCCCGATTTTCAGACAGCGCGGGACGCCCTGGCCGGGGGCGCAGCAACCTTTGCGCAGCCTCTTACGGCCAATACGATTGCCGGTTACGCCCCGCTGCTTGATATTTACGGTCAGCCAGCCCTGATCTTGCGAATAGATATGCCGCGGGATATCTACGCTCAAGGTCAGGCCAGCCTGCGGTTTTTTGCCTTGTCGCTGGTGGCCGTAAGCCTGGTGTTTGGGCTGCTAACGCTGTGGCTGTTGGAAAAGTTGGTTTTGGCTCGCCTGGCTAGTTTGAGTCGGGGGGTCAGCCGGATTGGGGTTGAAGGGGATCTTTCGGCCCGGATGGTGATGTTTGGACAAGACGAGCTGGCCGGCCTGGCCGGGGACATTAATCGGATGCTGGCTATTATGGAACATACCCAACAGGAACTTCAGGAGGCCAAGCAGGCCGCCGAAGCGGCTAACCAGGCCAAGAGCGCCTTTTTAGCCAGTATGAGCCACGAACTGCGCACTCCGCTTAACGCCATCATTGGTTACAGCGAGATGCTGCAAGAAGAGGTGGAGGAGTTGGACCAGCCGGAACTCATTCCCGACTTGAAAAAGATCAACGAAGCCGGCCATCACCTGCTGGGCGTACTCAACGGTGTGCTGGATTTGTCAAAAATCGAGGCCGGGAAAATGGAGCTGCACCTGGAAACGTTTGATGTGGCCGCCATGCTCAACGAGGTTGTCTCGATTGCCCAACCGCTGGCCCAGAAAAAAGGCAATACCCTGGTGGTCAACCAACCCGACAACCTCGGCCAGATGCGCGCCGACCTGACCAAAGTTCGCCAAAGCCTGCTCAACCTGCTCAGCAATGCAGCCAAGTTTACCGAGAACGGCACGATAACGCTCACGGTCGAAAGGATGAAGGCGGAAGGCGGAAGGATGAAAAATGAAGCTGGAAATTCCTTCATCCTTCATCCTTCATCCTTCATCCTTTTCAGTGTGGCTGATACCGGCATCGGCCTCAAACCCGAACAGATGGAGCGGCTGTTTCAACCCTTCACCCAGGCCGATGCGGCAACGAGTCGCAAATATGGCGGCACCGGGTTGGGTCTGGTCATCAGCCGCCACTACTGCCGCATGATGGGCGGCGACATTACTGTAGCCAGTAACGGCACGCCGGGGGCCGGTTCGACGTTTACCATTCACCTGCCGGTGGAGTATAATGGTCAATAAGATGAGTCAAAAAACTTTACTCATTACCGGCGGCAGTGGTTATCTGGGCCGCCAACTGACCGCTAAAGCGGTTGACTCTTTTCGGGTTTATACCACTTATACCCGTCATCCCGGTCAAATCAAGGCCGGACAGCCCCTGCCCCTCGACCTGACCCGGCGTGACGATGTGCTGCGCCTGGTCAGCACCCTTTCGCCCCAGGCGATTATTCACACGGCTGCCATCAACCCCGGCCAGGGTGATGATGAAATGATGCGTCAGGTCAATGCGCTTGGCTCGCGTTACGTGGCCGAAGCCGCCACTGCTGTAGGGGCGCGGCTGGTTTACATTTCTTCCGATATGGTCCACGACGGCAAAAATGCTCCCTACGCCGACGACGCCCTCCCGTCGCCGCTCAGCGGCTATGGCCGTTCCAAAGCCGAGGCCGAGGCCGCCGTGGCCGAGATTGAACCGGCGGCTGCCATCGTCCGCACCTCGTTGATTTATGGCCTGGAGGAGATGGACCGGGGCACCAAGGGCTTTGTCGCCCGGCTGCGAACCGGCCAACCACTGGTGTTGTTCAGCGACTCCATCCGCCAGCCGGTCTGGGTCGAGACGCTGGCCGAGGCGTTGTTAAGATTAGCTGGTCCAAACGCCGATTTTGCCGGACTCTTGAATGTCGCCGGGCGGCAAGCCCTAAGCCGGGAAGAATTTGGCCGGCGCATGCTCCAATGGTGGCAAATTGATCCGGGCGAACTGCTGCAATCAGGCCGGGCAGCGGACATTTCTGATACGATTCCCCTGGATTTGCGCCTGACCGTCACCCAGGCCGAGCAACTGTTGCAACAGGAGCTTTTTGGCGTGGATGAAATTTTGCAGGCGCAGCGCGATTTGCGTCCCAGCCTGAAACCAAATGGGCAAAACTAAAAAAAATCCACTCTCCCAACCTTCCGGCCCTCCAACCCTCCAGCCTTCCCCACCCTATGCCTATTTCCTCGGCGGCACCCTGGTACTGGAAGGGGTTGCCCGTGAAACAACGCCGCCCGCTCCGTTCCGCTGGCTCAACGCCCGTTGGCGCTGCCCGGCGGTCCACTATCGAGCTATTCGGCCCTGGCTAAAAGAGCAGAACATTCGCAACACCATCCCCCGCTGGCGCGACCTGTCCCTGCGTTTAAACGATAACCGCACACCCCATCCGTACCAAACCGAGGCCCTGGACGCCTGGCTGGCCGGCGACCGCTGGGGCAGCGTCATCCTGCCGACCGGCGCGGGCAAAACGTTTTTGGCCCTGCAAGCCATCGCCGCTACGCCGGTCAGCACTCTGGTGGTGGTGCCTACGCTTGACCTGCTCCACCAGTGGTATGCCCTGCTGGAAAATGCTTTTCGACTGCCCATCGGGGTGTGGTACGGCCAGGAGAAAAAACTGGAGCCGCTCACCGTGACCACCTACCCCAGCGCCTACGCCCAGGCCGAAACCCTGGGCGATCAGTTCAAGCTGATTATCTTTGACGAAATTCACCATCTCCCCGCTCCTTCGTGGCACGAAATCGCCCTGATGTGCGCCGCACCGTACCGTCTGGGGTTGACGGCCACATACCCGGAAAGGATGAAGGAAGAAAAAGTCGAAGTTTCATCCTTCCGCCTTCCGCCTTCATCCTTACTCGAAGAGTTAGTTGGACCGGTGCTGTACGAAAAACGGATTGACGATCTGGCCGGGGAGCAGTTGGCCGAATATCGGACAGTGCGGCTGCGGGTAGAGCTGACCTCGGCAGAGAGAGCGGTTTATGATACGGCCCTGGGGGCTTACCTGGGCTACGTGCGCGAAGCCCGTCTGCGTGAAAGTCACGGCGCCGGCTGGTGGTACGAATTGACCCGGCGCAGCGCCCAGGACCAACAGGCGCGGCGGGCCAAGGTGGCCGAGTTGAAATTAAAAGAGATTGTGCATCAGGCTGAGGGCAAGTTAGCGGCGCTTGATGAACTGCTGCGTGAGCACCGCGACCGGCAGATGCTCATTTTTACCGCCCACAACCGTTTTGCCTACCAGATTGCCCGGCGGCATCTCATCCCGGCCATTACCCACCAAACGGTCGCCGCCGAGCGCAAAGCCATTCTGGATGGCTTTCGGGCCGGGGTCTATCGGGCCATTGTGACCTCTAAAGTGTTGAATGAAGGAGTGGATGTGCCGGAGGCCAAAATTGCGGTAGTGCTGGGGGGCAGCGCCAGCGCCCGCGAGTACATCCAGCGGCTGGGGCGGGTTTTGCGTAAACGGGGGAATACTCAGGCGATCCTGTATGAAGTGATCGCTCGCAAAACGGTTGATGAGGGAATTGCTCAGCGGCGACGGTGATCCACCGGCTGGAGGAGCGGCAAGGCAGGGCAAAGGTAGCTGATGAACCTAAATAAATAAAGCTGCGCTGATGCCTCGCAAAGGGCAGCCCGCTTTTTCTAGCTCTTGAGCCAGTGTTTGGAAACCGACTTGATCCTCATCAAAGACAATATCCACTTCTTGGGTTTCTAAGGTAATTGTAAGTTGCTCTACGCCAGGTAAACACCGAAACCGGGCTTCTAACTTTGTCGCAACTTCTTCCGTGAGCGTCGGAATATGCAGCGCCTTAAACTCCATAATTGATCAATTCCCCAACTCTAAACGATAAATTCTTACCCAATGATAACATCCAGCATAAATCGAAATAACATAGACGAATAGTGTCAGATGTCATTTTATCTCCTGACAATTGTCCTGTTACCAATTTTTGCCCAAACAAAACCGCCCTCATCGAGGGCGGTGGAGAAGCTAACCTTTGGCAGAGCGAATAGCAACGGGCAATTAAGATTTCAAATACTGATCAAGATGATGACGAACCGCATAGGCTGTGGCTTCGGCTCGATTGGCTAAACCCAGTTTATCCAGAATATGACCAACATAGTTACGAACGGTGCCCTCGCCCAAATGCAGACTGGCAGCAATTTCTTTGTTGGTTTTGCCCTGCGCAATCAGGCTTAATACTTTTAGCTCCCGCGCCGAAAGTTCAGCAAAGGCTTCAGGACGGGTTGAGCTGTGTAATTCAGCCAGAGCCTGGCCTGTGGCAGCAGAATTTAACAAGCCAGTGCCTTCAACCGCCATTTGGATCGTCCGAATCAAATGGTCATTGCTGACTTGCTTCAAGACATAGCCGACAGCCCCCGCCGAAATCGCCTGCACCAGAAGCTCATCCTCGGCAAAAGAGGTCAGCATAATTACTTTTGTGGCCGGATGATTTTTAACAATCTCTCGACACGCCTCAATTCCACTCTCCTGGCCCAATCGAACATCCATCAGCACAATGTCGGGTTTCAACTCAGCGGCCCGTTGAATTGCCTCAGCCTTTGTGCCAGCTTCGGCTACCACCTGCCAGCCAGATTGGCGGGTTAATAAATTGCTTAAACCTAAACGAACGACCGCATGGTCATCCACAATCATGATTCGCACAAAAGGTCCCCTCATTACTTGTCGAAATACTTATGGCTCTTTTGGAATTCAGGGGGGGCAGCGGTAACGTGATACGTGACCAGGATCATCACGCATCACGTATCACGTATCAGGCCCAAACCCCACGAAATCCTGAAGAACCTACTTGTTTATTATGAAATGATTTCGCAATGAGGTCAAATAACTTCTAACTAATGGGTTCAAAATGAATTGGTTTACCCATGCGTTAGCCCCGGCGGATTCGCTCTTCCCAACCGGCGCGGGCCGGGGTAGCTTCTAGCTGTCCCTGGTCAACGTTATAGGTAAAGAGCGGGTTTGGCAACCTACTATATCTTGTGGTCTATGTGGTTTTTTTTCCTATATCTTGGGTGTAAACATAAAAATTAAGCAGACCGTTTTTACACCAAACCGGCTCGATGCTATAATTTTGTTATGGCTGCTCCCCGAAGGATTCCGCGGCGCGTCTTTATTAAAAGCATGGGTATTGCCCTGCTGATAAGCGGCTGCGCGCCCCGGCTTACCCCTCCTTTTGCCGTGGAAGAACCCACCTCTACTCCACTGCCAACGCCCACACCTACTCCCTTACCCAGCGCCGACGCCGTAGCCCAAACTTACCTGACCGCTTGGAGCCTGGGCAATTACGAGACCATGTATAGCCTGTTGACCCCCGCTTCCCAGGCCCGCCTCACCTTCGCTCAATTCCAAACTCATTACACCAGCGCCACCACCGAAGCTACCGCCACCCAGGTTGCCAACCAGCTTGGCTCGTTGCTGCACCAGGATGATAAGGCTTCGGCCACCTTCCGCTCGGTTTGGCAAACTAATCTGTTTGGCCCGCTCACCGCCGATAATACCATGCAGCTTACCTTCAGCGAAGGCCGCTGGGGCGTCGAGTGGCAGCCGACGTTGGTTTTGCCCCAGTTAGGCGAAGGCGTCAGCCTGGCCTTTCTAGGCGAGCAGCCCACCCGTGGCAACATTTATGATAAAAATGTCCATGCTGTGGCTACGCAGGGGCAAATGGTCACGGTTGGGGTTATCCCCCAGTATCTGGAGGAAGCGCAGGAAACGGTTGAATATCTTTCGTCGCTGACCAAAGTGCCGGTGGAGTGGATTCAGGCCCAAATCAACGCGGCCCGGCCGGATTGGTTTGTGCCTGTAGCCGATATTACCTTTGAAACCAGTCTGGAAAACGACAATTTGCTCAATAATCTGGCCGGGGTAGACCGCCGTACCCACGAGGTGCGGACTTACAGCGACGGCGAGACCGGGGCGCATATCATCGGCTACATGGGCAAGATTCCGGCGGAACGCAAGCAAGAATACTTGGTGCAGGGTTATCGCGGCGATGAGCTGGTGGGGTTAGCCGGGGTGGAAAACTGGGCCGAAAAAGAGTTGGCCGGCCAGCGCGGGGGGCGACTGGTAACGCTGACCTCGGCTCGCCAGGTTCTCTCCGAAATTGCTACATTAACGGCGCGCGCCGGCAGCAGCGTTTATCTCACCCTGGATACTCTTTTCCAGGCGACGGTGGAACGCCTTTTGGGAGAGCGGCTGGGGGCGGTAGTGGTGCTCGACCCTAACAGCGGCGCTATCTATGCTATAGCCAGTTATCCCCGCTTTAAACCGGCTATTTTCACCACCGGCTTTGACGTGGACGCCTGGGCCAAGCTTTATACCAACGAAAAGCGACCTTTGTTGAATCGGGCTACCCAGGGACTTTACCCACCGGCTTCTGTGTTTAAGATTGTCACCCTCAGCGCCGCTCTGGAAACGCTTGACGTCAAACCCGAAACCACATTTGTTTGCAGCGGCAGGTGGGCCGGCCTGGGGAAAGAGTTTGAAAAGAAGTGCTGGCTGCAAAACGGGCATGGGCAGATCAACCTGATAGACGGCCTGACCCAAAGTTGTGACGTGGTCTTTTACGAATTGGGTCTGGCCTTACACCGGCACGACCCCCAACTGCTGCCCAACTGGGGGCGGGCTTTTGGCCTGGGCGTGGCTACCGATATTCTTGGTTTAACCGAGAGTGCGGGGGTGATGCCGGATGACGCCTGGAAACAAACCACTTATAACCAGCCCGTTTTTGATGGCGATGCGGTTAATACGGCCATTGGCCAGGGATATAGTCTCGCCACACCGTTGCAAATTGCTCGGTTGATAGCAGCGATGGGCAATGGCGGCCGGCTGCTGCGCCCACGGGTGGTCGAAAAGATTGTCAACGTAGATGGCACAGTGCAAGTCTTTGAACCGGAGGTGGCGGGAACGCTGCCTCTCTCCTCAGAAAGTACTGCCTTGCTTCGGCAAAGTCTGGAAGCGGTGGTTAGCGGGGCGCGGGGTACGGCGCGGGCCGCCTTTAACGGCATTACTTATACGGTTGCCGGCAAAACCGGTACCGCCGAGTCGGGCCAGAAGCAGCCCCACGCCTGGTTTGCCGGCTACGCTCCCGCTGACGAGCCTCGTGTGGCGATTGCTGTTCTCCTTGAACATGCCGGCGAAGGTTCTAAAGAAGCCGCCCCGTTGTTCCGGCAGGTGGCCGAAGCTTTTTTTGAGTGGGAAGCTCGGCAGATTTAAAGGAAGGGGTGGACAAAGCTTTGCAAAGCCGGAAAGGCGTAGCCCAGCCAGTCAAGCGCATAACTCCTCTGATGCTTATCCGCCAGAACTTCTAGGTTGCCGGTAAACAAGGTCAAATCCCGGTGAGGGCTATATTTCAACATCTGGCGGTCGGCGAGTGCTTGGTGCTGTCCCGCAAACGGTTCGTTTTAGGTCAGCCGTTATACTTGATCGGGCTTCGACTTGAGGATGAATACCTGCTCATCGTGACCAACCAAAATCCAGGGAGTGCTCTGGACGATTATGCTCGAAGGTGGAACATCGAAACGCTATTTGGCATTCTCAAATCCAGAGGCTTTCGCCTCGAAGAAACCCATTTGACTGAGGGCGAAAGCATTAACAAACTGTTGGCTCTCTTAGCTTTAGCCACCGTCTGGGCGTTCAAGGTCGGCGAGTGCTCAGCACGTAATCGTCAAAACCTTTGTGGCCGCCCTGCGTGAAGCAGTGGTGGAAGAACAAACGCTTGTGGTGGATAAAAGTTCTCTTTGGTTAAGTAGGCGTTTGTCCTGAGCGCACCCTCTATTACCTTTGACATCCCCTCATTCTTCTGTTAAAATTTAGCCATTATCAAGAACCTTTGTTCTGGCGGAGCAGCCCTATGACTCTCAAACGTCGCTTGATAGCCGTTGCCCTTATCTTTTGGCTGGTTTCGCTGGCCTGTTCCGGGGTTGAAACCTCCCCTCCCGCCGATACCGCCACCCCCTTGCCGCTGCCCCCCAGCGCGACCCCCATCAGCTTACCCCCTACCGCCACTGTAGCCAATCCCCCTCCGGCGACGCCGGGCAGCAGCGGTCCCACTCAACCAGAAGGACTGGAAACTGTCACGGTTGCTCAGGTGGTGGATGGTGATACGGTGGAACTGACCAATGGTCGGCGGGTGCGTTACATCGGTATCAACACCCCGGAGCGAGACCAGCCCTATTACAATGAAGCTACCGCGCTCAATCGCCAGTTGGTCGAGAGAAAAGAGGTGCAGTTGGAGTTTGACCTGGAAACCTTTGACCAGTATGGCCGGTCACTGGCCTATGTCTGGGCCGATGGCAAGCTGGTAAATTTGGAAATTGTGCAGCAGGGATTTGCCAACAGCTTTACCATTCAGCCCAATATTCGCTATGAAGCAGAATTTCGACAAGCGGAGCGTGAGGCTCGTGAAGCCGGTCGAGGGTTGTGGGCCGGCTCAGAGGTAGCCTTAAAAATCATCCAGATTCAGGCCGACGCGCCCGGCAGCGACAACGAAAACCCCAACGGTGAGTGGGTCGAAATAGCCAATCAAGGCAACACCCCCGTGCAAATGCAAGGTTTTACCCTCAAGGACGAAGCCAATCATATTTATACCTTTGGGGATTTTACCGTTGCGCCCGGCGCGGCATTTCGTCTCTATTCGGGCCAGGGCCAAAACAGCGCCAATGCTTTATATTGGGGCTTGTCCGGCGAGAGCATCTGGAACAACAACGGCGATACGGCCTATTTGAGAGACACGACGGGGGCGCTGGTGGATACGTTTGCTTATTAACAGCCAGAGTTACTGAGGCCCAGGAATAATGATTTTTGACAATCAAATCCGGTAATACAAGTTGGAAGACTGGAAGATTGGAAGGTTGGAAGCTGCTTTATCAGCCCTCCAACCTTCCAGCCTTCCATCCTTCGGGGTAATTACCCGTTTTGAAAATCAAAATTGATAATTTTCTCCGCACCTCATCACGGCCACACATAGACTCGGGCCAGAAAAACGCCCAACATAAAAATACCCGAGGTAAAGCGGGCCATCAGCCCGGCAGCCGACCCGGCCAGGTAGCCTTTGGTCGCTCTAAGGGCGGCCTCCCAATCTTTATTGCGCCGGTACTCGATCCACAGCACGCCGCCCACGGCCCCCAACAGCCCGGCCACACAGCCCACCAGCGGCGTGCCAATCATGCTGCCGACCAAGCCCAACACCAAGCCCAGCACGGCGCCCACAAATACGGCTAACCACGAAGCCCCCCCCATCTTGGCCCCAAAATGACCCGCTACCGTATCCGCCACAATACCGAGCAGCATGAAGAACGTGATTAAGCCAAAAGCCCACCAGCCTAACTTCTCCCAGCCCAAGGCCAGTCCATAAAACAGCGCCGCCGCCCACATCACCAGCGTGCCGGGGATAAAAATGGGCAGGAAATTGACCAGCAAGCCGACCAGCATCACAAACAGGGTGATGAACAGTACAAAACTCTGCGAGAACAGTTCGGAGCCGCTCATGCGCCGGCAATCTCCGCCGCAAAGCTCTCCCCCGGCCCAGACCAGGCCAGGTCGAGCAAATCGGCAATGGTCGCGCTGACATCGGCAAACGAGGCTCGCGTCCCCAGGTTCACATTAAGCTTGACATGCACCCCAAAGGCTAGCAGCGGCACGCGCTCGCGGGAGTGGTCGGTGCTGGGGGTGGTCGGGTCGTTGCCGTGGTCGGCGGTGATGAAGGTTATATCGTGGCTGCGCATCGCCATTTTAATAAAGGGCAGCTGCTTATCAAAGGCTTCCAGGGCATCGGCATAGCCGCGGGGATCATTGCGGTGACCGTAGAGGGCGTCAAAGTCCACCAGATTGCTAATAATCAAACCCTCGTTGCTCAACTGGCAAAATTCCATAATCGCCTCCACCCCGGCCATGTTGTTGCCGGTATGGTTGCTCTGGGTCAAGCCGCGATGGGCAAAAATATCCTCAATCTTGCCGACGCCCATGACCTCCTTGCCCGCCGCTTTGACCACATCTAAAATGGTTTCGCGGGGCGGTTCCAGGCTGAAATCTTTGCGATGTTCGGTGCGTTTGAAATTGCCCGGCTGGCCGACAAAGGGGCGGGCAATCACCCGGCCAACGGCATGCTCGCCGCTCAGCAGGTCGCGGGCAGTCTGGCAGATGCGATACAATTCGTCCAGGGGAACCACTTCTTCGTGGGCGGCCACTTGAAAAACGCTGTCGCCGGAGGTGTAAACAATCACTTTGCCGGTGGTAACGTGCTCCGCGCCTAACTCTTTGATAATTTCGGTGCCGGAGGCAGGGTAGTTGCCCAGCCAGCCTCGGCCAATCCGGGCCTCAAATTCGGCCATGAGGTCGGCGGGAAAGCCGTTGGGATAGAGCGGAAACGGCTTCTCCAGCGGCACGCCGGCCAGTTCCCAATGACCGGTGGTGGTATCCTTGCCGGCGCTGGTTTCAGTCAGGCGGCCAAACGCGCCCCGCGCCTGCGCCACCGGCGGAACGCCCTGGATGTCGGCCAAATTACCCAGGCCCAATTCCCCCATATTCGGCAGGTGCAGCCCGCCCACAGCGCGGGCAATATTGCCCAGCGTGTTGCTGCCCTCGTCGCCATAAGCGGCTGCATCGGGCGCGTCCCCCACACCGACGCTATCCAGGATAATCAGGTTGACTCGCTTGATTTGTCGGGCCATTGCGGTTTCCCTTACTCTACGTTTCGATGTTTCGATGAGGCGATGAGGCGAAAAAGAGTCGTCTCCTCGCCTCACCGCGTCACCGGGGATTCTACCCTACGGACGCAATATACACAAGCGGGGCAGAAGGGTGGAAAAAGGCGGAAAGCCAGCAAAACGCAGAATTTTCAGAATAGAAGAAGCACGATTCTTTCATTCCGTTGATTTTGCTCTGAACCTCTGCTGATATAGGTTGACTCCAGTCGGGAGCAGTTTTATACTCAAGACATTATCGGAAATAACTTTTTTCACGCCAAGACGCAAAGTCGCAAAGGTTTTTTCTCTTAAAAACTTGGCGTTCTTTGCGCCTTGGCGAGAGGTATTTTTATTTTCGATAAACTCTTCAGTAGATCCAATTTTTCACCGTATGCGGGCGGCATAGGGATGCCACCCTACGGGAAATTTGGATCCACTGATACTGTATCTATTACCCTTTTTGAGATAACTTCTTATAGGAGGATCCTCATGATCCCAAACATCCATCGCCGCCACTTTCTCAAAGTTTCCTCCCTGGCCTCACTATCCGCGCTGCTGTGGAGTTTCAGTCTGACCGAAAGGGCCAGCGCCGAGGAAACAGCTTCAAGCCAGCCGAAAGCTGTCACTACAACTGAAATCCTTGTTATCGGCGCAGGTGCAGCGGGGATAAGCGCCGCGCGTGCCTTGCAGGATGACGGTTATGAAGTGATCGTTCTCGAAGCCCGCTCCCGCATTGGTGGGCGGGTCTGGACAGATCGCTCCTGGCCCGGCGCGGCCCTTGACATGGGCGCAAGCTGGATTCATGGGATTAAAGGTAATCCGCTGACAGAACTGGTCAAAAAATTCGCCCTCAAAACCCTGCCCACCGATTACGACTCGCTGCTGACCTACAACCCGCAGGGCCGGCCGCTGACCGACGCTACCCGCCACAAGCTGGATACCCGGCTGGAAGAAGTGCTGGCCGAAGCTGCCGCCTGGGGCGAGGAGCTGGATGAGGATGTTTCGCTGCAAGCCGGGATTGACCACGTTCTGGCCAAATGGGATTTATCACGGCAAGAGCGGCTGGAACTCGATTACGCGGTCAATACCACCATCGAGCACGAATTCGCCGCCGATGCCGCCGAATTTTCACTGTGGTACGGCGACGAGGGCGAAACTTTTGGCGGCGGGGATGTTATCTTTCCGGGGGGCTACGACCAGATCTTCCGGCGGCTGGCTCAGGGATTGGACATCCGGCTGAATCAGCCGGTTCAAAAGATCGAATATGGCCGCGCCGGGGTGAAAATCACCACCCACAACGCTGTTTTTGAGGCCGAGCGGGCGGTGGTGACGCTGCCGCTGGGTGTGTTGAAAACGGGCACAGTCTCTTTTGCCCCGGCCCTGCCCGGCTCGAAAACGGCAGCCATCCGGCGGCTGGGCATGGGCCTGCTCAACAAAACCTATCTACGCTTTCCCGAAGCTTTTTGGGATGACGCGCATGACCTGCTGGGCTACATCGGCGAGCGCAAAGGCGAGTGGGCCGAGTGGCTCAATATTTACAAATACACCGGCCAGCCCGTTCTGCTGGGCTTTAACGCCGGGCGCTATGGCCGGCAGCTTGAAAAGCTGTCCGACGGCCAGATTGTCGGCGCAGCCGTGAAAACCCTGCGCACCATTTACGGCGACGACATTCCCGACCCCACCGCCTGGCTCATCACTCGCTGGGCCAGCGATCCCCTGGCCGGGGGGTCGTACTCCTACCTCCCTCCTGGCGCTACCGAGGCCGACCGCGAGACCCTGGCCGAGCCGGTGGCCGAGCAGCTGTTCTTCGCCGGGGAGGCCACTTCGACCGATTACCCGGCGACGGTGCATGGGGCGCTGCTGTCGGGCCGGCGGGCGGCGGCGGAGATTGGCGAGCTTTAATCTAAAGAAAAAGACCTCAAAGGTTTTGAAAACCTTTGAGGTCTACAATCAGGTGGAGATGGCGGGAGTCGAACCCGCGTCCAAAAAAGCTGGCTACAAACATCTACGAGCGTAGACGGCGCTCAGGTTGTCGTTTGGGCTTCGCTTGCCGTCGAGGTTCACCCAAACCAGTTGCTGTTCTTAGCCGGGGTTTAGCAACATCGCCCCGGAGCAGCCCAACTTCGTTGACACCCGGCCCCACCTTTCGGGCGAAGGCGGAGCGCGAGCGTGACCTTAGCTTAGAAGGTCAGGGTTAATCCGTAACGCTTAGGCCGCGAGGGGCAGAGCGTTGAAGGAATTAACGTTAGCCGGTACTTTGTCGGCAATTATTGTTTTGCCCAGTTTAACGAGTTGGAACAGCTCGGCTCGCCGTCCGTAACCCTCCACTTCCCTGTCGAAACCGTTTCATCCCCAAGTGATAGTATTGTAGCACAGAATTGTTAGAGAAGCAATAGAATCGTGAAACGTGATGCGTGATACGTGATGATTCCGGGCAAAAAATTCTCACGTATCACGTATCATGCAACTCTGAATGGTGGGACGATTTAAATTAGAACTCTCTAAGACTTTAGGCTTCACGGCTCATATTTCGCGTATCACTTGACACCTGTCCCGAATCGCGGTAAAATTATGTCAATCGCTCATTTGTGCGATAAGAACAGGTAGCAAGTAGCAGGGGTGTTGCACAAGGGTAAATAATGGAATCCAAAGCAAAGCTTTGGACTCCAGCCGCCAAAAGATTTCTGGCTACTGACTACTGGCTACTGATGACTGTCAAGGGAGGTGTAATTGTGGCCGAGACTCAAATTCCGCTGTTTCCACAGCGCGGGGCCAGGGGCCAATATGGCCCGCCCATCGCTCAGATTAAAGCCATCACTGCCGATTCCTCGCTGGCTATGGCCGCCGGCGCTTACCATGACCACATGGTGCGGCAGGGTTTTTCGGAGCATACCATCAAAGCCTTCGGCGGCGATTTACGGCTGCTGCAAAAATATTTTGGCAGCAGCACGGCTATCATCAAGCTGGGCACCAAGGAACTCAACGATTTTCTGACCTGGCTGCTGCACTATCGCGGTGTGCCATGCAGCCCCAAATCTTATGCCCGGCGAGTCACAGCGTTAAAGAGTTTTTTTGGCTGGCTGACCAGTATCAAAATTTTGCCGCGCGATCCGGCCGCGCCGATTATCCACGCCCGGGCCAAAGCGCCTCTACCCTTATTTTTAAATGATGAGCAACTGGAAAAATTTTTGAATGCGGCAGAGGTCAAACTCAACAGTGACAAGTCCGACCCCCGGCCTTATCTGCTGGCTCACCTGGTACTGCAAACCGGCATGAAAAAGGCCGAGTGCGTCGGTATTGCCCTGCGTGATATTGACCGCTCCGGGCCAGAGCCGTCGGTACTGATTCGCTATACAAACCCGCGTATGCAGCACAAAGAACGCAAACTGGCTTTTGCCGCCGAACTGCTGCCCGTACTCGATCAATACATCGAGAAATACCAGCCCAAAGAGTATTTGTTTGAATGTACCCCGCGTAACCTAGAGTACGTGTTGGCCGACGTGTCTGAATTGGCCGGCCTGCCCGACCAGGTTTCTTTTGAGATGCTGCGCTGGACTTCGGCCTTACGTGACTACCGAGATGGAATGGAGCACGACCACCTGCGCAAAAAGTTGGGGCTATCAAAAATTACCTGGCGCGAAACTTCGGAGAAGCTGGCCAAAATTGCTAATCCGGGCTTATAGGATAGAGGATAGAAGATAGAGGATAGAGAGTAAGATAAAAACATAACTACCATCTTCTATCCTCCATCTACTATCTACCACCTTCGTCTCGTCGCCTCATCATAGGAATACTCCATGACGGCCATCATGCTCATCTTTGTCACGGCTCTATTTTTTGGCAGCGTCGGCACTCCTTTAGTCAGAAAGCTGGCGATTAATTCTGGCTTTATCGCCATGCCCAAGGCCGACCGCGCCCACACCGAGCCAACGGCTCTGATGGGCGGACTGGCCATTTATGGAGCGGCCATCGGCGCCTGGCTGTTGATCACCTTGGTGGCGGTGCTGCTGCCGGTCAATATTCCGGGCCTGCCCGAATTTGCCGCTATCTTAACCGGCGCTTCGTTTATGGCGGCGGTGGGTCTATGGGACGACCGCCACGCGCTGCCGCCCCGCGTCAAACTGGCGGCCCAGGTAGCGCCGATTGTGCTGGTTTTTTTAATGGGCGTCAGGGTCAGTTTACCCCTGCTCAGCTTCGGCGAGTGGAACACCGTTATCAATTTTATCATTACCGCCGCCTGGATTTTATATATCACCAATGCCGTCAACTTTTTAGATAATGCCGATGGTATCGCGGTGATGACCAGCGCCACCACCAGCGCCATCTTTTTGTTAATTGCCATTTTGAACGGCCAGCAGTTGGTTTCAATTCTGGCGGCGGCAGTGATGGGGGCCAGTCTGGGTTTTGCCCGTTACAATTTACCTTTTCCCCACAGCACCATTTTTATGGGCGACTCCGGCTCGCTTTTTTTGGGATTTCTGTTAGCTGTTTTAGGCATCAAAATCCGCATCCCCAGCAACGACATTCAAATTACCTGGATGGTTCCCATTGTGGTGCTGGGCCTGCCGATTTTTGATACGGCTATGGTCTTTATTTCACGAACCCGGCGGGGCGTTTCTTTTTTTCAGGGGGGAATTGACCACACCACCCACCGGCTGGCCCGGCTGGGGTTGGATAAGCTGTCGGTGGCGCTGGCGGTAACGGTTATTTGTGGGGCCTTGGGCTGGGTGGCTATCTTTATCACCCAGGCTACGCTGGCTGAAGCCTATTCCATTGCCGTTGTATTGCTCTTGATCGCCTTATATGCCCTGTGGCGTATCGAATTTAAGGCTTCCTACAATTTTAGAACAGGCCGAACGCCGGTAAAGGTAGAAACCGAGACGGGCAAACTGTAAAGAGGAAGGATGGAGGATTGGAAGGTTGGAAGGCTGGAGATTGAACGATTTTTAACCTTCAACTTTCCAACCTTCCAACCTTCAACTTTTTAAACCTTTTCGCCGTTGCTTACAAGGGGTAGGGCAATGGTAAAGGTACTGCCGACATCAGGCTGGCTTTCAACCCAAACCTGGCCGCCATGTTGCTCGGCAATGATTTTGACAATAGCCAGGCCCAGGCCAGTGCCGGGCACGTCGTCCAACTCGGGGCGAGCGCGGTAAAATTTTTCAAAGACACGGGGTAAATCTCTGGCCTGAATACCCGGCCCGTTATCAATGACCGAAACTAAAGCCTGCCCATTGTTCCGGCCCAGTTTCACCTGAATCTGGCCGCCTTTGGGCGTATATTTAACCGCGTTATCCAGCAGGTTGCCCACCGCCCGCGAGAGTAAAACGGTATTGCCTTCAATCACCAGATCACCTGGGGCGCTATCCAGCACCATCTCGATCCCTTTGGTTTGGGCCAGTGGGGTCAGCACATTAATACTGGCTTGAACCGACGCAGCCAGGTGAATCTTCTCACGGGTCAACTGTTCCAGCCGCTCCAGCCGGCTCAATTCCAACAAATCTTCAATCAAAGACTTCATCAAATTGGCGGCCTTGGTAATCCCGACCAAATCTTCTTCCTGGCGGTCGGTCAGCGGCCCATCCATACGCACCAATTCAACATACCCTTTGACCGTCGCCAGCGGGGTGCGCAGATCGTGGGTAAAGGCGGTCACAAAATCACGCTTCAGCTTGTCCAGAGCTTTGAAGGCGCTGATGTCGCGCAGAACAGTAACTCGTCCGAGTTCGGGGATGGCAGTGATATTGGCCCACATGGTCCGCCCGTCGGGCAGAGGGACTTCGCCGGTAGTGGGAGCGTTGGGGGCGAATAATTTGAGCAGGTCAGCGTTGGTCGTTAACTTTGAAAGGGGTTGATCTTGCCAGGGGTGGCCGTTCAGTTTCAACATCTCCTGGGCAGCCGGATTTAACAAGAGGGTTTCATTTTGGGGGGTGGTCACTAAAACAGCATCCTGAGTGCTGTTGATAATGGCTGATAATTTGTGCCGCTCTTGCTCCGTTTCTTTGAACAGCCGGGCATTTTCCAGGGCAATGGCAGCCTGGCCGGCAATTGCGTTCAGCAAAAGCAGATCACCGGCTTTGAATTTGTTGGGTTCATCACGCACCAGGGTTAAAACGCCGATAACCCGCTGCCGCCGGCGCAGCGGTGTGCCAATCACCGAGCGGACATCGTACGGCTGGTTATCATAAACCACCCAGCGATTATCCAGGCGAGTATCGTGAATAATATCGCCTTCCCCGTGCTTGAGCACCCAGCCGGCAAAACCTTCGGTTAAGACTTTGCCGACAATCCGTTTGGCCCGATCATCACTCAGATGCTCTTGTTGTAAAATAAAAGCCGAAACACGGTTTTCCTGGTCAAACAACATCACACTGCCGGTACTGGCGTGCAGATGAGACACAGTTAAATCCAGCACCCGCCGCAGCATTTTATCAGGGTCCAGATCTTTATTTAACTCGTCGCTGATGCGGTTGAGTAAGTTTAAGCGTTCTTGCATAATCTGCTCATCTGGTACTTTGGGGCTACAATCGCTATTCAGTTAATTATATCACGATTTACTTAAGAATGGAAAGAAGGAGGAAGGGAAGATTGGAGGGCTGGAAGGATGGAGGTTGGATAAAAAATGCGGTTTTTGTGCCGATGCCAAGCTTCCAAAAATAATCCTCAGCTTACGAGTCCTGGGCTGCTTTAGCGATGGCCTGGACTCTTTGCCAATCTTCCGGGGTGTTCATGTTGACGAAGGAGTGAAATTCAGGATCAAATTTAACGATCTCGTCACGTTCAACGTAGCGCACGGTGACATCGGCAAAAAAACCGATCAGCCGCAGTTGATCGGCCAGCAAACGCCGCTCGATGGCCGGCAGACAGTTTTTACTGTAAACAGCGTGCAGGGTTTCGGGTTGGGGGGGGGTGATTAAAGGGACTACTACATCAGCCTGAGGCGCTAAATCAATGAGGTATTGCAGCAAGGCGACTTTCAAAAAAGGCATATCGCAGGCTACAACTAACACGTGAGCGTGGCGGGCTGCCTGGATGACGCTGTAGAGTCCACCCAAAGCCGCTTTATCGGGGTAAATATCGGGCACAAGCGGCAGCCCCAGATGGACATACTTCTCCGGTGAGTTAGTGCTGATAAAAAGGTCATCCGTCAGCGATTGCACTTGTCCCATGACGCGCTCGATCACGGGCCGGCCCCCTACCTCCAGAAAAGCCTTGTCGCGGCCCATACGTTTGCTCTGGCCGCCAGCCAGAATAGCAATGCTGACCAATAGTTCAGCGTCCTTTCCAAAAGGCAGAAGCCCATGCCGTCAATAGCATGAGCTTCTGGTTGGTTTCAAAACAATTTAAGCTAATCAGGCGTTGGCGGCGTGCAAATAATTGACAGCTTCGCCGACTGTAGTGATCTTTTGGGCTTCCTCATCCGAGATTTCGCCGCCAAACTCCTCTTCAAAGGCCATGATCAGTTCAACCAGATCGAGAGAGTCGGCCTCTAAATCGTCGCGGAAGCTGGCTTCCATGGTAATTTGATCCTCATCGGCGCCAAGCTGTTCGATGATGATATCCTTTACCTTGTTAAATACTTCATCTTTTGTCATTGAGAATGGTCTCCTTTTGGCATATATTTTTAGGTAATTTATTTCAGCGAGGATACAAATAAATTACGGCGCATTGTACCAACGCCGCTTAAAACTGTCAATGTACAAGCCAGTTAAGGCAGCCTTATTGAAATATAAAAATTGATGACTTGGGCAGAGACAGACAAGAGGTACAGGCCATCTGCGCTAATGGTTTAAAGCACAATGGATTTAACCCCAGTGGAGCTTAAAGGATACTGGGCAATATGAAGTTTTAAGGTTGGTATACAAAAAGGGGCAACGCCTCCTCGCATCACCCCTCATCGTCTCAGCTAGACTCGATCCACAAATTCCCGATTGCGGACCTCGACGGGAACCTTCATCAACTCCAGTACACCTTTGGCCACGTGTTCTGAGTAGCGGCGGAAGGCTTCCTCACCCTTGGCTGCCGTCGCCGTCAGCGGGTTGCCGATGGTGCCAGACTCGATAAATTCGTGGTGATCCATGGGGAAGCTAAAGTATTTGTAACCCTCAAAATTCACGTCGGGCATGCCGTCGTGTTTGCGGAAAGTATCGGGCAGAAAGTCGGGGATGTGGGCCAGGGTTTTGGCCGCCCGATCCATGCGCACGTAGTTGGTACCCTTGACAACATCGTGGGCCAGCATTTGCGAAGTTTCCAGCTCACTGGCGTGCCAGCCGGGGGTTTCTTCGGGCGGGTTTTCCATCAAGCCCTGCATCAAGCCGACGTAATTTTCCATGTAGGGTTTGACAAAGCCGATCAGCGCCCCAGTTTCATAGCGTAGTTTGCGCAGCACCGGATCTACCACCTTCACGTTGGAGCCGTGCCCGTTGATAAAAATGATGCGGTTGAAACCGTGATGGATCAAACTGCGGGCCACATCATACATCAGGTTGAGCAGGGTTTCGGCCCGGATGGTGATTGTGCCGCGCCCCATGCCTGGCTGGTGCATGTGCTGCGGCGAATAGCCGGTCCAGATGCAGGGGGTATAGAGCACGTGGATAATCTCGGCCACCCGCCGCGACACCTCTTCCGCCGTCACCGTGTCGGTTTTGAGCGGCAGGTGCGGCCCATGCTGCTCGGTGCTGGCCATGGGCACCAGAATCAAATCTTTGGTTTTTAGATACTCCTGAATGTCTACAAAAGTCAGGTCCACAATATTGTAAGACCTGAAGGTTCCATTGTCACTCATGGTTTAGTTCTCCTCTATATTTGCGACCGGAGACCGGAGACCGGAGACCGGGGTTGAAAATTTTTGATAGTTCACTTAAAGATGGTTGTATTTATTTGTGACCCGAGACCGAGGATAGAAGACCGGGGTTAAAAAGGGATCGTATCATCGGTTTCGTACAAGGCTGCCTCTTCACGAATTTTACGCCCTGCACCATTACTGATTGCATTACGAAACGCTTGTATTTTGACAAATAACTTCCGGCTGAGGCTATAAGTCTATCGAAGTTGTTCTACTTCTTTGAGATAACCACGACGGCTGATTAGATGTTGACAGGCAACTGTTTCAATTAAAGAACGAACAGCAAATCCCAGAAAACGGGCCTGTTCAGCATCACTTTGGCTCGTTGAACCCTCCGCAATGTTAAGCGCGACACTCGTCGCAGCGTGAATGATCTGGCTTTTTAAGTTGAACTCTTCAGAGCGAGGCAGTTGTTCAGCAAGGGTATAAATCAAATCTATGTATTCGAGGGCCAACTGCCATACCTCCAGTTGCTCAAATTTGTAGGCCACGATTTTTCCCCAAATTACATTTAACAAATGACCGGGGACGGGGACCGAAGACCGGCTAATAATCCCGGTCCCCCATCTTCGGTCCCCGGTCATGAATCTAGATCATTTCCAAAAACAACTCAGCTACTTCCACTCCGAATGCTGGTTCGTTGACATGGCGAGAGTACTCAAGGATAGGAATATCGGAGCGTAGGTTAGCCCGCAGTTCGGCCATAAAAGCGGCGTCGGCTTCAGGATCCCAGAAAACACCCCCTTGAGGATGGCTCTCGTTGGGCGGGAAACTGGGAATGGACAACCCCTGGCTGGGGTAAACAATTTTGAGCGGGCCGGTGGCCTCGTTCAGCCGCTCGGCAAAGCGCCGGCCGAGTTCGGCCATCTCCGGTTTGAGGGTGCGGACCAGGGTAAAGACGGGGTTGTGGGTGTAGATGGGCCGCCCGCGCAAATGGTCGGGCACTTCATCGGGTGGACCATGTACGGTGAAATCAATGCAGCCGGGAACGACCATCTGGGGCAGCCCCAGGCGACCTACAATCCGCAGCCGGTTCGGCCCGCCGTTGTGAAACCCACCGACCAGTTCATCAGCCAGCTCGTCGGTGGTGAAATCAATCACGCCGATGAACAAGCCCTGCTGGGCCAGTTCTTCCATCGCCGGCCCGCCGACGCCGTTGGAGTGAAAGATAATCGCCTCGATGCCGGCCTGGGCCAGCCGTTCTTTGGCCGCCATCACCGACTTGGTGGTGTTGCCCAGCATGGTGATAGCGACATAGCGATGTTCGGTTTTCAAGTCAATCACATGGCCGTGCGCGGCCATACCAGCCAGCGCGGCCGCCATGTTGTCAAAGATCGTCTGGCTGATGGGGTTGATGCCCAAAATGTCAATGATGGAATGGATAACCATCACATCGCGCAGGCCCATGAGCGGGCCAAAGTGACGCTTGCCGGAGGCGATAGGGGTCGCCAGCAGTTTGGGCACGCCGATGGGCAGGGCTTGCATGGCATGCGCTCCCAACACCGCCCCTTCAGCGCCGCCGAGACAAGCAACGCCGTGCAGCCGGCCTGTGGCATACAGGTCCAGCACCACCTTGCGCACCCCCTTCATCATTTCGTGGACAGCCGCGCCGCGACTCCCGGCCTGGCGCAAAGCTTCGATAGTGCTGCCAGCGGCTTGCGCCACCGTTTCCCGCCGAAAATCCGGCTCGATGCCCAGCGGCTCGCCCAGAATACCGGAATCTATCACCAGCGTTTCCAGGCCCAAATCGCGGCAGCGGTCACGCAGATAAGCGATCTCCGGCCCTTTGGTGTCCAGCGTGCCGATGAGGGCAACTGTCTTTGGCATAGTTCTCCCTACGGGTTACAGGGTCGCAGAGTAGCAATCTGTGACAAGTCACCACTATCATACCACTCCTGCTACCTTGCGACTTGTTACTTTGCTACCTTGCTACCTTGCGACCCTGCGACTTTCCTACCTGCCTTCGGCCTTCTCGATAGCGTGTTTGAGGGTTTTGGCCGAAATTTCGACCAGCCAGCTATAGAACTCATCGGAGAGGACGCCGCTGCCGTGATCCTCGATAAACTTGAGCTGTTCGGGGGTCAGTTCGGCTTCGGCGGCAGCCATAGCATTTTTGTAGGGATTGGCCGGGGTGCGGTCCAGTGGGGCTACAAATTCTACCGTCAGGGCGCTGTCGTAACCCGCTGCTTTGAGGGTGGTGACGAGGCGGACCCAGTCATAATCACCCTGACCGCAGGCCATGCGGTTGTTATCGGCCACGTGGAAGGCGACCAGCTTTTTGCCGGTGTTCAAAATAGCCTGATGCAGGTCGGCCTCTTCGATATTAATATGGAACGCATCGAGGCAGACGCCACAGTTGGGGCCGACTTCATTGGCCAGCAGGATGGCCTGATCGTGGCGATTGAGGAAGTTGGTTTCAAAGCGGTTGAGCGGCTCCAGGCCCAGCACCACACCGGCTTGCTCGCTGTGAGCATAGATTTCTTTCAGCCCTTCGACGGCCCAGGCCCACTCTTCTTCCGGGCTGGCCATCGCTTTTACCTTGCCCACCTGCGAAGGCACAATCGTCATCTCGCGGCCTTCCAATTCCTTAACCATCGTAATGCAGTCTTTGAGATATTGGACAGTGCTAGCCCGCACCGCTTCGTCGGCATGGATCAGATCGCGCCCTTCAAACATCAGGCTGACCGACCCAAAACAGTTCAGGTGGTGCTCCTTGAGCAGTTGGCGGACTTCTTTGGTATTATATTTTTTAGGTTCGCCTTCGATTTCGATGCTGTCGTAACCGTATTTGGCCAGCCGCCGAATGGTGACATCAATCGGCTCGGCTCGCATCCAGTTGTGCATTGAAAGAAACATAATTGTGTAGCCTCCTTGCTTGGTGAATTAAATTTATTTTTAGGCTAAGGCTGAGGCTAAGGCTAAGCTCTTTCCTTCGCCTCAGCCTCAGCGTTAGCCTCTTATTCACAATTGTTCCGCCAGCAGCTCAAACAAACTCTTGACCGCCACCGGGCTGCCGCTCTGTTCGGCCTGGCGCTGGAGGTGATGCAGCGCGTGCGGATCATCGGTAACCAGGGTGCGGATGCTGCGCTCCTGGGCTTCGGCCAGGCGAGCCTGGGCCAGTTGAGCGGACAGCGCCGGCTGGGTGAAATAGAGGCCGCCGCTGACGCCGCAGGGCATGGCCCGTTCTCCCCGCCAGAAGAGTTCAAGGGGCGGGTTGGAGGTCAACGCTGCCAGCAGGCGGCGCGGCGCTTCCCAGCGGTCCGGCACACGCACCGTGCTATCAGGATCATAAAACGTGTAATCCTGTAATTCAAGCGAGCGGAAGGATAGCCGCCCTGCCTGAAGCTGCTCGGCCAAAAAAGCCGTTGTTTCCTGCAAAACTATCTCTTTGGGCCAGCCAAAGCCCAGCAGATAGGAGAGCATCCGATAGACATAAAAATCTCTCGGCGAGAGCGCAAAAACCCGCTTGGCTCCTACGGCCGCAATTTCGTCCAGCGTCGCCTGTCCCAGTTGGCGAGCCTCTTCGGGCAGGCCCAGGGTGTTGGCTAAATAGGGAGATTCGCGCCCCACCGCCACTGGCACAGCCTCGATGCCGGCGGCTTTGAGCAGCTTGAGCGCAGCCTCAACCGTCTTCCGTTGAAAGTGATGCCCCACCGCGCCGACGATCAAAGCGGCCTCGCCCTGGCCGGTCACCGGCTCAGGGGGGCTATCTACATAGGGATTGCCCCACTGCCGCAGCCGCTCACGGACGATATAAACCGCCGGCGGGGCCAGTTGCAGGTCAACCACATCGGCCCGGCTGGCATTGATTGCCACCGGCAGCGGCTGGTCGGTCACGCAGTGGGCCTGGCACAAGCCGCAGTCGGAGCATTGGTAAAGGGTGTTGACCGTTTCTTCATTCCACGCCGTCACCCCGCGCCGAACCGAGGCAATCAGCAAGGCCCAGCCGTGCGGCGAAGTGGCCTCGTTGCGGGTCACGTGCGTCACCGGGCAAACGTGGCGGCACATCAGGCAGTAGCGGCAGAGATCGGTGGTGAGCACCGGGTCAAAATTAAGCAAGACTGATTTCATAGCATTTTCGTTTTATGTATCAAAATTTAAGTCAACCCAAAAGCCCTTATGGTCAAATGTCTTTTGACCGGCCAACGCGACCAGATAGTTGTACGATTTTTACCATCATCGTGATGCGATGGATGGGGTGTCGCAACGCCGTAATAGTCACCTTCGGGTTTGATTATCTCGTTTGTTTCGGTCAAAATCCAGATGTCAGCATCAATTTCGTTTAGCTTTTGAATGATAGTTGAGTTTTTCTCTTGGGCTTTATAGCCCGTCTTTTTGGGACGCTCAACATTCCAGGTCGCAATTCTGATCGTCTTTGACATAATGCGGTTTCCTGGTCAACATATCACCCAAAATCAAAAATCAGCATTAATCAGCGGTCAATCGGCGCTCTCAGCGTTTCTCATCGGAAATTGCTCCATTGCCAGTTTCTTCGTTTCCTGGTCCAACTGCCAAAACTCCGAGTCCTGGCTCAAAAATTCAGGCACGCGGAAGCCCTGTTTGCCGGGGTTCATAATTCCCTGCGGGTCGAGGGTATCTTTGATGGCTTGCAGCAGCGGCCAGGTGGGGCCATACTGCTCCGGCATCAGGTAGCCCAATTTCAGCCCAATGCCGTGATGCTCGTTAAGCATGCCGCCATAGGCCAACGAGGCGCGGGCGGCGCGGGTCCAGATTTCGTTGTGCAAGGTCAGGGCTTCGCGGGCATCCTGGGGCGGCTTGTTGATCACAAAGCGGTCGTAAAGCATGACCCCCCAGCGGAACCAGTGGGAAAAGTGGCCGATGTAATCCACCTCCCAGGCGGCGTAATTTTGTTCAATCAGGTTGCGCTTGGCGTAATACAACGGCTCGATCTTATCGAAGGTGGTCACGGTTTCGGTGGTGCCGTACATCTGCGGCAGGTGCAGCGACAAGGGCGGATAGTAAAAATCGTAGCGATGATGCCACCACTCTTCGCCCGGCTCGCGGCCCAAATCTCTGGCCCCCAATTCCAGGCAGATGTCCATGGCCCGCTGCTCCTGGGCGGCGGCGATTTCGGGCCAGCCGTCAAAACCGAGGACCATATAGGCCCCTTCCAGGTCCAGGCCCAGCACCCGCTTGACCACCTTGCGGGTCGAGTTAGGGTCGTAGAGGCGGATGACCATCGGCTCCAAGCGTTGAGTCATAATCCGGCGGCCTGCTTCGAGCGCCCTGGATAGATCGTCAAACAAAACCGCCCGCAGCAGCCGGACCGCCGGCAGGGGGGTAATCTGCATGGTCGCCTCGGTGATGATGCCCAGCGTCCCTTCCGCGCCGACCCACAAGCCCATAAATTGCGGGCCGGAAGCGTGGTTCGGCACCGCCGGGGTGCGGATGATCTCGCCGGTGGGCAGGACTACCTGCATTGAGACCACCAAATCTTCGGCTTTGCCGTACTTGGTCGAGATGGTGCCGGAGCCGCGCGGGGCCAGGTAGCCGCCCAGGGTAGCGCAGTTGGCCGAGGCCGGGTAGTGAGGCAGGGTCAGCCCGCGCTCATTCAAAGCCCATTCGAGCTGCGTGCCGTTGATCCCGGCTTCGGCGGTGACGGTCATCGCGGTTTCATTGATCTCGATGATCCGGTTCATACGTTTAGTGTCCAGGATGATCCCGCCAAAAACCGGGCCAGCCCCGCCCTGCGTGCCGGAACCCCCGCCCCAGGGAATAATAGGCAGGCGATGCTTGTTGGCCAGCTTGACCACCCCGGCCACTTCTTCGGGGCTGGCCGGATGGACGATAAAATCGGGCAGGGTGTGGGTGTGACCACGATCCAGCCACATTTGCATCATCCACGACCAGTCGGTCGAGTAGATCAGCTTGTCATTCTGGCGGGTGGAAACATAGGCTTCACCCAACAGCTCAACCAGCTCGTTAAAAATCAAATCAAGTTGAAGGTCACGCGACATTAAACTATCCTCAAAAACGAGGAGGCGAGGAGACGAAGATGGTAGATGGTGGATAGTGGATAGAAAACAGCCGAAACTTGTTTTCTTTCTATCATCCATCTACTATCTTCTATCCACTCTTCTTCGCCTCACATATCAGTATCGAACCAAGCGTTTGAACATGCTGTGCCGGAGTTGCTGGATATGTTCGCGCATCAGCCGTTCGGCGGTTTCGGGGTCGTGGCTAATAATTGCCTCGACCACCTGTTTGTGTTCGGCGGTACATTCGACAATCCGGGTATCGGTGGTTTGTTCGTCAATGGCGGTTGAATGAACGCGATTGCGGGCCTGAAAGACAAGCTGGCCCAACAAACGGTTGGGGCAAAAATTACTGAGTGTTTCGTGAAAGATGCTGTCGGCTTTGGACCAGCCGGCCCGGTCTCCGGCACGGGCCGCCCGCTCCATTTCCTGGATACAACTTTGCAGGATTTCCCGCGCTTCAACGGGGAGGGCTTCGGCGGCCAGCCGGATCAATTCAGGCTCTAACAATTCACGCACGTGGACCACTTCCAGCACTTCCTGGATCGAGGGGGCGGCGACGGTAATGGCCCGGCCGGGGATAATCTGGACCAGCCCCTCCTGGGCCAGTTGTTGCAGGGCTTCGCGCACGGGGGTCCGGCTGATGCCCAACGCTTTGGAAATACGGGTTTCAGAGAGAGGATCGCCTGGTTCCAAATCGGCATGCCGGATGGCTTCTTGCAAGCGGTCATAGGCCACCTGGCGCAACAGACGCGAGTCGGCTTCGTCAACCTTGTCCATTGCGAGCAGGTATTTTTCTAACTTATCCATTGCTGTCGCCATATGAAAACCTACTTTGTCTTCATGTTGGTATTTAACTTGTATACAGGCAGTATGGGAAGATAATACAGCAATTAGGGATTATTGTCAAAAATAAAAGGGTTGTCGCAGACCTACCCGCCACCGATGATGAAAATGTAACAGGTAGCATGCCCTTCGGCGCACCCGAAGGGGTGAGGTCGCAAGGTCGCAGAGGAAAAGGTTCTTGCGGGTAATTCCCTGTCTACCGTCTACTGTCTACTCTGTTCTAGCATTCAGGCGGCTGCCAGGTAGGGTGCTGGGCTTTCCATTGACTGACAATCCTTTCTAACTCAGTCACGGCGTCTTGCCAGGCGGCTTCAGGGTCTCGCCCGCCCAGGGTAATTTCCTGGAGCATCTTATCTATAATCCCCGGCGTACCAAAAACGGCGCTGCCCCAGGGAGGTACCACTTCTGAACGCGCAAAGCGCCCCTGGCGAATGGAGCCCATATTCATGGCCGGGTGATTGGTGTAGGCAGCCCATTCATTGAACGAGCGCAGCCAGTCGGTATGGCGTCTGATATAAGGGGAATCATAAGCTACCGTCATGGCCTGGACTGACTTCAGCGGGGGAATCATATGACCAGGCACGGTCAGGTTATAGCGCAGCAAGCGGTCGCCGCTGAGCAGCCATTGCAAAAAAGCTTTGGCTTCGGCCTGGTGGCGAGTTCCGGCGGCAATAGCTAAGCGACTCCACACCCCCAGCGTGACCTTCTCCGGCCCCCAGGCCGGAAAAACTACGGTGACCTGGTCTTCCAATTCTGGGGCTTTGTCGGCAATGTTTGTTCCCAGGCGCCCGGCGTACATAGACATGGCGACTCGTCCCCGCAGAAAAGCCTCGATTTGTTCACTATAGCCCCAGGTGGTAAAACCCGGCGGCGCATAACGAGCCAAGGCGGCCCACTTTTTGACGGCAGCCAGCACTTCGGGCTGACCAAAGGCCACCTGGCCGTCGCAGGTAAAATAGTCACCCCCGTTCTGCCACAGAAAGGTGGAAAAGTAGTTGACTGTCGCAATGTTCTGCCCGGCGGGTAAAGCAATTCCGTAAAGCTCGCCCTGGGTCAAGGTTTGGGCCGCCTCCAGCACCTGTTCATAGGTGGTGGGCAAGGGCAGTCTGGCTTTGTCCAGCAGGTCGGTGCGCACCCACAAACCATAGACGCTGATGGCATAAGGGAGCGCATAGACCTGGCCGCGATGGGTAAAGAGGCTGCCGGCCACGTAATCGTCGGGGCCAATTTCCTTGACCACATCATCCAGGGGTAACAAGTAATTGGCTTCGACCCATTCGGTCATCAGGGTAGGTTCAATTTCAAAGATGCCCAGGTCGGCCCCGGAGGCCAGCGCGGTGAGCAGCCGCCGGCCGCGGGAGGCGGGCGAAGCCAGGACAATGTCAATCTCAACATCAGGATGAAGGCGTTGGTATTCGGTTACGAGGGATTTTAAGATGGCAATTTGGGCCGGGTCTGATTCGGTGGTAAAAAAAGGGATCACTTTGGGGCCGTAGGTTTCGCCGGGCAAGGGGGAGGCCAGGGGAGTAGGGGCGGCAGGTTGAGCCGGCGCATAACAACCAGCCAGAAAGGTTAGTCCACCGAACAGAAGCAGGCCAAACCAACGCCAGATTAAACGTTTGCCTACGAGCTTGAAGCGAGGATTAGCCGTCATGTCCCCATTGACCATCTTCAGGAGTGACGGCAATTATATAACAGTTAATAGGCTAAGCCAAAAGCTGTTAGGGTTTGCAAGGATTATTTTACCAGGCCCAGGCGAATGGCCTTAACGGCGGCCTGGGTCCGGTCGGCGGCATTGAGTTTTTGGACAATGGTTTGTACATACCCCTTGACCGTGCCCGGACTGAGACCTAAGGCATGGCCAATAGCTTGATTGGTCAACCCTTCAACGAGCAGCCGCAGCACATCCATCTCGCGGGGGGTGAGCGGTTCCAGTAACGCGGTTTCGCCAGCTTCTAGCGGCTGGGTTTCGGCCAGATCCCGTAAGACCTGCTGCAAGAACTGTTGGTCAACCCGCGCCGCCCCGCTGGCGACGGCTCGTACTGTCGCCAGCAAGTCGTTGCGGGGAATGTCTTTTAACACAAAGCCGTCTGCCCCGGCGGCCAAGGCCCGCAGTAAAAAAGCGGTGTTGCGATAGGTAGTGACCATAATGACCCGGCTAAGCACCTGCGCCTCTTTGAGGGCTTCCAGGGCGGCAATGCCATCCATATCCGGCATACGGATGTCCATTAAGACCACGTCGGGGCGCAAAGCCTTGACCTGGGCGACTGCTTCCTGGCCGCTACCGGCCTCGCCGATGATGGTCAAGTCGGGCGCGGTTAGCATACTGCGCAGACCCTCGCGGACCATCGGATGGTCATCGGCAATGAGAATGGTGATTTTGGTTGCGGAGTCCGTCTTTGGCATCTTCTCACCCCAGGGGAATACATACGCAAATTTTTGTGCCCTGGCCTGGCTGGCTGGTCACATGGCACTCACCGTTGAGCAAAGCAGCCCGTTCACGCATACCCACCAAGCCCAAATGTTGGCTTTCCTCTGGAATATCGGCCAGGTTAAACCCCCGTCCCCAATCCTGCACCTGGAGTCGAAGTTCCGTCTCATCGAATTGTAAGGCCACCCGAACCCGGCGGGTCGCGGCGTATTTACGGGCATTGCTCAATGCCTCTTGGGCAATCCGAAAAATGGCGGTTTCCATGGCCGGCTCCAGTTTGACCTCGCCGGGAGGCGCGCTAAATTCAAGCTGCCACTGCTCCCGTTGGCTCATCTCGGTGACGTAATGGCGCAGCCCACCCACCAGGCCGTAATCTTCCAGAGCCGTCGGCCGCAGTTCCGAAACAACTTGGCGCGCTTCGCCAATGGCCTCCTGGAGCCGGGCGCGAGCCAGGTTCAGTTCGGTGTGGGCCTGGCTCTCCAGATGATTGGAGAAAGAAGCCAGGGTATCCACATGCATATTGGCGCTCAACAAAAGTTGGGTCAGGCCGTCGTGCAAATCCAGACCTATCAGGCGACGTTCCTCTTCCTGAACGTGAGCCAATTTGTGAGCCAGTGTTTGCAGCCGTACTTCCCGGTCGGCCAGGCTTTGGTAGAGCCGGGCATTTTCCAGGGCGATAGCGGCCTGGTCGGCCAGTAGGCCGAGCAGCCGCAGGGTATCATCACCCAGGGTATCGCGGTCGTCAAATGAGACGCTCAAGACCCCCAGTACTCGCTCGCCCAATGTAAGCGGCAGGCTGGCCGTCGCTTTGATGCCCCACTGGCGCATGTCGGGCGAGTTAAAAAGAGGGTGAGTATCCGCCTGATGCACTACCTGGGGTTGACCGGTGCGGGCGGCGGTAGCGGTAATACCATCGGGGCGTGGCTGTCGGAGCCGCCCCCGCCGGGTTTCATCCCGCCAGACGCTGGCGGCAAATTCCAGGGAGTCAACCGTGTCTACGCCGACAAAGATATGAACTTCCATCGCCTCGACTAGAGTTAAGGCGCTGCTGACGATGGTATCGAGAACTTGGTCTGGATCGAGGGTGCGGGTCAATTGTAGGCTAATCTGGCGCAGCGCCTCCAATTCGGACAGGCTGGCCCTGAGGGCGCGCTCGCGGATGGCCAAGTCGCTCATCATAGCGTTAAAGCCAGAGGCCAGTTGGTTTAATTCATCCTGACCGGCCAGGCGCACCGGCTGGGTCAAATTGCCGGCGGCGACACGCTCGGCTCCTTGCAGCAGGGCCAGGATGCCGGTGTTCATCTGGCGCAGCAAAGGCCAGGTAACCACCCCGGCCAGGATAGAAACTGACAGCGCAAAAACCAGGCTGGCCGTGACCGCAAAATTGAGCGCTGTTTGAAGTTGCTGCCGGGCCGCGGCCAGATTGCGGGCCGCCTGGGGTTGAATTTGCCCCACCAACACTTCCTCGCCGGCGCGAAACAAGATAGCAGCAAAAGAAGCAAAGAGAACCTGTTGTTGGTTGCGGGCGCTGATGAGGCGTAAGCCGGAGGCTTCGGCCTTATCAAAGAGCTGGTCAATCTGTTCGGCCCATGCTTGTTCTTGAGGTGTGCCGGCCAAAGCCTGGAATTGGGCCAGATAATGACGAAAGCCGACAACGGCCTCACTGAACCGCACGGGTTCGGTTTCGGCGGACGCGGTCAGGTAAGAGGCGACGGCCAGAAACAACTCGCGCACCTGGTTGTGCATACCGCTCACGGCTTCCTGATAAGCCGCCTGATCGAGGTGCGCCACGCGGACGGGGCCGGTTAACAGCCCATTGAGCCTGGCCTGAGCTGTCTCTAAATCCGCCAGGTCGTCTGTCTGGCTATCTCGTAACTGGATCAGCGTCTGGCCGATTTCAGCCGCTTGTTGATGGCTGACTTTTAACATGGCCGCCCAAGCCTGTTCCTGCTCGGTTGAGGTCTGAGCCTGATAATTGGTTACATCTTGCTCAAACTCGTGTAACTGGTTCTCAAATTGGCGGGCAAACCCCGCTTCACCCTCCATAATATAGCGGTACAAGGCCGCCTCCGCATCGCGCAGCCGAGCCTGCATTTGGATAGCGACAAGCTGCTGATTAATGCCCACCTCTTCAATCGTTTGCAGGGCGGTGGTGATGGTACGAGCCAAGTAACCCAGGGCCAACAAATTGACCACCAAGGCCAGGCCCAAAAAAACGACCAGGAGCAGTAATTTCATCCTGATGCGCATATATCTACCATCCCCAGCGTAAGATTTAGTTTAATGCAGTTCCAAGATTTAAATTAAGTCAAACGTGTTGCGTGTTGCGTCTTGTTTAAAAAACGGAAGACGCAACACGCAAGATGAATAATACGCCAATTTACAGTATCATCAAAACAGATGCCAATCAGGACTACTTTTAGATAATGCCCCCTTCGGACAGACGGGCCAACTCCAGCGCCGATAGCCCTAGCTCCTCCCCATAAATCGCCTGGTTGTCTGCGCCCAGGTCTGGCCCGCTCCAGCGAATTTGGCCAGGCGTGGCCGACAGGTGGGGTACGACTTGGTGCATCCGCACCGTGCCCTGGTCATCGGTCAGGTCAAGGGTCAACCCTCTGTCCTGCCAATGGGGATCACGCTCGATGTCGGCAATGTTTTGGATGAGGACAGCGGTCAGTTTGTGGGCGTCTATGATTTGTTGATTTTCGGCCAGGGTACGAGTGGCAATAACCTCGGCGATAATTTCGTTGAGTTCGACTCCATGTTGCACCCGCGCTTCATTGGTGGCAAAGCGTTCATCGGCCAGCAAATGCCCCAGGCCGTAAGCTGTCAAAAAACGTTGAGCCATCAACGGCGTCGCGCCGCTCACCGCCAACCAGTGACCATCTCTGGTTTGAAAAGCGCCTCGCGGGGCCGACATGTGGGTTCGATTGCCAGCGCGAGCAGGAACTTTGCCCAACGCCTGGTACTCCGCCGCCAGCGGTCCCAGCACCGAAAAGACCGACTCGAACAGGCTGACGTCAATGCTTTGACCGGGACCATCGTGTACTTTTTGATGATACAGGGCAAACATCAGCCCATTGCAGGCGTAGAGCGCGGCATAAGTATCGGCCAGAGGGTAGGGAGGTAGAACGGGTGGGCCATCAGGCTCACCGGTCATAGCGGCCAACCCGCTGGAAGCCTCGGCCAGAGTGCCAAAGCCGGGCCAGGCGCGTTTGGGGCCGGTTTGTCCCCAACCGGAGATATGGACGACGATCAACTTGGGCTGCCATTGGCGCAGCGTCTCATCCCCCAGGCCCCACGCCTCCAATGTGCCCGGCACCAGCGACTCCAGCAGCACGTCAAAACGGGCCACAAGCTGCCGGAACAACTGTTGACCTTCCTCAGCCTTCAAATTCAGGGTAATGCTGCGTTTGTTGCGCCCATAAACGCGCCACCAGAACGATTGCCCGCCGGCCTTCCACTGCCGCAGCGGGTCACCCACACCGGGCTGTTCCACCTTAACAACTTCGGCCCCAAAATCGGCCAGCAGCATGCCCAATAATCCCCCTGCCGCCAGGCGGGTCAAATCAAGAATGCGGACACCCTTTAAGGGGCTATTCATCTATTCCGGTACCAGAAACAAGGAATCGGGTGGCAGGTGCAGCCGTAGATGGTGGTCCGGCGCGGCGTCGAGGGTCTCCAGCCGCAGGGTGCCTACCGGCGTCTCAACCATATGCAGCCAGCGCGCCCCCTCGTAAGCCGACTCGGCCACCTTCACGTCGAAGGTGTTGTCGGACGGGCCATTGCCATCATGGACCACCTGCACCCGCTCGGAGCGGATGGCGACTGTGACCGGCACATTGGGCGACCAATCATGCACGGCGTTACGCGGACCACGATCGGCCCGCAGTTTTACCTCGCCAATCTGAGGCAACCGCACACGCGCCCACTCGCCCGACCGCTCGACCAACGAGCCGGTCAGGAATGAGGTCGCCCCGATAAATTCGGCCACAAAACGGGAGGCCGGGTTTTCGTACACTTCGGTGGGTGGGGCATACTGCACCAGCTTCCCCTGGGAGATGACGGCAATCATGTCCGACATCGCCAGGGCCTCGGCCTGGTCGTGGGTGACGTAAACGGTGGTGATACCGAGGCGCTTTTGAATACCGCGGAGCCAGACCCTGGCCTGCTCGCGCACTTTGGCATCCAGGTTCGACAGCGGTTCATCCAGCAGTAGCAAGGGCGGTTCGGTGACGACGGCTCGGGCCAGGGCTACGCGCTGCTGTTGGCCGCCGGAAAGTTGAAACGGATAGCGGTCGCCAAACTTGCCCAGGCCAACCAGCTCTAAGATTTCGGACACCCGGCGTTTGATTTCCGGGGCCGGTGTTTTGTGGAGGCGCATACTAAAGGCCACATTGTCATGGACGGTCATGTGGGGCCATAAGGCATACGACTGAAAGACCATGCCCAGCCCGCGCTCCTCCGGCCTCAAATTGAGTTTGCGCGAGGTGTCGGTCATCACGAAATCACCCACCCGAATCAGACCCTCATCGGGGCTTTCCAGGCCGGCAATACAATTGAGCGTAGTCGTTTTGCCACAGCCGGACGGCCCCAAAAAGCTGACCATCTGGCCCGGCTGAACGGTGAGCGAAATGTCGTCAATGGCTTTGACGTGCCCTCCAAAAATTTTGGTCAGATGTTCAATCACCAAACCCACCGGCTGGCGTTTTGATTTGTCTGTTGTCATAGGTGTTACCCCTTTAGGCAATTCAAGATTTGAATCACTGTCTGCGTGATGCGTGAAACTTTACGCATCACGCATCACGAGATTGGCTAACTATTAGTCCTACTCCCGTAATTTTACATTTGGAATGCGGCTGCTGAGCCACATCACGATAGCAATAATGATAAGCTGGACTACGGCCAGAGCGGCCACCGGCCCCGGTCCACCTTGCGCCCACACTTCCAGCATAGTAGTGCCGATCACCTGAGACCCACGAGCAAAAAGAAAGAGGGCCACCGAATATTCCTTGAGGAAGGTGATAAACAACAGCAAATAGGTTGCAATAAGCGCCGGTCGCAACAACGGCAGGAGGATGTGGCGAATTACCTCGCGCCAGCTTGCGCCGCTCACCCGCGCGGCGCGGTCCAACTCGTCGGAAATTTGCAAAATGGAGGGGCTGACCGAGCTAAAGCCCAGCGGTAGGTAGCGCATACAATAGGCGATGATTAGAATCCAAACGGTGTTGCGCAACCAGCCGGCAGCCGGGATTGACAGCAAGGCCCACAGAAAGCCAATGCCGATGACTGTGCCGGGAAAGGCGCGCGGATACAGGGCCAGGTATTTTACCAGCCCACGCAACGGAAACGCCGAGCGATAGGCCAGCAGGGCGCACATGGCCATGAAGAAGGTGGCGATCAAGCCGCCGATGGTGGCGATAAACAAACTGTTGACGATGGCCAGGCGGTAGGTCTCGAACTCGAAGGCCTGTTGGAAATTGCTGAGGGTGAGCAAGGTGAACGGGTTGACCAACGGACTGAGAAACGGGGTGAACGCCTGGAGGATGATACCTGCCAGCGGGACCAGGATGGTCAACACTACAAACAACCCGACCAGAATGGCAGCGGGCCAGCGCAACCCACCGAGCGACAACTGCCGCGCCCGCGATACCTTACCGCCTACCGTCACAAAGCGCCGCTCTTGCCGGGTGAGGCGGTTCTGCAACATCACCAGCAGTGTCACAAAGGCCACGATAAGCAGGGCCACCACGGCCAGCATGCCGTAATCGGTTTCGCCGCTCTGGATGGCGGTGCGATACAAAAATGTCGAAAGCACGTCAATCCGGTTCTTCTCACCCAGCACCAGCGGAATGGAGAGCAGTTCGATCCCGGCCACCAGGGTCAACAGCACCGAATACAAAATGGCCGGCCGGATGAGGGGGATGGTAATCAGCATGAGCACCTGTAGCGGTTTTGCGCCACCAATGCGCGCCGCGTTTTCAAGCTGCGGGTCGGCCAGCCGCAGCGACGACGAGCAGTACAAATAGGTCAGCGGCATAAAGTACAGCGCAGAAACAAAAATCATCCCGCCCATCGAATACAAGTTCCACACCGGCAGCCCCAGGCTGCGCGCCCCAACGGTGATGAAACCCTGCGGTCCGTACATCACCGCCCAGGCGAAGGCCAGAATGAGCGCAGAAACGTAATACGGTACCGTAACCAACCAGGAGATCAGCCCTCGACCGGGGATGTCGGTGCGGGTCAATAACACGGCCAAAAGGATACCCATCAATGAGGCCACCAGGGTGCTGCCGAGCATAAAGATGGCCGTGTTGCCAATGATGCTCCAGATGCCAGGGTTAGTTACTACGCGGAAATAGTTATTGAGGCTGAGCGCCTGACCGGCTTCGTACAATGGCTGGCGCAGAAAGCTTTGGTAAATGATCGGCCAGGTAGGGAACAAGACCAGCAGGGCGACCAGGACCGTCACCACCCACTGCACCGCCCGATCCCCCAGCCGGGAGTAAACGTTGACGCCTCGCGTCGCCTCTTTTTTGGTTTGTGCCAGAGTTGTCATGAGAAACTCTCCATGAAAAAGGAACTCATTGGAACTTAAAGGAACTCATAGGATCTTCAAGTTCCCACGAGTTCCCTTGAGTTCCTACCAACTTTAAAGAAGCCTGGTTAGGGCGATACCTCCTAATCGAGACACCTACTGTGTGAGTTGAAGCGCCTTTTGCCAGCGGGCGATAAATTCATCGTGCTTGGCCTGGTCGGCTATGTCGGCTTCGGGACGGGAGAAGATCAGGTTTTGATCGCCGCCAACGGCTTTGCTCACCTGGGCCAGATGCAGCGGGGCCTGGTCGGCCACATCAGCACGGTAGGCAGTTAGTCCTCCCTTTGAGAAGGCAAGCTGGCCTTCGGACGAAAGGATGTAGTCGAGCAATAATTTAGCGGAGTTCGGGCTGGTCGCGTTCTTGGTTACGGCCATGCCGCGTACTACCACCAGCTGCGCGTCTGGCACAAAGGCATAGTCGAGCAACTGCCCCGCCTCGGCCAGGCGCGGCTGGACCGTAATATTTGACACGAAGTAGCCCAAGACTGCCTCGCCCGACAGCACCGCGTCAATCATCTTGCCGCCAGAAGTGAGGATTGTCGGCTTGGTCGAACCAATGACTTCGAGTGTTTTCCAGCCCTCGTCGCCCTTGGCTTTGGTGTAGTACCAGTTCAAGCCGTAGCCAAAGCCCTCGCCAGCGGCATCATAACTGACCAGCTTGCCCGCGAATTTGTCCGGCTCGGCCTCGATCATGCTGACCAGTTCGGCCATCGTTTTAGGCGGTTCGGGCAAGAGCGCCTTGTTCCAGACAAAGACCATCGGATCGGTCGAGACAGCATACACCCCTTTATCAATTTTACCCAGCTCCGGGATGTTGGCGTCTTCCACCGACACGTAGGGCTGCACCTCACCTTTCTGCGCAAATTTAACCCAGCCATCGGGAGCAGCGGTGATGATCATATCGCCGGTGCGGGCCTTGCCGGCCGACTCGGTGTAGTAACGCTCAAACACTTCATACGCGCCCAGATCGGCGGTGGAGACTTCGATCCAGGGATACTTGGCCTTGAACCCTTCGAGGACAGGGGCCCAGTTCTTCTCGCTCATGATCGAATACACCAACAAGCCGTCTTTCTCATTCTTTGAATCTTCGATAATTTTGTTGTACTCAGCCGACACTGAGGCGCTGCTATCCGCAGCCGGCTCTTCAGCAGCACTGGCTTCGGCGGGAGCCTGGGCGGGCTGTTCAACCGGCGCGGCTGGCGCTGCCACTGAAGCGCAGCCGGCCAATAACAGGCTCAGCAGCAAACAGATGCCTAAAAATATAACGGGCTTGTTTCTTGGGATAGCTAACATCATATTCCTCCTTGAAAAGATTAAATTGGTTAATAATAGGGTTTCTACAGAATAGCAGAAGGCAAGAAGCGGAGAAACTACTAAACGGGGGGTTTTTATCCTCCCGTTTGGGGGATTGCTTGAGCAGCAGTTTTCATTGCCGTAATCGTATGAAAGCCGGCTTTGTCTTTGTTGAACTGGTATTTGAATTGTATACAGGCAGTATGTGAAGGTAATACAGCAATCAATAAATGTTGTCAAAATCGCTGTTTAGGTGTATAAATGGTCAGTAATCAGTAGCCAGAAAACAATCTGATTACTGACTACTACCCTACTCATTTTATACCAAAGGAGGTATCTCTCACGTGGTTAGTGGTAAAGAAGAAGTAACAAAACTGCAACGCAAATTAAAATTTGGCATGATCGGTGGGGGGCGCGATGCGTTTATTGGCGCGGTGCATCGCCGGGCAGCTATTTCTGATGGCTTCACCGAATTTGTGGCCGGCGCGCTGTCGAGCGACCCCGGTAAAGCCAAGCTCTCGGGCGAGGATTTGTTATTAGCGCCGGAGCGCAACTACGGCAGTTGGCAGGAGATGCTCGAAAGCGAAAGCAAACTGCCGGAAGGGGAGCGGATTGATTACGTTTCGATTGTCACACCCAATCACGTCCACTTTGAACCGGCCCTGGCTTTTGTCGAAGCCGGGTTCAACGTGGTCATGGACAAGCCGATGGTCCACAGCAGCGAGCAGGCCCAAAAGCTGATCGAAGCCGTAGAAAAGCATAAAGTTGTCTTTGGCGTTACCCACAACTATACCGGCTACCCCATGGTCAAGGAAGCCCGCGAGTGGGTCAAGTTGGGCAAATTGGGCAAAATTCAGCGGGTAGTGGTGGAGTATCCCCAGGGCTGGCTGCTGAGCAAGCTGGAAGAGCAGGGCCAGAAGCAGGCCGAATGGCGCACCGACCCGGCCCGCTCCGGCATTGCCGGGGCGGTAGGCGATATTGGCTCTCACTGCGAAAACCTGGTCAGTTATATCACCGGCCTGGAACTGGACGAGATTTGCGCCGATTTGAACACTTTTGTGCCGGGCCGCCTGCTGGATGACGACGCCAGCGTGCTGCTCCGCTTCAAAAACGGCGCGCGTGGCGTGCTGTGGGTCTCGCAAATTGCGGCCGGTGAGGAAAATCACCTGCGTTTGCGGGTCTACGGGACCGAAGGCAGTTTGTCGTGGGACCAGGAGCATCCCAATCAAGTTATTTTCATCCCGCCCAGCGGACCCTGGCAGATTTACAGTCGAGGCAACGGCTCCTTTTCGGCGGCGGCGGCCCGCGCCACCCATCTACCCTCCGGCCACCCCGAAGCCTTCTTTGAAGCCTTTGGCAATATCTACATGAACATCGGCGACACCATCCGAGCCAGGCTGTCGGGCCGTGAACCGAACGAACTGGAACTGGATTTCCCCTCGGTTTACGATGGCGCGCGCGGCGTCAAGTTCATCGAGAAGGTGGTTGAAAGCAGCAAGAGCAGCCAGAAGTGGACTAAGTTTTAAGACCACTGACCGCCGACGGCAGACCGCCGCTTAAGGCAACTCCAAGAAAATAATTAACCAAAGCCCGTGATGCCTGATGATTCTAGGGTGACTGCTCAGGCGTCATTGCGAGCGAAGCGAAGCAATCCCCAGGTTGTGATAGGGGGATTGTTTCGGCCTATGGCCTCGCAATGACATGGGCTGAATAGTTACATTCTGGGCAAAAAATCCTCACGTATCACGTTTCACGCATCAGTCGGCCTAAATTTTTGGATGATTTAAATCCTGGAACTGCCAACCCGGCCATCGCTGAGCGGCGCCGCCAGGATTTTCGGGACACGGTGCGGGTAGCCGAAAAAATTGGCGCGCGGCGCGTTGTCACCTTTTCCGGCTGCCCCGGCGACAGTGACGACAACAAATATCCCGAAACGGTTGTCCTATCTACCAACTGAGAGTTATTTAAAGGCCTGGTTGAGAACGCCAGGCTTTTTATCGTTCCAAACGAGGCAACGGTTTGCTTAAAAGCCCTAAGCCGGGTATGCTATTTTAGCCACCTGGCTACGCCAATCTTTCAGCAAAAGGATCCTCAACTTGCCTAACGGAACCAGGAACAAGCCATGAATTTAAGCCCCGGAGAAAAAGTTGGTCTGGTTCTGGGCCTAACTGGGGCTTTGGTTGGTGTGGTTATTTCCTTGTGGGTTGCTGTCACCGACTTTATGGCTACGGGGGGACTAACAATAGGCGGCATAATTGCGCTTGTGGCGGGCGTAATTATTGTCGGGACTGTTTGGTTAGGGTTACTCGATCCCCTATTGAAAAACGCTATTCTCCAGAAACGGGGTCAGCCGGCCGAAGCTACCATCTTAAAAGTGTGGGACACGGGTGTGACCATTAACAAAGACCCACAGGTGGGTTTACTGTTAGAAATACGCCCGCCCGGCCAACTCCCCTATCAAGCCAAAACCAAGGCTACCGTCTCTCGCCTTTATCCTCACCTGTGCCAGCCGGGTATGAAAGCACAGGTTCTTTATGATCCTCAAAATCCCAAACGAGTTATGGTCAAAACCATCGGCTTATAAATAAGGTTAATTTGGCGTTGGTAACCACCAACCTTTTAATCATTTTACTACTACAAGGAGAACAAAATCGTGTCCACCCAACGAACCAGACCCTTTGTCCTGCTGCTGCTAGTGTCTGCGCTGCTCTGGATTTTACTCGCTTGCCGAGGCCAGAGTGAGAGCGCCGCCCCGCCGGCCACCGAGCCGCCCGCCCCCACCCCTGCCGAAACTCCGGCCAAAACAGAGAGTGTTTCCGGCAATAAGCCTGAAGCCACCGAAGCGGCGGTTGAGGCTGAACCGACCGAGACGGACAGTTCTGCCGCCTCCGGCGAAGTGACCGAAGCAGCTACGGTGCGCCAACTGGCCCAACTGCTCGACCTGCGCCAGGTGGCGCTGCCGGAAGGAACCGAGGCTCCCGGCCAGGCTGACGTCGGCCAGTTGTTGTACCAAACCCCGGCCGAGGTCGCGGCGGTGGTTGACTTTTACCGCCCCCTCTTGACCAAGCAGGGCTGGCAGGAACAGAGCGACCAAAGTTATGTAGATACGGCTACGGCCACCCTCTACTTTACCAAAGAAGGGTACGCGCTGAGCCTGACCGCCAGCCAGAGCGGCGACGGCAGCACGATGGTCTCCCTGATACACCACGGCAACATTGACCTGCGCGCCTTGCCCCAAATGGCCGACGCCGAAGAGGGCTTTGTCGCGCCTAATACTTTAATTTACTTCAGCCCCTCCGGCGTCGCCGAGGTGGCCAAGTTTACCCGCCAGGAACTGGCCGCCCAGGGCTGGCACGAGTACACCCGACCCAACACTTCCAGCGCCGATAATGCCGACATGCAAACCCTCTCGTTTATCCAGAACGGCCTGGAATTGAGCAGCTTCATCAGCGTGGCCCCGGCGCAAGACAACAAAACCTCGGTGCAGTACAGCCTGATTCCGCTGGCGCTCGACATGCCCATCCCGGACGATGCGACGAAAGTAGAGTTTGACGCCAGCCAACCTTATCTGGGGTTCCAATCGCCGGTCAGCCCGGATACGCTGGTGGAATTTTATCGAACGGAGATGACCGCTTTAGGCTGGACCGAGATTGAAGATAGGGCGATTATCAACCCTGACCAAGCTTCTCTCACCTTTGACAACGAAGCTGAACAGATGGCCTTGACCCTGAGTTTGGCTACCGGCGACGATGGGACCGCGGCTGTCCTGCAACCCTTCGACGCTGATCTCCTGACCGAAATCGAAGAGACCAGCCCCACCGCAGAGGTCAGCGAGACCGAAACCAGCGCGGCTATGCCCGACCTGCCTTTCCCCGCAGATGCCCAGGATGTGGTCTACGACGCCGACGCCACCCAAATCACCTTTACCAGTCCGTCAAAAGTTACCGAAGTGGCTGAATTTTATCGGCAGACGCTGCCGGAACAGGGCTGGCAGGAAGATGCCGATTTCTCTATCGTCGAGGACACCTTTGGCTCGTTGGAGTTCAGCCAGGGTGACGACACGCTGTCCATCACCTTGTTCCCCGATGTGATCAGCGGAGACGGGACCCAGGTGATGATAGATGTCAGCGGCATGGTTGCTCCGGCGGAGGAAGTGGTCGAAGCGCCTATCGAGGAAAGCACTCCTGCCGCCGATGCGCCGGGCTACACCATCAACGACTGGCCTTTCCCGCCCGAAGCCATTATGGTCAACCGCTCCGGCGACAAACTTACTTACAGCGTGGCCCAGGATTTGCAGACGGTGGCCGATTTCTACCGCCCTACCTTTGAGCTGATGGAGCTAGGCACAAGCTGTCTCGATGACGTGGGCGACTACACCTCTATCTCGTGCAGCTCGAGCAACGGCGACTACTCGCTCAACTTCTTTGCCTTTGAAGCCGGGGACAACAACACCGAGGTTGAGATTAACTTCACCAACTACGCCCTCGGCAGCGCCGACTCTGGCGATAGTTCGGATGGCCCACTGACCGCCGAAGATAAGGACGGCCTGCCCGTGCCCAGCGATTATACCAACTACCTGTCCGAAGGCAGCCCCTTTCTCCGCAAGGTAACGTTTACCTCGCCTTCCGACAGTGAAACCCTGGTCCAGTTTTATCAGACGGAACTGGTCCCGCTCGGCTGGGAACAGGCCGGTGAGGTTAGCAGCACCGGCGACACAACCAGCCTTACCTTTGAGGGGGCCGAGGGCAAACTGACCGTGACCATGAAACCTTCCGGCGGCGAAACCGAGGTGGTTCTGGCCAGCAAAAACCCGGCTGCCGCCGCCGAGGCGGGCATCCTGCCCCCGGCCGGCCAGGCCCGGATTTATATGGTCAACTTTTCAACTGAGGAATTGACCGTGACCATCAACGATCAGGTAATTAAAATCGCGCCCGAAGCCGGCACGACCTCCCCCGACGATGCGCCCAAACTGGACCTGAAACCCGGCAGCTATAAAGTCACCACCAAAGCAGGCAGCAGTAGCGTCACCGACGAAGTTACCATTGGCGCAGATGAGGTCTGGTCATTGCTGCTCAACCCTGAAGGGGCCGCGCCGTTGCAGATGTATTAACCTGCCCAGAAATAACCTGTTTTTGGAGTATGAAGACCTGACAGGTACGCTGCGCGAAAACCTGTCAGGTCTGGACTTATTGAGTTACTGTTCCCCGCCCTAACTTGCGCTTGAGCCAAACCGATTAATGGTTTGTGTTGTTGCCCCATCTGCCGGGGTTTGATTACCCCAAATTCTTGAGTATAATCCTGCCAAACTCAGCAAAAACAGGTTAGAGCAGTATGTCCGAGACAAACGGTCGCCCCAAAGACTCAGAACTCCAGGCGGCGGAAGGGCCGCCCGACCCCGAACTGGAATCGCTAATTGCGCCGCAGGGTTACAACCCGGAATTGGTAGACGACGTAGCGACGATGGAAACGCCGGCCCAGCAGCGCCGCGCGGCAATCCGCTTTATGGTTATTTCGCTTATTTTGCTGGCGATTGGCTTCTGGTTATGCACTCCGGCCAATCTGGTCATCCCGGCCAATCTGGATGACCCGGCCCCCTACGGCATCGAAGCCCGGCCCACCCCGCCGACCAATAAATTTCTGGAAGACGCCATGCCCCGCGCTGTGGGTGAATTCAAACTGGTGGATTTGAGAAAAGAAATGGTCTTTGAAGACCCCTTTGTCGGCGCGGATACAGTTCAGGGAACTTACCTGGACGCGATTGGCAACCCGGCCACGGTGGTCATGATCGAGGCCAAATCTTACATCAACGCCCGGCGCTACCTGGAAAACTATAAAAAGCTGCTGGAAGAGCGGGCTACCCTGACCGAATGGAAAGAACGGCTCTACATCGAGGACAATTACATTCAATGGGCCGCCCCCGATTTTGCCGATAGAGCCTACGGCCTGGCCTGGAACAACGACCGCTACTTTATCGCCGTGACCTCGCCCATCAGCGCTACCCAGCAGGCGTTGGCTGCCGCTTTTCCCTATTAATCCGGCCTTCTATTCTGCCAGCAAGCCCCTCTGGCGCAGCGCGGCTTGCAACAGCGGCTCGATTTGGGCCTGGAGGCTGGCGTTAGCGTAACCGGCCCAGGCCACCTCGGTCTCAACGTCGAGGGGGGCGCGCAAGGGCCGGCCGGCCGGGTCGGTGATAATGACGCCCAGCTCGCGGGCAATCAGTTCGGTGCAGAGGTCGTAGGGGTGGCAGCACATGCCCAGGGCCAGGCCGCGCCGGGCCAACACCGTTTCCATCAGAGGCCGCAGGTCGGCCACAAAGCGATCGTGGCCGGCCATCAGTTCATAAAACTGGCCGCCGGTGCAAATATATTGGTCTTCAAAGCAGTGGGCCTTACCCGGCCGCACCGGGCCAAGCGCGCCGCGGATAATTTCTTCGTCAATGGCGGCCAGTTCCTCGCGCGCGCCGGGGAAAAAGCGGGCCAGCATAGCGTACCCGTGAGCAATGGTCTTGGCTCGTGAGGGCAGTAAACGCAGCGGCCAACGCTCGCCGGTCAGGCGGTTATAGCGCTCGGCCTGCGCCCCCTGACCGCGTTTGGCCCAGACCACATCGCTGAGATGCTGCTTGAGCAGCGGGATTTCGGTTTGCACCGCCAATTCAATGTCAGCTAAACAGGTTGCCGGGCCACGATTGGGGGCCACGCCGGTCAAAATCCAGGCGCTGCGCTTTTGGTACATCAGGCCGCGTGTGCCATCAATCGGGTCCATAATAATCCGATAGATGGCCTCGCTCTCGGCTGCGCCGGAGGGTAAGATAACCTGGCCCCCGCGCAGCCCTTCGGCAATCAGCACCAGCGGGGTTTTGACCGCAATTTCATGCTCGAAGAATTCCAGCAGCAATTCCTCGCTCACTCGGTCCACGGCAAAAATGGTGTCGCCTTCGGTGTCCTGCACCACCTGGGCCATTTCTTCCAGGGCGCTTTGCTCGCAGGCAGCCACTACCGCCTCGCGGATGCGCTCGTGCAGCGCCCTAATCGGCGCCAGCAGGGTCTCTAATTCGGTCATTCAATTTCTCCCTATAATAATCAGGAATAAGAATCAGTAGATCCAATTTTCGAGGAGTGAGGCACGCCCACGTGCCGAACACCGCCGCACGGGGGCGTGCTGGCTCCTCAAATTTGGATCCACTGAGAATGGCTCATGGATTTACACAGATGCACACGATTTTTTTTAACTTTCTGCCTTCATCCGTGTCATCGGTGTTTATCCGTGAGCCACATCAAGTAACGTTATTCCCGATAATGGCCAACGAATTATAACTATTTGCGCCGAAGGAAATACAACCCCGTCAGCGTGGTCAGCAGGCCCAGGCCGAACACCACACTTTCCAGGGGCAAGGGAACACCACCCGTCGTGGGTAAAGCTACTGGCGCTGAAGTCGCCGGAGTTAAAGCCGACGTTTGCAGAAAAGACCGCCCATTGAGCGGCTGCACCGGGCGGGCGTTGTGGACGAAAATCGCTTGAAACGCGCTCACCTGGGCCGAGGACAACTCCACCGGCGTGTTCAGCAGCAGCCACTGTACTCCTTCTGAGCAGGGCGGCGTGGTCAATGAGCCATTGTAGCGGTAGTAGGTGCGCTCAGCCGGCAGCAGATCGGCGGCATTAATGGTCACGCCGCTGACGGCGCTCGGCTCGCTCTCCTGGACCGGTAGATTGTTAAAAACCGGAGCATAGGCCGGGTTTTCACTGCCCTGTTTCAACATCACCCCGACCACGGCCAACTGGTTGTCGGCGCTCTGGTGAACCAGATGCAGTTCCAGGTCGGTGGACTGGCCGTTCATGGTATGTTCGCTAGGCGTATGAAAGTGGAACTGTTTGAGCTGGTAGGTCTTGCCGCCCACATCAATCGAACTGCCCGCATCGTAGTTAACCTGAACGGTATGCCCGTTATTGAAGATGGTCAAGGCGGTCGGCTGGTAATTGAAGGTAATATCGGCCGGGTTAGCCGGCGCGGTGGCAGGCACATCAATTGGCGTTTGCTCCTGGCCGGTGGAGCAAAGGGCAAAGTCGGGACTCAATTCGCCCCAAAATTCAGGGCCTTCCGCGCCTTCATAGCCCCAGTGGATCGGCCCCGAAGCCGAAACCGGGTTGACAAAAACTATCGAGCCGGCGAAGAAACTGATGGCTAGAATCAGATACCATGTTGTCAATTTTTTCATGTGGAAATCCCCTTGGTTTGGAAATGAATGGATGGTGGTAAAACAAATCGGGGCAAAATCGGATGTTAAGGCTGGCCCTGCTGCTCCTTTCTATGCCGGGTGGCGCTGAGACATAACTTCAATAATTTTTTAGCCTTGCTGGTTGCCATTCTAACACAAAACTGTCACGAAGTCACGGTAAAAACGTAAACATCATGTAAATTTATATAGGCAAGCCTTCACTCCAGCGGAGCTTCCTCTTACTTGACCCGTCTCTATTCCCCGGATACAATAAAAAATTGTGGATTGTTAATTGTCAACGAGATATCAGATATTCACAATTCACCATTCACAATTCATCATTCACAATTATTCACCATGCCCAACTATTGGCCCGAAGAAGAAGGGGGCATTGCCACCGAGCAAGAACAGCAGCAGAAGGTGGACAAGCCCCGCCTGTACAAAGTATTACTGCACAACGACAACTACACCACCATGGAGTTTGTGGTGATGGTTTTGATCGCCGTTTTTCATAAATCCGAAGCCGAAGCAGTGCGCATTATGCTGGATGTGCATCACAACGGCATCGGCATTGCGGGCGTGTACCAACGCGACATCGCCGAAACCAAAGTTCAGCGGGTGTTGCAGTTGGCCCAGGAAGCCCAATTTCCCTTAATGTGTAGCATGGAGCCGGAATGAGCACACCGATTATCCCCGAAACATTACATCAGAGTTTGATCAAAGCGATGGACGAAGCCCGCCAGCGCCGCCACGAATATGTGACCCTGGAACACCTGCTGCTGGCCTTGACCCAGGAAGCCAGGGCCAGCGAAATCCTGACGGCCTGCGGCGTGGATTTGAAGCGGCTGCGCCAGGATTTGAACGCTTATCTGGACAAAAACCTGGAACAACTACCCGAAAAGCTGCGCCTGGAGCCTGAAGAAACCCTGGGCTTCCGGCGGGTGCTGTCACGGGCGGTCTGGCACGCCCAATCGGCCAGCCAGCCGCAGCTTGAAAGCGGCGATGTGCTGGCGGCGCTGCTGGAAGAACCGGACTCGCAGGCCCGCTACCTGTTGGAGCAGCAGGGCGTCACCCGGCTCGACGTGTTGAACTACATCTCGCACGGGATCAGCCGCGAAGAGGCTGTCCCCACCGAGATGGCCGATGAAGACGAGGAAGCCGGCGAACGGGTCAAAGATCCCCTGGCCGCCTTCACCACCGACCTGGTTGAGCTGGCCGCCAGCGGCAAAATAGACCCCCTGATTGGCCGCACCGCCGAACTGGAACGGACCATTCAGGTTTTGTGCCGCCGGCTCAAGAATAATCCCTTGTTGGTGGGCGATGCCGGCGTGGGCAAAACGGCCATGGTCTACGGCCTGGCGACCCGCATTTACGAAGGCCAGGTGCCCGACTTGTTAAAAGAGGTCCACATTTTTGCCCTGGATATGGGCCTGCTGCTGGCCGGGACCAAGTTTCGCGGCCAGTTTGAGGAGCGGGTGAAAGGAGTGCTGCGGGCGCTGCAAGATAAACCCCGCTCCATTTTGTTTATTGACGAAATCCATACCGTTGTCGGCGCGGGGGCCACCAGCGGCGGTTCGGTGGATGCCTCCAGCCTGCTCAAGCCGGCCCTGGCCAACGGCGAACTGCGCTGTATCGGCTCGACCACTCACGAAGAGTACAAAGCCCTGGAAAAAGATCGTGGTTTGGCCCGGCGCTTTCAAAAAATTGACATCCTCGAGCCATCGGTTGAGGAAACGGTCCAAATCCTGACCGGCTTGAAACCTCGCTTTGAGGAACATCACGAGATCAGCTACACCGACGCGGCCATCCGCGCTGCCGCCGAACTGGCCGCCAAACATATCAACGACCGCTTTCTGCCCGACAAAGCCATTGACGTATTGGACGAAGCCGGGGCGCGCCAGCGCATCCAGCCCGCCGAAGCCCGCAAGGAGGTGCTGGACCGGCCAGAAGTCGAGGCAGTGGTGGCGGCCATGGCCCGCGTCCCCGCCGAAAGCGTCTCCGGCGACGACCGCACCCGCCTGAAACACCTGGACAGCGCCCTGCGCCAGTACATCTTCGGCCAGGCCGGAGCCATTGAAGCTATTGTCGCCGCCATTCGCCTGTCGCGGGCCGGCCTGCGCCTGCCCGACAAGCCGGTTGGCTCGTTCCTCTTTTTTGGCCCCACCGGCGTCGGCAAGACCGAACTGGCCCGTGTGTTGAGCCGTTCGCTGGGGGTGGAACTGCTGCGCTACGATATGAGCGAGTATTCCGAAAAGCACACCGTCAGCCGCTTGATTGGCGCGCCGCCCGGCTACGTCGGCTTTGACCAGGGTGGTTTGCTGACCGACGCCGTCCGCCGCCATCCCTACTCGGTGGTGCTGCTTGACGAAATCGAAAAGGCCCATCCCGACCTGTTCAACATTTTGCTCCAGGTGATGGACCACGCCACCCTGACCGACAACACCGGCCGCCGGGCCGATTTTCGCAACGTTATCTTGATTATGACCACCAACGCCGGGGCCAGGGAGTTGACCGCCCAACCGATGGGCTTTGCCCCGGCGACCGCCGGCGACCCGGCCAAAAAGCCGCTGGAGCACCTGTTCAGCCCCGAATTTCGCAACCGGCTGGATGCGGTGGTTCGCTTTGACACCCTCTCCACGGAAACGATCAAACAAATTGTGGATAAGCAGATCAACGAGCTGCGGGCCGCCTTGCTGCCCAAGCAGATCAGCCTGGAGCTAAGCGAAGCTGCCCGAAGTTGGCTGGCCCAACACGGCTATCACAAAGATTTTGGGGCGCGGCCTATGTCGCGTCTGATTGACGACAAGCTGCGCAAACCCCTGGCCGAAGCCATGCTCTTTGGCGAGCTGGCCGATGGCGGCGGGACCGCCTGGGTGGATGTGGTGGAAAATGAGATCAGCTTGACTTATACTTCATTGAAAATAGTTGTCAGTAATCAGTAGCCAGTAGTCAGAAAGTAATTTTCATTGTTGGTGTCGTCTCCAAGGGACTGTCCAACTCCTTCGTAAATAGACCGGTTGCTTGCTTTGCCAGGTCGCAAGGCAAGCTTTGCACTCCATTTTCACGCTTCGCGTCGGTGGCGTGCTCAAGCGCGTAAACACTCCTCAGATAACAGGCAGATGTAATGAAATTTCTGATACCCTTGCTTATTTTAATCTTACTCTTAATAGTAGCCGCGTGCAGTGAGGCCCAGACAATCTCCTCCGCGCCGGCCAATGGCGACATCCCTATCAACGGCGAGCAGATCTTTGTTAGCTATTGCAGCCCCTGTCACGGCCCGACCGGTGAAGGTATCGCCGGGCTGGGTAAACCCCTGAACAGCAGCGATTTTGTGGCCGGCCTATCCGATGCGGAGCTATTGGCTTTTATCAAGACTGGCCGGCCGGTGGATGATCCACTCAATACCAGCGGGGTGGCCATGCCGCCCAAAGGCGGCAATCCAGCCTTGACCGATGAGCAGTTGCAGGCCATTGTGGCCCATCTTCGCTCCATTCATATCCCCTAACCTGGACAAGCCAGAGCCAAAAAAGTTCTCTCGCCAAGACGCAAAGACGCAAAGATTTTTAATAATTTTTTCTTGGCGTTCTTGGCGGCTTTGCGTGAGATTTTCTTGCTCAATGTACAAGGACTCAATTGCTAAGGCACTAATTTTAATCATGACCGCCTCCAATCGCACGAATGTAACCGGCAGTACCACAGCAACAGCCAAGCGCTGGAAAGGGTATAAAACGAGTGTAAAACCCAGACCGGCCCCGGCGGCAGACTGATCAGGTAAAGCCAATAGATCAGGTTGCCCAGATTGACCAGAATCAGGTTCAAACGGCTGTAGGAGCGCAAATCTCTGGTCTGGTAGGCCCGGCGCAGCATCGGCACGTGACTGCCGACAAAGATAAGGCTGGAGATAGCTCCGGCCAGCAGAGAAAGTTGTTGGGTGTCCATAACTTATTTCTTTTGAATTGATAGGTGAAACGCAACTCTTCAAATGTGTCATTTCGAGGCTGAAAGCCGAGAAATCTCCGTGGTCGTTGTCTGCAAACTACGGATGAGAAGATTTCTCGCTCGCTGCGTAGCGTGTCGCTCGAAATGACATAGCCGAGTAGTTGTCGTGAAACGTAGTGGAAATGGAGTCCAAACCTTGGTTTGGAAAAGCCAAAGCAAGCTTTGGACTCCATTTTTTTACATTGCCATTAGGTAAAAGCCACATTCAGCCCGCTGCTGCTGGGCGTTCTATCGCGCCGTTTGGCTGCTTCCTGGGTTATTTTGGCGGCCAGTTGGCGGCGTTCGCGGCGAGCCTGTTCCCACGGCTCGATCACTTCCACCTGCGGCCAGCGCCGGTCCTGATCGGTCGTTAGCTTCCACAGTTCGGCCATGGTTCGGCTTAGCCGCTGCTGAAACGCGCCGGCCAACCCTGCCAGGTTGGGGGCAGCGCCGTAGGCTTGCAGCGTTTTATCCAGGGCCAGACTGCCCAGCACCGCTGCCGTCATGCCCATGGCGTGAACCGGATTGAGCGTGAAAGCCGCGTCGCCACACACCAGCAGCCCCTCCAGATAGCGCGGCAGCCGCTCATAATGGCGCGTCCGGTTTTCGGTGCGGCGGTAGCCGCGTGGTTCGGTCAACGGTTCGGCGGCGCATAGAGCTTCGTAAAACTGCGACGCGGCCAGGCTGCGGGCAAAATCCAGAAAGCCGGCTTCGCTCGTCGGCGGGTGGTCACCGGCCATGCCGTGCAGCGTCACATGCCAGCGGTCGCCCTCGATGGGCAGAATCACGCCGCCACGGGTGCTGTGGGTGGGCGTGGGACGGACGTACAGAGTTTTCCAGCTTTCGCCAAAGTTGGCCGGGCGACGGTACAGGCGGCTGCTATAGCCGGTAAAGGCATTGACCACTGTTTCCTGGGGCGGGGTATACCCCAAATCGGCCAACCACTGCGGCGCTTGAGAATCGCGCCCGCTGGCATCCAGCACCAGGTCAGCCGCCAGGGTAGCTTCCTGGGCCGGCCAGCCGCCGCGCCGGCGCAAGCGCACCCCGGTTACCCGTCGTCTCGACCGGTCAACCAGCAGTTCTTCGACGCCGTGCTCGGAGAGAATCCGTATCCTCGGCTGGGCTGCTACCCGGCGGTAGATGGCGCTTTCCAACAATGGCCGGCTGCTGCTCAGGGTGATGAGTCCGCCCTGCTGCCGGAGCTGGTGATACTCCCCGGCCACAAAAAAGGCCATTTCACTGCCCCCATGCACCGCTTCTGCGCCCTGGCTGATTAATTCGGCGGTCAGGCCGGGAAACTGTTTTTCCAAAAGCTGCTGGCCTCGCACCGGCAGCGAGTGAGCGTGGTGAGCCTGGGGCACACCCCGCCGGAACTGCGGCGCATCGAGCTGGCTGTCCCGTTCGATAATTGTGACCCTGGCAAAGTAATCGGCCAAAACCCGCGCGGCGGTCAGGCCGGCAATCCCGCTGCCGATAACTACGGCATGGCCAAAGGCGGCCGGGTTCGACCGGTTGCGAGCGATAATTGTCTTGTCATTCATCTGTTTAACCTCGTTGCAATCAAAATGTAACTTCATAATGCCAGTATACCGCAAATGGTTGATAGCGAATCTCCCAAAAGATAGGTTTTAGGGTTTAAATTGGTTTTAACCACCGGTTAGATCGGTTATATAACCCACTATACCTGTCCAGCGCACCAGGAATGTAATCCAAAAGCGCTCCAAAAAGCGTTCCAGCAGAGTCAAGACGACAAAAAAGGCCACCCGTATCGGTGGCCTTCTGCTAAAGCAGACGAGCTGTGTAAGCGCCCAAATTTTACTTCCCGTTTTGAGTTCCTACCAGTTCCCTTAGTTCCCTGGGAACTGATAGAATTTGGGGGAACTTATTTTTAGACGATTACTATGTAGGGGATGATCATTTCCTTTTAACCGCTTTTCTGCCACTGCCTCTGTTTGACCTGCTCTTGAGTCGTTTCCTGGGCTTCGGGGGTCATCTCCCGCGCCTCGATCTGGCCGCCCAACACCGCCTCCAACTCTTTGGTCAACTCCAAACAGGTCAGGCCCTTCACTCCCCGCACCAAAAGCTGAACCTGACCATCCTTGCCAATAATCACTTCAATCTCTTGCAAATCCATTTTTCAATCTCCAATCTCCATCTAAGCCACCCGGCGCAGCACCAGCCGAATCTGGCCATCCTGCTCTTCTTGAGTCACCAGATTGAAGCCCTGAGCTTTCAGTTTGGCTCGCGCGGCGTGGTAAGCATAACGCTGCGTCACCTGCTGTTGAAACTCCTCTCGCTTGGGGCCGCCAATGCCCCACCAATCGGCCACAATTTCATACGACTCGCCGGTTTTGCGGAAGCCAATCTCCCGGCCCAATAAGCCGCCCGCGCGGACTTTGATCTCAGCCTTGACGTTGGCAGCGGCAAAACCACGCACGTCAACCTCGCCCTCTTCGTAGGTATAGCCCAACTCCTCCAGCGCCTGGAGTAAAAACTGCTTTTCGACCATATGGGTTTTTATGCGGGTAAAATGGGACATTTTGTTTTACCTTTCTGTATAGGGATGGAGTCCAAAGCTTGCTTTGGCTCTTCCAAAGCAAGCTTTGGACTCCTATTTCCATAATTGCCAACTCCCTTTGGTCACATTTATTAATTTTAATCGTAATTTCGAGGGATTCCTCCCTTCGGTCGGAATGACATGACCATGTTCGGCCGTCTGTAGTCGGTGGTCAGTGGTCATTTAGGTCAGCTTGACCACCGGATAAGCCTGGTATAATAACCGCCCGGTCTGCAAATCCCGCGCGGTCAGGAGCAGCCGCTTGTTGCCGTCTACCGAGAACTCAACCTCAAAGCGGGGTTCGCCACGCCGGGCCGGCGGGTCGGCCACCAGGAAGGTGGGCTGGCCCTCGTTCATCCAAAACAGATGGCGGCGTTCCGATTCGTCCGGCTCGACCGGCATAACCCGCGCCGCGCCGCTGGGGTCAAAAACCAACTCGACCGGCTGCCCGCCGCCGCGCGGCGAAGAGTCGCCCACCTCAAAAATAGCCAGGCCGAGATGGGTCTGCCCGTCGTAAGCGGCTTTGACCGTCAGCCGGGCTACCGCTTCCGGGGTGGGGTAAGGTGTGCCCCGCGACACCAGGGGGCGATAATCGTAGCCGCCCTGGTCGCGCCTGAGATGGCGAATGGCGTAATCGTGCTGGATGTGGTCGTAAAAATCCACCCCGGCCACAAAAGCCGCCGCGCCGCGCGCAATCGCATCCAGCGGACGGCCCAGCATCACCCGTTCCCGGCCAAAGATGCGCCGCAAGGTACTCTGCACGGAAGGGATGTGGCTGCTGCCGCCGACCATCAGCACCGCTTTGATATGCTCTTCCAGGTAACCCCGCTCGCGGGCGCTGTTCAGGGCACGGCGCATGGTCTGGTCAATCTGGCGGTAGGCGTCGTGCTCGTCCAGCAGTTCTTCCAACCGGCTGCGGGTCAACTGGGCGGTCAAAGCCGTCCCAGTTTCCGGGTTGACCACGCTGATGCCGGCCCGCTCCTCAAAGGAGAGACGTTCTTTGGCCCGCTCGCACTCGACCAGCAACGCATTGCTGATCGGACGAATTTCCTCATCGGCGTCGCTGCGCCGGTTTTGGCGCAGCACATCCTGAAATATCCACTGGTCCAGAGTCATCCCGCCCAGGTCGGCTCCGGCTTTGCCCAGCACCCGGCAGCGCCGCCCGCTCTGCTGCTGCGGTTCAGCTTCGATCAGAATGGTCGAGACATCCAATGTGCCGCCGCCAAAATCAAAAATCAGGTAAACATCGCCGGGCTGAATGGGCGCGCCGTAGCCCAGGGCCGCCGCCGACGGCTCGTCAATCAGCCGGAAGCGGGGCATCCCGGCGGCTTTGGCCACCTCGCCCAGCCAGTCCTCGTAATGCTCAAAAGCCTCGACCGGCGCGGTGAAGGCCACTTCCTCCTGGCCCAGGTTCAACTCGGCGGCGGCAAAGAGGAGCACACTCGACAGGAAATCGCGCCCGGCGTCGAAGGGTGAAAGCTGCTGCCCGTCGAGGCGCAGCTTGAGCGGGCTGCGGTTGACAATGTAGCGCTTCATCCAGCGGAAGGTGCGCGGCGAGCTGTACAGGTTTTGCTGCAACACCTGGCTGCCAATCCAGCGGCGGCGGTCTTCCGTATAGTGAATCAGCGACGGTATGACCGAAGCCTGGCCGTCGCTCTGTTGATAGACCCGGCCAAAATCGGGCACGTGCAGCAGGTCAGCCGATTGAGTTGTTTCATTCCAGACGGCTACGACCGTATTCGAGGTTCCAAAATCAATGGCCAAACGGCCCGGCATAGTGTATCCCCTTCACCTTCCATAGCATTTTACCTTGATCTGTCAACCCGGCAAAACGGTTACTTCGGGAGTTCCAAGATTTAAATCATCCAACAAATTTGACCCGCGTGATGCGTGAACCGTGATACGTGAGGATTTTTCGCCTGGAATCATCACGTATCACGCATCACGTTTCACAGGCTTTGGTTAATTACTTTCTTGGAGTTGCCTTACTCCAGTTCAATATCAAATTCACCGATTTTAATTTGGGGAGCGTCGTCCAGCTCGATGGCGTGGCGGAAACGGTGCTGCAAGATGCACTCGGCAAATTCCAGGGCGCGGCGGGCCGGCGGCGAAAGTTGAGGCAAGCGGCTCAAGGTATGGAGGATTGAAATTTGGGCCGGGCTAGCCTGCCCAAAGGGTCGAGCCAACAGCCGGGGCGCGGCCAGCGGGCGCAAATCCCACAAAGATAAGGCGGCCTGGGCGCTGCCAACGACCATAAAGGCTTCGTCGGCGGAAACGTGCAGCGAGGTTAGCTGGCCGCCCGGCGACTGGACCTGCCCCAAGTCATCGTAGTCATTTAATCTTTTAAATTCAAGGCGCCCCCCGGCATCGGCGCAAATAATAACTTCCTGCATTGGCAGCATCTCCAGGCCGACCAGCCGGCCATAGCGACCCGGCCACGACTCGCGCGGGCGTTTAAAAGGGCCGGGGCTTTGACGCTGCAAGATAATGACCTCACCGTTGAATTGGCCCACCAGCAAGGTTTGCTCATCCGGCGAAAAAGCGGCGCAGCGGGCCACGCTGGTTCCACCTGGCCCGCGCTCCGTCACCCGCAATTCCGGCAAGGCCAGCAGGTCTACCCCTTCGTGCAGTAAAACTACCTCCTGGCCGCTGGGCGAAACCCGCAGCGCCCGCGCCCAAAAGGAAAAATTGCGCTGTTTCACTTCCCGTCGAGCCGCTGCGTCCCACAAGCTGACTCGCTGATCGCGCCCGGCTGAGAGCGCGTGACTGTCACTCAGCGCAGCCAGAGCGGTAATGGAATCGTTGTGCTGGCCGAGACGCTGCAAGCCGTGTTCATCATCCCAGCGATAGAGGGCGCACGTGCTGCCGCTGGTGGTGCGCTCGGCGCAGAACAGCACATTGTGGGGGTTAAAGGCAACGCTGCCAACGGAATGGTCGAAGCCGGTCAGCACATGTTCGCGGACCGCCTGTTGAAAATTCCATAAGACCACCTTGCCCTGCCCGGTGCCCAGGGCCAGCACCGGGCGGCCGGGGGCAAACGCGACATCGTTAATCCGGCCCGGCGCTCTGGCCTGGGCTTGCAGGAGGGCCGGGGGAAAGAGCCGCGCCACGTCAACCCCGTTTTCCTGGGAGTCCGTCTGGACGAGAGCTGCCAGGTGGTCAAACAGCATTTGCTCTGCCGATTGGGCAGGCCGCCATTGCTCGCCGGCCAACGTTTTGATAATCTGTCTGCTCCACCGAAAGGGAGCCTCAAAGGTCAAAGCCCACAGTTCCGGCCATTCTCGATTTAAAGTGAGGGTGTGGGCCAACAGGTCGAACTCGCCGGCTTCCATTTCGGCCAGGCGGGTGCGATAGTCGCTGCCGGTGATGATGGGCAAAAATTCGGTGCGCCCGGCCTGGCGCATTCGTTCCAGAAGGCGCTGGCGCAGGGCCGGGGCGGCGCTCTGATAGACGGTGCGGAGCAAGCGGCGGTCGAAATCCAGGCTGTCATAACGCGCCCACTGGTCGGTTAAAAAGAAAAAAAGGGCGCGCTGGGCCGGCTCCTGGGGGAGGTAGCCGGCCTCAAGGGCGGCTTCACGGGCCGGCGGTAAGTCCTGCTCGATGACCAGGCGGCACAGGGCTTCCTGAGCGGCGGGGTAGCGCAGTTGGCGCAAAATTTGTTTGGCCTGCGCCGCCATCTTTGGGTCAGTATCCGCCGCGGCCTGGACCAACGGTCTGACCACCTCAGCCCGCCCCTCAACAAGTTCAGCCAGGTGGCCGGCCTGTAAAGCGGTCAGCACTTTGAGGTCGGGCGGTTTGGTGGCAACCCAGCCCTGGTTGGCTATTAAAACAGCCAGCGCGGGATGGCGCATACCGGCCCACATTTCGCAAACGGCGTCAATGGCGGCGGGGTGGGTCAGGCGGCTCAGGACAGCGGCGGCGGCGTTACCTGTCCGGCTGTTCGGGTTCAAAACTACCGTTTCGGCCAGCAGGCGGGCGTTCAGGGGGGACTCTTCCTCGGCCAGGATGCTGACCGCGTAGCGGCGCAGCCAGCCGCCTATCAGCGGCAGGCGGTTGCGCAGCAATGCCGTTAAGCCGATTAGTCGAATAGGACTCATAGGGTTAGCGGTGAGGCGGCCAGAGCTCAGGTTAAAAATTTGTAGATCGTAGTGGAATGGTAGGTTTGGCTGGCCTTGAGCACGGTTGAGGGAAAATTGGGTTGGTTGGGCGAGTCGGGAAAGTGTTGAGTTTCCAGGCAGAAGCCATAACGGTGCTGGTAAACTTTGTCTCCTTTGCCGATGTTGCTGCCATCCAGGAAATTGCCGCTGTAAAATTGGATCCCCGGCTCGGTGGTCCAAACTTCCATGATCCGGCCGCTGCTTGGCTCAGAAACACGGGCGGCCAGGGTTAGTGGGTCAGCCGAGTTATTAAGCACCCAGTTGTGATCGTACCCCAAACCATATTTGAGCTGTTCATCTGGCTCGTCAATCCGTAGGCCGATTTTAGTAGGCCGGCTAAAGTCAAAAGGCGTGCCTGCTACCGGCCGTAATTCTCCCATTGGTATCAAAGTTTCGTCAATGGGCGTGAATCTGGCTGCGTTCAGGGTAAGTTCGTGGTCAAGAATGTCGCCATTGCCGGCTCCGGCCAAGTTAAAATAAGAGTGATGGGTCAGGTTGATGACTGTGTCGGCGTCGGTGGTGGCGGTGTAGTCAATTTTGAGTTCGTTTTGCTGGGTCAGGGTATAAATTACCTTGACTAAAAGATTGCCGGGGTAGCCTTCCTCGCCGTCGGGGCTAAGGTAGGTCAGTTCCAGGGCTGGGCCGTCGGGCGTATCGGTTGGTTTGGCATCCCAAATAACCTTGTCAAAACCTTTCAGGCCACCGTGCAGGCTGTTTACACCATTGTTTTGGACCAGGGTGTATTCGATGCCGTGGAGGGTGAATTTTCCTTTAGCAATGCGATTGCCAAAGCGGCCAATCAACGCGCCGAAGTAGGGGTGAGGATGCAAGTACTCCTCTGGGGTCTCAAAACCAAGCACAATATCATCCAATTGGCCGGAACGATCAGGCACGTAGAGGGCCATGACAATGCCGCCGTAATTGGTAATTTTGGCGCTGAGGCCCTGCTGGTTGGTCAGGGTAAAGGTATCCATAGTTAGCTCCTCGTAAATAGACCGCCGACGGCAGACCGCCGACCGCCGAAAGACATTTTCGTTATCGGTAGCAGCCGCAGCGCCGGCGGCTCGTTGCGAAAACCCAGGCCAAACAAAAGCAAAATTAGAAAGGATCCCGCCGGAAATGTTATGAGCCAACTTGTGCTTATGCTCGGCTAACTCGACAAATTCCAGCAAACTGGTTAAAAGCCGTTTTCGCCGCCAGCCGACGCCATAAAGCGAGGCCGCAAAACTGATGTTTTCCCAGACGCTCAAATGGAGAGCGTTGCATAAATCACAGGAGCAAATAGGCTCGGCGGGGCCAGTGGAAAAACCAACTTGAAAAAGAGACAGGGTCGTTCTTCTGAGGCAAAATTTTGTTACCACACAAAAAAATAAACCCAGAGGAAGGCTCTGTCTATATCTATTTTACCGTCATTTGCCCTATTTGTTATTCTGAACTACTGGTCGTTGGTGCTGCACCTGGTCAGCGCGGTCTGGTACGAGCGCCAACGCAGCCGCTACGCTAATCATTGGCTGCTGCAACTGGAACAGGTAGCCGACCTGACCCCGCTGGAACACTGTAAACCCACGTCCCACCGCCAGGTTTTCATCAGTTACCACCGTGATGCAACCCTGGCCGCCCTCGAGTACAACCAAACCGACCCGTTCAAACAGGAAATGAAACAGCGCCCCCTCATCGAACGCATCATCTTCAATCTGACCCACTTCTTCGGCGCTCGCTATGCCCGCTCCACCGGCCTGGTTAAAGCCAACTTTCAACTCAGTATGGCTGCCGCTGCTTTTAACCTGCGCCAACTCATTCGTTTGCCCAGGCGTCCCAAACCCGCTGCGGCTTAAGCCGCCGCCCCAGGGTGGAGTCTGCCTGACGACCGGATTAAAGCCGGTCAGAAATGCTAATTTTGACCGTTTTCGGCCTCATTTGGCCCAATTGTGACCTGAAAATGTTCCGATTGACCGTGTTTTCAACAAAAAAGTTGTATCCTGAGCCTGTCGAAGGGAGGTCCCGCAGCCCGCCATCTGCCACTTGACCTCCTCTTGCTTGTCATAATCCTCGCTTGATCCCCTTTTCGGCTCCCCTGAGCTTGTCGAAGGGTCGGGGCAAACCCTCCTCAAGTCCTCGACCAAGTCTCCCTACCCCTTATTTAGTTATGGTAGGGACAGGGCGCACCTTTCAGCCTTTCAACTGATGTGTTTCCCCATCCCTCCAATGCCGAACCGGACGTGCGATGTTAACCGCATCCGGCTCTAGGCGAGATGGTCTTTCAATTTGCATTCAGTCAGCCTGTTGGGATAGCCGTTAGTTGTCGGTGGCTATCTCTATCCATTCTGTTTTGGTAAGGTACTTGTACAGTCGCTTAAACTGCACGTCCGGTTCGTTACTGGCTTTTGCATAGAGCATCGCTTGGACTCTCTGCACTTTGCTGTCTATGTTTGTATCCGTCATAGACTGCCTCCTTTCTTTCTTGGAGGCTATCGTGCAGGCTTACCGGATGCTCCCATCTCGCTGAACCCCCTTCGCCTTGAGGTGGGCTTTCCCCACCGCTATTGACTACTACGAGGTTCTCCGTCCCCGCCTAACTTCATCAGATGCAGCTATCCCAGTCCTCTTAGCCGGACCAGTTAGGCGGGTTCTCCTGTTCCATTGGTATGTCTCTCCCTGGACTTAGACGCCATCTTTACACCGGAGGTTCTATCCTGACCGTTATACCTCTATACCGTCAGGCCATACTCGTTTCAAGTATGTCTTGCTCTCAGTTGCGGAGAGAGCCAGCTAACCTCATTCCCGGACCATCCCTAACCTTTCCAGTCCGGTTGGAGGTAACGATGCCTCTTCGATGGTTCGTTTCCTCGTCTTATCCAGGCGCGACTAGCGGCCTTGTCGAGGGCTAGGGTTCCTCGATTTTGCCTACATTTCCCTCGGAGCTTCAGACAAGTTCTTGCTCTTTGTCCCTTGCCTGTCCGATTCGTCCTAGAACCGTGAGGTAGGTTCTAGCGTGTCTCTTGACACCCCGCAGTTACAGCCTGCGGTTGGCTTTCATACCAACAGCTTATCAGGACGCACTGCAACACCCTCCTCTTCATCGGGGCCGAAATCTGAACCTATAACAGGGTCAACCCTCGCCGCAGCTAACAATAGTGACAATCCCCTCTTCATCGGGGCCGAAATCTGAACTGCCTCCATAGTAAGCCGCAGTTGCGGCGTGTTTTAATGTGACAATCCCCTCTTCATCGGGGCCGAAACCTGAACACAAGTCACAACCGTCGCGTTAGGCTTCATCGGTTAATGTGACAATCCCCTCTTCATCGGGGCCGAAATCTGAACGGGTTATCTGGTTTACACCAGACACCGGTCCTGTTAAGTGACAATCCCCTCTTCATCGGGGCCGAAATCTGAACAATTTGGAAGCATCGGTGCCCAAGGATAGGGGTATCTTTGTGACAATCCCCTCTTCATCGGGGCCGAAATCTGAACCAAGAAATCAAACCGGAGGCTCAGACAGAGGGCATAAACGTGACAATCCCCTCTTCATCGGGGCCGAAATCTGAACAAATAACTATACCCTGTGGTACGCAACCAACAGAATAAGTGACAATCCCCTCTTCATCGGGGCCGAAATCTGAACAGTGACCGTAGGGTTATATGTTTAATAACAGTTTATGTGACAATCCCCTCTTCATCGGGGCCGAAATCTGAACTCTGCTTCATTGGGAGGAGTTCGCCCATCAGGACAATTTGTGACAATCCCCTCTTCATCGGGGCCGAAATCTGAACCTAAACTGAGCCGGGAGCGGGCGGCCAGGCCGCATAAGTTTGTGACAATCCCCTCTTCATCGGGGCCGAAATCTGAACCTGATGCCGGTGAGGCGGCTGAAACCGCCGCGATCATTGTGACAATCCCCTCTTCATCGGGGCCGAAATCTGAACCCGCCGGTTTTGCCGGGGCCGTGATGACACGCGGCATAGGCGTGACAATCCCCTCTTCATCGGGGCCGAAATCTGAACCGATAGCCTGCCCGAGGGGCTGCCCGCTCTCTACATCAGTGACAATCCCCTCTTCATCGGGGCCGAAATCTGAACACTGACCAACGGCCTTGAAAATGGCAGGGTAGTAACTCGTGACAATCCCCTCTTCATCGGGGCCGAAATCTGAACCAGGCGTCATATGTGCGAGTGCGCTTCTCGCTGACGGGTGACAATCCCCTCTTCATCGGGGCCGAAATCTGAACTGCTTGGTTTGACCCTGACATCGGTCCCCTCGGCTCACGCGTGACAATCCCCTCTTCATCGGGGCCGAAATCTGAACGAAGAGTACACCCCGGGTGGCATGAACATGAATGACTCGTGACAATCCCCTCTTCATCGGGGCCGAAATCTGAACATGATATTCACCCCGAAGAAACCCTCTTTTTCTATAAATGTGACAATCCCCTCTTCATCGGGGCCGAAATCTGAACCCCGACCCCGACGGAAACGGCAACGGCCACTGCAACTGGTGACAATCCCCTCTTCATCGGGGCCGAAATCTGAACTTGGCTGTTCAGGCTGCGGAGCAGGTGCTCAATAATGGTGACAATCCCCTCTTCATCGGGGCCGAAATCTGAACAAAGTGCCCCTCACCGGGCCGACCTGGTTCAGGGATTGGTGACAATCCCCTCTTCATCGGGGCCGAAATCTGAACGCGCCGCCCCCGGTAAGTCCTTTCCCCCCGTTTTCTCGGTGACAATCCCCTCTTCATCGGGGCCGAAATCTGAACGTTTATAACCTCTCGGACAAGCACCAGGGTGTGAGTGGTGACAATCCCCTCTTCATCGGGGCCGAAATCTGAACCCGCAAGGAATCACTAGGTCAGAGTGACCTTCAAGAATGAGTGACAATCCCCTCTTCATCGGGGCCGAAATCTGAACAGACAACAATGCAACTGCGGTAGCAATCCTTTCTACAGGTGACAATCCCCTCTTCATCGGGGCCGAAATCTGAACTTAAATTTAGGGTGTGGCTGAACGCGCCGAGCAGGATTTGGGTGACAATCCCCTCTTCATCGGGGCCGAAATCTGAACGTGCAAAATTTGCGCAACAAAACGGTTTCACTATGCAAAATGTGACAATCCCCTCTTCATCGGGGCCGAAATCTGAACCCGATGGCAGGGAAATCAGGCCCGAAGGCGGCAAATGGTGACAATCCCCTCTTCATCGGGGCCGAAATCTGAACAGATCTACCGGTTCACCGCCCCGCCCGACCGCCGCCTCGGGTGACAATCCCCTCTTCATCGGGGCCGAAATCTGAACTTGAAGTAAACCGGCCCGCTGCCTATTTGACCCTTTGTGACAATCCCCTCTTCATCGGGGCCGAAATCTGAACTTTAAGCCGGTCAACAGAAAATCGGCCACGCTGGTCAGTGACAATCCCCTCTTCAGAGGGGCGGACATAACATAAGATAGGTTCCGCTGGGTGTAACCTATTCCCCGCCGGTCAGCCACCTGGGTGGTTCTGAGCGGGGCCTAACATAAGATTGGTTCCGTTGGACAGCTTCCGCCTCACTCCGGGCCAGGTTTGCCGCCGCTGAAGCAGAACTTAACATAGAATTGGGTCCGGTTATCAAAAGTCTCCTTTTGGCAGTAGAATGAAATCGCCATACCCCACCCCACCGCCAGAAAGGAGACTGACGTGATCATACCCCAATCTTTTGCCCCGGTCAATTGGCTGCGCCAGGCGGTGGGCGCGGCCCGGCAGGTGAGCGCCCCGCCGCCAGCCTGGCCGGTTGAGCCGCCTGTACCCCTTCCGGTCCTGTTGGTGCGCCCGAACCTGGCTCAACTGGCCCAAGTGGGGGCGGCGTTGCCCCGGTTTGTGGCCGATTGTGCCGTGGCCCGCAAGTACCTGGAGTTGCTGGGTCCGCTCGATTGGGCCAACTTTCCGGAACGGGACCCGCACCGACCCTGGCCAGGTCCAACCCCGGCTCCCCGCGCGCCCTTTGTGGCCGCTTTCCTGGTCAAACTGCACGAGGGCAAAAGCTATATGTCCCACCTGCGCGATTACCTGGTCGAGCACCCCGCCCTGGTCTGGGTCCTGGGTTTTCCGCTCGAACCATCTGAGCGCTTCGCCTGGGGCTTCGATGTCGAAGCCAGCTTGCCGACGGCCCGTCACTTCGGTCGGGTCTTACGGACCTTGCCCAACGAGGCCTTGCAATTCCTGCTCGACAGCACCGTTTCCCTGCTGCGTCAGGAATTACCCCCCGACGTTCGCTTTGGCCAAGCTATTTCCCTGGATACCAAGCATATTTTGGCCTGGGTGAAGGAGAATAATCCCAAAGCCTACGTTCTGGAAGGCGACCGGCTCGACAAAACCCGCCAGCCCAAAGGCGACCGGGACTGTAAACTCGGCTGCAAAAAGAAGCGCAATGTCTCCTCCGAGGAAGCCAAAGTCGAAACCACTCCGGCTCAACCGGCCACCCCGACCAAAAAGGCCAAAGCCGTGACCAACTTCTCCTCCAGCGATGTCTACTACTGGGGCTACGGCTCCGGCGTGGTGGCCACCAAAGTCCCCGACTGGGGCGAGTTCGTCCTGGCTGAACTGACCCAGACCTTCGATAAGAATGATGTCACTTACTTCTTCCCCTTGATGGCCCAGGTCGAACGCCGCCTCGGTTTCAAACCCAAGTTCGGGGCCTTCGATGCCGCCTTTGATCCATTTTATGTCTTCGAGTACTTTCATCTGGCCGGCGGTTTCGCCGCTGTCCCCCTGACCCAACGCGGCGGGATCAAACGTCAATTTGATGACCAGGGCTTACCCTTATGCCAGGCCGGTCTGCCGATGCCCCTTAAAACCACCTTCATCTGCCATACCAGTCTGATCGAACACGAGCGCGGCCGCTATGCCTGCCCGCTGCTGTTTCCAACCCCGACCGGCCAGACCTGCCCCATCGCCCACAAAAATTGGCCTCAGGGCGGCTGCCTGACCACCTTGGCCACCTCCATCGGCGCTCGCCTGCGCGTCGAACTTGACCGCGACAGTGACGAGTTCAAAGCCATCTACAAACAGCGCACCGCCACCGAGCGGGTCAACTCTCAAGCCACCGAAATCGGCATCGAAGAACCCAGACTGCGTAACCGCCGAGCCATTACCAACCAGGATACCCTGATTTATGTCCTCATCAATCTGCGTGGCCTCAAGCGGGTCCGCGCTCGCAAGGCTCAACTGGCCGCTCAAACCGAGGCAACCTTGAACCGCAGCTAACTCGCCCCGGCCACGGCTGGCCCGCCTCAACTAATTTTTTTGCGCGGTGGGCTGGGGTATGGCATCTGGTTGGCCAGCTTGACCGGGGCGAGTTCTGTCCATTTTCATTTTCCTGGCCGCTGCCTCCGAACGTTCCGCCACGCTCGGCCGGAGGTCTTTGCCCTTTTTTCCGGCCCACCTGCTAATTCCCTGGCTTCGCCCTTGTTTTTTGGGTTGCCTCGGCTTTGCCTCGCCTTCAACTTGGTTTTTTCGGTTGCCTGACCCCGCTTTTCCCCCGCACTTTACCCCAAAATTGACCTTTTCAGCTTCCTCTGGCTTGGCTCCGCTCCGTTTCCTCACCTTATGTTATGTCCGCCCCTCCCTCTTCATCGGGGCCGAAATCTGAACAATCAAACCAAGCCCGGCTTTAACAATCAATTTTTTAAGTGACAATCCCCTCTTCATCGGGGCCGAAATCTGAACAAGATGGCGGCCACACAGGGAGAAGGCGGTGGAGAAAAGTGACAATCCCCTCTTCATCGGGGCCGAAATCTGAACGGACCGCTGCGCGCTGCGCTGCAAACCCACCCAAAATGTGACAATCCCCTCTTCATCGGGGCCGAAATCTGAACTTCCCTTGGTGGGACATGTACTTCCGGCGCAAAATGAATCGTGACAATCCCCTCTTCATCGGGGCCGAAATCTGAACCAACTACAATAATACAAGATGACAAGCCGATTTATAATGTGTGACAATCCCCTCTTCATCGGGGCCGAAATCTGAACTAAAGTTCAGATTAGCGATCTGGACGCCTTCCCCGTGGAAAGTGACAATCCCCTCTTCATCGGGGCCGAAATCTGAACCGCTATGTACACACCCATGAACAAGCCAAGGATGATAGTGACAATCCCCTCTTCATCGGGGCCGAAATCTGAACCAACTATTGCCATAGCAACAACTCCGACCCAAGCGAAGCGTGACAATCCCCTCTTCATCGGGGCCGAAATCTGAACTCATCCTGCCGGATTGAAACCTTGAACATGGGTAACGAAACGTGACAATCCCCTCTTCATCGGGGCCGAAATCTGAACTTAATAATCTTTATTTTGGTAGCCCTGCTGACTGTTGGTGACAATCCCCTCTTCATCGGGGCCGAAATCTGAACGACCAACCAAACCCGTGGTGAAGGTACCACGATGTTTGGGTGACAATCCCCTCTTCATCGGGGCCGAAATCTGAACATTGGTGTGTTGGCATGGTTGACGGTTCGTGCAGCACGTGACAATCCCCTCTTCATCGGGGCCGAAATCTGAACACCTCCCTATTATTGTAAAGCCAGCTCCTACACCTGCTGGTGACAATCCCCTCTTCATCGGGGCCGAAATCTGAACCATGCTGCCCATGGCCATTGGCGGTGGTGCTGGTAATAACGTGACAATCCCCTCTTCATCGGGGCCGAAATCTGAACAAATCAAATGACACGCTTTTACAGTTTTTCGTTGTTTTGTGACAATCCCCTCTTCATCGGGGCCGAAATCTGAACCTTCGGTGCCTACTTCGGTGCCTACCTCGGTGCCTACTTGTGACAATCCCCTCTTCATCGGGGCCGAAATCTGAACGCTCGGTTGAGTCGGGCACCTACAGCCTGGTAATTAAGTGACAATCCCCTCTTCATCGGGGCCGAAATCTGAACTTGATTTGGAAGAGCCGCATGGCACTCGGGCATGAAGAGTGACAATCCCCTCTTCATCGGGGCCGAAATCTGAACCTCGGAGGACATAGACATGACTCGCAATTTAGTTCTTGTGACAATCCCCTCTTCATCGGGGCCGAAATCTGAACTTTTGAATGTTACAATCCGCCGGCTCATCCTGAAGAATAAGTGACAATCCCCTCTTCATCGGGGCCGAAATCTGAACACCTGGCGATGGCTTGCAAATTGGGGTCGGGGTGCTCCATCGGGGTGACAATCCCCTCTTCATCGGGGCCGAAATCTGAACCGCATTTTGTCACTCGCCAAAAACTCCCCATCAGGAGCAGGAAAACAGACCTCATCCGCAACTTGTTTCCCACCGCTGCGCCTTATGTTACTATCTTCCCCATATTTCCCCCACACTGCTGCCTGCGGCGAGAGACACCAAACCATCCCCCAAAAACTGTACATCTTCTCTTTTTTTGTCACTCCTTTCGCCCTGCAATCCTGTCCAGGGTATAATTTCCGGCAGTCCAATCGGCCTTTATTCTCATTTCGGCCGATTGCAGTTAAAAGTGATGGGGGATGCGTTACTTTTTACGCATCACGCATCACGAAATAAAGTTCATCACCGTCTATTTTACACCATTTTTATTTTGGAGGCAATCACCCATGACCACCCTCCGGCAAGCTCTAACCCTGACTCCCTGGCGCTTACTCCTGTTCATAGGCCGACAGCGGGGGCTCTCGCTCTCCTCTAAGATCAGCAAAGCCGATCTGGTTGAACGCCTGTCTGCTCACTTACCCGATCCGTCCGACCTGGAGACCTGCCTGACCAGCCTGCCGTTAGAAGAACGCCAGGCCCTGGTCGGCCTGCTCACCGCCGGAGGCAGCGTCCCGCTGCGTTACTTGCAGCCTTTCTACGGTTCACTCCGGCCCTTCCGCCAGCTTCCGGCCCATTATCCCGCCCGGACCATTCCCGCCGCCACAGCCGCCGGTATCCCGCCCCTTTCACCGTTAGAACGACTGCGCGCCCTGGGCCTGATTTTTCACCATCGCCCTACCCAGGAAATTTTTATTCCCACCGACCTCATCCCACCCCTGCGGAACATCCTGGCCAAGGCCGGTGAGGAGGAGGCGAGGGCGCGAGGACGCGGGGACGCGAAGAAACGCAGGGGAAAGATGACAAACTCACCCCTGCCCCCCTGCTCCCTGGCTCCCCTGCGTATTTAGTAGGCTTCTGCCACCATGCCCAGGCCGAGCGCACCTTTCGGCTGGACCGGATCAAGGAAATTGAACTGGTGGCCAGGGAAAAAGAAGACTCTACAGGTACGCTGTACGAAAACCTGTAGAGTCTATCAGTCTGCGGTCGCTAAAATTAAGGTAAAGTGATAGTGTAAGTAGGGGTATAAACGCGTTCCGTCCTGGTCTGTTCGTAAAAAACCAATTCCTTGTTGACATTCTGCCAAAAATGGCCCATAAACACTGCCAGACCCAACGGAGCAGCCATAAACAGATGCAGCCGGTCCGGCTTGATTCGGGTTTTAAAGTGATTGACTAATTGGGTCGAAGTGCGGGCTAATCCGGCCGCTTCCCACCCTTCCAGGGGGCGCTGCTGCCGCACGGCGGCGGTTGCCTCTAACACCAGTACCCCTTTCACCGCCGTCACCGCGGCCTGATGGGTTGGGATTTGAGCAAACGCCTCTGCCTGGCCAAAATATGTGCCCACATCCTCCAAAATCTGCATCAACGGCGTATTATTGAGGGCCGCTACAATGATGACCCCCTCGCCGCCGGGATTAGAGATATTGTGTTCGGCCTGGTACAGGGTAAAGGTAGGCAAAGCCGCCTGCTCGGGCGGCTGGGCCGTCGAAGTCCAATACTCAATGCCGTCTTTATCGGGCACATGTTGAGCTACCTCGATATGGTAGCGCTCTTTGGCTCTAAAAATTGTGCCAAAGGCAAAACCGGTAGAATGAGCGCACTGGCCTTCCAGGCGGATCCAGGGGTCAGCGCCGGTTTCAGCCGGTAACTGGCGCAGGCGCGGCCATAAGGTCTGCTCCCACATTTCCGGGGTAGGAGGACGGCGAGATTTATCAGGATGGGTTACAAACCAGCCCGGCTCCACCCAATCAAGGGTAATGGCCTCATCCTTTTTGGGAAATTGAGCCGGCGGCTTGCCCCAATTATAAATATGCACTCGCGGCGCCTGGGGATGTTGGGATTGCCAGGGCGCCGCAAAAGCGCTTAAATCTACGCTAAGCTGGTCCAGTTCTGTTTCAATATTCTCAATTTCAATCAACACCGCCGGCGATGTTTCCAGACCAAAGGCAGCTTGCTGCTCTTTTAAATACTGCAAACGGCGGTTATGGGTAAAAATGAGTTTTTGAATGTGTTCTTTAGAAGCCATATAACCCCTCTTTGATTAATAGCCGCTGGTAATCATGGATATAGTACTCTGGAAAAGTTTTCGTCGCTAAAACAGGTAGCAAGGTAGCATGTAGCAGGTCATAAGTTTGCTACCTGCTACCTTGATTGTTAGGAAAGAATTTTTCTGGACATCTATATAACCAACCACATCAAGAAACGTCCTTACACCTTCCATGTTTACTCCCTCACAATCTGATACTGTCCGTTCCCAAACACCGTCCCCTTGCCCACGTGGGTTAATTCACCCGCCGCCAGCAGCGGCAAAAAGGGCCGCAAATCGCCTTGATAAGTGGCCCGGCCCACCAGCCCGCCCATCTCAATAGATTGCTTCTGCCGCCCGGAGATGCGGCTCCATTGCTCTTTGACCGTATCCTTTTTGACTAACTCCACCCGTTCAGCCAGGCTTATCAGCCCGCGAAAATCGGTTTCTAACAACTGCCCGCAATGAAAGTAACTTAACGACGAAACCCGGCCCAACAGCGCCTTGATCAACACCCCAAAAGGCGGCCCATAAAACACCGGCTCCCCCTGATGCTTTAAGCGCGTCGGGGTTAGAAACTCCAGGGTGAGCCGGTCGGCGGGCAGCCGGGCGGCCCGGGCAGTTATCTGCTCAGCCGTCAGCAGCAGGTCCGTCATCCGCACCTGGGATTGGTCAGGGCGAAACACCACCTCCACCCGGCCATCGTAGGGTGAAATCGCATCAATGCCCACCAACTCATACCGGCCCCGGTTTTGCCCCAAGCCCACCCAGCCTAACTCTCTGAATACGGCCAGAAAGTAAGGAAAATAATTAAGGCTGTAGCCAATCAGGGTCAGGCCAAAGTTCAACTGCTCGCCGGAGAAAATCTGCTCCCGCCGGTCGCGCGGCGGCTGGATAATAAAGGGCCGCGGCGTATCCTGATTCTTACGCAACACCTCGCTATCATCCGGCGGCGAGGTTTCAAAGATGTAACCATAAGGACACTCATTGCCCCGGCTGCACCGCTCCTGGCACATCATGGGAAAACTGCACACCAGCTTTTTAAGGGTATGCCCAAACCCACCCCGCAGCGCACTGCCTTTGTAGGTAGGCAGGTGCAGCGGTTCCAGCACGCGCAAGGTAAAACGAAAATGGGCCAGGGTGAATTTGGGGGGTAAGATAATGGTTAGCACTGTATGGTATCACTCAGCGGAAGATTTTTAGATGGTATCCCTCAAAAGTCACTTCAACAATCTCTAAAAGGAATTCACGCTGTTTGACTTGTTTGAATTTGGGTTCGGTCATTTTGAAAAACCCTGGCTCTCCATTTTCTAATCTGATATAAACTTTTCCCCCACTTATACGGTCTGCCTCTGGTATCCTGGACTTAATTTTATCTCCTGCACTGTATTGTAATTGGGGTGGTTCAGCCGCCAGGGCTGCCTCAACTTGAGCGACTGATACCCATTCGGACCGTTGTTGATGCTTTTCTGCATTTTTCAGGATAAATTGAGGTGTTGGCAACACGGGGCGATCTTCAAAGCTTTCCAGGCCAGGCGGATAATCTACCAGCGCACGATCAGGGCTGGGTGTACAGCGAAGTAGATTTAATAATTCTTGAATACGACTTTGTTCCTTAAACTGACCTGTTATTGAAGCCCCCAAGTCTTTCAATTTTTCTAAGATAAATTTTTCAAACTTTTCTTTTAAATCGCTGATTTCCTTGTCATCGGCCGGGTGGTCTGAAAACCCGCTCTGCCATTCATCATTGCCAGAATTGAACAATTGTTCATATCGCTTGCTTCGAGTGTTTAAGAAGAGCCGTGGTTTAATAGCTACGGAACCTAAACCTAAAGGTTTACCCATGCCCAGTTTGTGATAATGCCCCGCTGGTAAATCTAATACCCACACCAGCGCTCCCAATTCTGCTGCGCTTAAGTTTTCAAAATGAACTTTAAACTTGAAGATAACTCCCTCTTTCACCGGTTGAATCCGAGTGTATTGCCTGGGAAAATCCTCAACTGCCTGTGGGTCAGCTTCGATGTCAGATCGAGTTGTTTTCTTATGCCAGTATAATTTGTGACCTCGAATGACAGTTTTATCACTGCCATAGTGTTGTAACTGACCGGGAGTATCAGGATTATCTTGGGTTAGATAAAGTTGAAAGCTGGTGGGCTTCGGACCGCTTAACACGTTGGGCGTGATAATGTTTGCCTCACTTGCGCCCGGACGATCAGTTAACCAAACACCCTTACTGGCTGATTGATACTCCGCATCGCTAAAAAAGACCCGTCCTGCACAAGCTCGCGCTTTGCCTTTACCGGCGCTTTTATCTTTAACATAGCCAAAGATAGCTTCAGCCAAATCAATTTCGTTGTCCCGGCGTAATTTTTCAGGCACAAGATCAAAGGGAGACGCGGTTTCTTGGCGATTAAACAGACGCATGGGCACTCTAAAATTGGGGCTATGTCCAAATGAGTACACCTGCCCATTTTCTTCCACATAAAAAACAGGATTTCCTTCAATGAGACAACCTTTGTGTTCATCAAACGGAGCTGATCTTTGAAATTCGGTTAAAGAGTTTAGATATTCGGTAATAGCATTCTCATCAATATTCAGCGGCGCCGCTTTTTCATTCTTACCCATAACTAAAGAATGTCTGGTACGTGGTGAATTTGCGCCAGCCGAATTGGTTTCCAACATGTTGCCCGCACACACTAAAACCCCGCGGTTAGAATATTCGCCTGGAAGACCTATTTGGCTAACTTTGCCATCAGTCACGGAAAAACTAACCGGGTGGTACTGCGGGCGATAACCCATGTCATTAAAGGATAAAAAGCCTGGTAACCCCTGGTGTTTCAAAAAATCATCTTTTATCTTCGCATAACTTCCTTTATCCTTTAATCCAATTCGCTCCGGCTTCATCGCCGGTTGGATTTGCCACCGGCCATCTTTGCGAGTTAAGTAGCCTGCTTTAACCTTTCTACCCTGTTTGCCAAGCAGAACTTCATAAGGATCTGCCAATGGATCATCATTGCCACCGGCTACTGCTCTATAAAATATTTTTTCTTTGCTTACCGGAGAGATCTTGCTATAGCCTGCAATCTGTACCAATGTACGGGCCATTCCACGCAGACTGCTGCCGGGTATTACCGGTTTTTCAATATCGTGGAGATAAAAGAACTTAGCTCGAACATTTTGTTGTTCTGGCTCTAAATCGTAAAAAGGCACACCCCCATGGTCTTTGTAAAAATCGGTCGTCATCATACAACGGGTGTAGAGTGGCGTTAGAGTAACCAAAGTGCAGTCCAAATAGCCGGTGTAATTATAGGTATCTGAGGCATTGGTATAGTATCGGTCTTGGTCAGGGGGCAATTCAACCTTAACCACCGCCTCGGGCAGCGGCACAAAGTTGTAGGGCGCATGGGCTATGCGCTCCGGGTCGGTCGGGTCTTGGTGTTTAGGCCAGCTCATGTAGCGCCTCCTCAATTTCGGTTGTTTGTTTTACCACAGCGGCTTCGCCGTAAACTTGCACCAGCCGGCTCAGACCAATGTAAGCCAGGCCGGTTTGGGCTTGGGTTGGATCCAGGTCGGTTGAGAGATAGTGACGCACCAGCAAACGCAGCGGCCGGTAATCGCCGCCGGGATCAAAGGGGATTTCGGCGCGGGGCAGCGGCGGAGCGTGGCGGTTGCCCTGCGCCCCGTCACTGACCAGGGTAAAACCGTTCTCTTCGTTCACCGCCTCATCGCCCCACAAAATCTGGCGCTCATCCAACGTTTCACCGGGCGAGCCAGTTCCATCCTGGATCACGCGAGCCTGCCAGCGGCGGTCTTCATCGCGCCATAAGTAAAGTTCGGCGGTCGGGCCAAACAGCCGGCACTCTTGCAAGGTTTGCAGGTTGAAACGCGGCCCTGGCGGATCTTGATTAAAGCAATCGGATGACAGGTGCAGGCCGGCCTCATCCACCCGGCCCCAAATTACAGCGTTATCGGCGTGGGCCAGTAACGTATCTAATTGATATTGCCCGGCCTGGCCCTCCAGCCAGCTTTTCAAAGAATCGGTATCATGAAAATCTTTTTCTGTAAGGGTCTGGGGCAAGGTTTGCCAAAGGCGCGGCTCAATTTTGCGTTCCATTGATTTCCTCCCAGGCAGCAGTATGCAATTTATCAACATATTCTTGCAGGGCCGCCGGCTTCTCGACTACCAGCTTATCGTTCACCAGCTTAATCGTTTGTTTCACTACCCCAGCCCCATTGCCTTTGAAGGTCAAAGTCGCCTCCTGTCCGGCCAGACGGCCTCGGCCTACGCTGCTTTCACCTCCTACCGGCAGGTCGCCGCTCCACAAATCCTTCAGAACCAGCAATAACAAGCCAACCTCATGGTCGGCGGGATTGCGCAGGGTCAAGTGCAGGGTCACATAAGCGGTTTTATCGCCAAAGATGGGCGCTTCTTCAAACAACGCGCCAGGATAAGCGCCGCCGGTAAAACGGTCAATTTGAATGCGGGTTTGTACCCAGGGCCGGGCCGCCTCGATGGTCGAGTCATCCACAACTACCCGGCTGGCGGTCAAAGCCTGGTTTTTGGGCTTATCTTCGGCGGCGCCAAACATCCGGTTAACCAGGGTTTCCCCCTCGCTGGGGCGCAGCGTTTTGGCAATCCGCAGCGCCCGGTGACGCACCACGCCGGCCCAACTTGTGCCGGGCACAATCGGTTTGAGCTGGCCATCCGTCCCGGTAACGTGCAGGTGAGCAAAGTCGGCCCCCAGGCCCAGTTCATCGTAATGAGAACGGATGAGCAGCGAGCTATCCAAAGCGAACTTCGCTTTCAACTCAAAGAATGAGCGTGCGTCCTCGGTTGGGGCAGCGGCCAGACCCAAGGCTGTCGCAATTGGCCCTTCCGACCGCGCCGACGGTTCGGACTCATCCAACCAGCCAATTAACCCCTGTTTCTCAGTCAATTTGTAACATTCAACCCGCCACTTTTTGACCAGGCCGCGCCCCAGGCCGCGCCGCTTTCGCGCTCCCAGGGTAATTTCGGCATGAGTTGATGGCCCAGCCTCAAAGCCCTGCAAAGCCAGAGCCAAAAGCCGCGCCAACTCATCCCGTTGGCCTGCCGGAACCAGCAGTTCAAAGACAAGTTCAAATCTTGTTCCGGCGGGCAGAAGCTCCATGTTGAACAATTGGCCCTTGTCGGCGGTGCGGCTGGCCGCCTCTATTTTGACTCCATCCCGCAGTTCAATTTGCGGCATTTCGGCCAGGGCGTCATCAATCAGCAGCAAACTCTGCGCGCCGTCGTCGTCGCCTTTGCTGCCGCCCAGCAGCCGCGTCAGTGGTTCAGCTTCAACCGGCGAGTCATAGCCGCCCAAGCGCTCGCGCAGGTAATTGCGCAGCGCCCCGGCGATTGAAGCGCCGGGCAGCAAAGCCCGGCCCTCTAAGGGATCGCGCAGCAGGGCCATATCAATCCGGCTCCAGGGTGGACTATCACCGCCGCCAAAGTGGGCCGCCGTTTGCAGCACCAAATCGCCTTTGATGGTAATTCGTTCGATGATTTGACGTGGGTTACGCCAGACAGGATTATTTTGGTCAATCATTCTTCTTGGCCTCCTTGGCCAGCCGGGCCAGTACGCCATCCACCAGTCGTAGCGTTGCGGTTAGCGCCAGAGTTGGGTCTTCCGCCGGCTTTGCCCCGGCCACCGCAGGCTGGGGCCACTTATCCGGGGCCGCTCCCAGCTCGTCCCACACTTTTTCAGGGTTTTTTACCCGATTTTCTAGCCAATCTTTGAGCGGGATACTGTTTACCTGAGCCGTTTCAAACTGCCGCAGGGCCGGTTTCTTTAAATCCTTTAGCCAGGTGTTGACGGCCTGGGCTGAGTTAGCCTGATCGGCCTGGGCTAACAGGCTGCGTATAAGGACTCGCAGGCGATTAGGCTGGCTTGGCTTAAGCCCCGCGACTTCAAAACGGAGACGATCCAAATAATCGGTCAAGGCTCCATCCAAGCGAGCTTGACCCAAGCGCCGGGTGATGGTTTGAGCCAGCGTCCGACTATCATTTTCATCTAAACTTTGCAACTGGGGCGGAAGCGGTGTGGTTTGAGGCTTGGCCTTAACCGGCGTTGAGCTTACCAACCGCAAGGGATGGATATTAGCCAAGCCATTAATTGCTACCCGGCCAAACCCTTCGCCGCGGCGCAGCCCCACCCCACGCGCCTCCAGCGCTTGAATCTGGTTGAGGCTAATGTTACCCGCTGCGCTGAGCACAAACACACTTCCGGCGCGGATTACCGGCGCTTGCGGTAGAGCCAGCCCCCATTTCTGGTTAAAGCCGCCCACCAGGCCAATCTCCCGGAAGCTCTTGACTACTTCCAACGACGGAACCCCCAGTTGTTTGGCTAATTCGGTGATAGGCAAATTGACGCTGAACTGCCCATTGACATCTTTAACTACCAGATCGCTCAACAAGGTTAAAGTAAAGGACTGATTGGCCGGGATAGCCTGTCCTTGCCCTGCGACCTCGCGCCAGTTTGAAACCGGTGGGCCAACTTGAACCGCTACGCGCCCGTAACTGGCTCCGCGTGAAGCCCCCAGGAAGAGATGGCCGGTTAAAAACGGTTTGAGCGCGTCGTAATCCTGTGACTGCTCTAACAGGATAACCGTTCCAAATTGCTGCCCCTCGGCCAGAGCTTCATAGCGAAACACGTTGCCCTCATCTTCAACAGCCCGACCCATCACCCGGTTTTCACGGCGGGTATGAACATTGAAGCGTCGCACCGGTTCAAACAATTTAACTTCATTGCCCTTTACCTGGCAGTACGGCTTGCCCAGATTCCTGGGGTAATCAGGCCGCGATTCACCCATAGCCAAGTTGTAGAGGGGGGTGGGCGCTTCCGTCCCCTTCTTCATCACCCAGCCGAGAGGCGTTGGCAGGGTACGCTGGCCGGCTGAATCCAGAGGATAGGCGTTCAAAAAGCGGGTAACGCTCTCAAAGAAAAGGCGGCGAGCCGCTGGATCCAGGGCGATGTCGCCGGAGTGTTGGGCCGCATAGCGGGTGGCCAGCGCCCCGCGAATAAGACTGCCCGGAATAAAAGGATAGGTCGTCGCGCTGTTGGGATCACCGGCCAGGGCAGTTGCCAGGATTGGCTCGGTTAAGGTTAATACTAAAGGTAAAGCTATCATAGAGCCATCACCTCATCCTTGAACTGGGTAAAGAGGGTGTCGGTGACATCCTTCCCCGACTCATTATAGAGGGAAGCCTTCAACCGGCCGGTACCGCGATTGCGCCCGGTTCCGGCCCGCCGGAACGCTTTGACGCAGGCAGCCAGCAGGCCCAGGGCCTGATTCAAATTATCAATGGGCCGGTAAAATTCCAGGGGGGCGGTCAGAATGGTTTCCCGCAGGATCACCCGGATCGAGCGCAGGCTGTGCGTTTCCGGTTTGCCGGTTGCGTCCATAGCCGTCTGGCGGCGAATGTCGGTTAGAGCGGCTAATATCTGTTCGGGGGTCAATCGTCCCGCGTCCACTTCGTTTTGTAAAGCCACGCGCAGATTTAGCGGCAGATGGGCATCACCCACGCGTAAGGCCGCGGCGCCTTTTTCGCTGCTGCCTGACTGACCAAAGATTTGATTAGCCGTTTCCCGGTAAGCCCTGGCTTTGGCCTGATTTTGCTGCTCCAGGGCGTATAAAATATTGACTGCTTCTTCTACCAACAAACCTTTCAGGGTTCTCCCCCGTAGAAAAGGCAGGCCATAAGAGTCATGTTCAACTTCCTGGTCCACCAGTCCCGCCACCCCATCACCGCGTCCAAAAGCGGCGTCGCTTTTTAAGTGGATACGTAAAACGTAGTTAGCCATGGGTAATCTCCTTAAACAGCTTTCAAAGGAGTGAAAAAGTCTGCGGCTTCAATGGCATCAAAGTAACCGCAGATTCTATCGGGTCCTTCCGTCCAGCCGGTGTCGGTCAATTCATGGGGGGCCTGGAGTAGGGCTGGTAAACCTGATCGATCCGAGTTCTCTTCTTTCAAGTCCTCTTTTTTCAAGTCAGGATAAGCTCTGAGGAACTGGGCCACCGCCACCGGCCCCTCACGCAAAGCCTGACGCAGTTTAATCACTTTGTTCTTTTTATCTGCCCATTGGTCTCCATTCTTAAACTCGAGGGTGACCTGGCTGAAATTAGGCCAGGTGCGCCAATCATTGCCGTTAGCCTGTAATCGCACCGGGCGTAGATACAATTTGCCTGTTTTTACCTCGTATTGGCTGCGCCGGATGTCGTTCAGGCTGCCCAGGAGACCGCTGGCAGCAAAATGCCAGTCAAGCGCCGAAAAATCTGTTCCCTTAAGACGAACATAACTTTTGGCCGAGCTGCACAATTGTTCAGCCAGACTGTAAGCTCGCGCAAATGGATAATGACTCTTGACTACAGCAATACCGGCGCAAGCGTGGGCCGCTAAATTCAAGCCCTCGGTTTTGACGTTTTGGCTTAATTCCTGGCTGCGCCGTTCGAAAGCAGCCAGATATTCAACGGCCAGGTGCAGCCCCAACCGGCCATCACACACAAAGGTAACATCATCGCCGCCAAAAACCAGCGGTCGGAAAGGCAGCCAACGACCTTGAAGGGGAACTACCCCGGCAACCATTTTCTGTTTAGTCTGTTGATCCTCTGAGATAGCTGCCAGCAGAACTTTGACCGTATCTTGTAAGGCCGCCAGCGCCGCCTCATTAATCTTTTGCGAGAATTCCCGTATGGCGGCGATATAGGCTCGGTTGCCTGTCCCTGGTTGGGCATACCGCTGGGCCAGTTGGTCAACCTGCGCGCCCATATTGTTGCCGTCGGCATGCACGACGGCGATATAACTGATTTCGCCTTCACTGCGGCCAAATTTATCAAATTCAAAAGGGATGCGGTAACCTTGCGGCTTTATTTGGGGCAGCGCTTTGCTGAGGCGCTTATGGGCATCTTTAACCGCCTCTAATTTGGCCGCAACCGGGGCAGCGACAGGCTGATTATTGCGGAGAGGATTTAGGGCCACAGCGGCCAATCCGGTTGACTGGCAGGCCACCGTGACCCCCAGCCCTTGCAGGGGTGTTGAAATCGAGCGTTCATGCTTAACCCGGTTCAGCTTTTCAAGAACCTGCGCCCGCACCCCTTCTAGCCCGCCAATAGAATGTTTATCCCAGTCAAACAAAACGTGAGCTGCCAACAATTCCAAGCCAGGGGCAACTTCGATCAACTTTTTACTCAATTGGCTGACAAATTGTTGGGCTTGGGGAAGACTCCTGAAAAGAATCAGGACATTACCACCGCCGGCATACATTACCTCAGCGACTAATGAGTTGTCCTTTTCAAGATGGCGCGCCTCATCAAGCAACCCCGTTTCCCGGTCAAGAACATTACACTCCTGAGGGAGGGCCCAGAAAGCGTATTGATTGGTCGCCCGGAAGACCAATTCTGAAGCGCCAATATTTTCTTGGAGGCGGTTGCTGGCAAAAATGTAGCGCTGGATGCCGGTTACATCCAGGGCAGTCAGCACAAATTCCGGCATAAATTATCCTCCTATTAAGATGATTTAGGCTGATTCTGTTGCAACAATCACCAAAAGCTTGCAAACGCTAACATTTGTCGTATTAAAACGCACAAGCCGCAGCCAATAGTCGGGTAGACTTGGGCTGCGGCTTGTCGGTTGCTAATACCTGCGCTGGTGATCGTCCATAGCTGCTAGTTTTGAGATAGGGTGGAAATCTGTGTGTATTTTATCACAATTTATCTTAAAGTTCAAGGCTCATGTTCAGAACAAGTGCAACCCTATCCGGCCATCGTCCGGAAATTCATTCGATTATGAATTTTGATTTCCAAAACGGATAATTGTTGCTGGACTATTAAGCTCCATTTCTGCACTCTTTTGCTACGTGGTATAATCAAGCCACTACTAAGAAAATATCTTCGCATAATCAGTTATTATCTGACTACTGACTACTGGCTACTGAATACTAACCGTCAAAGGACACGACTATGAATTTTGAACTCAACGAAGAGCACCAAATGATCGAGCAAATGGTTTACGACTTTGCCCGCAAAGAGATTTTGCCCATCATCAAACAGCACGACCGCAATCATACTTACCCCCGTGAATTGCTGCCCAAACTGGCCGAGCAGGGTTTTATGGGCGTCTGCCTGCCGGTGCGTTACGGCGGGGCAGGGATGGACTACATCTCGTTGGGGATTGTTTCCGAAGGGCTGGAATGGGCCGACTCCTCGGTGCGGGAGACAATCGCCGTTCATCTGGGCTTGCACGCCATGCCGATTTTTCAGTGGGGCACAGAAGAACAGAAACGCCAATTTTTGCCCCCTTTAGCCACCGGCCAAAAAATTGCCTGCTTTGGTCTGACCGAACCGGGCGCCGGCTCCGATGTAGCCGGCATGAGCAGCCGCGCCCGCAAAGAGGGGGACGCTTACATTTTGAATGGCGAAAAGATGTGGATTACCCTGGCCGATGTGGCCGACCGGATGCTGGTTTTTGCCAAAACCGATCCCGCCAAAGGCGTCAACGGGATTACCGCTTTTATTTTAGAGCGCGGCTGGCCGGGGTTGACGACCGGTACTATCGAAGGTAAAATGGGAGTTCATGCCAGCAACACCGGCTGGATCAACATGGCCGATGTGCCCGTCCCCGCCAGCCATCGCCTGGGCGAAGAGGGCGAGGGCTTTAAGATTGCCATGAGCTGCCTTGACAACGCCCGTTATACGGTGGCGGCGGGGGCAGTTGGCTTGATGAAAGCCTGTCTGCAAGAATCGGTCAAGTATGCCCACGAGCGGAAAACTTTCGGCCAGCCCATCGCCGAGTACCAACTGGTTCAGCAGATGATTGCCTTCATGCAGCAGCGCCTTGACGCCGGTGAATTGCTGGTGCGCAAGGTCGGTTGGCTCAAGAATCGGGGCATCCGCAACACCCGCGAGACCAGCATGGCCAAATGGTTCTGCACCGAGGCCGCTTTTGCCACCGCCAACGACGCCGTGCAGATCCACGGCGCTTACGGCTACTCCGACGAATACAACGTCGAGCGTCACCTGCGCAACAGCAAAAGCGCCGTTATTTACGAAGGTACCAGCCAGATTCACCAATTGATGCAGGCCGGTTATGTCCTCGGCTCCCGCCAGGACAGGCCGCTCCGCTGTGAACTGCCGGCCTACGATCCTGATTATTGGCAAACCGAAGGGTAGACGGTAGTCGGTAGACGGTAGACAGGAGCTTTTCTACCCCGTCTACTGTCTACTGTCTACCGTCTACCTTAAAAAATGAAGGAAAACAGATGAACATCATAACATTAATCAAACAGGTTCCAGACACCGCCCAGCTTTCCAGTACCGTGGATGGTCTCCGGCTGATGAGCGAGGGCGGCGCTAGAATTGTCAATCCCTGGGATGAATACACCCTGGAGACGGGGATTCAGCTCAAAGAAACGCACGGCGGAAAAGTGACGGCCCTGTGCTTGGGCAAACCGGAAGCGGTCGAAGCTTTGAAACGCGGCCTGGCCATGGGCGCAGATGAGGCCATCCTCATCTCCGACCCGGCGCTGGAAGGCAGCGACAGCCTGGCAACGGCCCGCGCCCTGGTGGCGGCCATCAAAAAAATAGGCCAGTTCGACCTGGTTATTGCCGGCCGCTCGGCCATTGACGGCAATACGGCGGCGACGGCGGTCCAGGTGGCCGCGTTGCTGGAGGTGCCGCAGTTGTCTTACGTGGCTGCCATCAAAGCCATTGACGCGGCGGCGAAAACGATTACCGTAGTTCGATTGATGGAAAATGGCCGCGAAACGGTCAGCAGCAAACTGCCGGCGGTTATCAGCGTGGTCAAAGAAATCAACGAGCCGCGCTATCCCAGCTTTATGGGCATCCGCAAAGCGGCCAAAGCGACTATTCCCACCTGGGGCCTGGCTGAGTTAGGGCTGTCCGCCGCTCAGGTTGGGGCGGCTGGTTCCCAGGTAAGCTGGCCGCAGGTCAGCCTGCCCCCGGCGCGGGAAGGCGGGGCCGAAATTATCAGCGGCTCACCCACCGAAGCGGCTAAAACGCTGGCCGACAAACTGGCTGCGGAAAAAGTGATATAAGAAAAGTAGCAGAGTAGCAAGTAGCAGATCTGCTACCCTGCTACTTGCTACCTGCTACCCTGTTACTTGTTACCTGCTACCCTGTTACTTGCTACCTGCTACCCTGTTACTTGCTACCTGTCATATTTATCCACGAGGCTTATCATGTCAAACGACATTTTTGTATGGATTGAACAGTTTAACAGCGCCGCCGATTCGATTTCCTGGGAAACGCTGGGGGCGGCTCGCCGGGTGGCCGACGATTTGGGCGGCCAGGTTGTGGCCGTAGTGTTGGGTCAAAATGTGGGCGACCTGGCTCAACAAGCCCTTCATTACGGCGCGGACAGTGTCTTCTTGGGCGACGATGCGACCTTCAAACAGTTTCGCCTGGAACCTTACGCTGCCGTCTTGACCAAACTGGCCCAGGAACAGCAGCCCGCCGCTATGTTGCTGGGCGCGAGTAATGCCGGCCTGGAATTATCGGCCTATGTTGCGGCTAAATTAGGCGTTGGCCTGGCCGCCGATGCGATTGATTTAAGCGTCAACACCGGCGCATTGGAGGCGACTCGCCCCGTGTTGGTAGGGAACGTGCTGGCTAAAATTGTCTTTGGCCCGGTCCGCCCGCAGATGGTCACGTTACGCCGCCGCGTTTTTCCGCTGCCGGCGGCGGATACAACACGTTCGGGCAGCATCACCCATATCGCTCCGGTTCTGGCCGAAGCGGAGATTGCCACCAAAGTGGAGGGCATTGAAGCCGCCGCCAATGAAGTCAGCCTGACCGACGCCAAAATCATCGTTTCCGGCGGGCGTGGGGTGGGCGGCCCGGAGGGTTTCGCCCCGGTTAGAGCTTTGGCCGAAGCCCTGGGCGGGGCCATGGGGGCCAGTCGAGCGGCGGTGGATGCGGGCTGGGTGCCTTATGCCCATCAGGTTGGGCAAACCGGTAAAACCGTGCAGCCTGACCTTTACATTGCTTGCGGTATCTCCGGCGCAATCCAGCATTTGGCCGGTATGAAAACGTCCAAATTGATTGTGGCTATCAATAAAGATGCCGAAGCGCCCATCTTCAAGTACGCTCACTATGGCATCGTCGGTGATCTGTTTCAATATGTGCCCGCGCTGGCCGAGGAGTTCAAAAAGCGTTTGGGCAAAAGTTAACAAAACAAATGGCGAATGGCGAATGATGAATGGTGAATGAATGTAGGAAAGAAGATTTATTCGCCATTCGCCTATTCACCATTCCTTTTCTACCAGAGAGCAGCCAATGTCGGGGCGCAGCGTAGAATCTATCCAGCGCGAGCTAAAAACTCGCTACAGAAATCTTGATGAGCTGCTAGAACGCCAGGCCAAGTTTGGCATTAATGCCCCGCTGGACCTCATCAACCAGATTCATGATGAGCGCGAAGCTGTGGCCGGCCTGGAGGAGTTGCTCAAAACCGCGCCGGCCACCGAACCTCCCGCCGAAGCGGGCCAGGCTGCGGAGCGGCGAGGACGCGGCGCCGCCCTGCAAACCCTGGATGACCGGGATTGGGATAATCTGCTGCGCCGGATCAAGGATAATAACTGCACCCCTTTTCTGGGGCCGGGCCTGGGGGCTGGCATTCTACCTTCCGATCAAGAGATGGCTCAAGCCTGGGCGGCCGAGCATCGTTATCCGCTGGTAGATGGCGACAATCTGCCCCGTGTGGCCCAATTTTTGTCCATCACCCGCGACGCCGCCTTTCCCGCCGAGGACATCGCCCGGCGCTGGCAAACCCTCAAAACCCGGCCCAACTTCCGCCAGGCCACCGAACCGCACAGTTTTCTGGCCGGCCTGCCCCTATCTCTTTATATTACCACCAATTATGATGATTTTATGTTCCAGGCCCTCAATTATCGCCTGCGTAAAGCCAGCCGTGAGTTGTGCCGCTGGAACAACTATATCCGCGACCTGCCTTCCGTCTTTGATCCCGGTTCGACGGTTGAAATCAGCCCGGCCAGCCCGGTGGTTTATCACCTTTTTGGCCATGCCCAACTGCCTGAGTCGATGGTTTTGACTGAAGACGAGTACCTGGACTTTTTGGTCAACATCTCCAGAGACCAGACCATTATCCCCCGCCGGATTCAAAAGGCGCTGGTCAATACCTCGCTGCTGTTCATTGGCTACGAGCTGACCGACTGGCGCTTTCGGGTGCTGTTCCGGGGGTTGATTGCCTCGTTGGAGCGCAGTTTGCGCCGCACTCGCGTGGCGATTCAATTGGCCCCGCAGCCGCCGGAAAATTCCGGCATTACCGCCGACCATGTCCGCTGGTACTTTGAAGATTACCTGGCCAAGGATGATGTGCGGATTTACTGGGGCAGCTCGCTCGACTTCATCAAAGAACTGCGCCAGCGCTGGACAGAGTTTAATGAGCGAAACGAACCCGCCTGAAAATTTGTCCAAAAACCCCTATGTCGGCCCGCGCCCCTTTGAGCCGCACGAACAGCAGCTTTTTTTTGGCCGGGATTGGGAGGCCGAGGAGTTGGTGGCCCTGATTGTGGCTCATCCGGCGGTGCTGTTTTATGCCCAGTCGGGCGCCGGTAAAAGCTCGCTGCTCAACGCCGAAGTCATCCCCAAGCTGCAAGCCGAAGAAGGCTGCGAAGTGCTGCCGGTCGCCCGTGTGCGCGGCGACATCCCCGCCGGTATTCAGACCGAGCAAATTGAAAATTTGTATGCTTTCAATACGCTGCTCAACTGGACCGAGGAAATTAGCGCCATCACCCCGGAACAGCTTATCCAGCTTACCCTGGCCGAATTTTTGAAGTTACTGCCCCACCAGAGCGACAAGGAAGGGTATCCAGCCTTGCGGGTCATTATTTTTGACCAGTTTGAAGAGCTATTTACCTTTTACCCGCAACGCTGGCCGGAGCGAGAGAAATTTTTTGTCCAGATCAACCAGGCCCTGGCCGATGACTCCTTGCTGCGGGTGCTGTTTGTCATCCGCGAAGATTACCTGGCCCAACTCGACCCGTACCTGCCCCTGCTGCCGGAGCAGCTCCGCTACCGTTTTCGCCTGGAGCGGCTGCACCGTGAGGCGGCGCTGGCAGCGGTGGTGGGACCGTTGCAAGGCACAGGGCGCTCCTTTGCTCCCGGCGTGGCCGAGGCGCTGGTAGCCGAACTGCTGAAAATTCGGGTCGAGAGCCGGGCCGGCGAGGTGGCCGAAGCGCCGGGCGAGTTTGTCGAGCCGGTGCAGTTGCAGGTGGTCTGCCAGAGCTTGTGGGATGGGTTGCCCCCGGATGTGGCCGAAATCACCGAGAGCCAACTGCTGGCCTTTGGCAATGTGGACCAGGCCCTCACCCGATTTTACGAAAAGGCGCTGTATGACACCATTCAACGGCTGGGACTGACTTCGGAGATGGCCCGCTGGTTTCCGCTCTATGCCGTCTGGCGGTTACGGAACTGGTTTGAGCGCGATTTGATCACACCCGCCGGCACCCGCGGCCTGGTCTATCGCGGCGCAGACTCGACCGGCGGCGTGCCCAACACGGCCGTGGATATGTTGGAAAGCCGCCATATTATCCGGGCCGAGCAGCGGGCTGGGGCGCGCTGGTACGAGCTAACCCACGACCGTTTTATTCGGCCCATCCAGCAATCAAACACCCGCTGGCAGACCAACAAGTTAAAGCAGATTGCTATAACCGGCGGGAGTCTGATTGGCCTGGCGATAGTTGCCCTCATCTTGATTACCAGTTTTATCGCCCAATTTGCCGCCAATGTTGGCGCAGAAGTTGCGGTGACTGCCGCCGCGGCCGCCCAGGTAGAAGCTACGGCCACAGCCGTGCTGGCCCAGGCCACCCAGATGGCCGAGTCGGCGGCGGCGCAGGCCGCAGAAGTGGAGGCGACCAGCACGGCGGCGGCCCAAACCGTGCGCAAAGACCGGGTGCGTCCGCTGCGACCCGGTTTGAGCATCGGCCTGGAAGGTACGGAAAGCGTAGGGACGCTGGGCGCGTTTGTGGTTGACGAGGCCGGCCAGATTTATCTGTTGAGCACCACCAATAGTTTGGGCGGCTCGGCTTCGCGGTCCCAGGTATTGCAGCCGGCCTTTTTTGATGGCGGACAAGCGCGGGAGGACGTGATAGCAAGCCAGGTTATAGCCTTACCCCAAACCACTTCGATGCCGGCGGTGCGGATGGTCGCCCTGGCTCGCCTCGTCTCTGGCCTTCAGATTCAAACGGTTATTCCTGAGATTGGCCCCATTCGCGGAGTGCGCGAACCGGAAGTGGGCATGACCGTGCGTAAAGTGGGCCGCACCACCGGGCTAACGGAAGGCACGATCAGGAGTCTGGATGAGCGCATTAGTGTTGCCACCCTCAATGGGACGGTTCAACTACGGGATGTCATCCGTGTCTCGCCCATGTCGGCCACCGGCGACGGTGGGGCATTGGTGGTGGATAGTGAAGGGTATGCCATTGGGGTGATTGTCGCCACCTCTGAGCGGGGCACGTTTTTAGCGCCGTTTGAGGAAGTGCTGGATGAATTTGAGGTTGAGTTGTTGACCCCACCGGTAGCCGAATCCGCTTACGCGTACGGCCTGAATGATCGCGGCGGCGAGAAGTTGCTACTGGATGACGAAGGGCAGGCCAAAGGCTGGGTGCTGATTTCGGAGGCGATTGGCGCTGACCCGGCCAACACCAATGGCAGCGATTACACCGACCTGGCTTACCAGGGTTTTGGGGTCATTATTCAGCTCAATTATGGGGTTGGTTCTGCCGGAACGCTGCCGCTGCCCGAGCAATATCCTGATTTTGCCCGCCGGGCGGCCAATTTTGTGGCTCATTCGGCCGGGGCCAATAGCTGGATTGTCGGCTACGAGATGAATTCGGAGCGATATTGGCCGCGCCTGCCCAGCGGTCTGGGCGATGGTATCACCCCCCGCCAGTATGCCGACTGTTATAAGCTGGTGCGCGAGGCCATTCATGCCCTACCCGGCCACGAGAACGACCGGGTGCTGGTCGGCCCGATTGCCCCCTGGAACGGCCAGCTCTCCTACGAAGCCGACGGGCGAGGTCAATATCCGGCCAATCAAATCCCCGGTGCGCCCCCGGATTACCCTTTTTACGGTTTTTTCGGTGATTGGATTGTTTATTTGCGCGACATCCTGGTGACCATCGGCCCGGAAAATGTGGACGGGATCGCTCTTCATGCCTACACCCACGGCTACGACCAGGCCCTGGTTTTTAGCGACGCCAAAATGAATCCACCCTTTGAGAATTATCACTATCACTTCCGCACCTACCGAGATCAAATGAACATTATCCCCCCGGAATTTCGCCATTTGCCGGTCTACCTGACCGAAACTAACGGCGGCAATGCCGATGGTATCACCTGGCCCGACATCAACAGCGGCTGGGTGCAGAATGTCTACCGGGAGATTGACGACTGGAACAAAGCCGGCAATCAGCCCATCCGGGCGGTGCTGCTCTATCGCTGGTCTAATGTAGATGGTTGGGGCATCGAGGGCAAACCCCAGGTGCAAGAAGATTTCCTGGAGGCCATAGACCGGGAATATCGCTGGTAACTGTCATTGCGAGGGCGCGAAGCGCCCTCGCAATGACATGACAGTTATTTCTAGAGGAGACCCCATGCAAGTCAAAACCGATTTTGCCCACCCTATCCGGGAGATTGAAAACACCTGGATTCCTCTCTCCGACGGAACCCGGCTGGCGGCCCGCATCTGGCTGCCCCTAGACGCCGAAGCTAACCCGACCCCGGCGCTGTTGGAATATTTGCCCTACCGCAAGTCGGATGGGACAGCCAGCCGGGACGCCCTGCGTCACCCCTACCTGGCCAGACATGGTTATGCCTGCGTCCGGGTGGATATGCGCGGCAGCGGCGACTCGGATGGGATACTGTACGACGAGTATCTGCCCCAGGAGCAAGACGATGCCCTGGAAATCCTGGCCTGGATTGCCGCCCAGCCCTGGTGCAACGGCTCCATTGGCATGTTTGGCATCTCCTGGGGCGGCTTCAACAGCTTGCAGATTGCCGCCCGCCGTCCACCCGAACTCAAAGCGATCATCACTGTCTGCTCCACCGACGACCGCTACGCCGACGACGTGCATTACACCGGCGGCTGCGTGCTGGCTTATGATATGCTGGCCTGGGCCTCGATTATGCTGGTCTACAACGCCAGCCCGCCCGACCCGCGCTTTGTAGGGGACCGCTGGCGCGAGATGTGGTTTGAACGCATGGCCAAGACGCCGCCCTACATCGAGGCCTGGCTCAGCCACCAGCGCCGCGACGCTTACTGGAAACACGGCTCGGTTTGCGAGGATTTTGGGGCCATTACCATCCCGGTTTACGCCGTTGGTGGTTGGGCCGATGGCTACCCCAACGCCGTTCCGCGCCTGCTGGCCGGACTGGCCGGGCCGCGCAAAGGTTTGCTCGGTCCCTGGGCGCACACCTACCCGGAAGCAGGCAGCCCCGGCCCGGCGATTGGCTTTTTACAGGAAAGTTTGCGCTGGTGGGATTACTGGTTGAAGGGGATCGAGACCGGTATTATGGATGAACCTATGCTGCGCTCCTGGCTGCAAGAGAGCCAGCCCCCCCGCACTCACTACACCGAGCGTCCCGGCCGCTGGGTCGCCGACCCATCCTGGCCGTCGCCCCATGTCAAACCGCAAACCTATACTCTCAACGGAGATGGAACGATGTGGAAGGATGAAAAAAAATCTTCATCCTTCATCCTTCATCCTTCATCCTTTTCTCTGTCCGGTTTGCAGACCACCGGCCTCGACACCGGGGCCTGGTGTTCCTACGGCCTGCCGGGCGATTACCCGGCCGACCAGCGGGCCGATAATGGCCAATCGCTGGTTTTTACCTCGGCGGCGGTGGATGCGCCGCTTGATATTCTCGGTTTTCCAGAGGTCAAGCTGACCCTGGCGGCGGACCAACCGCTCGCCTTTGTCTCTGCCCGTCTCTCGGATGTGGCCCCTGATGGCGCGTCAACCCTGGTCAGTTGGGGCGTCCTCAACCTGACCCATCGTGAAAGTCACGAATTTCCCAGCCCCCTGACGCCGGGCGAGTCGGTCACAGTGACTTTTCCCTTGAAAGTGGTGGGCTACACCCTGCCGCCCGGCCACCGCTGGCGCATCGCCATTTCGCCGACCCACTGGCCGATGGTCTGGCCTTCGCCCAAGCCCGTCACCCTGACCCTCTTCACCGGCGAGTCGAGCCAGTTGATTTTGCCGGTTCGACCCCCTCAGCCGGAAGATGCGCAGCTTCAACCCTTTGGACCGGCTGAAGGGTCTGCGCCTCTACCTGTCGAAACGCTGCGAACCAGCAAAATTCAGCGCCGTAAACAGACCGACCTGGCGACCGGCCTGACCGAACTGCAAAATCTGTTTGATTTTGGGCGGACCCGTTACAGTGATAACGGACTTGAAGTGGAGGACATCACCACCGATACCTACACCATTGTCGAGGGCGACCCCCTCTCGGCCACCGTCCGCAGCGACCGTTTTGTGGAATATCAACGGGGGGATTGGCAGATTCGCCTCAAAACCGGCAGCACCATGACCGCCGACGCGGAAAAGTTTCACGTGACCAACCTGCTGGAGGCGTATGAAGGTGAAGCACGGGTTTTTGCCAAAACGTGGACGTTTAGTGTGCCGAGGGATAGGGTTTAGTTAGCCCGAGAAGACGTTTTTTTATGATCGCTTTCTCCGGGCTGGAGTGGATGCGTAATCTCGCCCATCTCGCACCCCCTACAGCAAATTGGACCACCGATAGATTTCGGGTAAATCAAAGGATTAATATAGACAAGATTGGAGCATTTGGATAGGGGATAAAACAAAACCGGATCATGATTTTAGTGGTATTGTTACGCCGCCATTTTCTGGAATGAATGCTCGTTACATCGAAGGTTGGCATTTTAGGAATAGCGATAACTCTGGGCCACCCCCGCCATCGCCTGGCTATAATCCCTGGTGATGGTGCTATCATAAAGCCGAGCATGCCGCAGCGTTGTCTCCACGCGCTGGTGGCCCAAAACGCCAAGATACCTCCTGGTGGTAGAATGGTTTTAGAACCAACTCCGGTTCTAAATCATCTAACCATCAGGAGGAAAAATGTTCCCCGAAATCGAACAATTTAAGAAGCACCTGTGGCGGCAAAGACGGCACACCAGCACCCACCGCCACTACACCAGCGATTTGCGGCTCTTCTTCGCCTGGGCGGGTAAGCCGCCCGCTGCTATCACCATTAGCGATGTGGATGCCTACATCGCTCACTGCCAAGAGCAAGGCCACGCCATCGCCACGATCAATCGGCGCTTGACAGCCCTACGCTCGTTTTACCAATTCCTCGCCACCGAAAGTGACAATCTACCCATCAACCCGGTTCTCCCCCAGCGACACTTGATTCGCCAAAGGCACCGCCTGCCTCGCGATGTTGCCGATGCCACGCTCGACCGGCTCAACGTTGTTTGCTAAGTTGGGGAAATAAGGTAAGATTATCGTAAGGAGTTGCCTATGGAGCATGTCACTATTACCTTGAGTGGGGAAGGCGTACAGGATACCCAAGATTTGAATATTCAGGTTTCTATCGCCGCCATTATCAATGTCACCGCCAAAGCCGCCCGGCGACAAGCCACAGCCTGGTTAGCCAGCGAGGTCGGGAATATGTTGATAGGTGGTGTCCCCCAGCTTGTCATTAGCCAAAGAGTCATCTGGCGTGTCCCCGCCCTGTTGACTTCCTCGAAGCTAGGGCCTGTCGGAGAAGTGGGGGCCGTAGAGGTGGACGCCGATACGGCTGAACTTCTGGTTACGCCGGAGTTACGAGCGCGAATTTTGGACAATGTCCAACAGCTTACCTATTCCGCATCGTCCTCAGTTAGCTGATGGTTACTGCCTGCCCGCCTGCGTCCAGATGGTGCTGGCTTATTGGGGTATCGAGCGGGACCAGGCTGAGTTGGCTGTACAATAGAGTTGTTGCAGAATAAAGATACAAGGGTGTAAACTAACCGGGACCATACTCGAAAAAGAATAAGGATGAACCGGATATGATCATCAGCTATGCCGAGTTAAAGAAAAAACCAAGGATCTTGAAAGGCTTCGCCGGTGTCACTGCAGCAGAGTTCGAAGAGTTAGAGGCCAAAGCCGAACCCCTCTGGCAAGACCAGGAATTCAAACGGTTAGACCGGCCTGATCGAAAACGCGCCATCGGCGGGGGTCAGCACCAAACTCTGCCTTTTCGGGAACAATTACTGATGACCCTGGTTTGGTTGCGGTTGTACTTGGTGCTGGAAGCACTGGGCTATCTGTTCGGGGTGGACAAATCCACCGCCAGTCGCTACACCCATTCCGTGCTACCGGTGTTACGTCAGGTGGGTGAAGCCACCTTGGGCTGGCCCGAGCCGGTCAAACGGGGTCAGGGTAAAAGACTTGAGCAGGTTTGGCAGGAACAGCCCGATCTGTTTGCCTATGTTGACGCCACCGAACAGCGCATTCGGCGTTCCAGCAATGACGAGCAACAAAGGAAAGATTTCTCCGGTAAAAAGAAGCAGCACAGCCGCAAAACCCAGTTCATCGTCAATGAAGCGGGGATTGTCCGGGACCTGAGCCAGTCCAGCCCTGGCTCCAAGCACGACCGCAAGCATTTTAGCGATTCCGGCGCTGCGGCCAAAATCCCCAAAGAGACCAGCGTGGGCGGTGACTTGGGGTATCAAGGGATTCAGGATGATTTACCGGATCATAGCCTGATCATCCCTTTTAAGAAGTCCAAACTTCAACCGCTGACCGATGAACAAAAACTGCTCAACCAGGAGTTTGCCCGAGGCCGGATTATTGTTGAAAACACCATCTGCCAGTTTAAGCATTTCCGCGTGTTAGCTGAGCGGTTTCGACACGATGTTGACAAGTATGATAATGCTTTTCGGTCAGTCCTGGCTATCGTCAATCCGCGCATTCAAAAGCGGGGAGCGGCCGCCGCCGCCTAACTCTCTGGTCGGGGAGGGGGAAACTTGTTCTATCCCCTTATTCTGCAATAACTCTATTGCCAAAAATTCAAGATTAGGGCACAATCAGGCCACTTTGTGGCAAAAAATCATTCCCCTCATCGAACAGCATAGCACCTTTATCTTGACCTCGCATCTCAATCCGGATTGTGATGCCCTGGGGTCGGAATTGGCCCTGGCCGAACATCTGGCCTACCTGGGCAAAAAGGTGACGATTATCAACACCGACCCCATGCCGGAGGCTTTTCAATTTCTGGACCCCCAGCGAGTCATCAAAAAGTATTCCCCCAATAAGCACAATGCTTTGATAAAAAAGGCCGAGGTCATCATTGTTTTGGACGCATCGGGTGGCTGGAAACGGCTGGGGCGGGTCGGCGATGCGCTGGCCCAGACAAACGCCCTTAAAGTTTGTATTGACCACCATCCCGACGCCACTGATTTTGTGGATGTGGCCGCCGTTGATACCGAGGCAGCGGCCACGGCTGAGCTGGTTTATGAATTGGTGACGGCTATGTTTGGGAAAATATCGCCCCATATAGCTCAGGCTTTATACGCAGCCATTGTCACCGATACCGGCAATTTTCGTTTTCCTAAAACCAGCCCTCGCACCCACCGGATTACAGGCGAACTGCTCCGGGCCGGAGCAGAGCCGTATGCCATTTATCGCCAATTGTACGAGCAGTATCCCTTGTCCCGTGTCCGGCTTAAGGGCCATGTGCTTGATTCGATCAAAACAGCAGCCCAGGGTCGCATTGCCTATTACGGGTTGGATCAAGCCACCTTAAAGACTTACGGGGTTAAAGCCTCCGAGTTGGATGGTTTTGCCAGCTTGGGCCAGGAAATTGGCGGGGTGCGGGTGGTGGTTTTTTGTTTGCAAAGCTCCAAAAGCAAGGTAAAAATCAGTTTACGCAGTGATGGCAGTATGGCGATTAATCAATTGGCCGTGGCCTATGGCGGCGGGGGACACACCTCGGCCGCCGGGGCCACGGTAACGGGCAACGTGGCTGAAATAATGGCTGAGGTGGTCGAGAAGGTGGAACTGCTGCTGGCGGCGGAAGAGTCGGCTAAGTAATCATCTAAAATTGTAACTGCTCAGCCATGTCATTTCGACCGCAGGGAGAAATCCTCGATGCCTTACTTTTACGTGTTGCGCCCTGGGGATTTCTCGACCTTCGGTCTCGAAATGACATGAGCCTGAGTAGTATTCATTTTTTGCTCACTTTGGAAAGAAAGAATTGAGGGAACTGAAGGAACTTTTTTCTGAGTTCCCTCAGTTCTTTGTGTTTTTATGGGGCGTTTATCGCCACTCGACGGTGCGGGGTTCGGCGGGGTTGGTGAGATTGATGCCGGCGGGGGAACCGTTGGGGTTGCTGCCGGTTTGACGCTTGACCACCACTGTCCAGGTGATGAAGCCATTGGCCGGGCGTTCCTCGATGGTGATGCGCCAACTGCTGTTCTTGAGCCAGGTTTCGGTCTGGTTGCCGTTGGCCCAGGTGAGCTGCAAAACATAGAATTCATCCGGGGCCAGCAGGCTGGTGGCGGTCCAGTTAAACAAGAGGGTGGGGGCATCCACTACTTCGTTGGCGGTGGGGCTGAGGAGGCTGGGGCTGCTGTAGGCTGAGGTCGCTGTGGCGGTGGGCGTCGGCGGCAGGGTAGGGGTGGCGGTGGGCGTCGGCGGAGCCAGGGGAACAATAATTTCCTGGCCCGGATAAATCAAATCGAGAATGGTATCGGGATTGGCGGCGTAAATGCCCTCGACCGTAGTCTCGTGGTCTATGGCAATGCCCAGCAGGGTGTCGCCCGGCTGAACTACATAAACGACGGTTTGAACTAACTCGGTGGCTTCCGCGCCGGGAGTCGCGCTGACGCCTGAAGGGATGAGCAATTTCTGCCCCACCTGAAGATTGCTCACATCGTCAATGTTGTTGAGCCGCATAATTTCTTCTACCGTCACGCCGTACTTGAGGGCAATGGAAGAGGGATTATCCCCTGATTCTACAATGTGAATGTAAGGGGTTGGCGTTGCGGTAGCTGTTGGCGTGGCGGTGGGTAGGGGCGTATTTGTGGGCAGTGGGGTTAAGGTGGCGGTGGCGGTGCGAGTTGGGGTGGGGATGGGGCTGGTCGGTTGGGCCACTACTTCTTCGGCGCTGGCATAAAAATTGCCCTGATAGCGGGCGACCCCCACCACAATCCCGCCGATAATCAACAGGCCCAGGCCAATCCCTATCCAGGAGCCGCTAAAAATGGAGGTTTTGAGGGGCAGCGTGTCCACCGGCTTGCCGCACATCATACAGGTGACGGCTTTTTCGGCGGCGGGAGCGCCACAATTCAAACAGCGGCGCTGGCGATGATAGTAAGCGGTTGGTTTGCCACAGATGGGGCAGCGGGTAGCATGGGCCGCTAACTCGGCCCCGCAAGCTGAACATTCGGTCATAACGGAGACCTATTATTATTGATTGGGTCGGAATTGTCAATTATTAGGGGTCAGGGGTTGGGGGTCGGGGGCTTGGGGAATAGTGGTGGGGGCGCGGCCAGAAGGATAGGCCCATGAGGCTTAGTAGGGCCAGGCTGCTGATAATTGCGCCAATGGTGCGGGGGGGGGTGCTGCCCATCCGCAACTGCGCTATGTGTTCGCCTGCGGGCAGGTCTACTGTAATCAGGCCAAAGGGTGGTTCGGGCCGGTGGGAGAGAGGCTGACCGGCGAGTGTGACCTGCCAGCCGGGGTAATCGTAGGTGTAAAATTGCAGCGTGACCGGCTCGGCGGCGACGACTTTGACCTGGCTTGATGCGCCGCCCCGGTGCAATGTCTCCACTGTGCCTTGCCCGGCGATAATGGCGGCGGCGGTCAGCGGCTCACCGTTTAAGTATTGCTGTTCTAGAGGACTGGTTTGAGGCTGCTCCTGCGTGACCGCTACCATCCCGACCCGATCCACAATCGAGGCCCGGTCCCAGTTGACCACCGCCAGGGGAGTTTCAGCCCAGGCCGGAATTTCGGTGTATTGGGGTTGGGTATAAGGAAAGGAGGCCAGGACGACGATGAGGCAGAGAAGATAGAGATTAGAGATTGGAGATTGAGGAGTAGAGATTGAGGGTAGATCAGAAATTGACCCTTGACCATTGACTGTTGATTGTTGATAATTTCCCTCGGCCAGGAGGGAGCCGGCGACGACGGCGATGGTGAAGGCGGTCATGCCCAGCAGCCGCCAGGGGAACTGCACCAGGGTGGCGATAGGCACAACCTGCCAGGTGGGTTCGGCCAGGGGGGACATCAAAAAAATTACCGCCAGGGTGGCGATAAAGAAAAAGAGAGCGATACCTCGGTGGGGAAAGGACCGGGTCAGCATATTAATCAGGGCAAAAGCGACCAGCGCAATCCCGGCAATGCCCAACTGAAAAGAAAAATCATCGGCCAGACCTGCCCCGGCATAGCCGTAACCCCATTCGGGTGAAAACAACTGGGCAAAGTAAACAAAGTGCTGCAAATAGTTATAACTGCCGCTGGTCCACTGTTCGATTTTGATGTAACGGGTCTCGGCAATAACCGGAATAAGATAGATGGCGGCCAGAGCCAGGCCAAGCAGACCGGCACTGAAGGTGTATATGCTCTTGGAGATTAGAGATTGGAGATTGTGTTTAGCTTGGATCAAGATAAGGACTAGAAGGTAAATTATCAAAAAGGGACTGAACGTAAAAAAGGTGGTATGGTGGGTTAGGGCCAAAAGGCCATAAGTAAAACCAGCCAGCGCGACTCGACGCAGGGAAGGAGCGGCGCAAAGTTCGGTGAAGGCCCAGAAAACAAACGGAATCAGGGCCAGGGCCATAAATTCAGCATAGGCGCTGCGGACAAAAATTTCGACCAGGCGAAAAGGGGCAACCATATATACGGTTGCCGCCAACAACCCGGCGCGGGGGCCAAACAATCGTTGGGTAAAGCCATACATGCCCAGCCCGGCGGCGATAATTGCCAGGACATACATTGTTTTGATGGCGCTGGTAAAATCCAAGCCGAGCAGATGGAGTATTTCAGCCGCATAAAAGGCCAGGGGAGCGTACATGTTGAATAGAGGGTACCCATAGCCAAAAGCAAAATCGGGCGACCAGCGCGGCCACCAGAAGCCGTCGCGAAAGGTTTGGTCAAACTCGACCAGGAAAAAGACGCTGTGTTTGGCATCGTGGGCGTTAAAAAAGTAGGCTGGAGTTAGCAGTGGCCCCCAGGCGAAGATAGATAGAGCCAGGATCAACCAAAGTGGGAGGAGGTGAGGCGAGGCCAAGTCCTGAGCTTGTCGAAGGGAAGCGAGGATACGGATAATTTTTAACTTTACAGAGAATATCATTATAATTTTCGTGTAACCATTAATCTATCAAAAATAAACAAACCCACCACTCCCAAAACAGAAACTAGCGAAATCCAACGCCCCACAACCCGGATGGGTGTATCCTCAAAACGGATTTCTAAAAAATGAGACCCTTGGGGAACGGGCACTACCATCCAACCTTCAATGGGGGTGGTACGGATTGAAGGACGGGCCACCAGCGGCCCGACTCGCGTCACCGGACCAATTTCCTCGTCCAAGTTGCCATCGTGCGGCCCTAAATCTTCATAAATATAAGCCTGCCAGCCGGGATAATAGGGGATGAGAAAAGTGACCGTTTGACCTTCTTTTTGGGTTCCCACCCACAGCAGTTCATGCACACTGTCCATTGTCATGGAATAGACGCCCACGCTGTCGTCGGCGGGCAGGGCAGTGTAATTGACTTTGGTAGTAATCTCGCCGCCGCGTTCTACCTGTTCGGCCAGGGCTGACCAGGCGGGGATGCGTTGAACCCAGGCCGTCTGACCGGTCATCTCATCGGAGGATTGTTGAAAGCGAAAGAGTGCGGCCTGGCTGACTGGCCCTTCTGTTGGAGCCGGGTCGCGGACTTCGGCTTGAAGATAGGGGTAGCTGGAGAGGAGGATGAGACAGGCGAGGAGGGTAGTAGGTAGTAGGGAGTAGGTAGTAGGTAGTAGGGGTGAAGAGTCTGAAATTGATAATTGTCTATTGACCGTTGATTGTTGACCATTCTCCTCAACCACAATTGCTCCAGCTACGACAGAGATGAAGGGCGCGACAACGACAAGCAACCGCCAGGGGAACTGGGCGAAGGTGGACAGGGGCAGGAAAGTCCAGACTGGGTAAGAAATGGGAATGGTCAAAAAGAGCACAACCAAGGTTATAAATTGAAAAAAATAGAGGGAGCGTCGCACCTGGGGCGCAGCCAATTTAGGCACAATCAGAAAAGAGAGGATAAAAAGAACTGTCGCTGCCAGGCCAATTTGAAACCCAGCTTCGTCGTCGGGGCCGGCGATGCTGGCCCCAAAGCCCCAACGCGGCGAGAACAGTTGGAAAAATTCGACAAAATCATCGCCAAAGGCAAAGCGTCCCCCCACCCACTGGTCAACCCGGACATAGCGATATTCTAAAAAGGCGGGCAGCCAAAAGACAGCGCTCAAGCCGAGGCCGAGGAGAAGGACAAAGCCAGGGGGAAGTGAGGAGGCGAGGAGTCGGGAGAGGGGAGGCGTGAGGCGTGAGACGTGAGGCGTGAGAATTCGCCATTCGCCACGCTTCGCGGCCATTTGCTGATTTGTCAGGAGCATGAAGGCAACGTACAGGCCGAGAATAGGGGTGAAAAGCAGGGCTAATAAATTGCTGGTAAACATTAGACCGGCGTAGGCCATAGCCGCCCAGAGTACAGCAGTCAGGCGCGGACGAGTCACCGCCACATAAAAACCCCACAAAACAAGCGGCACAAATACAAAGCCAACCGACTCGGCCAGGGCGGCTCGGACATACAAATCAAACAGGTGATAGGGAATATAAACGTAGGTCAGGGCGGCAATCAAGCCGGGGGCGGGGCCAAGCAAACGCCTGACAAACAGGAACATGGTTAACCCGGAAAGCAGGGCTGATAGCCCAAAAACCACTTTGACGCTATTGACAATATCTAATCCCGCCAGATGAAAGATTTCGCCCAGGTAGGATGAGAGCGGACCGTAAATATTAAAAAACGGGTAGCCATGCCCAAAAGCAAAATCGGGCGCCCAGCGGGGATACCACACGCCATCTTGAACAGCTTTATCAAATTGATACAAAAAGTAGACCGAATGGCGGGCATCGTGCGCTCCCCAAAAGTAACCCGGCTGGAGCAACGGCCCAATGACCGGCAGCGAGAGTAACAAGGTGAGCCAGAGGTAGGGATCGAAGGATAGTGGATAGAAGATAGTGGATAGAAGATAGTAGATGGAAGATAGTGGATAGAAGCTGGAATGATGCGAAATAGGCTCAGCGGTCTCCGGTTTCCGGTCTCCGGTCATTTCATTCGACATTCAGCACCACCCTCCCTTCGGGGTCGCCGGGGACAGGCAGGCGGAGGCCGGTTGCTTCATTGTACAGCCCGGCAAAAACACGGTAAGGGCCGGGCGGGGCATCCGGCGGGATAATGAGCGGGTAGGAATCCTCGATAAATTCACCGGGAATCCAATGGGAGGTGGGGTATGTCCCTTCGAGTGGCTGTCCATCGAATTGGGCTAAAACCTGACCACTGGGATCAACCAGATGGACAAATATTTTCCAGTCTTCATCAAAGGGTTGGAGGGGCAGCCAGGTGACATTAAGCTGCAAAACATCAGCCGCCTGTAACGACCCGTGAACTGCCAGGGGAATCGAAGTCGTTCCCTGCTCCAGGCCGGCGGTATTACCACTGACGACAGTTGAAAAATGATGGTTCAAAAGGGCCAACTGCTTTTGGCCCAATAACGCTTGAGGAGCGGCCATAATTTCCGGCTCGATTTGAACAAATTGGGGCGATAAATAAGGGTAACTACTTAAGATGACCAGAGTCACAATTCCACCGAAAAGCGGCAGCTGTGCCAATTGCTCATCCAGCCATACGCTGGCTCCGGCTAAAACGGCCAGACACAGGCCGGCCAGCCCCAGCAGTTGCCAGGGATAAACTAGCGTCCGAGTCAAGAATAGTAAATTCCACAGCGGCGCGGTAAAGCCGAATTGGAGCAAAACAAAAAAAAGCGCACTGCCGCCCAGGAAAATCAAACGGCGATTGGCTGAGGGTGTGGCTGATTTGTTTGACCTGCGCCACACCAAGAAGGTCAGCAGCGACAGCCCAACCGCGGCCAGTCCAAGCTGAAAGGACATACCATCATTCCAGCCGGGCCGGCTGGGGCCAAAACCCCAAAATGCAGAGAAGAGCTGGAAAGGATAGAGAAAATGGTCGGTCAGGAGGGGAGGAGGCGAAGAATCGTGAGGCGAGGCGGCGAAGATAGAGAAGACAGTAATCGTCGCCAGGATAACACCAAAAAGAGTAGTCAGAATACCCTCCCAAGCCTGACGATGATAAGTAAGCCACAGCCACAAACCCACAAAAACAAAGGCCCACAGCGTCAAGCCCAGGTGACTCAGGCCGAGCAGCAGCCACACCAAAACGGCCAAAACAAAGTCAATCACCCCTGGCACTCGATTTGATTCGCCTACCCTTCGCGGCCCATTCGCCCATTCGCTTATTCCTACCGCCCAGGGCAGCAGGCCAAAAAATAGGGCTTCGCCTATTACACCGCGCACATAAATGGTGGCAATCTGGTAAGGTAGATAGGTATAAACCAGGGCTGCCACCAACGCTCCGGTCGGTCCGAGCCAACGCTTGAGCCAGAGAAACATCCCGGCGTTGCCCAAAAGCCAGCTTAGTCCCAAAACAACTTTAATCGCGGTGGCGGGTTCAAGCGGCAGAAGGGCGGCCAGATAGTAAGGCAGCAGTCCGTCGCTGCGAACAGGGTCGAAATCAACACCAACGTGAGGAGTCCAACCCCAACTGCCCAGATTGGCCCGCAAATCGGCCACATTCCACAGGGCGATAAAACCGTGGTGGGTTTGAAGATAACCGGGATAAAACAGCGGAGCAATGGCAAAAATGACGAGGACCAGAGACAGGACCAGGTAGGAGGAGGAAGTTGAAAGTAGAACCGGGTGAACGGGGGGCGCAGTCCTGTCCTCCTGGGGCACAGACGAGAGGCTCACCGGCTGAAACGTCCCCTTTTTATTTTGACTCTCCAGCTTATTCTCATGGGGTAGCGAGGAACCAATTAAGCTTCCTCTTCTTCCTCCAGAGTTTCGGCCAGCCGCTTAAGGTTGGCGGCCACCTGTTTGGTCATTGCAACAATGCGCTTCAGGTCATGCTGAATTTCCGGGGAAACCTCTTTGTTAATCAAACAAAGTTGAGCAACGCTGATAATAGAAGAAATGTGATTCAAAGTATCGTGCAAGATAACACCGGGTGGCAAAACTTCTTCGGTTTCTGAGGTCATAAGCAAATTATTATTCTCCAATCCTGGGAAAATAGACCGGGGACGGGAGACCGAAGACAGGCCAAGCCCTACGGCAAGTACTCGGTCATCGGTCCCCGGTCTTCGGTCATCACTGACAGAGAAATTATATGGGTGTCCAGAAAAACTCTTTCCCAACAATCAAGGTAGCACGCCCTTCGGCGCACCCGAAGGGGTGGGAGTAGCAAAGTAGCAATTTGTTACCTGCTACCTTGCTACTTGCTACCTGTTTCAGTGACGAAAATTTTTCTAGCGAACTATACTATAGTTAGCAACTTGGGCTATTTTTATGACTCGGCTGTAGCTATCACGCCAGCCAAACCAAGTTCAGCCGCCGCTGCTTGCATCGCGGTTAAAACAAGGGCGATATGTCCCTCAAGGTCAACGTTTAGCGCCGCTGCCCCGGCTTCAATATCCTCCCGGTTGACACCCGGCGCAAACCCTTTGATCTTCCACTTTTTCTGCACCGCTTTGACATCTACATCACGCACATCTTTGGAAGGCCACACCAGGGCGACGGCGGCAATCAAGCCGGTTAACTCATCCACCGCATACAGAGCGCGTTCCATTTTGGAGTGACGTTCCACCCCGGTTACTTCGGTGGCGTGGGACAGGATAGCCCGGATAATTTCTTCGTCCACACCGCGTTCGCGTAGAATCGGTGCGCCCGTATTGGGATGGCCGTTCACCGCCACATCAGGGAAGCGCTCATAATCAAAATCGTGCAGCAACCCCACCAGCCCCCACTTTTCTTCATCTTCGCTGTAATGACGGGCATAGGCCCGCATCGCCACCTCCACCGATTGCATGTGGCGGCGCAGTTGGGGACTTTGGGTATATTCGCAGACTAAAGCCCAGGCGTCAACTCGATTCATAAGCCCATTTCGCTCCGTAACTCGTCGAGAAGATCTTGCAACTCTTTTTGGGTTACATCTTCCTGATCCGACTTGAAATATAGTAACAGCAAGTATAGCGTTGGTTCCGGTTGATCTTCGATACAGTACAACAGGCGATATCCACCACTTTTGCCCCGTGCCAGATCAGAATTTTGTACCCGTAATTTGCGAACTCTATTACCGCCAGGAATGGCAACCCCCAATTTTGGGTTTTCTACAAGCACTTTAATGGCATTACTCACATCGTTTTTAACATTTCGAAATCGTTTTTCTAACCGCTTTATACTTCGTTTAAAAGAGGTGGCAAGAACAGGTTTATAGCTCATCAAGTTCTTTTTCCCAGTCTACAGCGGGCGATTCCTTCTGAGCATGGGTAATTAATTGTTCCAGAATGGTTGAAGCAGCCAAGACCGCATCTTCTACTTCTACTTCACGGTTAAAGAGGTTATCCAGGATTAGTTCAATTTGAGCGAAGGACTCAACATCTACTAATACGGCTTTTGCTTCGTCACCCTCGTAGACAATGGGAAATCTGTTCCGGTCCCATAGATTAGAGCTAACTTGGTCTTGTCCAATGTTGGCTTTTTGAAGGGTAGAAGTAACCTCACCCCCCGAGTCCCCCATCCGTTCGTAAACAATGTGCAGCTTACCTCTTTTCCAAAAATTAACCCAACTCATAGTCACCTCACTCTACCACATCTTTTCGTAAAAATTCTCCAACTTGTTTTGCATTATATCATAATCCTGACCAGAGGCTAAAGTGAAATAAAATTCTTTTGTGACGCCTATCGCAAACCTTTTGACAGCAACCCTCTTTTGCATTAGAATTATCTGACGTGCCCGGCTATCAATGGGCGCGGCATCAATGTACGTAGATGTACCTACATATCTCGCGCACAGACGCGTTTTCAAGGAGATTTTGATGGCTGGCAGTTACTCAACAGACAAAATACGCAACGTGGTTCTCCTGGGGCACAGCGGGTGTGGCAAAACTTCATTAGCCGAGGCCATGCTGTTTAATTGTGGCGCAGTCAACCGCCTGGGCCGGGTTGAAGATGGCAACACGGTGTCCGACTACGACGAGGAAGAAATCCACCGCACCATGTCGCTGAATTTGTCTGTCATTCCCTGCGAATGGGAAGGATATAAAATCAACGTTTTGGACGCCCCCGGTTATGCCGACTTTCAGGGCGAAATGCTGAGCGGCGTTCACGTGGCCGATGTGGTGGTGCTGGTGATGGACGCCTCCGCCGGGGTCGAAGTCGGCACCCAATTGGCCTGGCAGATGGCCGTAGATAACCAAAAACCGATTGCCATTTTCCTCAACAAAATGGACCGGCCCAACGCCAGTTACCGCCGGGTGATTGACCAACTCCGCCACACCTTTGAAGCCACCTTTGTGCCGATGGAACTACCCATCCGCAAAGGTGACCATTTTGAAGGCGTGGTGGATATGATTACTCAAACCGCCCGCACCGGCAGCGGCAAAACCAGCGCCCCGCCCGACGACATGGCCGCCGACATCGAAGAGTTTCGCACCCAGGTAGTCGAATATGCGGCTGAGGGCGACGACGAATTGATGATGAAATATTTTGACGGAGAAACCTTAACCGAAGCCGAAATTGACCATGGCCTGCAAGCAGGGTTGGCCGCCCGGAAAATCGTGCCGGTCTTCTGCGGCTCGGCCACGGCCAACGTTGCGGTGCGCGGTTTTATGCACACCATTGTCGAAACGTTTCCCACCCCTGCCGTCGAGATAACGGTTAAAAATGCTAAAACCAACGCCGACGAAAATTTAAAATGCGCTGCCAATGGTCCGCTGGTGGCCCAGGTCTTCAAAACAATTAATGACCAGTATGGCCGGCTCAGTTATCTGCGGGTCTGGTCGGGTACCCTCAAAGGCGACTCGCGAGCGTTTAACTGCCGCACCAACGAAGAAGAACGCATTGCCGGTCTTTTCTCACCCAGAGGTAAAGATCAGTTGGGTATGAGCGAGGCCATGGCCGGCGATATTGTCGGTGTGGTTAAGTTGGCCCATACCCATACCGGCGATACCTTGTGCGACAAGGCTCGCCAGCTCATCGTGCCAATGGTCAAGTACCCGGAACCGGTCTACGCCGTTGCCCTGACGCCCAAAACCCAGGGTGACGCCGCCAAACTCGGCCCCAGTCTGACCCGCATTGCCGAAGAGGATTTGACCCTACGCCATCGCTACGAGTCGGCCACCCGGCAAACCCTGCTGGAAGGCATGGGCGACACCCATGTGGATATTGCTGTGAAACGCATGGCCACCCGTTTTGGGCTAGGGGTTGAAACGGCTGTACCCCGTGTGCCCATGCTAGAAACCGTCTCGCGGACAGCCTCGGCCCAGTACCGCCACAAAAAGCAAACCGGCGGCGCGGGTCAATTTGGCGAGGTTCACCTGCGGGTTGAACCGCAGGAGCGCGGGGCCGGCTTTGAGTTCAAAAGTGAAATCTTTGGCGGCTCAATCTCGCAGCCCTTCCTGCCCTCTATTGAAAAGGGCATCAAGCAGGTTTTGGAGCAGGGCGTCATTGCCGGTTACCCGGTGGTAGATGTTAAAGCCATTGTCTACGATGGCAAGGAACATCCGGTTGACTCTAAAGATATCGCCTTCCAGATTGCCGGGCGCGAAGCTTTTAAATTGGCCGTAAAAGAGGCCGGCGCTATTTTGCTGGAACCGATTATGAATATGACCATCACCGTGCCCGAAGAGTACACCGGCGATGTGACCAGCAATCTCAGCACCCGCCGCGGCCGCATGTCGGGCATGGAACAGGTACGCGGCAATACCATCATCACCGCCCAAGCTCCGCTGGCCGAAGTGCAGCGCTATGCCACCGACCTGCGCTCGATTACCCAAGGCCGGGGAGTCTATACCATGACCCTCTCTCACTACGAACCGGTGCCCAGCCATATCGCCAATGATATTATTGCCCAGGCTCAGAAAGAAAAGCAGGAAGAAAAGGATTAAAAGAATTAAGAATTAAAAATTAAGAATTAAGAATTTTTCTGTTTGACCCTCCTCTTTTTTCTAATTTCTTAATTCTTAACTCATAATAATCACTTAGAAGATTGGAAATACAATGCCCTCAATTTTTCCATTCACTGCCATTGTCGGTCAAGACCGCATGAAAATGGCCCTGATCTTAAATGCAATTAGCCCGCAAATCGGCGGGGTGCTGATCCGCGGCGAGCGCGGTACGGCCAAATCTACGGCGGCGCGGGCTATGGCGGCCCTCTTGCCGGAAATCGAGGTGTTTGCCGACTCGCCCTTTAACGACGACCCCAACGCCCCCGATACCTGGTCGGATTGGGCTAAAGATCGCCAGACGCAAGGGCAAGAGCTAAAAGTGGTCAAGCACCGCATCCGTTTTGTGGATTTGCCGGTCAGCGCCACCGAAGATCGAGTGGTCGGCACACTCGACATCGAAAAGGCCATTAAAAAGGGCGAGCGGCATTTTGAACCGGGCGTGCTGGCGGCGGCTAACCGTGGCCTGCTTTATGTTGACGAGGTTAACCTGTTGGATGACCACGTGGTTGATCTGCTGCTCGACTCGGCGGCGATGGGGGTCAACGTGGTCGAGCGCGAAGGTATCAGCTTTGCTCACCCGGCCCGCTTTATCTTTGTCGGCACCATGAACCCGGAAGAAGGCGACCTGCGCCCGCAGCTGCTCGACCGTTTTGCCCTGTGTGTGGACATCCAGAGCATCTCTAATGCGGCGGCGCGCATGGAAATTTTGGAGCGCACCCTTAAGTTTGATCGCAACCCTGAGCAATTTTACCAGGAGTGGCAGCCCAAAGAAACCGAACTGGCCGATAAAATCACCCAGGCCCGCCAAACCCTGCCTAAAGTGGTTTACAACCGGCGTGACCTGTATACCATCGCCGAATTGATGGCCGAAATGAAGGTGGACGGTCACCGGGGCGATATCGTCATTTTGCGCACTGCTCTGGCCCACGCCGCCTTCAACGGTCGGGAGAAGATTAATTTGCCCGACATTCTGATGGCCGCCGAACTGGCCCTGCCGCACCGGCTCAAACGCCAGCCATTCCAGGATACCACCGCCCAATTCCAGGCGCTCGAAGAACGCCTGAAGCAAGTGCGCGAGGAAGCGGCTGAAAAGGTGGAGCAGCAGGCTACCTCCAGCGAAGCCCAGAATATGATGACCGAGGAAAAAAAAACGATAACGAAGCGGTAGACCCCGACTCCAACCAGCAAGTTCCCCCTTCGCAGGGGTTGCCGCCGCAGCCCGACAAATCCAACCAGGCCTCCGGCGATAAAAGCCAGGCCAACACCCCTATTACCATCGGCCAGGATTTTGCCACCCGCCGGCTGCAAACCCCCCTCGATAAAATGACCCGCCAGACGGCGGGCAAACGTAGTTACACCCGCACCGACCGCAAGCGGGGCCGCTATATCCAGGCGCGCCCCGCGCAAGGCAAACCCAAAGATGTGGCCTTCGACGCCACCTTCCGCGCCGCCGCGCCCTTTCAACTGGGCCGCGACCGCTCCGAGCGTGCCCTGGCCGTCGAGCGGCAGGATATTCAGGACAAAGTCCGGGTGCGCCGCGCCGCCAATCTGATCCTTTTTGTGGTAGACGCCAGTTGGAGTATGGCCGCTGCCGAGCGCATGGAAGCTACCAAAGGCGCGATCATGAGCTTATTACTCGATGCCTACCAGCGCCGCGACCAGGTGGGTCTGGTGGTCTTTCAGAAAGAGGAAGCCCGGCTGGTCCTGCCGCCCACCTCCAGCGTTGAATTAGCCAAACATGCCCTGGCCGATGTGCCGGTCGGCGGCAAAACGCCGTTGTCGGCCGGGCTGTTGTTGGCCCACCGGGTGTTGACCCAACAAAAGCGGCTCCACCCCGAAATTATGGCTATGATGATCCTGCTGACCGACGGCGCGGGCAACGTTTCCGTGACCGATTTACCGGCCCAGGAAGAGGCCCATCGCGTGGCCAAGATGATCGAGGAAGAGGGTATCCGCTCGGTGGTGATTAATATGGAGCACGCCAGCTTTGATCGCGGCCTGGCCCAGGCCCTGGCCGACGAACTGCACGGCCCCTGCTATACCCTGGGTGAACTCAAAGCAGATACGCTCTATCGCACCGTGAAGGATGAGTTGAGGTTGGGGTAATTCAATGTATAATTGTGAACAGTGATTTGATTATGACTGAGTTTGGAATGGTGGAGGAAAGCTATGGAAGAATTGTTGGAGTTGAAAGAATACCTTGAACAACAGCGATATGCGGAGGCATTAGCTTTAATCGGGGAAATGGAAGAGATGAGCCGCGACGACAAGATTAACAAGATTTACAGCTACACCGTCATCCTACTTTTGCACCTGATTAAGCAGCAAGCCGAGAAACGTTCTACCCGTTCCTGGGAATTTTCTATCTGGAACGCTGCGCATGAGATTCAACGGATCAACAAGCGCCGTAAAACGGGTGGACATTACCTGGAAAGTGCCGACCTGGTCGAAATTTTGGATGAAGCCTTTCCAACAGCTTTGAAAAAAGCAACCCTGGAAGCGTTCGAGGGTCGGTATGAAGCCGAACAACTCATTAGTTTTTTTGACCCAGAACGCATTAAACAACAAGCGTTAGACATGTTGTTACAGGAGCAAAGCCAATGACCGTTTCCATGACCAAACGCCAACGCCTTGAGGCGACCTTTGCCGGTGCGCCGGTGGACCGGCCCGCCGTAGCCCTGTGGCGGCACTGGCCGGTGGATGACCGCTACGGCGCTGAACTGGCCCGCGCCCACCTGGAATTTCAGCGGACTTATGATTTTGATTTTATCAAAGTGACGCCCAGCAGCGATTTTATGGTGGCCGGCTACGGCGCGGAAAGCCACTGGGTGGGCAACGAGGAAGGCACCCGCGAATGGGGGCCGCGGATCATTCAATCGGCGGAAGATTGGCTCAAGCTCAAGCCGTTGGACCCAGGCCAGGGTTTGTTTGGCGAGGTGATTGAGGCCAATAAACTGTTGGGCCAGGCTTTGGGCGAGGAAGTGCCTTTTATCCAGACCATCTTTAACCCGCTGTCGCAGGCCAAAAACCTGGCCGGGCCGCGACTGCTGGCCGATCTGCGCCAGCACCCCGACGCAGTGAAAGCCGGACTGGCCGCGCTAACCGAGTCCACCCTCCGCTTTATCGAGGCCCTGCGCCAGTCAACCGGAGCCGCCGGTATCTTTCTGGCTGTGCAGCACGCCACCTACGATCTGCTGACCGAAGTCGAATACCGCGACATCTGCCAGCCGCTCGATTTGCAAATTCTGGCGGCAACGGAGGGCATGTGGTTTAACTTGCTGCACCTGCACGGGGTCAATGTGATGTTTGACCTGGTGGCTAATTACCCGGTCCAGGCCATCAACTGGCACGATGTGGAAACGCCCCCGTCGCTGGGTGAGGCCATGCGCCGCACCGACAAAGCTTTGTGCGGCGGGCTGCGCCAGTGGGAAACCATGCTGCGTGGCACGCCGGAGACCGTTCAGGCCGAAGCCAAAGCCGCGCTGGAAGCCACCGGCGGCTGGCGCTTTATTCTCGGCGCCGGCTGTGTCACTCCGATCATTGCGCCGACCTGCAACATTTGGGCCGCGCGGAAAGCGGTGGAATAGGAGACGCGAGGACGCGAAGAGGCGAGGAGACGAAGTAAATATCTCCTCGCCTCTTCGCCTCACGAGTCATCGCCTCCTCGCTTCACAAGTCATCATGGCTGATACCCCCGACGAAATCACCCTCACCGCTGAAGAAGCGGCCTCGCTGCGGCAGGGCTTTCGCTACTGCCCGCGCTGTGGCCGAGAAATGACAGATCGGCTGGCTTATGGCCGCTTGCGCCGGGTTTGTTCCGACTCGGAGTGCCGTTTTGTCCAGTTCATTGATCCCAAGGTCGGCGCGGCGGTGCTGGCCCTGAGCGACGACAACCGGGTGCTGCTGGTCAGGCGCAGCGCCGACCCCGCCCGCGGCACGTGGTGTCTGCCCGGCGGCTTTATGGAAATCGGTGAGACGCCCCAGACGACGGCCATCCGCGAATGTCAGGAGGAAAGCGGCTTCACGGTGGAGATCGCCGGCCTGATTGACGTGTATTATTACGAGAATTATCGCGGCAGCGGGGTGTTGATTGTCTATCACGGGCGCATTAGCGGCGGCGCGGCCCAACCCAACGACGATGCCGACGCCGTAGCCCTCTTTGGCCCGGACGACCTGCCGCCCGACATCGGCTTTGCCTCCAACCTCGACGCCCTGGCCCGCTGGCGCGAGGGAAGACTCTAAATAATTACTCCTCTTCAAAAAAATGCGACCACTCCGTGCCTGAAAACTCTCTCTTCAGAGACTCGTAATTTGCAATCAAAGTCGAGAGGTTTTCGGGATTCAGCTTAATATACTCACTTTTTGGATTGTAAAAAGGTAGTCCCAAGAAATTGGTGATCTTTTCAATTTCTGGGTTGAGTCTGCTTACTAAATCCTCGTAATAGATGGTAAGGATGGGATGGGAGCGAAACTTATTGTCGAACTCGGCTTCTAAACTTGTTAAGGTTTTGAATTCGGTCACTAATTCTTCATAGGTAAATTCAACCTTTCGCCCCCGGATGTCTTGCAAGTAATCTTCGTAGCTAAGTTCAACCTTTCGCTTCTGGATGTCCTTTAACTGGTTCCCCTTCGTTGCTTTTGAAATTTTGGTCTGCTGGCTAATTTTCTTTGACAGTAGCGTTTGTAAAATATTTCTTCGCTTGAGGTGGATTACGTGAAGCTGCTGCATCTCGATCAATTCAGGCCATATTCCACAGTTTTTGTCGTCGTAGGGTTGAAGGTAAAAAATCTTGAACCCGACAGCTTTTACATTGGGCGGCTGCTTACAGAAAGCTTTATTGAGGATGTCTCGGTAATCTCTGCCATTTAATCTTAGAAATATTTCTCCTCTGGCATAAATGTTGGGATGAGAATCCAACAATGAAATCAGCCAAGTTGATCCAATTCTGGGTCTACCTAGCACAATGAACCGTTTGTAATGGTCGTGCCCAAACAGGCTGAAAGCACGATGCCAAAGATAATCAGCGGCTACATCGGGCTGTTGAATGGCTTTTTTTAGCTTTGCTATTTCCATCGAGTGAGTCCGGGTGGTGTAATTGCCTTATAAATTCAATTCCTGCACCTGGGCAAAGGCGTGATCCAGAATGTTCAGCGCCTCCTCCACGTGCTCTTTGGTGGCAATCAGCGGCGGGGCAATACGTAGAACGTTGTTATACATCCCGCCCTTGCCGATGAGCAGGCCGCGGGCGCGGGTCTGCTCGAACACGGCCACCACAGCCTCGGGAGCCGGTTCTTTGGTCTGGCGGTCTTTGACCAGTTCCACCCCCTGCATGAGGCCCATGCCGCGCACATCGCCAACGAGTGGATATTTCTCTTGCAGCTTCTCCAGCCCGGCCCGCAGCAGCCCGCCGACTTCGCCAATGTGCTGCGGGGTAGCCTCGGTTTCCATCACCTCGATGGTCGCCAGCGAAGCTGCTGTCGAGAGCGGGTTGCCGCCAAAGGTGCTGATAGTCAAGCCCTGGCCGACCATGCCCTGGGCAATCGCTTCGGTGGTGATGGTGTTGCCCATCGGCAGGCCGTTGGCAATGCCCTTGGCCATGGTCATAATATCCGGCTCCACCTGCCAATGCTCGATGCCGAACCATTTGTCGCCAGTGCGGCCAAAACCGGTCTGGACTTCATCGCAGATAAAGAGGCCGCCATAGTTGTGGACAATCTCGACCACGATTTTGAAATATTCTTTGGGCGGGGTCACAAAGCCGCCCACGCCCTGGATGGGTTCGGCCAGAAAGGCGGCAATCCGGCCGGAGGTCGAGGTTTTGATAACCTCTTCGACATCTTCGGCGCAGGCCGCGCCGCAGGTTTCGGGGTTCATTTTGAGCGGGCAGCGGTAGCAGTAGGGATTCATGGCGTGCTTGATGCCCAAAATGTGCGTCCCACCGATGCGCCAACTGGCCTGGCCGGTCAGGCTCATCCCTAAAGGCGAGCGCCCGCTATAGCCGTGGCGCAGGGCGATGATTTCCTGGTAGCCGGTGTAGCATTTGGCCAGCATCACCGCCGTCTCGTCGGCCTCGGTGCCGGAGTTGGTAAAGTACGAGGTTTGCAGCTTGCCGGGGGTAATCTGGGCCATCTTTTCGGCCAGCTTGACATGGTTCTCGTTGGGGTAGAGGGTTGAGGAATGGAGCAGCTTGCCGGCCTGCTCTTGCACCGCCTGGGTCACTTTGGGGTGGTTGTGGCCGACGCTGGTGGTCAAAATTCCGGCAAAAAAATCCAGATATTTATGACCTTCCACATCCCACACATACATGCCGTCGCCGTGGTCCAGCGGCAGCGGTTCGGTATAATAAAGAAGGTGGTTGGGCCACAAATACTTTTTCTGTTTATCTAAAATTTCTTGTTTATTCATGCCTGTTTCTCCGCATTGAGGATTTTTGATAGACCGGCATTGTAATCCAGCTTGCCAGCAGGGACAAACCCCCTCAACAAAAATTGCCTATCTGCGCCAAATGTTTACAATTGAACGACCGCCCGGCGACCACCCACCACCGACCGCAGACCGCCGATAGAGACCCAAGCGTGAAGGAAAAAAACAATTTTGTTACGGCTGCTCACGCCCCTTTACTTTTTTATCATTCTGACCATTCTGCTCTCCGCTTGCGGCTGGACCCCTGATACAGCCGCTTTGACCAACCTTTCCTCCTCGCCTGCTACCGAGAAAATTATCCCCACAGCCGTTTACAGCCCCACCGTTGACGCGGCTAAGGTCATGTCCTCGCCCGATTACGGCATGCAGGTGTTTCTCTATTGGCAAGCGGAGGTGGCCGACCGCGACCTGCAACTGGTCCAGGATGCCGGCTTCCGCTGGGTTAAGCAGGAAATCCCCTGGCGTGAGATCGAAGGGCACGCCAAAGGAGCCTGGCACTGGGCCACCGCCGACCGGGTGATGGAGCAGATTGACGCCCACGGCCTAAAGGTGATTGTTCGCCTGGGGGCGCAGCCGGCCTGGGCTTCTGCAACACCGTTACCGGAAGTTAGCCCGCCGGACAAGCTGCAAGACTTTTACGATTACGTTTTTGCGGTGGCCGAGCGTTACCAGGGGCGGGTCGAAGCCTACCAGATTTGGAATGAGCCAAACCTGGCCCGCGAGTGGGGGAATAAACCGCCCAATCCGGCGGAGTATGTAGAACTGCTGAAAACCGGCTATCAGGCGGTCAAAGCTGCCGACCCCCAGGCCATCGTTATCAGCGCCGGGCTGGCCCCGACCACCCGCCACGACGCCGAAGCCATGCCTGATATTTACTTTGCGCAGGGGATGTATGACGCGGGCGGGGCCGCCTATTTCGACGCTCTGGGTGTCCACGCTGCCGGCTATAAAAGCCCCCCGGAAACCGACCCGGCGGAGGTAGCTGCTGATCCCAAGTTGAATAATGGTGACAGCGCCCCGGAAGAATTACGGCGGGTTTACAGCTTTCGCCATGTCGAAGACATCCGCGCCATTATGGAGCGTAACGGTGACGGAGCCAAAAAAGTGGTGGTGCTGGAGTTTGGCTGGACGGTGGATCCGCGCCCTAAATCAGCCTATCACTGGCACGCTGTGACCCCTGAACAGCAGGACAAATATTTGCAGCGCGCCTATGCTTACGCCGAAACCCACTGGCAGCCCTGGATTGGGGTGATGAGCCTGATCTACATTGCTAACCCCCAATGGGATTGGCACGACGAGCAAACCTTCTGGAGTATTGTTTACCCCGGCTACCCCGAATTGCAAACCGCCCCGGCTTACTACGGGGTGTTGACCATGCCGAAGATACCCCCGGTTGAACAAGATAATTGAGAAATTGCCCCGCTATAGTAACTGCTCCCCCATGTCATTTCGACCGCAGGGAGAAATCCCCGATATCTTACTTTTGCATGTTGCTCCCTGGGGATTTCTCCACCTTCGGTCTCGAAATGACATGAGCCTTAGTAATAACAACCAATCTCTAATCACTTCATATTCAGTACCTCGGTGATATGTTGCAGCGCCCAATCAATTTCTTTGCGCCGGATGACCAGGGGGGGGGCAAAACGGATCACATGCTGGTGTGTTTCTTTACACAGAATGCCCCGCTCTTGCAGCGCCTCGCAGAAGCGCCGTGCTCCGCCTGCCTCCGGTTTTAGCTCCATCCCAATCAGTAAACCTTTGCCGCGAACCTCTTTTATGTGCGGGCTGGGGATTTCGGCCAGGCGTTCCTGGAAATATTCACCCAGCTCGTACGCATTCTCAATCAGCTTCTCCTCGGTCAGCACTGCCAGCGCCTCGATGGCCACGGCCGCCCCCAAGGGATTACCGCCAAAAGTGCTGCCGTGGTCGCCCGGTCGAAACAGGCCCAGCACCGCTTTAGAGGCCAGCACCGCTGAAACCGGGTAAAAGCCACCGGCCAACGCCTTGCCGATAATCATTACGTCGGGCCGGACTCCCTCGTGGTCGCAGGCAAAAAGCTGGCCGGTCCGGCCCAGGCCGGTCTGGATTTCGTCAGCCATGAACAAGATGTTGTGCCGGTCACAAATCTGCCTAACCTCGCGCAGATAGCCCGCCGGGGGCATGACTACCCCAGCTTCGCCCTGGATCGGCTCGACCAGGAAGGCGACGGTGTTGGGGGTGATGGCCGCTTCCAGGGCTTTGGCGCTACCATAGGGGATGAGCTTGAAGCCGGGTGCGAAAGGGCCAAAATCCTCTTTGTACTGCGCCTCGGACGAAAAGCCGACAATGGCAATAGTCCGCCCGTGAAAGTTACCCTCACAAACAATAATCTCCGCCTGATCCGGCGCAACTTTTTTAACCTGATAGCCCCATTTGCGAGCAGCTTTGAGGGCCGTCTCGACCGCCTCAGCGCCGCTGTTCATGGGCAGGGTCAGGTCATAACCCGTCAGGTCGTGCAAACGCTGGTAAAGCTGGCCCAGCTTGTTATTGCGAAAAGCGCGCGAGGTCAGAGTGAGGCGTTGGGCTTGTTCGATCATCGTTTGCACCAGGCGGGGGTGACAGTGGCCCTGGTTCACCGCCGAGTAGGCGCTAAGGCAGTCCATATATTCCTTGCCGGTCACATCGTATAGCCATACTCCCTGACCTCGTTCCAGGACTACATCAAGCGGGTGATAATTGTGCGCGCCGTATTGTTCTTCCAGAGTAATGTAATCGGATGGTTGCATAATTGCTCCTAAAAAAAAGTAATCAGTAGCCAGTAATCAGTAATCAGTAATCAGACTGTTTTACTGATTACTGTTCACGGGGTATTGTACCACGCCACCAGCCGCCGGTCTATTCAATTATAGCCGGTTTCATTGCAAAAATGAGAGGTTGATGGTACATTAACGAATTGGCTTTTTTTTCGACCGCCGACGGCAGACCGCTAACCGCCGAGGGTGGTCAGGAGTGATAGATGACCCAAAAGAAACTCATCATTCGCGGCGCGCGCGAGCACAACTTAAAGAACATCAACCTGGAACTACCCCGCGATCAGTTGGTTGTCATTACCGGCCTATCGGGTAGCGGCAAAAGCAGCCTGGCCTTTGATACCATCTACGCCGAAGGCCAGCGCCGCTACGTCGAGAGCCTTTCGGCTTACGCCCGCCAATTTTTGGGGCAGATGAACAAACCCGACGTGGATCAAATCGAGGGTCTCAGCCCGGCCATCTCGATTGACCAGAAAGGGGCCAGCCACAACCCGCGCTCCACCGTCGGCACCGTGACCGAAATCCACGACTACCTGCGTCTGTTATATGCCCGCGTTGGCACGCCGCACTGCCCCAACTGCGGGCGCGAGGTCAATATCCAAACCACCCAGCAGATTGTGGACGCCATTCTGGATAAACCCGACGGCAGCCGGGTGATGATCCTGGCCCCTCTGGTTCGGGAGCGCAAAGGAGAGCACAAGGCGGTGTTTGAAGACATCCGCAAAGCCGGCTTTGTACGGGTACGGGTGGATGGCGTGGTCCGCGACCTGGACGAAGATTTCGAACTGGAGCCGCACAAGCTCCACACCATCGAAGCGGTGGTGGACCGCCTGGTTATCCGGCGTGACTCACCCAACGACGGCGACGCCACCCGTCTGGCCGACTCGGTCGAGACGGCTCTAAAATTAGGCGACGGCGCGATAATTGTCCAGGATGTGACTAACCCAGACAAACCCTGGGACCGATTGTTCAGCGAACATTTTGCCTGCGTCTACTGCGGCGTCAGTCTGCCGGAAATCGAGCCGCGCTTGTTTAGTTTTAACAGCCCACACGGGGCCTGTCCGGTCTGTGGCGGCCTGGGAGTCAAGCTGGAAGTTGACCCCGAACTGGTGTTGAACCCGGACAAAACTCTGGCCGGAGGCGCAATCCGGCCCTGGGCAAAACTCAGCCAGGGTAACAAAGACGGCTATTATGCCCAACTCATTGCCTCCGTCGCCAACTACTACAACCTGCCCCTTCAGACCCCCGTCTCTGAATTTGGGCCAAAGCAGCGTGATATTATTCTCTACGGCGGCAAGGCCGGCGACCAGATGACTCTGCGCTACCATAACGCCGAAGGCGAATTGCGCAGCTACACTACCGCCTTTGAAGGGGTGGTGCCGCATTTACAGCGCCGTTATAAAGAGGCAGCCAACGCTAACAATACCTATGCCGTCAGCGAAATCGAACAGTATATGTCCACCCGCACCTGCCCAGTTTGCGGCGGCCACCGGCTGCGCCCGGAGGCTCTGGCCGTAACCATTGCCAACTTGGGGATTCACCAGGTGAGCGACTTGGCCGTAACCGAAGCTCTGAACTGGTTCAAAATGCTGCGGGGAGATGAGCAGGGGAGCAGGGGAGCAGGGGAGCAGGGGGGAACGAGGGGCGGTAACGGGACGGCGGTTGGCGGTCAGCCGTCCACCCTGAGTACAGCCGAAGGGTCGGCGGTCGTATTGACCGAGCGTCAATTGCTCATTGCCGGCCAGATTTTTAAAGAAATTATCGCCCGGCTGCAATTTATGCGTGATGTGGGCCTGGACTATCTCACCCTGAGCCGGGCAGCGGCTAGCCTGTCCGGCGGCGAGTCGCAGCGCATTCGTCTGGCGACCCAGATTGGGTCGCAGTTGATGGGCTGCCTTTACATCTTGGACGAGCCGAGCATTGGGTTGCACCAGCGGGACAACGAGCGTTTGATTGAAACCCTGAAGGGGATGCGCGACCTGGGCAACACCGTCCTGGTGGTTGAACACGACGAGGATACCATCCGCAGCGCCGACTGGATTGTGGACATGGGGCCGGGCGCGGGCAAATACGGCGGCGAGGTCGTCTGGTCGGCTGACCGTGACTCGTTTCTGGCCGAAAGCACTTCGCTGACAGCGCAATATTTGCGTGGGGACAAGGGCATCCCCATTCCAGCAGTGCGCCGGACCGGCAACGGCAAAGAGATTGTGGTGCGCGGGGCCAAAGAGAACAATCTCAAAAATATTGATGTCAAATTCCCGTTGGGTAAATTTGTCTGTGTGACCGGCGTCAGCGGCAGCGGCAAGAGCAGCCTGGTGGTAGACATCCTCTACAATAAACTTGCCCAGGTAATGTATCGGGCCACTACCAGGCCGGGCCGCCACGACAGCATCAGCGGCATCGAGCACATTGACAAGGTGATTGATATTGACCAAAGCCCCATCGGACGGACGCCGCGCAGCAATCCCGCCACCTACACCGGCCTGTTTGGTCCGCTGCGCGACCTGTACGCCAGCCTGCCGGAGAGCAAACTGCGCGGCTACAAGGCGGGGCGGTTCAGTTTCAATGTCAAAGGGGGCCGCTGCGAAGCCTGCGAGGGTGACGGGATTATCAAAATCGAGATGCAGTTTCTGCCCGATGTTTATGTGCCCTGCGAAGTTTGCCAGGGCCAACGTTACAACCGCGAGACGTTGCAAATCAAGTACAAAGGCAAAAACATTACCGAGGCCCTCGATATGACCGTAGCCGAGGGGCTGGACTTTTTCTCCAACATCCCGGCTATTCGCAATAAGCTGGAAACGCTGCAAGCGGTCGGGTTGAGTTACGTTACCCTGGGCCAGCCGGCCACCACCTTATCCGGCGGCGAGGCCCAGCGGGTCAAGCTGTCCAAAGAGTTGAGCCGGCGTTCTACCGGTAAAACGCTTTATATTTTGGACGAACCGACCACCGGTCTTCACTTTGCTGACATCGAACGGTTGTTAGCTGTGCTGGGCCGTCTGGTGGATGCGGGCAACACCGTGATTGTCATCGAGCATAACCTGGATGTGATCAAGTCTGCCGATTGGATTATTGACATCGGCCCCGAAGGCGGACAGGGCGGGGGACGGGTGGTATCTGCCGGCGCCCCGGAATTGGTTGCCGCCGCCCCGGCCAGCTATACGGGTCAGTGGCTCAAACGGGTACTGACAACGCCTGCCAACGCTGACTACTAATCCCCTCGCTCCTGTTTTTCCTGTTTCCCCAGCGCCCGCACTCCATCAATGATTTGTTCCACTTTGACCCGGGTATAGCCGCGGGTTGTTTTGGGATCCTGGTGGCCCAACGCTTCCTGCACCAGAGCGATGTTGCCGGTCAATTCCAGTAAACCGTTGGCAAAGTAGTGGCGCAGCGAGTGGGGCGACAGGTTAAACCGGCTGGAGAGGTTGGCCTGCTCGGATAACTGCTCCATCAGCCGTTGGATGGCTCGAACCGACAAAGGAAGCCGCGTCTCGGCTTTGGCTTTGCGGTCGTGCCGGCAGAAGAGAGGATAACGTTCCACTTGCGCCGGTAAAGCTTCGTCGTTTCTCTCCTTTAAGTAGGCCTGGATTGCTTCCCAGGCTTCGTCGTCAAAGGCTACAAAGCGTGTTTTGCGGCCTTTGCCTTCCACCCAGGCCCCCTGGCGGCTATAATCCAGATTGGCTCGCTTCAAACCGGTTAGCTCACTGACCCGCATCCCTGATGATTTCAGACTCAGGAGAATAGCCAGATCCCGCCGCCAGGCGAGATGTTGGCGTTGCCGGTCGGCTGGGGTGAGGTTATCCTTTAATTGGGGGGGCTGTTTGGCAGCATCAATGAGCGCAGCCACGACCTCAATGGGGGGAATTTTTTGATCCACCGGTTTAGACTTGACATTAGTGGCCCGGTGTAGTTCTTCCTTAACACGGGTATATTCGATAAAGTCAAAAGCGGGCAGACTCTTACGCAGGACCAGGAAGTGCAGAAAGCGGATGGTGGCGGTCAGATACAACGCCCGCGTACTTTCGGCCAAAGGAATAGAAGCGGTGTAGCTGTTGGGTTGGTAATGCTGCCGGAGCAACCAGGTGGGGAATTCTTGCAGCATCTTAGGCTCAAGACCGGCAATCGGGGTAGTTTCAGTCCACTGGTAGGACTCTTCGAGATAACGGCGTAGATAAGCGAGGGCTTGGCCATAAGTTTGGGCGGTGTGATTTGATTGTCCGCCGGCGACGGTTTTCAAAAAAACGGCCTGTTCATTGTTGAAGCTCAGATTTTGTTCTTCCATTTTTTCTCCGATCTCTTCAAAAAGATAAACAAGAGGGAGGCGGAGCAAGGTTGCGTCCCACCAATTATGTCGTATAAGTGATATTATACGACGTATAATATCCAAAGAGAAAAAGGTTGTCAAACTTCTCTCCAGGTGTACACTCTTAAAGTTTGGCCCTGTTCTGTTCAGGCTTTTTTGACCGGGGACAGCTTTTCAGCGGAGCCGATAGCCCTGGCTTGAAGAAAAGCGACGCCTTTCCCCGCTTGACAGGATTACTCCTCTAACAACTCTTTTGCTTCTTCAACCACTTTTCTCTATTTATACACTATACGAAAAGCAGGGGTGGCTTCTACTAAACTGTATAACTCTCATAACAATAATGACCGCACCTGCCCGAATAAGGCGTCAAGCATCGCTTGAGTGAGTCGCCCGGTTTGGGTATTCTGCCGGCTGGGATGGTACGAGGCCATCAGATATTTGCGCTCAGCCGAGGCAGTCCCGTTGAAAAGATAGCTCAGGCCGTGCCCAAATTTGGGTAGACGGTAGACGGTAGACGGTAGACGGGGGTTATCCTTAGCCTCAACCTCAAATCCATGCTCACGTAGCAGACGCAGACAGCCATCAAAGGCAATCTGGCCCAGGGCTACTACCACCTGGACCTGAGGCATCAGGGTAAATTCACGCGCTAAAAATGGGCGGCACTGAGCCAACTCTTCCGGCGTAGGCCGATTTCCCGGCGGCGCGCAGCGACCTACGGCGGTAATAAAGGCATCGGTCAAGGTCAGGCCATCCTCGCGGTGGCGGGAAGTAGGTTGGCTGGCAAAACCGGCCCGGTGCAAGGCGCTGTAGAGCGTATCGCCGGAGCTATCGCCGGTGAACATGCGCCCGGTGCGATTGGAACCATGCGCGCCGGGGGCCAGCCCTACCACCAGCACCCGCCCTGCCGGATCGCCAAAGCCAGGCACAGGTTTGCCCCAATAATCCCAGGCCTGATAAGCCCGCCGCTTGTCGCGGGCCACCTGCTCTCGCCAGGCGACCAGTCGGGGGCAGGCGCGGCAAGTGGTAATGTCGGTTGTTAAGGCAGACCAAGAAGTATTTGTCTCGCTCAATGATCTCTTCTCCAAAACGGAACGTAACTGCTCAACATGTCATTTCGACCGAAGGGAGAAATCTCCTAATCTCACTTTTACCCATTTGGTTGCGCCCTAGAGATTTCTCGGCCTTTGGCCTCGAAATGACATGGGGCGAGTAGTTATATTTTTAATTCTCAAACGGCAAATTGGGGCAGGTGGGATGGTACGGCTCCTCGCCCAGATACTGCTGCCACTCGGAGTGAGTCAAGTTACGGCTCAGGTGGGCGCAGGCTTGCTCGACCAAATCTTCCGGCTGCAACAACCACACTCTGGCCAGGCGGTCGCCGCCGCCGTTGACCAGCCAGCGACCATCCAGGCTGAAAGCAAGGGCATTAACCCAATTATCATAGGCCACTCTGGTAATTTCCTGACCGGTGGCTACCTCCCACAACTGTACCACCCCCGTACCCGGTGGATTCCCGGTCGAGGTTGCCAGCCAGCGCCCATCCGGACTAAAGGCCATGGCCCGTACCGACTCCTCGTGCCGCAACCGCACCGCCTGCTCGTCGCCGGCAATTCGCGTTGTCAGAACTTCGGCCACATCCCACAGCCGCACCTCTCTGCCGCTCCGCGAGGCCAGCCAGCGGCCATCGGGACTGAACAGGACCGCTTCTACCCGGCTGTCATGAGGCAGGCGAGTTATCTCCCGATTGGTCGCCGCCTCCCACAGCCGCGCCGTATGGTCGGCGCTGGCCGTAGCTAACCAGAGACCGCACCCTGGAGGCGGGCTGTCGCAGACCGGGCTAAAAGCCACATCCAAAACGCCTTCCATGTGGCTCAAGCGGCCCCTTTCCCGGCCCGTGTGAGCTTCCCAAATTCTGGCCCAGTGATCCCGGCTGGCCGTCGCCAGCCAGCGGCCACCCGGGCTAAAAGCGACAGCATTGACCCAGCGGCTATGCGTTAACTCGATGACACGGGGGCCAACCGCTGTGCCGGTGCTCAAAGTGGTGGCAGTTTGCCACAGCCGGACGATATTATCATTGCTCACCGTCGCCAGTTGGCGGCCGGTCGGGCTGAATAAGACCAGATGCACCGGCCCAGAATGATCGAGTTTGGCGACTTCTTTGCCGGTGGCCGTTTGCCACAACCGGGCCGTTTTATCCTGGCTGCCGGTGGCCAGCCAATAACTATCGGGGCTAAAAGAGGCTGAACTAATCCAGCCGTCTGCATGCTCCATCTGCGCCACCGGCAGGTCCGAGGCGGTTCCCCAGACCCGCACCACAAAGCGGCTACGCGCCGCCAACCACTGTCCATTGGGGCTGAAATGCAGCCCCAAAATCCAATCAGGCTGGGGGAGCTGTTTGATTTCCGAACCGGAAGCAACTTCCCAAACCCGGGTGGAGCCGTCACGACTGGATGTAGCCAGCCACGGACGCTCGGCGCTGGCAGGGACAGCCGGGCTAAAGGCCACAGCGGTTAAGTCGTCGGCGTGCCGTATTTGGGCCACCTGGCGGCCCGTTGCTGTCTCCCAGACCTGGGAAGTATCGTCGGCGCTGGCGGTGGCTAACCAGCGGCTGTTGGGGCTAAAGGCCAGGGCATTAATCGGGCCGGCGTGATGGATTTCGGCCACAATCCGCCCGTTGATAGTCTCATTGTTATGACTCGCGGCGGTCAACCAAATGCGGGCCGTATCGTCACTGCTCATCGTCGCCAACCACAAGCCGTTGGGGCTAAAAAGCACCTTCTTGACATCGTCAGGATGAAGCAGCCGCCCGATTTCTCGGCCCGACCCGTTGGAGATGTCCCACAAGCGGGCGGTACGGTCGGCGCTGCCGGTCGCCAGCCAGCGGCCGGTGGGGTTAAAAGCGACACTCCACACGCCGGCCCCATGCGCCAATTGCGCTACCTCATACACTCCTCCCCCCAGCGCCGGCGGCATCAACGTCCCGCTGTCCAACACCGAGGCCAAACTCCAAATTTTGGTGGTGTTATCGGCGCTGGCCGAGGCCAACTGCCGGCCATCGGGGCTAAAGGCCAGAGCTAAAACCACATCTCGATGCGCCGTCACCGCTGCTTCCGGCTTAACCTGGAGCGGCGGCTCTAAAAGCGTCTCGCCGGCGGCCGCTAATTTGACCCCTTGAGATGTCAACCGCCACAGCCACACCCGACCGCGCCACCCTCCGGCAGCTAACCATCCGTCAACCGTATTCTGCGGAGAGCCAGGGCTAAAAGCCAGGGCGGTGATAGGCTCGTCCACAGCCAATTGCGCTACTTCTCGCCCCGTAGCCATATCCCAAATACGCACCGTTCCATCCCAATCCCCCGCAGCCGCCCACCCGCCATCCGAGCTAAAAGCCGTCACCGGCGCGGGTTGAAGGTGACCGGCGCTGGCCGGTTCAACCAGCAGTCCGCTTGCTGAGCGGCTCAAAGCAGCAGAAGTGACTTCCCCGCCCTGATTTCCCTTTTTAAATTCCTGCCCATTCTCGACTTGCCACACTTGCGGCAGTTCTCGCCCACTGGCTGTCAGCAACCGGCGGCCATCGGGGCTAAAAGCCAAAATTTGGACGCCCGTTTCCGCTCGAATTTGGGCGATAGGGCGCGGCAGCAAAGCCAAATTGTGGCGCAGCAGCCCTTCTGCGGCAGCCATCGGTAGTCGCCGGAGCGATTCGACGGCCAGCAGGGTGCTCTGTTCCAATGCCTCTGTGGGCAGGGTTTGCGCCTGCGCAGCCAGAGCGCGAGCCAATATGGCCTGTCGCTGCTGTTCACCATCTCGAATTTGAGTTTCCGCCTCCGCCTGAGCAGCCACCGCTTTTTGACGCTCTGCCTCTGCCTCAACCTGGGCTTGCAAAGCGCCGTTGCGCTCTTGGCGGAGTGTCGCCAGGGTCATCTGCTGTTGGACGAGCAGCCAGGCGAGGCCCACGATTAACAGCAAGACCAGGCCCAGGCCGGCCAACCCGCGCCGATCACGCTCCCAACGCCAGCGGGTCAGGCTCTGCCAGATAAAAATCCAGCCCTCCGAGTCCAGCCACTCCCGGCGCTCGCTCAACCAGCGTTCAGCTTCAGCCAGAACCGGGCCTTGCAGTAAGTTTTGTTTTTTGGGTTCAGCCCGGTCCCAGCCGGCCATTGCCTCATCCAAACGTCCCCGCCACAGCCCAAATTCGTGGGCCTCATTTAACCAGCCTTGCCAGCGCGGCCAATAGGGGGCCAGGGCCGGCTGGGTTATGGCTACCGTTGGTCTGCCGGTGATAGGGTCAGACTGTATGGATAAAAATCCCGCTTCGGCCAGAGGCGTCAGGACCTCTCGCCGCAGTCCGGGCGCGTCCACCTCCAAACTGGCGGCCAGGCGAGTCAAACCCAGCCCCCCCGCCAGTCGAGTTGCGCCCAGCCGGACCAACACGCGGCGGGCCAGCGCTTGCTGGCGGGGAGTCAATCCTTGAAAAAGCTGCTCGGCGCGGTGGGCGACTACGCCTCGCGCTCCGCCAAAATCATCGTAAAACGCATGCCGGAGCAGTCCACCCTGATGCCGCCGCCATAGCTCAACCAGGGCGCCTTGCAAAAGCAGCAGCGGGTGGGGCGACTCGGCCAGTTCGGCGTTGAGGCGCTCAACCAGGCCCGGCTCAAAAGCCAGAGTGACCAGCCGAGCCGGTTTGACCATCGCCTGGGCCAACTCCGCTGGCGTGGGCGGTTGCAGATGGATAACATTTCCTTCCAACAGCCGGCTCAGGGTAGGACTCAACTGTAGGGCCTCGCTGTAAAAATCGGCCCGCAGTGAGAGTAATATCGTCAATTGAGGATGAGCCAGCGCTGCCAAAAGAGCCTCGACCCAGCTCCGGCGCTGCGGGATACGAGGGAGGGCCAGCACTTCTTCAAACTGATCCACCACCAGCAGCAGGCGGTCAGCTCCCATTTGGTCCAGCGCCGGGTCAATCAACTGCTCCAGCCGAGTTTCCCCACGCGCCAGTTGACCGCCCAACCGCCGGACAGTCGCCAGCCGCTCGACGGGGGCCAAATCCGGGGTCAGCAAATCGGTGAAAAGCGCCGCAAGACGGTGGAAAGGCTGAGGGCCGGGGCGGTAGGAAAGGATGAAGGATGAAGGATGAAGGATGAAAGGTGAAGAAAAATTTTCATCCTTCCGCCTTTCGCCTTCATCCTTCAGAAGCGGCAGGAGTCCGGCCTGAATGAGCGAGGTTTTGCCGCTGGCGGGTGGTCCAACCAGGGCCACCAGGTTGCGCTGACGGATCGCGTCCAGCAGGCGAGCGGCGGCAGCTTCGCGGCCAAAGAAAAAGGCTGTGTCTTCCTCTCGAAAAGGGTGGAGACCGGGGTAAGGACAAAAATCAATGAGGGAGGCAATGGGGCGCAGGGGTGCAGTACCCGTGCGGGCAGTTTCGGCTAGGCGGTTCAGCCCGACCGGATCGGCCAGGGTGTGGCGCAAATCTATCCAGGCATGGCGAAAGATAAAGGCAGGAGCCAGGTCGGCTCCAGGCAGCAGCACCGGGATAATGGGACAGAGTTGGCCTGTCGCCTCAGCCTCGGCCTGCCGGGCTAAGGCAAGGTCCACTGCTCGCTTCTGGCGGGAGTCCCAGCCGTGTGACCCCAGGCAGACAGCCACCGCCCGGCTTTGGGCGATGTCGCCCAGGCTAGTGTAGACGCCCCGCTCCGCCATCGCTACGGCCAGAAGTTGCGCCGCCCGCGTGTCGGCCTGATGATGGAGAATAGAGAGAGCAGCATCGCTCATGCAGCTTGACCTTTGCTACTTGCTACCTTTCCACAACTTCCAGCCCACCCAACCGCCGGCTCCGATGCACAGAAAACCGGGGATAATCGTCAGCAACAAATATTCGCGCAGGGTCGGGTCCGGGTCTGCGTTGATGAGCAAAATGTGGATCAGAGCGACCACCCCGGCGGAGACCAGCCCTCCGATCACCGCCGCCCCTATCGCGGTGAGACGCGGACCGAACAATCCCACCGGCAGGCTAATCAGCAGGCCGATGATGGTCCCCAGCAGCGTTCCCGGTAGAAGCCCAATAAAGCTGGCACAGATAAACATAAACCCCGCCGACGCCGGCCCAACCAGCAGCATGATGGCTGCGTCTTCGGGGTGATTGGGAGCAGTGGTGACGGCCCCCCACACTACCGTCGCCAGGAAAAAAGCAATTAGCAGCCCGGCGTAAGCAGCGGATACGCTCAAGCCGGTCAACGCGCCCAGAAGCGCGCCGCGAGTGATGATTGAAGATTGTAACCTATCCTTGGCAGATGACAACATATGCCTTTGCTTTTCTCTATATTCTGAGCTACGCCATAAACTCCACCACCGCCTGATTGGCCAAAAATCGCCCCTGCCGTGTCAGTCGCAGACGGGGACCAGTGGGCGACTCGGCCCACTCGGTCAGGCCGCGCTCCAGACCGTGAGCGACAGCTTGAGGATAGCGGTCTGTCAGACTAACACCGAAACGAGCCTCAAATTCCGCCGCGCTGACGCCCTCTCGCACCAGCCGCAAACCGAGCAGCATATGTTCGGCCATAGCCGTTTCAGGGTCAATGGTTTCCAGGCTTTTCTCATCATGGGCTGCGCCCAGGCCGGCTCCGGCTTCGATGCGCTCGATGTAGGTTTGGGGGCGTTTGACGTTCATCCAGCGGAGGGAGGGTTGGAAGGTTGGAAGGTTGGAAGGCCTGTCCTGAGCGAAGTCGAAGGGTTGGAAGATTGGAGGGTTGGAGGGTTGGGAATTGATAGTGCCGTAAGCGCCGGCGCCGAGGCCGAGGTAGGGCTGGTTGCGCCAGTAGATGAGATTGTGGGCGGAAGCTAGATGAGGCGTTTGCCAGTCCGCTTCAACGTTGGCTTTGGCCCAATTGGAGATTTCGTAGTGGCTGTAGCCGGCAGCTTCCAGCGAGTCCAGGGCATAAGCGTACATGTCGGCGGCCAGGTCGTCGTCGGGCCAGGGAATTTGGCCGCCGGCGACCTGCCGGTGCAGCGGCGTCCCCGGCTCGACAATCAACGAATAGAGGGAGAGATGGTCCGGCTCCAACTCAATGGCGGCCTCTAAATTGGCCTGCCACTGGGCCAAACTTTGCTGCGGTAGGTTAAAAATCAAATCCAGGCTGAGGTTGTCAAAACCGGCGGCACGGGTCTGCTCGACGGCACAGCGGGCGGCAGCGGCATCGTGCAGCCGGCTGAGAAAGCGGAGTTCGTCGTCGTTGAAGCTTTGCACCCCGAGGGAGAGGCGATTGATACCTCCCTGGCGGAGTTCGCGCAGATATTCGACTGAAAGTGTGCCGGGGTTGGCTTCGACGGTGACTTCTGCGCCGGGGCGCAGCGCGAAGGCGGTTTTGACGGTTTCGACCAGTTCGAGCAAAGCTGCCGGCGGCAGGGTGGTGGGGGTGCCGCCGCCGATAAAGATTGTATCGAGCTGGGGCCGTTCCAGGACCGCGCCGGTTTGGAGGATTTCTCGGCGCAGGGCGGCATGGTAATGGGTTTTGAGCGAGGCTTCGCCCTCAACGTAGGTATTAAAATCGCAATAAATACACCGGGTTGGACACCAGGGGATGTGCAGGTAAAGACCCAGGGGGGCAGCGGTTATCATTTAACCCCGTTACTTGATGGCAACAGAGCAATGGTCAATGATGAATCTCATCGGTCGCCAGCGCATCCAAGAAATCGCAAAATGTTGTAAGGTCGCGGGCCAGAGCGCCATAGCAGGCGGGTAAATCGGCTACTAATTCCTGCAACCGTGACGCGCGCAAGTTAAAGGTGTAAACATTTCTGACCACGTGGCGAAATCCTCGGTATTCATCCAGACAATCACGGGTAGTACGATCAATCACGGGCGGACGTGTCCCGGCCACTTCAGCCGACATTTGCAGGAGAAGGTCACGATGCCATTCAGGGCCGGCTGGCAATGAGCCGTCAATTTCACAGCTATTTCTTCAAAAATACGCTCAACGCCGGCATAAAAACCATGCAAATTTAGAGCTACTCCATCAAGATAGTCCTCATCCCCCTGCGTTTGGGTTTTGGCTAACAAATGTTCAGCCCGGCGCACAACTCGCTCTAATTCTTCCAATTCAACACGTAGCCGGGCGGCTAAAGCTGCTTCCCCGGCTCTCACAGGAACACCGCCTCTCTTTCTATAAGGGCCAATAAAGTGGGTGAAGCCAGTTCAGCTTCAATCAAATCCACCGGAATTGTTACATCCAGACTGAGCAGACGCGCCACAGCTCGATAATAAACCCGCTCATCCAGTCCCCACACAACTAAATCCACATCAGAATGTTGATGAAAACGTTCAAGCGAAAGGATTGAACCAAACATGGCAACTCGGCTAGCTCCAAATTGCTCTATTAAAATGTGGTAGGCTTCCAGAACAACTTCCCTGGCTCGCCGGTAGCGTAAAAATATCTTCTGCGCCTGCTGCTGTCGGCGTTGACGCGCTGCCGCTTGATAGATTATCATTTTTTCAGTCGTAATTTCGGGAACCATCTTGACCACCTGGGTTTATTATAGCACGGGCGCCGCGTTTTGCCAGCCAACTTTTGGGTGCTTCGAGGCTATCAATCGAGTTGTTTCGCCCCTACGAAGGGTCATGCTTGATCAGTGTCAGTTGATTGCCGCCGGTCGGGGTAACCTGGTGATGAATCTCGTCCATGGTTTGCCGCACTAAATGAATACCCAGCCCGCCAATGGGCCGTTGGGCCAGGGGCAAGGTCAGATCAGGCGGGGGAACCGTTGTTGGATCAAAGGGAAAAGCTTCATCCCGGAGGGACACCACCAGATCGCGTTCCGGTCGCTTGACCTCGATTTCCAGCGGCCCACCCTGGCCCTGATAGCCGTGAACCATGATGTTGGTTGCTACTTCGTCTACGGCCAATTGAATATTGTGAATACTTTCCGGAGGCAGGCCAAGCCCCAGCGCCGCCGCTTCGATAAAATCTCGAATCTGGCTCAGGTTCTTGAGTTCGGCAGTGGTATGGAGAATGTAGCGAGTGGTCATCATCGGCTGGTTTTAATTTAAAAAGAGGCCACAGCGTCTTTGAGATTGCGATGCACTTCCAGAAACATATCAAAGCCCATGGTGCGCAGTGTTTCCATTACCGTTGGCGAAGGGTTGAGGAGTTTGAGGTGAGGCGATTTAAAAGTGCCATCCATTAACCCTTTTTTCATCACCTGATCGCTTTCGGCCAGAGTATCGCCGCGCAGCAGCAAAAAGATGCTGTGTAAAGCGCGCAGCCCGGCGCTGCTGATATACTTAACTTTGGTCAGATCCAGCAGCACATTGCGCGCGCCGGCTTCGTAAACGGCCTGCACTTGCGCTTCGAGTTGTCCGTAGCTGTTGGCGTCAATCACATCACCCTGGAGATGAAGTACCGTGACTGGAACCCGTCCCTGCTGTTTTGAAACGGTAATTTGAAATTCAGCACTCATAGTTGCATCCTCCTGAAAATAGTAGACGGTAGACAGTAGACAGGGTTAATACATCCCTGCGACCCTGCGACCCTGCGACCTTTTCATTTTCGCTGCACGGCGAGCATGGTAATATCATCGTATTGGTTGGCCCCGGCCACGTGGATATTTAAGGTGGTCTCGATCAGGTCGAGCAAGGCCGCGGCCGAGGCAACCGGTTGGGCCAGCAGCGAGCGCAAATTTTCCCGGCCAAACATCTCACCGGCCGAATTTTGGGCATCAATCACCCCATCTGTAAAGGCGTATAAGGTATCGCCCGGCTCCAGGTACACCTGCTGAATTTTGAAATCCATATCGGCAAATAAGCCAACCACCGGGCCGGTCGGGGTTAAAGCGGCTTTTACCCCCTCGGACCCCAAAATTTCGGGCGACTCGTGGCCGCCGTTCAAGTAGATGAGCGAGCCGGTGACCGGGTTCAAAACACCCAAAAAAAGCGAGGCAAACATACTGGCCCGATAATGGGTGCGGGCGACGTAGTTGTTGGTTAGTGTGACCATATTTTTCAACGTACTCGCATCATCAAATGGGCCGGCGGCTCCTTCCGGCTGGCCGGTCGAATAGATCAAATGCGCCGAAGCCCGGATCAGACTGCGGAAGAGGGTCATAAACAGGGCCGCACCCACGCCTTTACCGCAGACATCACCCAGCACCAAAACCACTCTATCGCCGCCCGCCAGCGGAAAAGCATCGTAGAAATCTCCGGCCACTTCCCGCGCCGCCTGAAAACGAGCCGCAATTTCCCAACCGGGCAGTTGTGGCAGTTGTTCCGGCAGAAATCCGGCCTGAATTTCCCGGCCAATTTCCAGCTCCCGCTCCAGGCCGCGCTTGGCTTGTTGAATGGCCTCGAAAAGCCGCGCATTTTGAATGGCGGCGCCCACATTGGCGGCAATAGTGGACAGCAAGCGCACATCGTTGTCGTTAAAACGCCCTTCCTGTTTGGTGCTTTGAACGCTGATAACCCCGATACTTTGCTGTCCAAGCTGGATGGGTACCCCCAAAAAGGATTTAGCCTGGCTGCCAATCTGCTCTGCGCCTAACCCATTTCGGTGCTGCTCAAAATTGTGATTAATGAGCAGGGGTTGGCCTGACTCGATAATTTTGGAGGTTAAACCCTGCCCAAAATAAATTGACTCGCCCACCAGCCGCTGCCCACCCTCATAATCATAAGGGAAATGGATCATGTTTGTCTGCGGGTCATACAGGGCCAGATAGACAATATCGGCCGCAAACGTCTGGCGCATCTGCTCGCCGATCAGGTCCAACAGCGAATTAAACTCCAACTCGGCGTTAAGGGCCTGGCTGATGATATTGACCGTCGTTAATTCGGCAGTGCGTTGGCGGCTTTCGGCCAGCCGTTGGGCCAGTTCGGTCTGAGCAGTCTGTAAAGCCGCTTCCGTGGTCCGCCAGCGGGGCAACAGGATGCGCAAAATGGCCCGCGATGCCGCCGGGCTGGTCTCCAAAAGATGGTCGAACTGCTCCCGGCTGATTGCCAATAGCACGCTGTCGGTGCGAGCCACCACACTGGCCAGGCGAGGCGCGTCGTCAAGCAGTGATATTTCGCCGATGACTTCACCGGGTTCGCGGACGGCCAGAAGCATATCGCCGGTAGCCGAAGCTTTGATGATATCAAGCTGGCCCTCTTTGATGATATAAGCCCGGTCACTGGCGCTGCCTTCGGCAAACAACAGGTCGCCGGTTTTAAGCTGGATCACTTCGGCCAGTTGGCTCAGCAGCTCCAAGTCGCTCTCCGATAAATCGGCCAGCAGTGGGATTTTCCTCAAAAAATCGCGCATCTCTAAAACGAGGCGATGGCCGTATCCAGGTCGGTGTGAATTTCAAAAAATTGGGTCAGCCCCGACATTTCCAGCACCTTCTGTATCTGCGGCTGCGGGTTGAATAATTTGAGATGCTGCTGCAACCCCGAGCCGCGATCGCGGTCAATATCATGAAAAACGTTCCAGCCCGCCTCCAAATCGGGCATTTCATCGCCCCGTATTAGCAAAGCCAGACTGTGCAGGGCAGCCAGACCAGAACTACCCATAAAGGCGGTATCGCTCATATCCAGTAGAATATCCCGAGCGCCGGCGTCGTACACTTCCTTACCTTTGCTAATCAAAGTCTGAAAGCTGGAAGCGTCGAGGTCGCCATGGGTTTGAAGGATTGTTACCGGAACTCGACCCTGAGCTTGCTTAACCGTAATCTCCATCTACTATCGGCTCCTTATTTTGGTTAAGTTACTTTTGGTATTGAACTGCTGGCATCGGTGAACAGTCATCAGTTAGCAGTGACCAGTAATCAGTAATTAGTCAACTGATTACTGATTACTGACCCCTGATGACTGTCTCAAGCGGTAAAGTGAGGTGGTTTGATTTTACCACGAGTAGAGTAAGTGGGCAATGTATCTGTCATAAACCGCCAAAAGCATTATTTTTTGAGTCATCCTATTCGTGGTATGATGAGGCGGTATGAATAAAAAATTCCGTCCCCATCTAGTTGTTATCAGCCTTTATACCCTGCTGGCCCTCGTTTTCACCTGGCCGCTGGCGGTCCATTTCACCACCCACGTGCCCGGCGAGGCTACCTGGGCCTTTGATGAGTCCACGTTTCTCTGGAATATGTGGTGGTTCAAATACAGCCTGCTGAATTTGGGCCAGACCCCGCTGGAGTCGAATTACATCTTTTTTCCGCTGGGCATCAAACTGACTACCTACACCTTTAACCTGTTCAACGCCGCCTTTGGTTTGCCGCTGCAACTCGCCTTTTCCCTGCCCCCGGCCAGTAATTTAACCTTGCTCTTCTCCTTCATTTCCAGCGCCTACGGTATGTTTCTGTTGTCGCTATATCTAATCCGCCGACCGGGGACCGAAGACCGGAGACCGGAGCGGACCCGCCTCTTTCCCCCCACTCCCTACTCCCTACTACTTACTCCCTATCCCGCTGCTTTTGCGGCTGGGGCTGTTTTTGCCTTCTCGGCCAGCCGGATGATGTATGCCGCCCTGGGCCATTACAATTTTGTCACCATCCAATGGTTTCCCTTCTACACCCTTTTTCTCCTCAAAACCCTCCATCGAGGCGGCTGGAAAACCATCTTCCTGACCGGCCTCTTTGCCGCCCTCTGCCTCTATGCTGAATTGACCTTTAGCGTGTTTTTAATCTTTTTGACGCTCATTTTGTGGATCAGCGAATGGCGAATGATGAATGGCGAAAAATTTACCATTCACCATTCGCTTATTCGCTTATTCGCCATTGGCTTTATCACCTTCCTGCTCACCGGCCCCTTCATTCTGTCCGTCCTGCCCGATTTTCTCGATCCCGCTTACGCCGAGCCGGGCTGGGGCGAGGGCCTCAAACTCAGCGCCGACCTGGCCGGCCTGGTGACGTTGACGCCGCTGCATCCCCTCTCTGACCAGGAGTGGCTGCGAGAACTGCGGGCGGTGGTCGAGGGCACGGGGCGTTTCAGCGATGTCAATACCCTTTTTTTAGGGTACGGAATTTTGGCTCTGGCTCTGCTAGGCTTTGTGGTTTGCCGCCGCCAGGGCTGGGTCTGGCTGGGGAGCGCGCTTATTTTTACCGTGCTCAGCCTCGGCCCGCTGTTAACCCTTTACGGCCAGAACCGTTTTAATCTGGATGGTCTCGAAGTCACCTTTCCCCTCCCTTTTGCCCTGCTCCATTATATCCCCCTCATCAACGCCAACCGCGTCCCCAACCGCTTCGGCATCCCGCTGACCATGTCGTTGGCTGTGCTGGTCAGCTTCGCCGTGTCAAGTGTCATGTATCATGTGTCACGTATCACGCATCACGCACCACGCACCACGCACCACTTCCTACTCCTTACTTCCTACTCCCTACTCCTTCTTCTCCTTCTCTTCGACCAGTATAGCGTCCCCCTGCCCTTATCCGATGCTCGTATTCCAGATGTCTACCGGCAAATTGGCGCGGAGCCGGATAGTTTTACCCTGCTGCAACTACCGCTTGGCTGGCGCAACAGTTATGGCACCCTCGGCGCAGAGCAGACTCAATTGCAATACTATCAATCGGCCCACCAACAGGCCATTCTAGGGGGCAACACCTCGCGCAACCCGGTTTTTAAATTTGATTACTACGCCAACATTCCGCTGTTCAAGGCGTTGACTGACACTGAACTTTACACCCCGGCAGACGAGACTACCCTCCAGCGGGCGCGGCTTCAGGCCGCTGATTTGATGACCCTGTATAACATCAAATATCTGGTCATTCATGATCCCCTGCCCTATCGCAAACCCTATGAAGATACCTTCACTGCCACCCGCCAACTGGCTCTCGATCTGATTCCCCACGATCCCCAACCCAGCTATCAAAGTTCCGGCGTGCAGGTGTTTGCTGCGCAACAAAGCGACATCCCCAATCCACTGATCCTCGATTTTGGTGACTGGAGCAGCGACCCTTACCGGGGTGAAGGCTGGACTAGCAACGAGGAAATCTTTGCGGCTACAGCTAACTGGGCGACTGCCGCCGAAGCTGCCCTCTTTTTTCCTGTTCGCGGCCCTGGCGACCGGTATGCGTCTATTCAGATTGCTCCATTCAGTTATCCGGGGATGTCGGGTCAAAGTGTTGTTTTGGTTTTGAACGGTCATTTGTTGTTGGATAATTTTTCTCTATACGAAGGCTGGCAAGTTATTGAGGCCCTTTTGCCCGAAAGGTATCTGACCCCCGGCTTGAACCGGCTGACGCTGCGGTTTGCCGAAACAGCCCAGCCTCGCCAGGTATTACCGGCCAATCGGCTGATAGGACAGACCGAAATTGAGACCCCGCTTGATCTGGAAATCAGCAGCGGTAGTGATTTTGCTTTTATTTCAGTGGGTTTTGGCGAGGAGAAGATTGACGCTTCCGCTCACCGGCGGGGGGTGAATGTAGCGGTTATCGAGCCGCAGTCGGGCCAGCTTTTGGCCGTGAAAGGCTTCGATACGGCCGCCAACACTTTTGAAGCAGCGGCTTTGAGTCAGTTTATCACCGAAATTCCGGCGGGGCAGATTGTGCTGCTCGCCAGCCAGGGATTGGAGGCGACAGCTTTTTTTACCAGCGACACCCAGGCGGCGCTGCAATCTCTCGGCCTGGATACGGCGGCGCTCCGCGTCCCCTTTGCCGCCATCGGCGTCAAAAATGCTGCTGCCGGCGCCGCTTTGCAAACCAATGCCGGCAGCGCCGGGACAGCCTATCTACGCCTGGGCGCTTCCCCCGATACCCGCTCGCTGGCGGCGGCAGTGGATAAGGTCATCATCTCGCGGCCAGAATAGCCAAACTTTTTTGCCTTTCGTGCAATTCAGGGCTGAAAATTTGTCGCTTTTCAGGAAATGTCGGGCAGTGAGTTTCTTCTTCTCAGCCACCGGCCAGTTTTACCTTATAGCCCAACCCCTTGAGTTTTTCGGCCACTTTATCCCGGTGATCGCCCTGAACTTCGATTATCTGGAGACCATCCTCCTGTTTAACCGTACCGCCCGCGCCGCACAACGCTTTGAGGGTTTTTGAAAGCTCGGTCAAATCCGTTTCGGTCAAGACAAAGCCGGAGATGACCGTGACGGTCTTGCCGCCACGCCCTTTTTTGTCGCGCATAATCTTTAAATTTTGCTGCTGCGGCGGCAGCGAACTGCGCCGGCCTACCGGCCCAGCCTCTTTTTTGCGCTCATCCCCACTTTTGGTTGAATAGACCAATTTGTTACTTTTGGGTAAATTCGCCATCTTCATTCACAATTCGCAATTGACAATTCATTATTCACAATTAGTACGCGCCCAAATCGCGCAGCCGGTCGTCGCTGATGCCAAAATGATGGGCTATTTCGTGCTTGACCGTGTGTTGAACCCGCCGCATCACTTCCTCTGGGGTGCGGCAGACCTGCTCGATGCTCAGGCGGTAGATGGTAATTTTGTCGGGCAGGACCATGCCGTAATGGCTCGACCGTTTGGTGAGGGGAATGCCGTGATACAGGCCAAACAAAAGCTGGCCGGGCTTCAGCCCCACCGACCGCCGTTCGGCCTCGCTCGGCCAGTCGGCCACCACCACCTCGATATTTTGCAACTGTTGTTGAAAAAATTCCGGCAAATCGTCTAGGGCTTGTCCAACCAGTTGCTCAAACTCTTCCACGGTAAATTTTGGATTTGCCATTCTTTGCCTCATCGCCTCACGAGTCATCGCGTCCTGGTATTGTATGTAAAAAAGAAGAAAACGGAAAGCACCAAGCCCCATTTTGCGGATGACAATTGAGGATTAGCCTCTTTTATGCTACACTGCCCGGCAGTTTTTGACACCCTGCCCAGGAGTAAAAGCTACGTGAGACTATCCACCACAGATTTTCGGCCTTATTTACAGCCAACCTATTTTATAGACAGCGACTCGCCCGCCGTCATCGAATTTGCTCAGACCGCTGCCGGTGGCGGCCAAACCGACATCGAGAAAGCGGTCAACCTTTACTACGCCGTGCGCGATCAAATCCGCTACCGAGTTTACGATCTCGTTTTTGAACCATATAAGTTCAAGGCCAGCACCACCCTGGCGGAAAAGGTCAGTTTTTGTATCCCCAAAGCCGCGTTGCTGGCCGCGGCGGCGCGTGTACTCGACATTCCCAGCCGGCTTGGCTTTGCCGATGTGCGCAATCACCTCAGCAGCGGGCGGCTGCTCGACATTATGCGGACCGATGTGTTTATCTATCACGGTTACACCGAGCTGTTCCTGGCCGGACGCTGGGTTAAGGCTACGCCCGCCTTCAACCTATCGCTGTGCCAGAAATTCGGAGTGCTGCCGTTGGAGTTTGACGGGCGGCGCGACTCCATCTTCCACCCCTTCGACGCCCAGGGCCAACACCATATGGAATACCTGCGCGATCACGGTCACTTTGCCGACCTGCCTTTTGAGCAGATGATGGCCGCGCTGGCCCAAGGGTATCCGCATCTGTTGGGTCCCAACGGCTCCGGCTGGCCCCACGGCGACCTCGAGCGGGAGGCAACAAAGACTTAGGCATTTCAAAGAAAATAATGTAACTGCTCAGCCCTCATGTCATTTCGAGGCCGTAGGCCGAGAAATCCCTACCGCTACATCGGCCTCAGAGATTTCTCCCTTCGGTCGAAATGACATGGCTGAGTAGTTACGAACTGCCTTACGTACGGGACAAATAGAATGAATTTATCTTCCAGCCTGCCCGATTTTTTCAACGATCTCCAAAAACGCATCAGCGGCGACCTGCGTACCGACCGTTACAGCCGCATCCTCTATAGCACCGACGCCAGCAGCTACCGGGTGATGCCCCACGGCGTACTCATCCCCAAAACGGTGGAGGACATCCAGGCGGCCATGGAACTGGCGGCCAAATATAAAATTCCTGTCTTGCCGCGAGCGGCGGGCAGCAGCCTGGCCGGACAGGCCGTTAACGAGGCGCTGGTGATTGACGTGAGCCGTTACCTGGACCGGGTGCTGGAAATCAACCGCGAAGAACATTGGGTGCGGCTCCAGCCGGGGGTGGTGCTGGACGAACTCAACAACCAGCTCAAACCGCTGGGTCTGCAATTTGGCCCCGACCCGGCCAGCAGCAACCGGGCGGCGCTCGGCGGAATCGTCGGCAACAACGCTTCCGGCAGCCACTCCATCCTCTACGGCATGACCGCCGACCACGTGCTGGAGATGGACGTTATTCTCAGCGATGGCAGCCCGGCTCATTTCGGTCCGCTGGAAGCCGCTGCGCTGAGCCAATACCAGCAGCGAACTGGCCTGGAAGGCGAGCTTTATCGCGGTATTACTCAACTGACCCAAACCCAGGCTAATGTCATCCGGGCCGGAACGCCCCACCACTGGCGGCGCTGCGGCGGCTACAACCTGGATCGGCTGATCGAGGGGCCGTCCTTCCTCTTGCCGCCCGACCCCCGCTTTAACCTGGCCGCTTTGATTTGCGGATCGGAGGGCACGCTGGCGACCATGACCGAAATCAAGCTCAACCTCGTGCCCCGCCCCCGCCTGACCGCCCTGGCTCTGGTCCAGTTCGATGATTTGTACGAAGCGTTGACCGCCACGCCGGTCATTCTGCAAACTGAGCCTTCCGCCGTGGAACTGCTGGATAACCTGGGGCTGACCATGTGCCGTGAAGTTCCGGAGTATGCCCGCCTGCTGGCGACCTTCATCCAGGGCCGGCCCTACTGCATCCTGATCACCGAATTTTACGGCGAGAGCGAAGCGGAACTCAAGGCCAAAGTTGACCGGCTGGCGCGGCACATGCAAAAAGAAAAAGTCAACGGTACAGTGGTTCCGCTGCTCAACCCGGCCCTACAGAACAACGTCTGGGCCGTGCGTAAAGCCGGTTTGGGGCTGTTGATGAGCGTCAAAGGGGATTACAAGCCGACGCCTTTCATCGAAGATGCCGCCGTGCCGGTCGAACACCTGGCCGAATACATTACCCGCGTGGAGCAGTTTTGCCTCGACCTGGGCACAAAAGTGAGTTATTATGCCCACGCCAGCGCCGGCTGCCTGCACATCCGGCCTCTAATCAATGCCAAGCTGGCCGGCGAGGTAGACAAGCTGCCGCGTATCGCTTCGTTTGCGGCAGAACTGGTCAGCGGCTATGGCGGGGCCATCTCCAGCGAACATGGCGATGGCCGCTCCCGCAGTTGGCTGAACGAAAAATTTTTTGGGCCTGAACTATACGGCCTATACCGGCAGGTCAAGTACATTTTCGACCCGCACCATTTGCTCAACCCCGGCAATATTGTAGACGCCCCACCTATGACTGCCCATCTGCGCTACGGCCCTGAGTATGCGGTCATCCCGCTCCGAGAACACCTGGATTTTTCCACCGATCAGGGTTTTCATCGAGCGGTTGAAATGTGCAACGGGGCCGGGGTTTGCCGCAAAAAAACCGGCGGAACGATGTGCCCCAGCTTTATGGTCACCCGTGACGAAGAGCACAGCACCCGCGGCCGGGCCAACGCCCTGCGCTCCGCTCTATCCGGCGCGCTGCCCGCCGAGGAACTGACCAGCCCGCGCATGTACGAGGTACTGGACTTGTGCATCGAGTGCAAAGCCTGCAAAGCCGAATGTCCCTCCTCGGTGGATATGACCAAAATCAAATTCGAGTTTTTGGCCCATTATTATGAAAAGCACCCGGTTCCGCTGCGGGCCAAACTCTTTGCCGATATCGCCTTTTTTAGCCATCTCAGCAGTGGCTTGACTGCGCCGCTGGCCAACAGCTTGCTAAAAAACGGCCTGGTCCGCTGGGGCCTGGAAAAATTCCTCGGCATCAGCCGCCAGCGCCCCCTGCCCGAATTTGCAAGTGAGCCGTTTACACGCTGGTTCAAACGGAAGTCGGGGATCAGTAGTCAGAGGTCAGTAGTCAGAAGTCAGAAGGGGCAAGAGGGAGTAGGCGAGGACGCAACACGCAACACGCAACATGCAAGATGGTCAGTCAACGGTCAGTTATCCCCGGTCTCCGGTCCCTGGTCTCCGGTCGTTCTCTTCAACGACACCTTCAACACCTACAACTACCCGCATGTCGCCATTGCCGCCACCGAGGTGTTGGAAGCCGCCGGGTTTGAGGTCATTCTGCCCGGCCACAAATGCTGCGGCCGGCCCATGATGTCGAAGGGGTTGGTCAAGCAGGCCCGCCGGGCGGCGCGAGAGACGCTTGAGCGGCTGGCCCCGCTGGCCGAGCAGGGCTGGCCGATTATCGGGTTGGAACCAAGCTGTCTGCTCTCGATGCGCGATGAATACTTTTCCCTATTGCCCGGCGACCCGCGCGTCAAGCTGGTAGCCGACCACTGTTTTACCTTTGAAGAGTTCATCGCTCGCCTGGCCGATGCCGGTGAACTAAACCTCCATTTCAGCGGCGTTTCTCGCCCGGTGCTGCTGCACGGCCACTGCCACCAAAAAGCGCTGGTGGGGACGGCGCCCAGCAAACGCACCCTGACCCTGCCCGGCCACAGCGTGACCGAAATTGACTCCGGCTGCTGCGGCATGGCCGGCGCCTTTGGCTATGAAGCTGAACATTACGACATCTCACTGGCCATGGCCGAACGCCGTTTGCTGCCGGCCATTCGGCAAAAAAATCAGGAAACCCTTATCGCCGCCGCCGGAGTCAGTTGCCGCCAGCAGATCAAACACGGCACGGGCCGCCAGGCCTATCATCCGGCGGAAATCTTAAGGGCAGCGTTGAGGTAATGGAGGACTGGAAGGTTGGAAGAATGGAAGGTTGGGGAGTTTGCAATCTTCCATCCTTCCAGCCTTCCAATCCTCCATTTTTCCAACCAAAATTCCCTCTTGACGCGCTGGCTTATAAATGGTATATTCGCAAGTAGCACCAACTTTTACCACCGAGAGGAACAAGCCCTATGCACCAATACGAGATGCTGCGTCGAGTTAGCCGCACCTTTGCCTTATCAATAGAACAACTGCCCCAAATACTGCGCGACTCGATCACCGTCTCGTACCTGCTGCTGCGCGTGTCTGATTGCCTGGAAGATAACGAAATTATGGAGGCCAATCAGAAAGCCGACCTGCTGCGCTTGTGGGCGCAGGTGTTGAGCGAGGCCGCCCCGATTGAAAAGTTGACCCATAATCTGGCCGACCTGGACAGCAGCGATCCTGAACATTACGTGGCCCAAAACGCCCAGGTGGTCATCGAGCATCTGCATAAACTCCCCGACGAAATTCAGCAGGCCATCGTCGAGCGAGTCAATCGCACCTCACTGGGTATGGCCCGCTGGCAGGAACACGGCCCCTACGTGGACAACGAAGAGGAAATGGACGACTACATGCATCAGGTGGCCGGGCGAGTGGGCTACCTGCTGACCGACATTTTTGCCTGGTATTCGCCCATTATCCGCGCCCGCAAAGAGCAGTTGATGCCCCTCTCGCGGGAATACGGTCTGGCCCTGCAAACGGTCAACGTGATTCGGGGCATGCGCAAGGATTACGAGCGGGGCTGGGTTTTTGTCCCCCGCACCTTCTACGAACACGTTGGCTTGACCCGTGACGACCTGTTTGCCCCCGAAAATCTGGATAAAGCTATGCAGGTGGTTGACATGCTGGCCGACAAAGCCGAGCGCCATCTGTGGCACGGCATGACCTATATTACCGCCTTCCCTCGCCGCCAGCACCGCATTCGCCTGGCCTGCATGTGGCCCCTCTTTTTCGCCGTCAGAACCCTGGCCGTCAGCCGCAACAACGCCAACGTCCTGCTGGCCGAAGCCAAAATGGGCCGCGATCAGGTCAACATGATTATGCGCCACACCACCTTCTTCGGCTGGTCGAACCATTGGCTGGTCCGTTACTACCGCTTCCTGGCCCGCCCGCCTCAGGATCCGCTGACCTCACCTAAGCCCCCTCTCACCAACCCAGTTTAATGAAATAAAATCAGGAGTTCAAAATATACAGCTTCAACCTTCTATTTTCAGCTTATGGATCTCTGCTTTTTATAAAGACCATTTTATGTTAGAATAGACTATACTTGACATTTTTAGCCACAATTAAATAGTAGTGCCTTTAGGAACCAAACAGAGTGACAGCACATTCTTCCTCTCACGATAAATTTAATACCCCTACTATTCGAAAACTGCTAACAGAAGCTTTTAGTGATGAGGATTTTAATATTTTTTGCTATGATTACTTTCCTGATGTGCATAAAAAGTTTTCGACTGGAATGGACTTTCAATCAAAAATTCAGAGACTTATTGTTTATTGTGATAGCAATAATTTATTTGACAAGTTATTAATGCTTGTAAAGGGGGAAAATCCTGATAAATACGCAGTATTTAGCTCCTCCTTAATAAAAGCGTACCGAGTGAAGAGTTCAGAAGTTCCTTCAGAAGATTTAGATATAGAGTCATCTCCTCAAACTGATTCAACTAAGTCCAACGACATTTTTGAAAAACCTCATACAATTTCTAATAAAATTTTTTCTTCTTCTAAATCAATTTTAGGTGATAGTCCCTTTATTTGTGGCGGTGCTGTGCCGCCAGATTTATTTTATGGTCGTGAGGCTACTCTAAGACTTATTGCACGTCGAATAGGTGCCCGCTCCCTACAGAGTATTTCTATTGTTGGTGAACGTCGCATCGGTAAATCATCTTTGTTAAATTATATTGTAACCCGACCAGAACATTTTCTGCCTCAATCTCAACAATACGTCTTTATTTATCTCGATTTAATGAAAGGCTACTGTCATACACGCCCTAATTTGTTCAGAGCTATACGACGCGAGTTGCAGAAAGCATTGGGCTGGGAGCCATGGCTAGCTGAGCAAGATGGGGATTTAGGTGCATTTGATTTTGCCTTAGAGGATATGCTGGATCAAGGGAAAAGCTTAATTTTATGTTTGGATCAAATGGAAAATTTGACTAAACGTCCCCACGAATTTGACGAAATTTTAGAAGATTGGCGCGCAAATGGCCAAATGAGCCAAATGGCTATGATCACCTCATCAACACATCCCCTAGCTGATTTGTGTGCTTCAGGTGGGTTAATATCTCCATTTTACAATATCTTCATTCAAGAGACATTGGGATTGTTAACTAATTCTGAATGGCAGGCACTCCTAAGTGATCAATTTGAGGTTACTAATGATGATTTGGCCTTTGTTGACAGAGTAGCAGGTGGTCATCCCTTCTTCACTCAAATGGCGGCAGATGCCCTTTGGAGTGCTTATCAAAACGGCATTTTTAACTATAATGAACTTTACGAAGATTTGCTAAATCAAATAGAACCACATATGGCAAGTATGTGGCGCAGTCTATCTCAAATTGAACAATCTACTCTGAGAGAAGCAGCACTTGGACGTACTGCAAGAACTAAACCCGATCAGCGTACTCTAAACTCCTTGAATGAACGTGGTCTACTTCGTGATAATCATCCATTTAGCTTGGCTTTCGCTGAAGGAATACGATCCGGGCGATGGAGTTAAAATATTCCCCAATTGCCGCCCACTGTTCATATTTATTTACCTCAATTCCTAAATTTTTACTCTCGTTGCATTATAGATAATTCTCATAAAATAGGCCTCCAAAATCTAATTGTAAAATTCTTTACAGAAAAGATACTGAAGGAGAAAAAAATGCCTGTAATGCATCCTAACTTTTGGATAGCTTGTTTACAACTCATCTATTGGGTTTTTCTCAAACCGATTACTTTAAGGCGTTATACTGCTTATTTGGTGCCTGGTTTGGTAGAGGATTTCACCATCTGGGAAGCTTGGCCACACATTTTAAAAAATAGGGGGTTGCGCCGTTTGCTAGTTCAATCTATAACGGTTATGTATGTCTTCCCCCCAATTATTTCCATAATCATTCTATTGGTTGCTACTATTTTTGGTTGGCAAGTCAATTGGATCGCTGCCGGCGTAGGCTTAATAGCCTGCCTGGGGTACGGTTTAATAGGGGAAACAGCGGGAGTTATTGGTGTAGGTGTAGGTAGCAGCATTGCTCATAGTATCGGAACGAATTTATTTGGGGGAATATTAATTCCTATTGCACTAGGTTTGGGAAATATTGGATTAACAAATGATGTATTAGCTGTAATAGAGATGGGAGTCTTATTTGGCATCTCTGCAGCGGCAGGAATGATTGTGACCTTTATTTTATTGAGGGACAAAGTAAGAGAGTCTATCATAATTGTGAGTTTCAGTATCATAGGTGGCACAGCGGCTGGCATTGGATCGTATCTATCGAGCAACACCAGCTTAACTATAGCTATTGTTATCAGCATAGTTGTAGGATTAACTGCTATTTTTATTATAGAGAGAAATGTAGGAGCTAAAGTTTTTATTTCAATGGCTTTGGGCCTTGCAGTTGGTGTACTTGTTGGTGCAGGTGCGGGCGAGTTATTAAGCTTTGAAAAGAGTCAGTTTAATACGCTTATTGCCGTTTTGGGAGGGGGTCTCATTGGTACTGGTTTTGCTATGCTTCTTCGAATACCTAAACGGGCAGAAAAGGATATGCTAGCTGGTTTAGTGGCATATGCCACTGCAGGTATAGGCGCAATTATTGCCATTCTACAAGTAGCAGGAATAAGTGGTGCATTAGCTGCGGGGGTAGGGTATACAATCATGTTTATTCTATTTTATTTTCACCTCCTATACTACCCTTTTGAATTTTTATGGCACATATTAATGTTGTATCGAGCTAGTCAAAATGAGAGCCAAGCTATTAAATACTGTCAGCTTTCCCCAATACATTGGGATGATCATATTTGGTTACCACTCCCATTACTCGACAGTTTACTTTTATTAACTACGCGAGACAATCAGGAAGGCGGTTTAGCTGAAATTACTTTTGTTGCTCAATCTTTCCGACAACAATGGGCTGCTGGTAATGCTCTAAGAGCATTTACTGCTGAGAAGTTATCCGGATATAAAACCGTAACACAAATTTTAAAGATGGAAAATGAAATTTCTTGGTTACCGGATGATCTCAGTGTTTTAGGTAAAGATATTGCTGAGGCCATGCCACGCTTTCTTTCGATTAGTAGAGATGTCGAAATAGCTACACATTCCGATAGTCTTTATAATCGTAGATTGGGCTTGCGAGAGGCCCTAGAGCGGTTAGAAAATTTAGAAAAAAGCCTTAATCTGCAAGGGGGTCAAACTTATCAACGCTGGCATCCGGCAGTAGAAAGTTGGCAAAAAATATTACTGGCCGAGTTGGATTCTTCCGAAATTTCACAGAATAATGAGGAGATAGTTATTGTTAATCCCTACGTTGTAGGCAATCCTATACGACTGAATAGAAAAGGACTGTTCAAGGGGCGATACGACCTGCGAGATGCAGTTGCTAAAGCTCTATTAGAACGTGGTCGACAAACCCTGGTTCTCCATGGACCACGTCGTATGGGCAAAACCTCTTTTCTCTTACAGTTACCCGCACTTTTATCCGGCAAAACTATTCCCACTTTCATGGACTTACAGCGTCCGGCTTACCTGACCGATGATGCTTCATTTCTTCTAAGTGTAGCTCGTTCTATCAGTCGTGATGCTCGACCATACCGATTGATAATTCCGGCACCTAGTCAACTTGACTTTCAGGCCGCTCCGTTCTTTGCATTTGATGAGTGGTTAGAGGAAAAGGCTTTACCGGCTTTGGGAGATTTTAATTTGTTATTAACCTTGGACGAATTTGAGAAACTGGGCGAAGCTGTTAGTGATGGTCAAATTAGTCACAAGCTTCTGGATGAAATCAGACACACCATCCAACACCAAGAGAAAATCTCACTTTTGTTTGCTGGAGTACAAACTCTGGAACAGTTAGGCCCAGGTTGGGCATCTTACTTCATTAATGTTCAACCTCTCGCCATTAGTTACCTTAATCCTTCTGAGGCTGAAGATTTGATTCGCAATCCTGACTCTGAGATTCCATTCAATTTGAACTACACCGATAACGCTATAGCCCAAATATTATACGAGACCCACTGTCATCCCTATTTATTACAATTAGTCTGTTTTTCGATTGTAGAATTAGCTAATGCTCGTCATATTACAAAAGTTGATGGTGATTTGGTCGAAGCAGCTGTTGTGACGGCACTTAAACAAGGACGCCCTTATTTTCAAAATGTTTGGGATGAAGCTGTAGGCTTATCTGGGCAAAAGTTGCTTAGTGATATAGCTCAATCCGTAGAAGAAGTTTGTTTAACCCCAACCAACAAAGAGGATCAAGATATTATTACTAAGTTAGTTCAATGTTCCATTTTGACTGAAACGAATGGAAGATATGCCATAGAAGTGCCCTTAATCAGACGATGGATCGCAGAACACGCCCCCACCCTTTAATCAGCTATATTTTAATCAGGTTTTCAGTAGCCTGCTTTGGTATGCCGACGACGTAAATCCCACAAAGCAATTGGAAAAGCCAAGCGTCGCCAAGCATTGTACTGGAAAAGTTTATACAAAAATTCTTTGGGGTCTTTGCTACGACGGCCTAAACTTAAGAATAGCCTATAACCTGAATTACCCATATATTCCCACATTGCTCGGTTTACCACAGATGCTCGACTACTATCATAAAATAACTTTTTTGCCTCGGCAGCATAATCTTTACCCTCAATGAGGCATCGAGCCGCCAAATAACCGGAACGGAGTGCAATCCGAATACCAAAACCCCAGAGTAAATCTTGTAATCCAGCAGCTTCGCCAACATACAGTTGGCGACCTTTGACAAAGGTATTTTTGGTGGAAAAGTTTCCATAGCCACCGACTATAGAGGGTTTTATAATCTTTATATTCGTTATCTGCTCAAAGGTTTCTCGAACTAGAGCGAATTGTTGATGAATTTCAGAAAACTTATCAAACAGAACTGTACACATGCAACCATATCCTTTAGTAATTAGCAGGTATGAGTAGCCCTTATAAGAATTTGCATCGTCTAGCATACCATATGCCATATCTTCTGCATCAGTTTCAAATATAATACCCGTATCAATCGCGCAGAGTCTTTTTGGTACTGGGCCAGAAGCTACGATATCCACTTCATCTTCGTGAACTCGTGTATTAAATCTAATATCAATCCCTAATTCAAGGGCTTGTTCTTTTAACCCCTGATCCAAGGTACCAGGTAAATAGCCACGTTTAACTAGATAGAAGAATGGTTGCTGGCTGCGGAATTTAGTAGTTTGCCGTTTTGAATCAACGCCGATTAAGGAGCAAAAAGGGTCACAATCAAAATTGGTTTCAATTCCAAAATTGATTATCTCATCAAGAACGTTTACTCTTGATGACCAATTCTCTAACCCTTGCAAATCTCCTTTAAATCGCATGCCACACTCTTTATTTTTCTCGTAAACGGTCACTTCGTAATTTTCTCTAGCTAAGGTGATCGCTGCTATCAAACCTGCTGGTCCAGCTCCCATAATTTTGAAATGTTTATACATCACAATTTTCCTAATTCAAGAGACGTTATGTTTCAATGAATTACTAAGTAGATTATGTTGTAGAGCATGTTATGACCCTTAACATAAAGGAAAAATCTTATGAAAAAATCAACCTATGAATCAATCTATTCGACCGAAGCACTTAGCTCCCTGGAGGATCATTACGGTTCTGGCTCAGGTCTATACAAAATGTGGGCAAGTCCTCACTCCATCATTACTGCCATTCTATTTGGGTGGGAAAAATCTGATCATCCTGCTCAGTTGCACCACGCTTGGGACATCAAAAAATTCAAATCACTTAACGAGGCTATCAAACAATCAGTTAGAGAAGCACTAAAATTACTGGAACTACCAAATAATGTTGACAATCCCAATATTCTTGAAGCTGGTTGTGGAATTGGTGGTTGTACCACACAGTTAGCAAAAGAAAATCCGCACATAACCGTGACTGGCATATCATTAATACAAAAACAAATTGAAATTGCAAATAAACTAAAACGAACTCGGCAAACTAATAGTGCTAGATTCCTTGTCGGCAATTATCTTCGTATGCCCATAGCTAGCGATACTTATAACGGTATTTTTGCCATTGAAACATTCTGTCACATCCCTCCACATGAAAAACCATCTCTATTTGAAGAAATGTTCAGAGTTCTAAAACCAGAGTGCAAATTAGTCATATTTGACGGTTATCCAATTAGAGAGCCACAAGGAAGTGAAAAGATATTATTTGAAAAATTCAAACGAGGATGGACGCTACCTGAAATGATAACCCCATTTACTCTCACAACATATGCTCAAAAAGCAGGATTTAAAGTAATCTCAGTTAAAGATATTACTCCTAGGGTCATAGACTCAACACCCTACGTTTATAGAAATGCTAGTATCCTAAGACAGATAATAAAAGCGATTAGATTCCTTGATGATAGAAAAGTAAAACTGCCCTATGTAGATAATTTATTCAAATCCTTAGGCTTTTCTACTAAAAATGCTGAAATTTTTATTGAAGCTTGTCAAGCTGGAAAGCCTCTTGTTGAGTCAGGCTTAGGGAAATATTATATGCATGTCTTAGAAAAACCAAACCCGTCTCAAAGATATAAAAACAAGACTTATGAAACTTTTTACCCAAAACTTAAGCGTATTGATTGTTGAGCACATACTTCTCAAACGCCTCCGCCGTCCAGGGTAGGGCCGGTTTGAGAAAATGCTCATAGATCGCCTGGGCGTAAACGCGGATTTCCTCCTGGGCGTCGGGGGCCATGCGCAGGCTCAGAAAATGGAGCAGGTTGTGCGCGTCCACTTTTGTCACCCAGGTATAATACAGCGAGAAGCCCGGCAAAAAGAGGCGAGCCTGTTCCCTGGCAACCCCGACGGCTAACGCCTGTTCGTAGAGAGCAAAGCCTTTTTCATAGTGGGCTATCAACTCCCGCGTCAATTCCTCGCCGGTCTGCCGGTCAACTTGCCCTTCACTGGCCTGTTTATTGTCTTTGGCCTGTTTGCGCCAGACCTGGGGCGTATAAAAATCATTTTCTTGAAAAGGGGTATAGCGGCCGCTTTGGGCATTAAAATTCCAGGTGCGATGGCGCGCCCACTGCCACCAGGTAATCACCGGAGCGCGCACCCGAAACTTGAACTCGACCATCTCAAAAGGCGAGGTGTGGCGGTGGCGCAGCAAATAAAACAGCAGCTTTTTATCGGCCTCGCCCCCTTTGCTTTCCCCCAAAAACGACACCCGCGCCGCGTTGACAATCGCCAAGTCATCTCCCATGATATCCTGTAACTCGACCCAGCCCTGGTCCAGCACCTCGACTCGTTTGCCCAGCAATTCATTTTTTGTGGACATACTTCAACTCCCATTTTCTGATTTTGCCGGCGCATTATACACGTTAAAATAGTGACGCAGCAAGGTGTTGATGTCTCCTTCGTAAATAGCCCTCACCCCCGGCCCCTCTCCCAAAGGGCGAGGGGGGCAAGTCAAAGATTCCCTCTCCCAGAGGGAGAAGGTTAGGGTGAGGGCAAATTTTCATCATCGGTGGTGTAACATAGGTTCGTGATGACTCCTCCGCCAATATTTTGAACGACATCAATGAGCTTAAGAAATGTAGCCCATTATTTTAATGCGTGCTATAATTTTGGTTTGAGTACGGCTTTCCAGATTGCCCTCAAACTTTAGCGGCAAAGCCGCAATTACGAACCGGTGAGCATTTATGTCGAAACGAAGCAGCCGCCGCAAACGGCAAGAACATCAGAAAAAAGTAGAAGCTCGTCTGACCGCGCCGGTGCTTTTTCAACAAGGCAGCCAGGCTTTTCGCCAGGCCGATTACAACGGCGCGATTAAAGCCTGGGAACAGGCTCGCGGCAAGCCCAACACCCCCACTACAGTGGCGGTAGCCCTGGCCGAAGCCTATTTTCGGCGCGGAGTCAGCCAGCCCTCGTCCGGTTTCTCTGATCTACAGCAGGCCGCTAAATTGCAGCCCCGTGACCAATGTTACCGTTATCACCTGGCTTTGGCTCATCACCGCCAGGGCAACTTGACCCAGGCTGAACCCATCTACCGCCAACTTCTGGCCGAGTCGCCGCCGTTCAGCCGGGCAGCGGTCCCATTGGCCCAATTGTTGATCGAACAGAAAAGGCCCATTGCTAAAGACCCGGTTTGGGAACAATTAAACGCAGCCGAGAAAACCGAACTGACTGCGGCGGAAGCCCTGATTAGAGGCAAAGCGCCTTCAACCCTGAATCGGCTGGCCGCCGAACCACTGCATCCCTTATGGCAGGGCTTGGTCGCTGTGGCGCTAAACGACAGAGCCGCAGCGCAACAAAATCTGCAACCGCTGGCTGATGCGGCCAGTTCGTTACCTTCCCAGGCGCGCAGCGTCGCTCGTTACTACCTGGGAAGCCTGGCCGCCGCAGCCGGTCAAACCGAAGCGGCCCTGGCCCATTGGCAGGCAGCTCAGGCCGACGGTCTGGACACCTATCACCTACGTCACAACCTGTCGGCCCTGGCCTATGAGCAGGCCATCAAGGCCCAGCAGGCCGGACAGCCGGGTAAGGCCCTTGAGTGGTTGGATCAGGTGCGCGTTAGCGGGGATAACCGCGATGAGGTTCGACAGTTTTACCACCAACTCAAATGGGATTTGGCTTACACGGCCGCCCAAAAAGGCGACTGGCAGCAAGCACTGCTTTATTGGCAGCAGGTTGAGCAAGCCGGAGATGACAGCCGCCGACTCACCCTAAACCTGGCCCTGGCTTATCAACATCAGGGCCACTACTGGGAAGCTGCCGAACATTGGCGCACCTTGCTGCGCCGCCGGCCGCGCAAAGCCGACCATCCCGACGCGCTGACCGATCAACAGGTGGCCCGCATCTGGCAAAATATTGCCGAAAATTACAGCAAAGTCGAAGATTACGAAGAGGCGATTACCACTTACAAAAATGCGGTCAAGTGGGACCCCGAAAACATTGATTTGCGCCTGCAACTGGTTGAAGCGTACCAGAGTGAAGGCCGCTGGCAAGCCGCCGAAAATGAGCTAAATCGCATCCTTGATAAAAACCCGAATCACATCAAGGCGCTGACCCTGCTGGCCGAAAGCTACAGCGACGATTATTTCCCTGGTCAAGCTCGAAAACTGTGGCTGCGTATTTTGGAACTGGAGCCGGATAACCCTGTTGCCCGGCAGCAGTTAGCTCACAGTTATGTTCAAGAAGGTAGCCGGTATACCATGTGGGGCGACTACCAACGAGCGATCAACATTTTCAACGAGGGCTTAAAACAAGCGCCCAACAACCAGCAGTTGCTGACCGTGATCGGCGGGACTTATGCCGATTGGCATAAATTTAAGGAGGCGCGAACCTATCTGGAACAGGCCAGGGCCATTAACCCCACCGATTTGCAAACGCTGCATACCATCTTTATGATCTGGTTAAGCAACAACGCCATGCCTGAGATACAGCAAACCCTTGAACACATCAACGCCGTGCCCGGACCTGTGCCTGGGGGCTTATTCCTCGACTTGTTTGAGCGCTGCCGCCAATTTAAGCAGGACGCCCTGGCCGAAAAAATTCTCGTTTTGACCAAAGAGCGTTATAGAGATGACGACGAGGTTATGATCGGCGTGGCCGTTGGCTACTCTCACCTGGATCAGGATAATCAGGCCGCCGCCATTCTGCGCCACGTGGTCCAGCATAACCCCACCCATATCGAAGCCAATATGCAGTTGGGGATTGTCTACTACCATCTGGATCAAACCCGGCTGGCGAAACGTCATTGGGACAAGGCCGAAGCCCAGGCTCGCAAAGAAAACAACCAGATGCTATTGTACAAGATCAAGCTGGTTAAAGATGATCTGCTTTATGGCAAAGCGCCGCCCAGCAGCCCGCGCGAACTGTTTAAAAACCTGCCGCCGCAGGTCCTGCAAGAAATGCTGAAAGACGCCCCGCCCGAAGTCGCGGCCATGCTGCGGAATATGTCGCCGGACATGTTGGATATGATCCTCAGTATGAGCGGTTTGGATGACGATCTTGAGGATGAGGAGGACTTTTTCTAATGACTGCTGCCCCTCAAAGCGCCCGTCTCTTCGAGGCTGAACCCGACTTAACCGCCAGCGATCCCTACCGGGTGCTGGGCCTGCCGCCGACCGTCGGGCAGGCTGACATCAAGCAAGCCTATTTCGCCCTGATTCGCCAGTACCCGCCCGAAACTGAACCCGAAAAGTTCAAAATTATTCGGGGCGCTTATGAAAAACTAAAAGATGTCCGCCGCCGGACAGAAACCGACATCTTTCGTCCCCAGCCCTCGCCTCCCTGGCAGCCGCCCTCCATAAAATTGGCGCTGGATACTACCTTTCATCCCGGCGATGCGCTAACGGTGCTGCGCGGCTGGGGCGAGTTAGGCCGCACCGATTTTCAAGAAGATTTCAGAGAGATCGAGTGGTGAACAAGAAAAAAAGTTTTAGCGAAAAACTCAATAACTTTATCTGGGGCGAGCCGATCCCGGTATTGAGCGCCCACGACCTGGATACGGTTCAACAGTTGGACGGCAAGTTGAACGAACTGCTGGCCTTACTCAAAACCCCACCTTCCGCGGCGGGACCGGTCAATTTTCAGCCGGGTCTAGTCTCGTCACCCCCAGCCCTGTCGCCCGATCAAAATGGGGACGGCGACCTGGCCGAACAGGTGCGCAAATTGGCTAAAACTCAGTTCAAGGCCAACACCCTGCAAGAGAAGCAGCTTGCCCAGCAAGAAGAAACGATAGCCAGCCTGCAAAAAGCGCTAGAACGACAAGAAAAACAGGCCGCCGAGTTGGCCCAGCAGCGCCAACAAGCCGTAGACGCCGCCCAGGAAGAGCTGATCAAAAGCCTGTTGCCGGTTCTCGATGGTCTGGATGCCGCCTTTGAGAGCGGCCGGGGGCAGGTTTTAAAGCAGCCCATGCCCGCCGATACCCGCCGCGCCATCATTGCCTGGCTGGATGGGGTTCGTCTGGCCCGCATGCGGCTGCTGGATGTCTTAAAAACTTACAATGTAACGCCCATTCCCACCATCGGCCAGGCCTTCGACCCGCATCGCCACGTGGCTGTGGCCGCCGATACGAGCGGGCGCGCCCCCGAAGGCGTGATCCTCAGCGAGGACCGGCGCGGTTACGCCACCCCCGATAAAGTGCTGCGTTTTGCCGAAGTTGTGGTGGCGCGGTCAAAGTAAATAAGGACGATAAATACTCAGCCCATGTCATTGCGAGGCTGTAGGCCGAAGCAATCCCCCTATCACAACCTGGAGATCGCTTTGCTTCGCTCGCAATGACACTGGAGCGGTTACTAAGGACGATAAATAATGAGTGAAATCATCGTCGGTATTGATCTGGGGACAACCAATTCCGCCGTGGCTGTTGTCCAGGATGGACAGCCCCGTATTCTGCCCAAAGGCGATCAAAGAATCATCCCCTCGGTTGTCGGCTGGTCTAAAGAAAGCGGCTGGCTGGTGGGCCGGCCGGCGCTCAACCAATACGCCCTCAACCCTGATCAGACTATCCGCTCGATTAAGCGGAAAATGGGCAGCAATGAACGGGTCGCCATCGGCAACCGCGAATTTACCCCGCAGGAAATCTCGGCTTTCATCCTGCGCGAACTCAAAACCATCGCCGAAAAGAATCTGGGCCAGCCGGTCAATAAAGCCGTCATCACCGTACCGGCCTATTTTACCAATGCCCAACGCCAGGCCACCAAAGAAGCCGGCGAAATTGCCGGCCTGGAAGTGGTGCGGATTATCAACGAACCCACCGCCGCAGCCCTGGCTTATGGTCTGGACCACGAAGAGGACCAGCTTGCCCTGGTGTACGATCTGGGCGGCGGCACCTTTGATGTGTCGCTGGTCGAGATGACCGGCGGCGTGGTCGAAGTGCGAGCCAGCCACGGCGACACCCACCTGGGCGGCGACGATTTTGACCATATCCTGGCCGAACACGCCAGCAAGCTCTTTTACAAAAAGCACCAAATTTCGCTAAAAGACAACCGGGTGGCCCTGGCCCGGCTCAACCGCGCCGCCGAGGCCGCCAAAGTCCATCTGTCCGATTTCCCGGAAACGCACCTGCGGGAAGAGTACCTGGCGGAGCAAAACGGCGTGCCGCGCCATCTCGATGAAACGGTCAGCCGCCTTGAATTTGAGGAGATGACCGAGGAGCTGCTGGATAAAACCATCGCGTCAATGGAGCGGGTTTTCAAGGATGCCGAACTGAACGCCGAAGAACTCGACCGGGTGCTGCTGGTGGGCGGAGCCACCCGCATGCCTGCCGTGTGGACATTGGTCGCCAATTACACCGGCCTGGAACCGGATGTCGAAATCAATCCCGATGAGGTGGTCGCGCTGGGCGCAGCCGTGCAGGCCGCGATCATTGCCGGTCAGCCGGTGGAGTCGATCCTGGTGGATGTCACCCCTTACTCGCTGGGCATTGAAGCCGCTACGGTCATGGGCGGCCAGCTTATCCCCGATATTTACAGTGTGCTCATTCACCGCAATACCACCATCCCGGTGACCAAGGAAGAAGTTTTCCAAACCCTCCACCCCAACCAGAAAGCAGTCCATATCAAAGTGTATCAGGGCGAACAGCCGGTTGCTTCGGCCAACACCCTGTTGGGAGATTTTTTGATCGAGGGCCTGAAACCCGCCGCCCCCGGCGAACATCCCAGCGTGAATGTGCGCTTTGACTTTGATGTGAACGGCATGCTGCGCGTTTCTGCGGTTGACCATATTGGCGGCTCTCAAAAAAGCCTGAGCGTCCAGGCTACTCAGGCTCGTCTCACCCCCCACGAAATTGCCGAGGCGCGCGAACGGCTGCCTGAACTTGAGCTGGCCCCCGCCGCCGAATATTTAAGCGCCAACGGCAACCAGCCGGTGATAGATGAAGAAACCCAGGCCTTGCTCACCCGCGCCCAAGCCCTGCTGGCCGGCGGCGCCCTGACCGAAGCACAATCAGCAGAGCTGGCCGAGCTGGTCCAGGATATTTTCGATGCCACGACCCAGGATGAACTGGATGAACTGGCCGAAGAACTGCTTGATATGCTCTTTGACTTGGAGTAGGACCTCTCTGCATCCTCAGTAGATCCAATTTTCGAGGGGTGAGGTATGCCCTCGTGCCAAACGGAGCCGCACGAGGGCGTGCTGGCTCCTCAATCCACTATCTTCTATCCTCTATCTTCCATCCTCATGGAACCCCTTCCAACGGAGCGGTGTATATTAGCATGAAAGAACCTCTCCGGAGAGGCTCACGTGAGCGAATTGAAATCGGTCGGGGGCAAGGGTTTCCTCTGATGAGTGAACGCCTCCAGCCAACCGACCATGAACAACAAACCTTAATTTCCCAGGCCCGCCAGGGCGATGCGGCGGCGTGGGAAACGCTGGTCAGCCAGCACCAGGAAGCGGTTTTTCGGCTGGCTTATTTGCTGCTGTACGACGCCGACGAAGCCAAAGATGCGGCCCAGGAAGCGTTTATCCGGGCCTTTCGGGCGCTGCATCAGTTTGATCCGGCCCGGCCCATGCGCCCCTGGCTGCTGCGGATTACCACCAACCTGGTCTACAACCGCCGCCGGGCGGTAGGCCGTTATCTGGCGGCGCTGCAGCGGCTGGTCCGGCTGACCCCAGAGCCGGTCATGTCCCCCGCGCCGGAGGCCAGCCTGCCCTCGGAAGAGAGCGCCCTCCTCTGGCAGGCAGTACGCCGTTTGAACCCCGCCGATCAGGAAATCATTTATTTGCGCTATTTTCTGGAACTGTCGGTGGCGGAGACGGCGGAGGCTGCCAACATTGCGCCGGGCACGGTCAAATCACGGCTGAGTCGGGCTTTGGGGCGACTGCGACAGGTGATCGCACGGGAGTTTCCGGGTTTATGGAAGGAACATGTCGCATGAGTGAGCGGTTCTTTGGCCGCACCGGCGGCAATCACAATGAAGCTTGGGAAGCCCGGCTGCGCGACGCGGCCCGCGCCTTCCCCTATCCGCCGACTCCCCCTATTGCCGGCGCCGTCCGAGCGCAACTGGCCCAGGAAGCCGGACAAAAAGCTGGACTCCCAGTCAGTCGCCGCCTGGTTTGGGCTGGCCTGATCGTGCTGCTCATCCTCGGTGGGCTGCTGGCTGTGCCCCAGGTACGAGCCAAAGTGGTCGAGTTTTTACAAATTGGGGCAATCCGCATCTTCCTGGTCGAACCGACGCCCACATCCACGCCACTTCCCTCGACCGCCACGGCCCAGCCTACCCCCACCCCAATTGCTTCAGTGTTAGACCTGGCCGGTGAGACGACACTGGCGGAAGCCAGTCAGCAAGTGGATTTCCCCATCCGCCTGCCCACCTATCCGGCCGATTTGGGCCAGCCCGATGCAGTCTTTGTGCAGGAGCTTGGCGGGCCGGTGGTGGTGCTGGTCTGGCTGGATGAGGCCGATCCTAGCCGCGTCGGGCTCAGCCTGCACCAGTTGGGGCCGGGCACATTTGGCGAGAAGGGCGATCCGGGGCGGGTTGAAGAAACCACAGTGAACGGCCGGCGAGCCATTTGGGCCAAAGGGCCATACATACTGCAATTTCGGCACGGCAGCCGCGTGGATTACGATCTCCGGCGACTGGTCGAGGGGCGGGTGTTGATTTGGACGGAAGGCGGAATCACCTACCGCCTGGAAACCGATCTATCGCTGGCTGAGGCCGTGCAGATAGCCGAGTCGCTGCGTTAATCCTGCTTTTGCTGGCAGACATTTTTTCAACAGGAACCTTCTTTTGAGAAACGGTGTATATAAAGTGAATTGCTGAGAATCAAATAAAAATGTCATTGCGAGGCCGTAGGCCGAAGCAATCTCCTGCTCTGGGAGAGGACGCTGCGCGGCTTCGCCTGCGGCTCGCAGTGACGTAAACCAAGCTATTTGCGAAGGAGGTTACTTTTATGCTGTTGACTAATTTCAAACGACTGAGTGTGGGGCTGATGGTGGCGCTGAACCTCATCCTTTTGAGCGGATCGGTGGCGTTCGCCGGGGGCTGGGCCGTGATTACCCTGGATGAGCTGCCGGTGCAGGTGGTTGCCGAAAAGCCGGTCACGATTGGCTTTGTGGTCCGTCAACATGGGCAAACGCCTATGGGCAGGCTGACCCCCCAAATTAAGGCGACGCACGAAGAAACAGGGGAGAGTTTTACCACATCGGCCAAAGCTCAAGGCAAGGTGGGGCATTACACAGCGGCGTTGACCTTCCCGCAGCCGGGCATCTGGAATTGGACGATTAATGCTTTTTCAATAGACCAACCCATGCCCACGCTCGACGTAGTGGCGACCTCCCCTGCCAAGGAGCCAGAAACCCCTACCCCGGCCTCGTGGCCGCTGCTACTGGGAGTGATCGGCCTGGTTGGAGCGGTTGGAACCTCGCTGCTGTGGCAGCGCAAACGGGCCTGGTGGGCTGCCGCTCCGGTGATTGCCGCCCTGCTGGTCAGCGGCTTTGGCTTTGCCAGCGCCGCCACTTCGACGGTAGAGCAGAAAACGCAGGATGTTTCGCCGGCCCGTGCCGCTTTGGGCCAGGAGCTGTTTGTAGCCAAAGGCTGTATTGTCTGCCATCACCACGCCGAGCTGAGCGAAGTCCGGCGGGGTTTCAGCGATCTACGAGTCGGCCCTGATTTGCCCAGTGTCACCACCCTCACCGCCGACCCCGTTCAATTGGCAACCTGGCTCAAAGGCCCGACCGAAATAAAAGCCGATACCCAGATGCCTAATCTGGAGCTGAAGGAGGCTGAAATCGAAGCGCTGGTCGCGTTTTTAACCAGTTCCCGGAAATAGCTCTTAACGCAAAAGCTTCAACTCCCCGGTTAGCTCATCAAGTACGATGTCGCTGGCAGGGTCGAGTCCCAGGCAGGTGATGGTACCGGCGGGGATAACGGTTCTGCCGGCGTCTCTTATTAATCGAGCCGGAATACCTCGGTTCACCGCTGCCTCGTAGAGGCGGGTCAACTCAACTTCCTGGTCCACTTTTAAGACAATTTTGGCCATACCGCTATCAATCCAGCTTTGTTTCGCCGCTTCGTCAGCCTCAAGAAACGCTCCCACTGAAGCATGCGCCACCTGAGCCGCCAATTTACCCCGCGGCAGCTTTAAACTTTCATTGACCACAATCGTTTGCTTCATCTCAATAAATCCAGACCCTAAAGGTCTTTGAGACCTTTAGGGTCTGCCCAGGTGCTTTAAATCACAATTTTACTGTGGCGCAAGGCACAGACGGTCAGGTACAAAAGGGTTAAGATAAAGACAGTTCTTTAACCCGCCATTCCCAACCAATCAACCACGCCCTATAAAAACCAAAGCATCTATTATTGCCTTTATGGACGCCAAAATAAGGCCTATGCCCTACTGATGAAAACGGAGTCCAAAAGCTATGCTTTTGGACTCCGGCAAAGTTATTTTCAAAGGAGTGTTTACGAGTCTAGCGGCACACTACCGGCGCGAAGCGTGAAAATGGAGTGCAAGGCTTGCCTTGCGACTTGGCAAAGCAAGCTTTGCACTCCAACAGTCTATTTTCAAAGGAGTGTTCACGAGCCAGAGCACGCCACCAGGAATGAAAATATCTTTCTGACTACTGACTACTGACTATTGATTACTATTTTCAAAGGAGGAGCCAAAATGAGTATCAAGGAGGACATTGAAGCCATGTGCAAATCGCTCAAAACCGACAAAGTGTATTACCAAACTTCGCCTCACCTGCCTAAAAGGGATGAGGCCGGCCAGGAAAATTTTTCTAAGATGAAGGTTGATAACGTGCTGGAAGTCTGGCTGATGCACCCTGATTTGCTGCCCCAATTTGAACAAATTGCGCAAAATTTGGGCAAGCATCTCCAGGAGTTCGATTTAGCCGAATATCTGAACTCGCCGCAATCCGCCTTGCCCAAGAAGCTCTTTTTTGATTAACAGTACGTTTGCCATCTCATTCCCAAACTGACGCGAAGCGTGGGAACGAGATGGCGCAGGTAAGCGCGTTTTAGCCGTACCGTCCGGTAATATAGTTTTCAGTTTGTTCTTCTTTAGGCCGGGTAAAAATTCGGCCCGATTTGCCATATTCCACCAGTTCCCCCAGCCAGAAGAATCCGGTAAAATCGGAGACTCGTGCCGCCTGCTGCATATTGTGAGTGACGATGACAATGGTGTAGTTCTCTTTCAGCGTGCGCATCAAATCTTCTATCTTCAAGGTGGCGATAGGGTCCAGGGCTGAACATGGCTCGTCCATTAAGATAACCTCTGGCCCCACCGCCACCACGCGGGCCAGGCACAAACGCTGCTGCTGGCCCAGCGAGAGTTCCAGCGCATTCTGCTTGAGTTGGTCTTTCACCTCGTCCCACAAACCCACCTGCTGCAAACTTTCCTCCACCAGGTCATCCAGCTTCACCTGGCGGGTCTGGCCCATCACGCGCGGGCCAAAAGCCACATTGTTATAAATGGATTGCGGAAACGGGTTAGGCCGTTGAAAAACCATCCCCACCCGCTGGCGTAATAACACCACATCCATTTTAGGGTCATAAATATCCTGACCGTCCAACAGAATTTTTCCCTCGGCCCGAGCGCCGGGGATCGTGTCGTTCATGCGGTTAAGGCAGCGCAAAAAGGTGCTTTTGCCGCAGCCCGAAGGGCCAATCAAGGCCGTAATTTGGTACTTTCTGATGGGTAGAGTAATATTTCTAAGGGCCTGTTTTTGACCGTAGTAAAAATTTAACGATTCGACCTCGATTTTATTCTTCATAGCCGCGTCCGGTTAATGGAAGGTTGGAAGATTGGACAGTCACCAACCTTCCAGCCTTCCAATCTTCCACTCCTCCAATCCGCCAATTTTACCATAAGCCCTAACATCTTGCGAAAGCCTGATGAGGATGTTATAATGCCAGCCAGGACTGAGGGATAAACAATTGGATACAGACGACTCCGCAGTAGCGGCCAGGGCATCGCTAAGGGGCTGTCTGAAAAGTAGCTCTACATCCCTATGCAGAGCGGGCGACATAGGGATGTCACCCTACCCTTTCAGACAGTTTCTAAGGGCTGGGGGGGAGAGGCTAAGTTTTAGCTTGTCCCTTTTTATTTTTATAGCCCTCTTGTTGTCGGGTTGCAGCCCTGCCCCTAGCAGCGCCAACGCTCCGGCCGACACCCCTTTTGAGACAATCGAAAACAAAGGCTCGGATACCATGGTCAATCTGGCCCTGGCCTGGGCCGAAGCCTACATGGCCCAAAATCCCCAGGTGCGTATTTCCGTCACCGGCGGCGGCTCCGGCACCGGCATTGCCGCCCTGATTAACGGCACGGTGGATATTGCCAACGCCTCGCGGGCCATCAAGCCGGAAGAGCTAGAAGAAGCCCACGCCAAGGGTGTCGAAGCGGTTGAAATTGCCGTTGCCCAGGATGCTATTGCCGTCGTGGTCAATCCGGCTAACCCGGTTGACCGGTTGACCATGCCCCAAATCTCTGCCATTTACACCGGCCAAATTACCAACTGGCAAGAAGTCGGCGGAGAGGACCGTCCGATTGTGCTGCTTTCACGCGAGTCCAACTCCGGCACCTATGTTTTCTTTCTGGAGGAGGTTATCCGGCAGGGCGACAGTGACAGTGACCTGCTCTTTTCGCCCGACACGTTGCTACTGCCCTCCTCTGAAGGCATCTCGGCGGAGATTCGGCAGAATCCCAATGCCGTTGGCTACGATGGCCTCGGCTATGTCACCCCCGACCAAAAAACCCTGGCTGTTGCTGTTTCTCCTGACAGTCCGGCGGTCAAACCGAGCATTGCTACAGTCGTAGATGGCAGTTATCCCATCTCACGCCCGCTCTTTATGTATACACCCGGTCCGCCCACCGGAGCAGTCAAAACTTACCTCGATTGGATTATGACAGCCGGCCAGCAGCAAGTCAAAGAGTTGGGCTTTGTCCCATTAGCAAGCACCGATTAAAGAGTAAGAATGAGTTTCAAGAATCCACAGAATTTGCTCACGGATAGATACAGATGACACGGATACGAATAAAAACAAGGTAACTGCTCAGCCATGTCATTTCGACCGAAGGGAGAAATCCCCGAGGCCGATGTAGCGCGGTAGGGATTTCTCGGCCTACGGCCTCGAAATGACATGAGGGCTGAGTAGTTACAAAACAAGGAGAAATCTGTGTTTACCTGTGTTTATCCGTGAGCTACCCCTTTTGAAAAAATGAAAAAAACAGCCAACCTTCCCCTGAGCGAATTTTTTATTGAAAGTATCGTCAAGGTCATGGGCTTCTCGACGATTGGCTTTGTGGCGCTCATTTTCTTTTTTCTGCTGCGCGAAGGGCTGCCCACCTTTAGTGAAGTCGAGTGGTCCAATCTTTTTGGGCTGCGCTGGTACCCCACCTTTGACCTGTTTGGCCTGATGCCGCTGCTGTTAGGCTCAGTTTTAATTACCGTTGTCGCCATTTTGATTGCGCTGCCGTTGGGCGTGGCCAGCGCCATTTTTGTGCGCGAGGTTGCCCCCTCATGGGCGCGGGACATCCTCAAGCCGCTCATCGAAGTTTTGGCCGGGATTCCTTCGGTGGTCCTGGGCTTTTTTGGGCTGACCACCCTGGCGCCCCTGGTGCGGATTTACCTGGGCGCTCCCACCGGCCTGACGGCTCTGACCGGGGCGCTGCTGTTGGGCTACATGGCCCTGCCGACCATCATCAGCGTGGCTGAAGACGCCCTGGATGCGGTGCCCAAAAGTTACCGGGATGCTTCGCTGGCTATGGGCGCGACCCGCTGGCAGACCATCTGGATGGTGGTGGTTCCGGCGGCCAAAGCCGGCATTGTCACCGCTGTAATGCTGGGCATGGGCCGGGCCATCGGCGAGACGATGGCGGTGATGATGGTCACCGGAAATGCTGCCCGGCTGCCGCTGGAGTGGGACGCGGTGCTCCGGCCGGTGCGGACCATGACTGCCACTATTGCCGCCGAAATGGGCGAGGTGGCCCAGGGCAGCACTCACTATCACGTTCTTTTTGGGGCAGGCATCATCCTGTTTGTGTTAACCTTTCTGATTAACCTGGCCGCCACTTCAGCCTTGTTCCAAAGACGCCAGGGCCGGGGGCTGCGCTGATGAACCACTGGACCGTGCAGCGCCTGGGTTTTGGACTGCTACTGCTGGCGACCCTGGTGGTGGTGGTCCCCATTTTACTGGTCATTGGTCTGGTCGTCATCCGCGGGTTGCCCGCTCTTAGTTGGGAATTTATCAGCACGGCCCCGCGCAGCGGCATGAAAGAGGGCGGCATTTTTCCGGCTATCGTCGGGACAGTGCTGCTAACCCTGGGCACGGCCGTGGTCGCCATTCCGGTGGGAGTCGGTGGGGCGGTTTATTTGGCCGAATACGCCCGCGATACCAAACTGACGCGGGCCATTCGCCTGGCTATTTTGAATCTGGCCGGGATTCCCTCGGTGGTTTATGGCCTGTTTGGGTTGGGTTTGTTTGTCCTGTTCCTTCAATTCGGCACCTCAATTATCGCCGGGGCCTTAACCTTAGCCATCATGACTCTGCCCATTATCATCAGCACCTCTGAAGAGGCGCTGCGGGCGGTGCCGGTCGAGTTTCGGACGGTTAATGTTAGCCTGGGTGGGACCAAGTGGCAGGGCATCCAGCGGATTGTGCTGCCGCAGGCGCTGCCGGGAATTATTACCGGGGTCATTCTGGGCCTGCTGCGCGCCGCCGGCGAAACCGCGCCCATCCTTTTCACCGTAGCCGCCTTTTTTCTGCCACGCTTGCCGCAGTCGCTGTTCGACCAGGTGATGGCCCTGCCCTACCATCTCTATGTTATCAGCACCCAGGTGCCAGGCATGCCCGAAACACAGCAGTATGGCACGGCGCTGGTTTTGCTCATTTTTGTGCTGTCGCTGAATGTATCGGCTACCCTCATTCGCAGCTACTTCCGCCGCCGCCGCCAGTGGTGAGAGGGAGATGGGGAGGCAAGGCGGCTCTGAGAAAATGATTATTCGGTTTCGTAAATATGATGCGTGATGCGTAAAAATTTTCACGCATCACGCATCACGTATCAGCATGCTTTTTTCGGAATTTTAAATGGACGATCATCAAGGTCCGGCCAAAATTTATCTCGAACACGTCACTTTTGCTTATGGGGATAAAGTCGCCCTGAATGATGTCACCCTGGCTGTGCCGCCGCGCAGCATTACGGTTCTGCTGGGGCCGGCCGGCGGCGGCCGGACAACCTTGCTACGCCTGATCAACCGGCTGAATGATCTGGTCGAAGGGGTGACGCTGTCGGGGCGAATTTTGATAGACGACCGGGATATTTACGCGCCCGACCTCGATGTGATCCAACTGCGCCGCCGGGTCGGCATGGTCTTTGCCCTGCCCCTGCCCCTACCCGGCACCATTCGCCAGAATTTAACCTACGGCCCCACCCTGGCCGGCATCCGCCAGCGCTCGCGCCTGAACGAACTGGTCGAGCAAACCCTGCGCCAGGCAGCCCTGTGGGATGAAGTTAAAGACCGGCTGGATGACCCGGCTATGGCCCTCTCCGGCGGACAGCAGCAGCGGTTATGCCTGGCTCGCACCCTGGCCCTGGAGCCGGATATTATCCTGCTCGACGAGCCGACCTCCGGCCTTGACCCTATTTCCACGGCCAAAGTGGAAGACTCGCTGCAAGCCTTAAAAAATCAGTACACCATTGTCATTGTGCCGCACAGCATCCAGCAAGGCGCCCGCGTGGCCGATTATGCTGCTTTTCTCCTCTCCGGCGAATTGGTCGAAAGTGGTCCACCTACCCAGGTATTTGATCACCCCATCGATCAGCGGACTGAAGATTATATTACCGGGCGTTTTGGTTAGCCCCTTTAAATGAAAGTTCTTTGCTGGTGATGACCGAAGACCGGAGATCGAGGACCGGCTGTTTACTCGCCTGACCTGTAACCGGTCCCACAGGGAGGCTTCGCACTCTCCCGTCCCCGGTCTTCGGTCGTATTTTTTAAGGAGTCGTCACGAGCCTGACAGCACACCACCGACGATGAAAATATCTTTTCTGACTACTGGCTACTGACGACTGACTACTATTTTCAGAGGAGGATTGTATGACCACACGTGTCGCTTTTAATCAGGCACTCAACGAGCTGCGGGACGATGTGCTGCGCATGGGCAGCATGGTTGACGATGCCATCAATAATGCTGTGCGCGCCCTCAAAGAGAGCGATTTGGCCCTGGCCGGCCAGATCATTGCCGAAGATGAGAAAATCAACGAGTTGCGCTTTGAGGTCGAGGAGCGCACCGTTAAACTGATTGCCCGCCAGCAGCCCGTTGCCGGCGATTTGCGGACGATCATAGCGGCCATGAACATTGCCCTCGATCTGGAACGCATGGGCGACCACGCCAAGGGCATTGCCGTGATTGTCCAGCGGATGGGTGGCGAGCCGCCGGTCAAACCGTTGATTGACATCCCCCGCATGGCCGTCATCTCGCGCGAGATGCTGCGCCAAAGCCTGGATGCCTTTGTAGCCGGCGATACCGACCAGGCCCAGGCCGTTGCCCAACGCGACGACGAGGTAGACCACCTTTACACCGAAATTTTTCAAGAATTGATCGGGATTATTGCCGCCGATACCAGCCTCATCACCCGGGCCATGTTTTTACTGTTTGCCGCCCATAATCTGGAGCGCATCGCCGACCGGGTCACCAACATCTGCGAGCGGGTTATCTTTCTCCGCACCGGCCGGCTCAACGAGTTTCCCAGCGAGTCACCTAACATTTAAGCAGAGAACCGAACAGGTAGTCGGTTATCAGTAATCAGTGACCAGTGATCAGTCAAATGCCTACCGCGCCGCTTATCTACCCATCGCCGCCGGGGTGATCGAAATGGACACGCCCGGCCTGTGCAGCGCCAACCTGGGCCGCTTTCCTTACCGGCATTTGAGCCGGCCTATTGTTCCGTTAGATGAGGTGGGTTGAAATAAGAAATCAGAGTTGAAATCTTAGAATTAGCTGGTAGAATTCAGAGAGTCATCAAATCAACCCCCACCAACATAAGGAGAAAACAAGGTATGTTCAAGAAACTGGCTTCCGATGCGCTGGGCTTGAGCGATATTGGTTCGGTCATCAAACCGGCCGATTACGACAAGGTCGAGTCCGACGACTACGTGATGCACGAAGATGGCGAAAAAATTATCTTTCTGATCAAATCCCGCACCGACGAATACTGCTTTACCAACAAAGCCCTGATCCACGTGGATGGCACCTCGGCCGTGAGCAAAAAGCGCACCCTCCGCCGCTTCGACTACTTCAAATACGCCATTCGTGATGTCATGCTGGAAACTGCCGGCACAGTGGACATGGACATCGAAATCAAGTTTAGTATGGGCGAACACAGCTATTCGATTGACGTGAACAAAAAGTTTATGGAAGAGCTGAAAGACCTGTATAAAGCCCTGATCAAAATCGGCTCAATTCAGCTTGAAAACGCCAAGATGCTCCAATATGCCCAGAACAGCCTGGAAACAGCCTCCAACACGGTCAACCGTTCCACCAGTTCCACCACTCTCGAAGAACAGTTCAAGGCCGTCAACCAATATGCCTTTAGCTGGCTCAAACAGGCCCACGAAACCTACGTCCCCAAGGATTTTGGGCCGGTTTTTGAAAAGTTCATCAAAAACTAAGCTACATAACTTGGACATGTCATTCCGACCCGCTTCGCAGGGAGGAATCCCCCGCACCAGTGGCTTATTACCCACATTGCGGGGATTTCTTGACCTTCGGTCTCGAAATGACATGTCCTGTTACAATCTTACCACTTCTCCCGTTTCCAGCGACCGGCGGGCAGCTAAAGAACTCTGCACGGCCAGGCGGCCCTCTTCGGCGGTGGCCCGGTCGGGGGGGCGGCCGGTACGGACACACTCGACAAAAGCGGTCACTTGATTTTCATAGCCATCGCCCGGTGTGCTGGCCAGGGCACGGGCTTCTTTTCCAGCTTCGTAGACCATCAAACTGGTCCCAGAGGCCGTGCCGGTTTCCACCCCAGTCCCGCTGGCCCGAAAGCTGTACTCCACCGAGCCGTTCTCGCACAGCACCGCCAGGGTCATGGTAAAGGGGTAGCCCGCCGGCATCAGGATGGTGCCCTCGGCAAAAGCTTTGACCTCGCCGTAATCGAGCAGTGTCAGGGCATGGTCCCAGCCGCCGAACATACCTTTCTGTCCTCGCGCATAGACCGTTTGCGGCGTCCCAAACAGCCAGTTCAACATATCCAAGTCGTGAACCTGCAAATCGAGCACCGCCCCGCCGGTCCATTCCGGGTTGGCAAACCAGTCGCCCCAGGTAGGCCGGGCCGACAACCGCTTCGCTGTCGCCGAAAGTGGCCGGCCCAACGCGCCGCTCTTGACAAACTCCACCAGGGCAACATACTCCGGCCAGAAGCGCAGCACGTGGGCCAGCATCAGCAGCCGCCCGTTTTGCTTGGCGGCAGCAATCATGGCCTCACACTCGGCCACGCTCAAACCCATCGGCTTTTCCAAAAAGACGTGCTTACCGGCGTCGAGCGCAGCAACAGTCAATTCTTGATGCAGATGGGTCGGCAGGGTGTTGCTGATGACATCAACTCGCGGGTCGGTCGCCAAGGCCAGGTGGTCGGTGGTTGCTTCCGCCCCCACCTCCTGAGCCAGCGCTGTCGCCTTTTCCGGCGAACGGGATGAAATGGCGACAATTTGCGTATCCATCTGTTTGGCAAAAGCGCGGGCGTGAGTGCTGCCCATAAATCCCGCGCCGAGGATGCCTACTTTGAGCATCGCCTCTCTCCTCTGATAATAGACTGCTGCTGGAGTGCAAAGCTTGCTTTGCTATGTCGCAAGGCAAGCCTTGCACTCCATTTTCATTCTTGGTGGTGCTCAAGAGCCAGAGGGCACATATTTCGGTGCCCACCCCGGAGATGGCTCACTTGCACTCCATTTTCATTCTTGGTGGTACTCAAGAGAGCGGATATCGCCCATACGTTTTCGCCGCCTGCACAAAAGCCTCAAGGTTTTCCGGCGGGGTATCACGCGGAACTTCGCAGCCGGGGCTTAAAATAAAGCCGCCGCCAGGGCCGCCGATTTCGATACAGTGGCGCACCGCCTCGGTAATGCTCTCCGGCGTGCCGTTGAGCAGGATCCGCACCGGGTCGAGGTTGCCCTTGATGCAGACCTGATCGCCCATTGTTTCCTTCACCTCGGCCAAATCTACCAGCGAGTCGAGATTGAGAATGTCAGCCCCCAGTTGACTAAAGAGAGGCAGCAAGGCTTTGGTATTACCGCAGGCGTGATATTTGACCCGCGCCCCGGCTTTTTGTAATCTGGCAATCAGTTCAGCCACATAGGGAAAGTTGAACTTTTCGAAATGTTTGGGCGAAATCAATGTGGCGATAGCATCGCCCACGCCGATAAAGCGCGCCCCGGCCTCGATCTGGGCCAGGCCAAATTCCAGTTCCATCTCCATGCTAAAGCGCATCAAATCATGCACCAACGCCGGGTCGTCGTAAACATCGGTCATCAGGTAGTTGATGTTGCGCAGCATGGCCGACTCCTGGAAGGGCGCTTCCACCCAGCCATAAACAACTTCGCCTTCACCCAACTCCTGCTGCAAAATTCTGAGGGCCTTGATCTGCTCGTGCATGCGGTTGTCGCCCAGCGGGTCGGGCAGGTGCAGCTTTTTCAGGTCGTCCCGGCTTTTGATAAACGGCTCCTCCGAGCCGGCGGGCACGTCATCCTCCTGCCAGAAAACCGGCGCGCCCAGCGTTTGCGACTCGCGCACCGCATCGGAGGTAACGTTAACGCTGTCATAGCCAAAGCGGCGGATGCACTCCAGTTGCGCCTGGGCCATCAATTCGCCATGCAGACAGTACTGGCCGTAAGAAATGCCGGCCAATTTGGCCGCAAAGGTCATAATCAGTGGGCTAACCGGCGTCCGATCCGGCTCGCGCAGCTCGCACACGGCCAGGTAGCGTTCGGAGGAGGTCATTTCGGTCATAATTTGTCTATCTCCAAAAAGAAACGGGGGACGGGAGACCGAGGACCGGGCAATTATCTCAGTCTCCCGTCCCCGGTCCCCGGTCATTCTGGCAGCAGCCGCTTCACTGGAATACGGCCCCAGGCGCGGGCGCTCTGGAAGCCTTCGGCGTAGCGCGCGCCGCATTGCAGCCCGCGAAAACGGGCCATTGTTTCAATAAAATCCAGAATATCGGTGGCGTGATGCTCTTTGAGCCAGGTAATCTGGCTTACGTGCTGGGCCATCGCTTGTTTTTTCAACTCTAGGGTCTCGCCGATGTCCACATATTCGGTCGGGGTAAAGTCAATCCCGGCCAGGGTGTCCATAAAATAAATCGGCGGGGCCAGAGGATGGGGCGGCTGAGCGGTGACGTAATAGGGTAGGGTGGCTAAAAAACTGGCGTCGAGGGTCAATTTGGTCACGGCGTTGTGGTCGCCGTGATAATCGTCGGGGTGGTGGGTGATAATCAGGTCGGGCTTGGTGATGCGGATCATCTCGACAAAGCGGATCATGGCTTCCTCGGTGGCGTAAATTTCGCCATCCAGAAAATCCAGGCACATGGCTTCGGCCCCAATCACCGCGGCGGCAGACTTGGCTTCATGATCGCGCACCATACCGACTTCATGGTGTAGAATCTCGCCGTGCCCCTTGTCGCCCCGGCAGGCATGCACCATCGTCACGTGATGGCCCTGGGCCACATAGCGGGCCAGGGTACCGGCACACAAAATTTCCAGGTCATCCGGATGCGCCCCGACGGCTAAAATACGCATACTCTTTCTCTCCAAGCATATAGTCTTCCAGAAAAGTTTTTGCTGCGGAAACAGGTAGCACGCCCTTCGGCGCACCCGAAGGGGTGAAGTAACAGAGTAGCAAATTTTTTACCTGCTACCTTGCTACTTGCTACCCTAATTGTAAAAATTCAATCTTCCACCCTTCTTCATCCTTCCGCCTTCATCCTTCTGCCTTCAAGAAATAATCCGCTGACGCTGCACAAACAACCCATCACTGGTCTGACTTAGAGCAGTAGCGACAGCCCCCAACACCGCGGCATCCAGCCCCAAATCCGACAGCCGGATATCCGGCGTGACCGGGATGAGGCCGTCCAGACGAGCGCGGATCGGTTCAATAAACAACTCCCCAAACTCGGCCAAATCACCGCCAATGATAATCCGGTCGGGGTCAATGATGCAGGCCATATTGGCTACGGCAATGCTCAGATAATCTACCGTTTCTTGCACCACCGTTTGAGCCAGAGTATCGCCCGCAGAAGCAGCAGCCAACACTTGTTCGACAGTCAGGCTATTAAGTTCGGTTTGGGCCAAAATGGATGGCTGACCGGTCTGCAAACGTTGCCAGGCGCGTTGAACAATGCCCGAACTGCCGGCTAATCCTTCCAGACAGCCATAACCATCGTAAGTTTGGCCCAGGTAGCGCTCGTTGGGGATGATGTAGCCTACCTCGCCGGCGGCGTAGTGGGAGCCTCGATAAAGTTGGCCGTTGAGAATGAGGCCGGCCCCAATGCCATCGCCAAACTGGATACACAACAGGTTACGCAGGCCCTGCCCGGCCCCGCGCCAACTTTCACCCAAAGCAATCAAGTTGACCGAATTTTCAATAAAAACGGGTAAATCGAGCGCTTCTTGAAGCCGCTGTTTAAGTGGCAGGTTACGCCAGCCAAAGCTGGGCGCCCATGTGATAATCCCATCCTCCAGCACTGTAATGGAAGGTATTCCCACCCCAACGCCCCGTAACGGCACGCCAAAGGGAGCGGCGGCCTGGCATAACTCCTTGATAAAGTCAATCAAGCGCTGGACCCCTTCTTCACCCGGCAAGGAGGGCAGGGTGCGGCGCTCAAAAATTTCGCCATTCAGGTCGGCCAGGGCGCCGACAATATTCTGGCCCACATAAACGCCGACAATCAGGCTGGCCTGAGCGTTGAAGGTTAGCATAATCGGCCGGCGGCCGCCTTTAGAATCGCCGGCGCTGCCTTCGCGAACCAGACCGGCTTCGATGAGCGGATTAACAATGCGGGTAATGGTGGGGGGGCTAAGACGTAGCAAACGAGCCAGGTCGGAGCGCGAGATGGGGCCTCGCTCGCGGATCAGCTCCAAAATGGCTGACTCATTAACTTTGCGCAGGAGCGTGGCATCGCCGGTGTGGTTTGGGTAATCTTTATCCACAATTCACCTTTGCCAATCTTGCCCCTGGCTCTGCGCCGAGCAGAAGAGTAATAACGACCCAATAGAGTTAGTTACTTACTGTAAGAAAATATTAACACGAGGGGTACGGTTTTGTCAAAAACCCAGATCATTCTCAGACTCAGTAGATCCAATTTTCCGAGGACGCGAAGCGGGCACGCCCACGTGCCGAACACCGCCGCACGTCCTGCCCAGTTTAGCTTAAAGCCAGCCAATCTACAAATTTTTGGAACTGTTCATCCCATGTCATTTCGAGGCCAAAAACCGAGAAATCTCCAGGGCGCAACCTGCAAAAGTAAGGTTTGGGGATTTCTCCCTGCGGTCGAAACCTGTCCTGAGCCTGTCGAAGGATGACATGGCTAAGCAGTTACAAATTTTTAATGATCTGGTATAATCTAAACCTATGAGTCAAGACAAATCCTCTGTGGCCGATTTTACAAGGGCCATCGAACGCAATCCTGATGATATCCACGCCTACCTGGAGCGCGGCCAGCTTTACGAAAAAGCCGGCCAATACGAACAGGCCATTGAGGACTACAGTCAGATTATCCGGCTCGATCCCGCAAAAGCCGAGGCTTTCTACCGGCGCGGCAATCTTTACCGCAAAATAAAAGCCTTTGAGCCGGCCCTGGCCGACTTTGACCAGGCGATTAGCCTCGACCCGGAGACGGCCCGGAATTGGGTGGGGCGAGGCAACACCCATTTCGACCGGCAAGCGTTTGAGCCGGCCATTGCCGATTACAGCGCCGCCTTGCGCCTTGACCCAACCTACTTGGCTGCCTTATACAATCGCGGCAAATGTTACGCCGAAATCGAGCAAGACGAGGCGGCCTTGGCCGACTTTACAACAGTGTTGCAGCTCGACCCTCAAGATGCCGCTGCCTGGCTGAGCCGGGGCCGGCTCTATGCCAAAAAAGGATTTTATGAGATAGCTATTGATGATTATACGAAGGTCATCACCTTCGATACCACCGACTCTCTGGCCTTTGTCGGTCGAGGCGGCAGCTACACCGAAATAGGTGAAGATACGGCGGCGCGGGCCGATTTTGAAACGGCGCTCCAGCTCGATCCTCACGAAGCCAAAGCTTATATTGGCCGGGGCTTGCTCCGGGCCAAACAAGATGATTTGGCCGGCGCTGTGGCCGATTTTGACCAGGCGATCCGCTTGAGTTCGGCGGACATTGAAGCCTGGATTATGCGCGGCATGTTACACTATCGTCAAGGTCGGGCGGAATCGGCCCTGGCCGACTTTACCGAAGCAATCCGGCTGGACCCACAGGATGCGCGGGGAGCATTTGGCCGGGCGCTGGTTTACGCCGGGCAGGGCGATCATGGCCGGGCAGTGGTCAACTTTAGCCAGGCGCTCCGGCACAACCAGGAGTTTGGCGCGGCTCTGGTTGGCCGCGCCAACAGTTTTCACAAGTTGGGTGAGGTGGAACCGGCCCTGGCCGATTACGAGCAAGCCCTCCAGTTAAACCCCTTCGATGCTGCTGTTTTCTACAACCGGGGTCTGCTCTATCACCACCTGGGGCAAGTTGAAGCGGCCCTGGCCGACTACGGTGAAGCCGCCCGGCTGAATCCCCACGACAGCGCCGCCTGGTATAACCGAGCTTGCCTTTTAGCCGGGCAAAATCGGCCCGACGAGGCGCTGGCTGATTTACGACAGGCGCTAACCGTAGATCAAACCGGAACTGTGTTAGCCAATGCCCCTACCGACCCTGACTTTGAACCACTGCGGGCTGACCCGCGCTTTCAAATCTTGTTGGCTGAGTTCTCGACCTGAACCATAATTTGACCATTCCTGCCGCTGGTTTATAATGGGGTCCGCAAGGGGCTATCCCGTTTATCCTCCCTGTGGCTTAAAAATCATTTCCGAGAAAGTTGTCAGCCTGTGGCCCAGAATCGTCGTTACCACACGGTTATCTTTGATATTGGCGGCACGCTGGTCGGCTTTGAGGACGATGCGCCTTTTGCCGAATTTTTGAACAGCGTGGACGCGCCGCATCGTTTTGTCTCACCCGCCGATCTGCGTTTGAGCATGCTGCATACCCTATCTCTGCGCCGCCACGAGGCGGTGGGCCTGGGTCTGGACGATGACAGCGTCAACAACTGGTGGCTGACCATTTTCAACGACCTATTTCCTCACAGCCCGCACGTGGCCCGGCGGATGTGGGAACTGTTCAAGCGCAACTACTTCGACAGCCTTTTCCCCGACAGCCTGCCCATTTTAGAAACGCTGAAGCGGCGCGGTGTGCCGCTGGGGGTGGTTTCTAATTACGGGACACACCTGCTCGACTTGCTGCCCAAGCTCAACATTTTTGATTACTTTGATTTTATTATCGTTTCGGCGATTGTCGGCGTTACCAAGCCACACCCGCGCATCTTTCAGATGGCGATTGAGGAAGCGGGCGTGCCGGCCAGCCAACTGCTCTATGTAGGCGACAATCCGGTGGATGATGTGGAGGGGGCCAATCGAGTCGGGATTGATGCCATCCTCATCAACCGGCCCGGCCGCGAGCCAAACATCGCTCCCCGGATGATTGAAAGCCTGTTAGAGTTAGAGCGGATTGTGTTTCCAGAGGGATAAAGTCAAAGCCCGGCCTGGTTCAAGGCATGCCCCCAATTCGGGCCAGGGCCAGGCGAGCCATGACAATGATTTCGCTGTCACCGCTGGCGATGGCCAGTTCATTGGCTTTCTGGTAGGCCAGCAGGGCGTCGGCCATTTTTTGTTGATTCTCCAAAGTTTGTCCCAATAAAAGCCAGACCGAGGCCCGGTTGTCGTCCAACTCCAGCGCCGTCCTGGCGTCTGTTTCAGCCTGGCCGGGTTGCCCCAGGCGCAAATAGAGCTGGCTGCGAGCAAGGTAAAAATCGAGGGGATTATTCAATCGGGCCTGAGCCTGATCAAAACTGGCGGCGGCGGATGTTTTGTCATCCCCCATTTCCTGCACGACGCCTTGCAACAGCAGCAGGTTTGGCTCGCCCGGTACTTTTTGCAGTCCCTGCCGAATAAAAGCCAACGCTGCCTCATATTGCCCGGCTTCAATCGCCTCAAAAGCGCTGTTTTCAGCCTCCAAACGGGCCGCTACCTCCGGCGAGGGGGCCAGCACCGTATTGAAAAGCAAAATAACACCCCCAATGACGGCTAAAATAATCACGCCAATAAGCGCAATCTGCCGCTTCAACTGCCGCTGCCGCTCCGCAACCAGGTGGTCAAGATACCACCACCAATTTTCGGGCGGGGGCGCTGGCGCAGGGCGTTGAGTTTGGAGGACGGTGGCTCCCCCTAACGATTGCAGCAGTGGGCCAGCCTGTTTTCGCAAGCGGGCCTGTAGCGAGTGAAAGCGGCCCCGCTCCGGCAGCAAATCCAGGCCAGCCGACTCAAGTTGCTGAAAAAGCGCGTCCAGCCGGTCCAAATCTAGCAGCAGATCGAGGGCAGGTTGGGCTGCCAGGGTTTTAATGGTGGGCAGCGTCTCTTCCAACCGGCCCAAAATTGCGCGCAGTTCATCGGCCGGATTTAACTTTTTCTGCTGTAAATAGTCGAGTTTCGGCATAGGACGGGTTGCAGGGTAGCAAGTAGCAGGGTAGCAAAGTAGCATTTTTCTGCTACCTGCTACTCTGTTACCCGCTATTTTGTGACCTGCTACCTTGTGACCCCCGCTCGCTGCATCATCTCACGGCTGAGTTGATTGTGCCGGTCAATCACCGGGCGCAGGTCGAAGGGTAAAAATTGGCCGTCTTCAACCACTATCCGGCCGTTGATAACCGACAACCAGGCGCGGGGCGGAGCGCAGGTCAACAGCGCCGCCACCGGGTCGGCCAGGCTGCCGGCGTGAGGCAGGTCATCCACCCGAAAGGCTACAAAATCAGCGGCTTTGCCGGGGGAAAGTTCGGCAATGTCGTCACGGCGCAGCACGTTGGCCCCACCCACCGTCGCTATGGACAAAGCTTCCCGCGCCGTCAGACGGTCGGCCCGCGATTCAAAGCCGGGCCAGCCGACACGCTGCAAGAGCATGGCCTGGCGGGCCTCGCCCAGCATGTGGTTGCCATCGTTGCTGGCCGAGCCGTCCACGCCCAGGCCAACCCGCACGTTTTTATCGAGCATCTGCCGCACCGGGGCAATACCGGAAGCCAACAGCATGTTGCTGGTGGGGCAGTGACACACTCCGGAATGGGTTTGGGCCAGCCAATCAACTTCGGCCTCGTTGGGGTGAACCATGTGGGCAAACCAGACATCCTCGCCGGCCCAATTGAGCGACTCGGCATACTCCAGGGGACGTTTGCCAAACATCTCCAGGCAAAAGCGCTCTTCGTCTTTGGTTTCGGCCAGGTGGGTGTGCAAATTGACCAGCGGATACTGGCGGGCCAGTTCCACCGACTCGCGCATGAGCGCCTCGGTGACGCTGAAGGGTGAGCAGGGGGCCACGCCGATACGCAGCATCGAAAGCGGGTTGGGGTCGTGAAAGGTTTCAATAGCCCGGATACAATCTTTGATGATGTCCGGCTCGGTATCGCAGACCCGGTCGGGCGGCAAGCCGCCTTGACTTTGCCCCAGGCTCATGCTGCCGCGGGTGGGATGGAAGCGCACCCCGACTTCTTGAGCCGCCCGGATTTCGTCGTCAATTTTGCTGCCGTTGGGGTAAAGATAGAGATGGTCGGCGACGGTGGTGCAGCCGCTCAAGACCAGTTCGCTCAGGCCGATTTTGGCGCTGACATAGACCGCTTCGGGGGTCATCTCGGCCCAGATGGGGTAGAGAAATTTAAGCCAATCAAATAGGACCATACCCGTGCCGGTGCCAACGGTGCGGGTGAGGGTCTGGTAGAGGTGGTGATGGCAGTTAACCAGGCCGGGGATGACCACGCAGCCGCTGGCGTCCACCGTTTGGTTGAAGCCGTCCCGAGCCAGGTCAGGCCGGGTTTCAGCCAGGTATCGCTCAAGCTCAGCCGTCGGGCCGACCCATACAATACGATTGTTCTCAACAAGGATAGCCCCTTGTTTAATTTCAGCAGAGGTGGGACCGTCACATTTGGTTACAAGTACATCGGTATTCTTGATCAGGAGTGTCGTCATTAATATAGCCTCACATTTTAATGGGGTGGATTATTATACTTTTTGGTTAATTCGTCAAGACGGTCTCCTGATACCTTAAGCCTCGACCCCGACCACCTCTAACACCCGGCGCATGCGTGATACTGCCAACTCGGGATTAACGAGCAGGCCAGCCTGGTCGGCCAGAATAAACAACTGGGCCAGATGGATCACCGAGCGGGCGCTCTCCAAACCGCCGACCATACGGAAGTGGGACTGGTGACCGTTGAGATAAGCCATGAAGACCACACCCGTTTTGTAGTAATAGGTGGGGGCTTGAAAGATATGGCGCGACAGCGGGACGGTTGGCGCTAAAATTGCCTCGTAGCGGTCCAACTGACCGGCATCCAACATCTGCAGGGCCAGCGAGGCGGCCGGGGCAATCGCATCGAAGATGCCCAGCAGGGCGTGGCTGTAGCCCAACTCATCCCCGCGAATAAGGTCCGGGTAGTTAAAATCATCGCCGGTGTACATGCGCACCCCGCGGGGCAGACGGCGGCGCATTTCAACCTCAAGGCGATGGTCCAGCAGCGAAATCTTGACTCCATCCACCTTGTCGGCGTGATCACCGATAAGGTGGAGACAGACATCCATCGCCCTGGCGATGTCAGATGCGCCCCAATAACCGGCCAGCGCCGGATCGAACATCTCGCCCAGCCAGTGGATAATCACCGGCTGGGCGGCCTGGGTCAGAATCCGGCTGTAGACCTGAAGGTAATCCTCCGGCCCTCTGGCGCAGGCTGCCAGAGCCCGGCTGGCCATGAGAATAACCCGCCCGCCCACACGTTCGACGTAGCCGACCTGTTCTTCATAAGCCGTCTCTACTTCTCGCAAGGTCAGGCCGGGGTGGGCGGCCAGATGGTCGGTTCCCGCGCCGCAGGCAATAACGCCACCCACCGCCTTCGCCTCGGCCACAGCGCGGCGAATGAGTTCTTGGGCGGTCGGCCAGGTCAGCCCCATGCCGCGTTGGGCTGTATCCATCGCCTCGGCCACCGCCAGCCCCAGCGACCAGAGATAGCGCCGGTAGGCCAGGGTCGCTTCCCAATCTATGGCTGTCTCCAGGGTCGGGTTGATGTCGGCCAAAGGATTGCAGACCACGTGCGCGGCGGTGTAAGCAATGCGGCTTTGCAAGGGCGCGCTGGGCGGCGTGAAGCGCGCGGGCGGGCCAGGGGTATAGGGTTTTAAAGTTCCATCGGGATAGGGCAGTAGCAGGGAAAGAGACATCGCTTTCTCCTTAGAGCATACGACCGGGGACCGGGGACGGGAGACCGGTTATATACCAAACGAGTAACCCCCGGTCCTCGGTCTCCGGTCTCCGGTCAGCGCCGGCAAAAGATTTTCGTTATTAGCGGTGTACTACAGGCTCGTGAACACGCCTGACTATCTCGTAATCTCGACTCTTTGGCCGGTGACCGCAGCCACATAGGCTGCATAAACTACCTGGATGACCTCCAGTCCCAGGTTGCCGTCCGCTTGAGCCGGGCGGTTCTCGGCTACGGCGGCCACAAAATCCTGGCACATGGCCAGGTGGCCGGAACTCCAATCCTCATTGGGCAGAGGGGTGCTCCAGCCGGCGCTGGTGCTGGCTTTTTCCATGATGTATTCCGTCCCAAAAATGTCGGGGTGAGGGGCATAAGCCTGGACCATGTTATGGGGGCTGAGATTACACTTGAACTGGCTGTTCGACAAAAAGATTTCCAAACGGCTCTCCATGCCGCCCAACACGGCGTCCGAAGCATAAACCACCGCCCGGCTGCCATCGTCGAAGGTCAGGATGAGCGCCGCCCAGTTCTCAACATCCTGCCAGCCGGTCACAATCCAGGGTTTTTCGGCCTCGCCCACACCGGGAACCCGGCTCAAGTTGCCGACTTCGGCGCTGACCGCAACCGGCAGGATGGGCTGCCCGGCGCGGGCCAGCCCTTCCTGCTGTTTGAGGTAAAGCATGGCCCCGATGGGGTGCGCCCCCAGGCGCAGCAAAGCGCCGCCGCCGGTATAACGCCAAATTTTGGAGTAAGGCGAGTGCGAGCCGCTGTGACACTCGCCGCCGCGCATCTCCAAAATGGCGCCCCCGGAAGCCTTGATTAAACCGGCGGCGCGGGTGATGGCCGGGGCATAAATCCAGTTTTCGCCATACATCAGGTACACCCCAGCCCGGCGGGCCGCCTCGACCATGGCCTGGGCATCCGCCGTAGCGACAGCCAGCATATGGCGGCGGTCTACCTGGGCAATTTCCTGCTCGCCGGCTCCGGCGGGTAAATCCTGGCCCACATAAGCGGTGAGCGGTTTGGTGCAGACAATGTGCTTGCCTGCCGCCGCCGCTGCCTCAGCAATGGGCCGGTGCAGGTGATTGGGGACGCATAAATCAACCATATCCACTTCAGGCAAAGCCAGTAACTCGTGGTAGTTGGTAAAGCTCTTGGGGACACTGTGGCGTTGAGCATAACTAGCCGCACTAGCCTCGGTACGGGCAGCGACCGCCACCAGCCGGGCATGATAACCACTGACCTGGGCATAACAGCGGGCGCGAGTTTCGGCCAGAAAGCCGGCGCCAATGATGCCGATGCCAACTTGTTTTTGTCTATCCATAAGGGTCTCCTTGAAAATAAGTGTCAAGTGTCACGTGTCAAGTGTCAGGTCAAGATTTTGTTAGGGGGGGTGCTAATGCAAATTCGGTAATGTATCTGGAGGGCTGGAGGATCGGAAGGTTTTGGGTACCTCTTTATCCAGCTCTCCAGCCTTCCAGGTTATTTACCTAAGTGGCCTGCGACTTGCTACCCTGCTACCTGTTCTGTTTTGGCTGCCAGCCGGCATATTTGGGATGATCGTTGCTCAGGGGTAATTCCACCCCCTGGCCTGTCTCGGCGGAATGGTAGAGGGCAGTGAGCAGTTCGAGGGCCACGCGAGCGTCGGCCAACGTGACCGGAAGTTCGGTATTATCGCCGAGAGCTTGATGATAGCGATAAAACTGCCCGGCGTAACCTTCGGGCAGCGGTTTGAAACCGGCCAGGGCAGTTTCGATCTCGGTCTGAATCTCCGGCGAATCGCCGGTGAAGGTCCAGGGATCGGCGGTGTTGGTGTAGGGTTGGGTGTTGCTTTCGGCGGTGAGCCGGCTAAAGCAGAAGCGGTGCCGGCTAATCTGGGCCGGTGAGCCGGTGGTGGCCGACAGCGAAGCCAGGGAGCCATCGGCCATTTCCAACGAGGCCGACACGCAATCATCCACTTCAATCGGATTGACCAGCGTTTTGGCGCGGGCAAAGACGCTCTTGACCGGCCCCAGGACGTAATAGAGCAAATCGTGGGCGTGAATAGCCATTGAAGTAAGCACGCCGCCCAATTCGGTGGCCCATTTGCCCCGCCAAGGAACGGCGTAGTAATCCTCTCCGCGCCGCCAGGATGTTTCAACGGTGGTCAGATAGGCTCGCCCGGCCAGGCCAGCGGCGATGAGCAGCTTGAGCTTCTGTAGGCCATGCCCATAACGATATTGAAAAACCGGCATAATTCGCTGGTTTGATTCTGCTTCCAGGGCTATCAAACGGTCAACTTCTTGCAGCGAGCCGACATGCGGCTTTTCCAGGATGATGTGTTTTCCGGCAGCCAGCGCCTCCTGGGCCTGGTCAAAATGGAGGTAGGGTGGGGTGCATAGGTCCACTACATCCAGCTCGCTTAGCCGGCACAGGTCGGTGAGGCTGGTGGTCGCGTGCGGAATATGATAGGTTTCGGCCAGGCTTTTGGCTCTGGCTTCATCAATATCACAAATGGCTGCAACCTCGAACTGCTCCGGCAAGGTTTGAAAGGCGCGGATGTGGTAACTGCCAATTCCCCCGCCGACGATGCCAACTTGTAATTTTTTAGTCATTTTTCAAATTCCCCAATCTTTGCGCCTGAGCCTGGGCGGTCAGGCTGAGTTCGGAAACCAAAAAACAGTGGGCCTGGGTCATGGCGGTTTCGGTGCGGTTAAAGATATCACTGATTAATTGGCGGCCATAGGGCAGGTCGAGCTTGGCGCAGTCAAAATAATGGACGCCGCTGCCGTCAACCAGAAAGAGATGATTGCCGCCGGGCCGCCCGGCCAGGTCGCAATATTTACGCACTTCAATGTAGCCTTCAGTGCCCAAAATAGTCAGGCGGCCATCGCCCCAGGTGTCTAAACCGTCGGGGGTGTACCAATCCACCCGAATGTAGCCGGTCCCCCCGTTGCCGCGCAGCACCAGATCGCCAAAATCTTCCAGTTCCGGGTACTGGGGATGTTCGTAGTTAGCCACCTGCGCTGCCACCACCTCGGCCTGGGTGGAGCCGGTGAAGGTGAGAAACTGGTCCACCTGATGCGAGCCGATGTCGGTCAGGATGCCGCCGTACTGCGCCCGGCGAAAGAACCAATCAGGGCGGCTGGATAGGTTGGTCCGGTGCGGCCCCAGGCCAATTGTCTGGACTACCCGGCCAATCGCGTCCGACTGAACCAGCTCGACGGCTTTGACCGTAGCCGGGTTTTCAAAGCGCTCGCTGAAACAGATGGAGTAGATGCGCCCGGTTTCGGCCTGCACCCGACGGGCCTCGGCTAGTTGGTCTAGGCTGGTAAAGCCCGGTTTGTCGCTCATAAAATCCTTGCCGTGCTGCATCGCGGCGATGCCGAGTGGGGCGCGCTCGTTGGCGATGGCGGCGCTAACGATGAGCTGAAGCGACTCGTCGGCCAGGATTTCCTCGGCGCTGCCGGCCTGCCGGGCCTGGGGATAGGTTCGGGCGAACGGGCCGGTCAGTTCAGGCTCGGCAGCGTAAAATGAAACCAGTTCCGCCCCGGCCCGCAGCAATAAGTTGGTTTGGCCGTAGATGTGGTTGTGATTGAGACCAATCACCCCAAAACGAAGTTTGGGGATGTTCACAGGTGTCGTCATCTTGATAATTTTCTCCGACGCTGAATTAGCCGGGGTTGGGGGATTAGAGGAAAAAATTGTAACTACTCAGGCATGTCATTTCGACCGAAGGGAGAAATCTCTGAGGCCGATGTAGCGGTAGGGATTTCTCGGCCTACGGCCTCGAAATGACATGAGGGCTGAGCAGTTACAAAAAATTAAAGAAAAATCCCCTAATCTCCCAATCCCGGCAAAAACTTAGCGGCGCTGTTGAGCGCCCAGGATAAAGTCATAGGGGTAAGGCAAGGGCTGGTTGCCGGCCTGGGTGAGCCGGGCCAGGTGTTCATCGCTGAGAGACCAACCGGCAGCGCCCAGGTTACTTTCCAACTGCTCCATGTTGCGCGCCCCGATGATGGGAGCCGTCACGCCGGGCCGTTGCAGCAGCCAGTTGATGGCCACCTGGGCCGGGGTTTTGCCGGACTCCTCGGCCACAGCAAAGAGCGTATCGAGTACGTTCCAGGTATGCTCATTGTTGTAGGCGCTCCATGATTCGCTCCAGCCCTGTTCTTCGGCTATCTTGACCCGCGTCCCTTCCGGCGGCGCGCTCATGCCCCGACGGAATTTGCCACTCAGCCAGCCGCCACGCAGCGGACTCCAGGGGATGATACCCAAGCCTTCATTCTGACAAACAGGCAGCAGTTCCCATTCCAGGGAGCGGTCGAGCAAATTGTACAACGGCTGTAGACAGGTAAAGGCTTCCCAGCCCATGCCCCGGCTCAGGTCAATGGCCTTTTGCAACTGCCAGCCACTGTAGTTACTGGCCCCCAGATAGCGGACTTTACCGCTGCGGACTAAATCGTTGAGGGTGCTCAGGGTTTCGGTCAGCGGCGTGGCCCCATCCCAGCAGTGAACCTGGTACAGGTCAATATAATCGGTCCCCAGGCGGCGCAGGCTGGCTTCCACCCCGGCCAAAATATGTTTGCGGCTAAGGCCGACGTCGTTAGGAGCCTGCCCCATCGGGAAGCGGACTTTGGTGGCGATAATAAACTCGTCCCGATTCTTGCCCTGCAACCAGCGCCCGACAATTTCCTCGGAAGCCCCTTGAGTATAGACATCGGCGGTATCAATAAAATTCCCGCCCGCTTCGACAAAGCGGTCCAGGATGCGGCGGCTGGTGGCTTCATCGGCCTCGCGGCCAAAGGTCATCGCCCCCAGACAAAGTTCGCTTACTTTTAAGCCGGTGTTGCCCAGAAAACGGTATTGCATTAGGTTACTCCTCGCTATAAATAGCCCTCACCCCCAACCCCTCTCCCAATGGGAGAGGGGAGTTGCGCCAGCGACGGGGTGAGGACTTTTCATCGCTGGTTGTACGCTCCAGATTTATAAACACACCTTTAAAATCAGATTTCCAGCGGCGGCACCTCGACCCAGCGCCGGTTGGCCCAGCTTTGCAGGGCGAGTTCGGCCAGTTGGACGCCTTTGGCCCCTTCGCGCAGGTTCCAGGGGAAGGGGGTGTCACAAACAACATGCTTAAGAAACAGTTCCCACTGCACTTTGAAGGCATTATCATAAATTTTATTGTTAGGCATGCGCGTCCAACCGGCATAGAAGTCAATGGGACTGTCTACATCGGGGTTCCAGACAGGCCGGGGGGTCATGCTGTCGTGCTGGATAACACAATCACGCAAGCCGGCTACGGCGCTGCCCTGGGTCCCGTCCACCTGTAAGGTCAGCAAATCGTCGCGCCGGACGCGGACAGCCCAGGAGGAGTTGAAGTGACAGATAACGCCACTGGCCAGTTCAAAAGTGCCGTAAGCGGCGTCGTCGGCGGTACAGGCGTATTCCTGCCCGGTTTCGTCTACCCGCCGGTCAATATGCCTGGCCCCCAGGCAGGAGAGCGATTTGATGGGCCCGAACAGGTTGTCAATCACGTAACGCCAATGGCAGAACATATCTACAATAATACTCCCACCTTCCTCTTTTTTATAATTCCACGAAGGCCGCTGGCAGGGCTGACTTTTGCCGTCAAAAACCCAGTAGCCAAACTCGCCCCGCACTGACAGGACGCGGCCAAAAAAGTTGGTGTCTAGCAGATATTTCAATTTCAACAACCCTGGCAGAAAGAGCTTGTCCTGCACCACCCCATTTTTCACCTGAGCCGCCTCAGCTTCACGGCAGAGAGTCAGGGCGTCAGCCAGGGTGTCGGCCACCGGCTTTTCACAATAGACCGCCTTACCGGCGGCAATGGCCTTACGCACCGCCTCGACCCGCAGGTTGGTCAACTGGGCGTCAAAGTAGACCGGGTAAGCCGGGTCTGACAGGCAAGCATCCAGGTCGGTGGTGTAACGGGTCAGACCATGCTCGGCCGCCAGCGCTCGCAGCTTATGCTCGTTGCGGCCTACCAGGATGGGTTGCGGCACAATCACTTCACCGGGGCTGATTTTAAGGCCGCCTTCCTTGATAATCGCCATCATCGAGCGAGCCAGATGCTGGTTGGTCCCCATCCGTCCGGTGACGCCGTTCATAATGATACCGATTTTGTGTTCTTTCATAGGATTATATCCATAATGAGGTTTCTGGGACTACTCATCTAAGCGCACCCTTCGATACGTTCTTCGCTTCGCTCAGAACTACTCAGGGTGCGCTGAATTAAAAGAGTCAAACGTGACGCAGATAAGCAGTTTTGATGGCTTGCAGAAACTCCTGCTGATCCATGGCCCAATATTTGTTGGAAAAAATTTCAACCTCGTTGAAGCCGCTAAAGCCGGCCTCTTCCACCCAGCCCCGAATCTGGCGAATAGGAATACAGCCCTCGCCCATCAAACCCCGGTCGTTGAGCAAATCCTCGGTCGGCGTTTTCCAATCGCTTACGTGGAAGGCAAACAGGCGTCTGGCCTGGGCGCAGCGCCGAATTTCGGCTTCCAGATGGGGGTCCCACCACAGATGATAAACATCTACGGCAACCCCCACCAGCGGTGAAGCCAGTTCCGCGCAGATATCGTTGGCCTGGGCCAGGGTATTAATCGCTGAACGCGAATCGGCGTACATGGGATGGAGCGGTTCAACCGCCAGCCTGACCCCATACCGCTCTGCGTCGGGCAGGACAGCCATGATCCCCTCTTTGATTTGGCGGCGCGACTCTTCGAGTGGTTGGCCGGGGACAGCCCCGCAAACCAGCACCACCAGCGGCGCGCCCAGGGCGGCTGCCTCCTCTATCGCCCGGCGGTTGTCGGCGATAGCCGCCTGGCGACCTGCCGGGTCGGGGGCGGGAAAGAAACCACCCCGGCAAAGCGAAACGATAGATAGACCGGCGGCTCGAATCTGCTCACCCACTCGGGCTGGGTCGCGCCCGGTTAGAGCTTGCCGCCAGACGGTCATCCCGGCCACCCCGGCCTGAACGTAGCGCTCAATGGCCTCTTCAACAGGCCAGGGTTGGGTGGTGATGGTATGCACGCAGAGGCGCGAGGTATCGAGAAGCGGACTGGCTGCCATAGACCATTCCTATAAGTTATAAATGATCCCGCCAGGAGGCCAGGTGGACGACACCATCGGCTCCTTGCAGCGCCTCAAAGGTCTGGCCCAAGTCGGTCAGGTCAATCCTCAGAAAAGGAGCCAGCGCTTCTCGCGGGGGCGCTATGTCTACATTCAAGACCTCATAATTGTGTTCAAGCAGCTCGCGTACAACCGCTCGGCCCGCTTTGCCGCTGCCGCCGGTAACGACGATTTTTTTTAGCATGACAGGTTATCTCCTGTGAGAATAGACCGGGGACCGGAGACCGATGACCGGGTATTTATCATCGGTCTCCGGTCCCCGGTCATCACCGGCAAGAATTTTTCATTGTCAATAGTGTACCAGAGGCTCAATGACACTCCCCTAGTGATTGTCCAAAAATAAGTTCCCCCAAGTTCCTACGAGTTCCCAGGGAACTAAGGGAACTCAGAGCCGAAGGCCCCCTGTGGGTAGGAACTCAAAACGGGAAGTAAATTTTAGGCGTTCACTTAGCTCAGTCTATAAAAGGCGCAGGCATTTTGGTAGAAGAGCTTTTCTTTCGTTGTAGCCGATAGCTCCCCGGTAGCGGCGTTGAGGGTTTTAAGCCAGGCTTGATAGGTTGTCGCCAGCAGAGAAACAGGCCAATCGCCACCGTACATCACCCGGTCAGGCCCAAAAGATTCAAGAACGTGGTCAATATAGGGCTGTAAATCAGCCGGCATCCAGTGCTGCCAATCAGCTTCGGTGACGGCCCCAGAAAGTTTGCAGGCCACATTGGGGAAAGATGCCAGTATTTTGATTTCCTCGCGCCAGGGATCGAGTAAGTGGGCTTTAATCGCCGGCTTGCCCAGGTGATCCAGCACAAAAGATACCTGCGGGCACTGCTCAACCAGCTTAATGACGTCGCTCAGTTGATAATGAAAAATACAAAGGTCGAAGCTATAGTTGAACTCGGCCAGCAGTTGCACGCCTGTGACAAAACCCGGTTGGAGGCAAAAACCGGCCCCTTCCGATTGGATCAACCGGCGCACCCCTTTAACGAGGGGATAAGCCGTAAGCGCCTGTAAATGTTCTCTGGCGGCTGCGCCTTTTTCCAGGGGAGCAAAGGCGACAATTGCTTGAATACGGGGTTCTGCTTGAGCCAGGTCTGTCACCCATTCGACCTCTTTCAAGCTATGCGCGGGAATGCAGTCGCACTGCACAAATACAATTTTTTGCAGGTTTACTGTGGTAGACTGCTCAGCCAAATCGGAGGGCAAAAAGGGCCGATTGATAGCGGGGATGCTGGTCAACCAATCATACTGTAACTCATGGGGGTTCCAAAAGTGAATGTGACTGTCAACGACGGCGTTCATAAGTATTCCCGATGAAGCTACAGAATTAAAAGAGCGCACTTTGACCTAATGCGCTCTTTTGTCCTAACGTTGGGCCGGGTGGGAGTCGAACCCACACGAGGGTTAAGCCTCGGGGGATTTTCTTACTACTATGGCTTTCGCCACCCTTTACAGGTTTGTAGTCTGGACTTTCTCTTGACCTTAGGTGTCCGCCGTAGGTCTCGACCGTCAAGTCTCTACACCTTTTTCTTGCCGCCTCTATAATTGTCAGTTAAAGCGTGACAATTAGGACACAAAAGTTCGATATTGGGCAGTGTATTATTTGTCCTGTCCCCATCCTTGTGATGGAGTTCCAGGGATATGGGTTGACCTAGCCACTCTGTATTCCCACAACACTCACATTGGTATTTCTTGAGGCCACTACGAAGAAGTCTATTCTTTAGTCTCCAAGTGTTCTCTAACTTCTTGTGGACTAAAACTTCTTCCAAAGGTCGTATACCGTAAGTATGTGTTTTTCCTCTAAGGATGGCCTGTCCGAGAAAATGAGAGGTATCCAGATTAAGCACCCGGATACGTTTCTCTATGGCCTCATAATTTCCACCAGAGGGAGTCAAACCTATTCTTTTAAGAACTGCCCTTATCGAGCGACTACTCTTGACAGCATCTTCCAATTGTTCATCGGTATATTTTCTTGATTTCACAAATTACCGCAATTTGAAGAGGTAGCCAAATTGTCGCCGACAAAAAATTTGGCTCGGGGTTGCCACTATCATTGTCTGCTGAGGTTTCCCCGAATTTGGCCGAATTCACTCAGGAAGTTTCCTACCCTGGTGCTCAAACGCTTAAGTCCCCTGCGTCTGCCATTCCGCCACCGGCCCATAATTTTGCGCAGAATATTACAATAAATGCGGGAGATAGTCAAGGTAGAGGCGAAGAGGCGAGGACACGAGGAGGCGAAAGTTTTCCTCGCCTCACGCGCCTTCGCCTCTTTCATCGTGGTTAAAAAGTAGCACTTGACAGCGGCATGAACCTTGTGATAGGATGGGGGCGTCCCTATTTCTCTCACCCTCAGGAGTGAACTATTATGGATGATTTACAAGGGCTTATTGGTCAAACGCTCGGCCAGTACCGCATTATCGAGCAGATTGGCGCAGGCGGGATGGCCGCAGTCTTTAAGGCTTATCAGCCTGGACTCAATCGTGAAGTTGCCCTCAAAGTTTTGCCGCCTTATTTTGCCAAAAAAGAGGATTTTGTCGAGCGGTTCACCCGCGAAGCACAGGCTATTGGCAATTTACACCACCCCAATATTTTACCCGTTTACGACACCGGCCAGGATAAAGGTTTTAGTTACATTGCCATGCGCTATATTCCTAATGCCCGCACCCTGAGCGATGAGATGAAATCCCCCCTCTCCACAGAACGGATTATCGAGTTAATTGCTCAAATTGGTGGGGCGCTCGATCAGGCCCATAAAGCCGGCATTATCCACCGTGATGTGAAGCCGAGCAATGTTTTGCTCGACGGGCAATGGGCCTTACTCAGCGATTTTGGCCTGGCTAAAATGGTTGAAGGGTCTTCGGAGTTGACCGGCACCGGCGTGGGCATGGGCACCCCGGCTTACATGTCGCCGGAACAGGGTATGGGGAAAAGGGTAGACCATCGCACCGATATCTATGCGCTGGGTATTATGCTGTATGAGATGCTGACCGGCGTAGTACCCCATCGCGCCGAGACGCCCATTGCTACCGTGATGAAACGGCTTAACGAGCCGCTGCCGATGCCGCGCAGCCTCAACCCCAACATTCCAGAAGCAGTCGAGCGGGTTTTGCTGAAGGCGCTGGCGACAGACCCGGCTGACCGCTTTGACAGTACCGGAGCTATGGCCGTCGCCTTGAAGGAAGCGTTTGGTCCTAATCCCAACCAAGTTTTAGCCGGCGTGTCGGCCGGGTTGGTGACGCCCCAAAAAACGGCCCCGGCTACGCCGGAACCCACCCGCGTGTCCAGCCAGCCGGTGGCTGTTCCAGTCCCCGCCAAATCCGGGCTGCCGCTCAATATTTTGGGGTTTGGCGCAATTGGCGTATTAATTTTTCTGGTGCTGATTGGCATCGGCATCCTGATTTTTTTACAACTCCGTCCGGGTGATAATCAAGTAGCTCAAAATACGCCGGGGGTTGAAACACCCGCTACTGCAATTGTCGCTGCGGCCACGGCTGCCTCAACGCCGACAACGGCTCCCACCGAAGCGCCGACTTCTACCCCCACCTCAGAGCCAACCGTCGCGCCTACGGCTGAGTCGGACACGATTTCGATACCTACGGAAGCAGAGCCAACCACCGCAGCCACTACTGTCGAAGCTGCACCCGCTGCGGGCAACACCCCCGAAGTTGCCGCAGCCATGACCGGCCAGGAAATGGTTGATCTGGCCCTGGTCGAAGCCCAAAAGTGGCAGCCCGATGCTGTGCTCAGCGAAATTGCCACCAGTGGCTTAGGCCCGCTGGATGCCGAGGGCAAATCTACCGATTGGATCCTCAAATTCTGGTCGCCCACCACCAAAGGGTTGAATACAATCATATTTATGAATGGAACCTTTACCACTTCGCCCACCGACCTGCCTACTCCCAAAACCACCGTTCTCGACGGGGTGATACTGGATACCAAACATTTAGTTGAGATTGGCGACCAGGCCGGGGCGGCCAAATACACCGCCGAAGGCTATCGGCCTATGGCAGCGATTACGCCCTATCCGCTGGATAACAACCGGCTCACCTGGTATCTCAATTATGCCGGGGGTGATTTCCGGGTAGTGTTTACGGTGATTATTGATGCCAAAACCGGCGAGGTTATCCAGGCCATTTCACTGGAATAACCCGGGGTCGAAATTAAGCCTAAAATCACCCTTCGATACACCCACCCCCTTCGGTCGGGGCTACTCAGAATGATTTTAGGCTTATAAACGCATCCTGAGTAGCTCTGAGCAAAGCGAAGGGCATATCGAAGGATGCGTTTACAAATTCGATTAGCAAAAGGGGCCGGCGGTTTAAGCCGGCCCCTTTTTTGTCAGGAGTTTTTCCGAAAGAGCACAAAATCCCAGACCCATTTTTCCGGGTCGGCGGAATAAGAGAGGGGAACCACCGGCGAGAGGGGGGTACCGCTCTGGTCGGCCAGGTAAATATTCCAGACGCCATCCTCAAAAGTTCCCGGCTCGAATTTGACATTTCCCTGCTTGATATAATCACACTCCAAACAGTTAACGGCGCTCCAGTTCCAATCGCTGGGGCCGCTCTCGGCGTGCCGGCCGGAGGGAACATGGTCGCCCACCACTTTTATCCCGCCGATAGGAACGTTGCCGGCGCTTACCGCCGCTACATAAATAGTAATCACGTGATAGTTGGTGCGCTGAAATTCTCGATTACCCTGCTCGACCATTGCAAAGGGAAATTCGGGCGCAGGCGGCGCAACGGTCGGTTCTGGTTCTGGCGTAGAAGCGACCGCTACGGGAGCGGCGGCGGGCGCAGCCGGCGCTGCGGGTGCGACGGCCGGTTGGGCGGCTACAACGGACGGAGGCTCTGGTTCAAGCGAGATAGGTTCAGGGGTATCGGTTGGCAAGGGCGCTGCCGTAGGCGGCACGGTGGCGCTTGGAGTTAAAGTGGGGACAGGCGTGGGCACTTCGGTGGCTACCTCGCCGGGTGTAGGGAGGTAGGTAGTGCTATCAGAGGCTCCTTCGGTCAACAACGGCTGATTGGGATTAGATGTGGGGGTAAAAGTTGGTCGCAGTGTAGGAACAGCGGGGTCAGCAGGGTTGACGTAGGCCAAAGGGGCTTGAACCGGCACACGAGGACGGGTTCTGACATAAGCGGCAAAAACTATCGAGCCAAACAAAAATACCAGGCCGATAAAGGCAATGGTGGCAATGGCGTCTTTGGTCGGCCCCGACAATTGTCCAAACTCCCAAAAATGGGCCTGGGATTTCTTTTTTTTGAGGGAACGCTTTTTAACAGGCGGCGTGGCCCGGGTCTTGTCGGCCTTAGTTAGCCGCTGAAGTTCAGCTTCAAGATCATTAATTTCGACAATAACCGGATAAGGGGTGTTGGGGCCGTAGTAGGCTTGATATTTTTTCAACTCTTCCAGGCGATATTTTTTGGCCTGAATAAGTTCATCTACTGCCATAATACCCACCCACAATTGTTAGTTAGAACTCAACATAATGATACAGTTACTATCATAGCACAGGTAGAGCAAAAGCACAAAATTCAGATGACATAATACAGAGACTCGTCTCACAAACACTATCAGTAGTAGGTTGCTTGCCCTGCTACACAATATATAGGAACTCTGTTTCTAACTAATTAGTCGAAATTTCCTGTTGCAGCGATAAGCAGCCCGTGTTATACTTTTAGGGCAATGTGTTTTTGCTAAGGACTTTGGAACAGTTCAGGGAAATCAATTTTTGACAGGCGCCGATGGTAATTTCAAACGCGCTCAAGCCCAACCCCAATTCAATAATTGTAGCCCCCACGGAGTTATCCTCTCAAATTATCCTGATTGACTCAGACAGTCAGCCGCTGCGTCCGCTGCACGAAGCCTTAAAGTTACGAGGCTACTCCACGCGCCTATTTTATAACGCCGACGAAGCTTTGGCGCATCTCTCCAAAACTGATATACTGTTAACCCACATTTCGATATTGAACCAGCCGAAAGCCGGCGAGTTCGTTAAAGCGGCAAAAATGCTTGTGTTGGCCGACAAGCAGATAGAGACGCTCCCGGTCGAATTTCAAGCCGATCATATTTTTTTGCTGAAGTATTCAAAGGATACCCACAAATTGATTGACCGCTTAAGCAATTTTATTGCGCCCCCCCTTCTCGACCCCGAAACCAAAGCGGACAATATTGAACACCTGGCCCTGCTCTTTAATATCAATCAATCCTTAAGCGGCCAACTTGAAATCAATGCTCTTTTCGAGCGGATTTTGGCTCTGGCCGCCGAGCTTAAAGCAGATTTTGCTGCCCTGCTGGTCCAAGAAGGCGATGAAACTATTTACTACCGTTCTACCCAGCCCGGCCGCGAAGAACTGATTGGGTTAACCGGGCGACGTTTTGCCCAGAGATTGCTCAAGGATGGCCTGGAAGGGTGGGTGCTGCGCCACAATCAGGCGGCTGTCATTAGCAATACAATGAATGACTCGCGCTGGTTTCGCGCATCTTACCTGCCCGAAGAAGAGCACTGTGTTATTGCCCTACCCTTTACCCTGGAACGGGTAGGAGCCAGGGGCGTTTATCTGGTGGGCCACAAACAGCCGGGCTACTTTACCAAAGAAGATGTACCCCTGATGGAAGCGGTCATTATCCAGATTGGCATGGCCATTGAAAATGCGATGCTCTTTAAAAATCAATCAGAGCGTTCGGTGCAGCTTTCGCTGATCAATGAAGTGAGCCGGGCAGCCACTTCGATTCTTAACCTGGATGTGATGCTGCGGACGGTAGTGCAAGCAATTCGGCGCAGCTTTGTTTTTTACAGCGTGTCTATTCATTTGTACAGCCCGGCCACCCACCTGGTCGAACTGCGGGCCAGAGATTCGCTGGACCGCTTTAGCCTGACCGCGCCTATTCCGTCCACAACCCACAAATTGCGGCAAGGGTTGATTGGCTGGTCAGCCGCCACCAATAAAACCATTGTAGCCAATGATGTTACCCAGGACCCGCGCTATATTGCCGGCAAAAATAACAAAGAGGTCCGGGCCGAGTTATGTGTCCCCATCAGGCTGGGCACAAAAACAATCGGGGTGCTGGATATTCAAAGCACCCAGTTGGAAGCCTTCGACAAATATCACATCTCGGCCCTGGAAACCCTGGCCGACCAGTTAGCCATCGCCATTGAAAATGCCCGGCTCTATGATGAAATCAACCAGCGCCTCAAAGAGCTGCAATCGCTCAACGATATTGGTCAGGCCATCACCTCGACCCTTGACCTGCAAAAAACGCTGACCCTCATCACCGACCATACCACCCAATTGATGAACGTAGCTGCTGCTTCGGTGGTACTGCGCGACGACGAAGCCGGGGAAGTCTGGTTTGCGGCGGCTTCCGGCGAAGGTTCGGAGGCGGTTATTGGGCTGCATATGGCCCTGGGACAGGGCTTAGCCGGCTGGGTGGCCGACAAAGGCGAGGCGGTGATAGTGCCCGATGTTTATGCCGACCAGCGCTTTTTTCCCGATATGGATAAAACCAGCGGCTTCACCACGCAATCTATTTTATGCGTTCCCCTGCAAACCAAAGGGCATACCATCGGCGCAATTGAGGTGATGAACAAAAAGAGCGGTGAGTTTAACAAGGAAGATTTGGCGCTGTTACAAGCTCTGGCTGCCCCCGCCGCCGCCGCCATCGAAAACGCTCAACTATACGAAGAGCAGAGTTGGGCCATCAAACGGCTGGCCGAAACCCAGCGGCAGTTGGTTCAGAGCGCCAAGCTGGCCGGTGTGGGTGAACTGGCGGCGGGTATTGCCCACGAAATCAACAATCCCTTGACCACAATTATTGGCCTGACCAGTTTGTTACTGGACACCAAGGCGCCAACCACTCAGCGTGAGCAGATTGAAGACCTGCAAATGGTCAACCGAGAAGCCCGGCGGGCGCGTGATATTGTGCGCGGCCTGCTCAATTTTGCCCGGGCCGACACCCCCAAACGCGAAGTTACCAATCTGAACCGGCTGATTGAAGAGTGCATCTTTTTGGTTTATACTAAAAGCATCAGCCATAAAATTGAACTGCGAAAGTCGTTGGAGCCGCTGCCGGAAATGTCGCTGGATGTTAACCAGATGAAACAGGTTATTGTTAATCTGTTGAATAACGCTATCCAGGCCATGCAAAATAATGGAGACCGGCCGGCCATCTTAACCGTAAGCACCACTTTTGTTAACCCCCTCACTGCCGCTCCGGCGAGTCAACCCCCAAACAGCAATGGGCGCAAAAAACGAAAACGAATTCTAACGGATACAACGCCTCTCATCACCAGCCAGCAAGACAGCCTGGATTTAAAGGCAGGAGAAGAGACTGAACCCACCGTTGTTTGTAAAATAAGCGACACCGGCCATGGCATTCAACCGGAACATATAGATAAAATCTTTGACCCTTTTTTCACCACCAAAGAGGTTGGCCAGGGCACAGGTTTGGGTTTATCCATCAGCTACGGCATTATGGAAAAACACGGCGGCCATATTACTGTGGAGAGTACCCGTGGAGAAGGAACTATCTTCTCTCTGACGTTTCCAATCTCGGCAGTGTCATCGGTCAAAACTCAGCTTTCTTAAAAGCGCCAGCTTTTTCTTTTTCGAATAAGAGACCTGTACCAGAAGGGTGTTACCGTGATAAACCAAAGAATTTTAGTGGTTGATGATGAAAAAGGGGTGGTCCATTCCTGTGTGCGAATTTTGGAGCGACAAGGTTTTACCGTATCCGGCTTAACCGACAGCCAGGCTGCGCTTGATTTGCTGCGGCAAGAGAGTTTTGACCTGCTCCTGACCGACATCAAAATGCCCCGCTTAGACGGGTTAGAACTGCTCCGTCTGGCTAAAGAAATTGATCCGCATTTAACGGTAGTGCTCATTACCGGCTACGGTACAATGGAAGATGCCATCAATGCTATCCGGCTGGGGGCGCAGGGCTTTTTGATGAAACCCTTCGAGCCGGAGGAGTTGGTTTCAACCATTAAGAATAACCTGGCTCGCCGGGCGCAGTTGCAAGACAGCTTGCGTCTGCAAACCTTGCTGCCGCTGCTGGAAATCAACCAAATCTTGCAGGTCGCTGGCGGCGAAGCCTCGCTGGTGCGGCGGGTTCTGGAAATAGCCCGGCATGAAACCGGCGCCGCCCGGCTAACCTGGCTAAGCTGCCAACCCCGCGCCTTTAAATCCTCTTTCCACTCCCCTACGATCAATGAGCCAGACACCCGACCCAAACCTGAAGTTGTCGAGATGGCTGTTGTTTGCCAAAATGGATTCCCGGCTTCGCAGTTACCACGGAGGGCAATTTATAGGGTTTTGGCAGAAAGACAGCCAAGCTGGCTTCTGGCCGATGGAACCCTGGCCGCAACCCTGGAAGGTCAATCGAATATTATCGGCGCCGTGCTGCCGTTGGTCATCAAAGGCCAGGTGGTCGGCCTGCTTACGGCTGAAACGGGCAGCGGGGGGCGCAGTGGCCCTTTCAATCAAATTAGCCTGGACCTGCTGTCGGTGCTGGCCGGACAGCTGGCAATTATGCTGGAAAATGTGCAGTTGTTTCAACAAACCGAAGCCCTGCGTATGTTTAATGAAGACATCATCCGAAATATGACCAACGGTTTGATAGCCATTGACCAAGACGGTCATGTTACTGCTTTTAATCCGGCCGCTTCGATCATGCTGGGCTATCAGGCCGAAGAAGCGCTCTGGCAGCCGCTGCATCGGCTTACCCCACAAAGCGAAGAATTGATTAGAATATTTAATGAAACACTGACCAGCGGAAAATCCTATGCCCACCAGGAAATTGTCCTACACCATCGCACAGGCACGATACTGCCTGTTTCGGTTAGCACTGCGCCCCTGGGAACCGGCGCTACGGTTGACCGCCCGGTTGGCGTGGTGGGGGTACTTGAAGATTTGAGCGAGATCAAAGCAATGGAGGCGGAGCGGCGGCGACTCGATCGGCTGGCCGCCCTGGGCGAAATGTCGGCGGTGGTGGCCCATGAGATTCGCAACCCCATTGCCGGAATTGCCGCCGGTATTGATTACGTCACCCGCCACGCACCCAAAGACTCGCCGGAGTATGAAGGGGCGGCGATGATGCGGGGCGAAATCCAACGGGTTAACCGTATTTTAGAGGATATTCTGTTCGTCGCCCGCCCGACTCGGCTGCGCTTATCGAGCGAAGATATAAGCCAAATTCTTGAAAGCGTGCTCAAACGCTGCCAGGTCCAGGTCAAAGAGAGCCAGGTCAAAGTTATATCTCACTATGGCGAAAATCTTCCTCACCTGAGAGTAGACCGGCAGCGCCTGGAACAGGTTTTTACCAATTTAATTATCAACGCCACTCAGGCCATGCCCCAGGGGGGAGAACTCTCTCTTCAAACTGATTTAGCGCCAGGGCAAAACGGCGCGGCGGTGGAACAGGTCAGGGTGGTGATTGCCGATACCGGGCCGGGTATTCCTGCCGAGGCTCAACAACAGATTTTTGAACCTTTCTTTACTACCAAGACCAGAGGCACCGGCCTGGGCCTGACGGTAGCTCGACGCATTGTTGAGGAGCACGGCGGCGCCATCAAGGTCCAAAGCGAAGCCGCTCAGGGAACCTGTTTTGTGATTAGCTTACCTGTTACCCAAAGGGCAGCCGTATGAGTCATCGGGTGTTGGTCATAGACGATGAGAAGACCCTGCGCCATTTCTTGCGGCTTAATTTGCAGGAGCAGGGGTATGAAGTTGCCGAAGCTGCCGACGGTCAGGCTGCGCTTAACTTAATTGAACAGCACCATTTTGATGTCGCCCTGGTTGATTTGCGGCTAACCGACATGGATGGCCTGGAGATTGTCCGCCGGCTGCGGCAGCTTGCTCCCACGACCAGCGTGATTATCTTGACGGCTTATGCCACCCTCGATTCTGCGGTGGAGGCGCTGCGCCAGGGTGCGCACGACTATCTCACCAAACCCTTCGACACCAGTGAACTGCTGGCCAGTGTGGCCGATGGCATCGCCCGCCAGTCGGCGGAGCCAACGCCGCCGGGTAAAAACAGTGAGGCAGTTCTGGAAATAAAGGGGCTTAGACTTAACCTGGGCAATCGCCAGGTGAGCCGGCAGGGTGAAGTCATTAATTTAACGCCTACTGAATTTGATATTCTGGCAACACTGATGGCTCAGCCAAACATTGCCCTGGACTCCATTACTTTAATCAAACACGTCCGGGGTTATGAAGCCACGGAAGCCGACGCCCGCGCTATTGCTCGAGTCCACATTCATCGCCTGCGTCACAAATTAGAAACAGACCCAACCCACCCTCAATATATCACCACTATTGCCGGCGGGCGGTATTTAATCAGTCCTGATTAATGCTCCCACGACGCGCCCTGTTATTAATAATTGTAATCATCCTGTAACCACAACTTAACCCGTTTTGTGTTATATTAGCATCAGTGGATTCGATTTTCGCGGAGCGAGGCACGCCCACGTGCCGCACGGAGCCGTACGTGGGCGTGCTGGCTCCTCAAATTTGGGTCTACTGAGCATAAACAAGCAACTTTTAGGCTAAAGGAGCAATACTTATGCTAAATCAGCACAGCCGGCCTAAACGTATCCTCATTGTTGATGATGAACCAACCCTGGTCTTTTTTCTTAAGCAGGGCCTGCAAGAGGCCCAACTGGCCTATGTGGTTGATGGAGCTTCATCGGGTGAGGAAGCGCTAACCAAGCTGACTTATAACATATATGATCTCCTGGTAACCGACTTAAAGATGCCCGGTATCAGCGGCTTCACTTTAGTCGAAGTCGCTCGCTCTCTCCACCCCACGATCAACGTTATTTTGATGACCGCTTTTGGATCGCGTGAAGTTCAAGATGAGAGCGAACAATTGAAGGTGAACGGCTACCTCATCAAGCCTTTTCCCATGGCCCAGCTTCAGGAAATGATCCAGGAAATTCTTATGACCAAAGAGCCTCCCTCGCCTAACTTAACCGCTGAGCGAAACTATCCCCCGCTTTCGCCCCGCTAGCGAAAGCAGAAATGAGACAAGAGAGTCTGTTTCAAGGAGAGATTTTATGGGTAAAGCCAAAATTCTTTATATCGAGGATAACCTCGATAATATGACCCTGGTTAAACGGGTCCTGGAAATTGAAGGTTATGAAGTCATCGAGGCGGATAACGGCCGGGAGGGATTGGCCAAGGCCATGAGCCGGCGACCGGATATTATCATTACCGACATCAACCTGCCTGATATTGATGGCTATGAAATTACCGATACCCTCAAAAAAGCCAAAGAAACCGCTCATATCCCGGTTATAGCCATGACCGCCAATGTTATGAAAAAAGATCGAGAAAATGTGCTGCAAGCCGGCTGTGATGGTTACATTTCCAAACCTATTGATATTGATGAACTGCCCAATCAAATTGAAAACTTTTTGAAAGGTAAATCGCGATGGAACAAATAGTTGCGGAAACTGCAAAGTCTAAAAAAGCAATTGACCCCAAAGATGCTTATGTGCTGGTTGTCGAAGATAACCTGCAAAACCTGGTCCTCATTGCCCGGCTGTTGGCTTTTATTGGGGTACGCCGGTACGAGTGGAAAGCCTCCGGCTGGCAGGTTTTGGAATTTGCCGACACCATGCCCCGCGTGGATTTGGTTTTGATGGACCTGCACCTACCTTACGAGGATGGCTACGATGCCCTGGCAAAATTACGCAGCGATGCTCGTTTTGCCGAAACACGAGTGGTGGCCGTTACCGCTGACTCTAACTCAACCACCATGGAGAAAGCCAAAAAAGCTGGTTTTGATGGTTTTCTGGGCAAACCCATTGACCCTGATAAATTTCCTGATCAAATCATTAGCATCTTGCAGGGAAATATGGTTTGGGAATTGGGCTACTAATTATCTTAACCTGATAAGATAATTTCAAAAGCCTGACAAAACCAAAAGATGTAATTTAAAATACAAAAGAGGTTGAAGGATGACCCTTGCGGAAACTATCGCCGCCCATGACCGGGTAAGGCTGCTGCATGAAATCAGCGTGGCCTTGAATGATGACCTTGACTTAGACGCTATCCTCACCACTGCCATCGCGTTTGCTGACCGTTTGGGTACTGGTTTGTGCGAGATTTATTTACAAGCCGATACAGGTGAGGTTTATTTTAAAGGGTCTCAATCGGCGCGAGGCAATCTGCCCGACACAGCCTTACAAAATCTGGTAGTTGAAGTTTTAACCAAAAGTGTCGCCGCCGAGGTTTTGCAAACGGGTCAAGCTGCCCTGATTGCAGATACAACCTCTCACCCCCACCAATGGCCGGCCGCGCCTTTTTTTCGAACAGACTCAATTGGCAACGGTGACTCGATTCCGGTTCGCTCGCTTATTTGCGCCCCTATTGTCGCAGGCGCTCACGATCTTCGGGGGGTTATTGCCATCTTTCAACCCCAGCCCCATCAATTTGATGAACAAGACCTTGTTTTTTTACAAGCTTTTGCTACCCAAATTGCTATCGCCCTTAAAAATACAACTTTCCTCAGCAATCTCCAAAGCAGTCTCCGTGAAACCCACCTGATTCTGGATATGAGCCGGCGGCTCTCTGGCACGTTAAATCTCAATGATGTTTACCCCGCTCTAACCCAGAGCATTATGGCCACCGGAGCAGACCGATGCGCGCTGCATTTATGTGATGAGATTGATGCTCATAATCTACCTACCCGCAGCGAAATTGTAGCGGTGGGTGATAAAAACCCGGCCATCCAAAATGAGGGCCTGGGGTATTTGTTTCTGTTAAAGCAATATCCTGTGCTGAGCGATCTGGTTTTTACTCAAGAAACATTAATTATTGAAGACATTGCCACCGATGAACGTCTGACCAGCGATGAACGTGAATTTCTACAAAAATTTGGGGCGCGTAGTCTGGTGATTAACCCGCTTATTAGCCGGGTCTATGTGATTGGCCTCATTTTTATTGAGTATCGAGACAGGCACACCTTTACTGAGCGCGAACTGGCGCTTTACCGTACCTTATGTAACCAAACCACCCTGGCTATCGAACACGCTCGCCAGGTTCAGCGTACTGAAATGGCTTTGGCTGAAACCCAAACCCTTTATCGGGCAGGTCGTGTTTTGGCCGGCGCAGCTGATTTACAGGAAATTTTGCAAGAGGCCCTGGTGGAATATGTTTATAGCTTGGGCCTTGATCAAGGCGGCGTCACCCTGGTTAGCCCTGATAGACAGTCCTGCCAGGTAATGGCTTATGTTCAAGATGGTCAACTGCAAAACGTAGAGAAACTAAAATTTCCGCTTAACGATAGCTTTGTTTATCAACAAGTTCTCCTCTCGGGTCGCCCTTTTGTCAGCGTGGATGCCCCTAACGATCCCGATCTGGTGGGCTTTCACAGCTTCAATCAACAAGGTATGCCTAAATCATTGCTCGAAGCCCCCATGATTATCCGGGGCGAGACAATCGGTTGGATTGGCGCGGACTCGGTAAAAGAACACCGTAACTTCACCCAACAAGAAATTGACCTAGCCAGGGCGATGGCCGACCAGATAGCTATCACCATTCAAAACCGCCGCCTGCTAGAGCAAACAGAGCGCCGGGCTACCCGTTTAAAAACCGTCGCCAGAGTTGGCGAGTCGGTTTCCCGTATGCTTGACTTAAACGAGATTTTCGACACCACTGTAGACCTGATTAGAGATCGTTTTGGTTTTTATCACGTTTCAATCTTTCTCCTCGATGAGGCCCGTGAGTGGGCTGTGGTGCATGCTTCAACCGGCGAAGTGGGCAAAATTATGGTCTCGACCCCGCACCGCTTGAAAGTGGGCAGCAATTCAATTGTCGGCTATGTCACCGCCCGTGCCCAACCGCGCATTGCGCTGGATGTCGGCGAAGATGCCGTCCACTTTCAAAATCCACTTTTGCCCGATACGCGCTCAGAAATGGCCCTGCCACTGCTTTCGCGAGGTATTGTGATTGGCGCTCTGGATGTGCAAAGTACCGAGGTCAACGCTTTTAGCGATGAAGATGTTGACACGCTGCAAATTATGGCCGACCAACTCGCCAATGCGATCGAAAATGCCCGGCTGCTCCGCAATGCCCAGGACAGCCAGAATTTTCTCAACTCGATCATTGACAATATTCCCACACCTATTTTTGTCAAAGAAGCGAAAGATTTACGTTTTGCCCGCTGGAATCGGGCCAGCGAAGAGTTGTTTGGCCTCAAACAAAAAGATGTCCTGAACAAAAGCGACTATGACTTCTTTCCAAAAGAAGAAGCCGATTTTTTTACCAACAAGGATCGGGAAGTGTTGGCCAGTGGCAAGTTACTGGATATTCCCGAAGAACCCGTCCACATAGGAGACGGGGTACGGATATTACACACCCGAAAAATCCCGGTTCTGGGCGCAGATGGCGCTCCCAGATATTTGCTGGCAATCTCAGAAGACATCACCGACCGTAAACGAGATGAAGAGACGCTGCGAGAGACTTTTGCCAGAACTCAAGCCCTTTACCGGATCAGCGGCGCCTTAGCCACAGCCACCGACCAGCAAACCGCCGCCGAGGTAGTATTGGGCGAATATTTACGCTTGCTTAACCTCAAACAGGGGGCAATTTTGCTGTTGGATAAAACCGGTCATTCTCACGCAGCCAAGGCCGTGTATCACAACGGAACAGCGGTAGCGCCAAATCTGGTTATTCCGGCCAAAGAAGATACAATCCTTCAGCGTTTGCAGCAAGATCAAACACCTTTGGTCATTGACAATATCCAAACCCATCCCCTGACCAAAAATATGTTAAAACACCTGCGCAGAGCCCAGGCTATGCTGGTCCTGCCACTTGTCCTGCGAGATAGAGTCGCAGGCGCGCTCGCTGCCAGTTCAACCGAAGAAGGATACACTTTTTCTGAGAGCAGCATTGAAATTGGGCAAGCGATTGCCGGCCAATTGAGTATTTGGCTGGAAAACCGCCAACTTCTTGACGAAGCCCAGTACCGCTCTGAACATTTGCAAACAGCCGCCGAAGTTTCTCGCGCCGCCAGTTCTATCCTCGACGTAAATGACCTGATTAACAATTCGGTCAACCTTATCCGCGATCAGTTTGATTTTTACTATGTGGGTCTGTTCATGGTTGATGAGGCCAAAGAATGGGCTGTTCTGCGGGCCGGTACCGGCGAGGCGGGTCGTATCCAGCTTGAAAACCAACACAAACTCAAAATCGGCGGTGGCTCGATGATTGGCTGGTGTATTCAAAACCGTCAGGCCCGCATTGCCCTCGATGTGGGGCAAGAGGCGGTACGTTTCCACAACCCTTACTTACCCGATACCCACTCAGAAATGGCGCTACCCTTAATTAGCCGGGATGAGGTCATTGGGGCCTTAACCGTGCAGAGCGTCGAACAGGCCGCCTTCTCAACTGAAGATATTACCTTATTACAGACAATGGCCGACCAACTGGCTAATGCGATTGAAAATGCGATTTTGTTTGAACAAACGCAAGAGGCTCTGGCCGAAACGGAAAACCTGTACCAGATTACTCAGGACTTACTCTCGGCTCACGATGAAGAAACAGTTTATCAATTGGCTATAAAAGCTGTTTCCCAATCCGGAGTGGATACTGCTACCATCTATATGTATGTGTACAGTCCTGATACAGACCCTAATGAACAACTTTTGGAACAAAAAGCAGTTTGGGTAGCTGTTGGAGAGCCAACTTTTGCTAATGGCGCCCGTTTCCATTCTAAGGAATTAATATTTGAACAGTTAATCCCCCACCATGACCCCCTCCTGATCGAAGATGTGACTGCGAGTATCAGTCCTTTAACCGAAAATCTTCGCCGTATCCTGGAGCAAATCGGTATAAAATCTCTGGTAGCGCTTCCTCTTTCAACGTCTCAAGGCCGACTGGGCTTTTTGTTGGTCACTTATAAAACCAGAGAGAAAATTTTTACGCCGCAGCAGATGAGATTTTATCAGACCGTTGCCCAACAGATGGTTATTGCCCTGGAAAACTTGCGCCTGCTCGATGCCTCGCAGCGACGGCTGCGCCGCGAGGAAATAATCCGGGAAATCACCAGCAAAATTAGAAGCGGGACTAATGTTGAAGACATTTTAAAGACGACCGTTACAGAATTGGGCAAAGTCGTGGGGGCTTCACGGGGGGGCATCACCCTGGCGCTCAAAACGGCAGCTCGTCCCGGCCAACTTCCGGCAAAAGATGAGGCTGAATATGGTTCAGCCAACAAACTGGCCGTGACAGAAAATAGAGAAAGTTAAGTAATATGGTCAACGAAACCCTGCAAAACGTTCAAACTAAACTCGCGGGCCTGTCTCAGGCTTACCCTCACCTCCAAACAACCCCGCAATGGACCGAAATTCTGACCGAATTGAACGGGTTATCACAAAAGACACAGCGCCAGGAATTGCTACTGGAGACGGTGGCCGCCCTCTCCGATGCAGCCAGCTCTATTTTGGAGGTAGATGACCTACTCCGGGTAGCGGTTAACCTGATCCGGGATTACTTTGATTTATATCATGTGGGTATCTTTCTAACAGATGAGACAACCGAATGGGCAACATTTCGTGCTGGTAGCAATGAAAGTGGTCACTTATTAAAAACATGGAATCGCCTAAGAATTGGTGGAGAATCAATTGTTGGGTGGTGTATTCAAAATCGTCAGCCTCGTATTGCTTTGGATTTAGAGGAAGAAGCGGTCCGTTTTCAAAATCCGCAATTGCCCGACACCCGCTCTGAAATGGCCTTACCCCTTATCAACCGCGGCCAGGTGATTGGCGCATTGGATTTGCAGAGTTCGGAAGCGGCTGCTTTTTCTGAAAACGACATTTGGTTATTCCAAACTCTGGCCGATCAACTGGCTAATTCTATCCAGAATGCTCAACTTTTCTCGGAAAATGCGCGGCTGTTGGAGCAGGCCGAAAACAGCCGGCGCTTCCTTAAAACCGTTATCGAACATATCCCCGATCCGATCTTTATCAAAGATAAAAATCATACGCTGTTGGAGATGAATCAGGCCAACGCTCAGGTGATTGGCCAGCCGCCCCAGGCGTTACTGGGCAAAACAGATCAGGAGCTTTTTCCCCCAGAGTTGGTCCAGCGGTTTCACCGGCGCGACAGCCAGGTTTTTACCACCAATCAAATTTTAGAAGCTGAAGACAGAACTGTTTGGGCCGACGGACAGGAACATATCGCCTATACCCGGCTCATTCCCATTCCCAACACCGCCGGCCAACCTGAGTATATGCTGGGTATCAGTCACGATGTGACCGAGCGACGAGCGCAAGAGGCTGAACGTGAACGCCTTTTAGCCGAGACAGCCGCGCTTTACCTGGGAAGTCAAGCCATTACCAAAGCCTTGAGTGAACGGCAAATTTTTGAAGCCATCTTTGACCAGATCCGGCGGAGTGATCCCTGCGAAATAACCGCATTTCGATTTAGCCTGGTAGATAATGAGCCAACCTGGGCCGAACTGCGCTTCAACTGGCAAAAGCAAAACAATCCATCCTATCCGGTTGGAACCCGCTTTTATCTGCCAGAGTTTGCCCAGCGAGAGTTATTGACTGGCGGCCGGTCACTTTTTATTGACGATATCAACACCGATGACAGACTGTCGGAGGTGGAACGGGCCAGCTTTACCCCCACTGGGGCCTGTTCAGCGGCAATATTGCCCTTAATGACCGGCCATCAACCTTTGGGCGCTATCCTGGTCTATTTTACCCAGCCCCATACCTTTACCGAAGATAGCCAGCGCCTCTGGCTGGCCATGGCCGATCAGGTCTCTATTGCGCTGATCAATCGCCATTTGATCGAAGAGGCTGCCTACCGGGTCACCCGTATGGAAGCAGCAGCGGAGGTAGCGCGGGCGGCCAGTTCAATCCTGGAAGTTCAAGAACTGCTTAACTCCGCTGTCGCTTTAATTTGCGACCGCTTTGAGCTATATTACGTGGGCGCTTTTCTGGTGGATGAGGCCGGCGAGTGGGCTGTTTTGAAAGCCGGTACAGGTGAAGCCGGTCAAATCCAGTTAAAGAAAAACCATCGTTTGAGAATAGGCGGTGAATCAATGATTGGTTGGAGTGTTGCTCATCGCCAGCCTCGGATTGCCCTGGATGTGGGTAAAGAGGCAGTCCGGTTTCAAAACCCCGACCTGCCTAAAACTCGGTCTGAAATTGCCCTACCGCTGATTTATCACAATGAACTTATCGGCGCATTAACCGTCCAGAGCGAAGAACAAGCCGCTTTCAGCCGCGAAGATATTATCGTTTTGCAAACAATGGCCGACCAATTGGCTAATGCGGTTAAAAACGCGCAACTCTATGAGCAGGCTCAGCAAGAGCTGGCTGAACGCAAAAAAGCCGAAGAAGCCTTGCGAGCCTCCGAAGCGCTTTACCAATCTTTGGTAGATAATATTCCCCAATATATTCTACGCAAAGACCGAGAAGGTCGCTTTGTTTTTGGCAACAAAAGTTTCTGCAAAATTTTGGGCGTTTCTTTGAGCGAATTAGCCGGTAAAACCGACTTTGACTTTTATCCCCCTGCGGCGGCGGAAAAATACCGGCAAGACGATCAAAGGGTTCTGGAAACAGGCGAGATTTTTGAAACCGTTGAAGAGAATATAGCGACGACAGGCGACAAAAGGTATGTCCGGGTGGTGAAATCACCCATCTTTGATGCTGCCGGCGAAGTTGTAGGAACTCAAAATATTTTTTGGGATATTACTGAACGCAGAAAGGCTGAAGAAGTCCTACGACAAAGCCAACAACAGCTTGAACTGGCGCTCAGAGGCGCCGACCTGGGTCTATGGAACTACAATCTGCGGACAGGTTTAGATATCGTTGATGAACGGGCTGCGGCGATGCTGGGCTACATGCCCGATGAGATTGAGCCGAGCGTTACCTGGTGGGACGAGCGCACCCACCCCGATGATTTGCCCTCAGTCCAGGCAGTCTGGGCTGATCACCTGGCTGGTAAAACGCCTTTCTATGAATGTGAATACCGGGTTCAGACCAAATCGGGCGAGTGGCGCTGGGTTCTGGATCGGGGCAAAATTGTTGAGTGGGACGAGGAGGGCCAACCCTTACGAGTCTCCGGGACGCATTTGGACATTACCGAGCGCAAACGAGCCGAAACCTTGTTAGCCGGACAGCAGCGCGTTTTTCAGATGATTGCTACGGATGCTGCCCTGCCGGATATTTTGCATGTTCTGGCTGAGTTTAGCGAGAGCCTGTCCGATAATTCATTCCATGCCTCCATTATGTTATTGGACGCCGATGGGATTCACTTGCGTAGCGCCGCAACCCCCAGCCTACCCCCCAGCTTTGCGCAAGCCATTGATGGCCTGGTAATTGGATCGCAGGTTGGCTCTTGTGGTACAGCGGCCTACCGGGGTGAACAGGTTATTTCTTCAGATATTGCTCAAGATCCGCTGTGGGTAGATTATGCTGACTGGATTATCTCTAATTATAATTTGCGCGCCTGTTGGTCTACCCCTATTCTGGCGACTGAGGGCCGGGTGTTGGGCACATTTGCCATGTACCACACCGAACCTCGCGCCCCCAGCCCCACCGATCTTGAACTTATGGGCACGGCGGTTCAACTGGCCGGGGTTGCTATCGAGCGCAAACAGGCCGAAGAAGCCTTGCAAAAAGCATTGGCCAGAACCCAGTTGCTCTTTAATATCAGTGAAGCTCTGGCCACCCTGATGAACCAGCGGGCAGCTTTTGAAACCGTTCTGGGCGAGTATTTGCTCTTGCTCAATGTTAGCCAGGGCAGCATCGTGTTAACTGACCCTGACCGTGAGTATAACACTCTGGAAGCCTTGTATGTGGATCATAAGGTTGTTGAGCCTGATCTTGTTTTTCCGGTTAAAGAAGACCTGATTGCTCAGCATTTGCGCCAAAACCCATTCCCCCTGGTAATTTCTGATGTTTCTACCCATCCATTAACCCAACATAATCAATGGTTGCGAGGTTCGGTTGAAGCCATCCTCTTTATCCCAATTGTGTCTCGCGGGGAGGTAATTGGCATTATCAGCGCAAATGCCACCAAAAAAGGCCATATCTTTACCGCCGAAGATATTGAAAGTGGCGAAGCAATTGCCGATCAATTGGCCATCTGGTTAGACAATCACTTGTTGTTGACCGAAGCGCAATACCGCTCGGAACGGCTGCAAACTGCCGCCGAAGTTTCCCGCGCGGCCAGTTCCATTCTCGATGCTTCTCAGCTTATTGAAACCTCGGTTAATCTCATCCGCAACCAATTCGACTTTTACTATGTGGGTCTCTTTTTGGTGGATGAAGCCGGGGAATGGGCTGTGCTCCGGGCCGGCACGGGTGAAGCCGGGCGAATCCAGCTTAAAAATAATCACAAACTCAAAATCGGCGGCGAGTCAATGATCGGCTGGTGTATCCAAAACCGCCGCGCTCGCATTGCCCTGGATGTTGGTCAGGAAGCAGTTCGATTTCAAAACCCTCATTTGCCCGATACCCATTCAGAAATGGCCTTGCCGCTGGTTAGCCGTGATGAGGTGATTGGGGCGCTGACCGTTCAAAGCACCGAACGAGGGGCGTTCTCGCCCGAAGATATTACCATGCTGCAAACAATGGCCGATCAGTTGGCGAATGCCATCCAGAATGCCCGCCTGTTTGAAAATGTGATCCAAGCCCAGCAAGAAGCCGAGGTGTTACTTCAAGAAACCCAGGCCCTGCAACTATTTAGCCAAATGCTGGCCGGCACCTTACAAGTTAACGAGATTTTGAACATCTTCTTTAGAGCCTGTATTGATGTTTTGGGTTTTGAGTATGGGATGTTCTCTTTGGTGGACAACTATCAAAACCGGGTTAAGGCAGTTGCCGGATTTGGGGTGTCTGAAGCTCAAATCAAACGGGCCAATCGCTCGCTGGATAGCCATGATATTATGGCTGATATTATCAGAACGGGACAGACAGAGGTTATTACCGGCTGGGATGAACGTTTCGACCGGGACCTGTTTGAGGCTGAAGGACATGCCGATTGGGTCAGAATATTTACGCCCATTACTTTGCGTCAGGAAAATATCGGGTTGATTGAAACTGGCTTTAACAAGAACATGAATAAAACCACTGATGAGGCTCAGATCCGGTTGTTACGCGCCTTTATTGATCAAACAGCCCTGGCCCTGGATAACGCCCAGCGTTACGAAGCCAGCCAAAAGGCGGCGCACCGCGAAACTTTGATCAAAGAGATTACCACCAAAGTGAGAGCTTCAACCAACGTGGATACCATTCTTCAGACCACTGTTAAAGAATTGGGTGATGCGTTGGGCAGTAAACGGGCCTTTGCGCATTTGATTTCTCCCACCAACGGAGAAAAGAAGTAACAAATCGAAGCACTCAACGGCATCTTTTGAGAAATATTTTTGCCGCGATGCCCGGACCCGCAAAAATGAGGACTGATATGAGCAATTTACAGGCAGATGCAGCCAAATTTACAGAATTTACCCCCAAATACGCCCGTCAACTTGAAATAATACAGGATATTAGCCGTAATATCAGTTCCAAGGAGAAGATGGAATTGGTGCTGGAAACGGCCCTGCATTATTTAGTAGATTTATTGGGGTATCAGGCTGCTCAGATCTATCGTTTAGCGCCATCCGGCAAAGATTTGTGGCTCTTTTTGGAGTGTGGATCGGGGAGCAAACCCGTGACTCAGACCCCCGATATTTTCTCTGTTGATGAAAATAACATTGTGAGTCACGCCATTCAGCAAGGCGAAACTATATATTTGCCGGACATCAACCAGGGGCCATACTCTTTTTACCCTATGGCTCAATCAGGTCAGGCCCAAGCGACCGTCCAATCGGAATTGGCCCTCCCTCTCCACGCCGGAACAGAATATGTGGGAGTTCTACGCATTCAGAGCAAAATTGCCGACGGTTTTGATAAGCTTGATCTTGCTTTTCTAACCAGTTTAGCCGCTTTATTAGCCTCGGCTATTAAAAATTCTCAAACTGTCCAGCGATTACAAGATGATCTCCAGGAGATAAAAATCCTTTACAACTTGCAACGTCAAGAGGATTTAAACCAGCGGGGACAACTAACGGGTAAAAAAGAGGTTCTGGGCTATGAATATGATAGAACTGCCATTTCAGAAGTAAAGCAATTACCCACTTCAGTTCAGGCGGCCCTGGCCAAAGAACAAATTGGGGTCAGCACAACTCAGGAGAATGCCTTCAGAGAACTGCTGACTCCCATCAAACTCTATGGGGAAACCATCGGCGTCATTGGCATTGAGGACAGCGCTTATGGAGAAGAAATTTCACCCGAAGATGTCAGTCTGTTGGAGGAAGTCAGCACCCAGGTAGCCTTAGCCATTGAAAATGCCCGTTTATTGCAGCAAACGCAAGAACGGACCAAAGAGTTAGCCCTGCTATTTGAAGCCAGCCGCCAACTTTCCGAAACCATTGATTTGCAGCAAATTTACGAAATATTAGCCGCTCAAATCAAAAGCTATTTTAATGCCGATAGCAGCAGTGTTTGGTTAATCAACAAAACCAGAACGCATATTGAGCAAATTGTATTCAAAGGGCAAAAGGGCGATCAAGAACCCCTGCTGGAAGCTGTCGAAAATTCAGCTACCCTGCAACAAATTATCAAGCAGCCCACCTTTATTGTTGAGCGCCTGGCGGAGTCGGGGGGAGATACTGTAGCAACCCTTCCTCTAATTGTCCGCAACAAATTGATCGGCTGCTTAAGGGTCAAGCATAATAATTATCATCGTGACTATACCAAGAATGAGATACAACTGGCGCAGGCTATTGTTACTCAGGTGACAGTGGCCATTGAGAACGCCCAACTGTTTCAGCAAACTCAGATGGCCCTCTCGGAAACCCAAAAGCTGTATGAAATTAGCCGCTCTCTGGCCGAAAGCACCGACCTAGATGATATTTTCGCCGTTATTGTCGAAAGCGTCAGGGTTTATGATGTGGATCGGGTTAGTATTTCTTTACTAGATCGAGATGAGGCCAGCTCCATTGATGCCGTCACGATTGTAGCCAGTTGGGACCGGGAGTCAGACCAGCTTCTACCTGTTGGTTCCAGAGTCTCCGCTGATACGTTTTCGCTGGTGCATGCCTTTACCAAGCCTCCTTTTGAGCCGCTTATTTCCGAAGATTTGAGCCAGGTTGAGGGTCAAGACCCGCGCCTGGATGACGCTTTTCGTCGGTTTATGCAAGATAAATTAGGGGCCGTCACCCTTTTTTCCGCCCCTATGTTTTTGGGCACAGATTACAAAGGTGTGCTTTCTATTTCGACCCGCAAAGCGCACCATTATACCAAACAGGAAATCCGGATCTACCAGACCCTCACCGACCAGGCCATCGTAGCCATAGAAAACTTGCGCCTTTTTGAGGCCACCAAGCAAAGTCTCTTCAACTCAGAAATCCTATCACACCTGAGTCAAGATTTGCTGGTTGCCGACACCGTCGAGACCATTTACAATCTAACCCTGCAAGCCATTGCCGATACCAACCCCGACCGGGGGGCCGGTATTTTTATGTACGACCAAATCGAGGGTGGAGTTGAATTGGAATTGGTGGCCCTGTGGGATAACCCTCAGCAGCAGTGGCCGCCTATTACGCCTGGCGCTCGTTTCTCTACCGAAGCTCTGGGCTTGGGGCCACTGCTCAAAACCGGACAGACCGTAATTTCAAGCGATGCCACCCAAGACCCCCGCTTTTCAGAGCTGCTGCGCCAACTCCTGGTGATCATGCAAATCAATACCCTGGTGGCCGTGCCTATCTGGCTCAATCGCGAGGTGGGCGGCTTTATCCTGGTGGGCAGCCAAAAATTTACTTTGTTTTCCCCGGAAATAACCCGTCTCTACGAAGACATTGCCCGCCAAACCTCTGGCGCTCTGGAAAACCGGCGGTTGTTTGAAGAAACCCAATATCGGGCCACGCTGCTCCAAACCGCAGCCGAAGTTTCGCAAGCGGCCACCGGCTCGCTAGAATTGGACACCTTATTACCTCAAACCGTCGAGTTGATTCGCGAGCGATTTGGTTTTTATCACGTTTCCATCTTCCTGGTTGATGAATATCAGAAGTATGCCGTTGTCGAAGCCTCAACCGGCGAAGTGGGCCGGCAAATGTTAGCCAGCAAACACAAGTTTAAGGTAGGGGATAAAAGTATTGTCGGTAAAGTGACCAGCACCGGCAAGGCCATTATGATGGGAGACATAGGCAAAGATGCGGTTCGCTTCGATAACCCACTTTTGCCCGATACCCATTCAGAAATGGCCCTGCCGCTGATTGCGCGGGGTCAGGTGATTGGCGCGCTCGATGTTCACAGCGCCAAACAAGCTGCTTTTAGCCAGAGCGATATTACTGTTTTGCAATCCCTGGCCGACCAGTTGGCTAACGCCATTGAAGCAGCCCGCTCCTTCCGCGCTTCCCGCCAGGCCCTGGAAGATGTGCAGAAACTTCATCAATTTTACTTAAATGAACAATGGAGCGCTTATCTTAAAGATCAGCAGGCGGCCACTCGCTATCGCCTGACCGAAGAAGGCTTTACCATCCCTGATGAGACCTCCTGGCCTTTGGCTGAAATAGAGCAGGCGATTGAAGTGAAACAACCTGTGTTCATTCCGGTTCAGGGAGATAATTCTGACTTCAATATCCCCCGTTCAAATGGCAAAGAAAATGTCCCCCCGGCTGTAACTTCTACCCCGAAGGACTCCTCGCTACTGATTGCTCCCTTAGCTCTGCACGGACAGGTAGTGATTGGCGCAGTTGACTTTGAAATACCGGTCCAGGATCAACTGGGCGAAGATGATCTCATCATTATTGAGGCCGTGGCCAATCAGGCGGCGCAAGCGATTGAAAGTGTACGCCAGTTTGAACAAACCCAGGCCGCCCGTAAAGAAGCCGAAGCCTTGTACGAAGTGGGCCGCACCCTGGTAGCAACAGAAGATGAACAAGAAATGTTGTATACCGTCCTGAGCGAGATGCTTTCTACGCTTGGATTGGGGCAAGGAGGGGTACTCTTCTTTGAAGAAGACCGAAAATTTGGTAAACTTCATGCACTCTTTATTAATGGCGAACCGGCTGAACCCGGTTTGCGTTTCCCCGTCGAAGGTAATCTTTCTTATGAAAAACTGATTGCAACCAAGCAGCCCGTAGCGATTGAGGATGCAGCCAATGATCCGCTTCTGGAAACGGTGAGGGAGATAAATAAGAACTTGGGGATTACGTCATTACTGTTGGTGCCAATTATTATCAACGATAATGTTATTGGCGCTATCGGGGCCGATGCTATTGGTAAAAAGCATGTCTTTACCGAAAGAGAGATAAATCTGGCGCTGGCTATGGCCGACCAACTTTCGATTATGCTGCAAAACCGTCGCCTGCTTCAGGAAACAAAGCGACGGGCGGTTCAATTGCAAACCAGTTCTGATGTCGGCCGGGTGGCAACTTCTATTTTGGACCAGGAAACAATGTTAAGCCAGGCTGTCGAATTGATTCGGGATCGTTTTGGCTTTTACCATGTCCAGATTTTCCTCATTGATGAGGCCAAACAGTTTGCTGTGCTTTATAAGAGTACGGGCAAAGTGGGGCAAAAGTTACTAACGCTGGGACATAAACTGGCTGTAGGTAGTCAGAGTGTCATTGGCCAGGTCACGCACCAACGCCGGTCTATGGTGGTTCGTGATACTGATTCAACCGATGCCAACGCCCTTCGTCGCAATGAATTTTTACCCGAAACCCGGGCCGAGTTGGCCATCCCTTTGCAAGTTGGGGATAATTTGATTGGGGCCTTGGATGTGCAGAGCACGTCACCCAATGCTTTTACCACCGAAGATATTGCCGTGCTGGAAACTTTAGCCGCGCAACTGGCCATTGCTATCCAGAACGCTCGCGCCTTTAGAGAACAACAGGAAACAGCCGAACGGCTCAAGGAAATTGACAAGCTCAAGACCCAATTCCTGGCTAACATGAGCCACGAACTACGCACCCCGCTCAACTCGATTATCGGATTTTCACGGGTCATCCTCAAAGGCATTGACGGCCCCTTGACCGAACTGCAAAAAACTGACTTAACCTCAATCCACAACAGCGGGCAGCACCTGCTGGGCCTGATTAATAATATTCTTGACCTCTCCAAAATTGAGGCCGGCAAAATGGAGCTTAATTTTGAAGAGGTTGAGTTGGAGCCGATTATCAAAGGGGTTATGTCAACAGCACTGGCGCTGGTTAAAGACAAGCCCGTAACCCTGCATCAAGAAATTCCAGCAACCTTGCCTGTTGTTTGGGCCGACCCCACCCGTATCCGGCAGATCATTCTTAACCTGGTTTCCAATGCTTGCAAATTTACCGACGAAGGTACAATAACCATCCGGGCCAAAGCCGACCAGGAAAAGGTACTGATTAGCGTCAGTGATACCGGCATCGGCATCCCCGAAGAGAATTTATCCAGCATTTTTGAGGAGTTTACCCAGGTTGACTCTAGTACGACGCGTAAAGTAGGAGGAACCGGGTTGGGCTTGCCGATTAGCCGTCACTTTGTAGAAATGCACAAAGGCCAAATTTGGGTCGAGAGCCGGTTAGGGTATGGTTCTACCTTCAATTTTACTATTCCCATCCAACAGCAGGTTGAGCCTGAAAAAGAATGGCCGGCTAATTTTGCCCTTGACTTACCAAAAGAAGGTCAGGGCAAGGTAATTGTAGCGATTGATGATGACCCCGGCGTTATCACCCTCTACGAGCGATTTTTGGAACAGCAAGATTATCGGGTCATTGGCATTAATCACAGCTACGATGTGCTGCCGCAAGTAAAAGAATTGGCTCCGGCAGCCATTCTGCTCGATGTTTTGATGCCGGAAAAGGACGGGTGGGGGGTACTGCGCACCCTCAAAGACGACCCAGAGACAAAAGATATTCCGGTAATCGTTTGCAGCATCATCAGCGATAAAAACCGAGGCTTTTCATTGGGCGCAGCTGATTATCTCATTAAGCCCATTGTTGAAAATGAACTGGTCAAAGCCCTAAAACACCTGGATAACCAGCACAAAGAACAGGTTAAAGTTTTGGTAGTTGACGACCAGGCCGACGACATTCTGTTGATTCGTCGTATTCTTGAAGCCCAACCCAATTACAAGATTTTTGCAGCTAACGACGGCCAGGAAAGCCTGGAATTGGTGCAAAAAATTGAACCCGATCTAATTATTCTGGACCTGACTATGCCCAAAATGGATGGTTTTATGGTTGTTGAGGCTCTAAAAAATAATGAAAAAACCCGCAGCATTCCCATCATCATTGCCAGCGCCAAGGAATTAACACCGGCAGAACATCTTGCTTTAACCGGACAAGTAGAAGTGCTTCTGCGCAAGGGCATTTTCACCGAGAACGAATTGCTCGAAGATGTAAGTCAAGCGCTTAAACGGATTCAATCAGAAGAGAATCTCAAAAATTCATCCAGGAATTAAGGCGAGTAAGTCTGTGACCAAATCTTTTGCTTATAAATGCAATTCTTGTGGCTATACGGATGAGTATATTAAGTTGGTCAGCAGTTGCCCGGAGTGTGGCGGAGAATGGTTAGAACTTGTCTATAACCTCAACGAAACAGCCTACATCTGGCGGCACGAACTGCCGCAGCGCGATCGAACCATGTGGCGGTACTGGGAATTACTGCCGATGCTGGATCGAAAGCATATTGTTTCAATGGGTGAAGGCTGGACCCCTTTGCTGCGCGCCGAAAATCTGGGGGCCATGTTGGGCCGCCGCAATATCTTCATCAAAGATGAAAGACAAGGGCCAACCGCCTCGTTCAAAGATAGACAGGCTTCACTGGCTATTTCGGTGCTGAAAGAAGCCGACATCAAAGAATTGGTAGTTGCCTCCACCGGCAATGTGGCCATCTCTTATTCAGCTTACTGCGCCCGCTCTGGTATTAAATTGTGGGCCTTTTTAGACAGCAACGTACCCCATGAAAAGATGCGTGAAGTCACCCTCTACGGCACGGAGGTGATTAAAGTATCCAGCAATTATGACCGGACCAAACAAGTAGCGGCCCAGTTTGCCAAGTATCGTAACCTCTTTCTGGATAAAGGCGTCAAAGGGATTTCGTCGCGTGAAGCGATGAAAACGCTGGCCTTTGAAATTGCCGAGCAGTTGGGCCGGCTTAGAGGCGTCGGCTGGGCCGCGCCCGATTGGTATATTCAAGCCGTCAGCGGGGGGATGGGGCCTATTGGGGTTTGGCAGGGGTTTTACGAGCTATTCAAAATGGGCCTCATCAAAAAAATCCCCAAACTCGCCATTATCCAGACCGAAGGCTGCGCGCCTATGGTCAACAGTTTTCAAAAGGGCCTGGAAACGTGCGAGATTGTGGAAAACCCGTCCAGCATTATCAATGTTTTAGCTACCGGCAACCCCGGCCCCGCCTACCCTTTTTTGCGTAATTTGGTTCTGACTTACGGCGGCGCCTTTGTCAAAGTAGATGACCAATCTTCCTTCAGAGCTATGCGCGTGATGGCTCAGATGGAAGGTCTTTCCATGGAACCGGCGGCGGCTGTGGCCTGCGCTGGACTCATCAAGATGGTGCAAGAGCAGCTTATCAGCCCTAACGAAACGGTTGTGGTCAACGCTTCCGGGCATACCTTTCCCGTGGAAAAACAAATTCTGGAAAATGAAATTGTCAAAAGCCATATCCGGGTTCAAAATCTGGAAAAAGAAGTGGTTGAGGAGGATAACAAAGCCGAACATCGTCCGCGCTATTCCACCGAAGCCTTACCCCAGGAAGGGCTGCTCACCGCCTTGCGCCGGCTCGACGACCGGGTTCAAAGCATTGCCATCATCGAGGATGAACCCGATGCCCGGATATTATTACGGCGCATTTTGCAGTACACCCGCAAATACAATATTTTTGAAGCGGCTGACGGCGACAGCGGGATTAAACTGATCCGGGCCGAAAAACCTGACCTCGTACTGTTAGACCTGATGATGCCCGGCATAGACGGCTTCACGATTCTCGATATGATGAAAGCCGATGTTGAACTGCGTGATATTCCGGTGATTGTGATTACCGCCAAAGATTTGACCAGTAAAGATTACAAACGTCTCTCTGGACGAGTCGAGTCTCTCTTACAAAAGGGAGAGTTTATGGAAGAAGAACTATTTGAAAGCATTCGCGACGTTTTGAAATAATCTCTACCCAGCTCACCTTATTTCAGAGCCATTCAGTTAAAAAGCCGGAGAAGATGCCTTGCCCCAGCCAAACTATCTCACCACCCCCAAAATATTATACATTGACGACGACCCCATCAACCGCTTACTGGTAAACCGCTTACTGACCAGTTACGACTTTGAAGTCATTGAAGCCGAAACCGGGCTGGAAGGCTTAACCATTGCCCGCAACGACCCGCCCAACCTGATCCTCATGGACATCAATATGCCCGGTCTCGACGGGCATGAAACTACAACCCGTATGCGCAGCATCCCCGTGCTGGAACGCGTCCCTATCGTCGCCCTGACCGCCCGCTCAGCCAAAGGCGAACGCGAGCTGGCTCTGGCGGCCGGCTGCGATGGCTATATTACCAAACCGATTGATATTGACAATTTTCCCCATAAAATTATTTCCTATCTTGAGGGTCATCGGGATACGATGACCAATGATGAACGCCAACATTTTTTGGGCCATTACAGCCACAAGTTGGTCGAGCGCCTGGAAAGCAAAATCATCGAGTTGGAAGAGGCCAACAACCGGCTGCAAAAAATAGATAAAATCAAATCAGACTTTATTACTGTAGCCGCGCACGAGTTGAGAACCCCTATCACCCTGGTGTATGGCTATGCCCGCCTGCTGCAAGTAGTCGCTACCGAGACAGAGCAGACCGAATTTATTGAAGGGGGCGTGGCCGATTTGGCCGGCCGGATTTATCTTTCGGTGCAGCGCTTGAATGAGGTGGTCAACGATATTCTAAACATTTCGCTGATTGAAGCCAATGAAATGCGCCTGCTGCAAGAGCCGGTTAATCTGGCCGAAATTATCAACGCCGCCTTGCAAGAACTGAATCCGGCCAAAAATAATCGTCAACTCAATATCTCGCTGGAACGGCTGGATACGTTACCCACTTTTATCGGCGACAAGAACCGGCTGCGCCAGGCTTTTTGGAATATCCTTAGCAATGCTATCAAATACACCCCCGACGGCGGCTCTATTGAGGTCAAGGGCTGGCTCAGCAGCGCGCCGCCCCCCGATGGAGAGGTGCTGGTTTCAACGTCTCATCCCGGAGAAGAGAGCATCATTATCCTGATCAAAGACACCGGCATCGGTATTGACCGTCTGGAACAAAAAGAGATTTTTCAACACTTTTATACTGCCGGCGATACCACTTATCATAGCTCCAACAAAACAGCTTTTGGCGGCGGCGGCATCGGCTTGGGGCTGCCGATTACGCGCGGCATCATCGAAGCCCACGGCGGACGGGTTTGGGTCGAGAGCGAGGGCCGGGATCCGGTTGCTTACCCCGGTAGCCGATTCTACGTTTTATTACCTTTAAAATCAGGGCGCTAGAGCAGACAGGGTGAAGACACCGCTCGACGCGATGCAGCCGCAGCTTATCCTGGCTTCCAGTTCACCCCGCCGGCGGGAACTGCTGACCGTTTTAGGCTTACCGTTTCAAGTCATCACTCCCGGCGCTCCTTTCGCCGTTGACGAAACCCCCTTACCGGGTGAACTGCCAAGCGATCTGGTTCAAAGGTTAAGCCAGCTCAAGGCGGAAGCTGTGGCCGAAAATTTGAAGCGCTCGGCTTCCTCTTTGCTCGCCCATTCCACCCAAGACAACCCCATTTTCATCATTGCCGCCGATACCGAAGTTGCTTTAGGGACGCAAATCTTGGGCAAACCCGGCCACTCTATCGCCGCAACGGAGATGCTCCAGGCGCTGCGCCGGCAAGCCCACCAGGTTTACAGCGGCCTGACCGTCGCCCGGCTCACCGAGGCAGAGCTTACTTTTGTCACTCGTCTGCACCAAAGCACCGTCTGGATGCGTCCCTACAGCGATGCCGAAATTGCCGCTTATGTTGCCAGCGGCGATCCCCTCGATAAAGCCGGCGCTTACGGCATTCAAAACAAAAGTTTTGCTCCCGTGGCCCGTTGGCAAGGCTGCTTTGCCAGCATTATGGGCCTACCCCTGGGTGAACTAGCTTCCGCCTTGCGCGAATTGGGGTTACAACTTCCACCCATTGCCCCCCTCTGCAGCCGTTATACCAGCCATCCCTGCTGTCAAGAATAGCCGTAATTTGTTATAATCCACATCGCCACCGCGAAGCAGCGGGACACGAAGAGGCGAGGACGCGAAGAATCTCCTCACCTCCCCGCCTCATCGCCTCACCCGTCATCGCATCTTAGGAGAAAACTTTGGCCCAAATCAGCCCCCTTTCCACCTGGCCCGAAAAAATCAAAGCCTTTTTTGGAATCAGCTTGCAGGTGATCGCCGTTGTTTTTTTAGCCCGCCTCATTTTAGATATTGGCACCCGTGCTGTTTTCCCTTTTATTCCTCAACTGGCCGCCGGTCTGGGCTTGAGTGTGGTCAATTTTAGCTGGTTGATTTTTATCCGGGGCATCATCGGTATGGCCGGGCCTGTTTTTGGGGTCTGGTCCGACCGCTACGGACGGCGCAAGGTGATGGCGGTGGGCTTGTTATGCCAGACACTGGGCGTGGTCGGCTTAACCCTTTCCTGGCAGTGGTGGGCGGTCGGGCCGATGCTGTTGTTCGGGCTGGGGCTGACTGCTTTTATTCCGCCCCAGCAGGCTTACATCAGCGACCAGGTGGCTTATCAGCGGCGCGGCCGGGCGCTGGCAATTATCGAGGCTTCCTGGGCGGTAGCCGCCATTGTCTTTCTGCCCATCGTCGGCTGGCTCATTGACAATTTTGGCTGGCGCTTGCCCTTTTTGCTGCTGGGCCTGTTGAGCCTGTCAGGGGCGCTGCTAGTCTGGCGTTATTTGCCCCCGGCGGCGCATCACAGCCAGACCCAACTCTCCTGGACAGAGATGCACCGGCTCAGCCTGCGGCCCAACGTGCTGGCTTCGATAGCCGTGTCGCTGCTGTTGTTTGTAACGGTGGATTGTTTTATTTCGGTCTGGGGCATCTGGCTCAGCGCCGATTATGGCCTGGAGGCGGCGGCCTTGGGCCTGGTCGCCACCGGCATTGGCCTGGCCGAATTGGCCGGCTCCGGCTCCTCCAGCCTCTTTATTGACCGCCTGGGCAAACGTCGCGGCAGCGGGCTTGGGCTGCTGCTGAGCGCGCTGATTTTGCTGCTCCTGCCGCTCACCCAGGCTATTTTCTTTTTGGCCGTCGCCACGCTGATTGTCGCCGGGGCTTTGCTTGAATTTACCATTGTCTCGCTGATCCCGCTCTACTCCGAGCAGGCCCCAGAGGCGCGCGGAACCCTGTTTTCGCTGGTCCTCCTCGGCGCGAGCATCGGCGGAGCGTTGGGCGCGCCCATTGCGGCGAACTTGTGGGAAGCAACGGGGTTGTGGGGTGTTTGTCTGGTGGCCGGGGGCTGTCTTTTGGGGGCGTTGGGGTTGATGGGACGTTTTTTGCAGGAAGGGTCGTGAGAGGCTGAATATACTCCCTACGCCGGAGGGTTCCCTACCACGACCGGACTCCCCTGAGACCGGCAAACAGACGATGACTTGGCAGGGTCAACTATCAAATAGTCACTTGTAGTACTGACATCGACAAAAGATTGTCGATAAAAAGGTTATTTAAACAGCGACACCGAGGATGAGGAGTAAAGCCCGCATCTCGGTTTGCACTTTACCATATTGAAGATCAAGGTCAGTCTGAGGCTGGGGATTGGGTTCGCTTTTGGGCTTGGTCACGCTGGCTAAAACGGGTTTAATGACCTTCTCGCGTAAAGTCAGTAAAGGCAGCCATGATTTTAAGAGCGCTGGTTTCGACTTGATAGCGGCGGGCTGAACCAATTTTGTGGGCCCCAGTTTTGCCGCGCAGTTTTTGAGATCGTAAGCCGCGTGGCGAGGCTGATACTGACTTTCGGGCCAGCCTAACAGGTCCTGACCTGCTGGGCTAATTGGGAGACGCTGAAGCCTCCCGGTGTTATGGCTAAAGCAAGCACGGCTTGGAGTACGGCCCGCAGCCGAGGGCTGGTTGAGGTCCAGACCCGCGGTGGGGGTTGAACCGACCTGACCCCGCTGGCCTAAGGTATCCAGGGTGTCATCGGTACAAAGGCTTGGTCAGGGCAGGGAGCCAGTTGATTGAGAAAGCGCTCCAGGATTTGCTGGAACTGGACGATCAGTTCAGAAATTGATCCAGGCGGCGGGGGCCAGACCAGGCGCGGGCGTTATGCAGCATCACTTCAGCCCGGAGAACAGCCTCGCCTTTGGTGTACAACTTGAGGGGTCAAGGGGCAAAATGGGGCTGAAAATGGTCAAGTCGTACTCAGGTCGCTCGAGGTTTCGTTCTAGTTTGAGCCGGCGGCCCTTAGGACTGCCTTTGAAGTGAGGCCGGCGCTTGCGGCCAAAGATGGTCATGATCTGCCTAAGGGTCCAGTCAGGCGCGGGTCCGATCAATCAGGGCTTCTGAACACCTGCTCCATTTGAGCCGGACGCCGAAACAGCAGGTTGCGCGAGTACTCCACCTGAAACAACGAACAACGGTATTCAGAAACCACTCCGCAGTCGTTCGCTTTCGGGCAGGGCAAAATGGAGACAACTGTTGAGCCAGCGGTGGCAGACCTGACCCAGTTGCCCTTTGGTGGGTAGCTCCACGAGGTCTCTGCAAGCCAGGTCAAGTCTGCGGCGGTCATTATATCGCTAAAACAGTTGCTTGTCAGTTCCAGAGTTCGCCCGGCCTGATGGGCCTGACGAGCCAGATATTCGTGCCCATTGAGAATAACCATCGCCGCGAACGGGGATGGCTGCTGATACGGAGGGTGACGTGCCCCATTCCGGGTCCATGATGAAAAAAAATGGTTGATCATCCGATAATGCTTGCTCAAACTGTGAACTCGACCCTCTGGGCTACGTTTGACATCCCAGACTGCTCCCGATGCCCGACTGATGATGATCAGAAACAGCCCGACAAAAGCTGGGTCGTCTGGTTTGTATTGTTCAGCCAAGTCATGTTTACGCTCCTCTAATGGGCCCTCCAGCACTGGAATGTCGTGTTTGTTCGCGTAAGCTTTGACCCGCCGATGGAACCGACCCGACAATCGGATCAGATGCGTTTTGTCCAGGTTCTCATCGCTGCCATACAGCCGTCGCCACCAGTAACGAAAGCCGCCCGCCGAGGAGCCAGCCGATGGTAGGCGGTCAGGACAATCCGGTCAGGGCAATCATAACTCCCCTGCAAATAATCGGCGTAGGCTGCGCTCAACTGGTCAACCATTGTATCCTCTCCTTCATCTCGCTGATGAAGTGAGCTTAATCAAAATACTTCAATCTTGTCAAATGCCCGCAGGGCTGTTTTTGCTGAGCGCAGTCTCAGCAAATGGGTAGAGTTTATCGGAAATAAAAATACCTCTCGCCAAGGCGCAAAGAACGCCAAGTTTTTAAGAGAAAAAACCTTTGCGACTTTGCGTCTTGGCGTGAAAAAAGTTATTTCCGATAATGTATAGGTTTTTTCCAAGACTGCGCTTGGAAAAGAATGGCGAATGGGCGAATGGCGAATCAGAATCATCATTCGCCATTCGCCATTCGCAAAAAGGATCGACAATTTTTTGTCGCTGTGAATGCCTAAGTGCCTAATACCATTGTAGTTAAAGAGGAAATGTAAGGGAAATTACTAGAAATCCGGTCTCAAATATTACGCTGAAACCGGCCAGCCGGTCGAAGGGCCTAGAGTTCGTCCGTTCGCTACCGCCAAAATGAAAAGTCCTGCTTCAGAAAAACTCGATTGACTCACTGTAAGCGCCCTTACAGCTAAAATCTTCTGTCAGCGCTAGAATGGTATACAAGCATCAAACTTGAAGCCAAGAAAGGATTATTCACCATGACCAAAGCCATCTGGAACGGAGTTGTCTTAGCCGACAGTGACAAAACCGTTGTGGTGGAAGGCAACCACTACTTTCCGCCCGAATCAATTAATCGGCACTATTTTCAAGCCAGTGAAACCCATACCGTGTGCCCCTGGAAAGGGGTTGCCAGCTATTATGATGTTGCGGTAGAGGGCCAGGTGAACCGAAACGCAGCCTGGTATTATCCTGACCCCAAGCCAGCAGCCAATAATATCAAGGGATATATTGCCTTTTGGAAGGGGTCAAAGTAGAATCAGAACAGGAAAAGCACGCCCTGGCCTGTTCGAGCGGTTTTGGAAATGATGATATGGTGACTATTGGCGACCCGTTCCCGGAGACAAACCTAAAACGAGCAGAGGTGAGACGGTTTCCCTGGCGGAGACATGGCGAAGCGGGCGTCACGCGCTGCTCATCTTTCTGCGCCACCTGGGCTGACTGCCCTGCCGAGACCACGTGACGCAGTTGCGTCCGTATTATGACGACATCAGAGCTTTGAACACCGAGGTTATCGTTATCTCCTTTGAAACCGGGTATTGGCTGCAGGTGTGGCTGGCTGAGATGGAAGCGCCCTTCCCGCTGCTGTTGGACCCCGCCCGTAAAGCCGACCGACCGTCCCCCAGTAGCCGATTTGCTGGCCGCACTCAAGCAACTGCGGGGATATTATAATGAAGGAGCAATAAAAGATGTCAGACGCCGATTTGTTAATCCGTTACAATTATGATGCGTTTGTACCCGAGAAGTTTGAGCCGTGGCTGCGGTTCGACGAGAGTCCCCCACTGGGCCAACCGGCTCCGGATTTTCCACTCACCCGCCTGGATGGAACCACCACACGCCTCAGCGAAATCTGGTCAGCCCACCTCTATACTATTGTTGAATTCGGCAGCTTTACTTGACCTTACTGCGGGATGGCGGCGCCATCCATGAATACCCTGGCCGATCGTTACGCCGCTCAGGGGGTCGGTTCGATCTTTCTCTACACCCATGAAGCCCACCCCGGCGAAAATTATCCCCACCATACCTCAATGGAACAAAAGCTCCGGCACGCCCAAGCTCTACGCGATGTGCTCAAGGTTACCCGCCCCATATTAGTGGATGCGCTGGATGGAGCCTGCCACCGGGCCTATGGCTCCATGCCCAATATGAGTTGGATTTTTAACCGGTCGGGAACTCCCATATACAAGTCGGATTGGACGGATACGCGCAGTGTGGCCAATGCCATTGACTACTTCTTGGATGTGCTGGAGCGGCGGCGAAACCAGGAGAAACTGGCGCCTTTCCAGGTTGAGCGTCTGGATTACCGGATTCAGGATCAGGCAGCCTTTTATAAGGGTCTGGCCCGGAATGGCCCTAAGGCGGTTGAGGAGTTTCGCCGGGCGTTTGGTTAAAAGCTGATAAAGGGGACACGCGATGCGACGAACAATTCCGATCGGCATAGGAATGCTGCTGGGGGTCATGATCGGGGGACTACTTTTTCTCTTGATTAAAAGTGGCGTACTTCCGCGGCTAACCCAGGCTGAAACCCTTCCCCCAGTGATGGCGACGGTCAACGGTGTGGCCATTACCCGAGAGATGGTTGAAAAGGAAATCACCGTCAGCCGCTTCAATGTCGCCAGTCCCCTGTCGCCTTTAACCGGAGCTGATTTGGACCGGGCGACTGACGAAGCCCTCAACCAACTCATCACTCGACAATTGGTGATGCAGGCAGCCAGCCGTCAAAATTTTGTTCTGGATGAAGCGGTAATCGAAAGCCGGGTTGAATTGTTGTTTGGGGCCAATGGGGATCAGGCCTTAGACGCTGCGCTGCGTCAAGCCGGTGCTACTCACGCCGATTTGACCTGGTGGGTGCGGGAACTGACTACCGTTGAAGTGTTTACGATCAAGGTGATTATGGCCGGGGCAGCGCCGGAGGAACGGCAGCAAGTTTACAATGACTGGCTCAATGCCCAACGAACTGCCGCTAACATCAAAACCTATCTGCACGGGGAGGAACAAAGCCTGCTGGCCCTGATGGGCGAACCTGCTCCCAATTTTACGTTAACCACATTACAGGCTACTTTTAAAGTTAGCCCCAGCGAATTTTACCTGTTTGGCCGCTATTTGACAATCGGCTATATCCCTTGTGTTTGAGATTATTTGATAATATCGTCCAGGAGGGGTATTATTTTGTAAACTGTCCATTCATAGTTGTCGAAACGCCAAGCTTTCTTTGTTATCTCATCGCCCATCATAGCCAGTTTCAAGCTGATAGACTGCAACAGGTCAGTTGAAATGAAAATGCGCCTTTCTCTTCGCCCAAACCTGACCCGATGGTTGGATCGCTGGCAGCCCGCCGAGCCGGTTGTTCTCGGCGGGGCCGCGCTTCTGGTCGGTCTGGTCAGTGGAGCCGGAGTGTGGCTCTTCAAGCAATTGATTGAGCTGGCCTATTTACTCGCCTTTGGTAAATTTGGCGGAGCTTTAAGCCCTCTAGGGGGGTGGACCGTTTTTCTCATCCCGGTTGTGGGGGGCCTGGTCGTTGGCCTGATGCTGCATTTCTTCATTGGCGAGGAACGGCATCATGGCGTGGCGGGTATTATGGAAGCCGTTGCCCTGGCGGGAGGGCGATTACGTTACCAACGTATCCCGGTCAAAACTGCTGCCGCTGCTCTCTCCATCGGCTTCGGCGCATCCGTTGGACCGGAAGATCCGTCCGTTCAAGTTGGAGCAAATCTCGGCTCGATGTTCGGACAATTTCTACACCTCTCCGACGACCGGGTGCGAACACTGGTAGCAGCGGGTGCGGCCGGCGGCATTGCCGCTGCCTTCAATGCGCCGATTGCCGGCCTTTTCTTTGCCCTGGAGATAATCCTGGGCGAAGTTGGCAGTAGCGCCGTCGGCGCTGTGATCCTAGCTGCCGTCATTTCAGCCGTTTTTACCCAAGCTGTGGCCGGACCTGAACCGGCCTTTCATATTCCAGCCTATGCCTTTCACTCGGCCTGGGAATTACCCTTGTACCTGGCTCTTGGCCTACTGGCCGGGCCGATTGCAGCCCTTTACATCCGTTTAATCTATCTAGCCCAGGATACTTTTCACCGCTTGCACGTCCCCCGTTGGCTCAAGCCAGCTATGGCCGGCCTGATTGTTGGCCTTGTGGGTATATTTTTATCCCAGGTATTTGGGGTCGGCTATGAGACCATCGAGCAAACCCTGAGTAACCAATCATTGCCGGTAACTCTGTTACTTACCCTGCTCATAGCCAAGCTGGTTCTAACGCCGGTTAGCATTGGGGGCGGCTTTCCCGGCGGGGTGTTTGCCCCCGCGTTGTTTTTGGGAGCCACGTTAGGCGCAGCTTTTGGGCAAATCGCCACCGGACTCTTTCCTTTACTTAACCTTGATCCGCCGGCCTTTGCCCTGGTTGGAATGGCGGCGGCGCTCGCCGGAACGGTGCATGCGCCTCTGACCGCCATTATTCTCCTCTTTGAAATGACTAATGATTACCACATCATTTTGCCGTTGATGTTCGCGGTGGTTGTCAGCTTGCTGATCTCTCAGCGCATCCAGCCCGACTCCGTCTATGCCCTGGGCTTGGCCCGAAAAGGCATTCGCCTGGAACGGGGACGTGATGTGGAAGTGCTGGAGGCCATCACGGTTGGCGAAGTGATGCGCACCGATATGCCCGTTTTGCGGGAAACGGACTCTTTGGAAGCTGCCGCCGCAGTCTTGATGCAAACCCGGCATCACGGCCTACCCGTATTGAACCTCGCTGGCGAATTGACCGGTGTCTTCACCGTTCAAGATTTGGAACAAGCCAGTGATCCAGACAACCCCTCCCTAACCGTCGGCCAGGTTTGCACGCGCGAGTTGCTCACCGCCTATCCGGATGAAGCCATTGGGGTGGCTCTCCGCCGGATGGGAACCCGCGATATTGGCCGCTTGCCTGTCATCGCCCGCGACAATCCTCGCTGTCTGGTGGGGCTGCTGCGCCGGGCCGATTTGGTCCGCGCTTATGATGTGGCCTTGACTCGGCGGGCAGCCATGCGCCATCGTGCTCAACAAGTGCGCCTGGGAGCTTTTAGTGGGACCTATGTCGAAGAATTTACGATAAAAGCGGGGGCGCCGTGTATCGGCCATGCCATCCACGAGGTAACATGGCCAGGTAGCTGCATAATTGCCAGTATTCGTCGCGGCCGCCAGGTCCTGATTCCACACGGTGATACCGTTATAAAGGAAGGGGACGTTCTGATCACCGTCATTGAAAGCGAGGTGCGTGAAGATTTGCGGCGTCTCTGCCTGCCCGACGTCCCCTGAACGATTAAGCCAGCTTTGAGCAAGGGGTCGAAACCTGTGCGGTGGCGGTTGGTTCCGCTCCCGGTTTTGTCACCGCTACCTGCTTCTGATTCGAAGCATTGGTTGCCGCAGTGGCAACCTCCTGGCCGGGGTCAGGCGGTTCTGGTGAAGCGTATGCGCAACCGGCCAGCCATAGGGCCAGTCCGGCCAGCCAAACTCTCCTCAGCACATTCATCGCTAAACCTCCATACTTTCGTTGAGCTATCGGCTTAAGAAAAGCGTGATAACCGCCCAATTACTCCACAAATCGTAAAGGCCAATAGCGACGAGCAATATCCCACCGATGAGATTGATCAGGCGGGCATGTAGGGCAAACTGGCGGGTAATCCAGCGCTGTCCTGCCCCGGAGAGAAATGACAAGATGAGCAGGGGCAGCCCAAAACCGACGCCAAACCACAAAAAAACCGCCAACTGGTTCAAGGCTTCGCTGGCTGTCAGCGAGAGGGCAAAAATACCGACCACCAGCGGCCCCGAACAGGGTAAGGCAATCGGCCCATAGAGCAGGCCATAGATAAAGGCATTGATATAGGGGTTTGATAACAGGGGTATCTGAAACTGCGGCAGGCCCTTGAAGGGGTTGCGGTCCAGGAGCAGCATCACCCCCAAGCCAATGATCAATACATCGGCCAGAGGGATCACCACGGCCAACGCCCGGCCTACGGAGATAGACAACAAAGCGATGACCAAGCCCAGGGCCAGCATCATCGTCAGAACGCCGGCCAGTACAAAAAAACCGAGAAAATAGCGCCCGTAGCGGCGGCGGGCCAACCCTTCCTGCCCGCCGCTCAGATAGGCCAAATAGCCGGGATAAAGAGGCAAAACGCACGGGCTGGTGGTCGCCAACAAGCCCAATGAAATGGAGGTCAAGATGGAGTCCGTCATCATCTCTTTTGCGCCTTAACCTTCATTCAAAAAGGGCGTTAAAGCCTCTTGCAAGGTTTGGGCCTCTTTTTGGCCAAAGGGTAGTAGATGAACCTCACCTTGACGGTCTATGATGAGCATTGGGGTTGAAGGCGGGTTCAAGAATTGCGCGCCGTAAAGCTGGCCGATTTCACGGGATACCTCGGCCGGAGCTACGGCGTAACGCCAATCAAAGCCGTTTTGATTGGCGTGAGCCTGGAGTAATTCAGCATCTTCGTTGGGGTCAATATCCAGAGCCAGGCTGACTAAATCCTCTCGTTCCCCCAGCAGTTCGTGCAGGGCGCGAACCTGCCCTTGCTGCCGTAAGCAGAGCGGGCACCAGACGGCCATGGTTTCCACCAGCACCACCTTGCCCTTAAAATCGGCAATTTTGAAGGTTTGGCCGCTATTGACATCGGTCAATTCCGCCTTGAACCAGGCCGGGGCGGTCATGGCTTCGTCACCAGATTTATTTTCTGCCATGGCCTCATCCGTAGCCTCTTTGGCCAGCATGGCTTCCTCGGTGGGCGCTTTTTCCATCACCGTTTCTTCAGTCGGGGCTTTTTCGGCCACCATTGCCTCATCAGTGGCTTTCTGTTCCACTGGGGCTTCGTCGGTGGTCTGATCGGCTACGGCTTCAGCCCCGGCTTTCTCCTCCATAACCTCCTCGGTCGAGCCTGGTTTCTCGGCCATCACTGTTTCAGCGGGAGCTTCCGGCTGGGTAGCCGATGGAGGGGTTGACGCTGTGCCGCAAGCGGAAACAAGCATGGCGACCAGCAATAGCAACCCACCTACAACATTTTTGACACGCATACATCCTCCGGACGATTGTTGGGTTTGGTTAACTGTTGAGACCTCAACAGTATCGCCCAAAGTTCTTACAAATTACTTAACAAATCCTTACTGTTTGCCCCTATTTGAGGAGGATGGAAAATGTCTTTACAGACCAAGCTGGCGCATGATACTGGCTGCATCCTGGTATACTAAACGCACGCTAAAATTTCAGAAATTTCCGTAGGACGGCATCCCTATGCCGTCCGCTAACGCATAGGGATGCGTCAGTTACGGAAATTTTGAAATGCGTTGGGTATAGTTGCGTTCGCTGGCACTATTGGCTCAATGGGAAGGAAATATTGCTCAGGCCATTGCCTATTTAGAGGAGGTCTATACCCTGGCTGAAGCGATTGGCCTATGGGGTGAGCAGTGGTAGCTTCTGGCAAAACTGGGGGCGTTGTATCAAAAGCAAGGGGATGAAGATAAGGCCCAGCCAGCGTTGAGGCAGGCCAGAGAAATTATTCAAACCCTGGCCGTCAGCATTGACGATAAAGCTCTGCAAGTGAGATTTTTGGCGGCTGCTCACCTGGAAAGCGACTAGCTGCTTAAAAGGTGAGCAGCCACAGGTCGGCGTTGGTGGGGGTGGCTGGCGGGTGGCTGTGGGGGCCTCGGCAACGGGGGCTGGGGTGACAGCCGGTTCGGCTGTGTCACAGGCGGTCAAAAGGATAGCTAACAGCAGGGCCACCCATAGAAGATATTTCAGCATTGGTCTCTCCTTTGGCTTGCGTATTCGTGGTCAAGGTTAGTGTGTGGCCAAAGTCTTACAATTTTATTGCGTTATCGTTTATTCCGCCGCTATCTGCTCCAGCCCCACCGGATCGAGGATGTCAATCTGTTTGCGGCCAATCTCAATCAACCGCCGGGCCTTAAAGTCGTTCAGGGTTTGGGTGGCAGTCTCACGGTAGGTGCCGATGGCCTCGGCCAAATCCTGATGGGTATAGCCCTGGATACTGCGGCTCTGCTCTTCGCTTAAGCGCAGCAGCAAGGCGGCCATCCGAGCCGGGATACTCTTGAAGGCCATATCTTCCAGCCGGGCTTCGGCTTTGTTGAGCCGGTCGGCCATCACTTTCATAAAGCGGAGGGCGACCGCCGGTTTGCTGAGAATCAATCGTTCTACGTCGTGGCGGCTCATCACACACAGCAGACAATCTTCAACGGCTTCAGCAAACTTGCTGCGCATGCCCTGGCCGATGATACCCATTTCCCCAAAGATGGTGCCGGGGCCGAGGGTCGCTACCGTTAGCTTTTTGCCTTCCGGCGAGAGCCGATAGAGCTGCACTCGGCCTCTTTTCAGGATAAAGAGGACTTCACTGGCATCCTCGGGCCGGTAAAAGATCTTACCTCGCCGGCAGGTGCTCATGGTCGTGGTGCGGTCCATTTCCTCCATCTCGGCTTTGGATAGCCCCTGAAACACATCGACCATGCGCAGATATTTTATTTTCTCGCTCGTGTCTATCATCGTCATGACTCATCCACCAAAATGGGTTTGACTCTTGCTTCTCTAGCCCACTGGGTCACCTCAGCCGGACTCGGATTGCCCAGGGAAACGATACGATTGTCGAGCATATAGGTCGGGGTAGCAAAGACCGCCTCGGGTACGATGATTTCAGGCGTATTGATATCAATGACCTCTACACCAAGATGGGGATAATCTTGGGCTACCCAGGCGGCGATACGGAGGGCTTCGACACAGCCAGAGCAGTGTTCGGTGACAAAGATTTTCAAGACCGGTTTCATCCGAGTGAACCTATCCTCTCCTGAGAACGCTTAACAAAGCCTCAGCTTGCTCTATTTTTACCTTCAATTCTATCACAACCAGACGATCCAGGTAAGTAAGGATGATTACAAAAATGTATGGCGACTGGGTTAGCCGTCATAAACCGTCGTATCCGGTCGAAAGGCGGCCCAGGCAAACCAGAACTGTACGTGGCTCAAGACCGGTTGAAGCTGCTTGCCGGCCAACTCTCCCTTGATCGCCCGGCCAAAGACATCCCATTCACTGCCGGTTTCATTATCGGTGATGACGCCGTCTTTATAGCTAAACGTTAGGGCTTGGCCATCTACCTCCGGGCTGAACATAGCGGCTGAACCAACTTCTTTCGACTCCGCAATCTCGCCCTGATCCAATGCCGACACCTGGCCTGGCTCATAAAAGATAATAATCTTCTGCCCTTCAAAGGTATCTTCAATTACACCCTTTTCGGCGATGACGGATAGGGGGTAGGCCGTCGCATTTTTACCGGAGAAAACGCCCAGGACTCGCTCAGTGGCCGGCAGGCGTGGATCAGGGACGCCCAAAAACAGGAATGGCTGGGGTGAGGAGTCATAGCCGACATAAGGATTTTGACCGTAGCGACGCCCGCTGCTGGACAGCACCGTACCATTGGGGTAAGCGGCTTTGAAATCCTTCCAGGCGACCAGTTGGGCTGAGATCAGCTCAAGCTGCGTGCCGGTGAGGTCGCCCACAATGGCCTCGCCGGTAAATTGCTGCCACCAGGACAGGGTTTTGTTGTCCCACATAATCAAGTCACTGTTACGCAGGTTGCCGGAGACGCCAAAGCGTAATACCTCGCCATTGACCTCCCTTTTGAAGACGACGGCCGCATTACACAGCGGGCAAAAGGTGACGGCCACCGGCATACCGGCAATCTCGTCATTGGCAATCTCGTGGCGGGTCAGAATAGCCAGCGGATAGGCTTTGGCCTCATCCCCGATGGCCAGGGCAATCACCGGCTGCGCATCCACCAACCACTCGTCACCTTTGGCAATGGGCTCAAAGGTCGGGTTATCAATGGGTGGGATGCCGTCTGGGGGTGGGCCGCCGGAGAGAATGTCGCTGTAGTCGCCGCTATGCTGACAGAAGTTGGTTTTGAGGCCGCTGGTAGGCTCAACGATTTCCGCCCCGACATATCTGGCCAGGTTTTCTGCCGTCCAGACGTCCGGAGTAAATCTCACATTTATCCCGGCAAATGGATCGGTGCAATCGGTAGAGGGACCGCCGGTCTCCAGGGTTGTTTCTGCTTTTACGGTATCAATGGGGTTTTCTGCTGATGGTTCGACTTTACCGGCCGAAGCTTGAACCATCTGACCGTTTTTCTCCTCGCTTACGGCAGATGGAGAGATAACTCCGCATTGGGTCGCAATGATTGACAGCGTCAAAATGACTGATCCTATCCAGGTAACATATTTCATTTTAATCTCAGGCCTTTCTCTAAAAATGTCAAAAGGTATGGTTTTATTTTACCTGATTTTAAATACCTTGAGTGTAAGTTAGCTTACTGAAATTACCGGGTTGTTAGCCTAAAATTATACCTGTTGAAACTTTACTCAAGCGCTTGACCAGACGGTCGAGCGCAAAAAATTCACTCAATTTGATGGAGGTATAAGGAGATATGTCTAGCACAACTTCAATTCAAACTCAGGGTAGTTCAATGTCAACGGCCATCAAGGCGGGGGCTATTGCCGGGTTAGGCGGCGGCCTGGTCTTTGGGATGATGATGGGCATGATGGGCATGCTACCCATGGTCGGCATGCTGGTCAGGCAAGAAAATGCCATCGTAGGGTTCATCGTGCATATGATCATCAGCGCCTTTATTGGAGCCACCTTTGGGGTCATTGCTGCCCGTCTGCCCTCGGGTTGGGCCACGGCGATTATTGGCGGCGGTGTTTATGGGATGGTCTGGTGGGTTCTGGGCGCTTTGATTATGATGCCGCTCATGCTCGGCATGACCCAGATGGTCTTTGTCATTGGCGGGCCGCAGTGGATGAGTCTCATGGGGCACGTCATCTATGGCGTGGTGACCGGCATTCTGTTTGTGCCCTTGAGCCGGCGTTTGTAAGCAATTGAGCCTTTATCCCACCTGCTTTTAACCGACAAAAGCCCCACCCCTCGCGGTAGGGCTTTTGAATTTTAAGACAACTTGATGGAGCCATACTATGAAGAATAACATCACCGTTTACGGAGCCTATTGGTGCCCCGACTGCCGCCGCAGCAAGCGCTTTCTCAGCGAACATCAAATAGCCTACGACTGGATAGACATCGAACAGGACGATGAGGCCCGCGCTTACGTCGAAAAATTGAACCACGGCAAGCGGATCATCCCGACCATCACCTTCGGCGATGGCTCTTTCCTGGTGGAACCCTCTAATGCTGAACTGGCCCAAAAACTGAACCTGTCCACTCAGGACCCGCACCCGTTTCACGACGTGACCATCATCGGGGCCGGGCCGGCCGGGTTGACGACGGCTATTTACACGGCTCGTGATGGCTTCAGTGTGATGGTCATTGACGAAGGCGCCCTGGGCGGGCAAGCCTCGACCACAGAAAATTTGGATAACTATCCCGGCTTTCCCGAGGGCATTCGCGGAGCGGAGTGGTCCCAACGGGTCGTCGCTCAAGCCCGGCGCTTTGGCGTGGAATTTCTGCAAGCGCAAACAGTGGTCGGCCTGCGCCGGGTCAACAACACCTTGTGCGTCAAAACGGGTGATGGCAGGGAGTACGAGAGCAGCGCTGTGTTAATTGCCACCGGCGCCGATTATCGCCGCCTGGGGGTCGAAGGGGAAGAGGATTTCATCGGGGCCGGGGTGCATTTCTGCTCCACCTGCGATGGCCCCTTTTACAAAAATAAGCGGGTGGCTGTTATTGGTGGTGGCAACAGCGCCACGGACGAGGCCATTGGCTTACTTCGTTTTGCCGATCACGTGACGATGTTGGTGCGCGGTGAGCAACTCAAAGCCAGCAAGGTGGCAATTGACAATGCCACCTCTGATGAACGCATTACCATCCGCTACAACACTGTCGTCACCCGGTTGGCCGGGAGCGAGGGCAAGTTAAACGCCGTGCATCTCAAAGACAAGCGCACCGGCGCAGCCGAGGTTTTGCACCCAGATGGGTTGTTTGTTTTCATCGGTCAGCAGCCCAATACCGGCTTTCTCAAAAATAGCGGCGTTCTATTGGACGAGCGCGGTTTTGTTCTCACCGGCCATCACCTGGCCTACCACCCCGGTTGGCCAGCCGGCCGCGAACCGGACATTTTGGAGACGAGTCTGCCCGGTGTTTTTGCGGCCGGAGATGTCCGTACTGGCTCGACCAAGCAGGTGGCCTCCGCTGCTGGCGAAGGCGCGACCGCAGCCTTGTTGATCCGCGAGTATCTCAACAGCCATTAACTGGGCTTCGAGAGCGGCCCGCTCGTTCAGGTAGGCCGCCAGCCCCAACCCAATGACCGAAATCAAGGCCACCAACGCCAGAGCTGCCAGTAGTCGCCCCCGCAGGCTGCGGTGGAAGGGGATGGTTTTATCGAACATGGGTTTAGTCTCGCTTTCCGGTAATTTGTCTAGAGTATAACGCGAAAAGAAAGCTAAATCGGTGAGCTACCTTACAATCCTAATCCCCAGAGATTTGTAATCAGGCTTACCGTCTATATTTAGCCGGTGCAGTATAATGAATCAAAACTGCTCAGGAGATTGCTCATGGCTATCGAAAACGTGACCCTCTTTGCCGCCTTCCTGGCCGGCTTGCTCTCATTCATTTCCCCTTGCGTGTTACCTTTAATCCCGGTGTACTTGGGGTATCTGACCGGCTCCACCATCACTGAGACGGAACCTCCTCCGCGGCGCCTGGTCTTCAGCCACGCTCTCATCTTTGTGGCCGGATTTACCTTTGTCTTTGTGGTGGTTTTTGGCGCGCCGGTAGGTTTTTTGGGTGGCGCTTTGGGAAAATTGGCCGATTACATGGTCTGGGTTGGCGGCCTCTTGTTGATTGTCTTCGGCCTGCACACGATGGGGCTAATCACCATTCCCTTTTTCAATATGCAGAAGCGGCTGGAGTATGGTCACGGCCAGGCGCCCAGTTATGTCCGCAGTGGCCTGGTGGGGATGACCTTTGCCGCCGGTTGGACGCCCTGCATCGGCCCGCTGCTTGGGGTTATTCTGACTCTGGCCATTCAAGGTCAGAATGTCGGTCTGGCGATGTTTTATCTTTTTGTTTACTCGATGGGACTGGCAGTGCCCTTCCTGGTCTCGGCCTGGATGTTGACGGCGGCCACGAGTCAATTGAGGAAACTCAACCGGCATATGGGTTTGATCGAGCGGGTAAGTGGCGCTTTTATGGCTATCATTGGCGTACTTTTAGTCACTGGTACATTTACCATACTCAATACCTACTTCAATCGTCTGGTACCGGAGTGGCTGCTGCAATATATTTAGTGCCTTAGCAATTGAGTCCTTGTACATTGAGCAAGAAAATCTCACGCAAAGTCGCCAAGAACGCCAAGAAAAATTTATTAAAAACCTTTGCGTCTTTGCGCCTTTGCGTGAGAACCCTTTTTGGTTCCGGCTTGTCCGGGTTAGGGTAGGTCAATCCGCTCATTTGTCCAGGTAGAAAAAGGTCAGGTCAAAAACGCAACAATTGAGGGTTACTTCTCATCACCTTCCGTCTCTACCTTCCCTGGTGGATTGAATTGGGTGACACTCTCCTTCACGCTCAGATCAACCAAATTGGCGTCGATGTCGCCGGTGGCCTCGATGCTCAAGTTGAGCTTAACCTCGGCCCCGGCTTCGACCAGGGGTTTGATGATGGCTTGGTAAAAGTCATACCATTGCCGCCAATCTACCAGCGTGGTGATGGTAACTCGCTGGTAAGTATGAGGCTGTGGCCAGGGTGGAGGTTGGGGGGAGGGCTGGGGTTGAGGCGGCGTCGGTGGCTGAGGCTGGGGGGAGGGCTGCGGTTCAGGTTGAGGTTCTGCCTTTTTCAGCAGCCGCTCGGCCAGGCCGGGCGCAGCAGCCAGTCGCCTTCGACAACGGCAAAGCCACCGGTCGGTAAGGATTCGCGGAAGTAGAGGGTATCAAAGGCCGTTTAGATGAAGGTGCTGAACCTTAGCCGCGCTTCCAAGGCTGCTTTGTGATACTATGCACGCGCTTTTCAAGCTTGGAGTTCATCCCAACCGCTTGGTCTGTCTCTACTCTAAAACGTATCTCAGGGATTTGATGGTTGGGTTGATAGAATTAGAGGAAGGCGTCTTTACGGACTTCCTCTTTTAATTTGACAAAGAACTTTTATTCTGCTAATATTTAACCAGTTGGTTAAATATTATAGAGAAATAATAAGGAGGTTAAATCATGGCCGATGTATTACATCAAGTAGGTATTCAAGCTTCACCGGAAAAATTATATGCTGCTCTCACCGAAACTGCGGGGTTAAAAAGCTGGTGGTCAGAGCATAGCAGTATTGAACCCAGGGAGGGTTCGCTGGCAAGCGTTAGTTTTTATAACAACGCGGTAACATTCAAGCTCAGAATTGCTGAACTAGTCCCCAACAAAAAGATTGTTTGGGCTGTAGAAGGAGGTCCCCCAGACTGGGCTGATACCAAAATTACCTGGTCTCTATCGGAAAATGAAGGTCAAACTATGCTTCACTTAGCGCATCGTGGCTTTACCTCAACAGAAGGAAATTTTGCTGCTGTCAATTACAATTGGGGATGGTATGTCACAAGTTTGAAGTTCTATCTTGAAAAAGGCAAAGGGATGCCCCACACTGATGCCGATCTACACTAAGATTTTTACTTCGGTAGAATAGAGGCATCTAAAAAAGTCTAGGTTGTGAAATTCGATTCAGTAAATAAAAACCAGCGTCCAAATGATTTCGACGCTGGTTTTTGGTATGGTACGAATTTAGGCCGGGCTGGGGTCAGTCTATAAAAAGCGGTTTAGCTTTTCTAACATACTTACCCACCCTTCATTATGGGCCAGGCGGGCTTCCGATGTAGGTAGCCGTTCATGGGTCAGATGAAGTTCGGTTTGGTTGCCTTTGGCTCGAAACTCAAGGCTTACTAAACTCTCACCTATATCCATTTCTGGATTCTCCCAGCGCCAGGTAAATGCCAGTTTGTGGGGCGGTTGAATAACCTGGTAAGTACCGCTCACAAAATAAGTTGCTTGGGCTGATTGTTGTATACCCAGACGATATCGGCCCCCTACCCGCAAATCAACTTCAACTGCTGTCACCAGGCTGCCAAGAGGTCCCCACCACTGTTTCAGCAGGTTTGGATCTGTCCAGGCTGCGAAAACCCGCTCTGGCGGCGCATCAATGATGCGCCCTAGATGCAACACCTCGCCTGAAGGACTTTTGACATCATCAATCACAATTCATCCTCTCCTGCTTTTGTTTCCTCCAAGAAACTTGCCAGGGCATCGAGTTGGCTGTCCCAAAAGCGTTCATATAGAGCAAGCCACTTGGCTGCCTCTTCAAGTGGTTGTGGACTAAGCTGGCAATAGTGAGTCCGGCCCTTTTTTTGCCGCATTAAAAGACCAGCTTCTTCTAGCACCCTAAGGTGTTTGGAAATAGCCGGCAAGGAGATATTGAAAGGCTCGGCTATCTCCGTTACAGTTGCCGAGCCTTGGGCCAGGCGAGATATGATTGCCCGTCGGGTGGGATCAGCAAGGGCAGCAAAGGTTGTATTCAAAGGCGACACACTATACTTAACCATATTATTAAGCATTGTAACCTTTCTGATTTATGTGTCAATTTGTGCCATGCTGCTTTTGCCAAATACCTGCCAGCAACGTACCGAAGGGAATGCCTGCACTCCCTTCTGACAACATGCCCAAGCTTTATCCGGGGATACTCGTCCGACTGTAGCCTGGCCAATAGAACACTTTGTCGCCGACCTGCCAGCGAGCGGGCGTCGTGAGATCAAAATCAAACGCATCGGCCAGGCGGGTCAGTACGCTGAAGATGAAGCAGACGTAAACGGCATCTTCAATCCCCGCGCCGGCCACGTGGGTAAACATCCAGCCCCCCTTCACATCGCCAATGGCCCAAATGTGAGATTGCCCGGTACGAAGTTGCTTATCTACTGTAATAAAGCCCCGTTCATTTATGCCGATACCGGCGGCCTGTAAGTTGAGTTTATCGGTGTTGCCTACCCGCCCCACCGCCAATATACTAAGCGCACGCTAAAATTTCCGTAGGACGGCATCCCTATGCCGTCTGCTGACGCATGGGGATGCGTCAGCTACGGAAATTTTGAAATGCGTTGGGTATACAAACCTACACTGTAAATGGCAGCTAAGACCAAATTGTCGTATTTATGGTTGCAAGTGGATCGCGTTCTTCTTCATTTGTAATTCGCTGTGTTGGGTGTCCTACTTCATTGAACGTAAGAGCACCACAAACTAACTTAAATACCAGCTAAAAATTGGATCTGTTTTTGAAGGGTGAATTCTTGCCGGGCGACCGGGTACGGGCCGGCTGAGGGGATGCTGACTACCTTTGATACGGGTATCGTCGGCAAATGTGGCTTAAAGGGGTAAAAGAATCAGGGCCGAGGACTCACGAGGGCTTGCAAACTTGCTTCAACGAGACTGAAAAATATTCGTATCTATCATAGGTTGACCTCATTAACTTTAACAAATATGCCATTCATTTTACCACAAGTTCAGATGAATGGCTAATCTTGACCTTCATCAACCCGACGTAATTCTCTGCCACCTGCCACCGATATAACTTGACAACCACTTGCTCCTTCTTCATTGTTATGGCGACAATCTCCTTCATTAAATAAATAATCAATATTTGATCAGAAATCCAATGATCCATTGGCTATTGACAATGGAACACATCTGGCTCCGGGTCGTTCATTTGTGAGTTATTTGACAATTAGCCCGCTTTGATATTATTATTGATTACTCATTATTTGAGCATCTCGCTATACAATTATGCCCAGAGTCAATGTACCCTTGTCAACCGAGTTTACACTGCTGGGCTTCTTGCGCCGCCAACCGATGTACGGTTACGAAATCCACCAGCAGCTTTCCGCCCCTACTGGCCTGGGGCTGGTCTGGCGGCTGAAGCAAAGCCAGCTTTACGCGCTGTTGGCCAAACTGGAACGGGAAGGGTTTGTGACCACCACCATTGAGTACCAGGAGGCCCGCCCACCGCGTAAAATGTTTGAGTTAACCGAGGCCGGACGGCAGGCTTTTCAGGATTGGGTGCAGCGGCCAGTAGACCAGGGCCGAAAACTCCGGCTGGATTTTATGGCTAAACTCTATTTTGCCCGGCTCGAAGGCCCGGAAGTGGCTATGCGGCTGATTGAACGGCAGCGCCTCGCCTGCCACGATTGGCTGCGCCAGCAGGAAGAGGAAATTGAAGTCCTGCGCTATAGCCAGCCCTATGATTGGCTCGTCCACAAATTTCGCCTGGGCCAAATCGAAGCGATGCTGACCTGGCTGGATACGTGTCAGGAAGCGCTGTTGGTAGCCGCCGCCTGAGCCGGCATTTATGTTCTCCTCAACCACAATCTAAACCACTCATTTCGCCTCAAGGCGAGCGCATTAACCCTCTATCAATTCGTTTTAATAGATGCTCAATTAATAAGCATCCAGAAAATATATAATCAAAAAAGGAGAAAAAATATGTACAACAAAATAGTTTACCTACTCAAGGGGTTAGTTGTAGTAACTTTACTACTCAGTACATTGGCTCCGATAGCGATCCTGGCTGCGCCGCCAGCGCAAGACGCAGTGACCTGCGCCGAAGAATACACCGTGCAAGCCGATGACTGGCTGAGCAAAATTGCCGACAAGTTTTTAGGCGACGTGTTGGCCTTTCCGGCTATTTTTGAAGCCACCAACCAACAACACACCGCAGACCCGGTTTTTGCCCAAATTGCCAATCCGGATTTAATAGAGATTGGCTGGCAGCTTTGCATTCCCACGGCGGAACAGGCTCAAGCGTTGCTAGTCGCCTCGGCCGGCGCGCCGGAGAACCAGGCTACCTCAAACGAGCCGTTACTGGTGGCCGCCGCCGCCGATTTGCAATTTGCCTTTACCGACATCGGCGCAAAATTCAAGGAACAGACCGGCCAGGAGATTGAATTTACCTTTGGCTCCACCGGCAACCTGGCCACGCAGATTGAAAACGGCGCGCCGTTTGATATTCTGGCTGCGGCCAATATCGCCTTTGTGGACCGCCTCAAAGAACAGGGCCTCATCATTGACGATACACAGCAGCTTTACGCCCAGGGCCGGATTGTGCTGGCCGTCAACCGGGAGTCGGGTATTCAGGCTACAAAATTAGAAGAGTTGCTCAACCCGGCCATCACCAATATCGCCATTGCCAACCCGGAGCACGCGCCCTATGGTAAAGCCGCCCAGGAAGCCCTGCAAAGCGTTGGCCTTTGGGAGGAAATTCAGCCCAAATTGGTGCTGGGCGAAAACGTGCGCCAGACCCTGCAATTTGTCCAGACCGGCGATGCGCCGGTGGGCATTGTGGCGCTATCGGTGGCCGACGTGCCGGAAGTGACCTACACCCTGCTGGACGGCAATCTGCACAATCCGCTCAATCAGGCTTTGGCGGTGATTAAGTCTACCCCTCATGAGGCAGCCGCCCGCGCCTTTATTGATTTTGTCAACGGCCCGCAAGGCCGGCCAATTATGAAACAGTATGGCTTTCTGCTGCCCGGTGAGTTTTAATGACCCATGTTGATTGGTTTCCCCTCTGGTTGTCGCTGCGGGTTTCCATTCTGGCGACTGCGCTGGTCATGCTGACCGGCATTCCCCTGGCCTGGCTGTTGGCCCGCCATAATTTTCCGGGCAAAGAGTTACTGGCGGCGCTGGCCTCGCTGCCGCTGGTACTGCCGCCGACGGTGTTGGGTTACTATCTGCTGGTCATGCTGGGCAACCAGAGTCCGCTGGGGCAGTGGTTCAACCAGGCCGGTATCCCGCTGGTTTTTACCTGGCGCGGCGCGGCAGTAGCGGCCAGTGTGGCCGCCTTTCCCTTGCTGCTCCAAACAGCTCGAGCCGGTTTTGAAAGTGTTGATACCCGTCTGGAAGGCGTCGCCCGCACCCTGGGTCGTTCTAACTTTTATATTTTCTGGCGAGTCACTTTGCCGCTGGCCATGCCCGCCATTCTGGCCGGTATGGCCTTAACCTTTGCTCGCGCCCTGGGCGACTTTGGGGCCACCCTGATGGTGGCCGGGAACATCCCTCATCGCACCCAAACCATGTCCATTTACATTTACGACCTGGTGCAGGCCAATAAAATGGCCGAGGCTAACTCGATGGTGCTGCTGATGACGGTAGTGGCCGTGACGATGCTGGTTGTGGCCCGCCGGTTGTCACAACGAGTTTTGAGGTAAGGTGGCTATGCTGGATATTCGGCTACGCAAACGTCTGGAAAATTTCACCCTGGAACTCGAACTGGCCGCATCGCCGGGCATCACCGCCCTATTCGGCCATTCCGGCGCGGGCAAAAGTATAACCCTGGCCTGTGTGGCCGGGCTGAATCGCCCCGACGCCGGCCGGATTACCCTCAACGGCAGCGTCCTTTTTGACTCAGAACAGAGTATCAACCTACCCCCGCAGCGCCGCGCTGTGGGTTATGTAATGCAGGATTACCTGATTTTTCCACATCTCAGCGTCGCCCAGAATATTGCCTTTGGTCTGACCGGTCTCTCCCGCCCGGAAAAGGTCAGGGTTGTTGAAGAGGCCCTGCAACGGGTGGGTCTGGCCGGCTTTGAGGAGCGACGACCCAATGAATTGAGCGGTGGGCAGCAGCAGCGAGTGGCTTTGGCTCGCGCCCTGGTCACCCAGCCCCGGGTGTTGCTGCTGGATGAGCCGTTTTCGGCCCTGGACGGCCCCACCCGCGCCCTCCTGCGTCGAGACCTGCTGCGGCTGCGGGCCGAGCTGGGCATCCCGGCCCTGTTTGTGACCCACGATCTGGCCGAAGCCTACCTGCTGGCCGACCGGATTGCCGTCATCGAGGCCGGCCGGCTGCTGCAACTTGGCCCGCCGGAAACCGTCGTTTACCACCCCGCCAGCCGGTCCGTGGCCGAACTGACCGGCGGCGGGAATTTTTTCAGCGGTCAAGTCATCGCCCAAAATTCAGCCGAGGCGATGATTCAGGTGGGGCCGGTGCGGCTGACCGTTCCACCCACGCCCGTCGAACTGGGCAGCCAGGTCGAACTGTCTATTCGAGCCGAACGGATTATGCTGATTCGCAAAGACGCGCCGGTGGGCCTCCGCGAAAATCAGGTGGAAGGTTGCATCATCAACGAACTGACGGACGGCTTTAATCACACCCTCTTTTTTCGCTTGGACGAGGGGCAGCGCCTCCGGCAGGGTGGTTACGACCTGGAGATTATGCTGCCTACCTACGTTTATGAGCGGCTGGGCGTGGCCCATGACAAGCGTTGGTCGGCCACCATCAAGCGAGAAGCCATTCATATCTTTCAAGGGGGTGATTTTCACCATGGAACATTCTGAAACCGCCGCTCACAACCGAATGCGGCTGTCCTTTTTGTACGCCGTGCCCATTGGCCTGCTGGGTGGTCTGATTGGCCTGGGCGGAGCCGAGTTTCGGCTGCCGGTGCTGGCCGGCCCCTTGCGTTATTCAGCCCGCCAGGCCGTGCCCCTGAACCTGGCTGTCAGCCTGGTGACGCTGGCGGCAGCCCTGGTCATCCGTGGCCGCACCCTCTCCTTTGATCCCCTTTTACCTTTTTGGCCGGCTATTTTGGCCCTCATCGGCGGGGCGGTGGTAGCCGCCTTTTTTGGCACAGCCTTGGTGGGCCACTTTTCAGATAAATTGCTAGAACAGATAATCCTGGTATTGTTGGTTGCTATCGGCACAGCCCTCATCATCGAGGGTTTTTTGCCCCAAGAGACGCCGGGGCTTCTGCCCACCGGCTTGTTCTGGCGAATTGGGGCAGGGATTCTCTTCGGGTTAGCCATTGGCCTGGTCAGCAGTTTGTTAGGAGTAGCGGGGGGCGAACTTATCATTCCCACGCTCGTTTTTGCCTTTGGCGCAGACATCAAAACGGCCGGCACGGCCAGCCTTTTAATTAGCCTGCCGACGGTGCTGGTTGGCGTCATCCGTTACGCCCGCCAGGGCGCTTTTGCCGAGCGGCGAACGTTTTCTGAAACGGTTGCGCCGATGGGTCTGGGATCGGTCATTGGGGCGGTGGCCGGGGGGTTGCTGGTTGGCCTCATTCCGGCGGGACTGCTTAAAGTTGTCCTCGGCGTGATCCTGAACATCTCCGCGTTTCGCATCTTTTACAAAACAAGGTAAGCATGGCGGGTCGGGTTCTGGTTCGCGGCAGCGGTGATATCGGTTCGGCAGTGGCGCATGTCCTTTTCCGGGCCGGTTACGCCGTTGCCATCCACGACATCCCTCAACCCACAGCCACCCGGCGAAAAATGGCCTTCACCGATGCCATTTTCGATGGCCGCGCCCGGCTGGAAGGCGTCGAAGCTCGGCGGGTGGATAATTTGGTACAGCTTCTGCTCCTCATAATCAAGTAGATGTCTTCTAATTTTACCGAAACTTTTGAAATACCGGGTTTATAGTCCTATGGGGTGATGATTTGGCCCAGACCGGCGCTTATGTTACAATGCCCCGGTTGTTTGAGCTGATGACAAATCTTCAAAATGGGATATCGAGGTTCGTTTCGTTGGTTAAGCGAGGGGCCTTGTTCCGCGACCCGCTCTGGGGGACCACCAGACGGCTGAGACAAGCGGATAACAAAGCCAAATTGTTTCTGATTTTTCTCCTTTTCTTTATTATTACCCTGGCTTGTGGCGGCCCATCGGCCGCCCGTTCGGCGGTTGCGCCGACCAAAACCCGACTGCCCACCTTCACGGCCACTCCCCTGCCTCTGCCTTCCCCCTCGGCGACGGCTACAGCCACCCCCCTCCCGGCGACGGCCACGCCAACAGAAACTCCTCTCCCGCCGCCAACGCTACCTGTGGTAGAGCAGGCCGATACCCCTGAACCCACGGCGACGCCCACCGTGCCACCGCTGCCCACCGACACGCCCGTCCCACCGCCTACCGATACACCGACAGTCACCCCGACCCCTGAACCTATTATCAAGTACGTCCTGGCGGCGGCTAATCGAGAGTTCAATTGTGATTTTACGTCCATTTATGGGACAGTTTTGAACGCCAACAATTTCGGCTTGCCGAATGTCGAGGTCCGCGCCCTGGGCATTCACGAAACCAGCGGCCTGGATTTTACCGTAACGACCGACGTCGAAGGCCGCTACGAAGCCTTCCGTATCCCCTTAGCCAATTTGCCGGGGGCGCAGTGGGCCGTGATGGTGATGGAAAACGGTCAGGAAGTGTCGGAACGCTTCCACTGGGCCTCGACGCCCGTCTGCCAGAGCGATGACACCGGCCACAGCCAGGTCTTGCGGGTAGATTGGAAACTGATTGAGTAACCGGCGCATGATTTACTTCAGGAGAAAACATCCATGAGATTTTTTCGTTTTAAATTGGCTTTAATCATCACCCTGCTGACCCTGATTGGTCTGGCCTGCGGCCCCGGCCTGCTAGCCCAAACCGACGCCCCCACCCCAACGGCAACCAAAACACCCAAACCGCCACCGACCGACACCCCCACTCCGGCGCCACCGACCGATACGCCGGCGCCAACCCCAACCTTCACCCCTACGGAAAGCCCTACTGAAACTCCGACCCCAGAGCCAACAGCCACCCCGGCCCCGGTCGAACCCACTCCCACCGAAACAGCCGTACCGGTGGAGCCGCCGCCCACCCCGGTTCCTGCTGAACCCACTCTCCCCCCAGAGCCAACGGCCACGCCGGCCCCGGAGTTTGCTTACCGTATTGTCCATTACAAAGTCTTGGGCGAAGGCGAAAACAACGGCGGCATCTTCAATAAAGGGGGGCAGCATATGATATTTTTGACCGTGCTCGACGCCGGCGGCAATGGCCTGGATGGGGCGGTGGTCAAAGATGCCAATGGCAGCAGCCTGGAGGTCGTCACCGGCAGCAAGGGGCCGGGCAAGGCCGAGATTTCGATGGAATGGGAGCCTTACAAGCTTTACGTTGCCAGTGACCCCGGCGGCCCGACCACCAGTGAGGTGTCCAATCAGATGAACACCGCCTATCCCCATATTCCCGATATTGTCGGCAAGTTAGGCTCGATAGATAACGAGTACTCGGTCTGCCCGACTCCGGAAATCCGCTGCACCCCACCCTTTTACAGCGTTCACTTTTCCTACGAGATTACCTTTCAAAAAGTCAATTGAAACACCAACCTCACCCAGGAACCCGAAGATGTTAAAGTTACCCGCGTCAGAGTTACCGGGGATCCAGCGCAGCCGCTTGGTCAACCGATCCCCTATCTTTTATGGCTGGATCATCCTATTGGCCGGCTCCCTGGGGCTGATCCTGACCAGCCCCGGCCAGACCTATGCCGTCTCTATCTTTATCGAGCATTTCATCACCGACCTGGGCCTCAGCCGTTCCCTGGTCAGTGTGCTTTACACCGTGGGGACGCTGGTGGGCAGTTTAGCCTTACCGCTGGTCGGCCGTCAGATTGACCGGTACGGCGCCCGCCGGATGGTGGTGCTGATTGCCGCGCTTTTTGGCCTGGCCTGTATTTATATGGGCCTGGTGCAGAACGCGCTCATGCTCGGCCTGGGCTTTATCGCCATTCGCATGCTGGGCCAAGGCAGCCTCGGCCTGGTTAGCCAGAATGTCATCAACCAGTGGTGGGTCCGCCGCCGCGGCCTGGTCATAGGGATATCTGGCCTGTTGGTCTCGCTGCTAGGGGTGGGCGGCTTCCCCAACTTGATCAATGTGTTAATCCCGCTGTATGGTTGGCGCATGACTTTTACGACGCTGGGCCTGCTGCTCATAACGGTCATGGCGCCGTTAGGATACCTGTTGTTTCGATCACCGCCGGAGGTATACGGGCTTGAGCCGGATGGCGGCCAGCGCAGCCCGGCCAGCGGCAAGCCAGCTCCGGTCGCGTTAACCGAGGAAAACTGGACATTGGGCGAGGCCCGCCGCACACTCGCCTTTTGGGTCGTGGCAGTGGGCCTGGCCCTGATGGCCATGCTATCAACCGGGTTGTTCTTTCACATGATCAGCATTTTTGCCGATAACGGCTTAAGCGCGACGGTGGCGGCCTCCGTTTTCTTACCAACGGCCCTGACGACGGCTTTCGTCACCTTGGGCAGCGGCGTCTTGATTGACCGGCTCCCGGTGCGGCTGCTCTTGGCAGCCGCCCTAATCTGCCTGGCGCTATCCCTCTGGCTGGCCCAAATGCTGCACAATGTCGAGTTGGCTTTTTTGTATAGCCTGGTCCTGGGTGTGGCCATGGGCCTCCTGCAGACCGTGAATAGTGTGGTTTGGGCGGCCTACTTTGGGCGGCGTCACCTGGGCAGCATCACCGGAGTCACAGCCACCATTTTAGTTTTTGGTTCTGCCCTGGGGCCGATCCCCTTAGGGTTGGCCCGTGACCTGTGGGGCAATTATGACCTGGTGCTAAAAGTTCTGGCGACCCTGCCGTTTCTGTTGGGCCTGGGTTGTCTTTTGGTAGGCCGGCCCCACAAGCAAAGTCGGGAGGCTGGACCATCAATACTAGACTATAAGTCCTGACTAGATAAATGAGTGGATTTTGAACAAAATAGGCAACTCCGGATTTGAACTTTAACAATTTAGCCGGATTGTGACATATACCCAACGCATTTCAAAATTTCTGTAGCTGACGCATCCCCATGCGTCAGCGGACGGCATAGGGATGCCGTCCTACGGAAATTTTAGCGTGCGCTGTTGGATCTGCTGGATGCCCTGTGCAGCAGTCCCCAAGCCCAATCGGTGGTGGAACTGAGTCTGAGTCCCTTGTTTCGACGGGAGTACGGCAGTCTCAGCGATGCCATCGCCCATTTTTTCCAGGCGAACCGCCCAGAGCAGGCCAAGGTAGAACGGCGAGCGTGGGACAAGGAGATCACCCGTCTGATGGGGCGGTATGTGCCTGCCCCCCAACAGCGGCGCTACTGTTGGGGACGGATGTGACACCAGTGCCGCGTCCCTTTGCCCGCACCCTGGCCGACCGGGGGGGCTATCAACCCAACCCGGTGGGGGGAACAAACCGATCACCCTGGGGCCTCATCCGCGCCGTCGTGGTGGATGAATACGGTCAGCCCGTCTTCAAACGCGCCTTGTGGTTGGTCGTCTGGGGCGAACGCCGAGGCGAACTCTCCCTGGTCGAAAGTTGGCAAGCCTACGGTCAACGCTACGACCTGGAGCATTACTTCCGCTTTGGCAAACAACGCCTCTTGCTGCCCCCTTACCAGACCCCTGACACTGAACACGAAGAGCATTGGGGCACGCTGGTGGGGCTGACCACCATGCAACTCTGGCCAGGCCGTGAGTTGGCCGGGCTGCACCTACACCCCTGGGAACGCTATCTCCCGCAACGTACCGTTGGGGTCGCCTCCCCTAGTCAGGTCCAGCGCGACTGGGAGCGAATTATTCGCCTGATTGGCCCCCGCCCAAACGCCGGGGTAAAGCGCCGGGACGGGCCAAAGGCATCTCCCCAGGGCAACGTGACCGCCTCCCAGTGGTCAAAATGTCGCCCAGCCGCCGCCAAACTGTGCTTCAACCGGCCTAAACAACTTGTTAAAGTCCAAAATCAGAGCATTTCTAACCAACCTTTACTGGCTTGGTCATAACTTTTTGTTCAAAGTCCAATAGAATGAGAGAGGCCAGACTAACCGAATGAATCGCCAGCTCTACGAGCGCCAGTTTGGGGATAGGGGGCAGTTCAAGTCACCGTGACCTGGCTGAAGAACTTCTTCTCCCTTTCAACATCGGCGACTGTACCGGTAATGCGCAGGGTGGCGGTGAGCGGCAGGTCGTCGGACGACGTTCCGACCATCACCTCAATGGCTCCGGGTTCGACCACGTACTTCATCTCGCGGTTGTAAAAGCCAAGCTGGTTGACAGCCAGAGTAAATGTCACGGTGCGCCGCTCGCCTGCTTCCAGGCTGACCCGCTTGAACCCTTTCAGCGACTTGACCGGCTGGGTCACACTGGCCACCGGGTCACGCACGTAAAGCTGAACCACCTCGCTGCCGGCCCGGCTGCCGATGTTAGCCAGGTCCACGCTGATTTGCGCCTCGTCCCCCGCCTGGCCAGTGGAGCGGTCAAGCCGCAGGTTGTCCAGGCAGAAGCGGGTATAGCTCAAGCCAAAGCCAAAGGGAAAGAGCGGCCTGGCGCTCAGGTCCACGTAGTCGCCTTTCCAGTGAGAGCGCCCGCCCGACGTTTTGTGCCCGTAATAAATCGGCACCTGGCCCACCGCGCGCGGGAAGGTCATCGGCAGTTTGCCGCCGGGGTTATAATCGCCAAACAACACGTCGGCGATGGCGGCCGCGCCTTCTTCACCGGGCAGCCACGCTTCGAGCACTGCCGGGATGTGTTCGACCAGCCAGGGCAGGCTCAAGGGGCGGCCATTGATCAGCACCACTACCACCGGCGTGCCGGTCTCATAAATGGCCCGGACCAACTCCGCCTGGATGCCGGGCAGGTCAAGGTCGGCCCGGTCGCGGGCTTCGCCACTGGTACAGCTATCGGTCAGGCCGGCCTTATCACCCACAACCACAATAGCCATGTCCGCCTGCCGGGCCAGTTCGACCGCTTCGGCCAGCCCCTCCGGCGAAGGGTTAAGGACATCGCAGCCCTGGGCATAACGAACTACGGTTTCCGGCGATACTTTGGCCCGGATGGCTTGCAGGATACTGCTAATCGGCACAAAGCTATCCACCAGTTCCATTTTGTCGGGCACAGGCATGTGGAAAACGTTATTTTTCTCGCGCATTTCAATCAGGGTTTCGATATGGCAGGGATAGGCGTAGTCACCGACGAGGTTTCTGACGTTGTTGGCATTGGGGCCAATCACGGCCAGCGAAGTTAAATCTTTCCTGAGCGGCAGCATCGCTCCCTCATTTCTTAAGAGCACTATAGAGTCCTGGGCTATACGCCGGGCCAGGGCGCGCTGCTCTGGTGTGTCGAACACGGCGGCTGTGCGGAGCGGGTTAACGTAAGGTTGCTCAAACAGGCCAAGCCTAAACTTGGCTCGCAGCACCCGGCAGACGGCCTGGTTAAGGATAGCTTCATCCAGCAGTCCGGCGGCGATGGCCCGGCGCAAGGGCGAGCCGTAACAGTCGGTACTGGGCAGTTCCACGTCAAGACCGGCTGCCAGGGCCAGCGCCGCTGCTTCTTCTTTGCTGTCTACCACGTGATGGTATTCGGCCAGTTGGTTGATGGCGAAGTAATCGGAAACCACCAGGCCATCAAAGCCCCACTGCTCGCGCAGCAGTTCGGTTAGCAGCCAGCGGGACGCGCCGCAAGGAACACCATCCAGTTCGTGGTAGGCGTTCATCACCGAGGCCAGATTGGCCTCTTTCACGGCAGCCTCAAAGGGCAGCAAATAAACCTCGCGCAGTTCACGTGGGTTCAGGTGAGGAGGGGCCCAATTCAATCCACCTTCGGACATACCGTAGCCGACAAAATGTTTGGCCGTTGCCAATACGCCTTCTCGCCAGTTGTCGCCCTGCAAGCCACGCACAAAGGCGACGCTCATCTGCGCTGCCAGGTAAGGGTCTTCGCCAAAGGTTTCTTCGGTGCGGCCCCAGCGGGGATCGCGGGTAATATCCATCACCGGCGAGAGGCCCTGGTGCGCCCCGGCGGCCCGCATTTGGGTGCGAACTACGGCGGCCATCGCTTCGGCCAATTCCGGTTCCCAGGTGCTGGCCAGGCCGATGATTTGAGGAAAGCAAGTGGCGTTACGGGCCATGTAACCGCTGATACACTCTTCGTGGACGATGGCCGGGATGCCCAGGCGAGTGTTTTCGAGCAGATACTTTTGGATGGTATTGGCCAGTTCGGCCCCGGCGGTGGGATCGAGGCTGCTGGCCCCGCCGATTCGCGTCACCTGACCTAGCCCCTGATCCAACAATTTTTGGGCCTTGGTTGGAGAGAATTTCATATCTTCTAAAACTTCAAAAACCCAAATACTGCCCAATTGGGCAATTTTTTCGGTCAGGGTCATGCGCGAGAGCAAATCGGTCACTCGCTCCTCCACCGGCAGCGAGGGATTTTGATAAGGAAGGGATGGCGTCATTGTTTTTAGCCTCTGTATCTTTATAGGTGAATAAGCGAATGGCGAATGGCGAATAGGCGAATGGTGTAGGTATTTACTTTCATTCGCTATTCTTCATTCACCATTCTTTGCCTTGTCAGCCTTTAAGGGCGCCGGCGGTGAGGCCGGAAACAATCTGGCGCTCGGCCAGGAAATAAAAGATGAGGGTTGGGGCTATGGATAAGGTGACAAAGGCCAGAATCAACGGGATATCGGAACCATATTGGCCCCTGAATTGCATGGTGCCAAGCGGCAGGGTCCATTTGTCCTCGCTGTTGAGCACCAACAGCGGCAGGAAAAGCTCATTCCAGGAGGTAATCATCGCCAGTACGGATACCGCCGCAATGGCCGGACGGGCCAGCGGGACAAGAATCCGCCAGAAAAAATCAAAGGTGGTGCAGCCGTCAATGTAAGCCGCGTCTTGCAGTTCGCCGGGGATAGCTTGGAAGAAACCACGTAAAATTAAGATGTTGCTCGACAGCCCAAAGGCGATTTGGGGGACGATGACGGCCCAGTATGAATCCAGCCATCCCAACTGGCGAAGCAAGATGTACTCCGGCAGGATGGCGATATTGATGGGAAAGAGCAGGCCAATGGTCAGGTAGTTAAACAAGGTTGTTTTACCCCGAAATTCACTCCGGGCAAAGACAAAAGCGGCCAGGCTGGAGAAGAAGACCACCCCTACTACCGTGCCCACCATCACAATCAGGCTGCTGCGCAGCATCCCCCAGAAAATGTCGGTGGATAAGATGTAGCTATAATTTTCCCAGCGGATGGGATTGGGCGGCTGGTAGGGAAAGCTGGCAAACTCACCGCGTGTTTTCAGGCTGCCAAAGATCAATGTCACCAGGGGCACAAAGATGATGAGCGCAAATATAATCAGGATGGTATACTGCCACAAATAATTTAGATAGCGCCGGGTTTTGTTGGTTTGGATCATCAAGGCTAACCCTTTCTTACGTGTTGTAACCACCCAGATAATCTTGCTCTTTGAATAGTTTTTGATAGATGAGGGAGAAGGTGATGCAAATCAGAAACATCACCACCGCTACGGCAGAACCATACCCCAGGTAAAAACGGACAAAACCAAAGCGGTACAGATAAGTGGCCATCGTTTCGCTTGCGCCGGCCGGACCGCCCTGCGACATAATCCAGACGATGGCAAACACTTGCAGCGAGCCAAGCACCGACAAAAAGACCGTCGTGCGGATGGTGCCGCCCAGCAGGGGGATGATAATATGCCGGAGAATTTGGAGACCGGAAGCGCCATCTATTTTGGCCGCCTCTTCCAGTTCAGCCGGAATATTTTGCAAACCGGCCATGTATAACAGCATATGAAAGCCAAAATATTTCCAGGTAAGCGCCACGAAGATAGCCAGCATTACCGTCGCGCGATCACCCAGAAAAGGTACGGCGCTTAGACCCAGATTGGTCAGGATGGCATTAATCAAGCCATAATGAGGGTCAGGATGAAGTAGCGCCTGCCAGACCAGGGCGGTAATAACTTCGGAAAAAACGTAAGGTAGAAAAAAAACGGTACGGAAGAAAATACGCCCCGGTAAATTGCGTCCTACCATCAGTGCCAGACCCAGGGCCAGGGGCAGTTGCACGGTCAGCGAAAGCATCACAATCAACAAGCCGTTTTGTAAGGCGCGTAAAAAACTTTTATCGGTTAAGATGCGGAAGTAATTATTGGCCCCCACAAAATCTACGGCCGGTCCGAACCCTTTCCAATTGAAGAGACTGTAATAAGCCGATTGAACAATCGGATAAATCAAAAATACAGTGAACACCAGCAGCGCCGGGGCCAGGAACAGAAAAATGGTTCCAAAATCCCGTGATTTCAGCGTAGGCGTGGATTTTGCCAGCCAGGGGAAACGGGTTCGCACCGGCATCAGATCCATAAATTACCTCTTTTAATCAAAGAATTTATGCCACCCTGATGCGTGATGCGTAATACGTGAGGACTTTACGAGTTAGGCATCACGTATCACGCATCACGTTTAAACCAAGACTTTTCCAGAAAAGATTACAGTCTCAATAGATCCAACTTTGAGGAGCCAGCACGCCCACGTGCGGCGGTGTTCGGCGCGTGGGCGTGCCCGCTTCACGTCCTCGGAAAATTGGATCTACTGAGTCTAGCTATTTCAATTCCATAGCCGCAGAGTCTTCAATCGCCTGGCCTACCTCCTCCGGAGTCTTGGTCCCGGCGAAGAGTTCCTGGACGGAGTCATTCACCACGGAGCCAACGGCAGGCGGGAGAGCCTGGTCGTAGTACAATTGCAGATAGGGGGCTTTGGCCGCATTCTCAGCTACCGTCTTGAGGAGCGGGTCTTCGATGCACTCAGCCGTGCCTGCGACAACTGGCACGGTAAAGCCAACTTTGGTTTCAGCGCACTGCTGTTCTTTTGTGGTCAGGTACTTGAGGAAGGTGACAGCTTCGTCGGGCGCATTCTTGCCAATCGTCCAGCCGTTGCCGCCGCCCAGCGCATCGGCCGGATTACCCTTGCCGCCCTCAACAGTGGGGAAGGGGAACCAACCGAGCTTATCGCCAATACCTTGCTTGTCGGCGCTCTGATCTTTTTCAACGGCAGGGGCCCACTGGCCCATCAGTTCCATGGCCGCTTCGCCGTTGCCCATGGCCCGGGCCTGATCGTTGTAGGTCAGACCGAGATAGCCGTCCTGGAACGGTTCGAGGGCAATCAATTCCTGGAGCTTCTCGCCGGCCTGTACAAAAGGTTTGTCGGCAAAGGAACCCTGGCGGCTATAAGCCGCATCAAAGGCTTCCTTGCCGCCCATGCGGATGGCCAGGTAAACCCACCAGAAGTGGCCCGGCCATTTATCCCCCTCGCCCAGGGAAATGGGGGTGATGCCGGCGTCCTTGAGCTTCTGGACATCATCGAGCAGTTCGGTCCAGGTGGTGGGGGGAGCTTCGATTCCGGCTTTTTCAAACAGTTCTTTGTTGTACCAGAAGCCAACCATACCCTGGTCACGCGGAACGCCGTAATTTTTACCCTCGAAGCTGTAAACGGCCAGCGGGCCGGCCCCGTAAGTATCTCGCCAACCATCTTTATCGAGATCGGCGGTAATATCGCGCAGCAGACCGGCCTTGACATACTCGTTCATAACGCCGCCGCCCCAACTCTGGAAGACATCCGGCGGTTCGCCCGACTGCATGACGGTGGTCATCTTGGCTTTAAAGGCTTCGTTTTCGAGGACGGTAACATTTACTTTGGCGCAGGGGTTATCTTTCTCGAAAGCAGCAATAGCCTCGTTAAGCACGGCTTGATGAGTTTTGTCAGTTGTAATGTGCCAGTACTCAATGGTCACTGGTTCGGCGCAAGCAGAAGCCTCGGCCATGGCTTCTTCAGTGGCCGCTGGGGCTTCAGCGGCAGGTTCCTTTGTAGCCGCCGGCGCGGCAGCGGCAGGTTCTTCAGCCGCAGGCGCTTCTGTGGCTGGCGCGGCAGGCTGGGCTGCGCCGCAGGCGGTTAACAGAAGACCAAGCAGCAAGATAAGGATTATTCCTAATAGATTTTTGTTTCGCATTTTTTCCTCCTTGAACATAAATATCGTTGAAACAATTTAAAAATAATCGGGTATATAGGGGATTATTTTGATAGCCACCTCCTTGTCCGAAATCGTTTCCGGTAACGTTACCGAAACAGGTAAAAATAATCACTCTGCCAGAAGTGAAATTCAGTCAATCACAATTTTAGAGGACGCGAAGCCAGCACGCCCACGTGTCGAACGGAGCCGCACGTGGGCGTGCTGGCTCCTCAATTGGTGATTTACTGAAATTAGTTTTCAGGCTCAAGGGCCCGACAGGTATTTCTCACAATCAGTTTGGTTGGCATCCGGAAAAGCCGATTTTCAAGCGGTTGGTTTTGGATTAAATTGATCAGCATTTCGACGGCCACCCGGCCCATGTCGCTGATAAATTGATCTACAGTCGTCAGACCGCCGTTGACAAAAGAGGCTTCCTCGATGTTATCAAAGCCAACAACGGATATATCTTCTGGCACCTTTAACCCGATTTCGGTGATGGCCTCGATGGCCCCAATGGCCGATTTATCATTGGCGGCAAAGATAGCGGTGGGGCGTACCGGCAAGGCCAACAATTTTTGGGCGCAGCGATAACCGGTCTCCTGGGTAAAATCGCCAATTTGGATTAGATCGGGATCGAGAGGGATGTTGGCCTGACGCAGACTATCCTGGTAGCCCTGCAGGCGGCGCACAGCGCTTTGCAAATCGGGACGTCCCCCAATAAAGCCGATACGCCGATGTCCCAAACCCAACAGGTACTCCATAGCCGCCAGAGCGCCCACGTGGTTGGTGGCAATCACAGCCGGAAAATCGGCGCTGTCAAGGTGAGGGTCAACAGCAACAAGAGGATAGTGGGTCGAGAAGGTTTCCGCAGTGGGCGTCACCACGATAATCCCATCGGTAATACTACCGTTGAGCAAAGAGACGTACTGCCGCTCGCGAACCGCCCAGGAACGATCTCGGCTATTACCGCCGGTGTAAACCAGCAGGTCGTAATCCATTTGCTCAATAGCGCGATTGACCCCTCTGACCACATTGAGACAGAAGGACTGTTCCAGGTCATGCAAAACCAGGCCGATAACGTTGGTTTTGCGGCTGCGCATGCTCTTGGCCGCCAGGCTGGAGGTGTAGCCCAACTCCTCGATGACCCGCTGCACTTTTTCAAAAGTTTCCGGGGCCACATCCACCTTATCGTTAAGGACCCGTGACACCGTAGAAACCGAGACGCCTGCCGCGGTAGCAACATCCTGAATTGTGATGGGCGATTTAGCGAACTTCATGGGTTCTGGCTCGACAGCTTGGCAACGATGCCGGTATCATTGCCGGTATCGTTACCGGCAATGATATTATAGTTCGCAAAATCTGTCAAATGTTAACTAGTCCCCAAAATGCGTCTACCTGCCCATCCAGCCCCCATCCACCGGGATGATGACGCCGTTCACATAATCAGAGGCCGCGGAGGCCAGAAATACAGCCGCGCCTTTCATATCTTCCGGTAGGCCCCAGCGGGCGGCTGGAATGCGGTCGAGGATTTGTTGATTGCGGGCCGGGTTATTAATCAGGGCTTCGTTCATTTCGGTGTTCATGTAGCCGGGAGCGATGGCATTTACATTCACCCCCCGCCTGGCCCATTCGTTAGAAAGGGCCATCGTCAGCCGGGCCACGCCTCCTTTGGCGGCGGCATAGGCCGGCACGGTAATCCCGCCGCTAAAACTCAACAGCGAGGCAATATTGATAATTTTGCCTTTGCCTTTGGCCAGCATCACCCGCCCGGCGAGTTGGTTGAGGATAAACATCGAGGTCAGGTTGACCTCTAGCACAAAATCCCAGTTTTCCAGGGAAAACTCCTCGGCGGGAGCGCGGCGTTGGACGCCGTGGCTAACAATCAAAATATCCAATGTACCAAGCTGGTTGAGGCTTTCGTCGAAAGCCCGCTGGAGTTGGGTCCGGTCCCCCAAATCGGCTTGAATCGGGACAGCCCGTTGCCCGGTCATCTGGCTCAACTCGGCGGCTGTCGTTGTGACCTGCTCCGAGGAGCCAATAATGGCTGTTTCCGCCCCAAATTCGAGCATGGCCTGAGCCATCGCCCGGCCCAACCCGCGGCTGCCGCCAGTGACCAGCGCTTTTTTACCGCTTAAATCAAACAGTTTATTCATTGTGATGTTCCCTTTGACAAAAGTAATCAGTAATCAGTGAACTGTCGAACTGATTACTGATTACTGCTAACTGATTACTGCTAACTGATTACTGCTAACTGATTACTGATTACTATTCACTGACCACTGTTTTCAACCTCGATACTCTGCCAGAATTTGATCTACCACCCAGGTTGTTCGAGCGCCACTTTCGCCGGTGCTGGGACAAGCGCCGACGCCGTTTAACTCATCCACAATCGTTTGAATAAGGGGTTGGTGGACATGCGGCGGGTCGCCCAGGGCAAGCTCTTGCCGTCCCTCAGGGGTGGTGACGATGATCGGCTCAGGCTTAAAGGTGGCAAAGGTAATTTTGCCTTTTGTGCCCACAATCTCCGTCCGGTCAACTTCCTGAAACGTGGTGAAGCACCATGTGCCCACCCCCACCACGCCTGAGTCAAACACAAAAGTTCCGCCCACTTGATCTTCGGCCGGATAGAGGCCGCCTTGATTGACGGCTACCCCGCGTACGGTGCGGATTGGGCCAAAAAGGTAATCCAGAAAATCCAGGGTGTGCGACCCCATATCCACAAAAATTCCTCCGCCGGATAACTCCGGCATCACCCGCCAGGGCAGGTTGTGGGGGTCAAACAGTTCGGGGCGAGCGGGCAGATGCAGGGTTATGACCACCGTGCGTGGTTCGCCAATAGTCCCGGCTTCGATCAGTTCCTTGACCTTGACAAAGCGTGGCAACGCCCGCCGGTAATAGGCCGCCCACAACGGCACATTGGCTGTCCGGCAGGCAGAGATCATTTCCTGGCAGTCGGCCCAGGACAAAGCCATCGGTTTTTCCACATAGACCGGCTTACCGGCCGCGGCGCTCATCAAGGTGTACTGCTTGTGGGCGTAAGGCGGTGTAGCAATGTAAACCGCGTCAACATCAGGGTCATGAATGAGGGCGGCAGCATCATCGTACCAGCGGGGTACGTTGTGCCGCTGGGCGTAATCTTTAGCCAGCGCCCCGTTGCGGCGCATCACCGCCACCAGACTGGAATTGTCAGCCTTCTGAAAGCCGGGACCGCTTTTTACCTCGGTCACATCACCCACACCAATAATGCCCCAGCGAATAGTTTTCATAAGCTTATCTCTCCGAAAATAGTAAACAGTTATCAGTAGTCAGTAAACAGTCTGACTGATAACTGGCTACTGTTTACTGGCTCCTGTGGGAAAAAATAGCTGAACTTTGGCGCTTTGCTGCCCGTCGGCGGCCACCGCAAAGGCATCGGCCACCCGGTCGAACCCAAACTGGTGGGTGATGAGCGGGGTGACATCTATCCGCCCCGAGGCCAGATAGTCAACGGCCCAGTCAAAAGCCATGCCGCTGCGGAAGCTGCCCACCAGGGTCAATTCTTTTGACATGATTTTGTTGACCTGCACGCCCACTTCGCCGGTAGGCAAAAAACCAACCTGGACCACTGTCCCGCCTCTGACGGTGGCTAGAATAGCCGTGTTCAGCGCCCGCAAACTGCCCGATGCCTCAAAGGTGACATCGAACAGTAGGTCACCTTTGGCCAAAGCCTGCGCTTCGGGCGAATCCTGGCTCACATTGATGGTCAAATCTGCGCCGCACTGTCTGGCCCGGTTGAGCCGTTCATCCAGAATATCGGTAATCGCCACCGACCTGGCCCCCATCGCCCGCGCTACCAGCAAAATGAGGCTGCCAATGGCGCCGGCCCCGGCCACCAACACCGATTTGCCCATGAGCGGTCCGGCCCGGTTGACCGAATGAAGGCCAATCGCCAGCGGTTCGGCCATAGCTGCGACACCCGGATCAAAACCGGAGGGAAACACGCAGCATTGCCGCTCTTGGGCCAAAACGTACTCTTGATAAGCCCCGTCGGTGTGGGGCATGGTGCTGGCGGAACCCCAAAACCGCACGTTGGGGCAAAGATTTTCTCGACCCTGGCGGCATTGCAGGCATGCGCCACAGGGCAGATTAGGGTTAATGGCGACCAAATCGCCGGGCTTGAGCCTGGTGACATTGGGACCCGTTTCTACCACCGTCCCGGAGACTTCATGCCCCAACACAAAGGGGTGTTTGACCACAAAATCACCGTTGGCCCCTTTGAAATAATAGTGCATATCCGAGCCGCAAATCCCGCCATAACCAAAGCGGACCAAGACCTGTCCGGCTTGCGGCTGGGGTATCGCTCGTTCTTCCAGGCGGATATCTTGTTGACCGTACAAAACATAAGCATGCATGGGATTATTTTCTCCTAATAGCTCATTTTTTGAGCTACTTGTTCAAATAATGAATTGAGGTTATAATATAGTAACTGCTCAGGCATGTCATTTCGACCCGCAAAGCGGGGAGAAATCTCAAGTCTATGTGGCGCTCCAGGGATTTCTCGGCCTACGGCCTCGAAATGACATGGCGGCTGGCAGTTACAATCTCTTTTACAAAGGAAGGTCTGCCGTGGACGAAAAACAAAATGGGACCAGTGCCATCACTTCACAAACTGTCCTCAAATCACTCGACGTGCTAGACTGCCTGGCGGCTGCCCGGCGTTCCCTATCAGCCCCGGAAATTGCCAAATTATGCCATATGTCCCGGCCTACCGCCTATCGCCTGTTGACCACGCTGATGGGGCGAGGTTACGTGATGGTTGATGAGGATTACAACTATTCGCTGGGGACCAAAATTTTGGGCCTGGCCCGCGTGGTGCTGGATACGATGAATCTGCCCAAAATGGCCCAGCCTTACCTGCACGAACTCAGCCAGTTGTCCCAGGAAACTGCCTTTTTGTCCATTTTGGATGGCACAAAAATACTCTATATTGCCAAAGAAGAAGGCCCTCAGGTACAAGCTTCGCAGACATTTCAAATGCGCTCAAACGTGGGCACCCATAATGAGCTACATTCGTCGGCTATGGGCAAAGCTATCCTGGCTAATCTGCCGCCCGACGAGCGCAGCGCACTTTTGGCTGGTCTCCCCTTGACCCGTTATACCAACCACACCATCACCGATCGTGACGCTTTAGTTAACGAATTGGAGCAAACCCGCAGCCGGGGCTACGCCATTGATGACTGTGAGGGCGACGACTGGGTCCGTTGCGTGGCCGCCCCTGTTTATGACGGCGGCGGTCATGTTCTCGGCGCGATAAGTATTGCCGGCCCGGCCCATCGAATGACTCTGGACTATATTCAGCAACTCTCCGGCGATGTCATCCGCGTGACCCAGGCGCTCTCAAGGCAATTGGGGCAGGTTGCCGCTTCGGTCCCCCCATAAACTTTAATCCCGTCGGGAACTCATAGGAACTCAAGGGAATTCAGGAGTTCCCACGAGATCCCTTGACCCAGTGTGCTAACTTAATGATATTGAGTTACCAATCCCCTTCAATTCAATCTCCCGCGCCCGGTGGCAACTGACAAAGTGGCCGGGGGTGATTTCTTCCAGTTTGGGTGTGACGGTCCGGCAGGTATCCACAGCGTAGCGACAGCGTGGGTGAAAGTAACAGCCCGACGGCGGGTTGGCCGGATCGGCCACCTCGCCTTGCAGCACAATCCGCTGAGAACGCAGCCGGGGGTCGGGCTTGGGTACAGCCGATAGCAGCGCCTCGGTGTAAGGATGCCGGGGAGTCTTAAAAAGCGCCTCCGTTTTGGCAATTTCGACAATTTGGCCTACGTACATCACCGCCACCCGCTCGCTGATGTGTTTGACCACGCTCAAATCGTGGGCCACAAACAGATAAGTCAGGCCCAGTCGTTCCTGTAATTCAAGCAGCAGGTTGAGAATTTGCGCCTGCACCGAAACATCGAGCGCCGATACCGGCTCATCGGCCACCACCAAACGCGGATTCAGGGCCAGCGCCCGGGCAATGCCAATCCGTTGACGCTGCCCGCCGCTAAAGGCGTGCGGATATCGGCGCATATATTCGGGTCGCATCCCTACCAACCGCAGCAGTTCGGCCACCCGGTCCATGCGCTCCTGCCGATTTTTCATCCCATGCACCAGCAGTGGCTCGCCCACAATATCCAGCAGGGTCATACGCGGGTTGAGCGAGGAAAAGGGGTCTTGAAAAACCATCTGCATCTGAGAGCGAAGCCTCTGCACCTTGCTTTCAGGCATAGCCGCCACATCCACCACCGACCCATCACCGGTGCGAAAGAAAATCTGCCCTTCGGTTGGGTCAATTGCCCGCAGGATACAGCGTGATGTGGTCGTTTTGCCGCAGCCGCTTTCACCCACCAGCGACAGGGTTTCGCCCTGATTGACGAAAAAATTAACATCGTCAACAGCGCGGACGTGTCCGACCACTTTTTGCAGTATGCCCTTCCGAATAGGAAAGAACTTACGCAAGTTTTTTACTTCAAGTAGCACCTGGCCGTTAGACTCTTTCACGGTAGACACACCTCAATTCAGGAGATTAGAGATTGGAGATTATATTCCTAATCTCCAATCTCTAATCTCCCATCTTCTTTCCATTTTCATACAAAAAACAACTCACCTTTTGCCGCTCGTTTAACGACAACAGGGTTGGTTCCTGCCGGTCACATGTGCCGCGCATAAACTCCGGACAACGAGGGTGAAAGGGGCAGCCGGTTGGACGGTTGTAAGGATGCGGAATAGAGCCGGTGATGGTCGGCAGTTTGACTCGCGCGGTGGACTCGATACTGGGAATGGAGCGCAAAAGAGCCTTGGTATATGGATGCTTGGGGGCGTGGAATATGTCATCTACCGGGCCTTCCTCGACGACCCGGCCCAGGTACATCACCACCACGTCGTCGGCCATTTCAGCGATGACGCCCAGATTGTGGGTGATGAGCATGATCGCCATGCCGCGCTGCTGCTGCAACTGTCGCAACAGGTCAAGAATTTGGGCCTGGGTGGTCACATCCAGTGCAGTGGTCGGCTCGTCGGCAATGAGCAGCCGGGGATCACACGACAGGGCCATAGCAATCATGGCCCGCTGGCGCAAACCGCCGCTCAATTGAAAGGCATACTCGTCAATCCGGCGTTCGGGCTTGGGGATACCCACCTGGCGCAGCGATTCAACCGCTTTCTCTCTGGCCTGGCGTTCATTCAGCCCAAAATGCAGCCGGATCGCCTCGATAATCTGGTTGCCGATTGTATGCACCGGGCTGAAGGAGGTCATTGGCTCCTGGAAAACCAGGCCAATTTCCGGTCCCCGGATGGCCCGCATCTCTTTGCTGTTAGGACTCAGCCGGGTCAACTCGATTTCTTCGCCGTTGGCGCGGCGCAGTTTGATCTCACCCTCCACAATGCGGCCAGGTTCTTCCACAATCCGCAGGATGGATTGGGAAGTCACACTCTTGCCGCAGCCGCTTTCGCCGACAATGCCCAACGTCTTGCCAGGATACACGTCAAAAGTGGCCCCATCCACCGCCTTGACGGTTCCCTCATCCTGAAAAAAGTATGTTTTCAGATTTTTTACCGACAGTAGCGTTTTATGTCCGTTGTCCATATCGTCATCCAGATAAGTTCTTCCAGCCGTTTTTGATGGATTTCTGATACGTGATGCGTAATGCGTAAGGGCTTTACGAGTCACGCATCACGCATCACGCATCACTCTCATCCATACGGGTCCGCCGCGTCGCGGAGGCCGTCGCCCATAAAATTAAAGGCCAGCACCGCGATAATGACGGGAATGGCCGGGATCAACAGCCACGGTGAAATTGCCAACGCCTGGATATTCTGCGCGTCCTGCAACAATACCCCCCAACTAATGGCGGGCGGGCGCAGTCCCAGGCCCAAAAAGCTGAGCGAGGTTTCGCTAATAATCATAGCCGGAAGCGCCAGCGTTGTCGCCGCGATAATGTGGCTTAGGAATGAAGGCACCATGTGGCGAAAGATGATGCGCATGCGGCTGCAACCGGACAGGCGGGCCGCCATGACAAAGTCTTCCTCGCGCAGCGAAAGGAATCGTCCCCGCACCACGCGGGCTAACTCAGTCCAACCCAATAGCGAGATAATGATGGTGATAGCAAAGTAAACCTGGTTGACGCTCCAGGTGCTGGGCAGCGCCGCGGCCAGGCCCATCCACAACGGAATCGTGGGCAGAGAGCGCAAAATCTCGATGATACGTTGGATGACCGTATCAATCAGGCCGCCATAGTAACCGGAAATGCCACCCAGCATCACTCCCAAAATCAGGCTGAGGGCAACGCTTACCAACCCAATGATCAACGAAGTCCGCGTGGCATACATCAGCCGGGACCACAGGTCGCGCCCCTGCACATCCGTCCCCATCAGAAAGAGTGTTTCTTCCGCTTCCGCGCCTTCCACGCTAATAAGATGCAAGTTGGTGGGAATAAAACCTAGCCACTTATACTCATAGCCGGGTCCAAAGAAACGCACCGGAAATTTTAGGTTAGGATCGGGCGTGTAGACCCGCTTAAACGTTTTGAGATCGCGCTTGCCGGTCATGCCAAAAACGTGAGGGCTGAAGGCGCCGTTGTCAAACCAATGAATGGGTTGGGGGATCATCAGGGACCGCTGGGCATCGGAAGTTTCGGGGTCGACATAAGCCAGGAATTCGGCATTCATGGCGATGAGGTAAAAAAAGATCAGAACAAAAGTTGCCCCCATGGCCAATTTGTGCTTGCGGAAACGCCACCACATCAACTGCCATTGGGTGGCAACCGCAACCCGCTCCTCGGCCTGGGTGACAACAAACTCTTGTTCCTCCAGCTCCTGGGGAGGAGTCATGATTGATTCCGCCATTATTGCCTCCCTAGCCGAATGCGCGGGTCAACCCACATTAACAATAAGTCGGAAATGAATGTGCCGATAACCGTCATTACCCCAAGCAGCAACACGATGGTTCCGGCCAGAAAGACATCCTGAGCAATAAGCGCCTTGAGGAGCAGCGGCCCCACCGTCGGCAGGCTCAACACCAGCGAGACAATGATACTGCCCGAAATGACAAAAGGGAACAGGTAGCCGATGGTACTGACAAAAGGATTCAGCGCCACCCGCACCGGGTACTTCATAATCACTCGTGCCTCAGACAGCCCCCTGGCCCGCGCCGTCATCACATAAGGCTTACGCAGCTCGTCGAGCAGATTGGAGCGCATGATGCGAATCATTTGCGCCGTGCCCCCGATGCCCAGCACGATGGCCACAATGGGCAGATGCTTGAGCAAATCCACAAATTTGGCCCAACCCCACGGCGCGTCGGCCATCTCGGCCGAGAACAGCCCGCCAACATTGGCGTCGAAATATCTGAAACCGACGTACATGACGATGAGGGCCAGCATAAAGCCGGGGATGGCCAGGCCGATAAAGCCGATGAATGTAGCTATGTAATCGCCAATAGAATAGCGCTTGACCGCCGAATAGATGCCGATGGGCAGCGCCACCGCCCAGGTAAAGATGATGGCCGCCAGCGAAATAACAATCGTCAGGGCCAGACGGTCGCCGATAACGTCGAGCACCGGCCGGTTCCACTCGATGGCCATGCCAAAGTTGCCCTGCATGATCAAGCCCATCCACCTGAAATACTGGACGTAGAGCGGCTGATCGAGAGCATACTGGGCGCGGAGCGCCTGCGCCTCCCCTTCCGTTACCCCAGACCCTGAAGACGACATCATGGCAATGTACGAGGTCACGTAATCGCCGGGGGGCAGTTGGATGATCATAAACGAGAGGATGGTGATGGCCCAGATAGTCAGAAGAGCCAGAATCAAACGGCGAACGATATAAGCTATCATAAAGTTACACCTCTCTACCCTCCCTCAACCTGGACATAGAGAAGGGATAAGGCTGTTCGAAATTCGTGATGCGTGATACGTGATGCGTGACAGTTTTAGCCGTAAATCATTACGCATCACGCATCACGTATCATCCCTTTGACTAATTTAAATCTTGGAACTCTCTCAGTTACGCCTTGAAGAAGAAGGTGATAGGCTGCGAAGAACACGGCGTGCGCGCGTGCTGCGCGTTTACCTGGCGCGCCGGGATATTGCCCATATTGTTCTTGACAATCCGCACACCCATAAACGCCGGCGACTGGCCGACCGTGCCGATGCTCCACTGCTGCTCGACGATGATCTTCCAGATTTCTTGCGCGTTCTTAATCTGGCCGGCTTCGTCCAGCCCGAACGCCTCCCGGTAGAGGTCAAAGGCGCGCAGCATTTCGGGGTCGGTTGGTTTGGTACCCTGCTCGCCATTGGAAGCATACCATTTGGCATAGGCCATGCCCATGTGGCACTCATTCGGGTCTATCGGCAGGGCGTGGCGGGCAAAGAGGTAGAGCATTTCCGAACCATCGTTGGCCCAGGTAATCATCTGGTGTTCGTTGTTGGCGGTCATGCCAAAGGCAATGTTACGTTCGGTCTCCTTGACATTCACATCAATGCCGATCTTTTTCCACTGTTGCTTGATCATTTCACCTATCTGGGTATAGGGAACAAACGACCCGCCCACGGTGATCATTTCAAGCTGTAAGCGTCCCTTACCGTCGGGGCGGAGGCGGAAGCCTTCGCTGTCTTTCTCGGTCAGACCCACTTTGTCCAGCAGCGCGTTGGCTTCATCCAGATCAAGCGTACACCACTTGGAGCGATAGTCTATACCAGGGCTGTAGATGGTGTCTTCTGCCGGCGCCGTGGAGCCAGGCACACCGACGCCGAGCCAGAAGGCCTCGTTGAGCTGATCGCGGTCAATCCCCAGCGAGAGCGCATGGCGGAAGTCTTTGTTCTGGATTAGCTTGGCTATGACAGGATCGCCTGTATACGCGTTACCCATATGGATCGCCACGTCCGAGCCATTGAAGGCCGGGTCGAGGTGAACGGTATAGTTGCCTTTTTCGGCGCTTTCCAGGAAAACGGGCAGCTTGGCCAGGCCCATGTGGCGTTCCTGGATGTCGTACTCACCGGCAATAGCCCGCAGGTTGGCCACTTCGACGTTCTCGGCCAGGGTCATAGTGATCTTGTCAATATACGGCAGTTGGTTGCCTTCGGTGTCTACGGCCCAGAAGTACGGATTGCGTTCCATGCTCCAGGTGGGCGTGCTGATCGGGCTGGTTGTCCGCCAGGGCGTCATCACCGGCAATTCAGGATTGAGCGCCCAACTGTACTTGTTCTTGAGCAGAGAGACCCAGTTGTCAAAGCCCGCGTCCGTGGCCATTTTGTTGACCTCTGCTTCGGATGAGTACTTGGGCAAGAATTGTTTGATGTAATGCGCCGGGCAATACCCACCCCCATAATTTCCGAACGCGCCCCGCGTGGCAAAACCGGCCCCGATGCCCGTGCTGCCGGCCAGGGTGTAGACAAAGTAGGGATATGCTTCGGGGAATTCAAAGGCGATGGTAAAGTCGTCAACCTTTTTCATAACACCCGGCTGGCCGTTGATCTGCATTTCGGGGAAGGGGGTGGGCACGATTTCAGGGTTCGAGTAAATATCCTCGAACCAGAACATGAAGTCGTCCGCGGTCAGCGGCTCGCCGTCAGACCATTTGGCCCCTTTGCGCAGGAAAATAGTGATCGTCGTGCCGTCTTCGCTCACCTCCCACCCTTTGGCCAGGGCGGGCACAATCTTAGAGCCGGTGTAATCAAAGTGTAATATCTTATCGTTTGAGTTGATACGGTTGCCGTTTTCGTGGTCCGCCGGGCCGGTAAAAGCGCGCCGCCAGGTGCCGCCATATTGGCCAATTTCTGTAAGGGGCTGGATAACCAGCAAATCTTCGGGATCGGGCAGGCGCTCTTCAACTGGAGGCAGGTCACCGGCTGTGACCAGCTCGGCCAGCATGGGCGCTTCGCCAAATTGTTTGGGAAACTGGGTTACATCGAGGATAAGGGTAGGGCCTTCGAGTTTGCCAACCAACCCGCCGAGATCATCGGCTTGAAGAGCGGCAATCGCATTGGCGGCCCCTGTAGCCGTGGGGGCCAAGGTGGGGGGAGTTTCAGCAGCGGCTGTGGCTACTTGCGGCAGATAACCGCCAAAGGCTACTGAACCTGTAGTGAGCGCAGCCAAACGCAAAAATTCGCGTCGAGACACGCCCTTTGATTTAGACCTCTCCGTCTTCATAATTAGCAATACCTCCTTGTACTCTAAATTGATATTAATAAATGGTAGTTCATTATTTGAACTAACAGTTCAAACTACGAACATTATAACATTCCTTATCGGAATTGTCAAGCAAAAACTGAAAATTTTATCATGCGTCTAAACTTGACAGATATCAGACAGGTGCATTAGAATAAACCAATTGTGTGTGCTTGTCAAATCTTTTTTGGTGGTCTTAAACTATGGAAATGTCTCTCAAACGCCTGGAGCGGCCCGCGCTTTTTCGGTCGGTACAGGATATTATCAAGAATTACATTCTGGAAAACAATTTGACTGCCGGCGCACCGCTCCCGCCGGAGATGGAACTGGCCCGGCAATTGGGGGTCAGTCGCAGTTCGGTGCGTGAGGCAGTCAAGGCGCTTGAGTCGCTGGGTATTCTGGAAACCCGCCGCGGTAGCGGGCTGTTTGTGCAAGATTTTTCCTTTGAACCGCTCCTGGAAAATCTGCCTTATGGTCTGTTGTTTGCTCTGCCGCAACTGGCGGATTTATTAGCCGTCCGACGAGTCCTGGAGACAGGCATGGCGGAGGCGGCCTTGGCCGTCATAACCCCGCAGCAGCTTAGCCAACTGCAACTATTGACCCAACAGATGCTCCTCAAGGCTGAACAGGGGCAGACTTTCCCGGATGAGGATCGAGAATTTCACGTCACCCTCTTTGCCAGCCTGCAAAATCAGGTATTGTTAAAACTGCTTGATATTTTCTGGCTGACATTTCATAAAGCAGCCCAACTGACCGACCTGCAAGACCGTGATCCGCTGCGGACTTATCAAGATCACGTGGCTATCCTCGAGGCCGTTGCAGCCGGTGAGGCCGCGCAGGTTCAGCTGGCGCTGGACCAACATTACCTTAGCCTTGAAGAGCGTTTGAAGCAGGCTCAACAGATTCGAATTAGCTCCTTCGTAAATACCCCCACCCCAACCCCTCCCCCGAATCGGGGGAGGGGCTAGGGGTGGTATGCCACAGGCTCGTGACGACTCCTGATTACTTTTTATCTGTAATGCGTAATGGTTTTAGGCTGAAAAATTTTACGCATCACGCATCACGAATTTTGGTTATATTCCCGAAAGGTATTCATCACCATGTCCAAATCTATCTTTAACGGCCTGATTCCTCCCTTGTTAACCCCTCTACTGCCCGACGATACGATTGACCGGCAGAGTGTACAGCGCCTGGTTGAGCATATTTTGGCCGGCGGCGGCAACGGCGTCTTCGCCCTGGGCAGTTCCGGCGAAGGACCCTTTTTGAGCCTGGCCCAACGGCGCACTCTGGTGCAATCTACGGCGGAAGTGCTGCATGGGCGAGGCCTGCTGCTAGTGGGTGTTTCTGAATGTAGCGTGCGGCGGGTCAAAGCGGTGATGGATGCGCTTAACCTGCCTGGGGTGGACGCCTTTGTGTTGACGGTACCTTTTTACGGCCAATTCAGCCAGCCCCATATCCAGCGCGATTTCTTCAAAGCAATCGCCGACGAGTCCTCCCGGCCACTGCTGCTCTATAATATCCCGCAAGCCGTACATGCCGTGGTCGAACCCGAAACGCTGGCCGAACTGAGCCATCACCCGCATATAGTCGGGGTCAAAGATAGCCATGGCGACTTAGAACGTTTCCAACGCCTGGTGTGGTTAAGCCGTGAAACGGATTTGGCGGTTTTGCAGGGGGCCGAATCGGTGGCCGGGCTAAGCATGTTAGCCGGGGCCGATGGGTTAGTTTGCGGCCTGGGTAATCTGGTCCCGGCTTGGTTTACGGCCATCATCGAGGCGGCCCACGCCAATCAGCCGGACCGGATCCAGGAGATACAACAACGGATTGTAGCCCTGGGCCGGTTGCACACTTACAATCACTGGCTGAGCTGCCTGAAAACTGCGGCCAGCCTGTTGGGTTTGTGTGAGCCGTTGGTCTCAGCGCCGCTGCCCCGGCTGTCGGCGGATGAAACAGCTCGTATTCGCAGCTTGCTGCAAGAGCAGGGGTTGAGTCCGATTTAACCCTTGACAACTCCCCTAAGCGGTGTTATAATGTTTAGTAATTGAACTAATAGTTCATATAATGAACTAACCGCGGCTTCTTCTCTTTCTCAAGCACCGCTTCAATCTTTGATGTTTTGGACAAGGAGGTCCTCTATGGAAGTACGCTATGCCCCCGATCCCTCACGATTTGAGCGGATGAATACCGCCGAAATCAGACAGCATTTCTTGATTGAGGATTTGTTTGGGCCGGGCCAGATCAAGTTAGTCTATTGGCATACGGATCGCCTGATTATCGGCTCGGTGACGCCAACCGATGCTCCTCTGGCGTTAGAAGCGGGCCGGGAACTGGCAGCCGCCTATTTTGCCGAACGCCGGGAAATCGGCGTTATCAACATTGGCGGCGAGGGACAGATCACCGTTGACGGTGTTACCTATAACCTGGGCAAAAAAGATACACTGTACATCGGGCGGGGCAGCCGCCAGATCGAGTTTAGCAGTCTGGCCGCCACCAGTCCGGCCTCGTTTTACCTGATCAGTTTGCCGGCCCACCAGACCTATCCCACCCAATTGGCGCGGGCAGAAGCCGTCGAAGCGGTTGCCCTGGGCAGTCCCGCCGAGGCCAACCAGCGCCGCCTCTACAAAGTAATTCACCCCGAAGGCATTCAAAGCTGCCAATTGGTTATGGGTTTTACCCAGTTGGCCGAAGGCAGCATCTGGAACACCATGCCGGCCCACACCCATGAACGCCGCAGCGAAGTTTATTTGTATTTTGACCTGGCCACCGATGCAGTAGTCTTCCACCTGCTGGGCCAGCCCACCGAAACTCGGCACCTGGTTGTCCGCAACGGCCAGGCGGCCCTTTCGCCCAGTTGGTCTATCCATTCCGGGGCAGGCACTAAAAATTACACCTTTGTTTGGGCGATGGGTGGAGAAAACCAGGCGTTTAGTGATATGGATGCTGTTAAAATGGAAGGCTTAGCATGATTCTCGATCAGTTTAAACTCGACGGCAAAATAGCCCTGGTGACGGGCTGCAAACGCGGGTTGGGCCAGGCCATGGCCTGCGCTTTGGCCGAAGCGGGGGCTGACATTATCGGCGTGAGCGCCACCCTGGAGCCGTCGGGTAGTGAGGTTGAGCAAAAAGTTACCGCCCTGGGCCGCCGCTTTAAGGGCTATAGCTGCGATTTTGGCGACCGCCAGGCTTTATACGGTTTCATCCAGCAGGTCAAAAGCGATTTCCCCCGGATTGACATCCTGATCAATAACGCCGGGACGATCCTACGCCAACCGGCCGTCGAACATTCGGATGAATACTGGGATCGGGTGATAAATGTCAATCTGAGCGCCCAATTTATTCTGAGTCGAGAGCTTGGCCGGGAGATGATCGCGCGCGGGCAGGGCAAGATCATTTTTGTGGCCTCGCTGTTAACCTTTCAAGGCGGCATCTATGTGCCCGGCTATGCGGCCAGCAAAGCCGGGATCGGCCAACTGACCAAAGCCCTGGCTAACGAGTGGGCCGCTAAAGGCGTCAATGTCAATGCCATTGCCCCCGGCTACATGGCTACTGACAATACAGCGCCTTTACGCGCTGACGAGCAGCGCAGCCGTTCCATTATGGAACGAATTCCTGCCGGACGCTGGGGCCAGCCGGAGGATATGAAAGGGGCGGTCGTCTTTTTAAGCTCCAGGGCTTCAGATTACGTCCACGGGACCGTGCTGCTGGTTGACGGTGGTTGGATGGGCCGCTGAGGGAGAAACCATGACCACGCCTTTCAAAGCAGTTTTGATTGACTACGATGAAGAACTTTTCACCCCGCCGGCCTGGATTGGCGGCGAACTGGCCCGCTCCGGGGTCGAGTGGCTGGAGGGCCAGCATCGCACCCCAGAACTGGCCCTGGCTGTGGCCCGCGAGGCGGATGTAGTCCTGGTGCAGTCGGTCCGTCCTCTGTTGACTCGATCCGTTATCGCTCAACTGGAGCGCTGCCGTTGCATTGTCCGGCTGGGCGTCGGCTATGACAGCGTGGATGTGGCGGCGGCCACGGCCCACCAGATTCCTGTTTGTAACGTGCCAGCCTACTGTACCGACGACGTGGCCGACCATACCATCGCCTTGCTCATGGACAGTCTGCGGCATCTGGCCCGGCAGGACCGCTGGATTCGGGACGGCCGGTGGGACCGCCGCGCAGCCCGGCCGACCCGCCTATTGCAGGGCGGTACGCTGGGCCTGATCGGGCTGGGCCGGATTGGCCGGGCCGTGGCCCGCCGGGTGCGCGGTTTTGAGCTAACCCTGCTGGTGTCAGACCCTTACCTTGACGCCGAAACCATTGCTCAATTTGGCGGTCAAAAAGTGGAACTGGACGAATTATTACAACGCTCCGACTTCATCTCGGCCCACTGCCCCCTCACTGACGAAACCTACCACCTTTTGAGCCACCGGGAATTCGAGCAGATGAAAGAGACCGTCTTTATCGTCAACACCAGCCGGGGACCGGTTATTGATGAAGCGGCGCTGGTAGCAGCCCTGCGCCGTGGACAGGTCGGCGGGGCCGGGTTGGATGTGCTGGAACAGGAGCCGCTGCCCCCTGACTCGCCCCTGCGTGAGTTTGAGCAAGTTACCATTACCCCCCACGTCTCCGCCTGCGCTCCCGAAAGCCAGGAGAATCTGTATCGGACTGCTTGCGAGATTGTGCTGGATGTGTACAACAACCGCCGACCTCCCGGCATCATCAATCAATAATTTACGATTTTGGATTTACGATTAAGGCGCTTCCAATCGTAAATGGTAAATCATAAATCGTAAATCAAGTTGTGAGGTTCAAAGATGAAAAGAAAAATCGTAACCTTTGGCGAGATCATGATGCGGCTGTCGCCGCCCGGTTTTTTGCGTTTTAGCCAGGCCAATACCTTTGATGTTATTTACGGCGGCGGTGAGGCCAATGTGGCTGTGGCGCTGGCTAATTTTGGCGAGCCGGTGGATTACGTGACCCGCCTGCCTAAAAACGATCTGGGCGATGCCTGCATTCAATTTTTGCGACAGTATGGCGTAGGGGTAGACCAAATTATCCGGGGCGGCGAGCGGTTAGGCATCTATTTTCTGGAGATGGGGGCGGCCCAGCGCGGCAGCAAAGTAGTCTACGACCGCAGCCAATCGGCCATTGCCACCATCGAGCGGGGGATGGTGGATTGGGAGCGCGTCTTTGCCGGGGCCGACTGGTTTCACTGGACCGGCATCACCCCGGCCATTTCCGCCAACACCGCCGATGTCTGCCTGGAGGCCGCTCAGGCGGCCAAACGTCTGGGGTTAACCGTGTCGTGTGACCTCAACTATCGCAAAAACCTGTGGAAATGGGGCAAAAAAGCCGGCGAGGTCATGCCCGAACTGGTCAGCCAGTGCGATATTGCCATCGGCAATGAGGAAGACGCGGATAAAGTTTTTGGGATCAAAGCGCCCGAAACCGATGTCACCAGCGGCAAGGTTGAGGCTGATAAGTTCCGCCATGTCTGCGCCGGCCTGGCCGAGCGTTTCCCCAATTTGCAGACTATCGCCATTACTTTGCGTGGTTCGCTCTCAGCCAGCCACAATACCTGGTCGGGCGTGCTGTGGCAGCAGGACGGCTTTTACATCGCCCCTACGTATGACATTACCCACATCGTGGACCGGGTAGGCGGCGGCGATGCCTTTGCCAGCGGGCTGATTTACGGGCTGCGTACCTATTCCGGCGACCGCCAAAAGGCGCTCAATTTTGCCGTCGCCGCTTCCTGCCTCAAACACTCCATCTTTGGCGATTTTAATTTAGTCAGCGTAGATGAAGTGGAAAAACTGATGTCCGGTGATGCTTCAGGCCGGGTGTCGCGGTAGGCACTTAAAAAATAGAAATAAGAAATTAGAAATTAGAGGCAAATGGCCTTTCTTATTTCTTATTTCTAAATTCTTTTTTTGTTCCAGCTTGTCCGGGTTAGGAAAGGATAACTCCAATGGCTCGTTTTACCAGATTAGAAGTGCTCAATGCGATGATTGACCTGGGCTTGATCCCGGTGTTTTATCATAAAGATGTCGAAGTGGCCAAAAAAATTGTTACGGCGTGCGCCGAAGGTGGAGCGCGGGTGATCGAGTTCACCAACCGGGGCGACTTTGCCTACCATGTTTTTACCGAGTTATCGCGTCACTTTGCCACCACCGCACCCCAGATCGTTTTGGGCGTCGGCTCGGTGGTGGATGCGCCTACGGCGGCCATGTATATTGCCAGCGGGGCTAATTTTGTGGTTGGTCCGCTGCTCAACGCCGAAGTAGCCCGGCTGTGCAACCGGCGTAAGCTTGCCTATTCGCCGGGCTGCGGCAGCGTCTCGGAGATTGCCCAAGCCGAAGAGTTGGGTGTTGAGATTGTCAAAGTGTTCCCCGGTAGTTCGGTCGGTGGGCCGGGCTTTGTCAAAGCGGTGCTCGGCCCGTGCCCCTGGACGCGGATCATGCCCACCGGTGGCGTAGACGCAACTAAAGAAAGTATTTCCACCTGGTTCAAAGCCGGGGTAGCCTGTGTTGGCATGGGGTCAAATCTGATTACCAAAGAGGCTGTGGCGGCGGGCGATTTCGAGGCAATTACCCGCAACGTGGCCCAAGTGCTGGCCTGGATCAAAGAAGCGCGAGGGTAGATTTTATGAACGGACAAGAACTTTCGGCGGCGCTCAGGAGTGGTCAACGGGTTTATGGCACAGCAATTCTCTCTACATCGGCCCGTTGGCCCAGGGTAGTGCAAAAACTCGGCCTGGATTTTGTTTTTATTGATACCGAGCACACCCCGATTGAGCGGGAACAATTGGCCTGGATGTGCCAGGCTTATGATGCCCTGGGCCTGGCTCCCATTGTGCGCATCCCTGCACCCGATCCATATCAGGCATGTGTGGTGCTGGATGGTGGGGCTAAAGGGGTGATTGCCCCCTATGTAGAAACTGCGCAGGAAGTGCAGGCTCTACGCGGGGCGGTCAAACTGCGACCGCTCAAGGGCCGGCGGCTGCACCAGGCCCTAACCGGTGAGGCCAATCTGCCCGGCGACCTGGTCGCTTACCTGGACCACTGGAACACCGGCAACGTCTTGATTATCAATATCGAAAGTGTGCCGGCGCTAGAGGCATTGGATGACATTCTAACCGTGCCCCAACTCGACGCCGTGTTAATTGGCCCGCACGACCTCTCGATCAGCCTGGGTATCCCGGAGCAGTATCGCCATCCGTTGTTTGATGAAACGGTCAAAACGATTATCAGCAAAGCCCGCCAGCATCAGGTGGGGGTGGGGATTCATTTTTCCACCGGGCGCGACCAGGAAATCGAGTGGGCCAAAGCCGGAGCCAACTTCATCGTCCACAGTACCGACCTCACCCTCTTTAGCCAGGCCATGGCCGCCGATCTAACGGCGATGAAAGAAGCCCTGGGCGCAGCTAACCCTCCCGGTGAGCAGCACGGTGAGGACATTATTTGATTTGGATGTGTTCAATTTCAGTTAGGGAGGGAGGGAGTCCAAAGCTTGCTTTGGCCTTTCCAAACCAAGGTTTGGACTCCAATTTGCCCAATCGCCAACTCATGATGCCTTAGCCGGCACCAGCCAATAAGGAAAAGGAAACTTATGCAACCAAAAGTTTGGATTGATATGAAGATTGTGCCCGAAGCATTGGCCCAATTGACTCCAACCGCCGAGGTTATTGCCGAGGGAACGCTGGATAACCTACCCGGCGCGGCAGCGGCCATTATGGGGGTCGAGAACCAGGCCGACGGCGTTTTTATGGATCGGGCCGGATTGTCATTAAAGGTCATTGCCCGGCATGGCATCGGCGTGAACAACGTGGACATCCCGGCGGCTACCGAGCGCGGCATTCTGGTGGTCAACACGCCCGACGCTCCCACCGAGTCTACCGCCGAGCATACAGTCGCCCTGTTGTTGGGCCTGGCCAAGCGAGTTGTCGCCGGCGATATGAGCATGCGTGGCGCTGCTATTTCTCGCGCTCAACTGATGGGCACAGAAGTTCGGGGGCGAGTGCTGGGGGTGATTGGCTGCGGGCGGATTGGCCGGCGGGTGGGCGAAATTTGCGCTCTGGGGCTGAAGATGCGAGTGCTGGCCTATGATCCGAACTGCACCGACTGGACCTCGATCACGCCCCTGGGCATCGAGCCGGTAGACAGCCTGGACACGCTGCTGGCCCAGGCCGATTTTGTCAGCCTGCATGCCTCGCTGACTCCACAAAACTATCATTTAATCGGCGAGCGTGAGCTGCGGCTCATGAAGCCCGGCGCTTACCTGATCAATGCCAGCCGGGGGCCGCTGGTTAACGAAGCAGCTCTGGCCCAAGTTCTGGTCGAGGGCCACCTGGCCGGCGCGGCCCTGGATGTTTTCGACCCGGAACCCCCGCTGCCGACCAATCCCCTGCTCCAGATGACCAATGTGGTGATCACCCCGCACATTTCTTCCTATACCGACCTGGGCTATAGGGCGATGGGCATGGGCGCGGTCGAACAGGTGCTCCAGGTGCTGCGGGGTGAGCGCCCGCCCCACCTCTTAAACCCTGAAGCCTGGCCGGGCCGGCTCAAGAAGTAATTATCACAATCGTCGAGAAAAAATCGTAGAGACAACGATTGCTTCTAACTTGTTCCATGCGGGCCACAGCCGAGTTTCACCAACACTTGCTCCAGTTTGTCGAGGAGTGCCACCGGCCTACCTCTCAAGGTGAGTGAACCGGAGCGAACCCGACCGAATAACCAAACTCAGTAGATCCAATTTTTCACCGTAGCTGGCGCATCCCTATGCGTCAGCGGGCGGCATAGGGATGCCACCCTACGGAAAATTTGGATCCACTGAAACTGGTCTTACTCCCCGGCAGCTTACCCACTCTGGTTCTCATTAAATCAGTCGTTCCAACAGTTCCAAAATTGAAAATTTTGAGTCAATTTCGCTGAGAAAGGCACGTTTCGCGTTAGATGCCGAACGTCGCCGCATCTGAGGATGCTGGCTTCTCATATTTGAAATTGATGTAATCGTTTATTTGCGTTTCAAGGCCATCCAGTTATAATAACGCAATAGCACATTTGTTCGCATCTCCATTTTATCATGTTTGAGGGGCAGCTCAAGGTGAGCGACGGTTGCAAGTGGGGAGGCGACAACTTTATCACAGGTTCAGTACAAAATGAAAGGAGAGTACAATGAGCAGTGTACGGGTATTGGTTGGCACTCGCAAAGGTGCATTTATTCTGACCTCAGATGGGAAACGCGAACAGTGGAACATCAGCGGACCCCACTTTGCGGGCTGGGAAATCTATCATCTCAAAGGCTCACCTGCTGACCCCAAGCGGTTGTATGCCTCCCAATCCACCGGTTGGTTTGGGCAGTTGATTCAGCGTTCCGACGATGGCGGTCAGAGTTGGGAACCAATGGGTAACGAATTCGTTTACGAAGGCGTTCCCGGCACGCACCAGTGGTATGACGGCAGCCAGCATCCCTGGGAATTCAAGCGGGTCTGGTATCTCGAACCGTCGCCGACCGATCCAGAGACGGTTTACGCCGGGGTGGAAGATGCAGCCTTGTTTCGCTCCAGCGACGGTGGGAAGACATGGCAGGAGCTTTCGGGGCTGCGTAGTGTCAAAGGGCACCTCTGGCAGCCGGGGGCCGGGGGGATGTGCCTCCATACCATCTTGCTGGACCCAAGCAACCCCAACCGAATTTTTGTGGCTATCTCGGCGGCAGGCGCGTTTCGCACTGACGATGGTGGGGAAACCTGGCGACCGGTGAACCAGGGTCTGAAATCCGAGTATGAGCTGCCTGACCCCCATGCCGAGGTAGGTCATTGTGTTCACGGGTTGGCCATGCATCCCTCACGTCCAGAAGTGCTGTTCATGCAGAAGCATTGGGATGTCATGCGCAGTGACAATGCCGGCGAGTTATGGCACGAGGTCAGCGGCAATCTGCCGAGCGACTTTGGTTTCCCGATTGCGGTGCATGCCCATGAACCGGAGACCATTTATGTCGTGCCCATCAAAAGTGATTCAGAACATTATCCGCCCGATGGGAAACTGCGGGTATACCGCAGCCGGACAGGCGGGCATGAATGGGAGGCGCTCACCCAGGGGTTGCCGCAAAGCCATTGCTATGTCAACGTCCTACGCAGCGCCATGGCGGTCGACTCGTTGGACGAGAGCGGTGTTTATTTTGGCACCACCGGCGGGCAGGTGTACGTATCGGCAGATTCGGGCGATACCTGGAGGCCCATCGTCCGCGATCTACCCTCCGTGCTGTCCGTCGAAGTTCAGGTACTGCCATGATCCGGGTGGTACTGCCGCCACACCTGCGCCGACTGGCGCGGGTCAGCGGTAAGGTCGAACTGGAAGTTAAAGGGCCGGTTACCCAGCGCTCGATCCTGGATGCCCTGGAGGCGACTTATCCGATGCTGCGCGGGACAATCCGCGATCACGTCACCCGGCAACGACGGTCGTTTATCCGGTTCTTTGCCTGTGGGGAGGATTGGTCTCATGAGTCGCCAGATGCCCCCTTGCCCGACGCGGTCGCTACGGGCAAAGAGCCTTTTCTGATCGTGGGGGCGATGGCCGGGGGTTAGCAGCCTGGATTCTTGGTAAAACTAAACAAAATTTGACATTTTCGACCCTGATTGCTGACCCAACGCCGCAACTATATCCAGGCCCCCTACCAATTCTTGCGCCAATTGGCAGTGACAATAGATTTGTCATAGGTCACTTCGATCTCGATGGGTTCGGAGAGGGTAGCTGTGGCGGTGCGCTGGTCGTCGGTGGTAACGACGGTGAGAATCCATTTGCACGGAATCGGCTTGGCGCCCAGGGTAATATCATAAAAACCGGGCGGCCAAAAAGCGCCTTCATTGTTTAGACCCCCTATAGGGCCGGAAGGATTAGAGATAACCGAGAAGCCGCCGCAACTGGCCTGAACGTAAACGCCGTTAACCGGATTGCCGGCCGGGTCGGTGATATTGCCCAGAAAGCGAGTCAAACCATAATTGGTGTCGTTGTACCAGCCGGTCGGCTCGAACTGGTATTTGGGTTTTTCGGGGGTCGGGGTGGCCTCCGGCGTTGGAGTCGCGGGTGGGGGTGGAGCAACCACCACCGGCACATTGGCGGTATTGCTGGCCTGCACCACCGACCCGGCCACCCAGCCGGTCGCGCCCTCAGCATTGCTGATTTGCCACCACGAGGCTTCATTGTTGCGCCCAATAATCGGCACAGTTAAATTTGGCGGCAGAGCGGCCACCACCGGATAGTTAGTGCCCGGCCCACTCCGAACATTGACCGTATTGGCAGCAACCAACTGCGGCCTCACCGGAGTGGGGGTGGGCGTCGGCGGCACGGGAGTCGGCGTGTCCGGCGGCAGGGTTGGGCTGGGGGTGGGCGAAGGCACAGCGGTTGCTGTGGGCAGCGGGGTAAGAGTCGGGAGAATGACGATGGTCGTTGCCGACGGCGCGGGGACAGGGGTAAAAGTGGGCGCGGGCGTCCGGGTAAGCTGGACCCGTTCACTGCGGACCCGAAACAGCCAGGCAAACAGGGCTGTTGCCGCCAAGTAAAGAATTAAAATGAGCAGGACTATCAGGCTGAGATAGCGGACTTTTTGCATCGTTAACCAGAATTCGGAATTTTCCAAATCGCACCCTTCGATACGCGCTCCCCTCGCCCTTCGACAAGCCCTTCGGCAAGCTCAGGACGTTGCTCAGGACGAGTTCCGCGCTACTCAGGATGCGATTATAAGCCGAAAATCATCCTGAGTAGGGCGTTAGCCCGTATCGAAGGGTGATTTTCGAGCTAATTCCGAACCCAGGTTCGTTAAGTTAGTTTAGCCAGCTACCTTCAAATCGGCAAATGCTTTACCGGCCCAGTTGTTCAGCCAGAACCCGGCCCAGGCGGGCGATACCTTCCCGAATTTGGGCGGGAGTGGCGTTGGAGAAGTTCAGGCGCAGGGTATTTTCGCCGCCGCCGTTGGGAAACATGGACGCACCGGGGACAAAGGCCACATTGGCGGCCAGAGCAGCCGGCAGCAGCGCAACCCCGCTGATCCCTGGCGGCAACGTAACCCACAGAAAAAGGCCGCCGTCGGGGCGAGTCCAGTGGGTTTCGGGTGGAAAATGTTCGGCCAGGGCGGCCAGCATCACCTCGCGGCGCTCCCGATAAACCCGGCGGATAACAGGTAGATGCTGCTGCAAAAAACCATCTCGAACCGCTTCGTAAGCAATCATTTGATTGAACGTGGCTGAGTGGAGATCGGCCCCCTGTTTAGCCTGGACCAGCTTGCGGATCACCTCCAGCGGAGCCACAATCCAGGCCAGGCGCAACCCCGGCGCCAACGTTTTGGAAAAGGTACTGAGGTAGATCACACTGCCGTCGTAATCACCCCCACTCGAACCTGAACCGCCAATTTCCAGAATTTTAGGAATCGGTTCGCCTTCAAAGCGCAGTTCGCCGTAAGCATCATCTTCGATAATGGGCACGCCGTAGCGCTGAGCCAGCTCGACCAGTTGCTGCCGCCGTTCCAGGGTGAGGGTTACGCCGGTTGGGTTTTGAAAGGTGGGCATGGTGTAAATCAGTTTGGGGCTGGCTTGCAGGGCCGGCTCCAGGGCGGCGGTAATCATGCCCTGCTCGTCGGAGGGAACGGCGACATATTCGGCTTCGTAGGGGTTAAAGGCCTGGAGCGCGCCCATATAAGTGGGCGCTTCGACCACCAGCCGGTCGCCGGGGTTGATAAAAATTTTACCCAACAAATCGAGGGCCTGCTGCGAGCCGGAGGTGATGAGGATGTTATCGGGTGAGATAGTCAGGCTGGGAGCAGTATGCTGAGCCACCCACTCGCGCAGGGGACGATAGCCCTCGGTGGTGCTGTATTGCAAAGCCTGGGGACCAAAATCACGTAGCACCCGGTCGGCGGCCACGGCCATTTCTTCGACTGGGAAGATTTCTGGCGCGGGGAGTCCGCCGGCAAAAGAGATCATGTCAGGCTGCTCCGTCACTTTGAGCAGTTCCCGAATGGCTGAACTGGTCATGCGTTGAGTCCGCTGGGCGTAGCGATGAGTCCATGAAATAGGCATAGTGAGTCTCCTGGAAGAATGGAAGATTGGAAGATTGGAAGATTGGAGGGTTGGAGGGTTGAATAAATATACAACCTTCCAGCCTTCCAACTTTCCAACCTTCCAACTTTTCAGACAGCTTAGCATCAATAAGTTGGGTTGGGTATAGCCAATTGGCTCAGTCCGCTTCGGACCAATTGGCTTTAATTTACATAACCAGCCAGAGCAAAACAGTCACGGTAGCAATGCTGGTCAGGGTGCTGACAAAGACAACGGCGGCGGTAAATTCGGCATCGGCCCCAAATTCGGCGGCCAGGACGCTGCTAATCACAGCAGTGGGCAGGCTGGCTTGCACAATCACCACCTGTTGGGTGATGCCCGATATACCCAGGAAGGCGGCCAGCGGAAAAGCGATGAGGGGCGCAATTACCAGGCGGGCCGCAGTAGCCAGGACAATGGGTCGCCACCGGCCCCTGACCGAGACGCGAGCCAGTTGCAGCCCCAGTACCACCAGCATGGCCGGCACGGTGGCCTGTCCCAATAAAGTAACGGCCCGTTCAAGGGGGAGCGGTAAGGTAATATCGCCCAGGTTGATGAAAAGCCCCAGGGCCGTAGCATAAGGTAAGGGGACGGTGAACATATTAAATAATGAGCGTTTGATCGAGGCCGTGCCGCGTGAGGCCAGAAAAACGCCCAATGTGTTCGCCAGAATTGCCGTAATAACAAAAAAAACAACGGCGCGCTGCAAGCCGACCGGTCCAAAGGCAAATTCGCTCAGCGGCAAGCCGTAGTTGCCGGCATTAATCACCACCACACTGAGCATAAACGCGCTTTCGAGTTTGCGGTCAAAGTGAAAAAGGCGGGCCAGAAGCCAACTGACGACGGCCATCAGCAGGTAAAAAATGACAATCATGGCCGCAATCGAGCCGATTTCGCCGGCGCGCAGATCAGATTTAGCAATACTGCCGATGATCAGAAACGGGTTGAACAGATAAAAGATAACACGGGACAAAACGCGGGGATCGGGCGAGCGGTAATGACCGAGCAAAAAGGCCAGGCCCACAATGATAAAAATGGGGGCGATGATGTTGTAGATGATGTTGAGTATGGATAACACGATTTACGATTTTGGATTTACGATTTACGATTTTTAACAGATGCTTAAAGCTAATAGGGAAATCAATTTAGGGATACCAAATAGCCGGGGCTACCTGGGGGTGGTTTGGGGCGGCAGGTCGCGGGCGATGATGATCACATCAAAATCCGCCTCCAGCAGGCAAATCCCGCAGGTCAGGCCGGAGACGCCGCAGCCGATTACTACGACTTTGGGCTTAAGCTGCATAGGTTAGGCTCGCAATTTCGCCAGCAGTTACAACGCTTCAGTACCATCGGTTATAGGACAAAAATTGGTAACCGCTCAAGCATGTCATTTCGACCGGAGGGAGAAATCTCCAACTCCTTACTTTTCATTGTTGCGTCTTGGGGATTTCTCGCTCCTTCGTCGCTCGAAATGACATGAGCCTGAGTAGTAACAAAAATTGTAATATTTGTGAAAATTCGTATCATTCGGGGCCTAAAAACAGTTTACGAGAGGACCCTTAAATTCTGAATTTGAACTCATGGAACTGACCCTAACCACCCCGGCCCTACTCTTTCCGGCTATTTCATTATTATTGTTGGCCTATACCAATCGCTTTTTAGCCCTGGCCGCCTTGATGCGCGAGCTTTATGCCCGTTACAAAACAGCGCCCGACCCCAAAATCAAAGGCCAACTGGCTAATTTGCGCTACCGGATTGTTATTATCCGCAATATGCAGGTCTTTGGGGTAGCCAGTTTTTTTGGCTGCGTTTTGTGCATGTTTCTGCTGTTTGCCGGGCAAAGCTTGGCCGGAACGTGGACCTTTGGCGGCAGTCTCATCCTGCTGCTGATCTCGCTGGGGCTGTCGCTGCGGGAAATTCAGGTTTCGATTGATGCTTTGAGTCTGCAAATTCAGGATTTGGATGAAACTGTGTAGGTCCGAATTAACCGCTTGACCTCACCCCACAACTGGGTGGAGGAGGTACTCATTTCAGACGATATTTTCTTCTAAAAGCAGTGGCTTCACTTGGTTCAGAATGACCATATTTGCTTAGTACGTCTCTAACCGCATCTATTAGTTCTTCAGGACTGATGGGTATCCATAAATATCTGTCTATAAATTCCAGATGGACGCGTTCTTCATCAACCCCATATCTTTTTGTAACTAACCAAATTACCCCAATCTTTTGTAGTTCCGGCTCTATTGCAACTAACTCTCGTCCATTATCCACCAAAGTTGCTCGAAAAAGTAATAAATCAATTGAGGAATTTTGTAATAAAGTTACCACTTCTTGAAAATTTTCAACAAAAAGGCAATGATAACCACTACTCTTTAAGATAATCTCTATTAAGGCTCGTAGATCAGGTTCATTGCTAGCGACTACAATTTTTATCATTAGCTTCCGCTTATCGAAGACTGATCAAGCCAATTACTCTTCACCTGCCCCGTCATTCCGCTGATCTTTCCCACCCGGCAGTTGAATTCCCAAACTATCGGCCACCGCCAAAATGCGGGCCAAAAACGTGGAAAGCGCATCAAACGCGCCGTCGCCGTTGCCGGTTTGCAGCACTTTTAGTTCGTGAACTTCGGGCATGTGGGCGGCCAGTTCGGGCAGCTTGTCCACCAGCCGGCCGGCCAGATCGCGCTCGTTCATCAGGTTGCGCACCTCCTGCTGCAAGCGAGCGATGTCGGTCTCGCCCTGGGCCAGGGCCAGTTTAACTCGATTGGCGGCTTCCTCCAACGCCAGCCGCGCCTCGCTCTCCTGCCGCCGCCGGACCAGTTCGGCTTCCAGCTTGGCCGCTTGAAGCTGGTCGGTTTGGGTCTGGATCAGCAGCTTGTAGTCGGCTTCCAGCGTTTGCAGAGTGGTCTCGCGTTCCAGTCGCTGCTGGTCGGCCTGCAACTGGGCTTCGGCCAGCCGGATTTCTTCGGCCAGTTCTTTCAAGGCCTGCTCCACTTGCAGCGCTTTCTGGCGCGCTCTGGCCTCCGCATCGAGGCGAGCGCGTTCCAGGGCCTCTTCCTGCTCTCGCCGCAGCAGGGCCAGCTTCATAGCCTGCTCATCCTCCGCCGCTTGAATGCGCAGCCGCTGCTCCGATTCGCGCCGGGTCAGGGTGGTCTGCTCTTCGAGTTGAATTTTCTGGCGGGCCGTCTCCTGCTCCCTGGTAAAGCGGGTGCCTTCCTCGGCCAGCTTAATTTGTAAGGCTTCGGTCTGCTTGCTCTGCTTGATCCGCTCGATGGCGACCATCGTTTCGGCTTCGCTGGTTTCGGCCACCTGCCGGTTTTCCAACTCCTTCTGGCGGATTTCATCCTGGGCCAGCAAATAGCTGATGCGGGCCGTCTTTTCCTGATCGTAGCGGAAAGGCGCTTGCAAATGCTCCCACAAACGCTGCGAGCTGACCAGCGCCTCTTTGATCTGCACGGTCACAATCTTGATACCCAGGCCCTCATCCCCGCCCCGGCCTTCGGCCACGGTTTTTAAGCGCGAGGTCAGCTCTTCGATGATCGGCTCCTTGTCGGCCAGCACCTCCTGCACGCTCATCGTGGCGATTTTGTCCTTGATGCCGGCTTCGGCCTGCTCCCGCAGTTGAGCATTGACAATGCCCAACGGATCACGGCTATCCGAAAAATCGAGCTTTTTGTAGGCCACGCCAAAATCATTGATCTGCCATTGGACGTAGGCCAGGATGTTGATGCCCTGCTTTTCCTGGCTGATGCAGTTGGCGACAATGCCGATAGTTTGCATCGCCGCCGGGACGACCAGGTAAGCGTCGGTGTAGGGGTTGTAATTGAACGAGACGCCCAGGCCCAACGTCACCGGCTCTTTGCGGCCCAGGCGGGTGTGGACCACATAGGCATTGGGCGGGACGATGATCCGCTTAAACATCCAAAAGCCGGTCTCGCGGACGCGGATGGGTTCTTTTTCCAGTTGCAGTTCTTCTGAAGTTTTCAGGCCGGAGGGCGGCGGGGGCGCACTTCGAGCCGGCTGCGGCGCATACCCCGGCGCGGGCGGCAGCGGCCCCCCGGCGCTCAGCGTCGCCGGAAGCGGGGCCGGCGCTTCGGCCATGGGCGGCTGCTCAGCCTCTCGCTGCTGAACAATATTCTGTTCCATAAACACATTAGCGGCGGCGCGGCGTTTTTCCATGAGGGTTTCTCCGTGGTAAGTTATTGGGAGGCTAAGGCTGAGGCTAAGGCTAAGAAAGAACAATCCTCAGCCTTAGCCTCAGTCTCAGCCTCAAGTCTTCATCCCTGCCGCCATTGTAACACGATTCAGGGGAACAAATCAACCGGGAAAATGGGATAGGTAGGGATCAACTCGTTGACACAAGAAGGGAGGGGTTTTATTATTGTAAGGGAAAAAGGCCCGTTTGGTCGTTAGCGTGACCGCGAGCAAGGGCGAGCGGGGGAGATAACTTCCAAATAAACAGCGCGGCTGAGAGGTTATTCGTAATCGAGTCTCAACCCATTCATGCGGTTGAAGCAAAGCGGGATAAAATCTGTGGCCGTAGTTGGCGTCTTCGCGTGAGATTTTACGGCCTGTTTAGTTCAACATCGTCTTGACAACTACAATTTTTTAGAAAAAATCTGCGAAGATCAGTTCGATCCGCGTCATCTGCGTTCTATAGATGTTCAGAAAAACATTTTGAATCTGTAGGGGCGTACCCTTGCGGTCGCCCCTGGTGGGGCAGGCGCAAGGCCGTGCCCCTACCCAAAACATTATCTGAATATCTATATCTTGAGGCCGAAGGTCGAGAAATCCCCAGGGCGCAACAGTTAAAAGTAAGGTGTTGGGGATTTCTCCCTCCGGTCGAAACCTGTCCCACCCCTTCGGGTGCGCCGAAGGGCGTGAGCTTGTCGAATGGATGACATGCCTGAGCAGTTACAATTTGGAAATTATCTCCAAACTTTCTACGCCCGGATCTCCTGCCGCTGGAACAGCACGTAGCCGATGGCAAACAGCAAGATAGTCGCCGCAATCAGGCCGGTCAGGTTAGGCCAGATGAGCAGCAAGCTCTGGCTCAGCGGCAAGGGCGCGCCCAGCACCGCGCCTTGCAGTTGCATGGGCAGGACAAAGCCCAACGAGCGTACCGCCGGGTTGAGCAAGGCAATCATCGCCTCGGCGTAAAGGGTGTTGGGCGACAGCCGGCTCAGAATAAGTTCCAGTTGGGCCTGGGCCAGGGCCGTTTCAGGCTGGCCGGGCCGGACAGGCTGCAAGACTTGGGCCAGCACCCCGGCAATGATGCCCCAGAAGACCATAAAGAAAAGCCAGACGGCCAGCGAGGCCAGCGCCGCTGTGGCCGGTTGGCGGAAGATGATGGAGAAGACCAGGGCCAGGGCCAACCAGATACCGCCGTAAAAGATGGTTACAACCAAAAACCACAAACTGCGGGCCACTTCTTCGCCGCCGGGCGGGACGCCCAGACCCAGCAAACCCAGACCCATAATCAGCAGCCAGATGGTGGTCAGCACCAGGGCCAGGGTGAAAAAGCCGGCCAGGAATTTGCCAAAGAGCAGTGCATCCCGGTAGATGGGCTGGGCCAGCAGCCGCGACATGGTGCGCCCGTTGAATTCGCCGTTGATGGCGTCAAAGGCCAGGGCAATGGCAATCAAAGGGACCAGGAAGCCCAAAAAGCCGACAAAGGCTGGCAGCGGCTCCTGCCCAGTGGTAAAAAGCTTCAGGAAAACAAAGGGGTCTTGCCCCACGCTGTCACGCAGCCGTTCGGTAGCCCCATAAACCGTACCGGCAGCGGTCAGCAAGATGAGCAGTTCCAGGATCAGCATGCGGATGCTGCTCAGGGAGTCGGCCATTTCTTTGCCCACCACCGCCCACAGGCCGGTCCAGGGCGAACCTTCTCGAACTGCGTCAGTTTTGGCTTGTTTAAGCTGCGAGACCATGGGTTGCCTCCTGCTTGAAATAGCGAGTGTAAATTTCATCCAGGCTGGGCATCTCGATATTGAGCGACAACAGTTTGCCGCCTTTTTCGACCACCGTCCGGGCTGCCTCAGCCCGCAGGTCTTTCCTGGCTTCCAGGTCATAGCGGGTGTCGGCAATGCGTTTGACCTGCACCACCCCGGAAAGCTGGCCGAGGGCTTCTTCAAGCTGGGCGTCGCCTACCGCTTCCAGATGGATGCGGTAGGCGCCGCCCAGCACCTGTTGAGCCAACCCGGCCACCGTGCCTTCCAGTACCATTCGCCCCTGGTGGAACAGGCCGACCCGATCACACACGGCCTGCACCTGATGCAACAGGTGCGACGACAGCATGATGGTAATGTCGTCGGCCTTGAGGGCGCGAATGGTCTCTAAAAAATCGTGGGCCGCTTCGGGGTCAAGCCCCAGGGTTGGCTCGTCCATGATAATAAGTTGGGGCTGTTTGAGCAGCACTTCGGCCAGGCCGAGGCGCTGGCGCATGCCGCGCGAGAAGGTCCCCACCCGCTTGTTGGCAACATCGCTCAAGCCCATTTGGGCCAGCACGGCGGTGATACGCCGGTCGGCTTCGTCACGGCGCAGCCCGTTCAACTTGGCAATGTAAGCCAGGTTTTCATAGGCGCTCAGCCCATCGTAAAAACCTATCTGGTCGGGCAGATAGCCAACCCGCGCTTTGACGCTCAACGGCTGGCGGGCCGGGTCGAAGCCCAACACTTCTACCTGCCCCGCCGTCGGCTCGGTCAGGCCCAGCAGCATCAGAATGGTGGTGGTTTTCCCGGCCCCATTCGGCCCCAGCAGCCCAAAAACCTCGCCCCGGCGAAGGGTCAGGTTAAGATTATCCACGGCGACAAAGTTGCCGTAGTGTTTGCTTAAGTCACGGCTTTGGAGAACTACATCACTCATAGCTTATCTCCTCGTAAAAGACGCGATGAGACGTGAGGCGATGAGGCAAAGAATCTTTCGCCTCACCGCGTCCTCGCGTCCTCGCCTCATTTTCATTACCGGCGGCCAAAGCGAGCCACCGCCACACCCACCACCACTACGGCGACGGCAATCAAGCCAATGCCAACTACGCCCCACAGGGTTGAGGTAAGCACCGTTACCCTAAATTCAGCCGACTCGGCCGGACCGTCGTTGGGGGTAGCCCGCAGCGTGACCACATAATCACCGGCCACCGCTTGTTCGGCGGGCTGAACATTCGCCGTCACTTCGATTTGCTGGCCGCTGCCGATTTCGGCAATTCGCTTCGGCTCAAACTCAACCTGCCAGCCGTTGGGCTGCGAAGCCGTCAACTCGACATCATGGGCCGGGGCGCTGCCGGTATTTTGCACCACCAACTTGAGCGGGGTCCGGTCGCCGGCATACGCCTGGCCGGAGAGCCGGCCATCGGGGGCTGTGACCGTCAGTTCCGGTTGGCCGGTCACTTCGGCGGTTAAGGTGGTGGCTGCTTCTATCTCACCGCCCTGAGCCAGCACCTTAAATTGATAAGCGCCGGCGGGTATGTCCGGGAACGGTTTAATCTCGACATTCACGGTTTTGGTCTCATTGGCCGTGAGAGGAAGACTGGTTACGTCCTGACCGGATAATTTAAAGTTGATCTGAAAACCTTTAGGCGTCTCGGACAGCAAATTGACCGTCAAATCCTCGTCACTGGCGTTCTTCAACTTGGCCGTATAGCGGAAGGTCGTGCTGGATGTGCCTCTAAGGGTGGGTAAATCCACGTTCAATTCCAGGCTGGGCGGCAGTTTTTCTTTGACCGTCAATTCAATCGGCAGGCTGATTTCGCCGGCATCGCTGCGGGCAATCACCGAAAAGTTGTAATCGCCTGGCTTCACATTCTGGGGCAGTTCAACTCGTAAATCCACTTTGGTATCTTTTTCCTCGTTGGGCACTACATAAGCCGCCTCGACTACCCGGCCGCCGCCTCTAAAACTGGCGGTCCAACCGGCGGGCAGGCCGCGAGTGTCGAACCGCACCAGCTGGGGCGCGGCAGCGGTGGTACGCAAGGTTAAATCAAACGTCACATCTTCGCCAATCGCCGTTTCCTGGGCTGGATAACTGGTAAAAAGGGTCAGGTTCGGCTGAGTGGGTAAGGTATTTTGTTGTATCTGGCCTTCTTGAGCCAGGGCGGGCGAAACGCTGAATGTAAGCGCCAGCAAAACAAACGCCACAGTTAAGATGAGGGAAAATTTAGGTTTCATAGATCTCCTCCTGACAAAAAACTAAAATTGGGTGATAAGATTTTGCTGTCACAACCTTTGCACTCTTTAAATAGAACGCAGATAAACACTGATGAACGCTGATTTGCGCAGAAAAATTTATAAAAAATCAGCGAAAATCAGTTGAATCTGCGTCATCTGCGTTCAAATTTTGGCTGGTTATGAAAAGTGCAAACATAATGTTTGCTGTATGGTTATTCTCTTTGGAAGACTAAATTTCACCTTCGGCAACCACCCCCTTAAAGAGTTTAGTTCATAGGTTCACCCAAAACCCTACGAATAGGTTGGCGAGTGTTCAGGCAGGCCAGGCCAGATTAATAAGATCGGGAATTTGGCAGGCAAAGGGTAAGTTAGCTGCCTGACAATGGAGCAGGTTCAGGTGAAACCGTTTGAGGCTTAACTTCAGCGTGGATTTAAACTTAAGAAAAGTTCATTAAATAAATAAAGCAGACATAACCCTGTTGTCATCTGTTTTTTCTCAGAATATAACAGAATTTGGATGCTCCGTCTTTAATGCAACTTTAAGGGGAGCTTAAGAAAACTTTAAACCACCTTTATTCCTACCCAAAGATTATTAGAACTGTATTAGAGCAGTATAAGAGGTTTATTAGAAATAAGACAGGTGGAGATTCTAACAAATCTCTAATACTTCTTTAATTTAATTCTAACAATCGTTTGATACGTCTAAAAATGTGGTCTATGGTAGAGTCGGTAGACCGCAGCATCCTTCGGTATATTTTACTATTGAGGGTGTTGCAATCTACCCGGCATAGGAATTGAATAGGAGGTTAATATAGGGGTGCTGGAAGATTATCAACCGGCCAGAAACCCGCGAGCAATAGAGCAGAAAGGGCAGATGAGTTAAATTTTGCCACGCGTGGCCGCCGCAAGCGGTAGATGGGTTTCTGGCAAACGTTAGCCATAGTCCAAATTCAATAAATGTGTGGTTGAGACCCGGCCCCTTTCTGCCGGGTCTTTTTATGTAACGAAGTCGTTATAAGTTGTTTATGGTAAGCAAAGATAAGGAGGTAAGACCATGAAAACGGCAAATTGGCTTAATTGGTTAGTGGCAGTGGCCGGCCTGTGGGAGCTATTGTCCCCCTTTGCTCTGGGCTACTCAGCCCTGACCGTCGCTATGTGGAATGCGGTTATTGTCGGCGTGGTGCTGATTGCGCTGGGGGCATGGGCGGCTCTTTACAAAGAGGCCAAGACCGACCGGACCCTTGACTGGATCAACGCCGTCCTGGGCGTGTGGTTGGTTATATCCCCCTTTGCTCTGGACTACTCGGCTACGGCAATGGCGATGTGGAACAACATCATTGTCGGCATCGTGGTCCTGGCGCTGGCCGGGTGGGCTGCCTTTGCTGTCAGCAAAGAAGTTAGCCCGCAAACATAACCCAATCAACAAGCCAGACCCTAAAGGTCTTGGAGACCTTTAGGGTCTGTGATCAAAATTAACGAAAGGAGACGGATATTATGGCTATTACGGATTTAGCCCCCTGGAGATGGGGCGACAAGAAATTATCTATCAGGAATGGAGACGAACAGGACCCCTTCTATGCCTTACAAAGAAGGATGGACCGCTTGTTTGATGATTTCTTTAACAGCTTTGGCCTGACCCGGTTTGGCGACTTTGGCGAGTCCTGGGGAGCGTTTAGCCCGCGGCTTGACCTGAGCGAAAACGAGAAAGAGCTTAAAGTCTCGGCGGAATTACCCGGCCTGGACGAAAACGATATTGAAATATCTCTGGATCGGAATGCGCTCACCCTCAAGGGCGAAAAGAAGGAAGAGCAAGAAGACAAAGGCCAGAACTATTACCGCATGGAACGCTCCTATGGCGCCTTCCAGCGGACCATCCCGCTTCCCTGTGAGGTAGAGAGCGACAAAGTTGAGGCCACCTTTAAGAAAGGCGTCTTAACCGTCACCCTCCCCAAAACGGCCGAAGCGCAAAAACGGACCAAGAAGATCAGTATCAAGGCCGGATAAGACGGGTCAAGGGTTAAGAGGCGAAGCAGCCGGCCCTGTTTCGCCTCTTTTGAAAATTTTCTGAGCAATTTTTATTAATACCCCGGGGGCGGCGTATCGCCCGGCAAGCCAGACTCTCCGTCACCCGCTTCGCTTGCCGAGGAGGCGCCGCTTCTGCTTTTTGGGTTGCAAGGGGAGGCGCTGACCCCTACGGCCAGGGAAGGAGGTGAAAAAGAATGGTCAAGGCCGGGTCTCTTTTCAAAGACAGAAATGAAGCCGGCGTAAAGCTGGCTGCTAATTTGCTTGACGAACCTTTAATCAAAGCGGCGGCCCGAGAGGATTTGTTGGTGTTATCCATCCCCAGAGGCGGCGTAATCGTTGGCGCAGTTGTAGCTCAGGCATTGGGGTGTTCCCACGACATTATAGCCGTAAACAAGATCGGTTTTCCCGGCCAAAAAGAAACGATAATTGGCGCAATGGCCGAGGATGGATTGATGGTTTTAAATCGCCAGATATTGAATTGGAGCAACTCTTATATCAAACAAGCCATCAAACTGGCCAAAACCCGGCTAGAAATCAGCCTTCGGAAATTTCGGCCTGGTCGTGAACTCGACCTGCGCCCCAAGACGGTGATTGTTGTTGACGATGGTATCGTTACTGGCGAGACGATGAAAGCAGCCCTGATGTGGCTGGCCTTAAAAGAGAAGCCGAAACGTCCGACGCAGGTGTTGGCAGCGGTACCGGTTTGCGCTGCTCAGGCAGCCAGAGATTTTGAGAAATTGGCCGATAAGTTTATCTGCTTAAACACCCTCGACCAATTACCGGCAGTCGGTCAGGTTTACCAGAACTTTAATCCTATCGGCGACAGAGAGGTGCGGGACTACTTATCCCCAAGCCTGACCGTTCTGCCTCTATGGCAGTTTAAACCAAATGTTCCGGTCAACGATTTGGCTTACGCCGGATGTAATTGAAGTTGAGAACAAAACTGTCAGGGATACAGCGACACGACTTACGCAAAATGTGTAACTACCGCCTTATTTGAAAAGTATTGGTTTTAGAACCCGATTATAATTTATAGCTAAAGGAGGTATTCTTATGAGAACTCGTATATCGTTATCCGCTGTTGTTATCGCTTTAATTGGCCTGGTAATCTTTTTGATAATAATCGTCGGCGCTTTTGCCGGCGGGGTGGTGCTGACCCCCTACCTGGCCGACCGGGTCCAGGCTGCCCCGGCTTCGCCGCTTGCCCCTGTTGCGCAACCGATGATGCGGCTGCCCGCGCCCGAAAATGACGTCCTTGCCGCCTATGAACAGGCTTTGAATGATATTTATGAGGCCGCGCTGCCGTCGGTGGTGAATATTCAGGTTGCCCAAAAAATAGAGCCACAAACAGGCAATACGCCTTACAACTTCTATAACGATCCCTTCGGCTTTGGGATGCCGTTTCCGCAAACGCCGGAAGAGTTTTACCGGCGCGGGCAAGGGTCTGGCTTTGTCTGGGATACCGAGGGCCACATTGTCACCAACTATCACGTCGTTGAAGACGCCGCCGATGTGGAGGTCATTTTTGCCGACGGTAAAACCGTCAAAGCGGAAGTGGTGGGCACCGACCGCGACGCCGACCTGGCGGTTATCAAGGTAGACCGGCCGGCGGCCGAGCTGCAGCCCGTTACCCTGGGCGATAGTGATAAGCTGCGGGTAGGCCAGATAGTCATTGCTATCGGCAACCCGTTTGGGCAGGAATTTACCATGACCAGCGGCATCGTCAGCGCTGTGGGGCGTACCATTCGCAGCGGCAACAGCCCCTTTTCCATCCCGGAGGTCATCCAAACCGATGCAGCCATCAATCCGGGCAATTCCGGCGGCCCGCTGCTCAACCGCCAGGGCGAAGTGATCGGTATCAATACGATGATTATCAGCCGCAGCGGGAGCAATGCCGGGGTCGGATTTGCCGTACCCATTAACATCGCCCGGCGAGTTGTCCCAACCCTGATCAAGGGTGAAACTTATGAATATGCCTGGCTGGGCATCAGCGGGGCAACGCTCACCTCCGAAGTAGCTGACTTTATGAAGCTTCCGTCTGACACAAAAGGCGCCCTGGTGGTTGAGGTGGCCCAAGACAGCCCGGCCGATGAAGCCGGCTTGCAGGGCAGCGACAAGATTTTGAAAGTGGCCGGCCAGGAGTATCAGCTGGGCGGTGATGTGATTGTGGGCATTAATGACCGGCCGGTAGAAACAATGGATGACCTGATTGCCTACCTCACGGATGAAACTCAGCCCGGCGACCGGGTTAAGCTCGACCTCATCCGGCCTAATGGCGAACGCGAGACGGTTGAGATCACGCTGAAGGCTCGACCGGGAACCGGTGAGGTCACTCAAGAAAATAAATAAGCCTTTCACTCAAACGCTCAGACGCAGAGGGCGCTCAAAGATTTAACATCACCGCGCCGTCTCTGCGTCTGGGTGGTCATAACCCCACCTAAGCAAGCAAGTCCGGCGCACAAGGCTAAAGCCATCGTGCTGAGAGAGCGAAGCCCTAACGGGCTAAAATTCTAGCTCAAAGAGCTTTGCCCTTTTAAAGCGATGGCTTCAGCCTTGCTCATGGGCACGATTATCAGGCTTGAATGATAAACCCATAGATAGAGTATTACAAGGAGATAAGAGCCTATGCTGAAAGAAAATCAATCTAATGGACATCTAAACAGAAGCCGCGGAAACTCACCGCCGCGCCAGATTGCCTTTATTGGCAACTATCTGCCGCGCCAGTGTGGCATTGCCACCTTTACCACCGACTTGTGCCAGGCGGTTGCCGCCGCATACCCGGAAACAACCTGCTTTACCATCGCCGTGAATGATATACCCACCGGTTATAACTATCCTCCCCAGGTCCGCTTTGAGCTGGCCGAACAGGACCTGACTTCTTACCAACGAGCCGCCGATTTCTTAAACGTAAACAATGTTGACCTGGTCTGTTTGCAGCATGAATACGGTATCTTCGGGGGACCGGCGGGCAGCCACATTTTAGCCTTGCTGCGCGAGTTGCGCATGCCCATCGTTACCACCCTGCACACCGTGCTCCGTGAACCGGAGGCGAACCAACGCCGGGTGATGAAGGAGTTAACCAACCTCTCCGACCGGCTGGTAGTCATGAGCCGGCGGGCCTCAGAATTTTTGCGCGATATTTATCAAGTCTCTGCTGAGAAAATTGATCTGATTCCCCATGGCATTCCCGATGTTGCCTTTGTAGACCCCAATTTCTACAAGGACCAGTTCGGGGTAGAGGGCAAGCAGGCGCTGCTGACCTTTGGTCTGCTCTCGCCCAATAAAGGCATTGAAAACGTTATCAAGGCCCTGCCAATCATCCTGCGCCGCCATCCCAACGTGGTCTATCTTATCCTGGGGGCGACGCATCCCCACGTGAAGCGGCATGCGGGCGAGATGTATCGCCTCAGTTTACAGCGGCTGGCCCGAGAAAGTGGGGTTGAAGAAGCCGTAATTTTTCACAATCGCTTTGTCAGCCTGCAGGAACTGGTCGAGTTCATCGGCGCAGCCGATATCTACCTGACGCCCTACCTCAACCCGGCTCAAATCGTCTCCGGCACACTGGCCTATACCCTCGGCGCAGGCAAGGCCGTAGTTTCGACGCCCTATTGGTACGCCGAAGAGTTGCTGGCCGAGGGGCGAGGGCGGCTGGTTCCCTTTGGCGATCCCCAGGCCATTGCCCGGCAAGTCATTGACCTGCTGGATAACGAAGCCGAGCGCCACGCCATGCGTAAACGCGCCTACACCTTTGGCCGGGATATGGTCTGGTCTCAGGTAGCCTACGGTTACATGCAGAGTTTTGAACGAGCGCGCCAGGAGCGGCGATTGCATCCGCGTCCGGTCTTTGTGGCTCGCCATCTGGGCGACAGCCGGGATGATTTGCCGGCTTTGACGTGGGATCATTTGCTGCGCCTGACCGACGATACCGGCTTACTTCAACACGCTATTTTCACCGTTCCCAACTACAACGAAGGCTATACCACCGATGATAACGCCCGCGCCTTGGCGTTAACCGTCTTCATCGAAGAAATGGAGGGCGAAATGCCGGTGGAGGTAGATCGGCTGGCCTGCCGCTACCTGGCCTTCTTGTGGCATGCCTTTGATCCACAAACCGGACGCTTTCGCAACTTCATGGCCTATGATCGTCGCTGGTTGGAGGAGGTAGGCTCCGAAGACAGCCACAGCCGGGCCTTGTGGGCATTGGGAACAGTGTTAGGACGCTCTAACAACGATGGGCTGCGTGGTCTGGCCGGACGGCTCTTCGACAAAGCGCTCTCGCCGGTGCTGGAATTTACCAGCCCGCGAGCCTGGGCTTTTACCCTGATAGCCATTCATGAATACCTGCGTCGCTTCTCCGGCGACCGGGCCGCTCGCCATATTCAAGAAGGGCTGGCCGCACGACTGCTGGATTTGTACCGCCGGCACAGCACTGCCGATTGGCCCTGGTTTGAAGGTATTGTCAGCTATGACAACGCCAGCCTACCGCATGCGCTCCTATTGGGTGGTCAAGAATTGGGACAGCCCGAAATGATTGATACAGGTCTCAACTCTCTGAGATGGTTAGCCGACATTCAATGCGCTCAACGCGGCCACTTTATCCCTATCGGCAACCAGGGCTTTTATCGCCGGGGAGAGACAAAGGCCCGCTTCGACCAGCAGCCCATCGAGGCCCAGGCCATGGTTTCGGCCTGCCTCGAAGCTTATCGCCTAACAGACGACCCACGCTGGTATCAAGAGGCGCAGCGCGCCTTTGAATGGTTCCTGGGACGCAATGACCTGGGGCTGCCGCTTTATGACTCGGTGACCGGGGGCTGCCGGGATGGCTTGCACCCTGACCGGGTGAATCAAAATCAAGGAGCGGAGTCGACCCTGGCCTTTCTGCTGGCGCTGGTCGAAATGCACCTGGCCAAACAGGTTTTGAGCCTGGTTCGAGATAAAGCGCTGGTCGAACCGCGCCTGTCCCAATTGGCTTAGGAGGTTTCCTTGATGCGAATTGGCATGCTCGCGCCAATTTCATGGCGCGTTCCCCCCCGGCATTATGGGCCGTGGGAACGGGTGGTTTCGCTGCTCACCGAAGGGCTGGTGGCGCGGGGGCTTGACCTGACCCTCTTTGCCACCGCCGATTCGCTCACCCGGGCCAGGCTGGCGGCGGTCTGCCCGCGCCCCTACTCAGAAGACCCCACCCTTGACCCCAAGGTGTGGGAATGTTTGCACATTGCCCACGCCTTTGAGCGGGCGGCTGAGTTTGACCTGATCCACAACCATTTTGATTTTCTGCCGCTTTCCTACAGCGGCCTGGCGCAAACGCCGGTGCTGACCACCATCCACGGCTTTTCTTCGGAAAAGATTTTGCCGGTCTACCAAAAATATAACACTTCCACTTATTACGTGGCTATCAGCAACGCCGACCGCCATCCGAGCCTCGACTACGTGGCTACGGTTTATCATGGCATTCCCCTCGACGAATTTACCCTGCGGACGGACCCCGGCGACTATTTGCTCTTTTTCGGGCGCATCCATCCCGACAAAGGAGTGGTGGAAGCCATTGAAGTGGCCCGCCGGGTGGGACGGCGGCTGATGATGGCCGGGATTATCCAGGATCGCACCTACTTTGACCACCAAGTTGCCCCCCACCTCGACGGGGATAATATCCGTTACATTGGTTCCGTGGGACCTGAGCAGCGCAATGAACTTCTGGGAGGCGCTTACGCTTTACTCCATCTGATTAATTTCGCCGAGCCTTTTGGCTTGAGTCTGATCGAGGCCATGGCCTGCGGCGTCCCGGTCATTGCTTATCCTCGTGGCTCCATCTCGGAGATTATCCGGCACGAAGAGACAGGTTTCATTGTGAATGGGCTTGATGAGGCCGTGGCTGCGGTGCAGCACATAAGCGAGCTGGACCGCTCCCGTATCCGCCGCCACGTCGCCGAAAATTTTAGCCGCGAGCGGATGGTTGATGAGTATATCGAAGTCTACCGGCAAGTGCTGCGTAAATATAACACCTGTTAACTTCATGACATTGACTGACAACTGATGACTATTCTCAGGAGATATGCCGCATGCAAGTCAAACGAACCGGAATTCTCATCAAACCTAATCCCCGTCGAGTGTTCTTCCGCCCTTTTAACCCCAGCGGTGAGGGCCGGATCATGAAAATATTAGCTCGAATTATGACCATTCCAGAAGAGGAAGTCGAGCAGCAGCTTCAACAAGTGTTGGCTGAATTTGCGGAACGTCACCAAAAATTGAGCCAGTTTTTTCTCAAACGTTTTGAACAAGTCCGGCCATATTTGCTGACCGATCAGCCTGTGAGCGAAGCGCGCCGCTTGCTGATTGGGGCTTACTTTACCCAGGAGTACTCGCTCGAATCGGCGGCGCTGTTCAACCCCGCGATGGTCTGGCATCCCGACCAATCCGACTTGCCGGAGGGCAGCCGCCGCTTTATCTTGAGCCTGCGGGCCACCGGCGAAGGTCACATCTCCTCGATAACTTTCCGCAGCGGGGTGATTGACGCCGCCCACAATATCACCATCAACGAACCAACCCCGTTTGTCACCGCGCCGGAGCTTATACCCAATCCTACCTATGAGAAAGCGCTCTTTGAGCGAAAGCTGTTTGAGCTGGGCTTAGCGAATGATTTTTCTGAGCGGGTGATGGCCGGCCTGGGCGAATCCTTTACCATGAGCGAACTGGAGGCAGATATTCGCGCCGCCCTACGCCAGAGTCGCCCGGAGGGGCAAAATCGGGTTACGGCCAAGGGCATGCTCTCGCTGGCTCAATCCAATTACGAAGTTATTTATACCCCCGAGCAGCGTCTTTCCGAGCGAATCATCTTCCCTTCCACCCCGGCCGAGATTAACGGCATCGAGGACGCCCGGTTTGTGCAATTTCAGCACGATGATGGCCGGATGACTTATTACGCTACCTACACCGCCTATGATGGGGAAGTCATCTTACCACAGCTATTGGAAACCCCTGATTTTTTGCATTTTGAGATCCATACCCTAAACGGCCCGGCGGTGCAAAATAAAGGCATGGCCCTTTTCCCCCGTAAAATCAACGGCCTTTATGTGATGCTCTCCCGCCAGGACAACGAAAATATTTTTCTGATGTATTCAGACCAGATTCACTTCTGGTATGCCAAAGAGGTCCTACTCAAACCGACCTATCCCTGGGAATTTGTGCAGCTGGGGAATTGCGGTTCCCCGATTGAAACTGAAGCCGGCTGGCTGGTCCTCAGTCACGGGGTAGGACCGATGCGTAAATACGCTATCGGCGCATTTCTGCTGGATTTACACGATCCGGCTCGTGTCATTGGCCGGCTGCGCGAGCCGCTCCTCAGCCCTAACATAGATGAACGGGAAGGCTACGTGCCCAATGTGGTTTACAGTTGCGGGGGGTTGATCCATGGCCGCGAATTGATTATTCCTTATGCTATCTCAGATTATGCCAGTACCTTTGCCACGGTTAATCTTGATGACCTGCTCACTGAATTAACCAAATAATCGCAGGACAAACTAACAGGTTGTCCTACATTTCCAACTCATTTTAATCACACTCTAATCGTTTTGCCGGCTTTTGACACGGTTTGGGAGCTATGCTAAAATGGTCTTACCATTTGACCAAATTCTCCTCCTACAGAATTATGGACAAAACCTTCGAGCCGTTCGCCAAAGATGTCCTCCCAAAAAAAATTGCTACCCGTCTGCTTTCCCTGATTAAAGAAAAACATCTCCGGGCAGGTGACAAACTACCGCCCGAGCGTGAACTGGCGGCGATGATGCAGGTCAGCCGGCCCTCGCTGCGGGAGGCGCTGCAAGCCCTGGCCCTGATGAATATCATCGAAATGCGCCAGGGCGATGGCACCTATGTCACCTCGCTGGAGCCGGAGCTGCTGGTTGAACCCCTCGATTTTGTCTTTTCGCTGGATGACTCGACCCTGCTGGAACTTTTTGAAGCCCGCAAGATTGTGGAAGTTGGCCTGGTAGGTCTGGCGGCGCAGCGAATTACGGCTGAAGAAATGGCCGACCTGGAATGTTGTTTAGCCAAATCCCTGCAAAGCGCCGACGACCCCGACGCCTTTCTCCTGGCCGACCTGGAACTCCATAAAAAAATTGGCCTGGCCGCCCGCAATCCAATTATGCAGCGTTTTATGGACTCGATCAGCCAACTTGGCCGGGTGAGCCGCGCCAGAACCACCCATATTCCCGGCCTGACCCAACAGAGCGCCGAAGATCACCGGGCCATTGTGGCTGCGCTCAAAAACCACGATGTGGAGGCGGCCCGCCAGGCCATGCTGCAACATTTAGACAGTGTTGAACGACGACTCAAAGATTTGGTTTCGTCGCAAAAATGACCGGGGACCGGAGACCGAAGACCGGCGCTTTCTATTGTTCCCAGTCTCCCGTCCTCCGTCTCCGGTCAATGGTTTACCTTATGAAAATCGCCAACCACTACACCTTTACCGTACCCAGAGAACGCATCTGGCCTTTGATTTATGATCCGGCGGCGCTGGCGGGCTTGATCCCCGGCTGCGAAAAGCTGGAGCAGGTCAGCCCCGACGAGTATCGCGGCCAAATCCAACTCCGGCTGCCGGCAGTGGTGGGTACATACCAAACCTACGTAAAACTGGTCGAACGCGAAGAACCGAATTATTGTCTTTTTGAAGGTGAAGTGAGCGGCGCGCCCGGTTCTGTCAAGGGCACAGCCTCCTTCAAATTAGAGTCTATCAGTGAGGCTGAGACTTTGATGACTTACGAAGGCCAGGGCGTTATCAGCGGCCCGCTGGGCCAGTTAAATTCACGTTTTATTGAAGGCATTGCCAACACCCTGATCAAGCAGGGGTTGCACAAGTTGAATCAGCAAGCGCAAGAATGACCGGAGACGGGAGACCGAAGACCGGGGATATTGCTCCGGTCTCCCGTCTCCGGTCCCCGGTCGGGATATTTTGAGATAATCTGGAGGCACTTATGCCCCGCATCGTTGACTTATCCGTCGAAATCGGCGAGGCCACACTCAGCCCGCCGTCGGTTAACCAGCAGCTCAAGCTGACCAGTTTTCATCGCGGCCCCGGCTTCTGGCAGGCCAGCAAGGTGGAAATGGTGCTGCACACCGGTTCGCACGTGGATTTTACCAAGCACGTCCAGGCCGACGGCGAAACCGCCGCCGATGTCTCGCTCGACCGGGTCTTTGGCCAGGCCCTGGTGGTGGATTTGAGCTTTGCCCAGGCCAATCACCAAATTTCGGTGGCGGATATGGAAGCGCACGCCCAGATGGTCCAAAAAGGGGATATTGTGCTGGTCCGCACCGATTGGACCGAGAAGCAGTGGGGTAACTTTCCCACCTACTACCTGGAGTCGCCCTACTGCGCCCCCGAAGCGGCCCAATGGCTGATTGATCGCGGGGCCAAAGCCATCGGCTTTGACTGCTTCAGCGAATACTGCGCCCGCCTGCCCGACTTCACCTCGGAGGAGTTTATCATCCATAAAATTATCCTGGAAAATGGGGCCATTTTGATGCAGCAGTTGACCAACTTCTCCCAACTACCCGTTGGCCGCCGTTTTCAATTTTTCGCTCCTTTCATTAAAATGAGGGGGGCGGAGGGATCGCCGGCGCGGTTTTTTGCGTTGCTTGAGTAACAAGTAGCAGGGTAGCAGGTAGCAGGGTAGCAAAAGAGAGAGAAGTGTATGTCCAGTTATGAAGACTCAGAGCTTTATAAATTGGCTAAGCAAATGGCGGTTGAGATTCATAAGATGACGCTGGACGAACTCCCAAAATTTGAGATGTATGAGCAAGGTTCTCAAATTCGCCGTTCCAGCAAATCTATTGTTGCCAATTTCGTTGAAGGGTACGGGCGGCGGCATTACAAAGCTGATATATCAAGTTCATGACTTACGCCCTTGCTTCTTGTGATGAGACAAAAGCTCACTTGGAGTTATTGCACGAAACTGGCTCACTGTCTCCCGAAAGATTTCAATATTTTTACGGCAATTATCGTAAAATCGGCGCAATGCTCTACAATTTACGCCAATCCGTCATAAGCGGACACGCAAACTAACATTTAATCTGCAACCCTGCTACTCTGCTACCTTGTTACTCTGATTTCACCAAAGGAGGTGTCAATGTGTCTGTAAAAGAATACTTTCTGCCTCAATCATTAACTGAGGCGACCGGACTGCTGGCTAAACATGGCCCTTCGCTGCTGGTCATGGCCGGTGGAACAATTGCCATGCCGCTGATCAACGAGGGCGTTTCCATGCCCGAACGGGTCATGGGGCTACGCCAGGCCGGTCTCAACTACGTTAACCGTAGCAACGGCACGGTGGCGATTGGCGCAACCACCACGTTAACCCAAATTTTGGGGGTGGAAGCCTTGCCCCTGCTCCAAACTGCCGCCGACAATGCCGGAAGCTGGTCCATCCGCAATATGGGTACGATTGGCGGCAACATCTTTGCCCCGCCGCCCGCCGGCGATGTGGCCGTCGCCCTGCTGGCCCTGGATGCCCAGGTCAAATTGGTCAGCCAGAGCGGCGAACGGCTGCTGCCGCTGGCCGATTTCTACACCGGCTTTATGACCAACGTGCTGGAACCGGGCGAACTGCTGGCCGAAATTCAAGTACCGGCGGCTGCCGGTCAAACTGCCTACCTCAAGTATGGCCGCAAACACGCCGTTACCCCCGCCATTGTGACCGCCGCCGCCCGCGTGGTTTTGGACGGTGGGCAAGTTAAGGAAGCACGGCTGGCCCTGAACGGCGTCGGGCCGCACCCGCTGCGGGCCAAACAGGCCGAAGCGGCGCTGGTGGGTTCGGCGCTGACCCCCGACTCGATTGCGGCGGCGGCCCAGGCGGCCAGCGCCGAGTGCGACCCCTTCACCGATGCGATTGCCAGCGAGTGGTACCGGCGCAAGATGGTCGGGGTGTATGTCAAGCGGGCGCTTTATCAAATTGCCGGATTGGAGGTTTAACTGTGGCATCCAAAATTGTCAGTTTTACTCTGAACGGTCGAGAGACCGAAGTGATGGTCAAACCGCTGACCACCTTGCAAACCGTGCTGCGCGAGGGGTTGGACCAGACCGCCACCAAAACCGGCTGCAAACAAGGCGGCTGCGGCAGTTGCACGGTGCTGCTCAACGGCGAGCCGGTGCTGTCGTGCCTGTTACCGGCCGAGGATGTGGCCGGGCAGAATGTGACCACTTTGGAAGGAATTACCCCGGTGGAGGGGCTGCACCCGCTGCAAGCCGCCTTTTTTGATAACTTTGCGGTGCAGTGCGGCTACTGCTCCCCCGGCATGATTATGGTCTCCAAAGCCCTGCTGGACCGCAACCCCAACCCGTCGCGCGAAGAAATTGTCCACGCGCTGACCGGCAATCTCTGCCGCTGCACCGGCTACGAGCCGATCATCAAGGCGGTCGAAGATGCGGCCGAGCGGCTGAAAGGAGCACACAATGGGCGCTAAAGATGTCGAAAAAGCCATCGAGAAAAAGCACAATGTCGTCGGGCAGTCGGTGCTGCGCCGCGACGGTCTGGGCCACGTGACCGGCAAAACCGTTTTTATTGATGACCTCAAATTCCCCGGCATGCTGCATTTGAAGATGGTGCGCAGTCCGCTGCACCACGCCAAAATCAAGGGGATTGACTTCTCCGAAGCCGAGAAAACGCCCGGCTTTGTCAAGGCGCTGACCTACAAGGACGTGCCCAAGAATATCTACACCATCCTCTGTCTGATTGGCGTTGGCCCTGACGATGAGCCGGTGCTGGCCCAGGACCGGGTTCGCTTCAAAGGCGAGCAAATCGCCGCCATCCTGGCCGAAAGCGAAGAGGCGGCGCTGGAAGCGGCGGCCAAAGTCAAGCTGGATTTGGAAGAACTGCCAGCCGTCTTTGATATGGAAGAGGCGCTCAAACCCGGCGCGCCGATTGTGACCGACTGGGGCACGAATTACTTTGTTTACGAAGGCCATCACTGCCGCCGGGTGCGTTACGGCGACGTGGAAAAGGGCTTTGCCGAGGCCGATTTTATTGTCGAGGAGCGTTACAGCACCAGCCCCATCGAGCACGCCCCGACCGAAACCACCGCCTGTGTGGCCAAGCCGGAGCCGGATGGCCGGATCACCGTCTACACCAACACCCAGGCCATCTTTTTCAGCCTGGACAATGCCGCCCTGATCCTGCAAGTTCCCTTCAACAAGCTGCACTTTGTCGGCGGCACGGTGGGCGGCGGCTTTGGCGGCAAGGTGGATGTGATCACCGAGCCGATTGCGGCCCTGGCGGCTATGAAAACGGGCCGGCCGGTCAAGTACAAATACAGCCGCAGCGAGGAGATGCAGGTTTCTTCGACCCGCAGCGCCTGGATCATCTACATCAAGGATGGCGTGACCAAAGATGGGCGGATCATCGCCCGGCAGGTCACTTCTTACGCCGACGCGGGCGCGTACAACCGCCACACTCCCTACGCTGTGACCAAGCACGCGGCCAACGCCGCCGGGCCTTATGCCATCCCCAATGTCTCGATTGACGTCCACTGCGTTTACACCAACCGCCAGCCGACCAGCGCCTTTCGCGGCTTTGGGGTGACGATGGCCTCGTTTGCCCTGGAAGTGCAGATGGACAAGATTGCCGAGACGGTGGGCCTGGACCCCTGGGAAATCCGCCTGATCAACGCCTATCGCAACGGCGATATCAAGCCGCACCGTAAAGTCACGGAGGATGCCACCCTGGTCGAGACCATTCAGGCGGCGGCGGAACTGGTCGGCCACGAGCTGCCCGACCACCTCAAGGCGATGAATTCCTGGGACAGAAATGGAGGCAAGCATGGCTAAAAAACGCGGCGTCGGCATGGCCGCCGTCAATTATCCTACCGGCATGAACCTGGGCGGCGACCCGTCCCAGGCGTTGATCCACTCGACTACCACCGGCACCTTTGTCATCAGCCTGTCCAGCACCGATTTGGGCCAGGGCCTCAAAACAGTCATCGCCCAGATTGGAGCCGAGGCGCTGGGCGTGCCCTTTGAAAACGTGCTGATTGACACCGCCGACTCCGATACCGGCCCGCACTGCATGGGTACCTTCGCCAGCCGGGCCACCCACCGGGTCGGCAATGCGGTCATCGCCGCCGCCCAAGAAGCCCGCAAGGTGATGCTGGAAGTGGCCGGCGACGAGCTGGAGGTCAGCCCCGACGACCTGGAAACCGACGGCCAGGGCAATATCCGGGTCAAAGGCTCGCCCGACCGTTCGATCAACATCGTTAACCTGGCCCTGGCCGCCCACTTCAAGTACGGCAAAACCATCTCCGGGCGGGGCATGTTCATGAAGCCCAAGAGCGAGGTGGACCCCGAAACCGGGGCCATGGATCCCGACTCGACCGAGGCCCACGCCTGCACCGTGGCCGAGGTGGAGGTGGATACCGAAACCGGCGAAGTGACCGTGTTGAGCCTCAAAAGCGCCTACGAAATCGGCTGCGAGGTCAACCCGGCGCTGGTCAAAGGGCAGATCACCGGCGGCTCCTTTATGGGTATGGCTCACGCCCTGTACGAAACCACCGCGCCCTATTATCCACTCCAGGAGCACAACCCTAGCAGCTTCAGCGAGTACGTGCTGCCTGGTCCCACCGAACTGCCGGTCATTGAAAGTGTCGTTTTGGAATATCCCTCGTCCAACGGCCCGTTTGGGGTCAAAGGCGTCGGTGAGATGACCGCCAACCCGCCCATCCCGGCCATTGTCAACGCCATTTATAACGCTATCGGCGTGCGCATCACCAGCCTGCCGGTCACGCCGGAGAAGATACTAAGGGCGTTAGAGGAGAAAGAAGAAACGTGAGGCGAGGAGGCGAGGAGGCGAGTTTCTTTTCATCGCGTCTTCGCCTCACTTGTCCTCGCCTCATCTCTACAAAATCTATTTTCATTCGGAGAAAAAACACCTATGCTAAAAGTAATTTCCCTCATGAAACGACGCGACGATATGACTCTGGAAGAGTTTCGTCATTGGGCTACGGTGGAGCATCCGCCGTTTGGGCTGAAACTGCCGGGCATCCGGCGTTATTTTATGAGTGTGGTCACTGAAGACAGCCCCGATTTGCCCTACCACGCCGTGTCGGAGTTTTGGTTTGACGACAAGGAAGCGATGCTGGCCGCCTTCGCCACCCCCGAAGGCAAAGCCGCCGCCGAAGACGCCATCGCCCACTGCTCGCAGCGAACGCGGCTGCTGACGGAGGAGACGACGATTCTGACGTAAGGCGAAGAACAACCCTGCATTAATTCGTGACGATATTATGTCATTCCGACCGTAGGGAGGAATCCTCGCTACCATTGCTTAAAATGTTATGGTGGACAAAAAGATTTCTCGCTGGCGCTCGAAATGACGTGCAAAGTAAAAGATGCGTTATCCGGTTGTGATTCACAAAGATCCGCAGAGTGATTACGGGGTGAGCATGCCTGATTTGCCGGGCTGTTTCAGCGCCGGCGAAACGCTCGATGAAGCCCTGACACAGGTGGTCGAGGCCATCGAATGTCACCTGGAAGGGATATTGGCCGATGGCGAGCCGATTCCCCCACCCCAGGAGATTGAGGTTCACCAGGCCAAGGTATTCCACCGAAGTTTTGTCAGGCAAGCGCCGCTCGGCTCTGACCATAACCAGGGTGTGTAAGTTGACCCAGTCGGTCCCATTGCGTAAAAACGGGAAGTAGTCAGGATGGGCGGTGGTCCAACAGTCCCGAATTTCGACCCGGCCGTGATCTTTCTCCACAGTTTGGTGATGATCACAGTCGACAAAGTTGAGTTCAGCGGCATAGGCAAACAGGTCTTGGACATCTTCAAACAGCCCGCTTTGGTTGCCTTTGAGGGCCAGGACATAATCCGCCTCTTGAGCCACGATCTGAGCCGCAATGTTCTTCTGGCAACCCATGCCCGCTACGGTTGGGAGGATAATTTTACCTCAATTTGCTGAGTATGCGATTGCCCTAGAACAACTTCACCCTTGATTTGCTTCACCAAGCTATCGTCAATGTCGGTCAAGGGGTGATCAAGGTGCTGGTGCTGGATCGGGGTTTTCTGGATGGAGAAACGCTGTGGACACTCAAACACAGCTATGAGGTAGATTTCGTTATCCCCAGCAAGGACGATATGCGGGTGACGACGGAAGCGCGGGCCTTTCGCCAGCAAAAACAATTGACCAACCCTTGACCATTCTCGATACCTACGACTTGCGCTCGTTGATTGAAAACCGTCCTCTACAGAGGTTTTCGGATAGGCACTTAATTCAACAAGTCAAGCTTCTCCCGGCTGTACCAGCCGATATCCTCGGCCCCGCACTGTCTGAATGTAGAGCGGGTCGGTGGGGGTGGTTCGATTTTGTCACGCAGCCGCTTGACCAGTTGAGCCAGCCGTTCATCGCTGATCCCTGCGGCCTGGTAGTCGTTAGGCCACACAGCATAAATGAGGGTATCTTTTGGCAAATCTCGCCTGGATGTTCCAACAGGAAGGAAAGCAGGCGGTCTTCGGAAGGGGTCAATTCGACATTTAAGGCTATGCCGCCCCGCAGCACCGCCCGCGTTTTGGGATGCAGTTCGAGCAGTCCGGCTGTTTCTCCACGCTGCTGGGCAATATACGCGGCAAAAATTGGCGAAAAAATGCTTTTTTTCTCGTCAAGCAGCCCCATATTTTGCAGGTAAACCAGTGTATTCCCATCCAATGTGCTGGCATCACCCCCAGTTTGTAAGACCAAGAGTGTGTGCTGTTCCTCCGGGGTCAGATCGCGCCAAATCTCCTGACAGTTCCGCTGAAACTCGGGGCGATTTAATAATTGTCTGACCCACCCCTGACTTGATTGCGCCTGATCGAGTTCTCCCTGGGCCAGCGCGAGACAAGCGCCCTTCAAAAAGCCGGTAAACCGCCGGTCATCGTTATCAATTGGGTCACAACCGGCTCGGCAAACGTAACGTTGCACCGGGCTGCCAGGTATTGCGCCATCCAGCGCGAATCGGCTTCAACCATCGGCCCCAGCCAACAGGTGTTGGCGGCGACAATTTCGTAGAACTCATCAATTTCACTCAGCGAGCGCAGGCGTGCCAGGGGCTGGCGGGTGAACAAAAGATAAGTCAAATCACCCTTAAACTGGTCGCGCAAGCCACGCAAACTATTCAGGGTTTGCGCATCCAGGTAGCGACAGGCTTCATCAAAGCGGTCGAGCAGCCAGACAACCTTTTTTCGGCCTGCCGGATAAAAAGCCGGTGCGCCTTTGCAGTAGCGTCAGCACGGCAAAAGTGTCATCCCAATTGAGCGATTGAGCCTGGAGAGCCTGCACGGTGCGAAATAACTCAGTCCACCTGCTCTGCGGCATCGCTTAAACTTTGAAATAAACCGCGATAAAAACGGGTACGGTCAGCGCCGGCAGGGCATTTATATCCAGCAGCAGGAAACAGTAGCGCTCCGGCTGGCGAGCAATACGTGTCGCCATCACGTCGGGCCGGTTCATCAGAAAGCCCACCAGGTTCGACTTGCCAGCCGCGCCGCTGCTGCCGATGATCATGCCGCTTTCTCCTCCGGCTAACCACCGAGCGATGAGGGCTACTTGCTCGGTTCGGAAAGTGTCTGGAAATCTGGGCCAGTTGTCGGAAGTGGCTTTGTTCTCCATTGTTGAACATCCTCTAATTGATTGACACGATTATACCCTGATCCGCTCCCCTTTCGGATCCCACAGCGGCTCACTGGCAACCACGGCCTCAATTCGCTCACCCAAAATTTCCACATTCAATCCCGTGCCAACAGCAGCGTACTCGATGGGCAAATAGCTATAGGCGATACTTTGCCCACCGAATAACCATATCCGCCTGATGTCACCCAACTGACCACTTGATTACCTATACGAACAGGTTCGTTGCCGATAGGGATGGCGACGGGATCGGCCAGGGTCAGACAGCACAATTTGCGCCGCAGGCCTGCCGCTTTTTGCTTGACCAGCGCCTCACGGCCAATAAATCGCCCTTATTCAGCTTGACCGCAAAACCCAGCCTCAGCCTCAGGGGTGTAATCGGGGCCAATGTCGGCGCTCCAGTAGCGGTAGCCCTTTTCCAGACGCAGCGTATCAATGGCCCGGTAGCCCCCAGCCACCAATCCTTCCGGCTGGCCGGCTGCCCACAGTGTATCCCACAGCCGCTGGCCGTACTCCATGCCACAGTAAATTTCCAGCCCAGTTCGCCCACATAAGTAACCCGCAGAGCCAGCGCCGGCACATCGCCGATGGTCAAAGCTTGAGCGGTCAGATAGGGAAAAGCCGCGTTGGACACATCGCTTTTGGTCACTTTTGCAAAATAGCGCGGGCGCAGTCCCCACAGGCCAAAACAAGCTCGTGTTGAGGTCACGTCGTCCACCAAAACCGAACCGTCTTCGGGCATATTCAGCCGAATCCACGACAAATCGTGCTGGCCGAAAGCTGTGCCGGTGACTATCATAAAACGGTTTGTTTCAGGCGGGTCACGGTGAAATCGCACTCGATGCCGCCACGCGGGTTGAGCATCTGGGTATAGATGACCCGGCCCACCGGCTGGTCAATATCATTGGCGCAGAGGCGTTGCAGCAAGGTCAGCGCGCCTGGCCCCCGCAGTTCGATTTTGCTGAACGAGGTTTCGTCAAACAGCCCGGCCCGCTCCCGCGTACCCAGGTGCTCCACCCCAATCGCGGGCGACCAATGATGGCGCGCCAGCCTCGCGGCTCGTGGGCGTGAGCGGCCTGCTGCTCGTAGGACGCAAACCAGTTGGGCCGTTCCCAGCCGGTCTTTTCGCCAAAAACCGCGCCCAACTCCTTGAGGCGATGATAGGCCGGCGAGAGACGCAGCGGACGGGCCGACTGCCGCTCCTCGTTGGGGTAGTGAATATCGTAATATTTGGCGTAGGTTTCGACGGTGCGGGCCAGGGTGTAAGCCTGGCTGGCATAATTGGCACCCAAAACGGCGCACGTCGAGCCGCCACAAATCCCACTCGGGTGGCCGTCAACAATCCACTCGGCCATAGCCTTGCCGATGCCGCCTGCCCCGGCCAGCCCGTGGGCGCAAAAGCAGCCGCCACCCAAAAGCCTTTCACGGTGGTGGGACCGAGCAGATATTCACCATCGGGGGTGAAGCCCTCCGGCCCGTTGAGCAGGGTCACAATTTCGGCGTTTTCCAGGGCCGGAACGCGGCGGATGGCGTTTTCCATCAGCGGGTGAAGCGATCCCAATCCGGCTCCAGCAGCTTGTTGTTGAAATCGGCCGGGATGCCGTCCAAAGCCAGGGGGCGGCTGGCGCTCGTAGCCGCCCATAATCAGCCCGCCGACCTCCTCACGGAAGTAGACCAACAAATCGGGGTCGCGCATGGTCGGAAAATCGTGGCGCACGCCCTCGATGGGCTTGGTGATGAGGTAGAGGTGAGCCATAGGGATAACCGGCAAATTCAGGCCGACCATCGCCCAATCTCGCCGGCCCACTGCCCGGCGGCGTTGACCACAATTTCGGTCTGGATGCTCCCTTTATCGGTAACAACCTCGCTCACCCGGCCCTTTTTCAAGGTAATGTTTGGACGCGGGTGTGGGTAAGGAACTGCGCTCCTCGTTCCCGCGCCCCGGCAGCCAGAGCCATCGTCAGCCCGGTCGGGTCAATAAAACCATCGGTGGGCAGATAGACCGCGCCATGCACGTCGTCGAGGGTCATCAGCGGGAAAAGGTCTTGCGCTTCCTGGGGCGTAATCAGTTCCAGCGGTAGGCCAAAAGAGCGGAGACGGCCACCAGCCGCTTCAATTCCTCCAGCCGCTCCGGCGATGAGGCCAGGCGCAAACTGCCCACCTCGCGCCAGCCGGGGTCGCGCCCGGTTTCGACGTGGAGGCGGCGGTACAGGTCGGTGCTGTAGCGAATCATCTTGGTCAGGTTGCTGCTGGTGCGCAACTGGCCGACCAGTCCGGCGGAGTGAAAAGTCGAGCCGCTGGTTAGGTCGTTCCGTTCCAGCACCACCACATTTTTCCAGCCCAGCAGGGTCAGGTGGTAGGCAATGCTGCACCCACCCACACCCCCACCGATGATAACCACTTGCGCGTGTGAGGGGAAATTGGACACGATAGGTTAGCTCCTTTGTAATGCTGTGATAAAAATGATACGTGATACGTGATGCGTGAGGATAAGAGACTCACGTATCACGCATCACGTATCACGCCCCGCGTCACTTCTTTCAACCACTGCTCACAGCGCGGGTCTTGAAAATTCACCGTCATCCGTTTGAAATGCTTGTCGGCGTACTCACGGAAGTCGAAATCAAGCTGAGAAATACCAATTTGGACCGATGCCCCCTGATGGCTTCGCGGAAATCGGACATGATTTTCATCAGTTTGAGCCGAGCCAGGCGGGCGGGGTGGCTTCGCCAAAGTAGGCTTGCAGCAGCAGACGGTCTGGCTCATCCCCAAAATTGTGGTTGACCGAGAAGTTGGCCAGGTCAAAAAAGCAGTCGCCCATGCCGGCGTATTCCCAATCGAGAATGCGGACCTGGCCGTCGTCTAAAAAGTTGGCGTTGAGCAAATCGTTATGGCAGGGGCAGGGGGTGAAGGGGTCTTGCAAAAGGCAGCTTCGATGTCACGCATGCGGGCCAGCAGCCAGTCGAAATTATCCGGGAAAGCTACGTTGTAACGTTGAGCGGTCTGGGTGTAATCCTCAACCACGCGGAAGGGCGAAAATGTGCCGGGGATAGCGGGCATAGTATGCACCTGCCGCAGCACTGCCCCCATCTGTTGAATACGCTCCGGCTGGGCCATCTCCTCCGGCGGAATCGGCTTACCGCTGATGAAGCGCGACACGAGGTAGCCCTCCGGCTCGATGAAATAGAGGATTTCCGGGGCGATGCCCAACGCGGCTGCTGCCTGGTGAGCCGCATGTTCGTTGTGGCGGTCAATGCCCAACAACTCGGTATTGGCCCGGCAATACGCAGCACAAAGGACTCACCGCCTACCTCAATCCGGTAGTTTTGATTGGTGATGCCGTCGGTTAGCAGGGTGGTTTCAAATCGCTCAGGCCGGCCCAGTCGGGTACGCGGGCCAGGGCTTCTGCGAGGGAAAGCGTCATTGATTTACCTCCACTGTACACATTGCTTTGAAAGAGCGGCCATTATGCTACACAATGGCACATAAGATTGATTAATCACCCAGCAGAAAGGCCGCTAACTGATGATAGAAACTTCTCGTGGGCCGCAAACGGCTTTAAAATATGAAGTTGAAGTATTGGAAGAAGGCCGGGTGGAACTTCAAGTTCCTTTCCTGCTGGCGCCCAGGTCATTGTTTTGTAATTAAAGAGAGTGCCGATACCTTCGATGATTTATTATCCGCCGCTCAAAGCAGCCTGGACTTTTGGGACAATCCTTTTGACGATGAGGATTGGAACAATGCCTGAACAGGGTGATATTTTACTCATCCCAATCCCGTTTACTGATCTATCCTCTCAAAAAAGAAGACCTGTTATTGTGATTTCCAATGATATCTACAACCGAAAACCTCTGATATTGTCGTTGTAGCTTTGACTTCCAATCCGGCTACAGTAGCTTACAGTTTCACCATTACCTCATCGGATTTGGAGCGAGGTAAGTTGAACCGTCCAAGTAAAGTCCGTGTTGATAAAATTTATACCCTGTCTCAGACTATTGTGGTCGCAACTTTGGACGAGTTAATTCGAATGTGCTGGATCGTGTTCGAAACGAATTACAAGCTTTAACCGCCTCAAATACCTCTTTCTAAATGCCCTTAAAATAAACTGCCCACCAGACTAGCAATGACATTTTACTTTACTTCCCGCCAGACCGACCCCGGCTCGGCCATTTCGGCCACGATATCGGAAGTAGAGATGAGGCCCAGCGGCATGGAGTTAGGCTGGTCGAGATTGACCACCAGCAGACGGTGAATGTGATGCTGGATCATCTTGTCGGCGGCTTCGCGCAGGCTGGCGGTGGGATGAATGGTAATGGGCGGATGCATTACGGCTGAAACCGGCTGACCGGCCTGACCCGCTTCAAAAAAGGCCAGCAGGTCAAAGCCGGTGACAATCCCAACCGGCTGGCCCTGAGCCTCAACCACCACCACCGACCGGGAACGGCGCTCGGTCATGGCCCGCGCCACGGCAGTCAAAGGTGTATCGGCCAGGCAGACGACAATTCCCTGCGACATCACCTCGGCGACGGTGTGGCGCTCGGTGGAGGTGTGGGCCAGACTGGCCACCAGGTCGGAAACCGAAATCACGCCTACCGGCTGATCTTCTTCCATCACGACCAGACGATGCAAATGTTCAAGCTGCATTCGAGCGGCAGCTTGGCTGGCCGACGCGTCGGCTTCGATAGTAGCCGGCGGGCTGCTCATCAGGGTGCTGACGCTCATCGTGCCGATGGTCGCCAGATTAACCGAGTCAGTAGACAGCCATTCACCGGTCAGCAGGTCAATATCGGAAATAATCCCCAGTAGTTGACCTGTGGCGTCGGCCACACAATGAGGGCATGCAGACGATGCTTCGCCAGCAGAACGGCGGCTTCGCCCAGAGTGGCGTCAGGCGGGCAGGCAATCAACGCCGGGCGCATGAGATCACGAACGAGGGTTGTCAAGGTTGAGTCTCCTAAGAAAATAGACCGGGGACGGGAGACCGGAGACCGATGATAGATACCGGTCATCGGTCTCCGGTCTGCGGTCATCACCACAAAGGATTTTCATTCTCGGCAGTATACCAGAGGCTCGTGCCGGTCCCTTAGATGGTTCAATTACTTTACTTCATCCACATCTTTGTACCACTTGATTCTATCACCCACTCTGGCCCGAAGTTTCAGGCTAAGGGTTTGGGTTCGGCTTCGAGGCGGGCCAAGGCGGTATCTACTTTTTGGGTCACGGTGGCTTTGTCGGCGACGGATAGTTGGGGGTAGGTTTGGGCAATCTGTTTGACCTTTCCAGGTTCATCGTGGTGGTGCGCCACAGGCCCAATCGGCGGCGCACAGCCGGGCGGCCTGGGCCAAGTTGATCGTTTCGGCATCGCTGTCGCCCAGTGGATGCTCGAGCAAAAGCATGATCGTATCAATCAAATCTTTTCGTTGATTTTGACAATCTGCATCTTTTCCAAAAGCATCTCAGTATATGGGGATGGTGGGCCAATCGGCTTCGAGGCGGCCATTCCAGCGAATGACGTGGCAGAAGTCGAGTTTTTCATAAAAACATCCACGTGGATGCCGTTGGCGGGGTTTTCAAAATGGCCCGGCTGCCTTCGGTCAGACACAAAATTTCGCGGTCTTCATGATACCCCAGACTGGCCAGCATCTCGCTGATAGTTTTGGCCTGTTTGCCGTATCCGGCAAAGTCAATATCGGTATAGGCCCGGCCCAATTTGGCCTGCAAAACCATACTGGGGGCATGCATCTGAAAAGCCAGCGAGCCTAACAGACGCAGCATCAAACCGCCCTGCCGGGCCGCTTCGGTAATCCGCCAAAACCTCGTTTTCAAACTTTTCCCGCTCGGCGCTGTCCTGAGCGCCCATTCCAACCGCATTGTTTGACATGGGTCTGCCTGGGATAGGTAGACGGTAGACGGTAGACGGTAGACGGGGAAAACTCTGACTACTGACTACTGGCTACTGACTACTTGTTGGGGGATGTTTACTATAGGGAACAGTTGCCAATTATAAGAGATGCAATGAAATTTTGCAAAACCGGACAGATTCTATATAATTGGCAGGCCCAATCAGTCAAAATCAATCATTCCTGTGCAGAATACCTTTAGGGGTCTAGGGTGACCAAGGTTCTTATTCCGGCACAACGACGCAAACAAATCCAGGAATTGCTGGAGCTTCATCAGGTGGTTCAATGCACCTTTTTGAGCGAAATGCTCCAGGTTTCGGAGGCGACCATCCGGCGCGATTTGGAATGGATGGAAAGTCAAGGCACATTAGAGCGTACCCATGGCGCGGGCGACGCTGAGCCGGCGCATGCCGGTCGAACCGGAATATAACCACAGCGCCCAGACTCATCCGCTGGAAAAGCAGTGGATTGGGGCCAGGGCCGCCGCGCTGGTGGAGGATGGCGATACCATCTTTGTCAACAGCGCACCACGGCCACCCAGGTGGTGCGGCACATCCGCGACCGGGCCAGGGTAACGGTGATCACCAACAACGTCAATGCAGCCCTCGAAGCGCAGGACGCCGACTGCGAGATTATTGCTGGGCGGCTCCTTTCGGGCGCGGGCCAAATCGGTGGTGGGACGTTTTGCCAGCATGAGCCCTGCGCCAGGTTTACGCCAGCAAAACCTTCATCGGCGTGGATGGCCTGAGTCTGAAATACGGCTGCACCACCCCGATCAATGCTGAAGCCGAGTTGGCCCGGCTGATGATTGAGCGTACCCACGGCCAGGTGATTGTGGTAGCGGACCATAGCAAGTGGGGGATTGTTTCCAATTTTGAAATGGCCCGGCTCGACCAAATTCATCTGCTTGTCACCAACGAAGGTTTTGAGACCAGGCGCGGGCAGAACTGGCGGCCCGCTTCATCGAAACAATCATTGCCGGGCCGGAAACCAATGGACGCCATACCAGCGGAGTTTGAATAAAAAGCTATTTCGGCCAACGCTATCTGGCTACTGGCTACTGACGACTGACTACTATCTTTGAGGAAGTCGATGAAATTCTTCCAAAAGAAGCCCCCAAAAACTGACCCCGCCTCTTTTTGCCACCGACCTGCACGGGTCGCAGCGCACCTTCCGCAAATTTGTTAATGCCGGCAAATTTTACGAAGCTAATGTCATCATCATGGGTGGCGACATCCTGGGCAAAATCGCTGTACCGATCATTCATGAAGGCAATGGGCATTACCGGGCCACGCTGCAAGGCCGCACCGAGCGGGTCGAGACTGAGGCCGAGCTAAAAAATCTGCTGGATAAAATTGGTATCCTCGGTTTTACAGCAAGGTGCTGGAAGCGGATGAATTTCAGGCGATCCAGTCCGACCCGGCGGCGATTGACGCGCTGTTTCACCAATTGGCCCGCGAGCGGCTGGAGGAGTGGGTTGAGCTGGCCGAAACCCGCCTGGCCGGGACGGGCATCAAATGTTTTGTCACCGGCGGCAACGACGATTACCCCGATGTGCTGGAAGCCTTGCAGTGCCCCCCGGCGCGCAGTCCATCTTTGGCTGCGAGGGGCAGTTGGTGCAGGTGGACGACGAGCACACCATGATCAGTATGGGCTTCAGCGGGCCGACTCCCTGGCGCACCCCCGCGAAGTGCCCGACGGGGAGCTGGGGTGATGATCGAACAGATGATTGGCCGGGTGGCCGACATGAGCCACTGCATCTTCAATTTCCACGACCCACCGGTTGACTCGACCCTCGATACTTGCCCGATGCTGGATTGGAATACCGACCCACCCAGCCAGATTATGCGCGGTGGCCAGTTGGTGTTGTTTGGGGCGCGGCAGCGCCTCGGTGCGGCGGGCCATTGAAACCCACCAGCCGCTGCTGGGGCTGCACGGCCATATTCACGAATCGCCGGGGGTGATAAAATCGGCCGGACCACCTGCATCAATCCCGGCAGCGAGTACGGCGAGGGTATTCTGCGAGGCTGCCTGGTCACCCTGAGCAACGGCAAGGTGGAAGGGTATCAGATGACGACAGGGTAGCAAAATAAGAAAAAAGAAATAAGAAGGAGGTGAATAAGCGCAGAATTTTCATTCTAATTTCTCATTTCTTAATTTTATTTTAGTAAAGGAGGGATTAACGATGACTGTGGCAACAGCAAAACCTGAGGTCTTCACCCGTAAAGCTTCCGGCCTGGTGCGGGTGATGTCGCCTTATTCGGCCTTTATTTACAATATTTTGACCATGGGCTTAATTTTCCCTGGACGTATCTGTGGGCGCCGGGGGCTTTGCCGGGCGGCAATTTGTTTTGGGGATTATTTTAGCCACGATTATTGAAATCCCCATCGCCTTTACCTATGTCTGGCTCTCCACGGCCTTGCCGCGCTCCGGGGGCGATTACGTGTTTCAAAGCCGGGTTTTGGGGGTGGGATTGCCTTTACTGTAGTCATGTCGGGCTTTGTCATCTGGATTTTGCAGTGGGTGGCCCTATCGGGCTGGCTGCTGGCCTACCTGGGTTTTGCGCCGCTGTTTTTGGGCCTGGGGGCCACTTTTGGGCAACGCCGCCCTGTCTAATATCGGCGTCTGGTTCACCACCTCGACCGGCATCATCATTACCAGCTTGTTGAATGGGTTGGCGGCTATGCTGTTATTGACCAGCGGCTTCAAAAATTACGTCAAATTTCAGTATGTGATGTGGTATGGCACACTGCTGGCTTTTGCCACCATGTTGGTTGTGCTCTTTACCGCCTCGCCGGCCATCTTTGCCGAGCGTCTCGATGCCTTTGCCATCGCTTCCGGCGGCGCGGCCAACTTTTACCAAACCGCCGTAGATGCTGCCAGGGCCGCCGAAATAAACCTGAACCCCCCGTTCAGCCTGTTGGCTACCTTACTGGTTGCCCCCATTGCCTGACCTCGCTGCAATGGGCCACCTACAGCGTCCAACAAAACGGCGAAATCAAAGACGCCCGTTCCTTTAAAAATCAGGCTTTTATTATTGTTGGCTCGTTGATTGTGACCGGTTTGCTGTTGGCTGTGCTGGCGCTGGCTTTGGAACGCGCCGTTGGCAATGAGTTTCTGTACGTGGCCGGGGGCGGCTATTGGGCCGGGTTGGAAGAGGCCACCATCTCTGGCTTCTGGCTGTGGCCCAATATGATTGCCGTAGCTCTCAGCGCCAACCCATTGATTGTTCTCATCATTGGTGTGGGTTATATCCTCAACTCCTTCCAGATTGTCAATAACTGCTATATCGGCATGACCCGGGTCATGGTCGCTATGTCGCTCGACCGGCTGCTGCCGGAGTGGGTCAGCCGGGTCAGTGAGAAACTGCACACCCCGGTTAACGCCCATCTGCCTATTTTCTGGCCAGTATTCCGGTTATTCTGGTTTACAACCTGTGGGATCAGTGGGCGGCGCTGACTCTGGGCGTCACCTTTGCCTGCGGCTATGTTTTGTCATCACCTGTCTGGCCGGGGCTTTATTGCCCTACCGAGCCAAAGAGCTATACGAGGCCTCGCCAGGGGCGCAGTATAAATTAGGCAACATTCCTCTCATTACAATTATGGGCTTGATCGGCACCCTGCTGGGCGGTATCTTTGTGCTAATGTTTATGTTCTATGATGTCCTGGGTTTGACCAGCAGCCTGGCCTATACCGTTGTATTTGGCGTGCTGCTGGTTTCGGCTATCTGGTATTTTCTGGCCAAGAGCGCCCAAAAGTCTCGCGGCATCAATGTTGAATATGCCTAAGGAGATCCCGCCGGAATGATGGGGAAAAGTTGGAACGTTGGAACGTTGGAAGGTGGAAGGTTAATAGAAAACCTTCCGGCCTTCCATTCTTCCAAAATACGTTCTAATTCATCCAACCTTCATCCAAGGCGTGATCACATCGAGGCCGGAGATCAATGGCGCTCTCCGGCCTATTATTAATCGTCCACAGAGGCACACAGATAGACGCAGATGAGATGGATGGGGTGGCGGATAAAACTGGCAAACAACTACCTCTTCTATCTTCCATCCTCTATCTTCTATCCCCATCAAATAACGGGAGTTCTGGATGCAAAGTCAAGCGCGAGTGGTCATCATCGGCGGGGGATTACCGGGTGCAGTATTGCCTATCACCTGGCCAAGATGGGCTGGACCGATGTGCTGTTGTTGGACAAGGGCGACCTGACCAGCGGCTCGACCTGGCACGCCGCCGGGCTGGTGACGCAGTTCCACACCTCGCCCACATTGATGCGCGATCATTTACAGCGTCAACCTGTACCGCCAATTACAGGCCGAAACCGGCCCTACGGTCGGCTGGCACGAGGTGGGCAGCTTGCGCCTGGCCTCCAGCCCCGACCACTTCAAATTCTTGCAGCGCCAAATCGGGCAGGCCAAAGCGTTGGGCATGGAGGTCGAAATGATCTCGCCCGGCGAAGCGCTGCGTATTTTCCTTATATGTCTGAAGCCGACCTGTACGGCGCGCTCTACATTCGCGGCGACGGCCACCTTGAACCCAGCGGCGTCACCCTGGAACTGGCCCGCCAGGCCAAACAAATGGGTGTTGCCATGCAGACCGGCGTCCGCGTGACCGGCTTCGAGTTCGGCCCCACCGGCGAAGTGCGGCAGGTCCACACCGACCACGGCTCGATCACCACCGAAATTGTGGTCAATGCCGCCGGCATGTGGGGCCGGCAGGTGGGGGCGATGGCCGGGGTCAATTTGCCCATTACCCCGCTGGTTCATCAGCACTTGACCACCAAACCCATCCCCGGCCATGAACTGCCGCCCGATACTCCCGTGCTGCGCGACCCCTATCACCTGTTTTACCTGCGCGAAGAGGTGCGTGGTTTTCTCATCGGCGGGTTTGAGGTGCAGCCGCAGGCCTGGGCGGTAGACGGCGTGCCCTGGGATTTTACCCAAAAGCTGTTTCCCCGATTGGGCTTTGTTCGACCCGATTATGGAGGGAGCCATCCGGCGGATTCCCTGTTGGCCCAAGCCGAGTTAATGCACCTGGTCAACGGGCCGGAGGGCATCACCCCGACAGCCGCCCGCTGGTGGGACCCGTACCGGGCCGGGCCGGCTTTTTGTAGCCTGCGGCTTGTCGCACACCGGCTTTGGCGCGGGCGAGCCTTGGGTGATATTGTGGCCCAGTGGATTGTCAACGGCGAGCCGGGCAGCAATGTCAGCGAACTGAACGTGCGCCGCTTTGGCCCCATTTACGAAGACCGAACCTACGCCGCCGAACGCGCCCGCGAGTCGTACAAATATTATTACGAGCTGCGTTACCCTCACGACGAAAACGAGTGGGCGCGGGAGCGCCGCCTCAGCCCGCTGGATGGGAGGCTGCTCAAACTGGGCGGAGTCTTTGGCGAAAAGAACGGCTGGGAGCGGGTCAACTATTTTGAGCCGGGCCGAACCGGCCGGCGGGCCGGAGCCGAACAGAAAAAATGGGGGCTGGGGCAAACCGCCCTTTTTTGAACAGGTGGGCCTGGAACACCGGGCGGTGCGGGAGTTGGCCGGGTTATTTGATCTGACTTCGTTTGGTAAAATCGAAGTGAGCGGCCCCCGCGCCCTGGCTTTCTTGCAGCGGTTGGCCGATAACAATGTAGACCGGCATATCGGCAGCCTGATTTATACCCAACTGCTCAACCCGGCCGGCGGCATCGAAAGCGACCTGACTATTACCCGCCTGGGTGAGGCGCATTTCCGGCTGGTGACCGGCAGCAACTTTGTGGCCGGCGATTTAGGCTGGCTGACCATGCGCATGCCTGCCGACGGCTCGGTGACGGTGCGGGATGTGACCGATGAGTGGGCCTGTATTGCCTTGTGGGGACCTCGCGCCCGCTATGTCCTACACAGGGTGACGCGGCGAATGTCTCTAACGAAGCTTTCCCTATATGACTGCCCGCGTTATCGAAATTGGCGGGGTTGAGGTTTGGGCGGGACGGGTTAGTTATGTGGGCGAGCTGGGCAGGAGTTATATGTCGCCCCGGAGCAGGCGGGCCGGGTATGGGACCGGCTTATTCAGGCAGGCCATGATTTTGGCTTGCAGCCCTGTGGCTACAAGGTGCTGGACTCGCTGCGGCTGGAGAAAGGCTATCGCTACTGGAGCGCCGATATCACCCCGACCGATAATCCACTTGAGGCGGGCCTGGGTTTTGCGTCCGCTTTGACAAGGGCGACTTTATCGGCCGGGAAGCCCTGCTAAAACTCAAAGCCGCCGGGTTAAGCCAAAACTTTGCACCCTGGCTATCGGCGGCGAACCGGGCTTGCTATATGGCGGCGAACCCATTTTGCCGAAGGGCGCATTGTCGGGCGGATTCGCAGCGGTGGGTATGGCTACAGCGTTGACCACAACATCGGCCTGGCTTACCTGCCGCCGGAACTAGCAGCCAAAGGAACGCGGCTTGAAGTGGAACTGTTTGGCGAGCGGGTTAGAGCCGAGGTCACGGCGGATGTTTTGTACGATCCGCAGGGGGCGCGGCTGCGGGCTTAGGGATGAGATTAATAACTTAGTGATTGTCCAAAAATAAGTTCCCCCAAGTTCCTACGAGTTCCCAGGGAACTAAAGGAACTCGTAGGAACTCAAAACGGGAAGTAAATTTTAGATGTTTACTTAGGCTCGGCCTGGATTTGGCAATCCGCCGGGAGCAATTAAGCAGACATCCTCTGCGTTCCCAACCGCTATTCACCTGCGAGCAAAAACGGTTGCCATCTTATCCTGGTAGAGGGTATCCCAGGCAGGGTCGCCCTTAAGAAATCGGGCCAGGGTGCTATCGCTCTCTATCAACACCAGATTAACCCCATCCTCAGCCAGCGCCTGCTGCCAGCCCTCGCCGCCGGAAACCACGTCGAGATAGCGCCGGATGAAGACATCATCGTATAAATCGGTGCGGCCATCAATGTAGACCGGATAATCCGGCCATAGTTTGAAGATGAGATACCCGCCCCAATTATAACTGTTGAAAAGCGGGCCGGCCGGCCTGGTTTGCTGGATAAATTCGACGGCTTTGGCCGGCAGCCCCTCTTGTTCCGCTTTGATGGCCTCCTGTGGATTCAGGGCTATGCCTATTTTCAACAGCGCAGCGAAGACAACCAACCCCAACAAAATCCAATTGAGGCGAGAGGAAGAAAGGGAACTGGTAGGAACTGAGGGAACTAAAGGAACTTGGGAAGTTTCCTCAGTTCCCTCAAGTTCCCTTGAGACCCTTTTTCTCTCTCCCGGCAGATACTGCCCCCAGGCCGCATCGGTGGAGCGGGCCAGGGCGGGCACGGCCAGCAGGCCAAACAGGCCGATGTTGCGGGCCGCAAAAAGGCTCCAAAATGTCCACAGGCCCAATACAGCCAGGTCGGTCCAATCGGCCCGGCGGGTCGAGCGGCCCAGCGCCGCCAGGGTCAGCAGCAGCATGCCAATAAACGGCCAGGTAAAAAGCAGGTGGAAATCGGGGCTGCGCCACTCCTGGATAAAATCGCGCAGCGCGCCAATACCGACGGTGCGGAAAGGGTAAAGCCACATCTGCCAGCCGTGCGGGTTGACCACCACCAGGGCAAAACCGATAGCCCCCACCACCAGCAACGGGCCAAGCTGCGGCCAGGCGACCACCGGGTCTTCGCTGTGACCGGTCAGATTGTTGAAAATTTCTCCGACGATGTAAACACCTAGCAGCATAAAGGCAATAGCATAGCCGCCGTGAATGTTGACCCACAGCAGCACAATCAGCGGGAAGGCGTAAATCCAGCGCGAGCCGGCCCGCTTGTACTTTTCGAGCAGCACCAGCACCAGACCGGCCAGCAAGAAAGAAACCATCTGCGGCCGGGCCACCCAAATGACGGCCGAGGTAATCGCCCCCAAAATCATGACAAAGGCACGGATGTATAAATTGCCCGGCGTCACCTGCCAGACCAGCCCAAAGGTCAGCGTGACCAACGCTGCCAGCCCCAGGCTCAGGCCCGGCCAGCCGCCCAGGGCGTATAGGCTGTACCAAAAAACCTGGGCCAGCCAGCCGTGATCAATCCAGGCTGCGCCGGCGCGGGTGTGGGAAAAGGGGTCGGTGGTGGGCACGGTTTGATTTTCCAGGATATATTGGCCGGAGCGCAGATGCCACCAGGTATCGGTGTCGGCGGGCAGACGGACGGCCATGGTGAAGATGGCGATAAAGACAATCGCTATCAGCAGACGGGGGAGGGTCAAAGACCTGTTCATCTAAACTCTGTCAGATAGCGAATGGTATTGACCATTTCGCCAGCGGAGACGGTGTTCAGAAATCTTAACACCCGACGCAATAATTCACCTAATTGCCGCCGGGTAAACTGATCGGACAGCAAGATACCGGCATGTTGACGACCTTCGGCTACCCACCGCTGGGCCAATAGCACAAAATCACGCTCGTTAAAGGTTAACAGAACCATATCATGTGTAGCGCATAGATTAGGTGCGCCTCATCGAGTTGTTCCATCATCCCAACTTCATAGGCGCTGTGAGCCTTGAAGCCACGCTGACGTATCAGGACTGCCAGTTGGCTGGTCACATCCTCATCGGTGTACAAGGAGGCGAACAGAGGAACTTGTTCAGGCATAGGAGTCAGAGAAGGTAATTACTCCATCCTCATCCATCTTGGCCCTGGTATCGGCTAACACCTGCCCGATCCGGTTTTCCATAATCTCAGCTTCAACCTCTTTCTGATGATCGAGATAATAACTGATAGCATCATAGATAGCGGCTGGTTCGAGGTGCGGATAACTCTGCCCAATTTCTTCCGGGCTATCTCCGGCTTTCCACATAGCCGCAATGAGCCAAACAGGGATGTTGCTGCCACGCAAGATAGGCCGCCCTCCCCGAAATCCCTCCCGGCGCAGGATATAAGGATGATCGGTCAATTGCACATGGGCAAGGAGCATTTCGTCGGCTAATTCCTGCAGGGGGCGCTGAGTAGCCTGAGCGCGTTGCTCCAGTAATTCATAAGTTATCTGTGATACGGTCAAGGTTGCAGCCATACGCGACATAGAATATATCTCCAGATAAATTGATTGGGTGACAACTCAAATTATAACATTCTCAAAGGAGAGTACAAAATGCCAAACCTGATGCGAACCAAGATTTTCGACAATAGATTGCACCCCTTAAGGTTCATTGATAAAATGATGGGGTAAGGGTTTGCCGGTCCGACCTGTTTGGATCAGTCCTGATTTAAACACGTCAAAATCCCTTTAAACCTCTCTAAACTATTGCAAATCGAATAGTTTTGGAATGAAATTGAAATGTTATCGGCGCAAATTTGTGGTATGATAATTAAAGATACGGCTTGTTGTGGTTTTTACCGATAACGAAACGTTTAAAGTAAACCCGTGTTCCTTCAAGATGCAGGAGCGAAACGATGAGTGAAACTTCTCCACCTCAAGCCAATAACCCGTACATTGTAGGTAGACCGGTTGAACGTGAGACCTTGTATGGCCGGGACGATGTTTTTAGATTTGTTTACGACACCCTGGCCTCTTCGCGACAAAATGCCGTCGTATTGTATGGTCAAAGACGGTCGGGCAAAACTTCGATCCTGCGCGAATTGCCCCATCGCTTGCCGCCGGAAAAATTTCGCTTTACCTTTTTTGACCTGCAAGGCCAGGCCAAGCTCGATCTGGCCGAGGTGTTGTTTAATTTAGCCGGGGCCATTGCCGAAACGCTCCAGCTTACCCCGCCCAATAAACAAGATTTTCAAGCCGACAAAGATTATTTTCGCAAAATTTTTCTACCCATTGTCTGGCAAAAACTGGCCGGACGGCGGCTGTTATTATTATTTGATGAATTTGAGGTTCCCAGCGAAAGCGCCGACAAAGAGATAAAGGATAAAGCCGAACAAGAATTTTATCCCTACATGCGGGATTTGCTGGATAAAGAAAAACGCCTTTCTTTTGTTTTTGTGGTGGGCCGGCGTATTGACGATTTAGCCCATTGGGTTAAGCGGGTTTTCAAAGAGGCGCAGTACAAAAAAATTGGCCTGCTGCAAAAATCAGAAGCCATTGACCTGATTACCCGCCCGGCCGATATGCTTTTAAATTACAACCCGGAGGCCATTGAAGCCATTCTAAACCTCACCTCCGGCCACCCCTTTTTTACCCAATTAATCTGTTTTGAATTATTCAATTATGCCCAAAAACACAACATTAAAACAATTGTGGCTGCCGATGTAGCTGCTATTGTCAGTTCGGCCCTTGAATCGGGCAAACCGGCCTTTACCTGGTTGTGGGACGCTATTTCAACCTCCGGCCAGATTTACCTGGCCGCTATCGCTCATCTTCATGCCGAAAATCAAAAAGCCAATAAAGACGCTATTCAGGCCGCGCTCGACAAATTTAGAATTAGACGCGGCGCAGATTGGAGCAACGCGCCCCGTGAGTTGACCGATTGGGATATTCTACGGGATAACAGCAGTGATGACCTGCAATTTGTGGTCAGGCTCATGGAATTGTGGGTGCAGGAGTCGCACGGCCTGCGAGAAATGAAGGCCACCCTGACTCAAGAAGGTGAGGGGGACTTTAAAAAAGCCAGAGCTTTAGTTCAAAACGGCCAGCCTGAACAGGCTGTTAAAGCCTTGCGCGATTTGCTGACCATGAACCCCAATCACTTGGGCGCTCAATTAGCCCTGGCCCGACTTTTGCTCGATCAGAAAAAGATTAAAGAGGCGGTTGATGCTTTTGAAGATGCTTTTTGGCTGGATGAGGATGTAGGGCGCGATGGCCTGGTTGACGCCCGGCTGGCCATGGCCCAGGCCCTTGAAGAAAATCAGCACTATGTTGAAGCCGCTTTACATTACCGGCGGGTTTTAGAATTAAAGCGCGACGAATACCGGGTACAGGAAAAACTACGCGTTTTGTACGATCAGGGCCGCAAAGCCGCCGCCGCCGGAGATTGGGCCAGGGCTGCTCACTTTCTGGAGCGCGTCACCGATATTGATAAGCAATACAAAGACGCTCATCACCGCCGTGACAGCGCCTATCACCGGGCCAAAACTTCCTCCCAACCGCTCGAACCCACCATTTCTACGGCGCCCCCTACCTCAACCACGCTCAGGGCGCTTATGCCCATACTGGGTTCCATAGCCGTTTTGCTGCTTTTATTAGGCGGCGTAAGTGGTTGGCTTATTTTGAATGGCTTTGTTCTGGCGCCCCCAACAGCCACCCAGGCTATCGCTCTGGTCAGCGAAACTCCGCCGGCAGTGTTGCCTACGCCCAGCGCAACCCCGGAGCCGACCCAAACTCCCATGCCAGCCAGTACCGATACGCCGACCCCTACTGAAATCCCTGCTTCACCCCCCCCTGATACGCCAACACCGACCCCAACCGATACGCCAACGCCGACCCCAACCAATACGCTGACCCCAACCCCTACCAAAACCCCGCTTCCATCACCAACTGCTACCCCCCAGCCAACTCAAACACCGATAATTATTCAAGTAGTGGTTACCGCTACCCCTACCGCCACCCCATCACCACTGCCAACCTTACCACCGCCCCAACTGCTCTCACCGCCAAACCTGGACTTGCAAACAGGCACGGGGGTGTTTAACGGTCGGGCCAACCAACCGCGTCTGGAGTGGTCGCCTGTGCTAAATTTGGGTCAAAACGACTTTTACACGGTTTCCGTATCTTTTCCCTCGGCCAAGGGAGAAGGGGGAATGTTTTTTGGCGGGGTAACCACCAAAGCTACTTTTTGGGATGTGCCGCAAAGTTTTTATGATGATGTCAGCGGCGCTCAACGCGATTTTACATGGTCTATTGTTATTTCTCGCTTTCAAGAGGTTAAACCAAACGCCCAGGGCGGAGTTGACCCGGTGGGAGACGGCCAGGAAGTGAGCCAGCGCAGCCAGGAACGCACCTTCCGCTGGAATTAATAACCCTGGCAAAAAGTACCGCGCCATACCCTAGACAGAGGGATGGCTTTAATTTACAATAAAGGCAGCTTCTGTTTTTGCAGATGTTCCTTAAAACCAGGTCCCGCGAAGCAGCATGTCTAACGAGTTAACCAGTAACCCTTACGTTGTTGGCCCTCCCGTATCGGGCGAGAGCCTTTATGGCCGCCAGGAAGTTTTTCGATTTGTTCAGGAGTCTTTGACCGGCCCTACCAATCGAGTCATCGTCCTGCATGGCCAGCGCCGGGTTGGCAAGAGTTCGGTGCTGCAAGAACTGTACCTGCATCGTTTACCGCCGGAGAAATATTGCGCCGTCCGGTTGGATGTCCAAGGCCAGGCCCATACCCCATTTGATGCCGCCGTTTACGATCTGGCCGTCCAAATTGCCGAAGGGGTTGGCCTGCCCGAACCCACTCCGGCGGATTTTGAGGATAATCCCGCCTATTTTCTGCGCACATTTCTCCCCACCGCCCTGGCCTCGTTGGGCCAGCGCCGCCTGGTGATTATGATGGATGAGTTTGATGCGCTCATCAACGACAGCGATGGGGCGTTACCCCTGGACGAAGCCAGCACCGGGATGCGCTTTTTGCCTCTGTTACAACATATCCTCGACAACCACGCTTTTGAAAAAATGGTGTTTGTGCTGGTAATTGGGCGCAGCCTGGAAAAGTTACCTCCTTCGTTCAATCAACTTATTCGCGGGGCGCGCTTCAATCACATCTGGCTCCTCTCCACCAATGAAGCGGTGGCCTTGATCACCAAGCCCATTGCCGGCGTCTTAACCTATGAGCCGCCCGCCATTGAGCGGATTTTGCGCTATACCTCGGGCCATCCTTATTTTACCCAATTGCTCTGTTACGAACTTTTCAACCGGGCCAAGCGACAGCAGCGAAACATTATCGAAGCTGATGATGTGGAACAAGTTATTGATACAGCCCTGGAAACGGGTGAGCCGGCTTTTGTGTGGTTGTGGGATGCCCTGAGCATTGCCGAACGCTTGCTGGTTTCAACCATCGGCTCGGTTACAACCGAGGGCGGCATAGCCCGGCGAGACAATATTCAAGCGATCTTAAACGACAACCGCATCCGCCTGGGCAGCGTGGATTTGGTTGAGGCGACCAATCACCTGGTTGGAGAAAACGTGCTCGAATTTGCCGAACAGGATGGGGTGCGTTTTAAGGTGGAATTGGTGTGTCGCTGGGTCAGGCAGAATCACCACCTCAACCTGGAAAAATTAAAAATTTCCGAAATGAGCCGCACCGCCAGCCAGGCTTACACAAAAGGCCGGCTGGCCCACGAGCAGGGCGATTTGGACGCGGCCAGCGAGGCTTATCGCCTGGCCCTGCGTGATAACCCCAATCATTTCAACGCCCAGTTGGGCCTGGCCCAGGTCCTCCAGCAGCAGGGCAAATTGGAAGAAGCGGTCAAAGAGTTTGAAAACGCCTACTGGTTAAATGAAGATTCCAGCCGGGAAGCCCTGGTTGAAGCCCGGCTGGCCCTGGCCGAAAGCCTGGAGGAAAAGGCCGAAACCATCGAAGCAGCCGTTCATTACCGGCGTATTTACAAAATAGCGCCCCAAAATCGCCGCTTGCAGGAAAAATTAAAAGTTCTGTTTGAAAAAGGTCGTCAGGCTTGCAGCAAGGGTCTCTGGCCCGAAGCGGTTGAACATTTTGAGCGCGTACTGGATATTGACCCCACCTATCCTGACGCCGGGCAAAACCTGGTGGATACCCTCCAGACCCAGGGGCGGGCCGCTGAAAAGGCGGCTGATTGGTTTCAGGCCGCCCAGGCCTTTCGACGGGTGACCGAGCTTGACCCGCAGAATGAAGAAGCCATTCAACGTCGAGACGCCGCGGAAGCCAGGCTCCCTAAACCCAAAGCGACCTCGGTTAAACCACCCCGTCCTCGAAACTGGGCAACGGCGGGGATTATCGCCGTGCTGGCTTTGTTCGCTTGCTTAATCGCCTGGTTCCTGGCAGATAGCAATATCTTTAACCCTCCTCAGACCACAACTTCTGTCGCGATGGTTGACACACCGCTTCCGCCGCCAGCCACCCCAACCCCAAAACCAACCCAAGTTCCAACACTCCCACCCCCGCCAACCGCCACCTCTTCACCAACCCCATCCACCGCCGCCGCCCTGCCCGAATCACCCACCCGCCCACCGGCAACTTTAACGCCAACACTCACCCCGACCCCAACAGCTACGGCTACGGCTACGGCTACGCCGACACCCACTTCCACGGCCACTCACACCGCCACCCCCACCTCAACCCCAACTCACACTGCCACGCCTACCCCTATACCTGCGCCTCTCCCTCCCGGCGAAGCCTTGGATATAGATTTGAACCCGCAAAATCCGGCAGAGCTATGGGCGCTGTTAAAAAACGGCAGCGTTTATCGCACCCGAGATGGCGGCCATATTTGGGTTGAGGTCCCGCTTGTCCTGCCGGCCGGGGGTCTGAGCATGCTGACTTTTGCGCCCGGCCAGACTAAGGTGATCTATATTGGCGCCACCGGGAAAATTATTAAATCGGTAGATGGGGGCGAAACCTGGCAAGCCTATCCTTTACCCGGCGGCCTGGTTCAAGTTAATGATCTGGCGATTGCCGGAAGTAACCCCAGCCTTGTCTACGCCGCTACCGCCGGGGGCATGCTGATTAGCCTGGATGGCGGCGCAACCTGGGTTAACGGCAAAAAAGCCGACGGCGCGGCTTTACAAACGCCGCTGTATACCGTAGCCATTGAAGCAGGTCAAGATAGCCCCATTTATACCGCCGGAGAAGGCGATGTGATTTATCGCGCCGATGGCCCGCAACATAGCTGGCAAGCTTTTCAATGCCCGGATTGCCGGCAGGCCATCTACGCTCTGGCCGTCAGGGGTGACACAGTTTACGCCGGCGGCGCTTTGGCTACATTGGTACGGAGCGACAATCAAGGCAGTAGTTGGAGTAAAGTTAACAGCGGCATTCCCACCGCTTTAGTGCCCACCCTTAATATTTCCAGGATTGTCCCCGGCCCGGCTGACATCCTTTATGCCGGCACAGGATTCAAGGCCAGCAATGATGATGGTTTGGGGGCTATCCAGAGTATAAATGGCGGTGGTCGTTGGACTTACCTGCCCTTACCGGAGCCAAGAAACACCTATCACGTTCAAAATATTGTCCTTGATCCCACCCATCCCAACATCATTTACATCGCCGGTTTTGGCGGAGTCTATAAATTTGAAGTTGACAGGCAAATTTGGATCAAGCAATAGAGAGAGAACTTATGCCCACCCGTTACCATTTAAAGAGGATACGAACCCTGTTGATTGAAGGATTTACCGCTGAAGAACTGCGCCGGTTCTGCTTTTACGAACCCGAGTTTAACCCTGTTTATGACGAATTAGCCGAAGGGGACGGCAAAGCCGACATTGCCGATAAAGTTATTGAATTTGCCGCGCAAAAATTTAAGCTTGACCTCGTGCTGGCCTGGGCTAAAGAAAATAATTCAACCCGCTATGACCAACATCAGCCTTATCAGGAGCTAATCCCCGCCGCAATAACGGGCGCTGAAACGCCTCAAAACTCCCCAAGAATAAGGGCAACTCCGGTTCGGGCCTTCCAGGAAACTAACCCGGCCAACCCCTTCATTGACGGCCCCCCTGTGCCCCCGGAAAAGTTTATTGGCCGGGAAAGAGAGATTGACATTATTTTAGACCGCCTGGCCAACCACTATAATCGCGGCGGCAGCACCGTCAGCGGCCCGTTTGGGGTCGGCAAAACCTCTTTGTTACATTACCTCCGTAACGAAACCACTCGAAAGTCCTGGGCGGCCCTCAGCCCTGAAACAGCAAAATTTATTTATATCCCTTCGGGCCTCATCTTCCCTTTTTCCGAACTGGGGTTCTGGGAATATCTGTTTAGTGAGTTAGATGAGTGGCTCGGCCCCAGCTATGGCACAGACAAAATTATCAGCACCTTAGAATCGGGCAAACTTCCCTCAAGGGTGAATATTACCCGCTTCTTCACCAAATTGGGTGAAAGCAAAGAAAATAAATTTGTGGTGGTGCTGTTGGATGGCTTCGACCTGCTGATGGGCGAAATTAACAAAAGCGGGGTAGAAGCGGGCTTGGGGTTTTTGCACACCCTGCGCGCCTTGCTAAACCTGCCCGCCCCGCGAGGGTTTTCGCTTATCACCTCCAGCGAGCGCGAACTTTTTGACCTGTTTGCCAATGTGCCCTGGTTTGGCTCCGGCTTTTACAGCAACATGGCTAATCTACCCCTCGCCCCCTTTGATGATAGGCAGATTGATACCTTAATAGACTCCTACCTGGCCACTACCGAGATCAATTTTGATGAGCATGATCGAAATTATTTAAAGAAAACCAGCCAGGGCCATCCCAAAAGATTACAGCAGGAAGCCTTTGCTTTATTTGAAAAAAAAGTAAATACCACAGGAGAAACAAAAATGACTACACCCGAACAGAGCATGTTTGCCATGGGCGTTTTAACCCAAGCTGTCAGCTTTCTCTTTGACGAGGCCCGTAAAATTCTGGCCGAGCGGCGCGAACGGCGTCAAAAAATGGAAGAACCCGACGATAGGCCGGCCTTGCCGGATGGGGTGCAGGCCAGCGCCAAAGAGAAATTTTTGGAACTAAAACCGGCCAATTTTGACGATGAAACCAGAAAAGAAGTTGATCATCTGCTAAAACTGATCGCCATTCAACAAGATCATCGGCGCAAGGCTGAGGTAAAAATTAATAAGTTAGGCGGTATCTTATTCGTGCCGCCCAATGTTCGGGTTGAACTGGAAAGCGCCGAAGACGAGATATTAACTCATACCCAAAAACTCAAAAAACTGCTGGAAAAGGTGTATAACCAACCTATCCACCTTGACGGCCTGGGCTGAGCATAAAGCGCAAACGTTCAATTGTATTTTAGCCTAACATAATGTAGGATATAAGGAGTGAGCCACCCAACGAGGATTACGAGAGGACATTCGTAATTGATCCCACTCATCCACCCTACCCCCGGCCAACCGCTGCCCCTGGGCGCAACCGTCACCGCCGAGGGGACCAACTTTGCTATCTTCAGCCGCCACGCCACGCGGGTCTGGTTGATGCTGTTTGACCAGCCGATGGCCAGCACCCCCACCCACGAATTTGAACTGCATCCCCTTGATAACCGCACTGGCGATATCTGGCATATCCATTTATCCGGGGTAAAACACGGCCAATTGTACCTGTACCGCATGGATGGGCCGTACCAACCGGAACGAGGCCATCGCTTTAACCGCCATAAACCCCTGCTTGACCCGTACACCAGAGCTTTGACCGGCGGTCCCAATTTTCATTGGGATTTTAGCCGGGCTTACGGCTACGACCGCAACTCACCGCTGGCCGACCTTTCATTTTCCACTACCACCCACCTGGCCGGCATGCCCAAATCCATTGTTTACGGCGACGACGGTTTTGATTGGCAGGGCGACCGCCCGCTCAACCGCCCCCTGCATGAAACTATTATCTACGAAACCCACGTCCGTAGCTTGACCTATCACCCCAGCGCCGGGGTGAACCATCCCGGCACGTACATGGGTGTGGTCGAAAAAATCCCCCACTTCAAAGAGTTGGGGGTTACGGCCATCGAGCTACTGCCCGTCCATCAATTTGACGAGTGGGAATTTCGACGCTTTAACCCCAAAACCGGCGAGCGACTGCGTAACTACTGGGGTTACAACACGCTCTGCTTCTTTGCGCCCAAAGGCCACTACAGCCACCTGGGCGCAGACGCCGGCCAGCAGGTTGTCGCCTTTAAAGAAATGGTGCGGGCGCTGCATCAGGCCGGGTTGGAGGTCATTTTGGATGTGGTCTTCAACCACACAGTCGAGGGCAACCACCTCGGCCCGACCCTCAGTTTTAGGGGCATTGACAACAGCATTTATTACATCCTGGCCGACAACCCGCGTTACTATCAAGATTTTACCGGCGTCGCCAATACCGTCAATGCTAACCATCCGGTAGTGCAGGATTTTATCCTCGACTGCCTGCGCTACTGGGTGCTGGAAATGCACGTGGACGGCTTTCGCTTTGACCTGGCCACCAGCTTGACCCGCCAACCGGGCGGTCACATTTCGGGCAACCCGCCCCTGACCACCCGTATTGCCGAAGACCCTTTACTGCGCACAGCCAAGCTTATTGCCGAACCGTGGGACATTGCCGGCTATCAGGTGGGCCGCTTTCCCGGTGGGGTGCGCTGGGCCGAGTGGAACGACAAATACCGCGATGATGTGCGCCGTTTTTGGCGCGGCGACCCCGGCCTGACCGGCGCGCTGGCTACCCGGCTGGCCGGCAGCGCCGACCTGTACTACGCCGATGGCCGCCCGCCCAACGCCAGCATTAATTATGTCACCGCCCACGACGGCTTTACCCTGAACGACCTGGTCAGCTACAACACCAAGCACAATGAGGCCAACGGCGAACATAACCAGGATGGCAGCAGTAATAACTCCAGCTATAACTACGGCGTTGAAGGCCCCACCACCAACCCCCAAGTTGAGGCGGTTCGGTCGCGCCAGGTTAAAAATTTTCTGGCTACCCTGATGCTATCACAGGGCACGCCTATGCTCCTGGGTGGCGACGAGTTCCGGCGCAGCCAACAAGGTAACAACAATGCCTACTGCCAACACAACGAGATTTCCTGGTACGACTGGCGCTTGCTGGAAAAGCATGCCGATGTTTTCCGCTTTGCCCGGCACGTCATTGCTCTGCGCCAGGCCCACCCGGTTTTTCGGCGCACCACCTTTTTTACCGGGCACGACCTGGATGACGACCAGTTTCGCGATGTGCATTGGTACGGCCCCAGTGGCCTCGATGCTACCTGGGATCCTGCCAGCAAATGGCTGATGTTTACCATGGACGGTTCCTGCCAGGAAACGGGCGCGGCCAGCAACGATGTGGATTTCCTGGTGATGTTAAACAGCGACATTCGCGCCCGTCTCTTTTACTTGCCGCCTGCGCCTCACAACGGCCGCTGGCGTCTCGTCCTCGATACCGGCCAGCCTTCCCCGCTGGATATTCACCCCCCCGGTAAAGAAATTGAATTAGAGCCAACCATTGCCTACCCGGTCAAGGCTCGCTCCATCGTCGTGATGCTTTCAAAGTGGTAAAAATCTGGGCGAAGCGATTCTTTCGTTTCTGGGCTATCTGTTTCAGGTAGCCGGTACGCCGGGTCTCTTGGTGCAGTGCCATCGCAAGAAGGGCTGAACCAAGCGCCCGGCGCTTATTTTATGTCTCTGTCCAGCCGCCAAATTAGCCAACCCTGCCAGAGCCACTTACGCCGTAAATTAATCGAGTAGCCGCGCCCCGCTAGATTTTGAGCACTGGCCCCAAACCATTGGCGCAGCCCCCACCCTTTATAAGCTTGTGTTTCCTGGGCCGCGGCCTTCCAGGCGGCAAAAAAATCATAAATTGCTTCGCCCGGAACCATGCGATGGATATAATTTTTGGGCAACACCGTTTGCAATTGGCCGGGGTCAAAGCCTGCCCGAAAGTTAATACTAAACACCAGGGCTTCGGCCTGCCAGGGAATTTCAGCCTCCTGACCCGAGGGACGGCGCAGCACATTGGCCGCCCAAATCCGGCCAAAAGGGTCAGACGTGCCTTCAATCAACAGCCCACCGGGCAAAACATACTGAGCCAACCGCTTGTATACCTGAGCCACTGCGCTTTCCTCATACTGGCGCAGCACATTAAAGGCCCGGATCAGCCGCACCGTTTCCGGCTGGCCGTCCGGCCACTTTTGCAGGGGCAAGTTAAAACCACCCAGGCGAAAAAATGTCAGGGCATCGGCGTAAGGTTGGGCTTTAGCCACTCGTTCAGGGGCAATTTCAACACCTAACACCGGTAACCGGGGGTTGAGCCGGCGCAGGCGGTCTGCGCTCTCCAGGGTAGTCATCGGTTCAGCCCCAAAGCCCAGGTCTACATAAAACGCCCTGGCATACAGGCCATCGCTTCGGCTCAATAAAGCGGGGTCATATTGCAGCAAAAAATTATCTACCCGGCGTAAGCGATTGTGCGCCGTTTTACCCCGCGTGGCCTGTCCTTCGGGCTTGCGCGGAACCCGATTAGGGGGAACCTTGCTTTTCACCTCTAACCTCATCCAACTTACCCACGCTGGGGAGAAATGTTTTTATAACCATTTCTTTTTTATCACCTTCACTATACCAATTAAACGTTAAGGAGGTTTTTCTCATTGATCAGATGGGGAACCAGTTGCAATGAAGGGGTATCCAGCCCCATCAAAAGAAACCGCACGAACCACCAGGGCTACAAGCCCAATTGATTGTTTCATCGTATCGTTGGAAGTGATGACCGATTTTTTTCAGGTTGAGGTCAGCCTCGGCTCGGCGCCCACCCTGGAACAGCGCACCAGTGAGGCGATCAAGGCGTCAGTAGACGAGGCCCGCGCCTATGTCAAAAAGCAGCCCGTACTCCATCTGGATGAAACCGGTTGGCGGGAAGCCAACCAAAAGTGAGCAAAAAATGAATACTTTTTGGTCTGGAAAATCGGTCTGAGTTAGTCTAAACTGAGGCTACTGAACTTTACCAATTGATTTCGGCCAAGAGCGGAGCCTCTCCCCATGTTATCCTATAGCACCGTCCAAAACTTTGTGTTACACTTTAACTCACAGTTCAAACAAATTGTTCCTAAATCTTTGATGGCCTGGAAAACTTTTACCTACCGCTGGCAGTGGCAGCTCAAAAGCTCGCCCGAATCGCTGTGGCCTTATGTGGCCGATACCCAACGCTTTAATCAGGCGGCGCACCTGCCTGTCATCGCTTACCTTGAAACACCGCTGGATACGGGCGGCAGCCGCTTGACTGCCCGCACCGGCCGCTTCGGCCTGACCGTTGAGTTCGAAGATCATCCCTTTGAATGGGTGCGAGAACAGGAATTTAGAAACGTCCGCACCTTCAGTCACGGTCCCCTGGCCGAAACTCGCGCCCATCTACAATTGCAGCCCCTTGAAAACGGCGCCCTCCTCAAATATGATGTGGAGGTAACCCCCGCTAACCTGATTGGGCTGCTGGGCATCCCTTACCAATTCGGGTGGGAGATGCGGCGCAATTTTGGGCATGTTTTCCGCACCATTGATGCTTTCCTCCAGCAGCAAACCAACCAGCCCTTTCTCTTCAAAATAATTCCCTTGGCTGAAGCCGGCCAGGCCCGGCTGCGGGAATTGACCCACCAACTGGCCGGCCAGGGCCACGAATTACGCTGGGTGCAGCATCTGGCCGATTTAATTGTCACCGAAGCCGATGTCAATCTGGCCCGCATCCGGCCCTATGTACTGGCCGACGCCTGGCAAGCGCCCCGCCGGGCCATTTTGGAGATGTGCCTTTCTGCGGCCAAGTTGGGTTTGCTGAACCTGCGCTGGGACCTGCTCTGCCCTTTGTGTCGCGGCGTTAAAAATAAGGCGGCTTCGCTTGACGAAGTGAGCAAAGGAGTCCACTGCGCCACCTGCAACATTGATTTTGAAGCCGACTTTTCCCAGAACGTCGAGCTTACCTTTACCCCCCATCCCCAAATTCGGGCCGTCCACGATGGGTCCTACTGCGTCGGCGGCCCCATGGTGACACCCCATATTTTAGTCCACCAGATTATCCAGCCCGGCGAAACGCGCCGCTTGCGGGTCAAACTGGAACCGGGCCGCTACCGCTTCCGCACCCAGCGCCCCGGCGTCGAAACCCCAGTCGAGTGGCAAAGCCCGCTTATTTCGCTGTCCGTCAAAACCAATGGGGAGATGATCGAGGCTGTCGCGCAGCCGGCCCCACCTCAAGCCAACAACTCGTGTCCAGAAATCACCCTGACCCTCACCAACAAAGCTGGCTACCCGCAGCGCATCTATCTTGAGCAGGCCGCCTGGTACGCCGACGCCGCCACCGCTGCCCAGGTGACGGCGCTACAGCATTTCCGCGACCTGTTTAGCGATGAGGTGCTCCGGCCCGGCGAAGAGATTGGGGTACAGAGCGTCACTATTCTCTTTTCTGATTTGGTTGGCTCGACGGCGATGTATAATCGGTGGGGAGACGCAGCTTCTTATGCGCTGGTCCGCGAGCAGTTTGCTTTTTTGCAGCGCATTATCCGGGATCATGAGGGGGCGATTGTCAAAACTATTGGCGATGCGATTATGGCGGTCTTTGCCGATCCGGCCAAAGGGGTTGGCGCGGCCCTGGCGATTCAACGGCAGATCAACGACTTTAACGCCAGCCACCTCAACGAGCCGCTGATTATCAAGCTGGGGCTGCACCAGGGGCCGTGCCTGGCCGTCAACCTCAACGACCGGCTGGATTATTTTGGCACTACTGTCAACCTGGCCGCCCGCTTGCAAGATAAGAGCCAGGGCGGCGATGTGGTTGTTTCCGAAAAACTGTGGCGCGACCCCGCCGTAGCTCACCTGCTCGACACCATGGGGGTCAACGTTGCCCCCTTTGCCACCTCGATCAAAGGCTTTGACGAACATTTCAGTCTGTTTCGGCTAACCCTTCCGTGCCCAGCCTAACCTTCTCCACACGAATTCAAAATAATCATAACTACACAGTCACAGTGGATCCAAATTTGAGGAGACAGCACGCCCACGTGCGGCTCCGTTCGGCACGTAGGCGTGCCTCACTCCTCGAAAGTTGGATCTACTGAGTCATGTCATTTCGAGTGACACGCTACGCAGGGAGCGAGAAATCTCCAAAGCCTGCATTTGCAGGGTATAGTCTCAGAAGATTTCTCGGCTTTCAGCCTCGAAACCAGTCCAGAGCGCAGTCGAAGGATGACATGACGGTTGAGTAGTTACAGTAACTAAAGGCTTAACTTAAGCCATACTTCTTTTGCAGAAAGCTTTCCGCCGACTGGCCGAACAGCAGATAGAGCAGTAAATCTTGATGGGTTTTGACAAACGGTAAGTCATATTGATCTTCCAAAACCGGCAAAAGATACGAAGCTGGACGGTAATGTTTGATCTCATCATCCGGGTCCAGCACCAGAGCCGCTACATCGGGGTTGACCGGCGCGGGGGTGCGGCCAAACTCGCCCCGGAAAATCATCTTAAACGGCTCAGAAACCAGCGTATAGCGGCCATTCATCACGTTAAAGGCGGCCTGAGAGCCAACAATCTGGCTGGTCGGCGTCACCAGGGGGACATAACCGGCGTCGGCCCGCACCTGGGGAATTTCGGCCAGAACCTGGTCCATAAGTTCCAGTTGGCCCATCTCCTTCATCTGATTGTACAGATTGCTAAGCATGCCGCCTGGCACCTGGGCTTCAAAAATCTTATCATCATAGTCGGGATAATTCAGATCGGCCAATAAGCGGCGCATCAAGGGAATGGCCTGTTCAATCGCCGCTTTATCGTCTTTAACGACCAGTTCGATAATCTGATTGACCTGTTTCCGGTCAATATCTTCATAACGAACCGGCCGGTAAAATTTACCGTAGGCCGGAATGAACTTTTTTAGCTCTTCAAAGATATTAAACAACTCGGCTTGAATTTTTAGGATAAGCGCTTTATCCAGGCCGTGGTCAATACCCATCTCCTCGGCAAACACAATCAACACTTCAATAGCCGGATGCGAGGTTCCTTCGGAAAAAGGCGTGATGGCGGTATCAATATAATCGAGCTTATGGTGCATGGCGATCACGGCGGACAATGTAGCCACCCCGGTGGTGCTGTGGCTGTGGAAGGTGATCGGCGCCGAGATATTTTGTTTTAGCCCTTTAAACAGATCAAGCGCCTCGGTAGGGTACAGCAAACCGGCCATATCTTTGATGGCAATCTGGTCTGACCCCTCGGCCTCCAATTTTTTGGCAAATTCCACAAAATAGTCGGTGGTGTGAACGGGGCTGGTGGTGTAAGACAAGCTTCCTTCAACCCTGCCGCCGGCTGCTTTGGTAGCCAGAATGGGGATTTGCAAATTACGAAAGTCATTCAGAGCATCAAAAATTCGCATTAGCCCCACCCCATTGACAACGGCCTCCTTGACAAAGGAAATCACCAGGTCGTCGGCGGCGGGCTGGTAACCAAAAAGATTTTGTCCCCGCAATAGGCAGCGGATTTTTTCACCGCCGCCCAAAGTTTCCTTAAAAGTGACCAGTCGTTCCCAGGGGTCCTCATCCAAAAATCGAATACAACTATCCAGGGTGGCCCCACCCCATAATTCCAGGGTGGCAAACCCGGCATCGTTAATCATCGGCAGAACCCGCATCGCCTGGGCGGTGGTCATCCGGGTGGCGGCCAGGCTTTGATGACCGTCGCGCAACGTAACATCTACAAACTGAGAATTGGTACTCATAGTTATCCCTACTCCAAAATAAGTAAAACTTGGCCTTTTTGAACAGGCTCGCCCACTTTGATCTTGATTTCTTTGACCTTGCCGGCTGCACGAGCGTTGATGTTCGTATTCATTTTCATCGCCTCAACAACAACCACCGGCTGATTTTGTTTAACTACATCGCCTACAGCGACATTGATCTTGCGAGCCACGCCCGCAATAGGCGAGACGACTTCATTAGCAGCGCCGGCAGCCGGCGGGGCCGGAGCGGCAGGGGAGGCAGCCGGCGCAGGCGCCGGTTGAGCCACCTGGGGCACGCTGGCCGCAGGCAGACTATGACCGGCAGCCCCTCCTCCGTCACTATCTTCCAGGAATTCGACTTCAACTTCATAACTGATACCATCAACGGTGACGCGTAACTTTTTCATATCAAGAATCCTTTTGCTAAATTAAAATAACTGCTTAACGTCTTGTTCCGTGAGAATTCATAATCGAAACACGACCTTGAACCGCCCAGGCGCTGGTGGGCCGGGCGCGCCAGTAACGAATGCGGCGGATGCGAGCTGTTTGGCCCAGGGTTACCACAACCGCCGCCGAAATAGCCGCCACCACTTTTGGTGAGAGCGCAGCCGAGGCCACAGGGGACCCACCCGGCCGAGAAACTGTTAGATTTTCTTTCATAACTCACCTTTTGTATTTTATAGAGGGATCAACCCGTGCTTCTTTTGCGGGCGGACATCGCGTTTGGCGCGGAGCGACTCCAGGGCCAGACTCAAGTAGCGCCGTGTATCTTTGGGTTCGATGATATCATCAATCAAGTTACGAGCAGCCCCCACATAAGGATTAGCAAACTCGGCTTCATACTCCTGGATAAACTTGGCCCGGACTGCTTCGGGATCGGCGGCGTTCTTGATTTCGTTGCCATAGATGATGTTGACCGCCCCGGCCGCGCCCATCACTGCCACTTCGCCGGTCGGCCAGGCGGCCACACGGTCGGCCCCTAAATCTTTGGCGCACATTGCCAGGTAGCCGCCGCCATACGCCTTGCGTAGAATGAGCGTAATCTTGGGCACCGTCGCCGCCGAGTAAGCAAAGAGCATTTTGGCCCCGTGCCGGATGATGCCGCCGTATTCCTGCTCCACCCCCGGCAAAAAGCCCGGCACATCTACAAAGGTAATCAGCGGAATATTAAAGGCATTGCAAAAACGGACAAAACGGGCGATTTTATCCGAGGCATTAATATCCAATGCCCCGGCCAAGACCGCAGGTTGATTGGCCACAATGCCAACCGATTGGCCGTTGATCCGCCCAAAACCGATAACCGCGTTGGGGGCAAACTGTTCCTGAATTTCCATAAAATCGCCCTCATCTACCAGGCGGCCAATCACTTCTTTGATATCGTAACTGTCGCGCGGGTTATCAGGGATGATGGCATCCAGGACCGGATCTTCGCCAAAGACGACCTCGCCGTTGCCGTATTCCGGCGGGTCTTCCAGGTTATTACTGGGCAGAAAACCAAGCAGTTTTTGGCAGAGTTGAATTGCATGCTGGTCATTTTCAGCCACCAAATGGACGTTGCCACTGTGAGCTTCCTGGGCGTAAGCGCCGCCCAATTCTTCGGGGGTGACCACTTCGCCGGTCACTTCCTTGATAACCTGGGGGCCGGTGATAAAGAGTTTGCCGGTGCCTTTAACCATAATGATAAAATCCATTAAGGCCGGCGAATAGGCGGCCCCGCCAGCGCACGGACCCGCAATAATGGCTATCTGCGGCACCACCCCTGAGACCAGCACATTCCGATAAAAGATGCGCCCATAACCGCTCAGAGCATCAATGCCCTCCTGAATACGCGCCCCCCCGCTATCGTTAAAAATCACCAGGGGGCTGCCGCTCTTTAAGGCCATCTCCTGAACCTGGCAAATCTTATTGGCATGGGTTTCCCCCACCGAACCACCGGAAACCGTAAAATCTTGTGAGGCGACAAACACTTGCCGGCCATCTACGGCCCCCACCCCGGTGACAACACCATCGGCGGGTAACTCCTGACCGGCCAGTCCAAACCTGGTAGCGCGATGTTGGGCAAACAAATACATCTCCTGGAAGGTATCAGGATCGAAAAGAAGCGCCAGCCGTTCACGGGCGGTGAGTTTGCCGCTCTCGTGTTGTTTGGCAATTCGCTTCTCCCCACCGCCTGCGGTCAGACGCGCTCTCATTTGCCGCAAATATTCGATTTTTTCTTTTGTTGTCTTCATAAAAATTCCCCGGCAGTATTTTTAATAAAATAGCCCGGGCTATCCGCTTGACGGAAACACTCGGGCTGTTAGTCACTGTTTGCAGTGTAATCTCGCATCTTCACTGATACGATACTAAGGCAAGGTAGCCTCCCCATCACAATAATGGGGCAACAGCGGCCTGACTGTTGCGAATCAACTGTATCTATTTAGGCTTAAATTAACAGATTTACTCCAAAAATAATAGTGATATATGTCATCATCAAATGTGAAAAATATCACTATATCCACTAAGAGTAATATTTACCATTGCCAGGTAAACCTTTTTTAGTGTACCACAGCTTACTTACCTTGACTAGTTTCGGCATCCTTACCATCCTGGAAAAAGCTTCCAGGTGCGGGCCATATAATCGCGGTAGACGTCGCCGAAAGCGGCTAACAAAAGCTGTTCTTCCAGGCGAATGCGGTAGGCAAAGGCCAGCAATAAGATAAGAGTAATCAGGGCCGCGCTGACCCAACTACCCAGGGCCAGGGCAAATCCAAGGGTCGCAATGGCGCCGCCTGTATAGGCTGGGTGGCGCAGCCAGCGGTAGGGACCAGCCGTTACCAATTGATGATCCACCTCCAGCGCCACTACCACCGAGAAGTATCGCCCCAGCACAACAACCGCCCACTCCCGCAAGGCAATCCCGGCCACCATCAATCCCAGGCCCAGGTATTGAGCCGCGCCAACCACCACGCCCCAATCGAGCACCCTTCCTATATAAGCCAGGCAGAAACAACCATAAACCGTTACAATCAGCAGCCAGTAAGAACCCCGGTCACGGCTCTGGCCTGTCTGTCCCAGCCGGATTCCTTTGCCAATCAAGTGATTGACAAATTCCAAAAAGGCCCAGCCGCAGAAACAAAAAGCAAGCATCCAACCAAAAAAAGGAGAGGGAAACCAGTGAAGGGGGATAAACGCCATTCTTGCTCCAGAATTGAAGCTGGAGTCCAAAGCAAGCTTTGGCTTTTCCAAACCAAGGTTTGGACTCCAATTTTCACCATCGCCGTTACTACTCAGCCTCATGTCATTTCGAGACCGAAGGTCGAGAGATCCCCAGGACGCAACGGTTAAAAGCGAGGTATTGGGGATTTTTCCCTGCGGTCGAAATGACATGCCGGAGCAATTACCCAATCGCCCACTATTTTGGTCACACCCATCTGAATTGTACCGAAAAACCTCGAATTTCACAATCTATTTTTTAACCAAATGAGTACTCACCGCTTAATTACGCTCAAAAATAACCACCGCCACACCGCCCCGGCCAACCTCAACCGTAGTCGAAATATCCAGGCCGTCAGGGGCAAGCCGGTACTGCCCCGGAATCAGCGGCGCGAACTCGCAGAAATAGGGCCCGTACTCCGGTTTTGTCCCGGTCAGACAGGTGGTCTGATAAGGATTGGGGTCATTCGTCACAATGGTCATCCGAACCGGCTGTCTGACCAGCCCTTCCACACTGACCCGGATCACGGCAAACCAGTTACCAGGGACGGTGATGTTCGTGGGAATCCGCACCCGCCAGCCTGGCGTCGGGGTCGGGGTTGAGGTAGCCGTAACGGTCGGAGATTCAGTGGCAGCCGGCGTCGGCTCAGACGGATCTGGCGATGAAATCGGCGTGGGGGTCAGGGTGGATGTCGGTTCTGGCGGGGTGGATGATGAAGTGGGCATTGGGGTCAGGGATGGTTCGGGCGTGGATGAAGAAGTCGGCGTTGCGGTCAAGGTTGGAGGCAGTGGGGTTGCCGTTGGCGTATGAGTCGGGGTTGGGGTAAAGGATGGAGTAGGCGTTGGCGTCAAGGTAGCGGTGGCGATGGGCGATGAAGCCGGTTCGATCACGATTTCGGCTATGGTGCTGGCAGGCAGGTCAAAATCGAAGCGGGCCGACAAACTGGGCACGGTCAGGCTGTACCGCCCTGGGGCCAGCGGCGCAAATTCCAGGGCATCCGGTCCATATTCCGGTTTGGAGCCGGTAAGAGAGGTAGCGCGCCAGTTCCAATTGACGGCGGCCAGCGTCACCGGTACTTGCCTTTGACCACTGACCCAAATGCGGGCAATGCTGGACCAGCCGGCAATCCGCACCGTGCGCCGGATCCGACCCGCCCAGGCCGAGACCGGAGTTAACGTTGGGGTGGCGGTACGGGTTGGAGTGGCCGTCGCCGTCGGCGAAGCAGTGGCTGTGGCTGAGGCCGTAGGAGAAGCCGTGGGCGTGGCCGAGGCGGTCGGCGTGGCGGTCCCACTGGGGCCGGGCGTGGGGCTGGCGGTAACAGTTGGTGAAGGGGTGGGCGTAATCGTTTGATTTTCCTCAAAAAGCACTTCGACGATGGAACTGGCCGGCACATTGACCCGAAAGCTGGTGTTCAAACCCTGGGGCGTAATCAGATATACCCCGGCAGCCAACGGCGCAAACTCCAGCGCGTCAACCCCGTATTCTGGCTTGGAGCCAACATAGCCAACCGTCCGCCAGCTTCCATTTTCAACCGCAATAGTTACGGGCAGCCCAATCTTGTTTCTCACCCAGATACGCACAATGCTGGACCAACCCTGGATAGGGATGGTGCGGAGCAGCCGGCCCTGCCAGGCCGAACCCGGCGTCGAGGTTGGGCTGGGGCCGGGGGTGGGCGTTGCCATCGAACCGCCCTGATACTGATAAGCGCCCAGCACCGCCCCGCTGCTGTCGTAAACCACCACGGCCATGTCGGCGGGATTCAAATTGGGCAGGGTCAGCCAGGGCGAGGCAAACGGTTGGCCCGGCTGGAGGGTGGCGCGGGCGTCGTACAGAACTTCGTTGCTGGTTCGGCGTAATAACAGGATACGGGCCTCAGGTGCGGTGCGGGTTACGGCCAGCCGCAGTCGAGTTTGCTCAGCGGTATCCTCCAGGCGCAGGGCCAGGCGGTCATTGGCCCAGGTCAGGCTGCCCAGCCCGGCTACGGGATACCAGCGCTCCTGCCAGCTTATAGAGGCGTGTGCCTCCAACCGGCGGGTGTCGGCAAAGGTGGGGGCGACGCCGCCGTGCATTTCCACATAGCTGGAGTTACCGTCGGTGTAGAGGTCGGGCGAAATGGCTTTGGTCCCGGAGCCAAAGGCAAAAAACTTGGCCCCCTGGACAATCCGGCTGTCGTAGGTACGCACCACGCCTTCGTCGTAAGCCTCGTCGTAGATGGCCTGAAAGTCGCCGGCTGCGCGCGGCCGCTGGAAAAAACCATACCATTCGCGCCAGTTGCCCAGCAAACTCCAATCAACGCTGTTGTGAACCGGCCAGCCGGCGGCGGACCAGGCTCCTGGCAAACGTCCGTCGCCGGTGGAGTGGACCGTCACTTCATTAGTCGGCATAATAATCCGCAGATAGGGACTCACCTGGTTGGCCGAGCCGGGGGCCAGCATGGCGTTTAGCCAGAATTTGTAATCAATGGGCTGGTTGGTCGGGTTTTCCAGGGTTGGGGCGACCTGAAAATAGGCCGCGTCATCGGGTAGGGTAATGGCTACTTTGGCCCGCAGCCTGTCCGGGGCCGTCGAGTCCCACACCTCCACCATTGCCCCATCGGCCAGGTCGGTCACTTTATAACTCCAGGGAATGCCCCATTCATAGCCGTGCTCTTCCACCGGCAGCCCCCATTCCATGCCGCCGGCAGCCAGCCACCAGCCCATTTCGGGCGGTCCCCAGGGCGAGGGTTTCAGCACCGGGTTTTGATAAAATATGTTGTGGCCGGTGGGTTTGAAAAAAGCCTGGTAAATCCGCCCGCCGAGTTCGGGCATAACGCTTAACTTGAGATAATCATTTTCCAGAACAATCAAATTGAACGTCCGGTTGACCAGCTTCCCGCCATCATATTTGCTGCGGTCGAGCCGGGCATAGGGGATATTATAAGTCGGGTTGACCAGGTAACTGAGAGCCTGGTCAACCGGATGGGTCGGGATAGTAATGGTGGTATAGGAAACGGTAGTTTGACCGGCCGCGGGAGGCGCGACCGCTGCCTGGGCCGGGTAGGGCAGTCGAAGTGGGGTTAGAGCGCCATAGGCGGCAGCAGCGATAACCAAAATTGCCCCTACGATAAAGAACGGCGCTTTTAAGGAGGGATGAAGCCGATTCAGCCAAAATCTTTGCCGATACTTTGTTTTCATAGCAAACTCGCTTGGGGAATTAGCTTCCCCGATAAAAAAAGGGGCTGCCCTGGCCCAGTCAATTCTGGGTCCGTGACATCCCCTTTTCTTGCAGTTAACACGCGGTGAATCATTGTATCCAACCACCCGCGCCATCGCCGGTTAAAGCAGCCTGGATCGGCTGATAAGTTTGTTAAATTTCGTTCTCGATTGAAGCTCGATTCTCCCCCATTATATCACTAACCAGGGGCAAAATCAATAGGGAGCATCTGGTGGGGTGCACCAACGATCTGTTGGTGAATTTACTCGCCAGTCTTGGGGCGGAGCGTTTCAACGCTCCGCTGGTAATCGAAAACCCGTTGAAACAGGTTGAAATACAGCCGTTTAGTGCGTTTTGAACGCACTTTTTGTACCAGCCGATGATTTCAATCATCCAGCCAAAAACAAATCGTTCGTGCACCGCATCTGGCGCCAAAAATTAAGCTATTGACATGCGCCCATGCCCCGGTTATAATAGTTATGTTTATTTTTAGCTATAGATGTTCAGAAAAACATTTTGAATCTGTAGGGGCGTACCCTTGCGGTCGCCCCTGGTGGGGCAGGCGCAAGGCCGTGCCCCTACCCAAAACATTATCTGAATATCTATATTATTTAAACTTAATAGCCGGTGAAGCCGGGCCAAAGCAGGAATGGGAAACTATGAGCGATCTTCCGCAGGTTTATGGCAAATATGATTTACTCTTTACGCCTCGTTTGATTGCCCGCTTGCGTAATTTGCGCGGCGAAGAATGGGCCAGGTTGGTTGACTCGTTGTCAACCTTGCCCGATACCCACCCCGACGCTTTGGCTTTTTGCTTGATGATGATTAATCTGGGCAGTTGCCTGAGTTGCGAAATGGACAGCTACCGCGCCCAACGGGGCTGCGCCGTCTGCGCCCAGCAAACCATCATCAGCTTTAAGGGCAGTGACAAACAACTGCTCAAACGCTATGAAAACGCCCAAAAAATGGTGGCTGAGCACTTTAACCAGTCTGACCTGAAGCGAGCCGCCTAAATCCAACGAGTGTAATCAAAATAAGTTGGCGATTATAGAAACTGGAGTCCAAAGCTTGCTTTGGCTTTTCCAAAGCAAGCTTTGGACTCCATCTCCAACTTAACCGTCCGCCCACCCGTGCCTTTCATTAAAGAAAGCGCGCGGGTTTTTTGTTTGGCCCTGATTTCAGATTGTTGGTATAATGTGGTGCGTTTAGAGATTAGAGATTGGAGATTTCAGAATAACAATCTCCAATCTCTAATCTCCCAACCTAACCCATCGAGGAGTCAATGCTGACCTTAATCGAGAAAATCTTATTTGCTGTGGCTGTACTGGCCTCGTTGTACTTCACCTATGTTACTTTTAGTCGCATGGCGCGGGTAGTGCTGCGCGGCCAGGGCCGGCTCAACTTCGATGACCTGCCACAGCGCTTGTGGACCGGCTTGATCGCCCTGATCGGCCAGGGGCGGATTCTGCGCCACCGGCCCGTGACCTCGTTGTTCCACTTTGCCATTGCCTGGGGCTTTTTGTTTTATTTTCTGGTCAACGCCGTTGATGTCCTCGAAGGCTATTTGCCCGGTTTTCGCTTTCTGGGCGATACGACGGTGGGGGGTCTTTACCGCCTCCTGGCCGATGCGCTCAGTATAGGTGTCTTGATTGGCATGATTTATTTCCTGGTGCGACGATTTGTGGTCAAATCGCCGGTCTTGACCTACCACGATAACGTCAAACTGCATCCCAAAGTACCGACCGGCATCCCCAACGACTCGCTCATTGTCGGCGGCTTTATCCTCAGCCATGTCGGCTTTCGCTTTTTGGGCGCGTCCTTTCTGGTGGCCCAGGAGGGTGGCGATCCCTGGCAGCCCTTTGCCAGTGCCGTCGCCACTTTATGGGCCGGACTGTCGCCGGGCGCGCAGGCCGCCGGTTGGCACGTCAGTTGGTGGATTGCCCTCGGCCTGATTCTGGCCTTTTTGCCCTACTTTCCCTACACCAAACACGCCCATCTATTCATCGGCCCCTTCAATTTTATGACCCGCCCGCAGCGCCGCGCTCTGGGCGCGCTCGACCCCATTGATTTCAACAACGAGAGCATCGAGCAGTTTGGCGTGGCCCGCCTGACCGACCTGCCCCAAACGCATATTGTTGACGCCTTTGCCTGTATCATGTGCAACCGCTGCCAGGATGCCTGCCCGGCCTATGTGACCGGCAAGGAGTTATCTCCTTCGGCCCTGGAAGTCAATAAGCGCTATCACATCTGGGACGATATGACCGGGCTGGCCGCCGGCAAAGAGGACCCACTCACCCTGCTCGAATACGCCATCAGCGAGAGCGCGGTCTGGGCCTGTACCAGTTGCGGCGCGTGTGTGGAGGTCTGCCCTGTCGGCAACGAGCCGATGTTCGACATTCTCAATATCCGCCGCGACCAGGTGTTGATGAACAGCACTTTTCCGCACGAACTCAAAGGGGCTTTTACCGGCATGGAGCGCAACGGCAACCCCTGGCAGATGGCCTCCGACCGGCTGGAGTGGACCAAATCCCTGCCCTTCAAAGTGCCGACGGTGGAAGAAAACCCCGATTTTGATGTGCTGTACTGGGTAGGCTGCGCCGGGGCATTTGACCCCAACGCTCAGGCCATTGCCCGCGCCATTGCCACCGTACTCAATGCCGCCGGGGTGAACTTTGCCGTGCTGGGCAACAACGAAAGCTGCACCGGCGACGTGGCCCGCCGGGCCGGCAACGAATACCTCTTTTTTGAAATGGCCCAGGCCAACATCGAGCTGCTCAACTCGGTGGGGGCAGACCAGAAGCGCATTGTCACCGGCTGTCCTCACTGCCTGCACACCATCGGCCAAGAATACGCCGATTTCGGCGGCAATTACACCGTGCTGCACCACACCCAACTGCTGACCGAGTTGGTTGGCAGCGGCCGGCTCAAACTCTCCCCCCCTCAAGAGGGGGGGCAGGGGGGGGTCACTTTCCATGACCCCTGCTATCTGGGCCGCCACAACGGTATCTATGACTCACCCCGCGAGGCACTGGCCCAGGCCGGCCTGACCCTGCTGGAGATGAACCGCCGCAAAAATAACTCCTTCTGCTGCGGCGCGGGCGGGGCGCAAATGTGGAAGGAAGAAGAACACGGTATGCAAGCAGTCAACGCCAACCGCTACGCCGAAGCCAAAGCCACCGGCGCGGACACCCTGGCCATCGGCTGCCCCTTTTGCGCCCGCATGCTCAACGACGCCAACACCCAGGCCGGCAGTCCGATGAAGGTGAAGGATGTGGCTGAAATTGTGGCGGAGGCCATTACACAACATTCGGCCTAACCAAAGAGGGAACTAATGGAACTAAAGGAAATTTGAGTTCCCTCAGTTCCCTCAGTTCCTATGAGTTCCCTTTTTTAAAGAAACTCATGAACCTAAACTCTACCCTCCACAACCCCCACCTCCCTGGCGATTCCTTCTTCTGGGCTGGGGGGCCAGTGGGCGTGCTGCTCTCACACGGTTGGACGGCGACGACGGCGGAAGTGCGTTTGCTGGCTCGCCATCTCCACGAAAAAGGCTACACCGTCTCCGGCCCGCTGCTGCCCGGCCACGGGGCCACCCCCGACGCCCTGGAACGCACCCGCTGGCCGGAGTGGACGGAAGCTATGACCGCCGCGTATCACCAGCTCGCCACCCGGTGCGAGCGTATTTTTGTCGGCGGGGAGTCAATGGGGGCGCTGCTGGCGCTTCACCTGGCCAGCGAACACCCGGAGATTGCCGGGATTCTGGCTTACGCCCCAGCCCTGGGTGTGCCCCGCATGACCAGCTTCAAAGCGCGCCTGGCCGCGCCTTTTATCCGCACCGTGCCCAAGCGCACCCTCCACTACGACGCCGACGGCCAATGGCAGGGTTACAAGGTTAATTCTATCCCTTCCCTGCTGCAACTGTTTCAACTCCAACGCCAGGTGCGGCGCCGCTTGAAAGATATTCAGCCGCCGCTGCTGATTGCGCAGGGTCGCCTGGACACGGTGATTGACCTGCGCGGCGTTGGCGTGCTTTATCGAGAGGTTGGCTCTTCGGTCAAAGAGCTGCACTGGTTGGAACACACCGGCCACCTGGTCATGCTCGACCACGAAATTGAGCAGGTCACGGCTCTGACCTTGAATTTTATAGACCGCTGCCTGGCGAGTGATTATTAGTTTGACTCCCCCCTTTATCGAGCCTACAATAACCCGCAATGTTACCCATAGCAACGGTGATGCAAACAGTGGAAGACGGACCCGCGTCGCGTAGGAAGGGACACCTGTCCCGCCCCACGCCTGCCAACAAACTGATTCTCTAGCTCCCACCGGCAGGCTTGCTCCCCGCCTCCGGGAGCTAATAATTCTATACCCAACGCATTTCAAAATTTTTGTAGCTGACGCATCCCCATGCGTCAGCAGACGGCATAGGGATGCCGTCCTACGGAAATTTTAGCGTGCGCTTAGTATATCTCTCGGAGGTGCCCCGTGGAAACCCCTATTTTAAACCATGTTTTAGTTCAACTCCAGGCCGCCCTGGAGCGTGACGACCTCATCGGCGCGGCCAACATCATCGAGGCCCTGCGCCCACCCGACCAGGCCGAACTTTTTGCCGAACTGGACGAAGAAGACCAGGTGGCCTTGCTGCCACAGCTCGATCCGGCCTCCTCCGCCGACATCCTCGAAGAATTGTACGACGAGGAAGCCGCCGAGTTGGTCAGCGCCCTGTCTACCGATGATGCCATCCGCATTGTGGACGAGATGGAACCCGACGAGGCGGCTGATCTGCTGGGTGATTTGGAACCGGAGCAGGCCCAGGCGGTGCTGGCCGGCCTGGACGACCCCGACGAAATTCATCCCCTGCTGCTCCACCCCGACGACAGCGCCGGCGGCTTGATGACCTCCGAATTTTTGGCCCTGCGCCGCCGCATGACCGCCGCCGAGGCCCTCCAGGCCATTCATGAGTGGCAGCCCGACAAGGAGACCAGTTACTATCTTTACGTGGTAGATCGAGACCGCCACCTGTGCGGCGTGGTCAACATGCGCCAGTTGATTGTCGCGCCGCCCACGGCTATTTTGGCCGAGATTATGGAAGTCGAAGTGATTTCGGTTCCCGCCGGTACCGACCAGGAGGAGTGCGCCCGGCTGATGGCCCGCTACGACCTGGAAACGCTGCCGGTGGTGGATGAGCATAATGTCTTGCTGGGCGTCATCACCATTGACGATGTGATTGACGTGCTGGAAGAAGAGGCCACCGAGGATATTCAACGCCTCGGCGGCGCTGAACCGCTGGAAGGTTCTTATCTCAATACAGGGGTGCTGACCATCACCCGCAAACGTATCTCATGGCTATTATTGTTATTTGTCACCGAAAGCCTGACCGGCACGGTGCTGCGCCATTTTGAAAACGAGCTGCAATCAGCCGTCGCCCTGGCCTTTTTTGTGCCGCTCTTGATCGGCACCGGCGGCAATGCCGGTTCGCAAACCACCAGCACCGTCATCCGCGCCCTGGCCGTGGGCGATCTAACTCTGCGCGACGCCGGGTGGGCCTTGTGGCACGAGTTACGCACCGGCCTGCTGCTCGGCCTGTGCATGGGGGTGGTGGCTTATCTGCGGGCGCTCACCTGGGGCATGGGCCAGCCGATGGCCCTGACCGTCTCGATTGCTATCTTTACCATCGTCGTCTGGGCCAACACCCTGGGGTCGCTGCTGCCACTGTTAGCGGCCAAACTCAACATTGACCCCACCGTTGTCTCCGGCCCGGCCATGAGCACGCTGGTAGACGCCACCGGCCTGTTTATCTACTTCACCATCGCCGGCCTGATTCTGGGGATAGGGAATTAAGGAACGGCAATTAAATAACTTCCCCATGTCATTTCGACGAGCCTGCGAGGAGAAATCTTCCAGGTCGGGGCTTGCAAATCTTTGGGGAGGAAGATTTCTCGGCCTGCGGCCTCGAAATGACATGCGAATGCGGAAGTTAATTAATGTTCAATCCTAACGTTCTCGCTGCGCAATCTCGATGATATCCCGCAGCATAGCGGCGCAAGATCCCCCCGGCCCCTCCTCCCGGACGGCAGCCAGCATGCGCCCGCCGATGTCGCTGTAGTAAACGATGCCCATCTCATCCGCTTGCAGGTGGGCCAGGGGGTGATCGGCGGCGAGGGTGGTGGGGGCTACGCTCAAGCGATAAGCCAGGGATGAGCCGTCTGGCTGAGCCTCGGCCACGGCCAGCAGCGACACGCGCCCCCCGGCGGCGCGAGCGGCTTGCAACTCCTCCGGACGAACCCCGCCAATGCCGGTCACGGACACATCGGCCAGGGTTGTCGGAAGGTTCAGGACGGCGTTGGCGATAATGACCAGCTTGTTGGCTGCATCCCAGCCTGCCACATCCAGCGAGGGGTCAGGCTCGGCGATACCGATGCGCTGCGCTTCAGCCAGGGCGGCCTCGTAGCTTTGCCCCTGGCTCATCAGCCACAAAATCAACTGGGTGGTGCCGTTGACCACCGCCTCGACCCGTTGGATGCGCGCCCCGGCCAGGTCGCGCCGCCCCAGGTTAATGCTGGGCAGCGCGCCGCCCACCGCCCCGCTGAAACGCAAAGCCGGGGCCGATTTTGTGGTCAGGTCGCTCAAGCCCGCCAACTCCTGATAGGCCAGCACCAGCGGCCCTTTGCTGGCCAGCACCGCGTGCATGCCCCGTCGCAGCCCGATACGGACCATGTCCAGGCCGGGCTGACCGTCCACCAGGTTTGTCGGCGTGGCTTCGAGTAGAAAATCGGCCTCGGCCTGTTCGACCAGGGCCAGACCATCGCCGCGCCACTGCCCCGGCCCGGCCAGTTCGACTACGCCCCGCCGCGCTTTTTTGTGGGCTGCCACCGCCGCCAGGTTCAGGCCCTCCGGCGCATAAATTGCCCCCGACGAGTCGGCCACCCCGACAGCTTGTAAAGCTAAGCCATATCGCTCGGCCAGCAGTTGCTCCCGCGTTGACAGCATTTCTAAAAAAGTCCGGCCAATGTTACCCAGGCCGGTCAGGATAAAGCGATATGTTTTCATTTAAATTATCCCTCCATTGAAGAGTTGTTCTGGGCAAAGTCGGTGATATAATAAGCTGTTTGGAAAGTTTGGGCAAAGCAATTTTGCCTTTCCCGTTTCACCTTCCGCGCCCCCTTGTGCTACAATATTGGCCCATGACCCAAGCTGAAATTATCCAACACCTGCGCCGCTGCCTGGCCAAGCGGGCCGAAATTGCCTTTGCTTACCTGCATGGCTCGTTTCTGGACGGCCCCGCTTTTCACGATATTGACGTGGCGGTTTACCTTGACCCGCTGCCGGACGATTTATTTGACTACGAAATGGGGCTGAGCGTGGAATTGACCCGCGTCCTGGGCCGGCCCGTTGATATTCAAACGTTCAACCGCGCCCCGCTGGCCTTTCAACGCCAGGTCTTCCAGGGACAACTGCTTCTGGCTCGTGATGAAACCCAACTGACCGACTTGATCGAAACTGTGGCCAACGAGTACACCGCTTTTGCCCATTTTCTGCCGGACTATCTGGAGGCGGTGACCACATGAGCCAAAAAGTCAATGTCGAGTTGGTGCGTCATCGGGCGCGCGAAATCCGCGAAAGCCTCGATAAAATTCGGGCCTACACGGCTCAATCCGACGCCGATTTTTTTGCCGATGAACGTAACCTTTACACCGTGATGCATTTGCTCCTAATTTGTATCGAGGCAGTGGCCGCAATCTGCAATCATCTCCTGGCCAAAACTGCCCGCGAAGCTCCAGCCAGTTACGCCGAATGTTTTGAGGGCCTCCAGCACCTCAATATCTTGGATGAGTCGCTTCAAAACCGGCTCATCCAGATGGCCCGTTTCCGCAACATCCTCGTTCACCGTTATTGGCAAATTGAACCGGCTCGGGTTTTGCGTTATGCTAGGGAAAACCTGGATGATTTTGAGCAATATCTCTTTCACATCGGCCAATTTGTCGGCCGGGAATTGTAATAATTAAAACGAGTAACCATAGCAATGAAACATAAAACTACCCGCCGGTCTCCGGTCTCCGGTCTCCGGTCCCCCCAGGCAGACCCCACCTTCTACCTGCTCACCCTGGGCTGCCCCAAAAACACCTTCGACAGCGAAGGCATGAGCGAAATGCTGCTGCAAGCCAGCTACAACGGCGTGGCCGACCCGAATCAGGCCGATGTGCTGATTGTCAATACCTGCGGCTTTTTGCAGGCGGCCAAAGATGAATCCATTGGCGCGCTGCAAGAACTGGCGGCCATAAAAAAGAAAAATGGGGCTAAGGGCCGGCCACAGTTGCTCATCGCCGCCGGCTGTATGGCTCAACGCTTTGGCAGCGAAGTCACCCGGCAGGTCAAAGGGCTGGATGGTCTCATCGGCACACGAGCCTGGACCGACATCGTGCCCTTTATCCAAAAACTGCGGGCCGAAAAACGACCCGGCCCGCTCTATCACCTGCCCGAAACCGGCGACACGCCCATCGAAACGGTGGCCCTCAACCGGCAGCAAGTAGATGTAGGCCGGGCCAGCGCCTACCTCAAAATCAGCGATGGCTGCTCCGCGCCGTGCGCCTTTTGCACCATCCCCAGCTTCAAGGGGCTGAACCGCAGCCGCCCGCAGGAACACATCTTAACCGAGGCCCGGCATCTGGCTGCCGCCGGAGTACAGGAAATCATCCTGATTGCCCAGGATACCACCGCCTATGGCCGCGATTGGGGTGAGTTGGACGGCCTGCCTTTGCTGCTGGAGCAGCTTGTCGCCGTCGCGCCCGACATCAAGTGGTGGCGGCTGATGTACGCCTATCCCGGCCATGCCAGCGATCGACTGGTCGAGGTGATGGCTGCGCATCCGCAAATTATCCCCTACATTGACATGCCGTTGCAGCACGGCCACCCCGACACCCTCAAACGCATGCGCCGCCCGCACAACGTTGAAAAGCTGCTCCGCTGGATTGAGACCTACCGCCGCTCAATGCCCGGCGCCGTGCTGCGGACCACCTTCATCGTCGGCTATCCGGGCGAAACCGAAGCCGAGTTTCAAGGGCTGCTCGATTTTATGGAGGCGGTGCGCTTTGATCGAGTAGGGGCCTTCACTTTCTCGCCGGAGCCGGGCACACCCGCCTTTGATTTGCCCGACCAAATTGACGACGATACCCAACAGGAACGCTGGGAAAGACTGATGGCCTTCCAGCAGCCTATTTCACTGGAACGCAATCAGCAGATGGTCGGCCAGAAGTTGGAGGTTTTGGTAGATGGCGCGGGCGACGGGGTCAGCATCACCCGCAGCTACCGCGACGCGCCGGAAATTGACGGCTATGTGGTCGTCGAGAAGGAACTGCCCATCGGCCAGATGGTCCCGGTACTGGTCACCGGAGCGATGGAGTATGACTTGGTGGCGATGCCGGCCAATGAACCGATTTTGGTGATGTAATCACCAGAGCTGACAGGGCTTCCCGTGTGTACCTGTCAGCTCTTTTTCTTCCCCGCCAACTCACAATCAAAACGCCGCTCAAAATCAATCCCCTTGCCAATTAAGGTTGCCATTCAACCTGCTCCAGCCGCAGAGATTCTAACCAAAGTAAGTTTTGTAAGCTATACTCGCCTCTCGTGTGGTTTTCGAGTATTATATTAGAATTAGACAGAACGTAATGGCAAATCGAACCATCAAAATCAGCCAATGGCGTCTGGTTAACAGAGCGCGTGCCGGCGGCGTTTATCTCTTTTTTGGATCCGCCTCAGTTTAACCATTAGGCCCCGGAGAAAATTTATGCTTAACTGGCTAAACAGATTTTTAACCCCACCGGCTGATGAAGATCTGGAAAAAAATCAAATGGCCGCCACGCTGAATATCATTTTATTGATTCTGCTGGCGGCCTCAGTTTTTTTAATGATTGACGACTGGCTGACAACGAATGGGCAAAACCTGGGGGCGCTGGTTCTTTTAGGGCTTGTCAGTGCAGTTTCGCTTGGGCTAACCCGGCGCGGCCGCCTCACCCTGCCCCGCTTTGTGGTTCCACTGCTGGGGCTGGTGATCGTCAGCTATATTATCCTGGTTAACAACCTGGGCATCCATGATATTGGGATGCTGTGCTATCCGGCGGTCATCATTCTGGCGGGTCTGCTGTTGGGGAAGCAGGCCCCTTTTATTTTTGCCTGGCTGAGTCTCGGTGCGATTGCCCTCATTGTGTATGCTGAAGTGAATGGGTTGATAAATTCTCAATTGAGCTTTTTGACCGACTACAGCGACTTAATCACCATTGCCATTATCCTGGCCCTGACGGCTGCGCTCACGCAAGTACTGATGAACAACCTCATCGAAAATGCAGAACAGGCACGCCGTCATGAAGCGGCCCTGCTTGAGGCTCATCGCCAATTGCAAACTTATACCCGGCAACTGGAACAGCAAGAGCAAATTCTGCGTCAAAGTGAGGCCTATCTGCGGGCAATCCTTAACAACCTGCCGTTTCAGGTCTGGCTGAAAGATCTCGAAGGCCGCTTTCTGACTGTCAACGAACCCCTTGTGCGTGCTGCGGGAATGCCGAGCATCCAAACTGTCATCGGCAAAACAGATTTTGATCTGACCCAAAAGGAATTGGCCGAAAAATATCGCGCCGACGATCAGGAAATCATCGAGAGCAAAAGCCAAAAGACCATCGAGGAACTTATGTTTGACCAGGGTCAGGCCAAGTGGTTTGAAACTTACAAAAGGCCCATTCTGGACGAGAAAGGGCAAGTGCTCGGCACCACCGGCTTTGCCCGCGACATTACCGAGCGCAAGCAGGCGGAAGAAGAACGAGAGACCCTGATTAAAGAATTGGAAGCCAAAAATGCGGAACTGGAACGCTTTACCTATACTGTCTCGCACGATCTCAAGTCGCCGCTGGTTACCATCAAAGGCTTTCTTGGCTGGCTGGAAAAAGACATCGCTGCCGGCAATACTGAGCGAATGCAGCACGATTTTCAGCACATCCGTGAGGCCACTACCAAAATGCAAAATCTGCTCGACGACCTGCTTGAGCTTTCTCGGATTGGCCGCCTGATGAACCCACCCCAAACCGTATCGGTGACGGAACTGGCCCGCGAAGCCAGCCAATTGGTGGCCGGCCAAATTGAAGCTCGCAGGGTACAGGTCAACATCGCCCCCAACCTGCCCTTTGTTTCGGGCGACCGGCCTCGCCTGGTGGAAGTATTCCAAAATCTGATTGACAATGCGGTTAAGTTTATGGGCGATCAGCCTGCCCCTTGCGTAGATATCGGCGTTAGAGAGGATGAGGGCGAACCTGTCTTTTTTGTGCGAGACAACGGCAGCGGCATTGCCGCACGCTACCATCAGCGGATATTTGGCCTGTTTGAGCGGCTTGAGCAGAATACGGAAGGCACGGGCGTAGGTCTGGCCCTGGTCAAACGTATTGTCGAGGTTCACGGCGGGCGGATTTGGGTGGAGTCCGACGGGCCGGGCCAGGGCAGCACTTTCTATTTCACCCTGCCGTTAACCTTTTAGTCCACTTGTGCCATCAGCGCCATCTGTTATAATGAGTCTTATGGTTAACGTTAGTTATTTGCCATAGGGAAAAATTTATGAAAACCGCGGGAGCAGAGCCGGTTCCTCCTTCTATTTTATTGGTAGAAGATAACCCGGCCCATGCCGAACTCGTCCTCCGTAGTTTTGAAGTTTGCCGGACTGATATCAAAATAGTTCACCTGACCGACGGCGAAGCCGCCCTGGATTATCTTTTTCGCCGCGGCCACTACGCCGACCCGCAGCAAAGCCCTCGCCCCCGCATTGTTTTGTTAGACTTGCGCCTGCCCCGCGTAGATGGCTTGCAAGTGCTGGCAGAAATTAAATCTTACCCTGATATTAAACAAATTCCGGTTATCATTCTGACCACCTCCTCTGCCGAGACCGATATAAGCGGCGCTTATGAACGCCATGCCAATAGTTATCTGGTCAAACCCGCCGAATTTGAAGAGCTTATCCAGCTCATCGAGGCGTTAGGTAAGTACTGGTTAGATTGGAACAGCTCTCTCACCCGTTGAAGTTCTGATGTCAAACTGTGGGCTTTCTCCCTACTGACCGCACCCTAGAAAGATGTAATTATGCCTGAGAAAATCATCCGTATTCTGCTGGTTGAAGACGAAGAGGCTCATGTTGCCCTTATCAGCCGCTCTTTTGAAGAACAAACCCCACCGATTGAACTGGTTGTGGCTCGCACCCTGCGCGAAGCAACCCACCTGCTAATCAAACTGGCCCCCGACCTGATTATCACCGACTGGTTTCTGCCCGATGGAGACGGCATTGAACTATTAACAGCCGACCAAATCAACGCCAACTATCCGGTGATAGTGATGACCAGCCACGGTAACGAGCAGGTTGCGGTTGAGGCGATGAAGGCCGGCGCGCTGGATTATGTGGTCAAGTCTGAAGTGACCCTACTGGCTATGCCGCGTATCGTTCAACGTGTTTTGCGTGAATGGGGCTACATTGTTGAGCGCCGCCGGGCTGAAGATGAAGCCCGCCAGCGTAACCGGGAACTCACCTTACTTAACCGCATCATTGCCGCTTCGGTTAGCGGCTTGACCGAAGAAATTCTGGAAACGGCCTGCCGCGAATTGGCCCCTGCCTTTAACGCTGCGCGAGTCAGCGCCGCCCTGTTTAATGCCGAAAAAACCGAGGCGACGATAATGGCCGAATTTGCCGGCGACGGCCAACCTTCCCGGCTGCATACCACCTTACCCATTGCCCCCCATTCCATCTTCCAGCATCTGCTCATCCAGAAAACCCCGCTTGCTATAGACACTCAGTCCAACAGCCCCCAAGCTCTGCCCCTCTCCCCAACCCAGGCCGCCCCGCTCCTTATTCTACCGCTGACCCGAAACAACATTATTGTCGGCGCTTTAATTCTCGAAGTTGCCCCGCCCCGCCAATTCTCCAGCGCCGAAATCAACCTGGCCTGGAGTGTGGCCGACCAGATTAGCGTGGCTCTGGCGCGGGTTCAACTGGACAGCGAACAGCGGCAACTGAGCGCCGCCATTGAGCAGACGGCCGAAAGTATCGTCATCACCGACGTTGCCGGTAATATTATCTATGTCAATCCAGCCTTTGAACGAATCACCGGCTACAGCCGGGCCGAAGCGATGGGTCAGAATCCACGAATTCTCAAAAGCGGCAAACACGAGGATGCTTATTATCAGGAGATGTGGGCCACCATCAGCACCGGAGGAGTTTGGCGCGGGCGCATCGTCAACCGCCGTAAAGATGGCAGCTTATATACTGAAGAAGAAACTATTACGCCGGTCAGAGATGAAAATGGGGTAATTGTTAACTATGTGGGCGTAAAACACGACGTCACCCGCGAACAGCAGTTAGAGGAACAGTATCGCCAGGCCCAAAAGATGGAAGCCGTGGGCCGTCTGACCGCCGGGATAGCCCACGATTTTAACAACATTTTGACGGTGATTAATGGCTTCAGCGCCTTGATCAAAACCGAAATTCCCCCGGATAGCTCACTCCATGAGTCGCTGGACAAGATTATTGACTCAGGCGGACGCGCCGCCAATCTGACTCGCCAGCTTCTGGCTTTTAGCCGCAAGCAACATGTTGAGCCAAAGGTCCTCTATCTCAATATGGTTGTGACCGAAATGAGCAAGATGCTGCACCGGATCATCGGCGAGGATATTGCCCTTGAAACCAAATTGGTCCCGGATTTATGGCCGGTGAAGATAGACCCCTCTCAGATTGACCAGGTTATCTTAAATCTGGTCGTTAATGCCCGTGATGCCATGCCCCAGGGCGGCAAACTAACCATCGAAACGGCCAATGTCAACCTCGACCAGAGCTACACCCGCCAGCATGCCGACGTTGCTCCCGGCGATTACGTCATGCTGGCCGTTAGCGATAACGGCATTGGCATGGCGGATGACGTCAAGCAGCATATTTTTGAACCATTTTTTACCACCAAAGAAATGGGGCGGGGCACCGGGCTGGGCCTGGCCACCGTCTTTGGCATTATCAAACAAAGCGGCGGCCATATTTGGGTGTACAGCGAGCTGAACTACGGCACCATCTTCAAAATATATCTGCCTCGATTGCTGAGGGCGGGCCATCAACCGGAGCAAGTTTCGCCGGTCCGGCGCTTGTCAGGCGGCGGAGAAACAATCTTGTTGGTCGAAGATGAGCCGGCTGTGCGTGAATTAGCGGTCAAAGTGCTGCGCCGGCAGGGCTACCTGGTGCTGGAAGCGGCCAACGGCAAAGAAGCGCTGCAACTGGCTCAAGCGCATCAGGGCCAAATCCATCTCCTGCTGACCGATGTTATCATGCCCAACATGAACGGCAAAACCCTGGCTGAAGCCGTGACCAAACTGTACCCCCAAACCAAAATTCTGTTTTCCTCCGGCTACACCGACAACGTGATGATGCAGTTTGACCTGATGAACTCCGAAGTTATGTTCATTTCCAAACCCTTTTCGCCTACAACCCTGACCCATAAAGTGCGAGACGCCCTCGACCGCTATCCTTCGAAAATGTTAGACTCCTGAATGGCTCGTCATCCAAAATTTCTAGCTCAGAGGGGGTCTGTGACCCCCGGACGCCGGTCGCAGACCGGCTTGGAGCAATACAAATTGGATCTACTGAGACTCCTGAATAGCTCGTCATCCAAAATTATATAAGGCCAGCATATGGTACATGACAATACCCACGCTGGTGGCTAAGTTCAAGCTGCGCACCTGGGGATTTTTCATGGGGATGGTGTAACAGGCCGCCGGATAATCTTCCAGCAGCCGTTGGGGTAAGCCGCCGGTTTCCCGGCCAAACAGAAAAAAGTCGCCGGGCTGGGGTTGGATAAGGGTATAGGGCCGGCCTTTGGCTTTGGTGGTCAGCAAGTAAGTGCGGGTCATATCCAGCCCAGCCAGGAAAGCCGCTAAATCAGGCTCGTGTTTGAGGCGCACGTACTCCCAATAGTCCAATCCGGCCCGCTTGAGATGGCTGTCGTGCAGCACAAAGCTGGGCTTGCCGGCGATGATCAACTGCATCTCGGCGGCAGCGCACAGCCGGGCGATGTTGCCCGTATTTTGAGGAATTTCCGGTTCAACCAAGACCACGTTAAACATAGTTTGGAGCAGCCGGTGGGCTATCCATCTCACGCAGAGCCGGGTTAAAGAGTTGGCCCAGCGTGACCAGTAGATAACAGGCGGCGATAATCAGCAGGGTTGTGGTGACGGTTAAATTTTCCACCAGGTAGCCGGTCAGCACCATGCCCAGCGGCGCAGCGACCAGAGCAATAGCCGTCAGCATGCCAAACACTCGCCCCCGCATCTCGGCCGGTATTCTTTCCTGGAAGACGGTCATCAACAACGGGTTGAGCGGACCGGCGACCAGGCCGGTCCACAGCAAAGCTGCTACGGCCACTGGAAAGGGTGGGGCCAAAGCCAACAACCAAAAAGGCAACCCCACCAACACAAACAAGGCAATAAACGTAATGCGTCGAGGCAACCGGTGGCCCACCGCCCCAAACACCAGCCCGCCCATCACGGCCCCCGCGCCAAAGGTCGAGAGCAGCAGTCCTAACTGGGCGGCGCCGCCATAAATCTGTTGAGTGTAAACCGGCAGTACCACCGCAAACAGCGGCGAGTCGAGAAAGTTGGTAATGGCTACCGTCAAGACTAGGGCTAAAATCAAGCGAGAGCCGCGGACAAAGCGCAAGCCGGCGCGCAACTGCTCCAGGTAGCCCGCAGCAACTTCCCCTTTAACCTGCCCTGCTGGTACGGCCAACGCAAAGAGCAACGCCGAAACCATAAAACTGGCCGCATCGAGCCAGAGTACCTGGCTGCTGCCCAGCCAAGTAATCAGCAAGCCCGCCACCGCCGGCCCAATCAAGATCGCCAATCGTTGGATTGTTTGCTGCCAGGCGTTGACTCGTTCCGGCGGGGTAGCTGTGAGGGCGGCCAGGTCGGGCAGCAGCGCCTGGCGAGCGGTATTGCCGGGGGCGTCGAGCAGGGCGCTCAAAAAGACCAGCAGCAGCAACTGCCAGAATTGCAGGCCGATGGTGAGATAAAGCAACGGAATTATGGCCACGGTCACGCCGCTGGCCAAGTCTGAGATAATACTCATCCGCTTGTAGCCCAGCCGGTCCACCAGCGTGCCGCCGAAAAAGGCGGCCAACACCGCCGGCAAGGCCGTAAAAAAGCCAACCAGCCCGGTTTTGGCCGCGCTGCCGGTGGTTTCCAGTACAAACCAGGGCACGGCGACCATGGTCAGGTTATTGCCGATCATCGAGATGGCGTTGGCGGCCAAAAACGTGTACAGCGGCAGGCGTTTCATTCGTCCCAGTTTAAGCCAGTTGGCTGCTTTAAGCAAAGATAAAGCAGGCGTCATTAGCCCCCTTTGAACCCCACCCTGATTTTACGCCACCTGGCCTGTTTTACAATTCTAATATTTGGTGGAATAATGGGGATCAGTAGATCCAATTTTTGACCGTAGCAAAGGCATCCCCATGCCTTTGCGGGCGGCATAGGGATGCCGTCCTACAGAAATGTGGCAAGGAATGCCGTCCTACAGAAATGTAGATATTTACCTGGTTGTAACCTTACCGCCAATCTATTATGCCATTAATTCTACTCATTAGCCCCGATTATAACCTGAGTGAATCCCTGGCCGTTCCTGAATTGAAAATGATCAGCCTGGCTCAGGTATCTACCATAGACGAGGCTCAGGTTTACCTGGCTTCTTGTCCCCAGGGCGCGCCCCCGGTAGATGTGATCCTCCTTCAGTCTGAAAGTGACCCACCTCTTGCGGCGGCTTGTCGCCGGTTGCGGCAGTACCCCTGGGCCAAGTCTATTCCCTTAATTGCTTTGCTGCATCAGCCTGAAGAACGCCTGGCAGTTTTAGAAGCCGGCGCGGATGATTATCTGCTGCTGCCGTTGCTGCCGGCAGAGGTTAAAACTCGCTTGAGCATCTATTTGCGGTCTCCGCTGCCTATTTTTGCCGGTCTATCTCCGGTGATAGACCAACTCAAGCGCGGAACTGTCTCGCGCGCCGTCTGGGAGCAGGGTTTGAAGCAGTTGGCCGAACAGTATCAAGCGGAATCGGCCTGGGTCTTTTTGCTGGATCAGGCTGAGTCAAAAACCACTTTGGCGGCAGGCCACAACCGCTCCCCCTTCCCAATCCAGGAAGGGAAAAGTTTAAACCGAGAAATCAAGGCCCTGATCCAATGTGAGCCACTGCCAGGGGGTGACCCGCATTGGCTTGAAGTTGAACAAGCCCCTACCGGCTATCACTTCATCTTGTTGCTCAAAAGTCATCATCATCTGTTTGGCCTGCTGGTGTTAAGTTACCCCGGCCGGCCGCTCCTGTCTCAATTTGATAAAGACACCCTGGCTGCCGTGAGCCAAAACCTGGGAACAATGCTAGAGATGCAGCAGATTCAACAAGACACCCAGGTTTACGCCACCCATAATGCCTTTATGTTGTTACTGGCGCGGACCATTAGCCAGCAGCTTGATCTGGATGCGATTCTCTCGCTCACCCTGGAGCAGGTGATTCCCTTGTTAAATGCCGTTAGCGGCGAAATCTGGCTGCTTGGGCCTGATGAAGCCTGGCTAGAGTTGGCCTCATCCCTCACCGCGCCCTCTACTCGCCGCCAACTCAGCCGCCGCCCCAGCCCTAAAGGCTTGCTGGGCTGGGTAGCGCAGCAAGGTCAGACCCTCCCTGTGGCCTGGCCGGCCCGCGACCCACGCTTTGACCCGGCTGTAGATCTGCGCGAGGACGGATCGGATTATTCGCTCCTGGCTGCGCCGTTGCGTCACCGCGACCAAACAATAGGCGTGTTAGCCGTCTACGGCCAATCTAATTTAACCTATACCCCCCAGGATGTGGTTTTGTTGGAAAGTATTGCCGGCCTGGCTGCGTCGGCGTTGGCGAATGCCCGCCTGCTGGGCCGAATCCGCGAGTACAGCGAACAGAGCCAGGGCCTCTATGAAATGAGCCGCCAGATTGCTGCGGGTCTCGATTTGGAAAGCACTCTTCAGCGAATTCTGCATTGGGTGGACCGGCTCTTTGGCATCGAAGCGGCTCTCCTCTGGTTGATAAAAGAGTCAGATGAGGTTTTACGGTTAACCGGCGCTTCGGGGGTTGACCTGCCGGATGAGCCGCTCATTGAGTTACCCTTAGGGCAAGGGTTGGCCGGATGGGTAGCCCAGAGCGGCGAGGCCGTCATCATCAATGATCCGGTCCGCGACCCCCGGCCGCACTGGACGACCGCGGAGTTGCTGCGGCTTCCCTTGCGCAACCTCATGGCCGCGCCAATGATGTATCACGGCCAGACCATCGGGGTTTTATGCCTGGTTAACAAAGATGAGGGACTTTTTACTGAAGCTGATTTAACCCTTCTCTCCACCGCCCTGGAAATGATTGCCTCAGCCGTAGGGAATGCCCGATTACACACCCAAACGGTAGCCTTGATGGAGGAACGTGAGCGCTTGAGCCAGCAACTTCTTCAAAACGAACGCCTGGCTACCATTGGCCGGCTCACCGGGGCTTTGTCCCACGAAATTAATAACCCAATGCAAGCTATTCAAGGGGCGCTGGTTTTGGCCCTGGAAGAGCTAGACAGCCCGGCCGATTTAGCCGCTTACCTGCAACTGTGTTTGCAAGAGTCGAAGCGGGTGGTCCAACTGCTCGAGCGGCTGAGCCAGATTTACCGGCCCCGCCCCTCTGAAGCGCCCGAATGGCTTGATCTAAACGCCCTGCTCGGTGAGGTTATTCAGTTAGCCCACAATGAATTGAAGCGGCAAAAAGTGACCCTACAAACCCATCTGGCCCCCCATCTGCCCCAGGTGAGAGGCGTGCCGCATCAACTCCACCTGGTTTTTTTGAGTTTGTTATTGAACCTCAGCGACGCCATCGGTGTGGCCGGCGGCGGCAAGTTGCAACTCCGCTCTGAGGCGCTGCCTGAAATGGTCTGCATCGAGTTTTCAACCGACCTGGCCGTTTTGCCCATCGCCAATTGGTTGGCGGTTTTCAAAGCTGAGCCGACCCTTAAAGAAGGCGAACTCAGCTTCGGTCTTTCCCTTAGCCGGGATATTATCGCCGCCCATCGCGGCCTGATCGAGTTGATGGAGCAGGATCAGCGGGCGGTTTGTACTATCAAACTACCCTTATGAGGTTTGATTGCAAACAAAATTTGGTAAAGCCTGGAAGGTTGGCAGGCTGGTAAATCTTAACCAATCTTCCAGTCTTCCAATCTTCCCGGATTATTTGAGATTGCGGATTTTAAACCAAACTTTATGTCCACTCCCCAAATATTAATTGTTGACGACGAGCCGAATATTCGTTTTGTGCTAGAGCGCGCCCTGCGACACGAAGGTTATGCCCTTGACGTGGCTGACTCTGGGGCCGAAGCCCTGCGCAAACTGGCCGACGGCCCGCCCTACGACCTGCTGCTGCTCGATTTGCAGATGGAACCCATTGGCGGCCTAGAGGTGCTGCAAGCGGCCAAAGAGCGCGACCCTGATCTGGTCGCCATTATTCTGACCGCGCACGGCACGATGGAAAGCGCGGTGGAAGCCCTACGCCTGGGCGCGTTTGATTATCTATTCAAACCGGCCATGCCCGAAACAATTCGCCAACGGGTGGGTGAAGGGTTGCGCCGCCGCCAACAGGGTCTACAGCGCCGCCGCCTGCTGGCCCAAATTGACGGGCTGCGTCAAACCTTGAGCGAACTGGACAATGCCGCCGAATTTACGGCTCCCCCGCTTATTCCCCAGCGCTTCATCCGCTCCGGTTCTCTGGTCATTGATACCCATCACCGCGCCGCTACCCTGGCAGATCGGCTGCTGGATTTAACCACCGCCGAGTTTGACCTGCTGCTCTGTCTGGTCAAAGCGGCGCCCAAACCGCTCGCCCCCCGCCAGTTGGTCAATCTGGCCCTCGGCTACGATTGTGAGGATCAGGAAGCCCGCGAGATCATCAAGTGGCATATTCATCACCTCCGCCGCAAAATCGAACCGAACCCTGCCCAGCCCTGCTACATTATAACCGTGCGGCATCAGGGCTACCTCTGGTCGCCTGATTGCTAACCTCCCCAACCTTTCAGGTGTGTTTCAATCGAGTTGATGAATGTAGAAGTTGGAGTCCAAAGCAAGCTTTGGACTCCAGTTCCAACTCCCCAACCTTTCCCAACCTTCCCTAACCGCCTTTCCCTTCAAAAGCTGTTATCATCCAAATATAGTTCTTTAGAAAAGTTTTCGCCACTGAAACAGGTAGCAGGGTAGCAGGCCATAAGTTTGCTACTTTGCTACCTGCTACCTTGATCGTTAGGAAAGAATTTTTCTGGACACCTATAAGTTAATTCTAGTTTCTAATCAAGGCCCCTCCTGGTGACTCAAAAGCGTATTTTGATTGTAGACGACGAGGAATCCATCCTGACCGTTTTGAAAAACAGCCTCAAAAAAGTTGAGGCCAGTTATCAGGTGGTCACGGTTAAAGATGGCTTTACCGCCCTGGACCAACTGCGGCTTCAGCCCTTTGATCTGGTCATTAGCGACTACAACATGGCCGATATGGACGGCCTGGAACTTTTGGAGGCCATTCACTATCTGCAACCCACAACCCCTTTGATCATGATTACGGCCTATGGCAGCGACACCCTCCAGGCCGAGGCCCATCACTTACATGTCTACCGTTATCTGACCAAGCCATTAGATATTAGCGCCTTCCGGCAAATTGTGCAGGAGGCTCTGGGCGACAGGCCGGTATCGCGGCCAAAAATCACCATGCTGTCCGATGAACAGTACCATCAGCTTAGCCGCCTGCTCGAGAGCCTGCTCAAAGAGGTTAGCGCCGGGTACATCTTTTTGGCCGACGCGCACGGCCGTACCATTGCCGCCGTTGGCCGCAAAACCGATCTGCCGATGGAACAGATTGCCTCGCTCCTCTCCAGCGGAATTGCAACCCTGGCCGAAGCCGGACGCGCCCTGGATGGAGAAACCGACGCCATCAGTCTGACCTATCGGGAAGGCAAAAATGAATACCTGTACGCGGTCAACATCGGCCAGCAATTTTTACTGATTCTGATGATCAAGCGAGGGCCGTATAGCAGCCGGTTAGGGTCGGTTTGGTATTATGCGCAGCAAACGGCGGTGAGCCTGCGTGACACCTTGAGCCAGTCCACCTGCCCTGACCCGCAGCAAATTTTTGAGCAAGCTATTGATCGTGCCTTTGAAGATGAATTGGATAAATTATTTACAGCGGGAGAGTAAGATGGCAAACCACTCTAATCAAGATTATCACCGGCTGCGGAGCGGGCTAACCCTTTATCCGGCTCAATACGCGGCCCTTGACCAGACACTGGCCGACTTGACCCAAAAGCTGCCCGCTCAACTTGTGGTCTTGACGGATGTCAGCGGCCAACTGGTAGCAGCGCGAGGCGAGCAGGAACGAATTAACCTGGTAGCCCTGGGTTCTTTAATCTCCGGCGATCTGGCGGCCAGCCAGGAAATTGCCCGGCTCATGGGCGAATACCAGGATCATCAAATGGTGCTGCGTGAAGGCCGCACGGCCCACACCTTTATCGTCGAAGCGGGCCATCACCTGGCTTTACTGGTGCGCTTATCCCAAGAGGTTCCACTCGGTTGGGCGCGGATGGTTATTCGCCAGGGTGCCCAGCAATTAGCCGAGATTGCCGCCGCTCAGCCGGCGCAACCCCTGGAGTCAGAATTGGCCGGCTCGGTCGAGGCGCTTTTGGGCGAGGAGGCGCTGCCCAACCTATTCAGTGAAGCCCTGGACGACTTGTGGACGGAGTGAGGTATGTTTATCAATTGGCAACTGCGCGAATTAAATTTGAAAATCGTTTACTACGGCGCGGCCCTCAGCGGCAAAACCACCAACCTGGAACAGATTCACGCCAAAGTAGACCCGCGCCGGCGCGGCGAACTGATTTCTCTGAAAACGCACGAAGACCGCACCCTCTACTTTGACTTTTTGCAACTGGAACTGGGCAAAATAAGCGGCCTGACCCCCAAAATTCACCTGTATACCGTGCCCGGCCAGACCTACTACGAAGCCAGCCGCAAGCTGGTGCTGCGCGGCGCAGATGGCGTAGTATTTGTGGTGGACTCGGCGGCTAACCGGACCGACGAGAATCTGGAATCATGGGCCAATTTGCAAACACACCTGGCCTCATTTGACATTCTGTTGACCGACATTCCGATTATGGTGCAATTCAATAAACGCGACCTGCCTGCGGCAATGCCTGTGCCCCTGTTGCGCCACATGCTGCGGCTGAATGGCCAGCCTACATTTGAGGCCGTAGCGGCCCAGGGCCAGGGAGTTTTTGACACCCTCAAAGCAGTTGTCAACGGCGTCGTGGCCCGAGTTCAGCGCGAGATTGCTTGAGCTATTTTAACCCAATTTGAACTACTCAGCCATGTCATTTCGAGCGATATTAGGAGCGAGAAATCTCCTAATCCGTGGTCTGCGAACAACGCGACCTCAAAGATTTCTCGGCTTTCAGCCTCGAAATGACATGCGGGGCGAGTAGTTAACCCAATTTTTGAGGTAAATACCGTGACTCAAACCAATACCAAATCAGGCTCAACCGAACTGGCCAGATTGCTGGCCGAAATGAACAAAGCTGGCGAATTTCCTATTGCCGTTTTGACCGACCGGCACGGGTTTCCCATTGCCTCGGCGGCCGCACCGGGGCAAGATCCCGAGACCCAATCAGCGGTGGTGGCGCTGGTGCAAAAAACCGCCGCCCAGGTACGCGACCAACTGGGTATGGCCCAAACCGATGAAATCTCCCTGTATGATACCAACGGCCAGCGCCTGGTCTGCCGGCCCATTAGCGTTAACGGGCACGATCTCATCCTGGCGGTGCTAGTACCCAACAAGACCGCCAGCTATCGCCGTTTGACCAACCAAGCTATTAGCGCCATCCGCCGCGCCTGGAAATTATAAAAAGAGGAGCAAAGCTATGGCTATGCAGGGCAATTTGCATGTAATGACGGTAGCCGATTTGATTCAGCATAACTGCCAGGATCGCAAAACGGCGCGTATCGTCATCGAGCATAATGGGGATCAAGGGCTGCTCTTTTTTAGGGATGGCGCTGTGGTGCATGCGGCGCTGGGGGAGCTACAGGGCGAAGAGGCTGTTTATCAATTGTTGAGTTGGCACGACGGCCAATTCAGTTTAGAGGTTGGCGTTGAACCGCCGCTCCTCAGCATCAGCCGGAGTTGGTCGGGCCTGTTGTTAGAGGGCGCGCGGCGCTTAGACGAAGCAGACAATTCATTATCATTAATTCAGGAGAGTAAAACTATGGCAACAAAAAAGAAAAGTGAGCTATTAGCCGATGCCCTGGCCGAACTGCTGTCGGAGTCATCCGACATCGAAGGGGCGGCTGTGGTGGGGGTGGATGGCCTGGTTTATTCGGCCAACGTGCCCCAACGCGCCCTGGATGAGAATATGGTCGGGGCTACAGCGGCAGCGGTGCTCGGCTTGAGCAAACGCAGCGCCAACCAGCTTAAGCGCGGTAATTTTCATCAAACCTTGATCCAGGCTGATGAAGGCAACATTATCGTCGTCGGGTTGAATGAGCAAACCCTCTTTGTCGGGCTGACCCCCAAAAACGTGAATCTGGGCATGGCCTTTGCCGAGGTGCGGACGATGGCCGGCAAACTCACCCAAATTTTATAAATTGAGGAGATTTAATTCATGAACGACCGCAAAAGCTGGGAAATAAAAGATGAAGCCATCTTGGCTGATTTGGTGGCGCTGATGGGCTTAACCGACGAGGAAAAGAGCGCTATGGCTGCCTGTAAAAGCGCAGCGGAGGCTCAGGCCGACCCTATGATTGAGGCTTTTTATCAGCGTTTGCTTAACCAGGATATTACGGCTGAATTTTTGGAAGGGATGGTTGAGCACCTGCGCAGCACCCTCAAGAATTGGTTTATCACCCTCTTCTCCGGGGAATATGACGAGGCGTATGTCAAGAGTCGTCTGGCTATCGGCAAAACCCACGTGCGTATTGGCCTGCCGGTGCGCTACCCCCTGGCCATGATGGACATCTTGATGGAGCACGGCGAAAAAGTAGCCAATTCCCAGGGTGAGACAGCCGTCAAAGCTTTCCGCAAACTGGCTGCGCTGGATATTGCCATCTTTAACCAGGCTTACGAAGATACCCACCTGAACCATTTGGCCGAACTGGTGGGCAACGAGCGCCTGGCTCGCCGCCTGTTGACCCGTTAGCAGCAATCCTCATTTTAAGTAATTCCCCGAAAAACGCCGGGCTTCCGTTTGGAAGCCCGGCGTTTTTGTTTGGAATGATCCAAGCTCAATATCCTGACTTTTGTAATGATACCCTTAACCGATTTCTGTGGTATAATGGTAGAAAAAGCCAGATAAACGGATACACATTTTAATAGGGGGGGTATCTGATCTGAGTAGCGGGGTTGACATGGCGAACTCAAACGATACCTTACCCAAACAAGCCAAAGCAGCGCTATATATACTGGACCGAGCAGTTGCTGCTGTTCGTAATGGGATAATCATTGCTGACGCGCAGCAACCGGATTATCCCATTATTTATTGTAACCCGGCTTTTGAGGAAATTACCGGCTACAGCCAGAATGAAATTTTGGGGCGCAACTGCCGCTTTTTGCAAGGCCCCGCTACCGACCCCACCGTCACTGTCCAAATTCGTGAAGCTTTGCAAAACGGGCGAGAGTGCCGGGTGGTGCTTAAAAACTATCGCAAAGATGGAACGCCTTTTTGGAATGAACTGACGATTTCACCCGTTAGGGATGATGTAGGCCGGTTGACTCATTTTGTGGGCATCCAAAATGATATTACGGCGCGTAAACAGGCGGAAGAGGCGCTGCAAGAGACCGTTCAGCGACTCCGGGAGGCTTATCAACAAGCTATCGTCTATGCCCAGGAGTTGAAAGGGGAAATCCTGGAGCGCCGTCGCGCCGAAGCGGCTCTCAGAGAAAATGAGGGGCGTCTACATTCGGTGGTAGAAAATGCCTTAGATGGGATTATTACCATTGACGAGCAGGGGTTAATTGATTCCTTTAATCCGGCTGCCGAGAAAATTTTTGGCTATAGCGCCGCCGAAGTGATTAGCCAAAATATCAAGCTGCTCATGCCCGAACCCTACCACAGCCAGCACGATAGCTATTTGGCCAACTACCGGCAAACCGGCCAGCCTAAAATTATCGGCGTGGGCCGTGAAGTAACCGGGCGGCGCAAGGATGGCTCCACCTTTCCGCTTGACCTGGCGGTGAGTGAATTTTCCCTGGCCAGGCGGCGCATGTTCATCGGTCTGGTTCGAGATCTGACCAGGCGCCGCCAATTGGAAACCCAACTACGCCAGGCCCAAAAGATGGAGGCTATCGGCCGCCTGGCCGGTGGTATGGCCCATGATTTTAACAACATCCTGACGGTTATCCTGGGCCAGACCGAGTTCTTGCTCAATCATCTCGCCGCCGCTGACCTCCGCACCGAGGTTGAACAAATCAGCGAAGCTGCTCAACAAGCGGCCAGCCTCACCCACCAATTGCTGGCCTTTAGCCGCCAGCAGCCGCTCAATGCCCAAGCCTTAAACTTGAACGAAGTAATTGGGGCCATGGAAAAAATGTTGCCCCGACTGATTGGCGAGCGCATTAATTTGGTTACCCGGTTGAGTCCGGCCCCGGCCTGGATCCGAATTGACCCCGGACAAATTCAGCAGGTCATTATGAATTTGGTCATCAATGCGCGCGATGCCATGCCGCAGGGGGGGCAGCTCACCCTTGAAACCGATCTTGTGGATTTGGCCGGATCTGATTTATTTCAATCGCTGGGGTTAGCGCCAGGCCCCTACGTTTTGTTAACTTTAACCGATACAGGGGTAGGAATGGACGCAGAAACTCAAATGCATATTTTTGAGCCGTTTTTTACGACCAAAGATGTAGGCCGGGGGACGGGCTTGGGCCTGTCTACCACTTACGCTATTATTCAACAAAACCGAGGCTATATCTCGGTCGAGAGTCAACTGGGCCACGGCTCAACCTTTAAAGTTTATCTGCCGCAGCTTCCCCTAAAAACGGAGCCAGATCAAACAAATCTGCCTGTGTCGCTACCCCAGGGCTATGAATCAATCTTATTAGTTGAAGATGAGGCCAATGTTCGTCTGGTTACGCGGAAACATTTGCAGAAACAGGGGTACAGGGTTTTAGAAGCCAATTGTGCCCAGGAAGCCCTGCAAATTTGCCGGCAACAGAACGCACCAGTCAACCTGGTTATTACCGATGTGATCCTGCCCGATATGAGCGGCCCGGAACTGGGGGAGCGTCTGCGGCAAATTTATCCTTTGCTCAAAATACTCTACATTTCCGGCTACGCCAACGATATCCAGCAGCAACAAGGATCACCAGACTACAGCCCGTTATTCCTGCAAAAACCCTTTTCCTCAGAGATATTGGCCCGCAAAGTGCGTGAGGCTCTGGACGCACCCCAGACCTAGGGCAACCCCTGAGACCAATAGCGGTATTCATTCACCATTCACAATTCATTATTCACAATTCACAATTATATCCGATCCACATCGTGCGAGCGGCTCTCGCGGATGCCGGCTGGGGTGATTTCGATAAATTCGGCGTTGGCTTGCAATTCGGCAATGGTTTGCGCCCCGCCGTAGCTGAGGCCGGAGCGCAGCCCGCCGATCAGTTGATAGAGCAGTTCATCCACATGGCCGCGATAAGGCACGACTGCTTCTACCCCTTCGGGCACCACCTTGTCCCAATCGGCCTGGCTTTCGGCGCTCTCATCCTCGCTTTGTTCAACGGCTTTGCGGCCCATGGCCGCGCCCAGCGAGGCCATGCCACGCACCACCTTGAACTTCTGTCCATCGCGGATCACCGTAGCGCCGGGCGCTTCCTCGCAGCCGGCAAAAAGGCTGCCAATCATCACGGTGGCTGCGCCGGCTGCCAGGGCCTTAACCAGATCACCGGAGGCTTTGATGCCGCCGTCGGCAATGATCGGAATTTCTTTTCCGGCCTCGGCCACCCCTTCGACGCTGTCCATAATGGCCGTTAACTGCGGCACCCCAAACCCGGTGACAACGCGGGTGGTACAAATCGAGCCGGGACCCACGCCTACTTTAATCGCGTCAGCGCCCGCGCTGGCTAATTCACACGCCCCTTCTTTGGAAGCCACATTCCCGGCTACAATCTGGGCCTGGGGAAAATGATGTCGTAATGCTTTGACCATGTGGATGCAATGATCGGCATGGCCGTGAGCGATGTCCAGCACCAGCAAGTCAGCCCCGGCGGCCAGCAGCGCATCGGCCCGTTCAATATCGTTGGGCTTGACCCCAATGGCTGCCCCCACCCGCAAGCGACCCTTGCTGTCTTTGGTGGCGTTGGGGTAGCGGTCTTGCTTGACAATATCCTGGGCCGTAATCAGGCCGACCAGCCGGCCCCGCGCATCAATCACCGGCAATTTTTCCAACCGATGCTCATGCAGCAAAACCCGCGCCTGTTCGGGGGTGGTATCGGGTGTGGCGCTAATAATCTGGTTGGGCCGGGTCATCACCGACTCCACCGGCGCTTGGTCATCGGGAGCTAACAAAATGTCGCGCTGGGTAATCAACCCCACCAACTCATCGCTGCCGTTGGTCACTACCAGGCCGCCGACCTCAAATCGTTTCATCAACATCCGGGCCTGGGCAATAGATGAAGCCTGATCAATGGCATGAGGATGTTCTACAATATAACCCTCGACCCGCTTGACCCTTGCTACCTGGCGAGCCTGCTGCTCAACCGTCATAAAGCGGTGGATAACGCCCAGTCCACCGGCGCGGGCCATGGCAATTGCCATCGGCGCTTCGGTCACGGTGTCCATGTTGGCGCTCACCACCGGCGCCCGCAATCGAATGGTCGGGGTGAGCCAACTAGAGGTGTCCACATCCTGGCGCGAGGCCACCGAGGAGCGTTTGGGCACAAGCAGTACATCATCAAAGGTTAAGCCTTTGGTTGGACGGATTTTCATGGGTAGGTCCTTTCGTTAATAACAACGTTGCTTTTTATTTTACCCCACCTCTATGTTTCCGCCAATCGTCAAAAGAACCCCTTAAATACACTCAGATTATTTTAGTTTTTGTAAAACTCGGTATAAAATATTAGAGAGCATTCACTTCAACAAACCCATAATTAAGGAGAGAGTATGAGCCTTGAGTACGATTTGAGGCAGGAAAAGGTTATCCACCTCAATTTGACCGAATTTACCGAGGTGGAAATCGGCACGCCGGTTCGAGCAACCATCGAAAAAATGCGCCAGGAAAATCATAACTGCGCCTTTATCACCAACGGAGGCAAACTGGCCGGCATTTTTACAGATCGCGACATTCTGCTAAGGGTTGTGGACCGGCCTGAGGTGTGGGATCAGTCCATTGATACAGTTATGACCCCCCAGCCCTACAGCGTCAATTCAACCGATCCGGCGGATGCGGCGCTCAATCTGATGCATGAAAAACATGTGCGTAATGTGCCGGTATTAGATAGCAGCGGCGCCGTAATTGGTAATTTAACCCACTATGCGATTATAAAATACCTGGCCGACCGCTTTCCGGAGTCGGTTTATAATCTGCCCCCGGAGCCGGATCGAGTGGTACGCAATCGAGATGGCGCTTAAAATTAGAAGTTTGGAAGTAATGTTCACGAACAATAAAAAGGTAGCAAGGTTGCACGCCCTTCGGCGTACCAGAAGGGGTGAAGTAGCAGGGATGGAATTACCCCTGTCTACCGTCTACCGTCTACCGTCTACTATTTTTTAGGAGACACATTGGTATGACAGAACCTAGAGATATTATATTGGAAGATGTCGAGTCGGTCATTATCCGTTTTGCCGGCGACTCCGGCGATGGAATGCAGTTGACCGGGACTCAGTTTAGCAACACCGCCGCCATTTTCGGCAATGATATTAGCACCATGCCCGACTTTCCGGCCGAAATTCGCGCCCCGGCCGGCACCCTGGCCGGGGTCAGCGGCTTTCAGGTTAACTTCTCCAGCGCCGATATCCTGACCCCCGGCGATGCCCCCGAAGTGCTGGTTGCTATGAATCCCGCCGCACTCAAAGCCAATCTGCCCGATCTGCAACGGGGCGGCAAAATTATTGTCAACACCGACAACTTTACCAGCGGCAACCTCAAAAAGGCCAACTATGATACCAATCCCCTGGAAGATGGCAGCCTGAGAGGTTATGAGGTTTACAAATTTTCTATTACCACCCTCAACCGCAAAGCCCTGGAAGGCATCCCCGGCCTCAATACCCGCGACATTGACCGCTGCCAGAACTTTTTTGCCCTGGGCTTAACCTTCTGGATGTACGACCGCCCCCTCGATACCTCGATGAAGTACATTGCCGACAAGTTTGCCAAAAAACCGGAGCTGGTTCAGGCCAACCAGACAGCCCTGCAAGCCGGCTATAGTTTGGGCCACAACACCGAAGCCTTTCAGACTCGCTACCACGTCAGGCCGGCCCGGCTGGCCCCGGGCGTCTACCGTAAGATTACGGGCAACGAAGCCCTGGTGCTGGGCATGGTCACGGCGGCTCAGAAGGCCGGCAAACCGCTTTTTTATGGTTCATACCCCATCACCCCGGCCAGCAGCATTTTGGAAAGCCTGGCTGCCCTTAAAAATTTTGATGTGCGTACCTTCCAGGCCGAAGACGAAATTGCGGCCATGGGGTCGGTGATTGGCGCGGCCTTTGGCGGCGCTTTTGCCGCCACCGGCACCAGCGGCCCCGGTATTGCCCTCAAAAGCGAGGCCATCAACCTGGCCCTGGTGCTGGAATTACCCATGGTGATTATCAATGTTCAGCGCGGCGGCCCCAGCACCGGCATGCCAACCAAAACCGAACAGTCGGACCTGTTGCAAGCCATGTATGGCCGCAACGGCGAAAGCCCTATCCCCATTCTGGCTCCGGCCACCCCCTCCGATTGCTTCAACATCGGTTACGAGGCTTTCCGGCTGGCGGTGCGAGCCACCACGCCGGTGTTCATCCTGAGCGACGGTTACATCGCCAACAGCGCCGAACCCTGGCTCATCCCCAACCCCGACGACATCGAGCCAATTGTGGTCAACCATCCCTCCGCCCCCAGCAACGGCGACGAGGCCTTTAAACCCTACCAGCGCGACCCGGAAACCATGGCCCGGCCCTGGGCGCTGCCTGGCACGCCGGGGTTGGAACATCGCATCGGCGGCCTGTCCAAACAGCCTGAAACCGGCAATGTCTCGTATGCCCCTCAGGATAATGATCAGATGATTCGCGAGCGAGCCGAGAAAGTGGCCCGGCTGGCCGAGGCTATCCCGCCCCAAACCCTGGTTGGACCGAGTGAAGGCGATTTATTGGTGGTCAGTTGGGGCGGCACCTTCGGGGTGGTTCGCTCAACGGTTCTGCGGCTGCAAGCGCAGGGCAAAACCGTATCACACGCCCATCTTCGTTACCTCAACCCCTTTCCGAGCAACCTGGGTGACATTCTGGGCCGCTTTGAGCGCATCCTGGTTCCAGAACTAAACATGGGCCAGTTAGCTATTTTGCTCAGGGGCCGTTACGGGCTGCAAAATGTCATCCCCTTGTCAAAAGTTCAGGGCCGGCCCTTTACCATTAGTGAAATTACGCAAAAAATAGAGGCGTTATTAGCGTCTAACAACGGAGCGATGCATGTCTGAAGTGATTAAATTAACCCGCAAAGATTTTGTTTCGGACCAGACGGTGCGCTGGTGCCCTGGCTGCGGCGACTACGCCATTTTAGCCCAGATGCAAAAAGTGCTGCCCGACCTGGGCATTCCCCGCGAAAAAATTGTTTTTATCTCCGGGATTGGCTGCTCCAGCCGCTTCCCTTATTACATGAATACCTACGGCATCCACAGCATCCATGGCCGCGCCCCTACCCTGGCCACCGGGCTTAAAATTGCCAACCCCGACCTGAGCGTTTGGGTTATCACCGGCGATGGCGACGGCCTTTCCATTGGCGGCAACCACCTGCTGCACGTGCTCCGCCGCAATCTGGATATTAATATTATCCTGTTCAACAACCGCATCTATGGCCTGACTAAAGGTCAGTATTCGCCCACCTCGCTGCCCGGCCATAAAACCAAAACGTCGCCCATGGGGTCGCTGGAGCAATCCTTCAACCCCCTGTCGGTCGCTATCGGCGCGGAAGCGACTTTTGTGGCCCGCACCATTGATACCAACGTCAAACATATGGCCGAAATTCTGCGCCGCGCCGCCGAGCATCGGGGCACTTCTTTTGTAGAAATCTACCAGAACTGTGTTATCTTCAACGATGGGGCCTGGAGCTATGCCACCGAAGCCAGCGAGAAGGATGAGAATATTTTAGAATTGCGGCACGGTGAGCCGATGATCTTTGGCAAAAATCGGGATAAAGGCATCCGGCTCAATGAGCTACAGCCCGAAGTGGTTTCGCTGGACCGGGTAGCTAGAGAGGATTTGCTGGTGCATAACGAATTTGCCAGCGAACCCAGCCTGGCTTATTTGCTCAGCCGGATGCGCCACCCGGAATTCCCCGAGCCGGTGGGGGTTTTCCGCTCGATTGAAAAACCCATCTATGAAGAAGGGATGATGAACCAGGTGGAAGAGTCAATCCGGCGCAAGGGCGCGGGCAACCTGACCAACCTGTACCATGCCGCCGATACCTGGGAAACTTTGCCCCAACCAGAGCCGGTTGACAATGGCCGCAGTTGGGTTACGGTAGACGCGCCGGGCGCAGGCTACCTGGATGAAGAGTACGTGGGAGTTAGTTTCCACGGCGAAAGAACTTCCGGCCCGGCCAGCGAGCACTCGCTCACCAGCGATACCCTGGCCGACCTCAAGCCTCACCCGCCGCTAACGGCTCATGTGAACATCTCTCTGGCTGAAGCCATTAGCAAACTCAAAGAACTGAATGTCGGTCTGATTGCCCTGGTTGACGACGAAGGCAAACTGGCCGGTGTCTTTACCGAAGGCGATGTTTTTAGAAAAGTTGCTTGTAAAGTTACTGACTTGAGTCAGGTCAACGTCAAAGATTATATGACCTCCCGTGTTACCACCCTCAAAGCCGACGCCAAAATCGCTCACGCACTGCATCTCATGTCCATCCACAAATTCCGGCATGTGATGATTATAGATGATGAGGGCCGACCCACCGGCGCGCTTTCCTTCCGGGCCATCGTGCGCTATATTGAGGAAAGCTTCCTTTCGCCGTCGAAGAACTAACGTTTGCGGGATAACTAAAAAGCCTCCGCGCAGTGCGGAGGCTTTTTTATCACAACCATGTCATTTCGACCGAAGGGAGAAATCCCTATAGACTCCAATGACCAACTACTACGTTTACATCATGACCAGTCCTTCAGGCACGCTTTATATCGGCATGACCAATAATCTGCAACGTCGCGTATACGAACACAAGCATGGGGTGATTGAGGGGTTTACCAAGAAATACAATGTAAATCGCCTTGTCTATTTTGAAGAAACGGGCGATGTTCAAAATGCTATCGCCCGCGAAAAAGAAATCAAAAAGTGGCGGCGAAGTAAGAAAATCGCTTTGATTGAGTCACTTAACCCACAGTGGCAAGATTTAAGCGAGGAATGGTACAGTTGAGTCGTTCTATTTTTACCAATATGCTTTTAACCGGAGGCCATAGGGATTTCTCCCTGCGGTCGAAATGACACACTTATGACTCTCTCTCAACGTGTCAAAGAAAAAGCCTACGATCTCGGTTTTGACCTCATCGGCATTGCCCCCGCCGACCGTGCCCCTCACGCCGAGGCGTATCAGCGCTGGCTGGCTCAAGGCTACGCGGCGGAGATGGCGTGGCTGGCCCGCGAGCCGGAACGCCGGACAGACCCGCGCCGGGTTTTGCCGGGGGCGCAGTCGGTGGTGGTGGTTGGGTTGTCTTACTTCACGCTTAATCCGCCCCCGGAACTGTGGCATGATCCCTCGCGCGGGCGGATTGCCCGCTACGCCTGGGGCCTGGATTACCACGAGGTCATGCTGCCCCGGCTGCGCGAGTTGGGTGACTTTGTGGAAAAGGAAGCCGGCGGTTCCTTCAACCGGCGGGCTTACGTAGACACCGGCCCCATCCTGGAGCGAGATTTTGCCGCGCAGGCCGGATTGGGCTTTGTCGGCAAGAATACATTGCTCATCAATCCTCGCCTCGGCTCTTATCTCTTTTTGGGCGAAATTCTGCTGGATATTGAATTGGAGTATGACGAGCCTGCGCCCAATGGGGGAGCAAGCTGCCAGATTAACGCCTCCCCCCCCCTGGGGGGGACTGGGGGGGGGCATTTGGGAACATCTAAACGGATAGGTACCTGCGGCGCTTGCACCCGCTGCATGACCATTTGCCCCACCCACGCCTTCCCTGCGCCTTATATTTTGAACAGCAACCGCTGCATCTCGTACCTGACCATTGAGCTAAAAGGCAGCATCCCGCCCGAACTCCGCCCCCTTATGGGCAACTGGATTTTTGGCTGTGACGAATGTCAGGAGATTTGTCCCTGGGTGCGGCGCTACTCGCGGCCTACGCAGGAGAGCTTTTTGCGTTTCGATCCTGAATTGGCTGTCCCCAAACTGCTAGATTTGATGCGCCTGGATGAAGCCGGCTTTCGCGCCCGCTTTAAGGGGACGCCCCTGCTCCGCGCCAAGCGGCGGGGCCTGCTGCGGAATGTAGCCGTAGCCCTGGGCAACTGGGGCAGTCCAGAGGCGCTGCCGGTGCTGGAACAGGCATTGCAAGACCCGGAGCCGCTGATTCGGGAGCATGCGGCGTGGGCTATTGGGCAAATTAAAAGAATTTGAGTTAGGGTTTGCCGCCCTCACTATGCCAAGCAAAATTGCTTTCCTTCACACTGAAAGCCCTACCCCTAAAAGACGAATAACCTTGCCCATACGTTTTTTGCTAAAATTAGGGCTGCCAATTGCGGTCAAGTTGAGGACGAGGTGTGACCTTAAATCCCAGCGTGTCAAACACAGTATTTGTCTTGGTATTTCCCCATCCGCCGTAAAACCCGCCGTAACCAGTTACAAAGCGCAAAATATATTTGCCGGGATAACATCTGCCTTCATACCAAACAGCCCATTCATAAGCCCCTGGCCTTTCAATATCATCTTCAAGCCATGGGTTATGTCCTTCGTCGTGATAATCATTTTTAGGATAATCAATATTGTATTGCTTGAAAGCTTCTACAATTTGTTCTCTGGTAACATCTACTAATTTATAATCGTTTATTTGCTCATCCCAAACTCTGAGTGGTGCTGACTTTGCCATATTTACCTCTATGGTAATAAGAATAGAGATTATAGTGATTTAAATTGACGGTAAGATTTTGCGGGGTAATGATGTCTCCTTGTTAAACTTAAGAGACAAGGAGACTCACATCTATGCTTCGTTACCAAAAGTTATCGAAAAATCCCCGCAAGTTTCTGGCGATGACTGCCTTTACTGTGCCAGAATTTCAAGCGTTGTTGCCTTATTTTGAAATTGAATTTAACCAGCATGTGGCCGTTTATCGGTTGGATGGCAAAGTGCGCCAGAAACGGCGCTACCGTCCTTACAAAAACTCGGTGTTACCGACGATAGAAGACAAACTGCTGTTCATTTTGGTCTATTTGAAACAAAATTCGTTGCAGGAAGCGCACGCCACCCTGTTCGGGCTGCATCAACCGGACGCCAACCGCTGGATCCATTGTTTGCACCGGCTCCTTAACCAAGCTTTGGCCGCCTTGCTGGTCCTGCCCGCCCGCACGGCGATCAGCCTCAATTTGACGGAAGCCGAGGCCGGGCTTTACTTTCACGACGGCACCGAACGGCCGATTGGGCGGCCGACCGATCCCACGACCCAACGGGATTATTACAGTGGTAAGAAAAAACAACACACGGTCAAAAATATTCTCCTGGTTCATCCCTCCGGGCGGGTGCTGCTGTTGAGCCGAACCGTGGAAGGCAAAAAGCACGACAAAAAGGCCGCCGATGAAGCCGCTTACACTTTACCCGCCGGCAGTGTCCTGGTTCAAGATAGCGGCTTTCAAGGTTTTAGCCTGGTCGGGGTGGTCATGCTCCAGCCTCAAAAGAAACCGCGCGGTCAAGAACTTGCCCCGGAAGATAAACGGGATAACCAACTAATTGCCCAGATTAGAATCCGGGTGGAGCATGCCATTGGCGGCGTGAAACGCTATCGGATGGTGAAAGACAAAATCAGAAACTGGAAAGAGAATTTCCGCGACCAGGTCATGGAAACCTGCTGTGGTTTGCACAACTTCCGCTTGGACTTTAGACCCTGGTACTATGACAACCTTACAATTTAAATCACTATAATCTCTAATGAAGGTGCTCAGCAGTTTGTTTTCCTGCCACCCAACTACTGACCCTAAATATCAAACTGGGGCGGAAAATGGGCTTCCTCCATCTGTACGGCGGCAGCAGTTGTGCCCAGGTTAGCCAGTTGCGTTACATTTTTGGGCTGATCCATGGCCGTCAAGCCCTTAACCACTTTCTCTTCCAATTCAACGCCGATATGTTCCTTGATCCAGGCCGGATCAAAGCGGACATTGTAGCGCAGGTAAGAGAGGAACTTTTGCCCTCCGAGCAGATCGTCGCTCAGGTTGCCGATTTCACTGTTGATCCGCACCGCCGTAGGGCTGTCGGACATCCATTGCAGCAGGGTCTGGCCCAGCCAATCACACTCGCTCATCAACCCCAGCAGCGACTGTCCAGCCAACTGCACCGCCGGCATATTGATCACATCCTGAGCCGTCAATTTGGCCCTGACATAGCCCGTGCCCACCGAAACCAGCAGCAACTTGTCAACGCCCACCGGCCAATTGAAACCATACCCTTTAATCGTTGCCAGCATAAACAGCTGCAGCGAGGGGTTATTGAAGGCGCTAACCCCGCCATCCACAAACGCGCCGTCTACGCCTTGCGCCACCGGGAAACGCTCCGGTTGAAAATAATGCGGCGCAGCGGTGCTGGCTCGCACCACCTGGCGCACCAAAAAGTCTCGATTGGGGATCGCCGTGCTGTCGGGGCCAACCGGGTTAAAATATTTACCCTGCGGATTGTTGTAGATCACCCAGGGGCTGCCGGTATCAAAGCGTTTGGTCATGATCATCAACCCGGTTTTCAGTTCCTCGCTGCCCAGGGTATGGTCGCCAAAGTGCTCGGTCAAAGCTTCGATTAATGGCTCCTCTGGAAATTTAGCCGAAAACAGGCCCAGGCTCAGCAGCGGCTTTTTGAAAACCTCGCTGGCCAGGGTGCGGTAAATATCCTGAAGCTTTTCCACTTTAAAGCCCAGGGCCAGCCCCGCAGCGATGATCGAGCCGGTGGAAGTGCCCCCGATCAGATCAAAATAGTCGCTCAAAACAAAATCAGGATCATTACCATATCTGGCGCGTAAAATATCCTCCAGGCGTTTGAGGTAGCCCAGGGTCAGGATGCCGCGAATACCGCCGCCATCGAGCGCCAAAATCCGTTTAGGCCCCGGCCCAAAGAGATGTTCATCACGTGTTTTGTGTTCCACTATTTTGACCTCCCCTTGAAGTTACTTGTTAAAAGTAGTTACAGTATAACATACCTTACCTTTTGCTGGCAATAGGCTGCGCCCACCGATTTGATACCGGGCCATAAATCTGTTATTCTCTTGTCACATTACCTCCAGTAACTACTCGTTCCAGGCTTGGCCAAGCCTGGAACGGGGCGAAGAAATCGGAAAGGATTTTCGATGGTTCTTTCACGGTATGCTGAATTGGTTGAGCCGGGTAAGTTTGTCCTCAAGGAAGAGCAGCTTGCTCCCGGCGACGACCAGCTTTTGATTCGAATTACCCACTGCGGCATCTGCCAGTACGATGGGGTTTACTACAAGGGCATTATCGGCCAGACGCCCATGAGCCTGGGCCACGAGCCGGTGGGCGTGGTCGAAGCTGTGGGGCGGAATGTCAAGGGCTTCCAGCCCGGCGACCGAGTGACCGGCCTGTTTGCCTACCTGCGCTCCTTTGCCACCTACGGCTTAGCCGAACCGCACCAATTGATCAAAGTGCCCGACCACGTGCCTTCGGAGCAAGCCCTGGCCGAACCACTTAAGTGCATTGCCACCATCCTCCGCGCCGCCCCGCCGGAGTTGGGCGACCACGTGCTGGTGATGGGCAGCGGTTTCATGGGGCTGCTGGTGCTGGCCGGATTGGTGGGCCGGGCTGCCGCTTCGCTGATTGCGGTGGATGTGCGCGAAGATCGGCTGGCTCTGGCCAAAGAAATTGGGGCCAGCCACACCCTCAATGCCAAAGACCCGGATTTTCTGGCAAAGGTCAAAGAAATTACCAATGGACACGGCGCCGACGTGGTGTTTGAACTGACCAGCAGCGCCGAGCCGGTCGAGCTGGCGGCCAAAACCATGCGCCGCACCCGCCCGCGCTACGTGCTGGCCGGCTGGCACGGCCAGCCTGGAACCTACACCCTGCGTAACTGGACCACCCTGGGTGCGATTATTCTGACCCCGCACCCATCGTTTTCACTGGATCAAATGGAAGACATGCGTCGGGCGATGGATGGGCTGGCGCGTGGCGTCTTTCCGATGGATAAACTCATTACCCATCGTTTTTCGCTCGACGACATCCAGCCCGCCTTTGAGATTGCCATGACCGGCGCGGAGGGGTACATCAAAGGGGTGATTACCCCCTAACCGCCCGGATTATGGCCTCTTGATTTAAACTTGGAACACCCTGAGACCTTGAGTGTCCATAATTTTTCAACCTTCAAACAGTCTGGTCGGCAGACCGTCAATACTTTTTTGGTTGTGCTCGCGCTGATACTTAACCAGGCCGGCCTCGCCCTTCTGCTCAGCCCATTGGGCCATGTTGTTTCGCCGGCTCTTGAACTCATACCGGGGCACGCCAAAGCCGCACGAGGTCTGGACCGAGTCAATATTGAGCAGGATGATCTGGCGCGCGTTCACCTGAGGTTCAAACAAGTTATACAGGTCGGACCACACGGTATCTCTGGGGTGAACTACCCGGCCATGCCCGTATAGGCGCAGGATCAGAGGTTTTTCACCAAAGCTGCAAAACATGAGGGTCATGCGCCCGTTCTCAGTCAAGTGGGCGGCCGTTTCGTTGCCGCTGCCGATCAAATCCAGGTAAATCACGGTTTTTGAGTCGAGGCAGCGAAATGTGTCCATCCCTTTGGGCGAGAGATTGATGCGGCCCTCGATCGGGGCGGTTGAGACAAAAAAGAGCTGCTGCTCCTTAATAAAGGTTTGCAACGTGTCGTTTAATTCGGAGTAGAATTTAGCCATGCTCATCAGCCTTTCCTTCTGGCAAAAGTTACCGGAATTGAGGCCAACTATAGCACAGTTATCCACCCCTGACAACCGAGAGATTCAATAGCCTCTGACCCGATCAACCAGATTGAGTAAAGGCTCATGATGAAAATAGCGCCGTAAATTTTCGGCCAGCACTTCACACGCCCGGTCGTGATGCCGGGCGGAAATACCGCCGATGTGGGGGGACAGAATCACGTTGTCCATTTGCCAGAGAGGGCTGCTGGCTGGCAGCGGCTCTTCTTCAAAAACATCCAGGCCGGCCCCAGCAATCTGGCCCTGACACAGGGCGGCTATCAAAGCCGCTTCGTCAATCAGCGCCCCCCGCCCCACATTGATAAACACGGCGCTGCGTTTCATTTGGGCAAAGGCTTCAGTGTCAAACAAATGGCGGCTCTGGTCCGTACTCGGCGCGACAGCAACAACGTAATCACATTCCGGCAGCATGTCCAGCAAGCCGGAAGTAGGATAAATTTTTTCGGGGATAGCCGCTTCCGGGTCGCCAACCGTCGAGCTAATCTCATCCCGCATGGGATACCGCCGCCCGGAATGGTTAACCACCAGTACCCGCATCCCCAGGGCTTGGGCCTGCCGGGCCAGTTCTCGCCCAATTACACCATAGCCCACAATGCCGATGGTGCTGCCGTACAATTCGGGCACAAAGAAAATCTCCCAGCGGTTTTGGGGCCACTCCGCTCGAGCCTGAAACCGCAGCAGGTCGCGCAATTTCCAGCGAAAAGCAAAAATCAGAGCCAAGGCCAGCTCGCTCACCGGGATAATGTGAATACCTCTAACAGTGGTGATGGGCAGGTCTAGCTGCCAGACCGGGTTGGAGCGCATGTAATCAAAACCGGCGCTGTTGAGTTGAATCCATTTCAGCCGGGGAAACAAATGAGCGTCCAACATCGAAGGTTTCTGGCCGTACAAAATCTCGACCCGCCGGCGTACCTCCTCCGAGAGATCAGCCGCGCGAGCTTCCGGCTGCTGCAAAATTTCTAAGTGAGGCGAGACAGCTTGCAATTTGCTCAGTTGGCCGTCGGTAAGGCTGACAAAACTCAATAGGCTGGCTTTTTCCATCCTCAAATCCTTTTGCGGAGGGAGATTTGCAGATTAGAGATTAGAGATTGGAGATTATTGGTTGAATCTCCAATCTCTAATCTCTATTTCGTCAAGGCCCGGCTCTCCAATTCACGCTGGAGACCGCGGCGGACGTGCTGCCGGATCGACTGGTCGGCCCGCGCCGGGTCGCCGCAGAAAATATCCTCGACCAGTTGGACGTGATCGCCAGGATCAAAGCGGGGAGCCCAGGCATATTTGGCGTTGTAAAACATCAAAACCTTCAAATTGATCCGTTCCAACGCCTCGACCAGTAAATTGCTGCCGCTACATTCGGCCAGGTGTTGGTGAAACTCAAAATGCACCTGGGCTACCTGAGCCACGTTCTCGGTCTCCTGGGCCAATTCGTCAATTTCCCTGGCTTTTTTAAGCAGGCTGTCATAGTGTTGAGGATTGCTATGCTCCAGCAAGCGGGCCACTGCCGATGCCTCGAGCACTTCGCGCACAAAGTAGCGGTCGCGTAGGGCCGCTTCGTCTTCAATCGGGATGCGCACCCCCCAGCGCGGCACATATTCAATCAAGCCTTCATTTTCCAACATCCGCAGCGCCGCGCGCACTGTCACCACCGCCGTCTCGGTGCGCTCTGCCAGCATCCGCTGCGACAGAAATTCCCCCTGCGGCAATTCACCGTTCAGGATAACCTGTCTGAGTTTATCGTAAGCCAGTTCTTCGTTTGTTTTTGGCATCATCGCTTAAATTTACCTTGTTAAAACTGTTTTAACATCGGTTGGAAACTTTACTAAAAAAATTTGAATCTGTCAATTTTGACAAATTAGAGGTTCTTGATATAATCGTTTTTACTGTTAAAACAGTTAGAACAGTTCGATTTTACCTCAACTATCATTTCTTGACAAACTGAACCCCTGCGAAGGAGCAGACGTATGAACCCTCAGCTTGTCCCTCCCGAACCCCTGTTGAGTTTTCGAGGCGTGGTGAAGCGGTTTGGCGGTACGTTGGCCGTGGACAGGGTAGACCTGGAAGTGTATCGCGGCTCTATCCTGGCCTTATTGGGCGAAAACGGGGCGGGGAAGTCAACCTTAATCAAGTGCCTGGCCGGAATTCACCGGCTCGATGCCGGCGAAATGCGCATGCATGGCCGGCGACCGGATGGCTCGACCGAGCACTGGCCCATTTCTTTTATCCATCAAGACCTGGGGCTGATTGATTGGATGACCGTAGCCGAAAATATGGCCATGACCACCGGTTACCCACGTCGCTTGGGCCTGGTAGATTGGCCCGCCACCGAACGCCAGGCGGCCAAAGCTCTGGAGTTGGTTGGCGGCGGCATCAACCCTCGCGCCCGAATCTTCAATCTATCCCGAACCGAAAAATCGTTGGTGGCGATTGCCCGCGCCCTGGCCGTTGAGGCCGAACTACTGGTGCTCGATGAACCCACCGCCAGCCTGCCCGAAGCCGATGTAGCCCGCTTGTTTGACGCGCTCAACCGCCTGCGCGAGCGGGGCATGGCTATGATTTACATTTCGCACCGCCTGGATGAGGTTTTTCGGCTGGCCGACCGGGTGGCGGTGATGCGCGATGGCCGACTGATTGGCACACGCCAGGTAGCCCAAACCAGCGAAAAAGAGCTGGTCCACATGATTGTCGGGCGTTCCCCCGCCGAAGTTTTCAGTAAGGCCCCCTCATCTCAGGCCAAGCCTGTGTTGGAACTGCGCCAGGTCTGGGTTGACGAGGTTGGGCCGGTCTCCTTCCAGGTCAGGGCCGGCGAGATGGTCGGCCTGGCCGGTTTGCGCGGCGCAGGCCAGGAGATTATCGGCCGGGCGCTCTTTGGCCTGGAGCCACTCAGCGCCGGTGAGGTGAGGTTGAACGGGGCTGCGCCTACGCTCGACTCGCCCGGCCTGGCCATCCGGGCCGGGATTGGTTTTGTCTCCAGCAACCGCCAGGAAGAGAGCCTGGCTATGAACCTGCTGGTCAGAGAGAATCTGTTTATGAACCCGGCGGTGCTGGGCCGGAAATGGCTGGAGTTTCAATCGAGCAGTTCCGAGCGGTTAAAGGGCCTGGCCCTGGTGGACCGTTTTGGGGTGCAGCCGCCCGAAACGGAGCGAGAAGCGTTTACCTTGAGCGGCGGCAACCAGCAAAAAGTGGTGCTGGCCCGCTGGCTCAACATCGGCGGCAAATTGTTGATTCTGGAAGAGCCAACCCAGGGGGTTGACGTGGGCGCTAAAGCCGAAATCTACGGCTTGCTGAACCAGGCTATGGCCAATGGCCTGGCTGTGCTGGTGGTCTCCACCGATTTTGAGGAGATTGCCAATGTTTGCCACCGCGCTCTGGTTTTTAATCGGGGGCGGATTGTAGCGGAATTACACGGCGATAGTTTATCAATGGCCAGCCTGGTGCAGTGCGCTTCGGGCGCCATCATTCATCAATGAAGATTTGAAAGAGGTTGAGCGATGAGTTCATTAAAATCTACGGCATTAGAGCAGGATTTTGGAGAGGTGGAGGGAACGGGCTGGCCGCGCATCTGGCAAATCCTGAGCCGGGCGCTGCCTGTTTATGGCCTGCTGATTTTAACCGTGCTGTTGATTATCCTGTTTTCTTTCATGCTGCCCCGCACCTTCCCGACACTCCTCAATTTACGGGCCATCCTGGGCGACAAGTCCATTATCGCCCTGCTGGCCCTGGCGGCGGTCGCGCCGATGATTGCCGGCAAGATTGACCTGTCCATTGGCTATGGCATTGCCCTGTGGCATATTCTGGTCATTGGGCTACAGGTACGCCTGGGCGTGCCCTGGCCGGTGGCGGTGCTGATTGTGCTGGGCCTGAGCATAGGGCTGGGGGTGGCCAACGGGCTGCTGGTCGAGTTGGCCCAGATTGACGCCTTCATCGCCACGTTGGGCACGGGCACGGTCATCTATGCTATTTCGCTGTGGTACACCGACGGGCGGCAGGTTGTGGGTGAACTGCCGGACGGTTTTCTGGCGATTAATGCGACCAACGTGTTGGGGCTGCCTATCTCCGCTTTTTACCTGCTGCTTATCACCATCATCCTGTGGCTGGCCACCGAATATCTGCCCATTGGCCGCTATCTCTATGCGATTGGAGCCAATCCCAGGGCCGCTGCGCTCAACGGGATTCCCACGCGCAAATACGTCATTGGTGCGTTTATGGCGTCCGGTTTTCTGGCCGGGCTGGCCGGAATCATCCTGGCCTCAAAGCTGCGCATCGGACAGGCCAGCGTGGGGCTTGAATTTTTACTGCCGGCCCTGGTTGGCGCGTTTCTGGGGTCAACCACCATCCGGCCGGGGCGAGTGAATGTATGGGGCGCCATTGTGGGGGTGGCGATTCTGGCCGTCGGCATTTCCGGCATCCAACAGTTTGGCACGGCCTTTTACGTTGAGCCGCTGTTCAACGGTCTGACCCTGATTATTGCCATCGGTATTGCCAGTTATACGGGCCGCCGGGGAGCCAGTTCAAGAGCAAAGGAGGTCAAGACAACAACCGAATCTATTGAAGCAGCTAATACATAAGACATTATCGGAAATAACTTTTCTCACGCCAAGACGCAAAGTCGCAAAGGTTTCTTTAAGATTTTTCTCTCAAAAACTTGGCGTTCTTTGCGGCTTGGCGAGAGATATTCCTATTTCCGATAAACCCTAATGTCCAAAAGTCAATCAGCGAAGATTTTAGCTAAATCAAGGAGGATGAAAATGACCCGAAATTCTGCAAAGACAAGTTGGCATGCTCTGTTATTGACCCTTGTGGTCGTATTAATCGCAGTTCTGGTTGCGGCCTGTTCAGGGGCGCAGACGGCCGCCAATCAGGCCGCCGACCAGGCTCAAGCCGCGGCCGAGCAAGGGGAGGCTGCGGCCGAGCAGGCTCAGGAAGTCGTCGAAGCAGCCGCTACGGAAGCTCAAGAGGCGGCAGAAACGGTTAAAGAAGCTGCCGAAGAAGCGGTGGCCGAAACCGAGGCCATGGCCGACGATCCTTTTGTGGCCGAAGCGAAAGCCAAGGTCGAGGCGGCCACCCAACCTTCGTCAACCTGGAGCGGCCCCACCAGCGGCCCGGCGGCTGAGGCCGGTAAACTCATTGTTTACGTCGCCTCCGATTTGCGCAACGGCGGCGTGTTGGGCGTCAGCAAGGGCGTCGAAGAAGCGGCTAAAACGGTTGGTTGGGAAGTGCAGGTTCTTGATGGACAGGGCACAGTGTCGGGGCGGACGGCTGCCTTCAATCAAGCTATTACCCTTCAGCCCGATGGGATCATCCTGGGCGGCTTCGACGCCGTCGAGCAGCAAAGCGGCATCGAACAGGCAGCCGGTCAGAATATCCCCATCGTCGGCTGGCACGCCGCGCCCCAGCCCGGCCCCATCGAGGGGACTCCGGTGTTTGCCAACGTGACCACCGACGCCAACGAGGTGGCCGAGATTGCGGCCCTGTACGCGGTAGCTCAGTCGGGTGGCAAAGCCGGCGTGATTATTTTTACCGACTCGGCTTTTAGTATCGCCATCGCCAAGTCGGACGCCATGGCTGCCGTGATTAAGAAATGCGCCGGCTGCAAGGTGCTTTCGGTTGAGGATACGCCGCTGGCCGATACCTCGACCCGCATGCCGCAGTTGACCACTTCATTATTACAGCGCTATGGCGAGGAGTGGACCTATTCGCTGGGTATCAACGACCTCTACTTTGATTTTATGGGGCCGGCCCTGGAAACAGCCGGCAACGCCGCGGACGGGCCGCCCTTCAACCTCTCGGCCGGCGACGGCAGCGAGTCGGCCTACCAGCGGATTCGCGACAACAAGTTCCAGGTCGGCACCGTGCCCGAACCGCTGAACATGCAGGGCTGGCAGTTGGTGGATGAACTGAACCGGGCTTTTGCCGGAGAGTCGTGGAGCGGCTTCATCGCCCCAGTCCACCTGGTCACGCCGGATAATATCGAGTTTGACGGCGGCCCCAATAATGTTTATGACCCCGATAACGGCTATCGAGATGAATATAAAAAGATTTGGGGCGCCGGCGGGGCCACAGCCGCCGCAGACAGCGGCGCGGACGGCGATGATTTTGTGGCCGAAGCGAAAGCCAAAGTCGAGGCGGCCACCCAACCCGCATCAACCTGGGATGGACCGACCAGCGGTCCGGCGGCCCAGGCCGACAAGCTGATTGTCTACGTGGCCTCCGACTTGCGCAACGGCGGCGTTCTCGGCGTTAGCAAAGGGGTGGAAGAAGCGGCCAAAGCCATCGGTTGGGAAGCGCAGGTTCTCGATGGGCAGGGCACGGTTTCGGGCCGGACGGCGGCGCTCAATCAGGCCATCACGCTTCAACCCAACGGTATCATTCTGGGCGGTTTCGACGCGGTGGAGCAGCAGGCCGGGATTGAGCAGGCGGCCGGTCAGGGTATCCCGATTGTCGGCTGGCACGCGGCGGCCAATCCAGGGCCGATTGAGGGTACGCCCGTGTTTGCCAACGTGGCCACCGATGCCAACGACGTGGCCCAAATCGCGGCTTTGTACGCGGTGGCCCAGTCGGACGGCAAGGCCGGGGTGATTGTCTTCACCGACAGCGCCTTCAGTGTGGCCATTGCCAAGTCGGATGCGATGGCCGCCGTGATTAAGCAGTGCGCCGGCTGCACGCTATTGTCGGTGGAGGACACGCCGCTGGCCGACACTTCGACCCGCATGCCGCAGTTGGTCACTTCGCTGTTGCAGCGCTACGGCGAGGAGTGGACTTATTCGCTGGGCATCAACGACCTCTATTTTGACTTTGGCGGGCCGGCATTGGCAACGGCGGGCAAGTCGCCGGAAGGGCCGCCCTACAACCTGTCGGCGGGCGACGGCAGCGAAGCGGCCTATCAGCGCATTCGAGAAAATCAATTTCAGGCCGGCACCGTGCCCGAACCGCTCAATCTGCACGGCTGGCAGTTGGTGGACGAACTGAACCGGGCCTTTGCCGGCGAGCAGTGGAGCGGTTACATCACTCCCGTCCACCTGGTCACGCCGGATAACATCGAGTTTGACGGCGGCCCCAATAATGTCTACGACCCTGACAACGGGTATCGAGACGAGTATAAAAAGATTTGGGGAAAATAGCGGGTTAAGGTGGTGGACTAAATAAATTCTCCAATTCACGGCGGGATTAGAGATTGGGGATTAGAGATTAAACTCGATTTCCAATCTCCAATCTCCTAAAAAGGAGAGATGTAAACGTGGCCGGCTTTGAAATCTTTGATGACCGTTTTCGGGCGCTTTTGCAGCCCGATTCCCGTCTGGAACGTTTATGCACCGGCGCAGTTTGGTCAGAGGGGCCGGTCTACTTTGCCGAAGGGGATTACGTGCTGTGGAGCGACATCCCCAACAACCGCATGCTGCGCTGGTCGGCCGGGGAGGGCATGAGCGTTTTTCGCCAGCCGGCCAACTTTACCAACGGCCATTACCGCGATTTGCAAGGCCGCCTGGTTAGTTGCGAGCACGGCGGGCGGCGCATCAGCCGCACCGAGCCGGATGGCACAGTTGTCACCCTGGTGGATAACTATCAAGGCAAACGGCTGAACTCGCCGAATGACCTGGTGGTGAAGTCGGACGGCACAATCTGGTTTAGCGACCCCCCCTATGGCATTCTCAGTAACCGGGAGGGCTACCAGGCTGAAAGCGAACTGGGGGCCAACTACGTCTTTCGCTACGATCCGCAGACAGATGCGTTGACCATTGTGGTTGACGATGTGGTTGAACCCAATGGATTGGCCTTTTCACCAGACGAGAGCCTGTTGTACGTAGCCGACACCTCGGCGGCGTTCGACCCCCACGGCAACCATCACATCCGGGTTTATGAGGTGGTTGACGGCAAAACGGCGACAAATGGACGGCTCTTTGTAGAAGTCAATCCGGGCCTGGCCGATGGCTTTCGGGTTGATCAACACGGCCATATCTTTACCAGTTCGGCCGACAGCATCCAGGTTTACCACCCCGACAGCCAGCTTTTGGGCAAAATTCTGGTCCCGGAGAAGGTGTCCAACTGCACCTTTGGCGGGCCGGATAAAAATCGGCTGTTCATCACGGCCAGCACCTCGCTGTATGCAATTACCCTCAATACTCAGGGCGCGCAAAAACCTTAACGTCATAAAAAAGAACTGCTCAGTCTATGTCATTGCGAGGCCGTAGGCCGAAGCAATCCCTATATTGCAACTTGGGGATTGCTTCGCTTCGCTCGCAATGACGCTTCAGCAGTGACCCAATTTGAAGGCCCTCAGGCTTCACTGGCAGTTCGCCGGATAGAAAGTGCGGATGAGTGACGCTGTTTTTTTTGCCATTCGGCTAAGTAGTAACTGCCGATGACAAAAACCGCAGCCGCGGCTTGCAGCAAAATACCTTCCCAGGTGGGATAAACCCCAAACCAGACGCCCGTCCAGTAGGGCAACGGCAGTTGCGCAATGGGATGAATGGGCAGCCAGCCGACCACTTGCAGTACATGGGTGGTATTGCCCACCATCACCAACAGCACTCCGCCGATCATAACCCCAGTTACAATTAGCATCTTTTTGTAAGGCAGCCGGGTTTGCACGGCAAAGGTAATGATGCCTACCAGCACCGTCGCCGCCAGGCCAACTGCCACCCCGCTCAGAACCACCGTCAAACCGCCTTCTAGCACCAGCGCCTGCAAAAACAAGACAGTTTCAAACCCTTCGCGGTAGACGCTGGTAAAACCCAACATTAACAGACCGGCCATCAAACCGGTTTCGCCGCTGAGCAGCCGGCGTTTTTGCGAATGAAAGCGGGCTAGCCAATCGGTCCAATACATCTGGTGAAAGAACCAGTTGGTAATCAGCAGCAGCACCCCAATGGCAAGCAGCGATACAATCGCTTCCAATCTTTCGCCAAAACGAGCCAGCGCCGTTAAAATTCCGTGGGCCAACAGCCAGGTCAACACTGTGACCACCAGGGCCAAAATGGTTCCCCACCACAGCGGGCGGCGATATTTGCGGTTTTCGCCCGTTTTAAGGCTACCCATTAGCGAGGCCAGAATCAAGACCGCTTCCAGACCCTCACGGAAAACAATCACTGCCGCATTGGTCATCACCGCTACCGGCGCGCTGTCCGCCGAAAGCAGTTCTTGGGCTGTTGCCAGTTCTGCATCCAGGGCGGCTCGGCTGGCTTTGATCTCACTCAGGGAAGCCCCATTTTTGATGAGGTAAGCCAGACCCCTAGTTTCCCCCTGGCCGTTCCAGAACAACTCTTCCAGGCGCAGCTTGAGCTGCGGAGCAAAGACAATCAGCCGCGCCTCCGGCCCCACTTCCATGATGGCATAAGCCTCAAGTCGAGCCGACTCGGCCAATTCATACTCTCCGGCCTGCACCGCGCCGATCATCTGGTCCAGCATCGAAGCAATCACATCGAAATCACCGCTGGCGCTGCCCTGCTGCCACTCGACCGGCATCATTCCGGTCAGCAACGCCGTAAGCTGGTCGGTTTGGGCCTGAATTGCATCCGGGTCGGCTATGGCGGTCTGGGCGCCGGCCGCTGCGAGTTGAGCTTGCAGGGTTTCAAACAGTCCGGCGGCCTGGGTTGTTTTGACCGGGTCGAGGCCGTCAAGCAAATTTTGCAAATCGGCAAAAGCCGCCGCCGCGCCACCTGCAAATGTGATCGCCTCCTGAATTTCGATCTCTTTGGTCACCTGTCCCCCGCTGACCCCACGTCCATATTCTACGGGCACCAGCGACAAATAACGCAGCAGTTGACCGGCCCGCCGGGCCTGTTCCTTGGGGCTGAGCGGCGCAGCCCGGAAGTTATGCAGCGCCACCTTGACCGGCTCCAGAACCGCCGCCACATCCTGTCCGGCATAGGCGGCTACTCGCAGGTCAGCTAAAGCTTGTTGGGCTGCGCCTAACGCGGCCGTTCCGCGCTGTTCCTGGTACGCAGTTGACAGGATGGCAAAGTAACCTTCGGCCAGGGCGGCATGCTCGGCCCGCCGGACGGCAAAGCCATGCGCGTCGGCGTTTTCCAGATCGTTTAGAGCCTCGTTCAAACGGGCCTGGTAGGTGTCCAACAAATCGGCCCGCACCGCCAAAATAGCCTCCGCCGCTGTGACCTGCCCCTGGATGGCCCCTTTGACCGCCAGCGTAGCATCGGCGTTGGGCCGGGAGAAGCGGGTGGCCTGGCGGAACTCGCGTAGCGGCAGCCACCCTCTGGCCGTTTGCCCCTGGCCCTGTTGCAGCGCAGTTTCAACTACCTGATAACTTCCCGCCAGCAACCCCGTCCAAATCTGCGCCCGCGCCATAGCAAAGGCCGGGCTGTCACCCCCTGTTAAAGCTTCTTCAGCAGCGGTAAAACCGGCTTCGATCCGCCGGTGGGTTTCGGGAGCCGCTTCAACCAGAGTGGCCGCCAGCAGGTTAGCATACGTTTCCCGCGCCTCGGCTACCTGGCGCTCAGCCGCTGCGGGATCGCCGGTCAAGGTTAACTGCGCCTGCAATAACGCCGTCCGCAGCGTTTCGGCGGCTTGAGCCGGAGAAGGTTCTTGCGCCAGGCTGTAGCCGGGGATCAGCAACAATACGCAAAAGGTTAGCAGCACAGGTAGCAAGGTAGCAGGTAGCAGGTCATAAGTTTGTGCTACCTTGCTATCCCACCCCTTCGGGTGCGCCGAAGGGCGTGCCACCTTGATGGTTGAGAAAGAATTTTTCTGGACAGCTACAATTTGGCGATTCATCAACAAAAATAACTATTCCTGAATTTCAATTTCAAGCTGCCCGGCCACCTGGCTGATTTTGCCGGTGATGGCTGTAGCCCGATCCTGGGCTTCTGCGCCAAGCAGGTCGGCCTCTTCAGGGGTGAAGCGTTTGCCGCTGCTCTCCTGATTTTGCACATCGGCCACAAATGCTTTCAGATCGGTCAAGCCCTGCTCAATCTGGGTATCCTGATCCGGGTCAACTCCCTCAACTTGGGGGCTGACCCCTTGATAAGTGACCTGCAACCCGCCCAAAATATCCTGAATATCGGCCAGGCGGGAAATAGCCACAAAATCACGTTGGGTAGATTTGTCACCCAAGACAAAACGGGAGTTCTTCCAGGAGCCGAAATACTCGCTCATGGTCGGCACCATCACCACCAGGGCGGTAAAGGCGTCCGACTCGGTTGGCTGCCAGGCTTCGGCCTGGATTAGCAGTTCGGCGGTGTAACGGTCCAGTTCATCCACCCCGGCTTTGAGCACGTTGGCCTCGGGTAGAGCTTCGCCAAAATCAAGTTTGCCATCTTTGTTAAAATCGGCTGCGACGGTCGTCACCGTATACTCCGGGTAAGTTCCCCATAGGGTACTTTCTGTTACCCCAAAGAGATTGCCCGGCTTGGGCAGCACCTTACCGTCGGGCAGGGTCAGGTCGAAGGGGACAGCCCCTTCGGGGTCTTCACTGCCGGCCGCCCCGGCGTCGAGAATCACGTCATACTCGGCCAGCGAGGGCACTCCGGCTACCAATCCTTCGATTTGCTCGTAGCTGGGGCTGGCCGCCATCCAGGCAGCCCGGCCCTCTTCAATCACTTTAACCACCTCATCCGGCTGTTCCTGCCACAGCCGGGCGTAATCAAAGTTAGCAGTTTTGGCCATCTCATAATATTTATTACCCGCCGTTTTCAGAGCGGTGGTATGGGTTTTGAGTTCGCCGGCCTGTTCCAGCAGGTAAGTTTTGATCCCGGCCAAATCAGACTGAGGGGCAACCTCTTCCTGCACCCCTGTAACTTGCTCTTGAGCCCCCTCAGCCGCTTGTTCGGCCTGTGGCGCTTCTTGCGCTTGCGGTTGAACCACACCGCCACAAGCAGCCAGGCCAAACAGCATTATCATCATCATCACCAGCGTAAATAGGATGGTCCGTCCAGACATTAAAAACCCTCTTCCTTTGTGAATTTTATAATTTTTATAAAAATTACTTTACAAATTATCGCTTCAATGCTATAGTTAGCTCACACAGGCTAGAGGATAACCTAACTTTAGCCGGTAATCAATAGCCCCCTGTTAAGTAAAAAAATTTACTGGAAAAACTGTTTTTATAACCCGGGTTATAAATTTTTGGTATTAGAGGCGTAATTATTAATGGAAGTGATAGATAACTTGCCCATCCCCGATGAAGAAATTAGCGCGACCATGCGCGATTACCTGTCTGAAATTTATCGTCTGGGGCAGGGAGGGGTTTGGGTTAGCACCACCGCCCTGGCCGAACGGCTCAATGTTTCCGGTCCGGCGGCAGTCCGCATGGTGCGCCGCCTGCATCAGGGCGGCCTGGTAGACCATTTGCCCTATCGGGGCGTGCGGTTGACCCCTTCCGGCAACAAAGCGGCCCTGCTGGGCATTCGGCGGCACCGGCTGGTAGAGCGGTTTTTGGTGGATGTGCTGAAGTTTGGCTGGCACGAGGTTCATGACGAGGCCGACGAGCTGCAAAAAGGGATTACCCAGGTTTTGGAAGACCGCATTGACCAGTTGATGGGCCACCCGGCTACCTGTCCGCACGGCGACCCTATCCCCACCCGCGAAGGCATCATGCCCGACCTCAACGACAAACCCCTGACCGTAGTGCCGCCGGGGGCGAAGGGGCAGATCAGCCGGGTCAAAACGCGTGAACCGGATAAACTGCATTACCTGGCCGAAATTGGTCTGGTCCCCGGCGCGGCTTTCGAGCTGATCAATCGCTCCCCCTTCAATGGCCCGCTGCGGCTTAAAATCGGCGCGACCGGCCGGGAACAGGTGATTGGGATGGAATTGGCCGCCGCTTTGTGGGTCACCAGTGAGCTGCCCGCACACTTGCAGCCAAAGACGGTTAAAAAGCCGCTTGCCTGATGCTCTGGATTAGCTGCTAAAAAATAAACTGTCCGGCTGAGTGCTCAGCCGGACAGTTTTATTAACCCAAGTTGCTACCTTTTGGCCGCAGGCATCCTGAGTAGCCTTGAAAAGGCGTATCGAAGGGTGTCTGCGGCGAAAAATCACCCTTAGATACGCGCTTCGCACACTCAGGATGATTTTTCGCCTATAGGCGGCAACTCAAGTTAGGTAATAATTTAGCCTGTTGATAAAATTTAGGCCTCAGCTTCGCCGCCCCCGGCATCGGCGCGGGGGTTGCGGGCCAGGTAATCCTCGACCAGCAGCAGGTTGGCTTCACCGGCCCGTTTGACCACATTCAGCAGGTCAGACATCGAAGCAACTTCCTCCAACTGCTCGGCCACAAACCATTGCAAGAACTGGCGGGTCAGGTGATCGTTTTCTTTGACCGCTAAATCCACCAGGCTATTAATTTGGTCCGTTACCTTCAACTCCTGATTAAGCGCCAGTTCAACCGCTTCGGCAGCGGTTTCAAAGTGATTCTTCACCTCTTTGGTGGCCGGTACCAGGGCTTTCTCGCCGGCATCGTTGAGGTATTGCAGCAGTTTCATAGCATGGCCGTGTTCCTCCATACCCTGGGCCTGGAAAAACTTGGACAGTTCGGGCAAAGTTTCGCTGTCAAAATGCAGGGCAATGGCAATATACTGCAATGAAGCGGTAAACTCTTCGACCACTTGCTTGTTAATGGCATCAACAACACTTTGTTTTAGTAACATTGTTAGCTCCTTCGAAAATAGTAGACGGTAGACGGTAGACAGTAGACGGGGGTAATACATCCCTGCGACTCTGCTACCTTGCTACCCTTTTCATTTTCGTTCCTGACGCTTCTATTATAATACAGACCCGGCCACCTTCAAAACAATCCGGCTTTACGTAATCGAGTTTTTGGGGTAAAATGAAACTGGATAGGATGAAGGGAGACCCATTTGACCCGCTCACAGGCGTTGACTCTCGGCATATTGGCCGGATTTGTGGTTCTTGTTTTTGGGGCCATGATTGTGGTGCTGCTGGTTGACCCGTTCACCCTGGCCGCCCCACCCACGCCGACCCCGCTTCCCCCGCCTCCACCGCCTACCCCTACGCCCACCTTTCCCAATTTTATGCCCACTGCCGGGCCTACGGCCACACCGGCCCCACCCACGCCAACCAATACTCGCGTGCCGACAATGACCCCTCAGCCCCCCCGCGAGCCAACCGCGACCGTTCTTTTCAGCTTTCCGACGCGCCGCCCGACCGCAACGCCTACAGTAGTTACAGCCACTCCCGTCCCGGCCACCGACACCCCTATCCCCCCCAGCCCCACCTACCCGCCTCGCCGCTACAAAGTGTCGTTTGAAGCCGACCAGACCACCCTGACCAGGGGAAAATGCACTGATTTAAAATGGGAGGTAGTGGGGGCTATCGCCGTGACTCTGGATGGCCGGAGCGTGGAACCGGAAGGCAAAAAAGAGGTTTGCCCAAACCGGGATACCGAATATAAATTGACCGTCCAGTTTCCCGATCAGGCCCGCCTTGAAAACGAAACCGTCAGGATCAATGTTGAGGATAACGATAATACATCCAACGACAATAATAACGCTAATGATAATGATGAATAAGCAAGTTGTACGCTTGACATACTCTTATAGTTGTGATAGTCTTTCCTGAAGAAGTTAAATTCTTTCTCATAAAATCGTAACTGCTCAGCCATGTCATCCTTCGACAGGCTCAGGACAGGTTTCGACCGCAGGGAGAAATCCCCGGCTTACTTTTACGTGTTGTGCCCTGGGGATTTCTCGCTCCTTCGTCGCTCGAAATGACATGAGCCTGAGTAGTAACATAAAATCTAACCTTTTTAGTGGAGCAGATGCGTGTCGAAGGTACTGTATATAGAAGATCATCCCGCTCAAAGAGATATTCTGGCGCAGATGCTTGAACTTAACGGCTTTGAAGTCGCTACGGCCAGCGACGGCCAGGAAGGGGTTGAAAAAACCCGCGCCTGGCTGCCCGATTTAATCCTGATGGATTTGCGTATGCCCCGCATGGATGGCTTTGAAGCCATCAAAATCATCAGGTCCGAAGACAAAACAGCCGCTATCCCTATTATTGCCATCTCGGCCTGGGCCAGCGCCAAACATAAAGAACGCGCCCTGGCCGCCGGGGCCAATGAGCATTTCACCAAACCCGTTGACTTGAACCGCCTGCTGACCACCATCAACCGCTACTTGAAAGGGTAATCTTCTGTCCAAATCAAAAAGCGACCTGCACGAGGTCGCTTTTTTGTTTTTATCTAACTCCTTAGGCATGTCATTTCGACCGAAGGGAGAAATCTCTGATGACTATGTAGGACTATAAGGATTTCTCAGTCTACGGCCTCGAAATGACATGAGAACTGAGCAGTTATGTTTTTGCGCTATTACTCTCTAAACCTGGGGCGAGCGGAGATAATTAACCAAACCAAAGATGAGCAGCAGCAGCAGCCCCACCCCGGCCCAAACCAGAAAGCCGTTACCTTCCGGCAAAACCCCACCTCCCTGCGGAATTTGAGCGGGCGGCGCTACGGCAGCCAGCGTTCCTGCCGGCGTAGGGCTTTGGATCACCAAGGTATTGGTGGGGCTGACCTGAACAGCAGGCGCTTCGCCGGAGATGGCCTCAGCCTCAGAGGTTTCAACCGGCGCAGCCTCGACTTCGGGGACGGGTGTACTCTCCTCGTCATCGCCAAAGATACTGGGCAAGGGCACTTCGGTGGGCCGCGCATCGTCGGCCACTTCCTGGGCGTTAGGGTTGACCACCAGAGTCGGCGTTGGAGTAGGCTCCGGGGTATTGGTTGGGGTAGGAGGAATGGGGGTAATGGTTGGGCTGGGGGTAAAGGTAGGCTGCAAAGCCACCGGCGACGCCACCGCCACCTCCTCGACCGGATTGGTTGGGGGCCGCAGCGATAACACTGTGCCCAAACCCACCAGACCGATGCAGATCAGGCCGACAATGGCCAACGCCAAAAGAATAAAAATTCGGCTTGATTGTCCTTGATTGGCTTCTTCGCTAATGGGTTAGCCCTCACTTACCTGGCCACATACCGCCAAAGCTGGATAGTTATATCATAACTCTTTTTTTGGTTATGGTCAAGTAGAAATTTCAACATAGAATTCTGCTGGCGCCCAAAAAGGCCAAATCAAGGCGCATCGTTTCCAGGCTTTGCGCTACCAGATTGCCTACCAATTCATACGAGTTTTGATTTAACAGACCCCCGGTTACGATGACCCGTTTACCGAACTGCCCATGGAGTTCCAGGGCAATATTGACCGCATTGGTGACGATGGTGACATTTTCCATTGCTCGTAGCTGGCGGGCCAATTCGGTGCAGGTGGTGCCGCCATTAATGCCGATGACCAACCCGGGTCGAATCAGTTCTTTGGCGGCGGCGGCAATTTTACGCTTGGCTTCAACGTGCTGCGCCGCTCGATTTTCATAGGGCAGTTCATAGCGAATGGGAGTCGGTAATTGAGCAGCGCCATGAGCGCGCTGCACCCCCCCTTTTTGCATCACCCGCAAATCACGCCGGATGGTTGAAGGGGAAACCTTTTCTGTATTCGCTTTATGTGTTTTGGGATGACACCCGCAAATCGCGCCGGATGGTTGAAGGGGAAACCTGCAGCAGTTCGCTCAACCGGCCCACCTCTAAACTGTTGTGCTGAGTCAGGTGCTGCAAAATTTTCAACTGGCGATTCGTAGTCATCTTTGACGCGCCTGGATTGTCGAATAGGGGGATTGCTTGATTACCGCAAATATTAGCAGTTCATTGCTCATTTGTCAACAAAATGAGCAATTTTATTTGAGACTACAGCGTCTTGGCAAAATGCCCCAGAAAAGCGCGCAATCGCTCCGTTTGGGGCTGCTCAAAAATTTACTGCGGTGTGCCCTGCTCCACAACCCTACCCTGATTGTCCGCCAGTCAACCGCCGTCCCGCCCCCCATTAATCAGGATTGACCTAAAAATATTTTTTGACATTTTTCCACCTGAGCCGCATAATGGACCGCCGACTCTCCTTCCGCTGCTGCATCCAGATGGTTCAGGATATGCTGACCAATAGCTGCACTGTTGAACACGCCGCCCTTTTTGGCAGTGTGGTGCGAGCGGTCAAGTGGGCTGCCGACGCTGTCGCCGTGGAAGTGCTGGTCGGCGCGGAAACAGAGCGGCAGATGATCGAGCAGGTTGCGCCGGTGCTGGATGCCTGCGAAGAGTGGAATATGCCTTCGCTTTTTATGATGTATCCAACGGAGCGATTTGTTTGAGCAGGTGGGCAAAGTCGAGGCCATTCGCCGGGCGGCCCGGGCCGGGGCAGAATTGGGGGCGACGATTATCAAAACTGCCTGGCCCGGCAGTAAAGCCGGCCTGGCCAGGGTGGTCGAAAGCTGTCCGGTCCCGCTGGTCATTGCCGGCGGCAGCCAAAAGTCGGTTGAGTCCACTTTCCAATTGGCCCGTGACCAAAACCGGCGCATCGGCCGGCTGACCGGCTACGGCTGGCGTATGGCCGAGGTAGCCGGTGGGCTGGAGTTGGTCGGCAAGGCCGTGCAGTCGGTAGCCTTGGAATGGACCCGGCGCGGCCCGGCTACTCGCCTGAGCCAAGCCTTTATCGAGTGGACCGGGGCGCGCGACATTGAAGATTTGCTGGAGGGTTTGAGTTTGGAACGATTGCAATTGGATGCTACGGCTGCACCGCTGGTCTTTCAAGCCGCGGCCAAGGGCGACCTGGTAGCCCTGGACATCATTCTGTGGGCCGGCCGGGAGTTGGGCAGCCTGGCTATCGGGGTCATTCGTCAGCTTAACTTTGAGGCGTTGGAGTTTGATGCGGTACTGGTGGGCAGTCTGTATAAAGGCAGCCCACTCCTGGTTGAAGCCATGCGTCAAACCGTTCATACCGTTGCGCCCGGCGCGCGTTTTACGTCGCTCAGCGCGCCGCCGGTGGTCGGTGGGGTGTTGTTGGGCATAGAGCAGGCCGGTCTCAAGGCGACGGCTTTACGAGAAACGTTAATTCAATCCAGCATGGAATTGCTGTCAACACGGTCAATCTCATGAACCAACCTTTCAAATTTTACACCCGTATTCGGGTCCGTTTTAATGAAACTGACTTGCAGGGGCACGTTAACTATGCCCAGTACTATTTTTACTTCGACGAAGCTGTGACCCATTATTTTGAGGCGATTGGCTATGACCATCAGGCGATGGATGCTGACCAAACCGACATGCTGTTTGCCGAGTCGCACTGCAATTATAAATCTTCGGCCAGGTGGCCGGAATGGCTGCGTATTTATGTGCGGATTGGGCATGTGGGCCGGCGTAGCCTGCGCTTTGAATTTGAAGTCCGAGCCGAGGCCGATGACCGGCTGATTGCCACCGGCCATATTGCGGCGGTCACTACCAGTAAAGATAATTTTGCGCCTCACCCTGTCCCTGAAAAATTGCGGCAGGCGATCAGCCGTTACGAAGAAAAAGCTCCGGCTGGGAGTTCCGACCCAAATGAGTAGAAGAGGGAGTAGAAGAAAATTAGTTGACTTTAAGCAAAAGGATGGATATAGTATTACTGTCAGTTGTATCAGAAAAGGATGGGGACATGAACGACCAGCTAAAGAAAATTGAAGAATTTAATGAAGAATTTACTCCACCGAGTCAAAAAACGTTTAGTTCGGCTGGCATCGAAATAGCAATTCGTTATCAGCCTACCAGAGACTTTACTCTCCATAGAATTGACTTGTGGACCGGCCCAATTTTAGAAACCTCTTCATCTGAAACATTGCCAATGCTTTTGTCTGTTTTTATTCGTCCGGATGACAATGGACGTCCGGCTCAAACTCAACTTACTGGTGGTTCCCTTGAACTCCCAGAAGGTATAGGGTGGCGTAGTATCTATCTTGATACACCTATCGCAATGAAAAACTCGACTGTTTACTGGTTGTGTTATATGGCAGATATCATAGGTTTTGAAGCCGAAGTTATCGAAGTTGGCTCAACAACTTCCAAAAAATTCATTTTGCCTCCTAAAGACCGCTATGGTTTTCGATCTCCATCTATAACTACAGAAGAGGTCTTGAAAAGAGATACATTTAATATTCGTTCTGTGCAAATGTACTCCACTCCAGATCGGCAAAGTTGGCAAGGGCCTTATCCTCACCTCCCCCTACTACGTATTTATGGTTTACCCTCTCTTACACCTAAAGAAGAGTTCTTTAATCTTTGGGATGGCCTGTCGCCTGACCAACAAGAGACAATGCTTAAAGTAGCTCATTATTTTTTGAACGATATTGAATATGATGATTTGATCGACGATCCAATGACTCCTGAAGATGTTGCTGTAATAAAAGAGGCACAACAGGCTTACCAATCAGGAAAGACCTTGAGTCTTGATGAGGTTATAGCCGTCTTGGGAGAAGTTGAAGGTGTACGAAATTAGATTTGGGCCTCATATGGCTGATGAGTTGAGGCGATTACCACGTGAGCATCAGGATCGAATTGTAGCTCGAATTAATTCTTTAGGAACAGCGCCTCGTCCGAGAGGTATTGTACAGTTAGAGCCAGGTGTATATCGTTTGCGTGTTGGAGATTATCGGATTATTTATCAAGTTATTGATAGAGATCAAGTGGTTCTCATTATTCATGTTCGTCGCCGGCGCGAAGATACCTATAAAAATATTGTTAGCGCGCCAAACCGATGGGGTGGCACTTGAAAAAAAATGGCTCATGGAATATCCTCGATGTCTCTACACCGCCGCGAGGCGATCATCGGGAGATTCACATGAGCCACTTGGTAATGATGATAGCCCGGATTGACGGATTTGACAATCCGGGGCAATTGACCGAAATCTGGCGACAAGCCATGCCGGCCGTTGAGTTGAGGGGGCTGGAGCCAGAGCAATACTTGGATGGGCTGGAAGAGACGGTCATGGAAGTTGGTTGGCAGGCGATGCGGCAGTTGTTGGTGGAGCAGTGGCGTTTGACCGATCAGCAGTTGGTGGCCCGTTTTCGTCAGGAACAGGCTGGAGCGACGAGTGGGGACGGGTACGATCCACTGAAAGTAGCCAGTCGGTTGGGGGTGGTGCAATTGCCGCGCCAGGTGTGCTACCTGCCGGGAGAGAAGAGCCACGTTTTGCCAGGCAATGCTGGCTTGCCGGAGCACACCGGTCAGGTGACCACACGAGGACTGCAAGAGTGGGTCTGCTTGTTGCCTCAAGAGCTGCCCTTTGACAGCAGTGCCCGGCTGTTGGGGTGGATGAGCCACGACCCGGCGGTGATGTCCGAAACGCAGACCCGCCGCTGGGTCAGCCAGCATGGTCAATTGATCCGCCAGGCCGAACAAGCGGAAGTGACGGCCTTGCAAGAACGGTCGGATTTGGCCGGGCTGACGGCCCAATTGCAGCCAGCCAGCGAACCCCGACGACCGGCAGCCTGGGCGGCGGAACTGAACCAGGCGGTCGAAACCGCCCTGGCTCAGGCCGACCCGCAGCCGCCTGAAGGGGTCAGCCCGGCTGACTGGGAGCGGGTCATCCAGGTGCGGCGCACCGAGGCCACCACGACCGCCGCTCGTTTGCGGCAGCTGGGACCAACCCTCAAACCCGACGAAGTGGTGGCCAGTGTGGATGATATTGGGGTCAGACGACCCGAAAAACGGCGTTTCCTGGAAGTGCGCACGGCCTACGTGCGGACTGCAACTGGCTATCGCTACTTGAGTGGTTCGGCTGACCTGGTCTTGGCTCAATTGTGGTTGTTGTTGCGGCTGTGTGGCGGGGGACTGACCGCTAAAATCACCCTCTTGGGGGATGGGGCCCGCTGGATTGCTCACTTTTTTCAAGAACAGTTGGTGACCTGGCCCATGACCGTCTTGATCTTGGACTGGTATCATTGCCGTAAAAAATGCTATGACTTGACCAGCCTGATCTGTCGCGGTCGCCTGGCCAAAGCCCACTTGTTGGGGTCGCTCCTCAGTCATCTCTGGCGCGGTCAGGTCAGTGAGGCCATCTCCCTCCTGGAACAATACCGGCCCCAAACCAAGAACGAGGCTAAACTCGATGAATTGATCAGCTACTTGCGCAACCGCCAGCCCTACCTTCCCAACTACCATGACCGCCGCGCCCAACGCCAGTATATCGGCAGCGCCCACGTCGAAAAAGGCAACGATTTGATCGTCGCTCGCCGCCAGAAACATCAGGGCATGCACTGGAGTGAAGCCACCAGCGATGGCCTGGCCGCCTTGCGTACCCTGCTGCTTAATGGAGGCTGGGATTTGTACTGGCAAAAACATCAAGTCTTACCTTTGGCTACTCAAACGTCAACGTGATGACCCCATCACTTTGGCGCGCTAACAAAATATTTAATCCAAAGAAGTACAGATACAAAAATCTCCTGTATACCACTCCTTGTATTCCAATCAAGTTGAGATAAATTAAAAAATCGTTGATCTAAATGTGTAATAAACATCTACCTCTGTAACGGAGGAGGATATTCAATGTCACGCCATCACCTGATTGATCTGAACGCCTGTCTTGAGCGCCTGGCCGCTAACGGCGACCTGGTGCGAGTACGCAGCGAGGTGGACCCGGTCCACGAGCTGGCCGGGGTGGCCTACCGTTTTGAGGGCAAAGAGGTGGTGCTGTGCGAGCGGGTCAAGGGCCACCCATTCCCGGTGTTGGTCGGGTTGTATTGGAACCGGGCGGCGCTGGCCCGGTTGTTTGGCTGCGCTACAGCGCAGCTTCCCTTCGTTGTCGCCGATGCGGTGCAGGAATGGCAAACCCGGCCCATCGAGCCGGAGGTGGACGACAACGGCCCGGCCAATGAGGTGGTTGAGGAGGAAGTGGACCTGTCCAGGCTGCCCATTCCCACCCATGCCCTGGGTGATGGCGGCCCCTACATTGATTCGGCGGTAGTCATTGCCCGCGACCCTGACACCGGGGTACCAACGCCTCGATTTACCGGGCGCTGGTCACCGGGCCTGACCGGCTGACGGTCCAGCTTGACGAGGGGCGGCACGTGCGCGATTACTATGAGCGGGCCGAAAAGCGAGGCCAATCCCTGGAAGTCACCCTGAACAACGGCATTGGCCCTGCGGTCCACATCGCCTCGGCGGTGCCCAGTTCCGCCGCGCCGATTGATAAAGATGAGCCAGGCATCGCCGGCAACATCAGTGGCGAGCCGCTGCGCCTTATTCGCAGCCAGACGGTGGGGGTGGAAGGTCTGGCCGACGCCCAGTTTATTCTGGAAGCGGAGATACTGCCGGAGGTGCATGAGTCGGAAGGCCCGTTTGCCGAAGTGACCGGCTACTACGCCACTCAGGGTAACCGCTGGGTGATGCGGGTCAAAAAAATCACCCGGCGCAAAAACCCCATCTGGCAAACCATTCTATCGGGCAAAGAGGTATACAACTCGGTGGGGTTGGTGGGCGAGGCGGTGGTCAGTGGATTTGGAGAGACTGGATATCAGCCGCTAATTGATTTTAAGGTTTCATCATTCTGCGGCTGGAGCCACTTTTCGCCGTAATCCCGCATGAGGGTAATGAGCGGTAGCAGCGCCCGGCCTTTCTCCGTCAAAGAATACTCTACTCGTGGCGGAATTTCCGGGTAGGCTTCACGCTCAACGAGGCCGACTTCTTCAAGGACGCTCAGGCGGGCCGAAAGCGTCCGCGGGCTGATGCTGCCCAAAGATTTCTGAAGTTCGCCAAACCGTTTGCGACCTGTAATCAAATCACGAATGATCAATAGAACCCATTTATCGCCGACCAAATGGGCCACTCGTCCAACCGGACATTGCTCCATTGAAGACACCTCCTCCTAATTTCAGCCGATCACGGTTTGTTCCCATCAAGCCAATCGGCATCCAGCTACAACTTTTTAACCCCATCATAACCCCTGAATTTACGACTTTTGGATGATGTTTCTCTCAGTTAATCAAGGTATACTATACGTGATTAGCTGAGAGAAAGCAGATTCTTTTAGAGTTCAATTCAAAATCTCCGAGGGGTCTTTGGTTGTGGCAATTCTAGCCCTAGTATACCATTTTTACTTGACTCTGTAAAGTCTGTTTGTATAATTACTATCCAAAATATAGTAACTATAAAAAATAAAGTTTAGGCTCCAGCTTTAGTTCAACACCCCCTTCGGGCTAATTCACGGCCCACTTGTCGAATGTGATCTGGTATTGTAATACTAGAACATTTGTGCTATACTATTGTTTTCTTAACCTGAATATCTTTGAGATTGGTAGGAGGAAAAGATGGCTCCACTTCACAATCTGCCATCAGGGCTGCGTCTATTTTCGATCTTTCTGGCAATCATTGCCATAATTTTAGGGAGTCAAGCCGCTCTGCCTGTCTATGCTCAGGAGGCGGGGTTACAGACTATTACCTTTTCACGGGATTCGGCGGTGGTCAGGGAAGCCTTTCAGCTAAATCTCACCAGCCAGGTGCCGGGCGGGGCGATTCGCTACACCACCAACGGCGCTTTGCCCGATGCCAATAGCACCGTTTACGCCGGGGCGCTGCCCATTGACAAATCCACCATTATTCGGGCCCAAGTCTTCAAAGATGGCGCGCCGGTGGGCGATGTTTATACCAAGTCCTATCTCGTCGTCAGCTACGATCAAACCATTCCGGTCATGTCCATTGTGGCCGATTGGAACGACCTGAACACGCTGCACGCTTTTCCCGAAGAACGGGGCAAAGAGTGGGAACGGCCCATCAACCTGGAATACTTTGCCCCCGGCGGGGCAGTTCAGTTCAATGTCAAGGCCGGGGTTAGAATTCACGGCAACTTTTCCCGGATTTACAGCCCCAAGAAATCCTATCGCCTCTACTTTAGCAAATCTTACGGTGGCCCCGGCAACCTGGAATACCCGCTGTTCCCGGACAGCCCGGTGACCAAGTTCGACAAGCTGGTGCTGCGGGCCGGTTTTCAGGATACTTTTTTTCACCGGGGCATCCCCGGCTTGTCCGACAAACATCTGTCCGCACGATACATCAACGATCAAGTAGTCCGCAATTTGCACCGAGATATGGGCCAGCCTATTGCTCATGGGACTTGGGTTCTGCTGTACCTCAACGGCGAATTTTGGGGGTTGTACAATTTAACCGAACGAATTGACCAGCAATTTCTGCGCTCCTATTCCGATAAAGATTCGGAATGGAATATTATTGCCAAAGAAAGCGGCTGGGAAAACGGCGTTTGGTACAACCGCGAAGAAGTAAAAGAGGGCGATTACATCGGCTGGGAAGAAAATCAAAACTGGGTAGGCAGCGCCGACTTTTCGGTGCCGGGCAACCTGGGCGTGTTGCAAAACCGGGTAGATATGGAGAATGTCTTTTCCTACCTGTTTTTAGAAGCCTACGTTCAAAATTTAGATTGGCCGGATTCAAATTGGACGATCTACCGGCGCATGGATCCCGGCGCTAAAGGCAATGAAGGCAAGTGGCGCATGATGGTCTGGGATGCCGAAATGGCTCTGGGTAGTGTTGACGGCGGCTTTAAGAACGATATCAACACGCTGGAACGCGCCTACAGCCCGCACGATAGCATTACCCGTATCCTGGAAAAACCGTTTATCAAAAATTGCTGGTTAAAAGTTCAATTTTGGCAGCGGGCGCGGGAATATCTGGGCGTAGAGAATACCACCAACCGCCCGGCCAACGAGGTCGGCCAGCTTTCAAAAGAACGAGTTAAAGCCGAAATTCTCAAACAAGCCGAAATTGTCAGGCCATTCATTGATCTGGAAGCGCAGCGCTGGGCCCCGGACATGGGCGTGGCTAACTTTGATCACAGCGTCCAGCAAGCCTTGAACTTTGTGGATGAACGGCAGGATGTTATCCTGAACCACCTGGATAATATGCGCAATCAAACCTTTACTCAATGCCAATAAACCTGGGAAATGGAGTCCAAAGCTTGCTTTGGAAAGGTCAAACCAAGCTTTGGACTCCTATTTCTACTATGGTCGCATGACGATGAATAACAACAAAAATCGCAAATTGTTCTTCTGGTCGGTCATTTTAATCTGTCTGTTGGTCAGCGCCGGGCAAGCACCCAAGTCTGTCGCCACCAACGATCCCGGCAAGCTGGTCATCAACGAGCTTTTGGCAACCAACGGTACCGGTCTGACCGACGAAGATGGCGAATTTTCAGACTGGATCGAACTTTATAACCGCAGCGATACGGCTATAAATTTGGCCGGTTGGGCTTTAACCGACGACCCCAATGAGCCGCAAAAATGGCCCTTTCCTGATGTAACCCTAAACAGCCACGACTATCTGGTGGTCTTTGCTTCGGGCAAGGACCGCCGGGTTGCGGGTTCGGCCCTGCATACCAACTTTAAACTTGACCGCGAAGGTGATTTTCTGGCTCTGTACAACGTGCTGGAAGATCGGGTGATGGATGGTCTCGCGCCCCAATTTCCAGAGCAATTCAAAGACATTGCCTATGGTCGTTACGGCGCTGAATTGGCTTATGGCTACCTGGCCCGCCCCACCCCCAGCGGCCCCAACGACGACACGGCTTTCTGGACCGGTGTAGTCGCGCCGGTGCAGTTCAGCGTGGAGCGAGGCTTTTTTGAGGCGCCATTTGTGGTTTCGCTCACCAGCGCGACTCCTGGCGCTGTTATCCGTTACACCACCGACGGCAGTGAACCGACCGAACTCAACGGCCTGACTTACGAGCAGCCTATTCCGGTCAGCGCTACCACCCTGCTGCGAGCTGCGGCTTTTAAACCTACTTTTCTCCCGGCTGAAGTTGTCACCCAGAGCTATATTTTTCTCGACAGTGTGCTTAACCAGCCGGCCGCTCCGGCCGGTTTCCCGGCCAATTGGGGGGCGCATCTCAGCGCCAATGCTGCCGGTCAGACCGCCATCTTACCCGTATCCGCCGATTACGAAATGGATCCGGCAGTTGTGGCTGATCCGGGGTATGCTGACAGCTTCAAAGATAATCTCACCTCACTGCCAACCCTGTCGTTGGTAATGGCCGGGCAGAGTTTTGCCGATTTCCATACTCGCACCCCTGCAGCCACACCCGACCTGGAACGGCCGGTTTCGGTGGAGTTCATTTTTCCCAATGGCGACCAGTCCAACTTCCAAACGAATGCCGGTCTCGAACTTCAGGGTGAGATGGAACCGGCCGCCTCCGATCTCAAGCACTCCTTCAAACTGCTGTTCAAACGCCAGTTTGGCCCGGCCAAATTGGAATTCCCTGTTTTTGCCGAATCGCCGGTGGATGAATTTGATACGCTGGTGCTGCAAGCCGGCGCTTTAAGCGATCCAACCTCCTTTAGCCGTGATGTCTGGCTGCATAATTCGCAAATTGCCATGTCCGGGCTTGGCGCGAACAGCACCTTTGTCCACCTTTACCTCAACGGTCTGTATTGGGGGCTGTATGAGATTGTCGAACGGCCCAGCGCTTCCTTTATGGCCTCCTATCTGGGCGGTGAAAAAGAGGATTGGTTTGTGACCAATCAAGCCGGCCCGCTCGATGTGAACCCTAATCTGGCTAATGACCGGCTCAACTATCTCTTTACCACCCTTAATTTTGCCGGTCAGTTCAATAGCGCCGACAAAAGTTCAGCCTCAACCTATGCCGAGGTTGCCAGCTTCTTTGATTTCGATCAATTCAGTGATTTTATGATCTTGAATTGGTATACCCAACGTCTGGGTTGGCCGGAGAATGGCTGGCATGCGGCCGTTAATCGGCAAGACTTGATAGGGCGCGGCAAATTCCTGATCTGGACTGAACCGGATGGTTCACAGCCGGCCGGTATTTCGATCAATACAGGCGAAACCCCTACCGCCAATCTCGTCAACCCATTGTACCAAACCCTGCTGGAAAACCCAGATATGCGGATGCGTCTGGCAGATCGGATTTACAAACATCTGACCAATGGCGGTGCATTGAGTGATACGACGGTTCAGACGCGTTGGCAGGTGATCAATCGAACTATTCGCCAAGCTATTGTCGCTGAGTCTGCTCGTTGGGGTGATGCCAACCCTGCTTCACCCTTTACCCCGGCAGCATGGCAGGCGGCTAACGACACGGCTTTAGCTCAATTGAAGGGTCAGAACGCCCAATTTTTGACCTGGGCGCGTGAAACGGGCTACTATCCCCCGGTTGACCCGCCCTACTTCAGCCAGGAAGGGGGTGTAGTTGAGTCTGGCTTTATGCTGACGATGGATCTGCCCGCTGCCTCGGCCAACGGCACAATTTACTACACCCTGGACGGCTCCGATCCCCGCCTACCGGTAACCGGCGAGATTGGCCCGACAGCGCAAGTTTATACCGGCCCGGTGGTCTTGACAGCTAATACCGTAGTCAAAGCACGAGTCTTGCAAGACGACTCAGAATCCATGTGGAGTGCGTTACACGAAGCGCCCTTCAATGTCATCCAGCAAGGCCAGCGCCTGCGGATCACCGAAATCATGTACAACCCCACCCAGGGCGATGACTTTGAATTTATTGAATTGAAGAATATGGGTAATAATGCGGTAGACCTGGCTAACGTCTCTTTTGATGAGGGTATTTACTACAGTTTTCCCCCCAATACACCGCCGCTGGCTCCGGGCCAGGTGGTGGTCCTGGTCAGCAATGCCGCCGCTTTTGCCGAGCAGTATCCCGGTGTGCCGGTTGGCGGCGTCTACGAGGGTCACCTTTCCAATAAAGGGGAAATGCTTCTGATGACCGACGCCGAAGGCGAGCCGCTGGTCGAACTGACCTACGATGATGCCTACGGCTGGCCGGTCAGCGCCGATGGCCGGGGCGACTCCCTGGTTTTGGTTCAACTTGACGGCGACCCGGATAATCCGCAGAACTGGCGGGCCAGTACCTATGTGAACGGCTCTCCGGGTTCAGATGAGCCATTGGCCGGGGAGAAGGCGGCGATTGAAGTAAATTAGAGCAGGAGATTGCTTCGGGCGCAAAGCGCCCTCGCAATGACATAGTTAAGATTACGGCGACAGCCGGCGGTAGCTTCCTTTTTCACCAGAAGTCAAGGTGAAGGTCATCAGCATATCGCCGGTTGTTTCGTCTTCGACAAATTGGAGTGGGGTAGCCAGGCCAAAGCCGTTGTTGACCACAAATTCGTCAGGCTTTTCCGCTTGCATTAACTGCCAGCCGTAGGGGCCGCGCACTGCCCACAAGGTGTTATCATCTCTCAGCTCAACCCGCCAACTCCCTTCATAGTCACCCAGATAGGGCGCAACGGTGGCGGGGTCAACCAGGGGGTTAAGGTCGGCTCGAATTGTGGCAATGGCGGCCAAAAATTCATCCCACTGGGTCTCAAAATGCGTCTCCTGCTCAAACTCAAGCCCGTAGAGCAGGTTCAGCAGATGATAGCGCACACTGTAGCTAAAGCCGGTTGAAATAGTGCGATTGGTCAGGACTACTAACCCGATGTTGGCTTCGGGAACAAAAGCGATTAAGGCTTTGGAGCCGAGCACGTCGCCGTCGTGCCAGATAACCTGCACCCCTCGGAAATCTTCAATGAACCAGCCCATGCCATAACTGAGCGTTTTGGTCACTTTGACTGCCGGCTGCCAGGTTTCGGCCAGGTTGGCCGCCGAAACGACACGGTTGCCATCGGGGGCGACACCCTCGCCCAGTTCGGTCATGACAAAACGGGCCATATCCAGGGCGCTGGCGTTGACGGCCCCGGCCGGGGCAATGCCGGGGTCGGCGTGGAAATGGGTGGGGATAACCTCACCGGACAGGGTAAAATCGTGCGGGGTGACGTGATTGGGCTGCGCTTGAACCGCGTCAATGGAGGTGGTGGCGCTACTCATGCCGATGGGGTTAAAGATTCGCGTTTGCAGCAGGTCGGTATAGCTCTCGGCCAGATTGCCGTACTGCCCGCCCGCCGCCAGCGCGCCAATGTATCCCCCTGTCGCCACAATTTGGTTATTGTAATGGTATACATCTCCCGGTGTGGTTACAATCTCCAGCTCGGCCAGCGATGCCATCACCTGCTCGGCGGTTAAACCGGCCCCGCTCCAAACGAGGTCAACTCGCCGGACGCCACTGCTCATATTGAGCAGGTGCCGAATCTGAATTTGAGGGGTGATCGCCGGATCGGACAGTTTAAAATCGGGCCAAATCTCCACCACCGGCTGATCCCAGGCCAGTTTGCCTTCATCAACCAGGGTTGCCATAAGCATCGAGGTCATCGCTTTGGTGGTCGAACCGACCGGGAAAACCGTTTCCGGTGTCACCGGCTCAGGCTGGCCCAACTCGCGGACGCCAAACCCCTTGGCAAATGCAATTTGATTGCCTTGAACCACCACCACTGCCGCCCCAGGGATACGGAATCGTTGGCGGGCCGTTTCAATAAAGGTTTCAAATTCGGCCAGCACTTCCGGGGTGAGCGGTTTTAGTTCGGGCGGCCCCAGCGAGATACCGCCGCCCAGCAGCCGCTCGGCCTCGGCGGGGCTGGGAATCCAAATCAGTTGCCCGGCGGAGAGTTGGTCGGAATTTTCGATGCGGCTAAACCGGCTGTCTTGAGCCGCTTTGGTATTGGTTGCCATCTGGATAGCCGGCCAGGCCGCATAGTTCTGATAAAAAGTCTCGGCCAGTGAACTCAAAGTGTCGGTTGCCTGAACTGTGTAAGCCTGACCTCCTTCCTGCGCTGCCGCCGGGCCGGTTGAGATAACAAACAGAAATAGTATTGATAAAGGTATTATTTTCTTGGAGTAACCCCAATTTTTTACGAATCCTGACTTCATTTTACCCCCTAAACAAGCTGCGGGAAGCGAATAGTCGTTACCGCTCCGTGATCGTTATATAAGCTCACTTTACCCTGCAAGCCCTGCTGAACCAAAGTCTGGATCAGTTCCCAGCCCACGCTGTGACGTTCCAGGCTCAAGACCTCGGCCGGAAAACCCGGCCCATCGTCACGAAACTCAAACGATACTTCCCCTTGTTCCAATTCAATTCGCACCGAAATACAGCCCAGATCATTCGCAGGCCAGGCATACTTTACGGTGTTGGTGGTCAATTCATTGATAATCAGGGCCACCGTATTGGCCAGCTTTGGCGCTATCTTTACCGGTGAGGGAGACACCTCAACGGTTACATTTTTATCCAGCGGCAGCGCCTGCAAAGCTGAATGGATAACTTTGGTAGCCAGTTCGCTCAATAAAATGGGCGACCAGTCGGCGCTGGAGAGGAGCCGGTGAACGGTTGCCAGGCCGTGAATCCGGCTAATGAGGTCCTGCATGATGGTTTGGTAAACGGTGCGGGCTTCCTCGCTCATATTGTGGCGCTGTTCCAGGTGAAGCAGGCCAATAATCGCCGCCAGATTGTTTTTGGTACGGTGATTGACTTCCTGCAACAGCACCGCGCGGGTTTCGGCATCGCGCCGGGTTTGCTCGTATAAACGGGCGTTCTCGATGGCAATTGTGGCTGTAGCGGCCAGCGCCTCAACTAACATCTGTTCATTTTTAGTAAAGCGATGGGGCTGGGTATCCACCACTTCAAGCACACCAATGATTTTCTCTTTAGAGCGCAAAGGCACAGTCAGGATGGATTGGAGTTTTAAATTTAGCGCAGCTTCGATTGCTTTGAAATGGCGCGGGTCGGCCTGGACATCTGGCACAATCACACTCTGATCATATTGAACCGTCCAACCAATAATCCCCACTCCTGGCGACAAGCGCCAGCCGCGCAGGTTAGCTCGATGAGCGCCGGAGGCTTGATGACACACCAATTCGCCGGTTTCAGAGTCAATTAACCAGACCGAAGCCCCAATGACTTCCAGCAAGGGACGCACTTCTTCCAGCAGGCTGACCAGAACCACATCCAGTTCCAGGCTGGAATTAAACGCCTGGCTGGCATTATTAATCAGAGCCAGTTCGCGGTTGAGTTTTTGGAGCGATTCTTCGATAAGTTTGCGTTCAGTGATGTCAAGATGGGTGCCTGTGGCCCGCAAAGGTTGGCCATGCTGATCCCATTCAATCACTTTGCCCCGGTCCAAAACCCATTTCCATTCACCCGCTTTATTACGCAGACGATATTCGCACTCATAAAAAGATGTTTGGCCGGTGATATGGGCCTGCCAGGCCTCGCGCAGACGGGCCAGATCGTCGGGGTGGGTTCGCTCGTCCCACCAATCCAAGCGCAATCCAATTTCATCGGGCGTATAGCCTAAAGTCTCAGTGGCTCGCCGGTTCACAATGATTTCATTTGTCTGAACATTCAAGTCCCAGATACCCAAATTGGCCCCTTGCAAGGCCAGTTTTAGCCTTTGCTCACTTTCTCGCAAAGCTGCTTGGGTGGCCCTACATTCGGCGTTGGCGGCTTCCAAAGCCAGGTTTCGACGGCGCAGTTCAACCAGTTCTTCAATCAATTGGGCTTTGCTCTTGTCTTCATCCTTCATCAGAAGTTCCTGCCTGCGCCAAAGAATAGTTGCAGCATTATAACACAATGTCCGGTTAGCAGCTATCCCCTCAATAAAAAGGGTGTATAATGGGTGGGTATATGAAATTCCTTTTTTTTCCATTTCAAGGGTTCAGTCATTCCAAGCTCCAACAACGGTTGGCCGGGAAGACCGTGCTCATCACCGGAGCAAGTTACGGCATTGGGGAGTGCCTGGCAGAAAGTCTGGCTGAGACAGACGCCTATCTGCTCCTGGTAGCCCGCACCACCGAGAAATTGGTGGAAGTGAAAACGCGGATCGAGGCCAGAGGCGGTCGAGCCGATATTTTCCCTTGTGATCTGACCAACGCCGCTCAAGCGCAAGCCTTGCTGGAAGAATTGCATCGGCTTCCGAATGGAATTGATATTTTCGTTAACAATGCCGGCAAATCTATCCGGCGCTCTATCTTTGACTCCCTCGATCGCATGCACGATTTTACGCGAACCATGAATCTGAATTATTTTGGTCCGGTGCAGCTCATGCTTGCCCTTATTCCGGTCTTGGTGGCTCGCCAGGGGCATGTGATCAATATCTCGGCGGTAAATGTGCTTCTGGGGCCGCTGCCCAAGTGGGCGGCCTATCAAGCCTCGAAAACAGCCTTTGATCAGTGGTTTCGCAGTGTCGCCCCGGAATTAAACGCCCGCGGGGTCAGCACTACCACCCTTTATCTGCCCCTGGTTCGAACGAGAATGATCGAACCCACCACAGCATACAAAAACATGCCGGCGATGCAACCTGAGCATGTAGCCCACCTTATCTGTCAGGCCATTATTTCACGCCGGCGTACCTACGCCCCCTGGTGGCTGATGGCGGCTCAACTGGCTTCTGTCCTTTTTCGTTGGCCCTGGGAAGCGATGTTGAACTGGCATTTGAGGCAAAAGTGATAGAGATATTGTGCTTACATTGATCCAAAAACTGTATCAAGTGCGGCTGTTAACCCCGGCCGGGTTGCTGCGCCTGTTGGAAGCGATCCTGAGCACCGGGGTTAATCTGATGGCCTTGTTGCGCCTCGCGGCCAAATTGCATCCCGCTCGCCTGGCCGTCACCACCGACCGGGAACAGTTAAGTTATTTCCAGCTCTGGCAGCAAGCGGAGACGTTGGCCCTGGCCTTGCGCACGGATTACGAGCTTTGCCGCCAGCAAAAAGTGGCGATTATTTGCCGAAATCACGCAGCGGCCATCAAGACCCTCTTTGCGGTATCGCGGTTGGGGGCGCACGTTTTTCTGCTCAACCCCGAGCTGAGCGCCGGCCAGATTCTGGCCTTGATGGACCGGCTACAGTTCGATTTTTTGGTTTATGATGAACAACTGGCCCCGTTGTTTGAGGACGTATCGTTAAAAAACAAATCGCTCCCGGCTTATCATTCCAGCGGCCCTTCCATAGATCGGCTGTCGTCGCGTTCTGGAGCCGGGAAAGTAACCCTGAGAAAAACAGCAGCGGGCAATCTTGTGGTGCTGACGGGTGGGACGACCGGTCAGCCCAAGTCGGTCAGCCGTAAACCTTCTCTGTTCAATTTTCTGCCGCCGTTCCTGGCCTTACTCACCCAGGCTCATCTCGACCGCTATCAATCGCTTTATATCGCCACCCCCATTTATCACGGTCACGGCCTGGCGTTTCTGCTCATCGGCGTCGCGCTGGGGGCTGAACTGTATTTTACCGAACGATTTGAGGCGGGGCGAGCCTGCGCGCTGATTGCGGCTCATCAAATTCAGGCAGTAACGGTAGTTCCCCTCATGCTCCAACGGATGCTCAAACAAGGGGCAAACTCATTGTCGTCGCTACAGTGTATCATCAGCGGCAGCGCCTTGCTCAGCCCGGCGCTGGCCCAAGAGACCCTCACCCGGCTGGGGCCAAAATTGTTCAATTTGTACGGCGCCTCAGAAGCAGGGTTTTGCATAATCGGCACGCCCGACATCATCAGCCGCAAACCGGAGGCGCTGGGCAAGCCTATCCGGGGGGTACAAGCCAAAATTATCAATGAGGCGGGCCTGGAAGTGGCTGAAAGTATGATGGGGCGCTTGTGTATTCGCAGCGCCTGGACAACCCAGCGGGAAAAATGGATCGAGACCGGCGATTTGGCTTATCGAGACGCTGAAGGCGATATTTTTCTGTGCGGCCGCGCCGATGATATGATTGTCTCCGGGGGCGAAAACGTCTACCCGGTTGAACTGGAAAACGTCCTCCTGCAACATCCTGAGATCGACTCGGTGGCAGTTGTTGGCATGCCCGATGCTGAGTTCGGCCAGCGATTGAAAGCGGTGGTGATAAAAAAGCCGGACGCCCGGCTTGACCAGGCAGCGTTGCTAACCTGGCTTAAACCGCGTGTGGCCCGCTACCAGATGCCGGCCCTGATTGACTTCCGGGATGAACTGCCTTACACCTCTCTGGGCAAACTCGATAAGAAAGCGCTCCGAGAATGAGGCGGGTTTCTCATTCCAGAACAATGCAATAGCCTGAGGCAAGACCGTAAGCAACCGGGGCCGCAGGATGATTCAGTCGCTAATTTTGAACACTCCACCGTCACTGCGGCCAAAAACTTCGGGGAAGTACATCTGCTCGGCGTGGGTAGGGATGACCCGGTATTCGCCGGGAATGGAGGCCCGCAAAGTGTAGATGTATTCGTAAGTTCCTTTGGGCAGATAGGTGGCAAAGAGCACCGCCTTTTCATCGCGCAGTTCGCTGTGCGAGAAATAGTTCCAGCCGAAGCCGCGCCTGTTGTCTTCCTCGATCTTGCTCAGCCCGGCCTCCGGTGATTGCGCTACCAGACTCGTCGTAGCCAGGCTGCTGTCTACCCCTTCGGCCCCGGCTGGAAAGGGGTCTTCGACCAGGACATAATGCAGATCATTGGGCGCGACGATGGTCAGTTTGACCTCGATCAAGTCGCCGACATTGGCTGCGGAGATGGCCTTCCGACCCCCTCCCTGACTCTCCCCTTGAGAGGGGAAGGGAGAAAGAAGAGAATACTGCCGGGAAACATAAATGCCTCGATCCAATGCTTTTACTTCCGCCACCGGTTTGAAAGTGGTCAGGTAAGCCGCGTAGTAAAGGTTGCCCTTACCCTCCCCTTCTCCCCCCCCGCTTGCGGGGGGGGTGGCATCTCGCTCCACGGCCAGCCGGTTGACCGTATCAGCCAGCAAATCTCCAATCTCCAATCTCAGTTGGGTAGTTTCAGCAATATTTGCCTGCTCCACTTCCCCCTGCCCCACCTCTGCGCCGTTCAGCGACACATTCCAGGTGTAATCCGCTTCCAACTCGCCGCTGACCGCCATCCAATCGGTCAGACCGATAATCGCCCAAGCGGTTTCCTGGGTTGTGCTCCAGTGACCACCATTCTGGCGCACACTCATCAGCCAGCGAACTGCCTGGGGCAGTATTGGCTGGTCAGGTTGAATCCGCGACAGGGCCGCTACAATAATGGCCGTGCTGCGGGTGTCAGTATTCATGGAGTAGTAATCCACCGTCGGCTCTTCCCAATGCGCCCCGGTGGCGCTGACGATGGCCGCATCGGTCAGGTCGGCCAGCAGAGTCTTAATCTGGGCCGCTTCCGGGTCGGCCAGATACATCGAGAGGGCCAGGAAAGCCCGGCCAAAGTGATCCAGCCGCTCCCGCTGTTCAAACAGGGCCACGCTGCGGCTCAAATCGCTGGAGCCGGCCTCGGCCATCACGTACAGGATAAACGCCTGCCGGTTGCCCTGCCAGGGTTCGGCCACATCTTTGGGCGCAATCAGGTTAGCTTCCAGATAAGCCAGGGCCATGTCAATCGTCGTCTGGTCTACCGTAAACCCCATCCGCCGGGCCTCAACCAACCCCAGCAGCACATAAGCCGTCAGGAAGGGGTCGCTGCTGTCGTTCAGCCACCAGCCCCAGCCGCCATCCACCTGCTGCTGACTATTGAGCCGCTGCAAGCCTTCATTGACCAAAATGGGTAATTTTTGGGCCAACTCCGGGTTTTCCAACTTCAACTTTTGATAAGCCCGGTAAGTGAAGATGTTGGGCAAGAAGCGGCTGACGGTTTGTTCGACGCACTCGTAGGGGAAATGTTCCAGGTAGGTCAGGCCAGAACGGGTGCTGGCGGCCAGGCTGGGATCAACGTTCACCGTCAGGCTGCCCTGATTGGGATCAAAGCTGCGGGGCAGCGCAATCCCTTCGATGCGCCCGCCCGTCTCGTCAAGCACGCCGACCGTCGCCACCGTTTCGGGTGTACTCAGGTGATAAATGGGCAGCTCAAAAGCGACGGCATCACCCAGCTCCGCCGATTTCGCGCCCATCGTCAAACGGGCCACCTGAGCCTCGGCAACGGTGACGTTATAATCCACCCGCACCCGCTCCCCGGCGGCGAGTTCCAGGGGAGTTGTATCACTGGCGGCAATGGTTAGACCTTCGGCGGCAAAGCTGGGTTCGACCTCCAACGACTCCTCAGTGTTGTTTTGGATAATCATGCCCAACTTGACCTGATCGCCAACCACCAAGAAGCGTGGCGTGACCGGCCGGACGAGCAGCGGCTTGCTGCTGACAATCTCCACCCGGCTTTCGCCCACACGGGTATCCGCCCCGGTGACGCCTTTGCCAATCATCACCCAGGTGGTCAGGTTGTCGGGCAGGGTGGCTGTAACCGTGCCCTGGCCGTTTTCGTCGGTGACAAAATCGGCCAGCCACAAGACCGTATCGGCAAAATTCTGCCGCACCGAATCGGGGCCAATCCCGCCATCGCCGCCGCCGCCGCCTTTCTTTTCATCCAACGAACGGTTGATCCGGTCAAGCGCCAGGGTCAACCCGCTGGATGTTTCCACATTCAGCGACCGCTGCGACCAGAAGGTGCTGAGCAGTTGACCCGGTGTGTCGGGCATCAAGGTCAGCACGGCCTTGTCAATCAGCGCCAGCGACAGTTCCGCTTTGACCGGCTGACCTTGCACATCCGTCACTGTCACCTGGTACTCCGCCGTGTCGCCGGGTTGATAAATTTCGTCGGCAGGCTTGTTGGGCATCAAGGTGATAGTTAGCTCTTTCTCTCTGGGAGTGATCGGCAGGCGCACGTAACCAACTCTAAAAGCTGGCAGGGGATTAGTTTCATCCATCCCTTTCATAATCACCACCGACACATAGATATTGGGGATCAACGCCTCGGTGATGGGGATTTGTAGTTGGTCGCTGTTGCTGTCCAGTTGGGTGATAAAGTGGTCATACACGTGGCCCCGCTCCAGCGTAACCAGCGCCGTGACGGTCCCGCTGAAAGGATGCGGGACTAAAATGTTGGCCGTATCGCCCACATTGTACCGCTTCTGGTCCGTGACCAAATCAATCCGGTCGTTATTTTCCTGGCCCCAGTTGACGTACTCCGCCCCGCTGACCCAGATAAAGGTGGCCGAGCGGACTTCCTGCCCCTGCGGGTCAATGGCGCGGGCATAGATTTTGTAATTGCCGGCCTTATCGGGAATAAAATTGGCGACTGCCTGACCGGCTTCGTCGGTGGTGACGGTGGTGGTGAAAACGGCTACATTTTCAACGATATTTTCCCAATAGAACACATCATTGGGATTGTTCGGGTCCGAGGCCGGGTCGAACTGCTGCACACTGTAGAAATTGTGCTCGGCTACCACCACTTCGACTTCCTGGTTGGGCACGGGGTTGCTGTCCCAATCCACCACCAGCACCTCGACCGGGTTATCTGCGCTTACCTGACCCACATACTGTGCCGGGCGCAAGCCGACATAAAAATCACCCTTGTGGACAATCGCCCTGGCCTGGACCGCCACTTCCTGGTCGTTAATGTCGGTCACAGCCACATCAAAGGTGAAGTTCTGGCTGGCCAGACGAGTGGCAATATCAGCCGGGACCTCAAAGGTGAAGCGGCCCTCGGCGTCGGTCGTCCCTTCGCCGTCGGCGATGCGCTCGCTGTAACCGGTGTCGTAATATTCATTCGGACGGCGCTGTATTTCGTCAGGGTCAATAAAATCATAGTAACCGGGGCCCTGGTATTGGAAGGCATAAGGCGCAGTTAACAGCGTCCAGCGCACCTGGGCATTCGAGACCGGCCCACCGGCAAAAAATTCGGCCTGGGCGCTAACCTTGATGGTCTCGCCCTGGCGGTATTCGCTCTGGTCGGTGGCGGCGCTGACCAGAAATTCCGGTTTGCGATAGGCCGCCACCTGGAAACTGCCGTAGAACGTCACACCCTCGACCGTCGCCTGTAACGTGTAGCTGCCCAACCCGGCATTATCGCTGAGATTCAACGAGTCGTTGAGCGTACCCCAATCGTTTAGCGGCAGTTCCTCGTCATAAATCAGGCGATACTGCCCGTCGAAAATCTGCACGGTGGCGGTGGGGACGGTGGGAATAGTGTAGTTGGCATCGTCGTCGGCCCGAATGATGGCCTTGAAATTGACTGTCTGGCCGGGCCGGTAGAGCGGGCGCTCGGTGTAAATATAGCCGTTGTAGGCGTTGCCATAGCTGAAGCCGGCAAAGCCGCCAAAATCGGCCCCGTAAAGATTAAAATCGTAGGAGTTGATACCGGCGCTCCAGGTGGTCACCCCGACGGCGAAATCATCGTCCGGTTGGTCGGGATTGCCGCTGAAAACCACCAGCGAGTTAGGCACATCTGTGGGGAGTTTGCCATAGGTAAAAGTAGTCACCCCATCGGCATCCGTCTGGTTCTGGCCCGTCTCCTGCCGGTTGACCAATAGGGCAATAGGCGCGTCGGCAGTGGGCTGGCCGCTTTGCAGGTCGGTCAGCCAGGCCAGGATGTCGCCGTTGCCCTTTTTGAGGGTAATATTCTTCTTGCTGACAATCAAAAGCTGCCGGTCAATGGCCTGGCTGAGGTCGGTATTCTGGGCTTCGGGATAAATATTTTCGGGGGGGACAGCCGCTTCCAGATAATATAACCCCGGCGCGAGCGGCTGGCCGCCGGCCACCGCCTGGCTGACATCCACTTTATAAACGTAATTTTCGTAAACGGCGGGGTCGGTGGCCTGGCTCCAGCTTCCGACCAGTTTGGCCGGGTCGGGTTGGAAGCTGGCCCACTGTTGGTAGTCGTCCCAACCGGCAAACGCGCCCTCGCTCAAGCCCAAAAACTCATCCCGCGACAGCCGGTAGAGATTAAAGTTAATCCCGTTGACATTGCGGACGGTCATGTAGACATAAGTTTGCGGCTCGTAGCCGTTGTAGGTGGCGATTTTGGGGCTGACCAGGCGCACGTAGGGCGTCTGTTTCAACGTTTTCCAGCGGATAACCGTATCCTGGCCCAACGGCTGGCCGTAGCGCCCCTCGATGTCGGCCCGCAAGGTGACGGTATAGGCGCTGTTCTCGCGCCGGGGAAAGCCGACATTCAACTGGGTGTCATTTTGCGACCAGTAGGTATAAACTTCCGTTACTTCAACCTGCGGCTCGATGATGAGGTTCTGCCCAAAAATCACGCTGGTCGGACTCATCGGCGCATTGAAAGTAATGTCAAGCCCCTGATAGATGTCGGCAAACTCCTCACCGTTGGGCGGATTGGTACTGACCACCGCCGGGGCCGGGGAGACGGTAAAGGTAGCGTTGTAATCGCTGGCGGTTGCGGTGCCGGCGAGTGCGCCTTTGACCCCTTTCGGCAAAACAAGTTGATAGGCCGCGCCGGGTTCCAGCGGCTCGGCCGGGGTAAACGTGACCGTCTCCACCCCCAGCGGCTCCTGTTCGGGCAAAACAGGCATGCCCTGCTCGTCGTATTCGTAGAGGATATTGCCAAACTCGTCGGTCGGCGGGGGCGGCGTCAGGCCCACCTCCGCCCAGGCAAATTCGCCGGGGACGGGCTGGCCGCTTTGCTCGTTCAGTAACAACAGATTTTCCTCCACGCTGGCCCGGTCCATTTTTTGGTTAAAGGTGACGCTAATGACCGGCGCGGGGCTGACAAACAAATCATTCGCCGCCGGCACGCTGCCGACCACCGCCGGGCTGACGGTGGTGAAGGTCCATTCAAAATCGTCGGCCAGTACGGCCTGGCCAAAGACGTCGGTCAAGCCCGCCGACACACGAGCCGTGTATTCCGTCGCCGGTTCAAAGCCTGTTTCAGCAGGGGTGAACTGGTAGACCGAGGTATTGAGCCATTCTCCCTGGCCCGATACCGGCGGGGTGAAAGTCAGCGGGTCGGGCAGACTGCCCCCGCCGGATTCAATCGCGCCCAGCGGCACGACGGGACGGTTGAAAAACACGGTCACGGTATTATCGGCCAAAATCTCGGTGGCGCCGGCTGCCGGCTGCGCATTGACCACTTCCAAAAAGCCGGCGGCGCTGAAGCGCAGTTCAAAAGGTCGGTTCAGGGGCAGGCCGGCCTGGCTGGTGGCTGTTTCGGCAATCCGCACCCGATAACGCTGGCCGCGCTGAAAGCCTTCTTTTAGACTGAAACGGAGGGTTTGGTCGTCAACCCACTCAAAAACACCGTCAATCGTCGCCCCTGGCTCGATAGCAAAGGCTTTTTCGACGCTGGCCCGGTCCATCGGCTGGTCAAAGACAATCTCAATCGGCGCGTCGAGGGGCTGCTCCGCGCCGCGTTCGGGGAGGGTTTGAAGGACAAGGGGCGCTATCGGTTCAAGGGGGACAGTAGGAGTTGGCGGGTTGGGAGTTGGAAGGTTGGAAGGTTCGGAGGTGGAGGTTGGAGGGTTGGAGGGTTGGAGGGTGAAGGTTGGGGTTGGGGGGGTGGAAGTTGAAAGGTTGGAAGGTTGAACGGTGGCGGTTGGTTCAACTTGGGCGACTGGAGTGTTATTCTGTGCCAGCATAAAAATTGCCAGGCCAATCAGAGCGACGAGGGCCACCGCGGCAGCAACCCAGCCCCACTTAAAGGGGCGGGCTGGGGCAGGTGGGTTGATTTCGGTCTGCCCTGCGGGGGGCAGTTGGGGGCCGGCCGGCGGGGCCGGAGCGGGGCTGAGCAGCACCGGCACGGGTACATAAGCGGTTTCGGTTGGCTCGTCGGCGGCCTGGTTGAGGAGGATGCTGGGCAGAGGGCTGCGTTCTTTTGGCTCGGTCTCGGTCAGGGCAAAGGTGGCCCGGCCAATGCGCAGCCAGTCGCCAAAGTTAAAAGTGTGTCCTTCCGGCCCCACCGGCCGGTCGTTGATGGTCACGCCGGCCATGTTGGCCGGGTTGTAGACCAGGCAGTGCCGCCCGTCGAACTCCAACTTCACGTAGGGTGCGGTTTCCAATAGTTCACTGGCAGGGACGCCTTCCTCGCGGGCCGGGCCAAAAATCAAAAGTCCCGGTCTGAGCCGGTGCGCCTGCCCCGCCGAATCAACCAGCCAGGCCGTCACCGGCGACATGGCCAGCAGGGCGGTATCGTCGTCGGGCAACGTTTCCCAGATAGCTCTGAGGGTTTGCTGCCACAGCCCCACCGAGGCCGGGCGGTCGCTGCGCTGCACCTGCATGGCGTGTTCGATGGCTGCCGAAACCTGGCGGCTCAACTTGGGGTTAAGCCGGTCGGGCGGCTCGAATTTGGCCTCGCCGGCCATGAGGCTGACGCTGTCGGGCGGTTTTTGGCCGGTCAGGATAGCGTAAAGCGTCGCGCCCAAAGCGTAAATGTCGGAAGCGGGAGTAGTGCCGGTGCCACTGTACTGCTCCGGCGGAGAGAAGCCGCTGGTCACGCCGCGCGCGCCGGTGTCGGTCAGGCTGTCGCTGGTGATGACCCTGGCAATGCCAAAATCCACCAACACGGCCCGGCCCGCTGGGGTGATTTTGATATTTTGCGGTTTGATGTCGCGGTGGATGATGGGCGGGTTTTGTTGGTGCAGGTATTGAACGGCATCGCAGACTTGAATAATATAGTCCAGGGCCTGCCGTTGGCTCAACGGCTGCCCACGCCGGGTAACCAACTCCCACAAGTCCTGCCCTTCGATGAAATCCATCACCAAATATTGCTGCTCACCCACGCTGAAGTGATTGACCACGCGCGGCAGGCCGGGGTGGTGCAGCCGGGCCAGAATCCGGGCCTCTTGTTGAAACTGGCGTATTCCCTGCGGCGTCTGGAAAAAATTTTCTTTGATCGCCACCGGAACATCGAGAATAGAGTCAAAGCCCCGATAAATAGCGCCCATGCCTCCCTGCGCCAGCAGCCCGTCAATGCGGTAGCGATTTTCCAGGATGGTGTCGGCGGTTAACGTCATAAAATTTATCCTCTTACGTGATGCGTGGTGCGTAACAAATTTACGCACCACGCACCAACGTCTATAAACTATAAGTCACTTGATGATTGGTGTGTTAAACATGGTAGCACAAGCCCCGCTTTTTTCCTAAACGGCCTGGCTTTGGCTGGCTGACAGTCAAAGCAACGGTTGAGCGACGGGTAAGCGTATTTTTTTAGGCCGGTTGAGAGAGACCTGGGCCCCGTGAAACGTGATGCGTGATGCGTGAGAGATTTAGGAAAAAAGTATCACGCATCACGCACCAAATAAATCTTTGGGATCCCTCTAAATCCTGGACCTCTCAGAATAGGGCATCCCTCCCATTGACTTGCCGCCGAATACATTTTATACTCGTAATAACAACTGACCCTTTAGTTTCATGCGGTGGGCCAGTCGCTCTTTTAAAAATTATTTTAAACGCAGCTATTTGACGGATAATTGTGACAAAACCTTGTTTAAGAGGAATGACGGACTGATGAACACGCCAGAAACAACTTTACCCTTCTCACTCAAGGTTTTTTTATTTTTTGCAGCCGCAGCCTTTGCCGCAGCAGCCGTGATCCTGATTATTTCGGTCACTTCGGCGGCAACAACCACCGGTAGCGCCCCGGCTCTGGCCGTAGCGTTGGTAGATGGCCCCAATACCGGCGTGATGGGGCCGGGTGAACAACGTTGGTTCCGCCTCAAAACTGAGCAGCAGGCGGAGCAGTCGCTAACCCTCATTTTTACGCCCGACGATGGGCAGCGCATCCGGCGGGTCAATATGCAGATTTTTGATGCAACGCAGTTGCCCATGTTTTACCACGGCGATGCCAGCGGTATGGCAAATTTAGGCGCGGGCCAGATCGTTGCCCGTGATAACAACCCTGTTACGGGCGAATTGTTCTGGAATGGCTGGCTGCCCGGTCAAAAAGAGTATTACATTCAACTGGCTAATGGCAATGACATGCCGGTTGATTACTGGCTCTTTGCAGCCAATGTTACAAGTTATCCGTTGGGCGAGCCAGCCCCGTCGGCGGCGGCAGCGGTTCCTGTGGCTCCAACCACACCGACCCCCGTGAATGACGCCGGCAACCCGCTGCCGTTACCGGCAGGCGGAACACATACCGTCCTCAAGGCCGGTGCTACGCATTGGTACAGCTTTAGCCATAATGACCTGGCTAATTCTGACCAATTTCAAAATATGAACTTTACGCTCTTTTTCACCCCCGGCGATGGCAACCGCCAGGAACAGGTCAATTTCAAACTCTATCCGGTGGGCGCGGTGGAAGCATGGCGGCGCGGCCAGACTGATCAGCTTGTCAATTTTGGGGCGGGCATGCTCGTCTCGCGGGATGGCGATGGGCTGACAGGGGAACGGTTTTGGAGCGGCACGGTGATTCGCGGTGATACTTATTTACTGGTCGTTGAGAACAGCGCCGATGTAGATATTGATTATTGGCTTTTTGACGCCGATATTGAACGCCCTGAATTGAAACCTTAAATTCAAGGGTTCAGCCCTGAGAAGATTTTTATCTTCACCTGGACCATGCTATACTGTTGAAACAAAATTTCATTTTGCAAAGCTCCGGGTGATACTATTAGCAAGATACTGATTATCGAAGACAACCCCCAAAACGCGCTCCTGATGCGGCGCATTTTAGAGGCGCAGCGCCATCAAGTTCTTCACGAGAGCGAGGGCGAAGCCGGCTTAAAAACGGCTATCGAGGAAGTACCCGATATCGTTCTCATTGATTTGGGTTTACCCGATATTGATGGTCAAACTCTTATTGCTTTTATGAAGCGCGCCCCTGAACTACAGGATGTGCCTTTGGTAGCAGTAACAGCCTGGCCCGAAGACACAGCCAGACAAATGGCGGAAGCCTATGGTTGCGACGGTTATATTTCCAAACCCATCAATACTCGCACCTTCCCGGATCAAATTGCAGCCTTTATTCGCAAATAAATCCAGGCTCAATTCAACCATTAAAAATCAAATTTCCCCCCAAGCCTCATCTACTACGTTTTGCCTGATGAGTGGCGCTCCCCTGGACCAGGCGAATTAATTGCCCATGTCAACACCTGAGACTTCGGTTGATCTCATTCCTGCCAGCGCCTTTTCTTTTGAGGAGTTGACTGAAGCTTACAATAACACGCGGGTGGACTATATGGTCCCTATGCCGATGAACGCCGCCCGGCTGCGTGAGTATGTTAAAACCTATGATGTAGATATGGGCTGCTCGGTGGTGGCGGTGGATGGCAACGAAGTTTTGGGACTGGCGATGCTGGGGGTCAGAGAGCGACGGGCCTGGATTACCCGGCTGGGGATTATTCGTAGTAAACGCCGGCAGGGAACGGGGTGGCGGCTGGTGACGCATCTACTTGACCAGGCCCGCCAAAAAAAGGTTGACCGTGTTATGATTGAAGTAATCAAGAATAACGTTCCGGCTCACAACCTTTTCCGCAAAGCCGGCTTCTGCGAAACCAGAGAACTTTTGGTCCTGCGCCGCCCACCCGGGCCGGTCAAAATCGAGCCTCCCCCCGCCGAAATCAAAACGCTAGGCTACCCTGAAGCTGTTCATTTATTGGAAAATCGAGCCTCGACCCCTTCGTGGATTGACGAGCGGGAGTCTCTCATCAACGCCGGCAACCTGGGCGCGTTTTATGCCCTTTTAGCTGACGGCAGCAAAGGCTGGTTGGTTTATCAAAATACGGTTTTTCAACTGGGGCGTCTGGTTATCCAAACTGACGAAGGCGACCCGTTAAATGTAGGCCGGGCGCTGCTGCATCATCTCCACAGCGTCCATCCCGCCCAGGATACTAAAACCGAAAACCTGCCCAAAGACGATCCGCACTGGCCGGCCTTTCAAGAAGTAGGCTACCTGGAGGTGTTTGACCGCGTGGAGATGAAACTCCAGCTCAAATAGCCACCCGCACCTTGCGCTCGCCGTATTTTGTCTCGGTCTCCACGGTGACTTCCAAGTTTTTAATCAATTTCATCAGATTAACATTTTCCGCCAGCACCCAGCCGGAAAAATGGGTAATGCCTCGCTCGCGGGCGGCTTTGGCTAATTGGGTTAATAAGGCCCGCCCCACCCCTTTCCGCTGAAAATCATCCCTGACCACAATTGCCACCTCGGCCTCGCTGTCCTCCGGCAGCGCACGGGCAAAACGAGCCACTCCAACCGCGTGCTCCTCGCCATCTGCTTCCACCACTGTGGCCACCACCGCCACGTGCCGCTGCGGGTCCAAATTGGAAAGGGTAATCGCCTCCTGCCAGACCCGTTCCTCCGGCAGCCGCTCGGTGTACAGATGAAACCGCAAGCGTTTTGTTTCCGCCGACAGGTGATGAAATAAATCCACCAGCAAGCCAGCATCAGATGGTTGGATAAAACGCAAGCATATCTGCTGGCCTACAGGGGTTGTGTAACATCCCAGAATAGCCAAAATATCGCTTCCTTTCACCTCCCAAGAAAATAGTAGACAGTAGATGGTAGACGGTAGACAGGGAATTAATGAACTCTGCTACCCTGCTACCTGCTACCTTTTCTTCACTTCAAAAATTCTGGTTAATGACCACTTCTTCAATTCTGCTAGGGCTTTCGGCAAACATCTGGACCAGGTGTAGCTCGCCCAGGACTTTGAAGGTCACTCTGTATCCCGGCGTGTTTTGTGAAAAGAGGGGCAGTCCCTCGACAAGTTGGATTTGCTTGCTAAGGGGTATGGCGCTGAAATTTTTCCGGCGCTGTCCGCCCTTTTGATTAACCTCGTGCAGCAGGGCGTCGCTGCCGGTCAGGATGACGGCGCAAGCCAGCGAAACCCATTTTTCGGCCTCTGAGACATCGGCAGCATAGCCATCAATGAATAATTCCTGCTGGAACTCCCGCCGGCGCACCGCTTGAACGGAGACATATTCTACCACTACCTCATCACCCGCTTTGGTCTTTTTGCCGGGAAATGAGATGGCCGACTCGGCATAGTTCACCCCAAAATCCTGCTCTTCGAGCAGAACAGACGGGCTGTCCGGCACAATCAGCATGGCTTTGACCGAATTAGCCATCGCCACGAAATCAAGCGGGTAAGGTCCGCTTTTGGCTTTGCCCGCCTGTAATTTCAGCGCCTGCCGCACATTCTTTTCCTGCGGCGTAACCGGCGTTTCCCGGCCCGTTTCTTGGATGGCAAATTTACCGGGATAGACCGCCAACGCCGGCAGGTTCGGGCTGGCCGGCGCGGACAGATAAGGCGCAGCCTGTACTTTCACCTCGCCAAAAGTGTCCTGAAGACGAGCGATGACGACCAGCGCAAGATTTTGGATCATGCCTGTTCTTTACGCTCCGCATTTTGCGCATCCTGGGCCAGCATCTCTTCAATCACCTGGATCGCCCCGCTGATGCGCAGCAGCGTGGCTTGTAACTCACTCTTTTTGGCCTCAAGTTCGGTCAACATCTTTTGTCCGGCTTCAAACTCGGCTTTGAGTTCATTGAGACGTTGTTCGAGTTGTTCGCGCATATGTCACCTATTTTAGCTCCTTAAAGCCTGGACTTCCGCCTGTAATGACAACACTTGGCCATTTAATTCTCGGATAGCCTCGATCAGCACTGGAATCAATCCATCGTATTTGACTGATTTGTACTGCTGGTCTACTGAACTGACCAGTTCAGGGAAGACTTTTTCCACATCCTGGGCAAGAATACCTAGTTGAGGGGTTGTCCCCATCACCTCGTCCGCCCAGGAAAAAGAGACACCCTTGATCGAAAGGAGTTTTTCGAGAGCGCTCTTGAGCGGATGAATATCTTTCTTAAGTCGCGCATCGCTGGTGTTAGTATTGGTAGCCCAGATAGCCCTGCCCCCAGCATAGATGACGAGATTACCGTCGTTTTGCATCACCAGCGACCGGCCAGAATTCGAATTTATTCTAAATTCACCGTTCACTTCCAAATAATCCCAGAGTTTGACCGTCCGTATACCTCCACTATGAGCACGACCAAGAATCATCAGCGCATCGTAATCTTTGGCGTTTTCAATGGCAGCCCAGCCATCCGTGTTGCCAATTCCAGAATGTCTATGGTCAGGATTTGAAAAGTAAAGGTCGGAATTCCCCAATGTCAAACTGCCTCGAAAATATCCGTGCCCATCGCTGGCTCGGACGCTAAAGTTGAGTTGCTCTTTGTGATTTTCATAAATAATACCATTGTTCTGGTCAGAGTAAGTGCGTAAGCGGATAGCGTGGCTGCCAAACCCATCTCCTCCTACTGCGGTTTGACCCGCTAATGATTTTGAGGCCCCAGAAGTTCCCATATAGATGCCCCAGTTTGAGTCGCCCCCATTCCACATCCAGATCCCCCGCGTTGCGCCACCGTCAACATTGTCCTGCACCACAATACGATTGGCTTTGAAATCGCCATTTACATTCAGTTTGAAACTACCCGGGTTGTCCGTGCCAATGCCGACATGTCCCGCTCCATCTAAAACTAGATCTTGATACTCCCAGGGCTGCCGGATGAAGTACATCTTATTGCTGTTAACATGAATGGACCAGTCATTGTGGTCCGTGTCAATAAAATCCAACTGGGGAGCGTTTCCTTTGAGCACAAATAAGCCCCCATTGCTCATAGCGCTGTCTGGATCTTTGCTGGCATTGAAAGTTCCCGTCACCGATAGCCGGCCCTTGACGGCAACTTCCCCAATCGTCCCCCAGCCCATATCGCGCCCAATAGTGATCCGGTTATCGGCGTCGCCCTCATAGTACATCAGGCTGGCGACTCGGGTACCGCTGTCGTGGACGGCGATTTCGGTATTCTTCTTCGCTTCCAGCAGCAAGCCGGCGGTACTGCTGTTCCAATTGCTGCCGCCGCCATAGTTCGTCTCTGTGTTGCCAATGGTCAGTGAGCCGCCGGCCATGTAATTATTGCTCGACGCCCATCCGCCGCCAACGGTGAGCTGGCCTCTGAAAGCAAAGCTGTCCTTTATCCCGTCGAAGGCCAGGCGCACCCAGCCCCCCCACGCGCCCTGCGGAGCGCCCTGCCGCCAAAAAAGCCCGCCATCGTTGAAGTTGAGCTGGTGATGATTGTTGCCGCTGTTATCCGCCCATGGAGCCAGGGTCATGGTAGCTGAATATTCACCCGCACCCGGAACGCCGATAACGTTGCGGCGCTTAAAATCGAAGGATACCTCCCGTCCAAAGACACTGGGCGCTTCATTAATATCGCGCGTATCGTCAATGGCGATATTGCCGACCAAGTCTGCCGTAGTGATAATGTTGCCGTCCACCCGTAAGGTACCACCCAAGTTAAAGTTCCCGCCGACGCCCAGACTGCTCTCAAAACGTCCTTCGCTGCCGGTGAATTTGCCCGTTACCTTGAGATCACCCTTGATGGTATCGCCAGCCCGATTAACCTTGTCCACCTCCAGGCGTTCGAGTTCGTGCCCCATCAGATTCCAATCAGCCGAGCGGATTAATTGGCCGCTCGATTTGTCGTCGTGTTTGTAAGCCATGTCAACCTCCTCGTGGCTGCTAAAACAGGATTTCCCAGACCAGGGTCAGCTTGAACTGTTTGGACTTGGTGACGGTATCAAACGTCACCCGATTGTACATCACGTTGTCATCGGTAAACAAGCCGGCCTCGCGCAGGGTATCGTTACAATCGTTCTCGCCCAGCTCGCCAATCAAGCGCAGCATCACCCGCTGGCGGCCGTCGGTATCCAGCACTTCGCTGGCCTCGATGCGGCTGATGGGCGTCTCGCCCACCCTGTCGCCCAGGGCCGTCTGCTTGGCCTCGAATTTGGCCTGCGAGCGGCCTACCTGGATTTTGGAGACGCGGCTGATGGCCACGTTGGCGCTATCTCGATTGAACAGCCGGGCGACCAAGCTGCGGCCGGCCAGGGTAATATCGTTATGGGCGCTGATTTCTTCGACCACCTGCCCATCCGGGGTGGTTTTGCGCAGGGTCAACTTCCCGGCGATATGTAGGTCCTCTCTGGTGAGCATTGTCAATCCCTCCTGATGGTTATCTGGCAAATGTGTTCAAACTATCAAATGAAGTCGTATCGAACCGGCCCGACAGCGAGAGGCTGTCGAGAATATTCTGGTCTTCGCGGGTCTGCTGGGTGTTGCTGGCTGTCAGGCTGTCTTGCATGTCCATTTTTTCGACCAGCAGCGCGCCCTTGATTTGCAAGCCAAAGGCTTCAAGCTGGTGGTGGTCTTCGCTAAAGACCTGTTTGTAGGCCACCCTGGCCTCAATGCCGGCGGCCTTGACCCGGTTCACCAGCGTCAAAATCTGGTGACGCGGATGCTGGTCGGTCTCGGCGAATTTGTCGGTAAAGCCGGGGATGTGCCAGGGAATGACGACGGTAAAGGTTCCCGGTGTATAGCGATAGGACATTACCTCCACCGTCGCCACCGGGTCGGTGCTGGCCCACACCCCTTCGTCAAAATTATTCTCGTCAAAGCGCCCGGCCGGGTGACTGGCCTGGTCCTCCGGGCAAATCAAATCGGCTTCAAAGCGCCAGCGTGACCTGCCCGGCTTGAGCAGCGGCGCCGCGCCGACCGGCAATTCGGGGGGGGTGACGCCGTTCAACAGCACCGTGTTCTCTTTGAACACCAGGGTATCGCCCGGTTCGATGCAGGTAGCCAGGCGAATGGTGGTGAAGGTATCCAAATCGGTGAAGCAGATGTGGCACAGCGTTTTGATTTCTCCCGGCAGCATTTTGAGCCAGATTTCGGGCGCTTCCTCGCCTGGGTTGGTATTGTTAACCTCAAACTCCTCAAACAGACTCACTCTGCCATCAAAGAAATGGGTCCGTTCCGGGGCAAATTCCTCTATATTGATCAGGGCTTTGGCGGCCCACACCTGGGGGTCATCGCCGACAATCCCCAGGTTGGCGGCAACGATGTCAACAATCCCCCGGCGGGTAGATGCTCCCCGGCGCAGCACGTTAATCAGGCCGCGCAGGCGCTCGCGGTAGGGGGCATAGCCGCGCTCGATTTCGTTGGGGAAAGCCGATTCCAGCAAAATACGGTTGAGCCAGGCCCGTTCGCTCTCGTATCGCTTTTTCAAATAGGGATAATCTTCCACCAGGTCGGGGAAACGTTCGGGCGCATACAGTTCCGGGTCGTCGAGCAGGAGGTTCAATTCGCCCACCTGTTCCGGGCTGTCGCCGCGCCCCACCAAAGCCTCGCGGATTTCGTCCAGGTGCGGCACACCGCGTGGGCGTAATCCCCAGGGCTTTTGTGGATAAGGAAAAACCGCTTCCAGCAGCAGCCGGTTCAGGCGCACCAAGTCATCACCCACCGGCACTTCCGCCGGTTCGACATTTTGCAGGGAGTTCAACAACTGCTGCCGGCGGTCGGGGTTGGGTTCCTGGCTGTACGTTTCGCGCAGGTAATCCAGGTAGATGCTGTTGATGAGCTTGATGGCCGTTGCCGGAAGGTTCAGGCTGCGCAGCTCGGCTTCATTTTTCCGAAACAGAGCGGGGTCGCGGAGCAAACGCTCATTCAGGTCTTTGGCCAGGGCGACTTGCAGGCGCGGGTCAATCCTCGCGCCGCCGTTATAGGCTTCGAGCAGTTTGCGGGTTTCGACGGTGAGTTTATCCCGAATGTAACGAACCAAACCGCTTCGACCGAGCAGGAGCGCCAGGGCCAAACCTGGCCGGATATCCACCGGGCTGAACTGCATGCGGCTGGCATCGTAGCGCAGGAGCAGTTTCCACGTTTTCAGCCGGAATTTTGGGCGGAGATAAGCCAGCAGCGGGGTGTCGTCTTCAACCAGCCGCTGCGCCAGCCGCCGCGCATTGAGCGAGCGCATGGTGAAACGCGGGTTAACTTTAACCAGCAGCGCCGTGCCGCCCAACGCTTCCAGGTAGAGGGCAAAGATTTTATCCAAATCGCCCCGTTTTTCGGGCGGAGCAGTGTAGCCCTGAAAGCCTTCGTTATCGGCGGTTTCCACGTGATGGGCGCGCAGCACCCGGTACAGGTCTGCTTCGGCGCGTTCGAGCCGCCGCCCAAAGATATCTACCCAGGCCGCCAGCAGCCCGCCGGCCTCTGCGGCGTGGTAAAAATGCGGCAGCCGTTCCAGCATGCCGACAGTTTTTCCGGTGATTGTTTCCATCATTAATTGCGCTATGCTTCGATGATAAACTTGGTCTCGGACAGGAACACTTTCTCAAAGGCAGCCACACCCACCGCCCGGTCCTTCACCCGCTTGTCAACCGGGTTGCCGTCGGCGTCAATCAGGCCGCAATCTTCGGGTTTGAACTCGACCCGCAGTACCTTCTCGACCTGGGCCGCGGCAGCCTGGACTTTTTCGAGGTCTATGTCTTCCTCCGGGGCGACGGAATCAATGTAATCGCGAATGGCCTGACGGGCGGCCCCCATGGCTTCACGTTTTTCCTGGTCGCCGGCGGTCAGCGGCAAAACCAGGCGCAACTGGCCGGTCAATTCCAGGCGGCTGGCATAGACAAAGATGATTTTAGCTTCCGGTTTTTCGATAAAACTGACCCGGACCTCATACACATCCTGGGCGGCCTCGTTCTGGAAGGGGAAGGCCACCAGCCTCAAACTGAAATCGCCAATACTTTTAAACTTCTTGAGCCGGGTTTCCAAATCGGCCTTGGTGAACGATTCGCCGGGTTTTAGAGCGTTGAAGAACTCCTGCACCGCCTGTTCAATTCTCTGACGCACCGCAGCGGTGGCGTTAGCCGGGTCGTTCAGCTTGATTTGCACCCAAACAGGTAGCGGCTTTTGTTCGGAAGCGACCCGAATAGTTTCAGGCACAAGCCGTTCCAGGATTTGGACCTCAATCCGCCGGTCGGGTAGACCGTAGGCAGTCCGGGCAATACGGATGGGCTGGTCGTTGCGCACCGAGATGTCAATATCAGACGTTCTGAATGTTTCCCAGCCAATCGCCTCCCCGGTTCTGACCAGTTCCCCAGCGCGGCCGGCGCGGGTGGCCTTGACCTCTACCTGGACGGTATCTTGTTTCTCCTGGAACTGAGCCTCGGCGACGGTCAAAAATTCCTGGCCCAGATTTGTCTGCAGCGGGGTGTTGGCGGGGACGGTAATAGCTCGCTGTTTATTGGTACGGGTCAAAGTGACGCTGCCGCGAGCCAGGCTGGCCTCGCTGTCATCCTCACGGAAGGTGGTGAGTTGCAGGTTGGGAATATCTTTGACTCCGTTAACCTTGAGCACTTGGCTGGTCAACTGCGAGAAGAGCAGGGCCTCGCCCATGTCCAACCCTTCGACCAGACCCTCGACGGCCTGGGCCACCTCGTCTTCCAGCTTCAGGCGTTCCTCGGCCCGGATGCGCGGGTCCACCTCGATTTGCAGCACGGCTTCGAGGTGGATAGCAATAGCCGGTTTGAGCACCACATACACCCCGGCGGCGCGCACCTGGTCAATCCGCTCGCGCAGCAGCGGCGCGTTCTGGTTGGTCAGCCCGTCCACATAGACTTCAATGATGCCGAATTTGCCGCTCTCCGCTTGGCCCTCTTCGGGAAAATCCTCCTTCACCCGAACTTCGCGCACGCCGGGCATCCCAAAAAGCGCATTTTCAATCGAAGTGACCGAGGCCCGCCCCGAAGCCAGCAAGGCTTGTTTCGCCCGCTGGCGCAGTTCTTCGTCGGTTTCGCGGTCGCGCCCCAGAAAACGGATGGGCTTTTTATTGACGATGGCTTTAATCCCCGGCACGGGGCGCGGCATTACAATCACCGTTTCGGCCTCAGTTACCATCTGTTTGCCGCGTTCCTCGGCCTGGATACGCACCTCCACACTGGTTTGTCCCGCCGGCAGACGCCCCTCTTCGATGGTCAAATAGGCTTTTTTGGGCGGCTCTTTGGTTTCATCCTCCTCAGTCGTCACCAACGTGCCGATAGGGATAATAAGTTCTTCGTTCAACCCTTTGTCCCGTTCAAAGGTGACGACCCCGGTGGCAAAATCGGGTTCGTTGCGTTTAATGCCCAACACCGCCACCACCCGGTCGAGATGAGGGCCTTCCGCCGTGTCAATAAAGCCGGCCCGGTAGACCAGGTCGAGTTGTTCGTACAGCAAAGCCAGCTCGTAAGCAAACGACTCGAATAGGGAGCGCACCACGCTGCCCTCCTCAAAATCGCTCAAGGCGGGGATGCGGTGGCGCGTATCGGCCACCATACTCTGGTAAATATCGGTGAAGTTTTTCTTGTCGAAAGACACTTCAGCCTCCAGGCATTAGAGCGGGATTTGCGCTCCGATGGTTAGCGGCTCATCCTCGTCTACCGGCAGGATGGCTATCGTCAATTCCATAACGTTGCGTTTGTCGGCCCGCAGCGAGGGCGGCTCAAAGATGAGGGCCACAATTTCGCGGATGCGCGGCTCGTCGGCCAGGGCCTCGCGGATGTAAAGCTCGGCCACGGCCTGGCTGCGGCGGGTGTTTGGTTCGCCAATCAATTGATACAAGCGCGACCCGTAGTCAGGATGGCCCAGCCCGGCCAATTCGCCGCGCCGGGTGAACAGCCGGTTGAGCACCGCCTGGGCCAGGTTCGCCCGCCCCTTCACCAGCTTGATGTCGCCGCGCTCGGTCGCCAAATCCACGCCGGCCCGGTCGGAGGTCAGCAGGTCAAAGGAGCGGCGGGTGAGAAACAGGTCGGTTGTCATCTAACCTCCGATACTGACCGTGCCTACGGCTACCACCGTGCCCGGCGTTTTCATCTCATCACAGGTTTCGGCGGTATCGCCAGCGCGGGCAGCGGCTTTGCCATTAATTTTTACGGTTCCGCTGCCTTTCTTGATGGTTGCTTTGTCTTGGGGCGGCGTTTGGAACGCGTTACCCGGGGCCATCGGCACGTGGGCGGGCGTATTTGTCGCCGTTGAGTCGACGGTAGCCGCCGGCTGCCCCATAATTTTTACATTCGAACTCAGGCCGTTATCAATTATGCCGGCGAAGACGTGTCCGGGGGTGGGGGTCGGCGTAGCGCCCGATGGATTGGGCACCATCACCGTATGGGTGCAACTCCCCGTAATTTGGTCGCCCTTTTTTGCCGCAGGTTGTCCCATTGTCTCTCTCAGTGATTGTCCAAAAATAAGTTCCCCCAAGTTCCTATGAGTTCCCAGGGAACTAAGGGAACTCATAGGAACTCAAAACGGGAAGTAAATTTTAGATGTTTACTTAGTTCAGGTCAATCGTCGCGCCCTGGAGCTTCATGGCCGCTTTGGCCGAAATATCCAGCCCTGCGCCGGCATCCACTTTTGTATCAGCCGACGATTTGAGATTGAGGGCCGCGCCGGACTCCACCTTTAAATCACTCTGCGATTTCATCATAATTTCTTTGGCCTCGACGCTGAACTTACCGTTTTTTGCCGTCATTTCCAGGTCTTTATCGGATGAAATCGTAATTTTCTCGCCGGAAATATCAATAATCAAGCTAAATTTCTCGTTGACCACCGCAATCTTTTCATCTTCCAGGGTAAAAACATTTTTTTTATTCTTGCTGGTCACGATAATCTTGCCCTCTTCATCCAGCTTGATACTGCCGCCCTCCTTGATGTCGTGCTGGAGCAGGAACTCTTTGGCCTTGTTGGCCGGGGGGCGGTCCTCGTCGTTGTACAGCCGCCCGATAATCACCGGGGCGTTGATATCGCCGCCGATAAAACTGACCAGCACCAAATCGCCCACGTTGGGAATGGCCGCCAGCCCCATGTAGGGGGTCGCCACCGGCACCTGGCGCAGTTCAAAATCGGAGCCGCCGGGCTGTTTTTTGTTCTTCAGTTTGACCGAACACTGGTAGTTGTCCTTGTCGCCTTCGTCGGCATGCGGAAAAACGGCTGTCACCACGCCCAACTCGGTGGTGTGGATGCGCTGGGCTTCCTGCTCCGCCACTTTTTTCATAACCCCGACGATACTATCCATAGCAACTTTACCCTTGTTGACAGGAGTTATACGGTTGGTATTGAAAATGGCGTAGTTCAGAGCAGAATCTACAGAATTTAGGAATTTTTTGTAGTGGTTAACAAGATGTTAGACTCAAATATCTCACACAAAGCCGCAAAGTCGCAAAGATTTTTTTATTTTCTTGGCGTTCTTGGCGTCTTCGCGTGAGATTTTACGGCCTGATTTAGGAATTGTTATTCTTTCATTCCGAAAATTCTGCTCTTTATCCTGGTCAACCGCGTAACTCCTTGTTATTGGGGAAGCTTCTCCCACGAAATTTCCGTCACAAATCCAAGGCGATTATTCAGCCGGTGACGCACGCCGGTGACTTTGTAGACGCCGTTTTGAGCCGAGTCCGGCATCTTGGCGATTTTGACCGCATCGCCCAGTTTGATTTCGGCCTGGCCCAGCACCCGCATCCGGCCGCATGCCGGGGACTGGTTGGCTTTTAGAATATTCCCGGCCAGCGCCCTGGCCAAATCCTGGGTGCGCGCCGAGGCGTCGGCCAGCCGCAGGACGTTGCCGGAGCTTTTTCCGGCGCTGCCTTTAACTTCCTTCTTCCTCAGCCACGAACTGGCGTCGTCGCCCTGGCCCTGTCCCACCGGGCTTTCGCCGTACACTTCCACCCCGTCGAGCGCCGGGGCCAGAGTTTCCTGGCTGTAAGCCAGGATATGGACGCCATACTCCAGAGTGTGCGTCGTCTGGGCGGCATATTTTTTGAACACGGCTTTATCATCCGTATCGGCGTAAAAATCGAAGCCGCAGCGCCAGGCCAGCCGCTCAAGCACCGCCCAGATACTCTGGTGGTCGCTCACGGTGAAGGTCGCAAACTTTTCGCCTGTTTCAACCGTCGCTTTTTTGACTTTTAATTTGCCCAGCAAATCGCTAACAATGTCGCCCGCATTTTGTTTTTCATACAGGCGGTTAAAGCGGGCCGCCGCCAACGCGCTGAACGAACTGGCTCCGTTCACCGTGACATGCTGAATCCCTCGTTCAAAAGTGTCCACACACCCGCTAAAAACTTTGACCAACGTTTTGTCGTAACCCAGTTCGATTTTGATTTCGTCGCCCGGCTTGAGGCTGACCTGCGCCTGTCCATCCAGCGTCACCCGGCAGGTGTTGACCGGAATACCCAGGGCGGCATGGCTGTCCAGGTCTACTAACCGGCTGCTTTTGCCGGACTGGTAGCTGGCGCTGCCCAGGGTAATTTTGTAAGCGACGTTCAGCATCTCACCCCGGCTACGCTACGCGGCGGACAATTTCTGGTCAAAGGCCTGCAACAGCCGATTGTAGGCCATGCTCAGGCGGTCCAGGCCCTCCGAAAGGTCTTCATCCAGGCCCTCCACCTTAATCTCCAGCACCGCAAAAATGCCCGAAATATCAAAATTCTCCTTCAGGATGGTTTTGATTTTATTGAACTCATCATCCAGCGGGGCGCGGATCATGCGGTCGGGCAGTTCCTTGACTTTATTGACCACGCCGACATAAATCTGGTCCAGCCGCTCGACGGTTTGCTCAGGGTAGAGGTGGGCCACATTCTCGACAATAAAGGGATGCAGCGATTGCAGGCTCATGCCCAAATCGTCGGGGTAGGCCGCTTCGAGGGCCACCCGGTTGAGGCGAATCAAGGCGTTGGCTTTGTTTTCGCCGCTGTTGTAGGCCACCCAGGCATCCACAAGCTGGCGGCGCAAAGCCGAGCAGCGGTAGAATTTTTTGATGTCTTCCACTTTGCGCTCCGGCTTGGTCTGCAACTCTCTGATTTGCGCGTCCAGGCTGGCTTTCAAAGCGTCAATGTTTTCGCTGCTGCCCACATTGCGGTCGCGCAGCGCTCCATTGAGCGCCAGCAGCACATTGGCCCGGTTGCCCGCCTGCAAAGAGGTAGACGTATCCGTTGCCTCGCTTTTTAGCAAGGTAAGCTGTTCATCGCTCAGCTTGGTTTGGAGAACGGCGGCGATACGCAGGCTGCCGCTGTCGCTGCCGCTGGCAACGCGGCGCGCCATCGCCATCATCCCCGGCGGGGTAGCGGCGGAATCGCCGCTGGCCCCGGCAAAGTCGCTCGCGGCAAAAGAGTTGAGCAGCCAATACGGGCTGAGGTCGGCCACAATCTTCTGGATGCGCTCATAAATCATGGTCAACGTATTCACCAGGGAGTCCTGAAAAGCCTGGATGGCGCTGATGGTCTGGGTAATCACCTTTTTGATACTATCTCGGGCCGTGTCGAGCACTTTGGCGACGGCATCATCAATCTTCTTGGGCAGTTCGGTCAGAGTGATGAGGATGCTTTGGATATTTTTGATGGCGGTTTTGAATGGCTTGAGGTCGGCCTGGATTTGGGCAATCAACGCTTTGACCGGGTCGCCGATCTGTTTGCGGAAGATGATGACGGCGGCATCCTGAAAGGCGCCCTCACCCAGCGCCCACAGCGAATCCGCTTTGGGCCTCAAAACCGCGTTGACCGACGTGATCGGGGGGTCGAGCGAGGCGGCTTCCTGGCCGACCACAAAAACCACCGCCGGCTGGAGCTTGAACAACGGGGCCAGGTCCAAATCGCCGAGCAGGGCTGTAATCTCCGGGAAGACGGGTTCCTTCTTCAGCAGTGCTTTGCGGCGCTCCTCCAACTGCTGTAGCGCGCCGGCTTCACCCACCAGGACCTCCTGCAACTCTACCACCCGCTGCCGGAACAGCAGCCCATTGACGGCTAACTGGCGGTCAACATCGGCCACGCAAGCGGTCAGCGCGGTCTGTGGCTGGCTGAAATCAAGGGTGGCGGCCAGCGCGGCCAGTTGCTTTTCTAATTCATCAACCACCTGGCTGATTTCGTCCAGGTAGCCGCCGCCCAGCACCTTTTGCAGCATATCCCAAAAATCGGCATGGGCGATCTCCTGCAAGCCGGTTTTTTCCATCAAACGGGCCAGCGAGATGGTCGCTTTGACCGTATCCAAAATAGCGTCCAATTCGCGGTCGCGGATGCGGCCTAACATTGAAATCACCGTATCTACGGCATCGCCGATCAAACGGTTGAGCGGGGCGGGGTTGATAAATTCGATCAACCCGGCCAACTGGTCATAGACCTGCTGCACGGCGTCAATCAGGATATTCGGATCAAGCTGGCGGACGATATCGGTCAGCATCTCGTTGGCTTGCTTGAGCGGCTCTAGCAGCTTGGACGGGCGAAAATCGTCCAGGAACTGCATCACCACCCGGTACGGCTCGGATTCGACAATGTACTTGTTGACCACTGTACCCGGATTAAACTCGTAGATCATCTTTTCGATTTCAAGCGCCTTTTCCTTCAGCAGGGTGATCAATTCGGCCAGCGGGGCGCGAATCTCCTCAAAGGCGGCCAACAATTCGGGCTTGATAATCTCATCTACCTTGACCTGCTCGATGATCTTCACCCCGACTTTGAGCGCGGTCTTCTGCGGCGTGGTCATCTGGGCGGTGTTCAGGTTCTTGATACTGGTTTCCAGGCCATTGGTTTTGTCAATCACCAGATCAAAAACTTGCTTGAGCGAAGCCTGATCCACCGTCGTTTTGAACTTTTCGATGCCCTGACGCGCCTGGGCCAGGGCGTCTTTGACCTCGGGGCGGTCAAGCACCCCGGTAATCATGCCCAGCAGTTCACGGATCTTTTTCTCCATAGCGTCGAAGGCGGCGGTCAATTTCTCGTCCACCGTCACGCCCAACTGCTTCACAAAATCGTCCAGCTTGAGTTTCAGTTCTTCCACGTAGGTAAAGAACTTTTCGATGGCTTCCGCTACTTTGGCGATGCCCTGCTTAGCTTTTTCCACCAGGGGGGCCACGTCCAGTTTCTCGACAAAAGCAGCGATCTGCTGTTCCAGCTCTTTGATCTTGACTTCGACATCTTTCAGAAATTGTTCGGCTTTAGCCAGATTAGTTTCGATTTGCTCGGAAACGGTTTTGGCGGTGCTTTCGGCGGTGTCACCGGCCTGAACCAGATACTCGCGGATGTCGCCGGCCATTTTGCCAATCTGGTCCACCGGCTTTTTGATGGCGCCCAGCACGGTATGGGCTTTCTCGCCAAAGGCATCAAAATATTTCTGCAAGAAAACTTCGCCGGCGCCGGTCAGGTCGAGCACATTGGTGAGGGCCAGCTCGAGGGCGGCGGTATTGTTGGCCTGGAGAGCTTCAAGGGTCAGGCGTGAGCGGTCAAAAGCAGTCAAGGCCGGCATGATATTTTGGCGGCCCTCAGCCAGGATTTTCTTGAGCCGGTCTACATCGCTTGGCTCCAGCGTTTCGATTTCGGCCAGCAGTTGGCTGTAGCGGGCGGTGAAGGTCGGGGCAGCGGGTTGGCCGGCCGGTTTCAAGAGGCGGGTGGCGCTGGTAACGGCGTACAGCGGCAGGTTGCCTTGCAGCGCGTAGATTTGTTGGCTGTAAATCTCCTGTAGCGCCTGGATGGTCAACTGGACCATTAAATCGGTGTCGGTGACGGTAGCCACGAAACCGTCGGCGACCTTCAGGAGCATGTTGAGCAGCCGGGTGGGGGTCGCCGCCCCGGCGTTGGCCAGCCGGTCGAGTGGGCCGGTGAAGGCCGAAAAATCCAACACGTCGGTCCCCATGCCCTCGAAGGATGGGACCGCCAGCGTCTTTGTGCCCGGCATATTGGGCATCACGGCAGAGGTGATGGCCGTGATGGGGCTGTTTATATCGAAGGTGGGGGCGGGCAGGTTCACCGGCAGCGGGCTGGAGGTCAGATTGCCCAGGGCCGTCTGCGGGTTGAACGATTTGAGGCTATCCAGCGGCTGGCTGAGGCTCTGCATGAAGCCGTCTTTTGATAACGAGGCCGGCAGCGCGGGCAGCGATAACCCGCTGAGCGACTCGCCCGGCGAGATACCGCCAATGGATTTGCTCATGTCGGCAATGTTCAGGTTTTGCAGCCCGCCGCCCAGCGCTTGCGGGTCGAACTTGAGCATTTTACTCAAGTCGCCTAACTGGCTCGGATTGGGTAGTTGATCGAGTATCCCCGGCATAGGTACACCCTCCGCTTACAATCCAAATAACGTCTTCAACCCGCTCACCGACTGCTGCAGCCCTGCACTCGCCTGGCGAGCCGGTTCCAGCGCATCTTTGAGCGGCACAAACGGGTTGGTCACTTCCGGCAGCGAGCCTAACGCCAGCGCATCAGGCAGGCCGGCAATATCCAGCGCGGCTTTGGCCTCCAGCTTGACTTGTTGGTTGACTACAGCCGTAGCCGCAGCCGGCTGTTTGGGCGGCTGGACATACTCCGTTACCACCAGCAGGTAACTGAACTGCTGCGGTTCCTGGGCCGATTCGGTTACGTTGAAGCGGGTCAGCACCACTTTGCTGGCATAGTACTGCCCCATCAAATCAGCGATAAAATCTACCGGCTGGCGCTTGAGATAGACCCCGCGCAATTTTTCCAGTTCTTCCGTGGCCTTCGGGCCAAAAAAAATGCCCTCAATTTGCAGGCTGACCGAATCGCGGCCCAGATTTTGCAGGGTGTTACCCTCCTGGCCGGGCACACGGTGCTGCGCAAAGGCAGCCTGTTCCAGGGTAGTAATCTTATGCACACGGGCAATCTTGATTCCGGCAAGTTCGATGGGCATAGTGATTGTCCAAAAATAAGTTCCCCCAAGTTCCTACGAGTTCCCAGGGAACTAAAGGAACTCGTAGGAACTCAAAACGGGAAGTAAATTTTAGACGTTTACATAGGCTAATCAGTAGTTCCGTAAAAACGCCGATACTCTCGCCAGATTTCCTGGCGGAGCGCATCCAGCATATCCTGGACATCCAGGGGCGACAGGGTAGAGTTGTTGGCGGCCATGTCTGCGCCTGTTTCAACAATCTGCCGGACCACTTCCAGCGTATCATTCCACCCCGGCGCTTTTTCGCTGGAAGAGGGGGCCTGTGGGTTGGGTGATAGGGGTTGCATAGGTCGCCCGGCGAGTTTTTCCGGCAGAGGGGCCGACCTCCTGCCCGGCCATGTGACCGCTGCCAGCAGGGTGAGCCAATCCGCAGCCACACCGATAGGGGAAGCGTCTGGTTGTGACTCGGTGCTTGCCAAGTGGGCAGGGGCGCTGAAAAATCCTGCGGCCAGTTCGCTCCCCAACCGGGCCAGTTCTCCGGCAGAAAATGGGGCTTCGACAGGATTTTCTGGCGCCTCTTCTATTGTCTCCGGCGCAAAGCGACGTCCGGTCAAAGAAGCATTGGCTGGGGTCGAGGTTGGTTCATCTATGGAGCGAATTTCGGCGGACTTTTCCGGCGTGTCCCAATCCACCCCCTGCCGGCCAGAGAGGTCTAAATCGCTGCCCACCCCAGCAGGACGGCCAACCGGCCGCAAGCTGGCCGGCGGAAAGTTGGTCGCTGGCGATAAAAATGTGGCCTCGGCTGAAGAAGCAACCGGCGAGCTGGGCCAATCACCCGGCAGCACGGCCCGGCTTGGAGAACCAACCTCATCGTCTGCAACAGGAGCCTCGTCCGTAAAGGAGGCGGATTGCCCCTCCTCGGTCTGGTTCAAAACCTTGCTGGAGGCCAAGGGAGTAACCCTGGTTTGAAGAGATAGGCCGGGTGGCTCGAAAAGAGCGTCTTTTGCGCCCGGCCTTGTCCGGGTGAATGACGGAGCAGCCGGGGATTCGAGAGGGTGTTCCGGCGCTTCGGCCTCGTCGTTATAGGGGGTTATCTGCACCATCCGAGCCAGATCGCTCAAGCTGCCGACGGCGGCTAACCGCGCCGTACTTTGCTGCGAGTGTAGTGGGCTGGGGTTCTCCGCGTCGGGCCTGGCGATCATGTTTTTCGATACCCCGGAAGATGATGCTGCGCCCGGTTCGGCAGGCCGGCTGCCAGGTGGAGAAAACTCCTCCGGCGAAAAGGAAGGCGGCGAGACCGGCGAAGCGGCAGGCCAAGCACGGGAGAAATGTTCAGTGAGGCCCGTTTGGGAAGCTGGCGCATGGGGTGAAACGACTCCAGGGACAGGCAGAAACCCCGAAGTCAGCCAGGAGGCGAGGTCCAGCCAGGCCTGAATCTCCTGCACAGAACGGGCAAAATCTGCCTGCGCCTGACCGATGGTTTCCCAGTCGGAAGTGGCCCGCAGAAAATTATCCGGCCAAAATAGGGAAAAACCTGCCAACCAGGTTTCATATTCGGCCTGTATTTGGTCGCCGATTGTCTTCAAATTTTCACTGGGCATAGTCATTCAAATCCTGCAAAAGCGCAGCCTCCTGTTCGAGCAGACGCAGGTAAATAGATACCTGGGCCATTGTCAGGGCTTGCACCTGTTGGGGCGTCCAACCAAAGGCGCGGGCCAGCAGATAGCTGGTTTGCGCCAGGGGTGATTCGTTCAGCTCGGCAAAAGACTTTTTTTTTCAACCAGGCCGCTTATCTCGCGGATATGCTCAATCAGAAAGTTGACCAATCCCAGCGGCAGTTTTTTTACCTGTTCTAAAGTAAGCGCCGGTTGAATGAGCGACTCTTTGATCATCAGCAAGGGGATCAGGCTGGCGTCGTTTTTGGCCGCTTTCATGATGAGCTGGAAGGCGCCAATGGTGAGCGGTTTGAGGGTAACAGCCATCTCGCTTGAGGCGTCACCCCCGCCCGGATGGAGCAGCTCCGGCGGGATAGTGACATCATAATTGACCGACGCGCCGGCGAGCAGTTCTTCCACGCTGAGATACAAATCAGCCACTGGTCTCTTCACTACCGATACGAATTGCCTTGAAGGAAACTGACTCCATAATAAAATCATCCTCAGGCAGATTGAAGACCCAACTATCGAACTTAACCCCAAAGAGCACCACTTTGCTGCTGTTGCCGGGCAGGGCTGGATTCAGGATATTGATGACCATGTTAAAGGTCGGCTGAGCCAGCGAGTCAGAAGGGCCGGTTGCGCCCTCACCGAGCAGTAGACGGATCAGCGCGCCGTTGATGTGGGCGCGAGCCGCCGTGCCGGAAACGTAGATGTTGCCGGGGCGCAGTTCGCTGGCAAAGCGCTTGCCGATTTCATGATAGGGCCGGACATCGTTATCTACCTTGACCGTGACCTGCTGCAACCGCCCGACAACGCTGGAAAGCTCATATTCGGTAATCAGGCCGTCGGCAAGTTGTCCTTCAACAGTGGAGCTATCATCCACAGCTAAAACCAGCGTGGCATCTGAGCCGCGAAAAACGTTATTGTTAGGCATGAGAAATCTCTCCTGTGAAAATAGCCCTCACCCCCCACCCCTCTCCCAGTGGGAGAGGGGAGTCGCGCCAGCGACGGGGTGAGGGCTTTTTCATCGCTGGTGGTGAAGCCCAGGCTTCGTGGCAACTCCGCTGTTTAGTGGGAGCTTATCCGAGGGTCATGGTGACCATAATGTAATCAATGCTAAAGGTGGGTTGGATGGACATAGTAACGATAGCCTGCCCGGCAATTTCCTGGGCGCGAGTGGCGCTCACATCCAGACTGTAGCCGACCAGAGCTTCACTTTCCACCATGCGGGTCAAAAAACCATCCAGGGTCGCTTTCATGGCGCTGCGGACGCGAATATTGTTGAGTTTGCCAATATAGGGATTGCAGGCCGCGCGCACGCCGTAGATGGCGTAGTCTACAATGCGGCGGGTGGTAATTTGCGACCAGGCGGTATTAGTGGAGGTGGTGATGCCTTTGACCACCCGATACCCCTCGCGCTTTTCCACGGCCAAGATATTGTTCTTGACCAATTTTTCGAGGTCGCCGTAGTTGAAGTTGACCGCTAACCCAGTGACACTGACCACTTTGTTGGTGGGGCTGGTCTGAACCGGCAAGGAAGAAATCAACCCGGCGACAGCGGCAGCCATGTAAGCGCCGGAGAGTTTCTCTTCACTAACTTCGCCGGTGGCGGGGTCGCGTTTTCTGAGGCTAACACCGGGCGCAACGTAAATCATCCGCCCATTATCGAGCACAGCCGCCGATTTGTTATTAATGATTTCATCGGCCCCGGTAGCGCCGTTAGAGCCGATAATCCCTATCCGCTCGCGGTTGATTTCCTGCGTGCGATTCAGGTGGCCCGTCAGTTTGGCGACCATATCGCTCTTGGTAACATCCTGCCCGGCCAGAACAACGATATTGACGATTTCGTTTTCGAGGAGGGCCAGGCCGGCCTCATACTTATCGGCAGTGGCGTTATCCACCCGAACCGCGTAGACTGTTCTGCCGCCGTTACCAAAAATCAGTTCCAACGCTTTCAACAGCGTGGGTTCGACGGCGTTTTTCTTGGGGGGAGTATTATTAGCCGGAGCATCTTTGGGCGGGCCGAATATTTCTTTGGCCTCGGTTAGACTGCTCAGGGTATAGACCCTATTCAGCTCACCTCCTTCCGCCGTGCCCACGATGCCAATGTTGCCAGTGCTGACGCCGCCAACACTGATCAACCCTTCATCCCGGACGGTAATGTAAATACCTGGCAAAATCACATCGGTCATTTTGGCCTCCTATCGAACTTATCGGCATTGAATAATTGTCTACCGGCAAGCGACAACTCAACCAAAGCTTGCCAGTGTTCATGCAGGCGGCTGAAACGGCATCAGAGATGGACCTGGCTAAACATCAACAAACCATTTGGGTTGATGCCCCAGGCCAAATTCAGTGATATGGATTTAAAAAGTGTTAAATGTGGGTAAAATGGAGCCGATCAAAGGTATCCTAAACAGGAAGGATACGCAAGACCGAAATCCATTATATAACACAACAAAGAGAAATTCAAGCCCCAATATGACTCCCCCTTTGATCCGTGTTATACTTTGAGAACATTCGGTCATACCAAAATCATCTCAGCTACGCCGCCCGCCGAGCGTTGATGAATGACAAAAATTAAATCGGTAAACAGGAACACAGAGCCGCGCAGAGACATCACAAGAACCACAGAGAAATCTCAGCGAATCTCCGGGTCTCCTCCGTGTTTCTCTGTGTAATTTTTTACCGAACTATTTTCTTAAGCTTCATAAACGCCCGGCTACCAGAGGTGGAAGCCCGCTGAAACAGGCTGGTGAACAGATGGACTACAGCAAACTCGGTAACACCGATCTCAACGTTTCCCGGCTGTGCCTGGGCACGATGACCATGGGCTGGACTTCGGACAAAAAAGACTCATTTGCTGTGATGGATTATGCCCTGGAACATGGGATCAACTTTTTTGATACCGCCGATATTTACTCCTCCTGGGCCAAAGACAACCCCGGCGGCGTGGCCGAAAGCTGGATTGGCGAATGGCTGACCGAGCGGCGGGTGCGTGACAAAATCATCATCGCCACCAAAGCGCGGGGGCGCATGTGGGAAGGGCCGGACGGCGAGGGTCTCAACCGAACGCATTTAATGCGGGCCGTGGAGGACAGCCTGCGCCGGCTGCAAGTCGAAACGATTGACCTCTATCAAAGCCACTGGCCCGACGAAAACACCCCTTTGGAAGAAACCTTTCGGGCCTTTGAGGCGATGATTCAACAGGGCAAGGTGCGTTACCTGGGCTGCTCCAACCATACCGCCGCGCAACTGCGGGAAACCCTGGCGGTCTGCGCCGCGCATCACCTGCCCCGCTACGAGTCGCTCCAGCCGCACTACAATCTGGTCCATCGCCAGGAGTACGAAGCGGAATTGATGGCTTTGTGCCAAGAGGAAAATTTAGGGGTTATTCCCTACAGCCCGCTGCAAGGCGGCTTCTTGACCGGCAAATACCGCCGCGACGGCAGCGCCCCCGCCCAGAGTCGCGGCGCGGGCAGTGAACGGATGCGCAACTACGCCAATGAAGCGGGCTTTGCCATCCTCGATGCCCTGGCAGAGATGGGACGGGTTCACAATGCCTCTCAAGCCCAGGTCGCCCTGGCCTGGCTGTTGGCTAATCCAACCGTCACCTCGGCTATCATTGGGGCCAACACCGTCGCCCAACTGGCCGAACTTTTTCCGGCGGTGGAGCTAACTCTTTCAGCAGAAGAGAAAGACCGGCTCGACAGTTTGAAAAGCCCGGTTTAAAGGGAACTGAGGGAACTCATAGGAACTGAGGGAACTGAAAATTTCCTTCAGTTCCCTCAGTTCCCTCAGTTCCTTTTTACAATAAAGGTGTTCGCCATGAATTTTACCCGCACCGATCTTGATTTTGCCCATGAACTGGATGCCCAGGATGAACTGGCCTCGTTCCGGGACGAGTTTGTGATTGAAGACCCGGATTTAATCTACCTGGATGGCAACTCCCTGGGCCGGCTGCCCAAACGAACCATCGAGTTTATGCGTCGGGCGATTGAGGTCGAGTGGGGCGAGCGCCTGATCCGGCTGTGGAATGACGGCTGGGTGCGCACCCCTACCACGCTGGGCGCAAAAATTGCCCAACTGGTCGGCGCGCAGCCCGACGAGATTCTTGTCACCGAAGCGACCTCGATCAACCTGTTCAAGCTGGCGGTGGCGGCGCTGCGGGCGCGGCCTGAGCGGGCCAAGATTGTCAGCGATGTCTTTAATTTCCCGTCAGACCTGTATATTTTGCAGGGGATTATAGATTTGCTGGGCCGGCGGCATCGCCTGGAACTGATCCCCTCGGCTGACACCATCACCATTGACCCGGCAGCGGTTGGCGCGGCCATAGATGACGATACCGCCCTGGTCAGCCTGACCCACGTGGCTTTCAAAAGCGCCTTTATGTATGATCTGGCCGCCGTGACAGAGCAGGCGCATCGCGCCGGAGCGCTGATGTTGTGGGATTTGAGCCATTCGGTGGGGGCGGTCCCGCTGGATTTGAACGGCAGCAAGGCCGATTTAGCCATCGGCTGCACCTACAAATATCTCAACGGCGGGCCGGGCGCGCCGGCCTTTCTGTATGTGCGGCGCGACCTGCAAAGCCAACTTAACCAGCCGATGTGGGGCTGGTTTGCCGCCAAAAATCCCTTTGCCTTTGACCTGGAGTACACCCCCGCCGACGACATTGCCCGCTACAAAGTCGGCACGCCGCCGATGCTTTCCATGAAGGCAGTGGAACCGGCGCTGGATATTCTGCTGGAAGCGGGTATGGCGCGGCTGCGGGCCAAAAGCATCCGCCAGACGGACTATCTGATCTTTCTGGCCGAGCAGTGGCTGGAGCCGCTGGGCTTCACCATCGGCACGCCGCGCCGAGCCGAGGTTCGCGGCTCCCACGTGTCGCTGCGCCACGCCGAAAGCTACCGTATCAACCGCGCCCTGATCGAAGCCGAACCGCCCGCCGTGAGGGTCATCCCCGATTTTCGCGCGCCGGATAATATTCGCCTGGGCCTTGCCCCGCTTTACACCACATTCACTGACATCTACCGGGCTATGGCTCGCCTGCGCGAGATTGTCGAAACCAGGCTTTACGAGCAGTATTCGGCGGAGCGGTTGGCGGTGACGTAAGCCCCCTCCGCTCCAAATGCACCAGCAGAATACTAATATCCGCCGGATTGACCCCGGCGATGCGCCCGGCCTGGCCGACGGTGGCCGGGCGGAAGCGGTTGAGCTTCTGGCGGGCTTCGGTGCGGAGGCCGCCGATGCTGTCGTAATCAAAATCGGGCGGGATGAGCTTGTTTTCCAGGCGCTGCACCCGCTCGACGTGCTGCTGCTGCTTGGCGATGTAGCCCTCAAACTTGGTTTCGATGCTGACCTGCTCGGCTACCGCTTCCGGCAGCGGTTCGGGCGGCGGAACCAGCGAGGCGATCACCTCGTACGTCACCTCCGGGCGGCGCAGGTAGTGCAGGGCATTGACCCCGTTCTCAATCGGCTCCAGGCCAAAATCGGCCAGCACCTGGGCCGTGCCGTTGGCCGAGGAGATATTGGTCACTTTCAGCCGCTCCAACTCCTGCTGCACCGCGCGCCGTTTGGCTTCAACCGCCTCGTAGCGTCCCTTTGGCAGCAAACCCACCTCGTAGCCCAAATGCGACAAGCGCAAATCGGCGTTGTCCTGCCGTAACAGCAGCCGGTACTCCGCCCGCGAGGTCATCTGGCGGTAGGGTTCGGTGTGTTCCTGCGTCACCAGGTCGTCAATCAACACCCCGATATAAGCCTGCTCCCGGCCCAGCGTGAGCGGCGCTTTGCCCTGGGCCTTCAAAGCGGCATTGATCCCGGCCATCAAGCCCTGGGCGGCGGCTTCTTCATAGCCGGTCGTCCCGTTGATCTGGCCGGCGTGGAACAGCCCTTCGAGCTGTTTGGTTTCCAGCCAGGCGTGAAGTTGGTCGGGCGGCACATAATCATATTCCACCGCGTAACCGGCCCGCATAATTTCGGCATGCCGCAGGGCCGGGATCGAGCGGACCATGGCCCACTGCGCATCTTCCGGCAGGCTGGTGTTGGCCCCTTGTAGGTAAACTTCGGTGGTCTGCCAGCCCTCCGGCTCCAAAAACAACTGGTGGCTCTCTTTGTGGGCAAAGCGGACAATCTTATCTTCGATACTGGGGCAGTAGCGCGGCCCAACCCCCTCGATCACGCCGGTAAACATCGGCGCGCGATCGAGGTTGGCCCGGATGACCTCATGGGTTTCCGGCTGGGTGTAGACCATGTAACAGGGCAGTTGGGGCCGCCAGTCGGACTGCTGTGCCAGGGGATAAACCGGGTGAGGCGACTCCTTCAGCCAGGCCGGGACCTGCGGCGGGTTTTCGACATTCTCAAAGCTGAAGTAGAGCGGCGTCTCGCTGCCGTATTGCGAAGTGGTCTGGCGAAAATCAATCGTGCGGGCATCGAGCCGGGGCGGCGTGCCTGTTTTTAGCCGGCCCAGGCGAAAACCCAGTTCGGTCAGCGAGGTGGACAGGCGATAAGCCGCCCCTTCGCCGGCGCGGCCGCCTTGAGTAATGCTCTCGCCGGTAATAAGTCGCCCGCCCAAAAACGTGCCGGTGGTCAGCACCACCGTTTTGGCGTAGTAGCGGCTGCCATACTGAGTTTGCACCCCGTGAATAGCCTCGCCTTTGACCAACAAGCCTTCGACCATGGCCTGCTTGACGTGCAGGTTGGGCGTGTTTTCCAGAGTACGCTGGACCATCCAGGCGTACCGCTTTTTGTCAGCCTGGGCGCGCAGGGCATGGACCGCCGGTCCCTTGCTGTGGTTGAGCAGCCGCACCTGGATGAAGGTAGCGTCGGTCAATTTGCCCATTGCCCCGCCCAAGGCGTCAATCTCGCGCACCAGGTGGCCCTTGGCCGAACCGCCAATGCTGGGATTGCAGCTCATCCAGCCAATCGTATCCAGATACATGGTCAGCAGCAGGGTACGGCAATTCATATTGGCCGCCGCCAGGGCCGCTTCTACCCCGGCGTGCCCCCCGCCAACCACGATAACATCGTAAGTTGATTCGATCATACCATCAATTCTAATTCACAAAACCTTAATACCATCTTGGAGAAGATTGCGATAAAGTCCGGTTTGGAGTTGGGCCAATTGATCCCAATGAGCCTGGCTCCAAACGCGGGTGGAGAGATAAAAACCATGTTCTAGTGAAATCTCAGCCGCGATGTACCGAATCGCTTTGCGCAGCTCAAGTTCATCTTGATCCACAATAACTGCAATATCCATATCCGAATCAGGCTGCGCCTCCGCCCGAGTACGAGAGCCAAAAAGGGTGATTGAAAGTATCCGGTTGCCAAATTGTTCCTCTAATCGGCGAGTAAAAGTCTGTATAGCTTTCAACTCTTGAGCAGCCAAATCAACCTGTAATTCCACTGTCACTTTCCCCAAAATAACGTTCAATTCGAGCGACAAAACGCTGCGCGTCCTTTAGAACATCCTCCGCCGTAGATTTCTCTACGATAATGGTAGAAACCTAAATCCAAGTTACCCTCTGCTGCCTCCAAGTCACGTCGAGCATATTCAAGATACAGATGACTCTCGCTAAACATCTCTTGCCAAAGATTTGGTTGACGTCCCTTACTATTTAAGTGAATAAGTATAGCCCAAGCCAGAAGTCAAGGCAAACTGCCTAACTTTCCAAAATTCCCGAATATTGACCCCAAAAAGTCCCAAAAATAACCAAACAGTGCAAAAACAGGAAAATATCCCTCATTATTAGAGAAAGCCCCCGCCACTTTTGCCGGGGCACAGTGTTATAATTGTGGGGCAACGACAAACTGCAAAAAACTGCTATTATCAAACTATTTAGAGGGAGAAATGCTATGAAACGCAGAGTAGTGGTAACAGGGATGGGGGCCGTCACGCCGGTTGGCAACACAGTTGACGAAGCCTGGGAAAATTTAAAAGCCGGCAAAAGCGGGATTACCACCATCACCCGTTTTGACGTGTCGGAGTTGGAAACCAAATTTGCCGGCGAAGTGCTCAATTTTGATCCCGATGCGTTGTTCGGGCGCAAAGAAGCCCGCCGGATGGACCGCTACACCCATTTTGCCATGGAGGCGTCGCGGCAGGCCATCGAAAGTTCCAAGCTGCTGGAAAATGGCACCGACCGGGAACGAGTGGGGTTGGTGATTGGCTCGTGTGTGGGCGGGATGGATACGGCTTTCAGCCAGTATGATCTGCTTAAACAGCGCGGCCCGACCAAAGTCAGTCCCTTTGGCATTCCCATGATTTTACCCGACACCGCCCCGGCCCGAATTGCCATTGACTACGGCCTGCGCGGTCCCAATATGGCCGTCGTGACGGCTTGCGCCACCGGCTCCAATTCGCTGGGGGAAGCATTTGAGATGATTGCTCGCGGCGATGCCGAGGCGATGATCGCCGGGGGAGCCGAGGCCGCCACCAATCCGCTGATTATCGCCGGGTTCAATGTGATGAAAGCGCTGTCAGTTGAGAATGACAATCCGGCCGGAGCATGCCGCCCCTTTGACCTGCGCCGTAACGGTTTTGTCATGAGTGAAGGGTCGGTGGTGTTGGTGCTGGAAGAGTTGGAACATGCCAAAGAGCGCAACGCCCCGATTCTGGCTGAATTTATCGGCTACGGCACCTCGGTGGACGCCAACCACATGGCCTCCCCTCTGGAAGATGCCGCCGGGGCGATTCTGGCTATTCGCCGGGCAATCAAACGGGCGGGAATTGACCCCAGCGAGATTGATTACGTCAACGCTCACGGTACGTCCACTGAACTGAATGATAAAACGGAAACTAAGGCTATTAAAGAGGTTTTGGGCGAGCATGCTTACAATACCCATGTCACCTCTTCTAAATCTATGACCGGCCATCTGTTTGGGGCTGCCGGAGCCTTGGAAGCGATGGTTTGCGTCAAAACCCTAACCGATGGTATTATCTCTCCCACCATCAATTACGAAACCCCCGACCCCGAATGTGATCTGGATTACACCCCTAATGTGGCCCGGTCAGCCGATGTGTCGGTCGCTATGTCGAACTCATTTGGGCTGGGCGGTCACAATGCCACGATCATCTTGAGAAAATATACCGGAAATTAGGTTCAACGTTAAACGTTTAAGGTTCAAGGAGTAACCCTGTGACTACTTATGCCCACATTGTTGGTTGGGGGAAGTATTTGCCTGAAAAGGTGGTCAGCAATGAGGACCTGGCAAAAATTGTAGAAACCTCCGACGAGTGGATAAAATCACGCACGGGCATTTCGCAACGACGCTTTGCCGGGAAAGATGAGACAACGGCCAGTATGGCCATCGCTGCTGCTCAAATAGCTTTGGACCGGGCACGGCTCGCCCCTTCAGCGATTGATTTGATTATTGTCGCCACTTTATGCCCGGAGCACATTTTTCCCTCCACGGCATGTCTGGTGCAAGATGCGATTGGGGCCACCCATGCCGGCGCATTTGATTTGAGCGCGGCCTGCGCCGGGTTTATCTATGCCCTGGCGATGGGCTCCACAGCCATCCAGGCGGGCATGGCTAAGGTAGTGCTGGTGATCGGCTCCGAAACGGTCTCGCGGGTGCTGGATGTGCAAGATCGCACCACCTATCCGCTTTTTGGCGACGGGGCCGGGGCGGTGGTGCTGCAAGCCGACGAGACGCCCGGCGGCGTTTTGTCTACCGTGCTTGGCTCTGATGGCTCCGGGGCAGAACATTTATCCATTCCTGCCGGGGGCAGCAAACTGCCGGCCAGCCACGACACGGTAGAACAGCGGCAGCACTACATCAAAATGAATGGCCGGGAGGTTTATCGCTTTGCCACGCGGGTGATGGGTAAAGCGTCCAAGCAGGCCTGTGAAAAAGCCGGCGTGCCTCTGAACGAAATTGACCTTTTTATTCCCCACCAGGCCAATATTCGGATTATCGAAAGCGCCGCCGACTATTTGAAGATTGATCGCAGTAAGGTTTTTACCAACCTTGATAAGTATGGTAATACCTCAGCGGCCTCGATCCCCATCGCCTTGTGCGAGGCCATCGAAGCCGGGCGAGTTCAGAATAAAGATAAATTAGTAATGGTCGGGTTTGGCGGCGGCCTGAGTTGGGGGGCTACGGTCATCCAATGGGGTGTCCCTATGCCCTACAAACAACGCGAATGGTGGTACAAGGCGCTACGCTGGATGGTTTATCGCTGGGCCAAAGTTCGTTCGGCTACCATCCGCCTGTCACGCTGGTTTGAAAACTTGTTACCAAGCGACGACATATTGTCCGCCCCCAAGCCGATGCCGGCTCCAACTAAGGAAAAACCCAAAGAGACGGCTCCGGTTAAGGAAAAGCAGAGAGAGACGGCTCCAGCTAAAGAAAAGTCTAAAGAAGAGGTAAGCCGCCCTCACAAGACCAACGGCAAATCGCCGCATCTCGACCTGCCCGCCGAGTTAACTCCCCTCAAACCAGTTGAACCGGAAGAGCGGCCCGTAGAAATCCGCTCTCCAAGCCCCAGGCAATCCCGGCTCGATCCGCTTAAATCGGTTGAACCGGAAGAGCGGCCCGTAGAAATCGAGCGGCCTTTGAACGGTAAGTAATAGCCAACCAGACCCTAAAGGTCTTAAAGACTTTTAGGGTCTTTTTATGGGGTACTGATGACCGATCCAGACGAACAAACCATTCAACTCGACCAATTTTTAAAGTGGAAAGGGCTGGTCAGCACTGGCGGCCAGGCCAAAATGGTCATTCAATCCGGCCAGGTCAAGCTCAACGGTGTTGTCGAGACCCGGCGCAAGAAAAAACTGAAAGCTGGCGACAAAGTCACTTTTAACGCCCAGACATTAATCGTCAAATAATGAAATAACCAGAGAAGAACTGCGCCAGGTTGAAGATCACTATATTCGCGAGGTGATCAAGAAAGAGGAAGCCATCGGGTTGAGGAAGCCGGTCATTATGTGCCACTCGATCAACTATGCCTCAGCCCCCAGTGTGGATTTTCCAGCACTGTCCACGGCAATGAAATCACCGAAGACGACCAGTGGGCCAAACTGAAACTGGTCATCAATACTGCCCGTGAAATTTGGGGGAGTGATTAAACATAGAGCATGAGTAAACAATGTAAAGCCCCCTCCTTTTTCGATTGACCCGCAAAAAAACTCAATTATAATACAGATATGCCCCTATCCAGCCCTGCACCGGCCACCTGGCTGGTGCAAACCAAGCTCTACCCTCCCCGCCTGCGTAATGACATTGTTCTGCGCCCCCGTCTGCTCACAGCCCTACAACAGGCGCTTGACCGTCACGCCCTCACCCTGATTTCGGCGCCGCCCGGCTATGGCAAAACCACCCTGCTGGCCGCCCTGTGCCAACAAAAGGCTGACGGCGAAAATCTTTTTCAGCCTTCAGCCTTCAGCCTTCAGCCTTTCAGCGCGGCCTGGCTCTCGCTGGACGAGGATGACAACGACCCCGACCACTTCTTTGCTGCTCTGGTGGCCGCCGTGCAGCGGCTCTGCCCCGGCTGCGGCCAGCAGGCTGAAGCTCTGCTGGCCGGCTCAAGCCGGCTGCCCGCCGCCGAGACGCTCCGGCGGGCGATGGGCAGTCTCAGCAATGAGCTGCTGGCGTGGGGCCAGCCCATGGCCCTGATGCTGGATGATTTCCACCTCATCACCGATCCGGCCATTCATCAGGCCCTTGATTATTTTGTCGAGCACTTGCCCCCCACCGTGCGGCTGGTCATCGCTGCTCGTTATGCCCCGCCGCTGGCCCTCGCTCGACTGCGGGCGCGAGGCTACCTGGCCGAGTTTCGGCTGGATGACCTGCGTTTCACCGACCAGGAGGTGGCGCTCTGGCTCAACGAGCGGTTGGGACTGCATCTGCCCGGCGAGAGTCTACGCCTATTGCAGCAACATACCGAAGGATGGGCGACGGGGGTGCGGTTGCTGACCCTCTCGCTGGGACAAAGCGCCAGCGCGGCTGAGTGTACCGCCCTGCTTACCCGTCTGAACCAAAGTCAGCGCCACGTGTTTGATTTTCTGGCCGACGAAGTGCTGCGTTATCAAGAAGCGCCCCTGCGCCGCTTTTTGCTGGAAACCTCCATTTTAAGCGAACTGACGCCTGCCCTCTGCGGAGCGGTTACCGGCCAGCCGGAGGCGCCGGCGCTGCTGGAAGAAGTCTACCGGCGCAACCTGTTTATCACCCTCACCCAAACCCCTACCGGGTCAGCCACCGATCCTGGCCTGGCCTATCGTTACCACACCCTCTTTGCCCATTTTTTACGGCGACAGCTCAGCCAGGAGATGCCGGAGCAGGTCAGGCTGCTCCATCGCCGCGCCGCCGAGGCTCACCCACTGCCCGGCGAAAGCATCCGCCATTATCTGGCCGCCGAGCTGTGGTCCGAAGCCGCCCAGACCATCGAAACGCTGGGACGGCAGCAGTTGGAGCGCGGCTCTTTGAGCAGTGTCCGCCGCTGGATCGAACTGCTACCCGAAGCGGCTCGACACTCTAGCCCCTGGCTCAATCTCTTTTTAGGAGCCGATGACGTGAACCGAGGTCATTATGAGACGGCCCGGCCCTGGCTGGAAACGGCGCGGCGCGGTTTTGCCGCCACCGGTGATACCGCCGGTCAAGCCGAGACCCTGGTGCAGTTGGGCGAGGTCTTTGTCTGCCTGGCCGATGTGTCCCAGGCCCGGCCCATTCTGGAAGAGTCGCTCACCTTCCCCTTGCCTCTGGCCCGACGGGTCAAAAGCCAGGTTAATCTCGTCTGGACCGCCTTCTACCAGCGCGACTGGCCTCAATTTGAGCGCAATCTGGCCGGCGACCTAAGTGAAGTGTTGGCTTCGGGCGACAAAGGGGCGTATCAGAGCGTGGTTTTAAGCCTGGGGCCGCAGTATGTTTTTACTGCCGCCGGGGCAGCGCCCATCGAGCAATTTTGCCGGCGAGTGCTGGCCCTGTTTGGGGAAGGGGTCGGCCCGGCCCAGGCCGGAGCGCTGGCTTACCTGGGCTATATCTATGCCCTGCAAGGCCGGCCCGCTGACGCGCTGCAAGCCGCCAGTCAGGCCCAGGCGATGGTCCAGGAGTTGGGCAGTTTTGCTCACCTGGAGTTGTACATTGACCACGTGTTTTTACTCGATGCCCTGAACCGGAGCGACGAGACCACCTTTAACGCCTATTTTGACCGCATCCGCTCCCGAATTGAGGGGGTGTTGACCTACCGGCAGTGGCTGGCTTGTTACAGCTACCTGGCCGGACGCATGGCCTGGCAGCACCGGCACGATGAGGCCATGGGGCAAGTACATAGTTGGTTGATGGCCACCATCATTCCTCACGAACTACCCGAAGCTCAGGTAGGCCGGCTGCTGCTCGATAGCCTGCTGGCCCGCCGCCAACAGCGTTACGTCGAGGCCGAAGCCAGCCTGCATCAGGCCATCGCCGCCCAAAGCTGGCTGCGCCACCCCCTACTGATGACCGATGCCCGGCTGACGCTAGCCGACCTGTACCTGGAATGGAATCGCCCGGAAGCGGCCCTGGCGGAATTGCGCCCCGCCCTGGCCGAATTGGAGCAGCGGGGCATGCCCGGCGTGTTGGCCCAGGAAGGGCCGCGAGCGGCGGCGCTGCTGCGGCTGGCCCAGAAACACCACCTCACCCCGGCTCTGGTTCAACAGGGAATGGTTCTGCTGGGGTTGGATGCCGCCCCGGCGACATTCGTTCTGCCTGGCGGAGAGAGCCTTTCAGCCCGCGAGTTGGAGGTGCTGCATCTACTGGCCCTGGGGTTGACCAACCAGGAGATTGCCCAGGAGTTGGTCATCGCCCCCGGCACAGCCAAACGCCACACCATCAATATCTACGGCAAACTCGGCGTTAATAACCGTACCCAGGCTGTCGCCAGGGCCAGAGCATTGCGGTTGATTTAGGCAGTTCCAACACACCCCGTAACTACACCCCTCGCCTCTGATTGAATGTTCCTTTTGGGCAATGACACTACACCCTGGGTCTTGTTATACTCAGGCTGTAATCATTAAGCAATTGAACTGCTTCCCGGTAGTTCAAAAACCATTCAATTATGGAGGAAAAAATGTCTATAACTGTCAAAAATCAATCAGGTAAAGTGTTGGCCCCCGGCGCGGGCGATAGCTTCTCGATGCTGGGCATCACGGTGACGCCCAAGGTGGCCAGTCAGGATACCAACGGGGCCTACTGCCTGCTGGAACAGCAGGTCTCGCCCGGCGCAGGGTCGCCGCCGCACATCATTCACAACGCCGATAAGGTAATTTATGTGGTCAATGGCCGCTTCGCTGTGCTGCTGGGCCAGGAAACAGTACAGGCTGAGGCCGGGGCGTGTGTCATCATCCCGCGCGGCGTCATCCACAACTTTAAGAATGTGGGGAGTGAGCCGGGCAAAATCCTGGTCAGCCTCAATCCGGCCGGACATGAAGATTTCTTGCGCGATTTGAGCCGTGTTGTCCAGGGCGGCCCACCCGACCCGGCCAAGATGGTCGAAGTTGGTCAACGGCATCACGTGGAACTGCTGCTCAACGGCAAAAAGTAGTTATCGAAAGGCTGTTCTCCAGGGCCGTGGTGCGTATTGCTTAAAGTTACGCAAACGCACCACATACCCTCTCCTTTGTAGCTGAGAAATTTAGAAAAAATCTATTAACAGGAGCGATTCAAAAATGACACTCACACTTTTGCAGTTTGATTTCCCGGTAGCAGGTCCCTGGGGCAATGAAATGGCGATTGCTTACACCGAGCTGGCCTATCAACTGGCCCAAACGCCGGGCTTGATCTGGAAAATCTGGACCGAAAATCCAGACACCCAGGAAGCTGGCGGCATCTACCTGTTTGAGGACGAAGCCTCGGCGGAACGCTACGCGCAAGAACACACCGCCCGACTGCAAGCCTTTGGCATTGACAACATCCGGGCCAAACAGTTTACGGTCAACCAGCCCCTCACCAAAATTACGCGGGGATATCTTCCAGTGACGGCTTAGTGGAGTTTCAGAAGAGATACTCAGTAGATCCAATTTTCCGAGGACGCGAAGCGGGCACGCCCACATGCCGAACACCGCCGCACGTGGGCGTGCTGGCTCCTCAAATTTGGATCCACTGATACTGTTGAACAAATATAGCTTGACGAACCGAACAGTTGTGCTAGAATGAGGGCGATGGCTCCCATAACCCGGCTCAGGAAAGAAGCTGAGGATGACAATTTCCCTCAAAACATCGGTGCGTACTCTGGTTGAGTTTGTCTTGCGCGAGGGCGATCTGTTTGGCGGCGGCTTCCAGGGGCCGGATCGAGCCTTGCTCGGCAGCCGCGGCCACCGCCGCCTACAGAAATCACGCCCCACAGGCTACCAGGCCGAAGTAACCATCAGTCATTTGGTCGAAACGCCTGATCTTACCCTGGAAATCTTTGGCCGGATTGACGGCATCTTTGGCCTCGACCAGCCAATCACCCTCGAAGAGATCAAGACCATAACCCAGGACCTCCCGCTGGTCACTGGGGACAATCCGCTCCACTGGGGCCAGGCCCAATGTTACGCCTACATGTATGCCCGGCAGCACAACCTGGCCGAAATGCGCGTCCAACTAACGTACTACCACCTCGACAGTCAGGAGACCCTGACCTTCCGGCAAAATTTCACCTTTTCCGAACTGGAAAGCTTCTTCACCGGCCTGGTCGCCGCTTATCTCACCTGGATGCGCCAGGTCAAAGCCTGGCAGGAGCGGCGGGACGCCTCCATTCAGCAGTTCGGCTTTCCCTATACAACCTACCGGACGGGTCAACGCGATTTGGCCGTAGCGGTTTACCGGGCTATCCAGAAAAAAGAGCAACTCTTTGTCCAGGCCCCAACCGGGATTGGCAAAACCATCGCCACCCTCTTTCCAGCGGTCAAAGCCATCGGCACCGGGCTGGTCGCCCGGATATTTTATCTGACCGCCAAGACGCCGGGCCGCCTGGTGGCCGAACAGGCGCTCGACGATATGCGCCAATCTGGACTGCATCTAAAAAGCGTCACCTTGACCGCCAAAGAGAAAATTTGCTTTTGTTCGGTTACCGGCGGTGAGCCGGAGGAATGTCCTTTTACCCGTAATTACTACGGCAAGCTCAAGACCGCCCTGGCTGAAACTTATGAGATTGAAGCTTTCACCCGGCCGATTATTGCCGAACTGGCTCAGCGTTATGAGATCTGCCCTTTTGAATTCTCGCTCGACCTGGCCCTGTGGGCCGATTGCATCATCGGCGACTACAATTACGTCTTTGATCCCAGCGTCTACCTGCGCCGCTTTTTTGATAACGTGGTTGAACCTTACCTCTTTCTGGTTGACGAGGCCCACAACCTGCCCGACCGGGCCAGGGCGATGTACTCGGCTGAACTGGACAAACAGACTGTGTTGGCTCTAAGAAAGAGTGTGAAGCCGCATCTGCCTGACCTGGGCAAAGCCCTGAGCGAGATCAACCAGGCTCTCTTGGACCAGCGCCGGCGCTGCAACCCAAACGACCCGCCCGTTCTGTTGGAACAGGAACGGCCTGAAGCTTTACTCAAAGCTTTGCGCCGCTTCAGCCGCCAGGCCGAAGCCTGGCTGGCCCTCAACCAGAAGACGACTTTTCGACCGGCTTTGCTCGATTTCTACTTTCAGGCCACCACCTACCTGCGCACCGCCGAAACCTTCTTTGGCCCTGCCTATATCTCTTACTTTGAGAAAAAAGGCCAGGAAGGCTTGACCGCCAAATTATTCTGCCTGGACCCGGCCCCTTTCCTGGCCGCTGCCCTGGAGCGAAGCCGGGCCGCAATCTTTTTTTCGGGCACACTGCTGCCGCTGGAATACTTCGACCGGGTTTTGACCGGCTCAACCTCGCATCCCAGGCTGATTTTGCAATCGCCTTTCCCCTCGGAGCATCTGGCGTTGCTCATTCATAACCAGATCTCCACCCGTTATACCCATCGAGCCAACTCTTATGAGGCCGTTGCTGCCTTAATCGAGGGGGTCTGCGCCGCCCAGCCGGGAAACTATCTCATCTTTTTCCCTTCCTACGCTTACCTGGCGGCTGTGGCGGAGTTGGTCCAAGAACGTTGGCCAGGGTGGCAGCTCCTGATCCAGGAGCGGGGGATGGCCGAAGCCAGCCGGGATGCCTTTCTGGCCCGCTTTTCGACCGCCCAGGTGGGCACGCTGCTGGGCTTTGCCGTAATGGGCGGCATCTTTGCTGAGGGGATTGACCTGGTGGGGGAGCGGCTGATTGGAGCGATTATTGTTGGAGTGGGGCTGCCACAGTTGAGCCTGGAGCGGGATTTGCTCAAAGCGTACTTTACCGAGCAGGCTCATGATGGTTTTGCCTATGCCTATCAATATCCCGGCCTGAATCGGGTGATGCAAGCCGCGGGCCGAGTGATCCGCACCGAGCAGGATCGAGGCGTCATCCTCTTAATTGACGAGCGTTTGACCCAGCCGCGCTATACCCGCTTGTTTCCCTCCGAATGGCGGCATTTCCAGGTGGTGCGTCAGACCGATAACCTTGCAGAGAAGTTACGCCATTTCTGGCAGAAAAATATCCGCTGAGGGCTAAATCAGCCTGGCTCGTCTTAGGAACAGGAATTTAATAAGTTGGGCATATGTCATTGCGAGGAGGAACGACGAAGCAATCTCCGGCTCGCAAAGGGGGATTGCGTCGCTTCGCTCGCAATGACATGCGCAAGTTAATTAATTCTCATTCCTTAGCGGCCCAGAAGATTTGCGCGATGAGGTAGATGACGATAGGATTCGGGCGAAGGGAACATCATCCAGACAAAAAGAGCCAAGCAGCAGCCTGCTTTGTCTAAACTCACCCTGGTTAGGATAATCTTATGACCCATTCAGAACGCTATGCCGCAACCGATTTAATCAAATGGTCCAGCAAGTTATTACAAGGAGCCGGACTGGCTCCAGAGCGCGCGAACACTGTCGCTGAAATTTTGGTGGAAGCCGATTTGCTGGGACACTCTACCCATGGCTTGCAACTCCTTGCCACCTATTTGCGGGAACTGGAAGCAGGCTCGATGACCACCGCCGGCGAGCCTGAAATTTTGGCCGATGGCGGCGCAACCATAACCTGGAACGGTCGCTATCTGCCTGGCCCCTGGCTGGTGGTCAAAGCCATAAACCTGGCCCGTGAGCGAATTGAGCTTCATCCGGTGGTTACAGTAGCTATCCAGCGGAGCCATCATATTGCCTGTTTGGCGGCTTATCTCAAAAGAGTCACCGATCAGGGCTTACTCATCCTCCTGCTTTCTTCTGATCCTTGGGGGAAAGCGGTTGCTCCTTATGGCGGTCTCCAACCGCTATACACGCCTAATCCTGTGGCGGCCGGCATCCCGACCCAGGGTGAACCGATCCTGCTTGATATCAGCATGTCCACAACCAGCATGAGCTTGATCGGGCGATTACAGCAGACCGGCCAGCGTCTCCCCCACCCCTGGCTTTTAGATAACCAGGGCCAGGTGAGCGACAATCCGGCAGTTCTATTGAGCGACCCGCCCGGTTCTATTTTGCCGTTGGGCGGCACGGATTTGGGCTATAAAGGTTTTGCATTGGGTCTGTTGGTCGAAGCCCTGACTTCGGCGCTGGCAGGGTATGGCCGCGCGGAGCAACCACAGCGGTGGGGGGCTTCGGTGTTTCTGCAAGTGATTGATCCGGCTGCTTTTGGCGGGCGGGAATATTTTCTCAGGGAAACAGAGTGGCTGGCCGAGGCTTGTCGCACCAACCCGACCAAACCGGATAGCCTGCCGGTTCGTCTGCCGGGAAGCCGGGCGCTCCAACTGCGGGCCGAGCAACTTGGGCAAGGCGTCGCCCTGTACCCCACCATTCTGCCGAGCCTGCAACCCTGGTGGGAAAAGTTAGGAATTCCTCTGCCCACCCCTCTCACGCATCACGTTGCTGTTGACCTCCCAAATTCCGAAAGAGCCGAATTTCTTTGAGCTTTTGCGCTCCATAACCAGTTGATGAATAATTACAAGTAGAGGGACCTATGAGGCAGCTTGTCGAAGGCAGTTTACTGTGGCAGCCATCGGCTGAAACAGTTGAACAGGCCAATCTGACCCGCTACATGGCTTGGCTTAAGGCAAACAAGGGACTCAATTTCCAGACCTACTCCCAGTTATGGGACTGGTCAGTCACAGAAATCGAGGCGTTTTGGGCCAGTCTGTGGGACTATTTTGATGTTGTAGCCTCAGCGCCGTACATCTCCGTACTAACCGGGCGCAAAATGCCAGGAGCCAAATGGTTTGCCGGAGCCAGGCTCAACTACAGTGAAAACTTCTTCCGCCGTCATATAGCCGACCAAGCGGCCATTTTCTACCAGCCAGAAACCGGGTCACTCACCCAAGTCAGTTGGTCGCAGCTCTACGAGCAAACGACCAAAATAGCCCAGGCGCTCAAAGCAATGGGTGTTCAACCCGGCGACCGGGTAGTCGCCTACCTACCCAATATCCCCGAAGCGATTATCGCCTTTCTGGCCACGGCCAGCCTCGGCGCAATTTGGTCCAGTTGCCCACCCGATTTTGGCGAGCGCAGCGTGTTGGACCGCTTCAGCCAGATTGAGCCGAAGGCGCTCATCGCGGTGGATGGCTACTACTGGAACGGCAAACCCTTCGACCGGACCGGCGTGGTAGCCAAGCTCCAGGCTGATTTGCCCACAGTCGAAAAAACGGTGTTGGTGACCAAGCTAACAGACGGGGCTGCTACTCCGCTCGAAAACACGGTTTTGTGGAACGAGTTGTTAGCGACGACCCCAACCACCGCCCTCACCTACGAGCAAGTCCCCTTTGACCATCCGCTGTGGATTCTTTATTCCTCCGGCACCACCGGTCTGCCCAAGCCGATTGCGCAGAGCCAGGGCGGAATTTTGCTAGAGCATCTCAAAGCCGTCCATCTCCATTTGGATTTAAAGCCCGCAGACCGCTTCTTCTGGTTCACCAGTACCGGTTGGATGATGTGGAATTTTCTGGTCGGCGGATTACTTAACGGCACTCCCATCATTCTTTACGATGGTAGCCCCGGCTACCCGGACCTGAACCGCTTATGGCGGCTGGCTGAGCAGAGTGGCATGACCTACTTTGGCACGGCTGCCGCTTTTATTCAGGCTTGTATGAAGGCCGGCCTTCAGCCCAACCGCGAGTTTGACCTGAGCCGTCTGCGGGCGCTCGGCTCCACCGGCTCACCGCTACCGGTGGATGGTTTCCAGTGGGTTTATGAAAACATCAGCCCCAACCTGGCTCTGGAGTCTATCAGCGGCGGCACCGACTTGTGTACCGCTTTTATCGGCGGGGTGCGGCTCCAGCCGATTTATGCCGGGGAGTTACAGGGGCCGTCGCTGGGGGCAAAGGTGCAGGCTTTCAACGAAGCGGGCCAGCCGGTTATCAACGAGGTGGGCGAGTTGGTCATCACCGAACCAATGCCGTCAATGCCGCTTTTTTTCTGGAACGACCCAGATATGCAACGCTATCAGGCCAGCTACTTCTCGATGTTTCCCGGCATCTGGCGGCACGGCGACTGGCTCAAAATCAACGAGCGCCAGGGCTGCGTCATTTATGGCCGCTCCGACTCGACCATCAACCGGCAGGGGGTGCGTATGGGCACCAGCGAGATTTATCGGGCCGTACTGAGCCTGACTGAGATTGTAGATTGCCTGGTGATTGATTTGGAAGCGTTGGGGCAAGAATCATATATGCCGCTGTTTGTGGCGCTGCGCGAGGGGGTGGAACTGGATGACGATTTGCGGCAGCGGATCAAACGCCGTATCCGAGAGGATATTTCACCCCGCCACGTACCCGACGATATCTTTGCCGTAGAGCAGATTCCTTACACCCTGAGCGGCAAAAAGATGGAAGTTCCCATTCGCAAGATTTTGCTCGGCCACCCCATCGAGCAGGTGGCCAATCAGGGGGCCATGCGTAACCCCGAGGCGATAGATTATTTTGCCGAATTTGCCCAACGGTTGAAGAAAAAGAAGAGTTAAGGCAGTTCCAAGGTTTAATTCATCCAATTATTCTCACCGGCTTGATGCGTGATAGGTGATGCCGTAAGAAATCTTGCCTGGAAACCATCATGCATTACGTATCACGGACTTTGGATAATTATTTTCTTGGAGTTGCCTAAGTCAGTATGAATGAGAGCCGGAGAGCTTAACCCGCTTTCTGTAATTCGTCAATAGCTGTTCTGATAATTTTGGCGCTGGCCTGGAGCGCGGATTCCTCCGTTGGGCTGAGTGGTAAAGGTAAAGTCCCCAGGACTCCCTGCCCCCCGACCATATGAGGCAGGGCCAGGGTGACATCCCGCACTCCGGCCACTTGAGCTACCAAGCTGCAAACCGTCAAAACCGCTCGCTGGTCATCCAGAATCGCGCTCACAATGCGGGCCAGGGCGCTACCGATGCCATAGTAGGTCGCGCCCTTGCCTGCGATGATGGTATAGGCAGCGCGGCGCACTTGCTGGTCAATCTCCTGGCGAATCGTGTCATTAAGCTCAATGTTCTGCGTCCGGCAGAAATCTTCAAGGGGAATAGCGCCCACCGTCACCCGTGACCAGACCAACACCTCCGAGTCGCCGTGTTCGCCGATGACGTAGCCGTGAACGTTGTTTGCAGCTACTCCGACCAGATTGCTGAGCAAGGCCCTAAAGCGAGCCGTATCCAGGGTGGTGCCGGAACCAAACACCCGTGTGGCCGGCACGCCAAACTCGGCGGCGCATTGGGCGGTGAGATGGGTCATAATATCCACCGGATTCGTCGCCACCACTAGCACCGCCTCCGGGGCATATTTGAGCACAGCGGGGATCATACTTTTGAAAATAGCCGCGTTCCGTTCCAACAATTGCAGCCGGGTTTCGCCCGGTTTCTGGCCCACCCCGGCTGCAATTATCACCACCCGGCTGCCGGCCAAATTGGGATAGTCGCCAGAGGTGACGCGGATGGGGTGGGCAAACGGAACCGCATGCAAAATATCGGCGGCTTCAGCCTTGGCCCGGACCTGGTTTTTGTCTACCAACACCAATTCCCCACCAATGCCGCGCATGGCCAGGGCATAAGCGGCCGTCGCGCCTACCATCCCTGTCCCCACAATCCCAATTTTAGACATAATATAACCTCCACAAGAACCGACTTGATGATTAGTTTAATTGATGGTTATTACTCACGCTCATGTCATTTCGAGCGACGAAGGAGCGAGAAATCCTCGGGGCACACGACACCTAAAAGTAAGGTGTCGAGGATTTCTCCCTGCGGTCGAAATGACATGCTCTCCTTGAAAATAACCTCTTAATTTCGAAAATTACTTAATTGATTGCAGGCTCACTTGACTTTTGAGATTTTCGATCACGTCCAGCGACGGCAGCCCTGAGCCAACCTGCGAGACGGTGTTGGCTGAAAAGGCGGTTGCCAGCCGGGCGCACTCGGCCAGCGAAAGCCCCAGCGTTTTGCCGGCCACCATACCGCTCACCATCGCATCCCCTGCGCCCACCGTGCTAACAACGGTAACTTGAGGCGGCTGGGCCAACACAACCTCCTCTGCTTCCACAAAAATGGCTCCTTCCGCGCCCATTGAAATCACCACCGTCTGGATGTTCTGGCGCAGCAAGCTTTGGGCCGCTTCAACGACGCGGGCCTGGGTACTGAGAGATTGTCCGGTTAGCTCCCGCAGTTCATCCAGGTTAGGTTTGATCAACGTCGGCCCGGCGGGCAACGCTCGATGGAGCCCCTCCCCGCTGGTGTCGAGGGCGACGGCTCGCCCTTTGGCCCTGATGATCTCAATCAAGTCCCGGTAGAGACTGCCGGAAACGCCCACCGGAATACTGCCGGCCAGCACAAACCAGGGGTAATCAACCGTCAATGCTTCCACAATCTGAAAAAGAGATTCCACATCAGCCTCACTCGGAGCCTGGCCGGGAAAGTTGAGGTCGGTTGTTTCCTGATGGACTTCATCAATAATCTTGATGCCGGTGCGGGTTCGACCGGTTATCCGCACAAAGCGATCCTCGATTTTTTTACGCGCAAAAAGCTGTTCAAAAATGTAGCTGTTTTCTGCTCCCAGAAAGCCAGTCACAGCCATAGCAAAGCCGAAGTCGGCCAGGACAGAGGCGACATTGACGCCTTTCCCGCCGGCATCGGACTGTTCTCGTTCCACCCGATTCACCTGGCCGGCCTTAAAGTTCGAAATGAAGACCGTTCGATCAATAGCCGGGTTCAAGGTGACGGTGGCAATCTTGGCATTTTGGTTCATGGTTTGTGCTCCTTAATGCTAAGTAAGCGTCCAAAATTTACTTTCCGTTTTGAGTTCCTACCAGTTCCCTTAGTTGCCTGGGAACTCATAGGAACTTGGGGGAACTTATTATTGGACAATCACTAAGTCTCCGAATGTTCTCAATACAATTATTAGCAGGAGTCGTAATGGCTGTAAGTGGTTAATATAGTATACTATGGAGCGCAAGCACCTGCGAATTTCTAATCTTTATGCTTGAGGTAGTTGCTGTGAGCAAGTTAAACCCATGTGGGTGGTTAGAACTGGCTCGCTCTGATTTGATTGCGGATTGACAAAGCCTCGCCCCTGTGTTAAACTGAAAAATGTAGTAGGATTACTCACAATCAAATATTCGCTGATTGACGCGTAACGGGAGAGAACCCAACGATTTACGATTTGCGATGTACGATTTGCGATTTTAATCGTAAATTGTAAATTAAAAATCTAAAATTGGACTGGGTCGCCGAAGGGGCAAGGTGAGGAGCGAGCCAGACTCCGGCTGAAACTCTCAGGCAAAGGGATCGTAGCGCAGACAGCATCTCTGGAGAGACGACAAATGTCGCACCGAAGGGGTAATCTCTCAGGTTCAGGACAGAGCAAACGGGCACATTTTTAGAGTGCCCGTTTTTATTTGTCGGCTAACCGTGAAAGTGAGGCGAGGAGGCGAAGAGGCGATTCTTCGCCTCTTCGCCTCACCTGTCATCGCCTCTGAAGGAGAAACTATGACCGAAGCACTCAAACGAACCCAACTCTACCCATGGCATGTTGACCACGGCGGGCGGATGGTGCCCTTTGCCGGGTGGGAGATGCCGGTGCAGTATCCCACCGGCCCCATCGAGGAACATCACCTGACCCGCCGCTCCGCCGGCCTGTTTGATATTGATCACATGGGCCAGATTACCGTTACCGGCCCCGACGCTGAAACCTTTCTCAATCACCTGGTCACCTGGGATATTACCCGGCTGGCCGAAAATCAGGCCCACTACGCCCTTATGTGCTACGAGCACGGCGGGGTAGTGGATGATGTTTTTGTCTACAAATTGGCGGGACGCTGGTTTGTAGTGGTCAATGCCTCTAACCTGGACAAAGATTTCGCCTGGATGCAGGAACAAGCTCAGGGTTATAAAGTCAGCCTGACCAATATCTCGGCTGAGACCTACATGCTGGCCTTGCAAGGACCAAAGGCCATTGACCTTTTGCAGACTTTGACCCCGGCCAATTTAGCCGCTGTGCCTCGCTTCAACGCCGTCGAGGCCGAGATCAGCGGGGTCCCGGCGATGATTGGCCGCACCGGCTACACCGGCGAAGATGGGGTTGAACTTTTCTTCCCGGCAGAGGCCGCGTTGCTGCTCTGGGAGGCTATTCTTAACGCCGGCCCGGCCGCTGGCATCGAAGTCAAACCTATCGGCCTGGCCGCCCGTGACAGCCTGCGTTTTGAACCGGGGTTTCCCCTCTACGGCCACGAAATCAGCGCCGATATCACCCCGCTTGAAGCCAATCTGGGTTGGACCTGCAACTTTGAGAGCGACTTTATTGGCCGAGCGGCGCTGCTGAAACAAAAAGAAACCGGCGTTGCCAAAAAGCTGATTGGCTTTGAGCTGACCGAAAAAGGAGTCCCCCGCCAGGATTACCCGGTCGCTTCTGCTGCCGGCCAGCCGATCGGCACGGTTGTGACCGGTCTTTATGCCCCGACCGTTGACAAATACTGCGGCCACGCCTTTGTGCCCCCAGAATACGCCGTCGTCGGTACGCCGTTGCAAATTTTAATCCGTGACAAGCCGAAAGCGGCCGTGGTGGTCAAACGGCCATTTTATACCCCAGCCTATCGAAAGTGAAGCAGGGACGCGAGGAAACGGGAGGCGAAGAAGTGAGGATAGAAGATAGAGGATAGACGCGAAACGTAGAGGGTTTAGAGTAATCCATCTACTATCTACTAGCTTCTATTTACTATTTTCGCCCTCGCCTCTATTATTTTCAACAAACAACACAAAAAGGAGAATTAAACAATGAAACTGGATACCAATGCCAAATACCAAGAGAGCCACGAATGGGCGCGCCAGGAAGGCGATCTCATTGTCTGTGGCATTACCGATCACGCCCAGGATAGTTTGAGCGATGTGGTTTATGTCGAGTTGCCGGAGGTAGGCAGTTCGTTTGAACGGGGGCAAATCTTCGGCGTGGTAGAGTCGGTCAAAGCGGCCAGTGATTTGTATATCCCCATGAGCGGCGAGATTGTGGAAATCAACTCGGCGCTAGTGGACACCCCCGAATTGGTCAATTCCGACCCTTTTGGCGACGGCTGGATGATCAAAATCAAACCCTCCAATCCCGGTGAGTGGGACAGTCTGCTCTCCGGCGAGGATTACGAGAAGATAGCTGCGGAATAAGCGAATAGCTTGCCACAATGATGAAAATCTTTTCCCGGAGATGACCGGAGACCGAAGACCGGCTGTTAGCTATCTTCCGGTCTCCCGTCCCCGGTCCCCGGTCTATTTACAAGGAGTTTCTCTGATGAATTATTTAGATTTACTGAGGCCCAACGACTCCTTTGCCCGGCGTCACTTGGGGCCGCAGGGAGATAAAATAAGCCGGATGCTGGAAGTGACGGGCGCAGCCTCGCTGGATGAACTGATTGACCAGACTGTTCCGGCCAATATTCGCCTGGATCGCCCTCTCCGCCTGCCCGATCCACTGAGCGAGCTTGAAGCCCGCGCTGATTGGCGTGACCTGGCAGCCAAAAACAAAGTTTATCATTCCTTCATTGGCATGGGCTATTACAACTGCCTCACCCCGCCTGTCATTCAGCGGAATATCCTGGAAAATCCCGGCTGGTATACCCAATATACCCCCTACCAGGCTGAAATTGCCCAGGGCCGGCTCGAAGCCTTACTCAATTTTCAAACAATGGTTTGCGATTTGACCGGCATGGAGATTGCCAATGCCTCGCTGTTGGACGAGGCCACCGCCGCTGCCGAAGCCATGACGCTCTGTCGCCGCGCCCAGGACCGTAAATCCACCGCCAACGTTTTCTTTGTTTCAGAGCGCTGCCACCCCCAAACCATCGAAGTGATCCAAACTCGGGCCGAGCCGTTAGGCTTCAAAGTTATGGTGGGCGACCACGAACAGTACGACTTTGCCGAACCGACCTTTGGCGTGCTGGTCCAATACCCTACCACCGACGGGGTGGTTCTGGATTACGAGCCGTTTTGCCAGAAGGCCCATGCCGCCGGCGCATTGGTAGTGGTCGCCAGTGATTTGTTGGCCCTGACTCTGTTGCGCCCCCCCGGTGAATTTGGGGCCGATGTGGTCATTGGCAGCGCCCAGCGGTTTGGGGTGCCCATGGGCTACGGCGGTCCCCACGCCGCGTTTATGAGCACCCGCGATGCTTACAAGCGCCAAATGCCGGGCCGCCTGGTGGGGGTTTCAAAAGATGCCACCGGTCAGCCGGCCTACCGCCTGACCCTACAAACACGGGAGCAGCACATTCGCCGCGAACACGCCACCAGCAACATCTGTACTGCCCAGGTGCTTCTGGCCATTATGGCCTCGATGTATGCGGTTTATCACGGCCCGGAAGGGTTAACCCGGATTGCCCAGCGTGTCCGGCTGTTGACCGAAATCCTGGCCGCCGGGCTGCGGCAGTTGGGCTACAGCGTGACCGCCGGCCCGGTGTTTGATACCCTAAAAATCAGCGGCGGCCCGCGCACCCCCAAGCAGTTGACCCACGAGGCGCTGGCCCGCCAGGTCAACCTGCGCCTGTACGACGACGAAGCCAGCGGCGTCTCGCTGGATGAATTTACTCAGACCGCTGACCTGAAGGTGCTGTTTGAAATCTACGGGGCTAATCCTGGCCAGTTCGATTTGGAGAAGTTGGCGGGGGATGTCGAAATGGCATACCCTGCCCCGCATCAACGGCGCAGCGCCTTTTTGAGCCATCCGGTTTTTAACAGTTATCATTCCGAAACGGAGATGCTGCGCTACATTCACCGGCTGCAAGCCCGCGATTTGTCGCTGACCCATTCGATGATTCCGTTGGGTTCGTGTACAATGAAGTTGAACGCCACCTCCGAAATGCTGCCGGTCACCCATCCGGAGTTTGCTCATCTGCACCCCTTTGCCCCGCTGAACCAGGCCGAAGGGTATCAAATTATGTTCGAGCGGCTGGAGGACTGGCTGGCCGAAATTACCGGTTTTGCCGCCGTTTCGCTCCAGCCCAACGCCGGCTCGCAGGGCGAATATACCGGCCTGCTGACCATCCGGGCCTATCATCACGCCCGCGGCCAGGATGAACGCAACATCTGCCTCATCCCCAGTTCGGCCCACGGCACCAATCCGGCCAGCGCGGCCATGGCCGGGATGCAGGTGGTGGTGGTGGCCTGTGACCAGAATGGCAACGTTGATCTGGCTGACCTGCGCCGCAAAGCCGAGGAGTACCGCGACAGGCTGGCCGCCTTGATGGTCACTTATCCCTCGACACACGGCGTGTTTGAGGAAGAGATCAAAGAAATTTGCCAGATTGTTCACGAGCGCGGCGGACAGGTGTATATGGACGGAGCCAACATGAACGCCCAGGTCGGATTGTGCCGCCCCGGCGACATCGGCGCGGACGTGTGCCACCTCAACCTGCACAAAACGTTCTGCATTCCGCATGGCGGCGGCGGGCCGGGCATGGGGCCGATCTGTGTGGCGGCGCACCTGGCTCCTTACCTGCCGCGTCACTCGGTTGTGCCAGAGGTCGGCGGCAAAAATGGGGTTGGCGCGGTTTCGGCAGCGCCGTGGGGCAGCGCCAGCATTCTGCCGATCTCCTATGTTTACATTCGGATGATGGGCGTAGCCGGCCTGACCGAAGCAACCAAAATTGCTATTCTGAACGCCAATTACATCGCCGCCCGGCTGGAGCCGCATTACCCGGTGCTTTACAAAGGCAAGCATGGCCGCGTGGCCCACGAGTGTATCATTGATCTGCGCCCGATCAAAGAAAGCAGCGGTATCGAGGCCGAAGATGTAGCCAAACGGCTGATGGATTACGGCTTCCACGCCCCCACCATGTCGTTCCCGGTGCCGGGCACATTGATGATCGAACCGACCGAGAGTGAGTCACTGGAAGAGTTGGACCGCTTCTGTGAGGCGTTAATCGCCATCCGGGAGGAGATTCGGGCCATCGAGCAGGGCCAGGCCGACCGGGAAAACAATCCGCTCAAGCACGCCCCGCACACGGCGGCCGTGGTGATGTCCGATGGCTGGGACCGGCCCTACTCCCGCGAGCAGGCCGCCTTCCCAGCCCCCTGGGTGCGCCAGTCGAAATTCTGGCCGGCCGTGTCGCGCATTGATAATGTTTACGGCGACCGGAATTTGTTCTGCGTGTGTTTGCCGATGGAAGCGTATGAGAGTGTCTGAAGCGCGATATGTCGCTTGGGAATTGTTCATAACCCTGTAGAACTGTTCGTCTTCAATTTGAACGATATTTCTAAAGACCATCCCGAGCTGATGTTGGATATCTGTACACGCTGGTATGGAGTGACCAACCAGACGGATTGGATGGTCAAACACGCCTGCGGGGGTCTGCTCAAAGCCGGCAACGAGCGGGCGCTGCGTAAGAGTACATTATATGTTTGAGCGACTGAAAACTCGCTGGCTTAATATTAAGCCAGCGAGTTCACCCCTTGTTTCCAATGTAGCGATAGAACCGGATATCCTTATCAATCTGCGCCAGGTGGTTAAAGAATACATTACCCCGGCTGGTGCATTTACTGCCCTCAAAGGTGTTGATCTTCAGATCAGTCGAGGAGAATTTGTCGCGGTCATTGGTAAATCAGGCAGTGGCAAATCCACCTTAATCAATATGGTTACAGGTATTGATCTCCCAACGCTGGGAGAAATTCATATTGCCGGCGCGCCTATTCAAAAGCTCAATCGGCGGCAAATGGCCCGGTGGCGAGGGCGTAATATCGGAATCATTTTCCAATTTTTCCAATTACTGCCGACCTTATCCGTTATTGAAAATATTATCCTGCCGATGGAGTTTTGTGGACTTTACACCCTGACGCAACGTCGCGAGCGGGCCATGCACTTGCTGGAACTGGTCGGGATGGCCGAGCAGGCCGACAAACTCCCGGCGATGATTTCAGGCGGGCAGCAGCAGCGGGTGGCTATTGCTCGCGCTCTGGCCAATGATCCGCAGATATTGGTGGCTGATGAACCGACGGGCAGCCTCGACTCGAAAACAGCCGATACCATTTTTCAACTTTTTGAGGAATTTGTTACCCAAGGCCGGACCATTTTAATGGTCACTCACGACCGGGATTTAGCCAGCCGGGTGAGCCGAGTTGTGCTGATTGCAGATGGTGAAATAGCGGATCAACCCATTAGTCACGCCTTGCCTAGCCTGGATAAAAAGATGATGGTGCAAATCTCGGCCAAGTTGACTCCGGTTAACTATAAAGCTGGGGCCATCATCTTCCAGGAAGGAGACGTGGCCGATCAATTTTATATTATTATCAAAGGTCAGGTTGAAATTGTAAAACGCCATGAGAGTGGTCAAGAATTTATCGTGGCTACTCTGAGCAGCGGTCAATATTTTGGAGAAATGGGACTGTTTGAGAACAGCCAGCGCAATGCCACCGCCCGAGCGCATGGAGCTTCCGAAGTCATTCTGATGGCCTTGGATAAAGATACTTTTGGCAAACTCATGACCGACTCAGAATTAACTTACAGCGCTATTGCCCGCTTAATGCGCCAGCGAACCACCGTTAACCATTTACTTAAGATTTTACCTTCCCCAACCGAAACGCCCCTGGTGAATAAGGAGATCAAGCATGAACTGATCGCCTATGAGCCGGGGACAGTAATTTACCGGAGAGGTGATGTAGCCGATAAATTTTACCTTATTGTCCAGGGAGAGGTGGAGGTTATGCACCCTTACCAGCAAGATACGCCGATTGCCCGCCTGGGGAGCGGGCAATATTTTGGTGAAGTCGGGGTGCAAGGAGGCACACGGGAGCGGACGATTCGAGCCGCCTCTGATAGTGAAACCGGCATTAAACTCATTGCAATTGAGCGAGATAGTTTCCGTCAAATGATAACCGGCAATGCCACCCTTGAAGAGGAAATTGCCCTGAGCATGCGCCATTATTTGAGTGAACAACTTGTTGAATTTATACCTACCTTACAGCGACGAGCCAGAAAAAGTGATCTGTTAAAGGACCTATAAGGAGAGTGTGAATGAGTCCAGGCCCGGCGTACTCTAATTTGGTAGAGTTGCTGCAATGGCGAGCCTATCATCAGGCTGAGCAAGAAGCCTACACCTTTTTGCTCGATGGTGAATCTGAGGCAGTCACCCTGACTTACGGCGAGTTGGACCGGCGCGCCCGCACCATTGCCGCTTATCTGCAAAGTCGGGAGGCCAGTGGACGTCCTGTGCTGGTGGCCCATCCGCCGGGGCTGGAATTTATTGTCGCCCTCTTTGGCTGTTTTTATGCAGGAACCATTGCTGTCCCCACCTTTCCCCCCCGGCTGCGTCCCCAGCGACCGGATCAGCGCTTTCAAACCATCGCTGCTGACTCGCAGGCTAACTTGATCTTAACCACGGCTGAGGCCACCTCCAAAATAGCTACTCCACAAAGCCCTCAGACCCCTTTGTTGCAATGGATAGCCACCGATCATTTACCGGACGAGTTGGCTGGAAGCTGGCGTTCACCTTCAATCAATCAAGACTCTCTGGCGTTTCTCCAGTACACTTCGGGTTCTACAACTAATCCAAGAGGGGTGATGATCTCTCATGGCAATCTCTGGCACAACTTGGCCTTCATTTATAACTGTATGGTCAACACTGCCGACAACCGGGGGGTGTTTTGGCTGCCCCCTTATCACGATATGGGGCTGCTGGCCGGCATTTTACAACCTCTTTACTGTGGCAGCCCTGTCATCCTTTTATCGCCCCTGGATTTTATTCGCCAGCCGGTATGGTGGCTGCAAGCCATCTCTCGCTATCGCGCCACCATCAGCGGCGGGCCTAATTTTGCTTATGACTTGTGTATCCAGCAGACTACCCCCGAACAACGAGCCACCTTGGATTTATCCAGTTGGCAAGTGGCTTTCAACGGCGCCGAGCCGGTTCGAGCCGAGACCCTGGAACAGTTTACCGCTACCTTTACGCCTGCCGGTTTTCGGCGGCAGGCGTTTTATCCTTGCTACGGCCTGGCCGAAGCCACCCTCCTGGCAACAGGCGGCCACAAAACAAAGCCACCGCTTATCCAATTTGTACCCCCTGAAACCCTGGCTACAAAGCAGCCCCATACATTCAGCAATGGACATCTAAAAGGCCAGGCAATGGTCAGTTGCGGGCGCAGCTCCCCAGATCAGACCGTTCTAATCGTTGAGCCTGAAGCGCGCACGCTCTGTCCAGCGGGGCATATTGGCGAAATTTGGATCTCCGGGCCTAGTGTGGCTCAAGGTTACTGGAACCAACCTCAGGAGACGCAGGCGGTATTTCAAGCCTACCTGGCTACAGGAGAAGGGCCATTTCTACGCAGCGGCGATTTGGGCTTCATCCAAAATCAGGAGTTATTTGTGACCGGTCGTCTTAAAGACTTGATTATTATCCACGGCCATAACTATTATCCCCAAGACATTGAATTTACCGTAGCCCGCAGCCATCCGGCCCTACAGGCCAATGGGGGAGCTGTTTTTACCATAGAGCAGGCGAACGAAACACATCTGGTGGTGATCCAGGAAGTTACACGGCTGGCTCTCCAACGGCTAGATGTGGCCGAGGTCATCCAAGCTATCCGCCATGCCGTAGCTACCGAGTACCAACTTAAGCTCGATACGGTGGTCCTGGTTAAGCCGGGCGGTGTCCCTAAAACAACCAGTGGCAAAATTCAGCATTGGCTGTGTCGAGACAAATTCATCGCCGAGACGTTGCCCGTAGTGGGGCAGAGTAGTTTGCATAAATCCCAACCAGTCGCCCCGACCAATGGTTTACCCACCACCAACAATGACCGGCCCGTTTCTCTGACCCAGTATCTACAAACACAAGCAGCCCAAATATTGAACGTCGAGGCAAACAGCTTTAATCTGCATGAACCGTTAATGACAATGGGCTTCGATTCATTAATGGTCGCTCGCTTTGTCAACCGGATCAAGGAGGACTTGGGGATGGATATTGCCTTTGAGCAGTTATCTGAGGGGGTCAATATGCTGCAACTGGTTGATTACTTGCAGCAACAGGTTAAGCCAGATAGTTCGGCCCTACCCGACTCTGCCCCGGCGACTGTAGCCCCCCCACCTCCCGAAACCTACCGTTTTGATCTCTTTCCAGAGTATCGCAACCTGGAGCAGATGTTGGCCGAACAGGCTATTGATAATCCTTACTTTAAAGCCCACCAAAGCGTCAATAATCATCAAACCCTTGTGGCTGGAAAAAGTCTGATCAACTTTTCAAGCTACAACTACCTGGGTATGTCGGGCGACCCGGTTGTTTCCGCAGCGGCTCAGGCGGCGATTGCTCAATACGGTACCTCGGTTTCCGCCAGCCGCTTGATTTCAGGAGAAATTCCCTTACATCAAGAATTAGAGCGAGAATTGGCCCATTTTATGGGCGTCGAGGCTGGCCTTGTTTATGTGAGTGGACACGCCACCAATGTGACCACTGTTGGACATTTATTCGGGCCAAAAGACCTCATTTTGTATGACTCTTTGATCCATAACAGCCTCATGCAAGGCATTACCCTATCGGGCGCTGCCGGCCACATGTTTCCGCATAATGATTGGGCTGCTTTGGCCAAGATATTGGATGACCAACGTCCCCGCCATCGGCGGGTGCTGATTGTGGTTGAAGGCGTTTACAGCATGGACGGCGATATTCCTCACCTGCCCGCCCTGATTGACCTCAAAGAACGGTATGGGGCGCTCTTGATGGTTGATGAAGCCCACTCTATGGGTACAATGGGTCAATCCGGGCGGGGTATCGGTGAATATTGGGGCATTGACCCCGCCAGAGTTGATATTTGGATGGGCACTTTGAGCAAATCATTTGCCAGTTGTGGGGGCTATATTGCCGGCAGCCAGGCTTTGGTTAAATACCTTAAATACACCGTTCCCGGTTTTGTCTACAGTGTCGGCATCTCGCCGCCGAATACCGCTGCGGCCCTGGCCGCGCTGCGGTTACTCAAGGCCGAGCCGGAGCGAGTCCAGCGTTTACAGGCGCGGGCCAGGTTGTTTTTGGAATTAGCCCGCGCCAACGGTTTGAATACCGGGTCAAGCCAGCACTCGCCGATCGTGCCTATTATCATCGGTAGTTCAAAACGTTGTATGCAGCTTTCCCAGCGCCTGTTCGATCAGGGAATCAATGTCTTTCCGATCATCTTTCCGGCTGTGCCTGAGAATGCCGCTCGGCTGCGTTTTTTTCTCAGCGCCATGCATACGGAAGCGCAGCTACGCTTCACCGTAGAAACATTGGCTCGCCTGATGAACGCGGCAAGCTAGAGGTAGACCATTTTACAAAAAAGGCTATTTATCACCGGCGGTAACGGTTTCATTGGTTCGCGGGTGGTACGGAAGTTGATCGAGCAAGGCTATAGCGTGCGTTGTCTCTTGCGGCCCACCAGCCGCACCGACCGGATTGACGACCTGGCGTTTGAGCGCTGCGCCGGCGATGTGCGAGACCTGTCCAGCTTGCGCCGGGGGCTGAGCGGCTGCAATGGCCTTATCCACCTGGCGGGTCTCTCTAACTGGAAAGAGATTCACTCGCCGGCCATGCGCCAAATTGTGGTAACTGGAACTCAAAATGCGCTGCAAGCGGCTCAAAGCGAAGGGGGGCTACCGGTTGTTTTTGTCAGCTCGCTGACTACTATCAATGGCGCCTCCCAACCCTGTCTTTTGAATGAAGACAGCCATTTTAGCCTCAAGGATAAAAAGGCCTTTGTTTACACTTACGCCAAACGTGAGGCGGAACTGCTCTGTCAAAAGGCCGCTTGGGCCGGACTACCCGTAGTGATTGTCAATCCGGCCGAGGTTTACGGTCCCGACGATAGTGGCCTGGTGACCGCCGGCAATCTGGTTGATTTTGCCAGGAGCAACCCCGTTTTTGTATCGCGTGGCGGCACAAGCGTGGTTCATGTAGATGATGTGGCCGCGGGGATTATCGCCGCTTTTGAAAGAGGTCGTCCCGGCCAACGCTATATTTTAGGGGGAGATAACCTGACGGTTAAGGAGTTGGCAACCACTACCCTGAGTTTGCTGGGACAAACCAAGCGGATTATCGTTGTGCCCAATCGCGTGCTGTTGGGATTGGCCTGGTTGGGTAGAAACTGGCATCTGCCGCTGCCGTTTAATCCGGCGGTTATTCCTTATGCTGTTCGCTTTTGGTTTGCCGATAACAGCAGAGCCAGGCGTGAATTAGGTCTTAACTTTCGTTCGGCCCGCGAAACGTTAGAACCCACCTTGCGTTGGTTACAAAACCAGGGGTATATCCGTTAAGGTTGTTAGCGAGTCATTGATTTGAAAAGAATCCTCATTTTGTACGAAAATCTTGGCTCAGGCCATAAACGGGTGGCCGACATCCTGGAAACGATGCTGGCCGATGATAAGCATCAAATTATTTCCTGCGCAGCCGGCGACTTATTTAATGATCAAACTATTCGCTTAGTCCAAAGTTTGTGGACTTACTTTTTGCAGCATAACTGGATCACTCTGACCGATACTTTCATTAATTTCTTCTTACGGCTGTCGGTGGGGCCGGTGGCGGAAGTTTTACAAACCGGGCCTTATTACAAGATTTTGGAAGCGCTTGCCCCGGATATTATTATCTGCACCTGCGATGTCTTTGGGAAGTTGCTCGGCGCTTATGCCAGGGATAAATCTATACCGTTTTATATGGTTATTACCGATGTAGCTGTCTTTGCCGATCTGGCCAATCCCTACGCCACCCATATTTGCTACTTTTCCGAAACCATCCAGGCGATTCGCAGTTTTGATTTTAACACCATCTACTTTGCGACTCATTTGAATCGGGAGACTACTTTTTGGAACAAGCTGCGCTATGTTATAAAGATGGACTATGAGTACATCTTGCTGGCCCACCGAAATTCTATTTTTCGGAATATTGACCCGCTGCCCCAGGAACAAAATCAGGCTGCCTGTATAGCGGTGGGGCCAATTGTGGCAGCGAAATATTATAGCGCTTCGCATCCCGTAGGGGATACACCCAAAAACAAATTGGCCGTGCGGCGCAAACTTGGTCTGGAGGCTGAGAGGCCGATGCTGCTCTTGATTAGCGGCAGTATGGGCGGCGCTTATTTGAATGAGATGCTGCGCGCCTTTCATGATATCTGCCAGGAGCATCTCACTATTCTGGTTGTCTGTGGTAAAGATAAGCAATCCTATCGCCAGGTCACGGCCATAAAAGATAATAGAGCCAATATTGAGGTGAGAGTCTTTGGCTTTGTTGAGAATTTAGAGGAGTTGTACGCCGCCGCAGACGTGGTGCTGGCCCGTCCTTCAGCCGGCGTATTCCTGGAGAGTATGGTCACGCGCCGGCCCCTTATTATTCCGGCGAAGGCGGCCGCAAACGATCGAGGAACCGTTGAACTGGTGCGTCGCTACCGGCTGGGCCAGGTATATTACCAACGCGACGATGTACCCCACCTGTTTAGCGTAATTAACCGGGATTATCAGCAGTATATTGATAACATTGAAACCTTTTTAGCCCCTTACCCGGCTACATTTTCCGATTTGACAGAAGTTATGCAAGCCATTATTCTGCCCGGCAAGGAGTCAGCCACCCGTGATGAATTCAGAAGCCGTACAAAGCTACCAGGCTAAGATTGACCAATTGTTGGCCAATCCTCAACCATACCCAGAGGGCCAATTTGCCGGACAGGGTATTGTTATTTGTGGGGCCGGCGAGCGGTACTTCCCCGGCAGTTGGGTCAGCATCAAGCTGCTGCGTCACCTGGGCTGTCGCTTACCCATTGAGTTGTGGTATCTGGGCGCGCATGAAATGAGCCAACAGATGATCGAGTTGCTGGCCGGCTTAGACGTGGATTGTATCAATGCCCATGCGGTGGCCCAACAACACCCCATCAAATCTCTGGATGGCTGGGAGATAAAACCTTATGCGATTATGCGCAGCAAATTTGCCGAGGTTCTTTATTTAGATTCAGACAATGTACTCGTCAAGAACCCGGAGTTTCTCTTTTCGACCCCCCAATACCAGGAGCATGGCGCTCTCTTCTGGCCCGATTTTCACTTTGAAAATGTCGCTTCGTTGAACCACGAAGCCTGGGAGGTGTTACAGGTTCCTTTTCGAGATGAGCCGCCCATTCAAGGGGGACAACTCCTGATTGATAAAGCCCGCTGCTGGCTGCCCCTGCAGTTGACCTTGCATCTCAATGAGTATGGGGAGGAATTTTACTACGCTCTGTTTTATGGCGATCAAGATACTTTTCGCTTGGCCTGGCGCCGGGTTAAGCAAGCCTATGCCATGGTCCCTTATCCTCCCATTTATATGGAAAACCATCAGGGTTATTTTCAACCCGGCCTCGATGGTCAAGTTCTATTCCAGCATCGCCTGGAGTCTAAATGGCAGCTTCACCGGCCCAACCCGCTGATCCCCGGCTTTTTATATGATGCCGAATGTCGGCAATTTTTGCGGGAGCTTGAGGTCCAATGGTCCGGGCAGGTCCGCCGCCTGCCCGATGATTTCTCGCCTATAGAACGCGCCATTTATGATGAACTGGTCACGACTCAATCCTACGCCTACACCATCTCCGACCAGGTCGGCATCTTTGCCGGGGTATCCCGGCCGGGCCGGATGGATTTTCAATCGGATTTCAAACTCATTTATGATACCCATCTGGGTGACTTGCAGTGGACCATCACGCTCGATCATCACAATCAACCCACGCTCACGGTTAAGGATGATCGCCGGGATCGCTGGTTTATGAAGCAAGTTGCGCCCCAAACCTGGCGGGGCCGGCTGAGAACCGATGAGCAGGCGGTGATTGAGCTGACTCCCCTCAAAAATGAGCACGAGCTGCCGGCCTTTATCCAAAAAATCTGGACCTGGCAGGATCAGCTTCTTGCCGTTCCGGTTCCGGCGAAGTTACGGCCTGTGGCTCGACAAACCTTCGAGGCGGTATCTCAACAGCGGTTCTTTACCTACCAGTTACACGGCCCCCTCACTGTGTTCCCTTTTGTGCCCAATCAAGGCATCGTCACCCTGAACCCCGATTTTACCATTACCCTTGATTTTGACCTGCCTGATCCGCCGCTGGGCTGGACCGTGGTTGAAGATGAGCCGGGACAAGCTGTCATCGTTCTGACCAATACCATCATGGTCATTGGTTCTTTACGCCAGACGGGTGAGCAAAGCTGGCATGGGGATGTAGAACTGCTAGTCCCTGGCCTACAGGTAACCCTAACGCCAACAATGGTTGAACCTCAACAAAATGGGGATAAGTAAAACAGTGAACTTTGGGCCGCTGCACGTCCGAAAAATCTCTCAAGATATTATTTTATACAAAACCCGCACCCTCCTTGTTGTGTTGATTATTGCCATTGGCGTCTTTGCCCTGGGCGTTGCCTCTCGCACCTGGCTGATTCTGTCGCGTGAGTTGAACCAGAGTTATCAGGCTACCAACCCGGCCAGCGCTATCCTCTCGATTGATAGAGTCTTTGGGGATGATGTCGTCAAAGCCATCGAACGCATGCCTGAAATACAGGCAGCGGAGGGACGTTATGCCCTGAGCGCGCAAATTCAGCTTGGCCCTGACGAGTGGCACTTACTGAATCTGGAGAGCCTGGCCGACTATGATCATCTCAAAATTAACAAAATCCGATCCACCGGAGGAGCCTGGCCGCCGCCAGACCAGTCGCTTCTGCTCGAACGGTCAGGCCTGGCCTTGATTCGCTCAGAAGGGGTCTTGTCTGGGGAAATCGGCGAGAGGTTAATTGTCAAACTTCCCGATGATAAAGAACGTGAGATGGTTCTATCCGGTCTGGCCCACGATGTGACCGAATTCCCCACCACCTTCTCCAATATTCTTTATGGTTACATCACCCTCGATACACTGCAAGGTCTCATTGGCCGGCAAGGTTACAACACCCTTTACCTGACGGTGGCCGGCAATACGCTTGACGTGGCCCATATCCAAGCAGTAGTCAATCAGGTAGAGAAAAAATTGACTACGCAAGGCTTCACCATAACCCGCCAGGAAATACCAGAACCCGGCCAGCATCCTCTCAACGCCATTATCGGTTCAGTTCTTTTTATGTTAATTGTGTTGAGCTTTTTTTCGCTGGTGTTAAGCGCTTTTTTGATTATCAATACTGTTTCCGCCATTTTGGCCCGGCAGGTGCGACAGATTGCCATCATGGAGACCATTGGCGCTACGCAAACCAATATCATCTCCATTTATATAGGTATGGTCCTTTTGTTTGGTCTTGCTGCTTTGATTATCGCTACCCCTCTGGCTATCCTGACCGCCCAATGGCTCACCCGGTTTATGGCCGAGTTAATGAATTTTGATATTGCTAACTTTGGTGTCCCGGCCCAGTTTTATGCCTTGGATATTTTTGCGGCTTTAATTGTGCCCTTATTGGTAGCATTAATGCCTATCCGAAAAGGCGCGAGTATCACCATCCGCGAAGCCATTAGCGATTCTGGCAGCGAGCAAGCGGCTCAATTTGGCGCCAGCCGCCTGGACCAGGCTTTAAATCATATCCGGCGCTTACCGGCCAGCCTGCTCTATACCCTGCGCAACATTTTTCGCCATAAAACGCGCCTGGCCATTACCCTCACCACCCTCACCCTGGCCAGCACCTTCTTCATGGTTATCTTGAGTGTTCGAGCTTCCCTATTATTAACCATTGAGGATATTGCTGCCTATTGGCGACAGGACATCAAACTGTTTCTGGACAAGCCTTACCGCCATATCAGGACCGAACGAGCCGCCTTGACGGTGCCCGGGGTGGTCAGAGTGGAAGGCCGGCTGGAAGAATCTGGGGTGCGGCGGCGGCCTGATGGTGGGCAGAGCTTACGAAGTATCACTGTTTTTGGGGTAGACGCTGTGTCGCCCTTTCTTCGACCCACCCTGGTTAACGGCCGCTGGCTGCGCCCGGAGGATGAAAAAGCAATTGTCGTGAATACCGACCTGGTCAGCGATGAACCGGATATTGCCGTTGGCGATGAGATTACCCTTGAAATTGACGACGAACTCTCCACCTGGCGGGTGGTTGGGGTGGTCACCAGCCAGTTGATTGGAGGGGGGGCCATTTTAGACCCTATTGCCTATGTTAACTATCCTTATTTTGCCCGCGTCACCGGCAAAGCCGATTTAGTCAATCGTCTTTTAGTTGAAACCAAAGATCATAACCCACTGTTTCAAGCCGAGGTAGCCCAGGCATTGGAAGAACATTTCCGTCAGGCCGGTCTACAGATTGGGTTGACCGAACTGAATGCCGATATACGGCTGGCCTTGAGCAATATCTTCAATGTGCTTATTAGTTTGATGATCATCCTGGCTTTGCTGTTAGCCGCAGTCGGCGGGCTGGGCTTGATGGGCATGATGAGTCTGAGCGTGTTAGAGCGAACCCGCGAACTGGGCGTTGTGCATGCCATTGGCGGAGATGACCTGATTGTTTTACAGATTGTCATTACCGAAGGCGTTTTTATTGGCGTCTTGAGCTGGTTTTTTGGTGCCCTGCTCTCGCTGCCCCTCAGCCGGGTTTTAAGCAATGCCATTGGTCAAATACTTTTTAGTGTGCCGCTCACTTACAGCTTATCCGTAGGAGGCATGTTGCTGTGGTTGGGGCTGGTGATTATCCTATCGGCGATTGCCAGCTATCTGCCGGCTCAAAGCGCCTCCCATATGAGCATCCGCGAAGCTCTGGCGCACGAATAGGAGGCGAGGATGTGAGGAATCTCTTCGCCTCCTCGCCTCACGAGTCATCGCGTCTTTATTTTCAGAGGAGCTAAAATTTTGATCACCGTAGAACAAGTTGACACGCAATCTGAGGCTCAAGTCCGCCGCTTTGTAAATTTTCCCTATCGGCTTTATGCCGATCATCCCCACTGGCTGCCGCCGCCCTACGACACGGCGGCTCTTTACTTAAACCGGCAGCAGCATCCCTTTTATCACCATTCTGACGCCGATTTTTTCATCGCCGTCCGGGATGGGCGGGATGTAGCTCGCCTGGCCGTTTTGGAAAACCGGCCGCATAACCAGGCTAATAAAACTCACGAAGCCTGGTTTTATCTATTTGATGGCGAAGATGATCTCACCGCTACCGGTCTCCTGTTTGAACACGCCGCCGATTGGGCCAGGGCGCGCCATTTAGATAAGTTGGAAGGTCCCAAAGGGTTTACCCTCTTGGATGGCATCGGCATGTTGGTAGAAGGCTTTGAATATCCTCAACCCTCCACCATGACCAGCTACAACTATGACTACTATCCTCGGCTGCTGGAGAGCTTGGGTTTTGAGGGTCAGGACCCTCTGTTGTCCTACCATGTTGAGGTCGCTTCATTTCAACTGCCGGCCTGGATCAACGATATAGCCACCTGGGTTCAACAGCACCATGATCTGACGATCCAGAGTTTTGCCAACCTTGAAGAGATGTTACCCTGGGCGTCTCACCTGCTTCAGATGGGCCAGGCCATGTTCTCTTCAGTCGGCGCTGGATCCGCCGAGGCGGCAGATGCTGCCGAGATGGACGCTGCCGTGATGATCGAACTCGTCGTTAAAGCGGGTCTGATGCCTCAATTCACTAAACTCATTCTCCACCGGACAGAGGTGGTGGGAGCGGTATTTGGGTATGCCAATCTATCCACCGCATTACGACGAACTCAAGGACATCTGAGTCTTGACGATTTATTTCAAGAGATACAGCAGGCTCGCGGTGTAATCATCAATGGCTTTGGCTTCTTACCCAATTTTCGGCTGCAAGGTCTCAATGCGTTCCTTCTGGTTGAGCTGGAAAAAACGGCGCGCGCTATGGGGATACAAACCGCCGATTTGATCCAAACCAGTGTACCGGTGCAACGAGATTTTGCCACTGTCGGCATCCAGCCCCGGCAAAAACATCGAACCTATAGTTTGTATTTATAGGAGGCAGAACCGTGTCAAAATCTATTTACCTGATTGAACCCAAAGCCAATTTTCCCAATTACCATAGCGCCGAGGTGGTGGGGCATTTGGGATTCCCGCCATTTGCTTATATCGCCGACTTGATTCTGACCACAGTGGCTGCTTTTGTGCCTGACGATTTTGAAGTGACTCTCTGCGATGAACAAATCTCAGCGGCCGACCTTGACCATCCCGCCAATTTTGTGGGTATCACCGGCAAGAGTGGCCAGGTGGGACGGATGATTGAATTGGCCCAGGCCTTTCGACGGCGAGGTAAGGTGGTGCTTATCGGGGGGCCGTATGCCTCCCTTGTGCCGGAGTTTGTTCGCCCCTACTGTGATATTTTGGTCAGAGGCGAAATTGAGGCCATTGCCCCAAAGCTCTTCGACGATTTAAGAAAAAACCGCTGGCAAGCCGAGTATGTGGGCGGACAGCCCGATTTGAGCCTGTCGCCGCTGCCCCGTTGGGATTTATACCCCAACGATAGAGCTATAAGCGGCTGTGTTCAAACCGCTCGCGGCTGCCCTTTTGAATGTGAATTTTGTGATGTGATTCAATATGCAGGCCGCAAACAGCGTCATAAACCGATTGACCAGATTTTAGCAGAATTGGACTTGCTCTATAAATATGGCTATCGCGCTGTTTTTATTGCCGATGATAATTTTACCGTCTACCGGCGTCGCGCCAAAGAGTTGTTGAATGCCATCAAAGATTGGAATCGCCCTCATCAGGTTGCTTTCTCCACTCAGCTTTCTATTGATATCGCCACCGATGATGAAATACTCCAGTTATGCGCCGAGGCCGGTCTGAGGTATGTTTTTATTGGCCTCGAGACCCCCAATGAAGAGAGTCTAAGGGAGGTTAAGAAACGCCAAAATGTAGGCATCAATATGCTCGAACGAATTCAGCGTTTTTTGGCGCACGGCATTGGCGTGATGGGCGGGATGATTGTGGGCTTTGATGCCGATGGCCCGGACATTTTTGAACGACAATATAAGTTTGCCATGGCCTCTTCCGTTCCTATTTTTTCGATGGGAACTCTGGTTGCGCCTGAAGCTACCCCCTTATACACCCGCATGGAAAAGGCCAACCGCTTGTCGCTTCATCATCATGGAGATTACGGGGCTTCTCCTCCGCCGTGGGTAACCAATATTATTCCCAAGCAAATGAGCCGAGAAGAACTATTTACCGGCATGCGCTGGCTGGGCAATCAGCTGTATCACCCCGATGCCTTTGAGCAGCGGTTGTTACAATTTGTGGACAATTACAAAGAGACATCCCGCTCTCTTCAGCAAATGAGGCAATCCCAAAACGCCGCCGCAGAATTTGACTCGCCCATTGCCTTAGTCATTGAAGGTATGCTACAACGAGGGCTGTTCGGAGCAGATAAATTTTCCAAACTTCTTCAGGTAACTGAAGGAAAGCCCTTCACTCGCGCCCATGTGATGTATATGCTCTTTCAGTATGCCCAAATTCGATATATGTATGAGCATGGGCAATTTTGGGAGCCGCACCTGGCCCAACTTTCTGCCCCGCACTTTGAGACCCATCCTGAACTGAAGGTTATAAATAATCAAACTAACGGGAAAAGTTCCACTCTGGCTCAAAGCCGACCTGAAACCCTGGTGGATGTCCTTTGCGAGCAAGCCCAGCAGCGACCCGATAAACGACTTTATACTTTTTTGCAGGATGACGGCCAAGCAGCCGACCACCTCACCTTTGCCGAACTGGAGCAGCAAGCACGGGCTATCGCCCTGCATCTACAAGAGATGGCGACTGTCGGCAGCCGGGCGCTCTTGTTATACCCTCCCGGCTTAGACTTTATCAAGGGTCTCTTTGCTTGTTTGTACGCCGGCATGGTCGCCGTACCTCTCTATCCACCTCGCCGCAATCGGCCTGATGCCCGGCTGCTAACCATTGTCAAAGACACGCAGGCCACCCTGGCCTTGACCAACAGCCCCATTTTGTCGGAGCTAGAACATCGCCTGGCCCAAGCGCCGGATTTGGCGGCTTTAAAATGGCTGGCAACCGACACTATTGGGGATAAGGCTGCTGAGGATTGGCAAGCGCCCCCCATTCAGGGCGATGCCCTGGCTCTGCTCCAATATACCTCGGGTTCCACCACTACCCCCAGGGGCGTGATGCTCACCCACCGTAACCTGCTGCATAATTTAGCCTTGATTCACACTTTTTTTGAAACCACTTCTGACTCCCAGGGCGTTTTTTGGCTGCCCCCCTATCATGATTCAGGTCTAATTGGCGGTATCCTGGAACCTCTTTACTGTGGGGCGCATAATATCTTGATGTCTCCCCTGGCCTTTCTACAAAATCCTTTCCGTTGGCTGCAGACCATCTCGGATACCCAGGCCACCATTAGCGGCGGCCCCAACTTTGCCTACGACCTCTGCCTTCAACAAATTACCCCCGAACAGCGCGCTACGCTTGACTTAAGCAGTTGGCAGTTGGCCTTTAATGGCGCGGAACCTGTTCAAGCCAGAACGCTGGCCCAATTTAGCGCCACCTTTGCCGCTTGCGGTTTCCGCCCTGAAGCCTTCTACCCCTGCTATGGCCTGGCCGAGGCGACCATCATGGTCTCTGGCGGTAAAAAAGCGGCACTGCCCCTTGTCCGAACTTATCAGAAAACGGCTCTGGTGGAAAGTCGAGTTATCGAAACTTCAGTGGAGGCTGAAGATACACGCAGCCTGGTCGGCTGTGGTCATACCGCCTCTGACCAGCAAGTTATTATCGTCAATCCTCAATCCAGAACTCGCTGCGCCCCCGATGAAATCGGAGAAATCTGGGTGTCCGGGCCAAGCGTGGCCCCAGGTTATTGGCAGCGGCCCGAAGAAACAGAAGCTATCTTTCAAGCTCATCTGGCCGATACCGGCGCCGGCCCCTTTCTCCGCACCGGCGACCTGGGTTTTTTGCGCGAGGGCGAACTGTTTGTGACCGGCCGGCTAAAAGATTTAATTATCATTCGCGGCCGTAACCACTATCCCGAAGATATTGAATTGACCGTCGAACAGAGCCACCCGGCGCTACCATCGAACAGCGGGGCTGCCTTTTCAATAGAGGTTGAGGGTCAGGAACGGCTGGTCATCATGATAGAGTTAAAGCGCTCCCAACGTCACGCCAGCGTTGAGGAGGTGGCCGCTCACATTCGCGCCGCTATCGCCCGAGAACACGAATTGGAGGTATATGCGGTGGTGTTACTCAGGCCGGGTCATATTCCCAGAACCTCCAGCGGTAAAATTCAACGTTACGCCTGTCGAACAGCCTTTCTGCAAGAAACCTTACCGACCCTGGGTGTAAATATTCAAGAGTTTCAGTCTGACCTCGCCGGCCCCCTTGCCCCGGTTGCTTCTATGATTAGCTCTGAAGAAACCCATCCTGATCAGCTTCGTCTGGAGGCCGATTTGCAAGCCAAGCTGGCCGACTTGCTAAAAGTATCACCGGCTCAAATTGACCTCGATAAACCCATTTACACGCTGGGGTTGGGTTCGCTGGCGGCGGTGGCGATCAAAAGACATGTGGAAACAAATCTTAACCTGGAACTGCCGGTTGAGCTGCTATTTGAAGAGATAAGTCTGCGCCAATTAATCAAGCGGATTTTGGCAGAAAGAGCACTACCGGCTGCCAGCTTTGAAACAAGTCAGCCAGTAAAAGCGAAGTCGCCGGAAATATCTCAGCCCCCGACAGCCATACAGCTTGACGATTTATCCCAACAGCCCCTGAATAAGATTCTAGATTTTAGCCTTCTTTTCTTTGCCGCCAACGAAGCCGAATTTTCTCAAGATAAATATCAACTGCTCATCGAGGCGGCAAAATTTGCAGACCGACACGATTTCGCCGCCGTCTGGCTGCCAGAACGTCACTTTCATGCGTTTGGCGGCCTCTATCCCGATCCGGCTACTCTGGCCGCAGCCCTGGCGATGGTCACTCAACGCATCCGGCTGCGGGCCGGCAGCGTCGTGTTACCGCTCAATAACCCCATTCGGGTGGCTGAACAGTGGTCTGTGGTGGACAATTTATCTCAGGGCCGGGTGGACCTTTCATTTGCCGTAGGTTGGAATCCGAATGATTTTGTGCTGGCCCCCCAAAATTATGAGAATCGGTTAGAAGTTACTTTCAAGGAGATTCAAACGGTGCAGCGCCTGTGGCAAGGCGAAAAAGTTGCCTTTACCAATGGAGTGGGGCAACAAAAAGAAGTACAGCTATATCCACTGCCGCAGCAAAAAAACCTGAACATCTGGCTAACCTGTTCGGGTGGGCCGCAGCGATTTATTGACGCGGGCGCAAGGGGGTATAACGTTTTAACGGCGCTGTTGTTCCAAACTGTAGATGAACTGGCTGAAAAGGTCAACCTTTACCGCGAGGCCCGCGTCAAACACGGCTTCGACCCTGAGACGGGTCAGGTGACGCTCATGCTTCATACCTATATCGGCCAAACTATGGAGGATGTTCGAGCGGTTGTGCGGCTCCCTTTTATCGAATATCTCAAAACCTCTACGGACTTGTGGCGGCAAAAGGCCCAACCCCTGGACGAATTGTCTGAAACCGAGCGGCAAGAGGTGTTAGATTTCGCTTTTGAGCGGTATTTCCAAACCAGCGCTCTGTTAGGTACTCCCGAAACTTGCACGGCGATGCTAACCAATTTACAAAACATCGGTATTAACGAAATCGCTTGCCTGATTGATTTTGGCGTTGATGTGCCCAGGGTTATGGAGGGGTTGCAACCTCTCAACCAACTTAAAACTCAAAGGAGAGGGGCCATTACGCAGCCATTGACGTCGCTGCCCCACACAAGTTACACCTCTTTAGTATAGCAAAATCTCCTTCCCTTAACTTGTCAAGCATGCCTATTTCCCTGAACGGGGCATGTTCAAAGTCGGTGATAAGGATTTGTCATTTGGCTATACCTCGTCCAGGTGGATGATAGCCCAGCGGCCTTGAAGATGATTCTTGAGTACAGTCTCGGCCTCGTCGTGTTCGCCTCCTGCCTGCCTGACAAAGAGGTTAGCGCCATGTTGGAGCGAATTAAGGCGATGCAACCTCAAATACGCTGCATCGTTTTAGTTAATACTGTTGATCAGCAACAAGCCGCCAAAAGTGCGGGGGCCGACGCCGTCTTGCTCAAGGGCTTTTCAACCAAGAATTTGCTTGGCACTGTCGAAAAATTTATGGCAGAGCACTATAAACTCAATTTGCCGCCTGCCCCCAATCATATTATAATGCGCTTCCGGTGGGTCACATCCGACCGGGCAAATGTAACTTTCTATCTCAGCCAGCTTCCAGAAATCAATGACCCGATTTCCACCAATCGGGTTTTTTTATGCCTGGTGAACAGGGAGTAGGAAGTAAGAAGTAGGGAGTAAGGGGAAGATACTGCCTGTTATTTTAACCCAAAGGGATAGCTGAATTGCTCAAATTACCGGGTTTGATTGACGTACACACCCATTTGCGGACGCCGGGAGGCGAACACAAGGAGGACTTTGCCAGCGGCACTGCCGCTGCTTTGGCCGGAGGTATCACCCTTATTCTGGCAATGCCCAACACCAACCCTCCTCTGGCTACCCTATCCGTGTTAGAGGCCACTCGACAGCAAGCCCAACGTTCCATTTATTGTGACGTTGGGCTTTTTGCTGGGGCCAGCCCGGCTCTGGTTGACCAGTTGCCTCAGCTAACCAACCACGCCGTCGCCTTAAAAATCTACCTCAACGAAACCTTTGGCCCGCTGCGGGTGGAAGACCTGCCTACTCTGCTGGCCTGCTGCCGGCATTGGCCCACAACCAAAGTTATCGCCTTGCACGCCGAAGGTCCCAATGTGGCCGTCGGCATTGGGCTGGCAGCGGCTTTCCAGCGCCCCATCCACTTTTGCCATATCAGCCGCAAGGATGAAATTGAACTGATTGCGGCGGCCAAGCGGCAAGGGCTGCCGGTCACCTGTGAAGTAACGCCGCACCATCTCTTTCTCACCCAGGCCGACGTGCCGCGCCTCGGCCCCCTGGCCGACATGCGGCCTCGCCTGGCCGAACAGGCCGACCAGGCTGCGCTGTGGGAGCACCTGGACAGCACCATTGACTGCATCGCCACCGACCACGCGCCCCACACCCTGGCCGAAAAGGCCGCCGCAACGCCTCCGCCCGGCGTGCCGGGGCTGGAAACCTCGCTGCCCTTGCTGCTGACCGCCGTTAAAGAAAAACGGCTCAGCCTGGGCCGGCTGATTATGCTGATGCGCACCAATCCAAAACGCATTTTCAACCTGCCCGACCAGCCCGATACCTATATCGAAGTAGACCCCGAGGCCAGCTACACCCTAGACAATGCCGACCTCCAGACCAAATGCGGCTGGACTCCTTTTGCCGGGATGACCGTCAAGGGTCGGGTAATGCGAGTGGTGCTGCGCGGCCAGCCGGTCTACGACGCCGGCCGGCCCGGCCAAGAAAACAAAATTTTAGCCCCCGCGGGCACAGGTCGCCTACTGCCATGACAAATCAAAGTTTTGTTGACAAACTGACCGGCGCGATTGAGCGCAATCACTCCTTGCTGTGCCTGGGGCTTGACCCCGACCCCTGGCGCTTTCCAGGCCATTTTAGCCAGCCGGTTGACGCCGACTCCCTAGTCGTTTGGGGAACGACCTTGATTGAGGCCAGCGCCGATCTGGTTTGCTGTTACAAGCCCAACTTTGCCTTCTACGAGCAGTACGGGCCGGCCGGGTTGGAAGCGCTGCGCCGCACCATTGCCGCCGTGCCCGCTAATATCCCGGTCTTGCTGGATGCCAAACGCGGCGATATTGACAGCACCGCCGCGGCCTATGCCCGCGCCGCCTTCGAGGTCTGGGGGGCAGATGCCGTAACCGTCAGTCCTTACCTGGGTCGGGATGGAGTCGCTCCGTTTCTGGCTTATCCGGGTAAGATGGCCTTTGTGCTCTGTTACACCTCTAACCCTTCGGCCCGCGAAATCCAGGAATTTGGCCCGGAGGGTGAACCGTTGTTTGAACATGTGATTCGACAGGCCCAAGCGTGGGGCAGCCAGACTCAGATTGGCTTTGTGGTCGGCGCAACGCAGCCCCACGCTCTGGCCCGGCTGCGCCGGTTGACCTCCGCCGAGAATTATTGGGTGCTGGCTCCGGGGGTCGGCGCGCAGGGCGGCGACCTGTCTGCAACCCTGGCCGCCGGGCTGGATCAAAACGGGCAAGGCTTGATTATTCCCGTTTCCCGCAGCGTAATCTACGCCCCGGACCCGCGAGCGGCGCTACTGGCGCTGCGTGAAACCGTCAACCAGACCCACACAGACAAAACCATATCCACTCAACCGCCCCCCACACCCGATACACAGCAGGCGTTGATCCTGGGTTTGCACGAGTTGGGATGTGTGCAGTTTGGTCAATTTACCCTGGCTTCCGGCCAATCCTCGCCCATCTATCTGGATTTGCGCCGGTTGATCTCGCACCCCGGCTGGCTCAAGCGGGCTGCCCAGGCTTATGCTGACTTGTTGCGCCCCCTCCCCTTCGATCACCTGGCGGCGGTGCCTTACGCCGCGCTGCCGTTGGGGACGGCCGTGGCGTTGACCATGTCCAAATCGCTGCTGTACCCGCGTAAAGAAGTCAAAAGCTACGGCACCGGCAAAACCATCGAGGGTATCTTCCAGGCCGGGGAGCGGGTGGTAGTTTTGGAAGACTTAGTCACCAGCGGCGGCAGCGTTTTGAAGGCCATCGAGCCGCTCAAGGCCGCCGGGTTGAAGGTGTCAGATGTGGTGGTTTTGATTGATCGGGAGCAGGGCGGGCGCGAGGCGCTGGCTGCCCAGGGGTATCGCCTGCACGCCGTTCTTCAATTGTCCCAAATTTTGGAGACGTTGCACCAGGCCGGTCGTATTTCCGGCGAGCAGGTTGCCCAGGTGAAAAACAGTTATCAGTGAACAGTTATCAGTAAACAGTAAACGGTGGTCAGTAATCAGTCGAACTGTTTACTGATAACTGGCAACTGATGACTAACAATAAAGGAGTAACGTAATGCAAACAACCATCTTAGAGCCTTTGTTCAACTTTGAAAATTTGGTCAAACCTGTTCACCACAGCAACGGCTTGACCGGCCAGGACATCATTTCGGTCTCCCAGTTTGACCGGGCCAGGCTGGCCTATATTTTTAGCCGCGCCCACGAAATGCGGGAAATGGTCGGGCGGGTGGGCAGCACCGATTTGCTGCGGGGCTTTATTTTGGCCTGTCTCTTTTACGAACCGAGTACCCGAACCAGCGCTTCTTTTATCGCCGCAATGGAACGGCTGGGCGGCAGCGTCATTCCCATTACCCAGGGGGTGCAATTCAGTTCAGTCAGCAAAGGCGAAACCCTGGCTGATACTATCCGTACCCTGGAACAGTACGCCGATGTGATTGTGCTGCGCCATCCCGAAACCGGCTCGGTTCAAATAGCCGCTGATTATGCGAATGTGCCGGTGATTAATGCCGGCGACGGCATCGGCGAACACCCGACCCAGGCTTTGTTGGATTTATTCACCATCCAAGAAGAATTGGGGACAATTGACGGCCTCAAGATTGCTATGGTCGGCGATTTGCGCTACGGGCGCACGGTTCACTCTTTGACCAAGTTACTGACCCAATATCGGGTTAGCCTGCGCTTTGTTTCCCCGGAGATTTTGCGGTTGCCGCTGGTCATCATGAATGAAGTCATTGACGCCGGCCTCGACGTGCGTGAAACGCATGATGTGGCCGATGTGATTGGCGATGCCGATGTTCTGTATGTCACCCGCGTGCAAAAAGAGCGCTTTTCTGATCTGGCTCAGTACGAAGAGGTTAAAAACCTTTATGAGATTACATCGGAACTTTTGACCAAAGCCAAGCAAAAGATGGTAGTCATGCATCCCTTGCCGCGAGTGGGCGAAATTCATTACAACGTAGACAGCGACCCGCGGGCCGCCTATTTTCGCCAGGTAAAAAATGGAATGTATATTCGGATGGCGCTGCTGGCGGCGGTCCTGGGCAAAGCGTAGCCACTTTAGAAGAAAACACAATCATGGCCCATCCCACATTAGCATGCAGGTTCTTAAATTTTAAACTCCACAGCCCGTTGGTATTGGCTTCGGGGATCATTGGGACCAGCGCCGGCTTGATGACGCGGGCGGCCCGGCACGGCGCGGGCATGGTCACGGCTAAAAGCTGTGGACCGGCGCCGCGGACGGGGCATCCTAACCCGGTGGCCCTGGATTGGGGACACGGGCTAATCAATGCCATCGGCTTAACCAACCCCGGCGCAGAAGAAGAAGCCCGGCTTCTGGCCGAAACCCAGACGCAACTCCGCCCCCTGGGCGTCCCGCTGATTGCCAGTATCTTTGCCGGAACCGTAGCTGAATTTGCCCAGGTGGCCCGGACCGTAGCGAGCGCGCAGCCGGATTTGATTGAGGTCAACATCTCCTGCCCCAATGTGGGCGATGAGTTTGGTACTCCCTTTGCCGGCACATGTGAAAGCGCTGCTGCCGTAACCGAGTCGGTCAAAAATGCTGTTGCCTGCCCCGTGTCCATCAAATTAGCGCCCAATGTACCCGATATTGCCCGGATTGCCGGCGCAGTCGTCGAGGCGGGGGCCGATGCCATTACCGCCATCAATACGATGCCGGGCATGGTGATCGAGCCGGTTTCTGGCCGGCCGGTTTTATCGAACCGGGTCGGCGGAATTTCCGGGCCGGCGCTCAAGCCGATTGCCCTGCGCTGTGTGTATGAAATCGCTCAAGCCGTTTCCGTCCCGATTATTGGCACAGGAGGCGTTTCGACGGGCCTGGATGCGGCGGAAATGCTCCTGGCCGGGGCTACGGTGGTGGGAGTCGGCTCGGCAGTTTACTATCGCGGGGTGACAGCGCTGGAGCAAATCGGCCAGGAGTTGGCCGCATTTATGGAAGAACAGCGTATTTCGTCAGTGGAAACGCTGCGTTTGCGAGGCTAAGGCTAAGAAAAAGAAGTATCCTGCTCAGCCTTAGACTCAGCCTCAGCCTTACTTTCGCCAGGGTGAGACTCTTATGCCAGTTATTGGAATTCCCCAGCCTTTTACTATTACGGCCATCAAAACCGAAAATGCCGCCACCAAAACCTTCAGCCTGGCCGGTTCGCTGGCGGCGGAGCCGGGCCAGTTTGTGATGGTCTGGCTGCCCGGCCACGAGGATAAGCCTTTCAGCCTGGCTAACGCCGACCCCATCCGCCTAACGATTGCTGCCGTAGGGCCGTTAAGCCAGGCGTTGCACCGGTTGCAGGTGGGCGACTCGCTCTGGCTGCGCGGGCCGTTGGGCCGGGGATATAAGCTGCACCTTCCGGTTCAGGGGGTCAGGCACATCGCCCTGGTAGGGGGAGGGTATGGGGTCGCGCCGCTGCTGTTTCTGGCGCAAGAGGCCCTGGCGATAGGGCTACAAGTTTCAGCCATTATCGGCGCGCGGACAGCCGCCAGCCTGCTTCTGGTCGAGGATTTTACCGCCCTGGGATTGCCGCTAATGGTGACGACCGAGGATGGTTCGACAGGGCAGCAGGGCCGGGTGACGGATGCTTTGAGGCTGCTCCTGGCCGGGTCTTCCCAACGCCCCCAGGCCCTATTTGCCTGTGGCCCGGTGGGAATGTTGCGGGCCATAGCTGACATGGCCGTCCAGGAGAACCTGCCCATCCAGGTGGGTTGGGAGGCGCATATGCGCTGCGGCATTGGTCTCTGTGGCAGTTGCGAAGTGGGCCAGGGTTGGCTAACGTGTCTGGACGGGCCGGTGTTTGCTTTTAATCCGGTCCAGGCCAGAGAAACGTGATGGGAGATGATATGGATTTTATGATACCTATTTTGATGATCGCCGGCATCCATCTGGCCGCCGTCGCCAGCCCTGGCCCGAATTTTTTTATCAGCGCCAAACACGGTCGTTTAACTTCGACCGGCAGCGTCCCCATTGAGATGACTGCGGGCAGCTTCACTGCTTCCTCCGCTGAATGGGTATTTCCTTGAGAAATCCGTATCAATATACTATCAATTGCCGGATATTGCAACAAATTTGAGGCTCATTTAAGCGGTTAAATGGGATTTACCAGGGAAGTTTCCGACGCCGAAACAGGATTCAGGGTAGCAAGTAGCAGTTCATACTCTGTTAGCAGCCTTGCTACCCTGCTACTTGCTACCCTGCTACTTGCTACCTTGATTCTGGCAATCCAGGCACAGGCTTTCGGCCCGGATGGAGGCGTGGCAGTGAGTGCCTTCGTTGAGTACCCAATCAAACCCGGCGCAGTGCGCCAGGGTGCACAGCCGGCCATACTGGCTCTGGTCAACCGGCCAGAGGGTCAGATCAATCGCCCGGCCCTCGTAGTGCAGTGAATAACGGGTGCTTGGTTCTGACTCAGGCGGGTCATGCTCCAACAGCGAGTCGTAGGCATCGGTGATGCGCAACTGGAAAGCGCCACCCCACTCGGTTTGAACCAGGTGATTCAACCGGGTCAGCGGGAGAATCATGGCTGGGTGCATCAGAAAATCTTCTGTATCGAAGGGCGGCGTTTCTTCCTGCTTAAATTTAAGGGTAGGGTCCAGAATACCAACCAGTTGATTGTAACCGCACGAATCGCGTTCCAGATGACACAGCATCGGTGTTGAGGCCAGCCGCTCGGTTTCGGTATAACTCCCGCTGGCAGAGATGTGTTCGCCTGTGGCTAAGTTGGGCTGCAAGCAGGCGGGCGGGCCAGGCGCAATGGCGACAAAGATGGGCGGAGGCGTCGCGGTAGGCTGAGGGAGAGGTGTAGGCCATAGAGCGGGGGTAGGTAAAGGAGCAGCAACAGGTAAGGGCCGCGCGACAGGGGGCGGAGACAAATCAATCCTCACACAGGCAAGGCTACTGAGGGTCACGACAAAAAGAGCAAGATAAAATTTACCTATCACAAACCCCCTGAAAACCACGCCCCAAGACCGAAGATTTACGATTTACGATTACAAACGTTGATTCAGTTCAATCGTAAATCCAAAATCTAAAATCTAAAATCGCAAATCGGTTGGTCACTCGTCACCGTAATAGCCGGTCCCCTGCGCCCCAACCTGCCAGACTCGGCCCGGCTGCCAGGGGAACCACTTTTGCCCGTCGTGGCTGCTGCTCAAGAGATAACTGCCGGCCGCCGGCTGACCCTGACCGGCCGTATCATACACGTAAACCGTCCCCTGATCCGGCTCAACTCCGCGCGCATTGACCAACAAACGCCCATCCTGGGTCCAGCGAGGCTGGTCGAGGCCGAGGCCGGTGGGGGGGTCGAGCAGTGTCACCGTGCCATCGCCCAGGCGCACCAGGCCGACCGTCTGGCAGGCTTGGCAATTGCTGCCCAAGCGATTAGCCACAAAGGCCAGGTAGCTGCCATCGGGCGACCAGACTACACCCCCAATCAGGTCAAGTTTGTCATCATCCTCCAACAGAACACGCTGGTTCGCGCCGTCGGTGGTAATGGTATAGAGGCTGATCTTTTCAGTAATGGCAATCTGCGTCCCATCGGGCGAAAAGCTTTCGCTGACGGTGGGCAGCAGCAGCCGGCGAATGACTTGCTTATAGCCCAGCGTATCCTGCGCAAAGCGCCGGCTGGCGCTGGCGGGGGCGGTTGGCGTTCCGACGGGCATGCCGAGTTCCGGCAGTGAGACTGCTGCGGGCGCAACGCCGGGCGCGGGCACTCCTGCTACGGCAGGGGCAGGCGCGGGCGCGTTTGAAGCCATTATCCCTGGGCTGCCGCTGCCGGGCTGAACCAACAGGCCGGGAATGGTCACTACCGGGATGTTGTTGGTGATGTTATAGGTACTGACGACTTCATTGGAAACCCAGGCCAACGCACCGCCGGGGGCCGTCACCAGCCACCAGGAGGAGTCGGTGTTGCGCCCGACAATTTCCAGGCTTTCGCCTTTGGCCATGCGGCCCACTTTGAAGTATGCGTCGCTGGGGCCGCTGCGCAGGTTGACTCCACCCTCGTGGGCCAGCACAATGGGCCGGGGCGGGGGTGGCGGCGGCAGCGGGGTAGGCGTAGGCAGGTAGGGCGCGTTGGCCCGGACAGCAATGACCTTGCCGGTCAATAAGTCCACTTTCTGTTGCAGCAACGCTATTTCTTCGGGAATAGGCCGGGCCGGGGCAGAGACGTCTGGCCCGACCAACTCCTGGGTTAGCCCCAAGCTCAGAACGTTGACCAGGAGACAAACACTGCAAAACAGCAGCGTCACCCCCAAAAAACCGAGGGTAAGCAGTAGCCCCACCTGAGCGCCACAGCCGCCCATGACCAATCTGCCCAGTCTAGTGTGCCAAAATGGGTGCATTTGTTCTATCCCCATCAAATTCTTGTATCGTAACTGCTCAGGCATGTCATTTCGACCGAAGGGAGAAATCTCCTAATCCGTGGTTTGCAGACAACGGTCTCAAAGATTTCTTGGCTTTCAGCCTCGAAATGACATGAAGGCCGAGTAGTTACCTGGTATCAACAGCAAGAAGCTGAACTGGCTTAAGAAATAAGAGGCGACAGTTATCTAATTTCTTATTTCTTATTTCTTAATCACTGTTGTAACTGTCAGCCCGCTCAGAAACGCCGGCTTGCCAGATTCGACCGGGCCGCCAGGGGAACCATTTTTGCCCCTCGTGGCTGGCGCTCAAAACGTAGATACCTTCGGCCTTTTGGCTTTCGCCGTAGATGTTATAAACGTAGGCGACGCCGTCGGCCGGCTCGCCGAGGTGAGCATTGATGAGCAAACGACCATCCTGGGTCCAACGGGGCATATCGGTATCGAACGACGGGTCTGGCGGAGTCAGGTAGGTGATGCTCTTTTCGGCCAGGTTGAGCAGCCCTACGGCCCGGCAGGGCCGGCAATATTTTTGTTTAAAGCCGACCACAAAAGCCAGGTATTGGCCGTCGGGCGACCAGACCAGCCCATCCATCGGCCCCAATTTGTCATTGTCTTCCAGCCAGATATCGGTGTGAGCGCCGGCCAGGCCAACAGTGTAGATTCTAATCCTTTCGGTCATGGCAAAGCGGCTGCCATCCGGCGAAAAACTGGCGCTGCCCGGCGGAGTCAACAGGCTGGCTTTGACTCTTTGAAAGGCGGAGGTATCTTCAACGTACTGGCGACTGACCTCGGCGGCGGGGGTGGGGGTACCGGGCGGTAGGGTTGGCGTCGGCGTGGCGGTCGGCGGCGACGGGGGTTGAGCAGGCAAGGGCGTTGCGGCGGCAACGACGCCAAAAGAGGCCGGCTGGACCAGTTCAGACGGGGTAGTAACTACCGGAATGGTCTCATTAATATTGATAGCTGTAACCAGAGCGTTGAAGGTCCAGGCAAAGCTGCCGTTGGGCAGGGCCACCAGCCACCAGGTTGAATTGACATTGCGCCCGACAATCTCGGCGCTTTGACCGGCAGCCAGACGGCCAACCGGGGCGTAATCAATACCGGGGCCGCTGTACAGAGTGACCTCACTCTGATTGGCCCGGACAATAGGTTTTCCGCCAGCAGGCAAAACCGGCGGCGGCAGCGCCGGTTCCTGGAGTTGCAGCGCCTCGATCTGGGCCAGCAAAAGGTCAACTTCGGCCAGCAGGGAATACACATCGGCGGGCGGCTCAGACGCCGAGGCAGGGGCGTTGGGCGAATCGGTCTCGACGAGCTGGCGGGCCAGACCCAAACTGATGACGTTAGTAGTCACACACATGGCGCAAAACAGCATGGCAAAGGTTAAGCCGGCCAGAGACAACATCAGCCCAAGCTGCGCGCCACAGCCGCCAATCACCAATTTGCCCAACCCGGTCTGCCAAAACGGACGCATTATTCCCACCAATCCCGTTTGGAGCGCATATCCAGGAATTTGCCGTTATCGCGGATGGCAACAATCAGTTCATCCCCGGCCACACCCACCGGCGTGTCGAGCGTCAGGCCGGGCAACTCATTGCCCTTGCTCTCGCGGAATTTGGCTATCAGGTTGGGGTCGGTGTGCAACCCCAGATAATGAATCGTATACCCCTTGACCACACTCCCGGCCCGCGCATACAAAAAGGTCAGGCTGTCTTCCGAGGCATACAGGACGGTGGCATAGTAATTGCCGCCATAAATATCGCCCTCCTTGGGGGGGATAAAAACAGGCTGGCCCGGCGTGGTTTTTAAGCCCAACAACACCACGTCCTTTTCCTGGATCAGTTTACCTTTGCAGTTGCAGCCCCAATCCCAATCATGCACGGTGTAAGCCCGCGTAAATTCCGGCTTGAATACTTTTGAAAAATTGGGCGCATTGGGGTCTACCCCGGAGCCGGGTATATCTTGCAGGGAGGGGTCCACCTCAATGGGCTGTGGGTCACGCAGTTTCAGGTTGAGATCGCCGTGCTCTTCGGCGGAGCGGCTTTCCCGCTGGCCCTCCAGCGGGATCAGACTGTACGTGTTCGAGGAAGTAGCCGGTGGGACAAATTCAGCGGCGGCTTCCTCCTGGGAGGCAGCGGAAACAGCGGCAGGTGTGGCTACTGGAGCGGTCGTCGTCGCGGGCGAGGATGAAGCTGAGTCAGTAGGTTGAGGAGCGGCAGCTTGGGCCTGGGGTGTACTGATGGGAACCGCCGCCGGGATACTGGTCGGCGGCTGAATTGGGACAGCGGGCGGCAGAGGAGTTTCCTGAACAGGGGCAACGCCGGTTGATGGTCCGGCCACCTGAGTTGCCAGCGCCGACAATGTGGCAACCTGTTCCTCCAGCGGCGAAACTGTGGCGAAAGGGGTAGCCGTGCTGGTGGGCATAGGGGTTTGGGTGGGGATTCCCGCCAGCACGTCGGTGGGGATGTAAGTGGCGGCCAGCGGCGGCAGACCGCCCGACCCTGACCGGCTGATCGAAACTTCCAGCCCCGACAATTCCCAGCCCAGGTAAACATTTAAGGTCACCGACGCGGCCAGCAGAATGAGCAAAGCCAGGGAGAGAATCGACATAAAGCTTAACGACACCCCCCAAAAAAACCATAATAGACAGCCGCCGATACGGCCTTCGGCGGCAGATGTTTCAGTTCCGGCTTCGTTTGCCATACCCCTCTCCTCTATTTTTAGCTTGCCTAAACCAAAAAACCTGGGATTTAATTCGGAAAAAGATTAGAATTGGGTTAGGAATTACTTCATTAAGTCATCATCACCACTTTTAACAGTGCGACCAACCACCCTGACCATCCAGGCAAAGCCGAACCGCTTGACCGTTAAGGCTAAAGGTAATGGTTTCAACATAATCACCCTTTTCAACCACCGTAAAAAAAGTGACCGAACTGGTTGCTCCCGGCTGCGGCCCCGAACCTTCATAGCCATAGAAACAGGCCTTGACCGATTTACCTTTGGCGGTAGTAAAACTGATCGGCCAGGCGTCGGGCAATTTAACCTCAGAATTGTTGGTCAGCAACAGTTCCACATTGAAACCGCGATAATTGGGTTTGGTATCGTCAAAGTCGCCCGTCTCCCAGGCTTTGCAGGGGTCGCCGCGGTCCCAGCCCCACGGTTCTTCGTAGCGGTGCTGGTTGCCAACCTTGAGCGCATACAGGCCATCGTCCTGGCCCGGCGGGCTGCTTGTTTGAGCGCTGTAACCTTGCTCGTTGCCATATTCCAACCCGCTGATGAGCCATTGATTGCCCAATTTGGTCAGGGTGTAGATGCCTCGATCCCGGTAAAGGGTTCCATCCAAAACCACCCCCTGGTGCGTGGCCACAGCCCGCTCGCCGTCGAGTTGAATCGCTAAATCCACCAGGGTTAGCGAAGTAATGTTGCTGGAAAAGAAGGTTTGATAGCGCCGTTCGATATTGGCCCAACCCTGCCAGGTAGTATCATCACTGGGGTCGGCGGGGGTGCCGTTGCGATCTATCACGACAGCATCGGGAGTATACAGCGATTTTAAGAGGGCCAGGTCTTGAGCTACGGTGGCGTTGACTTCGGTCAGAATCACAGCTCTGACCTGTTCGGGATCGGCGGACAAATTTGAGGGGCTGGATGTGGCCGGAAGCGAATTTGGCCCTGGGGTAGATACAGGCGGTTGGCTGAGCTGCGTTTGATTAGCCACCTGGGTGGCAGCGATGGCCGCATCAACCGTAGCCTGCAAATTGAACACAGCCTGCTGGGTGGCGGCAACACCGGCAGCTACGGTCGCTTCGACATTAACCGTCTGGCCCAATCCACACAGAGCCAGCGTGACCGGCGACATAAGCGTGACGCTAACCACCAACACATTGAAAAACCGGCTTCGAGGATTTTGCTCAGCCATACTTCCGTGAGTTTTTAACATTTTTAAGAAAGTTAAGCTTTTACATAATATCACACTTTCCCAGCATAATCAAGGGGTAAAAATTTTCCGGCTGGAAATGAGGCAATAAACGGAGACTTAGGCAATTCCAAGAAAATAATTATCCAAAATCTGTGATACGTAATGCGTGCTGTGTGATGATTTCCAGGCAGATTTCTTACGCATCACGTATCACGCATCACGCCGGTGAGAATAATTGGATGATTTAAATCTTGGGACTGCCTTATTCCCACCAGTCGTGGCGGGAGCGGACATCCAGAAAAGTGCCGTTATCACGGATAGCGACAATCAATTCGCCCGTAGCAATGCCAACGGGGGTGTTGAGGGTCAGGCCGGGCAGTTGGCCCCCCTGGCTTTGGCGGAAGAGAGCGACCAGATTGGGGTCGGTTTGCAGGCCGAGGTAATGCACGGTGTAACCCCGGGCCACATTGCCGGCCCTGGTATAAACAAAGGTCAAGGTATCCTCGGCGGCATAGAGCAGGGTGGCATAATAACTGCCCCGGTAAACATTCTGCTGGCGGGATGGAATATAAACTGGCTCGCCCGGCGTAGTCCGAATCCCCAGCAGCACCAAATGTTCATCGCGCAGGAGTTGGCCTTTGCAATTGCAGTTCCAGTCCCAATCATGAACTGTGTACGCCTGGGTAAAGTTGGGGTTAAAAATGCTGGCCAGGTTGGGCGCGTCCGGGTCTAAACCTGACCCGTTAATCTCAACCAGATTCAAATCTACCGTGATCGGTTGGGGATCACGCAGCTTTAAATTGAGATCACCGTGGGCTTCGGCGGGGCGGTTCTCGCGTGGTCCTTCGAGCGGAATCAAGGCATAGGCGTTGGCCGAACCGGCGGGGGGAAACACTTCCGCCGGAGCAGCCACAACCACGCTGACCGGCGGCATGGACAGCGCCTTTGGCTCAACAGGGTGGATTAACTGCTGAGCTAAAAGCGCAGCCCGTGCCTGAGACGCCTTGATTTCCAGCCCGATTTGGTCATAAAGACCGGTCGAAATAATATCCCCTACCGCCTGCCGGGATGAGACAGCCAGCGGTTCGACAACCGCGACCGCTGGGGCGCGCCCGCTTCGCATCGCCAATCGTTTCGACTGCGACAATTGGATGGACCAGGCCAGCGGCGTGGGGGTTGGACCCCGCTCAAGCGTGCTGGGCGGCTCGGCCTGATTCTTGATCCATTGCGGCAGCGGCCAAACCAGGTAAATAACCAGAATGACCGCGCCGGCCAGCAAAACCGGCAGTTTTCGGGCAGAGAGTGTCATAAAAACTAAAGCTTGGCCTAAGTGATTGTCAAAAAATAAGTTCCCCCAAGTTCCTGCAAGTTCCCAGGGAACTAAGGGAACTCAGAGCCGAAGGCCCCCTGTGGGTAGGAACTCAAAACGGGAAGTAAATTTTAGACGTTTACCAAATCACGGTAAAGCCCACACCATCGGCGCGGGCGGGGTGAAGCTGGAGCGAACCGCTACCGGCTGGCTGGTCTCGATAGATTGAGTAACTGCATTGAGGATTTCGACCACGTGCGCGGCCTGTTCGCCGGTGGCGCGGTGGGGACGATCTTCAGCCAGGGCTTGAGCCATATCCCGCACCGCCCGGCCCCACTCGACCTTACGCTTGCCCTCATAGGCCGGCCTGATCAGAGCCACCGGCTGTAACGGCTGGCCGAATTCGGCCACTTCGACGGCCACATTGAAATCGTGCCAGCTTTGCAGATAGAGCGTGCCCAGATCGCCGTGAAATTCAATGCCGTCCTGTTTGCTGCTGTGGCGGGACACGTAAAAATCGCTGGTCAGCCGGACGAGCGGGCCGTTTTCCAACTCGATTACCGCGACAACGAAATCCGGGGTATCAATATGAAAGGGAATACCCTCCCGCGTCACCCGGTCGGGATGGACCACCTTGCCGTAAGCCCAGACCTGACGGGCCGGGCCAAAAAAGGCGGTCAGCATGGTCAACGGGTAAACGGCTACGTCAAATAAGGCGCCGACCTGATAAAAGGGGCCAGGCGCGGGATGCCACGATTCGATGCGGCCCCAGTTGACCTCGGCAAAGGCCACCCGAATCTGGCCCAGTTTCCCCTCACGGATGATTTTCCAGGCCGTCTGCTGGGCCTCGCCCATATAGGTAAAAGGCGAGCAGCCCAGGCGCAGCCCTTTCTGGCGGGCCAGTTCGACCACCACCCGCGCCTCCTCGTAGGTCAGGGCCAGCGGTTTTTCGCAGTGAACATGCTTGCCGGCCTCCAGGCAAAGGGTGGTCGTAGCGGCGTGGGCGTGGTGGATGGTCAGATTGACCACCAACTCCACCGCCTCGTCGGCCAACATCGCTTCTATGGAAGGGTAGGCCCGGCAGCCAAATTTGGCCGCCAGCGCCTCAGCGCGGGTCACCTCCAAATCGGCCATACCGATCAGTTCGATTTCGGGATATGTTGCCAGTGTTTCGGCATACGGCTCCGCGATATTGCCGCAGCCGAGAATGGCAACGCCCAGTTTTTTGGTCACGATATAGAAACTCCTGTGTACAGAAATTTACCTAATTTACCTCAGTTCAGAGTTTTTTATTTTTCGACAGGATTAACAAGATTTACAAGATAAAATTGATCAAAAATCTTGTTAATCCTGTAAATCTTGTCTATTTTAGTTGAAACTCCGAATTCAGGTTAATTTGATTGATTATTTTCAGTCGCGGCTGGCCCAGACCATCCCGCGTTTTTGAATTTCTAAAACTTCCGGCACTTCAAAATCGCTGGCGACGTGTCCCAGCGAAGAGTAGAAGACGCGGCCTTGCCCCCAGCGTCGTTTCCAAACCACCGGCATGACGCACCCATCCACCCACGGGGCGCTGCGGGGGTGGAACGTTGTGGTTGCCAGGACCTCGTTGGAGGGATCAACGTGCATGTAATACTGTTCCGATTTCACTGTGAAATCAGAAAGGCCCTGGGTAATGGGGTCCGCGGGGGCGATGATATTCACCTCATACTCGATGATATCGTCGGGGTGGGCCACCCATTGGCCGCCGACCAGCCATTGATAGGCCGGATTATTACGAAACGAGTCGGCCATTCCTCCATGCCAGCCGGCAATCCCCACCCCGTTCGCAACAGCATCGAGCAAGCCTCTTTCCTGCTCCGGGGTGATTACGCCCATGGTCCAAATGGGCACGATCAGGCTCAGGCTCAGGCTCTGCATTTTGCTTTGATCCAGGTAAACATCGAGCGTGTTAGCCAGTTCAACTGCAAAACCAAAATCCTGCAAAACGGGCGCAAACAACTCGGCGCACTGCCGAGGTTGGTGGCCTTCCCAGCCACCCCAAACGATAAGCGCTTTTTTCATTGCTGTTCAGCCACTTTCATAGATCGTCACGTTGCAAATCCAGCCAGGCTATTTCTTCCGGCGTCAACTTAACCTGGCTGGCCTCGACGTTGGCCTTGAACTCAGCGCCACTCTGGCAGCCAACCAGGGCAAAGATATTGAGCGGCTGGCTGAGCACGTAAGCCAGGGCGATTTGCGGCAGGGTCAACCCCTTTTCCCCGGCCAACTGGCGCGCCCGGTCGAGCCGCTTGAAGTTATCTTCGTAACAGTAACTCTCGACGCACAACTTGTCGAGATAGCTGTCGAACGAATCAAGATTGTCCCGACTAAAACGCCCGGAGAAAAAGCCGCCGGCCAGACTCGACCAGGTAAAGAGCGGCAAACCGTTTTGCCGGTACCAGGCGCGGGCAGTTTCTCCCTGCGGGCCGCTGATACTGAGGCAATTGGGCCACGGCTCCTTAACCTGCTCGGCCAGGCTAAAATTGGGGCTGCTGGCGGCAAACGGAACCAAACCGTGCGCTGCGGCGTACTCATTGGCGACCTGAATCCGCTCGTGGCTCCAATTAGAACCGCCAAAAGCGTGAATTCGGCCCGCCGCCTGGTGCTCGTTCAACACTTCTACAATCGGGCCGACCGGCGCCGTCGGGTCATCGCGGTGCAGCAGATAGAGGTCAATAAAATCAGTCCGCAACCGCGCCAGCGAGTCAAACAGGTCAGAAGTAATATCAAAAGGCGTCACTCGCTGGCGGTCTTGGTTGTGATGCGCCCCCTTGCCGATGATGACCACCTTTTCGCGCAGTCCACGCTCATCGAGCCAGCGCCCAAAGGTGCGCTCGCAGTCACCATTGCCGTACCCGTGCGCGGTGTCAAAGGTGGTGCAGCCCAGTTCAAAAATCTCATCCAGCAGCGTAAAACTCCGCTCCACTTCGTCCGAAGTAATCATCACCGTGCCCTGAACCAGGCGGGAGATGGGTTTGTCGATATCAGGGATGTGTCCGTATTCCATATAAACCTTTTATTGGTGATACGTGATGCGTGATGCGTGACGCGAAGCGTTCTCACGCATCACGCATCACATCTCACTCCATCGGATATTTCAAGCCCCACGGGGCGCGGATTTCATCCATCGTGCGCATGATAGACAGGGTTTCGTCCAGCGGCATGGTGGCGCTTTCTAACCAACCATTTCGCAGGCAGTTCATGACCTCAAGGGCCTGATAGTTGTAGCCGTTGCCTTCAAGGGGCGCGTCAATAATTTCATCTCCCTGCTCAGGCCGGGATAAGGTGAGGCGAACCGGGCAGTAGATGGGCGCATGGACTCTGATTCGTCCTTTCGTGCCCATGATAATGGCTTCGGACGGGATGTCGGTTCTGACGGCTGCGGCCAGGACGGCCAGTTGTCCCCCGGCATAGCTCAACAGCATGGCCGATTGTTCGTCCACGCCGGTCTGCCCCAACTGGGCCAAACTGGTCACTTTGACCGGCGTCCCCAACAACATCGAAGCAAAGGAGACCGTATAGATGCCCACGTCGAGGAGCGCGCCGCCGCCCAGGGCCGGGTCAAACAGGCGGCTTTTGGGGTCAAATTCGGCCCGAAAGCCCAAATCGGCCATGAGCATACGCACTTCGCCAATGGCGTCTTCGGCAATCAATTGCCGCACCTTGAGCACCGCCGGCAAAAAACGGGTCCACATGGCTTCCATGAGAAACAGCTTTTTTTGGCGGGCCAGCTTAATCATCGCTTCCGTTTCGACGGCATTGATGGCAAACGGCTTTTCGCACAAAACGGCTTTACCAGCCTCCAGACAGAGCAGGGTGTTGTCTTTGTGCAGCGAGTGGGGCGTCGAGATGTAAATAACATCCACTTCGGGGTCATGCGCCAGCGCCTCGTAGCTGGCATGGCGGCGCGGCACGTCAAAAGCGTCGCCAAATTGGTCTGCTGTTGCCTCTATCCGCGAACCGACGGCGACCAGTTCCGCGCCGGGGGCAGCTTTCAGCCCCAGCGCAAATTTGCGGGCAATGACCCCCGTGCCCAAAATTCCCCAACGAATGTTGTCCGTCATGTTCAACACCTCCAAAGATTTAAAGGAACTAAGGGAACTCGTAGGTGCTGAGGGAACTTCAAAAAAGTTCCCTCAGTTCCCTTAGTTCCTTCAGTTTCCTTTATATTTTCTCCAACGGCGTCGGAAAATTGCCAAACTTGACCTCCGGCCCGGCGACAGGGGCGGCCCAATGGATGGCATTACTGATGACCCGCAGCACCTCCGGCTGGTGGTAGATGGGGTAAGTTTCGTGGCCGGGGCGGAAATAAAAGATTTTGCCCCGCCCGCGATGGAAACAGCAGCCGCTGCGGAAAATTTCGCCGCCCTGGAACCAACTGATAAAGACCAGGGTATCGGGCGCGGGGATGTCGAAATGCTCGCCGTACATCTCGGCCTGGGGGATTTCAAAATATTCGGGCAGCCCGGCAGCAATAGGATGGCCCGGTTCGACCACCCAAATCCGCTCTTTTTCGCCCAGTTCGCGCCACTTCAGGTCGCACGATGTGCCCATCAACGCTTTGAAAATTTTGGAAAAATGGCCGGAGTGCAGCACAATCAAGCCCATCCCCTGCCAGACCCGCTGGCGGACACGCTCCACCACCGCGTCGGCTACCTCCTGGTGAGCCATATGCCCCCACCAGATAAGCACATCGGTTTGATTGAGAACATCCTGGGTTAAGCCATGTTCCGGCTCATCGAGGGTAGCGGTCTGAACGGTGAACCCCTCCCCTTGCAGGTGACGGGCAATCTGTTGATGAATCCCATCGGGATAGATTTTGGCAACTACGGCGTTTCGTTTTTCGTGCCGGTACTCGTTCCAGACTGTAACATGAGGGGGTTTTGTCATGATTTAATGTCCTCTTTCAAAGATAGGAACTGAGGGAACTGATTGGAACTCATAGGAACTACCTGCCTGAGTTCCCTTGAGTTCCTACAAGTTCCCACAATCTTCATTGCCTATCTTCCCATAAGCCCCTTATTTTGGCAAAATTCGGTATCTCTAAAAGTCCCCCGGCTTCGCTTTTTACGTTTTACGCCTGGCTGCGGTATAATGAGGCGCAGAGTAGCAAGGTAGCAAAGTCGCAGAGATGGAGTAACCCTGTCTACTGTCTACCGTCTACTATCTTCGGAGGAGATTATTATGTCTGACCGGATTTTTAATTTCAGCGCCGGGCCGGCGGTGATGCCCGAACCAGTTTTGGAGCGTGCCCGCGACGAGATGCTTAATTTTCAGGATTCCGGTATGTCGGTGATGGAGATGAGCCATCGCTCGCCGGAATTTGAGGGGATTTTGGCCCGGACCGAGCGTGGCCTGCGCCAGGCGATGGGCATCCCCGACGATTATGCGGTGCTCTTTTTGCAAGGGGGGGCCAGCTTGCAGTTTTCGATGGTCCCGATGAATTTGTACCTCCCCGGCCGGCCCATTGACGTGCTCCACACCGGCGCGTGGACCGAGAAAGCAATTGAGGAAATCAAAAAAGTAGCCGAGTGTCGCCTGGCCGCCTCGACCGAGGCTGAAAAGTTCCGGCGGCTACCCCGGCCCGACGAAATCGAATTCAATCCCGATGCCTCCTATGTCCACATTTGCTCCAATAACACCATCTTTGGTACCCAGTGGCGCAGCTTTCCCGATACGGGTGGGGTTCCCCTGGTAGCCGATATGTCGTCCGATATTTTGTCCCGGCCGGTGGATGTGTCCAAATTTGGCCTGATTTTCGCCGGGGCGCAAAAAAATATCGGCCCAGCCGGTGTTACCCTAGTGGTTATGCGTAAAGAGTTGGCCGAGCGCGCCCCGGCCAGCACACCGACCATGCTCAAATACGCCACCCACATCAAAAACAACTCGCTCTACAATACACCGCCCACGTTTGGCATTTATATGATTGGCCTGGTGATGGATTGGATCGAGGCCGAAGGAGGCGTGGTTGCCATCGAGGAGCGCAATGAGGCCAAGGCCAAACTGCTGTACGGGACCATTGACGCGACCGGGTTCTACACGGGCACCGTTGAAAAACAAGACCGCTCTTATATGAATGTCAATTTTCGCATCCAGGGTAGCAACGAAGAGCTGGAAAAGAAATTTGCCAAAGAAGCCGAAGCCGCCGGCCTCAGCGGGTTGAAAGGCCACCGCTCTGTCGGCGGCCTGCGAGCCTCCATTTACAATGCTATGCCCCTCGAAGGCGTGCAGACGCTGGTGGACTTTATGCGCGAGTTTGAACGGAAGAACGGATAAACGTGGTGCGTGGTGCGTAGTGCGTGGAATTTTAATTACGCACCACGCACCACGCACTACGGCACTATATTTTGTAGCTTTTGTGAAGGCAGACTAACGATGCCCCTCCTCCTCGGTATTGACATTGGCACATCGAGCGCCAAGGCAGTTTTGTTTGACCCGGAGACCGGCCAAACGGTGGCGATCGCCGGCCAGGAATATCCTCTGCATAAACCTGCCCCGGATCGGGCTGAGCAAAACCCGGAGGATTGGTGGCAGGCGACAATTACCATTGTGCGCCAGGCCACGGAACAGGCCGGACGCAGCGATGTGGCGGCAATCAGTTTCAGCGGCCAGATGCACGGCACGATCCTGCTGGATCGGGCGGGCGTGCCGCTGCACCCGGCCATCATCTGGGCCGACCAGCGCAGCGCCGCCGCCTGCGCCAAACTGACCGCTACCCTGGGATCGGAGCGCTACGCCGCTATAGCCGGCACTTTACCGGCTGTCGGCTTTCAAGGTCCAACATTGGTCTGGCTGGCCGAGTATGAACCGGCGCTGCTGGCTCATACTCATCAGGTGATCCTGCCTAAAGATTATATCCGCCTGCGCATGACCGGCGAAATTGCCACCGAGGTCAGCGACGCCGCCAGCACCGGCATATTTGACATCAGCCGTCAAGCGTGGGCCGCTGAAATTCTGGCCGGGGTTGGCCTGCCCGAAACTCTTTTTCCGCCGGTTCTGGCCTCAACCGCCGTAGCCGGACAGCTCACCCGCCAGGCTGCGGCCAAATTAGGCTTGTCCGCCGGTATCCCCGTTATTGCCGGTTGCGCCGACCAGCCCGCGCAGGCTATCGGCAACGGTTTGGTTGCCCCTGGTCTGGCGGCTGTCACCACCGGCAGCGGAGGGCAGGTGTTTGTGCCGCTCCAACCGGCTAAAGAAACTCAGGGAACTAAAGGAACTCAGGGGAACTCAGAAATTCTTCAAGTTCCTATGAGTTCCCCTGAGTTCCCTTCATCGGGACAGAATATTCTACGAACAGACCCGCGCCTGCACGTTTTCAACCACGCCGTGCCCCAGATGTGGTATGTGCTGGGAGCCATTCTGTCGGCCGGGCTGTCGCTGCGCTGGCTGCGCCATGTGACCGGCCTGGCCGAGGCCGCCGACGCCTACCCTATCTTAAGCGCCGAGGCTGCCGCCGTTCCCCCCGGCGCGGATGGCTTGATTTTTCTACCCTACCTCTCCGGCGAACGCACCCCGCACATGGACCCCTTAGCGCGAGGGGGCTTTATCGGCCTGAGCGCGTACCACACCCGCGGCCACCTGGCGCGGGCGGTGATGGAAGGGGTTGCCTTTGCCCTGCGCCAAACGCTCGAAATTAGCTTGAGCCTGGGCGGGCAGGTCGAGCGGGTTATTGCCGGCGGCGGCGGCGCGGAAAGCGAAGTCTGGCGGCAAATCCAGGCCGATGTGTTTGGCTTGCCCTTGCAGCAATCTCTGCTGAGCGAGCAGGCCAGCGTGGGGGCGGCGCTGCTGGCCGGCGTGGGCGCGGGGCTGTACCCTGACCTCCCCGCCGCCTGCCAGCAAACTGCTCATTACGGCCCAATCACCAGCCCCAATCCCAGCCGCCAGGCCCACTACAGTGAAATGTATGCCCGCTTTAGCCAGCTCTACCCCCGGCTGCGCGAAGATTTTCATTGGCTGGCCGGCTTAAAAAGCAATTGAAGGGGAGGATGGAAGATGAGTCTCTACGCCAGTCATTATCCTTTCACCGAAATCATCCGCAAACTCTTTTTTAGCTACATTCGGCTCTATTTCCGGCCCCGGATCAGCGGCGCGGATTATATTCCGCGCGAAGGCGCTTTCCTGCTGACAGCCAACCACTCCAGCCATGCCGATACGGCCATTATTTTTAGCGCCCTGCCGTCGCCACTGCGCCAGCGAGTGGTCGCTGCTGCCGCCCGAGATTACTTTTTTGAAGGCGGCTGGCAGCAAAGCACAGCCCGCATCCTGTTCAATGCTATCCCGGTAGACCGCGAGACGGTCAAGGGGGAAGACCCGCTGCGTCACGTCATCCGGGCGCTGGATGAAGGCTACGGCGTGGTGATTTACCCCGAAGGCACGCGCAGCCCGACCGGCAAGATTGGCCCCTTCCGGCGCGGCATTGGCCGGCTGATTGCCCTGTTTCCCGATATTCCGGTCATCCCCATGCGCTTGATGGGTACGGCTCAAGCCATGCCCAAAGGGGCCGCCCTCCCTCGTCCGCGCACCGTCCATGTTTGTTTTGGCCCCCCCCTCCATCTGCAAGCCGATTTGAAGAACCGGGCCAGTTGGCAGGCCGCCGCCAACGCCGTCCGCGAAGCCGTGCTACAACTGGAAACAAAGGCGGCGTAAAATCGTGGTGCATGGTGCGTGGTGCGTGGTGCGTAACACATTTACGTCGCGGACCATGCACCACGTACCACCAGAACCAACTTTTTTTCTTGGAGAGAGGATTCGGAAACTCCAGAGTAACCTTTACCACCGACGCTCGTCCGGCGATGAAGTCGCCGGACTATGGCACAACGCCCGATTAATCGGGCTAAAGCCGGGTTCACCCGGCGCTGTTGATTAGCCCTGGCAGTTCATGCCAGGGCGGGCGAGACAGGTTAAGCAGTTTCCGAACGCTCTCCTTGGAGTTAACTAACTGGACTATACCTGCAACATAGATGCAACATAGCTGCTACATAGCTGCGCCTTATCACAGTACCAGACCTCTACGGCGACAACCTGATTGTGCTGCGTGAACACGTGGCGCTTTCCCCAAGATACAGATTTTAACCCTCGAAGGCTTGCTCTCCGGCCAGGAGTCGCCCCACTACCCCGACCTGTCTCTGGGCGGTTTGAGCTTCAAAAAAGCCAAAACCGAAGCCGAAACCGGCGAGCAGGGGAAACTATTTTAACCCGGCAGGCCAGACCCTAAAGGTCTTAAAGACCTTTAGGCTGCCCCTATTCCACAGGCCCCGGCCTGGCTTGCTGCTGCCGCACCCACTCGCCAAATGAGGCGACGTCATTCATCTCAAATAGTCAGTAGACCGCAATGGCGCCCTTCGATACGCCTCGCTACTCAGGATGCTGCGGCCTACTGATAGTTCCTGAGGCGTTCTTTGTATCCCTGCCTGTATCCCCAAAGGATACCACTCAGCGGCCCATCTGTAGTTTAATGACAGGCAAATATCAACATTATTTTCGCTGCAAGGAGCTATATAAAATGAAAAAAGGATTTAAACAACTGTTAAGTGAAGCCAATGAGCAGGTGATTACCTACCCCCCGGCCGAGGCACTGACCTTATTGCAGGATAAAAGCGTGGTTTTTGTGGATATCCGCGATACCCCGGAATTGCAGCGGGATGGCAAGATACCGAATGCCGTCCACGCTTCACGCGGGATGCTGGAGTTTCTGGTTGACCCGGAAAGCCCCTATCACAACCCGGTCTTTGCTTCGGGTAAAAAGTTTCTGCTGTACTGCGCCAGCGGCGGCCGCTCGGCCCTGGCTGCTCAGCGGTTGCAGGAGATGGGGTTAAATTCGGTGGGGCACATGGGGGGCGGTATTAAAGCCTGGAAAGAACTTAACGGCCCGCTTGAAACCTTGAACGGTCAAGGGTGAGCCTGAACTGCGGTTTCGCTGCATTTTATCCAGGTTGAACAGAAAGACCCCACGAGTTTCCATAACCCGTGGGGTCTCTTCTTGGACGCACCGGCCCCCCTCATTTCTCAACGGCCATCTCGGCCAGGGCAGCGCGGACCGTATCAGCGGCATGGCTGTAGGCAAACCAGTTAGGGAAGGCCTGAACCAGCGCCGGGATGGCTTCTATTTTAACCAGGCCCTTACTGCGGGCGGTGTTAAAATCCATGTGCCCCAACCAGATGCGGTAAAAGGCCGCCAGATCGGCCGTTACCAACACGTCGAGATCAAAGCCGGGATGGGTCAGGCAAACGGACACATCCTCTTTGGTTAAAACAAGCCAGTAACTTTCATCCACGGCCCCCTTGAAATCAAACTGGACCACCACCCGCTGCTGCGGGAGCTGCTCGACGCAGACCCGGCTGCGCATCCACCACAGCAGCAAGATCGGATCGAGGTCATTCATTTCAGGTTCGCCAAAGGCCCAGCGAGCGCCCCAGGTCAGGAGCGATTCAATCACGGCCTGGAGTTCCCAGCCCGCCTGGGTAAGCTGGTATTCAGTTTGCCGGGGGCCTTTCCCCCACTCGAGTTTCTCGACCACCCCCATCCGCTGCAAGCGGCGCAACCGTTCCGCCAGTAATCCCCGCGAGATACTCTGCCAAACATTACAATTGAGACCTATCCCGGAACCGCCTGTTTTCCTTCGATCCAATCCTGGGTTTACACCGATGTCAAAGGCTGGGTTCTGGCCGACATGCTTGATGATGACCAATTTGAACTTTTGCTCAAAGAAGCGGAGCAGGCGCTCAGTCCATTCGTTACCGCTCAGGGTACAGTTTCCTTCGGCGCACCAGCCCATATTGTCACCTTTGCCAAGCCATGAGTTATTCTAAGTAAACATCTAAAATTTACTTCCCGTTTTGAGTTCCTACGAGTTCCCTTAGTTCCCTGGGAACTCGTAGGAACTTGGGGGAACTTATTTTTGGACAATCACTAAGCGGGTGGAAGCCGAGACCCTTCAACCACCAAGTCGGGTCTCTTATCCCTTGATGGCCTGAATATTTCTGGCTGTTAGACCGGTTTTATTTTCCACTACCTCAAATTGTACGCTTGTGCCGGGTTTGAGGGTACGATAGCCCTGGCCGGGGATGGCGGTGAAGTTAAAAAATATCTCCTGTCCATTCCAATCAATCAAGCCATTGCCCAGATTGAGATCAAACGAGCGCACGACGCCCTGAGCTACCGGCAACCCAGTGGCCCCCAACGGGGGCGGGCCATCGGCCCATTCCTGCTGAGGAATGCGAATCTGCTTTGCTTCGGGAGTGTTGTAAGCCTCATAGCGATAATTGGATAGTGTTTCCATGATCGCCCGCAGGTCGAGGCGCAGTTCGTCCAGGGTGGGCCGGCCCACGTAGAACCAGCCGTTGTAGATTTTGTGGATGGTCAGGTCGGGCCGCAGCACAAAGGTGTAAGGTTGGGCCACGTAGGCGTACTCCCCTTCGGTTTCGTCGAGAATATTGATCTGCTTAATCACTTCTCGCTTTTCATCGGCCAGAAAAGGCCACTGCGCCCCCAGCCCGGCCCGAAAGGCGGCCTGCACCGGCGGCGGCTGAACGGCGATGCTGACGAGTTGGCCGTAATTGACCCTCAACTCGGCCTGAAATTGGACCAGTTGCCGCATCTGCTGGTTGTCGCGGGGACAGAAGAAACCCCGATAGAAGACCACAATCAGCGGATAACCATCATTGAAACCCAGCTTTTGGTCCATCTGGCTCGGCTGGGTAAAGCGCGAGAGGCGTTTGAGCTTGCCCTCTTGATTAGGCAGTTCAATATCAGGAAATTTATCGCCTACGTTGAGATTGGTGGTCATAGGAGTTACCCCTTTAAGATCCAGTAATCAGTAGTCAGTAATCAGTAATCGGTAGTCAATATATCTTCTGACTACTGGCCTCTGACTACTGGCCTCTGACTACTGGCCTCTGATTACTGGCCTCTGACTACTGACTACTTCTATCTTCTGTATTCACCTCTTGCCAGGCCCGCAGCACCTCGGCCACACTCCAGGCTTGAGCGGTACAGCCGCGCCCCAGGAAGGGTGGGTCGCCGTCAAAGATTTCGCTGATGCTGCCGACAGTGTTGCTAAACAGAGACCGCAGCAGGGGCAGTAAATAGGAGCGAGCCAGGGCCGGGTTGCGGTAGACCCGTAGATGGGCGCTGACAAACGGCCCGATCAACCAGGCCCAAACTGTGCCCTGATGATAGGCCCCATCCCGCTGGCGCGGACTGCCGCCGTAATGGCCGGTATAGGCTGGGTCGTCGGCGGCCAGGCTGCGCAGGCCGTGTGGGGTCAGCAAATAGCGAGCGCACACATCCACGATAGCGCGTTGCTGCCTGGCTTCGAGCGGGCTGTGGGGTAAAGAAACGGCCAGGAGTTGGTTGGGGCGCAGGGCAGCTTCGTGGCCGTTGGGTCCGTCCAGAACGTCATAGCAATAGCCGGCCGCTTCGTTCCAAAAGCGAGCAAAGCCGTTCTGGGCCTGTTGGGCGCTGGCTTCATATTCGTCGGTAGCGTGTCCTAAACGCCGGGCAACGCTGGCCATGATATGCAAGGCGTTGTGCCAGAGGGCATTGACCTCCACCGGCTTGCCGATGCGCGGCGTGACCACCCAATCACCCACTTTAGCGTCCATCCAGGTCAGTTGCGCCCCCGGCTCCCCGGCATAAAGTAAGCCATCGGCCGGGTCTACATGGATATTGTAGCGAGTGCCTCGCTGATGCCAGGCGATGATCTCTTGCAGAATCGGCCAAAGTTCGACCAGCAACTCATCGTCATTGGTAGCGGCATGGTAGGCCCGGATCGCTTCAAAATACCACAAAGTGGCGTCAACGGTGTTGTATTCCGGCGTTTCCCCGGCATCGGGGAAGCGGTTGGGCAGCATGCCCTGATCCACAAACTGGGCGAAGGTGCGCAGGATACTGCGAGCCACCTCCGGCCGCCCGGTCGAGAGGGTCAGTCCGGGCAGGCTTATCATGGTATCCCGGCCCCAATCGCCGAACCAGGGATAGCCGGCAATGATCGAGTGACCGTCAGGCTCGTTGGCCGAGGGCCGGCGGACGATAAACTGATCGGCGGCGAGGGTCAGGTGTTGGGCCAGACTGGAAAAATCTGGCTCAGGGGCAGCTAAGGCGGATTTGAAATCGGCCCCAACAGAGATTAGCAACCGCTGCTCATAGGCTTGCCGTTCGGCGTAGGCGGAGAGACCGTCGAGGTTGGGGGCTGGGGCAGTACTGGCTACCAGGGTAACATACTCGCCGGGGCGCAGAATGGCCCGGAAGAAGCCGGAATACAGATGATCTTCCACCGCGTCCAGGCCGCGATAGGCTTCGACGCTCAGGTGGAAATTTCGATACCAGGTGTGTTCCGGCCGGGCCTCGGCCTGGTCGCTCAACAGGTAAAAGGGCGTCGCGCCGTCGAAAGCGTTAACCTGGAGGCCGTGCTTCACCGGCGTGACCTGCATCTGCCAATCGCCGGCGTGGGTGCTGCTGTGGTAATCGCGATAGTTGACCATCGCCTTGAGGGTCAGCACCAGCGGGCGGTCGCCGCGGCGATGGTCATAGCGAATATAGGTGGTGTTCGCGCCGGGCTGCATCCAGATGCGCTTTTCCAGCAGCCCCTCGGCCAGCCCAAAGGTCCAGACCGGGATGGTCCCTTCCAGGTGAAATCGCTCCAGGAGGGCATAGCCGGTGGGGTCAACCACCCCGCTGCCCCAGCGATTGGCAAATAAAGCGTAGCTGTCGCCGTTGCCAGCGATGGTTTCGTCGAGCTTGGTCAAGAGCAATGTGCGGCCCAACGGCGGCTTGAGCGCGGCCACCAGCAAGCCGTGATAGCGGCGGGTCAGCACCCCGGCAATTGTGCCGGAGGCGTAGCCGCCGATGCCATTGGCAACCAGCCATTCGCGCTCTTCAGCTACGGCCAGATGACTACATACTTCGCGGCCAAAATCAAAGATAGGCGGGAAGCCAGGGTCATCCATCGAGTCCTCCATAATGGCGGCTAAAATCAAGGGGGAAGCTACAGCAGTTTCAATCATCATAACCTCTATTCTGGATAAAGCAAGCTTAGTGATTGTCCAAAAATAAGTTCCCCCAAGTTCCTACGAGTTCCCAGGGAACTAAGGGAACTTATAGGAACTCAAAACGGGAAGTAAATTTTAGACGTTTACTTATTCAGCCTGCCCGCCGCTTTGTTGGATCAGTTTGGCGACGACGCCGGTCCAGCCGGTTTGATGGCTGGCCCCCAGGCCCGCGCCGTTGTCGCCGTGGAAATATTCATTGAACAGGATCAAATCGCGCCAGTGCGGGTCGGCCTGGAAAGGATGCAGCCCGCCGTAGATAGGCCGCCGGCCCTCGGCGTTGCGCAGGAACAGCCGCATCAAGCGCTGTGATAACTCAGTCGCCACCTCGCCCAGGGTCATCATCTGGCCGGAGCCGGTGGGACACTCAACTTTCAGGCTGTCGCCGTAGTAGTAATGGAACTTTTGCAGCGACTCGATGATGAGGTAGTTGATGGGGAACCAGATCGGGCCGCGCCAGTTGGAGTTGCCGCCGAACAGGCCGCTTTCTGACTCTGCCGGCTGGTAGCTGACGGTGTGGGCCTGACCGTTGACATAGAAACTGTAAGGGTTGGCCTGATGATACTTTGAGACCGAGCGAATGCCATACTCCGATAGAAACTCGTTCTCGTCCAGCATCTTTTGCAAAACCCGCACCAGCCGCTCGCGGGTTAAAAAGGCCACCAAACGTCGTTTACCCACGCCGGGCACATCCACACTGGCGATATTTCCACTCAGGTGAAAGCGATTCTCGACAAACCAGTGCAAGCGCCGTTTGAAATCGGGCATCGTTTCCAGAATCTCTGGTTCAATGGTATCCACGGCAAACAAGGGCAGCAGGCCCACCAGGGAGCGAACTTTGAGGGAAACTACCCGGTCATCGGGCAGGTGGAGCGCATCGTAGAAAAAGCCATCCTCCTCATCCCAGAGGCTGTGCCCGGCCCCGCCCATATCGCTGATCGAGTGGGCAATCCGCAAAAAATGCTCAAAGAATTTGGTGGCCATATCCTGGTAGATTGGCTCTGCTTTGGCCAGTTCCAGGGCAATGGTCAGCATGGTCAGGCAGAAAGCGCCCATCCAGGAGGTGCCATCGGATTGGTCAATGTGGCCGCCGGTGGGCAAACTGGCGCTGCGGTCGAAGACGCTGATGTTATCCAGCCCCAGAAAGCCGCCCTGGAAAATGTTGTTGCCTTCGGCATCCTTGCGGTTGACCCACCAGGTAAAGTTCAGCAGCAATTTCTGGAACATGCCTTCCAGAAAGGCCCGATCGGCCTGACCGGTCTGTTTTTCGTCAATCTTGTAGACCCGCCAGACAGCCCAGGCATGCACCGGTGGGTTGACATCGCCGAAGGCCCACTCGTAGGCCGGCAACTGGCCGTTGGGGTGCATATACCATTCGCGGGTCATCAGCTCGAGCTGGCGCTTGGCGAAGTCGGTATCTACCAAGGCTAAAGGAATGCAGTGGAAGGCCAAGTCCCAGGTGGCGTACCAGGGATATTCCCACTTGTCTGGCATCGAGATGATGTCGAAGTTGTTGAGATGATCCCACTCGTGGTTGCGCCCGTGCTTTCGAGACACCGGGGGTGGAGGTACACCCGGATCACCCTGAAGCCACTGCTCGATGTCGTAGTAAAAGAGCTGTTTGGACCAGAGCATCCCGGCCAGAGCCTGGCGCTGCACCCGCCGCTCGTCTTCGCTCAGATTAGGATTCTGCACAGCGGCATAAAATTCATCGGCCTCGGCCTGGCGTTGGGCAAATATAACCTCAAAGTCAGAGAAGGGGTTGGGGGTTGGGGGTTGGGGGTTGGAGATTAAAGATTTATCCCTAGGCCCCCCCCCCCCCCCCCCACCCCCTATTAGACGCAGGCGGACAGTCCGCGACTCGGCGGGGATAGAGCCGTTGTACAAGGCGGCCACTTTTGTGCCGTACTGCTCGGCGTTGACTGCTTCAATCTCCCCATTGACCAGGCAGCGATGGAAGGCATCTTTGACGTAGGGACTGGTATTAGCCAGACCGAAAAGGCGCTCGGAATTGGTCTCATTTTCGGTAAAGAGCAGGTCGGGGCCGCCCTCGGCATAGAGATGGTACATGCCGGCGGCAGGGTGGCTGGCTTCGACGATGGAAATGCCGTTGGGCCTCTCGGCCTGGCGCAGGATGGGTTTGCCCGGCACATCGCCCATCGGCCCGGCGGGGTAGCCCCAACTCCAGGTGTTGCGAAACCAGAGTGTTGGCAACAAGTAACACTCTGCCGCTTCTGGCCCGCGATTGACGGCGGTGATTTTGATGAGAATGTCGTCTTCGCCGGCCTTGGCGTATTCGATAAAGACATCAAAGTAACGGTTGTGGTTAAAAACGCCGGTGTCGAGCAGTTCGTATTCAAAATCGTGGAAGCCGCGCCGCCGGTTCTCGGCCACCAAATCGCCATAGGGGAAGGCGGCCTGGGGGTACTTGTAAAGCATCTTCATGTAGGAGTGGGTTGGGGTGCTGTCGAGGTAGAAGTAATATTCTTTGACATCCTCGCCATGATTGCCCTCCGAGCCGGTCAGCCCAAACAGGCGCTCCTTGAGGATGGGGTCGCGCCCGTTCCAGAGGGCCAGGGCGAAGCACAGGTATTGGTAGCGGTCGGAGATGCCGGCCAAGCCGTCTTCATTCCAGCGATAGGCCCGGCTGCGGGCCTGGTCGTGGGAGAAGTAATCCCAGGCTGTGCCGTAGTCGCTATAATCTTCGCGCACCGTGCCCCAGGCGCGCTCACTCAGATAGGGTCCCCAGTTTTTCCAGTTGGCCTTGTGCTCGCGGTGAGCAACCAAGCGTTGGTGTTCGGCGGTATTCATGAGCCATTCCTCCAATGGGCGGCGATTTGTTGGGCCGTGTAATCGGCCCAGCCCAATTTAGAATTTTCCCGTTTGTAAAGTTCGTAATTATCGGCCAGGAATTGGCCCAGTTGCTCGACGGTGACCGGCGTGGGCAGCAATGCTCCCAGACCATGCCTGATGACGTAGTCGGCGTACCAGGCCGGCCATTCCTGGTCGTAAACGCCCTTGAGAACGGTTTGCTCAAAGTGATGGTGGGCCGAACCGGCTTGCGAGAGTAGATTGGCTATTTGGGTAATGTTATTTGCGCTCATCATAGCACCTTATGTTTGATAAAATCGGCCACCCGCAGGGTTTGAGCGATGATAGTCAGGGTGGGGTTGACCGACCCCGACGAGACCATAAAACTGCCATCGGTCACAAATACATTTTCCAGTTGGTGGGGCCGGCAGTAGGGATCGAGGACGGAGGTTTGTGGGTCAATTCCCATTTTCATTGTGCCCATCTGATGGGCGGTGTTGTAAGGAAACTGCGTACCCAGGTAAAAGTCTACCGGAATCAGGTGTTCATGGCAACCAATGTAACTGAGGAGAGATTTGAGTTTGTCGGTCAAGCGCTGGTGGGCCTCGACGTTGTTGCGCTGGTAGTGGAACACAATCTCATTGTTAGCGTTCAAGCGGACGCGATTGTTCGGATCGGGCAAATCTTCGGATTGCAGCCAGAAATCCAGCGAGTGGGCGGCCATCTCGGCGTAGGTCATCCCATTCAACGGCTGCGGCGACTCGAAGGCCATAGCCACCTCATCCACCTTGCCCAGCATTTGGATGAAGCCCATCGGATAAGGCCACTCCTCCGACCCCCAGTAGAAATCGGCCAGGGCTAGAGTCTTCTCGAAGATGGCGTCGTTGGGTTCTTTGCTGATGGCGATGAAGGTGGCGTTGTTGTTGCTCATATAGTTGCAGCCGACCAGGCCGGACTTGTTGGCCAGGCCATCGGGATGAAATTCATTTTTGGAGCGTAGAAACAGGGCCGCGGAGTTGATCGCCCCGGCGGCGACGATCACCCAGTCGGCGGTGTAGACTATCCGCGTCCCATCATCCTGTTTGACCACGACCCGGTTGACCTTGCGCCCGCTGCCGTCCGTTTCCAGCCGCTCGACGTAGCTGTGGGTTTTGAGGGTCACATTGTCGTATTGCAACGCAGGTTTGATCCCAATCACGTGGGCGTCGGCTTTGGACTCGGTTGGGTCGGGGTAGCCGTCGAAGTTGCTCAGAACGGTTAGCGGCCCTTGTTCTCCATTTTCATTACCCAGATTGACTCCCATCGGCAGGGGGAAAGGGTTGTAGCCAAGCCGCTTCAGGTCGTCGTTCAACTGCTGGATGCGCGGTTCGTGGGCCAGGGGTGGGTAGGGGAAGGGTTCGCTGCGTTTTGGCTCAGTGGGATCAATTCCGGCCTGGCCGTGAACGTAATACCATCTTTCGGCCTGAGTGTAGTAAGGCTCCAGGTCGTCATAGCTGATCGGCCAGGCCGGGGAAATACCGCCGGCGTGTTTGACTTCTTCAAAATCTCGTTCGCGCAGGCGGATCAGGGCTGCCCCGTACAACTTGGTGCTGCCGCCGACGAAATAATGTGGATGAGAAGGGCGAAACGGTTTGTCGTCAAAGTACCAGGTTTCACCCGAAGCATAACGCTTGTTCACGGCCACCGACTTGGTATCCCAGTTTTCCCGCTCGCGGGGGAGAAAGCCGCCCCGTTCCAGGATCAGGATGTGCTTGCCGGTCGGGGCCAGGGCGCGGGCCATCGTGCCACCACCCGCCCCGCTGCCAATAATAATCACATCGTAATGATTGTTTGTAGACATGGTTTGCTCCTTTACCCAAGCTAGAGGGCTTTACATCAGACCTTATGAGTTTTGACTGCAAGCAAAATTCGGTAAAGCTTGGAAGGTTGGAGGATTGGAGGGTTGGTAAATATTGACCAACCTTCCAGCCTTCCAATCTTCCCGGAATATGGAGATTACCGATTTTGCAAATCAAAATTCCTTAGGGGGCGCAAATCTGACCGCTGTAATTGCCTGTGCCGCCAGCCTCAAAAGTGAACGTCCCAATAGCCTGGATAACGCCGGTGACCCCGGCCCAGTCACCGGTACCGCCGACCACCGTATCAACCTCGGCAAATTCTCCGGCCCCCGTCGTACGGAGAACAATAGCATCCTGGGTCATCAAGTCTCCTTTATTCGTATGGATGATATTATTGCCGGTTAACACCGCCACATCAGGGATATCCGTAGGGGTAAAACTGGTTCCGGTAAAAGCAGAATCTCCCTTGATATCGCCTTTGTACGATCCGGTGGTATCTGGATTGAGGATCAATTTACCGTTGACCTTTTTACAATTAGACGAGGCGGCGGCTACCCCACTCACCACGATGAGAACGATCATTGCGATAACCGCGATGGCGGCCAGTTTGGTTCGGTTTGAACTATTTTTATGAAACATGAGTTATTCTCCTTTGTAATAGTTTTGGCAGAGTCCCGAAGTTAAGATTGGGGATCCAGATTTTTATTAAGGGTGAGAGCATTTGGAAACACCAAAGCGACCTTGCCAGCGACGCTCGTCCGGCGATGAAGTCGCCGGATTATTCAACAGCGCCCGATGAATCGGACTTTAAGCCGGGGTACCCTGGCGCTGTTCCCTAGCCCTGGCATTCATGCCGGGGCGATTCAGCCAGACGAAACAGTTTCCGAACATTCTCAGGGTACGATAGTTAATTGACAGGTTGGATTTTTCGGCCAGGTTACCTCCTAAAAAATAGTAGACAGTGGACAGGGATACTACATTTCTGCGACTTTGCGACCCTGCTACCTTTTCTTCTTGTTAAACCACTGCCACCGGCGAGACCCAGGCTCCGGTTGCGCCGCGCACTTTGGCGTGGGTTAGGATAAACATAAATTCAGACACATTGTCGCGGGCCAGGTTACTGGTATAGAGGTTTTCCACAATGAACAGACCGTGCCGTACATTCAGTGTTTGGGGGACAACGAAGGGCATGGTCGGGTCTTCCGGCGGGACTGCGCCATAGCTCCAGGTGTCACAGCCGGTCAGGGCCACCCCTTGCTCGACCAGCCACGCGGCCAGTTCCAGGCCCGGCCCCGGCTCGCCGGAGAGGTAGGTGTCGTTGTCCTGCATCCATAGATCGCCCCAGCCGGTGTGAAACAAGACAGCATCACCCCGTTTGACCTGGACGCCTTGCCACTCAAGCGCCGCCGTCACATCGGCGACCGAGATAACGTAGCCTTTGTCTAACCGCTCCACCCCGCGCAGCCGAGCCACATCCACCAGAACCCCACGGGTGATAATTTGTGGAACCGTCTCGACGCCCAGCTTGTTGGTACCCCACTCCTCGGCAATATTGGTCAGGGTGTGGCCGTTGTAAAAGCGGTCGCCGATTTGCAAGTGGTTAAGCGCATCCAGGTGCGTACCCAACTGCGAGGTGCTGGAGACCACCTCGACAATCCAGTTGACGTTGTTTTCGCCCCAGCCCATTGGACCGGCGTCAGGCCGGCGGCGGTTGAGCAGATGGGCGCTGGTAGTCAACTGTTGGCGGAAGCTGCGGCCAGGGAAAGCCGGGACCTTTTCATCCAGCACGTGCCCCAAGTCATAAATCTGGCCGCGCTGGACCAGTCGAGCCGCTTCGGCCACCTTGAACGGCGTAATTTCGTTGAGCATCCCCATTTGGTCATCCGGGCCATACGGTGACGGCCACCAGGGTTGTTGGGTCATATTGCCTCCTTCAAGCTGGAGATTAGAGATTGGAGATTGATAATCTCCAATCTTTCTTATTCCGACGACCAGGCGGTGCGGAAATCGGCAAACAAGGTCAGGCCGCCATCCACAAAAATCGTCTGGCCGGTGATGTAGGCTGCTTCATCGGAGCATAAGAAGGCTGTTACCGCGGCCATTTCTTCCGAGGTCGCCGCCCGCTGCATCGGGATATGTTCCAACACCATCGCGCTCTTGACCGGGTCATCTACCCAGGCCCGATTGATCGGGGTAATGGTCGCCCCCGGCCCAATCCCGTTGACCCGGATGCCCCGCCCGGCATATTCCAAAGCCAGGGTGCGGGTCATGTTTTGCATCCCGCCCTTGCTGATCGAGTAACTCAGAAAGCGGGGCTTGGGAATTTCCTGATGCACACTGGAAACGTTAATGATCACCCCCGGCTTTTCGTGGGCCAGGAAGTGTTTGATAGCTTCACGGGCGCACAGATAAGCTCCGCGCAGATTGACCCCCAGCACCCGATCAAAGCTGTCTATGCTCAGTTCGTGCGAATTGCCCGGAATTTGGATGCCGGCATTGTTGATCAGAATATCCAGCCCGCCGAGTTTCTCAATGGTCTCTTGCACCATTCTGACCACATCGGCCTCTACCGACACATCGCCCTGCACAAAGATATGGTTGACCCCCGCCTCTTCCATTTCATCCATATAATCGTGCATCGGGTCATCGCCGTGTAATTGGGCGTGGGTTTCGGCCGCATCTTCAGGTCGGGAGCGGTAATTGATGGCCACATTGGCCCCTTCCTGAGCAAAGCGCACGGCAATGGCCTGGCCGATGCCGGAGGTGCTGCCGGTGACTAACACGTTTTTTCCTTGTAAACCTTTCATTGTTTGATCCTCCATTGACTTCTTTTTAGATTGGATTTTTGTTCTGGTCACAAAGCAAGCTTTGTGACTCCTGGGTTATCAATTTATCTGGCGTCTGGGGTCATCATCCCCAGCTCGACGGCGCCAGGAGCCGGTTCGCTGCGGCGTAGGATAGTCAGCGCCACGAGGGGGAAAATTATGACCGACAGGAGACCGGCGGCGACCAGCGCCGCACTGGTGGCCTGGTCAATTAGTTCCAACTCTATGCCTATTTGGGTCGCCACGACAATGAACGAGAGCGAGGTGGCCTGCAACAGGCCCGCCGCCGCCAGCCGCGGCCCATCCAGCAGGGAACGATAAAGGAGCGCCGGCAGTCCGCGCACCAGCAGTAAAGCCGCCAGGAAGACCGGCACCAGGATCAGCGTTGAGCCGTTGGCAAAGAGCGCGGCCAGGTTGAAGCGCAGGCCGCTGCTGACAAAGAAGAACGGAATGAAGACGCCGAAGCCCACTGCCTCTAACCCGTGGCGAAACTGGGGATGGGTCATCATTTCGTCACGATCCAGCAAAGCCAGCAGCGCCCCAGCGATAAAAGCGCCGAGGATGGCTTCCAGGCCAAACGACTCGGCAATGACCACCAGCACTGCCAGCAGCAGGAACGCGCCTCGAATTCGAATCTGGGCGGTTGTATCTTGCAGCCGGATGAGCACCGCCGATAACCAGCGCCATCTTTCTGTTTCCCACAGAACCATCCCCACCAATACCACCAGCAAGGCAAAGCCGCCAAGCAAGACCACCTGCGCCCCCAGGCCGCTGGCCTCGCGCGAGAAAAACAACGACAGCAGGATGATGGTGGCGAAATCGGCGATGGAAGCGGCGGCGATGGCTAGTTGGCCAAAATCGGAAGCGATCAAGCCGGTATCTTTGAGGGCCGGGATCAGCACGCTCAACGCCGTCGCCGACAGCACAATGGCAATGAAGAGCGGCGCTTCGATCAGGCCCACCACCATCAAACCAAAGCCGAGCAGCAGGGCCAGGCCAAACGAGACCAGGAAACTCAGCCCAGACAGCTTCAACAGCCGCCCTTTCAGCCGATCAAACTCAATTTCCAGCCCGGCCAGGAAGAGCAAGAAGGCCAGCCCGATCAAGGCCAGAATCTGGATCGGCAGGTCAACCTTCACCCAACCCAGCCCAGAGGGACCAAGCACGATCCCGGCCACAATCTCCAGCACCACTGAGGGCAGCCGAAGTCTGGGGGCGAGGCCGAGCAGTAAGGGCACAGCAAAGGCGACCGCCGCCACCATCATCAACCCGGAGAATGAAATTTCAGGCATCATAGTTGTTATCTTCTCTTAGTCGGAGCAAATGATTAGATAGATTTCTAAACAATAGTCTTCTATCAGGCCGATTCATTACACTTAAACGAACTGAATTTACCGATTCGGGTAGTGGCAGGTTTTTCGTTCCTGGTTATCCAAAGCCATAAATAAGTTATTCAAGGACTCGGCCAGGGTGGGATGAGCAAAAACGCCATCGCGGATGGTGGTATAGGGGACTCGGCCCATCATTGCCATCTGCAGGACGGTCATGATCTCGCCGCCCTCAAGGCCCAGGATGGCTGCGCCCAAAATCTGGTCTGTTTCGGCGTCAACGATGGCTTTCATAAAGCCGCGAGTCTCATCAACCTCGATGGCGCGAGCGACATTGGCCATCGGCAATTTGGTGATACAGAAAGGACGGCCCTGCGCCCTGGCCTCCTCTTCGGTCAACCCAACCCGGCCCAGTTGCGGATCAATGAAAACGGTATAGGGGACCAACCGATTTGTCGTGGTGGCATTGCCGCCGTGCAATAGATTGGTCCGCAGAATACGGAAATCATCGTAGGAGATGTGGGTGAAGGCCGGGCCGCCTTTGACATCACCCAACGCGTAGATGCCCGGCACATTGGTTTCCAGGCGCTCGTTGACTTTGATAAAACCATGTTTGTCCATTTCAACGCCGGCGGCTTCAAGGTTGAGCCGGTCGGTGTTAGGGGCGCGACCCGCAGCCACCAACAAATGGGAGCCGGTGAGCGTGCGCTGCCCTTCAGGGGTTTTAACCATCAACTCGATCTGCCCATTTCTCTGCGCGGCCAGGACCGGATTCGTATTCAGCAGCACCTCAAGCCCCTCCTCGCGCAGTATTTGGGCCACTTCGCCGGCCACGTCGGCGTCTTCACGCGCCAGCAGCCGCTCGCCGCGCTGGATGACGGTCACTTTGCTGCCAAAGCGGTGAAACATCTGCCCAAATTCCAGGCCGATGTAGCCGCCGCCCAGGACTAGCAAATGCTCTGGCACGGTGTCTAATTCCATAATCGAGGTCGAGTTGAGGGTCGGAACCTGATCGAGTCCCTCAACCGGCGGGTTGACCGGCCTGCCGCCGGTGTTGATAAAGATGTGGTCGGCGGTTAACGTGCGAATTTCACCATTGTTCAGATGAACTTCGACTGTTTTTTGGCCGGTAAAGCGAGCCTCGCCAAAGAGGAGGTCTACGCCCTCGGTGCGCTCGATGTGACGCTGGCCGCCGTTGCGAAACTTGTTGACAATATCCCGTTTGCGCTGGCGCACTTTGGTCATATCCACGCTGATTGGCCCGGCCTGCACCCCGTAATCCGCCGCCCGGCGAGCCAGGTGGGCAATGCGGGCGCTGGCGACCATTGTTTTGGTTGGAGTGCAGCCCTCGTTGACGCAAGTGCCGCCGACGTGTTCTTTTTCAATCAAAGCTGTTTTCCAACCGGCCTGGGCCAGGGTGGTGGAAAAGGGACCCCCAGCCTGTCCGGCCCCGATGATAATGGCCTCGTAATGTTGGTTCGTCATCAGTTAATTCCTTTCGTTTAATGAGCTTATTGTAGAGCCTATTTCTTATGAAGCCGTTGCAAAAGGCCTACAAAAGAATTACAGTTTAACCCTGGCTTGTCACCTGTGTTAGCCACGGTCAGTTACTTAATGGTATTGCTCAACGTAAAAACGTTACAGTGAAGTTCGGGGGGCCAGAGGCAACCCATTAAGGCAACTCCAAGAAAATAATTATCCAAAGTCTGTGATACGTAATGCGTGATGGTTTTTAGAGAAGATTTCTTACGCATCACGTATCACGCATCAAGCCGGTGAGAATAATTGGATGATTTAAATCTTGAACCTGCCCAAGTCCTGAGATTTTGGTCCACTGAACAAAAAAAGAACCGCCCGCCCCCCTGGGTTGCCAAAAGAAAACCTGGCTTCCTGGGCGGCTTGGCGGTTCATTCGCCGGCGTTGGGCCGGCAGTAATTGGGCCCGTTTAGGGGTAAGATTACTCCATATCGTCGTTTTGATGAATCAAAACAGGCAAAATTTGAACAAGGGTGATATCCTCTTGCGGGTCGAAGTTGGCAGAATATATTAACAGACCATCTTCAACAAAAACCGGCACGCGCAGCAGCCTCGATTGGGGGTGGGCCGGCCCGCTTAAGCATTGACCATTACGGCAATCAAATTCCGCATTGTGACTTTGGCAAATTAACTTACTCCCCTCTCGTCTCAGAGAGCCGCCCAAATGCGGGCAAATATTGAGATAAACCTTTAGCTTCCCTTCCACCTTGAGCGCAATTACCTCACGCTCAAAGAAAGCCGCCGTTTTTGTTCCACCTTCAGGAATCGCTTCGATGGGGCACAGGGACACTTTCATTTTTAGCTCCTTCGGTTAAGTTGAGGGCAGTTGTCAGTCAATATCATCAAGTTAAGGTTGTACGTGCCCGCCCACAAGAGGCTGAACTACACTTACTAAATGACATTGAGTTGTCAGTATAAACCAAAATTATTGCAAAGTTATTACAAATAAAATCGTCTGATACGACCACCCGGTTGGCCGCAGATCTTAATCTCTACACCAACCCTAATTCTTTGGCTTTGACCGCAGCCTGGGTGCGATCGCTCACCCCCAACTTGCCCAGAATATTGGTCAGATGATTTCTGACCGTACCCTCGGCAATGAAAAGTGTTGCCGCAATCTCGCGGTTGGTTGCGCCTTTAGTCACCAGGCGCAACACCTCTATTTCGCGCTCCGACAGGAGACTCTCCAGCGCCGGTGGCCGTGAAGCCTGATTGGCCAGACGAGCAAATTCGGCCACGACTTTGCTCGTCAGCGAGGGTTCCAAAATAGATTCGCCACGAGCGACAGCGCGAATGGCCTCGAGCAAGCGCGGTGCAGAAACGGCCTTAAGCAGATAACCAACCGCTCCAGCGCGTAGTCCTTCAAACACCAATTCGTCCTCGTCAAAAGTGGTCAGGACGATGACCCGGCAATCCGGCTGCGTTTCGCGCAGGCGGCGGGTCGCTTCAACCCCGTCGAGGAGCGGCATCCGCATGTCCATCAACACAATCTGGGGGCGTAACCTGGCGGCCAGGCGCAGCGCCTCTTCGCCGTTGGTAGCTTCGCCCACCACTTCAAAATCCGGCTGCGTCGAAAGCAGCAGCCGCAGCCCTTCCCGAAAGAGCGATTGATCATCGGCCAGCAAAATTTTGATGGTCATGTGGGTATCTCCACCTCCAATCGAAAGCCCTGTTCCGGCGCGGTGCGAATATTTACCTGGCCGCCCACTAACTGGACCCGCTCACGCAGGCCGAGCAAGCCGTAACCATGCGTGGTCTCGCCCATTCCCTGGCCGTCGTCGCCAATGCTCAGGCCCACTTTGTCGTTATCATAAGCCAGAACCACCTCGACCTTTCCGGCCTGGGCGTGTTTGCGCACGTTGGTCAACCCTTCCTGGGCTATGCGATAGAGCGTCAATTCAATTTGCGAATTAAGCGGGCGCGGCGTACCCAGCAGGTCAAACTGCGCCTCCAGCCCGGTGATGGCCCGGCACTCAGCGACCAGATCGCCAATCACGGTGGGTAATGGCTTGTTCTCGGTGGGTATGGTCCGCAGCGCCCCTACCGAACGCCGCACATCAGCCAGCGCTTCTTGTAATAAGGTTTCGGCCTTGCTCAAGGCGTTAAGCGCGGTAGGAGCTTGGGCGGCGGCGTCTGTGTTTTCCAGCAGCGCCCTGGCCCCCTGAATCTGCATCGTCGTCGCGGTCAGGTAATGACCCAATCCGTCGTGGATTTCACGGGCCAGGCGGTTGCGCTCTTCGACCACGGCTAATTCTTGGAGTTGGCGTTGAACCGTCTGCAGCACTTCAACCAATTCCTGGTTGAAACGACTGGTCAGTTCGGCCTGGCGGGTACTGTGACCAATCATCCCGGCTAGAAGAAAGGCGGCAATATTGAATATGGCGCTGCCGATGGCATTTTCCGGGTCATTCATCAAGAAGTCGGTCAAGCTGGCCAGTAGATAAAAAAGGCCAACCCATCCGGCGGCGATGCGTCCCGAAAAAACGGTAGTGACCTGAATAGCCAAAATAAAGAGCAGAAAGGTGAAGGCGCCGCTGGGCGAGCGCAGGGTGAGCAAACCGATGAACAGGATAGTCTGCCCCGCGAAATACCCGTGCGCCCACCGCCCAAAATCTTGGCGGCGAATGGCGACAGCATACACCAGGGCAAAGGCGAGGCAAAGGCTGATAAAAGCCAGGCGCGCCGGCAAGTTGGTTAACCCGCCGACGCCCAATACCCCAATCACGACCACCGCCAGAAAGGTCGCCACATGGATCAAACGCATCTTGCTGAGGGAAAGAATCGGCGCTTTTTCCATGCTCGTAGTGTACACAAATTCCATCGAACTGCCGAATCTAAATTAGCTCTCGGTAACTACTGCCGGCCTCATACCTGCACGCGAACGGAAGCGTATCAAACCCCAGCCACCGACTCAGCCACAACCTCCGGCTGAGCCGGTTTGCGGGCCAGATTCGGGCCGGTTACCAGAACCAGGACGGCCGCGGTCGCTACGAATACAACCGCCAGCCAGGTTGTTTGCCGGGCTGCATCTGCCTCCGAGAACAAGGGGTTGAAGATACCGACCCACAGATTAAGCGAGGCGTGGAGCAACATGACCATCAGGACACTCCCCTGGGTATGATTGAATAACCAGGTAATCAAGACCGCGCCGGAGATGATAATCAAGATGAGGATGGGTGATTCGGCGCCGGTGACGAACAGCGGCAGATGCCAGATGGCATGTAACACCCCCAGGATCAGGCTGGCGGCCAGCGCCGAGCGGCCGACCAGCAACCGGGGCAGGGCGAAGCCACGAAAGCCCGGCTCCTCCCCCAACCCGACAAGGAAGAAGACAATCAGTACCTCAATGATGAGATCGGGCCATGAGGGCCACTGGATATTTGGGGACAGGGTAGCGCCCGAAGCGATATTCAGCCCGAACGCGGCCAACCGCATGACCAGAGGGAGAAACAAAGCGACAATGTACCACTTCAACCCCACCCGCCAGCGGACAATGCGGCTGAAATAGGTCTTCAAACCACTCCGGCCATCGGCGATGCCGGTGACAAACGCCCCGCCCAGAAAAACACCCCAAATAGCGAAATTCCAGAGTTCCGAGGGATACAAGGCGTACATCAAATAGGCCCCGAAAAATGTGAGGTAAGCGATTGCCCAGAAGGTTACCTGCGGCTGGCGTTTGATAAATGCAATAATGGTATTCATTTTTTGACTCCTTTCGAATGCTAAACGTGCCGTTTTTTTATCTTACGACCAGTATAGCCAAAAGAAGCCCGGAAGGGATGTGAGAGGTGTCACGGCTGAGGGTCACAATGACCGTGTGAGGGTCATAGAAAGGTTGTGAGGGTCTTTAGTGCCTTAGCAGTTGAGTCCTTGCTCGTTGAGCAAGAACTTTGCCACGAATTGCACGAATTAACACGAATAAATTTAGTGAAAATTCGTGTAATTCGTGGCGAAAAATCCTATTTGGTTCTGGCTCGTCCAAGTTAGGCTTTAGCGGCCATAACAGCGGCCGTACCATTCACCCGTTCATTGAGGACGAGGGCTTTGCGGCCGGTCAACAGGTACGTTCTGACCTCTCCTTTACCCTTGACCGGGATGCAGCCGCGCTCCTCAAAGTCATATTGATCTTGCAGCCGCTCGTAAGTGGCGGGGGTGACTTGAATCTGACCGGCCAGGCCGTGCGATTCCATCCGGCTGGCAGTGTTGACCGTGTCGCCCCACAAATCGTAGCTGAATTTCTTGGCTCCGATCACTCCCGCCACCACCGGCCCGGTGTTGATGCCGATACGGATGCTGAAATTTTCTTCCAACTCGGCGCTAAGCCGGATTACCGCCTGCTGCATGTCCAACGCCATTTCAGCGATGGCTGCCGCGTGATCGGGTCGCGGGTTGGGCAGCCCGCCCACCACCAGATAGGCGTCGCCGACCGTTTTGATTTTTTCCAGGCCGTGCCGCTCGGCCAACTGGTCAAAGGTCGAGAAGATTTCATTCAACAACGAGACCAACTCCCTGGGCGAGATGCGAGCCGACAGTTTGGTAAAATCCACCAAATCCGCGAACAGGACGGTCACATCGGTAAAGGTATCGGCAATAGTTACCTGCCCCTGCTTGAGCCGTGCAGCGATGGGTTGGGGCAGAATATTCAGCAGCAGCCGTTCCGACTTCTCCTGTTCGGCCTGGATCAGCCGCAGATAATTTTGCTCCTGGTCGCGCAGTTGCTTCTTTTCCAGACAGGCGCTCACCCTGGCTTTGAGCAAGACTTTGTTAAAGGGCTTGAACATGTAATCGTCGGCCCCCAACTCGATGCAGCGAACCACGCTGTCGAGGTCATCCACGGCCGAGACGACGACAACCGGCAAATGGCGCAGGTCGGGATCGGCTTTGAGCTGAGTTAATACGCCATAGCCATCCAACTCCGGCATCATCATATCGAGTAGCATCAAATCAAACGGTTGGGTGCGGACCAATTCGAGGGCCTGGCGGCCATTCTCAGCCGTGGTGACGGTATGGCCCTGCCGTTTGATCTGGCCGGCCAGGAGGCTGCGAATATCCTCGTTATCATCCACAATTAATACGGAACTGGGCTGAGGTTTCATCAGGCGACCTCCCTCTTCAGCAGAGTCTGAATCTTGATGAGCAGTTGGGGAAAATCAACCGGCTTGGTGCTGTAATCATCGCAGCCGGCGGCCAACGTTCTCTCCCGGTCGCCGGCAATGGCGTGAGCAGTCAGGGCGATAATGGGGATAGGCTGCGTTTCTTCATTAGTCTTAAGCTGCCGGGCTGCCTGCCAGCCATCCATCACCGGCAAACTCATATCCAGCAGGATCAGGTCGGGTTTTTCCCCTTTAGCCACTTCGACCCCCTGGAGGCCGTCAACCGCCCGATAAACCTGAAAGCCTTTGCGCTCAAGCCGTTCTGAAAGCATGTCCCGGATCATCTCGTTGTCTTCAACCAGTAAGATTCTTGTCATGAGGGGAACTCCTTTTTCTTAAATGAGCTACTTGATAGAATTTTGTCTTGTCTGAATCCAATTTGTTACAGGGTCCCGGTCGAGACCGGGTTGTTGCCGGTGAGCCTGCACCAGATCACGCACCTGCCTTAATAATCCTGGCCGGGTAGCTTCAGTAGTCCCTTTTTGCAGAATTTGCTCAATCGAACCGTTCAAACGCCGGCGATCCTCCGGGGTTAAATCCTTGGCCGTGACAACGACCACCGGAATGGACTGCCAGGCCGGGTTTTGGCGCAGGATGGTAATAAATTCGAAGCCATCCATTTCCGGCAGCATCAAATCCAATAGGATGAGTCCAGGCCGGCCTGCTGCTACCTGCTCCAGGGCTGCCCGCCCATCGCCGGCTTCAACCACCCGCGACCCTTCTTGCTCCAAAACACCCCGCAGCATCTCGCGGATAGCTGGATCATCTTCAACTACCAAAATAGCACCCGTTTCCCCCTCTTTTTGAGGGAACGGCTCGGCAAACAGCGTTTCGTGGCCCCCTGCGGCTGCCCCTTGAGCCGAAGATTCAGGCTCACGCCGGTATTTGTTGACCAGAGTGATCAACCGTTCCCGATCAATCGGCTTGGTCAGATAATCGGTAGCCCCCAGGGCAAACCCTTTGTTTTTGTCATCCACAATGGTAACCATAATCACGGGAATATTTGCCAGGCCGGGGTCGGCCTTGAGCGCCGCCAGCGCGGCCCAACCATCCAGGCATTTGTCGGGCATCAGCACATCCAGGGTGATCACATCAGGCTGCTCAACCCTGGCCAGGCGTAACCCTTCCTCGGTGGTCGGGGCGGTTTTAACCCGGAATCCTTCCTTACCCAGGTAGTTAGATAGCAAATCGCGCACCGCCGGGTCGTCGTCAATGACCAGAACCGTTCCCGAAAGATGCAAGGGAACAGAGGGGCTGGGGGGTAGGGGAGAGATTTCAAAGTCACCCCCTCCCCTGCTCCCCTGCTCCGCTGCTCCCCTACCGTCCACCGGCAGACGCACTGTAAAAGCAGAGCCTCGGCCCACTTCACTCTCCACCGTAATGTCCCCGCCCATCATCTGGCAGAAACGGCGGCTGATGGCCAGCCCCAGCCCCGTGCCGCCATACTTCTTGGTGGTCGAGCTGTCGGCCTGGCTGAAAGCCTCGAACAGATGCTCAACCTGCTCCGGGGTCATGCCAATGCCGCTGTCGGAAACCCGGAAGATGACAGCAGGGGTGCGTGGGGGCAGGGGTGCAGGGGAGATGATTTCACCCCTGCCCCTCCGCTCCTCTGCTCCCCTGCTGTTGGTTGTTTCCTTTTCAACTGTCAGGCTAATCGTCCCGCCCTCGGTAAACTTGGCGGCGTTGCTCAACAGGTTTAAAAGTACCTGACGCAGCCGGGTCGAGTCGGCCTGCATCGCGCCCAGATCAGCGGCGCAGTGGAGTTGCAACCTGTTACCCTTTTTCTCCACCAACGGTTGGGCCGTGACCAACAAGTCGTTGATCAATGAGGCGACTTCAAAATTTTCCAGGTAAAGCTCCATCTTGCCGGCTTCGATTTTGGAGAAATCGAGGATGTCGTTGATGACGGCCAGCAAATGCGTGCCGGAAGCGTGGATGCGGCCCAATTTGGGGGCGAGGTCGGTGTAGCCTAACTCCTCGGCGTCTTCCTGGATCAGTTCGGTGTAGCCGATAATGGCGGTCAGCGGGGTGCGCAGTTCATGGCTCATGTTAGCCAGGAAGGTACTCTTGGCCCGGTTGGCAGCTTCGGCGGACTCTTTAGCTTGCTGCAGTTCGGTCTCAGCGCGTTTGCGTTCGGTGATGTCGCGGATGACGGCAGCGTAGCTTTCAATTTGCCCGGCAGTGTTGCGCAGGGGGAAAACGATGTGGTCAGCCGGAATGCGATGCCCATCACGATGTAACAGAGCCGTTTCGCCCGACCACAACTCGCCGTGTTGCATGGCCTCAAACATCCCTTGCAAGCGAGGTAGTTCTTCCGGTGGGTAGCAATTGATTACATTCCAGGGCGTTTCATCTTTGGGCGGTTTACCCATCATCCGGCGGCCCGCTTGATTGACATAGAGACTGTTGCCTTGCAAATCAGCGATGCCCACGTAGTCCGGCATGGCTTCAATAATGGCGGCCAGGCGGCGGCTCTCGGCCAGGGCTGCTTGTAGTTCGGCCTCGGCTTGCTTCTGCTGGCTGATGTCGCGCATGATAGCGGAAAGGTGAGAAGGCGATCCATCCGGCCCAAAGTGGGCAATGCCAACCATAGAAACCGGGATCAGGCGGCCATCTTCGCAATGCTTGATTGCCACCTCACTCGACCAGGTGCCTTCGCGCAGGGCTGTCGGAAAGCCGACGGTAATAAATGTCTCCAAAACTTCGGGCGGGTAAAAGTCGGCAAAGGTCACGCTGGTCACGTCAAAATCGTCGGAGAAGCCAATCATGCGCCGTCCGGCCCGGTTGATGTAGAGCGGTTTGCCATCCAGGGTGGCAAAAGCTACCAGGTCAGATGTGGCTTCCAGAATCTCAGCCAGCCGGGTGCGCTCGGCAAAGGCGGCCTCTAACTGGGCGCTGCGCTCGGTTACCCGGTCTTCCAGGTCTTCATTCAGGCGGCGCAAAACCTCCTCAGACTCTTGCTGCGCGGTAATATCACGGGCAATGCTGACCACCTCTTGCACGGCTCCACTGTTATCTTTAACCGGGTACATAAAGACCTGGAACCAGGCCGAGCGGCCTTCGGCAAAGGTGTATTGGATCGGCGGAAAGATGGTCGCCTGGCCTGCAAAGGCCCGTTCGATGTAGGGCCGGGTTCCCATAACCTGGGCCTGGCTGTCGGCCAAAATGTTATACTCGGCGGCAAAGGCGGCCATAAATTCCGGCGAAAGGCCAAACATCTCCCGCGTCGCTTCATTATATGTGCGCATCCGGCCATCGGCGCTGTAAATTTGTACCGGCAGCAACGGCTGGTCAAACACGGCCCGGAAGCGCAGTTCGGCCCGGCGCAGGGCGTCTTCGATCTGGCGGCGCTCGGTGACGTCGCGGACGTTACTGATGATGTTGCCGTTGGGCAGGGCGCGGCCTTTGCCTTCAATGACCCGCCAGGATCCGTCTTTGTGGCGTACCCTAATTTCGGTGGAGCTAACCTTACCGGGATTGGCCAGGAGCCGGACGATACTGGTGTGAGCGATAGGCAGATCATCTGGATGAATGAGGGGTAGGAATGGCTGGCCCAGGAGTTGCTCTGCTGTCCAGCCCCAGATATGCTCATAGGCCGGGCTGATGTAGACAAAGTTGCCTTCCGGGTTGGTCACAGCGATGCCATCAGAGGCGTTTTCGATGAGCGAGCGGAAATAGTCTTCGCTGGCCCGTAATTTCTGCTCCAGTTCTTTGCGCTCGGTCACATCGCGATAGTTGCCAACCAGTTCACCGTTTAGCAGCACTTTGACCGCTGTTTCCAATGTGCGCCACGAGCCGTCTTTGTGGCGGGCGCGAAACTCGAAGGTCAACACCTGGCCGGGTTGCTCATACGCGCTGGCAAGCGTAGAGGTTAACGCCGTCAGATCATCCGGGTGAATAAACGGTGTAAAATTCTGGCCGACGAGTTCCTCGGGGGCGTAGCCAATGATCCGTTCTATAGATGGGCTTTCATAGACGATAACCCCTTCACGGTTCATAATGGCAATCCCATCGGTGGCGTTTTCGATGAGGGAGCGGAAATATTCCTCACTGGCCCGCACTTGCTCTTCGGCCTGCTGGCGAGCCAGCTCAGCTCCGGCGCGGGCGGCAAAGATTTTGAGGATGGGGTTGTCGCGCAGCGTTTCGCTCATGGGCCGGTCATCCATGACGACCAGGTGGCCCAACACCTGCCCGGCGGCGTTCAACAGAGGCGCGCCCAGATAACTCTGGACCCCCATTTCGGCCAGGTCGAGGTCTTGGGGAAAGCGCCGCTGGACATCCTGAAACAGGCACATCTCGCTCTGCTGAATCACACATTCGCAGGGCGTATCGGCCAATTCGTATTCTTCGTTCTCGGCAAAACCATCGCCGGCCCAATAGGCCAACATATGCACCATCGGGGCCGGCTCAGGACTAAACTGAGTCACAAAGGCGTAACGGACCTGTAAGGCGGCAGCCAGGTGTTTCACCAGCGACCGGAAGAAGTCATCGCCGGTCACAGCCGCCGTGCCTTCGGCCACCGCTTGCATGGCCGCTTCCAGTTGCCGTCGCTCGGTCACATCGCGGGAATTGGTGACAAAGTTGCCGTTAGGCAGGCGTTTGCTCACGCTTTCCATTACTCGCCACGAGCCATCTTTGTGCCGGATACGGATATCTGAGGTAGCAACCCGGTCTGCGTTTTCAAAAATACAGGCAATATCGTGTTGAGTTTGGGCTAGATCGTCGGGGTGAACGATAGTAGCGGAGGGTCGGCCAATAAGCTCTGCGGGGGTGTAGCCCAGGAGCCGTTGGATGGAGGGACCAACGTAAATAATAATGCCTTCAGGATTGGTAATGGAAACCGCGTCGCTGGCGTTTTCGATGAGCGAGCGGAAAAGTTCTTCGCTGGCGTGGAGTTTCGCCTGGGCCTGCTGCCGTTCTAATTCGGCCCCGGCGCGGGCCGCAAAAATCTTGAGGATTGCTTCGCGCTGCGTTTCATCGCGCATCGGTTCGTTATCGAGCACGGCGATGTGGCCCAACACCTGACCGCTTGAGCCAATCAGGGGCATGCCGATATAACTTTCCGCGCCCAGGTTGACCAGGTCCAAATCGTGCGGGAAGCGGGCCTGAACCTCGGTGGGGTAGTAGCAGACCTGGCCGGCAATGACCCCTTCGCAGGGCGTCCCGGCCAGGGCATATTCGATGTTGGGCACGATGGCCCCGTTGCTCCAGAAGGCCAGGGTGCGCACCCGCTCGGCCGGGGCGCCGATGGTTTCAGCAACGAAGGCGTGGCGCACCCCCAGGCCGGTGGCCAGATGTTGGACCAGGGCGCGGAAAAAGTCGTCGCCGGTGGCCGAGGCCGTACCTTCGACGATGGCTTGCAGCGCATTTTCGATGTGGCGGCGCTCGGTCATGTCACGATTATCAGCGACTGGGCCGCCTTGATTGACTAGCATGGGCGACAAGTTTTCATGGGGTTGGTTTAGGGAAAGAGAAAGTTTGGTCATGCGTTTCCACTCCTGTCCGGCCAGGCGCCGGAATGATTTTGCTCGGCTGAGTGATGATTAGTCTCTCAACTCAGATGATCGTTTCAAATCAAAAGGGGAGATGCCATAATTTTAAGAATCAGACCGGCTATCCCGGCGATCTGTCTTGAGGCATGCCAGGAGGCCGGCCACCAGCGCGAGAGCCAGGCAGATTGCCCGCCAGCTCGTGGCGCTGGAACCCAATCCTGCCCTACCGGCCAAAAAGGGTGCAGTTTTCAAGAGGTTTTCTGGGGCGAGCAGCGAGCCAAAGTTGCCGTCGCGGCGATGGTTTTTGGGCAGTTGACGATGGTGCTGGTGATGACGATTACGCCGGTCCATATGCACCATCACCATCACGAAATTACGGCTATTTCCTGGTCATTATGGCCCATACGCTGGGCATGTTCGGCCTGTCGTTCCCGGTCGGCTGGCTGGTGGACCGGCTGGGGCGAACCAAAATGATCCTGAGCGGCAGCCTAATTTTGATGGCGGCCTGTTTATTGGCTCCGCTTTCGGCTGAAGTATGCTGGCTGATCGTCGCCTTGTTTTTGTTGGGCCTGGGTTGGAACTGCTTCAATTCATCAAGAGGTTATAGCTATCCTCTGATAAAATACTTAAAAACTCGAGAGGTCTATCGAGGGTACGAGTGCATTAAAGCGTGATTGCTGAAACTGGGTTAAATTTGCCACGAATTAACACGAATTTCACTAATTTTTCCTCCTATTCGCGCCAATTTGTGTTAATTCGTGGCGAACAATCTTGCCACCACGATTAACTGCGCTGCTACCCTATCGAGAGCTCCGCAAATATGGTATGGATTTAGCCAATTTGCCTCCGCATTATCTTCAGTTTGAATATTACAAAAAAATACAGAAATTGATTCAAGAGAAGGGACCATAAAGTTATGAAGAAAAGTACTCCCAGAATTCTGGTAGTAGCAGAAGATGATGATGAGATAGAAGAGCTTTACAAAAGTGCATTTAAGGATGGGGGATATCATCCTCAAGTATATAAAACCTTAACAAGCCTACTCGAGGAAACATTCTTCTCTCTTAGTTTGAGATAAAGCGCCTCATTACTGAGGCGCTTTTTTGATTGAATTTGGCGGGCAAAGTCCTGGTCAAAAATAATAAAGGCTTTGGCGCGCTCAAAACCGGAGCCAAAGCCTTGCGAGACATCGGCCAGGCCGGGCTGAGCCAGGTAGACGAACTGGCCCAAACCGTCAGCCGGTTCGGTCGCAACGCCGGCCAGGTGGCCGACGAGGTCGCTGCGGCGGCGGTGGATGCCGGTCGGCTGGCCGACAATGCCGACGAAGCGGCGCTCTCGCTGAGCCGGATGGACGAGCTAATGGGCGAGCAGCGGGTGTTCAGCCAGGTCGAGACGCGAGCGGCATTTTCCGGCGGTGCTGATGGCGCTTTGAGTAATAGACTGAACCCTGGCTGCCCGGGCAACTCCTTCACCGCCGGCACGCCGGTCGAGACCGAAGCAGGCCAAAAGCCCATTGAAGAAATCAAAGTAGGCGACAAAGTCCTGGCCGAAGACCCGGAGACCGGCGAGCAGGGCTACTTTGAAGTCGTGGCCTTGACCAACCACCCCACCGATGAAATTCTGAAGGTGATGGTCGAGGCTGAGACTGAGCAGGGGAGCAGGGGAGCAGGGGAGCGATAGCATCAGGCTTGACTCCACTGCCGGGAACGGTGATAATGAACAAGCACAACTGAATAGCGGGGCTGGCGATGAGCACCGGCCAACCTTCCAACCTTCCAACCTTCCAACCCTCCACCTCACCCCCGACCACCCCATTTACGTCGAAGGGAAAGGCTGGCTGTGGGCTGAAAACCCTTCGACAAGCTCAGGACAAGTCTGGCCGTTGGCGATAGACTGCGCCGCTCGGATGGCGGCTGGGCCAAAGTATTAGCCGTTGAACGGGTCAGGCTCGATGAGCCGGAGCCGGTTTACAACTTCACGGTCAAAGGGCCGCACACCTACTTCGTGTTGGAATTACAGAGGCAAATACTGTATCTGATTTTCAAATTCTTCGCTTGAACAACAGGTCATCACCGTCAGCAAATCCTCAATCGCTTTACCTATAGACAGAGATTGCGGTACTTCGATAAGACCGGCTATGGTCTGACCCGCCGTGATGCGTTTATACGCATAGTGGGTCATCGTGCTAACATCGTGGGTCAGCAAAATGCGCTGCTGCTGATAAGCCCACTCCAGGATGGTCGGGTCATCGGCTCCACTCAAAGGAGTATCTTGAATCCGTACCAGATCTACCTCAGACTGGCGGCGGAGTAGACCGCGTAAAATTCGATTATCAAAATCTTCATCGGCCACAAACTTAATCACCGCTCACCTGGTCTTGTTGGCGGCGACGCGCCAGCAAACGTGCCCGAAAAGCCTGATATTCCGGTTTTTGTTCAATTTCTGCCCGGGCCCTGCCGGCCGCGTCGGCTCGCTGGCGCAGATACTCGTCCACAGCCTCGCGGTGGTTGAGATAATAAGCGAGGGTGGCATAAACATCGGCCAGACGTAAAACCGGGTATTGGCTGACAATTTCCTCAGCCGTATAACCTTCATTGAAGGCGTAGATAACGGTATCCAGCCGGACACGGCTACCCCCCACGCGAATCACACCGTCAATATCTAGGTTCATGGGGATTGATTGAGCCTCAAGGGTCATTACCATCTTGCTCACCTCTCTGAAAATAGCTGATAGCGTGAAAAATTGTAGCATAAAATAGGATGCCAGCCAACTCCTTCACCCCTGGAACTTCGAAGTCGTCGCCTTGACCAACCACCCCACCGACGAAATTCTGAAGGTAACGGTGGAGGCTGAGGCTGAGCAGGGGAGCAGAGGTGCAGGGGAGCAGGGGAGCGATAGCGTCACGCTTGACTCCAGCACCGAGAGCAGTGATAATGATCAAGCACAACTGAATAGCGGGGCTGACGATGAGGACCGCCCAACCTTCCAACCCTCCAACCCTCCACATTACTCCCGCCCCCCCGTTTACGTCGAAGGGAAAGGTTGGCTGTGGGCCGAGAACCCTTCGACAAGCTCAGGACAAGTCTGGCTGTTGGGGATAGACTGCGCCGGTCGGATGAGGGTTGGGCCAAAGTATTAGCCGTTGAACGGGTCAGGCTGGCTGAGCCGGAGTTGGTTTACAACTTCACGGTCAAGGGGCCGCACACCTACTTCGTGTTGGAAGTCGGGGTGTTTCCCCCTAAATTAACAGTGGCTATCCGCTCGACCAGGGGTGTAACTACGGTCAGATAAACCTTTTTACTTTTCATAATCAGCCAGGATTTGTTGTAACAAGGGTTTTAGTTGGGGTATCTCCAGCTTGACCGTATCCCACACTACCTCTAAATCAACCGTGTCGTAACCGTGAATGATACGGTCGCGCATTCCGGCCATCCGTTTCCAGGGAATATCAGGATATTGGTCGCGCAGGCTCAAAGGCAAACGTTTGGTGGCTTCGCCTATAATTTCTAAAGCTCTCACCACGGCAAAATTTATCCGAAAATCCTGCTCAAATTGTTCATAAGTCACGCTCTCAAGTAAAATCTCCGCTTTTGCCAAGCATCAAGGATGTCTTCCACATAATCCAAAAACTCATTGCTCATATCGGTATCATCTCACTTAAAATGCGTTGACCGATACGCTTTCTTAAATTCTTCTTAATCGCCACATCAACCTTCAAACCCAGCAACTCGCTCAAGTATAATTCAAGCCCAATCAACCCCATCAAACCAATCCGGACTGGACGTTCCAACTCAATCAAAATATCTACATCACTGTCGGAACGTTGTTCACCCCGGGCGTAGGAGCCAAAAATGCCCACTTCGGTAACGCTATATTCTTTAGCCAGGTAGGGCTTTTGAGTTTGGAGAATTTGCTTAATCTCACTCAAGGTTTTCATAGTAGGTTCCGGGATGGTTCAATTACGGGCTGAAATAGGTTGACACTTTTGGTACCTTAAAAAATAAATTAGACTGGCTGGGTGGCCGCCCTGGGCGGGAACAGTTGGTCCAACACCTCCGCCAGAGAAGGGGCATCCGGCACACCGGCCAACTCCAGAGGGCTGTGGTCGGCTCGCTTGCCCCGTTCAAACTCGTGGTGGTTCCAGAAGAGTTGGAGCAGCGGCAGTAACCACTGGGGCATCCCCCGGTGAACCTGTAAATGGGGACGCAGCCAACTGTGCAAAGACTCAGCCAAGCTGGAGGAGCGATGGAACAGGCCCAGGGTCTCCCAGACAACTGGCACGACGGAGCGCAGGGTCTCTGAGAAGTCCGTCTCGAAGTTCAAAGCCAAGGTGTGACGATGCTGCCAGGTCCACAGGACAAACGCTTGGGTGTCAGCAGCCACGTTCTTAAGCACGGGAGCCAGTTGTTGCTCCAGCCACTCCAAGGGAGCCAGCAGTTCGGGTAGCTTCTGCTGGAGATCGTCGGCGAAGGCCGTAATATCAGCCTGGCCCAGTTCCTTGAGCAGGCCGACGGCCGTTTCCAGCGTAGCTTTGGTTTTGACCGCTGAGACGAGGTGATGGGTGGGGGTGAGGGGTTCCAAAGCGTGACGAACTTCAGCCAGCAGCCAAGACCAGGAGTCGAAGGTCACAATGGCCTGGGCTTCCTCGACCTGAGCCTGAGGCAAGGGCACCTTGATCTTGAGCCGACGACCACAGCGACGCCGGAGTCCGCGTGCTTCCAGATCAGCTCGGCGGGCTCGTTCGGTCGTCTCTATGGCTCGGTAGGCGGCTCCTTCCAGTCGCCGGGTCAGGCGTTGGGCCTCTTGCAGGAGGTGAAACAGGTCGGGCCGCAAGGGCACCGCCAGTTTGGCTTCCCGCACCCCAGCCCGTAGCCCAGTCCCACCGTCACAGGCCAGATCTTGGAACTGGATACCGCGTTCGACCAAATCCAGGTAGGTCAGCCCCCAGGTCGTTCCATCGCGGGACGCCGCCGGGGTCAGGTTCAGCACCAGGAACGAGCGCCCGTCCACCAAGGTCAGGCACGGTTTCCGTCCTTGGAAGATTTCGTCCGCCTCACCCAGGATCGGCAGCGGCACGGTCAGGGCCAGGTTGTAGGCCCTAGCCTGGGCCCCCGCCCCAGTCAGCGTCTGGCTGACGTAGCCCACCGAACGGCTGACGCCCAGGATCAGGTTCAGGCCCAACCGGATGTCACGCACACTTCCCGTCAGCATGGGTAGGAGCGCAATCGTGCGGTCGATGAACCCCTTGTCCACTGTGAGGCGGGTCACCTGCGCCGGCCGACCGGCCTCGCCAGCTTGCAAGGCTGCGACGATGGCCTCCCACGCCCCCTTGCGAAGCTCGTACAATCTCGCGCGAGAGATCCCATACAAGCGGGCCAGTTCGGAAACCAGCCCCCATGGGCGATCAGGCCAAGATACGAGCATCTGCAACACCGCCTCCGTCCGTTGCTCCAGGGTAAATTCGGGAACACGATACGCTGCCATCAGAACCTCCTGTCAACATGGAGTACCGCTGGCTTCTATCATCCCCGAATCGGTCGCTGAAGGCAAGTCTGTGAAATTGTTAATGTGTCAACTTATTTTTGAACCATCCCTAGGTTCCTCTCGCTATTGTAGCATAAAGCAAACGGCCCGTCGAAACCGGCGAACAGGGTTACTTTGAAGTCGTGGCTTGATTATACAATTTATTCAGTGATTCGCCCATTCGCTAACCGATGTTACCTCCCCCTCCGTCACCCGCAGCAATTCAGCGACCGTCAGACGCATCATCGCATCAATATCCCCGCCCCCGCCAAAGATGACTTGAAACCCGGTGATAGCCTGGTCAACCAGGGTGCGCAGCTTGCGCCGGTGTCCAAAGGGCGGCATGCTGCCGACAACGTAGCCGGTAATCTCAAGCGCCTGCTCGGCGCTGGCAAATTTCACCTGCTTTTTGCCGACGCCCAGCCGGTCGGCTACTTTGCGCCGGTCTACTTTAGCCAGACCGTTATTGATCACCAGCAACGGCTCCTCATAAACCAAAAACACCAGCGATTTGATAATCTGCTCCGGCTCGACCCCCAACGCCCGCGCCGCGTCGGGCACGGTCGGCGTATGTTCAGCCATGGATAGAATGGTGGCTTCAATGTTTTGAGCTTCGATAAAGTGCTGCAAATCGGCGCTGGTTAAGAAAATTTGATTCTCCACTGGCTTAACTTAACCCCAAATTATACTTCAAAGCCCGTTCTACCTCGGCCATTTTTGCTGGAGTCAATTGTCCAATGGGCCGTACCTCTTTCTCTCCTTGCAGGGGGCGCAGCCGTGAAGCGGAGCCTTGTTGTTGAATAGTCGCTATCTGGGCACAGTTAATCGCGCCTCGCTCTGTTAAACCACTTTCCTGGGGTTCGACAATGACCACAAAAGGGTAGGGTTTAGGGGGAATGGTACGGGTTAGGGCTACCACTACAGTAGTGGGGCTATAACGATTGCCGACATCTTGTTGAACAATCAAAGCCGGGCGCAGTCCCCCCTGCTCGCTACCTTTGACCGGATCAAACTCTACCCAATAAATTTCACCCCGCTTCACTGTCATTATTCCAAATCTCCGCTGTAATTTGTTGGCTGGCTTCCGCAAATTCACGGGCTTCTTGAGCGTAAAACTGATACCCTTCGGCGGCCAGAGTGTCCTCTTCGCTCATTTTGACCTCAGCAAGCAGATTGGCAATGAGTTTGCTGCGGCTTATACCCTGCTCGGTGGCTCTCCGATCAGCAAATTCAATCAGATCATTAGGTAAAGATACCGTCACCTTTTGCATTGTTACAGTTGGCATAGGTCAGAACCTTTCTTATGAGTAAGATGCAGATGTCTTTATTTTACCTCTGTTTTAGCCATCCTACCAATCATACCGTATTGACATCATTCTCAATCAACATTTGATACAAATCGGCTGTTTGTCCCGCAATCTTATCCCACTCAAATAAATCACCCAACTGCTTTGCCCCAGCAGCCAGCTTGTGGCGCAGTTCTGGCTCGTTGACCAGCCGTTTGATGGTATGGGCCAAAGCAGTCGCATCGCGGGGGGGGGCGAGCAGCATATTTTCGCCAGGCCGAATTTCGGGGAGGAGGGCAGGATTGGCCGGCATTGTGCTAACCACCGGGCAGCCGTGTCGCAGCGCGGCAATCAAGGTAGTCCGGCGAAAAGAAACCCCGTCACGGTAAGGCATCACCACCGCCTCAGCCGCCAGCAGGTTGGCCGACACTTCGGGCAAGTCGGTATAGCCGGTGCGGTAGACCACCTGGCCCAAGTCATGGCGTTCGATTAAAGCCTGAACCCGTTGGGCATAGGCCGCATTGGTGGGGTCCGCGTGGCCCACATCGCCGCCGATGAGCAGCAGGCGGGCGTCAATTCCCTGGTGGCGCAGCAGGGCCAGCGCCTCGATCAACTCCTCGCCGCCTTTGCTTTCATTCAAAAAACCAAAGTAGGCCAACAGCACCGTGTTTTGGTCAACCTGATATTTTTTACGCCATGCAGCCCGTTCAAAATCAGGGGGCGGCTGGGGTTCGACATTGCTGCCGAGAGGAATGAGGGTGAGCAAGGGCGCATGGGAGCGGGGGGGCAGAGGAGCAGAGGAGATTAGAGACTGCGAAGCATCCCTTTGGGATTGACCGTTAACGATTGGCCATTGACTATTAGCCATTGACAATTGTTCCAGGTCTTCTCGATTGGTGCAGATGACCGCATCGCTGTGGCGGGCCAGGGCCAGCATGGATTTCCAGCGAAATACGCCAGCTTTGGGGAAGATATAGGGCACGCGCAAATCGTGAAAGGTAGTTACAATCCGGGTGGTAAGGCCACGTTTTTTAAGAAACCAGGGCAGCCAATTGACCCAGCCGCCCAAATCAAATGCCGCCGCTTGATATTGAATGTGCAGGATATCTGGCTGGAAGGCTTTGAGAAACTGAACCACCTCCGGCCAGCAGCGCCAGCCCCAATTGGGGAGTGAGGCGAAAACAGGAGGCGGGGAGGCGATGAGGCGATGAGGCGAAGAATTTTCCTCGCGTCCTCGCGTCCTCGCGTCCTCGCCTCCTTTCCAACGGCGGCTGATAAGAATCGAGGACCCAACGCCCAGAGGGGCCAAATGCCGGGCCAGGTAAGCTGTATGGTCGGCAATACCACCCTGCATGGGGGGGTATTCACCGGTGAGGAAAACGACTGTTTTACGTTTCACGTTTCATGTTTCACGTTTTACGTTTCACAACCCTCGCAGCACTTCACCATAAGCCGCCATCCGTTCCCGCCGCAGCATGCGCCGGTGGCCGAGCAGCCATTTGACGCTTTCCTCGGTCCACTGAAAGGCAAAGGTGAGCCACAAAAAAAGCCGAAGGAGAGTGGCCCAGACGGGGCCGAAATACTTACGGGTATAACGCAGTTTGCTGCGCTGAAAACGCAGGGTCCGGGCCGCAACCACCTGCTCGCTAGATTTGCCCTCGTAATGAATCACTTGAGCGGCAGGCAGGTAATGCGTTTCCCAGCCAGAGGCGGCGCTGCGGCGGCACCAGTCGGTTTCCTCAAAGTACATAAAAAAGGCCTCGTCAATGGGGCCAACTTGCTGCCAGGCTTCGCGCCGAATCAAAATCGCTGCGCCAACCACCCAATCCACTTTTTGGGGTTGGTCGGCGGGCTGGTCGGTTAAATGATAGCTTTGAATGTGACGGTTGTGCGGAAACCACTGCCCCAACAAAGTGCTTTCCCAAAATAAAGTTCCCAGGCTGGGAAAGCGCCGGCGCGAGGATTGAATGGCCCCATCAGGCCAGAGGAGCTGCGGCCCCAGCGCGCCGACAGTGGGGTGAGCGTCCATATACTCAACCGTGCGCCAAAGAGTTTCGGGCTGCACTACCGTATCAGGGTTGAGTAAAAAAAGATAGCGGCCCTGGGCCTGAGCCGCTCCCGCGTTATTTCCCCCGGCATAGCCCAAATTTTGCTCGCTGGCAATCAGCCGCACCTGCGGAAACTCCTGGCGGACCATCTCCGCGCTGCCGTCGTTGGAGGCGCTGTCAACAACGATAATTTCGAGGGTGAGATGGGGGGACACATGGCTGGTATCCAGCAAAGATTGGAGGCAAGAGCGCAGCAGGTCTTTGACATTCCAATTAACAACCACCACTGATAAATCCATGTCGTCAACCGGCCGGGAGTCCGTAGTTGAGTTGAGCCGCCACTCGCCCGGTCTCCTTGGTCAGGGGGCGGGGTAAAATTATATCCCGCCAGATTTCACCTAATTGCGGGTCAATCTGGTCGTGTTGAAAAATGTCCGGGTCGCCAGGCCCGCCGATCATCCGCCCGCACGCATAGGGATACAACATGGTCTTCTCAAAAGAAATCTTCAAAAATTCACACAGCCCCTGCATAACGCTGACCGGCTCACACACCAACTCCTCGTAATGAATCCGGTAGTAACGCTGAGAACTCACCATCTGGCTCAAAGCCAAAATATTACGATTGCGCTCAGTCCATGCTTGTTCAGCACATTCGTAAGGATCAACCCCTTCCGGGCCGATGAACTTATCAAAACGATGGCGCACAAAGGATTCGATCACGGCATAGGGATGGCGCACCAGGTGAATATATTTAGGTTGGTCAAACCAGCACTCCGCCCGACGCAGGGTCGTTAAACTCTTGGCATAATTGGGCGTTTTATCAACTAAAAAGCGCGGCGCGGCATGCTGTTGAATCAAGCGGTACATTTCCTGAACCGGCATCTCTTGCCACTGCGGATCATCTATCATCGCCTGGGTGGGCGTGAAACCCATCACTCGCAGCAAATTGTAAACGATCCCGCTCTCTTTGGGAAACCGTAAAAACCGTTTCTGTAGCCACTGGCCCATTGTCTCGTGTTCGAGCAGGCTCAATTCCGGCGGGCAAAACAGCGCCGGATGGCCGGCCAGCATTAAGCGCAGCAGCGTCGAGCCTGAACGCGGAGCGGACAGCAGAAACACAGCAGGCTTGTTTCGTGAGGATAACGACAGCTTGGTTGGCTCAAGGCTTGGCTCTGAGGAGGTCTCATAGTTATAAAAATTGGGGCGGGAATTTGTTTGGACCCACCGCAAGCCATAACGTTGCTCCAATTCGACGGTAATAAACTCGGCCAACGCCTCGATGGCAGGTCGTTTTAGAATTTCGTGACGATACACCGGCAGTTGAAAATCGCCTCTAAAATCCCATATCAGATCGGCAGTAATTGTTTCCCAATTCACCCAAGTCAAATTGCCTGTGAATGAGTCATCATCGAGGCGGAGAGCATGGGCTATTTTCTTTTTTAGATACTTTTCGATAAACTCATGCCGCTCGGAGGGAGGGGTGGCGATAAATAGCGCTTTCACCGGCTGGTAAGGCTGCTTATTTGCTGAGGCATAAAGCTGCTCAATTCGTTGGGCCAGGCCAGCTACGGTGGGGTGTTCATGGAGATCGCGCCAGGAAAGCTCGGCGTGGCAATAAAGCTGGCGAAGTTTGCTCAACAAGCGAGTTGCCAGCAAAGCATCACCGCCCAATTGGAAAAAGTTGTCGTCGCGGCCGATTGACTCAATCCCCAGCAGTTTCTGCCAGAGTCGGGTCACGGTCTGTTCGATTTCATCACGGGAAGCCGTCAAAATACTTACCCTTCTTCGTTTAGCTTAAGCATTTCAAACACTCAAAACGACTCTGTACTACGGACAAAACTGTCTCAAAAACAACATCTACCTCCCTCGAAGCGTCTACCTCCACCACCCGCGATTGCAATGGTTCTGGGAGATAGCGGGCAGCATCTTTGAACCAATGACTCGTTTCGCGAATCAACCTTTGCCTGAAGCTGTACTTGACGTCGCCCGGGTCTAGTCGGGCAATAAGAACTTCAAGGGGGGCGATTAAATTAAGAATTAAATCGGGGCAAACCAGGGCAGGGGTTATGTGCCTGCCTCGCAGGCGGGCCTGTTCTGGGTACAAATAATTAGCCACGTCCGGGTTTTGCATGGCTCGCGGGATCATCGTTCTTGACAATAAGGTGCGATCCACCAGCAAAACACCCCCCGTTTGGCCGCGCGATCTGACAATACATGGCAATGCCCGGTCTCGCCAGACTACCAACTCCCTGGCCAGGCGGTACGACGTCATGTGCCAGGCTTCCTGATTTGTTTGGGGGGCGTGGAGCCAATGATTAACCTCTTGCCACCAAACCGATTTGGGATCGCCCGGCTGATTGCCCCGGCCTGGCCTGGAACCGGCCCCCCGGATAATCAAAGAAGTCACCCCCCGCGCCGACAACCAATTTTGTAGCAGAGTGCACTGGGTGGCTTTGCCGGATCGGTTTGGCCCGTCAAACCCCAGGGTAATGATTTTGACGCTCATCTCACAATTCAAATTCCAGGTGGGGCAGGCTGCCGCAATTCTCTTTAACAATACACTCGTAAATCTTTGACAGCAATTTATTGGTCAAACCATGCGTGGAAAAATGCGAAGGGCTGGGCCGGCCCTCCAAAAAATCCAGAAACAGAGCCTCCCTGGCTTGTTCATTGTGGCCCAGGTAGGAGGAGTCCTGGCTATGCTCCCGGCGCACCTCTTCGCCCAGGCTAAACTTTGCCAGGGGTTGGCCACCCACCAGGCCGCTGTTACGAAAGATAAAAATATCAAAATGATCTTCATGCCCGGCCCCGGTGGTGATAACATCTTTTTTGCCGACTTCGTAAGATTGATAAGAGTGTACCTGAATATTGAGCAGGTTTGATACCTGGATGTTCAATCTTTCGTGCCTCACCCGGCCATTTCCTTTGTAAACATCCTTCGGCTCGTAGGGCCAGGCCCGGCGGCAAAAAGAGTTCTGCTGCAAATTGATCGAAGTGGTGGTTATAACTGCTTCACCGCGTTTGAGTTGCCCCAGGATAAAAACATCCAACTCACCCAAATCTGGCCGCGCCGCCTCAAAAAAATGGGCGGGCTGTTCCACCCCCAGCAGGCGCTGGTAATCAACTTGATTGATTTGCTGCATAAAATCAAAGGGCCTGAACCGTTTAACATACAAATCTACGCTGGTAGGCTGCTTGGCTTCGATCAGACAATTGATCTCGGCCAGCCAGCCAAAAAGATCAATAAAGTGATAGCCGGAGTGCATCAATTTGCCATAGCCATATTTATAAGGATGGTTCTCGCGCTGGAACAGTTCACCGGGCATGCTCCACATACCATCAGCGTGATAAATATCTATGTATGAAATCGGAATGGCGTAAGCGCAGACAAAATCCGGGATGGTTCAATTACGGGCTGAAATAGGTTGACACTTTTGGTACCTTAAAAAATAAATTATCCTGGCTGGGTAGCCGTCGTGGGTGGGAACAACTGGTCTAACACCTCCGCAAGAGAAAGAGCATCCGACACACCAGCCAACCCAGGGGCTAGAGCCGCTGCGCTTGCCCCGTTCAAACTGGTGGTGGTTCCAGAAGAGTTGGAGCAAGGGTAGTAACCATTGGGGCATCTTGATGAGTCTGTAAGTGGGGCGCAGCCAACTGTGCAGGGACTCGGCCAAGCTGGAGGAGCGGTGGAAGAGGCCCAGGGTCTCCCAGACAGGCGGCACGATAGAGCGGAGGGCTGCGGGCAGGTCAGTCTCAAGGTTCAAGTTCAAGGTGTGGCGGTGTTGCCAGTCCACAGGACAAAAGCTTGGGTGTCAGCCGCCAAGTTCTTGAGCAGCGGGGTCAGGTGTTGCTCCAGCCACGCCAACAGGGGCAGCAGTTCGGGTAACTTCTGCTGAAGATCGTCGGCGAAGGTGGTAATGTCTGCCTGGCCCAATTCCTGAAGCAGGGTGATAGCCGTTTCAGGGTGGCTTTGGTTGTGGCGACGGCGACCAGTTGATGGCTGGGGTGAGAGTTCCAAAGCCTGCCGCACTTCCGCCAGCAGCCACGACCAGGTGTCGAAGGTGGTGATGGCTTGGGTGGCCTCGACCTGAGCCTGGGCCAGGGGCCTTGCTGGTGAGCCGCCGCCCCGCCGCCGGATCAGTCCTCGCGCTTGCAACTCGGCTCGACGCGCCCGTTCGGCGGTGTCGATGGCCGGTAGGTGAGCGGCGCTTCCAGCCGTCGGCTCAGGCGATGAGCTTCTTGCAGCAGGTGAAACAGGTCGGCCCGCAAGGGTAGGGCCAGTTTGGCTTCCCGCACCCCCGCCCGCAGTCCGGTGCCCCGTCACAGGCCAGGTCCTGGAACTGGATGCCCCGTTCGACCAAATCCAGGTAAGTCAGCCCCCCAGGTCGTCCCATCGCGGTGCTCCGCTGGGGTCAAGTTCAGCACCAGGAAGGACCGCCCGTCCACCACGGTCAGACACGGTTGCCGGCCTTGAAAGATTTCGTCGGCCTCACCCAGGATCGGCACCGGGATCACCACGGCTTGATTATAGACCGCGGCCTGCTGACCCGCCGCCTGAAGCGTCTGGCTGATGTAGCCGACCGACCGCTCCACCCCCAACAGCAGTTCCAGCCCGGTTTGGATCCCTCATGCGCTCCCGGTTAGCATCGGCCACAGCGCCATGGCCCGCTGGATGAAACTGGAACTGATGTCCAGGCTTTGTTTGAGCGGACAGGGTCCAGGGTCATGTGGCTGCAAGGTTTCTTGCAAGCTCTGCATCGCTTTATGGCGCCACTCGTACAACAGCGTCCGGGATACCCCATAGTCTTGCGCCAATTGGCTGGCTCGCCCCCACCCACGTTCGTGGGCGCTCAACACCATCTCGACCGTGATTTGCATCCGGGTTGACAAATCCAACCCAGCTATGCGATACTGTGCCATTAGGAGCCTCCTTCTTTCAGGTTTGATGTGGTCTCGTAACCCTTATCTTGCCTGAAAAGGTGGCTCCTGTAAACCTATTCTGTTGTTAATGTGTCAACCTATTTCTGAACCATCCCCAAAATCCTGTAAATAATTTTTAATCAAGCGGTAGCCAGGGTGGCTGCGTCGTTGACATTGTACCACCAGATTAGAGCGAGATTGTTCGAGCCGGCGGCTAATCTTCTGATAATCCTGCCAAATTTTCTGCGCGGCTTCCAGGTTTGTGCCTGCGCCAATGGGGGCACTGATAGGCTTATCAATTAAGATGTCAATATTTTGGTCAATCGCCCAAAAAATGTACGGCTTGTGCGCTTTAGGCTCGGTCGAGATAATGAGGCCATGAATCTTTTCTTTTGAGCCTACCTCAACCAGAACCTGGTGCAGCGATTCCGGTAAAGTTTCGCTATTGCGCTCTTGATTTTCGACAAAAAACAAGCGTTCCGGTTGCAGCATCCGGTTCGACAAATAGGCGCAAATGGTCTCTTTTTGAGCGTGTAAATCTATAATCAGGGGTACTTTAATTTGGTACTGGCGAGCATATTTTTCCAGGAGGGGGTAGTATATTCTGCGGGCGTGAGGCCCCAGCCCGGCGAGGATAATATTTTTTTCCGACATGGTTGCTCCCTGAACGTAGTGGAGTCCAAAAGTTCACTTTTGGGCTTTTGTAGTCAAGTTGCCTTATTGAAAGGGCTACTGCTATTATAGCTCAACCATGTTGCAAAAACCTTGCAATTGAGCGCGCAATTTGTTAGCTACGTGGTAACTTTCAAATATCTCTCGCTACGGTATAATCGGCGATACCGTGCATGGCCTGACGGTAGGGGTTAGCAGGCAACTTTTCCAAATCAGCCTGGGACTGGCGGGCAAAGCGGCGGGCTTCGTCCATGGCCTTTTCGACGCAACCGGAGGCGCGAATTTGCTCGACTACGGCCACAATCTCCTTATCGCTCACCGGCTCGCGGCGCACCGCTTTGAGGATGGTCGGATGGTTGGGGGATTTTTCCGAGAAGAGCATGACCGGCAGGGTGGCAATACCCTGGCGCAAATCATTGGCGACTGGCTTACCCATGCGCTCTTCATCACCCCGAAAGTCGAGCACGTCATCTACAATTTGAAAAGCCATGCCGAGATGATAGCCGTAATCGTGCAGGGCTTGCACTTCATGTTCGGGTGCGCCGCACAGAATAGCCCCGGTTTGAGTTCCGGCGGCAAAAAGCGAAGCAGTTTTGGCAAAGATGCGCTGGTGGTACTCGTCATAGCTGGGCACCTGCCGGTGGCCGTCATTAAAAAGCTGCTGTAACTCACCCCCGACAATGGTCATCAACGTTTGGGAGAAAATCCTGACAATCCGCACGTGGTCGGTTTCGGCGGCTAAACCGGCGGAACGAGCAAAAAGATAATCGCCGGTAAGGATGGTCGCCCCTGGACTCCAACTGGCGTTGAGCGTCGGCAGGCCGCGCCGGAACAACGAATTATCAATCAGGTCGTCGTGAACCAAAGTGGCGGTATGCAGCAACTCCACCGAAGCGGCCAGCGCGTATGATTTTTCTTTGTCCACCGGATAAAAATTAGCCGCCATCAAGGTCAGCGCCGGACGCAGCCGCTTGCCGCCGGCACTCATCAGGTAGTCAATCACTGCCTGCAAATCCTTGTACCGTTCCGACACGCCGGAACGCATTTTTTCTTCAACACGCTTAATATCGTCTGCCACCAGGTCGAGCAGGGTAACGGTGTGAGCCATGACTGTCCTTATCTATGATTTATGTCCAATACTTTCAATAAATTCTGAAAGTTATGTAGTAAATTTTATCACAAGCATAGAGTAAAGTCAATAATCGTTTTTGACGATCAAATCCAGTAATACGCCTGGAAGGCTGGAAGATTTGGAAGATTGGATACCGCTTTATCCAGCCTTCCAATCCTCCAGTGATAATTACCGTTTTTGAAAATCAAATTTCAAAATTGACGGTCTATTATGAAGCAGAACTAAAAAGACTGATCAGGCAGCCGGGGGTTGAAATTTAAAGAGGATCAGGGTATTTGCCGTTAGATGCTGGCTCATCTCGGCCAGGGACAACGCTTTCAAGGCGGCTACTCGCTCGGCCACAAGTTTGACGTGGGCCGGTTCATTTCGTTTTCCGCGGAAGGGGTGGGGAGCCAGAAACGGGGCGTCTGTTTCAACCAGGAGGCGGTCAAGTGGGGCCGCAGCCACAATCTCCGGCAAATCGCGCGCATTTTTGAAGGTAACAGGCCCACTGATCCCCAGGAAAAAACCTAATTCAATCGCTTCTTCGGCCATAGCCCTATCGCCCGAAAAAGAGTGCAGCACCAAACCGGGATGAGTTTGACCCGCGCCCCATTCGCGCAGAACGGCCATGGTATCTACGGCAGCCTCCCGTTGGTGGATGATGACGGGCTTGTTCAATTCTTTAGCCAGGGCCAACTGCTGCTCAAAAACGCGGCGCTGCACCGGGCGGGGCGCTTCGTCCCAATGGTAATCCAGCCCAATCTCGCCAATGGCTACCACTTTGGGCTGACCGGCCAGGACTCGCAGGTGGGCCAGGGCCGCGGCATCAAACTTGGCGGCGGCGTTGGGATGGAAACCAATCGCCGCGTATAAATTAGGAACAGTTTCAGCCAGAGCCACAACCTGCCGGCTGTCGTCCAAATCGGTACTGGGGTTGATGAAAGCGACAACACCAGCGGCTTTGGCCCGCGCTAAAACCTCGGCTCGGTCCTCGGCGAAGGCATCAAAATTTAGGTGGCAGTGAGAGTCGATCAGCATAGGCTAAGGGTCAAAAGTATACCAGAAGCAAAAAAGGGGAGCAAACACATTTTACCATAATCAAAATTCATTGGACTCTTTGGCGGCTATACTTTATAATATCAGTCATAATCAGGCGTTTTTCCCCATCCAACAGTCAAATCAATCAGTCAATGGAGCAGCTCGGATGTCCACCGAGAACGAAACCATGATCGTCAACCCCTACATTGCTGGATCGCCCGTCAAAGACGCCGCTATGTTCTTTGGCCGCGAAGATGTGTATGCCTGGCTGCGTCAACATTTACGTGGGGCTTACCAACACAATGCGATTGTGCTGTACGGAGAACGGCGCAGCGGGAAGACCTCGGTGCTGTACCAGATGAAGGATAAACTGGGCGACCCGCTCTACATTCCGGTTTTGCTGGATTTGCAGGGGATGGGGTTGGAAGGCATTGACGGTTTTCTATGGGAGGTGGCTCGCAAGATTGTGCTCGCCCTGCGCGGCGTTGAAGGTATCCCCCCTTTGGAGCGGCCGGCCCGCCAGGATTTTGAGCATAACCCCCGCCAGCAGTTTGAAGATGTTTTTTTGCCGCCCGTGATCGAAGCCCTGGGGCAGCGTTCGCTGCTGCTGATGTTTGATGAGGCCAACCGCCTGGCCGAAAAAGTGCAAGCGGGCGACTTGCCCCCCGATATTTTTGATTACCTGCGCGCCCTGATTCAACAAACCAGCCGGGTCAATTTTCTGTTTTCCATCGGCAACCGGCTTGAGGCCGATTCCAGAGGCTCATCCCAACTGTTTAACCTGGCGGTCTACCGTAAAATCAGCTTTTTGGAACAAGATTACGCCGAAGATTTAATTATCAGGCCCGTAGCGCCCTATTATCGCTGCACCCGGGCCGCGATTGAGCGCATTTACCAGCTTACCTCTGGACAAGCCTATTACAGCCAACTGGTCTGCCACAACCTGTTCACCCGCTGGACCAAAGACAAACCGGCCCAGTTGGATGTGGCCGATGTCGAGGCCGTGCTGCCGGATGTGATCGAGCAGGGCACACCTAACTTTCAATTTGTCTGGGAGGACTCATCGCCGGTTGAGCGGGCTATCCTGGCAGCGCTGGCCGATAGAGCGCCGCAATACAAAGCCGGGGTCATGCGTCGCAATTTGGATCGGGCAATGCACCGGGCCAAATTGTACCCTGCCAGCGGCGATGTAACCAGCGGGTTGCGGCGACTGTTTGAACGAGATGTGATCAACGATCAGGAACCTTATCTCTTTCGGATCATGCTGATGCAGCAGTGGATCAGCAAATTCAGACGGCTCGAATGGGTTCGGGAGGAGTTAGGCGAAGTTGCCCAACAGTGGGAAAAAATCGAAGAGCAGCGCCGCGCCCAGGCCCCGACAACCGGAGAGCGCGCCTTGCGCTGGGCAGCGCCCATATTGGCAGCGTTGTTAGTCTTAATTTTGATCGGAGGGGTCATCCTGAGACGACAATCAACTGCCGCGCTTGAGGCCGCCGAAGCTCGCCGTGCGACGGAAGTAGCCCAGTTGATTCAAGCCAACAGCACCCAGGCCGCCGAGAGCCAGATCCTACTTAACGCGGCCAGTACCAAAGTTGCTGAAGCCGTCCAAAGTGGCGATAACGAGCAAGCTATTGCTGCTCGGGGTACAGCCGAGGCACTCGTAGCTTTGAACCAGGCCCTGGAAGCCACAGCCATCAGCGCGGCGGCTGTTAAAGCTACGGCTCTAGCTCAGATGGAGGCCCTGACTGCTGCCACCGCTACCCCCGAAATTGTTGCTCCTCCTCCCAGCGACACCCCCTTACCAACAAACACTCCCACACCCCTACCTACAGCTACAATTACACCTCCACCCACCCCAACTGCAACTGCCACAGCTACTCCGCAACCTTCACTGATAACCTCGCTGCAAGGAGTCATCGCTTATCCGGCCTTTGGCGACGGCACTTATGACCTTTACTTGGGCGATGTCAGCACCGGCCAGAGCCGGTTTTTTCGCCGGGGAGCCAGCCAACCGGCTTTCAATGCCTTGGGAACTCGCATTGCCTTCCTCTCCTGGGAAGGTCGCGCGCGCGGTATCATGACGGCCAGCCGGAACGGGGACAATGAAATTCTTATCAGCAACGCGCCGGAAGACAAGCTGCCTACCTGGAGTCCCGATGGGCGGACAATCCTATTCTTTACCCGCCGCGCCGGCGACCGGGCTTCCGAACTGTACCAAACTCAGGCCGATACGCCTTTCACGCGGGCCGAAAATCAACGTTATCTGGGTGAAGGCGAATATCCTAGTTGGGGCGCAACGGATCAGGTAACTTTCCGGGCCAAAGGACGTAGAGGAGTTGGCTTGCGACTTGCTTCTGCCGGTCTTAATGATATAGTGACTATTACTGATCGTGATGAAGATACGGCGCCCGCTTTGTCGAGCGATGGACAGCAGCTTGTCTTTATGTCCAGACGTGACGGAAACTGGGAGATTTATCTGATCAATGCCGATGGTTCCGGTTTAACCCGTTTAACCGATGACCCGGCCCAGGATGGGCTGCCCACCTGGAGCCCTGATGGTCGGGCCATTGCCTATGTTAGCAACACCGGCGGCGAATGGGCCATCTGGGCCGTCACGCCCAATGGTCGAGACCGGCGCAAAGTTATAACGATGGCCGGTTCCCCGGAGGGGCGTGTCTTTTTTGACGTAGCCAATTCGACCGGCTGGACCGAAGAGCGAATCAGTTGGACGCCCTAAAGAGTAGGCTGAGGCTGAGTTAGTTATCAGCTGGACTTAGTGATTGTCCAAAAATAAGTTCCCCCAAGTTCCTACGAGTTCCCTTAGTTCCCTGGGAACTCGTAGGAACTCAAAACGGGAAGTAAATTTTAGATGTTTACTTAGCCTTAGCCTCAGCCTTAAAATAAGGTAGGAGTTGTGATTTATGAGCAGCATCAACCCCTTTAGTTACGGCAAACCTATTGACGACCCGGCCCGATTTATTGGACGCCGCCGTGAAATTGAGCAGGTTTACAGCCGTTTACTCTCGGCTTTTGAGTCAAGCGCAATCGTCGGTGAACGGCGAGCCGGCAAAACATCCCTGCTGAAAATTCTGGGCCATGCCGACACCCTCGCCAGGTTCAATCTTGATCCGCAAAAATATCATTTTATTTACCAGGACTTCCTCTTTCTCGATGAAAATACCACCCCCAGCCGCTTTTGGCAGCGCGTTTTAAAAGCCATGCGTCGCGCCGTAGCCGCCCACGAAGGCGTCGTCGCCGAAATTGATTTTGCCCTCAAAGCCGAAACGATTGACAACTATGCCCTGGACGACATTTTTACCCTGATTGACGAAGAAAGCTTGTACGTGGTGCTGCTGTTGGATGAGTTTGAGCAAGTAACCCGTAACCGCAACTTTGATAACGACTTCTTTGGCGGCCTGCGCGCCCTGGCTATCCATCACAACCTGGCCCTCATTACCTCCAGCCGCCAGGATTTGGTGCAGCTAACCCATTCGGAACAAGTTCGCTCGTCGCCCTTCTTTAATATTTTTGCCACCATCAATCTGCGCAACTTTACCGAGCAGGACGCCACCGAATTGATCACCCGCTATCTCAACAACACCGGCGTAACCTTTCTGCTGAGCGAGCTTAACATCATTTTTGCCATTGCCGGTTACAATCCCTACTTTTTGCAAATGGCCTGCCATCACCTTTTTAGCGCCCACCAGCAGGGTTTAGCCGACAGAGAGCGCCGTCACTACCTGGCTGAGGAAGCTCGCCGTGATATAGATGCTCTGTTTAAGGATATCTGGACCGGTTCCACTCCCTCCCAACAGATTCTATTAACGGTGATGGCCCTCCGTGAATTGGAACGCAAAGCCGCTAAACCAAAAGCCGGAACCAGCACTTTAACCAGCACCCCCGCGGGTGAAGACACCGTTGCCGATCTGGAACGCTTTTATGCCCGGGCCAGCCAGGTGATTGGCGACCTGGAAAACCGGGGCTTGATTATTAAAAACCCCGACACCTCAGCCTATCATCTTTTTTCAACCGAGCTGTGCGAATGGATTGCCGATGAAATTGTCGGCGATACCGCCGATTTGCGGGCCTGGCGTGAGTGGCAAAAAGACGAAACGATGGTGGGTAAATTGGCCCTCAACGTGAAAGACATGTTAGCCCAGGTGGTAGACGGCCTCAACGCCGAATACAAAAGCACTCTGGGCAACTGGCTGTTGGAACGACCCACCCAAATGCCGGCGCTCTTATTAATGCAAACCTTTGTCAGCCGCTACGAGCAGTATAAAGAAACCCGCACCGAGCGTGACGCCACCGCGACCATGGCAGTTGACCATGCTCCCGTTGGCGACACGCCCAAAGGAGTTTTTGCCCTGGTTAACCAACGGCTGGACAACCGCCAGCGCGGCGTCTTTTCAATCCCGCCCAAACCCGCCGCCGGAACGGGTGAAAGGCTTGACCAGGAATACCGCGATGTCCAGGTGGCCGGCATTAAACGCCAATTGATTGACCAGACCCGCAATTTGAACAAACTTCTGGAGCAAGCCGCTACTTACGGCAGCCGGACCAATGCCCCCCTTAACTTGCAAAATGAGCTTGACAGCATCGAAGCGACCATTGCTGAACTGAGAGATCAATTAGCAGAACTGGAAGCAGACGCTTAAACTTCTCCAATTTTTCCCATGCAAAAATTGGAGTCCAAAGCTTGCTTTGGCCCCATCAAAACTGAATTTGAGTTTCGTTTCCAGTTGAATTGAACACTTCAACTAAAAAGAGCCTCAGCGAACTGCTGAGGCTCTTTTTATATCTAGCGAACCTTCGATTTTGATTTTATCGTTGGGCGACCATTTGCGGGGCATTGAAAGAACGAGCGATCATCTCGATGGCGGCCTGCTCACCGACGCCGCTGATTACAAAGGCGGACTTTCCGGCATCAATGTAAAAACTGGTCACCTGGCTCTCGGCTCGATCAGAGAACACAATGACCCTCTCGGCGGAGAAGCCGTGCAGCGTCAGCAATTGGCGGCTGATCAGAACATCCTGGCCCAGGCTGCGATCCACAAAGGCCGTCAGGCCATCAGCCGGCAAGGGGCCGACCGCTTCAACCCTGACCTCTGTGGTATGATCGGGAGCCTGAAAAACCGCCACATTCGCCGACGGCTGCGTTTGAGTCCAATCGGCCGGATAGCTCAGATGATAGTTGAACACATTGTTTTGATAAACCAGATTCTGATCTATCAAGGGCAGAATATCCTGCGCTTTCACTGCCTCAACCGTCGTAGCCTGCCCACTGACCGGCGCTTTTACCGGAGCCGCCACCGGCGCAGCCTCGACCACTTCTTCGGATTGGCTCAGGTAATAGCCACCCGCACCCACTACTCCCAAAAGTATCACAATGGCGATGATGGATGAAATTTTCATGATGGTATCCCGTAGGTTGATATAAACTTTAGCTGTAAGGGCACAGGGTTAGTATGCCACAAACTACCGCTAAAAACATCGGCTGACCTGACATAATTATAGATAAGTGAATCGCTCATCTGCCCCTACGCGATATGCTTAGGACCTAAGCATTTTGGCTTACTTCAACTTCACCCGAAATCACCCGATTTATGTTATAATCATCATGCCAAATAAAAATTTTGTCTGTGGTGACCGGAGACCGATGACCGATGACCGGGTATTTGCCGTAGGGACCCGCGTGTCCCCGGTCTCCCGTCCCCGGTCTATTTTAAAGGAGGCAGATGATGATTATTTCCCGACAGGAAATTGAAACCCAGGAGGCAGAGCGGCTGGCGCCCTATGCCATGCTTAGCCGTGACTCACGGGGACGGGCGCACGCCGAAGAAGAACACCCCTATCGCAGCGCTTTTCAGCGTGACCGCGACAGGATTATCCACACCACTGCCTTCCGGCGGCTGGAATACAAAACCCAGGTCTTTTTAACCACCGAGGGGGACTATTACCGCACCCGCCTGACCCACACCATCGAAGTCGCCCAGATTGGCCGGACCATTGCCCGCGCTTTGCAGGTCAACGAGGATTTGACCGAGGCCATTTGCCTGGCCCACGATCTGGGGCATGGCCCGTTTGGCCACAGCGGTGAGGCTGCATTGAACGGCTTGATGGCCCAACACGGTGGTTTTGACCACAATTATCAAAGTTTTCGGATTGTCGAAAAGCTAGAAAATCGCTTCCCTGATTTTCGGGGGTTGAATTTAACCTGGGAGGTGCGTGAGGGCATTCTTAAACACGAAACCGAATATGACCGCAGCGACGTGACCGATTTTGAGCCGGATTGGCGGCCCACCCTGGAAGCGCAAATTGTCAACTATGCCGACGAAATTGCCTACACCACCGCCGACCTGGACGATGGACTGCGCTATGGCATGATTACCCCGGAACAACTGGACGAGATTGAGTTTTGGCGGCGGGTGGCTGCTGAACTAGAGCTTAATCCGCGCCAAAGTTTTAGCGATATGGACCGGCATCGCATCATCCGCCGGCTGGTGGGTAAAGAGGTCAGCGATGTGATTAACGCCACTCATGGGCAAATCGAAGCCAATGGCGTCAAAAGCGTCGAGGATGTGCGCCGGCTGCCGCACAACCTGGTGCGCCATTCTGAGGAAGTCAGAGCTTTCGACCGCCAATTGAAAGATTTTTTGTTTCACAATCTCTACCAGCACTGGCGGGTGATGCGCATGGACCGCAAAGCCCGCCGCTTTATTGCCGAACTTTTTGAAGCCTATACCAACTCGCCGGTTATTTTGCCCACCAGCGTCCAGGAGGCAGCCAAACAGCGCAGCCTGTACCGCACCGTCTGCGATTACATTGCCGGGATGACCGACCGTTTTGCTTTGCAGGAATACAGCAAACTCTTTAACCCAATGGAGCGAGTTTAGCCTGCGTCGTCGGTTGACGCTTGAACATCAGGCTGAACTATTGGAGATGTGGAATGAACACTTTAGATCATAACGACATGCCGGAAGTTGCCGTGCAAAACATATACTTTGAGGGGGATATGTTGTTCATTAAACTAAGTGATGAACGACAAATCGGCCTGCCTTTTAAAAAGATAAGATGGCTAGATTGGTTAGCTAAAGCCACTCCTGAGCAAAGAGCTAAGTGGTCTATCGAACCGTATGGGTATGCGGTCTGGTGGGAAGAGTTAGATGATGGATTTGAAGTTGAGCATGTGTTGAGCCTTCAACCCTTACCCCACAAGCAGTCGAATCAAGAAGCTGAGCCGATATTAACCACAACCTGAGATAAGCAACTTTCCCACACCTATGGCATTGGCTCAGTAAATTTACTCACCTTAATTACCGATACTGATCGGGAATATCCATTGTCCCGATCTTCAAATCGGCCCCCTCTTTAACAAAAACGGATAGGCTCAACTTGAGCTTGTTGAAATAGGTCTTATCGGGGTTGTACTCCAGCTCGTCAATTTTGGCCTCAACCCGCATGGCCGAGGTTTCCATCGTAAAGGATTTGCCGGGTTCAGCCAGAACCGCCTGGGCCTGGGGATTGTTTTCAATCTTGGCCCGCAGGGCTGGGTCGTTATACGCCTGTTCGCTCATCACCACCCGTGAGAGGGTGGTAATATCGGTCTTGTCAAACAAGCCCACATCAAAAGCCTTCACCTGTTTAGGGCTGGTATTAGTAGCCTCCATAATACCCATGCCGCTCTCGCCCAAAAAGTCACCGTTCTCCGTTTCAATCGTAAAAAATTCGTCGTAATGGTCCTGGCCAATGGTATATGTGCCGGTCCAGCGCTTGATTGGAGCCGGCCCTTCGCCTTCCCAAACCGGTTGAGGCGGCTTCATAGATTTCTTGCGGCTCTGCTGCCAGCGACCCGCCAACAACACCAGAGCTACCAATAATAACAAAACCAACAAACACCCTAACAGCCAGCTCCACGGGAAACCACCACCCTGAGCCGGTGCAGCAGCGGCAGGTTCCGCCGGTTGACTCGTTGGCGGAGGTGACACCACCGGAACCGTCCCGGTCAATTGGTTGCTGAACGCGCCAATCGCCTGAACCCTGACACTATCACCAGCAGCTTGATACTCGCTAGTCAATTGGCTAATGGCCGTCTGAATGGTTTCATTACTCCAGCCCTCAGACGCTTTCAACTGCATCGCCAGATTATTAACGTTCTGAGACTCGACCGCCTGTCCGGCTACGGCATAATCCGTTGCTCGCCGGGCCAAAAGCCGGATTTTGGTGGGGGCATCAAACTCTTGCAGCCGCAGCCGGGCCTGTTCGACTTGGTTATTGGACACATACGAGTCGACGACCATATCCAGATAGTTTGATTGATACCCCGGCGCCAAATCATCAGGATAAGCTCCACCCGCATACGTGGCCGGATCTATTTGCCAGGCATAGATAAGCCCCAAAATAAGGCCAAGGATGAGGCCCAAAAGAAGGCCCGCCCCTACGCCGACAAACAACGTTCTTTGAACCGATTTTATTGAGGGTCTTGCCGAGTCGCTCATGAGCACGCTCCTCAGGTGAGGGTATTAGAGACCAGTTTCAGTAGATCTAATTTTTCACCGTAGCTGGCGCATCCCTATGCGTCAGCGGGTGGTATAGGGATGCTACCCTACGGGAAATTGGGATCCATTGAGTTTATCTAACTTTATGTATAGTATATTACCATAGTTAGATATTTCGTGCAAGGCCATCCTTTAAAGTTAAAGGTTCAAGACCGGCTCTTTGGGCGCAGCGGTTAAAATTTCCAGGCCGTTAGGTCGCACCCAGGCCATATCCTCAATTCGCACCCCGCCCCAGCCAGGGATATAGATGCCCGGTTCAATTGTCATAATCGCCCCCACCGGCACTTCATGCGGATAGGTGAAACTAAAGCGCGGCCCTTCATGAATGGCTAACCCCACCCCATGCCCCAGGCCGTGCCCAAAATAATCGCCAAAACCGGCCTCGGCAATAACATCGCGGGCCAATTTGTCAATCTGCTCGCCGGTCATACCGACTCTGGCCCCATCCTCGGCCATTTCTTGGGCCTTCAAAACGGTATACCACACTTCCAAATATTTGGTATCGGCCGGCTCGCCCAGGCAAACGGTTCGAGTTAAATCCGAACAATATCCCTCGACAATACAGCCAAAGTCCATTGTAATCGGTTCCCCGGCTTGCAGCACCCGCTCGGTGGGCCGGGCGTGGGGCATGGCCGAATTGGGGCCGGAAGCCACAATCGGCTCAAAAGAAACGGCATCGGCGCCGTGGGTGCGCATGTAACTTTCAATTTCCCAGGCCACCTGGCGCTCGGTCATGCCCGGCTTCATCCATTGGGTCACATGGACAAGGGCCTCATCAGCCACAGCTATGGCCTTTCTGATGCTGGCTACTTCCGTCTGGTCCTTCCGCATGCGCAGCACTTCGACAAAACCCTCGGTGTCCACCAATACCAGCCGGCCCTTTAAAGCGCGTTCCCAACTGTTTAAAGTGGACACGTTGATATGGCCTGGTTCAAAACCCACCCGCCGAGCGCCCAACTCAAACTGGCGCAGTGTTTCCAGCATGTTGCCGACAAAATCATAACCCGCCTCGATCAACTCCCAATCGGGACACTGCTGGCGCACCTGCTCGTAATAGCGCGAGTCGGTGGCTACCGCCTGTCGCTCCGGGGTAATAATCAAAATCCCCGAACTGCCGGTAAAACCCGACAAATAGCGCCGGTTTTCGGGTTGAGTGACCAGAAAGCCATCAATTTTCTGCTCGGCCATCAGTTGGCGAAATTTTTCTAAACGGGTCATGCTTGCTCCTCGAAAATAGAGATTGGAGATTAGGGGATGGTTCAGAAATAGGTTGACACATTAACAACAGAATAGGTTTACAGGAGCCACCTTTTCAGGCAAGATAAGGGTTACGAGACCACATCAAACCTGAAAGAAGGAGGCTCCTAATGGCACAGTATCGCATAGCTGGGTTGGATTTGTCAACCCGGATGCAAATCACGGTCGAGATGGTGTTGAGCGCCCACGAACGTGGGTGGGGGCGAGCCAGCCAATTGGCGCAAGACTATGGGGTATCCCGGACGCTGTTGTACGAGTGGCGCCATAAAGCGATGCAGAGCTTGCAAGAAACCTTGCAGCCGCATGACCCCGGACCCTGTCCGCTCAAACAAAGCCTGGACATCAGTTCCAGTTTCATCCAGCGGGCCATAGCGCTGTGGCCGATGCTAACCGGGAGCGTACGAGGGATCCAAACCGGGCTGGAACTGCTGTTGGGGGTGGAGCGGTCGGTCGGCTACATCAGCCAGACGCTTCAGGCGGCGGGTCAGCAGGCCGCGGTCTATAATCAAGCCGTGGTGATCCCGGTGCCGATTCTGGGTGAGGCCGACGAAATCTTTCAAGGCCGGCAACCGTGTCTGACCGTGGTGGACGGGCGGTCCTTCCTGGTGCTGAACTTGACCCCAGCGGAGCACCGCGATGGGACGACCTGGGGGCTGACTTACCTGGATTTGGTCGAACGGGGCATCCAGTTCCAGGACCTGGCCTGTGACGGGGGCACCGGACTGCGGGCGGGGGTGCGGGAAGCCAAACTGGCCCTACCCTTGCGGCCCGACCTGTTTCACCTGCTGCAAGAAGCTCATCGCCTGAGCCGACGGCTGGAAGGCGCCGCCTACCGGGCCATCGACACCGCCGAACGGGCGCGTCGAGCCGAGTTGCAAGCGCGAGGACTGATCCGGCGGCGGGGGCGGCGGCTCACCAGCAAGGTCCCCTTGGCTCAGGCTCAGGTCGAGGCCACCCAAGCCATCACCACCTTCGACACCTGGTCGTGGCTGCTGGCGGAAGTGCGGCAGGCTTTGGAACCTCTCACCCCCAGCCATCAACTGGTCGCCGTCGCCACAACCAAAGCCACCCTGGAAACGGCTATCACCCTGCTCAAGGAATTGGGCCAGGCAGACATTACCACCTTCGCCGACGATCTTCAGCAGAAGTTACCCGAACTGCTGGCCCCGTTGGCGTGGCTGGAGCAACACCTGACCCCGCTGCTCAAGAACTTGGCGGCTGACACCCAAGCTTTTGTCCTGTGGACCTGGCAACACCGCCACACCTTGAACTTGAACCTTGAGACTGACCTGCCCGCAGCCCTCCGCTCTATCGTGCCGCTCGTCTGGGAGACCCTGGGCCTCTTCCACCGCTCCTCCAGCTTGGCCGAGTCCCTGCACAGTTGGCTGCGCCCCCACTTACAGACTCACCGGGGCATGCCCCAATGGTTACTACCCTTGCTCCAACTCTTCTGGAACCACCACCAGTTTGAACGGGGCAAGCGCAGCGGCTCTAGCCCCCTGGAGTTGGCTGGTGTGTCGGATGCTCTTTCTCTTGCGGAGGTGTTAGACCAGTTGTTCCCACCCACGACGGCTACCCAGCCAGGATAATTTATTTTTTAAGGTACCAAAAGTGTCAACCTATTTCAGCCCGTAATTGAACCATCCCGAGATTAGAGATTGGATTCAAGGGTCAGTTATCAGTGATCGGTGACCAGTGATTACTGATTACTGATTACTGATTACTGATTACTGATTAAGCCACTGCCAATTCCGGCTGGGGAACGGGCGACTCCTGAACCGCGCCGGGCAGGTGGTTCAGTTCAAACTGTTCTTCGCAGTTTAAACATTGCGCCCAGTTGCGGTTTTTCTGCACCAGCAAACCCTGGCAGTTGGGGCAGGGTTGGGGCAGGGGCCGTTTCCAGCTACTCCATTCACATTCGGGATAGTTGGCGCAGCCGTAAAACACCCGGCCCTTTTTGGTGCGCCGCTCGACCAGCTCCCCGCCGTCGTTGGGGCAGGCAATGCCCAGCTTGACCAGATGGGGCTTGGCGTTGCGGCATTCCGGGAAGTTGGAACAGGCTTCAAACTTGCCAAAGCGGCCAAATTTCAAAACCATCGGATGGCCGCACTTTTCGCACAGTTCGCCGGTGGGCTGATCTTCAATCTCCACTTCGGGCATGTGGGTTTCGGCATAGGCGACCGCTTTGGCAAAAGGATCGTAAAATTCGTGCAGCACGGGCGTCAGCTCCATCTCGCCGCTGGCAATCCGGTCGAGATCATCTTCCATCTGGGCGGTAAATTCCACGTTGACAATATCGGGAAAATATTCCACCAGCAGTTCGTTGACCACCTCGCCGAGTTCAGTGGGGTAGAGCCGTTTATCCACCGTTTCTACATAGCCGCGCTGCTGGATGGTGGTGATGATCGGCGCATAGGTGCTGGGCCGGCCAATACCATACTCTTCCAGAGTTTTGACCAGCGTCGCCTCGGTGTAACGAGGGGGCGGCTGGGTAAAGTGCTGTTCCGGCAGCAGCTTGAGCAGCTCGACCTTTTCGCCTTCGCTCAACTCCGGCAGAAGTACACCTTCGCTGGCATCCGGCGTCGCATCTTCGTCGAGCGTCTCCTCATAAACCATCAGAAATCCTTTGAAGCGCACCCGTGAGCCGCTGGCTTGCAAGCGATAAGGCCACTCCTCATCCTGGGCCGGCGGTGCGGACGGAGTCGCTCCGACGCCCACCGTCATAGTGTCATAGACCGCATTTGCCATCTGGCTAGAGACAAAACGCTGCCAGATCAGGGTGTAGAGGCGTTCCTGATCCCGGCTGAGAAAAGCCTTGATTCTATGCGGCTCCCGCCAAACGCTGGTCGGGCGGACAGCTTCGTGAGCTTCCTGCGCCCCTTTGCTCTTGGTTTTATAAACGGGCGGCTCTTCCGGCAGCAACTCCTGACCGTAACGCTGGCCGATAAAATCACGGGCCTCGTTTTGGGCCTGCTGCGACACGTTGGTACTGTCGGTTCGCATGTAGGTAATCAACCCAATCGTGCCCTCCCCATCCAGTTCGATGCCCTCATAAAGTTGTTGGGCAATACTCATGGTTTTGCGCGCCCCAAAGCCCAACCGGCGCGAGGCTTCCTGTTGCAAAGTGCTGGTGGTAAAAGGCGCCGCCGGCCTGCGCCGCCGCTCGCTTTTCTTGACCTCGATGACAGTGTAGCTCGATTTTTCCAGGTCGGCGACGATGGCCCCGGTCTCGGCCTCGTTGTTCAGCTCAACTTTTTCGCCTTGAACGCGGGCAAGTTTCGCCCTGAATTGGCGTTCTGCCAGCGGACTTTCGCTAACCTGGGCTAAATCCGCTTCGATTGACCAGTACTCAACCGGGTTGAAGTCGTCAATCTCGTGTTCCCGCTCGACAACCAGGCGCAGGGCCACACTTTGTACCCGGCCTGCGCTGGTGCGGCTGCGCACTTTGCGCCACAACAGGGGGCTAATTTGATAGCCCACCAGCCGGTCCAAAATGCGGCGGGCCTGTTGGGCGTTGACCCGCTTCATATCCACCTGGCGCGGATGGGCAAAAGCCTCGGCCACAGCGTCTTTGGTGATTTCGTGGAAGACGACCCGTTTGGCCCGAGCCGCATCCATCTCCGTCGCTTCCATCAGGTGCCAGGCGATGGCCTCGCCTTCGCGGTCGGGGTCGGTCGCCAGGTAGATTTCCGAGGCTTTATCGGCAGCGTTTTTTAGCTCTTTGACCACCGGCCGCTTTTCATTCGGCACGCGGTATTTGGGGGCAAAATCACGCTCGACATCCACCGCAAGCTGCGAGCGCAGCAAATCGCGCACGTGCCCCACCGAAGCCTTGACGGTGTAACCGCTGCCCAAAAACTTACCCACCGTGCGGGCCTTGGCCGGCGATTCGACAATGACCAGTTTGCCGTGACGACGGGGCGTTTTGGCAACTTTCTTTTTGTCTTTGCGGCTCACCTTTTCCGGCGGCGCCACATGCTCGTGGGCCGGAGTGCGGCCCATTTTGAACATCTTTGTTCCACACACCGGGCAGACCCCACTGGTCCCCGGCGTGCCGTTAGCGGTATAAACCGCCTCCGGCTGTTTCATTTCTCTCTTTTCTTTGCATTTTACGCAATAGGCCATCACAGTTTCTTCACTCATTCAAACAAATGCTCCCATTTTAACAAATCGCAAGCGGCTATCTTTAACTCAGCCAATTTTCCACTTTCAACCCGGTAATACGTTGGAAGTGTTTCATATTCTGTGTAACAAGAGTGCCCGTTCAGTAACTTTTGACGTTCCTTTGAACAAGGGCATCAACATATCCGTGTCGAGAATTGCCGGCCTCATCACTCCGCCTCTTCCTCATTAGTTTCAAAGCTGCAGTTGGCAAAGTAATTTACCCGCTCTTCAAAAATGGTCTCAAAGACACGATCTTCTTCGGGGGTAAAATCGGCCCACATCCCGATAAATCGTTCCAGGTTGTCTTCGCCAACAGGCGGAGTCTCCTCCACAACAGGTTCCAAAAAAGTTACCACCACTCGATACTGCTTTTCGAGTTGCACCGGCTCCAACAGCCGGACTACCTGACCGTCATAAACTCCGTGTACAGCTAACATAATTTCACCTCATAACAACTCATTCCGCCCCTGCGCCTTCAACCACTCGACCACCTTCTTAATATCCTGCACCTTATCCCTGGCGCAGACCAGCAGCGCGTCGCCGCTGTCAACGATGACCACATCTTCCAGGCCAATCGTAGCGATGAGGCGGCCATTGCCCTGCACTAACGTTCCTGTTGTGCCAATAGCCAGATGTTCAGCCTCAAGCGCGACATTGCCGTTTTCATCCTTTTGATTAATCTCATGGATGGCGGCCCAACTGCCGACATCATTCCAGCCAATGTTGACCGGCGCCACGGCGACTTTGGCCGCTTTTTCCATAACTCCCACGTCAATACTCTCTCCCTGAATTTGCTGCCAGATGGCATCAATGGCCTGGCCAGCGGCCATGGCCTGCTCCATCTGGCCGAGCTGCTCGTAAAACTCCGGCATATATTGACGAAAACAGTCGAGTAAGGTAGAAAGCTGCCAGATGAAAATGCCGCTGTTCCAATAATACTCCCCACTGGCTACAAACCTTTCCGCCGTCGCCAAATCCGGTTTCTCTAAAAACTGGGAGACTTCATAGACCGTATGCCGGTTGTAGTCCCCCAATTCAGCCCCGCGTTTGATATAGCCGTAGCCGGTTTCCGGCTTGTCCGGGGTAATGCCCAGCGTAACCAGATAGCCCTCTTGAGCCACTTCCGCCGCCGCCAGCAGCGCCTGGCGAAAGCCTTCTTCGTCGGCAATAAAATGGTCGGCGTGCAGCGAAGCCATGACCGCATTGGGGTCGAGCTGGCGCATACGGGCCGCCGCCAGACCGATGCAGGGCGCGGTATTTTTGCCGCTGGGTTCTTCCACAATATTCTCAGCCGGTATGCCGGGAATCTGCGCCCGAATCAAAGGGGCGTACTCTCGATTAGTGGCGATAAAGATATGCTCCAGCGGCACAATCGGCAAAACCCGTTTAACCGTGGCCTGCATCATGGTATCGCCCCCGGTCAGGGCTAAGAGTTGTTTGGGCAAAGCGGCGCGGCTGCGCGGCCACAAGCGCGTACCGGCTCCGCCGGCGAGAATCAGTGCGAACATGGGGACTCCTGTCGTTATTGATAGATATGGAATTGTGGAAAGGAAATCAAGGATTTGAGGGAACTGAAGGAACTAAAGGAGTTACCCCCTTAGTAAACATCTAAAATTTACTTCCCGTTTTGAGTTCCTATGAGTTCCCTTAGTTCCCTGGGAACTCGTAGGAACTTGGGGGAACTTATTTTTGGACAATCACTTAGTTCCCTTAGTTCCCTCGGTTCCCTTTTTCACTACTCTGCCACGTATTGAGCGCCAACCTCACGGGCAATGACATAATGCATGCCCCCAACCTGCCGCACCATCCCTTTCAACTCCATCAAGGTTAGGGCGCTGGCTATTTCCGAGGCGCTCAGGCCGGTAGCCTGGCCCAAATCATCCACGTGCAGTGGGTCGGTGGAAAGCTGTTTTAACAATTGCGCTTCCAGCTCATTTTCTGGAATCACAGCCCTGGCTTCGACATGCTGGGAAACCATGGTCAAATCGAGTTCCTCCAGAATGTCGTTGACTTGAGTTACCAGCTTGGCTCCATTCTGGATCAAAAAATTGGGCCCGGAACCGCTTTTGCGCAAAATACTGCCCGGTACGGCAAACACCTCGCGGCCCTGCTCCAGGGCATAATCGGCGGTGATGCGCGCGCCGCTCTGGGTGGTACCCTCGACAAACAGAACCCCCAGGCTCAAGCCGCTAATAATCCGGTTGCGCCGGGGAAAATTGCCGCTTTCCGGGTTAGTCCCCAGCGGATATTCCGAGACCAGCGCGCCCTGCTCGATAATCGCCTGGCCCAATTTTTTATTTTCAGCCGGATAAATAATGTCTACCCCGCAGCCCAACACGGCAATCGTCCGGCCGCCGGCCTGAATAGCGGTTTGATGCGCTTCGGTGTCAATACCGTAAGCCAGACCGCTGACCACGGTGATCCCGTTTTTGGCTAATCCATTGACGAGCAGTTGGGTACATTCCTTACCATAGGCTGTGGCCTGGCGCGTGCCAACCACCGCCACCGCCCACTCATCCTGCGGTAATAAGCTGCCGCGCACGTACAGAGCCAAAGGCGCGTCGGGAATAGTTCGCAAGAGCGGAGGGTAATCCGGGCTGTCCCAGGTAAAAACGACGATATTATGCTTTTTTAGCTTCTCTACTTCGGCTTCCAGGTCGAGCTGATTTCTAACCTTGGCCAAACTCTCCACCGAGCGTTTATCCAGGCCAATGGCCCGCAGTTCGCCGGGGTCGGCCTGCCAGGCCGCGGCCACATCGCCAAAATAGTCCAGCAACGAACGCAGCCGGGCCGGGCCAATTCCCGGCACTTTGCTAAAGCCAATCCAATAGCCAAGATTGTCTGTCACTGAATTTTCACCCTGGGTCCAATTAATCTCTCACCGGATTGAAAGTATCCCCAGACAAGAGGCAACAATCGCTGGTTAGCATACCACGATGGTAAAGCAATTGTCAAGGGGTTTTCCGATAGGAGTATTGCCGCAAAGAACTAAAAAAGGAACACCACCCGGCGTTCCTTTCCTCAGTAATCAGACTACTATAGCAAATGTCAAGCCAATGTCAAATCAACCCCTCGATGAGATGGACCTTCATGACCCCCGCTTTCACGTCTATACCTTTGATAACATCGGGAATAGCCGGCAGCAAAATCTCCCGATCCTCCTGCTGGACCACGTAGACGTTATTGGCCCCGGTTTCCATCACCTGGGTGATGGCGCCCAAAAACTCGCCTGCTGTTGACTCGACGCGCAGGCCAATCAGTTGATAGAGATAGTACGACCCCTCTGGTAAGGGCACGGCCTCTTCAATGGGAACCTGGACAAACTGCCCTTTGAGCTTTTCAGCCTCGTTTCTATCAGTAACACCAGCCAGGGTGAGCAGCAAGTTTTGTTTGTGCCAGCGATACTTTTCCAGGCGATAAGGCGTTGCCTCAAATTCGTTACCCAGGTAAACCCATTCTGTTGTTTCAAAGCGCTCAGGAAAATCGGTCAGCAGCGTTACCGAAACTTCACCGCGCAACCCGTGGGCCCGAACAATGCGCCCGACAGCTAAATAGCGAAGTTCAGGTTGCCGCTCACCTGAACTTCCACTATTCCCCCCTGTGTTCTCTTGAGCCGGACCTTTTGGTCCGGTCACTTAAACAATCTCCAACGTGACGCGTTTACCTTCTTTAACCGCAGCCACACGCAGCAGAGTCCGCATCGCATTTGCGACTCGGCCCTGCTTACCAATAACACGCCCCATATCATCGGGAGTGACGCTCAGTTCGTAGATGGTTGCGCTAGAGCCTTCGATTTCGCGAACGATAACAGAATCTGGATCATTCACTACGGCCTTGGCCATAAACTCGACAAGTTCTTTCATTGATGAAGACATAGTCGGGCACCTCCTTCTTGACGGTCAATTTGAGCTAGGAATTGGGGTGATAAGAACTCGGACACCTACATCGAGCAACCTCTTGCGGCCTTCTGCCCGTCTGTTGTTCTCGGCCCCATCTGGTTTCAAGCAGCCTCGGAGGGGGCATGATCCGAAGTTTGCTATTACTTCGTCGTAACAGTTCAGCCCGGTTTAAGCAGCAGGCGCGGCGGTAGCCTCTTTAGCCTGAGCTTTGGCCTGGGTAAACCGCTCCATTGTGCCGGAATTTTTGAGTAGTTTCTGCACTACATCTGTTGGCTGCGCCCCCACCGACAACCAATAAATGGCCCGGTCTTCCTGGATATTGAAGGTGGTCGGCTCGGTGCGGGGGTTATAGTAGCCAATAATTTCGACAAAGCGACCGTCGCGCGGCGAGCGAGAATCAGCCACCACCACCCGGTAGGTTGGCTTTTTCTTACTGCCGGTGCGTCGCAAACGGATTTTAACCATGATTCTTGATATTTCCTTCCTGAAACAATTGTGAATTGTGAATTATGAATTGTGAATAATCAGATACTTACGTATTATCCCTGTTAACCATTAACAATTGACTATTCACAATTCGCCATTATAAATCTCTTTAGGAGATTTGCCCAATTTAACGAAAGCCGCCAAACATATTCATAATGTTTCCCCGCGCTCGCGGGTTACGCAACTGCTTCATCATCTTCTGCATCTGCTGAAACTGCGACAGCAGTTGGTTAACTTCTTGCACGGTAACGCCGCAGCCCTTGGCCACCCGACGCTTGCGGCTGCCATCCAAAATTTTGGGGTTGCGCCGCTCTTTGGTTGTCATCGAGTTGATGATAGCCTGAGTGCGCTTCAACTGCCGTTCCATATCTTCCTGGGGAATGGCGCTGGTAATTTGGCCCATGCCGGGGATCATTTCCAGAATTTTGTTGAGCGGCCCTAATTTTTTGATCTGCTGCAACTGCTCCAGAAAATCTTCCAGGTTGAAGTGACCTTCCATCAGCCGTTTGGCTCCGCGCTCGGCCACATCTTCGTCAATCACTTCTTCGGCCCGCTCGATGAGCGACATTACGTCGCCCATGCCCAGAATGCGCGATGCCAGCCGGTCGGGGTGGAACAGTTCCAGATCGTTTGATTTTTCGCCCGTGCCCAAAAATTTGATCGGCACACCTGTGACCGAGCGAATAGAGATGGCCGCCCCGCCGCGCGCGTCGCCGTCAATTTTGGTTAGAATCAGCCCGGTCAACGTGACCCGCTGATGAAAGCCCTCGGCTACCCGCACCGCTTCCTGCCCAGTCATAGCATCGGCCACCAACAGCACTTCCTGCGGATTGGTTTTGGTCTTGATCTGGCTCAACTCGTCCATCAGGGCTTCGTCAATTTGCAGCCGGCCGGCCGTATCCAGGATGACAATATTGTAGGCCCCAGCTTTGGCATGCTTGATGGCATTGGCGCAAATGATCGGCGGCGGCGCCGAGGGATCTTCCGAATAGACTGGAATATCCAGCTCCCGCCCCAACACCTTCAACTGCTCGATGGCGGCGGGCCGGCGGGTGTCGGCAGCGACCAGCAGGGGCCGGTGTTTTGATTTGCGCAGATAGAGGGCCAGTTTGGCCGTAGTAGTTGTTTTACCGGAACCCTGCAAGCCCACCATCATAATCACATGCGGCGAAGCGCCCCCTAAATCGAGGTGGGCCGGCTGACCCAGGGTTTCCAGCAGTTCTTCATGCACAATGCGGACAACCTGCTGCCCCGGCGTGATCTTTTTGCTCACCTCCGCGCCGACAGCCCGCTCACGGATGCGGCCAATAAACTCCTTGACCACCTTAAAGTTAACATCCGCTTCCAGCAGGGCCAGGCGCACCTCGCGCAAAGCAGCGTCAACATCCGCTTCCGACAAGCGCCCGCGCCGGTTTAATTGGTCAAAAACACCTTGAAGACGATCCTGTAAACTCTCGAACATAGCCGTGTTAGCCCAAAATTTACCCTTCGATGGCTGCTGCTTCCTCGAAGGGCATGTCTTAATGCTATGGGTTTAATAACAAAAGAGCATTGTATAGTACGGGCTGTGATTCGTCAAATTTTGTTTTTAACCCTTGCTTTGGCTCTCATTCTGTGCCATAATTTGTGCCATGCCTGAGAATGATGCTACCCTCCAATTGAGCGAACGCGAGCGCCAAATCCTGGAAATGGTTGCCACCGGGGCCAGCAACCAGCAGATTGCCCGCCAGTTGGTCATCAGTGTTAACACGGTCAAGGTGCATCTGCGCAACATTTTTGAGAAGCTGGGGGTGCAGTCGCGCACCGAGGCGACCATGCGGGCCATCCAGGAAGGCTGGGTCAAGGTGGCCGACGACGGTAGCAAACCCGTTGAAGCCACCGCAGCGCCGGCCCGGACGTTCCTCATTGCCAATCCGCACCCTCCCCTGGCTCGGTGGCAGCAAATTTACCTGCTTTTAGCCACCTTGCTGGCCCTGGCCCTGGTGATCACCCCTCTCATCCCGCGGGAGCCGGCCCTCGAAACGCCCAAACTACCAGTGATTTATGCGCAGCCGCCTACCCCGCTGCCCCCGGCCCCGGCCATTGCGCCGGCAAGGCAATGGGTAGCTCACGAAGCCATGCCGACCAAACGCGCCGGTTTGGGGCTGGTGGCCCTGGCGGGCAAACTTTTTGCCATCGGCGGGGTGCGGGGCAATAATCAGGCCACCCGCTCGGTGGAGATTTACGACCCTGCGACCAACCGTTGGAGCGAAGGCGCGGCCAAACCCACCGCCGCGGCGAACATCGCCGGGGCGGCCATGGACGGCAAAATCTATGTGCCGGGTGGCTGTACCAATGAAGGCAACGCCGTCACCACATTCGAAATTTATGACCCCCAGAGCGATAGTTGGGCCAAAGGACCGGCCCTGCCGGAAGGTCGCTGCGCCTACGGCCTGGCGGCGCTTAAAGATAGACTGTATCTCTTTGGTGGCTGGAATGGGGAGAGTTTTGAAGATACGGTGCTGGCCTATTCTTTCAAAGAGAAGGCGTGGGAAAGGCTAAACAGCCCCATGCCGCAAGCCAAAGGCTATGTCGGGGCGGCTGTTCTGAATGATACGATTTATGTGGCCGGCGGGTATGACGGCCAGGATGAATTTAATCAAACTTATGTTTTCAACCCGGCCCGCGGCGACTGGCTGGAGAAAGCCCCAATGCAAGAAAAGCGCGGCGGCCTGGGTCTGATTGCTGCCGCCAACAATCTCTATGCCGTCGGCGGGGGCTGGAACCACACCCTGACCACCAGCGAAAAGTATGACCCGGCCAGTAATACCTGGACCCCGTTTGAGACACCGCTGGCGTCTCAGTGGCGCAATCTGGGCCTGGCGGCGATTGACACCAAAATCTATGCCATTGGCGGCTGGAACGGCGCTGAAAACGAATACCTCGACTCGGTAGTCTCTTACCAGTTTTTGTTCCAGTTATTTTTGCCAATTTCTGCGAATGAAAAGGACGAGTAACAGATTGAACCTATGTCTGAATTAAAAATAGCTTCAACTACCTTCCGGTGGGGCACACAAACCTACATTATGGGCATTATCAATGTCACCCCCGACAGCTTTTCGGGCGATGGGCTGTTGAGCGACCAGGAGTGGGTCAAAAAAGCGGTAGAGCAGGGGGTGCGCTTTGCCCAGGAAGGGGCGCATATTCTTGACGTGGGCGGGGAAAGTACCCGTCCGGGGGCCGAGCCGGTGGACGCCGAGACCGAATTACAGCGGGTCGTGCCGGTGATCGAGGCGCTTAGCCGCGCGGTTGACCTGCCTATTTCTATTGATACCTATAAAGCGGAGGTGGCCGCTGCCGCCCTGGATGCCGGGGCGCACCTGGTCAACGATGTCTGGGGTCTGCGGATGGACCCGGCCCTGGCCGGTCTGTGCGCCCAACGACATACGCCGGTAATTGTCATGCACAATCGCAGCCACCCCCGCAACGCGGTGCAGGAAGCCCGCCTGGGAGGACGCTACATCGGCACGATCTACGATGATTTATTAATGGATATCACCAACGAGCTGCAAGTCAGCATCAATCTGGCCCGCAGCGCCGGGGTGCCGGACGAACACATCATCATTGACCCTGGTATTGGCTTTGGCAAAACCGTAGAGCAAAATCTGACCCTGCTCAATTATCTGGATACGTTTAAAGTGTTGGGCTATCCCATTTTATTGGGCACGTCCAACAAATCTTTTATTGGCTATACCCTCAATACGCCGCCGGAGGACCGGCTGGAAGGCACAGCGGCCACCGTGGCCATTGGGATTGCTCGCGGCGCGGATATTGTGCGGGTCCACCAGGTCAAAGAAATTAGCCGGGTGGCGAGAATGGCTGATGCTATCGTGCGGACAGGTAGCAAGGTCGCAGGGTAGCAAGGTCGCAAGCCATAACCTGCTACCCTGTGACCTTGCAACCCTGCTACTTTTCCCAATCTGTTACCTTTAAAATACCCTCGTCCGGCGGCAGTTCGGCCAGTAATTCGCGGACAGTTTGTTTTAGGATAGGGTGAAGAAAATCAGGGGCGATATCGGCCAGGGGGCGCAGTACAAAGGCGCGCTCGACCATACGCGGGTGGGGAATATGCAAGTGAGGAGGAATATTAATCACCGCATCATCATAAAAGAGAATGTCCAGATCAATTTTGCGCGGTCCATAGCGCGCGGCTTTTTCGCGGCCAATCTGGGTTTCCAATTCTTTGAGATAGGCCAGCAACTCGGCCGGCGCAAGATCGGTATATCCTTTGACAACCATGTTAAGAAACGCCGGCTGGTCCAACACATAGGCTGGCGCAGTTTCATACAGCCGTGAAATCTCTGCCACATTCACTTTGTGGGTGAGCAGTCGCAGGGCTTCGGTCAGATTGGCCCGGCGGTCACCCAGGTTTGTACCCAAAGCCAGATAAATCAGATGTTGATCGGCCACAGCAGCCGTCCTCCTTTGAAAATACGACCGGAGACCGGGGACGGGAGACCGATTTCAGATAACAGGCAGCCGGTCCTCGGTCCCCGGTCTTCGGTCAGCCCAGCAAAGAATTTCATTGTTGGTGCGTTCCGTCAAAATCAACTTATTACAACTACCACAGGAAAGAAATAATGATTAGCGTCCCTTTGTTAGACCTAAAACCACAGTATGCCCCGATTAAAGAAGAAATACAAGCCGCTATCAATCGAGTGTGCGACTCTCAATATTTTATCATGGGGCCTGAAGTAAGCGAATTGGAGAGCGAGTTAGCGGCTTACTGCCAGACCCAATTTGCCCTGGGCGTCTCTTCCGGCACCGATGCCTTGATTCTGGCCCTGATGGCCATTGATCTCAAACCCGGCGATGAGGTAATTACCACGCCCTATACTTTTTTTGCCACAGCCGGCTCGGTGGCCCGATTGGGCGCCACGGCTGTTTTTGCCGATATTGACCCCCAAACTTACAACCTCGACCCGGCCCAACTTGAGGCCAAAATTACGCCCAAAACCAGGGCGATTATACCGGTTCATCTCTACGGCCAGTGCGCCGATATGGACCCGATTATGGAGATTGCTCAAAAGCACAACCTCTACGTCATCGAAGATGCGGCCCAGGCCATCGGCTCCGAGTATAAGGGGCGGCGGGCCGGCAGTATCGGCCATATTGGCTGCTTCTCCTTTTTCCCGTCCAAGAATCTAGGGGCTTTCGGCGACGGCGGCGCAGTCAGCACCAACGACCCCGAACTGGCCGAGCAGATGCGGATTCTACGGGTGCATGGGGCCGAACCCAAGTATTATCACAAATTTGTCGGGGGGAATTTCCGGCTGGACGCATTACAGGCGGCGGTTATCCGCATCAAGCTCAAATACCTGGATAGTTGGACCGCCGGACGCCAGCGCAATGCCGCCCGTTACAACCAGCTTTTCAGTGAGGCCGGGTTGGCCGGTTCTCAACTCACCCTGCCGGTTGAATCCCGCGAGTCGGGTCAATACGCCCTCCGCACAGACGCCGAGATTGGTCCGTTCCCCGGCCATCGCCATATCTACAACCAGTATATTTTGCGGGCGGCCACTCAGCGGGACGAGCTGCGCGCTTTCCTGACTGAGCGCAAAATCGGCACCGAGATTTACTATCCAGTTTCGTTGCACCAGCAGGAGTGTTTTGCCGAGTGGGGCGGTCAAAGCGGCCAGTTCCCCCACAGCGAAGCCGCCGCCGTTCAAACCCTGGCTGTTCCCATCTATCCAGAGTTGACCGATGAGCAGCTTCAGGCCGTTGTGACCGGCATTGCCGAGTTTTATCATTCCTGAAAATAGTAGCTCGACGGGTTTTCTCAAGCCAAGACGCAAAGACGCCAAGTTTTTATAAATTTCTTTGCGACTTTGCGTCTTGGCGTGTCCTATTTTCCGTTAAAGCAGGAGAGCCAAAATAGTTTCCGGTAAACCATGTCAACATTGACTACCCTTGACCTTGAAAAGCACTTCTCTTTTTTGAGAAATGCCGACCAGGAAATAAAAAAGCAGCTTTTGGAACATGCCCAAATCAAAGAGATTCCGGCGGGCGCTTCCATTTGTTGGGAGGGGGATACCTGCACCCAACTGGCCTTAGTTTTGTCCGGGGCTGTCCGAGTTTACAAGGTGGGCGAGAGCGGGCGAGAGATTACGCTTTATCGCATTGAAAAAAATGAAAGCTGTATTCTGACCGCCTCGTGCATTCTTAGCCAGACCCGGTTTCCGGCCTTTGCCGTTACCGAGAGTCCGGTTCGGGCAGTTCTAATTCCGGCCTCAATTTTGCGAGAATGGGTCAAACGGTACGAAGTATGGCGGGACTACGTGTTCGAGCTGATGTCGAAACGGCTGGCAACCGTCATTGCCACCGTCGAGGAGGTCGCTTTTCGGCGGGTAGATGCGCGGATTGCCGAATTTGTGGCCAACCTGGCCGAGGAGAAACAAGAAGTCAAAATAACCCATCAGGAGATTGCTTTTGAGCTGGGTACCGCCAGAGAGGTTGTCAGCCGCATCCTGAAAGATTTTGAGCGAGAAAACCTGATCGCTTTGTCCAGAGGGTCAATTGTGATTCAAAACAAGCCGGCCCTGCTTGAAAAAGCCAGGCTGTTGTAATTGTGTGATATAGTCACATACTTTTGCCGCTCTTTTTGTTATGATGGGGGTAACTTAATCATTCAAACCAAAATAACAAAAGGAGATTTTTATCATGAAATGCAATGTTGGCAAGGTTGACCGGGTGATTCGGGTGGTGATTGGGCTGGCTTTCCTGCTGGGCGGACTCTACTTTGGTAGCTGGTGGGGCGCCATCGGGCTGGTGCCGCTGCTAACGGCGGCTATTGGCTGGTGTCCGCTTTATTTGCCTCTTGGCTTGTCTACATGTTCGATTGAAAATAAATAACCGCTCCGGCCCCACTTTTTTCAAGAGCCTATCCGAAAAAGGGTAGGTTGGCCTCCCTATGCCAGCCGATGACGCATAGGGAGGCGTCATCTACGGGGTTATTCGGATAGGCTCTAAACCACAGAATGGTCTCTACAAGAAGCGGGCCGGATGTGATTTTGTAAGGGAATGGAAAGTGTGATTAAATAGAGGGATGTCTAAACATCCAATCACATCCTATCTTTCCCGCCCCCACATTTGGCCTCTGTTCCTCCTGCTGGCAACCCAGGTTTTGCTCTTCTCCTCTGTTTCTCCCAATTTACGCTACCTTGCCTCATTAATTTCTCTAGCCTTTTTGCCTGGTTGGGTCTGGCTGCGTGTTTTTTTTACTCATCCATCATGTCAGAACGAATCCCAACCATCACCTCTATTTACCCTGCCCGAACGCCTCACCCTGGCCATTGGCCTCTCTTTGGCTTTAACCATCTTCAGCGCGATGTTTGCCGTTTATCTGCCCGGCCCCCTTGATTTATGGCGACTGCTTTTTGTCGTCAACCTCATTATCCTCGCCGGATTAGCCATTATCTGGTGGCAACAACGCTCCTCTGCTCCTCCGCTCCCCTGCTCCCCTGCTCCCCTGCCACTTTATGCTATCCTGATTCTCATGGCCCTTGTCTTCCTGGCTGCCGCTCTCCGCCTGCCTCGCCTGGGCTACGCCGAATTTCACGAAGATGAAGCCGAAGCTCTACTGTTGGGGGCGCGCCTGATGCAGGGCGAAGATTATGCCTTATTTTTGCACCGCAAAGGCCCGGCCCAAATGTTGGTCCCCCTGGCTTTCTGGCTGCTGACCGGCCAAATTACCGAGGCCATGGCCCGCTTCCCTTTTGCCCTCAGCAGTCTTCTCAGCGTGGCCACACTCTTTTTCATCGGGCGCAGATGGTTCGGTTGGCAAGCGGGCGTGTTGGCTGCGCTGTTTTGGGCTGTCAATGGCTATGCTATTGCTTTTGGGCGTATGGCGCAGTATCAGGCGTTGATTTTTTTTCTGGGACCACTGGCTTTGTACTGCCTGTATCTGGCCGGAAGGGAAGGTTGGAAGAGCGGAAGGTTGGAAGAGCGGAAGGTTGGAAGAATGGAAGGTTGGAAGAGTGGAAGGTGGTTAATTTTGGGAGCTTTGCTGCTGGCAGCGTGTCTACTAGCCCATTTTGACGCGCTGCTGTTGCTTCCGGCGGCCGGGTATTTGGGCTGGGTAGCGATGAAACGAGGAAACGAGGAAACGAGGAGGCGAGGAGGCGAGGAGAGTGCTTCTCCCCTGCCCCCCCGCTCCTCTGCCCCCCTGCTTCTTGCTCTCACCCTGTTTCTCGGCCTACTCGCCGCTTTTTACATTCCCTACCTGCTTGACCCTGAATTTCAGAATACGGCTAATTATCTGACCGAGTCGCGGGTAAAGCCGGGGCTGCTGTACAACAACCTGGATTTGCTGCGCCGGCTCGACAGCGATTACAGTTCACGCTTCTATTTGCCGCTTTTGGCGCTGGGACTGTTGGGTTTTATTATCTGGCCCGGTCTGACCCGCCAAAAATGGCTCAGCACCCTGGCTACCACCGAGGCCAAAGCCGCCTGGTTAATGTTTGGGGCGGGCTTTGTCGGCTACGGGTTTCTGGTGGACGACCCGCGTACCCATCTTTATATCATGTATCCAGGGGCGGTGCTGCTGGCGGGAGCGGGCTGGAGTGGAGGGTTGGAAGGTTGGAAGGTTGGAAGGTTGGAAGGTTCGTTCTTCTCTCTTTCTAACCTGCGAGCCTTGTTACTAATTGTGATAGGAGGGTTGGTTTTAATTTCTATTGTGCTCTATGAAGCAATAATCTTCCTACTTCCAGAGTCAACTCTGGGCCGCGTGCGCCAACAGTGGGACAGTTCCAATTGGGCGGCAGTTTATCATGAATTACCCAAAGAACGAGAGTATTTTGGCTATCCGAAACGGGAGGGTTGGAAGGCAATAGGAGCGCTGCGAGCGCAGGGTCTATTCCCCGGCGACTTTCGTAGCATCAATGAGGATTTTGTCATTCCGATTTGGTATAACTACGGCCAGGCTCGCTCCTGCTACGACACGCCCCAACAATTTTTTGCCCGCACGCCCGGCTATGATTTCTACATCCCGGAACAGAACATCGCCGCCTATCACGAAACCGGTTGGATCGAGCGGGAAGGTGAGGTGCGGCTGCGGGTCTTTTCGGCTGGAAGCGTAGGAGAGACGTCTCCACCCGTTTACACCCTCGAAACGTTGGAACCGGTCTTTGACTCCCTGGCAACTCCGCAGCATTTTATCCAACAAGCGGAGCCCTCACAGCCGGTTATGACTCAGTTCGGCTCAGCCATTCAATTTTTGGGCTATGATTTACCCGTGTCCACCGTCGCGCCGGGCGAGACCCTTTACCTCAATCTCTACTGGCAGGCGCTGCAACCCCCCAGCGATAATTACCGCGCCTTTGCCCACCTGACCGATGGGGCCAATCTGTGGGGCCAGCAGGACGACAATCCGGCCTGCCGCTTGCCCACCTCGATCTGGCGAACCGGACAGCGCGGCCTGGGTCAATTTCGGCTGCCGGTCAAAGCGGAAACGCCGCCGGGGCGCTATCCTTTGATTATCGGCTTGTATCAGGCCGACACCCTGGAGCGTCTAAAAATTACCGCCGGATCGGGAAAAATTGGCGATGATTTTTTGTGGCTGGGGGATATTGAGGTAGCAAAAAAGTAAATGATTTCATCATTCGCCATTCGCTCATTCCTGTCTGACGGCTTCCTTTATTTCAACAGTCCCAATTTCCACAAAATCCTGGCCGGTGGCGGTGGACAGCCGGGTGAGAGTGGCCGGATTATACCAACCGGCAATCAGGCGATACGTTCCGGGCGGCGCGTCGGGGCTGACCTGAAACGCATAATCGTCGGCAACCGGCTGGCCGGGCGACCACCAGGATAAGCTGTACCAGCCGCCTTTGGGCTGGTTGTCCCGCTGGCCCCAGACCTGCCCATCCGGGCCGAGGAGTTGGGTAAAAACGGTCAAGTCGGTCTCAACGGTATGGTCGGCTTGCCAAATCAGGCTGAAACGCAACCAATCTCCCGCCGCCACTTGCGACTGGCTAAGCTGTTTCCCCACCAGTCGAATGGTTTCTCCGAACGTGGCCCCATCCGGCTCCGCCGTGTATCCGGTCGGCGGGACAGGCTGGATGACCAGCGGCAGCGGTGGAATCTGGTTGGTGGGAATGGTAACGCCCTCGGCGGTAACGGGCAACCGTTCCTGACCCTCAGCGGTGCGGACATAAACGCGCAAGCCGTAGCGCCCCGCCGGCAGCGAGCCGGGCAACGGTAAGGCCCGGCTATCCATACTTTCCCCAGCCTCAGCGGACAGCCAGGGCTGAGCGGTATCTTCAAACACCAACCGGCCAAAAGGGTCTAAAAGCTGCACCACAGCCGAGTCGTCAGGCTGGCCGCCGTTCCACTTCAAGGCCAGCCTGAGTGTACTACAACTGGTTGCGTTTTCCAAACCCACATGAATGGCTGCCAACTGCGGCCCTTCCATAAACTGTAGGCCGAGCGGCTGCCACTCACCGGTTTCCATCGGGTCGAGGGGCGCGGCGGCTTCGGCGGGGGGGGCCTCGGCGGAGATTTGCCGGTCGAGGCTGGCCAGCCAGGCCCCGGTGAGGCTGGTTTCAATCCGCAGCGGGACAATAATGGACTGGCTTTCACCGGCAGGGGTGATGAGAGGCTCGGTAAAATTTTTGCCGGTTCCATCGGCAAAGGTGAGCCGGCTCGTCTGCCCGACATCGGCCACAAAAGCGGCCTGACCGTCATTTTGATAAGTGACCTTCATCGCCTGGGGCCAGCCATCCAGTTCGGCGGTGGGAGTCAGGGTTACGGTTATATCGTCAGGGCCGGAGGAGCAGGCAGGGCCAGCCACTTGCAAAATAAGCGCATTATCTACTTGATTGATTTGGCTGAAGGCGGGCAAGTAAGCGGGCAAATCGGCTAAAAGCTGCTGCCAATCCTCCGGCTTGTAGCGGTCGGCATGAAGAATGACATAATCAACACCCAACTGTTGAACGGCATCCACCGAGCGCGGGTCGGGGAAGGTGGCCCACCAACGACGCATGTCGCGATAAATGGGCGGGGTGTAGCCGGTGCCGCCGTTGGCTAATTGCCGCCAGTGGTGAGAAGAATAATACTCATACAAAAATTCCGACGCGCCGCCGTAGGGTAGTTCCAGCACCACGCTTTCGGCGGGTGTTTGGCGGCGCAGCCAGCTGTACACCGCCGGGATGGTTGACCCGGTGGGAAATTCCGGCCCGACAAGCGGCGCGGACCAGGCTTCGAGGAGGAGGAAGGGGAGAAGAAGAAACGTGAGGCGTCCCACGGGGAGGCTTCGCACTGATACGTGATGCGTGATACGTGATGCGTGGTGCATGGTGCGTAAAAGAGTTGCTGCGCCCCAACCGGCCAGGGTAGTGAGGGCGACGACGACCATGATGCCAAAACGGCCGGGTACGCGGATACCTTGAAAAAGCGTCAGGTGCTCATACAGCCAGGGGTAGGGGGAGTATTTGAGCAGGGGGGCCAGGGTGGGCCCGAGCGCGGCTTCGTTGAGGCCAAAGGAGAGGAGGAGGAAGAGGAGGAGGGTGGATAGAAGATAGAGGATAGAGATTGGAGATTGGAGATTGGAGATTGGAGATTGTGAAGAAGAGGGGGTACGAGATATTATTTTCGCGGGTGACCGTTTGCGGCTGAGGAGGGGGGCCAGCAAGCCGATTAAAGCCAGGGCCAGACCGGCCAGGCCAAAAGGCATTAAGGGTTGAATTTGATGGTTTTCGGCGGGCCAATGGTTAAAGGTCCAGCCGTAGAGGAGATTGTGCGGAATGGTGGTGAAGTAGTCGGTCAAGGTGGCGCTGTAAATGCGAACTTCGCCGGGGGTGCGGACGGCCCCCATCACCTCGCTAAAGTGGAGATACATGCGCCAGATGGGCCAATTCAAAAGGAGAGTCGCTAGAATGGAGAGGACAGCGGCGATGAACAAACCGCGCCGCCAGCGGACTCGCCGGGACAGAGTATAAACCAAAGCGAGCAGAGCGCAGGCCAGGGTCAAGCTTAGCCCGAAGTGAAAGTCGGATAGCATCTGGAAGTTAAAAAACAAGCCAAATAAAAGCGGGTAACGCCAGCCAGGCCGGGTTAGGGTCCAATGGAGGGCCAGCAGGGTCAGAGGGAGCCACTGCGTGACCAGCAATTCCAGGTGGTTAAGCTGGCCGAAGCGGTGGGGTGAAAAGGCAAACAGGAGTCCGGCGACAAGGCCGGCCCAGGGCTGACCGGTCCAGGCGGTGACCAACAAATACATCGCATACCCCGACAGCCAGAAGGTCAGCAAAACCGAGACATTCAGCCCCCACAGGTGGCTGTCGGCGATGAGCAGCAAGGGGAGCGCCAGGGCGGAGAGGAACAAAAAATGCTCGCTGTAGGCCAGAGTCAGGGGAAAGGGGTAGAAGATGTTGGTATTGAAGATGTCAGCGATAGCCGCCGGCCCGCTCAGAAAGGCCCGCGCGTTCCACTGCATGCGCCAGGCGTTGAGCAGCGGGTCGGTCGGTTCGGGGACCATGTGGGTCAGGTTGAGCGAGAGCGGGTAGAGCATGACCAGGGTTAGCAAAAAAAAGAGGCCAAGGATGGCCCATTCTCTGACGTGAAATGTGAAACGTGAGGCGTGAGGTGAAGCTGCTGGCTCGATGCGGGTGAAATATGAATGGCTATGTTTGGGCATTATGGTTTGTCAGTTGGCGCATTGCTCCGAATATTTCAATATCCCAGTTCAGATAACAATAACTCCAAATCCTCATAATCGTAGGGTGGACGTTTTTGAACAGTTAAAACCCCAATTTCCTGCCAAAATTCATTCACCGCATAAACAACTCGCCAGTTTTCTATTTTTATTCGCCTCGCTTCCCACTCGGTTTGGAGGGTAGTTGGTAATTCTAAGGGTTCGCTTTCCACGGGACGAGGATTTTGCGCCAACTCATCAATTATACGTTTTATGCGTTGGCGGATATGTCCGGGTAGCTGTTTGCGGCTGATATGAACAGCGGGCCTCATCCAGACTTTATAGCGAGGTAGTTTCGGCTTCGATTGTTTCTTCGCCATTCCATTCCTCACGAATATCTTCCCAGGCTAACCACCCCGCTTGTTCGGGTCGTCCCCCAGCCTCTTGCAATTCATCGAGAACCTGAACGGCTATTTTAGTATCTGTCACCGTTTCTATCCATTTGATAAGCCTTTCCCAGGCTCGAATATCCAGCAGAACCGCAGTTCGTTGGCCTTTGTCGTCCACCACAAATTGTATAGATTTTAACGCTTCACCCGTCATCATGGTTGCATCCTACTTTCGTCATTAAGTTCATCAAGGCGATTGTAAATGGTCAATAATCAATTGTCAATTGCTAACGGTCAACTGCCCCAACACCACCGTGTCTCCCGGCGATTGGCCGGCCAGGTTGTCCCAAATGGGGAGGCGCTGCAGGGTGTTGGGGTCGTACAGGCCAAAAACAACCTGGTAAGCGCCGGGAGGCGTGGCCGGGTCAACCGGCAGGCGAAACTGGCGCGAGGCATGCTGGCCGGGGCGCATTTCGGAGGTGAGCAGGCGGCAGGCTGGGTCGTCGTCGTGCTGGCCCCAGCGAGTATCATTCGGCCCGACGAGGTGAACGAAACCCCGATAGCGCAGTTCCATGGGGGCCAGGCTTTCCCAATAAACCGTCACCGGCAGCAAATCGCCGGGATGAACGACCGTTTGAGGCAGATCGTAGCCGCGTAATAACAATTTATCGCCAAAGTTGAGCGAGGCCGGCTGGCTAATCATTTCATCCTGGGCCATGCGGGCCGGCGTCGTCAGCCGGTCGAAAGCGTGACGGTAGGCTTCCACATCCAATAGTTTCGGCTCGCCCGCCGGAGCGTTTTTCTGGTAGAGATGCAGCATCGGCGCCTGGTCTACCAGGACGATGTGGGTGAGGGTATAGCCCTGCCTCGGTAGAGATTGCTCCTCCTCCGGCCAACCTTTCCAATCACGGCGCACCCAGTAATTCTGGGGGTCATCGTAGCAAGAGCGCGGCGTTTGCAGAGTGTACCAGATGGGTACAGCAAAGGACTCGTTGATGCTGCGAAAATCGCCGGAGAGGCTGCCGCTGGCCCATTGATAGCCAACCGCCTTCCAGCCGGCCAGCCGAGGGTTAGAAATAGCCCGGCGCGGGCGGGGAATGTCGCTATAGAGCCAGTTGTAAATGGAGTTGGGATTATTGACCGAGTCAAGCTTGGCCTGCCAGTACGTTGTCACCAGGGCATCGAAGGAGAGGTATTGGTAAAAGAGGATGAGGGGAACGGCGAGAGTCAGGTAGATAACAATAGCACCCCGCAGTAGACGGTAGACGGTAGACAGTAGACGGGGAGAAGAGTTTTCTCTGTTCTCGGCGGTCAGCGGCCTGCCCTGAGCCTGTCGAATGGGTCGGCGGTCGGCGGTCTTCAAGCAGGCCCACAGATCAACCAGGGCCAGCGCCGCCAGCAGCGCCCAGCCGGTGTAAGCGATTTGGATGTGGTTGGAGGCATCTTTGGCCAGAAAGACCAACGCGCCCAGCGGCAGGCTGAACCAGAGAAAGATGGTTTTGAACTCGACGCTGGTGCGCGGCAGCAGCATAAAAGCCATGCTGAGCAAAGCGTAAGGCACAAAAGCCAGGTTGATATTGGCGATAATCCAGGCATCGGGGGCGACTACCGTGCTGATAATGGCCGCACTCAATCCGACCAGCAGCGCCCAACCTCGCCAGCCCCACTGGGTAAAGTGACGGCCCAGCAGCCAGACCAGCAGCGCCACCAACACTGGGGCATGATAGTAAGTGGTGTAAAGAGTATCCTCGACAAAAATGTTCCAGACCAGGTTGTATAGCAGCGCCTCGCCGACACGCTCGCTGGCAAAATATTGGTAGACCAGGCCAATTTCCGGGTCAGTCAGATAGGGCACATAGAACAGAGCGGTCAAACCGGCAAAAATCAGCCCGGCCGCCGCCAGCCAGGGCCGCTGCCGCCGCCAGGTCTCTGGTTCTGCCCTCAGTTTGTGCCAGATCAGGTAGCCAAAAACGGGCAGATAGAGCAGCACATTGGGATGAGCAATCAGGCTAACAGCCAGCGTCAAAGCAGTGAAAAATAAAAAGCTAAAGCGGTTCTCTCGATAGTAGCGGTAGGCCAACCAGACCGCCAGCGCCCCCCAAAAGACAATCAGGGCGCGATTTTCGACGTGGCGGGCTAGGGCTACAAAAAAGCCATTCACGCCGACAAAACCCGCCGCCAACAGCCCCACCGAGTCTCGTCCTCCGCTCATACGCCGGCCCAGGGCAAACATCAATGGAACCAGCAGGATTGCTACAATGACAAAAGGGGTGCGGGCGATGCCTTCATTGACCCAACCGTTGAGATACCACAACGCCGCCGGCAGCAGCCAATGAATCGGCCCTTTGCTGTCGAGAAACGGGGCATACTCTTCGCCTTTGTAAGCCCGGACAATGAGCCGCATATTTTCCAGCTCATCTTCGTGAAATTCGGCATAGCCCAGGCGGGTAACGCGGGTGAAGGCAGCGAGGGCTACAATGAGCAGGAGGATCAAAAGGGTTTTAGATGGGAGATTAGAGATTAGAGATTGGAGATTGGGGGCTGAAAGTTTGTCAGATATAGCGACCATTCGCCATTCGCTATTCGCCATTCGCCACACGAGGCCGGTTAATGTGGCAAGGTTAAGCGCAATCAGGTTGGGCGTTTCGGTGAAAGGGCCGGGGAGTAACAAGGCAATAAGCAAAACCAGGGCGGACAGCACCGACGAGAGGCCAATGACCAAAACGATCCGTTCAACAAGGTCATCGGTATGCAGCCAATTCAGGGCTAATAACCAGGCCCAACCGGGCAGAACAAACGTCAGGACCAGGGCTGCCGGGAAGCGCAGCCAGATCCAATCCAAATTGCTGAATAAAACAATGGCGTTGCTCAGCAGCAAGGCCAGGAATAAGCCGAGGGAGGTTCTGGACATGTCAGGTAGACGGTAGACGGTAGACGGTAGACAGGGGTCGGAAATTTGGGATCGGGGGTCGAAGGTCTACGGCTCTGGGCAACACAGATATTATCTGTCTAACCTCCAATACCTGACACTTGACACTTGACACTTGACACTTGACCCCCATCATCGCTGCTCCACTGCCTGAATCCGGGTGAGCCAGGCGCGATTATCGGAAATGGGTGAATTTTGGCTGGTGGCGGGGAGGCGTTGGCCGGTCATGGAGTCGTACATGCCTACAAAAATATCGTATTTCCAGGGCGGCGCATCTTTAGCCAGGGGCACTTCGTAATGATCCTCGATGATCTCGCCGGGCAGCCAACCACTGGTGGGCGCAGTTCCTCCGGCGGGAACACTATCCCACTGCCCGCGAATCACCTGATCCGGCCCGACGGCATGGACAAAGACGGTGTAGTTCGAGGTTGCCGGGCGGAGGCTGCGCCAGTAGAGGGTCAGGCCAAAGGACTCTTCGGGGGCAACGGTCTGGTCGAGCAGTTTGTAACCGACCAATTCGATCTCGTCGTTGAGAAAGGCAGACACCGGCGTTACACCGGAAGGCAGTTCAAAGTTTCGTTCTTGCGGCTTGACCTTTACCTGGGCCAGGGTAACAGCCGGACCAATCGGCTCGCCGGTATCAGGGTCAAGCACGCTGACCTGGAGCGGGTAATCGTTGGCCGGGGCAGCCGCCGGGACGCGGAAGCGATAAGCCGCGCCCACCACCTCCGAGCGCCGCCACTCTGAAGGGGGATAGGTCTGAGATAAAGGCGGTTCGGCCACCACGTATTTTTTACGGTCGGCGGAGACAAAAGCAAACTCCACCCGATAATCCTCAGCCAGCGGTTGGGCAGCCTGCCAGAAGATTTTACCCTCAATCTCTGCGCCCGGCGACAGCTCTCTATCGGCATAATCATGCCCGATCAGGGTCAGGTCTGTATTAATCGGCGTCGAAACAGAGGGTTTTAGGGTAAGTTCAGCCGGTTGAGGTATTTTTTGAGGCGGGGTCAGGGTGAGCTGACCGATATTTTTAGCGACGCCGTAGCTTTGGCCGGTCACAAAATCATACATGCCGACTTCGAGGTGATACGTGCCGGGAGGAGTGGCCGGATCAATGGGCAACTTGTACTCGTCGCGGATAAAGTAGCCAGCGCGCCAGCGGTCAGGCCGCCACAGGCCGGCCAGAATCAGCCGGTCAATTTGGCCCCAACCGTGCCCCTGGTCATCCACCAGCCGAATATAAATATTTTGTTCGCCGTTGATCTGGGCCAGCGTCTCCCAATATAAGGTCACAGGCAGCCCCGGTATTTTTTGACCATAAAAGTAGGGCCAATCTTCGGCCTGCGGGTTGGCGGCAAAAAGATCGGCGGGCATCTCGGTTTGGGGCACACTCAGGCCAATCAGACGCGCCCCGCCGCCAAGGATGACCTCAGCCGGGAAGGTGTAATCTTGCGGGGGCGTCTGGCTGATAATCGGCCCCGGATAGATCCAGGCATACTCGATGCCGCCCAACTTGACCACCTGAACCGGCTCGCGCTGGCGAAAATAGGCCAAAATTTCCCGGCTGGGAAAACCGCGTTGAACCTGATTGATGTAAAACACAGTATAATCGCCGGTTAACGCCGAGCTTTGATCAGACAGGTCAAAGGTGGGGCCATGATAATAAGGCCCAAATTGATTGCTGTACCAGGCGGCCACCTGGGGCGGGTTTTGCTGGTTTGTATTGTTCAAATAGCGCGCGGCCAGATCCAGGCCCTCGCCCCAACCGACATTAAGCCAGTAGGGGGCCGTTGCGCCGCCGCCCAATAGCGGGTTGTAATAGGCCAGATAATAGGGGTGATACAGCAGGACCGTTCCCGCCTGCAAAAAAACAAGCAGCCCCACCAGTCCTGTAGCCGTAACCCTGAAACGATTGAATAGACCCGGCAGGCGGCGCTTGAGCCATGTCGCCAGCCAATACAAGGCCAGCGCAGCCAGCAGCGCGGCGGCAAAGTAGACCGGCAAAATATAGCGATCACCTCGCCGGGACACCAGCGACACCGGCGCAATAAAGAAGGCGATATAGGCGACCAGCCCCAACGCCAGCGGCAGCATTTGAGCCGCCCAGGTTTCGATTTTGCGCCAGCGGGCGATTAATCCACCAGCGATCAAGCCCAAGCCGGCCACCACCCCCACCGAAACCAGGGGGGTGAGATGGTAAGGAAAAACCAGGAGATAATAGAAAGGATTTTGGTCGCTTTCCTGATCGCCCCAAAAATGGCCGGTGGTCGGGTGAAGCGAGTTGTTGGCGTTCTGAATATTCTCGATGATCCATTCCAACGCAAACGCGGGTCGCCGCCACATGGCCGGCCAGAGGGTGAAAAAAGCGACCAAAGCGATCAGCCCCCACCCCAACAGGGCAATGCCCAACCTTTTCCAGCGCACCGCTCGCGGCGTGCCGGTTGGGGGAAACAGGGCGTAAAACAGACCGGCAACTACCAGAATGGGGCCAAGCAGCGCTGCCGGCGTTTTGCTCAAGGCGGCCAACCCACCCAACAAGCCGGAGAGAATGAGCCAGCGCCAGCTTCCCCGCTCAAGATAAAGCAAGAAAGCCAAAAACGAGAGAAACATAAAATAAGCCAGGGGCGCATCCACATGGATCACGCGGGTATGAGCCAAAATGAAAGGCTCAAAGGCAATGATCAGTGTTGCCAGGATAGCCAGGCGCTCGCCCAACAGCCGCCTGCCGAGGAAATAAATCCCCAAAATACTGATGGAGGCCACCAGAGCCAGCGGGAAGCGGACCCAGTAGATAAAATCAAGGGGGTAGGCAAAGGCTTTGTAATTGGCAGTTACCTGGTTGAGCGTGGGCATCAAACTTTCATGCACCCAGGAGAGGGGCAGCCAACCCTGGTAATGAAACCAATAGCGCAGACCAATGCCAATTGCCCCCAAAACCAACGTAGGGACGCCGGGATAGCCCAGGACAAGCGCGCTGCCCCACCTGCCGCGCAGCACCGATTTAAGAAAAGCAGTCGAAAACATCATTTGGTCGTCTTCATCGGCGGTGAGGAAGATGTCCAGACCCACAACACGGGGGATAAAGATAACCAAAAACAACCCCAGCGGAATAGCCAGTTGCAGCCAACGCCGGTCAATATTGATTCCGGCCAGGGTTAAATTACGAGGCCGGGGAGAGGATTTTTCAATAAGTATGTCCATACGGGAGATTAGAGATTGAGAAATAAGAATTTAGAAATAAGAAGTTAGAACAAAAACTGTATTAACTTGTACCTCTTATTTCTTATTTCTTTTTTCTTATTCCCTTTTCTTCATTCTATCCTGACTGTGGTCAAAGTTACAAAATCACCATCGTCGGCAGTGCGTAAACGCTCCAACGTTTCCAGGCGATACATGCCGGTTATCAAAGTATAATCGCCCGGCGACAACTCGGCGGGCAGAGGTAGTTGCACCATGTCGGTGACAGTTTCGCCGGCAGGCCACTGGCTGGTGGGAAAATAGCCGCTCAACGGTTGGCTGTCCCAACTGGCTGCCAACGCACCCTGGCTGTTTAGGAGCTGGGTGAAGATGGTATAATCTTCGGTTAAGGCTATATTGGTTTGCCAATAAACTTTTAAATTTAAAGCGGACCCTGTTTTAGCTTTGTCCTTGATTTGATACCCGCGCAGCGTGATCGAGTCGCCCAGGCGAACCTGCCGCTCGTTGGGAAGGGCAGCATCCGGCGGAAGCCGTCGCCCAAAATAAACAATATGGTCATTATCCCAAACGCGCCGGGCAAAATAATTAGCCTGAACCCAGGCCAGATATTCCGGCAGCCAGGGTAGGCGCAAACTCCACTGAACCACGGCCGGGGCTTGATACTGCTCCGTTAGTTGAATCATTCGCTCTGACGTTTGCCGCCCGGCTTTGATGGCCACCAGGGCCACATCGCCCAGCGGCGGCGGGGTCCGCCGGTCGGCCATAAAAATCAGCAGTTGGCTGTCGCCCATCACAAAATCAGCGGGGGCGGAGACAGCCCGAAGCAACTTTAGCGCCTCGGCCTCGCGCCCGCCGGTCACAATCGCTGCCGTTGCCTGATTGGCCGCAATCATCGCCGGCAGGTTGAAAGCGGCGATAATGATAAAAATAACGCCGACAATAGGAGTCCAGTGACCAGTGATCGAAGACCGGAGACCGGGGCTTGATAACCAGGATATGACTTCTTTAGACAAAGAACCGACTAACTCTGTTCCGAGCAAAATCAACGGCGGCAGCAGCACGATAAAGTGATGTGGAAAGAGTGGCGTGTGCCAGTAGAGCATGGCTATTCCGGCGAGCAGCCAAACCAGCCAAACTAAAGGATGAAGGATGAAGGATGAAGGATGAAGAGAAAATCTCCCCTGCACCCCTGCGCCTCTGCGCCCCTGCGCCTTTTCCAGCCATGCTCGCCAGACTGCCGCCATTATACCCCCAAATGCCAGTAACCAAAATCCCCAATGGTTGTTGAAAAACAGCTTGAACTGATCCCACGTTTCAACTGTCGAGCCGGGGATAGCGGCCCGCAAGTCATTGCGGAAACGGACGAGTTGATCGTAGAGCGCGGCAGGATCGTACAACAGCGGCAGGATCGCCAGGGGAATAAGCAGGCCGAGACTCCACCAGAGCAGGCGACCGCCGACCGCCGACCGCCGACCGCCAATTACTAACAACAATCCGACGGGCGCAGCCACAAACGGGTTTAACGGTTTGGTGATAAAACTGAGTCCCAAAGCCAAGCCGGAAGCGACCAGCCAGAGTTTATGCTTCTGCTCCAGATAGCCAAACATCAAAGCAACCGAAACGACGGCCAGGGCCGTGGCCGGAACTTCGGCCATGACCAGGCGGGAAAAAGTGAAGCTGAGCGGAGATAGAGTGATGAGGAGCAAGGCAGTCAAGGCCGCCGCCCAGCCGCCGGAGCGATAAGCCAGCCAGCTCAGAGCCAGGGCCAACAAGCCGAAACTGGGCAGAATGGCCCAGCGGCCCACCTGGAGCGTCGGCCCGGCCAATCGAAAAGCCAGGGCCACCGTTTCCAGAAACAGAGGCGACTGCACCGCATAGGTCTGGCTGTAGAGCGGATAGCCGTCCACGGCCAGTTTGGCCCACATCACGTGCGCGCCTTCATCGTTGGACAGGCCAAAAGCATCGAGGTTTTGCGCGCGCCAGGCAAAGGCGAGGATGAGGATGAGCAGCCAGAGCAGAGGCCAGATTTTGGATTTCGCCCCTTCGGGCGCGTCGGAAGCGACGAGATTTTGGATTTTGGATTTTGGATTTATACGTTCAGACAATCCTACCACTATACACCCGATTACCCAGGAATAAAAACTGAATTCCTCACTTGAATTGAGTATCAGTGGATCCAAATTTGAGGAGCCAGCACGCCCACGTGCGGCGGTGTTCGGCACGTGGGCGTGCCTCACTCCTCGGAAAATTGGATCTACTGAGTATCCATTAAAATTTCAAGGTAATCTCCCCCCTCCACCAAATTAAGACGAATGCCGGTATCAGGCTGATAGAGTCCAATGCGCAGCGAGTAATTCCCCACCGGGCGATCCGGCGAGAGGGTCAGGGTAACGGTCTCGACGACAACTTCGCCGGGCTGCCAGAGAGAGGTGGGATACTGGCCTCGGTCGGGGGCGGAGTCGTTTTGGCCGTAAATTTGTCCATCCGGGCCGATCAACTGAACAAAGCGGGTCAGGTTTGCGGGGTCAGTCAATGCCTGCCAATAGAGCGTTAATTGAAGATTAGCCGCTTCGGAGGGAGATTGGCGGTCGGCGGCCTGCCCTGAGCCTGTCGAATGGGTCGGCGGTCGGCGGTCAGAAATTTCGGGTGTGCTGTAACCCAATAATTTGATCTGGTTAGCGAAGTTGGCCTGGAGTGGGTGGGGCGGGTTAGGCAGGGTAAATTGGCGCGAGACGGGTCCGCCCTCCGGCATGCCCCAAACGTGTTCAATCCGGGCCAGTTCGACCAGGGTGCCGTCGGCGGGGAGACGAACAGCGAAATCAGGAAGTTGGCTAAAACTGGGCCGGTAGCGGCGGCTGATGTCCCAGGGGTCGCTGCCGTTGACCAATCCCAGGGCCAGCCGGTAGGCGGTGGTGTCGCGGGTGTACCAGGGCAAGGTGTTGAAACGAACACGCACGGTTTGACCGACAGGCCACTCCACCGGCGGAAACCAGACCAGAATGGGTTGAAGGTCGGTGGTTGCGCCTACCGGCTGTCCTTCGGCGTCGAGCAGGTAGAGCACCGGTCGTAGTTCCGGCAAGGCGGCCAACGATTGCAGCGGTTCCAAGTCAACGCTGACCTGCACCTCTTCCTGCCGGTTGAAATGGAGGGAATAACCGTTCAGGCGAATCACCTGGCCAAAGTCAACGGTGAGAGGGACCTGGGGGTTGGGGGTTGGAGATTGGAGATTAGAGATTGGAGAGTGGGGGTTGGGGGTCGAGGAATTAGATTCTCCGGTCTCCGGTCTCCGGTCTCCGGTCAAGGGTTGTAAGCGCAGGATACCATCCTCAGCGGAAATAATTTGATAATTCCCGCTTTCGAGCAGGGTTTGGCGCAAAAATTGATGCAATCCGCCGATATTCTCAAAGGCGGTCACGTCGAGCAAAATCTCCTCGACTTTGACAGGCGCGGAAAAGTGAGGATCGGTGAAGTAGGCAAAATCGCTGTAGAGGATGGAGCGATGGGTCAGATGGGGGGCCAGGTTAGATTGGGTAAACAGCGGCGCATCGGGGGGCAGGGCAGACAACAAGGCAGCCAACCGTTGGTGATGCGCCGTAACTTCGGGCCAGACAAAAGGTCGAGCCAGGGGGGTGAAACCTCGATAGTAGTGGTAGATGATGGAGAAGACGAGAAACAAAGAGAAGAGAAGAATGGCGAATGAGCGAATGGCGAAAAATTGTTCGCCCATTCGCCATTCGCCTATTCGCCCATTCGCCCATTCATTAACCCGCCGGGTGCCGTAGATGGCCGAAATAAACAGAAACGGGGCCAGAGGTGCGCCATAGTGAAAATCTTCCAGTCGCCAGGTAAAGGGGTTGTCGCTGAGCAGGTTGACGGCCAGGGGGGGCAGCATGGGTAACAAGGTCAGTGGGCTAAAAAGGGCCAGGAAAGCGGTGGGGAAAAAGAGTTGGGTTAGATAACCGGGTAAGTCGGCTTTGCGCCAGAGATGCTCGAAAACCAGGGCCGGTTGGGTGAGAAGTGTTGCCAGCATTTCAGAAGGGCTATCGCCCAGCCAGGCGTAGCGGTCGAGTTGGATGTTGCCGCCGGCGGCAAAGCGGGGCTGGATGAGGAAAAAGGCAACAACAAACCAGGCGGCGCTCAGGCCGATGGTCAATGCGGCCAGCCGCCAGCGCCGTTGAGCCAGCCCGGCGTACAGCCCCAGCATCGCCACCACCAGGGGTATATCCTCTTTGCAGGCCATACTCAAAAACGCAAAAATGAGAAAACGCCAATCTTTTTTTTGTTCGAGGGCTAAAAAAGCAAACAGCAGAAATGTCGCCGACAGGGTTACGGCGTGGAAGTCGAACAGGACGGCGGATTCCAAGGTGGGGAGGAGAAGATAGGCCAGGGGGAAGATAGTGGATAGTGGATAGTGGATAGTGGATAGACGATCGTTGACCATTGACAATTGATACAGCGGCCATGCGCCCAAAGCGACAACGGTGGCTTGAATGATGAGCAGGGTTTCCGGGCCGACGAGGTTGAGCCAGTAGAGGGGGACCAGCAGCAGCAAAATCGGTTCGACATGCAGGGCCAGGCGGGATTGAATGGGGGTCATCAGGGTAAAATTGAGAAAGCGGCCCTGGGCGGTGTTCCAGAGGGCCTGGTCCACGTTGCCCAAATCCAGCCCGTTAGTTTGAAAAGCGCGGTGCTGCTGCACGGCCAAGACGCTGAAGAAGAGGGCGAAGGCCAGAATGAGCAGAAAGCAGACGGTAGACGGTAGACGGTAGACGGTAGACGGGGGGGGAGGGGAAAATGGCGAATTATTCGTAGAGGGCCTTTGGCTCTGAATTGTGAATTGTGAATTGTGAATTGTGAATTGTCCCAAAGGGATACCCTTGCGGTATGAATTGTGGTTCTTCAGGATTTCGTAGGGTTTGGGCCTGATACGTGATGCGTGATGATCCTAGTCACATATCACGCATCACGTTACCGCTGACCCCCTGAATTCCGAAAGAGCCTGAATTGTCCATGAATTTTGGAGCAGGAGATTACAGAGTATCACCCCTTGATTATGAGGCAAAGTAAGGCTAGAAACATCGGCTGACCTGACATAATCCGGGTAGGAGAATCGCCACCGGGAGATAGAGGTTTGGCCTACTGTCCTCACTGTACCAAAGAAGTTGTCTGAGGAGAAAATATCACGGTAAGGTGATTTCGGCAACTATGATAGCATCGCCAACGGGTTGAGCCTGCTCGTTGACCAGGGGCAGCCGCTGGCCGGTCAGCGGATCATACAAGCCGGCAATGAGATGGTACTTACCGGGAGGCGGCGGGGTAGAAAAGGTCAGCGTGTGGGCATCGGCGATGATTTCGCCGGGCAGCCAGCCGGTGGTGGGGCGCTGACCGCCCGCCGGAAAGCTGTCGGACTGGGCGAACAGGGTGTTATCGGACGTCAGGAGTTGGGCAAAAACTTTGTAACGGCTGGTGAGGGGTGCCTCGGTTTGCCAGTAGAGCTTAAGTTCGAGCGTCTGGGGGGTCAACTCTGCTTCGTAACCGACCAGGGTAATGCCCGGTTTGAGGTGGGCAGGAGCGGTGGGTAAACGGGCCGATACCGGCAGGTCGAATTGATGAGGGGGTGAGGTGACATCCACCCAGCCCAGCGAAAAGGCTTGGCCGGCCGGGTCGCTGCCGGTATGAAGCATGACCACCAGTTCATAGCGGCCTGCGGCCAGCGTAGCGGGCACGATGACTTCATGCTGGGAGCGTAATAAAGCATCCCGCCCCCACGCCTCAATGGGAAACGGCAAGGAGTCGAGCTGCTCGGCGCTGGCGTGATGACTCTGTCGCCATTCAAACATCACAAAGTTATTGGGCACAGCGGTGAAATCCCACAACGAGCCGGCTTCGCGCCAGGCCAGGTGGATGGGCAATATATCGCCGGTAGTCGCGGCAGGCGGCGGAGCTTCGTAACCCACCAGGTGCGCATTGGGGGCCAGGGCGGTGTCGGTCTGGTGCGGCAGGTCGGGCGGAACCGAGAGCGATTGCCAGCCCAATTGAATTTCGCCCAGCAGCAACCCGCCGCCCCCGCCAAGAGGCTGGCCGGTGGCAGGCAAGGTCTGGCCGCTGGCCGAGTCGTACCAGCCGATTTCCAGCCGATAGGTTCCCGGCGGCGTACCGGGGGGAATGGGCAATTCCTGGTCATCCTCGATGAGCATATCTGGCTCTAAACGAGAAACAGGCCAGAGACCCATCACCGGGGGGCTGTCGGCCCTGGCCCAGATGCGGCCCTGGGCGTCAACCAGGCGCAGGTAGATATAGCGGTCGGCGGGCGGCGGCGACAGTACCCGCCAGTAATGCGTGACGACGAGAGGCTGTCCTGACAGGGGAGCCGGGGGCAGGTCATAGCCCAAGAGCCGGACTTCACCGCCAAACTCGCCGCCAAGCGGGACTTGCGGGGCAGGGTCGGGCCGAAAGCCGATGACCGGGCCGGGGTAAACCCAGGCGTACTCAATGCCGGACAAACGCACGGTATATTCGGGCTGGCGGCGGCGAAAATAGGCGACTACGTTGGGATTGGGCAGGTTGCGCTGCACCTGATTAATGTAGAAGACGGAGTGATTGGCGGTGAGTAGATTATCCACGCTGGTGGGCTGCACCTGTCCGTGATAATAAAGCGGAAAAAGCCACTCATACCAGGCCGCCACCACCCCGGGCGGCTGTTGATTCAAGTAGCGACCCGCTTCGTCCAGGCCCTCGCCCCAGCCGACCAATAATGTGCGCGGCGCCCACAGCCAGCCCAGCAGCAGGGGGTTGTTGTAGGTGAAGTAGTAGGGATGGTAAAGGAGGGTGAATAGGAAGAGGGGGAGGAAGAGAAGGGGCGTGAAGGAGGCGTGAAGCGTAACTGTTCGCCCATTCGCCATTCGCCATTCGCTGACTCGCTGCCTGATTGATTGGCTGAATTGGACCAGAGCCAGACCGGCTAAAAGGTAAAAGGTAGGGAAGGCCGGCAGGAGGTAGCGGATAGATTTTTTGGAGGCAAGGGTCATGAGCAGAAGGTAGGTGAGGGCGAAGAGCCAGAGAGGGAGGACGGGAGGCGTGAAGCGTGAGGCGTGAGGCGTGAGGCGTGAGATATAAATCGAGATAAGCTGCCACAGGCTCAAACTCAGGCCGAGTAGCAACCAGGGAGTAGCTTTGAGGATAAAAGCTACCGGGTAAAAAAACGGGCCGGGGTCTTGCACAAAGCGACCGAGCCAGAACATGCCATAGTTGCCCGTCCCGGCTTCCTGGTCGGTCAGGAGTTTGCCAAAGGTCAGGCCGAGCGCGCCGGCCGGGTCAACCCACATGGCCGGCCAAAGGACAAAGAAGAGGACTGAGGCAACAAGCGTGATAATGAGAAGACCGGCCAATTTTTGGAAGACCACTTGACACCTGACACCTGACACCTGACACCTGACACCTGACACGTTTTGGGTTATTATCCAGCCAATAAGCAGCGCGACCAGCATTGGGCCAAGCAAAAGGGCGGTGGATTTAGTCAGCAAGGCCAGGCCGCTGAACAGGCCGGCCAGGAGCAACCACTGCCGTCGAGGGCTGTCGAGCCAGAGCAGGTAAGCCAGGCTGGTCAGGGTCATGAACAAGGCCAGAGGCGTTTCGATGTGCAGGAGGCGGCTGTAGGCCAGCGTGTAGGGGTCGAGCGCCAACAAACCAACGCCCAGCAGCGCCGGCCAGCGCCCCAGGAGCGGACGAGCCAGCCGGTAAAGCAGGAGCAGTAACAAAGCGTTAACCAGCACGGTGACAACGCGCCCGGCCACGTAAGCGCCGAGGTCGCTGTGAGCCAATCCGGCCACCGGGGCGGTCCACCAGGCCAGGGTGACGCCGGGGTAGCCGATGCCCAGCGTCCGGCTAAAATCGCCGCTGCTGAGACCGGCGGCAAACTGCCGGGCGTGGTCCAGAAAAAGCGACTCGTCGGCGGTCAGAAAAACGTCGAGGGCGAGCAGGCGGGGGACCAACGCCACCAACAGCAGCCACATTTCAGCCCTTTTTAAGAAACGCATCAGCAGAGATTGTTTAATCTCCAATCTCTAATCTCCAATCTCCTCACCTAGCGCCACCTGCCCTAACCGAACTGCATTTTCACCACTTGAATCCTGCTGCACCGGCAGGCGCTCGCCGGTTTCCAGCCGGTAGAGACCCACCCAAAGCTCATAACTGCCGGGAGGCAGAGCAGCGGGGAGGGCAAGCTGGCTGCTTTCGCGAATGGTTTCGCCGACAGGCCAAAGCGGGGTCGGATAAAGGTTATCGAGCGGGCGGTGGTCGGCCTGGGCGACGGTGCCGCCATCCGCCTGGCGGAGATGGACAAAAACCGTGTATTCATAGGGGAGCGGAGCCAGGGCTTGCCAGTAGAGGGTCAGGCGCAAGGACTCGCCGGGCGCAGGCTGGAGCGGCTCAACCGTGTAGCCCATCAGGCGGACCTGGTTATCAAAGTTTGCCTCCACCGGGTTGGCGGGGTCGAGGGCCAACGGCTGCGGTTTGGCTTGGGAGCGCAGAATAAAAATGCCCTGCGTTTCGCTCTCGTACCGGGTTTGGGCCAAAAGCTGCTGCTGAAAAGGCAAATCGTAATATTCACGCTGCAAACCCCAGCGCTCCAGCACCAACCAAACCTTGTGCTTGGACAGAGTCTCGCTCAGTTCGGCTTCGGTGCGAATGGCGGGGGAGCCGAGCCAGCGGTCCACGGCCCGGCCGTTGACCGTCAAGAGGCGGTAATCGTAGCCCCCACGCCGCTGGACCGCGTAAAAATCGTTACGTCCCAAATAAAAAGCAGCGGCGGCGGGTGTGCCGGTCAGGATGGTATCGCCGTCCTGCCAGTGAGCCTGGACATAAGCAAAAGCGGAGTCATAATCATCGCCGGTGTTGGTCAAGAGCGCCCGCACCGCCGGTTGAGTCGCCATCAGGATGAGGCCGGAGACCAGCAGGGGGAAGATGGTAGATAGAAGATAGTAGATAGAGGATAGAGGTTTGACGGCTAATTGCTGACCCCCAACCCCTGACCCCTGACCCCCGATCATTGCCATTCCCTGCGCACCGAGCAGCAACAACACCGGCAGCAGCATGAACAGGTACTTGTCGTCGCGTCGGTCGGGGGAGACAAAGAGGATCATTTCGAGGGTGGTGGTCAGGAGGATGAGGGAGAGGAAGAGGGCAGAGGAGGAAGCGAGGAGGCGAGGAGGCGAGGAGGCGGTGAAAGAATTTATGAGGCTGGTAATCAGGGCGATGAGGGCAAAAGGGGCAAAGATGAGGGCAGGTAGAGTCAGATAGAAGGGAGCAATGGCCTGCCAGCCGTCCACTGGGTTAAAAGATAAACTACTGTAAATGCTAAAGACTTGCCCCAAACCGGGCAGCGCCCCAGACGCATCCAGGGCTTCGATGCCCTTGGGCTGGCCGGCCCGCTTGACCAGGAAGGCGATGGCGAGGATGAGGATGAGCGCCGCAGCTTCGGTTAGTAGATGAGGCGAGGAGGCGAGGAGGCGAGGAGGCGAAACAACTTCTCGCGTCTTCGCCTCTTCGCCTCTTCGCCTCTCTCTCCACCAGACGGCAATCCCCGCCAACACCAGCGGCGGAGCCAGCGTGACCGCCACAAAGTGGGTCAAGGTTGCGCCCAGATAGGTCATCAGGGCGGCCCAGCGCAGCTTCGCCTTATTTTGAACAATACCTTCATAGGCCAGCCACAGGGTGGCTAAAACCAGCAGTTGCAGCAGGGCGTACATTCTGGCCCGGCTGCTCCATTCGATGGCGGCGGGAGCAATGGTCAGCCCGGTCAGGGCTATCAACCCGACAGCCGGCGAAAACCAGCGCCGCCCCAGCCAAAAGATCAGGCCGAGAGTCAGCAGTCCAAACAGCAGGCTGGCGTAACGGGCCAGCCAGCGTATCGGCCCCAGCCAGGCTGTCAGGCTGCCCACGTAGGAGAACAGCAGGCCGTGATCGTAAAACAGGCCGGAAGGCATCACCGGCAGCCCTTTTTGACCGATCATTTTGACAGCCAGTAGGGTGACAAATTCATCCGGGTAAAGCTGCACCGTATGGATGAAGCGCAGGCGCAGCCACAGCCCTAAGCCCAGGAGCGCGACAAACGCCAGAAAAATAATGATCCGGTTGGGGCGATTAAAATTAACTGACACAGAGGCGCATTGTACCAGAAATAACGCTTTCGCTCCAATCTCACCCACTGCCTGACTCAAGGGTGATTGTAAGCACCCTCAACCTATGCTATACTGAACTCAGCTATGACCGATCCAGAAACTTTCTACCAGCAAACTTATCAAAACCTGCTGATCCTCAGAACGCGCGCCGCCAGCTACCGCAACCCCACCCGCATCCCCGCCGACCTGCTCGATCAGATCGAGCAGTATGAAAAGGCCCTTTTTCTAACCCGGCAGCGCCTCGACGGCTTCATGAGCGAAGGTGACTGGCGCAGAGCCGTGAAAGCTCTCTCCCTGGTTGCCGTCGAGCCTGCGGCTGAGGAACCTGCCAGCACGGGAATGGACCCCCTGACCGGAGAAACGCCGCCCGTCGAAGTCGAATATGACTTAGCCAGGATTCGTGACTTGTTGACCAAAGGCTTCAGCGATCTGGAACTGCGCAATTTCTCTTTCGATCAGCCCGAATTTCAGGAAGTTTATGACCAACTATCTCAAAACACCGGCAAAGAGGAAATTGTCACTTTGATCATCGAGCACGCCGACCAGCACCTTCTGTTTGAACTCCTCCTGGCCTGGGCCAAAGAACGCAACCCGTCGCGGTATAAGCGGCACCAGCCTTATATTTTAGCGCCAAAATAAAACTGGGTAGTAACTGCTCAACCATGTCATCCATTCGACAAGCTCAGGACAGGTTTCGACCGCAGGGAGAAATCCCCGATACCTTATTTTACATGTTGCGCCCTGGGGATTTCTCGACCTTCGGTCTCGAAATGACATGAGCCTGAGGAGTAACGCTGGGCATCCCACAAAATCCAAATCCGAATACAATTTGTAACGTTCCCGGTAACGACCAGGAGACGTTTCACCCTTAAACTGTTATCAGTAGAGCTTCGGATCGAGACCCAACAAACTCAAATCTTCTACTCTATTGACCAAATTCCTACCCTGGTGATATAATCGAAACATCCCACCTTAAACGGGTAAAAAATGACTGAACCCCTAACCAACTGTCCCCACTGCGGCAAAAAACTAACCCGGCCCGACGCGGCTTTCTGCCCCAACTGCGGCGCGCCGCTCAAGGGCGAAGCAGCCCAGGCCGCCGATACAGTTCACGGCGGCTCGCTGGCTAAAATTATCGTCCACATCCCCGGCGAGGAAACCCGCGAAGAGTTTTTGTCCAAAGCCGTCACCAGTCTGGGCCGGCGCAGCAGCAACCAGATTCAAATCATGTCGGCCACCGTCTCCGGCGAGCACGCCCACATCGAGCTGACCCGCCAGGGCCACACCCTGACCGACCTGAACAGCACCAATGGCACTTATCTCAACGGCAAGCGCATCGAACCGGGCAAGCCGTACCCCCTAACCACCAACGACATCATCCGTTTCAGCGACTCGTTGGGCAACTCGGCCAGCCTGACCTACATTGCCCCTTCGGCCTTTGGCGAAGTGCAGCAGGCCGCCCTGACCGCCCGCACTTATAATCTCCAATCTCCCATCTCCTTTATTGGCCGCAATCCCACCACCGCCATCCCGCTTGACCACCCAGCCGTTTCGTGGAACCATGCCCGCGTCGCCCGGCGCGGTGACGCCCATTACACCATCGAGGATTTGAGCAGCAACAACGGCACGTTTATCAACGGCACTCAACTACGTGGTGAGCGCTCGCTGGAACGCGGCGATGTCGTCCAGATTGGCCCCTTTAACCTGGTTTACAACGGCGGCGGCGCCTTTACGCCCTACTCCGCCGAGCGCAACTTCCGGCTGGAAGCGGTCAACCTGGCCAAAACCGTCTATGCCACCCGCTCGGTGCTGGGCCTGCCGCTCAAGGGCCAGCCGCTAACCATTTTGCAGCCGCTCAACCTGGTCATCAACCCGCGCGAGTTTGTGGCTCTGGTCGGCGGCAGTGGGGCGGGCAAAAGCACCCTGCTCAAGGCCCTCAGCGGCCTCAGCCGGGCCACCGGCGGCACGGTGCTGGTCAACGGCGATAATCTGTACGCCAACTTCAACCTGTACCGCAATCTACTGGGCTATGTGCCGCAGGATGACATCATCCACCAAAATCTCGAGGTGCAGAGCGCCCTGCGCTACGCTGCCCGGCTGCGCCTGCCCGACGCCGGCCCCATCGAAATCGGCCGGCGCGTTGACGAGGTGCTGGCTAAAGTGGGTATGGCCGCCCAGGCCCGGACGATGGTCCGCGATTTGAGCGGCGGCCAGCGCAAGCGGGTCAGCATTGCCGCCGAACTGCTGGCCGAACCCTGGATTTTCTTTCTGGACGAGCCGACCTCCGGCCTTGACCCCGGCCTGGAAAAGCTGATGATGGACACCCTGCGCCAACTGGCCGACGAAGGCCGGACCATCATCCTGGTCACGCATGCCACCCACAATATTACCAACAACTGCGATCAGGTTGCTTTTATGGCCCGCGGTGGCGAGTTGGCTTACTTTGGCCCGCCGGGGGAGGTGTCCGACTTTTTCAAAGTGGACAACTTTGCCGATGTTTACACCCGCCTGGCCCAAAGCTTCAAGCCTAATCACGACCCCACTGTGCCGGCGGAAATCCAAGCTGAGTATGAAACCCTGGCCAAAGATAAATCCGGCAAATCCGAGATTCTGGCCGGCTCCCTTTGGGCCGAACACTACCGCCAGTCGCCGCTGTATCGCAAGTACATCGCCAACCGGCAAACCGGGGAGATGGCCCGACCTATTTCGGCCAGGATCAAGGCGGCTGCCGGCGGCCTGACCGATCAACTCAAACAGTTTGGCCTACTGGCCCAGCGCTACCTCGATACCATCCGCCACGACAAGTTGAGCCTGGGAGTGCTGCTGGCGGTGATGCCGGTGATTGGCCTGTTTTTGCTGCTCATCAGCAACGGCGCGGCCCTGGTCGGCAACTCGGCGGAGGAAATCAAGGCCATTCTGGAAACCGAAGGCAGTTACAATGTGGCCTATCAGGCCCAGGAACTGTTGTTTATGCTGGCCCTATCGGCCAATCTCTTGGGCGTGTTTGCCGCCTCGTTTGAAATCATCAAAGAAGAAGCCATTTATCGGCGCGAACGCATGATTAATCTGCGCGTTTTGCCCTACTTTGCTTCCAAATTTGTCGTTTTGGGCGCATTTCTGCTCTTGCAATGCCTGTTGTTATTATTAGTGCTGGCGGTCAAAATAAAATATCCCGGCGAAGGGGCGATCTTGTGGGCGCTGCCGGAATATTACTTTACCCTGGTTTTCACCGCCCTGGCCAGCGTGGCCCTGGGGCTGTTTCTCTCGGCCCTGGCGACCTCCAGGGATATGGTCATCTATTTGGTGCTGATCGCCCTCTTTTTGCAGATTGTCTTCTCCGGGGCCATCTTTGAACTCGGTCCTTTGACCCGCCCCCTCTCCTACCTGACCCTCACCCGCTGGTCGCTCGAAGCGCTGGGGGCCAGTACCGACATGGAGCGCCTGAACGAACTGAGCCAGGTCCGTGTGGAGCGCGAGGTAGACCTGGGCCGGGGCAAGCAAAAAGTGGTCGAAGATGTGGCCGCGCCGGTGGATTTTTTTGTCAACTACACCCACAGCGCCCTCGGCCTGCTCTCTCCCTGGATCTTCCTCTGGGCGCACACCCTGCTCTGGGGCAGCCTGGCGGTGTGGTTGATTCGACGGAAAGATGAAATCCAGTAGACGGTAGACGGTAAACAGTAGACGGGGGTTAAGATGAGTTTACTGTCTGCACGGAGTAATTATGGGACAAATCAATAATTTTCAGGATTTAGAAGTTTGGCAGAGAGCGCATCAGTTGGTGTTGGCAGTCTACCAGACAACTAAACATTTTCCCATTGATGAAAAGTATGGCCTGGTGTCACAAATGCGTCGGGCGGCTGTCTCCATACCTGCTAACATTGCAGAAGGTTTTAAACGACGTGGACAAGCTGATAAGATGCGTTTTTATAACACCGGTGAAACGTCCCTTGAAGAACTGAAGTATTACTTTATCCTATCCAAAGATTTGGCCTATCTTGCCGATACGGAACAGTTAATGGCCGACGCTGAAACCGTGAGCCGCCTACTTTACCGTCTTATCGAAAGCATCAACCGTAGACGGTAGACAGTAGACGGTATACGGGGTAAAAACCCCCTGTCTACTGTCTACCGTCTACCGTCTACCTTTTACGAAAGGGATTTTTAGATGAACCGACAAACCATTATCATTGCTGTTGTAGCGGCGGGGATTTTGCTGCTGGCGGGTCTGGGCGCTCTGGCCTACGGCATTTCCCAGGGCGGACAAATTCCCGGCTTGAGCCTCGCCCCTACGCCTGTGCCGACCACCGCCTTTGAGATTCCCAAAATCAAAATCACCCCCCCGGCCGATTTATCCACCATTGCCGAAGAAGTCCGCCAAGAGTATCCCGAATTGGCCGATTTGTTGGAAAACCCCGAACTCGGCTCGGTTTACAAGGATTTTTACCTGGCCTACCAAAAAGGCGGCGAGGAAACGGCCATTGCCCTGGCCCGCCAGCGCGGCATCCTCAATGAGCAGGATCAGATAGCGATGACCCTGGTTCTCGACTCGGAGGACACCGCCCCGCTGATTGCCGAACTCGAAGCCGAAGGCATCATCGTTCAGGCCAGTTACAAAAACAAGATCAACATCCTTATCCCGATTGCCTTGATCAAGAAACAAATCGAGCAACAAGAACCTGATTTAATTTTGGAACGCATTTCCAACTTTGAACACGTCATCCGGCTGGAAGTGCCGACTAAAGCCACCATCAAACAACGGGGCGTGATCCAGGGCCAGGGGGTCAATGTGACGCTAGCTAATGAGTGGCAGGCCCAGGGTATTACCGGCAAAGGTATCAAAGTAGGGATTTTGGATTTGGGATTTGGCGGTTACAAAGATTTGCTGGGGCGCGAACTGCCTGAAAATGTCACCGTCGAGGTGTTTGGCGACCCCTACAACTTTGAGGAAGAAGTTCACGGCACCGCCTGCGCCGAAATTGTCCACGAAATGGCCCCCGACGCCGAACTGTACCTGGCCTATTACGACGGTAGCGACGTGGCCATGGCCCTGGCCATCGAGTGGCTCAAAAGCCAGGGCGTAGCGATTATCTCCAACTCGACCGGCAGCAACGGCCTGACGCCCATGGACGGCAGCGGCTTTATTGCCGAGGTGGTAGATCAGGCCCACGACGAGGGCATTTTTTTTGTCTCTGCTGCCGGCAATGAGGCCGATGTTCACTGGCGCGGCCAATTTAATGACCCCGACGGCAACACCATCCACGAATTTTCGCCCGACAATGAACTGCTGCCGTTTGTCGCCCCGGCGGGTTATCCCGTCCAAATTATCTTAAGCTGGGACGACTGGCAAAATACCGACCAGGATTACGACTTTTTATTGCTGGACAAAGAGGGCAATCTCATTGCCAAATCCGAAGAGCCGCAAGAGGGCCAGGCCGGTGAAATGCCGGTGGAGGGTTTTCTGTACGAATTTGAAGCCGAGGATGTTTACACCCTGGCTATTCAAAACTACGAAGGACGCGCCACAAAGAATGTGACCTTTGATATTTTTATTCACGGCGGGTTGATGCACCCTGATTTTGTGGTGGCTGAACGCAGCTTGAGCAGCCCCGCCGATGCGCGCGGCGCGTTTGCTGTGGGCGCGGTCAATTGGGCCGACGACGTGTTGGAAATTTACAGCTCGCAAGGCCCCACCGCCGATGGCCGGATCAAACCCGACTTAGCCGCCCCATCGGTGGTAGACAGCGCCTCATACTCGCCCGACGCTTTTGACGGCACCTCTGCCGCCACGCCCCATGTGGCCGGAGCTGCCGCCCTGGTGCTGCAAGCCTTCCCCGATTTTTCGCCCGACGACATCGCCGCCTTTTTGCAGGAACATGCCAAAGACCTGGGGCCAGGCGGGCCGGACAACGCTTTTGGCGCAGGCCGGCTGGAACTGGATGAAGCGCCCGCCGCTATCGAACCCGTCGAAACACCCGTCTCCACCGAAGCTGAACCCGCCGAAACGCCGGTTGCCGAAGAGCCGACAGCCGTGGCCGAACTGCTGCCTACATCCACCCCGCGTCCGCCCCTGGAAGTGGGCTTGCCCGGTCAAACCGGCCTGCCCTCGCAAACTCCGGCGGAGAAAGAGGAAAGCAGCGGTCTGAGCCTCATTATCGGCCTGGGCCTCTGCCTGGTCTGTCTGGGCGGGTTGCTGTTCCTGGGCTTGTTGGTGGGGGGCTTAGTCTTTATGCGCCGCAAGAAATAGCTTCTGTGCGTAACTACTTACCCCTCATGTCATTTCGAGGCTGAAAGCCGAGAAATCTTTGAGGCCGTTGGCCGGCAAACCACGGATGAGGAGATTTCTCGCTCCTAACGTCGCTCGAAATGACATAGCTGAGTAGTTACCTCTGTGCTTGATTTGTTCTCCTCTCCTCTTTCATTATAATTTCGATGACCGCAGACAGGGGACCGGAGACCGGGGATAAATCCCCGGTCTCCGGTCCCCTGTCCCTGGTCTATTTTCAGAGGAGAAGAATTTAATGAAAACATCAAATTTGCTCCGGGGCCAGGTCGCCCTTGTGACCGGCGCGGGCCGGGGTATTGGCCGGGCTACTGCCTTAGCCCTGGCCCAGGCCGACGCAGCGGTGATTTTAGCCGCCCGCTCAGCGGATGAAATCAATAGCCTGGCCGACGAAATCAAACACCATGGCGGCAGAGCATTGGCCATTCCCACCGACGTCAGCGATGTGGCCCAGGTGGATTATTTGTTGGTTCTGGCTTTGCGGGCTTTTGGCCGGATTGACATCTTGGTTAACAACGCCGCCGTAGTTCAACCGCTGGGCAAAGTTTGGGAAACATCACCGATTGCCTGGCAAAAACTCATTGCCGTCAATGTCATCGGCCCTTATTTGTGCGCCCGCGCGGTGCTGCCCCAAATGCTCGAGCGGGGCAGCGGACGCATTATCAATGTTTCGTCCGCTGTGGCCGAGCGCAACCTAGAAGGAGCCAGCGCCTATAATGCCAGCAAAGCTGCCCTGGAACGTTTTAGCGGCACCCTGGCCGCCGAAGTCAAAAATAGGGGCGTCATCGTCACCACTTTTCGGCCCGGCCAGGTAGACACCTCCATGCAGGCTGAAATCCGGCGCACCCCGGCCCATCTTTTCCCCAAAGTGGCCAGGTGGGAACAGGTTTACGCCCAGGGCTTACTCCATCACCCCATCAAACCAGCCCAGGCGATTCTATGGTTGGCCAGTCATTTTGGACATGATTGCCACGGCCAGCTTATCGAGTTGGACGACCCTGGCTTCCAACAAAGAGTCGCTGCGGATTTGGGAGGGTAGAGGCAAGAAGATGGGAGGATTGGAAGGTTGGCAGGATGGTCACTGAATGAATCCTATCAACTTCCAGCCTTCCAACCTTCCAGCTTTCCCACCTTCATTGACAAAAATCCGGTCTGACAGTACACTACGTTTCCAATTTTATTCAGGAGTCAACCGCTGATGGCATACACTAATATTACTGTTCCCCAAGACGGTCAAAAAATTACCATTCAGGGCGGCAAATTGTCCGTGCCTGATAACCCTATTCTCGCCTTCATCGAAGGCGACGGTATTGGTCCCGATATTACCAAAGCCAGTCTGCGCATTTGGGATGCCGCAGTCCAGGCGGCGTATGGCGGCCAGCGCAAAGTGGCCTGGATGGAAATTTATGCCGGCGAAAAAGCGGCCCAGCTTTACGGCGGCAACTTCATGCCCGAAGAAACCTTCGACGCCATGCGCGAATTTATCGTCGGCATCAAGGGGCCTTTGACCACGCCGGTCGGCGGCGGCTTCCGCAGCCTGAACGTCACTTTGCGCCAGGTGCTCGACCTGTATGCTTGTGTCCGCCCGGTGCGCTGGTATCAAGGCGTGCCCAGCCCGGTCAAGCACCCGGAGGACGTCAATATGGTCATCTTCCGCGAAAATACCGAAGATGTCTACGCCGGCATCGAGTATGAATCGGGCAGCCCGGAGAATGAAAAGCTGGCTAAATTTTTGCGCGAAGAGATGGGGGCGACCTTCTTTGAGGGGGCCGGTCTGGGCATCAAGCCGATTAGCGCCTTTGGCACCAAACGGCTGGTCCGCAAAGCCATTCAGCACGCCCTGAGCGAAGGTTTTGACAGTGTTACCATAGTCCACAAGGGCAACATCCAAAAATTCACCGAGGGCGCGTTCCGCAAGTGGGGATATGAATTAGCCAAAGAAGAATTTGGCGATGTGACCATCACCGAAGACCAACTGTGGAGCGACTACAACGGCAAACAGCCGGAAGGCAAAATTGTGATCAAGGATCGCATCGCCGATATTATGTTCCAACTGGCCCTGCTGCGGCCCCAGGAATTTGGGGTGCTGGCCCTGCCCAACCTCAACGGCGATTATCTCAGCGATGCCCTGGCCGCCGAAGTCGGCGGGTTGGGCATTGCCCCCGGCGCTAACATTGCCGACTACATCGCCCTGTTCGAGGCCACGCACGGCACCGCCCCCAAATACACTAACCAGGATAAAGTCAATCCGGGCAGCCTGCTCTTCTCCGGCTGTATGATGCTCGACTACATCGGCTGGCGCGAGGCTTCTCAATTAATCCACCGCGCCTTTGAGAAGACCGTCTCGCAAAAAGTTGTTACCTATGACTTTGCCCGCCAGATGGAAGGGGCCACCGAGGTCAGAACCAGCGAATTTGCCAACGCGATTATTCAGAATTTGTAACCAGTCGGGTAAGTTTTGATAGTCTTTCTCATCCAGGAGTCACAAAGCAAGCTTTGTGACTCCTTTTTGTTAACGCACTCGCCCGGTGCGCAGTAAAAACCACAGCCGGTCAAACCGGTACAGCCGGTAACGCCAAACTAACCACAGCCCGGCTAAAATCCCCCCGACTTCCCAAATCCACAGTTCGGGCCGGCGGGTAAAGGTGTACCAATAGGCCAGGCCGATATGCCCCTGCTCGCTGCCGGTTTTGCGCCACACATGAAACCGCCAACCCCGAAAGGGCCAGTACCAGGTATCGTGAAATAACCACAGCCGGTCGAGCAGGGCATGTCCGTTAAAGGCCAGCAGATAAGGCCAACCGGCCGGTTTTCGCCAGATTGCGACGATAAACACCGCTAAATGAACCAATAAAGTGTGGGCAAAGAGGACCGCCGCCTTGTAACGGCGGTAAAAGTAGAGCGCCGCCAGGGGTTTGTCAATTAAATCCGGCCCGGTAGCGGCCACTGCCAGGAGGCGATAATCAACTTTAGGCAAAGCGGCAAAACGGCGGCTGAGCAAGTCGTAGGCGGCCAGGGTGTAAGTGATATGACTGGGAGGAAGCATTATTTTGTAACCAGATTGTAACCGCAGAATAGACAAAAATAGGATATACTACCGTCAGACAATTTGCACCTTTTAAAGACTCATTTTGCTTAAAGTTAGCAAAGCGACGGCTACCAGACGGTTAACGACAAGGATTTCGTTACTAACCCATCAAGAAAAACCTGAGTATCTGTGATAAAGTTGACTTGTACAAGGAGCTAAGCGATGAACAGCACTGATGGCCTTATGGGAAATGCTCAAGACCATATTATGGCTAACACCTGGCGCCTGATTTTCGACCGCAAAGCCCGCCGTCCTTCCACTCTCCTCCCCACCACCGACCCCGACTTTTTATTACTCGAAGAACTTTTACCTGAATATCGTCTGATTGGCCTGAGCCTGGCCGAAAAAGACAAGCCGCGCCGCCTGAATTAAACTCAGCCGTCTCGTTCCCAAACTGACGCCCAGCGTGGGAACGAGATGGAGAGATTGGAGATTAGAGATTGGAGATTATTAGCCTGAATCTCCACGCAAAGCGTCTAATCTCCTGTAACTTCTGCCTTGGGCAGGTCGGCTGGTTTGGGGGCGCTCTCGCTCTGGCGGCTCTGGCCGTTGCGCGAGGATTCTGCTTTGGCGGCAGGTTTGGGCCGCCCGCTCGATCCTCTTTTCTTTTTGCCCCCGGCCACCACTTCCAGAATTTTTGCGTCCTCTTCCTGTTGGGCGGCAAAATATTTGGTAGCAAAGTCGGTTTGGCGCTGGCGCAGGGCCAGGGGGGCGACCATGCGGAGATCATCCTGGGTTACTTCCAGGCGGTCATCGGCGGCGGCCAGGGCGCGAGCCGCTTCAAATAGAGTCATCTCGGCCCGATGGCTGTCAATTTTTAACTGCTCGATCCAGCGCAGCCCTTCGGCCTCGACCCCCTGACCAAAAACCACCCTGGGTAGACGTTTGCGGGCTTCAGCCACCTCAAAAGCGGCGGCATCGGTTTCGGCAGCCCAATCGAGCACAAATTTGTAGGGCTTGTCTTTGTATACCTTCGCCCGATGGTAAATTTCCAGGCGCTCCGCCGGGTCAGAAGCCCCCCGCACCAGCACCCGCAGCCCAAAACGATCCTGAATCTGAGGCCGCAGGTTACCCTCCTCCGGATTCATAGAGCCAACCAGGGTCAGGCGCGACCGATAGGTGGCGGCCAGCGGCCCCCGGCGGACGGTATATTGTCCCTGGGCGGCGGCATCCAGGATCGCATCAATAATCATATCGTCGAGCAAATTCACTTCGTCAATGTAGAGCAGGTTTTGATCCGCCTGCGACAAGATGCCTCGCTCCAGCAGAACCCGCTGCTGTTCCAGGGCGACCCGCTCGTTGATACCGCCGACCACATCCTCCAGCCGGGAATTGAGCGGTAGTTCGACCAGGCGCATCAATTCCGGGGATGTAATCGGGTCGCCCATGCCGAGTTTGCGGGCGCAGTCACTGCAAACGCCATCCATGCCGTAACGATACAAATCTTCCGGCTCGCAGCCATACTCGCACGTGCTGCGCTCGATCACCGGCATCAAATCAACCAGGCCGCGCACCGCCGTAGTTTTGGCCGTCCCGCGCGCGCCTACCAACAAAACGCCGCCAATGGCCCGATTGATCAAAGCCAAAATCAGGGCAATCTTCATCTCAGATTGGCCCACAATTGCCAGAAAAGGGTAGCGCAAGTTGCTGGCCAGACCCCGATCCCGATCTTTTGCCGCCGATTGCAAAATCGCCGCCGCCGGGCCTTTGGAGTATAGAATTTCTAACAGTTGTGATCTACGTTTAGCCATGGTAGGTAGTAGGTAGTAGGTAGTAGGTAGTAGGGGGAGACAAATTATCCCTTACTCCCTACTCCTTACTTCCTACTCCCTATTCCGGTTTGGGTGGAATTTTTAAAACCTGGCCGGGGCGGAGGCGGCTGGGGTCGGTTAAAATATCTTGATTGGCGTCAAAGATAACCCGCCAAAGTTGGGCCTGACCGTACATCTGTCGGGCGATGACAGACAGCGTATCGCCGGGTTGAACGGTGTAGGTGCGCCATGCTGCTGGGGGTGTGTCGGGTTTGGTGACAAAACGTAGTCCGGTTTGGGCCAGCTTATCGAGGGTGGTTTGAACGGTGGACGGGTCGCCGGCAATGCGCTGGACCAATTTAGCCCCGCCCAGACGCAGCCGGGTCAACTGTTCGTCGCTGATCGTTTCAGGGTTGCCGACAGCGGTCACGTAGGGCCAGCGTCCGCGGGCTTCGTCAACGGCAAAGCTGACATCGGGCTGGAATTTCCAGATGTAAGCCATAGCGGCGTTTAAATATTTGTCGGTGTCGGGCAGCAGCAGGACGTGTTCGCCGGGGTCAACCTGGGCCGGTAGGTCGGGTTCAGGCTGAGGCGCCGGTTCTGCTTCGTCGGCGGCCCGCAGCGCCGCCCGAATTTGGGCCGGGTCGAGGGTGGGGCCGGGGCAGGTGGTGGCATTGCCGGCCAATTCCCGATGGCCGCGCACATTATCCACCGAAATATTATATTTTCGGCGCAACTGCTGAATCAAGCCTAACAACGACTCCATCTGGGCCGCGCTGGGGCTGGTAAAATTATTGGGGATGGGTTGCGTGCGCCCGGCGCTGTCTCGATAGGTGCGGCCCTGGCTGAACCAACCCGACAGACAGATAGCCAGGTAATGATTGTTCCAATACTGGCCATGCTCCAACCCCTCCGAGTTATCGGGGTCGGCAAAACCGGCGTGGTAGGCGGCGATTTTTTCGTCCAGCGCATATTCGATCTCGCCGCTGCCGGTGATAACATAATTGTAGCCGCCGTGGGCCCAACCGCGCTGGTTAACATGGTAATCAAAAAAAGTATGCGCGTTGCCAATCGGCGCGCCGGTGGTGCGGTCAGCCGTAGCTGAATGGTGGATGGCAATACCCAGAATAGGGCCGCTGCGCTGCCAATCTTTGTAAGTGGCGTAATTGGGCATCTCCGCCCGGACATCTTTGATGGTTAGGTTCATAGATCTGATCCCAAATTTACCTAACGGCTATATAGTTCTCCAGAAAAGTTTTCGTCACTGAAACAGGTAGCAAGTAGCAGAGTAGCAGGTAACAAACTGCTACTTTGCTACCCTGCTACCTTGATTGTAGGGAAAGAACTTTTCTGGACGCCTATACTTCTAATTTTACATATAATTGAGGATGATACAAGCTTAACTACGCCAATCCGCTGAAAAACTAAAAAGGGCTGCCCCGGCAACCCTTTTAAGTGTTTTAAGCTAAAAACAAATTATTCTTCTTTGCCTCTGCTCATCATCCCCAAAGCGACAAATACCCCCAACAAGGCCGCGCCGCTTAAAGCAATATTGACGATGAGCAGAGTAATAATCAAGCCCTCATTCATAGCAAACTCCCCTTCCTCATTGAATTTAACAGGTCACAGGTTGCAAGTCGCAGGTTTACAGGTGGCAAGTTACAGAATAAACTACCCGCTGCCGATTAGCGTGTTATCGGTGACTTGCGCCTGTTACTTGCGCCAATTTTCCCATATTATACGCATCCGGCTATAGGTGTCAATGCACTGGGGTGAATTGTAGGAAACCGGCCCGGCTTTAGCCTTTAGTTGACTTAATCCCTTTCTTTGATTATCATGCGGGCCGGACTGCGCCACCCAACGTTATACTCAGTAGACCCAAATTTGAGGAGCCAGCACGCCCACGTGCGGCCCCGTTCGGCACGTGGACGTGCCCGCTTCGCGTCCTCGGAAATTGGATCTACTGATACTACTGCCTCAAGGATTGAGCATGCGTATCATTATGCCCAAACTAGGTCTGACCATGACCGAAGGAACCCTGACCCGCTGGCGTAAAATGGCAGGAGACCCGGTTAAACAGGGCGAAATTTTGTTTGAATTTGAAAGCGAAAAATCGGCCCTGGAATTTGAGTCGCCGGTGGCGGGCGTCCTGGCCGAAATTCTGGTGACTGTAGGGCAGACAGTACCCTGCGGCACGCCTGTAGCAACACTTGAGCCGCTCGCTACAACTCTGGACAAACTGGGCAGCAGCGAAATGCAAGCAAGCCGGCAGCCTGCGACCCCCCGCGCCAAAGCCCGCGCCAGAGAATTAAATCTGAATCTGAGCCAACTGCCAGGCAGCGGGCCGGCAGGCCGGATCCAACTGGCCGATGTGGAGCAGTTTTGGAACGGCCAACTTGAAGCGGGTTCTGTTTCGCTGCCGCCAGCCCTGCCAAAAATGACTCCCGTGGCCCGGCGTATGGCGGCTGAACAGCAGCTCGATCCCAGCCAGATCGCCGGCAGTACAGCCACCGGCCGCATTACCAAAGATGACCTGGCCCGGGCCTTACCTCCACTCGACGGCGATCTCATTCCGCTCTCGCCGCTGCGCCAGACTATTGCCCAACGCTTGAGCCAGAGCGCCTTTACCGCCCCGCACGTAACTCTCTTTACTGAGGCCGACGCGACCCCGCTGGTCGAGGCCAGGGCGCAGCTCAATGCCGAACTATCCCCAGCGCAGAAGATAAGTTACAATACCCTTCTGGCTGCCATCTGCGCCCGCGCGCTGCGCGAACAACCCCAGGTGAACGCGCTTTTTGATCAGAGCGCCCAGGGAGTTCGCCTCCAAAAAGAGATTAACATTGCCCTGGCCGTTGACACGGAACGCGGCCTGACCACCCCTGTGCTGCGCCGGGTGGACACCTTAAGCCTGGTCTCGATTCAACAGGGGTATGCCGCCCTGATCGAGCAAGCGCTGGCCGGTGAGTTGCGCCCTGATGATCTGGCCGGGGGCACGTTTACCATCACCAATCTGGGCGCTTTTGAGGTGGATGGCTTCACCCCGATCATTAACCCGCCCCAAATGGCTATTTTGGGGGCAGGACGGATTGCTGCTAAACCCGTAGCCCGCGAAAATGAGGTGGTCATCCGCCAAATGATGACCCTCAGCCTCAGCTTTGATCACCGCGCCCTCGACGGCGCACCCGCCGCCCGATTTCTGCAACGGGTCAAACAGTTGATCGAGCGGCCTTTTGCGTTGATGCTGTAGACTCGTGGTGCGTGGTGCGTGATGCGTAAATTAAGGACCACCCACCACGCACTACGCACCAGGTATTTTAATACTTTTGCTACTCATACAATTCTGTCAGGAAGGATTTCCAACGATGCCCCAAATAAAAGCTTATCACCGTCCGGCCAATCTGGAGGAGGCCATCCGGCTATTGGCCCGGACCGGGGTCAACACGGCCGTGGTGGGCGGCGGCGCCTATATTACAGCCCACCTTGATGAATTGGTTGATGAAGTGGTTGATCTGCAAGCAGTCGGGCTGACCGAAGTCAGCTACAGTGGCGACCGGCTGACTCTGGGCGCGATGGTGCGCTTGCAAACCATTGTCGAGGATAGCCAGGCCCCGGCTTTGCTCCGCGAGGCTGCCCACCGCGAAGGCCCAAACACTTTCCGCCATGCTGCCACCGTAGGGGGCGTGGTCGTGGGGGCTGGCAAAGAAAGCGAATTTCTGGCCGCATTGCTGGTTTCCGAAGCCGAAGTTCAGATGCAGTCCAGCCGGGGCAGCAAAAGCCTGCCGTTGGCCGGCTTTTTGCGCGATGTCGCCGGCAGCCTGGAAGGGGGTATTGTCACCGCCGTGTCTCTGGCGACCACGGGCAATACGGCCAGCGCCCGTGTGGGCCGCACCCCCGCCGACCAGCCCATTGTGGCCGCCGCCGCCCGTATGGCCGCCAATGGTCAAATTTATCTCGCCTTGTGCGGAGTCGCCGCCACGCCGATTCTGGTTGACCCCGACAACGTCAAAGGGGCGATTAATCCCCCCGCCGACTTTCGCGGCTCCAGCGAGTACCGCCGCCAGGTTGCCGCGACGCTGGCGAAACGGGTGGTCAATGAGGTTAGCAGTTAGCATCCAGTGAAAATGAAGCGAGGAGGCGAGGACGCGAAGAATCTCCTCGTCTCCTCGCCTCACGCCTCATCGCATCTTTTTAATGAAGGAGACTTTCATGCAAATCACCATCACCATCAACGGCGTTAATAAAACCTTGACCTGCGCGCCGGGCGATACTTTGCTGCGCGTGCTGCGGCGAGAAGGCTATCACAGCGTCCGCTTTGGCAGCGATACCGGCGAAACCGGGGCCTCGGCGGTGCTGCTGGATGGCCGCCTGGTCAATACCGATGTCATGCTGGCCGCCCAGGCCGACGGCCACACCATCGAAACGGTCGAAGGGCTGGCCCAGGGGTTGAACCTGCACCCGATTCAGCAGGCGTTTATCCGCACCGGGGCGATTCAGTCCGGCTACTCGACCCCGGCCATGGTCCTGGCGGCCAAAGCTTTGCTGGCTAAAAACCCCAATCCCACCGAAGCGGAAGTGCGTGATGCCCTCTCCGGCATTCTGGACCGCGAGACCGGCTACGTCAAGCCGGTGCAGGCGGTGCTGGAAGCGGCGGCCATTCTGCGCGGCGAAGAGCCGACAACAGTGGAACCGAATGTGGTCACGCCGATTATTTTGCCGGGGCATGACTTTGGAGATTTGTTCAGCAGGGGAGCGGAGGAGCCGGGGAGCGGGGGAGAAGATAGTGGGCCGGAATTGGCTGGTGGCAGTGGCCCCCACCCCCCCTCTTATCCCCCCCTCTCAGGGGGGGAAGCAGGGGGGATTGGCACACAGCGCATCACCTTGCCCAAATTTGTGGTCGCGCCCGAAGCGCCGGATTTGAAGGTTGTGGGCAAATCGGAAACCAAGGTGGATGCGCTCAAACTGGCCAAGGGCAACCCCGCTTTTGTGGACGACTTTGAGATGCGGGGCATGCTCTACGCCAAGTTGTTGACCAGCCCGCATGCCCACGCCCGTATTTTGGATATTGACGACAGCGAGGCCCGCGCCCTGCCTGGCGTCCACGCGGTGCTGCATTACAAAAACGTGGCCCGGGTGCGCTACGCTTCCGGCGGCCAGTCGTACCCCAACCCCAAACCCTACGACCAAGTCAGCTTTGACAACAAAGTTCGCCACGTGGGCGACCGCGTGGCCGCTGTAGCCGCCGAGACGCTGGAGATTGCCGAAGAGGCGGTCAAGCGGATTAAAGTAACTTACGAAGTATTACCCGCCGTTTTTGACGAAAATGAAGCCATCAAAGAGGGCGCGCCGGTCATCCACGATGAGCCGGATATGGAGGGCGCGTATGACGCGGCCCATAACATCAGCCACCACATTCACGCTGAAGTGGGCAGCGTGGCCCAGGGCTTTGCCGAGTCGGATCAAGTGTTTGAGCACCGCTATTATGTCCATCAGGTGCAGCAGTGCCCCATTGAGCCGCACATTGCCATCAGTTATTGGGACTCCGACGAGCGGCTGGTCATCCGCACCTCGACCCAGGTGCCGTTTCACGTCCGGCGTATGGTCGCCCCGCTGCTGGGGCTGCCGGTCAAGCGTATCCGGGTGATTAAGCCGCGCATCGGCGGCGGCTTTGGGGCCAAGCAGGAGATGCTGATCGAGGATATTGTCGGCCACCTGACCATTGCCACCGGCAAGCCGGTCCGCCTGGAACTGACGCGGGCCGAAGAGTTTATGTCCAGCCGGACCCGCCACCCGCAGACCATCACCTTTAAAAGCGGCATCAAAAACGACGGCACGCTGGTGGCCCAGGAAATGACCGTCATCGGCAACACCGGCCCTTACGGCACCCACGGGCTAACCGTCCAAACCGTCACCGGCCTGCGTGGGCTGAGCACCTATCGCTGCGCCCACAAGAAGTTTGAGTGCAAGGTGGCTTACACCAATATTCCCGTCCCCGGCGCGTATCGGGGTTACGGCGCGCCCCAAGCTTTGTTTGCCCTGGAAAGCCACATGGAGGAGATTGCCGCCGCCATTGGGATGGATGTGGTGGAGTTCAAACGCAAAAACTGGGTCGAGGTGGGCGACACGATGGACATTGCCCCGCAGCTTGGCGAAGGCGAAGCCGATGTTTCCTCGGTCCCAGTTATTCGCACCAGCGGCTTGAATGAATGTATTGCCCAGGGTATGCAGGCCATCAACTGGAGCCGCCGCCACGAGCCGGGCTGGAATATGGTTCCCGGCAAGCCCCATCTGCGGCGCGGCCTGGGCCTGGCGGTCTGCATGCACGGCACGGCCATCCCCGGCCTGGATATGGGCGGGGCCAGCCTCAAGATTAACGACGATGGCTCCTTCAACCTGCTGGTCGGGGCGACCGACCTGGGCACCGGTTCCGATACGGTGCTGGCTCAGATTGCCGCCGAGGTGTTGGGCGTCCACACCGAGGACGTGGTGGTGTACTCCAGCGACACCGATATGACCCCCTTCGATACCGGCGCGTATGCTTCCAGCACCACCTATATCTCCGGCACGGCGGTCAAGCGGGCCGCCGAGCAGGTCCGCGAGCAGATCAAAGAGCGAGTCGGCTTGATGCTGAAGCTGGACGATTGGAGCGGTGTGACCCTGCGCGACCGGCGCGCCTATGCCCCCGATGGCCGCTCGGTGGGGCTGGGCGAGGTGGCCCTGCACTCGCTGCACCAGGACCAGCAGCGGCAGATTATGGCCACGGCTTCTTATGTGTCGCCGGATTCGCCGCCGCCCTTTGCCGGCCAGTTTGCCGAGGTGGAAGTTGACATCGAAACCGGTCAGGTCACGGTCAAGAAGCTGGTCATGGCTGTTGACTGCGGCATGGCGATTAATCCGATTACCGCCAGCGGCCAGGTGGAGGGCGGTATGACCCAGGCCCTGGGCTACGGTCACTGCGAAGAGATGGTTTACGACGAAAACGGGCGCATGGTCAACCCGGCCTTGGGGCCGTACAAAATCTACCGGGCCGACGAGATGCCGGAGATGGAAGTCATCCTGGTCCAAACCATCGAACCCAGCGGCCCCTTTGGGGCCAAAGCCGTGGCCGAGATACCCAAAGACGGCGTGGCCCCGGCCATTGCCAGCGCCGTGTTCAACGCCACCGGGGCCCGCCTGCGCCGCATCCCCCTGACCCCGGAACGGGTCTGGACGGCCTTGCAGGAGCAGACGAAGTAATCCGGCTCACGGATAAACACAGATGACACGGATAGGATAAAAATTAAGAAAAATCTGTGCGCTTCGCGTCCGCGTTTATCCGTGAGCCAATCCTTTTTTTCGAAGCTCCTTCAAATCCATCGTGAGCCGACGAGGATGAAATGAACTTGCTCCGCTACTCATGCTTCACGCCCAGCAGCCCCCGGCCATAACTGCCGACCCGCTCGGCCACGTAGCGCGGGTAGAGCAGCGGCCCCAGCCAGCGATGGCGCAGCTTGTATTTGGCCGCCAGTTGGCCCAGCGGCGGCAGCGCGGCAAAACGCAGAATCCCCAACTTTTCAACAATAGAGCGCGCCGCCAGGAAGGTTAAGCGGTAATCCTGGCCTTTGTGCCGCCGCCGGAAGTCGCTGGTGAGAACATCCGCCGCGCCGTGTTCGGCCAGCCAAATGCGGAAGGCCGGTGGGGTGGCCGCGGCCAACTTCTGCCAGACAATCGAAGGCGGCAGCGGCGAGCCAAACACCTCATGGGCCAAAAAGAGCGAGGCATAGACAAAGCGGCTTACCCCGGCCTGGCCCGCCCGCTGCAAAATAGCGTCCCACTCTAATGCGGTGGATACCTGGGCAAAACGGGCCAAATCCAGCAGTTGGTTCAGCCGGGCCTCCCGCTCGACCAGATGCCCGGCGAAATGCATGGCCAGGTGGATCAAAGTATTTTCAGCCGAAAGGCGCTGCATCGGCAAGCCGGCGATAGTTTGCGTTTGGGCATCGGCCCAGGGGTCGGGCAACTGGCGCACGGCCAGGCCGCGCCAGCCCTGCTCCCACAGCCGCACATGCAGCTCCACCGGGCGCGGGTAAAGCGGATCAAAAAGATAACCATTCCATTGATAATTGTCGTTGCGCCAGAGGGCGGGCAGATGTTTTTCCACCCAGGCATCTTTGCCGGGCAGGGGCCGGAAGCCGGCGGCTTGCAGCGCCCGGTGGCCGATTTCGGCCCGGTCGGCGGGAACCAGGAAATCGTGGTCGTACAACACCCGCCGGGCCGGGTCGGGGTAGAGGTTTTCGATTAAAAACCAGCCCTTGAGGATCAGATGCGGTACACCGGCTTCGCTCAAAAGCTGGTCGAGTTCCAGCAGTTCGCGGCGAATATTCTCGTTGCGCCGGGCGTTATCGGCGTAAGCCTGGGCCATGCGCTCGCGGATGGTGGCGGGGATGCGCCCAAGCTGGCCGGCCTCGCGCCAGGCGGCATACAGCAGCGGCGTCAGCGAGTGGCCGTCGGCGTGATGAACCAATTGCGCCCAATCTACCTCGCCGGTCAGGGCCGGCGGCGGCGCATCGAGGCGGAGGCTGTTGGCGATGAGTTGGCCTGTAATGAGCAGACTCATGGGTGAGAAAGTCCTCTTGGGTCTTCAAGATTTCGTGGGGTTTGAGCCTGATACGTAATGCGTGATACGTGATTAGATCATCACGCTTCACGCTTCACGCATCACGTTGCCTCTGACCCCCTGAATTCCAAAAGAGCCGTCCTCTTTTTACCACAAACTATATAAGTACGGTATCGGGGATTTCTCCCCGCTTTGCGGGTCGAAATGACATGGCTGTAGCTAATTCTCGACATTCGGGTGGCTAATTTGATAAAGCACCACATTATCCCCCACGTACAGTGGGGTCAGGCTGGCGGGGGCGTTGGCCGGGTCGAGCAGGCCAACCAATTGAGGGCGCAGGCTGGGCGTGGTGTACTGGTCCAGGATTATATAGTCAATGTTGTGGCTGGCGGCATAGGCCAGCAGCCCGTCCACATCGGTGAAGGGCAGCCAGACCCAGACCCCGTTGGCATAGAAGGGTACCTGCCGTTTGCGGGCCAGAATGGACGCACCCGGCGGTATCTGCCCGCGCAGGGCCAGGCCGGCCGTCCGGTATTCGAGCGGGCGCGGGTAGAGAAAGGGACCGCTCAGGTCGGCCAGGGTAAAAAGGGCCAGGGTGGCAACCACCAGCAGCGTTGCCAGGGAAACAGGTTGGGCCAAAAAAGGCAAACGTAGGTGAGGCAAACGCTCTTGCAGCCAGGTCCAGCCGCGGGCGGTAAAAATCATCAGGATGGGCAGTGGGATCAGAAAGTAGCGCGGGTCCACTACCGAAGCCGGGATAAAGGCCAGGGGGATGAACAGCGGCAGCAGAAACAGGGTTTGTTTGAGGCCCAGCGCCCGCAACCCCACTAAAAAAGGGACAATCCAGAGCAGGGTCATAAAGGCAAACGAGGTAAACCAGAGCCGCAGTTCCAGCAGAACGTTGCCGGCGTAACGCTGCAACGGGGCCAGCCGGTTTTCCTGGACCACCTGCGGCGGCACGCGGGGATTGGCCAGCCAGGCTTCGTAAGGCTCAAAAAAGTATTTCTCGATGGCGTAAGGGTCCTCCACGCTGGCGTCAATGGCGGCGGCGTGCAGTTGGGTCAGCATGGTTTTGGGGCTGAGAATCGAGCCGGTGTGCTGGTACAGATAAAGCGCATACGGCACGGCAAAAAGAGCCAGCCCCCCGGCAAAGAGCAGCACCGGTTTCAGCGCCGCCCGGCGCAGCACCAGGATGATAATTCCCAATGCTACTACACCCAGGATGACGCCTTCCCAGCGCACCAGGTGAGCCATGCCGGTCAGCAACCCGGCCAGGGCAAAGGCCCAGTTTTTAGAAACTGTCTGAAAAGTAGACTGTGGGGCAGCCTTTCCAGGCTGCTCAAGCAGGCTAGAAAACCTGCTCCACGACTTGTCAGACAGCCTCTTACACTGCGCCGGATTTGGCAATCCGGCGCGAGCCAAGATTAGTCCCCACGCCAACAAGCCCCAGGCCGTGTACAACAGCAAAGCGTAAGGTTGTTCGGCCACCGACTCGAAGTTGCCCTGGCTCAAAACCAGGGCCGGGTGCAGGGCGGTCAGCAGGCCGGCCAGCAGCGCCGTTTTAGGCTCGCTGAGCTGGCGGGCCAGCCAATAGATAGGCAGCGGCAGCAGCGAGCCAATCAGCAAAATATTGAGTTGGGTTGGCAGTTCCAGGCCGCCGCCCAGCAGGTAAACGGCGGCGGCAAACAGGGCAAAACCGGGCGGAAAGTCAATCTGGACCGTCGCCCCGTCGCCGGTGTAGCCGCGGCCGGCGGCCAGGTTTTGACCCAGGGTCAGGAATAATCCCTCGTCGCTGCCGATGACAAAACGCACGGTTGCCGGGAGGAGGCGGACCAGCAGGGCAACGAGGAATAACAACCACAGCGGATGATGGGCTAACCGGCGAATCAGATTCAAGCCGCGCCTCCGAAGCGCAATTTAAAAATGTACGCAACAGTTGCCCAGATGGTGCGATAGCGGGCAAAGATATTAAAGGCCGACTTCGATTGGCCGTGCCTGCGCTCGCCAAAGACCACCGGGATGGTCAGCAGGGTCAGCCCGGCCTGCCTGGCCCGGTAGAGCACGTACAGGTCGAATTGGAAGCCGTCCGGGGGACGGGTCAGGCGGGCCAGGTGGCTGCGGTGAAACAGTTTTGGCTGGGCGTTGATGTCGGTCAAGGGGGTCAGCAGCACCGTTGAAGCCAGCGCCGCCATGCCGTTGGTGACCAGCGAGGCGCCGGCATCGCGGCCGGTTCGCTTGCCCTTGACCAACGTTTGGCTGGGGTTGGGCGCGGCCAGCAGCCGGTCATAGGCCCGGAAGACATCCGCCGGGCTGCACTGCATATCGGCGTGAGAAAAGGCCAGAAACTCCCCGGCGGCGGCCTGCAAGCCGGTCAAAATGCCGTGCCCGTAGCCGCGATTCTGGGGGACACGGACGCTGCGGGCAAAGGCAAATTCGGGCCGGGCTAACTCACCTGCCAGCACCGCCGCAGTAGAGTCGATCGAGCCATTGTCTACCAAAATCAACTCGGCCGGCAAATCGCGCCAGACCTGGCGGTAGCCTTCCAGCAGCAGGGGCAAATTGTCGGCTTCGTTGTAACACGGCAAGATGATGGACAGGCAGGGGGCGTTTCTATCCACCTCAAATTCTCCTTGCCAACGGGCAGGGGTGCAGGGGAGCGGGGGAGCAGAGGGGAGATTTCACCCCTACCCCCCTGCCCCTCTGCCCCTCTGCTCAAAAGGATGGTGTGGCGCTTTAGCAAAATAGGTGGCCCAATATTCGTAGCTGCGCACATCGTCGGGGGTGCCAAAGCAGATGTAGTGCTGCACGTCGAAAACCCTGGCCCGGCGGCCCTGCTCTACCAAGACCTCAATGGCTGAGTCAACGTAAAATTCATTATTGACCCGCCGGTTCTGGGCAATCAGGCCATCGGCGGCTTCGAGAAAGAAGCGGGCCTGACGAAACCAAAACGCGCCGATAATGCCGGGGTCATGTCGAACATCGCCGTTGAGGGGCATTTTGCAGGAAATGCGCTCTATCTCCCCACCGGGCGTCGCTTCGACCCAGCCGTACTGGTGCGGGTTGCGGTTGGCGTGCGGGTGGTTGCGAAACGTCCAGACCAGGCAATCCACCTCAGCATTGTTGACCAGAGCGGCATAATGCTCCTGGTCGTACACCAGGGCGGCGTCGCAGGGGGCGATGAGCAGCGGCGCGTTGGGGTCGAGCCGGTCGCGGGCCAGCAGACAGGTGACAGCCTGGCCGGCGGTGGGTTGGTCTACCGGCAAAATTTCGACCCGGTGGCCGTTGCCGGTCAGCACCGGCTGCAAGGGCGAGGTTTGCAGGTGCTCGGTGCGGCAGGCGGCAATCCAGGTGTGGGCCGGGGGAAAGGTGTCGAGCGAGCGCTGGACCATCGGCGCGCCGGCTACCGGAACCAGCGGCTTGGGTTGGGCGTAGCCCTCGCGGCTAAAGCGCGCCCCGGCCCCGGCCATGGGAATGAGATTGACGCCGGGCAGCTCCGGCAGGGTGGGCTTCCAATCTGCATAACGGGCAAAGTAGTCCGACCAGGCCTGGTATTCGGCCAGGTCGCCGGGCGTGCCCCAGTGAATGAACTGCTGCACCGGGTAGACATGGACCGGCAGGTTGTCTTCGACCAGCAGATTGTAGGGTAGGCTGGCAAAATATTCGCCCTGGGTCTGGTAATCGCGCTCAACCGCCCGCCGGAAGTAATGCTTCAACAGTGCGCCGCTGCGGAAATAGTAGGCGCCGGTCGAGGCGAACTCGTTCATGCGCTGGTCGGTGAAGGCTCGTTTTTCTCGAATTTCCAGAAAATTATGGTTTTGCTCGCGGATGTAGGCGTAGAGGGTCGGCCCCAGACTGTGGGGGTGAAAGCCGCGAAAAGCTACCAATGCCCCGGCACAGTCGAGTTGGGCCATGCGCTGTTTGAAATTGCCGTAATCCCACAAGGCAGCGGCGTCGCAGTAGTTGAGGATGACCGGTTCATTATCTTTGATGTAAGCCTGGGCGGCCAGCGCCGTACAGACCGGCCCGTCTTTGTGCGGTTCGATGGCGACAATGGTGGCGCCGGGGACTAATTCTTCCAGCACGGCCCGCAGCGGAGTTTCTTCCAGATGAGGCCGGGCGCAGATGAACAGAAAATCGCGCTCCCCGCGAAACATGCGGACTACGTGCTCGATCATGGGGCGGCCATCCACTTCGATGAGCGGTTTGATAGCTTTGTAGCCGGCCCGGATAAAACGGGTCCCCAACCCGGCCATAGGTATGATAATTTGCATCGCTAACTCTCCTCCTCAGCCCCGCCGGCCAGCACAAAGCCTTGCCCGCCATGCCCGTAATCAAACAGCCGGCGGAACAACAGGCGTGGGTGCTCGGCCTGGAATTGGTGAAAAGCCCCGGCCACACCTTCCCGTTGGCTGCCGCAATAGGCAAAGTAATCGTCCAGAATAAGGACCGTGCCGTTTTGCAGAGCCGGGGCCATAAAATTGAGGGCCACCAGGGCAGGTGTGCCCAAATCACAATCTATCAGGGCGACGCTAATTTTGGCAATACCCAGATCAGGGGCGGTTTTGCCGCCAATTGTCTCTTCAAAATAACCTTTCGCCAAATGCCAGTCGGCCCGACCGTTAAAATGACGTTCGATGCGGCGGCGGGTCTGCTCGTAACTGCTGGCAAAGTCGCCCTCTTTGAAGAAGGGATGCCGGTCGCGCCCGTTGAAATATTTGAAGCCTTCAAAGGAGTCGAAGCCCCAGAAGGCCCGCCGGGGTGTTTCAGGCGTGCGGAAGCGCCGGTCGTTTTCAAAAGCGGCAATCAACGAGGTGCCTTCAAAAACGCCAAATTCCAAGTAGTCGCCGGGAAGCTGCTCCAAAAAGGCGTAATAAAACGCTTTTTTGAGGGCCTGGGTTTTTTGAACATTGTGCTCGATGGCCGGGTGCAGCGCCGAGACCCATTTGACCACGAGGGTTTGTAACCAGTGGGAATTTTTAGCAAGTTGTAACATTCATCTAACCTGAGGCGTGATACGTGATGCGTGATGCGTAAAAATCTCACGCATCACTCTTAAACCAATCATCACAAAAGTCGGTGCAGACAGCATCAACGGGCATATCGCGCAACTGCCGGCGGAAGGCTTGAATCCAGCCGCGCGGGTGTTTTTGTAATTCCGGCGAAACCAGGCAGATTTTGAAATGCTCGGCCAAACGCCGGTAGATTTCCGGGGTCAGGGGTAGATGGGTGAAGCAGTCTACCCAGACCCACTCAGCCTGGCCGGCAAAAGCCAGGGCAAATTCCAGCGGTTCAAATTCGGAGTAGCGCACCGCCACTTGCCGGACGCCTCGCCGCACCAAATTGACCAGGGTCGGGTTAGCCAGGTCGAGAAAAAAGTAATCCCGGATGTTGTATTTGGCGGCTAATTCCATGATCCGGCTTTCCAGGCCATCACACTTGACGTTAAAAATCACCAGGGCGTGATGGTAGGCGGCCAGCAGCGCTTCCAGCCGTTCCCCGCTTTGGAGGGGGTCGTGAACCAGGCGCAGATCGCCGTCGTAGTCGCGCACATCTACCTCGATGCCGCGTTCCGGCGGCACACGCTGGAGATGTTCAAGGGTATTGACCCGGTGTTCGATGAGCAGCATGAAAATAAACCGTAATATCTAAAACGTCAGAGTCCGCCCCGGCATGAATGCCAGGGCTAGGGAACAGCGCCGGGTCAACCCAGCTCTAGCCCGATTAATCGGGCGCTGTTGGATAGTCCCAGTAGATCCAAATTTGAGGAGCCAGCACGCCCACGTGCGGCTCCGTTCGGCACGTGGGCGTGCCGCACTCCCCGAAAATTGGATCTACTGAGTCCGGCGACTTCATCGCCGGACGAGTGTCGGTGGCAAGGTTGCCACTGGAGTTTCCGAATGCTCTTAAAGAAGCTACTTCTGACTTAACTTAACTCAAGTTGCCACCTTTCGCCGCAGGCATCCTGAGTAGCCTTGAAAAGGCGTATCGAAGGGTGTCTGCGGCGAAAAATCACCCTTCGATACGCGCTACGCGCACTCAGGATGATTTTTCACCTGAAGGTAGCAACTTGGGTTAACTTACGTCAATTTCGCTATTGTTTGAACAATACCCTCCGGCTCTGTGCCAATTTTTAAGCGATACAAACCGGCGCTTTCAAGCAGAACATGCAAGGCCGCGGTGTTATGGGCCAGCCGCGCCGGTTCATCCCAAAAGACGCTGTTGGCGGCCAGAACCGGCTCCGCTTCGGCGGGTGAGAGCGGGGCGATTTCCGTCTGCGTGTTGCTGCTCCGCTCGACCAGGCAGAGGTGAATCTGCTGCGGCATGAAAAGCGTTTCGGCCAAACGGTCGGCGTGAACAGCCCGTAGATTGACCACCGTTTTGCGCTGTTCGCGCACTTGCACCGCCTCGCCGCCGTAATTCGAGAACAGGGCCAACACATCGTCCCGCAGCTTGACCTCGCCGATAGGGTAGCCGCCGGCGACAAAACCCTTTCCATTTTGGCGCAGCAGGGCCATGCCATCGGCCAGAAACATGTAACCGGCTCGCAGCAAGCGCAGCGCCGTGGTGGATTTGCCGGTGTTGTGCGGGGCTACCATCAAGATTAGCCGCTGTCCGCTCGGGTCGAGGACGCAGGAGGCGTGGAGCATGGCCCATTCGGTCAGAATGAAGTTTAGCAGGTAATGGTCAACAATATAACGGCTGACCAGGCGGGTTTCGGCGGCCAGGGCGGGCGACAAAAAGGCGACGGCAGTTCGACTTGGCAGGTGAGCAAAGGCGTGGCCCCACTCCCCGGCTGACAGGCTGAGCCAGTCGTCCAGACCGTTGTAACGCAGCCGCTCCGGCAGGTCGGCGGGGAGGGGAGGGGTGGGGTGGGGGGTGACGATTAAATGAAGGGAAATTGGAGATTGGAGATTAGGGGGTTGGGGGTTGGGGGTTGGGGGTTGGCTGAAACGCCCTGCCGAGAGGCGAGCTGCGCTTAAAAGTTCTGGCCGGTTGGTTGTAATCTGGGTGGGGACGCCAAAGGGCGCAAATTCAAAGGAGTGGGTGGGGGTGTTGGCCTGGCGAGACCAGAAGTCAGGGAGTAAGGACGCGAAGCGGGGAGTAGGGAGTAGGGAGTAGGGGGGGGATATTGGAAATTCTGTGTTAGTTAGATTCGTCATTATGCAAAAACTAAAGTTTAAATTCTGCCAATAAGGGTAAGTGATCGGAGGCAGTGCAGACGGCCTCGATGTTGTCAATTACCCGGCAGGTTTGCAGGCGGGCGGTCATAGCCGGGTCGGCTAGAATGTAATCATAGCGAGTCGTCAGGTTGCCTGGCATCCAGGTGAAGCCGTCGTCGTGGGGGTGCAGATGGCGGAAACAATCGGTGTAGCCGGCCTTGAGCAGGCGAGGCAGCGCCAGCCGGAAAATCATATTGAGTTGCAAGGCCATCAGCCGGCGCATACGGGCCGGATTGTTGCGCTGTAAAACCCGGTCCCCACGGGCGATGGCGTTCAAATCCCCCATAATCAGGTGCGCTCCCGGACGGCGGCTCTGGATGACTTGCAGCAGTTTGCCCACGGCCTGCCAGCGCCGCACCTCAAAAGGCAGCAGCAGGGTGGGTAGAAAGTGGGCATTATAAACAGAAATGGCCCCGTTGGGCAAGGCCAGCTTTGTTTCCAGCACGGCCTGGGTCAGCGGCGGGGTGCGGTAAATCTGCCATTCGGCAATCGGGTAGCGGGATAAGGTGGCAATGTGCCGGTCGCCGCTGCCCTTAGCCCAGATATGATGCAATCCCAACCGTGCGGCCAGCGCAGCCACAACCGCCGGATCGTCCGCTTCGGTCAGGCCGATGATGTCCGCCCCCACGTGGGCCAAAACCGTATAAATTTCCTCCAGCCGGTCGGTTCCGCCGAAGTAGAGATTATAAGTTAGAACGCGCAGGGTTGCCATGAGGGGAGATTGGAGATTGGAGATTGGAGATTAAACAATCTCCAATCTCCAATCTCTGCCTTTTAAGGCAAGTACGCCTTTGGAAATTTGGCGACGACCGTGTACATGGGATCAACCACGTTGCCAATCCGCATGCTGCCGACCTGGGCGTTCAACTGCCAGGCTTCCTCGCGCTGAAAGCCGTACTCATCCACCAGCCAGCGCAAAAGTTCAAGTTGGGCCAGGCGGACGCAATCATCGAGCGGGCGGGTGCTGCCGGCGACCATGATGTGGGTGGCATCTTCCAGGCGGGGCCACTCCGCCTCGACGCCTTGACGCACTTCGATGTCGAGCGTCACCTCGGCGGTTACTTCCAGAGCCACGCCGTTGACCTCGCCATCCCCTTGCAGGGCGTGAACATCGCCAAAGAGCAGATAAGCCCCATCCACCCAGACCGGCAGGTAGAGCGTGGCGCCCTCACCGGCGTCGGGGCAGTCCATATTGCCGCCGTATTCGCCGGGGGTCAGGGCAATCTCCACTCGACCAAAGCGAGGGGCGACGCCAATCGAGCCGATGAAGGGCTGCAAGGGCACTTCGACACGTTTCAAACGGCTGTTTGGCAATTCCAGCACCCCGATATTTCGGGCCAGGTCAAGCTGCCACTCGTACCAAATCATCGGCACGGGCGGGTTGTAGAGCAGGCGGTGGCCGGGCGCTTCGCCGGTGAGGGAGCCAAAGTAAGAGTTTTGCCGGCTGAGGGCAAAGTCACGGTTAAGGCGGATGCGCCGGATATGGACTGCCAGCAGGTCGCCCGCTTTGGCCTCTTCGACATAAACCGGCCCCACCAACGGATTCGACTCGCGCAGAGACGTGCCGGGCGACTGCTGTTTCAGCGCGTCCGGCAGGGGGTTACGCTGGGTGTCATAGCCAAAGGCATCCCGCGTTTCGGCCACTACGGTATCGCCGCTGCGAATGCGCAGGGCTGGCTCGTGGGGACCGAAGGTGTAGTAGTAGGTTTGGGCTTCCAAACGATGAACTGTCATAAATTTTAAGGGAGTAAGGAGTGGGTAGTAAGAAGTAGGGGTTTTATTTATTTACTTCCTACTCCTTACTCCCTACTTCCTTTCCTCTATCTTTTAAGCGAAAAACAAACTTCAACCCCGACCAGACTTCATCCACCGCTGCTACTTTGACATCCACCAGGCCGTTGTCCAGACCGATGGCCCGAATGATGTCTTCGGTCAAATCGGTTTCGACTTTGGCGGCGCGTTTGGGCCAGGAAATCCAGAGCATACCCGCCGAATCGAGGGCCTGTTTGAGGCGCGGAAATTCAGCGGCCAGGGCGTCGCGGCGGGTGGTGAAGAAGTGAATGAGATCGAGCGGGCCGGACAGGGCAGCCGCCACCGTGACATTTTCCGGCAGCTCGCCCAACGTTTGGGCGTAATTCTCCGGCGCGTTCAGAATGATCAGCCGGGAACCCGGCTTGATGCCCAGTTTTTTAAGCAGCGGTGTTTTGGAGTAGCCGGCCATCTGTCTCGTTTCTTTGCCAAAAATGTAGCTGCTCAAGCATGTCATCCATTCGACAAGCTCAGGACAGGTTTCGACCGAAGGGAGAAATCCCTAACGCCGATGCGCTCCAGGGATTTCTCGAAGTCGCGCCATAGAAGATTTCTCGCTTCCCTACGGTCGCTCGAAATGACAAGGATTAATAGATTTTCTGCATCAAATGAATATCCAAAAGCTGATCGAACTTGCGGCCAACTTCCCGCATCACGCCGATAAGTTCAAAACCAGCGGTTTGATGCAGCCGCACGCTGGCTTCATTGCCGGCGGCAATGCGGGCGATCAGGGTGCGCAGGCCGGCTTTTTCCCCCTCGGCCACAAGGGCGGCGATCAACTGTTTGCCAATGCCCTGGCCACGCCGTGAGGAATGGACATAGAGCGAAATTTCGGCGGTATCGGCGTAGGCCAGACGGTCGGACCATTTGCTCAACGAAGCCCAGCCCACCACCTGCCCTTCGATTTCCGCTACCAAAATCGGATGGCGGGCGTCGTGAGCACTGAACCAAACCGCCCGCTCAGACTCACTCTTTGGCTCAGTGTCGAAGGTGGCGACGGTGGTTAAAATGGCCTCGTTGTAAATAGCGGTAATGGCTGCCAGGTCGGTCAATTGGGCCGGTCTGATGAGCACCATACTTGAAATTAATCTTCCATCTTTTCAAAGACAGGTCGCCGCCGATATTCCTCGTAATCCGGAAGCAAACGATCATATTCCTCTCCCATCAGGGCCGAGGAAACCATAAAATCGGCCGAAGCTCGATTGCAGGCGGTTGGAATATTCCAAACCACTGCCATCCGCAACAGGGCTTTCACATCGGGGTCGTGGGGTTGGGTTTCCAAGGGGTCCCAGAAAAAGATGAGAAAATCTATAGCCCCATCAACAATTTTGGCTCCAATTTGCTGGTCGCCGCCCAATGGCCCACTCTGAAGCTTAAAAATTTCAAAGCCAAGTTCCTTTTCCAGAATTTTGCCGGTTGTGCCGGTAGCAAAGACTTCATGTTCAGCCAGGATGTCTCGATTATACTTGGCCCATTCCAGCAAATCCCTCTTTTTGTTATCGTGAGCTACCAGGGCAATCTTTTTTCGCCGCTCCATAGGCAATTTTATGTATAACATACCTTCGTCCTTTCCCTGTTTTCAGCGATGCAGTGGCTCCATTATATTTTCAAATGAGGTGGGGGTCAAACTCCATCTCTGGACGATTACTTATGTCCGCCTTCAAACTCAGGCGCTTCTATCCCTAAAACGAGACGATCCAGATAGACAACTTGCAGCACGCCAAAAATCACAAAGAAAAGCAGAAACAGGGGAAGCTGAAAGAGGGTTATCCCAGCGGCCAGGATAGGCCAGGCGGTTGAGAACTGGCCGCGCAGCATCAGCAGGGCTACGGGGAAAGTCTGAAGTTCCGGGCTGTTGGCAACGACCAGCGGCCAGAGGAGGGCTTGCAGGTTGATTAGCAGCGGCACAACCGCTACCACCACCAGCCGCACGCCGACCAATGATAGCGTAAACCCCAACGCCGTAAGAAAGGATTTATCTTCCATAAGGCGAGCATAATTGGCCCCGCCGACCCATTCGCTGGTTGACAGCAGGTCCACTTTTTGGAAGCTGGTGGTGATGGTAGACACCGTTGGCAAAACCAAGCCAACCAAACAGAACAACGCCGCCGGAGCTACCAGAATTAATCCGAGAACTCCTCGAATGATGTTGCTGCTGCGGGCAGTTTGCAGTTGGGGAACGACTTGTTCTTCCTGGGTCATATCCGCCTCTCTTGCAGTTAATTTGTCTCTAATTGGGATGGGGTTAAAAGTATAACATCATCACTGCCCGGTACGCAATGTCCGGCGAGGGTTTTTCCGCGCAATCAGCTTAGCCCTTACTGCCGAGGGTGGAGCCGGAGTTGTGAACCGTCTACCTGGCTTGAAACCACTTCGCCTGCAACTGCGCCATCTCGCCGCTTTCCTCTAACCGAGCCAGGGTTTGGTTGACCACTGCCAGCAGTTCACGGCTTCGCAGGTGGACAGCAGCAGCATACCACTCGTCGGTCAGGTAAGTTACAATTTTCAGACCCCCTCCTTCTGAGAAAGTCAAGGCACTAGGCGCGTCAACAATGGCGGCCTCGGCCTGGCCGGTGAGCACGGCGTCGAGGGCGGCGGCGGCGGAGTCTTGGCGGAGGAGGTCAAACGCGATATCAGAAGCTTTGGGGGTCTCACCCTCACCCCCGGCCCCTCTCCCGGTGGGAGAGGGGGGATTTTGTAACTGCCGCGCTTCCATTTCGGCTTGGCTGCCCCATTCGACGGCGACGGTATGGCCGGCTAAATCCTCAACGGCTTTAATAGCTTGGTCATCGGCGCGAGTGACCAACACCTGCCCGGCATTGAAATAGTTGCTGGTATAAGCCACATCTTGCGTCCAGCGGGGGTCGTAGGGCAGGCCGGAGATGACCACATCCACTCGGCGGGCCAGCAGAGCGTCATACAAGCCGTCAAAACCAATATTGACAAATTCTGCCTTGACCCCTAAATCGGCGGCGATGGCTTGGGCAATGTCCACATCCAGGCCCACAATTTGACCGTTAGCGTCAATGGCTTCAAAGGGCGGAAAACTGGCATCCAAGCCCACTCGCAGCGTCCCCCGCCGCTGAATCTCGGCCAGGCTGCCGTCGTCGCGGGGGGAGAGGAAGAGCCAGAAACCAAAAAGCAGCAAGATAAAAAGAACTGCTATCCACAGGGCGTAGGGCGTAGGGCGTGAAGTGTGAGGCGTGAGGCGTGAGGCGAAGAGACGTGGTGCGTGGTGCGTGGTGCGTGGTGCGTAAAACGTGAAACGTGAAACGTAACCCCGAACACCCGACACCTGACACCCAACACCTGACACCCAACACCCGACACCTGACACCCAACACCCGACACCTGACACCCAACACCCAACACCTGACACCCAACACCCGACACCTGACACCCGACACCCGATACTTGACACCCGACACTTGACACTTGACACTTGACACTTGACACTTGACACTTGACACCCCTCTGACTACTGGCTACTGGCTACTTCCTTACTGTACTGCTGCACTTCCAGATAAATCGGCTTGGGGTCAAATTCCGGCGTAACCAGGGTAAAGTAATCCAGGTAGGTGCGGGCCGGCCAGGGATAACGAAAAGCCCAGACGGCCATCATTTTGGCCCAGGGCCAGCTTTTGACCAGTTCGTAGGCGCGCAGCGTATTTTCGATGCGCTGGGCCGGTTTGACGGCGCGAGTCCAACGAGGATGGTCGTTCCAGCCGCCTTCGGTAATGTAGAGGGGCAGGTCGGCGTAGCCATGCTCAACCAGCAATTGGTGAACCAGTTCTGTCCGCCGAAAGTTAATCACCTGCGGGTCGGGCGGGTCGTCGGCGGGGAAGACCCAGCCGTAGGCGTGGACAGCCAGGCCATCCATGACCTCCCCCGCCCCGGCGTCGAGCATCCGCTCCAGATAAATCAAATCATTCATGGCCTGGGCATCACCGGGCGGGGCCAGCGTGGGAGCTAATGCGCCGCCCAAGACCAGCACCTGCGGATTGGCGGCTTTGGCCCGGCGATAAGCCACCGCCAGCAGGTCGCTATACCCGGCTGGGTCGAGCGGCTGAAAGCCCCACTCCAGGGCCAGATTCGGCTCATTCCAGATGATGATGGCCGCCACTCGCCCCCCATACCGTTCCACAAAGGCCTGCGCAAAATCGCCAAAATCGTCGTAGTGGGCCGGGGCTAAAAAAGAGGAAGCGGAGTCGCGGGGCCTGGCCCACTCCGGGGTGAGACCCAGCCGGGCGATGACGGTCAAACCCTGGCGGTTGGCGTGGTCAATGACCAAATCGCTGTGCGACCAATCGAAAAAGCCGGGGAAAGGCTCGTGGTAGGCCCAGGGGAAATATTCCACAATCCAGGGCGCGCCCATCTCGCGGACCATTTCCAGGGTGCGCTTGATTTTCCAGGGCTCGACTTCGTCGGTGAGGCGGGTGTGAACGCCCATTTTGGGATTGGCCGTAATGACCGTTTGCTGCGGGCCGAGTTCGATGGGGTGGGGCGGGGAGGAGGCGGGGAGGAGCAGGGTGAAGAACAAAGTAAGCAAAACCGTGAGGCGTGAGGCGTGAGGCGTGAGGCGTAAGAGAGTCAGAATTTTGGAGGGGGGATCATACTTGTTACTTTCATCCTTCATTCCTCATCCTTCATCCTTTCTTTGGTTTTTAAGGGCAGACCATACTTGCAACGCCAACAACAGCCCGGCGCTAAGCTGTAACAATCCACCCACAGCCGCCGCTGCGCCTAGCCAGTTTCCCCCGAATAGAGCTAATCCCGGCTGGCCGATGATGACCAGGGGCAGGCCGAGGTTGAACAGGAGAAAAACCCATAGAGATGATTTACGATTTACGATTTTCGATTTACGATTTTCGATTTTCGATCTTGAATTTTGGTTTGATTCCTCATCCCAAAGGGACGCTTCATAATCTCCAATACCACAAGGGCACAATGTCTCCAATCTCTCGTAGAGCAGGGCCAGGCCCAGTTGGGTCAGCCAGCCGAGGAGAAAGATTTGCTGGGTGGCGGCGCTGGCAGTATAGGCCAATGGGTTAAAGCCCAGCCAACCATCGAACAAAACGACAGCCTGGGCCAACAAGCCTAACAGTAGGTAAATTAGAGCCGCAGTAAAAAATTTTTTGGCTACCGGTGACATCTGTTCACCATTATACCGGCAATCTCGGTAGGGGAAAAGGCGGTAAGGTGGCGCAGGATGACAAAAATCAGCCAAAAAGATGACATGTCACCCTTGACGCCTCACTTTGAATATGCTATATTTTCATTAGCTATCCCCCCCCAGGGGGGAGGGGGTAAGAGAAACAAAGGATAAAACGTCATGAATGAAGAAACAAGCAAGATCGTCAACCGGCTGAAAAGTATCGAAGGGCATGTGCGCGGCGTCGAGAAGATGGTTGAGGAAGGGGCCTACTGTATTGATATTGTCAAACAAATCGAGGCTGTTCAGGCGGCGCTGCAAAAGGTCAGCGCCCTGGTGCTTGACCGTCACCTGCACACCTGCGTCACCACCGCCATTCGCGGCGATGACCCCAACGAGCGAGAGCGGGTGATTGATGAGATTATGGGGTTGTTTAATGCCAAAGGCAAGAGTTGATACGTGATGCGTGATGCGTAAGGAAATATTTTTACGCATCACGCATCACGCATCACGTCAAAGTGAATGCGCAGTTTAATCTACTTATTCCAATCAAGGAGAGTTCTATGCAAACCAAAACCGTCAAAGTTCCCAACATTTCCTGTGGCCACTGCGTCCACACCATTCAAAATGAAGTCGGCGAATTGGCCGGGGTCAAAAAAGTAGTGGCTGCTCAAGATACCAAACTGGTTACGGTAGAGTGGGAAGCGCCGCAGACCTGGGACAACATCAAGGCGCTGCTGGCCGAGATCAATTATCCGCCGGAGAATTAAGGAAGATTGGAGGGTTGGAAGGCTGGAAGGATGGTCAACCTTCCAACCTTCCAACCTTCCATTTTGGCAGTCGGTTATGGCGACTATTCACAAGCTGTTCTTTTTGCTCTTAATTTTAAACCTGCTGCTGCCCGCCTGCGGCAGCAGCGATACCCCGGTCCTGGGCGTCGCCGGGAAGCCGACAGTGGTGTTTGTTTACACCGATGGCTGACCCCCTTGAGCAGAGATGAAGCCCATCGTGGATGGGCTGGAGCAGAAGTACAGCGGGCAAATCGCGGTGCAACGCATCAACGCCAACATGGGGGATGGCCCGGCGGTGATGCGCGACTACAAGCTTCCGGGCCACCCGGTTCTCTTGATTTTTAACAGTCAACAACAAGAAGTTCATCGTTTCATCGGACCGCAGCCGGCCGATGAAATAGAGCTACGGCTGCAAGAAGTGTTGAACGTTGAACGTTAAACGTTTTTCTCGTTCCCAAACTGACGCAAAGCGTGGGAACGAGAAAACATTTGAACGTTGAAGAGGGTGTTATGGCCGAACAGAAACAACTTACCATGCCTGTCTTGGGCATGACCTGCGCCAACTGCGTGGCGACAGTGGAACGCAGCGCCAAAAAAATTGAGGGCGTCAGCGAGGCGGTGGTGAATTTTGGCAGCGAGAAGCTGACCGTCAACTACGACCCGGCGGTGGCCTCGCCCCAGGCCGTCATCGAGCGGGTGGAGAAAGCCGGCTATCATGTGCCGGTCGCCACCCTGGAACTGCCCATCACCGGCATGACCTGCGCCAACTGCGTCAGCACCGTCGAGCGGGCGCTGAACAAAAAAGTGCCCGGCATCCTCGAAGCAACGGTCAATTTTGCCACTGAAAAAGCGACGGTCAAATATATCCCCGGCGCGGTGACGCGGGCAGATATGGTGGCAGCTATCGAGCGGGCTGGTTACGGGGTGGTCCAGGTTGATGCTGAGGCGGACCTGGTAGACGCCGAAAAAGAGGCCCGCGAGCGCGAGATACAGGATCAGACCCGTAAATTGTGGGTGGGTGTGATTTTTACCCTGCCCTTGTTCCTGTTCAGCATGGCCCGCGATTTTGGGCTGGTCGGCCATTGGGCGCACGAGGCCTGGGTTAATTACATGTTATGGTTATTAGCCACGCCAGTGCAGTTTTACACCGGCTGGGACTACTATGTGGGCGGTTTTAAAGCTCTGCGTAACAGATCGGCCAATATGGATGTGCTGGTGGCGCTGGGCTCGTCGGTGGCTTACTTCTATTCTATTTTTATCACTGCGGGGCTGTTGGGCGGACACGTTTACTTTGAAACGTCGGCGGCCATCATTACCCTGATCAAAATCGGCAAGCTGCTGGAGGTGCAGGCCAAAGGCAAAACCAGCGAAGCCATCAAAGCGTTGATGGGCCTGCAAGCCAAAACCGCCCGCGTCGAGCGCGACGGGGTGGAACTGGACATCCCCACCGATCAGGTCGTGGCCGGGGATGTGGTCATTGTCCGGCCGGGCGAGAAAATCCCGGTGGACGGCGTTGTTATCAGCGGAGGCTCGGCGGTGGACGAGTCGCTGCTGACCGGCGAGAGTCTGCCGGTTGATAAAAAAGCGGGTGACGCCGTGATTGGAGCAACCCTCAACAAGCAGGGCATGCTCAAAATTGAGGCGACCAAAGTGGGCCGCGAGACGGCTTTGGCCCAAATTATCCGGTTGGTGGAAGCAGCCCAGGGGTCCAAGGCACCGATCCAAGCCCTGGCTGATAAAGTGTCGGCAATTTTTGTGCCGGTGGTTATTGTGATTGCCCTGCTGACCTTTGCCGCCTGGTGGTTGGGGGGCGCCGGGTTTACCGCCGCCCTGGTGCGCATGGTTGCGGTGCTGGTCATCGCCTGCCCCTGCGCCCTGGGGTTGGCTACGCCGACGGCGATTGTCGTGGGCATGGGCAAAGGAGCCACCCAGGGGATTTTGTTCAAAAACAGCGCCGCCCTGGAAAAAGGTCATGCCCTTCAGGCGATTGTGCTGGATAAAACCGGCACGATTACCAAAGGCCAGCCGGCGGTGACGGAGATAATTGTCCCAGAGGGATACCCCGGCGGTATGAATAGTGAATTGTCAATGGTGAATGGTCAACGGGGAAAGACCGGAGACCGGAGACCGGAGACCGGAGATAGTTCTTCTTTCATCCTTCATCCTTCCGCCTTCATCCTTCGCCTCGCTGCTTCGGCGGAGCGCGGTTCGGAGCATCCTTTGGGTGAGGCAGTAGTGCGGGCAGCCCAGGAACAGGGGTTGGCCCTGAGCGAGCCGGTTGGTTTTGAGGCGATCGCCGGGCACGGCATTGCCGCCGAGGTAGACGGTCACAAAATTCTGATTGGCAATGCCCGCTTGATGCAGACTCAAAATATTACGCTCAACGGGCTGGGCCAGAAGGCGCAACAGTTGCAGAACGAGGCCAAAACGGCCATGTGGGTGGCGGTGGATGGCCAGGCCTCGGCGGTGATTGGCATTGCCGACACGATCAAAGAAGGTTCCAAAGAGGCGATTGCCGACCTCAAGCGGCAAGGCTTGCAGGTAGTGATGATGACCGGCGACAACGAAGCGACCGCTCAAGCCATTGCCGCTGAAGCGGGCGTCGAGCGAGTCCTGGCCGAAGTTTTGCCCGGCGACAAAGCCGCCAATGTGGCTAAATTGCAAGCCGAAGGGCTGGTGGTTGGGATGGTTGGCGATGGGATCAACGATGCCCCGGCCCTGGCTCAAGCCGATGTTGGCATTGCCATCGGCACCGGCGCGGATGTAGCGATGGAAGCGGCGGGGATCACGCTTATCAGCGGCGATTTACGCGGCGTGCCCAAAGCCATCGGCCTCAGCCGGGCGACGATGCGGGTCATCAAAGAGAATTTGTTCTGGGCCTTTGCCTACAACGTTATTCTCATTCCGGTGGCCGCCGGAGCGCTGGCTTTCTTCCCCGGTTTGCCGGTCTACCTGCGGGAACTGCACCCCATCGCCGCGGCTTTTGCCATGGCTTTTAGCTCGGTGACGGTGGTGGGCAACAGTTTGCGGCTGCGGGGGATGAAGATTGGATGAAACCAGCCACCATTTTAGTGATTGACGACGAACAGAGCATTTTGAATATTGTCACCGCTTACCTGCGGGCCGAAGGTTACACCGTCCACACCGCCAGCGACGGGCCGGGCGGGCTGCGGGCGGCGCGGACGCTCAAGCCGGATTTGTTGATTCTCGACATTATGCTGCCGGGGATGGACGGCATCGAGCTGTTGACCCAACTGCGCCGCGAGTCGGATGTGTACGTGATGATGCTTACAGCCAAATCGGAGGAGACGGACAAGGTGGTGGGGCTGTCGGTGGGGGCAGACGATTATCTGACCAAGCCGTTCAGCGCCCGCGAGTTGGTGGCGCGGGTCAAGGCAGCGCTGCGTCGTTATAACCCAAGCAGCGGTCCGGGGGAGAGCAACGTGTTAGCCTTTCGGAGGTTGCGCATTGATGTAGGGGCGCGGCGAGTCTGGAAGGATGACCAGCCGGTTGAGCTAACAACCATTGAATTTGACCTGCTGCATGCCCTGGCCGAGCATCAGGGCCGGGTGTTGAGCCGCGAACAACTGCTGGAGCGGGTCTGGGGCCACGATTTTTACGGCGAGGATCGAGTGGTGGATGTTCACCTGGGCCACGTGCGCAAAAAAATTGAACCCGACTCGGCCAACCCCGAATTTATTATCACCGTGCGCGGGGTGGGGTATCGGTTTGAGGGCGAGGCAGAGTAAGAAATAAGAATTTAGAGATAAGAAATAAGAAGTTAGCAAACCAGCGGCTGCCCTTCTAATTTCTTATTTTTTATTTCTTAATTTTTATCTGGCCTGGAATTCACATGAGTGAGGGACTCTTCTCAAAACTAAAAACCCGACTGGGCTGGAAGCTGATGGCTTCTTATTTGATCGTAATTCTGGTCGGGGTGGTTACGCTGGTGGTGGCGGTCGAGGCGGCTATTCCCACGGCCTTCAACCGGCATCTGCTGGGCATGCAGCAGATGATCGGCAGCGTGCATGGCATGGAAGAGATGAGCAGCGACCTTTTCACCAATTTCCGGGCCGCCGTAACCGAGTCGCTGCTGGTTTCGACAACAACGGCGCTGGTCAGCGCGCTGATTGTCAGTTTGTTTGTCTCGCGGCGGGTGGTTACGCCCATTCGCCAGATGATGGAAGCCAGCCAACGGATCGCCGCCGGGCGCTACCAGGAACGGGTCGAGGTCGCCGGTACGGATGAATTGGGCCAACTCGCCCACAGTTTCAATCAAATGGCTGCTACCCTGGAACAGACAGAAGCGATGCGGCGTGACCTGATTGCCAATGTGGCCCACGAATTGCGTACCCCTCTGGCCAGTATCAAGGGCTATATGGAGGGGATGATTGACGGAGTTCTACCCGCCGAATCCGACACCTACCAGCAAATCTATCACGAAGCCGACCGCTTGCAGCGCCTGGTCAATGATTTGCAGGAATTGAGCCGGGTTGAGGCGGGGGCGTTTGAATTGAAGCGCCGGCCCCTGGCTGTGGCTGAGCTGGTCCAGCAGACCGCCGCCCGGCTGCGCCCCCAATTCGAGGAAAAAGGGGTTAGCCTCACCTTAAATATCCCCCCTGGCTTACCCTTAGCGCATGCCGACGAAGACCGGCTCAATCAGGTTTTGCTTAACCTGGCCGGTAATGCTTTGCAGTATACTCCTTCCGGCGGAACTGTCACTGTTACCGCCCAGGTTCAAAATCCCACTGACCTGCTCATTTCCATCCACGATACAGGCGTGGGCATCTCCGCCGAACATTTGCCTCACCTGTTCAATCGCTTTTATCGGGTAGACAAGTCGCGCAGCCGGGCCGGCGGCGGCAGCGGCATTGGCCTGACCATCGCCAAACACCTGGTCGAAGCGCACGGCGGCCATATTCGGGCTGAAAGCCCCGGCGATGGGCAAGGCAGCACCTTCAGTTTTTCACTTCCTCTGGCGTAATCCCCTTCAATTCTTTACACAATCTTCATAAAACCTTTGTTCAATCTTTAAGCAACCTTTTTATACTACCCATATAAGGTTAAAGAGGGCGAGTCAGCAATGATAGGCACAGAGTTAGGGCCAGGGATAGGTGAATTGATCGCGATGCTGCTTTTTTGGGGCGGGTTAATTCTGCTGGCTATCTGGCTCATGAATCTGCTCTTTCCAGCAGCTCCGCATCACGATGACAGTAACAAAAACACTGGTGAGAAAAGGTAAGTTCCTATGATAAAAGGCAACTGCTCAGGCATGTCATCCACTCGACAAGCTCAGGACAGGTTTCGGCCGAAGGGAGAAATCCCTAAAGCCTATGTATCACTCCGGGGATTTCTCGGCCTTTGGCCTCGAAATGACAGGGGAGTACATTTTAACCTCTGGTACAGCTTGGTTTTGCCACTGCTATTTTTGAGTCTGGTTGGCTGCAATGAGGGAGCGTTACAGCGGCTCCCGCCCACCCCCAAAGTAGCCCAGGTCAAACTGGCAATGGCCCCCATCTCAGATCTGCCCGGCTATGCCCAGGAAGCCGGGCCACGAGTCCGGGATGCCTATCGCTTTGCTGTGGCCAATCCAGAGGTTATGACCAAAATCCCATGCTACTGCGGTTGTGGCGCAATGGGACACGAGCATGCTCTGCACTGTTTTGTCAAGGATGTCGCCCCCAGTGGTTACATTGAGTTTGATAATCACGCCGCTGGCTGTGGTATCTGCGTGGACATTACCCAGGATGTAATGAAGATGATGCGCCAGGGCGAAGAACTGAAGGCCATTCGAGCCTATGTAGACGCGCAGTACAGCCAATTTGCTGCGCCCACCAACACACCGCCAATTGAATGATTGGCCTACAAATTCAAAATTTGGAGAAACATTAATGAGCAGAAAATCAAGACCAACTCACAAACCAGAGCCAGCCCGCCAGCCAGCCTGGCTGCCAATCATCGCCGGAGCAGCTATTCTGCTGGTGGTTATGGGCCTGGCCCTCTGGTGGAGTTCCACCAACTCCGGCCCGGCGACAGCACCCCAGGCAGGCAGCGGTGTGCCCAAACTGGTGGTTGATCGCACCAGTATTGATGACGGTTACGTTAAATTCGGGGCGCCGGTCCGGGCTACCTTCAAATTGAGCAACAGCGGCAGCCAGCCGCTGCAACTGCTGGGGGAACCAAAAGTAGAACTGATCGAGGGTTGCTGACCGCCCCGCGCACTCGTCAGTTCGACGACAATTCAACCGGGGCAGGAAGCTGAATTAACCCTGGCTTACAGCATGTCTGAGGGGATGGGCGGTCCCCATGAATTCCATGTCCGGCTGCGCACCAACGATCCGCTTGAACCGGAAAAAGTGCTGGTGGTGAAATCTAACTGGGGACCATAACGACAGTTTTGGTTTTGGTCACAGAGATATGTATTTAGGCGTGATGCGTGAAGCGTGAGGCGAAAAAAGTCATACTTTGCGTATCACTTTTTTCCATGAGTAGCTATAGTAAAAAATCAAGACCTATCAATTTCAAGGAGCAAAAGTATTCGTGAAAAATTTATGGGGGATTGTGATTTTAAGCGTAGTTAGTTTCTTGGATGTGGCGTGTCGTGATTCATCGGCTGCAGTGCGCCTCGCCCAGGCCGACGAGGCGCGCCATCAAGACAGCCAGATGGAACACAACATGGCAAACGATAGCAGCCACGACGCGGAACATAATGATGGTCATGAACATTCGGGGAGCGCAACTCACATTCATGCCACTCCACCGGAAAACTATGCTAAACTGACCAATCCTTTGACTGACAACACTGAGGCGGCAGCCAGCGGCAAGACTATCTTTGAGACTCAATGCGCGAGCTGTCACGGAATGCAAGGGCGCGGGGATGGACCGGCCGCTGCCGCCCTTAACCCTCAACCGGCTAACCTGGCCGACCGCAAAATGATTGAGAGTCTATCGGATGGGTATCTGTTCTGGCGGGTCAGCGAGGGCGGCGCGATGGCCCCGTTTAATTCGGCCATGCCGGCCTGGAAAGCAACGCTGTCGGAGGAACAGCGCTGGCAGGTTATCAGCTATGTACGGTTGCTGGGCCAATAAAAATTTTAGGATAAACGCTAAATAGAAGCAACTGGATGAAGTAGTTCTATTCGGGCATTCTCCTTGTCCGAGTTCAGTTTTGTGCTCACCACATGCCAACCATTGCAAGCAGGACAATGCCACCAGGTTACATAAAAACCCGAAATCGAGAACTGTTTTGAGCCATATTCTAACACTCGCACGCCTGTGGCTGGGCAGTACGCTTGAATTTCCTGACTTTGTTTTGATGCTTCTACTTCATTCATTTTTCACCCTCTCCTCTGCGAGATAATTTTTGATAATTTGTTTGGCGCCTGTCTATTTGTCGCCCTTACCATTACCGTTGCCTCCTCCATTACCGCCGCCGTTACCACCCTTGCCGCCCCCGCCGCCACCATTGTTTCTATTACCAGATTGCCCCCCGCCGCCATTGCCGGAGGAGAGATTGCCCGGCGAAAGACCACCATTGCCGTTATTCTGACTGTTGCCGCCGGCTACGCCATTGCTCTGGCCAGGGTTGTCTTCGTCAAAGCCATCAAGGTCATTCCCATGCCCACGATCATGGTCGCTTTCTGGGGCGGGATTGTCTGAGGGATCGTCAGCGTCGCTGTTGCTGCCATCGTGGTTATCCTCACCAAGCCCACCATCTCCCACGATGGTACCATCGGTAATCGTGCTGGTACTCGTCGGGGTTGGGGTAGGAAGAGGCGGCAGGGTATCCCCCAGGGAAGGCGGGGCAGTAGGCAGTTTGTCGCCTACGGATGAGCCAGCGGCCGGCAGAGTGTCGCCCCGAGCAGATGTGGCCTCAGGTTGAGGCTTGGCTGTCGGGGTTGAAATGGGCACGGCTGTGGGAGGCGCTGCGGCGGGAAGGGTTACGACAAGCGGCGCTGGCTGGTTATTATCAACATTGGAATTGGTCCAGGCGGAACTCAGCAGCATGAATAAGCCGAGACCTGTACCGAGCATTACCAGACCAATGCTTACGAGCAAAACTTTTGGCAGCCCCAAAGGCGTGATGCCAACCCCATTAACCGCCGAACCAAACCAGGTCGTTAGCTGCTGTTGGAAAGCAGCCAGAGCTGCTGGCTCAGGTTGGAATGTAACCTGTGACAATTGCTGTCCTAAGGCCAGCAGCTCCGGCAAATGATCGTAAGTTGGGAAGTCAGTGACCGGTTGGCCACCTAACATACGATCAATTTGCTCTGAGAAGAGATCGGCTAATTGTTGCTCATCCATCCTTAAACCTCTTCTAACTGCTCTCGCAAACGACGCATCGCTCGCCATAAAACCACGCTTACATTTTTCTCCGACAAATTCATGATCTGCCCAATCTCCTGATTACTCAAGCGGCCCGCAAATTTGAGGCTGATGACTTCCTGATCTCGCTCGCTTAAGCAGGCCAGGCCGGCCAACACATTGGCAAGGGTCTCTTGCTGAATCACCTGTATTTCGGGTGATGACTCCGGTTTTATCACATCTTCCGGCAATTCATCTTCGCTTTCCCAATGAGCATGACGTTGGCGGGTACGATAATGGTTAGCCAACGTATGATGAGCGATACTGAATAACCAGGTTGAAAAAGCGCCTTTGACGCCGTCGAATTGTTCTCGATGGGTGTAGGCTTTTTCAAAGACAAGGCTAATCAAATCCTCGGCATCTTCCGGGGTACTCACCCGATAACGAAGATAAGTGTAGACGCGCGCATAGTACTGCTGAAATAACTCAGCAAAATCCAATTGAGACCCGGCGGCATCTCTTTTCTGCGCCGGGTTTTTAACCATAGTTGTAGACAAAATTCCACCCCAGGTTGGGCCCATTTAGAAGTGGTATCATATAGTTATACACCGGACCGGCAATTTCACTACACCTTGAACCCGGGATTCGGGCACATGCGAGATAGACTTTTGGTACTATCACTACTCATCTTGCTGAAATATAGTTCTCCAGAAAAGTTTTCGTCACTGAAACAGGTAGCAAGTAGCAGGGTAGCAGGTAACAAATTGCTACTTTGCTACCTGCTACCTTGATTGTTGGGAAAGAATTTTTCTGGACACCTATACGCAAGGATTACCTTCACATTTGTGGTCGCATCCGATTTATGACACAATATAAGCTATGACAACTCAAACCCAAATTACTTTACCCGTTATCGGCATGACCTGCGCCAACTGCGCCGCCACCATCGAGCGTAACGCCAAAAAGGTGACGGGCGTGAGCGAAGCCGTGGTCAACTTTGGCACGGAAAAAGTGACGGTTACGTATGACCCCGCCCTGGCCACGCCCCAAGCCATCATCGAGCGCATCGAGCGGGCTGGCTACAAAGTGCCGGCGCTTCAGGTTGACTCCCCTGACGCGCTGGCCGACGCCCGCGCCCAGGAAATCAGCCAGCAAACCCGCCAGTTGTGGGTGGGGCTTTTCTTCACCGGACTGGTCTTTTTGATCAACCATAATTGGCTGATGCTGTTTATGACCGTTTATGGCTTAGGTTCGCTGGAACAGTGGGTTTATCCCTTCTGGGTCAATGTAGCCCTGCTGGTGCTGGCGACGCCGGTGCAGTTCTATACCGGCTGGGATTACTATGTGGGCGCGATCAAGAGTCTGCGTAACCGCACCGCCAATATGGATGTCTTGGTGGCCCTGGGGTCTTCGGTGGCCTATTTTTATTCGGTGGTGGTGACGGTCGGCCTGCTGAGCGCCCCGACTTTTTTTGAAACGTCAGCCCTGATTATCACCCTGATTAAAGTGGGCAAGCTGCTGGAAGCGCGGGCCAAAGGCAAAACCAGTCAGGCCATTCAAGCCCTGATCGGGCTGCAAGCCAAAACTGCCCGCGTGGAGCGCGCCAGCGTCGAGCAGGAAGTGCCGGTGGAGCAAGTTCGGGTGGGCGATGTGGTCATTGTCCGGCCCGGCGAGAAAATTCCGACCGATGGGCGGGTGCTCAGCGGCTACTCGGCGGTGGACGAGTCCATGCTGACCGGCGAGAGTATGCCGGTGGACAAACAAAGCGGCGACGCGGTTTTTGGCGCGACCCTCAACCAGCAAGGGCTGCTCAGAATCGAGGCGACCCAAGTGAGCAGTGACACGATGCTGGCCCAGATTGTCCGGCTGGTGGAAACCGCCCAGGGATCCAAAGCGCCCATCCAGGCGGTAGCCGACCGGGTGGCGGCCATCTTTGTGCCGGTAGTCATTACCATTGCTGTCGTGACCTTTGCCGTTTGGCTGGCCAGCGGGGCCGGATTTATCCACGCCCTGGTACGGCTGGTAGCCGTGCTGATTATCGCCTGCCCTTGCGCTTTGGGGCTGGCCACACCTACGGCGATTGTGGTGGGCATGGGCCGGGGGGCCAACCAGGGCGTTCTTTTCAAAAACAGCGCCGCCCTCGAATTAGCCCACAAACTGCAAACCATCGTCCTGGATAAGACCGGCACCATCACCAAGGGCGAGCCGGGGGTAACGGATGTGATCGTGTCAAGTATCAAGTGTCAGGTGTCAAGTGATGGGGAGCAAGGTGGGGATACTGGGAGCCAAGGAGCGGGGAGTGGGGACAATTCTTCTTTCAGCCTTCATCCTTCAGCCTTCATCCTTCGCCTTGCCGCTTCCGCCGAGCGCGGCTCCGAACATCCGTTGGGGGCGGCGGTGGTGCGGGCAGCGCAGGAGCAGGGTTTGGTTCTGAGTGAAGTATCCCATTTTGAGGCATTTCCGGGGCAGGGGGTAGCGGCGGAGGTTGACGGGCATCAGATTCTTTTGGGCAACCAGCGTTTGATGCAGGCCCGACAGGTGGGCCTCAACGGTCTCGGCGAGCAGGCGCACCGATTGCAGCAAGAAGCCAAAACCGCCATGTGGGTCGTTGTGGATGGACAGGTATCGGCCGTAATTGGCCTGGCCGATACGGTTAAAGCAGGCTCAAAAGAAGCGGTGGCCGCGCTTAAGAAACTGGGCCTAAAGGTCGTCATGATCACAGGCGATAATTCGGCTACGGCTCAGTCCATTGCCGCCGAGGTGGGTATTGATGACGTGCTGGCCGAGGTTTTACCCGGCGATAAAGCGGCCTATATCGTCACTTTGCAACAAAGGGAGGAGGCGAGTGTCGGGTGTCAAGTGTCAAGTGTCACGCATCACGCATCACGCATCACGCATCACGCACCACGCTTCATCGGCATGGTCGGCGACGGGGTCAACGATGCGCCGGCCCTGGCTCAAGCGGATGTGGGCATTGCCATCGGCGCGGGGGCGGATGTAGCGATTGAGGCCGCTGGGGTCACACTCATCAGCGGCGATTTGCGCGGCGTGCCCAGGGCTATCCAGCTTAGCCGGGCGACGATGCGAATTATCAAGGAAAATCTGTTTTGGGCTTTTGCCTACAATGTCCTGCTTATTCCCATTGCCGCTGGAGCGCTGGCGGTCTTTCCGGGACTGCCGGTATATTTGCGCGAACTGCACCCGGTCGCCGCAGCGTTTGCCATGGCCTTTAGTTCGGTGATGGTGGTGGGGAATAGTTTGCGGTTGCGCAGGATGAAGATTGGTTGAAACAAAATAAAGGGGGACTCATTCGAGTAATAGCATGGGTATTTTCGAGACAATCAAAAAAGTTTTTACAGGTGATGAAAAACCAGACCGACAAGAAGCTTCAACTCCTTCAAAACCAGCCCCCCTATCCGAAGAAACCTATATTGCCGCCATCGAAGTGGAGCGGGCCGAAAAAGACGGATACTTCCGGCGCGACCCTTACGGGCCGATTGAAGACCGCACCAACTTTAGCGGCTTGAGCTATTACCCGCCCGACCCGGCCTTTCGTTTCACCCTGCCCCTCCAACGGGCCGAGCCGGAGTCGCTCACCTTCCAGACCAGCACCGGCGATGAGCGCGTCTATCAGCGCATCGGTACGGTTGAGTTCGAGGTCGAAGGGCAGCCGGCCCAACTGGCTATTTATAAATCCGAAGATTATGATGAACTGTTCCTCCCCTTCCGCGATGCAACCAGCGGCGTGGAAACCTATGGAGCGGGTCGCTACCTGGAGCCGGTGGAGTTAGGCAGCGGCGAACTGCTGGTGGACTTCAACCTGGCCTATAATCCCTACTGCGCCTACTCCGATGCTTTCTCCTGTCCACTGCCGCCAGTGGAGAATTGGCTGACAACCGTACCCATCCGAGCCGGTGAAAAAATCTATAAAAAGCCTGAATCTACAAATTAGCTTGACTTTAAATTCGTGTTAAAGGTATAATCACCACAATCTAATCCAGAGAATTTGATTGGCCCAGTTGCTTTCAAGCACTCCGCTGTAGCCTCAATATTCAGGATTTCAGGGGGACGGTTGAATATTAATCAACGCCGATTAAATGTTTGTTTTGTTGTCACTTTGTTTCTTGGGTTTGTCTGGATAGGGCGGGTTCAGGCAAGTGGTCCCCTTCAAGAAAGCGCTTCCGATGAAGAATGTCTGGCCTGTCACGGCAGGCCCAATCTCACCTACGAATTTCCGTCGGGTGAAGTTTGGTCACTGTATGTTGACCAGGATAGTTTTCATGCTTCTATCCACGGGCAGGAGGAGCTTGCCTGTACCGACTGCCATACGGATATAACCGATTATCCTCACCCGCCGCTGAAAGCCAACTCTCCGCGCTTTTATGCCCTGGAACAATACCAAACCTGCCAGGGGTGTCACGAAGAGGTGTACAAAAAGTCGCTGGACAGTATTCACGCCAGAGAAATTGCCTCCGGTAATTGGGATGCCGCCGTCTGCACCGATTGTCACGACCCTCACGCCACTCAATCGCCCAATGAGCCGCGCACGGCCATCCCGCTGACTTGCTCCAAATGCCACTCCGGCATTTATAACGAATACCTCGATAGTGTTCACGGCCAGGCCCTGGTTGACGAGAACAACGCCGATGTGCCGACCTGCATTGATTGCCACGGCGTCCACAACCAAGAAGACCCCCGGACCACCGAGTTTCGCCTCAACTCGCCCAACCTCTGCGCCGATTGCCACGCCGACGAAGCCTTGATGAGCAAGTATGACATCTCAACCCACGTCTTCGACACCTACGTGGCCGATTTTCATGGTACAACGGTGACGCTGTTTGAGCGCCAATCGCCCGACCAGCCCACCAACAAGCCGGTCTGTTACGACTGTCACGGCGTCCACAATATGAAAAGCCACAAAGACCCCGAGGCCCAGGTCTCCCATGAACGACTGCTGCAAACCTGCCAAAAATGTCACCCGGATGCTACCGAAAATTTCTCGGCCACATGGCTCGGACACTATGAACCAGATATTAACAAATATCCGATGGTCTATTTTGTAGACCTTTTCTACAAGATATTCATCCCGGCCGTGCTCGGTTTTATGGGGGTCTATGTGGTCAGTGACGTAGCCAGTAATTTTATCCGGCGGGTGTTTGGCCGGAATAAACGGGGAGCGGCGTAACGATGACGACCCAAAAGGAACGCTATCTCCGCTTCACCCTGGCCCAACGCCTGGAACACTGGATTATGATGGTTTCGTTTACCATCCTCTGCCTGACAGGGCTGCCCCAACGCTATCCCCTGAACCCCTGGGCCGATTGGATTATCCGCAACCTGGGGGGGATTGAAACTGTTCGTATCATTCACCGGGTCTCCGCCGTTGTCTTTATGCTGGTTCTGCTTTACCACATCATCATGGTTTTCTATCGGGTTTATGTTTTGCGGGTACGCCTGACCATGCTGCCCGGCCTCAAAGATGCGCTTGATTTGCTCGACAGCGTCCGCTATCAGTTAGGGTTAATCCGGCAGCAGCCCAAACTCCCCCGTTACACCTTTGCCGAGAAGATGGAATATTGGGCCGTTATCTGGGGCGGGGTGATTATGGTGATAACCGGCTTTATGCTCTGGAACCCCATTGCCACCACCCGTTTTTTACCCGGCGAATTTGTGCCGGCCGCAAAAGCCGCCCACAGCGCTGAAGCGCTGCTGGCCTTCCTGGCAATTATCATCTGGCACTTTTACTGGGTTCACCTGAAAGTGTTTAACCGCTCCATTTTCAGCGGGTATTTAACCCGCGAACAGATGCAGCACGAGCATGCCGCCGAACTGGAAGAGATTGAGTCGGGCCGGATTCCGCCCCCACCGCCCCCCGAAGCGAAACTTCGCCGCGAACGTATTTTTGTGCCGATTGCCTCGATTACGGCAGCGGTGGGGCTGGTGAGTTTGTACGGCTTTGTTACCTTTGAACAAACAGCCATCACCACCATCCCCCCCGCCGAAACCGTCATCGCCTTTCTCCCGGCTACGCCAACCCCCAGCCCAACCCCCAGCCCACCCCCCCCACCGACTCCCACTCCTCTTGGCGGGGTGGCCGAGCCGGTCAGTGTACCCTTGATTACCCATCCTCTGGGCGGGCGGGAGGATTGTCAGGAGTGCCACGCCCTGGATGGTCCCTTACCCTATCCAGAAAACCACGAAGGCTGGCCTGTTTCGAGCTGCACTGTCTGCCATTCAACCGAGCAGGAAAATCCCCCGCCCCCGCCAGTTGAGCATAAACTCCAGGGGCGGGAAGACTGCTTAAAGTGCCATGAGTTGGACACCTTGCCTGAGAGTCATCAGGCCGCCGAATTTACCAACGATAACTGTTTAATCTGTCACACGCCGGCAGGTCAAGCTGTAGCCGAGGCAGACCCAACCACCGAGCCTGAAACAGAGCCTACCGCCGAAACGCCGGTGGGGGATATCAGTTTTGCGGCGGACATCCTGCCCGCGCTTGAGGAAAACTGCGCTACCTGTCACGGCAGCATCGCCATGGGCGACCTGGATGTAACCAGTTACGAGGCTATATTGAAAGGTGGGGCCAATGGCTCCTCTGTAACGCCCGGCTCACCCGACCAAAGCCCGCTGGTGACAGTCATTCAAGGCAATCATCTCGGCACGCTGCCCGAGCCTGATTTACAAAAGCTCATCGCCTGGGTTGCCGCCGGGGCCGAGAATAATTAGAACCCCGATGATAACTATCCTATAGTTAGGTGACATTTGTTACTATTCAGGCGCATATAAATTTTATAAAATAGGGTTACTTTTTTTAATCTAAAATTAATCTTAGGCTCTTAACCTCACTTGCCGTCAATTCCAAAGGAGGAAGTGATGCGCAAAATCATAGGGTGGTTCACCAGTTTAAAGTGGCCTGTTCGCTGGCTGGTGGCGGTGCTTACGGTTATTGTCCTGTTTCTGCTGGCCGTTACGGTCAGCGCGACTACCTGGGAATATACCAACAGCCCGGAGTTCTGCGGCACGGTTTGCCATACCATGCCGCCCGAATACACCGCCTATCAAATTTCTCCCCACGCTCGTGTTGATTGTGTAGACTGTCACCTGGGGCGAGACTCTATTTTGTTGACAGTGCCCCGCAAAGCCAGGGAAGTCACCCACGTGATTAATGCCCTCACCCAGGCTTACGAACCGCCCATTTACGTCAAAAATCTGCGCCCTGCCCGCGATACCTGTGAGCGCTGCCACAACCCCGATAAATTCTCCTCGGATACTTTTGTCCAAATCAGACGTTACGCTGACGATGAACCCAACAGTCAACAAAGCATCTTCCTGATTCTCAAAACCGGCGGCGGCACCCGGCGCGAGGGTCTGGGCCGGGGTATTCACTGGCACATCGAAAATGAGGTCTGGTACTACACCGATGACCCACTCAAGCAAACCATTCCCTACATCAAAGAGGTGGGGACGGAGGGGCAGGTTGTCGAGTATCTGGATGTCGAAGCCGGCTTGCCACCCGACTTTGGTCGAGAAGTGGCGGACAAGTTGCAGCGGATGGACTGTATTGACTGCCACAACCGTATTTCCCATCTGTTCCGCTCTCCGGCTGATGCCATAGACCAGGCCCTGGCCCGCCAACAAATTGAGGCGACCATTCCCGCGATAAAAGAACAGGGGGTTCGGGTTTTAAGCCAACAGTTCCCCAGTACCGAAGAGGGTTTGAAATCTATTGCCGCTTTAGAGGGTTGGTATCAGGAAAACTATCCTGATTTTTATGCCCAGCATAAGGAACCGGTCCAAAAGGCGGTGGCTGCCCTTCAAGAAATTTTTACGGTCACAGTATTTCCCAATATGGGGGTCGGCTGGCAAACCCATCCCAACAACGTGGGACACAAAGAGTTTCCCGGCTGCTTCCGCTGCCATGATGGCAAGCACACCTCGCCCGCAGGCCAGACCGTGCGCCTGGAATGTAACATCTGCCACTCCATTCCTGAAATTGTGGATGATAAAGCGAAGCAGGCTCCGCTCATCAGCATTGACAAACCCGACGAGCCAGACTCGCACCGGGATTCCAACTGGCTGGCCCGCCATCGTTACCAATTCGATCAGACCTGCGCCGAGTGTCACGACATTAGCAATCCGGGCGGCGCTGATAACAGCAGTTTTTGCGCCAACAGCGGCTGCCACGCCACCGAGTGGAAGTTTGTCGGCCTGGATGCGCCGGCCATCCGCGCTATGGTTGAGCCGCCCACAGTACCCGGCTCCGGCAAACCCCGTCCTGTACCGCACCCTGTTGGACCGCGCACCGACTGCGCCATTTGCCACGACGCCGAAAGCGTCCGCCCCCTTCCGGCCGAACATCCCGGCTATGAGCAATCACTCTGCACTTTGTGTCACCAACCTACCCTGACCGATACTCCTGGCGAGACAGTCGCCAAAATCTCCGTGCCCAACATTCCCCACCGGGTCGAGGGCCAGGAGGAAAAGTGCCTGACCTGTCATGAGCCGGATGCCGTTTCGCCCTTCCCGCAGAGCCATGTCGAGTGGTCCGTGGAGACCTGCCTGTTCTGTCATCAGACGGCAGCGATAACAGAGGCCGAGGACGACGAAGGCCGGCCTCAAATTCCTCATACGCTGGAAGGACGCGAGGACTGCTTGCTCTGCCACAGCCTGGATAGCATCAAACCCTTCCCGCCCAACCACGAGAACCGCAGCGTCGAGAAGTGTCAAAATTGTCATAAGCCGGAAGAACTGTAGCCAGCAGGAGCTTCCCCAATCTCGTTCCCAAACTGACGCGCAGCGTGGGAACGAGATTGGGGAAGACAATCTCCAAAACTATAGTGAAAGGAGGTGATTATTAAAAATCATCCAACTTCTCCCTCACATACCGCCACAGTTGCCGAGGGATAACTAGCTAAACTCTAAACGAAAGGGGGTTGACTGTAAAATCATTTTGATATTAATCAAAGATATGAACATGAAACGAGTTAACTAACCGTCAGGAGGTGAGTGTTACTTATGAAAAAATTGATAATCCTGCTCACCGTCGGTTTAGGGGCAGCCTTGCTCTTAGCGGTTGTGTTCTACGCCAGCCAAACTACCATCGAGTTGGTCAGCGCCCAGGAAGCGGTAGAAATTCCCTTCCTGGAGGAGTGGCAGTCTTCCGGCCACGCTGACGCTTCGGCTGAGGCCTTTGTGCATTGGAACGAGGAATCTCCGGCGGAGGTTCCGGTTACGTGCGCCAAGTGTCACAGCACGCCCGGCTACCAGGATTTTATCGGGGCGGATGGCTCGGCGGCTGGTGAAGTAGACGCAGCCGCGCCCATCGGCACGGTGGTCGAATGTACTGCTTGCCATAACAATGCAACGCTGACCATGGATAGTGTGGTCATGCCCTCTGGTATTGAAATCACCAACTTGGGTGACGAATCTCGCTGTATGCAGTGCCACCAGGGCCGGGCCTCCACTGTTACGGTTGACGAGTCCATTGCCAAGGCCAACCTAACCGACGTTGACACCGTCAGTCCAGATTTAGGTTTTACCAATATCCACTACTACGCCGCAGCAGCCAGCAAGTATGGCACCCTGGCCAAAGGCGGCTACCAGTATGAAGGTAAGTCGTACGATGGCAACTTTGCCCATGTGGAAGCGTTTGACACGTGTATCGAGTGCCACGACTCTCACACTTTGGAAGTGAAGCTGGAAGCATGCCAGGGCTGCCACGAAGGCGTAGCCAGTGTGGACGACCTCAAGAATGTCCGCATGCAAGGCTCGCTGGTAGACTATGATGGCGATGGCGACACTGAAGAAGGCATCTACTTCGAGCTAGAGGGGCTACAAACCACCCTGTATCAGGCCATTCAAATCTATGCCATCGAGAAAAGCCAGGCCCCCATCGCCTACGACTCGGCCACACATCCGTACTTCTTCCTCGACACCAACAAGAACGGCCAGGCCGACCCCGACGAAGCCAACGGTGACAACCGTTACAACGCCTGGACCGCTCGCCTGGCTAAAGCTGCTTACAACTATCAGATGTCCCTCAAAGACCCCGGCGCTTTTGCTCACGGTGGCAAGTACATCATTCAACTGTTGTACGACTCCGTCGAAGACCTGAACGCCGGCCTATCCAAACCCATTGACTTGAGCCAGGCCAACCGCATTGACGATGGTCACTTTGCCGGTTCGGAAGAAGCTTTCCGTCACTGGGATGAAGATGGCATGGTCGAAGCCGGTTGCGCCAAGTGTCACTCCGCCGAAGGGTTGCCGACCTTCCTGGAGAACGAAGCTAACATCGCCGTGACCCCCTCAAACGGGCTGCAATGCTCAACCTGTCACAACGACGTGACCACCTTCTCGCGCTACGAGGTGTCCGAGGTCAAGTTCCCCAGCGGCGCAACCCTCAGCTTTGGCGAAGCCGTTGACGACAACCTCTGCCTCAACTGCCACCAAGGCCGCGAGTCGACGGTCAGCGTTAACAGGCTGATCGAAGGTCTTGACCCTGACCAGGGCAATGAGAAACTGCGCTTCCTGAATGTCCACTACTTTGCCGCCGGAGCCACCCTCTTTGGCGGTGAAGCCCAGGGCGCTTACGAGTACGAGGGCAAAACCTACGTCGGGCGAAATGAGCACGTGGAAGAGGCGGCTACCTGTACCCAATGCCATAGCACGCACGGCCTGGAAGTTCAGGTACAACTGTGCGCCGATTGTCACGACGGCGTTGAGACTGAGGAAGACCTGCGGGCCATCCGCGAGTCTGGCGACGACTTCGACGGCGACGGCGACACTGACGAAGGTCTGGCCGGCGAGATTGACACGATGCGTGAAGCCCTGTATGCAGCCGTTCAGGATTACGCTGAGACCGAGGCCGGCGCAGCGCTGGTGTACAACCCGCAGAGCTATCCTTACTTCTTTGCCGACGCCAACGGCAACGGCGAAGCCGACGATGGGGAAGGGGCTTACTCAGCCTGGACTCCGCGTCTGCTGCAAGCTGCCTATAATTACCAGTACAGCTCCAAAGATCCGGGCGCGTTCGCCCACAACGGCCTTTATATCCTCCAGGTAGTTTATGACAGCCTGGAAGACTTGGGCGCTGATGTGAGCGGCATGACCCGCCCATAGGCGTCACCAGACTGCCGCCTAAGCAACACCCCAGACCGGGCAGCGCAAACTGCCCGGTCTTCTTTTATCCCCTGCGGATGGGGCAAACACCCCACTCTGCCCCATGAAAACCAGTTGCATTTTGCCCTTTACCAGACCCGTTTAACACCCCAAATGGGTGTAATCCCACATAGAGTCTACCTCCTGGACATGGTACAGTAAGGATAAGGAAGTTCTATCGTTACTACTCATGTCATTTCGAGACCGAAGGTCGAGAAATCCCCAGGACGCAATACATAAAAGTAAAGTATCGGGATTTCTCCCTGCGGTCGAAATGACATGGCTGAGCATTTGCGTTCTATCAACCTGTAGAAATGGAGGTAGGTTTAAAATGTCTACAGAACTATTCCTCAGCACAATAATCTTAATCAGTCTGGCCATACTTCGCTTGGGTGTGCCGCTCTTGATGTTGTGGCTGCTGGGCAAGGGTCTGCGTTACCTGCAAACAGCATTGCCGTAAACGTCCCCCTAAAATCAAATTCCCCCACCTGTAACAGAAAAACGCAGGAACACGGAGAACACTGAGAAGACACAGAGATTCACAGAGGATTGCAAATTTTATCTCCATACCTCTCTGCGAAACTCTGCGTAACAGCTACTTGAGGAGTCTGGTATGCACAAAAAGAACATCAACCTCAACCCTCCCGCCTGGCGCTGGCTGCAACTCAGCAGCCTGGCCTTGCTGCTTTGTTTTCTTTTACCCACCCTTGTTTTGGCCGAGTCGCCTGAATGTGCCGAATGTCACGAAGATGAAAGTGTCGCCTGGCAAGACTCACCCCACGCCAGTACGGCTGACGGCGCGGTGACATGTGAAGATTGTCATGGGGCCTACGTCAAAGACCATCCTAAAAAGGGGATGATGCAGTTGGGCGTCGATTCCGCCTCGTGCCAGAAATGTCACGCCGACACCCATCAACAATGGCAAGCCAGTTCTCACGGCCAGGCCAATGTGCAGTGTATTAGTTGCCACCTCTCTCACTCGCAGGAGTTCCGCTTGACCGACGAGCTTCTTTGTACCTCCTGCCACCGGGCGGACCTTAAAGATTTTAACCATACCACCCACACTCGGGCTGATTTATCCTGCACCGACTGTCACCTCTCATCATTACTCCCAGACTCCCCAGAGTCGGCCAGCTTAGCCGAAAAAATAACGCCGAATCACAGCTTTGCCGTCACTTCGCAAGCCTGCGTTGACTGTCACGAACAAAAGGCCCATCAGACAATATTCCGGCCAGCCAACTCGCCCAACCCGCCCGATGACCCGTTAGCGGAATTACAGGCCAGGCTCAAGTCTAGCCAGCAGGATAATCAGTCGCTCAAAGGGCTGTCGGTGGCCGGCCTGGGCATGGGCCTGGGTATCGGTGGCATGCTAGGCATTGTTTTTGTGATGGTGGCCGGCCGCCTTAGCTATAGGAGCGAAAAATCATGAACGCCTCCCACTCGCAGAAACTCTCACGCCGTGATTTTCTAAAACAAGCCAGCGTTGGGGCTGCGGCGCTTACCGGAGCGGGAACTCTGGCTGGCCAGGCTCAAGCCAGCGAAGCGCCGGCGGAATCGAGTTGGGCGGTATTGATTGATCTGACCCGCTGCACCGGCTGCGAGTCCTGCGTGCTGGCCTGCAAAGCGAGCAACAACCTGCCCAATCCTGATGTCGTCGCCACCAGCCTTGACAGCGATGCCTTCACCTGCCTGGAGACAAGAACATTGGCTGAAGGCGGGGTCGGTTACGTCAAGCGGCAGTGTATGCACTGTCTCAGCCCGGCCTGCGCCTCGGCCTGCACCGTCGGCGCGCTAACCAAAAGCCCCGAAGGGCCGGTAGTGTACGACAGCGCCAAATGTATCGGCTGCCGTTACTGCCAGTACGCCTGCCCCTTTAGTGTGCCCACCTTTGAGTGGGAAAATCCGCTGGGCTTGATTCGCAAGTGCCAATTTTGCCAGGCCCGCCTGGGGCAGGGACAAAAGCCGGCCTGCGCCGAAGCTTGCCCCAACGGGGCGCTGCGTTTTGGCCGCCGCGACGCTTTGCTGGCCCAGGCCCACGCCCAGATTGAGTCAAATGCGGGCCGCTACGTGCGCCGCGTTTACGGAGAGCATGAAGCCGGCGGTACTTCCATGCTATATCTATCCGCCGTGCCTTTCGCCGAACTTGGCTTTCCCCAACTGGGGTCGGAGCCAATCCCCCACCAGGCCGAAACTGTGATGCAGCAAACGCCTCTGACTGCGCTCACCGTCGCCGGGCTGGCCAGCGCTTTGGCCTGGTTCTTGCAGCGTCGGCAAAAGCTGGCCGCCACCCCCATAGAGGAGGAAATTTCATGACTACGCTGATCCAGCCTCACCACAAAGTTCAAGCTGCCCCACTAACCCGCACGGCCATCATCCTCAGCCTGCTGGCTTTGCTGACCCTGGCCGGAGTGTGGGCTGGGCTGGGCCGCCTGCTGCTGGGCTTGGGGGCCACTACCGCCCTTAGCGATGGCTATTCCTGGGGTATCTGGATCGCCTTCGACTTTGTGTTGATCGCCTTTGCCGGGGCCGGGTTTACGATGGCCGGCCTGACCCACGTGCTGCGCCAGCACCAGTTTGAACCGGCCTTGCGTCCCGCCATCCTGACCGGCCTGCTGGGCTACATGGCTGTCTTATTACTGCTGGTGCTGGATTTGGGCCGGCCCGACCGTTTTTACAATTTCATTCTTTACTGGAATCTGCACTCGCCCCTGTTTGAGATTAGCTGCTGTGTTTTGCTGTATACCACTGTCTTGGTCCTGGAAACCGCGCCGTTTCTCCTGGAGCGGTTGGGCTGGACTCGCTGGCTCTCGCTGGCGCACAAAGCCATCACCCCTATCGCCATTCTCGGGGTCACGCTGTCCTCGCTCCACCAATCTACCCTGGGCACGCTTTACCTGAATATGCCCCACCGCCTCGACGCGCTGTGGTACAGCCCGGCCCTGCCGCTGTTATTTTTTGTCTCTTCGGTTATGGCCGGCTTGAGTCTGGCGATGCTGGCCTATCTCTTCTCGGCCCGTATCCTGGGGCGACAGATTCAACCGGGCCTCCTCGCCGGCCTGGCAACAGGCGCGGGTTGGGTGACGCTGGTCTACGCCCTGCTCAAACTGGGCGATTTGGGGCTGCGCGGCCAATGGGCGGCCCTGGGCAGTTTCGACGCCATGAGTCAATTGCTCTGGCTGGAATTGGGCCTGGGGGCCGTCGTTCCCGTCGCGCTCCTGCTCCTGCCCGCGCTTCGTACTCGGTCCTGGAGCCGCTGGCTGGGGGTGGGACTCATCCTGTTTGGCGTGCTGATGAATCGCTTCAACGCCACCATGTTCGCTCAAACGCCACCGCCGGGCACACCGGCCTACTCGCCCCATCCCGTCGAGTGGCTGACAACCATCGGCATCCTGGCCGGGGCGGCCCTGGCCTGGTACGTGGCCGTGCGCTGGCTGGTAGTTTTTGAAGAGAACCCGCACGTCTGATTAAGCGACTCTGTTTTTACTGTCCACAGATGGCACGGATGAAGAATCTGTGTTTATCTGTGGATTTTTTATTTCTGCACTACCTTTACACTTCTTAAATAGAACGCAGATACACGCTGATACACGTTAATTTACGCAGAGATATTCAGAAAAATCAGTCAAAATCTGTAGTAGTCAACAAGGCATTGGACTCAAATGTCTCACGCAAAGCCGCAAAGTCGCAAAGATTTTCTTGTACTACTCAGGACTCATGTCATTTCGAGACCGAAGGTCGAGAAATCCCCAGGGCGCAACACATAAAAGTAAGGTGTCGGGGATTTCTCCCTGCGGTCGAAACCTGTCCTGAGCCTGTCGAATGGATGACATGGCTGAGCAGTTACAGTTTTCTTAGCGTTCTTGGCGGCTTCGCGTGAGATTTTACGGTTTCAAAGGGGATGACTGGCTAACAGCGGGCGGCCTAGCTGCCCATAGAGGAATACCGGGCAGTCGTAACAGGGTTCCGGCAGGTAGCCTTCGGGGCTGCGCCGGGCCAGCCAGCAAGTCCGGTGGGGTTGTCGCCAGGCCACACACCGGGCGCGGGTGGCTTCATCACAGCCTTTGACCACCCAACAGGGCTGGTCGAGCTGGCGTAACAGCGGTGATTTAACCGGCTCCGGCTGGGCCTGATATTCGGCCTGCTGAGTCTGGGCTTCAGCTTGCCACCGCTCATCCAGGCGGCGCAGCCAGTAGCCCACCAGCAGGACCACCGCCAAGGGAACAGCCAGGCGCAGCATAAACATGCCCAAAATGATAATTGCCTGCCACCACCAGTCCACGGTTAGGTTCTCCCGAATTGATGCCTAGATAATGGTTTTACCTACTAACCTGACTTCCGAGTTTCCTAAATCGCACCCCCTTCGACAAGCTCAGGACGCAGCTTCGATACGCCCTTCGCTCTGCTCAGAGCTACTCAGGATGCGTTTATAAGCCGAAAATCACCCTTCGATACGCCCACTCCCTCTGGTCGGGGCTACTCAGGATGATTTTCGGTAAAATGTCGAAGTCTGGTTACTACTAAAACATTATCACACCTGGGCGCACTCGTCTATTGGGGAATCACCCCATTTTGGTGGTGGAGAAAATCAGCCGAGGTTAATTAACCCTTTTTCGATGGCATATTTGACCAGCTCAACCCGATTGTGCAGGTTCAGTTTACGCATAATGTTTTCCCGGTGCCGGTCTACCGTCTTGGCGCTGATGACCAGCGTTTCGGCAATTTCGCGGTTGGTCAGGCCCTCGGCAATGCACGTTAGCACCTCCCGCTCGCGGGCGGTCAATTCTTCACCCGGCGGACTTACCCCCGACTCGGCCCGCTGGAGAAAATCCTTGACCAGCAGCTTGGCCAGGGTTGGATAAAGAAAGACATTTCCCTGGCTGACCACGCGAATGGCATCCACCAGGTCATCGGGGGCGGCTCGCTTGGGGACGTAGCCCGACGCGCCGGCATTTAACATCTCAAAAAAATAATGCTCATCCTCGTGCATGGTCAAGGCCAATACCGCTACCTCGGAGTTCGCTTCTTTGATTCGCCGGGTCGCCTCGATGCCGCTCATGCCAGCCATAACCACATCCATCAATACCACGTCGGGCTTGAGCTGGCGTACCGCATGGAGCGCTTCTTCGCCGCTGCTAACTTCACCTACAATCTCCATATCCTGCTCGGCCATAAACAGCATGCGCAGCCCAGCCCGCACAATTTGATGGTCATCAACCAGCAGCAGTCGTATCTTCGACATGTCTCACCTCCCCTGGCAGCGGAACTTTAACCCGAATACAGCTACCCCGCCCCGGCGCTGCGTCGAACTCGCACTGCCCACCCAGGAGCAAGGCCCGCTCCTGAATCCCTATCAAGCCCCAGCCTCGATGAGGCTCCCGCTGGTAAAGCGCCTCTTTGGGGTCAAACCCCTGCCCGTTATCCCGAATGGTCAGGCTAATGTGGGTGAGCGTAAAACTCAATTTAACCTCGGCTTGCGAAGCTCTGGCGTGCCTGGCAATGTTGGTCAAGCCTTCCTGGGCAATGCGAAAAAGCACAATCTCGTACTCAGTGGGTAGTCGCACCCGCGGCCCCTCCAACACAAATTCGGTATGAATCGCCCGGCGCTTTTCAAACTCTTGCGCATACCACTGCAAAGCGGGCACCAATCCCAAATCATCCAACTGCGAAGGGCGAAGGCCGGCGATAATCTGGCGCAGTTCACCCAGGGCGTCGGTGCTAAAGGCTTTTAACACTTTGACCTGTTCAACCGCGCCCGACATATCGCTGGCTAACAAACTCTCCACGCCGCGCAGCCCCAGGGCAATCGCGGTTAGGGATTGGCCGGTGGCATCGTGCAGTTCGCGGGCAATACGCTGCCGCTCGGCTTCCTGCGCGCCAACCACCTGGTGCAACAGCTCACCCAGAGTACTCTCTCGTTCCTGCGCCTCTTGATAAAGCCGGGCATTTTCCAGCGACAGTCCCAATTGCTGGGCTATCCCCAAAATCAACTTAAACTCGTCAAGCGACAGGCCGGCGCTGGGTGCGTTCAATTGGGTTCGGGTTAGGGCCAGGCTGCCTATCACCCCCTGCCGGGCGGGCAGCGGCAGGCTAATCATCACCACCGGACTCTGATAATCGCGACAACGATGCTGCTGTTCCGGCAAAAATTCAATGATCTTGCCGTCAACATGCCGGCACATCGGTAGATTCTTAAGCACACTTTGCTCGGCCAGTTTCAAAACCTGCTGGTAGAGCGACGGCTCACCGCCATTGTGACCGGCCTGGTCCAGGCCCAGCGCGGCCGAGGCTTGCAGCCTGCGCTCGTGGTTGACCAGCAGAATCATGCCGGCTTCGGGAAAGGCCAGGCTATGCGTAATCTTTTGTAGCGCATTTTGCAGGCGTTCAGTCAGACTCAGGGGGGCGGTCAGCAGATTTGACAATTCCAGCAGCAGGCCGAGTTCGTGGGCGGTTGAGCGCAGGGACAGGTTGAGTTGTTCCATCTGCTGGCTAATCTGCCGCTCTGTTTCCAGGGCGGCCATCTGAGTGGTCAATTTAGCCTGGTTAGCTTCGGCCAGCCGGCGGCGGCTTTCCAATTCAAAAACATCGAGCGTGCGTACCATAAATATCGCCATACCCGTCGCCATAAGCCCGCGGAAAAGCTGCACCGGAATGCCAAACCACTGCAAAAAAAGGTCACTATTTATGATTGAGGAAGGCGGTAATATGGTGGGACGGACAAATACCTGGCCGATAACCCCATAGAAAAAGAGGGCCGTGGCGCACCAAACCAGGTCGCGTCCAAATTGAGGCAGGGCGTGGTCACGAAAGGTCCGTTGTTGAGCCATCAAAGCCCAGGTACTTAATAACGCTCCCGGAATGCCCAGGCTGTAACGAGCCAAGACATCAGCCAGGGTTATTCCTTCCAACAGCGTAGGCCGGAGGATGAAACTTGCCATTAGGCTACTCACAGCCCACACCCCCACCATTGCCAGAATAAGAGTATAGACGCGCCCTTGCTTAGGATAATGACCCCAGAGCAGCAGCGCGCCAAAGGCAAACAACATCACAAACGATACCACCAGCACCAACAATCGCAGCAGTTCGTGAACCGGCGTAGGGCTATAGCCGCCGGATTGTTCGGCAATTTTCTGAAACATCTCAATCCATTCATGCCCGCCGTGCAGCAGCCCAAACAAGGCCAGCGGGCGGATAGCCCGCACAAAGGTAAATTCAGAGGCCCGCCGGCTGGCTAAAGCCAGAGCCAGCCCCAAAGCAAAAAAGGCCAGCCCATAGAAAAAGAAAATAGCGACAATATTTTGGACAAAAAATATCGAGATAGGATTCATCGCATCAAACGGTCATCATTTTAGACGTAATTTGAATATACGTCACTCTGGCTAAATCTGCAATGACCCGCCTGACACCTGGTTAGGTCCGGATTGGATGAGGGGCAATGAAGCCGGCGCATCACCCGGCCAAGAATAAAAATATACCCTTTAAATTTGCCTCTGCTCATAAATTCTTCATAATACGTGTGGAGAGAGAGTATGGCTATTGATGTCCATGCCCGCGAACAACGTCTGCGCAAGCAAGCCGAATTACAATCGCTTTATCTGAACCTGGCAAATTTGAGAAAGCAAGAAGCCAGTTATATCGAAGCCTCGGCGGGTATGCCCGATTTACTGGTTCACCAGATTAATGAACTGCGCCAGGAAATTAACGGGGTTGAAAATGAATTACTGGGGCTGAACGACGAGTCGATCCAGGTTCCGGCCCGCCAATTCTACCGTGAAGCGGTTGAGGCTGAGCTGGCGGGCGACACCGAAAAAGCGATTAAGCTCTACAAAAACGCAGCCCATTACAACCACCCCGATGCAGGGGCGGCCATCCGCAGTGTCCGCTACGCCCGCAAAATGGTTAAAAGTCGGGCGGGCAGCAGCGGAAAAACCTGGACGCCGGCTGACTCGGCCAGCCAAACCAGAAACCGGGTATTAATAGGGCTGGCCGGGCTGTTAATTTTGGTATTGGTCGCCATTTTCTTGGTCAGCAGCCGGTTTTTCTCTCCGCCGCCAGAAGCCGTCTCAGCCGAACCCAGTCCTACCCCAACCCCGCCCGCCGTTGTTCTGATCATTCCCGCTACAGCCACTCTCCCACCCACCCCGCCGACACCCACCGCTACCCCTACGCCCGTACCTACCGATACCCCCCCACCCCCCGACCCGCCCACCTCTGAAGCCTTGCCCACAGAGACTTCCACCCCTACCCCCACCCTCAGACCCGCCCCCCGGATTATTGGGCCAACCAATAACTTAGTCTGGCTGGATGGAGCCGTTGTGTTTGAGTTTGAAGAGCTAGACCTGGCCTTTGACGAGTTATATTGTTTGAACACCCTGCGCGGCTTCGACCAGAACAACACCGAAAACTGGAGTTTTCCGGCGACCGGCAACAAGAAACCGGCCATTCCCATCGAGGCCAATGTGATCCGGGTGGCCAAGGCCCAGGATATGCGCTGTATTGTTTGGTCGGGCAGCATTGGCAAAGGTTCGTGCGACAACATTATCAGCTACAGCACCGAAGAACGCGTGATCGGCCTGCCGCAGCCATGTGACTTTAAGTAGAAGGTAACTGCTCAGCCCTCATGTCATTTCGAGGCCATAGGCCGAGAAATCCCTAGAGTGCTACATCGGCCTCAGAGATTTCTCCCTTCGGTCGAAATGACATGCCTGAGTAGTTACAATAGAAGTATCAACCGGCGTACCCCCAAAAATCCTGAGAAATCTCTCTGGATTTTTTATTTTCTCCTATCCATTCTAGCATCTACTATATCTTGTGTTATAATGATAATTAAACCCCATATATAGACAGGTCGGCTCCAATTACTTACCATAATATTTGAACCCGCTCTTCCTCTGTGGTAAAATTAAATTGTCATAATATTTGGAGGCGTATGGAAGCTTTAAAGGAACGCATCCGGCGCGAGGGCCAAAACCTCGGCGGCGGTATCCTCAAGGTGGATAGCTTTATCAACCACCAGGTTGATCCGGCCCTGATGCTGGCCGTCGGCGGCGCGCTGGCGGCTCATTTTGGCGCGCTGGGCATTACCAAAGTGCTCACCGCCGAAATTTCCGGCATTGCCCCCGCTCTGACCACCGCCCTGGCTCTGGGGGTGCCGGTTGTTTATGGTCGCAAAACCAAGCCCATTACCATGCCGGCGAATATCTATACCGCCAGCGCCCCTTCTCACACCAAAGGCCAAGAAGTCCAACTCATGGTTTCCCCCGAATTTTTAGGCAGCCAGGATAAGGTGCTGATTGTTGACGACTTTCTGGCTACCGGCGATACTATTTTAGCCCTGGTGCGGCTGGCTCAGGCCGCCGGGGCCGAAGTGATCGGGGTGGGCGCAGTCATCGAAAAATCATTTGAAGGCGGTCGGGCCAAGCTGGAAGCAATAGGCTTGCGCGTCCGCTCGCTGGCGGTGATTACCCGCATGACCGACGACGAAATTATCTTTGCCGAAGGAACGTCACCGTGAGCGCCAAGCCGCGCGAGGCTGTGGTTATCCTGGATTTTGGCTCGCAGTACAGTCAACTCATTGCCCGGCGCGTGCGCGAACTGGAAGTTTACTGCGAACTGATCCCGGCGCAGGCGCCCATCGAGGAGATTAGGCGACTCAATCCGCTGGGCTATATTCTGTCGGGCGGACCGGCCAGCGTCTATGCCCCCGGCGCGCCGCATCTGCCGGACTTCGTCTTAAAAAGTCAAAAACCGGTCCTGGGCATTTGCTATGGCATGCAATTATTGGCCTATCATCTGGGCGGCCAGGTTGACCCCGGCTCTGAACGGGAATACGGCCCGGCCGAAATTGAACTCAGCGATCCAGACAACCCTCTCTTTTCAACGTTCAACGTTCAACCTGCAACCCTTCAAGTCTGGATGAGCCACGGCGACCGGGTGACACGCCTGCCGGACGGTTTCCGCACCCTGGCCCACTCCCCCAATTCTCCCCACGCCGCCGTTGGCGACCCGGAGCGAGGTCTGTATGGTCTCCAGTTTCACCCCGAAGTGACCCACACCCCCCAGGGAAAGGCGCTGCTGCGGGCCTTTTTGTATGAGGTTTGCGGCTGTCACGGCGGCTGGACGCCCGGCAACTTTATCGAAGAGAGTCTCGGCCAGATTCAGGCCCAGGTGGGCGCGGGGAAAGTGGTTTGCGGACTGTCAGGTGGGGTGGACTCGTCGGTGACGGCGGCGTTGTTGCATCGGGCAATTGGCGACCAGTTAACCTGTATCTTTGTCAACAATGGGCTGCTGCGGCAAAACGAGCCGGAACAGGTGGTCCAAACCTTTCAACAGCAGATGCATGCCCATCTGGTTGCCGTTGACGCCACCGAAGATTTTTTGAGCGCCCTGGCCGGCATAACCGACCCGGAAGCCAAGCGCAAAATCATCGGCGAGAAGTTTGTCCGCATTTTTGAGGCCGAAGCGCGGCGGCTGGGCCAGGTTGACTTTTTGGCCCAGGGGACGCTTTACCCGGACGTGATCGAAAGCGCCGTACCCCCCCCTCCCTCCCCCCCCGCAAGCGGGGGGGGCAAGGGGGGGGGTCTGGCTGCCAAGATCAAAACGCATCATAACGTCGGTGGGCTGCCGGAGGACATGCAGTTCCAATTGGTTGAGCCGCTACGCTATCTCTTCAAGGACGAGGTTCGGGCGGTCGGCGAAGCGCTGGGACTGCCCCGGCCAATGGTCTGGCGGCATCCTTTCCCCGGCCCTGGTTTGGCCGTGCGCGTTCTGGGCGAAGTTACCTGGGAGCGGCTAGAAACTCTGCGCGCCGCCGACGCGATTTTGATCGAAGAACTGCGGGCCAGCGGTTGGTATGACCGCACCGCCCAGGCTTTTGCCGTTTTACTGCCGGTGCAAAGTGTGGGCGTAATGGGCGATTTCCGCACCTACGCCGATGTGATTGCCCTGCGGGCCGTCACCACCGACGATTTTATGACCGCCGACTGGGCCCGCCTGCCCGCCGATTTGTTGGCTCGCGTCAGCAATCGCATTGTCAACGAAGTGCCCGGCGTTAACCGGGTTGTTTACGATATTAGCAGCAAACCACCGGCCACGATTGAGTGGGAGTAACAAAGATTGGAAGGCTGGAAGGTGGATGGCTGGGAAAGAGCCAAGCTTCCAATCTTCCAGTCTTCCAGGCATCATCACAGAAGTGTCAAAGAAAGCCCGAGGTGTTCTATGACCGCCGAAATAACAACCGTCATTGGCCAGCTCAATATTGTGGGAGGAAACTGGCGCGGCGATGCGCCCAACCAGGTGGCCGTGCGCGAACCCAAATCGGCGGGATCGCCCGGCGCAGGCAAGGGCGACTTGTTTGTGCTGGTTGAGGTCCGAGGGGTGAAATCGGATTACAAAACCCTGGAACAAAAGCTGGCCGGCCTGGTTCGTGATGCCTATTATCTGGATCGCGGCTCGGTGACAGCCAGTTTGCGCCGCGCGCTCCAGGCGGCGGGCGATCAACTGTACCAGCGCAATCTCCAGGTGAGCGTGGATGAACGGCTGGTGGCCGGAGTGGTGGCAGTGGTGATGAGCGGCGAGGATGCTTTTGTGGCTCAAATTGGGCCGGCCGCCCTTTTTGCGGTGCTGGGCGATCATATCCAACGCCATCCGGCCCAGTCGGTCTGGCTGGATGAAGCGTTGCCGCCGCCCCCCCGCTCAGGCCGCCGCAACGCCGAAGCGGTGAATGACTCGGCCTTGGGTATCAGCGCCATTATCGAGCCGAATCTCTGCCATTTGCGGGTCAGCCCTCAGGATATGCTGGTGCTGGCCGACAGCGGCCTGGCCGGCCAACTACCCTTGAGTGATGTGGTCAAGGCCGTGGCTGGACGCAACATTAAGACGGCCATCAAAAATTTGGGGCAGGTTGCCCAGGCCAGTAACTGTTCGGCCCTGGCCCTGCTGGTGGTCGAAGAAACAACCTCAACTTTTGGCTCGCTCTTAAAGAAGAACATCCCCCCAGTTCCGCGTAAAGCCGCTGCTGCCACAGAGTCTCCGGCGGTGGTCGAGGCAGTCGCCGCAGCGGAGCCGGCTTTTGAAACCGAAGTGGGGGACAAAAAAGGCAGGTCAATTTTCCAACCCAGGGTGGAATGGCTGGGGGTCTTCTCCAAAAAGTCAACCCCGGTTGACGAGTGGGAAGAGGATGAGCCAGCCGCAGAGACGGTCCCAGAAGACGAAACTCCTCCTCCACCTGCCCAAAAAGGCAAGGAGGCCAAAGTTGCCAGGAAAGCCTATGATTCCGAAGAGAAATTGACCTGGGATGCCAGAGAAATGGCTTCAGTGGCGCGGGGGTCAAACTTTGAGCCGGAGCTGCGCCGGACGCCGCCGGGGGAACGCACTCAAATTCTGCAACGGTTGGGTATGCTTATTTTGCTGCCCATCATTCTGCTGGGGCGCGGTGTAGCCGCCGTGCTCCACCGCGATGGTGAGCATAGCGGTCATGCCCGTCGCCAGGCGGGAGCGCAAGCCTACCGGCGCGAACCCGCCCCGGATGGAAGCCCCTCGTGGAAATTGCTGCTTTACATTGCCCTGGCCATCCCTTTGCTGGTCGGGCTGATTGTCGGCGTGATCTACTGGCAAAAGGGCCGGCAGCAAGAGGCCGAATACACGGCCTTTATCACCAACGCTCAGGCCAAATTTCAGCAGGCCCAAACCAGCGACCCCGGCGCGGCCCTGGGTTTGATGGCCGAAGCCGAGTCGTTGCTGATTGAAGCCGAAAAAATCAAGAGCGGCCAGCCCGAAATTATTGAACTGCGCCAAAAAATGGCCGAACAGACCGACAAGGTGGGCAATATGCAGCGCCTGTATTATTTGCCCCAACTCCGCCAGTACACCGACGAAGGGACCAACCTCAAGGGGCTTTTGGTGCAGGGGGTTGAACTTTTTGTGTTGGATGCCGGCACCGACCGCGTTTTTCACCATCGTCTGGACGATTTGGGCGAGGCGCTGTTGCCGGATGACCAATCGCTGCTGGTGACATCGCGGGGGCAAGCCGTGGAAAATATCACCGTCGGCGATTTGCTGGCGATGGCCTGGATGCCCGCCGGCGGCAACCGCCAAACCAGTGATTTGATTGTGCTGAACAGCACTGGCCTGCTGGAATACAACTCCAGTTGGGGCATTACTACCTCGGCCCTGGCCACGCCGCCCACGCCCTTTGTGCTGCCGGTGGCAGTAGACAGCTTTTTTGGCAACTTCTATATTTTGGACCCCCAGGCCAACAAATTGTGGCGCTACCTGCCCACAGCCGATGGCTACAGCGCCGCCCCCGAAAGTTACTTTCCGGCCGAACCGCCGGTGGACTTGAGCCAGGCGGTTGATTTGGCTATTGATGGGGCCGTCTACATTCTTTTCAAAGATGGGCGGATTGGCAAGTATGAAGGCGGCCAGGCCGTTGGGTTCAATCTGACCGGGCTGGACAAACCGTTGAACAACCCGGTTGCCATCTTCACCGCGCCCAATGAGTCGGTGCAGCACATCTACATCGCCGATGCCGGCAACCGGCGGGTGGTCCAGTTGAATAAGGATGGCAGCTTTGTCCGTCAATTCAAACCCCGCGAAGGCGAAGGGGTGTCGTTTGCCAATTTGCAGGATATATTCATAGACGAAATTGGCGGCCGGATGTATGTGTTAGACAGCAACAGCCTCTATCTGGGTAATATCCCCAATCAGTAATTTGAGCGCTGCTTGGCTGACAAATTTAATCTGGATAAATAGCCAAGATTGCGGTAAAACAACCTCCCAGAGAAATTCGGGAGGTAATATGACGGATAGTCATCAAATGTTTTGTACCCTGATGCAAACTTTTCTGCTCCATCTGCCTCGATCCGCTTGGGGCGATATTCGCCGCTTGGTGACCCTGGCTTGGGCGGTGGTAGGTCTGTGTTGGAGCCAGAAGGCCAGTTTATCGAGTTGGGGCGAAGCGGTCAAGAGCCAGGCCCACAAGCCGCCAGTCACACCCGGCGCTTCCAGCGGTGGGTGGACAATGCCCAAATTCAGGGCCCCAAGCCTTGTATGCGCCGCTGGTGCAAAGCCGCGCTGACGGCTTGGTCGCCCAGGGACGGGTGTATGTGGCTTTGGATGTATCGGTGTTGCACGGCAGTCCTTTCGTTTTGATCCGGGTATCCCTGATCTATCGGGGCGAGCTATTCCTTTGGCCTGGCGGGTGCTGCGGCATGCCAGCGCGACCGTCGGCTATGCTGACTATGTCGGGGTGCTGGATCAAGCGGCGGCTTGTCTGCCGACCGGTCTGGAGGTCATTTTCCTGGCCGACCGAGGCTTCGTCCACCAAGAACTGTTCCAGTGGCTGCGGCGGCAGCAGTGGCATTACCGGGTTCGGCTGACGGCTGATACCTTAATCCATTTCCCTGACCGCCGGGTGGTCCCGGTCGGCAACTGCTCCCCGCCAAAGAGCCGCCCATTTCTACCACCGGGTCCATCTCCTGGGGTGGCCTTAGGGCCGTGTCACCTGGCCTTAGCCCAACTGGACCAACCCAACCAAGACCCGTGGTTACTGGTCAGCGATGAGTATACCGACTTGACTACCTTTGACGAGTACGGCTTGCGCTTTGACCTGGAAGAAAATTTCCTCGATGACAAATCCAATGGCTTTCAGGTCGAGGCCAGCCGTTTGGATACGCCCGCTGCTCTGGAACGATTGTTTCTGGTTCTGGCCGTGGCCACGCTTCACTTTACCAGTGTTGGCGTGGGTGTGGTTCGCCTCAAGCTCCGTCGCTGGGTGGATGCTCACTGGGACCAAAGCATGAGTTATCTCAAAATCGGTTGGAGTTGGTTACGCCAACAATTCCGCCGTGGTTGGCCCCGTATGCCCGCCCTTTGGCTTGACCCCGCTCCCGACCCTGAACCCGCCATGGCTTCACGCCGCAAAGCAACCCGACCTAAACCTAAATGGGTGGTCGCTTTCAAAACTTAAATTTGTCGGCCAACCAGATTTGAGCGTCAAAATAATTCTGTAACCCTCCAAAAACCTCGACCAAATCGAGGTTTTTGCATTTTTGCTGCTTGTTTCAATCAGTCTCAGTGGATCCAAATTTTCCGTAGGGTGGCATCCCTATGCCGCCCGCTGACGCATAGGGATGCGCCAGCTACGGTGAAACATTGGATCTACTGGGTCTACTCACATTTGTTAACATATTCTCACAACGTTGAATTCAATTTGACAAGATTCTAAAAGAGCTTTATAATTTGCTCACATTTGCTAATAATAATTCACAATTTCTACTCAGGTCTTATCATGGAAGATGACCGGTTGGAACTACTGGGGCAAGTAGCATCTTGGTATTATGAAGACAACCTGGACCAATCTGTTATTGCCGAACGGATTGGAAAATCTCGCTCCATGGCTTCCCGGATTCTCCAAGAGGCCCGTGAAGTGGGCCTGGTAGAAATTAAAGTAACCTTTCCCCTCAAAAGAGATACCGAATTAGAATCCTTCTCACTCAAACATTTAACCTCAGGCAAGCCTATGTTCTGGCTAATCCTCCTGATAATCAAGACCTCCTCTGGCAGCGTTTAGGCAGTTTAGGAGCGCGCTGCCTGCAAAATCACCTTCACGACGGCATTAAAATTGGCCTGGGTTCAGGCACAACCGTTCACCAGGTTGTCCGGGCCATGCCCAGGGTGGAATTGAAGGAAGCCAAAGTTGTGCAGATTTCGGGCGCTCTCGGCAGCGGTAATCCGGTATTCGATGGCCCGAACTTGCGCGCTGGCTGTCAGAGAGAAGTTATCGGCCAGCTATCATGTGCTTTATGCCCCACTGGTGGTTAAAGATGAGGCCCTGGCCGAGTCTTTATTACAAGACCCGACCATTGCTAATACCTTAACTGAAGCCAGTCAAGTAGACCTGGCCTTGATGGATTGGTACGCTTGATCCCAAGCTATCCAGCTTACAGCGAGTGGGGTATCTTAATAAAACAGATTTGGCGGCTTTGCATGAAATTGGGGCTATTGGCGATATTTTGTCTCGCCATTTTAATGCGGAGGAAACGGTTGACCTGCCGGCCAATCGCCGCGTGATTGGCCTGGATTTAGCCACCATTCACGCCATTCCTACGGTTATCGCTGTAGCCGGTAACGTCATCATGCGCCCGCCATTCTGGCAGCTTTGCGGGGCGGCTTTGTTACTGTATTAGTTACCGACTGTCTCACCGCTACAGAGGTTTTGGCCTTACACGGAGGATAAAATAATGGGCTGATTACCAACAATCCAGGTCTCACCTTCTTAGCTTTAGGCATATTGTGGCTCATGCAATTTGGGCTGGCTTATTGGCAAATGCGTCGTTTTACCAGCGGATGATTATCCTGCGCCGCAGCGGCTTGACCGCTATTGGGCTAAGCGGGAATCGTTACAAGGGACGATCCTACGCGGTGCTCACCATTGGCGAAGATGGCCGGATTATCCATCTTGAACACTTTTCCGGTTGGACGTATTTGCCCAGTTAAAGCCAATCCCGCAATTGGTTGGCATATCGCTGCCAGAGCTTTTAACCCACGAGGAGACTCTCCCCGTCTCTAAAAAGCTGCGGCCTGCCATTGCTAATGCCGCCAGGGATTTGCAAGCAGCCCAAAATAAAGGAAACGTCAGTACCTTTTCCCAAGTCAACTTAGGCATCAGCTAATGATTGGATAAGTTGTAACTTAACTTCAAATCCGAACTCATCGCTTGACTCCTCAAAATTTATAACCGCAGAAGTAAGTTACAACGATGTAATGGAACAGGAGGCGCCTATTAAGACAATACCACAGCCGAGAAGCAAGACCAAAACGTTACTACTCAGGCTCATGTCATTTCGAGGCCATAAGGCCGAGAAATCCCTAGAGCGTCACATAGGCATGAGGGATTTCTCCCTGCGGTCGAAACCTGTCCTGAGCTTGTCGAATGGATGACATGGCTGAGCAGTTACACCAAAACTTTTTATGGTAAAAATCTTAAACTATAAACTTGAGGAGATTTACACTATGGATTCGTTGGTTTGGTTGGCCGAGCATTTCATCGGCATGTTTAAGCAAGGCGGCGACGTATTTGTTAGCCTGGTCACAGGCATTGTCCCGCTGTTAATCATCTTGCTAACGGCAGTTAATGCGCTGATCGCCTTAATTGGCGTAGAGCGGATTGACAAAGTGGGCGAGTGGGCCGCTCGCCCCGGTTTGATTTTTTACCCAATCCGTTACCTGGTCTTACCAGTCATATCGGTCTTCTTTCTGACCAACCCCATGGCCTATACCATGGGCCGTTTCTTACCCGAACGGTATAAACCGGCCTTCTACGATGCAGCCGTTTCTTATGTCCATCCTCCTTTGGGTATTTTCCCCCATATCAACCCAGGTGAACTCTTTGTTTGGTTAGGCATTGCCACCGGCATCGAGACATTGGGGCTTTCGGTGGTACCGCTGGCAATTCGGTACCTATTGATTGGGATGGTTGTCATTTTCATTCGCGGCATTGTGACCGAACGGATAACCGCAGTGATGTGGGCGCGCCGGGACGAAAGAGAAATGGCAACAGCGGCGGCTAAATAAATAGATCTCAATAAGGAGCTAAAGAATCATGCAACAGTTGCTTGTTAACTTAGGTCGTTCCGTTGGTAGAGTTGTTGGCGCTTTGTATCAAGCGGGGCGTGAATCAATTGATCAGGTGCTGAAGAATATCCTCCCCTTTATGGCCTTCATTGCGCTGGTAATTGGTATTATTCTCTATACCGGCATTGGCGACCTGATTGCCAGGGGACTGGCCCCACTGGCCGGAAGTTTGATTGGGTTACTGATCATTAGCGTCGTCTGCTCAATCCCTTTCTTGTCGCCGTTGTTAGGCCCGGGCGCGGTGATCGCCCAGGTTGTCGGGACTTTGTTAGGCAGCACTTTAATTGCCAAAGGGGCTATTCCGCCTAGCTACGCCCTGCCAGCCCTGTTTGCCATCAATCCCCAGGTGGGTTGTGACTTCATTCCGGTGGGTTTGGCCTTGGGCGAAGCCGAACCTGAAACCGTTGAGATAGGCGTGCCGGCTGTACTGGTATCACGCATGATTACGGGGCCAATTGCGGTGGTTCTGGCCTGGTTGGCCAGCTTTGGGCTATATAGTTAGCCTTGGTTATAAAAGATTTCTTGTTATTACTCAGGCTCATGTCATTTCGAGCGACGAAGGAGCGAGAAATCCCCAGGGCACAACACCTAAAAGTGCGATATCGGGGATTTCTCCCTGCGGTCGAAACCTGTCCTGAGCTTGTCGAATGGATGACATGGCTGAGCAGTTACGATTTCTCAAAGTTGGGTGCTGCGGTTAGCCAAAAATAGTAACCGCAGCATCACAGCTAACCATTATGGAGGAAAAATATGGGATTCTGGGATAGTTTCAAAAAAGTTATGATCGGCGATGCGCCAAAACCAGAGGAAAAAGCAGTTCCGCCGGCCGTTGAAACCAAAACCGAAGCGCCGGCCGCTACTACACCGGATGGCGACAACCCTTACCGGCGAGTAAAAATTGCGCATGGGGTGCGCGGCTGGGGCGGCCCCCTGATTATTGAACCAAAACCCGGCAAAAATTTAATTTACTGCGTTACCGGGGGTGGGATTCACCCGGTGGCCCAGCGGATTGCCGATCTAACCGGCGGGCAAACATTTGACGGCTTTCGTTCCAAGGCCGATTTTGAGCAGATTGCCGTCGCCGTGATTGACTGCGGCGGCACCGCCCGCGTCGGCGTATACCCCATGAAAGGGGTACCCACAGTAGATATTCATGCCACCTCACCTTCTGGCCCGCTGATGAAATATATCAAAGAAACTAACTTTGTATCCGGGGTTACGGTTGACAATATAACTTTGCTGGATGAATAAACGGGTCAGATTTTGGCCTCAAAGGACAAGTCAATGAGTGTCACCAAGTATGAAACAAAAGTAATCAAACTCGGCCCAATCACCCAGGATTTTATTGACGAGGGAATGTTAATATTCTTTCAAATAAATGTGCCGGATGAACTGGCTAAAATTGCCATTCTGCACGCCCACGACAAACTTCATCAAAAGGTTGTGGCCGGCGACAAACTTATCATTGATGGCCAGCCCTTGACTATCTTATGTGTGGGTGAAGTAGCCAATGAAAATCTGGCCAACCTGGGACACTTTGTAGTCAAGTTCAACGGCCTGACGCAACCGGAGATGCCCGGCGATATCTCTGTGCCAAGCGATGTCCCTATCCCTCCTATTGCGCCAGGCACAGTTATCAAAATTGTGGGCAAAAAAATAGCTTGAATAATTTATGCATGGGGGGCTGGTTTCTCTGTTAAAGGTTTAACCGTTGAAAGGCTAAAAAATGACGCTTCAAAACTTGCTTAAGGAATATCAGCAGGCAGGCAACCTGGTCAAAGTCGGCCTGGTGGGGGCCGGCCAGATGGGCGAAGGTTTGATTTGCCAGATGGAAATGATGTACGGGGTGCGCGCCTTTGCCGTGGCCGATGTAGCGCCGGGGCGGGCGGTTCAGGCATTTCAATCCGCCAACTTGCCTGATGATCTGATTGTCGAAACAAATCGGCTGGACCTGGCCGTGGCGGCGATTGAGGAAGGTCGCCGGCTGGCCACCAACGATGCCTCCCTCTTGTCTCAAATCCCCAATTTAGACATCATTGTTGAAGCCACCGGCGTTCCAGAAATTGGAGCCAAGGTTGCCCTGGACGCCATTCTCAACCGCAAACATGTGCTGCAAATGAACGTAGAAACGGATGCAACGGTTGGCTATCTCTTGCGGAAGATGGCCAAGGCCGCCAATGTTGTCTACACCCTCACCGCCGGTGATGAACCCGGCACAACGATGGAACTGTTTGACTTTGCCAGCAGCCTGGGCTTTGAAGTTGTTTGCGCCGGTAAAGGGAAGAACAACCCGCTTGATCGCACCTCTAACCCCGACACCGTAGCCGAAAAAGCCAGAATGAGACGGATGAATCCCAAAATGTTGGCTTCTTTTGAAGATGGCACCAAAACGATGGTCGAAATGACCTCTCTGGGCAATGCCATTGGTTTTGTGCCGGACGTGCGTGGCATGCATGGTCCCGCAGTTACCGCCGCCACGCTTTCAAAGGTGTATGTGCCTAAAGAAGCCGGAGGGATTTTGAACCAAACTGGGGTGGTTGAATATGGCCTGGGAGTTTCTCCCGGTGTGTTTGTCGTCTTTACCACTGACCACCCCAAGATTATCCGTGACTTGCAGTATCTCAGCATGGGCAGCGGCCCTTACTGGGCGCTTTACCGGCCCTATCATCTGACCAGCCTGGAAACGCCCATTTCTATCGCTCGCGCCGTATTGAAGGGCGAAACGACCGCCGCGACCGATTACCCGCCTGTAGCCGAAACAATAACTGTAGCCAAAAAAGATTTAAAGGCCGGTGAGACGATTGATGGCCTGGGCGGCTTCTGTGTCTACGGGCTGATTGAACGAGCCGACGTGGCCCGCCAAGGGGGGCTGTTACCATTGGGTCTGGCCCCAGGCAGCCAATTGTTACGTGATGTTGCCCAGGGCGAACCGCTGACCTACGCCGATGTGAAAGTGGATGAATCGCTGACCATTGTTCATTTGAGACGGCTGCAAGACCAACAAGTGGCCGCTCCCAACGGAAAATAGGGGTTGAGGGTTAAAAATGGTCGAAACAACCATCACCATAAACCATCCGGTTGGCCTCCATGCCAGACCCGGCGTTACTTTTGTGCAAACCGCCAGCAAGTTCCAATCAAAAATTTCTCTGGCAAACCTGACCCGCAACTCAACCGAGGTGAACGCCAAGAGTATTGTCAGCGTGATCAAAGCAGCCGTAGCCCAGGGTCACACCATTCGCCTGACGGCTGAGGGCGAAGACGCTCAAGCAGCCATAGATACTCTGACCCAGTTGATTAACGACAATTTTGGCGAGGTTGGATAATTCACTGCTTAGCTGTCATTTCGAGCGCCAGCGAGAAATCTCCTTGCTCGGTGTAACAGCTTAGGCGGTGAGAACGAAGATTCCTCCCTACGGTCGGAATGACATAACTTGGACTGAGGTATTTGCTTGCTTTGATTTCGTCACGAACTTGGGCAATCCTGTGCTAAGGAGTTGTCCTTTACTGAAGAATATACTCCAGCTCTTTCAACCTGGCCCGCACTGCTTTTTCCTTATTGGCCGGAATGACCAGTGTTTTTTTATCAATCGCCCGGCAGATTTTACCCAGAACAGGGTCAGATAGGGCCAACTCCAGCAGTTCGGCGGAGTTAGCTTTGATAAATAGGGCCGGCTCTCCGCGATTGAAGGCTTGACTATTCTGGTTGATCCGTTCCAGCCAGGCCAGCACCGGCGGCGGGAGCGGCCCGGTGTTTCGTTGGCTCAAAAAATCGGCCAGATGGGCCAATTCCTGACCCTCTTCCAGCGAAGTCAAGAGGCGCTGCGAGTCCAGCCGGTAAGAGCCGTTTCCCAGTGGGACGGCCAGTAGTTCCAAATCGCGGCGGTTGTTGGGGGTCAGGTTAGCCGGATGGGTCACAGTCACGACCAAATCGGCTGAAACGGTAAAAAGCGAGGCGGCCAGCGGCCGGGAAGGAATATACTCGCCAGCCTGCCCCAGTAGATATGCCCCCAACGGGTTGATCCGAAAATATTTGAGGCCGTCATAGGGGCTAAAAATCTCGTCGCTGTAGGGCGAACTCACCGCGGATTTGGCCTCTTCCGGGCGGGTGTAGAGCAAATCCAACGCCCCGATGCTGCCCAAATATTCCATCAAAATCACTTTGATATACGAACCTTTAACTACCGGCCAATAGGTATCGCTGTAGAGCGCGCCATACTCTTTATGGCCCACATACAGGCTGCTGTAGCCGGTTTTTTCCACCGCAAAATCAAAGCGCCAGATTTTGATGGCTCGAAAGAAATCTTCCAGGTCAATCCAGACGCCGACCGGACACCACGACAGGGCTTCAATAATCGGCTCGCGCCGGGAGGCCGGAGGGGTGAACAAAGTGCTGCGGCTCTTTTGGCCTTTGAGCGCCGAAATGCGGCTCAACTCATCAAAACTGCCTTCGCGAGTCCAGCTTTCAAACGCTTCCAGCAAACTTTCGACATCCTGGGTTTGATAAAACTTCTGCCCCAGCGGTGACAATTGCAAACCGCGTATCCGGCCCATTTTGACCAGGCCCGACTCGCGGGCGAAGACATCCAGCCCAAACGGGCGGATGGTTTGGTTGGCGCGGTATTTGTCGAAGAGCGGCAGAAAATCTCCCTGTAACAAATTAGCCACAATTTGTTTGATCCCTGCCAGGGTGGCCCGCCCCGAAGTGTTATCGGTACTAATTTTACCTTCATTGACCAGCCGCAAATAGGCCACCAAATCGTGCAGCCCGGCCTGCTCAGTTTCAGCGCAAATAAGTTCTGCCAGCCTGTGGAAACGCCCCGGCGTGGTTTTGGGCGCTTGCGACACGCCTGACACCTGAAATTTGTCGGGCGGCGGGACCAAATTTTCCAGCAGCGGCAGCAAATCGCTGGGCAAAATAGGATTGTAAACATTAAAGGCGTGGTAGGGGGTGGGAGTGTACAGAAACAGGTCCAGCAGAATCGGTTGGGCTTGCCACGACCATCTACTCTGCGGGCGCTCCGGCAGCGAGCCGTACTGGGCCACAAAGGCAGTCGCGTTAAACTCGCCCCCGTTGTGGTAAGCCGAGGCTACCGCTTTTTTAGATAAATCGTCCAGCTTATCCCACAAGCGCCGCAGCGAGTCCGGGGTCATGACTACTTTGTGAATGCAGCGCACTAGGTCATCCTTGCGGGTGTAACTGGAACAACCGCACAGCCCGGCCAGCCGTTTGAGGGTGTCATTGGTTTGTTGATAAAGTATCTCGGATAGTTCCATTTTTAGGGTAGCAAGTTGAACGTTCAAACGTTCAACTTTCAACCGACTCTGTATCATCCTTAAAGGCCGCCGTTATCGCCGCCTCGCTGATGGCGCGGTAGGCCGGGCCGAGGAGGTGTTCGATATCCTCGCTCAGAAAAGAGGGCTGGCCCAGGCGTTTCAAGATGGGCAAAGAGGTAATCGGAGGCTTGATGGTTGTTTTGAAATGGGTCAACGGCTGGCCCAACTGCCAGAAGTGAGCCAGGCTCTCGGCCAGGGGCGGCGCAACTTCCGCTATCTCCTCTTCTGCCTCGTCCTCCGCTCCGCCTGCGGCCCGGCGTTCACGCAGCGCAGCCAGAATCTGCTCCTGGGTTCGCCCGCGCAGCCGGAAGAGCAAAAACGGGTCTTCGTCAAACTGCTCGCCCAGAATGTAATGCACAGCGGCGATATGCTTGCACGGGTTCGATGGGTCGGGGCAGCTACACTCGGTGATCAATTGACCCCGTTTTTCCGGGAAGAGGCTAACTTTAGCCGCTTGAAAAGCCTGCTCGATCTCCTGCGGCATCTCCCCGGCCAGGAGTTGGGCGGTGAAAATGGCTTGCCCGGCCAGCGCGTCAATGACCTGCTCCCACTGTTTATCGGTCAGCGGGGTCATCTCGATGGTTATTTTATAGGGCCGGCGCTCCGAACCTTGCACTTTGGCAGCAATGCCGGTCTTGGTCTCCTCGATAGAAAGCACCTGCCCCTGGCGGGCATAACTACGCCCGCGAGTCAGCCGGCCCCGGTCCACCAGCCGCTCCAGGGCGGCAATCCAGCGGGTGGCCCACCAATTTTTGGCAAAATCGCCCCGCTTGCTTTTGGCCTTGATGCCCTGATCGGTTTTAATGGGCTGGCTGGACGGATAATAATCGTAATAATCGTAGCGGCTCATTGATAATCTCCTATTAATTACCTTTTCCCCGAACTTCCTGGAAGGTTGGGACGTTGGAAGGCTGGTAATTTCTTCTGCCACCTTCCATTCCTCCAGCCTTCCTTTCTTCCATCACTGCACCGCCTCCCGACGCAGGGCGACCAGATCCCGCAGTTCGTTGGTCGAAAGCTCGGTCAGCCAGTTTTCGCCGCTGCCGATGATGCTCTGGGCCAGGGCTTTTTTACTTTCAATCATGTCGTCAATCTTCTCTTCCAAAGTGCCGGCGCAGATAAATTTATGCACCTGCACATTGCGGGTCTGCCCAATTCTAAAGGCGCGGTCGGTGGCCTGGTTTTCCACTGCCGGATTCCACCAGCGATCAAAATGAAAAACGTGGTTGGCGCGGGTCAGGTTGAGGCCGGTGCCGCCCGCCTTGAGCGACAGAATAAAAATCGGCGGGCCGTTCTCCTCTTCCTGGAAACGTTTGACCATGACCTCGCGCTTTTTGACCGGCGTATCGCCGTACAAAAACAGGCTCGATATACCCAGCGCCTCGTTGAGATGCTCTTTGAGCAAATGGCCCATCTCGGAAAATTGGGTAAAAATCAGCATCCGGTCGCCCACCGAAACCGCTTCTTCCAACATTTCGGTCAGGCGGGTCAATTTGCCGCTGCGCGGCTTGTCGGGATCGAGGGTGAGGGTGTGCCCGTCGCCCACCTGGTGCAGAAATTGGGCCGGGTGGTTGCAAACCTGTTTGAGCTGCATGAGCATGCTCAGTACCAGGCCCTTGCGCTCGATGCCCGACGACTCCGCCAGCCGTTCCATCACCTTTTGCACCACCGACTCGTACAGCGTGGCCTGTTCCTCCGTCAAATTGCAGTACACTTTCATTTCCTGCTTGTCGGGCAAATCCTGGATTACCCGCGGGTCGGTTTTGACCCGGCGCAGGATAAAGGGCGAGGCCATCTTTTTCAAACGGCCAATCGCCTCCTCGTCTCCGTAGCGCTCAATCGGCAGGGCGAAATTTTGGCGAAAGCCATGGCGCGAACCGAGGTAGCCCGGATTGAGAAAGTGCATAATTGACCACAATTCCGACAGCCGGTTCTCGACCGGCGTGCCGGTCAAAGCCAGCCGAAATTGGGCCGGCAGGCGACGAATAACCTGGCTCTGCTTGGCTTCGGGATTTTTGATGTTCTGGGCTTCGTCCAAAATCAGCCCAAACCAGCCAATCTCTTTGAGCGTCTCGGCATCGCGGCGGGCGATGGCGTAGCTGGTCAGCAGTAAATCGGTTTGCTGCGCCTGCTGCTTCAATTCGTCGTCGCGCAGGCGGGCCGCGCCCTGATGAATGTGGGTGGTCAAAGCCGGGGCAAACCGCGCCACCTCTTTCTGCCAGTTGAAGACCACCGAGGTGGGACAAATCAGCAAACTGGGGCCAGGCAGCGCCCCGTTCTGTTCTTTTTCCTTCAATAACATAGCAATGGTCTGGATGGTTTTGCCCAGGCCCATGTCGTCGGCCAGGCAGGCGCCCATGCCCCAGCGCCGCAGAAAATCCAGCCAGGAGTAGCCGTACTGCTGGTAGGGCCGCAGTTGGCCCTGCAAGCTTTGCGGCTGGGGCAGCGGGGTCAACTTTTCATGGCCGGTAAAGCGCTCCATCCAATCGGCCAGCCAGCCTTCGTACTCTACCCGCTCGACCGGCAAGCCTTCGACCGTTTCGGTGGCGCCCAGGCCCATGCGCACGGCCTCGTTCAGCCCCACCTCGGCTTCCAGGTTTTGTTTCTCCCAAAAGCGAATCGCCGCCTCGATCTGCTCCGGGTCGAGCTGGACCCACTGCCCCCGGATTTGGACCAGCGGCGATTTCAGCGCCACCAGCGCGTTGAACTCCTCGCGGGTCAGGGTGGTCTCGCCCAGGGCCAGTTCCCACTTGTAGCTAATCAGATTTTCCAGCGACATCGCGCCGGTGCTGGTTTCGACCTTAGCTCCTTTTTTGGTCCCCATTTTGAGCCGGACGCCCAAGCGCGTGCCCGGCTTGTTCCACCAGGGCGGGACCAGCACCCCGAAGCCACTGCCTTCAAGGAGCGGCGCGCTCTGGCGCAAAAATTTAAAAGCATCGTCGGTGGAGAGGGGCAGAGCGACCGGCGTCGTCGTTTTTAGACCCGCCCGCAGCGGCTCGAACAGGCGGGCGGCGTAGCCCAGGCCGGCCAGCAGTTTTTCCTGCGGCTGTTCAAAACGGCGGTTGAGCGCGGTCAACACATTGCCTTTGGTCTGCCAGACCTGCTGCGCCGGCACCAGCAGACTGGGATCATCGCGGGCCTGCAACAAATAGTGCAGATTCCAATTCTTTTTGGCGGCGGACTCGGCCTGCTGGGCCGGGGCTTCCAGTCGAAAGGCCACCCGGAAGGTTTTATCGCCGGCTACGTGTAGATTGCGCCGCCAATTTTTGTGGCCCTGGTTCAGATGGCTCAACTGGGCCGTCGAGCCGCTGACCCTGGGATTGGCATTGAACAGGGAAGCCAGCCAGTTGTAGGCAACATCCGTGCCATCACTCCTTTTCACCAGGGGGGAAACCGCCGCCGCGCTCCACTGCCGGGCCAGGGCGTCGGTCATGGTGTTGAGAAAGGTATCCAGCACGGTGCGCGGGGAAGGCGCGTTTTCGGGCTTGTCGGTTTCAGCGCGGCAGAGGGGCGGCATAGCCTCCAGCAGCCGGGCCAGGCGCGGGCCGTCCTGCGAGCCGTCGAGCACCGGCAGCCAGCGGGCGTGAAAGATTTTGCCCTGGGCGTCGGCCTGGGCCAACACCGGCAATAGCTTTTGCTGGGCCAGCGTTTCCAACACCAGGTTGGCGACGGAGTGCCAATAATAAATCTCCGCGCCCAGGACCAGGTGCGGTGGTAAGTTTTCAGTCCCGGCCAGAGCAGTCAGCAGATCAAAGGCGGCCACAGGCGGCAGCCACAGCCCGGCCACCAGCCAGGGCGTCAGTGTAGGCGCTTCGCTGTCCACAATATCCCAATCGTGCTGCAACTGCGGCGAAGGCTGTGGGCCGGATTTGAGGGTGGGTAGGAGCAGGCTGACCAGTTTTTTCTCGGCCACCATTGCTTCTGCTGCCAGCGGGGCCAGCAACGGTTTCAACAGTTCTGGGGCGGCGCAAAAGGGATGAGGCGCTCCCTTTTTGGGTTTGATTTTAGGCGGTTGCCCGTCCGAACTCTCGGCCCAACAGAGCATACCGGCGGTCTCGGTTTCGGTTGGGCGGGTCGGCGGGTGCCAATGAAGGTGTAGAACGTACATAGTGACTTTCTTTCAGATCGTTAGGGATTTCAGATCGTTACGGATTTGAATCCGTAACGGTTTTTGCGGACTTAAGTCCGCCGGTTACCCGTGACAGATACATATCTGTCACGCTCGAAAGTAGCCCGATTGATCGGGCGCAGTTTTGTAGCCCGGCGAGTTCATCGCCGGGCGAGCGCCGGAAAACAGGCTGTTATGGGATCATAATAGTTGTCATAATAATGTGACATTGTCGAACTACTCACTCCTCATGTCATTGCGAGGCTGTAAGCCGAAGCAATCCCCCATCCCAACTTGGGGATTGCTTCGCTTCGCTCGCAATGACATCTGAGTAGTTATGAAATTATAACATAAATGGGAAAGATGCGGTATTTCGGGGAACTTTACCACGCCTGGGCCAGCGTCTTGCCCTGCTCATAGTGGGCATCCAACTGCGGGCCAAGCAAAATGAGGGCGGTGACCCGGCGGGCCAGGTCACGGAAAAGATGGAGTTCAGGCTGCTGCGGGATGTCCAACTTATGGAAATCAAGCAATTCTGTGGGTAGCGCCGGAGAGGATACCTTCGCGGCCGGTGAACGGCTCTTTGATTTTAAGGCCGCCCTTTTGAATTTCAAAGCGGCGGATCTCTTTTTGATGGGCGCTGCCGCGCATTTTCATCACGGCGATAGCCCGCTGCATACTGCTGTCTACTTCAACATAGCGGAGCAGCATGACCGTATCCACCAGGAAGGGCAAAGTGGCCATGCGCCCGCGCTGCACTTCGAGCACATTGACCGCCTCATCCAGCAGCAGCGACGTCATGCCCTCTCGCTTGAGGGCGTTGACCAGGGTATTGTAAGTATCACGCAACTCCTGGGGGTCTGTCGTCAGCCGTTGAAAGTGGGCCGCGCTGTCAATCACCACCCGCTCAGGAGCCAGGGTGCGCAACATCGGGGACAAGGGGCTGTCGGGAGATTTGAGGCTGCCTAAAAACACCTCCGGCGAGGTAAACAGAATCCGCAGCAGGCCGTCTTTCTCCAAAGCTTTCAAATCCCAGCCCAGTTGCAGCGCATCACGGATGAGCGAGGCCGGAAATTCCTCAAACGAAACCATCAGCCCCGGCTGGCCGGCTTTGATCCCGGCGATCAAAAATTGCAAGCCCAGGGTGGTTTTGCCTACACCGGGCGCGCCGCTAATTAACGAGGCTGAACCAGACAACAGGCCGCCGCCAACCATCTGGTCCAAATCGGCCGAGCCAAAGGATAATCTTTTTTTAGGTGTCACTGTGGGCATGAATTGACCCTTTCTCACTTTTCAGGATAGGCTGAGCGTGAGTATTCTACCTCAATCATCGCCTAGTTTCAATTGCCAGTTGATGATTTTAATCTGGATGGCGTCGGCGCTGCTGCACGGATTGGGGATGCAGCCCTTGCGGTCTTTGTCGTTGATATCTACTTCGTCTTCATCATCTAAGGCTTTGCAATGCTTCGGGTTTACGGCGTAGATCGGATCGGTGGTAAATTTAAACTCTTCGCTGGCGCGCTGCCCATTTTCGACCACATAAGCAAACCAGTTGTGCGATGAGGTAGCCGCCACCTTATTGCTGCCGGGCAGAAGTAAAGCGCCGTAGCGCCCGTTGCCGTCGGTGCGAACGGTAAACAAACTGCCGGACACACCCAGCTCGCCATACTGAATCTGGACCCCGGCTTTGGGCAAGCCGTCCGGCCCATTGACGGTCCCCTTGAGACCCACATCGGCGCAGTTGTTCTCGCTGGAATGAGACGAAACAACATAACCAAACGGGGTGGGGGTGGCGGTGGGCGGCGGCGGCAGGGTAGGTGGCACACGGGTAGCGGTGTGGCGGTGGGGTGGGGGTCTGGGTAGGGCGGGGGTTTTGGTGGGGGTCGGGGTGCGGGTGTCGGTGGGGGTTTTGGTAGGGCCGGGGGTGCGGGTGGGGGTGGGGGTCCAGGTGGGCGGGTAGGATTGATCGGGTGTGGCCACAATCACAATTTGGGTAGCTTGGGGTGGTGGATTTCTCAGGGCAACTTCGGTGGCCCGGCTGGGGCTGAGCGGATTAAACGGAACGTTGGGCTGAATAAAGATGGTGGCATAGCAGAGCACCGACAACAGGGTCATGCCCATGGTCAGGGCCAACAAAACTGTTGTCCAACGATTGTCTAATCTTTGAGTTGTCATCTTACTTTACCTCACTGTTTTTAAGCAAGACACCTTGTGTCATGTGTCCTACCGCCGAACAACTTCAGTCTGTTACTCAGATATACTCAGTAGATCCAATTTTCGAGGAGTGAGGCAGGCCCACGTGCCGAACACCGCCGCACGTGGGCGTGCTGGCCCCTCAAATTGGGATCCACTGATACTGCTATTTAAGGCAACTCTTCACAGGCAATGCCGTTGCGGTCGGGGTCCAGGGCATCGGTATTTTTATTGCCGCCGCCGGCAGCATTATAAGCCGCCTGGGCCTGGGCCTGGGTAGCAAAATCGGAACATTGCAGGGTCCGGCCCAGGGGTAAATCTTCGCAGGCGATGCCGTCTTTATCTCGGTCAAAATCGTAAATATCCACTCGCGGGCCGCCCACAGTCTGGAATAGACGCTGGGCATCGGCCTGGGTGGGGCAGTCGTTGCAAGTTCGCTCGATTACAAAACTTGCATAGGGGGGGATGCACAAATTGAGGCGGGGAGTCGGGGTAGCCACTCTGACATCCAACTCTTGCGGTCGAAAGACGACATGCTTGATATTGGTAGCATCTTCACTGGTGCAGGGGTCGGGGATACAGCTACTATTGTCGTTGCCATTGCCACTTCCGTTATCATTACCGTTACTATTGTTGTCATTACTATTACTGTTATTGTTATTATTACTACAGCTTTCGCGCGGGTCGGCATACAGCGGATCGGTAGAAAACAGGAGGGCTTTGCTCACTTTTTGCCCATTCTGGATCAGATAGGCAAACCAGTTATGCGACTTCTGGGAGGCGCCTTTATTGGTGCCGGGAATGAGCGTGACGCCGTAAAATTCGTGAAACTCGGTTGGTCCGGTTTGGAAGACGCTGCCGCGAACTCCAATTTCGCCATATTCCACTTGAAAACCAGAAATCGGTTCATTGTCCGTGCCAAAAACCGAATATTTCATTTTGATATTCGCGCAGTTATTTTCGCTTTCGGGGCCGCTTTGAGCCACAAAAGCATAGGGCGGAATTGGGGTAAAGGTAGGCGGAACGACCCGGGTCGGGGTTCGGGTGAAGGTGGGCGTGCTGGTGGGGGTGTCGGTTTTGGTTGGGGTGGGAGTACGGGTTTCCGTGGCGGTTTTGGTCGGCGCCGGGGTCGAGGTGGCGCTGGGCGTCCAGGTAGGCGGGTAGGTAGCCACCGGGGGAGGCGTAGAAGTATCAGTTGGCAGACGGGCCAGGCGAGTGGCGGCAAGAGCGGTAGCGCGATTTGGGCTTAAAGGGTTAAAAAAGACATTGGGGTTTAGAAATATGGTTAGCAAGCACAGCAAGGTTAAAACAATCAGCCCAATAATCATGGCCAACAAAACGGTGATTAAATTGCCTAAATTCGACATACACGCTCTCCTGACAAGTTACACGTGGTAAGGTTACAAGTTGGAGGTTGACACTTGTAACCTTTAACTTTTAACGTTGAACTTTCAACCCGCTCACTCTGACGAAATCAAGCGATACATCTCCCGACCCGCTACCTGACCCAGGCCCATAAAAACGCCCAGTTCAGGTTGGGTGGTGATTAATTGGTTTGTGGCCTCTAAAAGTTGTTTGCGCCGTTGTTCTTCGGGGTAGTTGGGGTATCGCCCCAATTCGCCCGCCAAAATTTCGCGGCGTAATCTTTCCTCGGTGGCCTTGTCAATTCGGGAAAGTTCGGGCAAAGCCACAATCAAATCAGCGTACAAGGCATACAAAGTTTCGTAGGTTTTGGTCAAATCAGCCCGAATTTGTTCAGCCTGGGCTTCCCACTCCGGCACCAAACTCAACCCAAAAGCGCCGCGGGCAATTCTGTATTTGGTTGATAACCATTCGATTTGGGCCAGGGTAATATCTATTTTTCGGGACAGTTGCGCGGCTGCGCTCAACTCCTGGGCATAAAAAGGCAATTTTTGGGCATCTTCGGCCAGCAGCGCCTCTTTCAGCGCCTCTTTGGCCGATTGAGGAGCATTACCACCTCGCTCCACCAACAGCGCCGCCAACTCTTGCGCCCGGCTCCAGCGATGAGCTTCGGCCTCTTGCAGCGACAAAGGTAGGGCTATTGTCTCACTGTTTTGCGGCAAAATAACTAACTGCTCGAAATTGCCGGCCAGACTCTGGGGCCTGGCGCTAAGATTGAGACTCTGCCGGGCTAACTCTCTGGCTTCGGCCAGCCCATGCTTTTCATAAAGAATTGTATAATCCTTTTGCAACCGCTCAAACACCCCGCGCCGGTGGGCGCCCTGTAAAAACGGGCTTTTGGCTGCTACCACAAAAGCCTGATCCAAATAAAATTTAGCCCATTCGGGCTGGTTGAGGGCCATTAATTTTTCGGCGGCCTCGACAAAGACATCCGAGCGCACGGTATCGGCCAGGTTGGGGCTGAGCGTCCCAATCAAACCGGCCATCTGATAACAAAACACAGCTTTTTCAGGGTTATTATTAGCCTGATAAGCGTCGCCCAGCAGCAGAAAGTCGCCGGCGCTTTCCTTGTCGGGTAATGTTGGGCGGTACGCCAGCGCAGCCAACGCCGTTTCGGGCCGGCCTTTACGGATGGCCTCGATAATGACATCCGCCTCTGACACCCCTCCCAGCGAGGCCAGCGCCAAAGCCGGGTCAATCTCGGTCGGGTCAACCGTATTCAGCGGGGTTCTGCCTCTGATGATTGTACCCCCGCCGGATTGGGCCAAACCAAATTGGCCGGAAAATAGGAACGCGCCAACGGCGATCAATAAAATAAACATAATGATTGTTAACGTACTGACGACAATGATTAAACCCAGATAAGGGTTTTTTCGCTTAACCTGTTGCATAGCGTTTTTGTGAGCTTTCCTCTATGTAAGATAAATACAGCTTTATCCTACCACAAAGATGCTCAAGACGCGAAGAAGCAGCGTAACTCCCACTCCCGGCTCAAACCAGGCCTGGACTGATCCACAAAGACCATTTACCGCTATATGTTGATAAATTCTTTATCTACTCCACAAGATATAGTAGGCTGGCAGACTTTGCCCATATCATTATACCGCTATCTCACCCAATTGGCAATCTGGACGGTAAGATTTTATGTAAATAAAGTGTAATATTTATACGCTCTGTTGTCTCTAATGAGTTTGATTTTCAAAATCGGTAATCTTGATAATCCAGGAAGATGGGAAGGCTGGAAGGTTGGTCAATATTTACCAGCCTTCCCATCTTCCAACCTTCCAAGCTTTACCGAATTTTGCTTGCAGTCAAAACTTCATAAGCTTTACGTTTTAACCGGATTATAGTAGAATTGGCCCGCTTTGGAAGCCAATGACTATCTCTATTCGCCCCGTGACCACAATTGAAGAGTGTCAGGCCATAGAACAGCTCAATATCCAAATCTGGGGCACGGTGGACCGGGATGTCAACCCCAGCCACATTCTGCTGATTATCGCCAAAGAAGGCGGCCTGGTACTGTTAGCCCTGGACGATGAGCAGCCCATCGGTTTTTCATTGGGGCTGCTTGGCCTCACCGAGCAGAACCGGCTCAAAATCGTCTCGCATATGACCGGGGTGCTGCCTCAATATCAGAGCAGCGGGGTTGGTTATCAGTTAAAGTTGGCCCAGCGCCAGGCCGCATTAGCTCGTGGTTTTGACCTCATCACCTGGACCTTCGACCCGCTGCAAGGTCGGAACGCCTACCTGAATCTCAATAAATTGGGCGTGGTCTGCAACACGTACCTGCGCCACCTATACGGCGACATGCCCGACGCGCTCAATCGCGGTATGCCCAGCGACCGCTTTCGGGTAGATTGGTGGATTGCCTCGCCTCATGTGGCCGCACGCCTGATCCGTCAAACCGGCGCTTCTGAGACCCCAGCTTATCCTCTGATTAACCCCTCTACCCTGTCAGAACATGGCTTCTTGGCTCCTCCCCCCACTTTCGACCCGCCCGACTCACCCCTCTGCTTGGTACAAATCCCACCCGATTTTCCCTCTCTCCGCGCCGCTGCTCCCGACCTAACCGTGCGGTGGCGTCTTCACACCCGCGAGATTTTTGAAGCTTATTTTACTGCCGGTTATACCATTGTTGACCTCCGGCGCGGCGAAAACCGCAATTTTTATTTGCTGCAAAAGGATTGGCAGCCGGAAAAAGATAAGTAGTTGAGGAATATAACCTATGAAAATCGAACGGATCGAACTGCACCACGTCTCCCAGCCGCTGGTGGCCCCGTTTCGGACCAGCTTTGGGACGCAGGTGACGCGGCCCTGTATTCTGGTGGCCGTTTACAGCGAGGGCCTGGTGGGCTGGGGCGAGTGCGTCGCCTCGGATGACCCCGGCTACTCCTATGAAACCATCAGCACCGCCTGGCATATTCTGGGCGACTTCTTGATCCCACCCAACCTGGGCCGGGAAGTGACCACGCCTGAAGATGTGACCGCCCGCTACAAAGGCGTGCGCGGCCATCCGATGGCCAAGGCCGGCCTGGAAAATGCCGTTTGGGATTTGTTGGCCCAGGCCAAAGGTGTTCCCCTCTCAGCAATGTTGGGCGGCCAGCGGGAGCGGGTTGAAGTGGGGGTCAGCATCGGCATTCAACCCAGCCTGGCCGAGCAGCTTGAAAAGGTGGATCAATTCATTGCCCAGGGCTACCGCCGCGTCAAAATGAAGATCGAGCCGGGCTGGGAGATGAAACCGCTGGCAGCGGTGCGCGAGCGCTACCCGAACCTCAAGCTGATGGCCGATGCCAATTCCGCTTTCAGCCTAGCCGACGCGCCCCTGTTCCGCGAGATGGACGCCCTCAATTTGCTGATGATCGAGCAGCCGCTCGACCACGACGACATCGCCGACCACGCCAAATTGCAGGCCCAAATCAAAACGCCGCTCTGTCTCGACGAAAGCATCCACTCGCCCGGACACGCCCGCTGGGCCATCGAAATCAACGCCTGCCGCATCATCAACATGAAGGTCGGGCGTGTCGGTGGTTTTAGCAACGCCCTGGCCATCCACACCCTGTGCCAGGAAGCCGGTATCCCCCTCTGGTGCGGCGGCATGCTCGAAACCGGGGTGGGCCGGGCGGCCAATCTACATTTGGCCTCGCTGCCCAACTTTACCCTGCCCGGCGACATCTCCGCCACCGACCGCTACTATCACGAAGATATTGCCGAGCCGGATTTCAAACTGAATGTCGAGGACTCGACGATTACGGTTCCGACGGGATCGGGGATTGGGGTGAGGGTACTGCCGGAGCGTCTGGCAAAAGTGAGAGTACGTTACGAAGCATTTGGCTAATCATCACAGATTAAACTCCCCCTCGAAATTCAACCTGTTATGAGACAATGTCCCCTTCTTGTCGGGAAGATTGTCCTGTTAATGACCAGACCAGGTGGCTACTCCAACGTGTCGCGAATACCCCAACCACGCTGTTCGTCAATCAGGTCAAGACGCTGCGGCGTTAAACTGACCAGTTGGTAGAGGTCATTGCCTAATGCCGATGGAATCTTTGCTGGCAGCAGCTCTGCCCAATCAGATGTAACCGTAACCCTGGCAAGACCCTGGTAGTGTAGCCAGCACAGGTCGTGGTTCTTGTTAGCGACGACAATGACCAACGTCACCTGGGGATTCTGTTCCAGGTGATAGCTGGCATCGGCCCAGCGAGGGACAAGGCACTCCACTCTCAGGCCAAGGTTGCGATAGCGTACCGGCGTCGTCCAAATCCCGTCCGAACCAGTGGCGCTGAGAATACCTACCCGGTTTTGGGAAAGAAAAGCGATGATTCGCTCACGAAGTTGGTCTTGCATAACCCGATCCCGGAATAGCCTTCTTACCAGGTACGGCGCTAATTCCGCTCATCACCGGGCTGGCCCAATGAGCGTCCCAACCGCCAGAACAGCAGCGCCGAAACAATCACCACCACCGCTGTCGCTGCGCCCTTCTCGCCCACCAGATACAGCGTCAGCGGAGTGGTCCGGGTAATTGGCTCAAAGAGATAAAACATAAAAATGTTCCAGCAGGTGTGGGTTAAAACCGCGGGCCACATGCTGCCCGACTTCAAGCGCAACCAAATCGGCATGAAACCGGAGGCCACCAGCACTATCGAATTTATCAGCAGGCCGTACCATAAGGGAACGCCCTGGGTGTAACCACCGAACAACATCAGGGGAAAATGATAAAGCGCCCAAATGATGCCGGTGATGAGCGCCGTAGACCCAAATGAGGTCATCCGGGCCAGTTGCGGGGCCAGCAGCCCGCTCCAGCCAATCTCCTCACCCAGGGCAAAGAAGCCGATGGGCAGTATGAGCATCAGCCCATTCAACCCCAGGTAAACCAGCACGATGACGCCGTCGGCGGCCCAGCCGCGCCCCAGCATGGCTGTTGCTTCGTCCAGAACTTGGAAGGGGGCAAAACTACCGGGACTCAAAAGCCAGGCCGCCATGTAACTCAGGGCAATGAACAACAACGTCAGCCCTGCACCCAACAGCAGATAACGAGGTTGGACGCCCTGCCAACCCATTCCGCGCAGGCTGCGATAATAGATCAACCGGGTGGCCAGGGCGGCCAGGCCGGGCGCCCAGGCTGTGCCTATCAACATAACCCAGACGATGGGTGGACTGGAGTCAAGCCGGTTAAAGTCAACGCCCAGCAAGATGGCCGTAATCTGGCAGCCCCAGGCCAGAGCAAAGGTAAGCAGTAAAAATGTAGCGATTTCGCGCCGAATGGAATCCTCAACTCGACTCACCAAAGATATAATGGTAGACATAGTTTTTCTCCTTCGTAAATAGCCCTCACCCCCAACCCCTCTCCCAGAGGGCGAGGGGAGCAAGCCAGGAGTCCCCTCTCCCCTTGGGAGAGGGTGAGGGTGAGGGCAAATTTTCACTAATAGACTTATAGGGTCGAGTATACGATAAGCGGCAGGTCAAATCATCGCCCAATCGGGTCATTGGGAACAAATTTGAGGGGAATGGATATGGCCCAGTCGGGCCATACGTAACGGGGGGAATATCGCCGGAACGAAAGTTTTATTTCTGGTTGGCTAAATCAGGCCCAAATCGCGGGCGCGAAGTGTGGCCTCGGTTCGAGAGGAAACATTCAGTTTGGCAAAAATATTGTCCAGGTGGCGTTTGACCGTATGCGGGCTAACGATGAGTTGCCGGGCAATGGCCGGATTGCTGGCTCCGGTTGCCAGCAGCCGCAGCACTTCGATTTCGCGCTGAGTCAAGGTCGCTCCGGTTTCGGGGATATACCCGCCTGCTTCGACCACCGGCAAGTCGGCAGATGGGGGATAAGTGACGGTTGGTTCACCCAACAGGTTCAAAACACGGACGGCAAATGAGGGGTGACACTGTTGTTCAACGGCCAGCCGCAGCAAAGGAACTACCACCGGGCTGCCTTCCCACATCATTAAACCGGGTGTGTCCTGCTGCTCATATTCGGCCAGGACGCGGGTTAAGCTGACCAGTGCTTCGGCCTGGCGGCCCTGGTGCAGATAAAAGTAAGCCAGCAACAGGTGGGCGTTGCTGAATAGAATTGTAAACCGCAACTTATCCTGAATGGCCGCAGCCTGCCCCAACAATTGCTCGGCCTGTTGAACCTGCCCCTCTGCCAGAGCTAACAATCCGCCCAGCATCGCCCGCAAGGCCGGGGCAAAGGGCCATTCATACGGGTTGGCCAGCGCCTCTAGTTGGCGATAAATGGCCTGCGCTTCGGCCAAGCGGCTGCGCCGGCCGGGGTCAGACCAGGCTTGCAGCCAGCAAATCCGGCCTTGCCAGAAAAGAAAACCCGGTTTAAAGGCGGCGGCAATCCGGCTGGCTGCCGGCTGGGCCAGTTTTGCAAAAAGGTCGGCAAAGTAGCGATCAGGGTCAACTTCATCGCCCTGTAGGGCGTAACAGATTGGTTGTAACGCGCCTAGCGTCGCATTCATCCACAATCCACCGCCAAACTGCTCGCTGAGGGCAATGGACTGGCCGGCCGAGGCTATCGCCTGCTCCCAACGGCCCCGCCACAGGTGGATGAGGGCTAACAAGCCTTGAGTCGCTGCCCGCAAAGGAATGGTCTGACCCTGGCCGCGGCTCTCCAGGAGCTGCCAGAGTCGCTCGGCCCGTTCCAGGCCGCCCGGTAGCACGGTGAAGGGGCCGGTAAAATTATTTGCGAGGACATTAAGGGTTTGCAGCCCGCTGGACGTGGCGGCAACGGCCAGGGCGGCGTCAATATCGGCAATAGTTTGGGGCCAGTTACCCTGAACCATGGCCTGGTTGGCCTTCATCAGCAACAATTGGGCCTGGTTGTAAGGCAGGCCAGGGTATTCGAGCGCCCGCCGGATGGCTTCATCGGCCTCGTTGAAGTTACCACTCAAGGCCAGACAGTGGGCCAGATGAGCCAAAGTTTCCCCTGTCCCAACCGCATCCCCCCTCGCTTCAAAGCCGGTTAGAGCCTGTTCTAACAGCACCCGACCTGTGTCTAACTCCCAACGCCGCCAGGCGCATACCCCCAGCAAGTAGTTCAAGCGGGGCCGCGCCCGCGTCAGTTCATCCGGCAAGGCCCGAATCCAGTTCCGTACCGTGTCGAACTCACCCTGCTCTAAAAGTTGTTCGCCCACCTGCTCGATGAGTTGGGCCGCTTCGAGCCACATTTCGGCGGCCAGGTAGTGGCCGAGCCGCCGGCTGGGGATTGGCTCGGCTGAGGCAGCCCGGCAATGTAATTCGACCAGCCGTTCCGGCCTATCCTGGTTTAACTTACGACGCAGAAACTCAGCAAACAAGGCGTGGTAACGGTAGGCCAGTCCCTCGGCCCCGGTTGGCCCGGCCATACCTTCGACGGTTATCAGAAACAAGTTGCGCCGGTAAAGTTCTTGCAGCAGCTCAGCCGCATCTTGACGGCCGGTGACCGCCCGGCACAGGTTGGGGGTCAATTCAGACAAAATGGCAGTTTCTAGCAAAAAAGTTTGCATGTCCGGCTCTTGCCGGCGCAGAACTTCCTCAGCCAGAAAATCGAACAAGTAACGCTCAGTTTGAGCCAATTGGTTGATGAAAAGCGCCCGGTCGTCAGGCGCGGTCAGCCCCGCCAGTGAACCGGCCAACAGGCGCAGGCCGGCGGCCCACCCTTCAGTGCGGGTCTGTAGTTTGATGATTTCAGACGCCGGTAAATCCAATTGCAGACGGTCATTCAAGAATTTCTCAATTTCCTCGTGGGTGAAACGCAGGTCGGCCAGGCGAAATTCAGCCAGTTGCCCCCGCGCCTTCAGTCGGGCCAGAGCCAGAGGCGGGTCGGAGCGGGTGGCCAGGGCCAGATGCATAGTTGGGGGCAGATGGTCCAGCAAATAACCCAGGGCCAGGTAGATGATAGGTTCGGTGAGGTGATGGAGGTCATCCAGGACTAGGACAAACGGGGCCGGAAGTTCGGCCAGAATTTCGTTGATGAGCACTCCGGTCAGCCGCCTGGCTCGGTCAGCCGGGGCCTCGGCCTCCGCCAAACCGGACGCCTCACTCAAAAGGGACTGGGCCATTACGCCACAGGAGGGGGCCAAACCCTGCAAGGCGGCAATGAGACCTGCTAAAAAACGATTGAAATCATTGTCATCCTCGTCCAGCGAGAGCCAGGCAACTTTAAAGGGATGAAGGGTGAAGGGTGAAGGATGAAGAATATCTTCGTCCTTTTGCGCTTGGCCTTCGTTCTTTGGTTGGCCTAGGGTGGCCAGCAGCGTAGTTTTGCCATAACCGGGCGGGGCGGAGAGCAGTGTGACCGGATAGGTTAGCAGCGCCCGGTGCAGTACCGTCAGCAGCCGCTGGCGGAAAATAATATCTTCTCGCAGTCGGGGCGGATATAGTTTGGTGTAGACGAACCACGCTGCCGGTTTAATCATGGATATAGATATTTAATCGTCACTCCGGTAGATGATACGTCATTTTACTCCATTCAAGGGGGACTGTCTATAACGGCTGCTATGGGTCGTCAAGCTGGCAGGGTTAAGGCGGGCATGATTGGTGGAGAACAGGCCATGCTTTTCTTTGGCCCTTATACCTGGGTGGTGTTTACCCTGTTGGGATATGTAGTTCGCACAGGAAAATAGTTATAGCTGACCGGAAACGGCTGCCCAACTTGTCGGGGGAAGCGGGTTGATTTATAGTGTTAGTATGCTTGCCAAACAGAATGTTGAGATGAGGCGGCCACAGTTGCTAAAAATAGGGGCTTTTTTTCTGACCGCCGTTGACGTGGGCCTGGCGCTGCTGGTTGTGCTGCTGGTCGCTTTGAATGGGGAAACGTCCGCCAGAGCGATGTCCAGTTTGGTCGAACTTCCGCCCTCGCTATCATTTTCTTTGGGAGGATGAAAATTTTTTGCCGTCAATGACCGGAGACCGAGGACCGGGGACCAGCTATAATATACGACCCCGGTCTCCCGTCCCCTGTCCCCGGTCGTATTTTCAGAGGATTAGGATTGCCCGGAGTGATGCAAGGCATTAAAGACCCCCTTCAAAATGTGACCGAAATCCGCTCCTGCCTCCTCACCTGGTATCACCACCACAAGCGCGACCTGCCCTGGCGCGGCGAAACCGACCCCTATCGCATCTGGATTTCCGAGGTGATGCTGCAACAAACACAGGTTGCTACCGTCATCCCCTACTATCAGCGTTTTTTGGAACGCTTCCCCACCCTGGCCGATTTAGCCGCTGCGCCACCGGAAGCAGTTTTGAAAGCCTGGGAGGGCCTGGGCTATTACGCCCGCGCCCGCAACCTGCACCGGGCCGCCCGCGAACTGGTCGAGCAGCACGGGGGACATTTTCCCACCACCTATGCCGAACTGCGAACGCTGCCCGGCTTTGGCGAGTACACGGCGGGGGCGGTGGCCTCGATTGCTTTTGGTGAGGCGGTTGCGGCTGTGGATGGCAACGTCAAACGGGTTTTGGCCCGTCTGGTTGCCTTAAGGGAAGATTTGAGCCGGGGTCAGGCGGCCCGACAGCTTCGTGAAATTGCCGCCGCCCTGGTTGATCCCCAAACTCCTGGCGACTGGACCGAGGCGCTCATGGAATTGGGCGCAACGGTCTGCCTGCCACAAACGCCCCAATGTCTCCTGTGCCCGCTCAACGAGCTGTGCCAGGCCCGCCTGCTCGGCCTGGAGCGGGAGCTGCCCGTCAAGCCGGTCAAAAAGGCGCTGCCCCATTTTGACGTGGTTGCCGCGGTGCTGCGCGAAAATGGCCGGCTGTTGATCGCCCAGCGCCCGCCGGAGGGAATGTTGGGCGGTCTCTGGGAGTTTCCCGGCGGCAAGGTGGAAGCAGGTGAAACGCTGGCCGGAGCGCTTCAGCGTGAAATTCGAGAAGAATTGGGGCTGGAGATAGCCGTAGACGAGCCGATTGTGACCGTCAAGCACAGCTATACCCACTTCAAAATCACCCTGCACGCCCTGGCCTGCCGCCTGCTGGCCGGTCAACCTCAAGCTCTGGGCGTAGCCGACTGGCGCTGGGTGACGCTGGCCGAACTCGATGCTTTTCCTTTTCCTCGGACTGACCAAAAAATTATTGAGGCGTTATGGCACAAAAGTAATAAACAAGCTCATGTCATTTCGAGCGACAGCGAGAAATCCCTCTAAAGTAACACTATAAGGATTTCTCCCTTCGGTCGAAATGACATATACTTTGGCTACGTGACACCTGACACTGACACACCTGACACTATTTTCAATGGAGATTTCTCATGCTGCTCGGCGCGCATATGTCCGTCTCCGGCGGGGTTGACACCGCCTTTGAACGGGCCATAGCTATTAACTGTACCGCTCTGCAAATTTTTACCAAATCCAACCGCCAATGGCAGGCCAAAGATTTGGAAGCGGAGGTCATCGAGCGTTTTTTGCAGGCCCAAACAGCCTGCGGACTGCCGGTGGTCTGCCACGCCAGCTACCTGCTTAATCTGGGCACCCCCGACGATGCCATCTGGCATAAATCTATCGAAGCTTTGATTATCGAACTACAACGCTGCGAGCAGTTGAAAATTCCTTATCTGGTGCTGCACTGCGGCGGGCACATGGGCAGCGGCGTCGAGGCCGGGCTGGCCAGAGTAGCCGCGGGATTGGACATTGCTCACCAACGCCTGCCCGGCTATCAAGTCAAAATAGCCCTGGAAATTAGCGCCGGGCAAGGCACCCACCTGGGTGTGACCTTTGAAGAAATTGCCCAGATGATTCGGCTTTGCCGCGCACCGGAACGCTTGGCCGTCTGTTTTGATACCTGCCACGCTCTGGCTGCCGGTTACGAGTTTCGCACCCCTGACAGCTACGAAGTCATGATCGCCGAATTTGAGCGGGTCATCGGCCTCGACCGACTGGCTGTCTTTCATCTCAACGACTCGGAAAAAGATTTGGGCAGCCGGGTGGACCGCCATACTCACATCGGCGAGGGCTGTATCGGCCTGGAGCCGTTTGGTTACTTTTTAAACGACCCCCGCTTCAAACAAATCCCCTTTCTGCTGGAAACGCCGGTTGACGACGACCCCGGTGACAATATTCGGAATTTGGAGAAACTGCGAAGCCTGGTGAAGACTGAAGATGGTAGATAGAAGATGGTAGATGGTAGATAGTAAAAAAGAGTATTTCCCACCTGACTTGGGTTGAAACCGTATATTTCCGTCATTTCTGGGTAAATGCCCAGTTTGCGCAAACGTTTGTCACACTAAGTGGGAAATACTGGTAAAAAACTATCCTCAGTAGATCCAATTTTCGAGGACGCGAAGCGGGCACGCCCCCGTGCCGAACAGAGCCGCACGTGGGCGTGCTGGCTCCTCAAATTTGCTACTGATCCTCTATCTTCTATTCTCTATCTTCTATCTTCAGTGGATTGAGACGGGAGGATAAAAGTGCAGCTCAAAAAGGAACACTGCACCGGCTGTGGCTACTGTGTGCTGGTTTGCCCCTACGATGCGCTGACCAGCAACGGCTGGGCTGAGCTGATTCCGGCCAACTGCACTGACTGCAACCTGTGTGTCTACGCCTGCCCCAGCGATTGCTTTACCCCAGAACCGGAATTTCCACTAAAACCCTACCATCCCCGTGTTAAAGACGAATATGATGTGGTCATCATCGGCAGCGGTCTCGGCGGGTTGATGGCCGGGGCGGCGCTGGCCCAGGCGGGCCGGTCGGTGGCTGTTTTTGAAAAGTTAGGGTTTCCCGGTGGGCGTTACACCGAACTCGATTACAAAGGCGCAGCCGTGACCACCGGCGCATGGACCAACCTCGGCCCCAAGAGCCACATCGGCCGCTTTCTGGCCGAACTGGGCATCGAGTTGGAATACACCTCGATTGCCGATGTCGGCCTGGCCGAACAGTATACCCTCCGCTTCCCCGATGGCCGCCATTATGCCAGCCTGTTCGATTTGTTGACCCCAGCCGCGCGGAAAGCCTGGTTGAAGGCGGTGCTGCGAGGAGGCGAAGAGGCGATGAGGCGAGGACGCGGGGGGGCAGGGGAGCAGGGGAGCAGAGGAGCAGGGGAGAAATCTAACCCAGCCCTCCAGCCCTCCAACCTTCCAACCTTCCAACCCTTCGACTTCGCTCAGGACAAGCCTTCCAACCCTTCGACTTCGCTCAGGACAAGCCCTCCAACCTTCCAACTTTCCACCCTCTCCGCCGCCGACTACATTGCCCAATTCAGCAATGACCCTGATTTGCTGGCTGCGGTGGAGGCGATTGCGGCGACGGCTTCGGGCCTCAGCAGTCAAGCCATGCCCGCCAGCGAGTACATCCAGATTACCCTCGATGGCCGTGAAGCAGGGCGTGATTTTGCCATGCCCGTCGGCGGGGTACGAGCCATTATCAAGGCGCTTACCAGAGCTTTGCGGCAGGCCGGCGGCGAATTGTTTGTCCGCAGCCCGGTAGCCGAGATTTTGACTGTTCCATCGGTGCATCCCGCTGAGGAACTTGTAGGAACTCAGGGGAACTTGAAACATGCGGAGTTCCTACAAGTTCCCCCGAGTTCCTATCTGCGGAGTAACCTGACAGCCACAGGGATTAAATTGGCGGATGGCCGCACGATCCGCAGCCGAATAGTTTTGCACAATGGCGGCCCGCACCGCTTTATCCAGTTGGTCGGCGAGACCAACTTGCCTCCCGATTACCTGGCCCGGTTGACTTCGCTCAAAGGGGTTGAGTGCGCGGCCCTGTTTGGCGCGACCCGCGAGCCGCTCTTTGCCGATGCGCCCATCACCATGACCCCTTGCTGCCGCCGGGTGGTCGGCGTTTTCGCGCCGACGCTGTTGGACCCCCGGCTGTCTAAACATGGTCTGCACCTGTTCGATGCTTTTTTCCCCGTTTACAGCGACGACCGCACCGCCGAACTGGAATTAGCCCTGGCCGATCTGCGTGATCTTTTTCCCAACTTTGATGAAGTAGTCCAGTGGACCGTGCCCATGTTCTTCACCGGAACCTGGCCCGGCACGGAGTCGGGCCAAACCTTTGGCCAGATTGGCGATGACCGGCTCGATCCGGTCACGCCGATTCAAAACTGTTTTTTGGTGGGGATGGATGTCAAAGGTTCTGGCGTCGCGGGGGATTTGATTCCGCTGGGGGTGCGGCGGGTGTTGGAACTTTTGGGGTGAAATCAGGGCTTTATTCCTCCTCCAGCCAACCCAGCGCAAAGTTAGGATACTGGGCGAGCTCTTGGGTGGTGGGCAGTTGCTTCTCGATGGGGGCGCGCCGGGAGCCAAACCAGGTGGGCCGCACCCGGATGATCTCTTTAACGTGGGAAATATCGTTGAGCAGGAGAAGCCGGTAGTTGCGGGCGGGCAAATTGCCGGAACTGCTGGCGCGGGCGCTGGCTTGAATTTGCAGCAGGCTGACCGAAGCATTGTCAAAGGCAAAAGTCCGCCAGCCCCGGTCCACAATCCCCAGGGTCGTCCGCAGGCAGGCGTTCAACACCCCGCCATGAGTGACAACGGCCACAGCAGTTTCCTCGATCATGCCGTCAAGAATGTCGTCAATGGCGGCTTTGACGCGGGCCTCAAGCGCCGGGTCGCCTTCTTCGCCGGGCAGCGGGTCCCAAAACTCGTTGGCTTTCCAGGCGGCCGGCACTTCGGGGTAGCGCCGGGCAATTTCCTCGCGGGTGAGTCCGTTCAGCGGGCCAAAATTGTATTCGTTCAAACGGGGGTCAAACCGCAGCGGCAGGTTCATGGTTTGGCTGATAATCTGGCCTGTTTCGGCGGCGCGGCTGAGCGAACTAGCAATAACCTCGCTCAGTTGGGCCTCTTCGGCCAGCCGGGCGGCCACCAGCCGGGCCTGCTGCCGGCCCAGGTCGGTCAGCGGCGAGTCATCGGAACCTTGAATCCGCTGTTCCAGGTTCCCCAACGACTCGCCATGGCGAACCAACCACAAAAATTTGCTCATCTTCCCCTCCCGGCGCGGTAGCAGGTCAAGCAGATGCGAATATTCTTAGAAATATCGTGGTAATGTTCGGGCGGCGCTAATTGGCCGCAGATGTCACAGATTTTGGGCTTGTACAGGCCGTAGGGCTGCTCGGCAAAGCATAAGGCGTATTTAAGGCAGACACGCCGCTCACCCTCGATGTAAGTGGCCGGGATGAATGTTCCGGCGGCGATGGCCGCCAGATTCTTTTCAAAACAATCGTGGCAAATCCGGTAGCCCTTGAGGGTGTGATGGAAGTGATTCATATTAATCAGCGCATCACACTCGTTGCAGGTGGGCCGTTCTATGAGCCAAAAGTTCAAACAGTAGGCCGCGCGGTCACATTCGGGGGTTGTTGCCGGCATTTTCTCATCACCTCTGATTAGTTTCCCCCTTTGTTATTATTTTATCATGATTTTAGCGCCGCTGGCAACCTTAAAATGCGTAGCGCAATTTGATAGCTTGCCGAATCCAGCCGGTGACGCATAGGGATGCGTCACCTACGGAGTATTCGGATAGGCTCTTAGTAACGCCCTGCGTATTAGCCGCGCCCACGAAACCGCCAATAACGGGCAGCCTCAAAGGGCCAAACACTCCTTCACCTAAAAGCGAGCTCGGGGCGTCGGCCGCCCCATACGCTGGTTAGCTGCGGCCTGGCCTACAGATTGGCCTCTATCTCCAATAGCCCTTCTCCAAACGTATCCCATTCCTCCGAACCAAAACTCCTATCTATCAGCCGGCTGTAGTGATACTCTTCAAAAAATTCTTCCAAGGCCTTTTCACTGCCCTGTTTAACCGCCCGTTCCCACTCCTGCCGAAATTCTATTGCCAGCCGTCTGGCTTCGCTGTAACCGTACCGCTCAATATTAAACTTCTTGTGATAGCGTTTTTGCCCCTCTGGCCCGATGGGAATGAAGGCGCACCAGTAGTCCACCAACCGTTCTTTATCCCACCGATGCGGATATTTGGTGTAATACACGCCTTGAACTCCACTGGTGTTGCTGCTCAACAGCTTGCCTTGATGATAGGGCTGATTGCCGGGCACTTGTTGGGAAGGATGACTTTCCACATAACCTTGCAGATAGGCTTGAGCTGCGGCCAGGGCTGGCTCTGACCCGCCGTACTGCCTATCACTAAAGAGTTTGGAATGATAGCCCCGTTTGCCACTACCCCGAACTTGCCAACCGTGAGTGCCGTGGGGCGAGTTTTTGGGTTTATCCAATCTAACAATATATGCCATTGCTCCATTATAGCCTTATTTTTGGCCGTTCCCCTTTTCATTCAATAATTAACGCTGCCGCTCATCGGCAAACCTATTTTAATTCAAAATCAGCCTATCCCAAAATTGCCTTGAAGGGTATTAGCCTGTTACTCCAAACCAACAGTCCCAAGCAAACGAGCAGAGCGGTGAGAGAAATGGCTGCGCCCAGCCAAAAGCTTGTGGGACTGAATACCAGTTCTACCGTATGCTGTCCCTCCGGGACAACCACACCCTGTTGAATGATGTTGACCCGCAGCAGTTCTGCCGGCTGGCTGTCAATTTTGGCTTGCCAGCCGGGGTAAAAAATCTGGCTAAAAACCAACAGTTGCCGGCCTGAGACATTGGCTTGAGCTTGCAGATAGTTGGGGTCAAGGGCCAGAATGGTCACGGTTGAAGCGGTGGGGTCGGTGGGGGGCAGGTCGAGCGGGGTGGGCACGACGGCAGTCCGGCGTAGGTCAAAATCGTCGCTGGCCAGGCGGCTGATGGCCTCATTGTCGCCGGCAATCACCTCGATATTTCCCACAAACCAGGCGCGGGGAAAAGGGTCGCCCATTTCGAATATCTTGAGATCGCCCTCTTCAAAAACCAGGCGCAAACCGGCATCAGCGATGTTGCGGCTGTCCACAATATAGCGCACGCTCAGCAATTGCCACAAACGCCAGGATGGCATTTGCCGCATAAAATTCTCCACCGAAGCCAATTGCAGTGGGGTATTGCCGGTCAAATCCTGCAAATTATAAACCGAGGCGGCGCTGTTGCCGCCAGGCAGGAGTCCGCCGCTGACGATACGGGTTGGAAGGTTGAAGGGCTTGTCCTGAGCGAAGTCGAAGGGTTGGAAGGCTTGTCCTGAGCGAAGTCGAAGGGTTGGAAGGTTGGTTTGGAGGAATTGGACGATGCCGTTGGGGGTAAATGGGGGTGGGTTGGTGGGTTTTTCGAGGTTGAAGCGCCAGTTGACGGTGAAGAGGTTGAAGGCCAACCAGAGGGCAAGCAGGGCCATGCCCCAGGGGCGACGCAGCCAACCCCGCGAGCGGAGCAGGAGCAAAAGCAGCATGCCCCCCAGAATAATCAAGCCAAAAAGGTGATGCCACAAGACCCCATAAAAAAGGTTGACCTCATCGCCACGGGCGGTGGCGGCAGCAGAACCATAAATAAAAAAGGCAGTCAAAGCCAGGGCGAGGGCGGCCACCCAGCGCAGACGGCGTTCAAAGCGGGTAAAGGCAGAGCGAGCCAATTTGGGCAGTGGGCCGGTCAGAAAAAACGCCCCGTAACCGGTCAACACAGCGGCGCTAAAACTATAAATCAGAAACGCCCGTTCCTGTTGGCGAACCGCTTCGAACCCCGGCATAAGCAGGTAAAAGAGGGGATACAAGAAAGTATTGCCGCCAAAAGCCAGCAGCAAGCTGACCAATCCGGCGCCGGCCCAGAAGAGAATAGGGGGCCGGGGGTCGGGCTGCCGAGCGCGGAGCGCCCGGCGTGGGGGCCGGATGGTCAGGGCCAGGGCAATTAAGACGAGGGAGACGATGCCCACATACTGCGGCGAGCCGCCGAAAAAGCCGGGGTAGAGGATAGCGATAAACTCGTTGAGGGGCAGCCCGGCGGAGACGGCCTGATAGGAAAGGTCGGCCCGGAGGGAGTGAGCAATAAATTCGCGGGTAGGCAGGAGTTGAGCGGCGGCGAGGCAGACGCCCAGGACGATCATAAGGATGAAGGATGAAGGATGAAGGATGAAAGTTAATTTAGTTTGCGCCGTACGTTGACTCATGAATTCGTTGAAGGTTATGAAAAGGGTATAGGCCAAGCTGAGATAGAAGATATATAAAACGGTTTGAGGATGGCCGGCCAGGAGGGCCATAGCAAAGGCGAGTGCGCCCCAGTAGGGAGCAAGGGTGCGGGGGAGCAAGGGTGCGGGGGAGATATTTTTATGAGTTATCGCTTGTTTTTGGTCAAAGGTCGGCGGTCGCGCAGCCGCGCTGATGGCCCACATGACCCAGGGCAGCCAGGCGCTGGTTTCTAAAATGGTGAGTTGCTGCACCGGGAAGCCGGTGAGGTAGCCGCCATAGGTAAAAGCCAGCGAGGCCATCAGTCCGCCGAAGCGGACGCGGCGGGGTGAGGCGAGGAGGGGGTGAGGCGAGGAGGCGAGGAGGTATGAGCGAATGAAGAGGTAGGTTCCAACGGCAGCCAGGGAGAAGTGAGCAATCGCTTGTAATTCCAAGGCCCATAAGGGAAAACCGAGGCCGGTCCAACCCAAGATGAGACTTTGCAGGAGGTGGGGCGGGTACAAGGCCCCGGATTGAATATCGGCCAGGGCGGGCTGGCCACCAAAGAGGTAGGGGTTCCAGAGGGGTATCTGGCCGCGCACCCATGCTTGGGCGGCAAAGGCACGCAAGGGATAGTATTGTTCGGTAAAGTCACCGGCAGCGATAGCCATCCGGTCGGCGGGGTTGGGGGTGAGGAGCCGCCAGAAGAAGAGGCAGGGCAGAAGGGCTAAGATGATGATGAGGAGAAGGTCAGGCCAGTTTGAGGTTTGGATTTTGGGTTTTATTAAATGGGAGGCCAAAGTTTCTACCCAATTTAACAGGACATTTATTGATGAGAGAGAACAACCTGCTGAGACAACCTGAACTCATTGGCCGGATCAGAGGGCACAGCCAAACGCTGCCCCGTAGCCAGATCATACAAGCCAATGAACAGATTATAACGGCCAGCCGGGATATTCTGGGTTGGTAAAATGATATGATCTACAATTATGTCGCCCCTATCCCATAAAGAAGTAGGATATAGTCCCCGGCCAGTGGGGCCATCTTTTTGGGCAACGGTCTGTCCGGTTTCATTGCGTAGATGGATAAAGGTTGTCCAATCGGTTGGCGTTTGGGCCAGGCTTTCCCAATATAGGGTGAGTTCCCAACCATTTTGGGCTGGCAATAAGTCATAACCGTGGAATAAAATAAGAGGCGGCTGGCCTAATTTGATCGAAAGGGGGTATTGGGGTGAAATCTTATTTGTCCTTATCTCCGGCGGCGCTTCCCCAACTTTAACTGGGCCAATTCTCACACTATTTTGATTGATGGGTTGGCCATTTTGTAGCAGAGATAAGGGGGTAGCTGTGCGGTCGGCCTGGTTGTATAAGCCGATATCAATGGTGTAAATACCCGGAGGCGCATTAACAGCAACAGGCAGGTTAAACGTATCAACTACCACTTCGCCTGGCTGCCATAAGACCGTATTAGCCGTTTCCTGGGGCCAGCGGTCATAACCACCCCAATTTTGCTGGTGTTGATCCAGCAAATGGTTAAATATCACATATGTTTGATCCAGACGAACCGCAGCCTGCCAATAGAGGGTTAGCGGGAAAGACTCGCCGGGATTGGCCCGTCGCGCCGGCAAATCATAGCCCAGTAAGACAAGTTTGTTAGCAAAGTTGGCTTCAACCGGCACACTGATAGGGGGAATCTCAGTAGTGTAGGGTTGGTTCTCGTAAGGCAAGCGATAAATCCGAATAAGTGGGCCGGGACTGACCCGTTGCAGGGTTTCGCCGGCAGGACCATAAAGTTCATCTAAGTAAAACCAGTTACTATAAGGGGAACGGCGATAAGGGTTAAACTCTTTAAGCAGAATGGCTTTTTCGGCCAGTAATTTTAGCTGATTGAGGCGGATCTGCTCCGCCGCAGGCTTCTCGCGGATGCGGGCAAAAGTAAAATTGCTGACGGCAATTAGCTCGGTTTTGCGAGAAAGATAATAATTTTCCTGGCTACGGGCTGGGTCGGTTCTATCCAGGGTAATCACTTTATAGGGCCACGGTTGGCTCAAAAAAACTGTTTCAGGCAAAATCGAGTAAGGCTCTTTAGCCACAACTGTATCTTCTGGAAAGTTTTCGATAAACCAGGTGGTGGCTAATTGTTGAGTGTTTGGCCGGGTTAGCAGGTAATCAAACCAGACCAAATTTACCAGTGATTGTCCCAGCAGGATAAACAGCGCCAAAGGCATCAGGATTGTTTGATGTTTTCGCCAGAATGACCAACCCTCTGCTAACCGGCTCAACCCTAGAGTTACCAGCAACACCAACGGCGGCACAGCCGGCAGCAAGTAGCGAGCGGAAAACGCTTTTTGAGACCCCATGTAAGCAAAAAGAACCAGGGGGAAGATAAGTAGGATAACAGCTTCGGGTTTATATCTAATCAGGATATAACCCAGTACGGCTAACAACGCCGCCAGCATGGTCCAGCCCATGCCCCACCCCAGAACATCCAGATAAAATTGCCAGCCGGTGGCCGGCCCCATGCGTACCCCACCAAACCCTTCTGCGCCGAATTGGGCCAGTTCTCCCAAACGGGTTAAAAATTGAGGCAACTGCCATAATAGCGGTAGCACTACTATTAAAAATGTGCCAGCCGCAGCCAGCAAGGCCCACCCTAGTGATAAGTGAAGTTTAGGCTTAAGCAAGGCAGGCCACGAAAGTTTATGCCCGGCAGCCAGAACATGGGCCACCAGTACAGGCAATATAACCAGCGCCGCCGTAAGTTTGGTTCCGGTAGTCAGGCCCACCATAGCCCCGGCAATGATATAACTTTTTTGATCTCGCTGCCAAAACAGCTTAAGGCAAAAATAGAGGGTCAACAAAACCAAAAAGGTGACAAAGGTATCATTTACCGCAAAATGAGCCTCACGGGCCGGCAAAAACAGTCCAGCCATCAATGCTGCGGCCAACAGGCCCATTTTAGGCCGGCCAAGTTTTTTGCCTAAAGGGTACATCAACGCTACGGTAAACAGGCTAAAGGCAACGCTCCACAACCGGGCGAATAAATAGGTATGACTCAGCAAAGTGAGCGTGGGTTCAAAGGGGGTTGCGGCAAACCAAAAAGCAAAAACAGCTATTAAGAAATAGGTGAACAGAGGCAAATTGACAAATCGTGTTTCCAGTTCTCCGGTGGTATGCCATGTCAGGGCTGTATCCACATATTGGTGTTCATCGGGGTGAAGGTTATAAGGCAAACCAAACCCAACCCCCCATAAACGTAGCCAGAAAGCCAAGCACAGGCAAAGGAGGAGCCAACCTCTCAAGTGAAAACCCATCACGCTCAAAGTTTTTGAAAGACAAATAAGTTATTGAGGCCCCATTGAAAACGCTGCCAATTTTGCAGCGCAAATCCCTGGCTTTCAAAAAGATGAGGCGTATCTTTGGCCTGATAGCCATGGTGCTCCTCTAAAGACATACCATCGGCCAAACCCAATTTTATTAACCACTCTAACACCCGGTCTACTTCATTGCCGGGTACTGTCAACACCACCCTGCCCCCAGGACGAAGAACGCGCCCAATCTCTCTAACCACAGCTTTATTGTTTTGCAGGTGTTCCAAAACAGCCAGAAGGGCTACAATATCAAAATAACAACTGGGAAAAGGCAAACCCTGAGTCACATCGGAGATAAGTAATTGGCGCTGTACTTGCGAAATCAGTACATCAGGCAGAATACGGTCAACACCCACAGCGCGGGCTACCTTGTTTTGCACTCTGGCCAGAAATAAACCATCATAACAACCAATATCCAGCAACGTATCACCCGGCTGAACATAACTTTCGGCCATTTTACTGCGCCATCGCTGCAAGGCATAATCCATCCAACGCACTCAACATCTCCCCAAGAGACCCGTTTCAATAATGCTGTAGGTCATCATGTTATGCTTGAATATTCAAACCCCGGCGGCTTAAACCAAGAACACTTAAAAAAAAGCTCGAGAGAATAACCTGGCCCCCCAGGGTCAGGGAAACCACCGCCAGAATAACAAAGCGCAAGGTATAGGTCAAATCAGGGAGGGGACCAAATGAAAACATACTCCAGGTGAGAAAGCCGTAAACAGAACCGCCGGCCCCAATTAATATCAAAACTGCGCCTACAATCAAACCTACTTCCAGGGTGAGGTAACGAAACATTTTGGTCAGTTGAGGGTCATCGGGTAACAGGCCCTCAATCACCGCAAAAATTTTGGTAAACACGGCCAGAGTAATGGATTGGAATCCCATCAGAACGGCCAGCCCGGCAAAGAGCAGAGTATGGACATCAAAAGTAACGTTTCCTATCATGCGTGGACCGGGTAAAAGCCACAACCCCACACCCAAGCCCAGGACCATTAATACAATGCCCGGATATAGAAATAGCCAACGCGGGCTGTAGAGCAGCATAAAACGTAAATGCCGCCAGCCATCACGCCAGGTGCGCAAATGGGGGGGACGAGAGCGTCCATCGGGCCAGAGGGTGATAGGAGTTTCCGTCATTTTGAGTTTAGCCAGGGCCGCCTTAATAACCATCTCACTGGCAAATTCCATACCATCGGTACGAAGATCGAGCGTGAGCATGGCCTGCCGGTCAAAGCCTCGCAGACCACAGTGGTAGTCACTTAAACCGCAATGAAACAGCAAATTACCCATACCTGTCAGCAAGGGATTACCTAACCAACGGTGCAAAAAAGGCATGGCCCCTGGTTTGATTTCTCCTCGTAAACGTGTTCCCATCACCAAATCATAACCTACTTGCCATTTTTCAATAAAGGGGCGTAGCTCGGAAAAATCATAACTCTCATCAGAATCGCCCATAATAATAAATTTGCCCCGGGCGGCTTCGATGCCTGTTCGCAGGGCCGCACCATAGCCGCGTACAGGCACATGAACCACCCGTGCCCCGGCTGTAGCAGCAATCTCCGGTGAGCCATCGCTACTGCCGTTATCAGCTACCAAAATCTCGTAACGTAGACCAATTTTTTGACAACCCAAATGGGCTTTATGAATACAGGCAGCCAGTGTTTCTGCTTCATTTAAACAAGGCATCAACACAGTGATCTCTACCCCATCAGGCCCAGAATCTATCATTTCCTGGCGGTCAACTTGAGGTTGTATTTTTTCAAAAAGGCTCATTTCGCGTTCCCGTATTTACTATTCAATTACCTCTATTGGCCCGATGGTTATAGTGGTCACACTGCTCATTTGGCCGTTGACCACCAACGGCAAATTGACAGCGCTTTCACCGATGATTAAATAATAGCCTACATTTAAATAATATGGGCCGGGTGGCGCGTCGGCGGCCACCGGCACACTGTAGCCATCAATAACAACCTCGCCAGGGGACCAGAGAAGGGTACTATAATATTCCAGCGGGCGACGATCATAACCACCATGCAGAGTACCCTGGTTATCCAAAAAATGGTTAAATTGCATAAAATCAGCCTGGGGCGACCGGCCGGGCGGAGCCTGCCAATATAAGGTCAAAGGCAAAGCTTCACCGGCCTTAACCCAATTTTGGTCAAGCTTGTAACCCAAAAATTTCAACTGGTTGGCAAAGTTGGCCTCTTGCGGCGTAGAGATAGGGGGTATCTCAAAATTTCGCGGCCACCAGTTTTCTACAGTCAATACCGGCTCGGTGGTGGCAGCCCGACCCTCTGATTCCACCACTGCCTTCAGTTGATAAGGGCCACTGGGCCAGCGCGGACCAATGACAAAAGTAAATATATTGGCTTCAGCCTGATTGGCCGGCCACTCTCGGCCCGTTTCATCAACCAAATAGAGATGTGTTACCGCATCCGGTTCAACAACAACAGAAATAGTAGCCGGGTAACGATAATTTGGGGGGTAGGTTGTTTCGGTTGGGCCATCAGTTTGCCAGAGAGCAAAAGCAAGTGGGTCAGAATCAGCCAGACTCATGCGTTCAGGCAAAACCAGGCGGGAAACCTCAGCCAGAGAAATTTCAGTCAGTTCAAGTGAAGTTGTCGAAACCTGACCCTGCCCCGATACAGGCAGGGGGCCGGCCTGACTTATAAGCTGCACCTGAACCTTGTAATCCCCCGCCGGCAGGTTGGGTAACGGCAGCGCCAGCCGATCAAAAACTACATCACCGGGGTCCCAGGCTAAGGTTGGCAAACGGCCCTGACCGTTGTACCCCAGCCAATGCGAAACAACCTGGCCCTGCCTATCGAGCAGGCTAACTTTCAATAAATAGTTCTCATTCATATAAGCCAGAGAACGCCAGGCCAATTGCAAACGCAGTTGTCCTGGCTCTGGCTGTGGCTCTATCTCATAGCTGACCAATTCAAGCGTCTCACCAAATTGGACTCTGGCCGGGCGAGACAGCCATTCGGCGGCCTGGGGCAAGGTTCGCAAGGGTAATAACGGAGCAGCATAGGTATCCAGCCGATAGAGATGGGCAGCAGTCCAACCCACAAAGCCGATAATCAGCAAACCAAATACCCAGCGCTGCCAGCGTGGCGGCACAACCGTGGCCACTCCCCACACTAACAAGCCTACAATTGCTGCGGCAGCAGGAATTAGAATATGCCGGCCCTGTGCTGTTTGCCCCAGCCGCCGGGATAAGGTAAAACGAATCAACGGCAGAATAAGAAAGATGGCAATATGACCGGCCATCAACAGCAGCCACTGCCGCGAGGCGGGACTCATACGCCAGAGACGCATCAATCCAAAAACAGCCCCCCCTATTAATAACCCAACTCCTATATAAATATAAGGATACCACGGCACAAACCCGCCAATGCTGACCCCCCAAAAAGAGAGAAAAGTGATCCATCCCCACTCAGGAAATGTTCCTACATTGGTATTTTCCGGTAGACCGGTCAGGCCAATTTGTCCACCGCTCAGGAAATTACCCAGGCGGGCCAGGGTAACGTCGGTGCCGCCGGTGAAAAGGGGCCGCAATAATCCGGGGAGCACTCCCAATTCCTTGATTTCGTTCAGATACCAGAAATTCCAGCCAAACCACCAGCTTGAGGCCACTATGGCGCTTACTCCCACCAGGGCCAGCCGTTGTCCCCACCAGGGCCAGCTATATCCATGCCGCCGGGCCAGTAAAGCAAACACCACACTTACCTCCAGAGGCAGAACAACGGTGGTGTATTTGGCGGTAATAGATAACCCCAGGGTTAGGCCCAATACTCCATACAACCAGAGATTTTGAGGCTGCTTGAACAGGCGCGCCAGCAGCCAAAAATAGAGTGCAGCCAGGGCCGCTACCAAAGCATCTTCATTTAAGGCCGAGCCGACAAAAATAAATTGAGGAGTAAAAGCCAAGAGCGCCGCCGCCACAAAACCTAACCAGGGCTGCTCCGGGAAAATTTCCTGCATGGTAAAATAAACCAGGCACAGGGTAATCAGGCTAAAAAAGATCGAGAGCCACCGCCCCAGGTGCAAGGCCAAAATTGGGCCATAATAAGGCATTACCTGATCTTCTGTGGGTAAATGCCAAACTTCGTCATCCTGCAAATCTATGGCCCGGTAACGAAAAGAATCCCAGAAGATTTTAAGGTGAGGCGGGCTGGATAAATCAAATCCAAGTAATTTCCCTAAGCCTACCACACTCAAATGATATAGAGCCGGCCAGTTAGCTTTGGGGCCAACCTCATCGCGCTCAGCATAGGTGATGGGCAGGCGCTCCCTGGCATTGATAAATTCAATATAATCGAGGTTAATGCCCTCGTCCGGCCCTTTGTTAAAAGGCATGACCTGGCTGAAAAAAAAGGCCAACCCTACATAAACCAACGCCAGCGCCATTAATCCCAAAAGATAACGCTGGCTGGTGGCAGATCGAGCCAGAGATAAACTCTGTTGAGAGGGCAACTGCGGTTTCACCCTTTCTCTGATACGCTCGGTCATTGACCAACCTCAAACAACCGCAGCACAATAGCGCCATCGGCCACACCGGCCACCGGCAAACGTTCCCCCGTAGTAAAATCATACAGCCCAACCACTACTTCATATTGCCCCGGCTTGATTTGCTCCAGGGGGATACTGATTTCATCTTTGATAATTTCACCGGCATCCCACAGGCTGGTTGGATACACCCCGCCGGCTGGAGGGCTATCTTTTTGGGCGACAGTTTCCCCAGCGGCATTGCGTATATGCGCAAAAACGGTGTAATCGGTTTGAGGGGCGGCCAGAGCTTGCCAATAGAGGGTCAGGTAAAGCGGCGAGGAGGCGAGGAGGCGAGGCGTGGTAACCGGAACGGCCTGGCTCATTTGCTGATTCGCCAGATCAAAACCTAACAATTTGATTTGCTCTCCAAGCGTAACATTCATTTCAGTTTGCGGTGCAACCGAGGCCATAGTAATTCCTGATGGCGGCCCCCCTACCTTGATCGGGCCAATCATCACCGCCGTTGACTCCGTAGGTTGGCCGGTTGCGGGGTTGATGATGGCCAGCGAGTCAGCCTGTTCCCCCGCCCGCCGGTACCAACCCAGGCTCAGGTGATAAACCCCCGATGGCGCGGCGGCGTCAACCGGCACAGCAAAGCCATCGGTGACAATTTCGCCGGGGGCCCAGAACAGGGTGCTGTAATTTTCTTTGGCCCGCCGATCATAGCCACCCCAGGCCATCCCCTCATTATCTAGCAATCGCTCAAAAATGACAAAATCTTCGCCCATCCAGCGCAGTCCCTGCCAGTAGAGGGTGAGGGGCAACCCTTCCCCCGGTTGAACCCGGCGCTGGGGCAGATCATAACCCAGTAACTTTACCTGACCGGCAAAATTAGCTTCCAGAGGATGAGTCACCATCGGCAGTTGAAAATTCCGTTGGCTGGGCGCAACCCGTAAAACAACTTCACCTTCAGGCTGCCAGCGATACTCCCCCGCCGGCCATTCCGGTCCGACGACAAAGTTGGCCCAGCCGTTGCCAGCCGTTGCAGCAGTACGGGATACAGCATCCGGGCCGATAAGTTGCAGCGAGGCAGATGGAGAGGAGAAATCGGCAGATGTAAATTGGGCTGTTGTTCGTTCTCGTAACAAGGGTGGCGTCGAAACCACTTGCCCCTCCTGCCATAAAACCCAGGTATTGGACTCGTTGGCCGGTTGAGCTACTGGCGCGGTGAAGGTGTAGGGGGAGAGCGTTTGCCAATCAACCACCGGCCCCGATTGACTCAAAATCCGCAAGCGCAGGTCATAATCTCCCCGCGCCAAACCCGCTAAGGGCAGCCAGGCTTCATCACGGATGGTATCGCCCGCTTCCCAAACACGGGTGGGATAGCGAGCCTGCGTCTGATAGCCCAACCAGCTTGCACGAGTCTGTCCTTGCCCATCCATCAAGGCCAGTTCCATTTGATAATCCTCTGGCGCTGGCTCTGGACCACCCCGCCAGAAAATAGTGATCCTCAAGGCAGCATCAACCTGCTCCACCTGTGCTGCGACCGCTGCCGCGCCTCCCGGCAGTTCCACAGAAACCGGCGGGGTAACTGCATCCACCACGGGATAGGGCGTAGTTTGGACAGGCAGCGGGGCAGGATAGTTTTGCCACATCGAAAGAAGTTGGAGAATCGAGCCGGTCAGGAGTAAGCCAATGAGGGCTTGAAACGTGAGGCGTGGGGCGTGAGGCGTGAGGCGTGATAAACCCCAGACCAGCAAAATCACTATCGCCGGTCCGGCCAGGAAGAGAATATGGCGTCCTTGCACCGCTTCCAAAGTATCTCGCGCCCCAAAAAGGCGAACCAGCATCAAAGGGACAGGTAATGAACAGTGCAGTAGCAAAAGGGAGAGGAGGAGGCGACACGAAGCGGGCGAGGATGCGAGGGTTGATCGCCACCAGAGCACCAGCCCCAGGATGCTGACCAAGGCTATCAGAGTCATAGCGACAATAAACCCATCAAGCAGAGACGGTTGGTTGATGGGGTTGGTCCAGAAGGTGGCAAAAAATTGAGTCAAAAGCTGCCAGAAGGAGTAATGCTGCTGGTCAATATAGGCCGGCGGCGGCGTCTGTCCTCCACTGACCCAGGCAAAAATCTGCTCAACCGTGCGGTCACTGCCGTCGCCGCGCAGCAACGGCGCGATAATACCCAACACCGGACCATAGGCTTCGACCTCGTTGAAATTGACCAATAAATAGCTAAACCAGGGACTGGTGACTAGAACAAAGGCCAGGATCGCCTGCCCCAGGTGGAGCAGGGGAGCAGAGGAGCGGGGGGGCGAGGGAGAAACTAAACTCTCTCCCCCGCCCCTCCCGCCCTTCGGCGCACCCGAAGGGGTGTGCCCCCCTGCCCCTCTGCTTATAAAGGCCAGGAAGATAATTTCCAACGGCAGGAGGGCCGTCAGGTATTTGGTCAGCAAAGCCAATCCTGCCAGCGCGCCCAGTCCCCAAAACCCCCAGCGTGGATAATAGCCTTTGGCTATCCGAAGGCCCAACCACAGAAACAGCGAGGCAATTAACAGGGTCAAGCTATCGTAATTAAACAGCATCCCGGTGAACAGAAAGCGCGGGATAAAGGCGAGAAAGGCAACACAAGTCAAGGCCAAGACGTGAGGCGTGAAGCGTGAAGCGTGAAGCGTGAAGCGTGGTGCGCGGTTTCCATGCCCCTCCGCTCCCCTGCTCCTCTGCGCCCCTGCTCCCTCGCTCCCTCGCTCCCCCGCCGGGTGCTCCGCGCCCGGAAGTCCCCTGCTACCTGCTACTTTGCTACCTGCAAACACCTCCAAAGCCAGCCGATACGTGACCCAAAGCGTCCCCAAGCTAAAGACGATAGAGAGAAAGCGGCCCACATGCCAGACCAGGATTTCCTGCCGCCAGGGGAATAACTCATCTTCGGTGTGCAGAATGGCCTCGGAGCGAGGGGCCGGGATAATCTGACGGCGGATATATTCAGGCTCAGCCCGGTATTTGAAGGTGGGCGGGCCGGCAATTTCAATCCAGGCAGTCACCGCCGCAGCGCCGAGATGGTAGAGCGGGGGCCAATCGGACTTGTAGCCGGCAGTTTCTCGCTCGGCGGGGTTGAGCGGCAGCCGGCCATGCTGAGCGATGAATTGGGCGTACCAGTAATGCGCCCACTCATCCGCGCCCCGGCCAATGGGGGTGACGATACTGTAAGCCACGGCCAACACCAGATAAATAAAAATAATGTAACTGCTCAGCCATGTCATTTCGACCGCAGGGAGAAATCCCCGACGCTTTATTTTTACCTGTTGCACCCTGGGGATTTCTCGCTCCTTCGTCGCTCGAAATGACATGAACCTGAGTAGTAACAAAATAATGAGCGTTAAACGTTGAACGTTTGAACGTTTAACGGATTGCCACATCGGTCAATTTAACCTCGTTAGCCGGATGATCAGGTATCACTAACCGCTGGCCTGTTTGATAATTGTACATTCCTATCACCAGCGCGTACTGGCCCGCCGGCAACTCGGCCGGCAAGGGAATGGTGATGGTATCGGCAATGATTTCGCCGGGATCCCACAAACTGGTGGGATATGCCCCGTTCAGAGGCGGCTGGTCTTTCTGGGCTACGGTTTCGCCGGTAGCGTTACGTAAGTGGACAAAGGTAGTGTAGTCAACCGGCAGCAGCGACTCAGAGCGCCAATACAGCTTTATTGACAATTGACAATTGACGGTTGACGGTTGACAATTATCCCCCTCCAAATCATAGCCCAACAGGGTTACATTCGGCGCATCGCCAAAGGGTTGGTTGACCTCTGTTTGTGGTTTGGCAGTGGTCAGAGTTGCGCCGGGTGGTGGGCCGCCCACCTTGATCGGGCCGATAATGACGGCGGTGGCGTCAATAGGCTGGCCATTTTGCGCCAGCGGTAAGGACGCCGCTTGCTGGCCTACCTGTTGGTACAACCCGACATGCAAATAGTAAACGCCGGGTGGGGCATTGGCCTCTACCGGCACGCCAAACGCATCGGTCACAATTTCGCCGGGGGCCCAGTAAAGGGTGCGGTAGCCTTCCTGGGGCAAGCGGTCGCGCCCGCCGTGCGCGGTTTGATCGTCAGCCTTGATCAGTTTGGTGAAGATGGTGTAATCATGGCCCAGCCAATCAAGCCCTTGCCAGACCAGGGTTAACGGAATGCCGCCGCCCGGCTCGGCGCGATTAGCGCCCAGGGTGTAGCCGAGCAGTTTGACCTGATCGGCAAAGTTGGCCTCAACCCGACTTCCCAACGGTGGCTCGGTAAATTGGCGCTGCCAGCGATCAACCACCGTTAAAACAGTGCTGGAGTTGACCTGCTGCTGCCCGCCAGCCGGGGAGGTCAGGTTGACTTGAAGATGATACTTGCCGCTGGACCAGTCGGGGCCGACGATAAACAGGGCAGTGTTGTTCAGTTCCCGCACCGGCGCAAAACTGGGGCCGCCTTCCGGTCCCACCATCCTCACCTCGCGCTGCTGGTTGGGTAACAGTGGACTGAGGGTGACCAGCACCGTTTCCCGGTAGCGAAATTCACGCGGAGCCGTCAGGGCCTGCCCGTCTTGCCAGACCGAATAGCCGGCGGCGGCTGTGGCCTGATCGGCAAAGATCAGGCTACTGTTAAACGTCCGCAGAGCCGTCGCAGGCAATGTTACTTCGGCCAGAGGCAAAGGCGCGGTCCTGGCCTCGGCGGGGTGGAGGCGGCTGGTAGGGATCAGGTTCAGGCTGAGCCGGTATGCGCCTGGCGCAAGTCCGGCGACCGGCAGCCAGACCGTATCGCGCACAATATCGCCCACATCCCAGGCGCGGGTGGGGTAGCGCCCCGCAGCGGCATGGCCTAACCACTGGGCCTGGGGCTGGTCCTGATCATCGAGCAGGGTGACTTCGGTCAAATAGTCGGTTGGGCTAAGGGCGGTCGCCTGCCAGATGAGGTCAAGCCGGAGCGTTCGTCCAGCCGGGTCCAATTGGCTGGTATAGCCGGTCAGCGTGACAAACTTGTTGAGCGAGATGTTCAACGTTTGGGCCGCCTGCGCTCTGGCCTCCGGCAGCGTCGAAACAGGCAGCGGCGGCAGATAAGCCCAGGTCATGGTCCAGAGATGGGCGGCGGTCCAGATGAGAAGCAAAAGGACGGGCAGAAAAACAGCAAAACGGGAGAGGTGAGAGGTGAGGCGTGAGGCGTGAGGCGTAAGATAGGAAATATAATCCGTAAGCCACAAACCGAAGCGGGTGAAGGCGGAGGCTGATTTTCGGCGCAGAAGCTTTCTCGCTTTGGCTTGCCGTTCCTCGGCCTCCCGGTCTCTCTGCCTGATGGTGATCCTGTTTAGCGCCGCCTGAATCCCGCCGATCAATAAAATGGCAAAGGCAGGGGCCGCCAGGAAAAGCACATGCCGGCCCTGGGCCGTATCGGCCAGGCTAAAGGTGACGGCATAGCGCAGCAGAGGCAGAACGAAGGGCATAAACAGGTGCAGGGCGAGGAGGGATAAAATCAAACGGTAGTAGGTAGTAGGTAGTAGGTAGTAGGGGGCAGCACCGCCAAATGTGTTGCCTCGGTCTCCGGTCTCCGGTCTCCGGTCTCCAGTCATGGTGATGAGGCCGTGAACTGCCAGTAGGCACAGGGCCAGGGCCAGGGCCGGGGCCACTGAAACCAGAGGCTGCACCGTTTCGATGCCGACCATCCAGAAGGTGCGGAACATGATCGCTGCCCACTGCCAGGGTGGGCCAGACTCCAGGTTCTCGATAGCCCCGGTAAAGCCAGCTTCGCCGCCGGTCAAAACGTTGAGGAGTTGGTTGGTGGTGGCGTCGCTGCTGTCGGCGGCGATGAGCGGGCGCAGCAGGCCCACCCACAGCCCCTCCTGGGCCATGGTGTTGAAGTGATAAAGCACAAAGCCAAACCAGAGGCTGATGACGGCCAGGGCTGCGGCCAGGGCGAGGAGCGTGAGGCGTGAGGCGTGAGGCGTGAGGCGTGGTGCGTAAGGGGTTTTGGTGGCACGGGCGATAAGCCAGAGGGCGATGATTATCTCCGGCAGCAGGATGAGGGCGCTGAGTTTGGTCAGGATAGCCAGGCCAGCGCAGAGGCCGAGGAGGACGTGAAGCGTGAAGCGTGAAGCGTGAGGCGAGGAGGCGGTGTCCTCTATTCGCTCATTCGCCCATTCGCCTATTCGCTTATTTGCCAGTCGCAGCAGCAGCCACAGGAAGAGGGCGCTAAAAAAGGCGACGGTGGTTTCGTAATTGAGCATGGCCCCGGTCAGGCCGAAGCGGGGGATAAAGGCGACGACAGCGGCGGCGGCGAGGGGGAGCGTGAGGCGTGAGGCGTGAGGCGAAGAGGCGAAGAAGCGAAGAGGCGAAGAGGCGGTCAAAGTTGATTCTCGCGTCATCGCGTCCTCGCGCCCCCGTGTCATCGCGTCCTCGCCTCCCCGCATCATCATCACCTCGCGGGCAATGAAAAAGGTGACGGCGACGGTGGCCGCGCCGAAGAGGATGGCGACCCAGCGGCCAGTGTGCCAGCGTAGAATTTCGGCGCGATAGGGCCAGCGCTCGTCTTCGGTGTTGTAGAGTCCCCAGGCATGGCGGGTGCGCTCGATCAACTGGCGGCGGGGGTGATCGCTGAACCGCTTGAGGAAAGGCGGGCCGGTGGGGTCAACCAGGGCTGCCGGCAACGCGGCCAGCAGGTGATACAGCGGCGGTTGGTCGGATTTGTAGCCGGCCTGGGCGCGCTCGTCATTGTTAACCGGCAGCCGGCTATGCTCGGCGATAAAGCGGACGTACTCGTAATGGGCCAGTTCATCCGGGCCGGTGGTCAGGGGAGCCAAGGCGGCGTAGGCGAAGGCAGTGAGGAGGTAGAGGGCGAGGAGTAGGGTTAGGGCCAGGGTTTGAATGGCGAATGGCCGCGAAGCGTGGCGAATGGCCGCGAAGCGTGGCGAATGTGGATTAGGGATTGAGGGCTGGAGGGGTGGATTTTGGGACTGTAACTTGTTTGGTTCCATCATTTGCTGTGGCGGTCACCTCAGCCTTAGCCTTTGGCGCAGCCTGCTTTTTCCATTATCTTACAGTGGTCATCAAGCGCATTATATCACCGGGGGGAGGGCTAACCAAATAAGGTTGTGAAGACCGAACTGACCGTCAGCGCCCCCACTTACCTATCTGAACATAGCGCCGCAAACTGGAGTACGCCCAATCAAAAGACGCTTTGACCAAACCATGTTTCACCGGATTGTAATGAATGTACTCCACGTGGCGAATGAAATCTGTCTCATCCCGGATTTGATGTTCCAAAAAAGAAAGTTCCACCGTCAATGCGCAGGATGCGGGTTTTGGGTGCTTCGAGATGGCCCAGGGCATCCGTCTTCACCTAACCTGGACAAGCCAGAGCCAAAAAGGGTTCTCTCGCAAAGGCGCAAAGACGCAAAAAATCTCGGCGGCGATCCGCGATCATAGTGTGGCAGGTCTGGGCGATGAAGCCCGGCTGATCGTGTTGCATGATCCGTGTGATATTCGCAAGGAATATGCGGAAGTGCTGGAAAAGTTGGGGAAAGTCCGCGACTTGGCGGGCAACTTGAATAATGGCTACAGCACCTTCAATAGCGTGGCGGTGGATGTGACCGGCAAGAAATTGTATCCGGTGGATCTGGCGATGTACAGTAATGGAGACGAGCACTATGTGACCGTGGCAGAATTGAAGGCCCTGGCCCAAGGTAAGCTCCAGCAGGTGGACTGGCAACGAGCCGAACAAATTGAACAGTTCATCCAAGAAGATAGCGTTATCTCCTGCAAGGATTATTGTATCAGCAAGTAGTGATTATTTCCTTCACCGTTGAGAATGATGAGATTATTCGCATCATCTCAATGCGGAAGGCGACCAAACGAGAGCAAGCGAGTTATGTTAAAAAGCGATTTGGCTAAATTAGAGCAAATGACCGATGAGGAGATTGATTTTTCGGATATTCCTCCCTTGACCGATGAACAATTGGCTAAAATGAAGCCATTACGAGAGATATTACCCCAAGCTGTGCCTAATAAAGTTCGAATAACTATTCGACTGGATGCAGATATTCTGAAGTGGTTTAAGGATGAAGTAGGGCAAGCGGGTGGGGGTAGTTATCAAGCCTTAATAAATATGGCTTTGCGGGAATATATCGAAAATCAAAAAGAGCCGTTAGAAGAGACGCTGCGTCGGGTTATTCGAGAAGAGTTACAGACGATGGGTTAAAAAAGGAAAGAGGGGGGTTGCTTGTCTCATCAATTCTTCTCTAAGCCAGAAAGTCCGCCCACCGATGTAGCACAGTTGTCAAGTAGCAGAACCTTAAAATTGGAAAAAGAGATGCCGGTAAAGGCCGAAAAAAGAGACAGCTTGAACCAGACCGACCTCAAACCAGGGGTTGAGCGGTCACGTTTGCTCTGAAGGTTCAATTCAGCGTCCGGCCAGGTTCAGGTCAGGTCGCGGTCGCTGGCGGTGGCAGGCACCAAGTTACGCTGCCGTAGGGCACACGCTCCAACTCCTGGCCTAACTCCAGGCGATCCAACTGCTGGCGGGCAAATTCGCTGGCCTTGATGCCCTGAGTGGTTTTGACCCGCAGTTGGCGACCCCAGCGGATGAAATAACGGGCCACTTGTTGCGGTTCAGCCCGGCGGTCGGCGACTTTGGCGGACAGGACGTGCCAGATGATAATGAGCAGCTTGCGGGCAATGGCGACAATAGCCTTTTGCCGGCCGATGCGGTCAGCCAGGCGCTCGAACTGTTCCTGCCAGTGCTGGTCATAGCGCACGGCGACCCAGGCAGCTTCGACCAGCACCGCCCGAAGTTCCTTGCGGCCCTGTTTGGTGATCCCGCCGGTGCGATGGGTTTGGCCGGAGGAATGGACTTTCGCGCCCAAGCCAGCGTAGCCGACCAGCTTTTTGGCGGTGGGGAAGCGTTCAATCTCGCCAATCGCGCCCAGGATGGTCATCGCCGTGATCAGGCCGATACCGGGCAGTTGCAGCAGATAAGGGGTCTGCTCGGCCCAGGGTTCGGTCAGACTCAGCCGCTCGATTTCGGTTTCGACCTCACTGATCAGCGGGGCGAGTTGGTCCAGGATGATCAAATCCTGCCGGGCGCGCAGCTTTTCCGAGTTGCAGCAACGAGCGCAGCCGGTTCTTGGTTCGGGTCTGCTGACCAATCAAGCGCTGGCGATGGTTCATCAGCGCACGCAGTTCCCGGACCGGTTGCGGGGGGACCCAGACCGCCGGGATCATGCCCACCGCCAGCAGTTTGGCCAGGCCTGTCCTGAGCGAAGTCGAAGGGGTCATGGTGTCTTTCTTGTCGGTTTTGACCAAAGCCGCGATGAGCTTGACCTGGGGTGGATGACAGACCACGTACATTGTCAAAGATGAGGGGGGAAAGGAATGTAAGACCCAGGTGATGCGGGGTCAATACTATGCCATCGGAATGGACAAACTGATGCAATTGATGGCCCAAGCGGGCTATGAACAGGTCAAGCGGCTGGATGATGTTTTTTTCAGCCGGGGCTGATTGGAAAGAAGCAGCAGAGCAGGTAATTTTAAGTGGGAATAACGCCCTAACAAGCATCCTGTTAGGCGGTTGCCTGCGCCTCCTCGGCTTCAAGCCGGGTTTGCATCTCTTCCAGGGCAATGGCCGCTACCTGGCCCAGAATTAGCAACATAGTGGCATCGGCCTCGGTAAATTCGTCATCCCGTTTGTTCAGCAGCTCAATCACGCCGATGAGCTTGCCGCGGGCCATCATGGGCACGCACAAGATGGAGCGGGTCACAAAACTGAATTCTTCGTCAATATCCAGCGAAAAGCGGCCATCCTGGCGCGGATTGTTGACAATCAGCGGCTCGCGCTGACGGGCCACCCAGCCGGCAATGCCGGTATCGGCTTTAATCCGGTAGCCGCGCAGTTCATTGCGAATATCCCCGTGGACCAACACAAAAGCCAGTTCATTGGTTTCTTCATCCAGCAGCAGCAGGGAGCCATCCTCGGCTCTGAGCACACTTAGAGCATTGTAGAGAATCTGGTCCAGCAGGGCAAACAGGTTTTCCTCAGAAGTAATTTGTTGGGTCGCCCTATACAGGTCTTTTAACGCCTCCATGTAATGCCGGAACGCCAGACTGTCTTCTCGCAAGGCCTTGTTTTCCTCCTGCAAGCGGGCATTTTCCTGCTGCAAAAATCGCAAAGCCGATGTGTTCTCCATAATTATTTCCTCCTATCCACCGGCCAAAATTTTGGCCGCCACCCCACTCAGCATAGACAGCACCGCCACATCGGTTTCGGTAAAGGTATCGCCCGGCTTGTTGAGCAGTTCGATCACCCCCACCAATCCCGTTGGGGCCATAATCGGTACGCAGACCATTGAGCGAGTAACAAAATCAAATTCTTGATCCACTTCCAGGGAAAAGCGCCAGTCCTGGCGCGGGTTGTTGACAATCAACGGCTCGCCCTGGCTGACCACCCAACCGGCGACCCCGGCTTGGGCTTTAATTCGGTAGCCGCGCAACTCCTGGCGGATGTCGCCATGCACCAGCACAAACTCCAATTCCCCGGCTGCGCGATCTAGGCGCGAAATGGAACCATCGGTAGCCCCAATGACGCGCATCGTTTTATAAAGCAGTTCATCCAGCAGATCAAGCGGCTTATCTACCTTTTCAAGACGTTGCGCCGCCGCATAGAGTTCTCCCATAGTCCGCAGATACGTTTGCAGCGAGCCGTTTTCGGCCTGCAAAACTCTATTCTCTTCTTGCAGCCTGACATTTTCTTGCTGCAAAAATCGTAACGCCGGTTCGCTGGTGGACATTGTCTCCTCTGCTTTCTTAGTGCTGTTCAGTATAGCAGAGAATACCTTAACATACAACCCCCCAACCCACGCCAGCCGGTTTGAATTAGCGCGCAGGGCATTGTATAATTGACCTCATTACTGAGCAGATGAGGTATAGAAGTGTTTAACTTTGGTTCGAAGCTAAAAGAGAGTTTGACCCGCACCCGCAATTCGGTTTTTGGACAGATTTCCAGCCTGTTTGGGGCCAGCCAGATTACCGATGAGCTGTGGGACGATTTGGAAGCGCTGCTAATCCAGGCCGATGTGGGAGTAGAAACCACCACCACCCTGGTGGAACGGGTGCGCGACCGGGTGAGAAAAGAGGGCGTTACCCAAACCAGCCAGGCCCAGGTAATCCTGAAAGAAGAGATGAAGGCTTTGCTTAATGGTAGTACCCCTTCGGCGGTGGACCAGAAGCGGATCTTAACCGTGATCCTGGTGGTCGGCGTTAACGGCTCCGGCAAAACCACCACCATTGCCAAACTGGCCAACTATTACCAGAAACAGGGCAAAAAAGTGGTCCTGGCCGCCGCCGATACCTTCCGCGCCGCCGCCATTGACCAGCTCAAAATTTGGGGCGACCGGGCCGGGGTGCAGGTGATTTCCCACCAGCCCAACGCCGACCCCGGCGCCGTGGTCTTTGACGCCATCAAAAGCGCCCTGGCCCGCAAAGCCGACATGGTGATTATTGATACCGCCGGCCGCCTGCACACCAAATTCAATCTGATGAGAGAGTTGGAAAAATTAAAAGAGATTGCCCGCAAGCAGGTCCACGCCGCCCCGCACGAAACCCTGCTGGTGCTCGACGCCACCACCGGCCAGAATGCCCTGGCCCAGGCCAAACACTTTAAAGACGCCGTTAATACTACCGGCGTGGTTTTAACCAAGCTCGACGGCACGGCCAAAGGCGGCATGGTCTTTGCCATTGGCAAAGAACTGGGCGTGCCGGTGCGCTTCATCGGCCTGGGTGAAAAGGTTGAAGATTTGATGCCCTTTGACGCCGAGGCGTTTGTAAATGGGTTGTTCGACGGTTAAACGTTGGAACGTTCAACGTTTACGTCCGGCGGGTGCCGACCACAAACATCTCACCTTCCAGGATTTCCAGGCGGCTAATGTCCAGGTCGGCGTCAACAATTACCCCGGTCAGCACTTCGTTGACGGTTTGAGTCATAGACTCCACCAGAGAGGCGGGAAAATCAAACGGTCCCATCTGGGCTTCTTCCACCCTGACCACCATGCGGCCTTCATCCACCACCGCCGTCGCCACAATCAGCGAGTTAAGGTTGACCGGGCCAACGGTGTCAACCTCGCCGGTGATGTAAATGCGCCCGGCGGTAAACCAGACCTGAGGATTGCTCAGGGGAATTTGGCCGGTTGAGCTTAGCTCGTTGGCTACCAGCGAGGTAATTTCCTCGTTGGTAATCCGCAGGCTGGCCTCGTGGGTGCTGGTGGCCTCTTGCAGCGACTGGTAAAAATTTTGTTTCAACCGATCCGCCGCTTCCTGACTGGCCGGGATCGGGCCGCCAGGTGGGCCGGTCACTTCATCTTGTTGCTGTCTACCCAGGCCGCAGGCCAGGCTGGTCAACACCAGCAAACTGAATACAATGACTAAACTTTTCGGGAAAGAAAAACGATGCACCAGTGTTTATTACTCCTCTTTTGCCAAAGCGAGCAAAATTATAGCATTATTGAGCCGCAATGACAACAGACCACCTGACCAACCAACAATTAACCATTATCATTGAGGGCCTGCTTTTTGTCAGCGCCGAGCCGGTCACGGTGGAACACCTGGCCTCGGTTATTGCCTGCCCGCCTGAGCAGGTCGAGGCGGCCCTGGAGCAGCTTAAAGAGAGCTGCCGCCAGCGTGGTATCCGTTTGCAGCGGCAGGGCAAAAAGGCGCAGCTTGTCAGCGCCCCCGAAGTGACCGACTACATCGAGCGTTTTTTGGGCCTGACCACCTCGGCCCGGCTCTCGACCCCGGCTCTGGAAACCCTGACCATTATCGCCTACCGCCAGCCCATCACCCGGCCCGAAATCGAAGCCATTCGCGGCGTCAACAGCGACGGCGTGCTGCGGACTCTGCTCAGCAAGGGCCTGGTGGAAGAGGTGGGCCGGCTCGATACCGTCGGCCATCCCTCGCTCTTTGGCACCACCTTTGAATTTTTGCGCTACTTTGGCCTGGAAGACCTGAAAGATTTGCCGGAACTGGAGCTGCCGGAGTTAGAGCAGGCAGACTATGGGACAAACGGACATGAAGGCGGAGAGGGCACTTTAGATGGGCAGTAGTCATCCGGTCGAAGAACGCCTGCAAAAAGTGCTGGCCCACGCCGGAGTCGCCTCGCGCCGAGCCAGCGAAACCCTGATCGAACAGGGCCGGGTGACGGTCAACGGCCAGACCGTGACCGTGCTCGGCTTTAAGGTTGACCCGCGCCGCGACGTGATAGCCGTAGACGGCCAGCGCCTGCCCCGGCCCTCGGAAAAGCCGGTTTACCTGATCCTCAACAAGCCACGCGATGTGTTGACCGCCGCCAGCGACGACCGCGGCCGCCGGACGGTGGTGGATTTGGTGGAGGTGGCGGAGCGAGTCTACCCGGTCGGCCGGCTGGATTTGCGCAGCGAAGGGCTGGTGCTGCTGACCAACGACGGCGACCTGGCCGAAAAGCTCACCCATCCCCGCTCGCATGTAGAAAAAGAGTACCTGGTGCTGGTAGCCGGCCGGCCCACCACCGCCACCTTGATCCGCTGGCGGCGGGGTGAAGTAGAAATCGAAGGCCGGCCCACCGCTCCCGCCATCGTGGAGCGGCTAAAGCTTGAAGGCGAAAATACCTGGCTCAAAATCATCCTGACCGAAGGCCGCAAACGCCAGATCCGCGATGTGGCCAAAGCGCTGGGCCACCCGGTCAAACGGCTGGAACGGGTACGGATTGGTCCCATTAAACTGGGCCATCTCAAGCCAGGCAAGTGGCGGCACTTGAACCCGGTGGAAGTGGAACAGTTGAAACGCAGTGTGAAACTCTAAGAGCGTGTTGTGTTTTCCGTTTTACGCTCCGAGAAGGTCTGCGGCGGTCACAGACCGCTTCTGAGCTTATAAATGATGAAAATGTCTTTCTGACTACTGACCACTGATTACTAATTTCTCAGGAGAACCCTTGTCTAAACCTTCAACCATTGCCATTGACGGCTCGGCGGCTTCGGGCAAAAGTACGCTGGGGGCGCTGCTGGCCCAACGCCTGGGCTATCTTTATTTTGATACGGGCGTGATGTATCGCGCTGTAACCTGGGCCGTACTCGACCGCCGGCTTGACCCGGCTGACGTGGAAGCAGTCTCGCGCCTGGCCGAAACCTTGACCATCGAAGTGAAATCTAACGGCCCGGACGATGGCCGCCTTTACACCGTGCTGGCCGACGGGCAGGATATTACCTGGCCTATCCGCAGCCCGCAGGTGGAAACTTTTGTCTCGCTGGTTTCCTCTTATCCCCGCGTGCGGGCCGCGCTGACCGCCCAACAGCGCCGGATTGCCGCCGCCGGCTCGATTGTGATGGTCGGGCGCGACATCGGCACGGTGGTTCTGCCGGAGGCCGATCTGAAGGTTTTTATGCACGCTTCCGCCGAAGAACGGGCGCGGCGGCGCTGCCGCGAGATAGCCGCCCAGGGCAAAGCGGCCAACTATGATGAAATCCTGGCGGCTATGCGCGAACGCGACAAACAGGACCAGGAGAAACCCATCTCGCCCATGATCCCTGCCGCTGATGCGGTCATTATTGAAACCGACCACCTGAGCCTTGAAGCCGTGCTGGACCGCCTGGAACATCTGATCAGGGAAGTCTAACTATTTTCCTATTTTCTTCTCATTTCTTTCTAAGCTATACTTCTTAAGATAATAATAGGGTGATATTTGAGCGAAATCTAACGAAAGGAGCTGACGGGGTTAATAGCGCCTGACCCGGTAAAAAACGTCCAGAAATAGATTTGGGTTTTGAGTTCCTACGAGTCCCTTCAGTTCCCCGGGAAATTGGGGGAACTCATAGGAACTTAAAAAACTCATTTTTGGATGAGGGTTCAACCCAACCGGGTGACGAGGAGCAGGTTTATCGAAGTTATCGGCGGATGACCTGCCGGGACGCCACAGCCCGCCCGGTCCCCAGCCCCGGGGACACACTAAAGCCTTTTCACAAAACCGCGGAGTAATCGGCGGCACAAAGGAGAAGGTAGTGGCCTATTTTAAGCTATCAGCCAGCCATGACGGCTGCTTTGCTCTGCCGGCGGTGACCTGAGCTGTCATCCCGGCTGTCCTCGCTCATGCCAGATAGCGGCAATATCCCTATTAATCCCAACTGAATAATCCAATTAAACCTTAATCCTTGAAAGGAACTTACGCTCATGTGTGGTATTGTTGGCTATGTAGGCAGCAAGGATGCTTCGAGCATCGTTTTGGAGGGACTGAAAAAGCTGGAATATCGCGGTTACGACTCGGCTGGGATTGCGACGGTGAACGGCGACCTGGCCATTCGCCGGGCCGAAGGCAAACTGGTTAACCTGGAAAACCGGCTGCGAGAAGCGCCGCTGGACGGTCATCTGGCCATCGGCCATACCCGTTGGGCCACCCACGGCGCGCCGATTGAGCGCAATGCCCACCCGCACGCCGATGAGGCCCGGGTGATTGCCGTTGTGCAGAACGGTATTGTTGAAAATTTTATGGCCCTGCGCGCCCAGTTGCAGCAGGAGGGCCACACCTTTGTGTCCGATACCGATACGGAAGTGATTACCCATCTGATTGACAAATACCTGGCCCAGGGCGACGGTCTGGTAGAGGCCTGCCGCCGCGCCTTTCGCCAACTGCACGGAGCGCACGCCATTGCGGTAGTCAGCAAGCAGGAGCCGGATAAGATCGTCACCGTGCGCCTGGGCAATGCCGGCGGGGTGATCGTCGGCCTGGGCCAGGATGAAAACTATCTGGCCTCCGACATCCCGGCCATTCTGGACCACACCCAGCAGGTGGTTTACCTGGAAGATAAAGAGATGGCGGTGATTACGGCCGGGCAGGTCAACTTTTACCGGCTCGACGGCCAGCCGCTGCGCAAAGAAACCCACCAGATCACCTGGGACCCCATCAGCGCGGTCAAGGGCCAGTACCGCCATTTTATGCAGAAAGAGATTTACGAGCAGCCCCAATCCATCCAGAGCACCATCCGCGGGCGGGTTGATTTTACCAGCGGCCAAGTCCATCTGGAGCATTTATCGCTGACCCCCGCCGAGGCCAAAGCCATCGAGCGGATTGTTATTGTGGCCTGCGGCACCTCCGCCTATGCTGGGCAGGTGGGCAAATTTATGCTCGAAAAGCTGGCCCAGGTTCACGTCTCGGTAGATTACGCCTCAGAGTTTCGCTACCGTGACCCGCTGCTGGACGACAAAACGGTGGTGCTGGCTATTACCCAATCCGGCGAAACCGCCGACACCCTGGCCTCGATGGAGGAGGGTCAGCGTAAAGGGGCCAAGCTGTGGAGCATTGTTAACGCCCACGGCAGCATGGCTCACCGCATCAGCGACGGCGTCATTTTGATGCAGGCCGGGCCGGAGATTGGCGTGGCCAGCACCAAAGCCTTTACCGCCACCCTGACCGATCTGTTTTTGCTGGGCATGTATCTGGGCCAGCAGCGCGGGGTGCTGGGGGCGGAAGAGAGCTTTGAACTGGCCACCGCTCTGGCCCACCTGCCGGAACTGGCCGGCGAAACCCTGGTCGAAGGGTACAATGACTACCAGACCCTGGCCAAGCTGTACCATCACTGCGAGCATTTTCTGTTTTTGGGTCGGGGGCTGAATTACCCCATTGCCCTGGAAGGGGCGCTAAAGCTGAAGGAGATCAGCTACATCCACGCCGAAGGCTACCCGGCCGGCGAGATGAAGCACGGCCCTATCGCCTTGATTGACGACAACATGCCGGTGGTCTGCATTGCCACCCAGGACCACGTGTACGATAAGATGATCAGCCAGATTGAGCAGGTCCGCGCCCGCAAAGGCATTGTGATTGCCCTGATCAACGAGGGCGACAACGAAGTGGCAGCCAAAGCCGACCACGTGCTGAAAATTCCCACTGCCCATCCCCTACTCACGCCCGTTCTATCGGTTATCCCCCTGCAACTGCTGGCCTACCACACCGCCATCTGGCGCGGCGCCGACGTGGACCAGCCGCGGAATCTGGCCAAGAGTGTCACCGTTGAGTAGGTATTGATGTAGCAAAAAATCATCGTGTACACTAGAGTTTATGCGCAATAAAAATTGAATATCAGCTAACCATCTGCGCTTTAGCATGCTGCCAGCGCTGAGTTTGCCAGTTGACCAAGCCGCCCACGACTTGCATCACCAAGGTGTAAATTGAGTGGGCACAGCGAAAACGAGTCCCGATAATCTTCCAGTTCTTGACCCAGCCGATACAATGTTCAATGCGCACCCGAATTGAATTCAACTGGCGGTTAAATTCAACCTCGTCTTCGGTCAACTCGCCTCCTCTGGGCTTCTTAACCGGTGTTTCCAGGCTCAAGCGGGGCATTTGGTGGAGTTCACCGGTCTCAGGATTGAGCAAGGTGACCAGGGTCACTTGTTTAGCCAGGCCTTGATAACCTTTTATCGGCTTTGCCCTGACAGCCATCGGGTAAACGCTCGACAGTTTTGGTCTCGTCGCTCAGTTTCTTGTCGGCTTTGGCACCGGGTACAGCTTCACTAATGGCCTTGATGTCATGCGCCCCATCGGTCACAAATTGAGTTTTGAGGGCAAACATCTTTTTTTACCCGAAAAGTGGGCTTTGCGCGTGGCGCTGTCTGCAGACCGATAGACTTGTTGCTCGGTCGCATCAATCAAGACCTGCCCATCGGCTAAAGCCGTTAGTTTCAACAGCTCTGCTTCAGTCAACGCTTGCTCGGCTTCCACCAACTCCCACACTTCCGGGCAGGGTAACACTTGTTTGAGTAAAGGCAACAAGCGCCGCAAATCCCGTGACACATCCGATTGGCTGGCCCCAAAGAATTTGGCCACCAACGCTTGGATGACATGCAAGCGCAGATAGGTCAGCACCAGCGCCACCCGAATGACCAGGGCTAAATCACATTTCCGTCCCCCACCTACCCCTCGTTTTCGATCAGGGCATTGCTGACGTTGCTGTTCATAGCTCGGATAAGCTGTTTAATACCGCGCATTGTAGTCGTACAGTCCAAAGCCATCCTTCTTCTGTGAAGTAAAAGCGAAGTCCGTCGGCGAGGCCCCATTCGTCCATCTTTCCTCCCCATACGGCAAATACCGCGCTTGAGACACCAGCGCCCCGCTCTGATTGGTTGTTAAAGAAGTGCTGCCCAAGGGGGTCGCCGTGCAGGTAGTATACCACATTTGGAAAGGATGAGGGCGGAAGGATGAAGGATGAAAATAACTTTCATCCCTCATCCTTCCGCCTTCATCCTTATCTGGAAGCTGGCCTCTGAGTAGCCCACATCGGTGAGCCAGCCGGTGTAGGCCAGGTTGCCGATTTTGTACTGGACAGCGTATTTGAGGTTGCTGGAACTGGGGCGGGGTCGCTGCCGGCCCAATCAACCGAGATGTTCGGGCCGGTGGTGTGGAATGCGGTGATGGTCACCGTAGGAACGATGCTGTTGGCTTTGGCGAGTTGGGTAATGGGCTGGGGGTAGTGGCTTACCCCCTCTCCAGGCCAGTCTATTCAATCACTAAAGTGGAAAATTCTCGGCTCAGAAAATCACGGATGGTTATGATGGGAATACGCCGGTATTCACCCAGAGCCAATAAATGCTGGTCGCCCGAAACGATGTAAACAGCCTGGGCTGCCAGCGCACAGTGTAGAAAAATATCATCATCTGGATCAGCCGCTACCAGTGGCCCACTTTCTGTCTCTACCGGCTCAAACAACGTGGTCAGCGTCAAAACATAGGTTATCAGGTCGGCGGGGAGTAAGCCCAACTGTTTCAAACGGGGTTGAAGGCGCTGATAGCCCAACACCCGGCTTAATTCGGCCAGGGTGTCAGCGGTGAGACATAGGGTTACCTGCCCCTTTTCAGCTAAACGAAGCAGTTCGTGGGACATTCCCCGCCACAATAGCCCGGAAATCCAGATGTTAGTGTCAATAACCAGGCGCACGCCTCACTCACTTCTGCTCGCGGCGGGCTTGATGAACCAGCTCATTGATCTCATCTAAAGTTAAAGGCTCTTCCGCTGGAGCTTGATCCACGATTTCGACCACCGAGGCCGGGGTAATGCGTTTCAAATAAACCGTATCACCCTCTACCCAAACCACAAACCGGTCGGACGGGCGAAATTGAGCGGTGATTTGGGCCGGTAATTTGAGGGTATCAGGCGCAGTCAATTCAGCAATGGCAGTCATGCTATACCTCCGAGACATCCTCCATCAATTTCTAACCGAAAATGATTGTAATTGATAAGCCAGCCACCGTCAATTAAGGGCGGAGTGGAATGGCCAACCAACTGCCTGTTTCGGGGACAGTTACGTGACAGTTAGGAGTCCGTTACGAGACCGCTAGCCAGCAGGTGTGGGGAAGCAGACAAAAATAGAGCGCCCCCGACGAGGCGCTCTACCTAAGCGACATTTAATCTTTGGGTTTCGCTTGGCTCAATCTAACCTATTTCTGTGAGAACTGGTTTGTGCTGGGTATCTCATTGAGGGATGGCTTCTACCAATTACTCAAAAACTCAAGCCGGTTTTGCATGTCCTGGGCTGACAGGGTGGCGCTTAAGCGGAGCAAACGGCGCATTTGCTCACCTACGGTGTAATGCTGTTGTCGTGACAGAATGATACCGGCGTGGCTCTTGTCGGCGCTGAGATAACGGGTATGTAACTGGTAAAAGTCACCGACATTGAAGCTGTACAGAACCCGACCCTGAGCGATGGCAAACTCAAGATGGCTTTCATCGGATTGTTCGATCATATCCTGTTCCAGGGCAGTGGTAACATCAATCCCCCGAATACGAAGCGCCTGCACCAAATCCTGGTCCATGCAGTCTTCATCGCAGTAAAGGCGCAGTTGGGTCATGCCGCATCTTGGCGCTGCCGGCGCTGTGTCTGTTCCAGGTCAGCAGCCAGCTTTTCTTCAGCCGCAATAATGGCTTCGATTTCCTCCTGGTTGGCATGGTAATAAGCCAGGGCCGCATGCACCTGGGCCAGGCTCACATGTCCAATCCGGCGGACGATTTCCTCCGGCTCAAGCCCCAACTTGTACCAGCCCACAATCCGCCGCACGGTTACGCCCGTTCCGGCAATACGCGGCTGACCCTGGCGTATTTCGGGCGAGCGCACAATGAGCGTACCAATGTCTACCGTTGTTAGACTCATAAAAACCTCCTTTGTGTGCCCCCAACAGAAGGTGCGACTGCTGATACTTTACCACAGATGACCCAGTCTGAATAACTTTTGTCTTTCAATTTTCAAGGATTATTACCAACCTACACTACAGACGCGGCGCGTAGGGCAACGCTGGAGACGGTCGCAGACCGCCTGAGCGCCGTCCCGGTGACGATGCAGACGGGCAGAGTCGTAATGGCTCTGTCCGCTTCATTGGGAAAGGCTGCATCGTGCCAAAGCGATAAACTCGCCTCCAAAAGACGCTCACATAACCGGCATTAGATTTTTTTGGGTTTCGCTTTGGCTCAACCCAACCTACACAACTGCTCGGTTTGAGCAGAAAGAAATAATTAGTAACCTTCAGGAGGTATAAAATGATATTCTTCGAATCCATCCGTATTACACTTTGGATTGACGGATGACAAGCGAGCACAGTTTTCATCAATCCCAAGCACTGTCATTAACTCCTTAAATTCACTTTCAGTCAGGTATTTCCCTCCCGGTTGAACAGCCATATAAGGGAAGCCATATCTATAGCCAATACCAAATCCCACAAGTAACTCGGTTTCGCCATTACGCGCAAAGGCTACTTGAACTGGAGACTGAGGAAATGAGAAATAATGAAAAGTTGGCAGAATCCAGTTGTCGGCATAAGTATGCATTTTTTCAACGATGACGTTGATTTCCTCAGGATCGGTAATAATCCTCCTGTAGACGGGTTCGTAATCGGGAGGAAAATACACATATATTTCAATTTTATCCACATTATTGAGTGTCTTAAGTCTTTCGTAAGTATAGGGGACAGGGACGACGTACTCTATTCCGCCTGAGTACATAATCCAGAATACACAACAAGTGCACAAGAGCAGAAAAAGGCAGATGACACCAATGAAGGTGGTCACTTTGTTTTTTTTCATACTGTCCTACTTAATTTCTCTCCTTCTACCCAGAAACTTGCTCAATTTCGGGTCGGATGAAAACCTCCAAGGTAGCCCGCATAATACCTTGGGTCTCACCAACTAATTCAAATCAAAGTTTACCCCTGGATATTGTATAGAGACTTCAGGATAGCGTAAGACACCATGGTTGAGACCTTGAAGTTGCAGTCCACATCTTCGCATCGCTGTATTGAAGGCTGTGTTACTATTTGGTCCAATGGGGCTATAAGGTACATGTAAGCCGGCAACGTAATCCAGCGCATTGATGATACATTCAACTTTTTTACAGGCTTCTTGAGGTGGAATGTCAAGCGTCATAACGCGCTCCTTCATCTCGGGTAGTACCGGTTGACCTCTGCGCCACCAACGAAGATTTCCCCACCAATATAGCCCGAACGAACTCCCTGACTCCTCAAGACCGGCTTGAACATCGGCACCACTTGGTGTATCACGTGTTATTAAGTAGCTACTGCCTGAGAATGAGCCAGAACTTGAGTCACCAGATAAACTTGGACCTCCAATAAGCTTATTATATCCAGCCATATCATAAGCAAGTCGGTCGCCTTGGTCATTCGTCAAAATAAAGCCAAGATGACCACGTCTAAGATCAACCCGCTCACCCGTGTTTGGATCAGTAGCACTCACCGCTGGAACAGGTATAAACAGACTAAAAACTTCTACTTTACACGACGATGAAGGGCATGGGGCTGATTTAATTGGGGTTGGCTTGGGTGATTGGAATAGTGGAGGTTGTGACACTGGCCATGAAGGCGCGTTACCAGTTTGTACGTTGTTCGAATTGACAATGCAAGGTTTACCATTGACATAAGCTCCTTGCCATACACCCTGTACCACACAGAGACTATATCCGTTCTCACATACGCCAGAAATCGGGTCACATTTGAAAAAGCCTAGCGGATCTACAAAGTTAACTGGATTATTCCGAGCGTAAGAGTATCTGTTGAGACTTTGCGGGTCGAAATAATCAGGTATAATCGTATCAGGACTGATAAACTGGTTAAGATAAGGATCATACCATCTTGCCCCGTAGTCGTACAATTCCATGTAAGAGTCATTACGTTGACTCGTGAATCCAAAATCCGTCGGCCCGCTGCTCCCCCACCGAGTCTCCCCATACGGCAAATACCGCCCCTGCGATACCAACGCCCCACTTTGATTGGTTGTTAAAGAAGTGCTGCCCAGATGATCTCCGTGTACGTAGTATACTTGATTACCTTGCCTCATAGCAACCTTCTGGCTGCCAAAGGCGTAATACTTCGTCACCCGCTCCAACTTGACCGTTTGGGTAGCCCAGCTACTCTGGTTAAGCGCCTTATCCGTCACCCGCACTTGAAACGTGTAAGTATAGCCGGGTCTGCCTCTAAATTCGGCGCTGCTATATTTGACATCGGTCAGCCAGGCAGTAGGGGTAATGGTACTGCCTTCGCGATACCAGACATCGTATCCGTTCAGGCCGGAGCCGCTGTCACTCCCGCTCCAAGTCAGGGCGATATTCGGGCCGCTGGTCTGCGCGGCGGTGATAGCCACAGTGGGGCTGATACTATCCACCGTAAATTTCCAATAGTATGGACTGGTGGGCGAGGGGGTGTAACCCCGGCCCGCTGCATTGGCGATGCTGGCATCTACATAGTGCGTCCCCTCGGTTAAGGCAGTGGTCAAGGCCAGGCTGAAACCGTTGGGCGTTACTACTGCCCCGGACTTCAATTGTCCGTCCAGAGTGAGAACAAAGGTGTTGGTAATAACCGGGCCGCCATTGATGATGAACCCGCCGCTGAGGGTCGGCTGCGTCGTGCGGATATAACTCTTGGTAATTGGCACAAGGTCCTTAAACCCAGGTCGGCTGAGGTTAACGGCAACGGTGGCTGACACCGGACTGCTCACATTCCCAGCCTGGTCGGTGGCCTGGAAGAAGAAGGTATAGTTGCCCCCTTCCTCCGTCGCCGTGAAAACAGTGGTTGTTGCTGTGCCGCTGTATACCGGTTGAGCTTCACCATTCTCAAACTGATAGCTGACCGTATACATCGCCACGCCGGAGTGAGCATCGCTGCCCTGCCAGCCCAGGGTAAAGCTGGGGCTGTAAACCGTCGTGCTGGCCGGGAGGGTCATGGTCACGACCGGCGGGGTGTTGTCAATGCGCACGAGGCGGGTCTTGGGTGGCTGTTCCACATTCCCCAGTTCGTCAACCCCGCCCACCGTAAAGGTAAAAACATTCCCGCTCGTCAGGCCGGTCAAATTATAGGTGGTGGCCCAGGCCGCTGCCGTGTTGACCCCGCTCCAGGTAATGGCGCTCAGGCTGGGCGCATACTGCTGCACCGTTTTGACCCCGCTGACGGCATCGCCGGTGCGCCCGCGGAACTGGACGTAGCCGGGCCTTATCCAACCATCCTGGGCCGGTTGGTCAAGGGTCGTTTGCGGCGGTTGGGTATCGTAGGTAAAGGTGACGCCGGCCGAGTCAGGACCATATTGGTACACCCCGCTGACCAGGCGTCTGGGCCGGGCGTAGATGGTATGCCGGCCTTGCGCCGGGGTTAAGGCGGGGCTGCTCCAGGCCCCATACAAATTGACGGCGATGTTCGCCGCCAAAAGCGGGTCGCTGCCGGGGCCGGTGTCGTAATACAGGTCAAGTACATGATTCGACTCGGCCGTGCCGGTAAGGGTTATCGTCGCTGCGTTGAGGCCCATGCCCGCCTGGGGAAAGACAATGGTGGGCGAGAGAAAGGTGGAGGCGCACATATTAATGGCTTCGACGGCATAAATGTCCGGCCCGGCCCCGCTTTGGGTAGACTGGCTGTCTTCTGAGACCCATATCTACCGTCACCCAGCCCCGGCTGTAATCGTCATCGCTGGGCCGCTCTCCCTTTTTGCGGCCCAGGCTGAGGGCTGTATTCCCCGGCGGGTCGCCCAGCAACCCGCACGGATCCCCTCCCCCTTTATCGCCAATTTGATAATCCGCAATCTTATCGGCCCAGGGGTCCAGCGGCCCTGACAGGGGAGGTAGGGTAACGGCGCAGTCTTTGGGTCGCAGCAAGGCCGGGCTGAGTTGGAGGGGTGAGGCCAGGCCGGCCGGACGGAAGGAGAGGGAGGGTTGGAAGGTTGGGCCAGGGCAAAGCTGTCCATTCCTCCACTCCTCCATTCCTCCACGCCTCCACTCCTCCATGCCTGCTGGCCCAGACCGGTTGAGGTGGTGTCAAACATCTCTTCATAGAGCTGGCCGATGTAAACCGTCGTGCTTTCCCCCAACCCCTGACCCCTGTTCAATTTTCAGCAGCCGGTTGCCGTCGCTGTCGTAAACAAAGGTGGTGGTGTAGGGTTGACCTTCTTGCAGCCAGGTGACTTGTTTCAGCTTATTCTCGGCGGTCCAGGTTTGGCTGTAGGCCGTGCTGTTCTCCAGGCGGGTCAGCATATTGCCGTTGGCGTCGTAAGTGTACCGGTTTTTCCCGTCCACCAGGCTGGCCGCGTGGGGGTGGGCCGGGTCGTTGTATTGGTAATCCCACTCCTGCCCGTCTTTGCGCCAGTAGGTCAGGTTGCCGATCTGGTTGTAGGTGTAAACATGGCTATAAGTGGGCAGGCTGCCGCCCTGGGCTGTGGCCGCCGTCAGCCGGTCCAGGGGGTCGTAGCCAAAGGTCAGGATTTGGGCCTGGGCGGCCAGGGTATCGGTGATAGTGGTCACATTGCCAACCGGGTCGTAGCTATAGCCCAGGCTCAGCAGCGGGTTGGTATTGGAGAGGACGCGCAGACTGCTCAGCCGGTTGCCTTGCTGGGTGGGCGAGTAATATTGATAGTCGGTCTGCAAGCCGTTGCCCAGGTTCAAGGCGTCCAGGTGCGCCTGGGCATCGTAGGTGGCGCTGCTGATGTATTGGCCGCCCAGCGAGGTGGCCAGGCTTAGCGGCAGGTTGCGGGCGCTGTAGGCGGTTGTGACCGTCTCGCCGTCGGGGTAGGTCATAGTCCGCACCCGGTCGGCGGCGTCGTAGGAGTAACCGGTCACTGGCTGTTGTCGGTCCAGACGGCCAACGCCTGGCTGCCGCTGTAAACCACCCCCGGTAAATCTCGTGAGCCGCTGGTGGCCGCGCTTAAATTAGAGATGCTGCCGCCCGGTGTGCCGCTGCTGGGGATGACCTGGGCCTGGATGACCCCGTCATCCCGCCAGGCTAATAAATAATTGCCGCCGCTGGTTCCGGTTACGTCCGGATACCGTTCGGCCCCGCCGGCCGTGTCAATGTTTAATACGGTCGGCTCGGCCAGGCCGGTACTCCCGGCCACCCGCACCGCGTGAATATCAAAATTGCTGCTGCTAACCTGGCGTTCCCAGGCTACCAGAAACTGCCCGGCTCCATTCGAGACCACTTTGGGCCAATATAAGCTGCTGTTATCGCCATCCCCGGCTAAACGCTGATTGCTGCCAGAGATGACCCCATTGGCTGTCACTTGCTGGCCATAAATATCAGAGTGTGATCCGGCTGCCACTAAGCACGCCGCTACTGCTGACCCATTGCCCACCGATGTCCCATGTGCCACTGGTGGGAGAGGGCCGATCGGACCAGACCACCAGGTAAGTGCCGCTACTGGACACTGCTACAGCCGGTACATCCATTTTCCGAATGCCGGTCAGATCAAATGCACTCCCCACCAATTGGCCGCCAGTATTGAGCCGTTGCGCCCATAGGCTACCATAATTGACGCCATAGCGATGGTCGTCCCAAACGACCAGGTATTCATTACTGGTCGGGTTGTAGCTGATCGCAGGATCTTCCTGCACCCCATCGGCCTGGCTGATAGTGATTAGACTCCCGGACAGAACGCCGCTGCTGTTGACCTGTTGGCCGTAGATGTCGCCCTGCCAGCTCCACACACTCAGGAAGTTGCTGCCATCAGAGGCGACGGCGGGATCAGAGACGGTGTTATTCTTATCGCTGACCAGTTCTGCCGGGCCAATCAGCGGGTCAACCACGACCGGAAACTCGGCCTGGGCTAACCAGGCCGCCGGAATGATGATCCGCAGCCGCTTGCCCTGCAACTCCAACTGCGCGGTCAACTGTCGCCCCAGCCCGTCGCTGACCAACGCCGGGCCGTAGCCCAAGACAGCTTCATCGCTCTGGCCGCCCCGGCGCACAAAGCGAATCCCTGCTTCATTGGAAATAAGCTCCGGCTGTAAGTGGGTTTGAAACTGGCCTTCGATGACCAGATCGCCGTCGGTTGGCGTGCCTTTTTCAAACAGGAAATACTGTTCAACCGTCGCCTCGCCCACCTCATAGATGGCCTGCCAGCGCCCGGACGCGGGTTGGTAGGTCAGCCAGTTGCCGCCGGCTTTCCGTTCCGGCTGTCCCCCTAACAACGAGGTCTGCCCAACCCACAGCCCGGTCAAACGGAAATTCAAGGCGGCGTGCCGGTTGTCGGGGCTGGGCTAATCTCGGCGGCCAGGCTCAAGGCGCTGGCCGGGGCATCCCCCGCCACGCGCCCCACGAAGCCGACCGTCAGCGCCGGTTGCGCGGCTAACTCCAGTGGAATTGACCAGGTCAACAAGCGGGCGAGCGGGTTGAAACCCGGCGTCACTGCGCCCAACGCGGCGTCGTAGCTCAATTCTGCCGGCAGAGTACTGCTGATAACCAGGTTCTCGACCGGAATTTGACCGGGATTGGACAGGGTCAGGGTGAGTGTCGCCGTTGGGGTCAGGGTCGGGGTTAACGTCAGCACGACGGTCGGGGTCAGGGTTGGCGTTTCCGTTACCTCAACGGTAGCGGTTGGCTCAGGGGTAGGTGTCTCCGTTTCAGGCAGAGGTTGGGTCGTGTCCGTAGGGGTGGGGGTGTCGGTAGCCGGGCTGACCGTGGTGGCGGTGGCCGGAGGGGTATCGGTGTCTGTTGGCAGCGCGGTCGCTGTATCGGCGGGAGGTGGGGTCGGCGTGTCGGTCGGAACGGGCGTCTCTGTTGTGGTTGCCTCCGTTGTTGGCGTTGCCGGTGGCTCTTCAGTTTGATAGGCCGGACGCCTGGCTGGATTTGCATAAATAGCAGCGGGCGAAATTGAAGTGAACCATGTCGTAACCGGCTCTTTTACCGGCTCGGTGAATAGCTGAGGTCGCTTTGCCAGGGTTTCTGTTTCGGCATCAGGCTGATTTAAATCCTTTCGGATAGAGGGCGCAGCCATCATCAGCGCCGGGGGTGGGAGTAATTGCGCTAATAAAGCTGCCAGTAACAAAAGGTGCAGCCAACGGGTCAGCCGGTTAGGATAGGTCTGTATAAAGGGGCCTCCTGAAAAAAATGGCAAGTTGAATATGAAAAGTGAGCCAAACAAAAAACGCGCTAACCGCTTTTGCCTCCTTAGTTTAGGGAAACAATCGCCGTTGGCGCGTTGGCCGTCAGTAAATTTTGTTTTGAGGTCAGGATGGATGGATGGATGGAAGAAGGGAGGGGGTAGAGAGGGGAGAGGGTTACGAGATTTGATGAAGGTTGTGGCACAGGGGTGGGTTTTGGTCATTCTGGTCATCTCAATTGAGATTGCTGGTTTGACAAAACAAAACCACCCGTAACCTTATCACTACTTCACCAGAATTTCATAGGAATTTGGTCTGAGTCTCTTTTCACTCAACCACAAACCGAACCAGCTCGGCAAAATCGCCGCCGCTGTCAACGGGCAGGCGCTGGCCGGTTTCAACCTCATAAAAGCCGGTAATGAGGCGATAACTGCCGGGAGGCAGGCCCGTGTCGGGCAGGGGTAAAGCGAAGGTATCGGCAATGATTTCGCCAGGGGACCACAAATGGGTGGGGTAGAGGCCGTTGAAGGGCTGGCTGTCCCAACTGCTGACGACTTCGCCCTGTTGGTTGAGCAGTTGCAGAAAAACGGTGTAGGGCCGGTCGGTGGGCTGGAGGGTTTGCCAGTGGAAGGTAACAGGGAGTAAGGAGTAGGAAGTAGGGAGTAGGGGATCGTGGAGGTTGGGCAAGGTTACGCCAATGAGTTTGATGGAATCGCCGAAGGTAATGGAGAGAGGGGTAGCAGGCCAGCGGGGGTCGCTACCATTGGGCGAGATGTAGAACAGGCCAAGTTGAACTTGGTCACTGGAAGGATAAGCCATTTCATCCTTCATCCTTCCGCCTTCATCCTTTACAATCGGTAATCGCTGGCCGGTTCTATCGTCAAAAAAACCGAGGCGGACCAGATAGGGGCCGGGGGCGGCATCGGGGCCAACCCAGAGGATGTGCTGGCTCGGTAGAATACCGTTGGGCCGCCAGCGGTACATATCTTCCCGAAAGGCTTCGCCTTCCCATTGGTTGATGGGATTGCCGGCGCGGTCAATGAGTTGCAGAAACAGGCGGCTGTCAAAGGTCGTATCGGTCAGGCTGCGCCAATAGAAATTGAGGGTCAGCGGCTGGCCGGGCCGGATGACAGCCGGCAGCACCTCGTAGCCGGTCAGTTCGGCCAGGTTGGCCCAGTTGAGGCTGATGGTTCGCTCCGGGGTGGTTTCGGTGAACATGGGCAGTAACGGCGCAGGGTCGGCGATAGTCCGCAGGTGGGCCAGTTCGCTGCCAAAACGGTCCCGATAGATTTCCGGTTCGCTGCTGGCCATCAGTTCATCCAGGGCCGCCTGTTCCGCCGGTCGAGGCGGGCGCGAAACATAGGCCGCGCCCCGACCGTCGGCCCGGCGGCTTAGCCAGACCCAGGCCGGCGAGGTGGGAATATTGCCCACATTGAGCATCCGAAAATCGTTGGGCAGAGTGACCAGCCGGATCGGGCCATTCAAGGAATCAGCCGGGACGGGCTGCTCGGTAAAGTAATCGCGCAGCAGGTAGCGGGTGGTCGGGTGGACATACAGTTGAAAAGGGATGGCTACCGCCGTGTCGCCGGTCTGGTCAATCACGTGATTGATAAAATCAACCAGCGGGCCGTTGTACTCCACATACGTTTCCTCGGCCCTGGCCCAGCGGTAGAAGTAATCAAAGGTGGTCAGGCCGGTTTCGATGAAGAGAACAGTTATAAGCAGGATGGGCACGAGACGGGGTGCGTGGGTCGTGATACGTGATACGTGATACGTGATACGTGATACTTCTGTTAGTCCTAACGCAAAAATGATGAAGTAGATCGGCAGGAGGGCGGACAGGCGTAAAGCGTGGATGGGGGGGACGGCTAGCAGGGCCGGTAAAAAGAGGATGAGGAGCGCACTGACCAGAAACAGGCAGGTATCGCAGCGAAACCGGCGCAGGCAGAGGATCAGGCCGGGCCAGAAACCGAGCCAGCCGAGCCAGCCGAGCATGGGCCGGCCCGGCAGGTGATGCCGCCAGTTGGGGTCGCCGCCATCAACAAACAGGCGTACCGCCGTGACAAGATGCTGTAACAGGTCGCCGGGGGTGTTGGGGGTAAAGAAAACGTCGCCGGTGCGGGCTGAGAACAGGGCCGGGTTTTGATAAAAAATCCAGCCCAGCGGGGCAAAAATAAGCGCCGAAACCAAGGCCATGAGGATCAACCCCAGCCATAGGTTGTTGCGCCGGGCCACGTCGCGCCAATTCAGGGCGGTCCAAACCAGGGCAAACCCGGCAAAAACCAGCGGCAAAGCCCGCGCCGACAGGTAGGTATACTGGCTGAGACCCAGGGCCAACCCGGCCAGCCCTATCCACTTGACCGACCAGTCCTGCCAGCCGCGCCAAAAAGCATAAAAAACCAGTCCGGCGGCCAGCGGCAGCAAAATCCCCCGAAACCCGCCTCGACTCAGGCTAATGTGCCAGAATGATGTAGCCAGGGCAGCCGTGGCTACGTAGGGCAGCCAGACTGAAAGGAGATTGGACGCTTCGCGTGGAGATTGGACGCTTCGCGTGGAGATTGGGACCCGACACCCGACACCTGACACCTGACACCTGACACCTGCTTTAAAGAGTCGCCGGGCCAGGATGTACATAAGCGGGATGGTTAGCGTGCCAACCAGCGGCCCGATGAGCCGGGAGGTGAAAGGGTGCGCCCCAAAAATCCAGATAAAGACGGCCTGCAAATAGATAAATATCGGCTCGCGGCCGTTGTTACCGGCAAAAAAGAGCGGCCATGGCCCGCCATCGAGCAGCCAGGCGGCGTCCATGGAATAGTAGGCTTCGTCGTACCACAGGCCGGGCGGGATGGCCGGCAGTTGCCAGACCCGCAAGAAAAAAGCTAACAAAATGAGCGGCAGAAGAATTTTATAGCGTTTCAAGGTAACTCAATCGGCTCCAACGGAATTTCGTTAGCCGGGTTGTCCGGCACAGCCAGGCGCTCGCCTGTAGCCAGGTTATACAGGCCCACCACCGGCGTGTAGCGGCCCGGCGGAATCTCAACCAGGGGCAAGGTAAGCTCATCGCTGATAATTTCATCCGTATCCCACAAACTGGTGGGGTAGCGCCCCCCGGCGGGTGGACTATCTTTTTGAGCAACGTTCTCATTGGCCGCATCACGCAGATGGACAAAAGTAGTGTAATCGGCAGCAGGCGTAGTGTCTGCCCGCCAGTACAACTTCATTGACACTTGACACTTGACACTTGACACTTGACACTCACGCGCCACATCATACCCCAGCAGGGTAATCTGATGTCCTAATGTTTGCTCAACTTTCACCTGCGGCTGCGGATGTTCAATCACCAGACCCGGCGGCGGTCCCCCCACTTTGATCGGCCCCAGGCGGATGCTGCTTTGTCCGGTAGGCTGCCCGTTTTGCAGCACCGGCAGCGAAACCGCCCCACTGTCCGTTTCCTCATAAAGACCCAAATCGAGGGTGTAGATACCGGGGGGCGCAGCCGGGTCTACGGGCACGCCAAAGGCATCGGTAATGACCTCGCCGGGAACCCACAACAAGGTACTGTAGCCATCACGCGGGCGGCGGTCGTAGCCGCCCCAGCGGCGCTGTTGGCTGTCGAGCAGATTATCAAAAATTTGGTAATCCGCGCCTGGATAAGCCAGGCTTTGCCAATAGAGGGTTAACGGCAGGCGCTGTCCCGGCTGGATACGCCGGGTGGGCAGATCGTAACCCAACAACTGCGCTTCGTTGTTAAAGTTGGCAATGAGCGGCTGCGGGATAGGCGGGGGGGTGAAACTGCGCGGGGGCAGGTCAATGAGCAAATCACGGCAGCGGGTTGAGCCAGCCTGCGCCTGATACCGGCTCGACCAGTCCGGCCCAACCATAAAAAAGTGCATCTGCCCCACAGTTGCTAAAGGTTCCGGTGCGGGCTGTATTGCGCTGGCGGTCAAAGCCGTGAGACGGGGCGGCTCCGGGCTGATGAAGGTCAATGTAGAGCGCAGGCGGTAGGGCTGGCTAAAAATAGAGTCGGGCTGGCCCTGAAACCAAACCGCGCATGGATCGGGGGCGGGGTAAGCCGCCTGGGCCAGCGTGACCTGCCCCAACGCCACTCTTTTTTCCTCGGCCAAAGGTTTGCCCGACCGGTCGAGCAGACGAAGCTGCAACTGATAGACGCCGGGCAACGAGCCGGTCAACGGCAGCCAATGGGTATCTTTGATGATGTCGCCTGGCTCCCAGGCGCGGGTAGGGTAGCGTCCCTGCGCCGGCTGGCCCAGGGTGTAGCTGACCAGCGAGTCGGCTTGATCCCGCAAACTCAATTCGATCAGATAATCGGCCGGCATAAAGGCGCTGGCCTCCCACCACAGGCTTACTTCTAATGAAGCGGAGGGAGTTTCACGCCACGAAACACCGGTGAGGCGCATGCCCTCGACCAGATTCTCGTCCAGAGGGTGCAGGTCGGCGGGCAGGGTGGGAGGCGTTTGTTTCACCCAAACCGGCATCGGCGCAGGATAGGCCGCCGCCGCCCAGCCCACCTGCCCCAGCCCACTCCACAGCAGCAGGCCAACCACCAACGCCGGCCCCAACCGGCTGGACCAGCGACTCCAGCCCCAAACCCATAAAATAGCTATCGCCGAAGCCGCCGGCAGCAGCAAATGTCGCCCCTGGACCGCCTCGCGTGGGTCATACGAGAAAAGAACCCGCGCCGCCAGCAGCGGAATAATGAGGACGGTATGCAGCACCAGCAAACTCAGCCAGATGCGGTTGTCGGCGGCAGCTTGCCGCCAGACCTGCCACAAACCGGCCAGGCTGACCAGTGCAACCAGGCTGAAGGCCAGGGCCAGCCAGGGCGACAGGATAAAGCGCCCGGCCACCGGGGCTGCCCAAAAGGAGTCCAGCAGCAGTTGCGCCAATTGCCCATAATCACGCGGCAGGGGAGAGCGAGCCGCAATCTCGCTCTGCTGACCAAAAAGGGAGGCCGCAATAGCCACGGAGGTGGTATCGCTGCCATCGCCCACCAGCAATGGCTGCAACACCCCCAGCAGCGGCCCCTGGGTATCAATGGTGTTAAAGTGCCAGAGCAAAAAGCCAAACCACCAGCTTGCCGCCAGCAGTGTCCCGGCTCCGGCCAGCAGCAGGGGTTTGAGCCAAAAACGCCAGCCGGTCGGCTGATGCTGCCGCCACTTGAACCAGGCCAGTCCGGCCACGCCGCCGATTTCAAAAGGCAGTAAGATGGCGCTGTATTTGATGGTAATGGCCAGCCCGGCCAGCAGCCCCAGGCTGAACCACCAGCGGGCCTGCTGCGGCCGGACAATGGCTTGCAGGCTGACCAGCAAGAACAAGGCGCTCACCGCCGCGCTGAGACTCTCGTAGGTCAAGACTGAACTGTGAAAAACAACTGCTGGAATAAAAGCAACCCCCGCCGCCGCCAGCAGCGCCCGTCGGCGGCTGGGCCAGAGGGTCAGGCTGGTCAGGTAGGTCAGTCCAATCAGCACCAGTCCAAACAGAATTGACCCGGCCCGTCCGAGATGCCACAGCAGCACTTCCCCTTGGTAGGCCGGCAGTTCATAGCCGCTGTGGACCAGGGCGTAGGGGTCGGGCCAGTTATCGGCCAACTGGCGTCGGGGCGAGTCAAGCGGGCGGAGCAGCCGGGTCGGCTCCACCCCGGCAGTTGCGGCGGCTACTAACAGGTGATAAAGCGGCGGGGCATCGGCTTTGTAACCGGCTTCGGCGCGTTCGGTTGGGGTGGTTGGCAGATGACCATGCTCGGCAATAAAACGGACATACAGAAAATGCGCCCATTCGTCGTTGCCAGCCGTAAGAGGCGCAACAATACTGTGGGCGGCAGCGAGGGCGAGATAAATAAGCAAAATCAGTCCTAAAGCCAGATGTTTTTTCAACTCGAAGACGAAGCGCATCAGGGTTCTGTTATCTGCATAGAAGTGTTCATGAGAAGGTCGCAAGGTCGCAGGGTCGCAAGGATACTTTACCCTGTCTACCGTCTACTGTCTACCATCTACTATTTTCACAGGAGTCAGGCGCAACTCGTTGGCCGGCTCCCCCGGTGTAGTTAGCCGGCTGCCTGTAGCCAACTCATACAAGCCAATAACCGGAGTATATTGGCCGGTCGGCATATCTTCGAGCGGCAGGGTAATTTCATCAATAATAATCTCGCCAGGGTCCCATAGGCTGGTGGGATAGCGACCGGCGGCCGGCGGGCTGTCTTTCTGGGCCACCGTTTCATTGGCAGCGTTGCGCAGGTGGAGGAAAGTGGTGTAATCGGCCAGGGGAGGCGTGTCCGCCTGCCAATACAGCCTGATTGACAGTTGACAATTCATTATTGACTCTTGACAATTATCCTCCTGGTCATAGCCCAACAACGTAATCTGCTGGCCCAAAGATTGGTTCATCCGGAATTGGGGGTCAGCTTTGGTACTTGTCACCCCCGGCGGCGACCCGCCCACTTTGAACGGCCCGATGACTACGGCCGTGGCAGGGGCCGGTTGACCGGCTTCGACCAGGGGTAATGATTGAGGCTGCCCCTGGTTGAGCTGATACTGGCCCAGATGTAAAAAATAGACTCCCGGCGGCGCGTCCGGTTGAATGGGCACACTGAAGGAGTCTACGACAATTTCATTCTCTGCCCACAAGATAGGGCTGTAAAAACCGGAAGGGTAACGATCTACGCTGCCATAGGGCTGCTGGTTAGCGTCGAGGAGAACGGCATAGGTGAGCAAATCGGGCAGCACCGGGGCCAGACTTTGCCAGTAAAGAGTCAGGGGCAGACCGCTGCCCGGTTCGAGCCGGCGGGTGGGCAAGAGGTAACCCCGCAATTTTACCTGGTTGGCAAAATTGGCCTCCACCGGAATGTACCCCCCCTCAATCCCCCCCTTGAAGGGGGGGAGGGCAGGCGGCAACTCAAACTGACGGGCCGCGTTGGCGACAGTTAGCAAGGGTTCGGTTTCATAACTGTCTTCGCCGGTGGCAAGGCGCAGGCGATAGGGACCGCTGGGCCAATCGGCCCCGACGATAAAGATGGCGGTGGCGTCGCTGATTGCTTCAGGCGGGCGGGCAACCTCATCGGGGCCAACCAGAGTCCAGGTGGGTTCGGGGTTAAATGGTTGAAAACCAGACAGGGAGGATTGAGCGGACGCCGAGGTTTCAGTATAGCTCCAGGAGAGCGGCAGGGTTTGGCGCTGGCGAGCCGGAGCGTTGTCTACCCACAAACGATACTCGATATCGCCGGCCAGCCGGGCTGAATCGGCAATAGGGGGGCGGTTAGCCAGGGGTATCTGGATAAATTGAAAAGGCGCTGCGGTCAGCGGTGTATCTTCGGCCTCGCGCAGCAGGTTGAGCTGCAACTGGTACAGGTTGGCCGGCACAGCGGCCAGAGGCAAGGGCAGGGTATCGCGGATAATGTCGCCTTTGTCCCAGGCGCGGGTGGGGTAGCGCCCGTTCAGCGGATGGCTGAGCCAGGTAAAACGGGGATGGTCAGCTTCATCTACCAATTGCACTTGAACCCGATAATTCTCCTCCACCGGCTTGAGCGCCTGCCAGTAGAGGGTTAAATTGATGATGGACTGGGCGGCATCGGGCGCAAAGTCGTAGCCCAACAGGCGAATCGCTTCGCCAAAATCATGCTTGAGCGGCTGCGGAATCGAGGCGGCGTCAAAGGTAGTGGTTCGCACCGGCAGGGGGGCCGGATAGGTTGCCGCCATGTAACCAAGCTGCCAGAGCGACCAGAGCAGTAGGAGCAGGGCGGGCAGAAAAAGGAGGATAGTGGATAGTGGATGGTAGATAGTAGATAGTGGGTAGTGGATAGCACGGGTCTCATCAAGTGAGGCCTCTTTTCGATCTTCTACCTTCAATCCTCTATCTTCTATCTTCGATCTTCTATCCTCTATCTTCCATCTTCTATCTTCTATCTTCTGCGCCAGGGTGGCCCAACCCAACACCAATAGAATCGGGATGGCCTGAGCGGCGGGAAACAGAATATGGCGGCCCTGACCGGTTTCCAGGATGTTGCGAGTGAGAAAAAAACGCCAGACAGGAAAGGGTAAAAGCAAAAGAACAATCAAAGCTAATAACCCCAATGTGACACGCATCTCTGTTGGCGCTGCTCGCCAGAACTGCCACAACCCCACCAGGGCCAGCCCCGTCAAGAGCAGCGCCAAAATATAGACCCAGGGGAAAAGCGGGTCAAATTCTAAAACAGGCACACCCCAAAAGGTTTGGAAAAGATAAGTAAGCCAGCCTCCAAAAGTACCGGCGGCGATAGCGCCCGGTCGTTCCGGGCCGGTAAATTGCTCACCGCCAAAGAGGGCAAACACCCGGCGCATGCTCACATCAGGGCCGGAAGCAAGAATGGGTTTGAGCAGGCCCAAAATCCAGCCATCGTCTTTGATGGTGTTGAAATGATAGCCAATCCAGCCAAACCACCAGCTTGCCCCGATCAGGGTGAACAGCCAGGTCAAACCGACCCGCCCAAGCGCGCCCCGCCACGACCACCCCACCTGTTTGACCCGCCACATCACCAGCGGGATGATGACCAACGGCAGCAGGCCGGTGCTGTACTTGGTTACAATGGAAAGGCCCAACGTTATCCCCATCAAAGCATACAGCCACCAACGATCATCCCCTCGGATGACCCGCAACAGCAGCCAGATAAAAATCGCCGAAAGCAGCACAAACAGGCTGTCGTCGCCGAGCATGGCCGAGGTGAAGAGGTAACGGGGGGTGAAGGCGAGGAGTGCGGTCACGGCTAAAGCCAGCAGGGGAGGAGGCGAGGCGGCGTGAGGCGAGGACGCGGAAGGTTTCGCCTCCTCGCCTCCTCGCCTCTTCGTCTCATCCTCTCCCCTGCTCATTTCAAGAACCGTAAGATAGGTAAAAACTAACGCGCCGGCCGAGAAGATAATCGAAACAAACCGCCCTAGATGCCAGGCCAGGATGCCGTCTTGCCAGGGCCAGGCGGCATCTTCGGTGTAGATAATCAGGCGGGGATAGAAGATTTCACCCACCAGCCGCCGCCTGGGGGACTCGCCCACGTCTTTAAGGTGGGGGCGGGTGGTGTCAAGCGGACTGACCAACCAGCCGACCAGCAGGTGATACAGCGGCGGCCAGTCGGCGCGATACCAGGCCTGCTGGCGTTCGGCAGCATCTTGGGGCAGGCGTCCTGTTTGAGCAATAAAACTGAGGTAACGATAATGGGCCAGCTCATCTTCCCCCTGCGTGATGGGAACGATGATGCTGTAAAGCGTGGCTATAATGAAGAAGCCAACCAGGATAATCCACCAGCCCTGCCTCCACCCTGGGTTGAATCCAGGGCAGACAGAAACCGCAGAGCCAGGTTTCAGGTTGGCCGGTGCATGTTTTAGCCGGGGTTGCTTGCCCATAGTAGGGCCTATTTTAGTGGCAACGAGGCGATTGGGCTAATTTGGATAAGGGAGGGATTTTTTAATCAGAGTGGGAGTTCAGCGCCGAGAGAACGGCGTCAATATCTTTATAAATGGCAAAAAAGTCGGTGGTGCCGGCCAGCTCAAACACCCGATAAATATTCTCCGGCACCGAGACCAGAGCCAGCGTCAGAACTGTCCGCCGGGCATCAACCAGGGCGCGAATCCCGGCGATGGTTAGCTCACTAAGATTCTCCATTTTTAGCACGACTTTATCGGTTTGATAGGTTTGCAAGCTGTGGGCCAGATGGTCTCTAAACTTCTCGGTGGCGTGCGCGCCAAATTTTCCCGAAAGCGTCATAAAGATGACACCCTTTTCGACGTGATCGTTTATTGAAAACTCAGAGGCCGCCAGGGGATTGTTCAGTTCAAGTTCCAGCCCCTCCTGAGCCACCAATACCTCCGGCGCGCCCTGCTGCTGGCCCAGGTATTCTTTGGTCTCTTGCCAGACCCGCATAATCTCGGCATCGGTCGAGGCGGGATCATGATGAAAAAGGAGGAGGCGTTTAACATTAGCTTCTTTAGCAATATCCGCGCCAATCAGGGCGGAACTGTGGCCCCAATCTTCCTTTACAAATGACTCCCGCACCGAAAACATGGCATCAAAAATGAGGACATCGGCATTGGCGTAAAATTTGCTGTACTTCATGGTGCTGGTGTAATCCAGGCTTTTGTACTCGCCGTCGGTCGCTAAAATGGCAATGGCATTGTCGGCTTCAACTCGATAGGCATAAGCTTTGCCCGGATGTTTTAACTCGATATTGGTAATGGTGGCCCCGGCTACTTCTACCTGAGCGCCCTCATTAAGCAGGTGATATTGAAACGAGGCCGCAATTTGATGGTATTGCAAAGGGAAAAATTCTTGCTCCATCTGTCGCGCCAAGACATCCGGCACGTATTTATGCACATGGTAGACATCAAAAGTATTGCCGGGGACATGGATCGGCTTGAAGAAAGGCAAACCTTGAATATGGTCCCAATGGGTGTGGGTAAAAAATAGATAGGCATGACCTTTGCCCCGGGCAAAGCCAAACTTTTTGGCCCAGGGATCGCTTTCATCCATCAGGTATTCACCCAGTTCACGAATCCCTGAGCCGGCATCAAAAATAATCAGTTCATCGCCAACCTCCACCGTAACACAAGTGGTGTTGCCGCCTACGGTGCTGGCATTTAATGATAAATTAGCCGCAAATTCCCGGATGGATTGGGCATTGAGGAGGTTAATTTGTTCACGACCAGCCGCTTCAAGCGCGGCAATGATTTTCTGTTCAACTTGCTCAGGCTGGACCGGAGCCGGGATGGAGCCTCTGGTGCCCCAAAATTTCAGCAGCATATATTTTCTCTCGATTGGATAATTAGCGTGACTGAATAGCTGCTCCCGAATTGGATAAACCTACAAGCCTGGGAGGCGAATAGTTTTACAATGTGGGCAGATAATCTTTGTTAGTTAACTTAACATGTTAACAAGGAGTTGGCAATAGTCTAACTGTCCTGCTTTTCAGGTATGATACTCGGCATTAATTTCAACGTATTTGTAAGACAAATCACAGGTCCACACGGTCGCACGGGCGCGTCCGACCCCCAAATTAGCTATCAGCTTGACTTCATCAGTTTGAGCTAGCCAGTCATGGGCCGCCACAGCATCGAAGGGCAGCGGTTCTCCATCCGCTACTAGCTGAAAATCGCCCAGCCACAGAGAAGTACGGTTCGGGTCAACAGTGGCCCCGCTGCGACCAATCGCCGCCAGGGCCCGGCCCCAGTTGGGATCATTGCCAAATAAAGCAGTTTTCATCAGGGGCGAAGTGGCTACAGTTTTGGCGGCAGCCTCAGCTTCCGCTTCGGTGGCAGCCCCTGCCACGGTAATTTCCACCAATTTGGTCGCTCCTTCACCATCGCGGGCCACCGCCTTAGCCAGCACAGCACAGACCTCGGTCAATGCTGACGTAAAGGTTTCAAACAGGGGAGATTGAACGCTTTGCATGGAGATGAGAGGGTTGCCCGCTTGCCCAGAGGCCAAGACCAGCACGGTATCATTGGTACTGGTATCGCCATCCACGCTGATTCGGTTAAAGGTACAGCCCACTGCTTGTTTGAGCGCGGCTTCCAGAGCCAGGGGTTCTATAGCCGCATCTGTTACCACTACAGCCAGCATGGTGGCCAGGTTGGGATGGATCATGCCGCTTCCCTTAGCCATCCCGCCAAGATGAACCGGCCGGCCCTCCACTGTTGTCTGAACAAAGGCCTCTTTGGGCACAAGGTCGGTGGTCATAATCGCTTCGGCGGCGGCGTGGCCCTGTTGACCCGCTTCGGTAAAGATGCTGTCGGCGACGCTAAGAATGCCGGTCGCTATCTTGTCCATCGGCATTTTCTGGCCGATAACCCCGGTGCTCATTACAAAAACAGTGTCAACCGGCAGTTGACAGGCGCTTTCGGTCCAGCGAGCCATCTGCTCGGCATCGGCCAGACCCTGGCTTCCGGTTACGGCGTTGGCATTGCCGGCGTTGATTAAAACAGCCTGCAATTTACCCCCAGTACGCTCCATGAGAGCTAAATCATATAAGACAGGGGCAGCCTTAAAGGCATTGGTGGTAAAAACAGCAGCAGCCGTACAGGCGCGGTTGGCCAGAATCAGGGCCAGATCAGGATTACCGGATTGCTTCAGGCCGCAGGCGACGCCCACAGCCCGGAAGCCAGGGACTCGAGTCACGGCGGATTTTGAGGTTGTCATTGCTATTAGGTTGCTCCAAATAGTTAAAATTTACCTATGATTTTATCACACTTTTTGGTTATGGCCTAACCTTCATCTATAGTAACGCAGAACAAGCAACTTATCTGGTAAAGGCCGCCTAAAATTGGGAATGTCCCCCTTAGTAGCCGGTCTGATTGACGCCTATAGTGCTTCGTGATATACTCTGCCGCAATTCAAGGGGGGACGTGTCGTTTTCTGTTCCCTTGTTTTTTTCTGTAGTATCAGCAGTTGTGGCAGTACTATACAAATTTTTATAATCTTTTAACAAGGAGGTTATATGGAGACGATCAAGTATTTTTTGTCTGAAGATCGCATCCCCCGCGCCTGGTACAATATCCAGGCCGATTTACCCACCCCTGCTCCACCCGTTCTTCACCCCGGTACCGGTCAACCCATTGGCCCCGGTGACCTGGCCCCGATCTTCCCGATGGCCTTGATTATGCAAGAGGTCAGCCAGGAACGCTACATCGAGATTCCTGACGAGGTGCGGGATGTCTACCGCCAGTGGCGGCCCTCGCCCCTCTATCGGGCGCGGCGGCTGGAAAAAGCCCTCGACACCCCGGCCAAAATTTACTACAAATACGAGGGGGTAAGTCCGGCCGGTTCCCATAAGCCCAATACCGCCGTTCCCCAAGCCTATTACAATAAGGTTGAAGGGGTTAAGCGCCTGTCTACCGAAACCGGAGCCGGGCAATGGGGGTCATCGCTGGCCATGGCCTGCGCCTTTTTTGGGCTGGAATGTAAAGTTTTTATGGTGCGGGTCAGCTACGATCAAAAACCGTATCGCCGGGGCTTAATTGAGGCTTATGGCGCGCAGGTATCGGCCAGCCCCAGTAACGAAACGAACACGGGCCGGGCTATTCTGGCCGAGTACCCCGATTCCACCGGCTCGTTGGGCATTGCCATCTCCGAAGCCGTCGAGGTGGCGGCTACCGACCCGAATACCAAGTACAGCCTGGGCAGCGTGTTGAATCATGTACTGATGCACCAAACCGTCATCGGGCTGGAAACGCTGGAGCAAATGGAAATGGCCGGCGACTACCCCGATGTGATTGTGGGCTGCACGGGCGGCGGTTCTAACTTTGCCGGCATAACCTTTCCCTTTATCGGACGAAAACTGCGCGGCGAAGCCGATGTGCGGATTGTGGCCGTAGAACCGGCGGCCTGTCCCAGCCTGACCAGAGGCCGCTACGCCTACGATTTTGGCGACACCGGCCATTTGACCCCGCTGGTCAAAATGCACACCCTGGGCAGCACCTTTGTGCCGCCCGGAATCCACGCCGGCGGCTTGCGCTATCACGGCATGGCCCCGCTGGTAAGCCACCTGCTGGAATTGGGCCAAATTGAAGCTACCGCCACCGAGCAGCTAGATGCCTTTGCCGCCGGGGTTCAATTTGCCCGCGCCGAAGGGATAATTCCCGCTCCCGAAGCCAATCACGCGGTGGCCGGCGCCATTGCTGAAGCCCTGCGCTGCAAGCAAGAGGGCGTTAGCCGGGTTATTCTGTTCAACCTGTGTGGTCACGGCCATTTTGATATGCAAGCCTACATTGATTATGCGGCTGGAAAGCTGCAAAATTACGCTTACCCGGCCGAAGAAATTGCGATGGCTCTGGCCGGTCTGCCGGTTGTAGCCGCTTGAGAGTTTGCCATTTAACGGAAGTAAAAACCTCGCCTCTCTTGGAATTCAAGGGGGCAGCGGCAACGTGATGCGTGATGCGTGATAACCTTAATCACGTATCACGCATCACGCATCACGTATCAAGTCCAAACCCCACGAAATCCTGAAAAACCTTAATTTTTTGAATGGGCATGGCCGTTGTTCCCTCTATCAAGCACCTCTCGAACTTTGCGGGTGAGGGTATCCGGGGTAAAGGGTTTTAAAATTAGATTGTTTTCAAGCCTATCCTCGGAGCAGAAGTTATTTTCGAGATAACCCGAAGTATAAAGCACTTTGAGTTGGGGATAGCGTCTGGTTAAATCAGAGGCCAGGCTTTGGCCGTTCATACCCGGCATGACTATATCGGTTAGCAAAAGGTGGATATTCTCCAACTGCGCTTCCTGGCAGAAATGAATCGCCTCCGGTCCGCTGGCCGCCTGATGAACTTTGTAACCGTAGGCTTCCAGGATGTGACACATAATTTCCCTGACGGAAAGTTCATCTTCCACCACCAAAATTGTTTCGGAGCCGCCAGGCGCTTCATCTGGGTTGCGGCTTTCCTGAGGCGGTTCAGACAATGTTTTTAACTGGGGCAGATAGATTTTGAAAGCAGTGCCGCGCCCCGGTTCAGTCTCAACCCAAATATGACCGCCATGTTGTTTGACAATACTGTGTACCGTAGCCAGTCCCAGGCCCGTTCCTTTGCCTGGCGCTTTGGTGGTAAAAAATGGCTCAAAAATATGGGTTAGGGTTTCCTGGTTCATGCCTACCCCTGTGTCAGTTACGGCCAATAACACATAGGAACCTGATACTACTTCGGGATACGCCCGAACCGTAGCCTCATCTAACATCACATTATCCGTCGCAATAACCAGTTTTCCTCCCTCAGGCATCGCATCGCGGGCATTAACGGACAGGTTTAACACGATCTGTTCAACCTGTCCGGGATCAGCCATCACCTGGGCCAGGTTGGGGTTAAGGTCTAAAATGAGGTCAAGGTCTTCGCCAATCAGCCGGCGCAGCAATTGATGGGCATTGTTTACCACCTCATTTAAATTTAAAACCTGGGGTTGGAGCGACTGCTTTCGACTGAAAGCAAGCAGCTGCTGAGTTAAAGCCGAGGCGCGCTCTCCCGCTTTTTTGATCTGTTCCAGATCGCGGCGGTGCGGGTCTTGAAGGTCAGGATAGCGGGTTAACAACAGTTCGCTGTAACCATTAATAACTGTTAGCAAGTTATTAAAATCGTGGGCAATCCCCCCGGCCAGGCGGCCAATCGCCTCCATTTTTTGTGACTGGCGCAGTTGTTCTTCCAGTTGCAATTTGCCGGTCACATCTTGCTGAATGCCGACATAATTAACCGTTGCCCCGTTGTCTCCCCGCACGGGGATAATCGTAACCTCGGCGGTATAGAGGGCGCCATCTTTCTTTTTATTGATCATTCGCCCGTGCCAAACTTCTCCGGCGCAAAGGGTAGCCCAAAGTTTTTCAAAAAAGTCAGGCTCAGGCTGGTCATGTTGGAGGAAACGGGCGTTTTGACCCATAACTTCACTCCAAGTATACCCCGTAATGCGTTCAAAGGCCGGGTTAACGTGGGTAATCGTGCCGGTGGGGTCGGTAATAATCACCGCTTCGCCGGCCTGGTCAATGGCTGCGCTCAACCGCTCACGGGTTTGGATGAGCAGTGCGCGGGCCAAGACCCCGGCCACGTGATCGGCCACACTCCAGACCAGGCTGATTTCTTCGGACGAAAATTGATGCAATCGTTCACTTTCCAGGTTCAAACTACCCACCACGCGGCCTTCGACCAGAAGAGGCAGCAGCAGCAGCGAAACCGTACCCCGCTGCTCTAACAGAGGCCGCATTTGGCTCAAACGCGCCTCGGCCTGAACGTCGGTGACAACCAGCGGGCAGTGATGGGTAAGCAAAAATTGGTGGGGCGGACTCGTCGAAACTGCAATGAGGCTATACAGTTGGCTGGGCACATTGCGGGCGCCGTATTCGGCTACAATGCGGATTTCGGTTTTGGTTTCATTAAATAAACCGGCCGTAGCATAAGACATATCCAGCGCATGAACCAATTCACGGCAAACCACTTCCAAAATTCCCTCCGGTTCCAGGCTGGCCGCAGAAGCGGCAATAATCTGATTGAGTAAGGTTAATTCGCGGTTGCGGCGCTTTATTTTTGCTTCGGCCCGCTTGCGCTCGGTAATGTCTCTGGCAACCAGCACAAACCGTTCAGCCTGATTGCTGGGATTGAGCAGTTGCGAGATAGTCACCTCGGCTGAGAAATGATCCCTCGAATTTTTTAACAGCGTACACTCCAGGGTGTGGGCTGAGTTTGAGGACGAGGTTTGGCGTAACATATCCAAAACTTGTGCCCGATCTGGGGAGGAAATCAATTCAAGCATCGGGTAGCCCAGCAGGTGGGGCGCCTTGGCAAAGCCATGTAAGGTGGCGGCTCGTTGGTTACAAAACAAAATATTGAAGTTAGTATCGAGCAGGATGATGGCATCAGGCGAGGTTTCCACCAAAGTTCGGTATCGTTCTTCACTTGCTCGCAGGGCCAGTTCCGCCTGATTTACCCGCAGCAAGTGCCGCACCCGCCGGCGCAGTACAACCCAATGAATGGGTTTAACAATATAATCGCTTGCGCCCGCTTCAAAAGCCGAGTTAATCGATTCAGTGTCATTGAGCGCGGTAATAATTAAAATAGGGATCTGGTCGCCGCCCGGCATTTGGCGTAGCCGGACACAAGTATCAAAACCGTTCATTTCTGGCATGAGGGCGTCAAGTAAAATCAGATCGGGTGGACACTCTTGATACAGAGTTAGAGCCTGCGCCCCATTTTCCGCCTCGATCACCGTATAACTATCCCGTTCTAGGATATACCGGGCCATCCGCCGAATAGAAGGGTCATCGTCAACAACCAAAATTAAGCCTGAAGCTGGTTCTGATCCTGAATGAGTCATTTTTGTTCCTTTATTTGAGCTTCGAGAGCCAATTTGACCCGCTCAAATTCTGTTTCTAATGCTGCCAATTTTTCCAATGCTCCCTCCAACTGTCCCGCCTTACCCATTCCTTCCAATGTTTCGCACATAGCCGCAAAGCGCACCGCACCCAGATGAGAACTACTCGGCTTGAGGGTGTGAGCCGCGCGATACAGTTTGCCGCTATCCTGAGTTTGCAACGCGGCCCGCATCTCTGCCAGCAAATCTACCGCCGATTTAATAAATAAGTCGCTTAGTTCGCCTATCACCTGCGGCGCCTGCTCGCCCAACAGGTCGCGCAATTCGGCCAGTGCTTTGGGATCAAGCACTACTTCTTCTTGGCCCAGGGAAACACCATTTTTGCCTTGCTCGTCGTTCAACTGGCTTGACGGCTGGCCATCGGGCCGTTCGGGCGAGGGCCTCACCTGATCCAACGCCCGGGCCAGCTCCTCCCGGCGCACCGGTTTGCTGACATAATCATCCATGCCGGCGGCCAGACAGCGCTCACGATCTCCCTGGAGCGCATTAGCGGTCATCGCAATGATCCAGGGGCGCGATTCGGCCGGCCACTGTTGGTGAATTAACTGCGTGGCTTCCAGGCCGTCCATTTCCGGCATTTGCATATCCATCAGCACCACGTCATACTTCTGGCGGGTCAAAGCTTCGAGCACCTCCAACCCGTTGGCGGCCACATCGGCGCTGTAACCCAGGTTTGCCAGCATATGCAAAGCTACTTTCTGATTCACCACGTTATCTTCGGCCAGCAGAATACGCAGGGCGTGACCCGGCTGAGGATTAACCTGAGGCAAGCGGGGACGTTCAAGTTTGACCTTTATCACCTCTCCCTGGAAAATATTTAGCAAGGTATTGTACAGTTGGCTGGGCTTAATAGGTTTGGTCAATGAAGCGGCCAATTCGGCCTCAGCCATCTCACGGCCGCGATCGCGCCAGCCGAGCGAAGTTAACATGACCAACGGCAGTTTTTGGGTATCTGGCTGTTTGTGAATTTCAACCGCCAGGTCCAGGCCATCCATTTCGGGCATTTGCATATCCAGGATGGCCAAATCAAAATGATCGCCGCGTTGAAGCCAGGCCAGGGCTTCGCTGGGAGAGGCAGTGGCTCGCGGGTGCATGCCCCAGGCCCGGCTCTGATGAGCCAGAATGAGGCGATTGGTGGCGTTGTCATCCACAATCAAGACATGTTTACCACTTAATTGAGGCTGCTGCCCTTGCAGATAAACCCGCGTTTGGCTGGGGCCAGCTTCGGCCAGAATGGTAAAGTGGAAGGTGGAACCCTGGCCGGGTATGCCTTCGCTCTCCACCCACATCGTCCCGCCCATTAGCTCGCTCAACCGTTTGCTGATGGATAGCCCCAGGCCGGTACCGCCGTATTTGCGGGTAGTTGAAGCATCCACCTGGCTGAAAGAATGGAAGAGGCGATCCATGCGGTCGGGCGGTATGCCCAGGCCGGAATCACGCACGGCAAAGTGAACTTCGTAGAGCGGCCCCGCATCGGCCTGACCGTTATTGGGCCTGGATTTGAGGACACGGCTCATCACCGACAAAATAATCTCGCCGGTGTCGGTGAATTTGACGGCATTGTTGAGCAAGTTGACCAGGATTTGGCGCAGGCGGGTCACATCACCTACCAGAGCGCTGGGGGTTAACTCGCCGATGGTGTAGGCCAGTTCCAGGTTCTTTTCAGCCGCCTTAATCGCCACTAAATCCAGCGCGCTTTCGATACATTCGCGCAGGTCAAAGGCCTGTTTTTCCAACTCCAGCCGGCCCGCCTCGATTTTGGAGAAGTCCAGGATATCGTTAATCAGGCTCAGCAAGGTTTCGCCGCCGCTGCGGATAGTTTCGGCAAACTCCTGCTGCTCGGCGGAGAGCGGGGTATCGAGCAGCAGACTGGTCATACCAATGACAGCATTGAGGGGTGTCCGAATCTCGTGGCTCATATTAGCCAGAAATTCGCTTTTGACCCGCGTGGCCGACTCGGCGGCTTCTTTGGCTTGTTGCAGTTCCTCTTGCGTTTGTTTGAGGCTGGTAATATCGTGAATATACCCCAGGACGCCCTGCGCATTTCCGGCCTGATCTTTATACAGGATTTTGACAACACTCTGAGTACGGCGCTTGCCGGCAATTTCCAATGTTTCTTCGGGTATAACTTTAGCTTCACCTGTCTCTATCACTTCATCGTCACTGGGCCAGAAACCGACGAATCCTTTTTCCGGGTTACCTTTGACAACATCTTCAGGAAAACCCAATTCCAAATCGTTTTTGCCGATAAAATCTTCAACCGTTAAACCCATAGCCTGGGCGTGGCTCTGATTAATTAAACGATAACGATGGTCCAGATCTTTCAGGAAAATCCAGTCGGGGGTGGCGTCCATAACGGCGCGTAGCAAATTACGTTCTTCGGCCAGGGTAGCTTCCATCTGCTTGCGCTCGGTGATATCTCGCCCCATGCCAACTATCCCCACAATTTTGCCGTGAGTATCTCGTAAGGGCACTTTGGTGGTTAAAAGCCAGCGCGTCTCCTGGGCGCTGTAATCCAGCACCGGCTCTTCGGTGCTAATGAGCGGCTGGCCTGAGGCTATAATGGCTTGTTCGTCGGCATAATATTTAGCCACATGGTCGTGCGGGAAAAAGTCGAAATCAGTTTTTCCGATCAACTCTTCGGGATTTTCCTGGCCCACCAGGCGAGCCATGGTCGTATTGGCAATGAGGAAACGACTCCCCGTATCTTTGACATAAATATTATCCGGCACATTATCAATCAGGGTGCGTAATAAATTGCGTTCTTCGGCCAGATCTGTGGCCATTTGTTTGCGCTCGGTAATATCTTCGACCATGCCGACCGCAAACTGAGGCTCGTCGTTCTGGTTACGAATCATGGAAACGGTCAGATTACCCCAAATCACCCGGCCATCCCGGTGAAAGTAGCGCTTCTCCAACTGGTAATAGTTGCGCTGGCCGGCGATTAATTCCTGATACAGTTCCATGTCGGTAACGGCGTCATCAGGATGGGTAAATTCGGTAAAAACCATGGCTTGCAGCTCGGCGGCGCTGTAGCCGAGCATCTGCTGTAGCGCCAGATTGGTCATAACCGGCCGGCCGGTCAGGTCTACCAGGGCCATACCGATGGCGGCGCTGTCAAAAATGGCTTTGAACCGGCGTTCGCTTTCCCGCAGAGACTCTACGATCTCTTTGCGTTCGGTAATATCCCGGCCCACTCCAACCAGCCCGATAATCTGGCCCTGGCTGTCGCGCAAGGGCACTTTGGTGGATAAAACCCAGCGCGTTTGCCCGGTTTGGGGGTCTATCAGCGGCTCTTCATAATCCACCAACCCCTGGCCGGATTGGATGATGCCCTGTTCTTTGGCAAAATATTGCCGGGCCAGTGTTTCCGGGTGAAAATCAAAATCGGTTTTGCCGATGAGCGCTTGAGGCGTGTCCACTCCCACGTTTCGAGCCGTAATCGGGTTGGCAATGATAAACCGGCTTGCGGCATCTTTGAAATAAACTTGATCGGGCAGGTTATCAATCAGGGTACGCAACAAATGGCGTTCGCGCGTCAGCGTTTCTTCAAATTGCTTACGTTCGGTCACATCCCGCAGGATACAAAGAACTTCATCCAAAACGGTGTAGATCAGGCGAGCCTCGAAATATTTAACTTCATCCTGGAAAGACTGCGAATACTCAAAAACTTGCATCTCGCCGCTTTCGTAAACCGCCTCCAGGTGGGCCATAATCTGTTCGGCCACTTGCGGAGGCAGCGCCTCGCTGAGTTTGTTAGTGGCAGCTCCGTTTTTTGAGACCAATTCACCCAGCGCATGGAAGGCGATATAATCACCCTGGCGATTGGTCCAGAACATAAAGTCGGGGATGGCGTCGAGGATAGCCCGCTGGACGGCTTCGCTGTGGCGCAGAGCTTCCTCAGCCTGTTTACGCTCGGTGATGTCTTGGTTTACCCCCACCGTTTTAACCGTCTGGCCCTGCTCATCTTTGATAACCCGGAACCTGACCAGGATATAACCCTGGCTCCCATCCGCGCGAATGATGCGGTGCTCAACCTGGCTTGAAAAGGTTGGATCAGTCGTCTTAATAGCCTTCTCAATTTCGACGCCAACAAGGAATGCATCGTCTGGATGCACAAACTTCTGGGCGTACTGCGCCGCCGGCATTTGATAGCCGCCTTCTTGCTCGGCGCTGGTATGAAACAGGGCATAGAATTGGTCGTTGAAGCTGAACGTCTGCGTCGCTACATCTAATTCCCAATGAGCCAACCGGGCAATATTCAGGGCTTCAGCCAGTCGGGCTTCATTTTCACGGAGCGCCTCCTCCACCCGCTTGCGTTCGCTAATATCCCGAGTCACCCCCACCAGGCCGATCACTTGGCCCTGGCTGTCACGTAAAGGAATTTTGCTGGTTAGACTCCAACCGATAACCTGGCCGGCCTCAACGCGAGGTTCTTCTCGATCAACCAGCGGCTGGCCTGACTGGATAATAGCCATGTCGTCGGCATACCACTGCTGGGCCACTTCGGCCGGGTAGAGCTCCAGGTCGGTTTTGCCCACCAATTCTTCGTCTGTCGTTTTGCCTGCTCCTTTTATAACAAGGCGATTGTGCAGCAGATGGCGGCCTTCCCGGTCTTTAACATAGATCGAATCGGGGATAGTATCAATGAGAGTCCGCAATAAATTGCGCTCCTGGGCCAGCGCATTCTCAAGTTGCTTGCGTTCGGTGATATCCTCTTTCACCGCCAGGAAATGGGTAATCAGCCCATCGGCGTTTTTGATAGGCGAAATAGCAGCCGACTCCCAATAGAGCTCCCCGTTCTTTTTCTTGTTTAGAAATTCACCGCGCCACTCTTTGCCGGCGGTGATGGTTTGCCACAACTGTTGGTACACTTCCACCGGGGTCTGACCGGATTTCAAGATGTGGGTATGCTGGCCCAGGGCTTCTTCAACCGTATAGCCGGTTGTTTCGACGAAGCGGGGGTTGGCATACTCAATGTAGCCTTGGGTATTGGTAATGACAATGGTGCTGGCGCTCTGCTCCACCGCCCGCGATAGTTGGCGCAGTTTCTCTTCGGTTTGTTTGTGCTCGCTAATATCCTCGATCATGCCAATCGCAAAGAGCGGCCGCTGCTGCTCGTCGCGCACCAGCGAAGCAGTGATATGGCCCCACACCGCTTGCCCATCTTTACGAATATAGCGCTTCTCCATTTGATAAACAACCCGCTCACCCCGAACCAGTTCTTGAAACAGGTTGTCCGTCTCAATCACATCGGCCTTGTGGGTTATCTGTGTAACCGTCATCTGGCGTAGTTCTGCAGCGCTGTAACCCAGCATTTTTTGGAAAGCGTCATTACTGACCAGGATTCCCCCTTGCATATCGGTCAGGGCAATCCCCATGGGGGCCGCCTCAAAGGTGGCCTGGAAAAGGGCTTCGCTTTCTTGCAAAGATTTTTCCATGCGTTTACGCTGCGCAAAATCCAGGCGAAGGGTCAATATAGCTGCGATAGCCAAGGCAAGAGCCAGCAGACTGCTGCCAATGATGATCGCCTGGGTGGTTTGAGCCTGACTTTCCTTCACCCTCGTGCGCTGCGCTAAAAGAGCGGTATACTCTTGATGGGTCTGATTTATCTCGTCACGAATAATATCCATGACCTGTTTGCTTTGATGGCTCCAAATCAAATCCACCGCCGTCGTCCAATTCACCCCAGGCCGGGCCTCAACAACGGCCCTGGTAATTTTGAGTTTACGGAGAATCAACGGTTCCAAAACATTAAAATGTTCCTGTAAGCGCGAATCTTCCCCGGCCAAGATACGAAACTGCTCTAATTCCTGCCCGACCGCTTTAATTGCTTCAGTATAGGAGGCGAAATAATCCTCATTCTTCGTAACCACGTACCCCTGCGCGCCTGTTTCGACATCCTTTAAATGGACCAAAATATCCTCAAGCCCGGACAGAATTATGTGGGTATTCGCTTCTGCCTCATCCTGTTCAATCAGTTCAGCCAGGCTCCAATAAGAGGCCAGGCCCACCACAATCAAGAGAAGCAGCGCGGCCCCAAAACCAAACAAAATCTTATTTTCTAAGGACAATTTCATGCTAAACCTCGCCTGCGCCGCAGTTCAGCCAACTCCGGCGCCACATGTTTTTGATAGCAATCGGGGCAAATGCTGTGGGTAAAAGCGGTCCCAAAATGAGTTTCAATATAACTTTCAAGCTGTTGCCAGTAATTTTCGTCATCCCGAATCTTTTTGCAGTAGGAACAAATGGGCAAAAAGCTCTCAAGCTGTTCCACCTGGGCCAGAGCTGCTTCCAGTTCTTTCACCCGGTTTGCCAGCTCGCATTGCAACTGCACTACTCGCACCCCCACCTGAAGCCGCGCCCGCAGTTCTTTGGCATCAAACGGTTTGATGAGGTAATCATCCGCCCCGGCCTCCAATCCGGCTACTATATCTTCCTGCCGGCCCTTGCCGGTGAGCAAAATAAGGTAGAGCGTTGACAAATCAGGATTTTGACGCATCCGGCGGCAAAGTTCGCTCCCGTCCAGGCCGGGCATCATCCAATCGAGGATAGCCAGCCGAGGCGCATCTTCAGCCTGGAGCGCCTGCCAGGCTTCATTGCCATCGGTTGTCACTTTGACCTCATAGCCCCAGGCGGTCAGGGTTACTTCTAACAGGCGGCGTGACACGGCATCGTCATCGGCAATTAAGACTCTCATCACAAATTTTCCTTTGCTACTAAAGCTGCTGACTCAAAGAGTCCGCTTCGGAACCGTTGAGCAGGGTATTAATCAGAGCCGGCAACTGCGTTCCAAATTCTGATTTGGCCATAAACCCGTCTGCGCCGGCTGTTTCGGCGGCAGTGCGATATTCCGGGCTGTCGTGCATGGTCAGGATAATGACTCGCGGCGGGTGGGGTTGGGCTTTAATGTAGCGGGTCGCTTCCAGCCCGCTCATGCCGGGCATAGCTACATCCATAAAAACCAGGTCCGGCTGCAAGTTGACCACCTGAGTTAATCCTTCCAGCCCGGAAGAAGCATAGCCAACTACGGCTACCCCAGGCACGGTGGTGAGAAAATGGGTGGCGGCTGTAATAAATTTGGGATTATCGTCTACAAGTAAGATCTGGAGAGCTGACATATTTGCTTCCTGACTGAAATTGAGATACCTCTACAGAACTCATGTCATTCCGACCGTAGGGAGGAATCTCTGTTATCAAGAAAAAAAATTATGGTGGGCAAGAAGATTTCTCGCTGGCGCTCGAAATGACATGCCGGAAATGGGACACATTAAATCGTGACGAATCTACACAATCCTATACTTAGTTTATTCGCAAACGGCTGTAAAAACAATGAGGGAAAAACTGAGGGTATGAGGGGGGAAAGACCCTATACGATTTTAGATTTTAGATTTTGGATTTACGATTGGGATGGGCTAACGCCTTCAATCGTAAATCGTAAATCGTAAATCGTAAATCCTTAGGTATCCGGGCTAATCAGCCCTACTCGAATGGCATAACGCACCAACCCGGCGATGTCGTGAATATCCAGCCGCTCCATCAATTGGGTGCGGTAGGTTTCGACGGTTTTGACGCTGAGGTTCAAAATGCGGGCAATTTCTTTGGTGGTCTGGCCTTCGGCAATAAGCTGCAAAATCTCCCGCTGGCGGGGGGTCAACTGCTCAAACGAGTTCGGCTGGCTGCCGACACGCTGCACATATTCGGCAATCACGTGCTTTGATACCGCCGGACTCAGATACATTTCACCCCGCATCACCGCCCTGACGGCTAATTCGAGTTCGGTAGTGCCGGCGTCTTTAAGCAAGTAACCCACAGCGCCGCTGCGCAAAGCCCGCAGCACATACTCTTCGTGGGCGTGCATTGACAGAATAATAATGCGGGTCTGCGGCAACTCATCAAGGGCCTGGGCGGCCGCTTCCAGCCCATTCAGGCCCGGCATGCCAATATCCATCAAAACGACATCCGGTTGGTGCAAGGTTATCAAGCGCAGCGCTTCCCGGCCGTCGCCGGCTTCGGCCACCACCTCCATATCGGGCAGGCTTTGCAACAGGGCGCGAAAACCGGCCCGGACCAGGGCATGATCGTCGGCCAACAAAACTCGGATTGGTTTCATGCCAATCTATCCTCCGCCCAAGCCGGGGGCAGAGGCAGAAAAACCCGAATTTGGGTCCCCTGGCCAGGCGCGGACTCCAATTCAAAGCGCCCCCCCAGCAGCGAAACCCGTTCTTGCATCCCCACCAGGCCCAACCCTTTGCCATAAGCTATCCGCTTTAGGGTCGGCTCGACTTCAAAACCCAGGCCGTCATCGCCGATGACCAACTGCAATTCCTTGTCATGCCGCTGCAAATCAACCCGAATAGTTTGAGCCTGAGCATGGCGCAAAGCATTGGTCAGCGCCTCTTGAACCAGGCGGAAACAAACCGTTTCCAGGTTGGCCGGAAGCTGTAAATCAGGCGGGGTAACGGTGAGATGCGCGCTCAGACCGGCCCAGCGAGCCTGGCGGTCCAAATACCAGCGCAGGGTTGCCACCAGGCCCAGGTCGTCCAGGAGTGAAGGGCGTAAATCAAGCGAAAGGTTGCGTACCTGCTGGATGGCCTGCTCCACGATATCCATACTCTCCTGCAAAGAGGCAGTCAGGTCCGAGACCCCAGAGCGGCGCTGCATGGCTTGTAGATTTATTTTCACGGCGGTCAGGGTTTGGCCGATCTCGTCGTGCAATTCGCGGGCAATGTGTCGACGCTCGGCTTCCTGCGCGTCAACCAATTGCTGCGAAAGGAGCTGCAACCGCTCAAATAAACGGGCTTTGACCAGGGCCACTGCTGTCAGGTTGGCAAAGGATTGCAGAATTTGCAGCCGGTCGGGGGTAAAATAGTCCGGCTGGCGGCTGTAGACACTCATCACGCCCAAAACATCATCATTATGAAGCAGCGGCAGGGCGGCCAGGGAATAGGCATCGTCGGTTAAGGTAGGCGGCTGGATCTGTCTGGTCCCAGTCTCAAAATAGTGACCGGTTGCCGCCTGGGCAGTACGAATAGCCTGGTGGATCAAATCCTGTCCGGCCAGGTTACGAGTCCAGGGATGATCGGGCGGATAGACAGCCGCCGGATGAAGCTCGACTTCGTTGTTGGTGAGTAACCCCACCCAACTCAGTTGTAGGTCAAATCGGCTGACCATCAACTGGCAGGCCGTTTGCAGCGTTGTCTCGATATTGTTTTGGCTCAAAAAAACCTGTGAAGCCTCAAAAAGCACGGCCAAATCGGCGGCGTTCTGGCGCAGCGTCTTTTCAGCTTGCTTAAGCTCCCCAATTTTTAGGTTAAGATCACGGGCATAAAGGATGGTTTGTTGGTAAGCAATTTTCAATTTTTGGGGATTATCTATGAGCGAGGCTTCAACTGGGGCAGGCTCGGTCAAATTAGTATCGGCATCGGCTGAAGGAGCTTTGGCCTTTGAATTATCCATAGCGATCCTGGCTCCCAATTATTGGGGGAGTTGTAAGACATAGCCGCGTTTCCGCACGGTATGGAGCAGCGGCGTGTACGGAATGAGGCTATTAATTTTGTGGCGCAAACGGCAGATATGAGGCCGGACAATATTTTGAGCTTCTCTTTCGCTGGCGCTGTAACCCCAGCCGGTCTGGATAAGATCACGGCAGGAAAGAACCTGGTCGGGAGACATCATTAAACTGGCTAAAATGGCCGTTTCACCTTCGGTCAAGTGTAAGGATTGCGTCTTTTCACCCGCCACCATCAGCAATCGTTTATGGCGGTCAAGCGTGAGCGGATGCAGATAAAGGGTATCCAAGAGGTCGGGCGGTATCATCGCCGGAGCCGCGGCCGGTTCTGTCTGGCGCAGCACCTCCAGGGCCTCACCCATCACCTCGACCAGCCGCTGGCGTTGTCGCTGCCCGGCCCGTTTTTCCAGAGAGCGGGTGACTACTCTGGCGATTTCCTGGAGGCTGGCCGGCTTTTGCAAGTAATCTATGGCCTCGGATTTTACGGCGGCGATGGCGCTTTCCAGGGTGGCGTGGCCGGTCAGGATGACAATTAACAATTCCGGACACAACTGGCGGGCGCGGGCCATCACCTCGATGCCATCCAGGCCGGGAGGCATGCGCATGTCCAGCAGCATCAGGTCGTAAACATTTTGGGTCAACATCAGCAGCGCCTCCTGGCCGCTGGCTGCTTCTTCAACGGTATAGCCCAACAAACTTAGAGCACGACCCACCGATGACCGGATGTTGGGTTCGTCGTCAACAATCAACAAGCGAATCCCCAGGTTAGTTGGCGCGTAGGTTGAGGGTGTCATCTGTTATCTCCATACTCGGCGGGGATGGCAGCGTGACGGTAAAAGCTACCCCTTGCTGGTTCTCCAAATTTTCCGCCGTGATAGAACCGCCGTGCTGATGCACCAGGTTCTGACTGACCCACAGGCCCAAACCGCTGCCTTCGGGCTTGGTGGTAAAAAAAGGCTCAAAAATGCGCGACAGCGCCTCGGCGGGAATGGCCGGGCCGCTGTTGCTAAACGTAATAAGCACTTTATCTTGGCCCGGACAAACGGTGACCTGCAATTGTCCGTTAGGCGGCGTGGCCTCAATGGCATTAAGGGTTAGATTAAGAAATACCTGAACCAGTTGATCGGGCGCAGCCAGAATGGGTGATACGTCTTGCCACTCGGTTTTGAGTTGAATTTCGCGCTGTTTGAGTTGGCTGTCGGCCAGCGTGAACACATCTCGCAACAAGTTGGTTATTTGCACCGGACGACGCGCCACCGGCCAGGGACGAGCCAGATTGAGGATGCGCTGGGTAATATCGCTGAGGCGGACTACCTCCTGGCGCATAATCTGGAGAAATTTCTTATCTTCGCCCGGCTCCAGCGAAGCTGAAAACTCCAACATCAAATCCAGATGCCCACGCATAGACTGGAGCGGGTTGTTAATTTCATGAGTCAAAGCCGCCGACAAGCGTCCCAGGGTGGCCAGGCGTTCGGCCTGCATAGCCTGTTCTACCATGCGCTTGCGTTCGGTAATGTTACGCACAATTCCCACCACTTCGGCGCGGCCACTGCTGACCAGCCGGGTTTCGTAATCCTGGTAAAAGTGAGGCATGTGCCAGCGAAACTCAAAAACCTGCTGCACCCCCGACTCCAACGCCTGGTTAATGTGTCCCAGGGTCAGGCGGGTGGCCTCTAGCGGTAGAATTTGGGCCAGGTTCTGGCCCATCTGAACCTGAACCGGCCACATGGAGTCCTGCTCACTGCCCCGGTGGTAATCCAGCAGGCGCCCTGTGCGGTTGGCGCGAAACATCACATCAGGGATGGCATTGAGCAGCGCCCGCTGCCGCGCTTCGCTCCGGCGCAGTTCAGCTTCAACCCTGGCTCGTTCCCTGATTTCCTGTTGGGCCTGATCGTACAAGCGGGCGTGTTCCAGGGCAATGGCCGCTTGTTGAGCAATACCCTGGCATAACGTAATCTCATCCACCGTAAATTGGCGCGTACGCCGGCTTTCCCACAGTTCGGCAAAAGCAATAATTTGACCTTTAAGTTGGAGGGGGATATTCAAAATCGTTTTCGCCCCAAACACTTGCATGTGCCCTTGCTTGATTTCTCCTGGGGGCAACTCCTCTAGGTGAATTTCTTCCGGTTGCCCCTCCAGCAAGCGCTGGAAACCGTTGGAGAAATCTCGCGGCAGCGAGTAAGTAACCCCCAAGTCAGATACACATTCGTCAGCCGAAGCAGCGGGGCCAAAATATTCGGCCAGAACGGTCGAGGTCATGGTTTCCGGCTCAAAGCTGCAAATATAGGCGCTGGTCGCATTTACCGACCGGCCCATTTGCTCGGCAATTTGGCGTAAAACAATATCCAAATCAAGCGTCGAAGAAATGGCGGTGGTGGCTCTTTGCAGGGCAATCTGCTCATTAAGCCGCCGTTTAACCTCGGCGTAAAGCTGGGCATTTTGCAGGGCGCTCGCCGCCTGGTTAGCCAGCATTTGGGCTAAGGCAATGGCCTCGCTACTAAAAACCCGCTCGACCCGCTCATCCACAATCAGGATCAAGCCGACCACATGATCCTGAAATTCCATTGGCAGCATCAGCAGACGCTTAGCTCCGCTAGTTTCCCGACCCGGAATTTCAATCAAGTTCCTCCCAAGGTTCAGAACAAGCTGTTGGGCGCGTCGCTCCTGCATCACTTGTTTAATCAGCGGCATTTTTGCCAGGGGCCAGGTTTTTTCCTGCAAGCTTTCAGAGAGCCGGGGGGATAAACCTTGCGCCGCAATGACCGAGAGGGTATCGGCCCCAGGGTCCCACTCCGCAACCACGCAACCACTGGCGTCTAAAAAATTGGTTATTTCCAGAGTTAACGTATCAAGAATGTAGGGCAAGTCAAGGCTGGCGGCCAGCGTGGCGGCGGCGTATTGCAGGGTCAACAGCTCGGCGTGGCGTTGAGCCATCGCTATCTCGATTTCCCGGCAAGCTGCCAGGTTCCGCTGGGCCTGGTCATACAACCGGGCATTTTCTTGTTCAACCTGCTTGCGTGCGGTAATATCAAAAGCCGTGCCCAGCACGGCCGGCCGGCCCTGAAATTCAATCATCCCACCGCTAAAATCAAGCCAGCGTTCCTCGCCCCCTTTGGTCAAAATCTTAACCTCATAACGCCCGGCCACCGGCTGGCCCTCCTGCCGAGCCATGCCCCACTCCTTAACCAAGCTGCGAAAGTCGGGATGAATGATCTCCCAGAAATCCATTGCCAGCAGTTCGCGTTGGGAATAGCCGGTAATCACTTCGGCAGCAGGATTAACATAACAATTCCGTGTTCCTTGATAAATAAAAATAGCGGCCGTCGTCATTTCGGCCAGGGCGCGAAATTTTGTTGCTTCTTCGCCCTGGACCTTTTGATCGGTCAGCTTTAAGGCGTGGCAGTCAGCCTGTAAATCGGCCACCTGCCGGCGCAGCCGGCGTACCTCTTCCAAAAGCTGTTGCCGCGATTTGTCGCTATCTTCCATGGTCCTGCTATCTTCGCCAGAAGGAATTTCGTGTTTACCATTATAAGGTAAGAAAGGGTTCTTTTCAAGACCCAAACATTGGGCCGGGAAAACTGCTTATGTTATAATGGCAGCCTGTTTGATGGTTATGTCGGACACACTTGCTCATAGGGGGAATATGGATAAAGAAAGTCGCACTGCCCGACGCGCCGCGCAGCGCCAGAGCCGCAGCCAATCACCTCTCTTAAAAATTCCTTTTCAGCAGATTCGCCATCAATTTACACCCCTGGAAACCGTTTCAGCCGAGCAGGTGGAGCAACTGCACCTGGCTTCACTGCGGATTTTGGAAGAAATTGGCCTGGATTTTCTCGACGACGAAGCCCTGGATTTGTGGCAAAAGGCCGGGGCCAAAGTTGACCGCTCGACCCGGCACGTCTGGCTCGACCGCCATCTGGTGTTGGAATTGGTGGCCCAGGCCCCTTCAACCTTTACCTGGCGCGCCCGCAACCCGGAACGCAGCCTCGCCGTTGGCGGCGATACGCTTATTTTTGCCCCTCACGGCGGCACGGTTTTTGCCGCCAACCTGGATATTGGCCGCCGTCCGGGTTTGCTCAAAGATTATCACAACCTGCAAAAACTGGCGCAGATGTGCAACTTGCTCCACACCAGCGGCGAGCAGTTGATGGTCGCTCACGATGTCGAGGTCTCGGCCCGCCATCTCCACCGCCTGTTGTCTGGCTTCACCTTAACCGATAAAGCTATCCAGGAAGCCGCGCATGGGCGAATTATTCCCAACGACGCTCTGGCCATGGCCCGGCTGGTGTTTGGCGATGATTTGGGCAGCGACCCGGTTCTGGCCGGGGTGATCAATGTCAACAGCCCACTTCGCTACGATGACCGCATGCTGGGCGGCCTGCTCACCTATGCCCGCGCCGGCCAGATTACCATCATCACCCCTTTCATTTTAGCCGGGGCGATGAGTCCTATCACCATTGCCGCGGCCCTGGTCCAGCAAAACGCCGAAGCCCTGGCCGGCATTGCCCTGACCCAACTGGTTCGGCCCGGCGCGCCGGTAATTTACGGCGGTTTCACCACCAACGTAGATATGAAGAGCGGCAGCCCGGCCTTTGGCACACCCGAAGGGGCCTGGGCGCTGGTTGTCGGCGCGCAACTGGCCCGGCATTATAACCTGCCCTATCGCGGCAGTGGCAGTCTCAATACCTCCAAAACGCCCGATGCCCAGGCCGCCTATGAAACCCTATGGACGCTCTGGCCGGCAATTTTGGCCCGGACCAACTTTGTCATGCACGCCATCGGCTGGCTGGAAGGGGGGCTGACCGCCTCATACGAAAAGTTCATTATTGACGCCGAGAACCTGGCTATGTTTGCCCATTTTTTGCGCGGTTTTGAAATCAACGAAGATACCTTGGCCCTCGATATGATCGCCGAGGTTGGGCCGGGCGGGCACCATTTTGGCACCACCCATACCCAGGCCCGTTTCAGTACCGAATTTTACGAGTCCTTCCTGGCCGACCGCCTAAGCTACCAAACCTGGCGCGAGGCCGGCGCTTTCGATACGGCCAAACGGGCCAACCTGGTCTGGAAAGAGCTGCTCAACCAGTATCAGCCCCCTCCCATTGACCCCGGTCTGGCCGAAGCACTGCAAGATTTCGTCGCCCGCCGTGAGCGGGAATTAGCCGGCGTAGAGTTGTATAGTTAGTGGAGGAGCGCAGATGAGCTTTTTTGACTCGATCAAGGCGTTATTTGGCGGCAGTTCAAGCAGCAGCGGCCAGGCGGCTGGGGTCTACTGGATTTACGTGCGCTGCCGGCGCTGCGGTGAGGTTATCAAAACCCGGCTGGATTTGCAGAATAATCTGAGCCAAAATGATGAAGGCGGTTACACTGCCCACAAAACATTGGTGGGTAATCATCTCTGCTTCCAACGGGTTGAGGTCATCCTAAATTTTGACGAAAACCGCCGCCTGGTCAATCGTGACATCAGCGGCGGCGATTTTATCACCGCCGAAGAATATGAGGCGGCGCAAGACCATACTTAAGCAAATAGAGGTGTCCAGAAAAATTCCTTCCCAACAACCAAGGTAGCAGGTAACCAAAGTAGCAAACTTATGACCTGCTACATGCTACCTTGCTACCTGTTTCAGTGACGAAAACTTTTCTAGAGAACTATATCAGTTACCTGTAGCTGTCAACCCAAACTCCCGCCCGGCATCCCAGGCCACTTCCCAAAAATACTGCCCCAACGGGCGATTCACATGCAGATAGTAAGTCGGTGTCTGATCATAGTCGTGGCGGGCAATCAAGGTTTTGATTTTGGCCGCACTTGTTTGAGCCACCCGCCCGCTGGGAAAAACGGTATCATAAAAATCAAGGCCGCAAATTTTGCTCAGTAAATCAGGCGCAGCCGCTCCCCACAAGCGCAGCACAGCTTTGCCATGCGTGTAATCGGTGGCATGAGCAAAGCGCCGGGCCTGGGTAAAAGCATTATCCAGATCGGCAGTAGTAGGCAAACTGGCGCTGGCCGACAGGCCGAACAGGTAAAACTCTGCCGGGGTCAGACGAGCCAGCAGCCCTTCACCCACCTCAACCAACTCGCCCGGTTTGGCTGGAATTTGGGCAAAATAGGTTTGCAGTAAATCCCCCGCCTCCCCCTGAATATGAATGACCGGCGCTCCGGTCAAATCGGCTAGAGTAAGTTCCGCCGGTGGCGACGTTGAGGCTAAGCTGGTCGTAATTGGGCTGCGGAAGATAGGGTTATAAGTGCTCATCGGTGGTTCTCCTGAAAAACAACTCTTCTTCTGGAGTGCAAAAGCTTTGCTTTTGCACTCCAATAAATTCAATCCCGCAAACGCTGCAAGGCCAGCGCCATCACCGCTGCCCAGGCCAGCACCTTAAACTCACCCGCTGCCAGCGCCGTTTCAACTTCGGTCCGGCTAAGGTAAAGCAACTGCTGTTCTTCCAGGTCGTCCGGCTTGACCTCAGCCACACGGCTGGCCTGGCGAGCCAGAAAAAGGTGAGCGACACCCGCCCCGCGATTCCCGTCTACGGCATAGCGGCCCAAGTTCAACCAATCGGACGACTCGTAGCCGGTCTCCTCCAGAAGTTCGCGCCGCGCCGCCGCCAGCGGGGCTTCGCCAGCATCGAGATAGCCACCCACCGGAGCCAGCGAGGTTCCCTCCACCGCGTACTTGGTCTGGCGGAAACATAGAAATTTATCCTCAACTGTCACCACCGCCACATTGACATAGTCAGGCGTGACCAGCCAGGGCCAATCGGCCAGTATCCGTCCATCCGGCAGCTCGATGGTATGATTTTCCACCACCAAAAACCGGCCGTAGTCGAGTACCTTTTTGCGAGAGCGGGTTTTCCAGGGCTGCATATTCAAGACGCGGAGATTGGAGATCCATAACTACTCAGGCATGTCATTTCGACCGAAGGGAGAAATCTCTGAGGCCGATGTTGCGCTGTAGAGATTTCTCGGCCTACGGCCTCGAAATGACATGACGGCTGAGCAGCTACAGAGATTCTCTAATCTCCAATCTCCTTACCTCAACTCCTCAACCGCTCACCTGCCGGGTCGTAAAACGGCAGTGACACCACTTTCCCCTGATGAAGCTCGCCCCGAATCCGCACCGTAAATTCAGAACCGGGCGCGCTCTGTTCCAGCGGCAGCCAGCACAAGCCAATAGATTTCTTCAGCGTCGGACTGAAGCGCGAACTGGTAATGCGGCCCATAATTTCCAAACCAATGGGCCATTGGGGGTTGGGCCGGACAATCTGGTTAGCCTCTTCCGGCACCAGCGCCGGGTCGAGCATTTCATAGCCCACCAACTTGTGTGTTACCCCCCGCCGCTGGATACGCGCCAGGCTGGGCTTGCCCACAAAATCGGGTTTGTCCAGTTTGACCGCCCAGCCCAGGTCGGCCATGAACGGGTCGGTCAGGCCATCGGTATCCTGGCCGACAATAAAGTGGCCCTTTTCCAGGCGCATAATCCGCTGCGCTTCCACCCCAAAGGGGGTAATATTATAAGCTTGACCCGCCGCCATGAGCGTTTCCCATAGGTACAGCCCATGCCCCGCTGGGGCGTGGATTTCGTAGCCCAACTCGCCGGTGAAGCCAATCCGCAACAGAATGACAGGCACACCGGCCACTATTCCCTGGCGGACGCCCATATAAGGGAAAGCTTCGTTGCTCAGGTCAATGTCGGTCAGCGGTTGGAGCACGGCGCGAGCATGCGGGCCGGTCAGGTTCATGGCGGTGTAGGTGTCGGTCAGGTTGGATACGTGAACTTCGTAGTTCCAGCCTGACTGCAAATTCCACTCGATGCCCTCATACACCGCTTCGGCTCCGCCGGTGGTGACGGTGATGTACCAGGCGTCGTCGCTCAGCCGGGCGGCCACGCCGTCGTCGGCCACAATACCTTCTTCGTTAATCATCAAGCCGTAGCGAGCGCGCCCCACCCCCAGGCCGCTCCATTTGTTGGTGTACAGCCGCTCCAGCAGCGCCGGAATATCCTTGCCACGAATGAGCAGCTTGCCCAGTGTGCCGACGTCAATCAGGCCCAGGCCGTTGCGCGTGTTCAACACCTCCGCCGCGGGGTCACCGTAATGGTCGGGGCGTTTCCACAGGCCGGCGTTCATCAACTTGGCCCCTCGCGCCACGTGCCAGGCGTGCATGGGCGTATATTTGACCGGCTCCATCACCCGGCCGGCCAGCGCCCCCAACTGAACGGGACTGAAAGGCGGGCGGCTGGTGGTTATCCCGGCTTCACCAATGGGCAGATAGTTCGCCTCGGCGCAGAGGGCCATGGTGTTGGCGTTTTCGTACTTGCCTTGGCTCGGCCCCATGCTCAAAGTGCTGTAACGCTTGAGCAGTTCCATGCTGTTGTAGCCCTCGGCCACCGCGTCTTTTAAATCTTTAACGCTCACATCCTCGTCAAAGCTGATAAAGCTCTTTTTGCCGCCGGGCACATGCACCCAGGAGGAGTTACGCACCGGCTCGGCTGCTTTCAGGCTGACCACCTCCTTGCTTAGTTTTGCCGGGGCGCCGCGGCCAAAGCCGGCCTCCGTAGCCGCGTTCAGCCCGGCCACCTGCCCTTCGAGCAGTTCGGCCAGAACCGAGTGTGTTCCGTTGACCCGCCCGGCGACGTGAATTTTGGGCGGCAACTGAGCCGGCAGTAACTCCGCCCGACTTACATCGTAAGCCGTTTTGGCTTTGGCCTGATTGAGCAAGCCCAGCGCCGCCGTCCAGCCCACCGACGTTACCAGCAGGTCGCACGACACAAACTCCGCGCCCTCAAGTTGCGGCTGTACCCCCCCCCTACCCCCCCCTCCTGAGGGGGGGGTAAGGGGGGGTAAGGGGGCCAGCATCGCCCCAGTCACTTCCTTGCTACCCTTCGCCCCCACAATCACCCAATTAGTTTTAACTTCAATACCGGCCTGCTGCAATTTGATCGCTGGCGGGCTATTGACCTCGGCCCGCAGATCCGCCACTGCCGCCAGTTTAACTCCGGCGGCGTACAGATCAAGAGCAACCTGCAAACCGTCATCATTGCCCGACAGCACCACCGCCCGCTTGCCCGGCCGGACGCCGTACAGGTGCATCAAGCGCTGCGCCGCCGACCCCAGCATCACCCCCGGCAAATCGCTGTTGTCGAAAATGAGCGGACGTTCCAAAGCGCCATTCGCCACCACAATCGTTTTGGCCCGAATCTTGAGCAGCCGGGTCTCATCCTTGACCGCGCCGACCCAGTTGTGATCGTAAATGCCAAAGGCAGTAGTATTCAATTCAACCTGGAGATTAGGCTGCTCGGCGACCTGTTGCGCCAACTGTTCGCCCAGTTCGTAGGCTGCTACCGGGCCGGACTCGGTTTCGACGGTTTGTCGTTCATAAGCCAGATGTCCCCCCAGGAAGGGATTTTCCTCCAGCAGCAGCGTCCGCGCTCCGGCTTTGGCTGCGCTCAAGGCCGCGCTCAATCCGGCCGGCCCCCCGCCGATAACCAATACATCGGCAAATTCATACTTTTTATCGTAATAAGTATCCGGCACAGCGGTGTTGACTTCACCCAGGCCGGCGGCATTACGCAGCACCTTTTCATAGGTGGGCCACAAGGCTTTAGGCCGGATGAAGGTTTTATAATAAAAGCCAACCGGCATAAACCGCGACCCCAACCCCGTCAGCGACATAATATCGGCATTGAGCGAGGGCCAGGTGTTTTGCGGTTTGACCACCATGCCCGGTTTGACCAGCGTGGCGCTGGCCCGCGCGTTCGGCTCGTCGTCTACCCGGACGATGGTGTTGCTGTCGGCGGAGGTAAAGGCAAACGGGCCGCGCGGCCGGTGGTATTTAAAGGACCGGCCCAACACTTTGACCCCCGCCGCCCACAAGGCGCTGGCGATGGTGTCGCCGGCAAAGGCCGGATATTTTTTGCCATTGAACTCAAATTCAAACAGTTCAGCCCGGTTGATCTGCTGCGCCGGGTGACTGGGCAGCCGGTTGGCCGTTTTTTGCCTTAAAGCCGGTGATAATTCAGGTTCAGTTTTGATGCTCATCAGGCCACCCTTCTGTCATTTCGAGGCTGAAAGCCGAGAAATCTCCGAGATCGTTGTCTGCGAACCACGGATTAGGACGCTTCGCGTCTCACTCCTAACGTCGCTCGAAATGACACGGTTGAATAGTTACCACAATTCACAATTAATTTGGTTCCCACAGATAGGTTTTCTCCACCACGTGCGTCTTGGTGTGGCGCTCAGCCAAAAACCAGAGACCACAGCCGGCCCGGTGATACCACCACTCTTTCTGCACTCCCAGCTTGTTATGTTTAAAATGCAAATAATCGGCCCAGGCCGCATCTGAGGCCGGGTCTTCGGGGTTTTGGGGCCGGCTTTTATATTCTCCCCCAAACCGAAACTCCGCCACATTCCGCTCACCGCAGTTGGGACAGGTTAATAGAATCATTTCAAACTCCTTAAGACAGTGTCAAGTGTCGCGTGTCAGGTGTCAAGTTTTTACGTGACACCTGACACCTGACACCTGACACCTGACACCTGACACATTTTAATGCCCTACCGACGCCGCCCCTTTTTCGCCGACCAGCTTACCCTTGATAAAACGGTCATAGCTGAACGGAGCAATCAAGTCGGGGGTGCGGTTGGTGGCAATCAACTCGGCCATACGTTTGCCGGAAACCGGCGAGGCTTTGAAACCATACGTGCCCCAACCGACATCCACCAGAAAGCCATCCACCGGGGTAAAGCCCATAATCGGGCTGTAGTCGGGGGTCATATCGCACAGGCCGGCCCACTGGCGCATGAGGCGCACCTTAGCCAGCGAGGGGAACAACTCCAGCACATGTCCGGCCAGCCCTTCCACAAAATTCAGGGTGGAATCCATGGAATAGGAGGTAAAGGGGTCAACCTCCGCCCCCATGACCAGCTCGCCCCGGTCGCTCTGGCTCAGGTAAAAATGCAGTGTGCCTGATACGACCACCACATCCAGGAAAGGTTTGAGCGGCTCGGTGACGCAGGCTTGCAGCGGGCGGGTTTCAATCGGCAGCTTGAGGCCGACCATATTGGCAATGAGCGAAGCCCACCCGGCGGTAGCGTTAAGCACCACGCCGGTTTTGATAGCGCCGCGATTGGTCTTAACGCCGACGACCCGGTTGTTTTCGGTCTCGATGCCGGTCACTTCGGTTTTTTGGTGCAGGTGAACGCCCCGTTTGTCGGCGTCGCGGGCATAACCCCAGACCACCGCATCGTGCCGGATAATGCCCCCCGGCGGGTGGTAAAGCGCGCCCATGACCGGATAGCGCGGGTAGTCGCTGAGGTCCATAAATGGGGCCAGTTTTTTGATTTCGTCGGGGTAAATCACCCGGCTGTTGACGCCCTGAATCTGGTTGACCTCGGCCCGCCAGCGCATCGTCCGCAGCGAGGCGTCGGTATGGGCCAGGGTAAGGTGGCCCCGCTGCGAGAACATCACATTAAAGTCAAGTTCCTCAGCCATGTCCTCGTACAGCTTGACGCTCTCATCGTAAAAGAGAATCCCTTCGGGGGTGAGGTAGTTAGAGCGGATGATGGCCGTGTTGCGGCCGCTGCCGCCGCTGCCGAGATAGGCTTTTTCCAACACGGCCACATTGGTGATCTTGTGGTGTTTTGCCAGATAATAAGCGCAGGCCAACCCGTGCGCCCCCCCACCGATGATGACCACATCGTAGCTGTCTTTGAGCGGTTGCTGCCGCCACATCGGCTCCAGAGGTTTGTGGCCGTTCAAGCCCTGTTTCAATAGTTTAATTGACATAGGTTTTATCCTCTAAGGCAATCCCAAGAAAATAACTCGTCAAACATTCGTCTTGCCCATAGGGGGCTTGGCTCCGTGTTGCGTCTTCCGTTCTGTTAGCCGAGATGCAAGACGCAACATGTTTGACCTATTTAAGTCTTGGAAGCACCTGTGTTCCGATGTTGCACAATACGCAACTGAGTTCCAAAAACTCATAAAGAAATTGCGCCATTTTAACACGTTTTCAAACGATGTCAATTAAACCAGGTCGAGAATATTAATTTACCCAAGTTCTACCAGCAAAGCCCTAGCCTCTTGCAAGTCGGTGGTGTCAAACCCCTCGCTGAACCAGCTGTAAATCTCGGTCAGCATGGGTCTGGCTCTGTTCTGTTGACCCCGCCGTTGCCACAACCGGGCCAAACTCATCGTCGCCCGCAGTTCCAGAGACTTGGCCTGTTGCCGGCGAGCCACCTTGATGGCCTCAAAAAAACAGTTCTCCGCCTCAGCCTCCGCACCGGCTTCTCCCTGCTTCAGCAGCAACTCCCCCTTGAGCCGGTAGATTTCGGCTTCGGAGAAACGCTCCTGCCGTTGGTGGATGATCTCCAGCGCTTCGGCTATGAGAGACAATCCGGCCTCGATCTGGCCCATCTTGCCATATTCCTCGGCCAGGATCGCCAGAAAAAGTGAGTAGGTCAGCTCGACGCCCATAGTCCGGCGGTCGGCCATGCCCTGGCGCATTTCGGCCAGCCCTGTTTCAATTTGCCCCTGCTGGACCCTTACCCAGCCATTACAGATTGTCCCGTAAGCCAACCAGTACGGAAACCTATGCTCACTGGAGATACGAAGACACTTCTCGGCCAAATCTCGGATCATTGACACACTGCGGCGGCAATTATAAACAATCATGCTGGCGAAGCCGAGGGCGCAGGCCAGGCTTAGGGGATGCTCCAATTTTTCAGCCAGAGCCAGGGCCTCCCGGCTGCGCTGCTCGGCCTGGTCGGGATAACCCAGCAACCACAGCACCCAGGAACTCCAGGATAAAGTGTCCACGCCAATATCGTGCCCATACACTGAGACCAAGCCGTGATGCTGTTGGGGATCATAGAAAGCAATCACCTGTTCCAGGGCAGCCCGAGCTGGGGCTAATTCTCCCACACAAAACAGGGTTTGGCCTAGCATGTAATGAGCCTGCATCGTCAGCAAGGGATCCTGCGTTTGTTGGGCCAGGCTAAGAAATTGGCTGGCGATGTCACGGGCTTTCTGGAATTCCTCCTGGATGCCGTAAAAACTGTGCGTGACCCACCACACTCGGAATAGCTGCGCCATCTCCCCTACTTGTTGGCATAGTTCTTGGGCCCGTTCATAAGCCCGCTCCACCTCTGGAGCGCCGTAGCCCCTGGTAACCAGGTAGGACACGGCCAGAGCCAACTGCAAATCAATCTCTTGGCGGGCACGTTCGGGCGATTCGGGTAGAGTCTTAAGCAAGGCCAGAGCCTGGTTGAAATGAGTCAATGCTTCTTCGTTGGCCGACAGGCGCACAGCCCGCTCCCCGGCCCGGCTCAAATAATCAATGGCCTTGCCGGTCAACCCGGCCTCTTGAAAATGCCGGGCTAACTGTAGCGCTATTTCATCCACCGTTTCGCCGTACAACCTCTCCAGACCCAGTCCAACCGCTTCGTGCAGGTAAACCCGCTCCGCCAGGTCAAGCTGATGATAGAGATATCTCTGGAAAAGAAAGTGCCGGAAACGATACATGGAGAGATGTTGGCCATTTCGCTGCCGCACACCTTGCGCTGTCACCAAGCGGTGGATCCGCTCTACCTTCTCGCTCAACGCATGGACCAGCTCCACTGGACTGGCCGCCCGCACCTGAGCGACAACCTCGGCGGTGAAGATTTCGCCCTCGACGCTGGCTACGCTTAGCGCCTCCCGCAGGCACTCCGGCAAGCGGCCAAGCCGCTCGGCGATGACCGCTTCTACCCGCGGCGGTAAGGTTTCCCAATCTAGCGTTGGTCCTTCAACCCAGCAACCGGCCTGGTCCCGGAAGAGATCACCCCGCTCTTGCATGCCGTGCAGCAATTCGACGGTGAACAGGGGATGCCCGCCGGTTTGCCGGTAAAGAGTCTGCCGAAAACGCTCGTCAAGGCAGTTTGGTTCGGCGTCCAGCAAGGAGTCAACAAAGTGGCGATCATCAGCCTGACCTAAATCCAGGTCAATGGCCCCGAATCGGCGCTTGAACTCGTTGACCACCGACTCAAGGGGATGGCGGGCCTGGTCTTCTTGGTCATAACCCAGAGCGACCTCAGCCGGCCGGTAGGCGCCGATAACCAGGATATGGCTACTTTCGAGCCGTCGGCCCAGGTGAAAGAGCAGATTGATAGAACCCAGGTCGGCCCACTGCAAATCATCCAGGAGCAACACCAGGGGGTTCTGCTCGGCCAGGAGCCGCAACAGCCGGGTATACTGCTCAAAAAGGTCGCTCTGCGGTGAGGGAGCCGGGTCACGGCGGAGGGCTGCCCGCTCAATTTGCTGCCTCAGCCGGGTCAACCACGCTACCCGGTCGGGCCAGGCGGTTAGAGCAGCCACCCGTTCAAGCAGGGCTTCCCTCGCCAAAAAGGTGTTGATCAAATCTGGGCCAACCTCGCCTAAAACTTGAATAGATCGAGGTAATAAATTCTCCAACCGGCCAGTCTGTTCCGGCGTGATTATCCCGGCCGCCCACATCGCTTCCCTGTCTCCGGTCAACTGTCCTAGAATTTCACGGAAGGGCAGGTACGGGTCGCCCACGCCGGTGTGAGCATTACCCCTCCCTCCGACGACCATCAGGTGAGGATGAGTCGCCTGAGCCTGTCGGGCAAATTCCTGAATCAGGGCGGTCTTGCCTTGACCAGGACCGCCGGTCACAAAAACAACTCGTCCCTGACCGGTCAGGGCCATGTCTAGAAATCCACTCAGTTGGGCTAATTCGCCCTCGCGGGCAACAAAGGGGGGTAAATGGGAGAGCGGCAGGGCAGAGGGAAAAATCTCTTCCGTGCCCCTGAACAAAACCTCCCGTAAGGGCCACTCCTCTGCGCCCCGGCTCAACTTTCCGGCCCGGATTTGCTCGTATAGGGCAGTCGTCTCTGCTTCTGGCTCAACGCCAAGTTCTTTAGCCAACAGGCGGCAGCAGGCGTCGTACTGGGCCAGAGCGGTGCTGCGTTGGCCGCTCAGGGCCAGGAGACGTATCAATTGACGTTGGGCATCTTCACGCCACGGCTCTAACTCCATCTGTCGCCAGGCATAGGTGAGCGCCTCCTCATACGCCCCGCGACTTTCGAAAAAACCGGCCAAATGCCCCAGGGCTGCACCTGCCAAACGATGAAGTCGCTCGCGGGTGAGCACAACCCATTCTTCAAAAGCCGGGCTGTCGCTCAGTGAGAATCCTTCAAGGAAGTTACCCCGGTATAACTCTACAGCCTGCCGGAGTCGCACCATACACGCCTCACAGGTTTCCAGGCGGTCATGAAGGTGGACCTGGCAGGCGGTCAGCAGGTCGGTAAAAGCGGTCACGTCCAACCAGTAATCACTGGCTGGGTTGAACTGGAGGGTTTGGGGGGTAACAAGGAGAAAAGGCGGCTCGGCGGCCAGGTCGCCGATGGCGTGGCGCAGGTTAAAAAGGGCCTGGCTCAGATTTTGGCGAGCGCGACATTCGGGGCGCTCGGGCCACAACAAGCCGGCCAGAGTTTCGCGGCGGTGCAAGTGGTCTGCTTCGACGGCCAGATAGGCCAACAGCGCCTGCACTTTGTCATATTCAAACGCGGTGACCGCCTGGCTGGCCAGGGTCACCTCAAAGGCCCCAAATAGGGTAAGCGCTAGATGAGGCATTGGATCGCCTCCTTGAAATCAAACACCTCTATGTGAATTATACCACAAATTCAGAGCGAGTTTTAATCGTTTTTAATAATTCTTTGAGATTTTCCTAACCCGGACAAGCCGGAACCAAATAGGTTTTGAATAACAGACACAAGGGTGTATATTGGCTCAACCCTGAACTGAGATAAGGAGTTGAGCGATGGGCACACCCCTGCTTTCCGAAAAATATGCGGCTGAGATGGTCGGTGTATTGAACTGCTATGACCGGGTGATTATCAGGGGCAATCTGCAGCCGCTGTGTTATGCTCAAGGGATGACGAAATATTTGTACAATCATAACCTTCGCATTTTTAACTATGGTCAGTTTGCCGTCTCGCTGCGGGATGAAATTCGACAGCGAGCGGAGGCCATCGCGGTGGAGAACCAGGTCGAGATTGAGTTCATCCGCAAGAGCCAGGCATTTCGCAAAGAAGACCGCATCCAGGCCATCTTGAGGAAGCGGGGGCCGCAGCCGGGGTTGGTCCATATTTTCGCCGCGATGGAGCGCTGTCCGGCCTACCGGCCCTGGCACGATAAGACGAAGGGCAAGACCTATGTGAAAAGCAGTTCGGGTAAATGTTTGCATTACTATTTCTATTTCATCGATGAAGAACTGGGTTTATGTTACCTGCGGGTCCCGACTTGGTGTCCTTTCGGGCTCCAGTTCTATTTCAACGGTCATAACTGGTTAGCCAGCCAATTGGCGCAGCACAAGATTGCCTTTGAACAGCGCGACAACGCTTTTGTACACATTGCCGATTCCGAGCGGGCCAACCAGTTAGCGGCTCAGTTCAATCTGGAAAATTTCCAGGCCAAGTTGGATCAGTTGGCCCAAGCCTACTGCCCGGTTGTGACTAAACTTGGCCTTCAGTACCACTGGAGCATTCTGCAAGCCGAGTACGCCACCGACTTAATTTTCAAGTCAACCCAAACCCTACAAGCCTTTTTCCCACTGCTGTTGGCTGCCCTTATTCAGGCGGTCCAACCCGCCGATATTGCCACCTTTTTGGGTCGCAAGTTGCACGGCAACTACCAGGGCGAGGCCGGCAGCCGTTATAACCACCGCTGGTTGGGTCGGCGGATTAAACACCAGATGGGACCGGTCGCGATCAAAATGTACGACAAGTTCAACCTCATCCTGCGCATCGAAACCAGTGTGGCCGATGTTTCCTTTTTTCGACAGTACCGCCAAGTCCACCATCGCGATGGTTCGACTAGTCGGAAATGGGCCCCGCTGAAGAAAAGCATCTACAGCCTGCCCGCTTTACAAGAACTATTGCAGGCCGCCAACCAGCGTTATCTCAAGTTCATCTCGGCCATCGAAACCCCCGAAGTTGGAGTCGCCCAGCTGCACCAGTTGGCTGAAACTCAGACCGAAAACGAGCACCGCTACAAGGGTTTTAATCTCTTCGCTGAAGAGGATGCCTCATTGTTTCGCACCCTGTTGCGCGGTGAGTTTTTCATCACTGGGTTCACCAACAAAGCCCTCCAGCCCTTGCTCCCCGACAAAAACTCGGCTCAGATCACCCGCCTGCTAGCCCGGCTGCGGGCACACCATTTGATCAAGAAGGTCGGCCAGCGCTACAAATATTATCTGACCGACTTTGGCCGCCAGGTCGTCAGTATGGCCCTGAAACTCCGGGAGATAGTGGTTATCCCTGGCTTGGCGAGTAATGTCCAAGTTCAGACTTAATATTCTTGTTTTGTGTGCAAGAATCTCATTGTTTAGGCACTAAGAGGGGTGAGTTATAGTTAAAGAAAACCAACCTGGAGGCAAACAGTGAGTTACAGTGTAGCTCCACCCAAGCTGATCGCCGCCTGGCGGCTGCTACTCAATATAGCCCTGCTGACCGGCCTGGTCCTCAGCCTGGGATCAGCGGCGCTGGCTGATAAGACCGACTTTAACCTCACCTGCGGAGACACAGCGGGTCTGATCAATGCTATCAACCAGGCCAATATTAACAACAAGGACCAAACTATTACCCTGAACGCTGATCACCAGACCCACTGCGTTTACAATTTGACATCGCTGCGCAACACCAACGACGGTAATAACGGCCTGCCCTCGATTACCGGCCAGATCACCATTGAAGGGAGAGGAGCGACCATTGAGCGCAGCAGGAACGGCGGTACACCTTACTTCCGTATCTTCCATGTGGCTAAGAGCGGCAATCTAACACTAAATGACATAATCGTGACCAATGGCCGGGCTGCGAGCGGGAGCCTGCCGGCCAATAGTGGCGGCGGCATTGCTAACTTCGGTACCCTGAGCCTGGTCAATAGCATCATCAGTGGCAACTACGCCGCCAACGGAGGTGGTGTTTATAACGATTTCGGGGGCACGTTGAGTCTGACCAGCAGCGCCGTTAGCCACAATAGCGGAGCGAGTTTTGGCGGCGGTATCTTCACCCAGGGTCGGCTGAGCCTGACCCGTAGTACCGTCAGCGGCAACAAGGCCGACCTGAGTGGCGGCGGTATCGCTAATTTCGGCACACTGAGCCTGGCCAACAGCGCCGTTTGCTACAATGGCAGACCTGGTCTTGGCGGTGGCATCTTCAACCAGGGTTCGCTGAGCTTGGTCAACAGCACTATCAGCGGCAACAGCGTCAGCAGCGATGGCGGCGGCATCTTTAATGATTTTGGCAACACCATCTACCTGACCGATACCATTGTTAATGATAACAACGCCGACAGGAATGGCGGCGGCATCTTTAATTTCAAAAACAGTACCCTGAGTCTGACCCATAGCATCGTCAGCAATAATAGCGCCAACGGCAATGCCGGTGGCATCTACAATCACCACAATAGTACGCTAAGCCTGACCCACTGTGTTGTGGCCCGCAACAGCACCTTCGGAGACGGGGGCGGTATCTTCAACAGGAGCGCTGCGACGTTGAGCCTGAGCCATAGCACCATCAGCGACAACTTGGCTTATAAAGAAGGTGGCGGCATTGCTAACCTCGGCACGTTGAGCCTGATCAAAGGTACTGTCAGTGGCAACAACGCCGGTAACAATGGGGGCGGCATCTTTAACAACCTCCAAGTGCTGATTCTGGTCAATAGTACCGTCAGCAGCAACAACGCCGGTAACAATGGGGGCGGCATCTTTAATCGGGGCGAGTTTTTCCTGACCAATAGTATTATTGCTAACAGTTCCAGCGGAGGAAATTGTGTTAACACCGCCACGCTCCATGCCCATGTCAATAACCAAGTTGAGGATAATGCCTGTCATTCCGCCTTCTCCAACAACTCCGGAGTTGAGCCACCGGCGGATAACAGCGACTCGACCGAAACCACGGGTTCTGCTGCCCAAGAGCCTGGCTAGTGACAAGGTTTTAACTGGACCATTGACGGAACGATTGTTGAGGAGGGTACCGAACCGGGTAGAAACTATGACCAAAGAACAGCCGGATTATCTATCGTATCTATTGCGTTTATGGCGGGTGAATGGGCAGAGCAGCGATGAACCCGGCCCCGCCAAAGTGATGTGGCGGGCATCTGTGGAAAGTCCGCTCACCCGCGAACGGTGGAATTTTGCCACCCTGGACGATTTGGTTGACTTTCTGTGGACGCAAACTAACCAGTCTGCTTTGAGCAGCCATCAGGAGTCAAAACTCTACCCTCGCTCAGGTAAGTTCGATGGAATCCGTGCGCCTCCGTGAGCTATTCTGGCCCATAGGTAGTTGACCTAAATATTTAGAATCTGTGAGGAGAATCAATTATGGCAATTCACAGTCATCCAACAATCCCTGCTGAGGAGCATGTGGGGCGGCGACGCTTCCCAGGCCCCTTGGTGGTAATCATCCTGCTGGTGGCGCTCATTGTGGGTGTTTTGTTGATGACCCAGCCTGGCGCAGCGCCAGAAATCGGTGCGCCGCCTGTGGTAGAACAATCGGAATGGGACAGATCAACTGCAAATCAGAACGACATGGCCGTGTATCATCAGAGCGAGTGGGATCGCACCCCTATCACAACCTTACCGCTGCCTGATGAGAATGCATATCACCAGAGCGAGTGGAGCAGTTCCCCCCAAACAACCTTAGCGATTCCTGACGAAAATGCGTATCACCGGAGTGAGTGGCATGCTGAGGTTATAAAAACTCAACCTCGCACTCTAGCCTGGCCGCCGCGCCCGACGCAATTTCATCCCGCCGAAAATGTGGTGATGAGCCTCGACGAGAACGCTCTGGCAACGTATCATCAGAGTGAGTGGGATCGCACCCCCACCACAACCTTACCGCTACCTGATGAGAATGCGTATCACCAGAGCGAGTGGGGTCGCTAAATAGAACCACGTCCCAAGTGAGTTAACGCCTCCTGAGACTTAGCCGGACGGTTGTCAGGAGGCGATAGGCCCCGTGGGAATCACATATCCCGTGGCTCACGATAATAGCTCAAGAGAGTGCCCACCCCTTTTTGGACAGCTTTCTGATAAGCCAGGTTGCCCAGCACAATATCGCTGACGGCAAAGCCCTTGTGCCAGAAGAGAATGCGTTCCTGTTCCGACTCGCGGCCCGGCTTGACCCCGGCCACTACCTCGCCGATTTCGCCGCTGATGTGCTCCTCGCGCAACTCCCCGGCCTGGGTCAGCCCGGCAAACTGGCCGTACTGCGATTTCTGGCACTGGTTCCAGTCATCCACAAACATTTTGTCTACGGTAAACGGCAGGGTTGGGGCAACGGACAGTACTGCACCGTAAGGCTGAATCAGCGCCCCCGGCTTGACCCATTCATCCTTCACCAGCACTTCATGCGCCAGCAGACGCGAAGCGTCAATGATGATGTCGGCCTCGCGGACGGCTTCCTCGGTTGTTTCCGTGACGATAATCCGTTTGTTGAGCCGCTCCGACATTTCGCCGGCAAAACGCTCCCGCGATTCGGGCCGCTTGCTGGTGACGCGAATTTCTTCAAAATCAAACAGCAGGTCGAGCATGGCCACGTTGTACCAGGCCGTTCCTCGCACACCGATATGGCCCAACACCCGCGGCTTTTGCTTCGCCAGATACTTGGCCCCCACCGCCGTCACCGCGCCGGTCCGCATCCAGGTGGTCAAGGTGCCGTCCAAAATGCAAAAAGGCGCGCCGGTTTCGGGCCGGTAGAGAGTAATCAGGGCCAGTTCCGAGGGCAGGCCATACTCATAATTCTTCTGAAAATCGCCGATGACCTTGACTCCGGCCACGTTGACCGGCTCGACGTAGCCCTTGAGGATATTGAACAGCTTCTCCGGGTAAGCCAAGGCCAGGTGGTCTTTGGAGGGCATGACCACTTTTTTCTGGCCGTGCGCTTTCAGCCCCAGCTCAATCACATCCATAATTTCTGGCAAACCCAGATCGAGGCTTTCCACATCCTCTTTGGACAAAAACAGAATATCTATGCCGGCCAATAACGTTCTCCCTTAATGAATGAGGCACTCTTCGTCAAAGCGTCTTGCGTCTGTTTTACCCACGCAAGACGCAAGACGAATATTGAATCAATATTTTTCCGTGAGAGCATTCGGAAACTCCACAGGCAACCTTGCCAGCGGCGCTCGTCCGGCGATGAAGTCGCCGGACTATTCAACAGCGCCCGATGAATCGGACTTTAAGCCGGGTTGACCCGGCGCTGTTTCCTAGCCCTGGCATTTATGCCGGGGCGATTCAACAAAACGAAACAGTTTCCGAACGTTCCCTTCTGTAACTTACCTTACGCCTGCAACTCCCGCACTGCCCACCACAGCGATTGGTTCTGGTAATCGTAATACTTGGTCCGAGTGAGGGTAATTTCGCTACCCGACAGCAAGCCGCCGGGCAGCAGACCATTATGGAGCCGGATATGCCGGTAATAGGTGGGCGATAATTCCTGGGCGGCATAGGCGTGTTTCATGCTGATGGCCCAATGACCAATCCCTTGCGGGTGGCTGAATAGGACCAGGTTGCGCCAGTTACCCCCTTCCACTTCCAGCGAACTGTAGCTGAGCAGATGCGGATGCTGCATAAATTCATCGAGCAGTTCCGCGTCCACGGCATTGAGGGGAGCGCGGTTGGCCTCCGGCCACTTGGCGCCGCAAAAACCGACCACAGCCAATTCTGTCAACGTAAGCAGTTCCTCCGGTCTGGCCAGGGCAATGCGGTGGCGGCGGCCGCCGCTTTCTTCCAAAAACAGAATATAGGGGCGGGGTTGAGCCGGGATTATCTTCATTTGACTCAGCACGTGGCGCAGTTGGCCAACCATGTATTGCAGGTGCGCCATGTCTTCAACGTTGTGATCGGGGTCGGTAAAAGGGCGGTCGGGCACAATATCTGACCAACTCAGGCGAATATAGTCAGCAGATGTTGGCATAGTTAGCCTCTACATAGAAATTAATATCAGGCGCCAGGTGTCAGGTTTTTCTTCTCACATAACACCAACAACCTTACACTCTAACACTTGACACTTCAACACTTGACACGCTAATTCAGACCCAGGGCGAATGGCTGTTCGACTTGCCAAAGGTGCGGCCCTCGGCAAAGCGGTCGAGGGTAAAAGGTTTGAGTTCCGGCACATTGTCGCCCATCAGATATTTGGCTAACAACTTACCCACGCCGGTCATCTTGAAGCCGTGATTGCTGTCGGCGATCATATACACATTGGGGGCCACCCAATCAAAAATGGGGATGTTGTCCGGGGTGAAGGCGCCGATGCCGCCGTTGCGCCGTTCGCGGAAGTTGGGCCGGATGCCCTCAAAACGGCCCATCGTTTGAGCCATAGCCGCGCACATGTAATCGGCAAATTCCGGCTCGGCCTGGTACTCATCGTTGGCGTGGCCGTAGGGGTCGGTGGTGGCCTTGGGGCCAAGCTTGACCGGGATGGTCCCGCCCTGCAAACCGGGCCGGTCCATGCGCTCGTTGCCGTTTTTGTAATAGATATACAAATGGTCCGACAATTCCCGGCCCGTTTCGTCCACCACCGGCGTGTTCATTTTTTCGACGTGCAGTACCGGCGGGTTCAGGCCATCCGCCGTTAAATAAGGCTTGTCGTAGTAGACTTCCCCTTCCAGCAGCCGCCAGTAGGTCCACATATCTTTATTTTTGACCACGCTGCCATCGGGATAATAGCAGTCAAGCGTCATCGGCTGGCCGAGCATTGCCCAGTGTTTGGGCGTCCACGCCCCCAATCCCCAGATGACCAGATCGCACTTGATGGTCCCTTCATTGGTGTGAACTGCCTTGACCTGGCCGCCTTGCATATCGTAGCCGGTCACTTCAATACCGGTCAGGATTTGCACACCGTGATCGGCGCATTTCTGAGCCAGGCCCCTGATCACCTGGCGCGTCCCGGCGTAGCCGCTCACCCGCTCGTGCAGGGCCACATCAATACCTTCGGTTTTGAAATCGGGCCAGATTTTTTTGAGGAATTTGCGGGCATCCTCACCCACGTACACGTCGGAGGGGTAACCGACCGAGTTCTGGCTCTGGTGAATCCGCTCGTAATCGGCAATTTGATTCGCCTCACCCGCCGATACGTAACCGACCTGCTGAAACCCGAAGGCCACTGGGTCGTAGGTCCACACATCTACGCTGTGGCGCAAAATAGCGTGGATCGGCTCGGTCATGTAAAAGTTACGCACGCAGCCGCAGGCAATCCCCGACGCCCCGGCCCCGGCATACGACTTTTCCAGCACCACCACATCCTTGCCGCTGCCCCGTTTGCGGTTTTCTAGTTCCATCGCCAGGCGCCAGGCCGAACTCAGCCCGTGAATCCCGGCTCCAATCACCACATATTTAATTGATTCTGGTACATTGCTCATTGCTGCCTCCTTTGACTTTTGGTTATGGCAAATTCGCCCTGAGATGGTATAATCGAATTGAATTTATGTTGCGCCAAAAGATAACACAAAATTCAACAAACGTCAACAGCAAGTGGAATACTTGCACATTTTTTAACATCTTGTTGAATTGGTAAGCTCATCCGGAATAGAGGTCAATCATGAATAAGACCCAAAAGTCGCTGCTCATTAATCAGCTTATTCAAGTGGGTGAAGCCGTCTGCCGGACTATCGGGCCGCAATGTGAAGCGGTGGTGCATGATCTGGCCGATATGGAGCAATCCATCGTCTGGCTCAAAGGCAGTGTGACCGAACGGAAGCCGGGCGGCTGTATGACGGCGCGGGGGTTGTCGCTGGTCCGGTCAGGGCGCACCGAAGATAGTTACAATTACACCACCCGCACCCGCAGCGGCAAAATGGTCCGTTCGTCGCTGATTTTTGTCAACGACAAGGAGGGCGAACCTCAGATTTGTATGGAGATTAATTTTGACGCCAGCCCTTTTGTAGCCTTTCGCCGTGCCCTGGAAACCCTGGCCGACCCCGATGAGGCTTACGATTTTCAAGACGCCTTTATTGACGACGCCCCCCAAATGCTGGAAACCATGTGCCGCCGGGCCGTAGAATTTATCGGCAAACCGATGGCCCAAATGGACAAAACCGACCGGCTGCGGGTGGTCCAACTTTTGGACGATGCCGGCGCGTTTGAGATGCGCAAGGCCATTCCGGCTATTGCCAGCTATCTGGGCGTGACCCGCTTCACCATCCACAACTATCTCAACGAAATCCGGGGCAAAGCAACGGATGAGGTGTCGGAGGAGATGTCGGAGGAATCATCCCCATAAAAGATAAACAATGAGCATCTTGTACATCGAACAAGAACTTTGCCACGAATTACACGAATTATGCCTGTTCACAAACAAGTTGGACGTTACGCCAGAGAACGCCGGGGGATAAATCGCCCCGGCTATGAAACAGCGCCCGATAAATCGGGCTTGCCTAAGCCGGATGAATCCGGCGTAGTTTTCTAGCCCGGCTGATTTATCACCGGACGGGTTATAGGCACAGTCGAGCCGTTTTATGCAACATCTTGGCAAACAGGACAGAATTACACGAATTAACACGAAAAATTTGGTGAAAATTCGTGCAATTCGTGGCAAAACTTTTTCGGTTTCGACTCATCCGGGTTGGGAAACATTGTTACGATAACTCGCTCTTCCGGCGGGCCACGTACTCCCGCAAAGCCTCCTCGATCCCCGGATCGAGCGGCGGCGCTTCGTAACCGGCCAATAGTTCCTGCCACAGCCGGTGCGCCCGCTGGCTCGCGTCGAGTGACCCCTGCTCGACCCAGGCTTCGTAATTCTGGCGGTCGCTGATGAGGGGCAGGTAAAACTCGCTCCGAAAACGGGCCAGCGTATGCGCCGTCCCCAGGTGATGGCCGCCGGGACCCACTTCGGCCATCGCGTCCAGGGCCAGCGTCTCATCGCTGACCTCGATGCCGTCGAGCAGGCGGCTCATCATCAGCAGCCCTTCCAAATCGAGCATAAATTTCTCCAAAGAGAAGACCAGCCCGGCTTCCAGCCAGCCAACGCTGTGGTGGATCAGGTTGGCGTGGGCCAGAATGGCCGGCCAGAGGGTCATCTGGGTTTCGTAACTGGCCTGGGCGTCGGGCAGCTTGGAGTTGTTCAGGCTGCCGCTACCGCGATAGGGCAGGCCGTAAAAACGGGCCAACTGCGCCCCGGCGAACAACGCCAGCGCGCCTTCGGGGCTGCCAAAGGCAGGACTGCCGGTCTGCATGTCAATATTGGTGGTGAAACCGCCGTAAATGACCGGCACACCGGGGTTGACCAGTTGGGTCAAAGCAATGCCGGCCAGGGCTTCGGCGTTTTGCTGGGCCAGGGCGGCGGCCAGGGTGATGGGACTCATGGCCCCGGCCAGAATGAAGGGCGTGACCACCACCGGCTGGCCATAGCGGGCATACGTGATCAGCCCACCCAACATCGAGCTATCGTAGCGCAGCGGGCTGTTGACATTGATAATGCCCAGTTGAACCGGCTGGCGCTGCGTTTCCTCCAGCCCGCCGAAAACCAACGCGGCCATTTCAATGCAGTCCTGAGCGGTTTCGCGGTTACGGGCCGGGCTGATCAGGGCCTTGTCGCTGAGGGTGAATTGACTGTAGACTTGATCCAGGTGGCGAGTGGGAACCGGCAAATCCTGCGGCTCGACCATGATGCCGCCGACGATGTGTAGCGGCGGGCACTGCTGCACTAGCCGCACAATCTCCTGAAACGCCGCCAGCGTCCCCGGCCGGCGGCCTCGCTTGAAATCGGAGATGTAAGGGCAGCCCGCGCCCGGCGCAAAATTGATCGCGTTACCGCCGATATGCAGAGTATGGGCCGGATTCCGCGCTCGCAGAGTAAACTCTGCCGGCGCTTTGGCAATGGCTTCCAACAGCAAGCCGCGCTTGATCCAGACCCGCTGGTTGGCCCGGTCTACCCGCGCCCCGGCCTGCTGCCAGAGGTCCAGGGCTTCGCCATCCCAAAACTCCAGCCCCAATTCTTCCAAAATCCGCAGCGAAGTTTGGTGAATCCGCTCCAATTGTTCCGCCGACAGCACCTCGACCGGCGGGTAGGGATTGCGGATTAAGCGGAAAGCCTGGTCCACCAGGGGAGAAGCCCGACGGCGTTCGCGGCGGCGGGTTGGGTTAGCTCTGGTCACAGAACGTCCTTTTCAGGGAATTTAAGGGACCGGCCTCATAAGAAATTGCGCCAAGAAACCCCGGATTTGGCGGTCATTATTGATACCTTCGAACAGGCGGTTCAATGGCCCCAAAAACGGGCTGAAGTCGAGTGATAGTGAGGCTCAGTAGATCCAATTTTTGACCATAGCAAAGGCATCCCTATGCCTTTGCGGACGGCATAGGGATGCCGTCCTACAGAAATTTGGATCTACTGAGGCTACAAAAAAGCGACTCGTTCAGGGTTTGGCAACCCTAACCGTGGCGATTTCGATAAAATTACTTCCCTGGTTCGGCCCAGCGCTTACCGCAACTCGCTGTCCGGTAGCTGAGTCATACATACCCACAATTAAGTGATATTCGCCGGGAGGAGCAGCGGCATCAATGGGAAAGGCATAATCGTCAGCGATCGGCTGCTTGGGCAACCATAAGGAGGTGCTGTACCAGCCGCCTTTGGGTTGATTATCCCATTGGCCCCACACGCGCCCATCCGAACCGAGAAGTTGGGTGAACACAGTCAGGTTGGTTTTAATAGGGTGTTCCGCCTGCCAGAACAGGGTGAAACGCAGCCAGTCGCCTGCTTTAACCGGCTCGGCCTGGCTCAATTGACTCCCCAACAAACGAATTGCCTCACCAAGAACAGGTTGATTAGCTGGTTCAACTCCCGATGGCAGGGAAAGCCGGGCGGGGTGAATAACCAGCGGCAGCGGCGGAAGCTGCTCAGCGGGAATCGTTGCCCCCGCAGCAGTGACAGCCAAACGCTCCTGCCCCTCAGTTGAGGCTACGGAAATGCGCAAACTATAACGTCCGGCTGGCAGCGAGCCAGGCAGCGGCAAGGTCTGGGTAGCTACTATCTCCTGGCCGGTTTCAGCCCAGGGTCGAGCAGTATGTTCCAGCACCAGCCGGCCAAAAGGGTCGAGCAGACGTACCGTGGCTGTGTCGCCGGCTTGGCCGTCTGCCCATTTTAGGGCCAGAGTTAATTTGTTGCAGGGACTTGGCGTTTGTGGTTGTAAACTATAAGCCAGCAGTTGAGGTCCTGGGGCAAATTTTAGGCTGAGGGGTTGCCATTGTGCAGAGCCACTCTGGCTCGAAAGTGGAGACCCGGGCGAGATTTTCTCGGTTAGCAAGGCAGGGCGGTCAAGGGTAGCCAACCAGGCCCCGGTTACCAAGTCTGCTTGCTGTTCATTGTGCAGCGGCACGAGAATAGACTCGGCTTCACCCGCCGGTGTAACCAGCGGCTCAATAAAATTCTTGCCGCCTCCCCCGGAAAAAGTCAGGTGGCTGACTCGCTGCGCATCGGCTACAAAAGCGGCTACTCCTTCATTATGATAGGTGACTCGCATCGCGCGGGATAAACCATCCAAACCGGGCGCAGGTTTCATGGAGACCTTAATCTGGTCAGGCTGGGCCCGACACTCTGGCCGGCCCACTCTCAATACCAACGACTCGCCAATCTGATGCGCCTGGGTAAAAGAAGGTAAATAAGCCCGCAAATCAGCCAAAAGTCGCTGCATATCCTCTGGTTTATAGGCTGCCGTATGGAGGATAATGAAGTCAATGCCCAATTGCTGGATGACGTCAACCGAGCGGGCATCAGGAAATGTGGCGAACCATTGGCGAAAACGCTCATAAATGGGTGGGGTAAATCCCGTACTGCCGTTAGCTATCCGCCGCCAGTGGTAAGAGGAGTAATACTCGTAGATAAACTCAGACACACCTGTATCAAAAACTCGCTGGCTGGGCTTAGGCGCCCAGATGGAGACGCGATGAGGTAGTTCTAAAACAATCGCATCGGCCGGAGTCTCTGTCCGAAGCCAGGTATACACGGGCGGCGTCTGCGATCCGGTAGGAATTTCCGGTCCACGTAATGGCGCCGACCAGGACTCAAGCAGTATCAGGACAATCAAAACTAAAGCCTGAACTTTAAAACCCTGTTTTATAACTTTAAACAAGGTTGCTGCCCCCCAACCGGCCAAAGCAGCCAGCCCGACAACCACCATAATGCTGTTACGCCCCACTCCACGAATGCCCTGAAAAAAAACAACGTGGTCATATAACCAAAAATAAGGCGAATACCTGAGCAGGGAGACGAACCGTGGGCCAAGCGCAGCCTCGTTTACGCCAAAGGAGAGCCATAAAAAGACAAATACCAGGACAAACAGGAAAACAATTGTGGGTAGGCCAAAATTTTGCGCTCCGCCAGCCCGCTTTTGCCAGGGATTCGACCGGTGGCTGCGCCGCCGGTAGAGACGAGTCCCTACAGCCAGTAAGCCGAGCAGTGCTAACAGAAGGCCTGTCAGTCCTACCGGCATTAAAGGCTGGGTTTGATGATCTGGTGTCGCCCAGCGGCCAAAAGTCCAGCCATAGAGCCAATTATAAGGAATGGCGGTTAGATAATCGGTCAAAGCAGCGCTGTAGATGCGTACCTCGCCGGGGGTGCGCACCGCTCCCATCACATCGCTAAAGCGGAGATACACCTGCCATATCGGCCCATTGATTAACAAGGTGACCAGGGTCGAGAGACCTATTGCCAAGCTCAAACTCCAGCGCCAGTAGACTCGACCGCTCAAAACATAAACCAGGGCCAGCAAAGCGCAGGCAATAGTCAAATTGAGCGAGTAATGAAAGCCGGAAAGGGCTTGAAAGTTAAAGAAAAGACCCAATAAGAAGGGATAACGCCAACCAGGCCGGGTGAGGGTCCAGTGTAGCGCGAGCAGCGCCAAAGGCATCCATTGGGTGACCAGCAGTTCCAAATGATTGAAGCGGCCAAAGCGGTTGGGGGAAAAAGCAAAAAGGATGCCGGCGACCAGTCCAGCCCAGCGGTTCCCCGTCCAGGCCGTCACCAGTAAGTACATCCCATAGCCAGACAGAATAAAGGTAAGCAACACTGATACATTCAGCCCGACCAGGTGGCTGTCACTAATGAGCAGGAATGGCAAAACCTGGGCCGACAAGATGAAGAAGTGTTCGCTGTAGGCCAAGGTAAGTGGGAAAGGATAGAGAATATTGGTGTTGAATATATTGGCCAGGGCAGTTGGCCCACCGAGCCAGGCATGAACATTCCAGTGCAAGCGCCATACGTTCAGCAAGGGGTCGTTGGGTTCAGGCGCCATCGTAGTGAGGCTGATGGAGAAGGGATAGAGCATAATGAAGGTAACGAGGGTAAAGAGGCCAAGGATGGCCCATTCTCTGAGGTGAAAGGTGAGATGGGATAAGCAAATTAATGATTTTAGTTGCGACATTTATATAAATCTGGGTTTGATCGTTTTTCTTTTTGAGGCGAAAAAATGCGCCTTATCAGAGACCAAGCTCAAAAGGAGACTCAGTAAATCAATTTTCGAGGAGTGAGGCACGCCCACGTGCTGAACGGAGCCGCACGTGGGCGTGCTGGCTTCTCAAATTTGGATCCACTGAGACTGGTATTACTTTCCTTCATCAGCGTCGCTTGGGTCAATAGGGCTTCCATTTCTGGAATGACCATTATTGTCCGGGCAACCCAATTGCGCCGAGATTTTCCGCGCTGTTTCGCGCAGCGGCCCTACAAACGCCTCAATTTTATCGGCCTCAAGGCGATAGGTTGGCCCGGAGATGCTGACCGTGGCCCTCACCCGGCCCAGATGATCGCAAATCGGCGCGGCGATGGCGGTCAAATCTTCTTCAAATTCTTCGCGGGCCACGCCATAGCCCTGCGCCCGGATTTCAACCAATGCCTGTTCGAGGGCCTGGCGGTCAACAATGGTCTTAGTGGTGTAGCGCGTTAACTTGGGGGGTAAAACGGCGTCTCGCTCGGCGGGGGTCATATAAGCCAGCAGCACTTTGCCGGTCGAGGTGCAGTGCAAGGGGGTGCGCCGGCCCAGCGAGCCGACGTAGCGAATCAGGCGCGGGCTGGCCACCCGCTCGATGTTGACGCACTCGGCCCCATCCAGGATGGTGACGTTGATGGTTTCCTGGGTCAACTCGGCCAGGCTGGCCAAGTGGGGATGGGCCACGCGACGCAGGTCAATGTGTTCCAGGGCATAGCCGGCCAAGCTGACCAGGCCCAGGCCCAGCCGGTACTTGCCGGTTTCGCGGTTCTGCTCCACAAAGCCTTCTTGCAGCAGGGTAGACAGCAGGCGCGAGACGGTGCTTTTGTGCAAGCCCAGCCGCTCACTGATGACCGTGACCCCTAACTCGGCTTCGGCCTCGGTAAAGCTACGCAGAATGGCCGCCGCCCGCTGCACAGATTGGATACCTGAGTCGGTGGGGCGTTTGGTTGAGGGCGCCCTGTTTTCCTTCATCATTAAGATTGTTGCGTATGGCGCAATTTCGTTCCCGTTTGTAGCCGGGATTATACTTTATTTCCGGGCAGCGTCAATCCTGGCTCGCCCAGAGGAGCAGGGAGATTAGAGATTGGACGCTTTGCGTGTTTAATCTCCAATCTCTAATCTCCTGACCGGAAAGCTTATTTATGGAAAATCGCTAAACACTGGCCTCCGACGGGATGGGGCCTGTTTTGGTCTTGCGGGCAAATAAGGCAAAGCCGATCAAGCGCAGCAGGGCGCTTAGCAGGAGGGCATTGCCCAGCCCAATCTGGTCGGCCAGCAGGGTTCCGAGGAGCGGCGCAACGACCGTCGCCATGTTTTGCAAACTTTGCGACAGCGAGACAAAGGTGGCGCTGTAGCGAGGCGGGACGGTTTTCATCAACTCGTCAAAAAAAACCAGATTCAGCCCGGCCTGAAAAATTCCGGCGGCCCCCGCATACAGCACCAGCCAGCCCACTTGATGGGTTGAGGCGACCAAAGCCGGATGCAGGGCCAGGCCAAAAGTGGTCCACAGCAGCACAAACCGTCCACCGTGCCGTTTCGACTCCCGCACCCAGACGTAATAACCGACCAAAACGATGGCCGTCTGGCTGGTGTTGATCAGGCCAATCCAGGTATCGCTGGCCTGCACCTCGTGGACATAATACAGGGGCAACAGCGGCAGAGCCAGCCCGGTTCCGGCGGTATAGACAAATTGCTTGGCAATGAAGGCCAAAAAGGCCGGTTCACCGCGAATGAGGTGGGCAAAACCCTTGAGACGCTGCGAGCGCGACAAATCGGGCCGGGCCGGGGGCGGCTCCGTATCGGGCAGTTCGATGTGGCTGGAGTAGTAGTAGCTAATCAGCCCACCCACCGACAGAGCGATAAAGACCACCTGATAATTAAACGGAAAACTCAGCCGGTCCAAAATCTGGCCCATGATGGCGACGGTTATGGCGGTGGTAAAGCCGAGGATAGACCAGCGCCGGCTCATCAGATCATAGCGGCGTTCCGGGCCGGCCACGGCGTTCATCACCACCGAAAAGGAAATATTGACCACCGTCTGGGGGATGGTCACGGCGGCCCAAATCAGCAGCACCGCCGGTACCAGGTAGTCGCGCGGCAGCAGGAACGGCGCTATCCCGGTCAGGGCATAAGCCAGGTTGGTCAGCAAACGCGCCCCGCTGAACCAGGGGACGATGTTGCGCCGGGTTTGCAAAAAGTAGCCAATCGCCACCGCCAGCAGAAAACCGGCCAGCGCCGGCATGGCGGTCAGCAGCCCCACCTGAAAATGGCTGGCCCCCAGTCGAGCCAGAAAGACCGGCAAAAAGGGGGCCGCCGCGCTGGCCAGGCCAATACCGACCGCGTCAATCTGAACGTTGAGGAAATTTTGCCGCTGGATGGACGTCACCCCGGCCGGAGCAACGGACCAGTGGAAGCGTTTCATGAGGCTCTCCTTGATACGCCTTTGTGGAGGCTCCATTAACCTGCCGGTTCAGCTTGTTTTACTTAACCGATCCATCCGGCATAATTGTGCTGGAAAAGAAAGCGCCATCAAAATTGGCCCCGGCCGTGTTTGCGCCGGTCAGATTCGTCCGGTCCAGTTCAGCCCCCCGCAGATTAGCCCCACTCAGGTTGGCGTTGGTCAAATTAGCCCCTTCCAAAAAAGCGCCCTCCAGATTAGCCCCGGCAAAATTCGCTCCGCTGAAGTTCAAATCGGTCAGCCGCAGCCCTTCCAGGTTTTGGCCAGACAGGTCAACCCCTTCAAAATTATTTTCTCCCTCATAATATTTGTCCAGAAATTCGTCAACAGTCATGATTTCTCCCTTAAAGATGATTTTGTGTCCCGTTCATCAACAAGTTGAACATTACGCCGGAGACCGCCGGGGGATAAATCGCCCCGGCTATGAGACAGCGCCCGATGAATCGGGCTTGCCTGAGCCGGATTCATACGGCGTAGTTCTCTAGCCCGGCTGATTTATCACCGGGCGGGGTGCTGTTACAGTCAAGCCGTTTTGTACAACATCTTTGCGAACACGACATTAAAGATGATTTTGCGGGCTTCAAGCTTTATCGCTGGCTTAGAGCTGCATGGTTCCGGCATGAATCCGCAGCGACTCCAGCGCGGCCCAATCAATTTTGACCCCCAAACCGGGCGCATCCGGCAGCGTAATATATCCGGCAGCGTCCGGCAAGGTCGGACTGGGCAAAATAAAATCGCGGCGTTCCGGCGTCCAGGTTGGCGGGTCGAAGGGAAACTCGATGAAGGGGGCTTGCGACACTGCCGCCGAAACGTGCAAGTTAGCCAGCAGCACCAACCCATCGCCCCAGGTATGGGGCGAGTAGATGGCTCCGGCTGCCTGCACCTCTGCGGCCAACTGGCGGGCGCGTAAAATGCCGGTGCTCCAGACCACGTCGGCCTGGTACACATCGAGCGAACCGTGCTGCAGATATTCGCGCAGTTCGGCAAACTCGCGGTTGCCCTCGCCCCCGGCAATGCGAACTTTGGCTCTACGGCGCAGCTCGGCCAGACCGCGATAATCGTGGCGGGGCAGGGGTTCTTCCAGCCAGTAGACATCCAACTCGGCCAGGGCATCGGCCATCCACAAGGCCGTTTTGAAATCCCAGGGCGCGGCGGCATCCCAGGGCATCTGCCAGCCCTGGTTGGCGTCTACCAGAATCGCCATCTCCCGCCCCACCGCCTCGCGCACGGCCCGGACAATGGCCAGGTCATCACGCGGGTCGGCGGCGTGGAAGCGCAGTTTGAGGGCCGGAAAGCCCTGCTCGCGCAAACGGCGGGCCGACTCGGCTCGCTCAGGAGCCGGCAGCCGCTCGCCGGTGGAAGCGTAAGCCCGCACCTTCTGGCTGCGCCCGCCGAGCAGTTTCCAGAGGGGTTGGCCGCTGATTTGGCCCATCAAATCCCACAGGGCCACTTCCAGCGGCCACATGCGGCCATAGTGAAACTGCAAATTATCCAAAATGCGTACGTGGCGCTCGATCTCAAACGGGTCATGGCCGAGAAAGAGTTTTTCGTGCCCGGCAAAGCCGAGCATAGCATCGCCGGAGCCGACCCCCTCGTAATCGCCGGCCCGCACCCGGACGATGGTGCTGGTGTGGCTGGCGCGCGGGTTGGGGTCCCACGAGGCCCGGAAAGGCGGGTCGAGCGGCAGGCGGTAGTGATGAATTTCGATGGAGTCAATTTTCATGGCAATACCTTTTAGGGTCCACAGATGACACAGATAAACACGGATGGGAATTAGGTAGGATAAAAGGAGGGAATGATAGAAATCTATCTACCAGCTTCTATCCTCTATCTTCTATCTTCCATCCTCCATCTTCTTTATCTGTGTCCATCTGGGTCTATCTGTGGACTACTTTCTCTGGCAAGACGTGGCTCATATCCGGCAGGGGCGAGGCTGGCTGCATCTTGCGGGTGCGCGAGCGCAGGTCTACCCCCTGTTGGGCCAGGGCCAGCAGCTCCTGCTGGCTGCCACGAAACCAATCTTTCAACTGGCGGCGGGCAATGTTGACGTGCAGCACTTCGTCGGCCCAGTCAAAATCCTGAAAGGTGGTCATCAGCGGGTGTTGGGCCACATCGCGGCAAAATTCGTACTCTTCCCGTTTGCCGGGCGGATACTTCATCATGGCTGCTTCGATGCCCAGACCCAACGCGGCGTACTGCTCCAGGGGGGTCATCTGAAACACGTAGGTCAGGTCAAAATTGCGAATGGGCATGGCGGCGCGGTCGCCAAAAATTTGCTCGGTAGCGGCTTCGCCAAAAAAGGTGTGGCGCACCTCGTCCCACAAATGGCGCGAGATGTCCAGGTAAAAAGGCCAGGGCTGCCCTTCGACCTCGCACAACACAAAGGCCAGGCCCTCGGCGGCGGTGATTTCGCTCAGCCGGGTGGCGACCATCTGGGCAAAACGCTCGGCGGCCTGCTCATTTTCCACATGCGCAAAATCCCAAATCTGGCGAAAGGTGTTGTCGCGGCTCATCCGGCGGGGGATGACAAAGGGCGTAACAGCCCGCACCGGCTGGGGTTGGGTTGAGTCAACCTCGCCGGTTCCGTCAAGCCCCCCGGCGGCGGCCAGCATGGCCCGCAGGCTGTTGGCCCAACGCTGAGCCTCGGCCTCTTTTTCCAGCGTATCCACGACATCCCGATAGGCCGCTTCCAGCAGTGGCAGCGTCTCCATTTCTTCGGCGATGATGATTTTGAGCAAGCGCACCGTCGGATAATCGGCCAGGGAATTGGTGGCAGCCAGGTAATCCCGGTAGGTTTGCAGCAGGGCCGGCTTGAAGACCAAAACCAGGCTGGCCAGCAGTTCCGGCGTGTTGGCGGCATGCAAAGCTTCGTCAAAAACAATTTGCAGCGGCGTCTCCGATGCGGCAAAGGCTTTCTTTTTGGAGACGCGCAGTTCCGGCAGGCGGCTGCGAAGCTGGTCGGCGTGCAGGGCATCTTCATATTGCAGCCGGCCCAGCAAGCCTTTGATATCCCACTCCGGCACGGTGACGAGGTGGGCGGCTTGCAGGCGCATGAGCCGTTCTTCGGCGTAGGCCAGGTTGCGCAGTCGGGCGGCGCATTGGTCAACACTCAGACCGGGTTGTTTGACGTTGGATAAACCAGCGTATTGGTAGATTGGGTTCATAAAATCCTTTCTTTATCAGTCCACAGATAACACAGATGTCCACAGATATTTTATTTTGCTTAAGAGAAATAGGCCAGAATTTTATCGAGATTGCCCAAAACAAAGGCGATCAAAGGCAACAAGAGTGAATTTAAAAAATTCAGGCCGGCGCGCAGGTCGAGGGCGGAGTTGCGGGTAGCTTTGATGCGGTTGTGATAATCCATCAGTTTGTTCAGGTGTTCCAAAGTCTCTTTGCCAGGAAGTTCCTCCTGGGTTTGCAATTTCTCAATTTTGGCCTGGATATCGTTGAGAGTTTTCCATTTGGCAGTAGTGATGATTTTGGATAGGGCATACTGATTGATTATGAACAAAGTAGTCAAAGGAATCCAGATTGCAAAAACAATAAAAACGAGACTGGCCAGGTTCAATACGCCCAGAAAAGCAAAAATAAGTGTGGCCAAAGCGGCTAGAACTGCTGTTATAAACACAAAATTGTTTAGCATATCGGCCAAGCTATCAACAACTTCCGAACTACTGGGATCGGCCCCATACAATTTAAACTGATAACGGCTCAACCTGACAGGTAAAGACAAAGCCAGAAAGAGGTAATAAATCATGATGCCGCCTATAAAACCATTTACAACTACCGAGAAGGAAGCCCCGAACCCGCTAATTCCTCCCATCAATGGGGCTATAAAAATTACCGCATAAAAAAATGTTAGAAAAGCAAAAGCTAAACTAAAGAAAAGGTGTCGCCTTACTTCACAAAGCCCTATTAGCCAATGTTGGAGATCATTCAAATCCTTCGCGAAGCCTATGGCATCCAAAAGTTTGCTTCGAAGTGTTGTAAAGAGCATACCTACATATACTTTAATGGCAATTATGCCAGCAAAAGACAGCCCCATCAGGGCAATTTCTCTGGGAATATGCGCACGTCTAAGGGGGGAGAATTCACCGAGAAGAATGGAGATTAAAAAACTAATCAATGAGGTGAGTAAGATAATTACCGCCGCGCTATACCAGAAAGAAGGCAGCTTGGGATTACGGGTGAGCTTTTGGATCAGGCGGCCAGTCCGGTCCAAAATCACGTCAATCAGAGTTTGATACTCCCCCGCAGCCAATTGACGTTTAAGTTCTTCCCGCTTTTCGTCCTCAGCCATTGTCCCCTCCCCTTTAATGCTGTCAAATTTCGGCCAATAACCCCTCCAACCCCAACTCCCGCAGACATTCGGCGCTGGGTTCGGCGGTGTCGGGATGCCATTTCATCAGCTCGTAGTAGCGGCGTTTGGCCCAATTAAAGGACTCCTCGTTGATTTCGACCCCGGCCAGCGGCCCTTCTTTGAAAGCCCGCATGACCCGCCTGGGCAGCTTGTCGTCGTCGGCAGTGAAGCCCTCGCGCAGGTTGAACAGGCGGGAAAGGGTTTGCGCCCGAGCGCCCACCGCTAAAATATCGTGGATGGTGTAGGGGACGCCGGTGACGCCGGAGATGGCCTCGGCCATGTGCCCGTACTCGTAGGGGTAAAAGTGGCAGTTGATGGCGCAGTCCTGAAAGTGCATCCAGTTAACATCGGTGTAAAAAACCTGCATTTTATCTTCGCCCAGGTCTTGCAGCGCCAACGGGCCGACCTTTTTGCTTAAAGCGGCATTGACCCGTTTCAGCCCGCCGCCTTCGCTGGCAAAATCGGTATCGTGGATGTTCATCATGTGGTCGGCCCCCACCGGCGCGACGGCGTAACCCAGGCCCATCGCTTGCTTGAGCCGGGGTTCGTGCATGGGTAGTTCCTGACCCTTGATGGTCAGGTTGAACGGTTCCGACTCCGGGCCAAAGCGTTTGCTCATGCGAGCTACCCCTTCGGCCAACACAGCGCCAAAGCCTTCGCGCCGGCCAATCAGCTCGACCGAGCGCACCACCACCTCGCCATCGCCCCAGCGATAGGCCAACCCGCCAGTGTCGGCAACGGTAATGATTTCATTTTCAAAACACTCTATGGCAAAGGCAATCGCAGCGCCGGTGGAGATAGCATCCAGCCCGTAGGCGTTGGCTAATTCGTTGGCCTTGAGCACGGCCAGATTATCCTCCACCCCGCAGGAAGGGCCGAAGGCCGCCAAGGCCTCGTACTCGGCCCCGCCATAAGCCGGGTCGAGTTTGCGGTAGGGGTTGTCGTCCTCATGTTCAAAGACTTGCTTGCAGGTGATGGGGCAGGCCTGGCAGGTGTCGCGCTCCTTCAAAAACATGGCGTAGTTACGCTCGCCGCTGAGCAGTTCCGGGTGCTCAAAAACAGGCTCACCGAAATTGTGGGTGGGCAGCGCGCCGAAATAGGCCCAATTCATCAACGAGTCCTGCGTGCCCCGCCCGATGCCGGCGGCGGCCCAGGCAGCCAGTTCCTTGTAGTTGGCCCCCAGCCACCTGGCGACTTCGGTCACTTGCTTGCGGCCGGCGACCGGCACATTGATCGTTCCCCGCACCGCCACAGCCTTGAGATTCTTCGACCCCATGAGCGCGCCCATGCCGTTGCGCCCGGCGGCCCGGTTGATGTCGTGCATCACCGCCGAGTAGAGCACCCGGTTCTCGCCCGCCGGGCCAATCTGGGCCACCCGGATGCGTTTGTCGCCCAGCTCGCTTTGGATGGCCTTCTGCGCCGGGGCGGTCAGCAAGCCCCACAGATGCTCCGCCGGGCGGATTTCCACGGCCCCATCCTTAATCCAAAGATAGACCGGCTTTTCGGCCCGCCCGCGAATGACCAGCGCATCAAAGCCGGTGCGTTTAAATTCGTGGCCCCACCAGCCGCCCGCTTCGGCGCTGCCGATGGCCCCCGTCAGCGGCGACTTGCCGCCGACGCCGTGCCGGCCCGCGCCGGGCAGGTTGCTGCCCTGCATAATCCCCGGCGCAAAAATGAGCAGGTTATCCGGGCTGAACGGGTCGGTGTGGGGAGGTAAATCTCGCAGCAAAAAGTAGGCAATCACGGCCCGCCCGCCGACCAGCAGGCGGTAAAAGTCGTCGCCCGGCTGTTCGATGTGGGTTTGGCCGGTGGTTAAATTGACATGCAAAATTTTTCCGTGTGTTCCGCCGATCACTTGAACGCTCCTTCAGCAGTAAAAGCAGTTATCAGTAAACAGTATTCAGTTCAAAAATTCAACCTTAGTGATCAAGTTTAACCGTCGGTTAGACTTCACGCAAATCAAAATACTTTGGAGACCGAATGGTTTTGCGCGGGCAGCCGTTTCCGGCTCAAATAATCAATCAGCGACAGTGCCGGCGTGGTCATAAAGGTGGTGATGAGCGCCATGAGGACCATCATCGTAAAAATCGTTGGCGAGAGAATGCCCAAATCATAGCCGATATTGAGCACAACCAGTTCCATCAGGCCCCGCGTATTCATCAACGCGCCGATGGCGCACGAGTCGGCCCAGGATTGGCCGGTGAAGCGAGCCGCTATCAAACTGCCGCCGAACTTCCCCACCACCGCCACCAGGATAATCAGGCCACAGACCAGCCACAGCGCGCCGTTGTTGAGCAGGCCAACCTGCGTTTTGAGGCCAGTAAAGGCAAAAAAGAGCGGCAGCAAAATCACTAAACTGACATCCTCGATGCGGGCGATGAGCCAGTGCCGAAAAGCCGGGGCCGAGGGCATCATCGCCCCGGCCAGGAACGCTCCAAACAGGGCATGAATCCCGATGACTTCGGTGGCCAGGGCCGACAGAAAGAGAACGCTGAATAGCGCGGCCACAAAGGTTTTGTTGACCTGGCCCGGCTGGCCATAACGGGCGCTGAGGCGCTGCAGCAGGGGCCGGACCCCCAAAAACATCAGTCCAACGTAAATTACCGCCAGCAGCACCGTAAAGAGAGCTGTCATCACCGTGCCGGCTTGAATGAGAGCCACAATCGCCGCCAGCAAACACCAGGCCGTCACATCGTCGGCGGCGGCGCAGGTGATGGCCAGCGCGCCCAACGGCGATTGGGTCAGCCCGCGTTCCTGGATAATCCGGGCCAGCACCGGAAAGGCAGTAATGCTCATGGCAATGCCCATAAACAAGCCAAAGGCCACAAACGAGACGCCGCCGGGGGCAAATTGGCTGAACAGACCATAAGCCAACCAGACGCCCAGAAAAAAGGGAAAGACAATGCCGGCGTGGCTGACCACCACAGCGGCCTGGGCTTTGTTTTTCAACAGGCTCACATCCAGTTCCAAACCGATGATGAACATGAACAACAATAGACCCAGTTGGCTAAAAAATTGCAGCGTGGGCAGCGAGTCGGGCCGGAACAGCCAGCCGCTCACCTGCGGCCAGAGCCAGCCCAGCAGCGACGGCCCTAGCACAATCCCGGCGATAATTTCGCCAATCACTGCTGGCTGGCCGAATTTGCCAAAGAGAAAGCCAAACAGCCGGGAGCAGAGGATGATGACCGCAATTTGCAGCAGCAGCAAGCTCAAAGGCTGGGCCAGATTGTCGGTCAAACTTTGTCCCCATGCTTCCAGCGGACTTGCCTGGGTTGTCGTGGCCGGAATTTCAAGGCTCTGGCCTGACAAGTCGCGGCCCGCTTCAAGCTGTTTGCCCTGGACGATGATAAACCAGATCAGCAGGCCAAAGACTCCGGTGAAAAAAAGATAAAAGAGAAGGTGTTTACTCAATTGGAATTATCCACTGGTGTAGTGCGTGGTGCGTGGTGCGTGGTGGATAGATTAATCTTCGGGCAAGGGTACGTTTTGTAACAGGACAGATAAAGGTTCGATTTCATAGACTACTCGTTCCTCTTGGATGCGCTTTTCTCGATATTTGGGGACCATTTTTAGTAACTGAAGGATGATTTGAGCCGACAGCTTCAACCGATGTTCAATAACAACCTGACCAAGAATGTGACGACTTTTGAAGTACCAATCTCGCGCCTCGCGGGCTGACCCCAGCGCATATTCGTAAAATCGAGCCTGTTCTTTGCCGGAGGCCCGGCTATAACCTTCGCTAATGTTGGCGCTGATGCTACCCGTAGCTCGATAAAGCTGATCCGACAGCGAAATCATACTGGGATTTTTAGCCAGTTTGCGCACATCATACCAGGCCAGATCACCCAGAAATAAAGCCAAGCGATAAACTTCAGTACGCCACAAAGCATCTTCAGTGATCTCTGCCGGTACACTCGCCAACCACTGTTCGTAATTCATAAACCCTTCTCGAAAAATTCCTAGCCAAACAACCAGTGTAAGACGTGGTGCGTGGTGCGTGGTGCGTGGCGCATAATATTCCACGTACCACGCACTACGCACCACGTTTTTAGATGTATCCCCCTGGCTGCATTATCTCTCGCGGCAGCAAAATATTAAACTCATCCCGCACCTGCCGGTCAACTTCCTCTGGCACAATCTCCGGGAAGAAGGTTTGCAAAGTCTGGCGGGCCTGCCGGCGGGCGCGTTCGCGCATATCCCGGCTGCCGGCAGCTTCCCAATCGGCGCGGGTGGAACGGTCAGCGGTGTGAGGGTAATGATACTCCGTGTTCATCAGTTCCAAGGTTTGCGGCTGGCCCAGGTAATGGCCCTCGCCGTTGGCGACTTCGTGGATTACCGCCACGGAGAGTGACTCCTCGGTCACCTCCAGGCCGCGCACCAGGCGCATCACCTGGCCGCAGATGTCGTCGTCAATCACGTACTGCTCGTAAGCTACCGCCAGCAGCGATTCGAGCATGCCGGCGGCGTGGTGGTTGTAATTGGCCCCGGCCAGGGCGGTCACGGCGGTGGTCAGCCCTTTTTCAAAACCGGCCTGGATGTCGGGGATTTTGCTGTCGGTGATGCCGCAGGAATTATAGATGGGCAGCCCGTAAAAGTGAGACATCTGGGCCGAAGCCGCGTTCATGAGGGCCAGTTCGGCGCAGCCGCCGAGCATGCTCCCGCTGCGCAAATCCGTCACCAGGGGCATACCGCCCATCAGGGTGGGATGGCCGGGCCGCAGCAGTTGGATGTAGGTCAGACCGGCCAACTCCTCGGCGATGGTCTGGACCAGCGTGCCAACCAGCGAGGCTGGGGCCGTAGCCCCCGACAGCGGCGCGGAAACCAGGGCCACCGGAATCCCGGCCCGCACCGCCACCGTCAGCGTCTCGACGGTTTCGGCGGCAAAGCGCAGCGGGCTGACAATCACCCCCAGGTTAAAGGAGAGGAAGGGCCGGGCGGCAAACTGCTCTTCGCCCCCGGCGAAAAGCACAGCCAGCTTTTTGATTTCGGCCACTTTGGAGGGGAAGTAGCAGCCGCCCATGACGTGCTTGTGGGTGGCGGTCAGAGCAGCATAAAAGGTGTTGATGTCAATATCGTCGTTGGACATATCACGGGCGACGACGGGGCGGATGTAAAAATGGATATTGTCCAGCGTTTCGACCAGCCGCCCGATGTCATAAATGTCGCGCAGGCGCGATTCGCGGGCGCGGCCGGTTTCCAGGTCGAGCACCAGCACCGCCGCCCCACCTGTGCCCAGGTGGACCCGCTGGCCGGACAGATGCAGGTCGGTCTGGCCGTCTTTGCTGTAAAAGACAACCTCGCGGTTGACCGTTTTTAAGGCCGCCTCGACCATCCCTTTCGGGAAGAAAACCCGGTTGCGGGCCACGTCTATTTTAGCCCCGGCCCCGGCCAAAATCTGGCGGCACTCCGATTCGACCACCTCGATACCGGTTTGTTCCAGCACGGTCAGGGCCGCCTGGTGGATGCGCTGCGCGTCGGCCTCAGCCAGGGGCTTGTACCGCCCGCCGGCCAGCCCTGGCGGAAGCTGCCCGATTTTTTTGGGGCCGCGCTCGCGGCGCTCACGGCGGCGGTTTTCACGAGTTGTCATGAGGTTTTTCTCTCCGACGGTTCTAAAGATGAAACGTGATGCGTGACGCGAAATAATTTCACGCATCACGCATCACGCCATCCAATTTTTGGGATGATTTAAATTCTGAGAATTTACTGAATCGTCGTCACCAGGAAGAAACAGCTATAATATTCATCCCCGGTGGCGAGGTTCCACTGGCCGGTGAAGGGAGTCACGCCGTCGTCGCTGATGGATTTGACCACCACATCATAGTCGCCGGCGGGCAGTTCGTAGGTGCCAATGGGTCCCTGTTCCGGGCAAGATTCCGGCCCGTCGCCGGTGTAGTTGGTACAGGTGGTGCATGGTTCCAACTCTTCAATGCGGGCTTCGGGGCCGCTGAATACGATGCTCAGTTTTTCGGGCGAGTCGTTTTGAATAACCACCACCGAGGGGCCGCTGCCGCTGCCGCCGACGCTCTGCGGGGCCGGGATGTTGCCCGCGCCCATCGCCTGGGCCTCGGCCACGGAAGCGCGGGCCAGGGCTGCCGTCGTTTCTTCGGCCAAGGGATGGTCAGGGTAGTCGTTCAGGAGGAGTTGGTACAGATCAATCGCGCTGGTCGGGTCGTTGTTGTCTTCATGAACCTGGCCGCAGGCCAGCAGCAGGGGCGGTAGAGCCGCTTCCCCGGCCGGGACCAACTCCTGGGCGCGCAGGGCCTCAAAACTCTGGCACACGGGCTGGTCGGCCTGGGCAGCGATGGCTTCGGCCTGGGCAAACAGGCTGGTGGTTTGGCTGCGCACGGTGGGGCTGAGGGGGGTGGTCGGATAGGCAGCTAGAAAATCAGCATAGCCGGTCAGCGCCGGGCCAACCTCGCCGCCGGCCTGGGCGTCAACCGCTTTTTGCAATTCGTCGCACTCGGCTTTTTCAACAGCCGAGGCTTTGGCCGCCTCGTTGCTGTCGCCGCCTAAACCACCGCCGCTTAGAGCCGCTTCATAGAGCGGTACAGCGGTGGCGCAGTCTGAATTGAGATAGGCGGCGTGGCCGGCCTCATAATTATCCTGTTGAACGGTGTATTGGTAAAAATTAAATCCGGCGCAGGCGGCGCAAATCAGGCCGACAACAGCCAAAATAGCGCAGCCAATTTGCCGGCCGCGCGATTTAGGTTTGGCCGGGGTTGGAACAGGGGCAGCAGGATCGGTTTGAGACATAATGAGTGATCTCCTTAGTCTAAAAAATTGAGATTAAAATAACAAACTGATCAAGCAGACTGGAAAATGAATCCTCGCTACTACCTCCTTTCCCTCCCCATAAATAGAGATTAGAGATTGGAGATTGTTTAATCTCCAATCTCTAATCTCCTAACCTGGATTATACGCCATTTGACGATAGTGGCTTAGCCATTTGACCTCAGCAAGACCGTACCAAGAGTGGTCTTTTGCTCTAGATGACATTTGTCTTTGGGTTGATGTGTTTCTACCCAAAAAATGATACGCTATTAATCAAACCAGGTCAACTCGATATTGCCAGGAGATGAAAACCATGGGGGGATCAACCTTAATCGTAGCCAGGCCGGGCCGGTTGCGAGATGCCCTGGGCGCTCTGCTGACCACTATCCCTGGGCTGAGGATTGTGGGCCAGGCGGGCGATGGTCACGTCTTTTGCGGCGCCCGGCCCGACGATGGTTTACTGAATCTGGCCGATCAAGCCTTTTTTCAACGCGCCCTCCAGACGGGCGCCTTTACCCTGAGTGATTACCAGGATTACCAGAGTGAGCCGATCAGCGGCAAAGCGACGCTCAGTTTTGGTTATCCAGTCCTCACTGAGACCGGGCAGGTTCAGGCCGTTGTTTTTGCCTCACTGGACCTGGCCTGGCTCAACCAACTGGCCGCCCAGGCCCAACTACCCGCAGGTTCATCTTTCACCATAATTGATCGGAACGGCACCATTCTGGTTCGTTACCCTGATCCTGATCGTTGGGTCGGACGCGCTGTGCCTGAGTCACCGATTGTCAAAATTATCATGTCTGAGCAGGATGAAGGTACGGTCGAGGCTGTTGGGATTGATGGCGCCCAACGCCAATATGCCTTTACCCCGTTGCAGATTACGCCGGGGGAGAGGGATGTTTTTGTCAGCGTCGGTATTCCCACCCCCATCGCCTTTGGCTATGCCAATCGCGTCCTGACCCAAAATCTGACTGTTCTCGGGCTGGTGACCCTGCTGACCCTGGCTGCGGCCTGGTATGGCAGCTACGTTTTTGTGCTGCGCCAGGTGAACGGCTTAGTGGCGGCCACCCAATAATCACCAGCGCAATGATTACTTGAATTTTTGTGCCCATAAATTACTCCTTTGTAATGATAATTGGTTTGCCCTTTTTTATGCCAATCATACCATTTTTCAGAATCAAACACATTGGCTCAAAGACCAATTGGCATTACACAAAAAGACCGCTCTGCGAGCGGTCTTTTTGTGGTCAAATGACTTGGGGGTGCTGGCAAATGACTTACATTTCCAGAGCAGAACCTACAACTTGAAGGTTTACTCAGCCTGAGAGGGTTTGGCCGAACCGGACAGGGTGTGGGTGTCCATGTCGTAGCGGCCTTGCAGTTCATCACACTTTGTTTTCTCCCACAGCGGCACGCCGGTCAGATAAGCGGCCCGGCTAATCCGGTGAGCGGCTACCGGCGTCGTCAGGAGCAAAAACACAATGGTGGCCAGGACGCGGGCAGTGATCCCAAAATCATCAAAGTAGAACGCTGTGGCCACCAATACCAGGCCAACGCCCAGGGTAGCGGCCTTTGAAGTGGCCGACATGCGCAGGTAGACATCGGGCATGCGCAGCACCCCCAGCCCAGCAATCAAGATAAAAAGCGCGCCTAATAGAAGAAAGAGGGCTGTAATGGCTTCAATCATGCTTAAGCCGTCCTTTCGACATAATAAGCAAAAGCAATTGTTCCCAAAAATGAAGTCAGGGCCAGGACAATTGCCACATCCAGGAAGACGGGTTGGCCCATAGTGATGGCATAAACGGCGATAAAGGCCACCCCGATGGTAATCAATAAATCAAGAGCCACCACGCGGTCCGGCAGGCTCGGTCCCCGTACCAGGCGGACAAAGGCTAACACGGAAGCTATCGAAAGAAGCGGCAGCGCTACCAACTCGGCTAACTGAATTAAACTCATTGGAACACCTCCAGCACCCGGCGCTCAAATCCTTCTTTGATTTCGCGCCGAAACTGTTCAACATCGTCCACATACATACTATGCACGTACAGTACCCGCCGGTCGGCCGACACATCTAAACTTAGAGTGCCCGGCGTGAGGGTAATAAGGTTAGCCAGTAAGGTAATAGCTGCATCTGTTTTAACCTCCAATGGGATGGCCACGATGCCCGGCCGCATGGTATAGGGTGGGGTGATCACCTCATAGGCCACCCGTAGATTGGCCCGAATCAGGGCATCCATAAAGAATAAGACAAAGCTGATGATCTGGTACACTTTTTTGAAATAGTTGGATGGACCCGCCATCCGTTGCGCTAACCATAGGACCAGATAGCCCAAAACAAACCCACTCATAAAGTTGACCGGATCAAATTGGCCGGTCAGGGCTGTCCAGGCTAAGGCCAGCAGGATGTTCAGCAAAAACATGGTTAAAATGGCCCTCCCAAAACTGCTTGAATATAATCAGCCGGGTTTAGCAATTGCTCGGCGGCCTGGCTGGCCAGGCGAAAGACCGGTTCTGTAACCAGTCCGATGGTTACCGTTATCACAGCCAAGATGATGATGGGCAGCACCAGAAGTAGCCCGGTCTGGCCCATCTGTGGCGCGTCCTCATGGCCGGTCTCGGGTTTTTCTTTCCAGAAAGCTTCGGCCCAAATTTTGGTCATGGAGAACAGGGTCAATAGACCAACGCCCAGGGCTGTGATGACAATAGCATATTGCTCCACCTCCAAACCTGCTCGCACCAGGGTAAATTTGGCCCAGAAACCAGACAGAGGGGGGATGCCAGCCAGGGATAGCGCCGGGATCAGGAACAACATGGCGATGCCGGGGGAACTCTGGTACAGCCCCCCCAATTTTTTTAGCTGGTAAGTACCGGATAGCCGGTAGACAGCGCCACTTATCAAAAATAGATTGGTTTTTACAATAATATGGTGGATGATGTAAAAGATTGATCCGGCCAGAGCCAGCGGTGTAAATAAGGCCAGGCCCATCAACATGTAGCCAATCTGGCTGACGATGTGAAACGACAGGATCCGCCGAAATTCCTCCTGGGCGGCTGCGCCCAACACCCCGGTTACCATGGTCAACCCGGCCACAATCAGGATCAGGGTATGCGTGTAATTCACATCCTGCACAAAAAGAAGGGTGAAGACACGAATCAGAGCATACACCCCTACCTTGGTCAGTAGCCCGGCAAAAATGGCCGAGACAGCCACCGGCGGCGTGTGGTACGAAGCCGGCAGCCAGAAAAAGAGGGGAAAGATGGCCGCCTTAATTCCAAAGGCGATCAGAAACAGCATAGCCAGGGTAGTGACCAGACCAGATTGGGCCACCTGTGGTAATTGTCGGGCTACATCAGCCATATTGAGGGTACCAACCATCCCGTAAAGAATGCCCACCGCTGCCAGAAAAAGGGCCGACGATATCAGGTTGAGGGTAACATATTTGATGGCCCCCTCAAGTTGAGCGCGCTCGCCCCCCAGCGCCAGGAGCACAAATGAGGCAATCAACATGACCTCAAACCAGACATAGAGGTTGAACATGTCGCCGGTTAAAAAAGCGCCGCACACCCCCAACAGCAGGATGTGCAGGAGGGGATAATAACCAAACGCCTCGCGCCGGGAGTCCATGCTAACCAGCGAGTAGACAGCTACCATTAACCCCATCAGCCCGGCCAACACAACCATAATAGCGCTAAACAGGTCGGCCACCAGGGTAATTCCAAAAGGCGCCGGCCAGTTGCCAATCTGCGCGGCCTGAATGCCAATCTGCGCCACGGAAATCAGCAGCCCCACCGCCGCGCCTAGCAGCCCGGCTGCGCCTACCACACTCAGGACTCGTTGTAGTTGCCGGTACTGCCAGGCCAACAACGCCGCCACCGCCGTTAGAAATGGGATTAAAATTGGCAAAAGTAAAAGAATGTTCATCGTTGTTAGTTACCAGTGATCAGTACTCAGTAATCAGTAGTCAGTCGTCAGTCGTCAGTGGTCAGAGCCTCACGTATCCGTTGCTTTCATATCATCCAAATCGTCGGCGCCCACCGTTTGATAGACTCGCTTAAACAGGACCAGGGCAAAAGCCTGGATACCAAAGCCAATCACAATCGCGGTTAAGATGAGGGCCTGGGGGAGAGGGTCGGCAAACGGCTCGGTTACGCTCGTGGCGTCTGGTGGAATGAGGGGCGGCCGGCCCCGGGTCAAGCCGGCGATGGTAAAGATTAAGAGGTTGGCCGCATGGCTTAAGAGCACCAGGCCAATAATGAGCTTGACCAGACTGCGCCGCAGCATTAAGTACAAACTGGCGGCATATAGCCCACCCACAACGAAAGCCAGGACTGTTTCCATCTAATCCTCCATCAGAGAGAGGATAATGAGCAGAACCACCCCGATAACGGTTAGATACACACCCAGATCGAATAAGAGCGGCGTCCCTATTTTACCCAGCACCGGTACCGGCTGCGGATGCCACAGCCCGGTCAAAAAAGGCAGCCCGGCCGCCAGGGCGATAATCCCGCTGCTTACCGCCAGCAGCAGACCCAGGCCAATCAAGCGGCCCGGATCAAGGCCCAAAGTTTGCCGGGCTGCGGCGACGCCGTAGGCAATAGCATACAAGGCAAAAGCCGCCGCTGCTACCAGGCCACCCACAAACCCGCCGCCTGGCTCATTGTGGCCGCGTATCAGGAGAAAGACCGAAAAGAGCAGCAGCAGCGGTAATAAGTAACGGGTAGCCGTACTTAAAATCAACGAACCCATTAGCGCTCACCCCTTTCTTTTGCCTCCGGCTTTTCCAGGCGCAGTTTCATGAGCGCATAGATGCCGATGGCAGCTACCGCCAGAACCGTAATCTCTCCCAGGGTGTCCAGGGCGCGAAAATCTACCAGGATAACGTTGACAATATTGCGGCCGTTGGCCAGCGCCAGGCTGTTTTCGGCAAAATAGGGGGTCAGGCGCGAGGTGGTGGGGGTGCTGGTCACAACGAGGATGAGCGCCGTCATCAACCCTCCGGCCATAGTAGCCACCAGGATATCACGCAGACGGGCCGGGGTACTGGTCAAAATGGCAAAGCGCGGCAGGCGATACAGAACCAGGACGAATAATATCACTGTTAACGTTTCGATGGCAAATTGGGTCATAGCCAGGTCGGGCGCGCCGAATAAAATAAAGATCAGGGCCACCCCATAGCCCACTACGCCCAATGCTGCCACTGCGGCTAAACGGGATTGCGCCTGCGCTGCCACCACCGTTGCGACCAAGACTAGCGCCGTGATAACCCATTGGTGAAATTGCATCGTGAGCGGTCGGGCCCACATGGCCGGAGTGAGCTGATCCAGCAGCGAAGTTCCGGCCAGGCCAATCGTGGCGACAATAACAATCAACAGATAAAAGCGCAAATAACCGCTCTGGAGCAGGCGAGTCTGCCACCGGGCCAGCGCCATCATCCCCTGCAAGGCCAGGTCATACCACCAGGCCGGCCCCCACCGGCCCAGCGCATTGAGCGGCTGGGTGAGGCGGCGTAATGTTTCTCGCCCGGCATAGGCCCCGAGACCGCCCAGCACCGTCACCAGGCTGAGCAGCAAGACCACGTTAAGCTGGTTCTCCTTCCATAGCGACAATTTGTCTAACAAAACCAACTTAACCTCGCTGGACCGGCCCAGAACGGCAGCAACCGCCGGCGCAATCAACCGCTCACCGGCTAAACCCGAAATCAGACCCAGGGCCAGACCCAGTCCGGCCAGAATAACCGGCCCCAGCCACATGCTGGGCGGCGCTTCATGCGCCTTGGGGGGGACCTCCGTTTGGGCAAAGAAGGGTTTAACCGCCACCAGGCCGGCTACAAGTACCCCCAGTATATTGGCCGCCACCGCCAGCGCCAGGATCACGGGCGCGTTCAGCATGGCCTCGTAAATCAACTCTTTGCCAATGAAGCCCAACCAGGGCGGGATGCCGGCCATAGACAACGCGGCCAGGCCGGCCGCGATGGCCGAGATAGGCATCAAGCGGCGCAGCCCGCCCAGCCGGGTAATATCTCGCGTGCCGGTCTCGTGATCAATCGCCCCGGCCACCAGAAACAAGGCCCCCTTGTACAGGGAGTGAACGACCAGAAAAACCATTGCCGCTTTGATGGCCAGGTCGCTGCCCCAGCCGATCAGCATGACCAACGTACCCAGGGCGCTGATGGTGGAATAAGCCAGGATACGTTTGAGATCGGTTTGCAGCCAGGCCACGTAAGCGCCTACCAGCATGGTCACCACCCCCACCGTGACTACGCTGTTTTGCCAAACCTCCGTACCGCCAAGCGCCGGGTTGAGCCGCGCCAGGAGATAAACCCCGGCCTTGACCATGGTGGCCGAGTGCAGATAGGCGCTCACCGGGGCCGGCGCAGCCATGGCCGCCGGCAGCCAGAAGTGGAACGGAAACTGGGCCGACTTGGTAAAGGCGCCGAGCAAGACCAGGACCAGGCCCGGCAGATAGAAAGGGTGAGCCTGAATTATCTCCGCCCGGCTCAATAGTGCGGACAGTTCCCAACTTCCCCCGGCCAGCCCCAGCAAAACAAGGCCGGCCAGCAAGGCCAGCCCCCCCGCGCCCGTCACCAGCAGGGCCTGCAAGGCTGAGGCCCGCGACTCGGCCTCTGTGTGGTAAAAACCGATGAGCAAGTAGGAGCTTAAACTGGTCAGCTCCCAGAATACAAATAGAACGATGAGGTTATCGGCCAGGACTACGCCCAGCATCGAGGCCATAAACGCCAGCAGGTAGGCATAGAAACGGCCTAATTGGGGATGTCCGGCCAGGTAGCCGCCGGCATAGATCACCACCAGCGCGCCGATGCCGCTGATGAGCAGGGCAAAGAGCAGGCTCAAACCATCCGCGTAAAACGAGAGGTTAACTTCCAGGCTGGGTATCCAGGGATAGGAGGTGGTTAAGACCTGTCCGGCGGCGATTGAGTTGAGGAGGCTGGCGAAGTAGAGGGCCAGACCCAGGGGCAGCAAAGCAATGATCCAGCCTGCCATCCCGCGCCCAACCCGTTGCAGCCACGGCGCTGCCAGCGACAGCCCGAACCCAGACAAAACAGCTCCGGTTAGTTCCATAGATATATCTCCAGTGCAACCGCATCAGTTTGGGGAGAGGCATCATACCAGCCAACCGGCTAAAGGGCAACATCGGGCCCTCCGCCTTACAAATTATTATCTTGCCTCTTTAAGTTGGGCTTTTGAATGGCGGTCGGCCAGGTCAAGAAGTTTAAATATCTCCATCACGACCAAGACCGTTGAGGCCAAAAGAAACAGATCTCAGAGCGGCCTTGCTTGGGTCAAATGACTAAGATACAGGCACTGGGTTCATAAAATGGGATAAGAGAAGTCAAGTATAAGCCATTCCTAAATGAACTGAATGTGATTGCTCAGCCATGTCATTTCGAGGGACGTTAGGAGCAAGAAATCTCATAATCCGTGGTTTGCAAACAATGATCTCAAAGATTTCTCGACTTTCAGCCTCGAAATGACAGGTGGGGTGAGCAGTTATCCTTCAATCTCGAAACACCACCGGGGCCTGGATGGCGTCGGTGGCTTCGGAGACCTGCATCGTCCCACCCGAAACGGTCAGGTGCGGTCCACAAACGATAGTTTCAGCCCGGCGCCGCAAAAAGAAAACTCGTAAGCGGGTAGTTCCCTGCCGCATCAGCCGAACTTCGTTGGCGGCGTCAAGGTAGGCCAGGTCTATCTGCGCCGAAGGAACGAGGCGTTGGGCCACCACCGGCCAGGGCAGGGCCAGCGCCTCGGTTAATATTGTCCGCCAGCTTTCGGCGCTGCAATGGCGGCCCACCCGTAAGCTGCGCCCGCCCCAGGCCTGGTTGTCGCCATCAAAGCCGGCATATTTGATTAGCCAGTCATCTTTCTGGTCAACGATGGCGGCTACGGTTTCCGGCTGCAACAGCCGCGTTTCGGGAATCGAGCTATCCAGCACGGCCAGCGCATCGGGTTGAGCGGCGGCAATTTGCTCGCGCACCACCGGCAAATTCAGGGCGGCCAGGATGGTTTTGCTGTCCAAAATGAACATGGCCGGGTTGAGTAAAGTCGCGCCTTTGGCTTGCCAGCGGATGAAGCGCCGGAGCTTCTCCGGGCTGAAACAGTCAAAATAACCAAAGCGAAAGACGACCGCCTGACCCACCTCATCCGGCCAACCGGCGGCGTCCGGGTAAACAAAAGGCTCAAAGCCGTAATCGCCAATACGAGCCAGTACATCGTCGAAATGCCAGGCAGCCGGTTTTTCCTTGATGCCAAACTCGGGCGACTGCCAGCGCCGGCCCTGATTTACTTCGGCGGCCATCGTGGCAATAGGCACATCATACAACACGCGCCCGCGCCCGCCAACTTCGGCCAGGGCGCGACAGAAGGCTAACTGTTCAAACAGAAATTCGCTCCACTGCTCGGCGCCGACAAACAACAGCTCCCGCCCTTGCAGGTAGCGGGCAAAGCCGGCAGCCAAATCGGCGGGCAGACCGTAGCCCACCTGCATGGCGTGAGCATAGCCGTGCGCCGAGGGGCAGATTTCCAGTTCGGTGGCGATGAAACGGGGTGCGTGAGGCGTGAGGCGAGGAGGCGAAGAGGCGAGAGGTGTGTTGCGTGGTGCGTGGTGCGTGTCAGGTATTGCAGCCTGGGATTGTGAAAGGTGTTCGGGGGGGAGGATGAGTTGGAAATCGGGACGCACGGAGTCCACCCGGCCCTGGCTCATCAGGCGGGGAATCGCGGGTGGAACCTTGTAGTTTAGCAGGGCATCAAGGCCACCTTTGGCTCCGGCGGAGGTTCCGTAGAGGTTTGTCACCACGTCGAAGAGGACAAAAATAGCCCGGCCAATCGCCGCCAGGTCGGCGGCGGCTTGGGCGGGTAAGACAAAAGGTTCGGCGGCCGGTAGCCACCAGGCCCCTTCGAGTCTAGCCAGGCTAATACCGGTGGCGCGCATCCGTTGGCGAAGAAGAGAGAAGTCTTGGGCCAAGTTAACTCCATCTGGGAATTGAAGGAACTAGGTTTTTTCCAAGACTGCGCTTGGAAAAGAATGGCGAATGGGCGAATGGCGAATCAGAATCATCATTCGCCATTCGCCATTCGCAAAAAGGATTGACAATTTTTTGCCGATGTGAATGTCTAAGTGCCTAAGGGAACTTGGGAAATGCAAGTCCCCCTCAGTTCCAACCAGTTCCCTTAGTTCCCTTTCTCCCCTACTATTGCCAGAAAATTCTCCAGAACTTTCCGCCCGTCAGGATGGGCGTCATCATATTCTTCGGGGTGGAACTGGACCCCAAAGAGAGGGAGGTCGCGGTGGGCGATGGCCTGCACCCGGCACAGGTCGGTTTCGGCCAGGGCGCGAAAACTGGCGGGCAGTGCTTTGACTTCCCAATAGTGGGCCTGGAAAAAGGTTGGCTGCGCGGGCAGACCCGCAAACAGGCGATGAGTATTGTTGACCTTCACCGGCATAAACCCGCGCTCCTGTTTGACCCCCGACAGGTAAGCTCCTTGATAGGGGTCAGCCTCGCCGGGAGCCAGCGGTCCGAGTGGGCCAATTTCTGCGCCGTAGGCTTCGGCCAGTAGCTGCATACCGGCGCACAAGCCAAGCACAGGCTGCGCCGCTTCGCGGTAAACAGCCCGCAGCCCGGTCAGGCTGTCTGCGCTGTAGCGCTCAAAATCGGTGTGACAGCCGCTCACAATCACTGCCCGTGCCTGCAATTCTCGCAGCAGGTTGGGGTTGAGCCGGTCATAACGCACCATCAGGCACAAGTCGCCCGATAATTCCTCCAGCCGGTATTTGTGTTTCAAGCGCCGGGCCAGTGATTCTTCCCACAGCTCCGGCTGCTGCTGCAAGCGTTGATGCTCAAGATCAACATAGACCAGCATTTTTGTCCCCTACTTCTTTTGGCGTAATTTGAAGTTACGTCACTGATGATACCCTATTCTGGGCTAACCTTCAAGGGGGCAACTTTAAAAAATTCCTGCCGCAATCGGGTTTGCTTTGACAAAGTAATGACTCTCCTTTAAAATCTTTGGCGTGGTGTGATCCACATGATAACTCCAAGATTTTATAGTATCAGCGGATCCAATTTTCGAGGAGTGCGGCACGCCCACGTGCCGCACGGAGCCGCACGTGGGCGTGCTGGCCCCTCAAATTTGGATATACTGAGTATCGGTGGTTAATGCGTAAGGCGCTAGAAGACTTTGACGGGCTACGCATTACGGATAACGGATTAATTTTCTTGGAACTGCCTAACAAGTCTAAAAAAGGTTTAATGGTGGACGATAGTTCAACGGTCAGTACCAGGGGACAACGGTCCCTTTGCCCTCGGTTGCTGACTCAACCAATCAAATAACCCCCGGTTGGCGGTCCAGCGCTGAGCGCCTTCGGGTTGTTGACTATAAACGGAGGTGTTCTATGGACCAAGTAATCCTCGAGGACGTGCTGGAGCAGTTGCGCTCAGCCCTGGAAGCCAATGATCTGGCCACTGCCTCAACTATTATCGAGGAACTCCGCCCGGCCGATCAGGCCGATCTCTTTTGGGAATTAGACGAAGACGAACAAACCGCCCTGCTGCCGGAGTTAAATCCGGCCGACGCGGCTGATATTTTAGAGGAACTCTACGACGAAGATGTAGTAGAGCTGGCCGAACAGTTACCCCTGGACAAACTGATCCAGATTGTCAACGAAATGGAGCCGGATGAGGCCGCCGATTTGTTGGACGACCTGGAACCGGAGCAGGCTCAGGCCGTTCTGGCCCAGTTGGAATCGGCTATCGAGGTCAAATCGCTGGCTCATTATGAGGACGATACCGCCGGCGGCTTGATGACCTCGGCCTACATTCCGCTGTGGCGGCGCATCACCGCCCAACAGGCCATTGATACCATCCGCGCCTGGCGGCCCGACGAAGAAACCATCTACTATCTTTTTGTCACCGACGCGCTCAAACGGCTAGTTGGGGTGGTCAACCTGCGCCAACTGATTGTGGCTGACCCTGCTACCCCCATCACCGAAATCATGGAAACCGATGTGGTTTATGTCTACACCGATACCGACCAGGAAGAGTGCGCCGACCTGATGCAGCGGTACGATTTGCTGGCTCTGCCCGTTGTGGATGAACATAAGACCTTGCTCGGTATTATCACGGTTGACGATTTGGTGGATGTCATTCAAAGCGAAGCCGGTGAGGACATTCAACGGATGGGCGGGGCTGAACCGCTGGACCGGGGCTATCTCGATACCAGCATTTTGGTGATTACCCGAAAGCGGATTGGCTGGTTATTACTCCTATTCATCACGGCTACCCTGACCGGCCTGGTGATGGACTCATTTCAGGATGAGTTGGCGGCCGCGGTCGCGCTGAGTATTTTTATTCCTATGCTGATTGGCACCGGCGGCAATGCCGGCTCACAAACCACCGCCACCATTATCCACGCGATGGCCATTGGCGATGTAGACTGGAAAGATGCCTGGTATGTCTGGCTGCACGAAATGCGCATCGGCGTGGTACTGGGCCTGGGTATGGCCTTGGTCGCTTTTGGTCTGGCCGTATTTTGGACTCAAGATTATCGCCTGGCGTTGACGGTCGCCACCTCCATCGCCGGGATTGTGCTGTGGGCCACCGGGGCCGGCTCGCTGCTGCCGCTAACAGCCGCTCGTGTGGGCATTGACCCCACCGTTGTCTCCGGCCCGGTGATGAGCACCCTGGTGGATGCCACCGGCTTGTTTATCTACTTTACCATCGCTCGTTTAATTTTGGGACTATGAGAAGAGGCGAGGACGCGATGGGGCGGGGAGGCGATGACGCGATGACGCGAGAATTAACTCTGACCTCTTCCTCGCCTCTTCGCCTCACGCCTCACGCTTCACGCTTCACGCCTCACGCCTCACGTTTTACAGTTTACGTTTTAGATATGGTATAATCTGGCCTGGCAAGCAGGGCTTTGAAAAAATCCTTCGACGTTCTCATTTTAGTAATCCTCGTTATTGCCAGAGTCCGGATTGACACCCTGGCCGATTTGGTGCTGCCTCAACGTCACGAGGATGCGCGGCGGCTGGTGGCCGGCTGGTGGCCGGCGGCCAGCCTGGATCGTCTGGCGCACCCGGAGACCGACCCGGTCAGCCTGATGCTGATTGTTGCGGCGATGGGGCTGCTGGTGGTCTACGGAGTGGTTGACAGTTTCGAGGAAGAACGGCGCGCCAAAACGATTTATCGGATGAAGCTGGCCCTCATTTACGGCATTATTACCCTGCTGGTTTTTGGCAAAACAATTTTGCTGATCAATCTGCGCCACCTGAGCGGGCCGGCTAGCTATGCCCACGATGGGGGCGTGATTCAAACCGAAGCAACCATTGACTACTTTCTCAACGGCCTCAACCCCTACGTCGAGGATTACGTGGACACGCCCATGGCCGAGTGGGGTTTCGGCGAGTATCGCACGGCGTTGTACCATTACCCCTACCTGCCCTGGACCTTTGTCTTTTCGGCTCCGTTTTACCTGTTGAGCTGGGCACTGCTGGGTTGGTTTGACGAGCGCATGGTTTACCTGCCGCTCTTTGCTTTAACCTTAGTGCTGACGCAGCAGCTTGTCGGAGGGCGGCGAGAAAAATTGATCGCCCTGGCCCTGGTGGGACTCAACCCCATTCTGGCCGTCAGCGTGATTTTTGGCGAGAACGATCCGTTTGTGTTTTTCTGGATTGTGCTGGCGCTGTGGCTGGTTCGTTCGACCCATTCGGGCCGGCGATTGACAGCTTCCGCCGCGTTGGGACTGGCCTGCGCCAGCAAGCCGACGGCTTGGTTTTTAGCGCCCTTCTGGCTGCTTTACCTGCTGCGGGAGGACTGGGAAGGGAGAAGCTGGCCTGAACGAATGGTCGCGCTGTGGCAGCAAGCCTGGCCGCTGCCGGTTGTATTTGGCCTGTGTACCCTGCCCTGGTTCATCTGGAACCCCGACGCGATAGTGGATGATGTCTGGCGCTGGTCGGCCGGGCAGGGGCCGACCAGCTATCAAATCTGGGGTTGGGGGGCCAGCAACCTCGTCCTGGCTTTCGGCGGGGTGGCCGACCGCTTTCAGTATTGGCCTTTTATCATCCCGGAGTTGCTCATCGGCGGGCCGCTGTTGTGGTTTTTGCTGCGCCGGCAGCTTCGGCAAAATACGATGGGGACCATGTTGTATGGTTACGGGATATTTTTGCTGGCCTTTTTTTTCGTGTCTCGTTTTCTCCAGCCGAATTACCTGGGCTATCTGGCGGCGGTGTTGACCCTGGCGTTTCTGGCGGAAGAGAGGCGAGGAAACGAGGAGATGTGAGGCGAGGAGGCGAAGAATTTCTTCGCCTCCTCGCCTCACAAGTCATCGCATCTTTATTTTTAAGGAGTCAACATGCTCAACGAAAAAGATATGGCCCCCGATTTTGAATTGCTCGACGATACGGGCAAGGCAACGAAGTTATCGGATTTTAGGGGCAAACGAGTCGTATTGTACTTTTTCCCCAAGGCTATGACCAGTGGCTGAACGGTTCAGGCCCAGGGAATCCGTGATGATTTCCTACAGTATCAAGAAGCCGATGTGGTCGTCCTGGGCGTCAGCCCGGACACGGTGAAAGATCAGGCCAAGTTTAAGGCCAAAGAGAATTTACCCTATCCGCTATTAGCCGACGAAAATCACGAAGTGGCCGAGCTGTATGGGGTCTGGGTGGAAAAATCCATGTATGGCAAGAAATTCTGGGGGGTGGAGCGGACCACCTTTTTGATTGGGGCCGGCGGTGTGATCGAAAAGATTTTCCGTAAAGTCAAACCAGAAACCCACAGCGAGCAGATTTTGGCCGCGTTGAAGGAATGATGAAACCGATGGAAGAGGCTTCCCAAATTACCTCCCGCCCGGACTGGCGGGACAGCCTGACATGGTACACCCATGAAACCGCCTTTTGCCGGACCATTAAATTTTTAGGCGGGCTCTATTTCCATACAGTGGCCGATGTGGAACGGATCGGTTTTGAAAACTTTCCGGCAACGGGGCCATGTATTTTGGCGGCAAATCACATCAGCAATATGGATGTGATTTACGTGGGCCTGCATGCGCCCCGCCATCCCCACTTTATGGCCAAGGTGGAGTTGTATAAAAACCCTATCTTTGCCTGGACTATCCGGCTGTGTGGCTCGTTTCCGGTGCATCGGGGCGAAAATGATGCCTGGGCGCTGCGGCAGGCGGGTCGGGTTTTGGAAGCAGGCCAGATTTTGTGCATGTTCCCCGAGGGAACGCGCAGCAAAGGTAAGGCTCAGTTGCGCCGGGGCAAGGTAGGAGCGGTCAAGCTGGCGCTCGATTATCAGGCGCCGATAGTGCCGGTGGCTATCAGTGGCACCGAAAAGTTTGGCTTTAAGGGCTGGAAAGGTAACAAAATCAGAATGGAGGCCGGCCCCCCGCTCGATGTGGTAGCCCTGGCCGGTTCGACAGCTTATGATGGGGATACTTTACGCAATCTGACGGGCGTGCTGATGCAGCGCATCGCCGCCATGTTACCGCCCACTTACCGGGGCGTCTACGCGGGAGGCGCGAGCTAATTTGTCGCTCACCTGCCGGCGAATATCCTGAAACGCATCTTCCAGGTAGGGGTAGGCCAGCCAAACCGAGGCCAGGCCAAAAATCATCCCGGAAATGGTGCGTCGAAACAGGTCGCTTTGATAAGGGCCAAAATATTTCAAGTAGATCAGCGCCAGGGGACCGGCCAAAAAATAGAGATAGCTGTGCCAGGTGAGATACCTGAACCAATGCAGAATGGCGCTGGTAAGGCCCAGCGCAATCAGGCCGATGGCCCATAGCGCCCCCATTGAAACGCCGCTGGCCAGCCAATCGCTGGCGAGCTGCATGCCGGCATCCAGAGCAATCGGCCACAGAAAAAAAACATACCAACGGACCTGCGGCGGCTTGAGGTGAGGCCGCACCAATCCGTAGCCCAGGCCGCCCAGCAGAAAGGCGGCATAAATGGCTACATCGCGGTGGCAAATGGCTACCTGTTCGCCCAGAATAAAATAGGACCGTGAAGGCAGTTGGTGGCAGGTGGCCCGGTAAAGACTATAAATCGTATTAGCCGCACCAGTATAACCGTAAGCCAACAAAATGGGGGCTAAAAAAGGCAAACCCACGTAAAGGAAGAAAAAGATATTAAAAACGGCCAGCCAGTGCTGGGCCAGCCACAAAATCCGCCGGTTGGCCCACAGGGTCAAATCGCGGGCCGGGCCGGTGACCGGGCGGCGGTGAGGGACTTCGGGGGTCATAAATCAGGGGGTTGCGCCGGGGATGGGTCGGTGAGAAAGGCTTTAATATCAGCCAAGGTAAAGGGCCAGTCAAGTTCAGCCCCGTTTTGAGGCCGGGCCAAAACCGGGATACGGTCGGTGTATTTGCTGTAGATATGGCTATTATGGGCGTGAGAAATGTCTACCAAATCAATTTCGAGCGGGATGTCGAGGGTGATTTCCATTAACATCAGGTAGGCATCCTGGCACAAATGGCAGTTCAGTTTGGTGTACAAGATTATTTTTTCCATATCTCATATTATACACAAAAAGCCGGAGATGCAATACCCTCCGGCCTTTCTGTTAATTGTCCCAACCTAAATGTTTTCGAGCAGCCAGGCCGGGGCCAGTTGATTGGCGATGGTATTAAAATAGGTAAAGGTGCCGGTCAGCAGCATCACCCCGATGAGAATAATAAATGCCCCGCTGACCCGCTCGATCAGGCCCATGTGCCGGTTGAGTTTTTTGAGTTGGCTGGTAGCGGCAGTCAGCATCCAGGCAGTAATTAGAAACGGTACGGCCAAGCCCATGGAGTAAACAAAGAGATACGACATTGCCAGCCCGACATTTTGCCCCTGGATAGCTAAAGTTAGAATAGCGCCCAGCAGTGGACCAATGCAGGGGGTCCAACCCGCCGCAAAGGTCATCCCCACCAAGACACTGCGGGCGTAGCTGGGGGTCTGGCCGTAACCGTACTCCATTTTTTTCTGGATATTAAAAATAGGGATGGTAATCACCCCCATAATATGCAGCCCAAAAATAATCAACAGCAAGCCGCCAACCCAGACCATATAATCGGCAACTTTGCCCAACGCACCCCCCAAAAAACCGGCCGGAACGCCAAAAACCACTACAAAGACAAAGGTAAATCCGGCTACAAACAGGAGGGCGTGGGTAAAGATGTAACTCCGCGGCGGCGCTTCATCCCCTACCAGCGTTGAACCACTCAAATAACCCAAGTAAACCGGAATGAGCGGCAAAACACACGGGGAAATAAAGGATAGCAATCCGGCGATGAAAGCGGCAAAAACTGTGATATTTTCGATGCCCATAAGTGATTTCCTTTTTGGTAGTTCCGGGAAACAGTTAATCAATCCGTGTTGCGTCGTCTTGCGTCTTCCGCGCAAAGCGTGTTACGCAAGATGTAAGACGTAAGACGCCTTCTCAATCTTACGACGCAAATCTAACGGATTCCTTACCTTCAGCCTCAACGTCTTTTTATTCGCCATTTCCTTCGCGCCGGGCCAGTTGCTCCAGCAGCTCGACCTCTTTTTGTAAATTACGCTGGCGGTTAACCAGGGTATAAATGTAAACAAAACTCACAATCCAAAAGACGGCATAGCCGGCGGTTAAATAAATTGTGTCGCCCATTAAGAACGTCCTTCTTTGGTTCAAAACATATTGGCGTGTTGCGTGTTGCGTGTTCCGTTAGTATTATGGAACACGCAACACGGCCCTACTCAAACCTTCAATTACCGATACAGTATTTCCTGCTTGACCGCTTCCACCCGCCGCTTCAAATTTTCCAGGCGAATGCGATGGTACATCAAGGTAATATAGAAAACGGTAAAGGCTACCAGGCAGAAAACGAGGGTGAGCATAATATTATCCGACATACCAAACCCGCCCATGGCCTCGCTATTCTTGCCGGGGGCCACCACGGCCGGGTGGATAGTCCGCCACCAGCGAATCGCCATCCAATTGATGGGGACCGAGATAGCCGCAATCAGAGCATAAACAGCAGCAAAGCGAGCCTGGCGTTCCGGGTTGTCCACTGCGCCGCGCAGCATGAGATAGCCAATATACAACAGCCAACTGATGGTCGAGATAGTCAAGCGCGGGTCCCAGGTCCACCACACATTCCAGGTCGGCTTGGCCCAGATGGGGCCGCTAAGCATGACCATGGTGAAAAAAGCCAGGCCCACCTCCACCGAAGCTAAACCCCAAGTATCCCAACGGGGGTTACGGGTGATAAGATAGAGCAGCGCCGCCACAGCCGCCACGATAAAGGCCAAAAACCCAATCCAGGCCGAGGGGACATGGAAATAAAAAATCCGCTGAGCGTATCGCTCGGCCGGGGCTTCCAGGTTGAGCGCATCAGGGGCCCAGGCTAAAGCCATGTACAGGGCGGCCAGCATCAAGATACCGCTGATAAGAGTTAACCCCAACCCCCAGTTAAATCCGCCAGCGGTTAACTCGGTTTTTGCTTGCTGCGCTAAGGCGGTCGGTGTCGCCATAAAATTACTCCGAAAAAGAAATAAGAAATAAAAAATAAGAAATTAGAAATTAGAAAGAGGGCTGCGCTTATAGATTATTCCATTCGCTCATTCGCCTATTCGCCATTCGCTCATTCTTCGACCACATACTCGAACAGCATAAAAGAAGCGGCGATAAAAATAGCATCAAAGGCAATCAAGAGCGCCAGCCAATGACTGACCTCGGCCAGCGGAATATTATCTAAAATAGCCGAGGTCAAGCGGACAGCCGCCAACAGCAGCGGCACAATTACCGGAAAGAGCATAATCGGCAGCATCACTTCACGGGCGCGGGTATGAACGGCCATGGCCGAGAACAGCGTGCCCACGCCGGCAAAACCAATTGTACCTAAAATAACCACGCCGCACAAAAGCGGCAAGGTCGCTGCGGCCTGGTTGAATAGGATAACAAAAATGGGCAGAATAAAAAGCTCGACCAGGCTGATGAACAGCACATTGCCAATCATTTTGCCAAAATAAATGGCGCTGCGATCCACCGGGGCCAGCAGCAGCCCATCCAATACCCCTCGATCCCGTTCCAGCACAAAGCTGCGGCTCAAGCCCAACATGCCGGCAAAGGCAATAGCGACCCACAAAACCCCCGGCGCGACGGTTTGCAGATTCTCGGCCCGCAAATCAAAGGTAAAATTAAAGATAAAGATAATCAGCAGCGAGAAGACAAACATGGCGCTGATCATCTCTTTGGTGCGGATTTCGGTGGCGATATCTTTGCCGACAATCGCCAGCACTTTACGGACATAGCCGCCAAAGCCACGCGGCACTGCGGAAGTCGGGATAGAGTTAGGTAAGGGTTGAACCTGTTCGGTCATAGTAAGAATTGTGTCAAGTGTCAGGTGTCACGATACAAAGAACATGAAACTTGACACGTGACACGTGACACGTTTAATTCGCCGTTACATATTGAAAATACCGCTCACGGACCTCGACTACAGTCACATCCTGGCGCTGCGCCTCATAAGCGATTTTGCCTTTAGCCAAAATCACCACCCGATTGCCCAGGGACAGTCCGCGCTCCAGATTGTGAGTAGTCATCAAGATGGTCCTCTGGTCGGCGCCGACAGCGGTTAACAACTCATTCAACCGGTCGGCGGCGTGCTGGTCGAGGCCCGTGTCCGGTTCATCAAGTAACAATAGAGGGGGATTGTGCAGCATGGCGCGGGCAATAGCTAACCGCTGCTGCATACCCCGCGAGTAAGTTCGCACCGGGTCGTGCTGACGGCCCCACAAGCCAACCTGGTTGAGCAGCAGTTCGATCCGGGCTGAAGGGTGGGGCACATCGTACAGGCGGGCATAAAAACGCAAATTCTGGTCGGCGGTCAGATCATCGTACAGCAGTGTTTTGTGCGAAACCAGGCCGATAAAGCGGCGCAGTTCGGTAGCCGAGTCGGCGGTGTTGTAACCGCTGATGGCCACACTCCCGCCAGTGGGTTTGCTCAAGGTAGCGACGATATGTAGCAGGGTCGTTTTGCCGGCTCCGTTGGCCCCCATAAGGGTCACAAAGTCGCCTTCGTTGATGGTCAGGTCCACCCCGCGCAGCACCACTCGGGAACCAAAGGCTTTAATAAGATTACGAATCTGGATCATAATATAATCAAGCCACCGTCGGTACTGGCAACGGTGGAACTCGCGGTGATAGCGATAACCCCACTGCTAAAAAATCACCTACCGGCGGTGTGGTGGTTACGGTCAAAACTGCCTGCCATATCTCTTCCGGTAGATTCCGCAAGTTGGTCAGGGGTACATTGAGGGGTGTATCTTGAGAGTGAGCCATCATCTGGCTAAAACTGATAAACGTTAAACCAATTGCCCTGGGTAAAGTTCCCGTACTTTGGCCGGTATCTAACCGTAACAAGACGTTATCTGCTAATTCAATCCCGGTAACATGATCACTTCGACCAAAGGAAATATATAACACATCCGCTTCTTCATCATAGTTAACTTTTACTTCGCCCATTTTTTATTCCTCAAAAGCCTGTAAATAAGCCGTGGTTACAAACTTTTCTTCGCGCAGTGTGCCACATCTGGATTAGCGGGCCAACGAAAACGAACACAAACCACCAAATGAGTATTATGATCCGGTAAATTGGCATAGGAGCGATAATATTGATAGCCATTTGGATCATATACATCTTGCCGGCGGCCTAATTTTATCGTTTCAATCACATAGTCAAAGAAGGGTTCTACTTCTGGATGATTACCCGGGTCAATAATATGCGCCCACCGCTCACTGGTCAAGTAAATCTCATTCCCAAAGCGATCGCGTTGAGTCCAGAGTTTACCAGCTACCATACCCCAAGGTCTTTTGCTATAGCGGCAATTGTTTTACAGCATTAAAGCTATCGTTAAGAAACTGTTCAATACATTGTAATTGAGCTGATTTGGATAGCTTGAAAAACTGTGTCTTTTCTGAAGACATATCTAGCTCATGTATCCAGCACCAGTATTCATACTCATATCCTTCAACATAATCCACATAACCAAGAGGCAGCTTTTCGTAAAAAACCGGATCAATCTCATCTATTTCAACCATGAGTATATGTGGTCGATCATAACGAAGACCAATCCAATATTGAGTAAAATCATACTTGAAGGAATAGCCAATCCATTCCCACTGTAAGTCAAATTTTATGAGCGAAACCTTAACCAATTTCAATGCTTCTTCTAACATTACTACCAAGTTTAGTAATGCGTGAACACCAGGTACAAGTTCTTCACTAACTCGTTCCACCGTTAAGCTCCGTTCTCTTAAAAATCCCAGGAACTGTTGAGCAAGATAAACACTCAATGGCTGTTGAATTGTTTTTTTCTCTAACTCTCGTTCCAACCATTCTGCAATTTGATGCCAACGAAAAACATAATCCGGTTTTTCATCATTTTCGGGGTAAAAGGGATACTTGGTGAGTAAAGTCAAGCTTGTATTACTAAAACCACTTTCTCCCAAGGCTTTACGGTACTCTTCTAGTTGACCCTTATGTACGCTAGATTCAACCTTGACCTCAACATAACTTAAATGGGTTGAAGTCCTGATTTCGACATCAGGGCGAAATCCTTTTAGAGTCCTAACTTGCGTATTGATACTGACCGTTTTTGCCTCGTCCGATGACAAATCTAGTAGGCCACCAGTGATCGCTTTTAGAATATTAACAGCTCCTATGGGATCATATAGAAGCAAATGGCGCAAAAGGTGAGCAAGAGCTTCAGTATGAAAGTTCTCATCCTTCTTCCAAGTTCCATAAAAGAGGTTGAGTAAAAGGTTGTTCCTAGGGTTACTCACTGTTATCACCCCTCCATTAACTGAGCCAATTCCGCCTTGTACTTCGCCCTGGCGCGATGATAAATCTGCCGATCCAGTTCGCCGGCCTCAAAAACTTCATCCAGGCGAGCCAGCATCAACAGCAACTTTTGACGGCGCAGGTCGGCGTCTTCTGCCGATGACTCTTGACCCGCCACTTGGGGGCGAAGGTGAGGATAGCCTACCGCCACAAACACAATCACGGCTGCGCCCAGGCCAATGACAATCCAGCGCAATAAGTTTTGATCCATAGTGCCGCCGGGAGCCACAGCACTGGGAGCAGAAGCCTCGGTGGGGAAGGTCAATTTGTCGAGGTCCGTCAACCGCAGAGTGAGAGGTTGCTCTTTTTTCAAATCGGCGGCGCTAAAAATGGAGAACGAAGTGCCCTGAAATTCGCCCGTTTCGACAAACTCGAGCTGCTCGCTGCTCAACTTGGCCCCTTGCGCCTGCATGAGCACATTGGCCGAGACGACATCGGCGGGCAGCGGCACATCAATCGTCAGTGTGTCTTCATAGGGCAAATTGTAAACGGCGACAATGGACGAGGTATTTTCACCGGGGGTAACGGGTTCGGTATCAGTGTATCCGCTATCTGTCTTAATGAACCGTTTTCCGGTCGGGTCATCCTCAAAGGTTACATTTTTGGCATTGGAAGGCAGCGTAAAAGACAATGTTTGTCCTTCGGTACCGATATAAGTTTTATTACCGGTATTGCCCAACACAAAAACCTGAACCACGTTCACTGCCTCAGGCGTAAAAGTCATAAGATAGTGGAGTTGGGACACACTCACGGCTTCGGCGCTGGGGGTAGTCTCATACACCTTCAAATCGAGAGTTGTTTCAGCGCTGTCAGGGGTAAAAAGGCCGGGCTGGTCGCTAAAATAGGTAATATCTTTGTACCGGCCCTCGACCACGTATAAAATGGAGTGATCGGTGGGCAGCTTTTCAAAAGTATAGTTTCCGGCACTGTCGGCTTGAGTGGTCAGGCGTTCGACCTCGGTATTGTTCTCGATGATGCGGAGGGTAATCTCCACGTTGCCGAAGGGTTGGCCGGTACTGGCGTTGATGGCCTGTCCTTTCAACACCCCATTGCGTTGCGGCAGCTTAAAGGAAAAAGTTCGGACGTAACTAAGTACCTGCCGCAGTTCCTGGTCAGACAGCGAGTTGAGCGATGTGTGCGCGTCACTAGCCTGGAAGTTGGCTTGCAAATTAGCTTGACTCCGCTGGCTCATAGCGGCCAGATCGGTAAAGCTGACCATCGCAGCCGAAGCTTCGAGACCATCGCCCGCGCCGCCGTTGCCGTGACAGGCAGCGCACTGCTGGCTAAAAATAGTCTCGCCAGTGGCAATCTCTTCCGGCTTAAGGCTCAGACTCCAGACATAGGCCGTCAAATCCCAAATTTGGGCATCGCTCAACTGGTTGCCCCAGGGAGGCATGAGTTTTTCAATCCGGCCATTTTTGATCACCTCAAAATTTTCGGCGGGGACATATTGCCAGGCCTTTTCAGGATCGGTCATATTGGGCAGCGGGTCGGGAATGTTGGCGCTGGCGGGGCCATCCCCCTTTCCGGCCGGCCCGTGGCAGGGTTGGCAATTTTCAGCCCATAAAGCCCGCCCGCCCGAAACAGAGGGAGGCGTATCAGGGGCCTGGGCCGGCGGCGCAGCGAAGAGGCGAGACGGGGAGGCGTAGATGATTAGCCCGCTTAAAATAAACAAAAAAGAAACGTTCAACGTTAAACGTTGAACGTTGAAACCGCACTGCTGGCTCACCCGGTCGTCACCTCTTCAACCGGCTGCAAGCGCCTTTTTTCAGGCAGCGCTACGCCACAACGAGCGCAGAAAGCATCACCTGGCTGATAGACATAACCGCAGGCGGGGCAGGCCAGGGCTTGAGGGGCAACCAATTCGGGCAAGGGCTGACCGCAGCTTCCACAGAAGGCATCGCCGGGTAAAAAGGCCTGGCCGCAGTGAGGACAGGTGGCTTCGTCTATTTCCGCCGGGTCAAGTTGAATATTTTTGAGGATCTCAATTTCCGCATCTACTTCATGCAGCAACCCGTTGCCATTGCCGAATTGATTTTGCCTCAAGTGGGATACCAGCCCCTCAATCTCCACCTCCAGCGCTGCCGCTGAGGTAACAGCCGTGCTGTGGCTCAGGCGGTCTATCTGATGACGGATTTCAGCGGCCTCAAATTTACTTCTGGCCAGCAGCCGGTCGTAATCCTCAGTAGAAACTTTACCCATTTCATAATCAAACATGAGGTCTTTGATTGCCGCCAGAGCCGCCTGATAACGGGCCTGGTACTCTTCCATGGTCTGGCCGGAGCGATGAGGCTGGAGCGGCGCTTCAGCCTGAGTTTGCTGCCAAAGGGGGTATAAAATTAATCCAAAAGCGCCGGCAATCAAAGCGATACTGGCGAGGAGGGTGAAGACATCCATTCGTTAGCTACCCTGGGCTGGCGGCGGTGCTATCAACCGGTCCAACAAACCATAAAGTTGAGCCTGCTCGATGGGTCCAATCTGAACGTGGATAATCTGGCCCTGCTGATCAATAAAAAAGGTTTCGGGTACGCCGGTGATAGCATAATCTTCGGAGATTTTGTTGCCTAAATCGGGGCCGGAAGGATAGGTGATGCCGTATTTTTTCATGTAAGCCAGGCCCTCTTTGTCGGTGTCGAGGTAATCAACCCCCACAAACACCACCCCGCGATCCTTGTAGTCCTGCCAGGCCCGCTCCAACAATTCGGCTTCTTTATAACACTCCACACACCAACTGGCCCAAAAATTGACCACCACCACTTGACCCCGCAAATCTGCCAGCGTAATCTGATCCTGCTCAAATTGATCGAACAGGGTCAAGGCAAAGTCGGGGGCTGGGCGGCCCTGCAAATCACCCGACTCGACCTTTTGTAAATTAACGGCCATCACAGCAATCAACCCCAGCAACAAAAACGTTCCCAGGATTAAAAAAATGTTTCGACCCAAAGTGGATGGTTTCGGGTGGGGCAAAGTTTGTTCCATGACTTATCTAATCCCCCAGGTGCAAATCTTTCTCGACCTGGCTCAAATATTGGCTCGATGGTTGAGTCGCCGTTGAAATGGGTTCCCGTTGGGATACCACACTTACCGGCTGTGGTTCTGGTCTGGCCCAGCGCCGCAGCGCCAAAATTAACCAGGCGCCTCCAGCCAGCAGGACTATTACCGGCAAAACCCACAAAAATAGCGTTGAGCCATCCTTGGGCGGCTCTTGCAACACTTGTGTCCCATAGCGGGTGGCAAAATAGTCCAATACCTCCTGGTCACTGTAGCCCTGCACCACTAAATCATTGATTTGATCGCGCCACTGTTCGCAGGTCAAAGTGCGGCAGTCGGCCAGGTTGATGCCGGTGCAGGTGGGGCAATTCAGATTTTTGGCAATCTCGTTGATCCGGTCGTAGTCGGGGTCTTGAGCCAAGGCCGGGGAGTAGGAAGTAGGAAGTAGGAAGTAGGAAGTAACAAGAAGCAAGAAGGTAAAGGCCAGTTTTAGCACAGTTTTATTGCAATTCATCACATCTCACTTGGCCGGGGCAGCGGTAGCCGGCACTTTGGCTCGACTGGCGACCCGCTCGCTGCTCTCCAACGAGGTAGGCCAGGCAGCCACCAGCGTACCGAGCACAAAAACAATACCGCCAATCCACAGCCAGTTGACCAGCGGATTGATATAGGCTTTGAAAGTGGCTGTTTCGCCCGAACCTTCCCAGCCGGCCAGAATAACATAAAGATCATCGGCCAGGGTGCTGCGCTTATCAGGGATGGTCATTGGCTGTTCCTGGACTACAAAAAATTCACGGGTAGGAATCAATTCGCCGGCCGGCTGGCCGTTAAACTTCACATCCAGCAGGGCCTCGGTGATGATCCGGTCATCAGGGCTGGCCCCTTCGCGCAGGCCGCGATAGGTTAGCTCATAGGAACCAATAAACTCACTATTGATGGTCATGGTTTCACCCACAGCCAAATTGCGCTGGGTTTCAACCTGATAGAAGCGGCTGCCAACCACCCCTATCGCCACCAAAATGATGCCGATGTGGATCAGATACCCCCCGTACCGGCGGCGATTGCGGCCAATCAGCCGCCACAAAGCGACCGGATAACTTTCGCCTTTGCTGCGATGGCGGGCGCTGACGCCGCGCCAATACTCAATCAGCGTAGCCGCCAGGGTAAAAGCGCACAAGCCAAACCCTAACAACGCGCCAAAAATTTGTACTCCAACTACAGTGTAAAGCAGAGCGATGGTAGCCAATCCCACTACCGCCGGCCATAATAAGGTATCGCCAATCTTTTTCAATGAGGCTCGCCGCCAGGGGATGAGCGGGGCTACACCCATCAGCAACAAGATAATTGCCCACAATGGCGCAGTAGTTTGCTCAAAAAAGGGCGGACCGACCACAATCTTCTCCCCCATTAACGCCTCGGAGAAGAGCGGGAAGTGGGTGCCCCACCACACCGCCACTGCCAGGCCGATAAAGATTAAATTATTCAACAAAAACACCGACTCGCGGGACAAGAGTGAGTCCATCTCGTTGTCCGAACTTAGCTCATTCCAGCGCGATACAAAGAGGTAGAACGAGGCAATAAACATGAGGCCGATAAAAACCAAAAAAAGCGGGCCGATGGCGCTCTGGGCAAAAGTATGCACTGAGGAAATTACGCCCGAACGGGTCAAAAATGTGCCTTCGATGACCAGACAAAAGGTGAGGATAATCAAAGCCATGTTCCAGCGCTTGAGCATCCCCCGATTTTCCTGCATCATCACCGAATGGAGGAAAGGCGTAGCGACCAACCAGGGGATGAGCGAGGCATTTTCCACCGGGTCCCAACCCCAATAGCCGCCCCAACCCAACACGTCGTAAGCCCACCAGCCGCCCAACAGCAGCCCCCCACTGAGGAAGACCCAGGCGGTCAACGTCCAACGGCGGGTAGTCCGCAGCCATAAATCGCCGGTTTGGCGGGTAATGAGGGCGGCGATGGCAAAAGCATAAGGGATGACAAAAGAGACAAAACCGATGTAAAGAATGGGGGGGTGAATAATCATGCCAAAATGGCGCAGCAGGGGGTTGAGGCCGCTGCCATCCGCAGGCACAAAATCAAGCTGCTCAAACGGGTTGGCCACAAATACAACCAAACCGACAAAAAAAGCGACCGTAATCTGGGTCACGCCGATCACATACGGCATCATCACCCGCATCGAACCCCATTTGCGCAGCAAAACCAGGGCGGCAAAAATAGACATCAGCCACGACCAGAATAACAAAGAGCCATCCTGTCCACCCCACAGCGCCGTAACCCGGTAAAAAATCGGGGCCGCCCGATTGCTCACTTCAGCCACATATTTGGTTTGATAATGTCCGGTAATGAGCAGATATTCGATGATAATAACGGCCAGGGTAATCAGGCCGGTGACTCCAAAAGCAGCATTGCGGGCGCTGGCTATCAACTCGCCCGTGCGCCGCTTAGCGCCTACCACCGCCACTACTGCGGCATAAACGGCCAGAGCCAGGGCTAAAGTAAGCGCAACGTATCCAACATTCGGCATAAAAACTCCAATTCCGTAAACGTAAAGCTTTTACAAAATTACGCTTCACATTTTACTTTACCGCTTCTACCTGCACTTCTTCGATACCGTTTTCTTCGTAGCGACTGGGACACTTCAGCAGGAGGGATTGAGCCGTGAAAGCCTGACCATCATATTTACCTTCAAGGATAGCCTCTGCGCCTTCACGCATTTGGTCGGGCTTAGGCCCATTAAAAATCACCGGCAGACGCTGACCGGTTTCGCTGGTTACTTCAAATTGCAGCAACAAATCACGGTTATTGAAATTAATTGTAGCGGCATCAACCTTGCCTGAGACACGCACAGTTTGATTCTCAATCGTCGCGCCTTTGGCGTAAAGCTCATCTACTGTAAGGAAATAGGCCGCCGAACTTTGCACACCGGTGTAAATCAAATAAGCGATTGCCAGCGCAATAATCACCCCGCCGACAACAAACTTGATTTTCTTATTGGCCGGCTGTCCGGCAAGCTGCGCTACTGGGGTAGCCGTGGTATGAGCCATCTTTCTTCTCCTGTAGTCGGGTTTGTTTCTTAGTTTACACTGCTAAACTTAATGCTACTTTAAGAGAATACAACAAATTTGCATCTCTTGAAAAGTGACGATTGTCATCCAAATGGGAACAAAAGAGCACTGCGTAATTATAAATGGCGAGAGCATGGCTGACAAATTTAAATTTAACCTGTCGGCTAAAAAATGAGGCTGGCAGCGACACAATTATATCGCTGCCAGCCTCAGAATATTTTTACTAATTTTGAGGACGCGAAGCGGGCACGCCTACGTGCCGAGCGGAGCCGCACCTGGGGGTGCTTGCTCCTCAATTCGTGGTTTACTAAATTTAGCGCGACGCGACCGGCTGCACCAACTTCGCTACTTCAAGCTGCCCTTGCCGGGCGTAATCAATCGCCTCACCCAAAATTCGGGCCGACTCTTGCGGGGCATGGAACCCCATAGAGTTTTCAGCCGACACGTAATCCAGACGCCACTGAGCCTTGCGCTGGAGTGCTTGGGCCGCAGCCAACTGCTCGACCGGAATGCCGGCTTCCTGAGCTTTTTGCAGATCATGGATCAAGGCCACCACTGCTTCCTCGGCCCGATCCATCAAGGCAAGGGTACGATCTTGAATGGCCTCGGCCCTGGCGCGCATTTCCTCCTCAGGGAAATTGTGGCAAGTCTGGCAGGCATTGGCTACATTCAGCAAGGGGCTGCGCACGTGATGGTCACTGACCTTGATAGCCCCTTCACGCTGGTAGGGCATGTGGCAGTCGGCGCAGGCCACCCCGCTGCGGGCATGAATCCCCTGGCTCCACATTTCAAACTCGGGGTGCTGGGCTTTGAGCACCAGGGCCCCGCTTAGTTTGTGCTGCCAATCCTTGAACTCGGCCTCATCATAGTAGGCTTCGATCTCTTCAACATTGAGTCCCTTGGCCCAGGGATAAGTGACCAGTTTGCCATCGCCTTTGAAGTAATACTCAACATGGCATTGCCCGCAGACAAAGGAGCGCATCTCCTGGCGAGTCGCCATTGTATTGACCTCATACTCCCCTTTTTTGCCCTCTGTGCGCCAGCGTTCAATACTGGGCAGGTGAGGCAGCGGCTCTTCTGATTGGGCCAGGGCTTGAATCCCATACAAAAAGCCGGGCCGAGTCACGCGCAGTTGCATGGTATCCGGGTCGTGGCAATCGCCGCAAGAGATAGGGTGGTCAACCAAGGTCCGAGCCTGGGTATAGGGCATGGCTGAAACCAGTTCGAAGCCCTTCAAAATGGCTTCTTGCCGGTGAGCGGCATCGTTAGGCACGCCTGCGCCAACCCCGGCGTTTTGATAAGCGGGCAGCACCGCCGAATGACAATGTAAACAAGCACCCGGCTGCTTGACCACTTTGATTCGCTCGGTGATATCTTGGTCAGACAGCATATAGGCGTGACCGCGATCTTCTCGGTAATCTACGCCAAAAGCATAACCGGCAAAAATCTCGCGCCAGACCGGGTCTTCATCCAATTTTTGAAAAGCTTCGCTGCCGCCATGCCGGGTGCGGACGGTATCTACGGTGCGCTGGTAGCTGTCGTATTGGCGGGGGTAATTTTTGCCCCACTCGGCCGGGTCAATCGTTTCTTCCGTAATTTCCGTCACTCGAAAAACGTTCTGGGTGGCTTCTTCTTTGCGTTGAGTAACGTTGCTTAGCAGCAACATCACTCCAACGGTGGCTAAAGCCACCACCAGAATGGTCAAGATATAAAAGAGTTTTGAATTTAGCTTCATTATTTCCCTCCAATAAACTAACGGGTTGGACCATGCCCAACGCCAGCGTGACAATGCGCACAATCTAACATATTCTGGTCATTCCCCGGATGTGTAGCAATCTGGCTCACTAACTCCTCATGACACCCCACGCAGTTTTCTTGCAAAATCGCTTCATTTTTTGGCTTGATCCGAATCGGCTCGTGAAAATCCTGCAAGGTAAACCCCTTGGAATGCCAAAATCCATTTTCCATTTTAGCCAGATATTTGGGGATAAGCTCGTGGGGCACGTGGCAATCGTTGCATGTGGCAACTGCCTTATGGCTACCTTTTTGCCAGCCATCATATTGCTCGCGCATGATGTGGCAGTTTACGCAAGCTTTGGGGTCGTTGGAGAGGTACGAAGCCCCCTCTGCATAAAAAAAGGTAAAGCCCCCCAGCCCCAATAAAACACCAATACTGCCGCTTAACAAAAGGGGCAAAAAACTAAAAGCCGACGAAATCTGCATAAACCCTCCGCCTCACACCCTCTACCATGACAGAGGGCGGCCAAGCCAACCAACTTTGACAGGTTCAGCCAGTATCAGTGGATCCAAATTTGAGAAGCCAGCACGCCCACGTGCGGCGGTGTTCGGCACGTGGGCGTACCCGCTTCGCCTCCTCGGAAAATTGGATCTACTGAGTATACCTGGACCCATCTTTACTTTAAAGAATAATATCCAAAACGAGAGACTTTGTCTTTGCGCTGGCGCAAACAAAGAGAAGGATTATTGGGTTCAACTGATCAGAGAGGGGTTTGCGGCGAGCCGTTATGGGGCAGTTCTTCAACAATGCTCAGTAGACCGGGCTGATTCAGGATAATCACTTTTTCTCGGCCGGTTTTAATCAGGCCCTGCTGTTCCCACTGGCTGAGGATACGGCTGACCGTGTAGAGAGTTGTACCAGTCATTTCGGCCAAATCCTGGCGAGAGAGCGACAAATCAATCAACGTCCCCCGCTCTAACCGGCGACCGGCCTGACGCTCCAGGCGAAGCAGCGCCCGAACCACCCGCTGTTCAACTCGCTCGGTGGCCAACTCTCGATATCTCTCTTGCAGTTCCCTGAAACGTTCGGCCATCAACCGTAGAGCATTCATCGCCAGGCGAGGATAGGAGGATAACAAGGTGGTAATAATTGTTTTATCCCAGGTCAGCGCCAAACAGTCTTCGGCGGCCTGGGCCGAAAGAGGGTAGGTTAGCCCAGTCAGCAGGGCGACACTGCCAAATTCTCCGTAAGGAGCCACCATTCGCACCAAGACCTGCTGGCCTTCCGGGCCAATCTGAGTCATCTTTACCTGTCCCTGGATAAGAATATACCACTTATCAGCCGGGTCTTCTTGATAAAAGAAAAACGCATCCGGTTTAACGCGAGAAAGCCGGGCAGCCTGGCAAATTGACTTGAGTTCGTTTTCAGTTAAACCCTCGAACAGGTTAATCTGGCGCAGCGCTCGAACATCGAGGGAGGATGGATCGGAACCGGACATGGGCTGTATTTTATCGCACCCCGGTCAAAAGAGGAAATAGCAATTTTACTGCTCTACTAACGCCCACCAGGGTTTAGCTTCCAGGGGCAGCGGCACACCTTTAATCGCAATCAGGTGCGGGTCTTCGTTCAGGGCGCGCATCGCTTTCCAGGTAAAATATTTGTCCAATTCGTCCGGCGGATAAACATCTTGCATCGCCTGATACCAATTGACCCGGCCAGTCCGTCCAGGCCCCGCCGCCGCTGTTTTTTGATAGTGCCAATACTCAAAGGCCAAAAAATGCCAGGTCCAGCTATATTCCTGGTCATCATAAGAGGAAATACGCTCCCAGCCGTACTCTCGCCCCAAAGCGGTAAAGTCAATGTAATAGCCGGACAAATTTTCCTTTTCGATACCGCCTTGCTCCGGCGCTATCCGGGTGCGGGCGCGGGCGCTGTAATCCCAGGGATTCGCTACCAAAGGGCGACCGCAACGCCCACTTTGATCGGCGCAGCGCAGAAAGACCCGCCAATAAGTATTGTTGCTGTAGTCCTCGCGCACAATCTCGTGGGCCAGAACGCCGTCCAGATGATAATCAAACAAGGTATCAATGGCCCGCCCGCTTTTATGCCAACTGGCGTATTGGCTGGTATCGCTGAATTGGGCCAGGTCGCGGGCCGCGTCGGACAGCTTGCTCATAAAATCGTAGCCCACTTCATCTCGGATACGGAAGCGCCAGGCCAGGAATGAGTCGTTGACCGTATCGGCCAGCCAAGGCGTGCCGGTTTCCACATCGTTCATTCGTATCAAATTATAGGGTTCAACCGCAGCCTCACCGTTGGGAGTCAAACTTTCTTCATACAGAATTGAGGGGCCGGAATTGACCAGGGTGACAACTTTTTGACCCGCATTGACGGCTTGGCCGTGCCAACTGAGCCGGCCCTGTATCATCAACGGCGCGGTGAGCAGTTGGGGCGTTTCATGGGCTGCATCAAGAGTTTGCAAGGCAATCATATCGCCATCCCAGCGATGAAAAACAGCGGCGATGCGGTCTCCCGCCGGACTCCAGGCCGGGCCGTCGGTGTGACCCAGCCAAGTTACAGGAACCATCTGCGTGTCTGATTGGGGCAAAAGTTGAGCAACGCCCAATGATTTAGAGGTTTTTGTCTCCACCGCAAAAATTTCGCGGTCGCCCAGATTATCAACAACAAAGGCCAAACGCTGACCATCGGGTTGCCAGACGGGGAACTCTTCGGCGCTGGGGCTTTGGGTCAGATGAGTCAACCCCCCACGATCCAGGTCGAGCAGATACAAATCCTTGCTGCCCTGCCGCCAACTGCTGAAGGCTAACGTTTGGCCGTCGGGACTCCAGGCCGGGGCAAAGTCGCCCGCGGTCGAGTCGCGGGTCAGGTTTACAGCCGCGTCTTCGCCGGCAGCATCCACCAGCCAGATGTCCAAATTCCCGTTTTGGTACGACTCGTAGGCCACCTGTTGGCCGTCGGGCTGCCAGGCCGGCATCCCATCATAATGCGGCGAGGTGGTCAGTCGGGTTTCCTCCCCACTCCGCAAATCGAGCACATACACGTCCCAATTCTGTTCCCGCCGCGAGGCAAAAGCAAGCTGGCTCCCATCGGGCGAATAGGCCGGGTCGGTATCTTCATAAACGTCATCGGTTATCTGGCGCGGGTTAGAACCATCCGGGGCAATGCTGTAAATGTCCCACTGGCCGTGGCGAAAGGCAGCAAAGACAATCCGCTCGGCGGTAGTTTGAGTTTGGCTGTAAGTTGGGGTAGTAATGAGGCTGAGGGCAAACAGCACCAGCAACGGCAAAATCAGGAGTTTCAACGGTGGATAATCCTTGTCCACTGGAGTGAAAAAGCATAGCTTTTTCACTCCGGCATCTTATCGAAATAGATAGGCTCAGTGGATCCAAATTTCATGTAGAGTGGCATCCCTATGCCGCCCGCTGACGCATAGGGATGCGCCAGCTACGGTGAAAAATTGGATCTACTGAGGCTAAATTATAGGTCGGAGAAAGGGGATGAGTCAAACAAACCCTCACGGCTCAAGCCCGGCCAGGATTTCATCCAGCGACGCCAGGCCGGTGCGTAGTTGGGCCACATACTGGGCCAGGTCGGTTTCAGCCACCTTAATCGCCAGGGGCACGTTCAAATCCAGGGGAATGGTGGTTGAAATGGGAATGCTGCGCTCGATAGCAATCGGTACGCTGGTATCAATCGGCACTTCCACATTGACCGGCACGTTGACCTCAACCGGAATCTGCAGGCCCGTACCAAGGGGGTCAATCATCACCGACGTATGGATGGTCTGCGAAATCGGCACCGTCAATTGGATTGGCACTTCAAAGGTTTCGTTGAACGGAATTTCGGTTTGAACCGGAAACTCCTGCTGGATATTGATCTCGTAGGTAAGGGTTGCCTGCTCAAATGACTCCAATTCGTCAATAGCCTCAGGCAGCCCCGCCCGAACCTGGCGCACCAGCCCTGCCACTTTTTGCTGAGCCATATTAAGCTGCCAATACAGCCAAAAGTTTAAAGCCAACGAACTCAAAACCAGCAAAAAAAGTAAAATGATGGCAATTTTGCCGCCTTTAGTCATAGGGGTGCTTCCTGTTTATGGGGATGTGTCTTCATTATTTATCAAAAACCCGAATTTGACAATTCACCCTTGCCAACCGGCCAAAACTCTGTTGACAAATTTTGCCTTCTGTGATATTATTTTAATATCAAAATATTTAATATTGAATTATATTCAAAATTTGCTTATCAACCCTTTTCCAAGTAAAACTTTAAGGAGAGAAAAATGACAATTCAAGGCTTGCATCACATTACCCTGGTTTGCTCCGACGCCCAGCGAACTATTGATTTTTACACCCAGGTGCTGGGGCAGCGCCTGGTCAAAAAGACAGTTAACTTTGATGACCCCGACAGCTATCACCTTTACTTTGGCGACGAAATTGGCCGACCTGGTTCAGCCATCACTTTTTTTGAGTGGCCGGGCGCGCCGCAGGGCCACTGGGGTATCGGCGGGACGCACCATTTCGCCCTGACCGTGCCCGACACCAACGGCTTGCTCAAATGGAAACGCCGCTTGACCGACCACGGTCTGAGCGTAGACGGGCCGCTGGACCGGCACTACTTCAAATCTATTTACTTCACCGACCCCGATGGGGTGATTGTTGAAATCGCTACCGAGGGGCCGGGCTGGACAATGGACGAAGCCGCCGACAAGCTTGGCACGGCATATCGCCAACCCCCGGCAGAAATGGTGGTCAACAACCGCGACGAGGCCCGTATCAAAGCCGAGACCTGGCCGGAGCCGGTCCCGGAGATTACCGCAGACATGGCCCTACGGCAGGGCATGCATCACATTACCGCCATCGGCGCGGATATTCAGCGCACCCAGGCCTTTTTTGGCGACCTGTTAGGCATGCGCCGGGTTAAAATGACCTCCAACTTTGACGACCCCAACTCAGCCCATTGGTATTGGGGCGTGGGCGACGGCCAGCCCGGCACCTTGATTACCTATTTTGAGCGCGACCCGGCCAGGGTTCGCCGGGCGAAGATGGGCGCGGGCCAGACTCATCACTTTGCCCTGGCCGTGCCTGATGAGGAGACTCAATTGGCCTGGCGCGAAAAGCTGCTCCAGGCGGGTCTGCGGGTGTCGCCGGTGATGGATCGGGTTTATTTCAAGAGCATTTACACCAACGACCCTGACGGGCACATCGTCGAGCTGGCGACAGCCGGCCCAGGCTTCCTGTTTGATGAAGATGTGGATAAATTGGGTCAGAGTCTCAAACTGCCGCCCTGGTTGGAATCATACCGCGCCGACATCGAGCGCCGGCTGCGCCCGGTCAATGTTATTCCCTGGTCCGTAGCGGAGGTGGCCTGATGGCGCAAGATACCCTCAAAGGCCCGCACCAGGGCCAGCCCATTCTAACAGCGGGCGAGCCGCTGGAGCGCGCTCAGGCGGCCATGATTATGATTCACGGGCGCGGGGCCACCGCCGAAAGTATTCTGACCCTGGCGGATGAGTTGGCTCAGCCCGGCTTCATTTATCTCGCGCCGCAGGCCAGCGGCTATACCTGGTATCCCAACAGTTTTATGGCTCCTATTCCCAGCAACGAGCCGGGCATTTCCTCTGGAATGGCCGTTATTGCCGGGCTGATTGAGCGTTTGGCTGAAGCCGGTATCCCGGCCGAACGGACCATGCTCCTGGGGTTTTCGCAGGGAGCCTGCCTGTCGCTGGAATTTGTGGCTCGTCACGCTCGGCGCTATGGCGGCGTTGCAGGGCTGAGCGGTGGCCTGATTGGTCCAGACGGCACGCCGCGCGACTATCCCGGCTCGTTGACCGGCACGCCGGTTTTTCTGGGCTGTAGCGATGTGGATTTCCACATCCCCAAAGAACGGGTCGAACTAAGCGCCGAAGTTTTGCGGCAGTTGGGTGGAAATGTAACCATGCGCCTGTACCCAGGCATGGGTCACACCGTCAATGAGGATGAAATTGCGGCTGTCCGTACCCTCATGAAAGGGCTGATTTCTAAAAACCCCTAAAAATTCAGGTTGCATTGGCTGAAAAATCGGTTTAGTATTAGGATAAACCAACCCATTTATCCCAGTGTGCGTCTATCGAGAAAGGATTATCCATGCTATCACCGATTACCAATCAGCCCACGGTTGTTCATCGAACGGTGAATCTCTTTTGGAAGATGTGAATTTGGATTTTTGACCGATTTCAAGATAATTTGTCTTGAATACAAAAGTGCCCTGAAAATTCAGGGCATTTTGCTTTTTCCCTGTTTTCTTTACATCCAAAGAGAAGGAGTCAATCCAGCCATGCCTGTCAAGACGCCAGCCTCAGACATCCTGCCAGAAACTGGCTCTCTGCCAACGCAGAAAGCCTTTAAACCCGCTACCTCAAAAGACCTCTGGTCTGGGGCTGGCATTGGCCTGGTGTGTTTGATCGCCTTTGCCCTGGGCGGCGCAGCTTGGTTAAATCCGGGCGCGGTGTTGAATGAAATCAATAGTGTAGGGCCGCGGGGTGAATATGGCCTGCCCTTCTTCCTGATAATGCTGACCTTTCCGCTCTTTCTTATTGCCGCCGGCTACTTTTTCTGGCAAACCTGGCGCTGGTGGCGCGATACCCGCGCCTTTGAACAGGGCAAACAAAAAACTACCGGGGTGATTACCCAGCTTTGGGTAGACCCGCCCAAAGGGACAGGCAAAAAATATTGCGTGGGCTACCAGTTTGGCGATAGCCATAAAGCTTTTCAAGAGGTCCACAGCCGAGTCTACAATCGCCTGGCGGTGGGGGAAACTGTCAAGGTGGAGTATGTCCCCGACAAGCCACAGTTATCGCGGTTGGATCTGCGTAAATAGACTAAGCGCACGCTAAAATTTCCGTAGGACGGCATCCCTATGCCGTCCGCTGACGCATGGGGATGCGTCAGCTACGGAAATTTTGAAATGCGTTGGGTATAACTAACCAACTATGAGCAAGCGCAAAGACAGAAAGCAAACCGAAGAACTTTTCGAGAGCGTCTCTCAACTTGCCGGGGGTGGACAGCCTGGTTTACCTCAGACCCATGAAGCTGAAACATTCAACGACGCAGGGCATACCAACGTCCCGATTGCCGACGAAGCTCTGGCTAACTCCAAAGAATTAGCCCCTGTCCTGGCCTCAGCCCTGCCAGGGCTGCGCCAAATGAAGAAGTTTCGCTTCCAACTGCTGCATCAATGGATGCTGGCCCACCTTCAACCGGGCCGGGTAGCGGATGTGGGCGGCGGCAAAGGGCTGCTCACTTATCTCCTGCGCCAGAGTGGCTGGCCCGCCACTGTGATTGACCCTGTACCACAAGCGTTGCCCACCAAATTCAAAGACCTGACCAGCCACAAACAAATTCATTTAGCCGCCACGGAAACCGTTCCCCGCCTTGCCCAAAACTTTGAACCAGCTATGGCCAGAGACTTTGATATTCTCGTCGCTCTGCACGCGCACGGCTGTAACATCCACCTCATTGAGGCCGCAGCCCAGTATGACCGCCGCTTTGTTATTTTGCCGTGCTGCATCATCCACGAGCCAATCTACCCGCCCCTGGGGGTCCACTGGCTTCAGTGTGTGGTGGATTATGCCACCCGCACTGGCTTTAGGGTCCAGCCGTTCCGATTGAATTTTAAGGGCCAGAATATCGGCTTATACGGCCTTCCCCTTTAATAGTGTAGTAACGCCCTACGCAGAATGATTTTCGGCTTAAACATCGCATCCTGAGTAGCCTTGAACGAAGTGAAAGGCGTATCGAAGCTGCGTCCTGAGCTTGTCGAAGGGGGTGCGATTTAGAAAACTCCGAATTCCGGTTAATTACTCTTTGCGCCGTTCCGCTCCACAAACGTGACAGAAGTTGGCATCGTCGCGCAGGGCCGTGCCGCAGCGATAACAAAATTTACTGGGCAGGCTAACCGCCGCCGGCGAAGCCACTGGCGCTGACGCTTCGACCCGTTTGGCTGTTCTTTTGGGCCGTCGTGGCGCCGGTCTGATTTTTGCCGGCGCCGCTTTTTTGGACCACCACCAGTACCCCGCTACACCCGTCAACAGCGCCACTCCAATCCCAATCAAAGTGTAGCCCAGGGTTAAATTCTCACTAGCTGGCGGCTGGGTAACTGGCAATTCTGGGGCGACCGGCAAATCGGCGGCGTGCTCGGCCGGAGGGCCGGCCAGATTTGGGGCCGATAGGACCTCACTGGAGCGGCTGTAGTTAGCCGTAAGGGTAAAGGTCTCGTTGAGCGCTAACCCCGCCATTTCCACCACCCGATACGTCAAGCCATCGCCGCCAACAAAGGTTGAACTGGGCGGAGGCGTCAGGGTAAATTCCTCTGTCTGAAATGGCTCCTGTACTTGAAATGTTACTTTTTCAGCCGGGTAGGAGGCCACACCCTCAAACTTTAGCTGTCGCTCCGCCCCTTGTTTAGTCAAAATCGAGGCATCGTAATATTCAAACTGAATTCGAGGGACCGGCGTGGAAAAGGTCAACAGCAGGCTGTTATTCTCACGCTGCAACTGGATGGCGTCTGGGCTGACCTCCACCAGCACGCCCTCGCGCTCCACAGCTACCACGTGCATGCTTTCCACTGACCCCGGCAGCCGAAAGGTCACTTCGGCGGGCAGGGCGACGGTAGGAGCCAATTCTGCGCGATAGATGACCAATGTTTCCGGACGGTCGAACTCAGGCCACAGCTCAACTTCCAGACTCTTCAACGCGATGGGGGTTGATTGGGCTGCGGCCGTCGCCCCGATGACCCCAAAAAGGCCAAGCAGCAACACTGCTGCCTGCAACAACTTCCACGTTTTACCCATCGTTTTCACCGTAAGCAGCCTCGACAAGGATTTAGGCAGCAAATAACTCGGGGAGATTGGAGATTAGAGATTGGAGATTATTAACCTGAATCTCCACGCAAAGCGTCTAATCTCCTCTTTAATCCACACCCCTTAAGAATAGCCTGCGCTCCGATTGTACTGCAAAAACTGTGTGGTGCAAGGAAGCAACAGGGGCAAGGGCTAACTTACCCCCAATATCCCATTGAGTCCCACCCCAAGCTGTGTTATAGTAAATTCAGGTTTTAACCTGTACCTTAAAAATAATGATTTCATATCATTCGCCGCCGGCATTGCGCCGGATGCGAGTGGCTGACCTGAGTAATGAAACAACAACCCCCGGCCAAAAAACCCTCAGACCCCCGCCAGGCGCGGGCCGAAAGATGGCTGGCCTCAGCGATGAACAGCCCTCACCAGCGCCCCTTGATGCCCCTGGAACCTGAACGTTCTGCCGCTCCCTATTTGGTCGGGGGATTTTTGTTACTGCAAATTATCGCTCTGCTGGCAGCCCTGCTGATTTTGATTCCCAGCCAGCCACCCGTTCCCCAGCCGGTGGGAGTTATTCTACCGACCCCCACCCCCCAAATCTCAATCCAGCCGACCTTACTGCCGCCCACCACCCCCACCCCTCCATCCCTTCCAACCCTCCAACCCTCCAACCCTCCAACCTTCCAACCCTCCAACCTTCCAACCCTCCAACCTCCCCCCCTCTCCCTAAAACTACGCGGGGTGGAAATCACCCAAGGCATCCAGGTTTTTAATGAACCGGAGTTATCCCCCTGCCAGCCCGACTCCCAGCATCCGGCCCATATTTTCTGCAATAACTCCATTCCTTTAGTCGCCGGACGGCATACCCTGGTCCGAGTCTACCCGACCTGCGGCGACGCCTGCCCCGGTAGTGATGTCATCGTGCGTCTGCGCCTGCTCAAGGATGGGCAGGAACAGGCTAACCTGACCCGCGTTCTACCCGCTGCCACCCTACAGCAACTCAATTCGCTGGCTCTGCCCAGCCTGCGCCAGAGCCTCGATAACTCGGTCAACTTTGAATTTTTTCCGCCGCCGGCCTGGATGACCGGCCCGATAACCTTTGTGCTTGAAGCCCTGCCCCAAGACCAAGCCGGTCAGACTCCTGTTACCCTAACCCTGACCAAAGATTTTGCCACCCGCAAGTCTCTCCGGGTAGCCTATTTGCCCATTGCCTACCAAGGGGTCACACCCCCCGAAATGCCGGGGATTGATTACTGGCTGCTCCGCATGTACCCCATCCCCGGCGTTGAATATTACCGCCTGCCTGTGCCCGACCTGACCTGGCAGGGCGAGTTGAGCAAAGGCGAAATCCTGCGCCAACTGCTGCATACCTACTGGCTCTACACCCAAAGCCAGCCCGCCGAGACCTGGCCCGACCAACTTTTTGGCTGGCTGCCCCAGGAATTTTACAACGGCGGCGCGGCCGACCCGGCTTGGTGTCCCAACTGCGCCGGGCCGCACTCTGGCCGGGTGGCTTTTGGCGGGCTGCGGCCCGAACAGGACATCGGCGGGCCGCGGGTGCTGGTCCACGAAATTGCCCACAACCTGGGCGCGCAGCACGCCTGGTCGCCCACCCAGCGCGAAGACGCCGCCTGCTTCAAAGCCGAGGGCGCTGACATCTGGGTTGACCCCGACTGGCCCTACCTGCAAACGCCACACACCCAAGAGGTGGGGATTGACCTCTATAGCAATCCCCCTATCGTTTACCCCTCTTCCGCCTACGATGTGATGGCCTACTGCGCCCAGCCCTGGATTTCGCCTCACACCTACCACAAAATTTTCAACAGCCCGCTGTTGCAGCCCAACCCTATCGCCGCGCCGTTGACCAGCGTGCAGCCACCAGCTGAGAGCGGCCAGAGCGGGGTTTTACTGGTTAGCGGCTTTATCAACCCCGATGGCAGCGTGACCGAGCCGGAGGTGCTGCGCCTGGAAAGCAGCAGTTTTAGCAGCGCCGCCGGTCTCAATCCACCCCCTGGCGACGACTATTGTCTCGATGTGCAGGCCGCCGACCAGTCCACCCTGGCCCACCACTGCTTTGATGTGGGCTTCACCGATGTTGAAACCGGCCTGCCCACCACCGAACCCAGCCCGTTTTTCTTTACTGTCAACCAGATTAACCCCCAGGCCGCCGCCAAAATTACCGTCAGCAAAAACGACGCGCCGCTGCTCACCTTAACCCCCAGCAACCACGCCCCCAGCGTAACCGTTCTTTCGCCCAACGGCGGCGAAAATTTGGCGGGCCAGCAAACCATCGTCTGGGAAGCAGCCGACGCCGACGGCGATGACCTCTTTTTCGACCTCCTTTTCAGCCCCGACCTGGGCCAGAGCTGGCTGCCGCTGGCGGTGCGTCTCGGCCAGACCAGCTACACCTTTGACGCCAGCCAACTGTCCCCTACCCATGATGGCCTGGTGCGGGTCATCGCCAGCGATGGCTTCAACGCGACGCTTGATGAGTCAGACGCCCCCTTCTCGATTGGGCAGAGCTGCGAGGCCCTTCAAAATTGCCAGACTCCTGATGAACCAGAGTCACCTTTGTCTCCCTCAACCGGATTCAGTTTGCAAGGGCCGGCAACCATTCAACCCGACCAAAGTTTTGAGGTTTCAATCGTGGCTCACGGCCTCACCGAGCCGGGGTTGTTCGGGGCGCAGTTCAAACTCCAGTTTGATCCAGCCCTGGCGCGAGCCGAAAATCTACAGTTGCACCCCGATTTGAGCCTGGTGGCAGTACAGTCTATCCAAAATGACGTTGGACAGGTCACAGTCGTCGCCAGTAGTCAGGGTCAAACACCGGCCCTGACCGGCGATGTCACCCTGGCGACGCTCACCCTGACGGCCCAAGCCGAGGGCCAGCTTAACCTCACCTTGAGTGAGGTCATCGCCGGTACATCGGACGGGTTGAAGCTTGACTTGCCCGTTACCCCTGATTTGTCTCTCCGCATTTCCCACAATTGAAGCTCCGCCGCAATAGTGGTAAAATAGAGTTCCTCAGATGAGTTTTTGGTCCCATGGGTTGCGTGTTGCCCACAAGTCAAATGAACGGAAGACGCAAGACGAGGCTGATGCAAAGATTCATCTGAGCGTCTATCCAATCATTTTAGAAACCAAGACAAGCCACCACGATGTGGATTTTGCCCAAAAATTTAGCCGAAGTTAACCCCGTTCTGGCTGCGCTGAAGCCTGTTCCCTACTTTTTTGCCCGGCCCGTTCGTATTTTCCAATCTTACCGCCACAGTTATCTCCAGGCAGACCTGCTCGCCGGGCTGACGGTGGCAGTGGTGTTGCTGCCCCAGTCCATTGTCTTTGCCATTCTGGCCGGGTTGCCGCCGCAAATGGGTCTCTATTCAGCCATTGTTGCCGCTATTGTCGGCGCGCTGTGGGGGTCTTCCAATCACCTGCACAGTGGACCGACCAACACTGCCTCTATTCTGGTGTTGTCTACCCTGCTGCCGATTGCCGCGGCCGGCTCGCCCGAATATATGGCCGCTGCCGGTCTGCTGGCGGTTATGGTCGGCTTGTTTCGTTTGGTCATGGGGCTGGCTCGCCTGGGCATGCTGGTCACTTTTGTGTCCGACTCGGTCATCATTGGTTTTACGGCCGGCGCCGGAGTGCTGATTGCTGTGGGGGAGCTGCGCTCGCTGCTGCGGCTAGAAGCCGGATCCACATCCGGCCTACTCAATACCCTCAATAATATTGCGACGAATCTGGCGGATACTCACTTTCTCAGCCTGGCCCTGGGTTTGAGCACCCTGGCAATCATTCTTTTATTACGACGCTTTTATCCCAAGTGGCCGGGCCAGCTTCTCGCGCTTGCCACTGCCGCAGGAGTGGTGGCGCTGTTTGGATTGGATCAGGCCGGGGTCAAAATCATCGGCGATCTGCCGAGCAACCTCCCTCCCCTGGCCGATTTACCGTTAACCAATGTCCAACTGATCGGCGATTTATCGGTGGGGGCGCTGGCGGTAGCTGCGATTGGCCTGGTCGAAGCTACCTCGATTGCCCGCTCGGTAGCGGCGCAGTCCGGCCAGCGCCTCGACAGCAACCAGGAGTTTGTTGGGCAGGGGTTAGCCAATATCGCCTGCGGCTTTTTATCGGGCCATGCCTGCTCTGGCTCCTTCAACCGCTCAGCCCTCAACTACGAAGCCAAGGCTCAGACCCCCCTGGCCAGCGTTTTTTCTGGCCTCTTTGTTTTGGCGGCCATGCTGGTCCTCTCGCCGCTGGCGGCCTACATCCCCCGCGCGGCGCTGTCCGCCCTGCTTCTGCTGGCTGCCTATGGGATGATTGACCGCAAAGAGATGGCCCGACTCTGGCGCGGGGCGCGGGGCGATGCCCTGATTATGATCGTGACCCTGCTGGCAACCCTGTTTCTGCCGCTTCAATTTGCCGTGTTAAGCGGTATTTTGATGTCGCTAGGGTATTATATTATGAAGACCAGTACCCCACGGGTTCACACCGTGCTGCCTGATGAAACCTTCAGGCACTTTGCCTATCAACCCCACAAACCCCAGTGCCCCCAACTTAGCATCGTCAAAATTTCGGGAGACTTGTACTTTGGGGCAGTCAACCATGTAGAGGAAGCTATCCGCCAGATGCTGGCCCGCAACCCACGCCAGCGTTTCTTATTGCTACGCATGCACGGAGTCAACCAGTGTGATATCAGCGGCATCCACATGCTGGAGTCGCTGCTACGCGCCTGTCGCGAGCGGGGGGGGGATATGTTTTTAATGAAAGTCCAGCGGCCGGTCTATGGCCTGATGCAGGCTACCGGCTTTGTGGACCAGGTCGGCCCCGATCACTTTTTACCGGAAGACCAGGCCATCGAATACATCTTCCACCGCATCCTCGACCCGGCCATCTGTATTTATGAGTGTGAGGTGCGCGCCTTTAAGGAGTGCCAAAACTTGCCCAAACGTTCCAGCGATGAAATTATCCCTCTGCCGTTACTCGCCATACCCGCCAACGGCGTGGCCGACATCGCGCCCCAGGAGTTGTGGAGCGAACTCATGCGCAGCCCCACGCCGCCACTGGTGATTGATGTGCGCGAGCCACGCGAGTTTGAGCAGGGTCATATTCCCCAGGCGCAACTCATCCCACTGCCCAAACTGGTCGGTCAAGCCCCGGACCTGCCCCGCGACCGCGAGATTGTGGTGGTTTGTCGCGGCGGGCGGCGCAGCCAGCGAGCAGCGTATCTGTTGCAACAGAAAAACGGCTCAAAGGTGCGGGTGCTCAAGGGCGGCATGCTGGCCTGGGAAGCAGCCAAACTCCTTGAGGCAGTTGATAGATAAGGCATCTTCAGGAGATGGACATGAGTCAATTCTCTACCCGCCATATTGGCCTTGATTTGGTGCGTGTGACCGAAGCGACCGCCCTGGCGGCCGGGCGCTGGTTGGGGTTGGGCAACCGAAAGGAGGCCCACCGCGCCGCCACCGAGGCCATGGCCCAGGCGCTGCAAATGGCCGACATCGCCGGGCATATCGTCGTGGGGGAGGAGGGCCGGCTGGGTGAACACACGCCGCTGGATACGGGCCAACCTATTGGCACCGGCCACGGCCCGGAGATGGACGTTTTGGTAGACCCGATTGATGGGACCGAGTCGGTGGTGCGAGGCTACCCCGGCGCAATTTCGGTGGTCTGCGTGGCCCCGCGCGGCTCCATGTGGTCGCCTACTTCGGCCATTTATATGGAAAAAATAGTAGTGGATCGAGAGGCGGCCGCTTTTTTAGTGCCGGAATGTATGGACGCCCCGGCGGCCTGGACGTTGGCCTTGATTGCCCGAGCCAAAAACAAAGCGGTGCGTGATTTGCAAGTGATTGTATTGGACCGGCCTCGCCACCAAAATCTCATCGAAGAGATTCGCACCGCCGGGGCGCGGGTGCTCTTACGTTCCGATGGCGACACAGCCGGCGCATTAATTGCCGCTACCCCTGGCCTGGGAGCAGATGTATTAATGGGCATTGGCGGCGTGCCCGAAGGGGTTGCCGCTGCCTGCGCCGTTAAAGCGCTGCGCGGCGGCATGTTGGGCCGGCTGGCCCCGCAGAGCGAGGAAGAACGAGCAGCCATTGAGGCCGCCGGCCTGGATGTCAGGCAGGTGCTCACCTGCAATCAACTGGTTTCGACAGATCAGATAGTTTTTGCCGCCACCGGCGTCACCGATGGCCCCTTGCTGGGTGGGGTGGAGTATCACGGGTACGTGGCCAAAACCCACTCGCTGATGATTCGCAGCGAAACCGCTGTGCGCCGGATTATTCATGCGGAGTACAGCCTTGAGTAGAAAGGGCAAGTGGCTGGTCCCCTTATAATAAAGAACAATTCTAAACTTGACGAATCTAACCGATTTATGCTATATTATAGCGTCCCCACCGGGGGAGCCAACCTTATTGAAGGTTATTTCAAAGAGGGGCGTCACGCTGATGTCCCTCTTTCTAAATGCCACGCCGCAAAGCAGGCTTTATTTCTCTAGGGAGTAGAGGGAGAACTGGTCATAAGCACAAAAGAAGAGCGCAGAATTAACGAAGAAATCACCGTGCCGGAAGTCCGCTTAATTGATGACGAAGGCAAACAATTGGGGGTGATGGAAACACGCAAAGCCCTGGCCATCGCGGTGGAAAAAAACACCGATTTGGTTGAAGTTGCGCCCAACGCCAATCCGCCCGTTTGCCGCCTGATGGACTACGGCAAGTTTCTGTACGAAGCCCAGAAACGAGAGCGGGATGCTCGAAAATCTCAAACTAAAGTAGAAATAAAAGAGATTCGGCTGCGCCCCAAAACCGGCGAACACGATATTGGTTATAAGCTGCGTGACGCCCGTAAATTTTTGGAACGCGGGGCCAAGGTAAAAGTACGAATCCGTTTCCGGGGGCGGGAGGTAACTCACCCCGAAGTGGCCAGAGAGTTACTAACCCGGGTAGCGGAAGAATTGAATGATGTGGCCGTAGTAGAAAAAAGACCTTCGATGGAAGGGATGACCATGCTCATGATTTTGGGGCCGAATACCTAACTCATCGAAATAATTTCTGAACTGCCCAAGTTCTGGTGAAACATAAAGGAACAGTGAGATGCCCAAGTTAAAAACACACAAAGCAACATCCAAGCGCTTCAAATATACCGGTACCGGCAAGTTGATGCGCACTAAAATTGGCAAAAGCCACCTGCGCCGCAAGAAAAACAAGCGCGTGAAGGTTCAGTTTGATTCCATGCTGGAAGTCACCGAGTCCGCCACCCGCCGCCGGGTACAGCGGCTAATCCCCTATGCAGGCAAAGGTAATTAGAGGTGTAGGATGAGAGTAAAAGGCGGACCGCAAACCCAACGTCGTCACAAAAAAATATTAGCTATCACCAAAGGCCAGCGCGGCAGCAAGCATCGCTTATTCAAGCGGGGCAACGAAGCGATGATGAAGTCGCTGGTCTACGCTTACCGCGACCGGCGCAACCGCAAGCGCGATTTTCGCAGTTTGTGGATTACGCGCATCAATGCCGCTACGCGCCAGAACGAGATGAGCTACAGCCAATTTATGCACGGTCTCAAACAAGCCGGGGTTGAATTAGACCGCAAGGCCCTGGCCGACATTGCCATGCATGATGCTTCGACCTTTAGCCAGCTTGTGGCCACCGCTAAAGCAGCCCTGTAATAACAACTGGCAACTACAGAAAAGTAAAAAAGACGGGATCATACCCCGTCTTTTTGATTCTTGTGAAGTTACCCTGTCAAACCCTATACAAAGCTGACAAATTCACACCCATAAATAACAGGGTGACGCAGTGAACGTGAACATGTCATTTCGAGCGACGATAGGAGCGACGCGAAGCGTCCCTCAAAACTACTCTGACAAGACAAGGCGCTGGGGATTTCTCCCTCCGCTACGCTCCGGTCGAAATGACATGACCGTATAAATCCTTGTAAATTAGACCTGCACCTGCATGGGAGCATAGGCCCCGTCGGTATACTTTACCCGGTGATCCCAAACCATAAAGCCGGTACAGCCGGCATCGAAGCAGCCTTTAATCTGGGCCTGAATTTCGGCTTTGCCGTAGACTCGTTTATCAAAACGATAATCAGGAAAATCCTGAATCCAGGGCCGCACGGCGCAATTTAGCGGTCTCACCCGGTTAACGGCTCGCTGGGCGCTTTCATAGACGACTTCATAGGGATAAGCAATCGCCAGCTTGTAACCGGGGATACCACTGCCAAAAGTAGACGGATACAGCATCGGGCAAAGGATGTCCAGATATTGGGCCATACGCTCGATGTCCTGGCCAATCAAGCTGTCATCTTTGCGCCAGCAGGTGTAGCCCAACACGTCAGCCGACACCTTGACTCCATAGGGTTGGAGCTGACCACGGGCGATGCTCAAAAAGCCAGCGATCGCGGCCAGGCGCGTCTCTTTGGTCGCTTCTTGTGAAAACTGCAAGGCTCCGGCCGGACTGGGGGTAGGAAAGCGGACATGGCTAAATTGAACCTCATCAAAGCCCAAACTGGCCGCTTCGACGGCAAGCTGAATGTTGTAATCCCATACGGGCTGGCGGAACGGGTCAACCCAGTTTATCAGCTCGCGGTCCGCTTCGGTGGAGGTTGAGCCGGTCAATTTGACAGCATACTCCGGGTAATTTTTGGCCAGCAGACTGTCTTTAAAGGTCACAACACGGGCAATAGTATAAACCCCGCGCGCTTTAAATTGCTCCATGACCGCCTGAATATCTTTGACCATAGGCCGGTCGGCCCCAATCTCTGAGGCCAGAGGCGACTGGGTGGGATAAGTTATCCAGCCGTCGTCGCCCTTAACATCGAGCACCGCCGCATTTAATTCGGTGTTATCCAGTAAATCAAAAATGCGCTGTCGAGTATCGGCGTGACCAATGGCAAAGTAGCTGACATAAAGCGCCCGCGTTGCCTCAGCCGGCCCCTGGGGTGGGAAAGTGGGGTCAACAACGGCAAAAGCAACAGGCGGAGGCTTCAACTCAACTGGCGCTTCAGGTTTTGTGACCAGAGGCGCAACCGAGGTGGGAATTCTTATTTGCTGGCCCACCCGAATGTGGTCGGGATGCTCGATTTGGTTGAATTCAATGAGGTTACGAGTAGTTACGCCATAGCGATTGGCAATACTGTTTAAGGTGTCGCCGCGGGTGATGGTGTATACAAAAAATTCGTCGGGAGGAACCGGCGGCGGCGGAGTTGCTGGCGGCGGCTCCACAACCGGGGTGGATTGGGGAATATAGCTGGGAATAATCAATTTTTGGCCCAGAAAGATGCGGTCCGACTCGGTCAGATCATTGGCCTCCAGCAGTTGCGGCACGCTGACCCCATACCTGCGCGCAATGGAGTTCAGCGTATCGCCCTGCTGCACTTCATAGCGAAAGATTTCCTCCGACTCAACAACAAGCGACGACACCTCTTCTGCGGGGGCAGGTTCGATTTCAACCGGAGCAGAAATAGGCGCTGGGGTTGGTTCAACGGTTTCGGCGGGGGCCGCAACTTCCTCAGCCTCGGCTTCAGTTTCAAGCCACACCGGGGGAGAAATAGTCTCCACTTCCTGGCTGACCGGCTCCTCGACCAAGTCCGGGACAGCGGGTTCAGCCGGGGGTTCGACCTCGACAAACGGCTCCGGCTCCTCCACGGGGACAGCGGCTTCGGGTTCGACAGGGGGGGCGGGTATTTCTAGGGCAGGCTCAGGGATGGGCGGGGCTTGTAATTGAGCGAGCGGACCGGCAGAGGGGTTCCAACTGGCGGGAGGAATCAGCAGCTTTTGGCCCGGCTGTAAAGCAAAACCGGCATCAATGCCATTAGCGGCCGCCAGCCGCTCATAATGGACATTAAACTTACGGGCAACGGAGAAGAGCGTGTCCCCCGCCTTGAGGGTATATTCTTTCGGGCCGGCCTCTTTCCCGAGCAGATGTTCATAGCCGGGCGGCGGTTCAGCCCCCAGCCAAACCAAGAAGCGAATGTATAAATCGTTCAGCCTACCGATTAGACCGCTCATCAGGTTGCCTCATTCTCTAAAAAGGTCAGGCTAATTATACCATAGAAGATTAATCAATTCAACATAATCATAATTTAATAAAAAAGGCGATATCTCGCCGTGGCAAGTATCGCCCTTTTTATTTATGGCCCGTTACCGCTCAGGCTCATGTCATTTCGAGACCGGAGATCGAGAAATCTTCAAGGCGCAACCCGTGAAAGTAAAGTATCGGGGATTTCTCCCTGTGGTCGAAATGACATGGCTGAGTAGTAACGATGGCCCTATGATTTATTTGTTTTGGGCAACCTCAGCATTGGCGCGCACCAAATCGCTGAAAGCGGAGAACATGTCAACAGGTACGGGGAAAATGATGGTTGAGTTCTTTTCTACGGCAATTTCGGTGAGGGTTTGTAGATAACGCAGTTGCAGCGTTGCAGCTTGACTGCCAATGACTTCGGCGGCTTCGGCCAACTGCTTGGAAGCTTCAAACTCGCCTTCAGCGTGGATGATTTTGGCCCGCTTTTCGCGCTCGGCCTCGGCCTGTTTGGCCATGGCCCGCTGCATAGTCTGGGGTAGTTCAACATCTTTAACCTCGACAATGGTGACTTTTATCCCCCAGGGTTCGGTCTGCTCGTCAATAATCCGTTGGAGCTGCTCGTTGACCTTCTCGCGGTGAGCCAACAAATCATCCAGGTCGCTCTGGCCGATGACATTACGCAGCGTAGTTTGGGCTATCAACCAGGTGGCCCGGCGGTAATCTTCAACCTGGATAATAGCTTTACCGGGATCGAGCACCCGAAAATAAACCACAGCATTGACTTTAATGGTCACGTTATCACGGGTAATGCCCTCTTGGGCGGGGACATCGAGGGTGATGGTCCGTAAATCAACCTTAACCATGCGGTCAATAAATGGCACGATGAAAAACAGGCCCGGTCCCTTCGCCCCGACAAATCGCCCCAGGCGGAAGATGACCCCGCGTTCATACTCCTGCACCACCCTGATAGATGAAAACGCCAAAAACAGCAAAATAATCCCAACAAATCCCAAACACGGGACTAAAGCTAAGATGCGCTCCATAACATGCCTCCTTTTGGCTAATTGAGAAATAATTGACTTGAGCTTACTCTCAATTATAGTCCAGGCAGGTAAAAACACTACTTTTGGTAAACTCGAAATGAGGTGGTCTAAAATTGAACTTTGAGCAGTTTGAGAGGTTTGCCCAAAAAAGCAGTAATGTAACGTTGCGTCACTTCGGGGGTTTCAAATTGAGGCCAATGGCTGGCTTTGGGCACAATCCGCAAATCGGCGTCGGGCCACTCGTCGGCCAGAATACTGGCATCGCTGAGGGGGACAGTATTATCTTCCATGCCCCAAATCACCAGCGACGGCGCTTCAATCTGGCCTAATTTACCGCGCAGGTCGCCTTCGCGCATGGCCCAAAAACATTCGGCCCGCACCCGGCCCTGGCCCGGACGGCGGGCATCGGCCCGGATACGGTGATAATCGGCCTCGGTAATGCCGGTGCGGGCGGCGATGGAAGCCGGACGCATGAGCCGGTCGGTGACGCCCAACATTTGCGGCTCCAGCAACGAGACAATCTTGCCGGCCAGGGAAAAGCGTTCCAAAATAGTCACCGGCGAGATAAACAGGTTGATAAAGAGCGACAGCCGGCCGCTGATGGTCGGGCAGAGCAGGACCATGCGCTCCACCAGATGAGGATGGCGCAGGGCCAGGGTCAGGCTAATCATGCCGCCCATCGAATGACCGACCAGGACCACCGGGCCGTCGCTGACGGTTTGGATCAGCCCGGCCAGCAAATCGGCATAACCGGCAATGGTGGCCCGCTCTGCCCCCGGCGGCGACTGGCCGTAGCCGGGCAGGTCAACGGCCAGACAGCGAAATCGCTTGCTGCTCAACAAAGACACCAGGGGTGACATGGCGTACCACGAGCTAGACCAGCCGTGGATCAGCAAGGCTACTGGATGCTCCAGCTTGCCCTCCTCGCGGACATAGATGGGCTGGCCATTGACAGAGTAGCAGGTCATATCGTGACTCATTTTGAAATACCCGTAACGAGATTTTCACCACAGAGGCACAGAGACACAGAGTTTTTATTATTTTCTGTGCCTCTGTGGTAAGAATCGAACCACAGAGACACAGAGTTTTTGAGTGATTTAGGCCGGGATCAAGCGACGGATTGCGCCAGGCAAGTCTTGCCCCCGCTCGATGTGGAAGCGAATGAGGCGGCGGTGATTCTCTTGCAAGGCATTGTAATCCCCCTGGGCCTGGGCCGCGTGCAGGACAGCAAAGGTATATTTCTCGCCCGGAATTTCGACATCCGTAGCCGGGGTATGGGTAATCTGGATAAAGAGTCCCTTGTTGCCGTCGCCTTTGTGCAACTGCCCGGTCGAGTGCAGGAAGCGCGGGCCATATCCGACGGTGGTAGCAGCCCGCAGCCCGTCACGCAGCCGCAGGCGCAGTTGGTTCAGCGCCGCATCAATTTCGGGTTGATAGGGCAAATAGGCCATAATAGCGATGTAATCGCCGGGCTGGAAGCGCGTAAGAAACGCGCGCAGCGCCTCGGTTACAGTCTCGCCCATGGCCGGCCCGTACACGTCAATATCATCATAATCCAGCGTTGGCAGCGGCGCGGGTAATGCGCCGCTTTTGTCAAACTCGGCCATTAATTCGCGGGCTTTGATTTTGGCCGATTCAACGTTGGGCTGGTCGAAGGGATTGATTTTCAGCACCGACCCGGCCGCCGCCGTGGCCATTTCCCAGCGGAAGAACTCCTGGCCGATATCCTCCAGTTCATCCATGTGGATGGTCACCACCGGATGCCCGGCGGCCTCAAGCACGCTGAGCTTGCCATCCAGTGCCACGTTGTCATCGCCGGCCAACCGCAAGTAGGCAAATACCCGGTCGTGGCCGTAAACCGCCGGTTCGCCAATGGCCTCATCGGCCACCGGTAGAATCCCAACGCCCAATTTGCCGGTGCTTTCGGCAATCAACTGCTCCACCCAGACGCCAAAAGCGGCGATTTTGGGGGAGGCGAAGAGGGTCACTTTATCTCGACCGGCCAGGGTCAGCTCGCCCAAGATGGCCCCAAGCTGCAAGCCGGGGTTGTTGAGGGCGCTGTTGCGGCAGGCCTCGGCCATGCTGTTGGCCCGGCGCAGCAGCTTGGGTAGGTTGACTCCGACCAGCGCCGCCGGAACCAGGCCAAAAAAGGTCAGAGCCGAATAGCGTCCACCCACGTCGGGCGGAGTGGGGAAAATGCGGCGGAATTTCTTTTCCTCGGCCAGCTTTTGCAGGCCGGAGCCGGGGTCGGTCAGGGCCACAAAATTTTCGCCGGGGTTGTCTTTGGCCTGCCCGACGCGATGATAAAAATATTTAAAGGCCGAGAGGGTTTCGATGGTGCCGCCGGATTTGCTGGAAACAAGAAACAAGGTTTTGGCCGGGTCGGTCACACTCGACGCTACGGCTGCTACCTGCACCGGGTTGGTGCTGTCGAGGACCGTTAACGGCAGCCCCCCTTCTGCTGTCGCGTGGAAAGTCCGCATGAAGACTTCCGGGGCCAGGCTGCTGCCGCCCATGCCCAACAAGACTACCTGTTGAAATCCGGCCCCTTTGATTTCGGCGGCAAAAGCGGCCAGATTATCGGCTTCGGCCAGCATCTCCTGACCAATGGTTAGCCAGCCCAGACGGTTGGTCAGTTCCGGAGTTTGGGCAGCCTTGTCTGGGTCGGCCACCCAGACCGTACCATCTTTGTCCCAAATCCGCTGGGCCACTTTGGCCGCATCCCAGGCTTTCAGCCGCACGTCTACCGCCGATTGATACCCGCCCAAACCCAATGTCACCGGGCTAACCTGGCGAGAAACAATAGCCTCGCGTTTGGCTTCGAGGGTGTTGAGCAAATCCACAAAGGATTTGGCAAAGGCCTCGACCCCATCCACCTGCAACTTGTTCATAGCCGCGTCATAATCAATATGAAACTCTTTGAGGCGATCCAGCATAGCCTGGGCCTCGTCCAGCCCTTCTTCCAGGCTGGGCCGCACCTGGCCGTGATCTTTCAGAGCTTCGATGGTCGCCGGGGGAGCGGTGTCTACCGTTTTAGGGCCGATGAGTTCTTCGGCATACAGCACATCACGGTAATTGGGGTTTTTGGTGCTGGTGCTGGCCCACAGGACACGCTGCGCCTGCGCCCCTTTTTCGGCCAATTTCTGGAAGCGCTCGCTGCCAAAAATCTCTTTAAAGGCTTTATAAGCGGCTTTGGCATTGGCAATTGCCATTTTGCCTTGCAAAGCCTGAGCTTCCGGCAGACCTGTTTCTTCGAGCAACTTATCCAGCAGGGTGTCTACCCGGCTGACAAAAAAGGAGGCCACCGAAGCGACCATGGTCAGGTCGCCCCCGGCGGCATCGAGTTTTTCCAGGCCGGCGATGTAGGCGTTGGCTACATCAATGTAATTTTGCAGCGAGAACATCATGGTCACGTTGACATTGATGCCAGAGCCGATGACTTCGGTGATGGCCGGCAGACCGGCCGGGGTGGCCGGAATTTTTATCATCAAATTGGGACGGCTGACCGCCTCAAAAAGACGCTTCGCTTCGGCAATGGTGCCGTCGGTATCGTTGGCCAGGGTTGGAGAAACTTCGAGGCTGATATAGCCGTCAAGCCCATTGGTGCGCTCATAAACGGGCTGCAAAATATCAGCCGCGCCTTGAATGTCTTGAATCGCCAGGGCCTCGAACAGGTCTTTGGGCGAGATGGTGGGATTGCGGGTCACCTCCTCTTGAATTTGAGCATCATACAGGCTGCTGCCGCTGATTGCTTTTTGAAAAATGGTGGGATTAGAGGTAACGCCCACAATGTAATCCTCGGCGATGAGTTGGGCCAATTTCCCTTCCGTCACCATGCTGCGTTCAATATTATCATACCAGAGCGACTGGCCTAAATCAGATATTTGTTTTAATGGGTTTTGAGACATTATGAAACTCCTTCAAATAAATAAAAATTAAGAAATTAGAAATTAGAAGTTAGGGTTTAGAAAGCTTCAGTCGTTTGAGATGGTCACGATGGTTTTTGATGGCGGTAACGAGCAGTGAGATAATTTCATTGCATAAGCTGATACGATGCCGGATAACTTCTTCGGAAAGACAATGGCGAGCTTTAAAGTAGCGACTGCGTGTTTCCCGCGCAGACCCCAGCGCGACACGCAAATAGTAGGCATACTCCTTATGTTCAATACCGCGCCCATAACCTTCATCAATATTGGCGCTAATTGAGTCGGCGCTACGGATCAATTGGCTTATCAGAGCTTTTCCCTGGAGATTCACTTTTAATTTTTCGCAATCTCTCCAAACCAAATCAAACAACCAAAGGGATTTGGGATAAGCCAAGAACTTCCAAACAGGATCACATTTCAAACTCTCAGGAACTTCAGCCAACCATGTTTCGTAGTTCACCGTCGTCCCTCTTATTTCTAATTTCTTATTTCTTTTTTCTACGATCTGCCATACAACGGGATCGCCGCGCCATTAATCGCTGCTGCGCCTTCGCTGGCGAGAAAAAGCAGGGTGGCGGCAATTTCGGCGGGTTTGACCCATTTGCTGAAATCGGCGTCGGGTGAATTTTTGCGATTGGCTTCGGTGTCTATAGTGCCAGGTACAATGGCGTTGACGGTGATACCGTAATCCTGCACCTCGGCGGCCATGGACTCGGTCAGGCGGAGAACGCCGGCTTTGCTAATAGCATAGGCGCTGTAGTTGGGCCGGCCGTGCAGCGCATCCCGCGAACCGACATTAATAATTCGCCCCCATTTTTGGGCCAGCATCGGTTTAACCGCCGCTCGGCCGAGATTATAGGCGGTGCGCAGGTTAATATCCAACATTCTGTTAAGATCATCCTCGGCGCTCTCGCTGACCGGCTTGCCGCCGCCAAAACCACCGGCCAGGTTGAGCAGAATGTCCACCCGGCCAAATTGGGCCAGCGCCGCCCGAACTACTTCCTCCGCCCCGGCGGGGTTGCTCAGGTTGGCTGCCAGAGGTAAGGTGCGCTCCTGGCCCAAACTGGCGGCTACTTCCTGCACCCCGGCCAACTGAGAGCCAAGCAGCACCAGCGTGGCCCCGGCCTCATAAAAGGCCCGGCTAACCGTTCCCCCCAACCCGCCGCTGGCCCCGCTAATGATGGTCACTTTATTTTCCATATTCATAGGTTCCCCCTTAAAGTAGACAGTAGACGGTAGACGGTAGACAGGGGGTTTTGCTACCTTGCAACCCTGCAACTTTGCTACCCTGCTACCTGCCACAGTATACCACAACCTTGTTTGCAAGACTAGCCTGAACTCGATCCACTCTCCAAATTTGCAAAGCTAGACAACCCTCAACAACACTGCTAGAATAAAGGTAGTCTTTAATAGGCCGAGATATGGCATGTCCGACGAAATAACCGAGTCGCTATCCGAAGAAAAAAGTGTACAACTACCCCTGCTCCTGACCGGCTGTGTGCGCGACCTGGTTCGCGCCCCCCTGGTTACACTTCTGGAAACTGTCTCTATTCAAGAAGCGGCTCAACGCATGAGCGCCGCTCGGGCCAGCGCTGCCGTCATCCTCGATGCCGCCGGGCAGGTGGCCGGTATTGTCACCGATTGGGACCTGCGCGAGCGGGTGGTAGCGGCGGGCCTGGATACTACCCAGCCTATCGGGACGGTCATGAGCGCCCCTGTTATCAGCCTGGCTGCCGCCCAGCCAATTTATGAGGCAGTGCGGTTGATAATGAGTCATAATATCCATCATCTTCTTATCACCAACGAAGACCAGCCGCTTGGATTGATCACCAGCAACGATTTGATTATCTTGCACAGCGCCTCGGTTTTTTTTATTACCCGCGAGATCGAGCGGCAGACCAATCTTGCCGGTTTACGCCAGGTCTTGGATCAGGCGCAGCAGGCCATTCCTTTATTACTACGCCAGGGGGTCAGGGCCAGCCAGATTGGCTGGTTGATGGCCGATATCAATGACCGGCTGGTGAGCCGAGTGTTGGAGTGGACCGAAGCGAGCCTGGGGCCACCCCCTGTGCCATATTGCTGGCTGGTTTTGGGCAGCGAGGCCCGCCGGGAGCAAACCTTTAAAACCGATCAGGACAATGCCTTGATTTATGCCGACCCGCCGCCAGAAAGCGCCGAGGCCGCCCAGACTTATTTTTTGGAATTTGGCCGGCAGGCCGTAGCCGGGCTGGTCGAGGCCGGGTTTCCCCCCTGCGCCGGACATCTGACCGCCGCTAATCCGCAGTGGGTTCAGCCGGTGAGCGGCTGGCATGCTTACTTTCAGCAGTGGGCCACCCGTTGGGAACCGGAAGAGGAACCCAATTTTCTCATCTTTTTCGATTTTCGGGCTATCTATGGCGATTTTACTTTGGCTAAAAACCTGCGGCGCTTTATTGCCGATCTGTTAGAGCAGCACCCCCGTTTCCTGACCCGTTTGGCTCACCTTTCGGCCAGTTTGCCGCCGCCCCTGGGTTTTTTAGGCCAGTTCGTCGTTGAGCACAACGGCGAGCATAAAGATGAACTTGACCTTAAACAGCGCGGCACAGTCCCGCTGATTGATTTGGCCCGCTTTTTTGCCTTAAGGTATCACCTGACCGAAACCAACACCACAGCCCGCCTGGAACAACTCAAAGATGTCAATGAGCTGCCGGATGATTTACTCCAGGAACTGGCTCAATCGTTTGAGTTCATCCTCAACATTCGCCTTCAGCAACAGTGGCAACAACTGCAAGCGGGTCAGCCCCTCTCAAATCATGTGAATCCCCAAAATTTATCTGCCCTGGACCGGGTTTCCTTGCGACAAGTGTTTAAGGCTATTGCCCAGGCCCAGGCTTTTCTCCATCAGGCTTATCATCTCAAAGTGGGCCGGCTTTATTAAAATTGAAGGATTTTGCTTAAGCTTGTCCATTTATGTTCAAAATTGATTTGACACATCTTTTTGATTGTGATATAGTCTTGGCCCTATCCAGGTATTGTCAGCGTGGGGCCACAAAGCGCTGACAGCCATCACCAATCATTCCGGCAACTCCAATCGCGACAAATTAATAACAGCTTCTCGACGGTGAGAGAACAAGCATTGTTTTCCAACAATAATCTGCCACAAGTCAGGCTCAAGCAGTAATCGCAACCTTCAACCCGAAGGTGTGGTTTATAGTTTGCTTAAGTTAATAATTTTATTTATCAACCTAAGGAGGGTTTTTGTATGGCAGAGAAGAAAATTTCGGTTGGCGGCGCTACCTATGAAAACGTTGACAGCGCTTATCTGGAACAGCGCAAACTGCGCAAAAGCGCCGGCTGGGTGCTGTTGTGGGCGTTGGGGGTCGGCGCGGTTATTTCCGGCGACTTTTTTGGCTGGAACTTTGGTTTGACGGCCGGCGGATTTTGGGGGTTGACGATTGCCACCTTCCTCATGGCCGTTATGTATGTTTGTATGGTTTACAGCATCGCCGAGTTGTCAACGGCGCTGCCGCACGCCGGCGGTTTCTATTCCTTCACTCGCAATGCCCTGGGGCCTTTTGGCGGCTTTGTCTGCGGGGTAACCGATACCATTGAGTATGTGATCACTCCGGCGGTTATTGTCGTCGGCATCGGCGGCTATATGAACGCGCTTCTGCCCGACTTTCTGCCGCTGTGGGCCTGGTGGCTTATTTCCTATGCCATTTTTATCGCCATCAACATCAAGGGAGTGGAACTGACTTTAAAGGTCGGGTTGGTTGTTACCCTCTTGGCTATTGCCGTTTTGGTTGTATTTTACTTAGCCTCTATTTTTAGCGGCGCTTTCAGTTGGAATTTGTTGTTCAATGTTGAGCCTGATCCCGGCCAATCGGCTACCTGGCTGCCCAAAGGCTGGTATGGCGTTTTTGCGGCCCTGCCCTTTGCTATCTGGTTCTATCTGGCCATTGAGCAGTTGCCTCTGGCCGCCGAAGAAACCCATGATGTGGTCAGAGATATGCCCAAGGCCCTGATTTTGGGCATCGTTACCCTGTTGGTTCTGTCGCTCTTCACCCTGGTCCTCAATGCGGGCGTGGGTGGGGGGGCGGCTGTCATCGGCGAATCCCTGGCCCCGCTGGAAGATGGTTTCAAGGCCGTCTTTGGTGAAGGTATGGCAACGGCGGTGTTGACGCTCATCGCTCTGACCGGCCTGATTGCCAGCTTCCACACTATCATCTACGCTTACGGCCGGGTGCTCTTTGCTCTCTCTCGCGCCGGTTATTACCCACGCTGGATTTCGGTGGTCAACCCATCAACCCATACCCCTGTGACCGCCCTGGTTTTGGGCGGCGTGGTGGGTTTTCTGTGCGCCCTGGCCATTGATGCTTTCGGCTCCGGCATTGTTGGGGCGGCGCTGCTGAATATGGCTGTCTTTGGGGCGGTCATCTCTTATGCGCTGGTGATGATTAGCTACATCAAATTAAAAATGGACCGGCCCGATTTGCCCCGGCCCTATGTCAGCCCATTGGGTGTACCCGGCGCGGTTGTCGGCGCTGCCCTGGCGATTATCGCGCTTTTTGCCTGTTTCTCAATCGAGGGCTACCGGCCCGGCGTGTGGGGCGTGGCAATCTTCCTGGCAATAGCCATTGTCTTCTACTTTGTCCATAGCAGCAAGCACCTGGTCGCCCAGGCCCCCGAAGAAGAAGTGGCTTTAATGTCTGAAGCCCAAAAGGAACTGGCTCACTAAGGCCAGCAGGCTTCGGTTTTGAATTTCCGGCGATGCAGCGTCGTCAATGTTGATGAGGCTGCATCGCCGCTTTTGGTGTCACAGCATGACCGCCGGCGACTCTATCCAGCAACGTATTTTTGATGCGTTGGTGCAGGCAGCAAGCGAGGCAATGAAGAAAAGGGAACTATAGGAACTGAAGGAACTGGAGGGTAAGTTCCCTTAGTTCCCTCAGTTCCTTCCTCTTATTCTAATCTCATCCAGGAAGATTTATGCGACTTGAAAACAAAGTAGCCCTTATCACCGGCGCAGGCAGCGGGATTGGCCGCGAAACAGCCACCCTTTTTGCCCGTGAAGGCGCCAGAGTGGTGGTCGTAGATGTCAACGATGCCGCCGGGCAGGAAACGGTCAGCATGATTGAGGCGGCGGGCGGTCAGGCGGTTTATGTTCACGCCGACATCTCCCAGGCCGCCGACTGCGCCAAGATGGTCCGCACCGCCGAAGAAAGTTATGGCCAGTTGAACATCCTGTTCAACAACGCCGGGATTTCCCACATCAACGACGACAACGCCGAAACTACCGAAGAAGCGGTCTGGGATTTGACCATGAATATCAACCTCAAAGGAGTCTTTCTGGGCTGCAAATACGGCGTTCCGGCCTTGCGTCGAGCCGGCGGCGGCTCGATTATCAACACGGCCTCGTTTGTGGCTCTGGTCGGCGCGGCCACCCCGCAAATTGCCTACACCGCCAGCAAAGGCGGCGTCCTTTCGATGACCCGCGAGTTGGCCGTCATCCACGCCCGCGAAAACATTCGGGTCAACGCCCTCTGCCCCGGCCCGCTGCGCACCGAATTACTGATGAAATATCTCAACACCGAAGAAAAACGCCAGCGCCGCCTGGTGCATATCCCCATGGGTCGCTTTGGCGAAGCCAGAGAAATCGCCCAGGCCGTCCTCTTCCTGGCCTCCGACGAGTCCTCTTTTGTCACCGGAGCCACGTTTATGGTAGATGGCGGGATTACGGCGGCGTATGTGACGCCCGAATAAAAGCAGGGAACTAAGTGATTGTCCAAAAATAAGTTCCCCCAAGTTCCTACGAGTTCCCAGGGAACTAAAGGAACTCGTAGGAACTCAAAACGGGAAGTATACTGGAAACGGGTTAAAACTGGACTTTTTTGACGTGATCAATAATATCCTCAAGTAGTCTGAAGGCTATGTATCGGCCAATGATAGGGAGCGGAAAGTGATCACGATAGAATTTAGTCCAGCCGACATCGAAGCTTTGGAATACGAACGGTATCATCATCCTCACCCCAAAGTTCAAAAGAAAATGGAAGCGGTGTACTTGAAAAGTCAGGATGTTAAACCCGGCCAAATTTGTCGGCTCTGCCGTATCTGCAAAACGACCCTGACAACCTATTTGGATCAGTACCAAGCTGGTGGCTTAGAACGGCTCAAAGAACTGGAGTATCAGGGTCAACCCAGTGAATTGAACCAACACAGCACTACCCTGGAAGCCTACTTTATGAACACCACCCCGCAGCACCGCCGAAGCCCAAGCTGCAATTGAAAACTGACCGGTCTCAAACGCAATCCGACCCCGGGTTCAAGCCTTTATGAAGCGTTTAGGACTAAAATGCCGCAAAGTGGGCTTTGTGCCCGGGAGAGCGACGGATCCGGACAAACAGGCCGAGCAGGAAAGCTTCCGGGTCAATCTGTTGGGAACCGCGCCTACAGCAAGCCCAGGCTGGACAACGAGTGGTTTTGTTTATGGATGCCGCCCACTTTGTCTACGGCGTCTTCTTGGGCCTGGTTTGGTGTTTTGTCCGCTTGTTTATGCCCTCGCCCGCAGGTCGCAAGCGGTTCAATGTCTTGGGAGCCATTAACGCTGTGACCAAAGAAGTCTTGACCGTGACTAATGAAACCTATATCAATGCCGAAAGCGTCTGTTTGTTGCTGTCCGACATTGCCCAACGCTATGGACCCATTCCGATCACCCTGGTCTTGGACAATGCCCGTTATCAAAAGTGTGCTTTGGTTTTGGATCACGCCGCCTCCTTGAAGATCGAATTGTTGTTTTTACCCGCCTATTCGCCTCAGTTGAACTTGATCGAACGCTTGTGGCGTTTTGTGCGTAAAGAGTGTTTGTACTCCAAGTATTATGCCGATTTCGCCACTTTCAAACAGGCCATTGCCACTTGTATTGAAACCGCCCACACTGAGCATCGAGAAGAACTGGACACCCTGTTGGCCTGGAACTTTCAGTCTTTCAAAAAAGTCCAATTCTTACCCGTTTAGAGTATAAATTTTAGACGTTTACTAAGGGAACTGAGGGATTTGAGGGGTCTATGAGTTTCTTCAGCTCCGTTTTTTGAGCAAACACTATGACTCAACCTTCCCACTCCATGCTCAGCGTAGGCATTGACGTGGGCACCACCACAACCCAATTGATTTTTTCCCGGCTGATTTTGGGCGGCGGCGTGGCCAGCAGCAGCCAATCGCCCCTGAGCCGAGTGCGGGCGGCGGGCATTGTTGACAAAGAGGTTGTCTATCGCAGCGGGATTCATTTCACCCCGTTGAAAGGCCCCGACGAAATTGACGCCGTTGCCTTAGAGCAAATCCTGCGCCGGGAGTATCAGCAGGCCGGGATTCTGCCCAACCAGGTCGAAACCGGGGCGGTCATCGTGACCGGCGAAACGGCCAAAAAGCGCAATGCCGACGCCATTCTGGAGGCTATCTCAGCCCTGGCCGGCGATTTTGTGGTCACGGTCGCCGGGCCGCACCTGGAGTCTATGATTTCGGGGCGGGGGGCGGGGGCAGCTACCTACTCGCGGGAGCATTTTTGCACCGTGACCAATGTAGACATCGGCGGCGGCTCGGCCAACAGCGCCATTTTTCGCCAGGGCGAAATGATGGCCGCGGCGGCCATGAATTACGGTGGGCGGATTTTGCAGGTTGACCCAGCCAGTGGCCAGATTCGCCACATGGCCGACCCGGCGCGGGCAATTATTGACTATTTGGGGCTGCCCCTCCAAATCGGCGGCCAGCCGACCCTGGCTCAACTACGCCGGTTCACCGACTGCATGGCCGATTTGACGCTCCATTTAATTGAAGGGACGAGCCATCCGCTGGGCGATAAGCTGCTGCTGACCGCGCCCTCGCCGGTTTCGGGCAAGGGTACGATTTTATTTTTCTCCGGCGGCATCGGGCATTATTTTTACGAACCGCTGGCGATTAATTCCGTCGCCGATGCTTGCGTTCACGGCGATGTCGGGCCGCTGCTGGCCGAGTCTATCCGGCTGAATCCCGCCATTCAAAGCTACACCATTCGCCGCCCGCCGGAAACGATGCGGGCCACGGTCATGGGGGCCAGTTCGCAAACCGTCACCCTGAGCGGCAGCACCATCTGGGCTGAGGCCGAGATTTTGCCCATCCGCAATGTGCCGGTAGTGCGCGCCCAGTGGCCGGCCACCCCGCCGACCCGCCAGCAGGTAGCTCAGGCCGTCCAGCAGGCCGTCACCCGCTGGGATGTCAACCCGGCCGAGAGCCAGTTTGCCCTGGCGTTGGAGTTGACCTGGAAGCTGGATTTCGACTCGCTCTCGGAATTGGCCGCAGGGCTGGCCGATTTCGCTTTAGCGCATCTGCCGCTCCACCAACCCTTTATCATCATCATCGAGCACGACTACGCCCGCGCCTTGGGCCAATCGGTCAAAGCGATGATTCCCCGCCATCCGCTACTGGTGGTGGATCAGGTCGGCTTGCAGGAAGGGGATTACATTGACATAGGCCGCCCCATGCTCGATGGACGGGTGGTGCCGTTGAGCGTGAAGACACTGATTTTTTACCATTGATGAGGCGAGGAGGCGGGAGGCGAGGAGGCGAAGACGCGAGGAGGCGAAGATGCGAAGACGCGACGTGTCATTTCGACCGAAGGGAGAAATCCGCTTAGATGGGGTTAAATGGTAATTGACAGGGAATAAACCATGGAGTCGCTTTTTTCTCGGCTGTTCAAGTACAGGTCAAGCGAAAAACGTGTTCAGCAGGAAAATTTTCTAACTGAGATTTTCGCTTTTTTGTTGGAAAATGTTCCCAGTCTGCTGGTCTCATTTCTCAACGAATTTGGGATCATTACGCAAAATCAGTTGGAAAATATCAAAGTTAAGACACAGCGTAGTTTTAGTATAAACTCGGATAAAATCACACCCGACATTACCATTGAATTTTCGGTAGAGAACCAAAACTGGCTTATGTTTATTGAGAACAAAGTTGGTGCGCTTGAGGGAAATGAACAATTAACAAAATATTCAGATTGTCTGGAAAAGGAAACAAGCCAGGGTACAAAGTGTGCCTTATTATATATAACCCGGTTTTATGATCCTAAAGATAGTCCTTCTCCACAAGTTACCCTTTTTCCGATTAGATGGTGGCAAATTCATGAAATGCTTGATAAGTTTATAGATAACTCTTTTGTTTCTCAAGCGAGATTGTTTATGGAAGAAAATAATTTGAGCCTATCTAAATGCTTCTCCGATAATCATGTTAAAGCTATGATGTACTGGAATGAAACAAAAGAGTTGATGGATGTATCATTAGGGGACATTGTGGAGGAAAAATTTGAAGAGATTACCCGAGGAAAATATAGCACGTACTGGGTTAATAAGAATCTACAACTTTATGGAGATTATTTCCAGGCAGTTGGTAATTCTTTCTGGTTTGGAATAGGCTATTTTATGGCGCATAGTGGTGATGAAAATCGCCCAACTATAGGTGGATGTATAGTAGTTGAGCCAAGCTACTCAAAGAGACTCCAAGCCATTCAAGCTCTCAGGGAATTTGCCGAAAAGGATAATGGCTGGGAGTTATCTAATAATTTTAATAGCGAGGAAGAAACGGTCTGGATTACGAAGGGTCAATTTTTAGAAGAATTTATGGGGTCAGGTAATCATATTAATGCAATACAAAACTTCTTTTTAGAAATTTTATCAGATGTAAATGAATTCCAACAAAGTTATCCTCGTTTAAAGTGGGGGTAACAATCAATAGACAATTGAGCAATCTCGCATCTCCCCAGGGATTCCTCCCTGCTTTGCAGGTCGGAATGACATTTTGCTCTTTCATGGGTTATGTCTTAAAATCAACCAACTCTCCTCTCGAAAGGGGACAACGATGCTCCTCCGCACCAAATTATTCGGCAAAACCTACGAATTTCGTGACATCCGCGAGTTGATGGGCAAGGCCAACGAGCCTAAATCGGGCGATGAGTTGGCCGGCGTGGCCGCCGAGTCGGTGGCCGAGCGGGCTGCGGCCAAATATGTGCTGGCCGAAGTGACCCTGGAAACGCTGCGCCAGAATCCCGCCGTGCCTTACGACCAAGACGAGGTAACGCGGGTGATTGACGACGCGGTGAACGAAACGATTTACCAGGAAATCAAAGGCTGGACCGTCGGCGAGTTCCGCGAGTGGATTCTGGCCGATACCACCACTGCCACCGACATCCGCCGCATCAGCAACGCCCTCACCGGCGAGATGGTTTCCGCCGTCGCCAAGCTGATGTCCAACCTGGACTTGATTTACGGAGCCAGCAAAATCCGGGTCGGCTCCCACTGCCGCAACACCACCGGCCAGCCCGGCACGCTAGCGAGTCGAAACCAGCCCAACCACCCCACCGACAGCCCGGAAGGCATCCGCGCCGAAATCTACGAGGGCCTGTCCTACGGCTCCGGCGACAGCGTCATCGGCATCAATCCGGTGGATGACAGCGTCGGCAGCGTGATGCGCCTGCTCGATATGACCTACGACGTCATCCAGACCTGGCAAATTCCCACCCAAAACTGCTTATTAGCCCACGTGACCACCCAGATGCAGGCCATGAAACAGGGCGCGCCGGTGGGCCTGGTCTTTCAAAGTCTGGCCGGCTCCGAAAAAGGCAACGCCAGCTTCGGAGTGGATGTCGGGCTGATGGACGAAGCCTACGCCATGGCCCAGAAATATTGCTGGCCCGAAGGCCCCAACTATATGTATTTTGAAACCGGGCAAGGCTCGGCCCTCTCCGCCGACGCTCACAACGGCTGGGACCAACTGACCCTGGAGGCCCGCATCTACAGCCTGGCCAAACGCTGGCAGCCGTATCAGGTCAACACGGTGGTCGGTTTTATCGGGCCGGAATATCTGTACGACGCGGTCCAGATCACCCGCGCCGGGCTGGAAGACCACTTTATGGGCAAGCTGACCGGCATCCCGATGGGCTGCGATGCCTGTTACACCAATCACGCTCGCGCTACCCAAAACGACATCGAAAACCTGGCCGTGCTGCTCAGCGCCGCCGGCTGCAACTACTTCATGGGCGTGCCCATGGGCGATGACGTGATGCTGGCCTACCAATGCACCAGCTATCACGACGCCCCTTCGCTGCGCCAGACGCTCGGCCTGCGCCCGCTGCCGGAGTTTGAGTGCTGGCTGGAAGAATTGGGCCTGATGCGCAATGGCCGCTTGACGGAGAAGGCGGGGGACCCGTCGTTTTTCTTGAGACGATGAGAAGGAAATGCGGTTTCCCGATAATAAATTATGCGGGAGGCCTGATATTCCAATATCAAGGTTTCCTCCTGCTTCAAAGTTAGCCGGATGCTGGTTTTGTTATTCAGTTTCTACAACATATAGTAGGGTATAAATAACACATACTGAATACAGTGTTACTTTTGATGTTTGACTTCCTTGCGAGGTTGGTTATACTACGGGTAGAGAAAAAATGTTCGATTGCGAGGAAGTAAAAAATGGAATACATTAACCAAATTATTCAGGGTGATTGCGAAGAAGTTTTGAAACAATTCCCTGATGATTCGATTGATTTAATTTTTACCTCCCCCCCTTACGCCGACCAAAGAAAAAGCACCTACGGCGGCATCAAACCTGATGATTATGTTGACTGGTTTTTGCCAAAAGCAGAACAGTTTTTACGTGTCCTCAAACCCACCGGAACATTTATTCTCAACATAAAAGAAAGAGTTGTTAATGGTGAACGTCACACTTATGTAATTGAATTAATCTTGAAAATGAGAAAGCAGGGGTGGTTGTGGACCGAAGAATTTATGTGGCACAAAAAAAATTCTTATCCCGGCAAATGGCCCAATCGATTTAGAGATTCCTGGGAGCGATTACTCCAATTCAACAAGCACAAAAAGTTCAATATGTATCAAGACGCCGTGATGGTTCCGGTTGGAGATTGGGCGCAAGACCGTTTAGCTAATCTTAGCGAAACTGACAAAATCAGAGATGAGTCCAGAGTTGGCAGTGGATTTGGAAAAAATATTTCTAACTGGCTTGGCCGGGATATGGTTTACCCCAATAATGTCATTCATATGGCAACCGAGTGTGGTAACAGAAATCATAGTGCGGCCTTTCCCGTAGAATTACCGAGTTGGTTTATTAAGCTCTTTACTCAAAGAGGAGATATTGTACTGGACCCGTTTATAGGTTCTGGTACTACAGCAGTTGCAGCGATAGAACTTGGGCGGAATTATGTTGGGATAGACATTAGTGACGAATATTATTATTTATCCCATGAAAGAACATCGGGCATTCAAATGCAACTTTTAGAAATAAAATCAGAACGAGGAACATACAATCCCAATGGAACCGCTCAATCTGGATGATGTTCGGGAATACGTCAATGAGAATATTGTTGACTTTCACCAGCGTCGCATTAAATCGCTGGAAGACCTCAAGCTTGGAAAACTGCTTAAGAAAAACCCCTACTTATTCAAAGCCAAGAATATTGTTACCGCAGGCCAACTCATCGAAGGTTTGCTGGATGCCTTTTTGTCCTCATCCGAGGAAAAGCTGTTTGGCGATTTCCTGGAAGGATTAGCGGTTTTTATTGCCGGTAAAACGTGTGGTGGACATAAATCAGCAGCTACCGGTGTAGACCTGGAATTTATCAATAACGGTATCCATTACGTTGTATCCATAAAATCAGGAACAAATTGGGGAAATAGTTCCCAACAAACCAAACTGCAACAAGATTTACAAAAAGCTGCCGCAACAATCAAACAGGCTCGGTTTGGGACAAACGTTCAGGCCGTTTTAGGAATATGTTACGGAAAGACAAAGACCAGCTATTTGCGAGGTTATCTCAAAGTGGTTGGTCAAAATTTTTGGTATCTCATCAGCGAAAACAAAGATTTGTATACCGACATCATTGAACCGATTGGCTATCGCGCAAAGCAGCATAATGACACCTTTGTCAATGAAAAAGCCAGAGTAACCAACAAATTCACGAAGAAATTCATTGATGCTTTTTGCGATGAAACCGGTGCAATTGATTGGGTAAAGTTGGTTGAGTGGAACAGTGGCAATTTTGATTTGGACAAGTTTATTTCCGGCTAACAAATCAATGCACGCGAATTGCTATGCAGCGTTTAATAAGAATTGGGTGGGGCTGCAAAGTTGTTCTTGTTTTGAAAGTGGTTTTGCTGGCCCGCAATCGCGTGATTTCAAACGTTGGCTGAATTTTAGTGGAATCGTGGCTCTGATATTGTTGGAGTTTCTTCGTAAGTCAGATCTAATGCGAAAATGGATAAGGATAAGCTGAAATATGAGTGAATTCTGGGAGGATGCCTTCCAGGAAAAGAATTTGATGTGGGGGGAAGAACCAACCCCCTTAGCCATCGAGGCCGCTGAGATTTTTAAGCAACTAGGCTTTAGGAAGATATTGATTCCCGGATTTGGTTACGGAAGGAATGCGAGGCCGTTCTATGAGCAGGAATTTGAAGTCACCGGGATTGAAATCTCTGGCACAGCCATCAAACTGGCCCAAAAACTGTTGGGCCCAGAAATCCGAGTTTTCCAGGGATCTGTTGATGATATGCCATTTGACCAAGATGCCTATGACGGAATTTTTTGTCACGCCTTGATCCACCTCCTGGATGCAGGCCAAAGAAAGAAACTGATCCTGGACTGTTACCGTCAACTCCGGCCCGGCGGTATGATGTTCTTCACCGCCATAACGAAGGACGCAAGTACATATGGAGTTGGTGAGAAATTAGGTACGGATCGTTATAGGACAAAGGATGGGGTAAACCTCTACTTTTACGACAAAGACTCTATCAAGGAAGAATTTGGCGGGTTTGGCTTGTTTGAGGCGACAAAAATTGACGAGGCTGGTAACGGAAAACCAGCCACAAGGTTTTGGAAGGTTGTCTGTAAAAAAACGGAGGCTCATGTACAGAACTAGTGCAGCCACTTGCCTTGCCGCCCGGCGATTAATCGCCGGGCTATAGAACAGCGCCCCATCAATGGGGCTTAGCCGGATTTATCCGGCGCTGTTTCGTAGAAATTCATTTCCGGGTGATGACCGGATAGGATTGCGCTTGTTCTTAACATGAGCTAAAGAAATTTGGCTGCAAGAAAAGTTACAGGAACAAGAAATGGATCGAGCAGCTTGAAAGGATCATCCTGATGCAAGAAACCGAAATTCAAGCCATTGTTCAGGCCGTGCTGGCTGAAATCAACAAGCGGCAGGGGGCCAGCCAACTGGCCACCCTGGTGGGTGGGGCCAGAGAAAATGGGCTGGTGATTGACCTGCCCGACCCCACCGACGAAGCCGCCCGCCGCGCGCCCGGCGTGGTCAACCCCATTGACCCGGAAGGGCTGCGGGCGCTGATGGCCGCCACCCCCACCCGCATCGGCGTGGGGCGGGCCGGGCCAAGGCCGCGCACCAAAGCGCTGCTGCTCTTTCAGGCCGACCACGGCGTAACCCAGGATGCGCTGTTCCACGAAGTCAACCCCAAGCTGCTGGAAGAGCAGGGCTTGTTTGTGGTCGAAAGCCAGGTCAAAGACCGGCAGGAATATCTGAAACGGCCCGACTTGGGCCGCAAGCTGACCGAGGAGTCGAAACGCATCCTGGCCGAGCGCTGTGTCAAAAAGCCGGATGTACAAATTTTTGTCGGCGACGGCTTGAGCGGTGCGGCCATCGAGCACAATTTGGCCAAAGTGATGCCGGTGCTGAAACAGGGTTTACAAGCGGCCGGGTTGTCTATCGGCACGCCCTTTTTCGTCAAAAATGCGCGGGTCGGCCTGCTCAATGATGTCAACAGCATTGTAGATGCCCAGGTCTGCATCCTGCTCATCGGCGAGCGGCCTGGTCTGGCCCGCGCCGAAAGCATGAGCATTTATATGGGTTTCCGCCCTAAACCCGACTCGTCCGACGCCAACCGCGACGTGGTCTGCAACATCTACGAGGGCGGCCTCAACCCCCTGGAAGCCGGCGCGCTGGCCGTGCAGATGATTCAAAAAATGATTAAATATCAGACCAGCGGGGTGGATTTAAAATTAGTAGATAAAACGTGATGCGTGATACGTGATGCGTGAGATCACGTTTCACGCATCACGTATCACGCATCACGCATCATTGAGGAGGAACACACTATGGCAATTCTCGATCCCATCAAAGCCGACGTTCTGGCTGTGCGGCTCATCCCCAACCTGGACCGCGGCTTTGCCGAGCAGTTGAAGTCGCAATATCCTGATTTGAATCCAGGCCATCGCAGCCTGGGCCTAATTACGGCCAGCATTGACGATGCCCTCTACGCCTCGATTGACGAAGCGACCAAAATGGCCGACGTCGAGGTGGTTTATGCCCGCTCCTTCTATGCCGGCTCGGCCCATGCTTCCGGCCCGCTGTCGGGCGAAATCATCGCCATGCTCTCCGGGCCGGACCCGGCCGAGGTGCGCGCCGGGCTGAACGCGGCTACCAGTTACCTGGAAAATGAAGCCTGGTTCTACTCGGCCAATGACGATAACTCGCTGGCCTTCTTTGCCCATACTATTTCCAGCACCGGCTCTTATCTGTCCAAAGCGGCCAGTATTCCACGCGGCCAGCCGTTAGCTTATCTGATTGCGCCGCCGTTGGAAGCCACGTATGGCCTCGACGCTGCGCTCAAAGCCGCCGATGTCCAGATGCAGGTCTGGTACAACCCGCCTTCGGAAACCAACTTTTCCGGCGGTTTGCTGACCGGCACTCAGAGCGCCTGCCGCGCCGCCTGCGCCGCCTTCCGCGATGCGGTGCTGGAAGTGGCGCGAAGTCCATTGAAGTTCTAAAGAACGACCGGAGACGGGAGACCGGGGACCGGGTTGGTGAGAGACCCCGGTCTCCGGTCATCGGTCTCCGGTCTCCCAGAAAAAACTATGACACAAAATTACGACAACGACCTTCAATCTATCCAGGAAGCCCGCAGCCTGGCCGAAGCGGCCTATGAGGCTCAGCAGAAATTTTTTCGCTTCAGCCAGGAGCAGGTAGACCGGGTTTGCCAGGCCATGGCCGATGCCGCCTACCGCGAGTCGGCCCGGCTGGGGCAGATGGCCTCTGAGGAAACCGGCTACGGGATTCCGCGCCACAAGATGCTCAAAAACCACCTGGGCAGCAAGTTTTTGTGGGAAGCGATCAAAAATATCAAAACGGTCGGGGTGATTAATGAAGACCGGGCCAGGGGCATTATCGAAATCGGCTGGCCGATGGGCGTGGTGGCGGCGGTCAGCCCCAGCACCAACCCCACTTCGACGGTGATGTACAAAACCCTGGTGTCGGTCAAGGCCCGTAACGGCGTAGTCCACGCCCCCCATCCTGCGGCGGCCAAATGCTGTGTCGAAACGGCGCGGGTCATGGCCGAGGCCGGCGAAGCAGCCGGGATGCCGCACGGGCTGGTCGGCTGCATGTCCAAAATCTCCTTGCCAGGCTCGCAGGAGTTGATGCGGCACAAACGCATCTCGGTGATCGTGGCAACCGGCGGCTCGGAGATTGTGCGGGTGGCCCACAGCATGGGCAAACCGGCTTACGGCGTCGGGCCGGGCAACGTGCCCTGCTATGTGGACCGCAGCGCCGACATCAAACAGGCGGCCTATTACATCGTCTCCAGCAAGGCATTTGATAACTCGGTCATCTGCGCCACCGAGCAGGCGGTCATTGCCGACAAACCGATTGCCGCCCAACTGCGGGCCGAGATGGAACGGCTGGGCGCTTATTTTGTCAACCCGGAGCAGGCGGCGGCCCTGGCCACGGCCCTCTTTTCGCCAACGGGCGTGATCTATCCGCGCAGCGTGGGCCAGACGCCGCAAAAGTTGGCAGAGATGGCCGGTATCCAGATTCCGGCTTCGGCCAAAATTTTGGTCGCGCCGTTGAGCAAGGTCGGCAAAGAGGAGCCGCTTTCGCGTGAAAAGCTGACCACCGTGTTGGGCTGGTATGAAGCCGACGGCTGGGAAGCGGGCTGCGAGCGCTGCATCGAGATGATTCGTTTTGGCGGCAGGGGACACACCCTGGTCATCCATGCCACCGACGAAAACGTGATTTTGCAATTTGGTCTGGAAAAGCCGGTCTTTCGCATCCTGGTCAACACCATGGGTACGCTTGGCTCGGTCGGCTACACTACCAACCTCATGCCCTCGATGACCCTCGGTTCCGGCGGCATCGGCGGCTCGATCAGCGGTGACAATATCACCACCACCCATTTGATGAACATCAAACGGGTGGCCTACGGCGTCCGTACCCCGCCGGCGGAGGCGATGGTGGATGCCGCCGCCACCCCCCCCCCTCCCCCCCCGTTCACGGGGGGGCAAGGGGGGGTCAGCCAGGCCGAAGTCGAGGCGATTGTCCGGGCGGTGATCGAGGAGGTTTTGGGCCGGAAGGGAGGATATTGATAACTGATGCCACCCCGAAAATCAACCGGCGGTAATAAGCCACCTCCCGAAGGAGGAGATACCGGCACGGCCAAACCAAAACGAACCCGGCCCAAACTGCCCGCCCCCGAAGCACCGGCGGCGCTGGTCCCGGCCACCACACCAACTGTCACTGAAGCAACACCAACTCATATAAGTGAATCTTCACAACCAAAGGAGAAAAAAACAATGGTAGATATTCAAATGATTGCCCTGGGCATGGTCGAAACCAAAGGCTTGATCGGCGCGATTGAAGCTGCCGATGCCATGGTCAAAGCCGCCAACGTCAAGCTCATCGGCAGTGAGTACATCGGCGGCGGCTTTGTGACCGTGATGGTGCGCGGCGATGTGGGCGCGGTCAAGGCCGCCACCGACGCCGGCGCTGCCGCCGCCAAGCGCGTCGGCGAGCTGGTTTCAGTCCACGTCATCCCGCGCCCGCACTCCGACGTGGAGATGATTCTGCCCAAGGACAGCAAGGGCAGCGCCGGCGGACGCTCTGGCTGATGAGGCGAAGAGGCGAGGACGTGAGGAAGCGGAGAGCGTTTTTAGCCAACTTTCATCGCTTCATCGCCTCATCGTTTCTTCGCCTCATTAAAGGAGAATCACTGTGGCTCAATTCTTCACCGCAGCCGATATTCGCCGTTTGGCTCAAGCGCCGGAGGGACATTACCTGCTGCTGGCCCCGGATGACCGGATTACGCCCGAAGCCCTCGACGTGGCCCGCGCCCTCGGAGTACAAGTTCACCGAGAGGGTGATGGCTCGGGCAGCAACGGTCTGCCACCGCTGGTCGGCAAAAGTGCCCGGCCGGGACGCGGTTTAACTCTGGTCAGAGCCGACTCGGTGCGGATGACGCCGTTTGCTTTCAACGTCAACCGGCCGGACATGAACATCCAGGTAACTGACGTGATTACGGCGGCGCACGGGTCGCCGATGGCCGCCGGTTTTATGACCTGGGGCCAGGGTTCTTTCCCCTGGACGCTCAACTACGACGAAATTGATTTTGTCATTGACGGGCAACTGGAAGTGCGGCTGGATAACCAGGTGGTCATCGGCAACCCCGGCGACGTGATTTACATTCCCAAAGGCAGCAATATCTTTTTTGGCTCGCCCAGCTTTGCCAAAGTGTTTTATGTCACCTTTCCGGCAGAATGGGAGACGCAATAAGCGTCATGAACCCACAACTTGATACCTTCCTGGCCCAAGCGCAGAGCGTGATGGTTGGGGAACTTAATGGCTCGTCGTCAAAGCAGGAAACCAAAGCAAGCTTTGGACTCCCAACCGAAGAAGAGGATCCCTGGGACAAGTCCCAGCCCCGCGTTCACGTGGGCGTTGACCTGGGGACGGCCTACACCGTGCTGGCGGTGCTGGATGAACAAATGCAGCCGCTGGCCGGAGAGTACCGTTTTGCCCAGATTGTGCGCGATGGGTTGGTAGTTGACTTTCACGGGGCGATCAGTCTGCTGCGCGAGCTGAAGCAAAATGTGGAAGCGCGGCTGGGCTTTGAGTTGACGACCGCCGCCACCACCTACCCGCCCGGCGTGCCGGGAACGGAAGTGCGGGCCACCCGCCACGTGGTCGAAGCCGCCGGGTTTGAGGTGGCGCATGTGGTGGACGAACCGACCGCCGCCAATGCCGTTTTACAAATCGAGAACGGGGCGGTGGTGGATGTGGGCGGCGGTACCACCGGAATTGCCATCTTTCGCCAGGGCCAGGTCATCTACACCGCCGACGAAGCCACCGGCGGAACCCATTTTTCGCTGGTGATTGCCGGGGCGATGAACCTTGAATTTGAAAAAGCCGAGGCGTTGAAAAAAGACCCGCGCCAGCATAAACGGCTTTTTCCCATCGTCCGCCCGGTGATGGAAAAGGTGGGCAGCATTGTGGCCCGCCACATCGCCGCCCATCCGGTCGAAACGATTTATCTGGTTGGCGGCACAGCCCTTTTCAGCGGCATCGAGCGGGTAGTACAAGAAGTGACCGGGGTTCCTACGGTTATTCCCGGCCATCCTTTGTTTGTCACGCCGTTGGGTGTGGCGATGCACGACACGTGATGCGTGATACGTGATGCGTGAGAAAATTCTTACGCATCACGTATCAAATTATTACCGTAAACTTTTAATTGAGGTATTTTCCTATGGCCGGCGAATTTCAACTTCGGGTTTACTGTTATCTGGATCGAACCCAACCCCAATACGCTTCGTTTGTGGGTACGGTCACCCAGGGCGATTTGATGATTGAGGGCATGGCCTCGTTGTACATCGAGGTGGCTCCGGGCAACGAGGTTTTTAGCATGGTGGATGTGGCCGTGAAAGCCACCGAGGCCCGACCCGGCGCACAGATTGTCGAGCGCGAGTTTGGCATGTTTGAAATTCACTCGCAATCGCAGGAGGCTGTGCTGCAAGCCGGGGCGATGGTGTTACAACGGTTGGGGCTGGAAGCAACCGACCGGATCAAGCCCCAGGTGGCTTCGGTGCAGTTGATCACCAATGTGGACCCGTACCAGGCCCAGTTACTCAACCGCTTCCGGCGCGGCTCGATGCTGGTGGCCGGGGAAACCTTGCTGGTCCTGGAGGTCGCTCCGGCGGCCTACATCAATATCGCCGCCAACGAGGCCGAGAAACGGGCCAATATCAAACTGCTCCATATCTCTTCGGTGGGCCGGTTTGGCCGCATGTGGATGAGCGGGACCGAATCAGAAATGATGACCGCCAAAACCGCGGCCATCGCGGCGATTGAGAGTATGGAGGGGAGAGCGGGCTGATACGTGATGCGTGATGCGTAAGAGTTTTTACGCATCACGCATCACGTATCACGACTTACGGGTGAACGGAGCAAATGCCATGAAAACCTTCTACACCGAACGCGACATCAGCGATATGCACGCTCGGGGCGTGACCGAAATTGAGATTGACGACGATGTGGTGCTAACCGACCTGGCTCGCGATAAAGCCATTGCCCTGGGGCTGAAGATGAAATTGGTCAGCCAGCGCAGCGGCCAACCTGACGCCCTGCCGCGTCTGGCCGTCGCCGGGCAGATGCAACTGCCCCCGGCAGTGGTCGGCCCGGCTTCTCCCCTGCCGCCCCCCCCCCCCACCCCCACCGATCTGGCCGAGCAAGTTAAATCTGCTGTAATTGCCCGCCTGGGGACCACAGCCCACAACGACCTGTTGGATCAGGTCATTCCGCAGGTTTTGGCCCGCCTCGGTAAATAGAGATTGGAGATTAGAGATTAATAATCTCCAATCTCTAATCTCCCGCCTCCCGAAACTGCCATGAAGATTCAAAAGCTCATCCTACCGGCCATCGGCTTGCTTTTCGCTGGCCTGGGGGCGCTGGTGGTGTGGTATTTTGCGCCCTCGTTTAATCAGGCGGCGGCGCGGGTTGAGCGGTTGTCGCCTTTGACCGCAGCCCTGCTGGCCGAGAGTCCTTTGGGCCAGGAAGGATTGATCGAGGGCCGCGTCAGCGAGCGCAACCCGCTTCACTTTCGTTTGTTTGTGGCCTATGTGCGCTATGAGTATCGAGGCCGGGACGACGACAACGATAATGAGGTCAAATGGGTGGAGGATGAGCGGGTCACGCCGGCCCTGCTGCTGGATTTGCCGGGAGGCCGGGTTCAGCTTGCCAATAGCGATTACAGTCTCCAGGGGAAGCTGGTCACGTGGCAGTCGGAACCGACGCTGAACTGGGACAGTTGGAGCGGGGAAGGCACCAAATCTTATGAGGGTCTGGAGCGAGGCAATCCAGTTTTGGCCGTCGGCACGGTAGTCGAGGGAGCAACCGGGCGCGAATTTCGAGCGGAGTGGTTGTATGGCGGTAATCAGGCCGCCTACATCGAGGAGCAGCGCACCTCAGCCGAAATTGCCCGCTGGGTGGGCCTGGTCTTTCTCCTGATCGGGGCAGTCATTTTCGGCGTGGGGGTCTGGGTATGGCTCAGGTAATACCATAGCAACCGATTATGCGTAATTGGATGGGCGGGGCTGAAGCCACCGCCCTGAAAGGGCAAAGGACGCTGAAGCGCCCTAACTCTTCAGCCCGGAGGGCTTTGCTCTCTCAGCGCGATGGCTTCTAGCCTCGCGCCTCAATGAATTACGCATAATCCGTTATAGTAGTTTGAATCCTCGTACATTGAGCAAGAATTTTACCACGAATTGCACTAACCTTCGGTACGAAAATCTTTTAGTGAAAATTCGTGCAATTCGTGGCGATTTCAGCTTTCTCTGTTATCCCCACCTGGTCTGAGCGTAAGCCAAAAGACTGCCGACAACAGCGCCGGCCGGCAGGGTGAGCCAGCCGACAAAAATCAAACTGACCAGGCCATAAAACAGGCTGGCCAGGATACCTTCAAACAGATTGAGGGTACGAGGCACGCCGGCTAGGTAAAAATAGAGAATGCTTCCATACCAGGCCAACGGGTGCGACAGCAGCGCCACCAGCACGCCCACCCAGGCCCCGCGCCAGAAACCGGCCTTTTGACCCCGAACTATGAATACCCCCCAACAAACCAACCCGCAGAAAAAGGCCGTCAGCGGCGCGGCGACCAACATCCCTCGCCAATCGCCGACAGCATCCTTCAGAAACAGGTAGCTGCAAACGAAAGCGGCCAGGGCAAAAGCCAATCCGGCCAGGAACACCCACAAGGCTGCTTTTTTACTGAACATCGGGGGATTTTCCGCGTCAGGTTGGGTAGTTGAGGACCATTTCATAATGCTCCACTGTGGGGAAGGGGTCGTAAAAGTGGTGCAGTAACCGTTTCCACTCCTGGTACTCCGCCGACCGGCGAAAGCCGAGGGTATGATCCTCCAAAGTTTCCCAGCGCACCAGCAGCACATAGCGATTCGGCGCTTCGAGGCAGCGCTGCAATTCGTGAGAAATGTAACCCTTCATCGAGGCGATGAGGGGCGAGGCTTGGCGGAAGGCGGCTTCAAAATCGGCGGTCATCCCCTCACGCACATTCAAGATGGCAACTTCCAGGATCATGGGACTGGCTCTTTATGGTTATTGGGGTTGAGTTGAGCAGATGTCGCTGACAGACAGGCTAAAATCGGCCAACACTTCCGAGCGGGTCTGTTCGCCGGGGCCAAAACTGCCCAGGGGAGCGTAGGCTTGACCACGCAGGACATTTATCTCAATGATACAGGTATCAGGATCAATGATCCAATACTCCCGCACCCCGGCCTGGGCATAAACCCGAAACTTGGTGCGCCAGTCGAGGGCCGGGTTGCCGGGGGAAAGAATTTCCACAATCAAGTCAGGTATACCCTCAATAAATTTTTCTTTGATGATGTCGAGCCGATTATGGGCAATAAAAAGCAAATCCGGTTGAACCGGGCTGGCCAAGCCAGGCAGAATGACATCAATCGGAGCGAAAAGGGCTTCCCCAACAGATTGGTCTTTCAGGTAGTCCCATAGATAGCCGTACAACCGGGCGATAATTCTTTGATGAATAGAACGAGGCGCCGGACTCATATACAGGTCTCCTTCAATCACCTCGTAGCGCATGCCGTTATTCGGCAGCCGGGCGTAATCTTCGTAAGTCCACGCTCCCTGCGGAGGCGGCCAGGCCGCCTCACGCGAGGGTTGGGTTATAATTTCTACAGGCATTAGTGACTCCTACCTTGCTCATGGAGATCGGCCCGCGTCCAGGAAACAGCCCCTTCTGTGCCTAGCACCAACTCATTTTCCAACAAGGCCAGATGCCGCTGGCGGGCTACCTGATAACCTTCTTCTCTGGCAACAGTTTCCTCCAGAAGCCGGGTTAGAAAAGCAGAGATAGATGTACCCCGCTGGGCAGCGATCACTTTGACCTTGAGCAAAACATCCGTGGGAATAGCCAGGGTAATATTCTGGGTTTCCATCTTACCTCCACAGGTTTCAGTGTATCACGTCTCTCCGTGAAAATCAATCCTGATGGAGATGACGAGACTTACTTCCCTCCGCCCGCCGTTTCGCTCGTATCCTTGGTGAGATAGTAGGCCCACAGAATGGGGATGGTCGTAATTGCAATCACAAACACAGCGACTACATTGGTCACGGGGCGCTGGCGGGGGCGGGTCAACTGGCTAAAAATCCAGATGGGCAGGGTTTGCTGTTGACCGGCGGTAAAGGTGGTGACGATGACTTCGTCAAAGGAGAGGGCAAAGGCCAGCATACCGCCGGCCAGGAGTGCGGTAGCGATTTCGGGCAGAATGATGTGGCGGAAGGTCTGGAAACCGTTGGCTCCCAAATCCATCGAGGCTTCCACCTGGGAGCGGCCTGTGCGCCGGAAGCGAGCCAGGACGTTGTTATAAACCACCACCACGCAAAAGGTGGCGTGGCCGATGACAATGGTCCAGAAGCTAAAGGGTAAATCCAGCAGATTCAGGGCTGAGCGCAGGGCAATGCCGGTGACAATGCCGGGCAGAGCCAGGGGCAAAACCAACAACAGCGAGATAGCATCCCGGCCAAAGAACTTGCTGCGGTAGACCGCCGCTGCTGCCAGCGTGCCCAAGACCAGCGCCACCGTTGTGGCCACCGAGGCCACCTGCACCGATAAGCCCAGCGCCCGCCACACGTCGGGCCGGTTCCAGGCCACCCCAAACCACTCCAGAGTCAGGCCGGGGGGCGGAAAAGAATAGGTCCGGTCGTCGGTGGTCAGGGTGTAGAGCAGAATAATGGCAAAGGGGAAGTGGAGAAAGATAACAACGGCAACGGTCGCCAGAGTCAAACTGAAAGGAGCCTGGGATTTACGATTTACGATTTTCGATTTATCATTCACAATTCACAATTCACAATTCACAATTAATCTTCGCCTTAGCCTCAGCCTTAGCCTTTTTACAGCGCCTCAAACGCCCCTAATCGCTTGGCTCCCCACAAATAGAAGCCCATAATCACAATCGGGATCACCGTAAACGCCGCCGCCATAGGGATATTGCCCGACGTGCCCTGGTGTGACAGCACGGCCTGGCCGATGAAAAAGCTGGAGTTGCCCAGGGTTGACGGCACAATAAAATCACCCAACGTGAGCGAGAAGGTGAAGATCGAGCCGGCCACCACGCCCGGAAAGGCCAGCGGCAGGGTCACAGTGCGGAAGGTTTCACCGGGGCGCGCCCCCAGGTCGCTGGAAGCTTCGAGCAGCGATTTGGGTACGCGCTCCAACGCTGCCTGGATCGGCAGAATCATATAAGGTAGCCAGACATACACAAACACCAGGAACATACCAATCACCGAGACCGACAGCGATGGGCCGCCAATGCCGGGCACACTCAACAGACCATCGAGCAGACCGCTCAGGCCAAACAGGTTAAGAAACCAACTGACAATACCTTCTTTAGCCAGAATCAACTTCCAGGCATAGACCCGCACCAAATAGCTTGACCACAACGGCAGCAAAACCGCCAGATACAGGGCTACTTTCGCCTGGGGCGAGGCGTAGCGCACCATATAATAGGCCAGCGGAAAAGCCAAAATGGCCGAGGCCAGGGTAACTGCCACCGCCATCCCCAGGGTGCGCCCGGCGATGTCCAGGTTGGCCGGCGTCAACAGGTCGGCATAAGTAGCCAGGGTAAATTGGCGCACCACCACGCCGGTGAAATCGTCCAGGTGAAAAAAGCTCTGGATCAGCAGGGCAAAGAGCGACCCCAGATAAAAAACGCCATAGGCCAGCAACGGCGGACCTAGCAGCAACAGCAGCAGCAGTTTAGGCCGCTGGTACAGAAAAGTGGAGACGCGCTGAATAACAGAAGCCGAACGCAGTTTGGATGAGTTTGATTGAGCTGAAGAAGTTGTTACCGCCATCATTTCCCCCAAGAAATTGGAGGGTTGGAAGGCTGGAAGGCTGGAAAATCAATCTTCCAATCTTCCAACCTTCCATTTTTACCCATTTCCCGCCACCACCCGATTATGACTCCGCTGCCAGGTTAAACGTACCCGGCGACCGCGGGCCGCCAGCGCCTCCATCGAGGTGGTATTGAGGTTTTGCTCGACCACCGTCAGTTCACTGCCTCGGTCTAGCTCGACAATATAGCGGGTGTACAGGCCCAGATAAACCACCTCGCGGATATGCCCTTCGGCGGAACACATTCCCGGCGGCGAGGGGGCATCGGGGTCGCCCAGGTGAATTTTTTCCGGGCGAATGGAGAACGTTTCGGGGGAGCCGGTCAACGCCTCTGCCACCGACCCGCTGACCAAATTAGACACGCCGACAAACCCGGCCACAAAGGGCGTGGCCGGATGCTCGTAAATCTCGGCGGGCGAACCAACCTGCTCGATTTTGCCCTGATTGAACACGGCCAGCCGGTCGCTCATGGTCAGCGCCTCTTCCTGGTCGTGGGTGACATAAACAAAGGTAATGCCCACCTGCTGCTGAATCGTCTTTAATTCAATCTGCATCTGCTGGCGCAGCTTGAGATCAAGCGCGCCCAACGGCTCGTCCAACAGCAGCACCCGCGGATGGTTGACCAGAGCGCGGGCCAGGGCGACTCGCTGGCGCTGGCCGCCCGAAAGCTGGCCTGGCTTGCGCTGCTCCAGACCCGATAGCTGCACCAGTTCCAATATTTCTCGCACCCGTTTCTCCCGCTCCGGTTTGGGTACCTTTTTAATCATCAGCCCGTACCCCACATTTTGGCCCACCGTCATGTGCGGAAACAGGGCATAATCCTGAAAAACGGTGTTAACATCCCGCTCATAGGGCGGCAGGTTCGACACATCCTGGCCGTAAAGCTGGATATGCCCTCCGTCGGGCCGTTCAAAGCCGGCCACCAGACGCAAACAGGTAGTTTTGCCAGACCCCGACGGCCCCAACATCGTAAAAAATTCGCCGTCCAAAATATCGAGGCTGACGTTATCAACCGCTCTGACTTCGCCAAAATGACGGCTTACTTCAGCAAATCTGACGGCGGGAGGGGAAATATTGGTCATGAGATATTTACAACTATCATGAATTTAAAGGTGGTAGGAACTAAGGGAACTGAAGGAACTGAGGAAACCTGAAGTTCCTTTAGTTCCCTCAGTTTCCAGATTTTGGCCTGTTTAGCGAATCATCAACCGTTCCGCTTTGCCCGAATAATTAATAAACACCGTCTTGATCTCGGTGAAGAAGTTCAGCCCTTCCTCGGCCATCTCGCGCTCGCCAACGCCGGTGGCTTTGGTCCCGCCAAAAGGCAGTTGCGCCTCGCCGCCGATAGTCGGCTCGTTGACATGAACCATACCCGTTTCGACCTCTTCGATGAAGCGCAAGACGGTGTTGATATTTTCGGTAAAAATGGAAGTCGTCAGGCCATACTCGACCGAATTGGCAAAACTAATGGCCTCCTCCAGGCTGTCGGCAGTGGTCACGGCCAGCACCGGACCAAAAACTTCTTCCTTAAAGATACGCATGGTCGGAGCGACGTTATCAAAAATGGTCGGCTCGACAAAGTAGCCGTGCTCCAGATGGGCGGGCCGTTGACCACCTGTGACCAGACGCGCCCCTTCGCTTTTAGCTACTTCGATATATTCCAGGTCGGTTTTCCACTGTTTTTCATCCACCGCCGGCCCCATATCCACGCTTTCATCCAGCCCCGGCCCAACCTTGATTTTTTGGGCTTTATCCACCAGCCGCTCGACCAACCCCTCCTTCACCGTCGGATGGGCAATCACCCGCGAGGTGGCGGTGCAGCGCTGGCCGGTTGAGCCAAACGCGCCGCCGTGAATGGCTGTCGCCGCTTTATCCAGGTCGGCGTCGGGCATGACGATAACGGCGTTTTTGCCGCCCATCTCGCACGTCACCTTGATGCCGCGCTGGGCCGCTTTGACATACAAGGCGTTCCCGACCGCATTAGAGCCGGTAAACGAGACCGCCCGCACCGCCGGATGGTTAACAATGGCTTCACCCACCACCGAGCCGGAACCGACGACCATGTTAAAGACCCCCGGCGGCAGTCCGGCTTCCTCATAAATTTCGGCCAGCAACGAGGCCGTGGCCGGGGTCAATTCGGCCGGTTTGAAGACCACCGTGTTGCCGGCCACCAGCGCCGGGGCTGATTTCCAGACCGGAATGGCCCAGGGAAAATTCCAGGGAGCAATCAGGCCAACTACCCCCAGCGGGCGGCGGATGGTGTAGGTGAAGGTATCCCGCGCCTCCGAGGGCAGGGTTTTGCCGTGCATCCGAAAGCCTTCGCCGGCATAATATTCCAGCAGCGAAATCCCTTTGAGAGCTTCGCCTTTGGCTTCTTTGAGGATTTTGCCCTCCTCGTGGGTCATGGTCCGGGCAATCTCGTCGGCCCGCTGCCGGGCAATATTGGCCGCCCGCCAGATCACCCGACCCCGTTCCGGGCCAGGCGTATTTTTCCAATCGTGAAAAGCTGCCTCCGCTGCCGCAATCGCCTGCTGCGCGTCTGCGGCCGTGGCTGCTGGAAATTCGGCCAGCACCTCGCTGGGGTCAGCCGGGTTGAGATTACGCACCAACCGCTCCGACTGCGGGTGAATCCACTGGCCGTTGATATATGAACCTGTCCGCATGTGGACCTCCATCACGATGTAGGACAAACTTAAGTTTGTCCTACATTTTTGAGAATGATAGGGGCGTAGCATGCTACGCCCCTACTCAAACAGACCTATAAGGTCTTAAAGACCTTATAGGTCTCATATCAAATTTAACCTACCGTCCCCCAATGACCGCAATATAGTTTGTAACCCACTCATGATAGGGCACACAGCCGCCGCTGCCATTGCTGCAATCGGCTATAGGTGTGCGCCAGAAATGGATTTTTTCAAAGTTTTCGAAGCCGTTGGTTTTACAGCCTTCGGCCCCCAGCAGTTCATTGCCCTCGCAAGCCGCCGGCACGGAGGGCACGGAACCAAACCAGGCGGCCAAATCGCCCTGGAGTTTGGGGTTGAGCGAATGTTCCAGCCACTTGTAGGCGCAGTTGGGGTGCGGGGCTTCGACGTGCAGCATGGTGGTGTCAGCCCAGCCGGTCGCCCCTTCTGCGGGAATAACGCTGTCAATGGATGCGCCGCCCGCTTTCAGTAAATTAACCTGGAACGGCCAGGAACTGGAAGCGACGACGCCTTCGTTGGTAAAGTCGTCCATCTGGATGAAGGCATCGTGCCAGTAACGGCCCACAATCTGGCGTTGTTCGCGCAGCAGGTCAAGCGCCGCTTTGAACTGGTCGGGGTTTAAATCATAGGGGTCTTTGATGCCCAGGTCGGGGTTGGTCGCCATGAGGTAAAGGGCGGCATCGGCCACGTAAATCGGGCCGTCATAAGCCTGCACCCGGCCTTTGTTCGATTTACCGTCGGGCAAGGTCATCTCTTTAAAAACCACTTCCCAACTGGTCGGCGGCTCCTCGCCAAAGGCTTCGGTGTTGTACATCAGCACATTCGCGCCCCACTGGTAGGGTACGCCGTAATGTTCGGGCGTGCCATCGCCATCTTTGTCCACAGTGTGCCAGGGCGCGCTTTGCAGGCGCTCGTCAACGGTACTCCAACTGGGGATCAGGTCGGGGTTGACGGGCTGGACCCGGCCACCATAAACCAGGCGCAGGCTGGCGTCGCCCGAAGCCGTCACCAGGTCAAACCCGCCTTCGTTCATGAGGGCGACCATTTCATCGGAGGTGGCTGCAACTTTGACCTCAACCTTGCAGCCGGTATCGGCCTCAAAACTTGTCACCCAATCGTAAGCCGGGTCGGTTTCACCGCGTTCGATGTAGCCGGCCCAGGCCACAATCGAGACCGCCCCCTCGCCTTCGCCGACCTCAGTCATCATCGCCCCAGAGCCGGCGCTCGCTGGAGCAGCCGCGGCGGCTTCGGCGGCAGCCTTGGCCGCTTCAACCTCAGCTTGCAGCGCCGAGGCGGTGGCTTCGGCTGCAGCTACAGCTTCAGAGCCGGCTTTTTCGGCTTCGGCTTTGGCCGCTTCGACCTGGGCTTGAGCGGTTTCAACTTTGGCTTGAGCCTCGGCCTCGATAGCCGCTACATCGGGGGTAGGGGCGGCGCCGCAGGCAGCCAAGAGGGGCACACCTATCATCAATAGGCCAACAAACACGGGGATAAAACGCATCATCTTCATTACTCTCCTCCTTTGCAGTGCAATGATTGAAACTAAATTATCTCAAAAAAAATGGGGGTGCTGCTTCTTTGGGGGCCGATTACCAAAGTCAACGTTACGTTGTCAAATTGCTTTGACCACCTCCCTTACGTTGATTTGCAGCAATGACAGGATTATATGGGTTTCCCGGATTGATGTCAACTTGCTTGAGTAAACGACAAGCGTTTGACAGGGGTAGGTTAGTAGCCCTATAATTCTTGTGGTCATTTAATCTTATGAAAAATATGAAACAACTGCTTTTAATCCCTTTAGAAGATCGGCCCAATTTAGAGCTATTGGATAAACCGCGCTCGCTTTATACCTTTGCCGGTGATTGTTATTCGCCTTACCCTAATCAGACTATTCAACAATTTGTAGATTCAAATCACACTCAACACCCTTATTCCATCAACCCCCTGCCCGAAAATTTAGTGGCCGGTAAAAACTCCCACGTTTACGATGCGCATACCTATCATACCAAAGTGCCACCCGAAGCTATTGCTCGTTTGATTGAACATTATACCGAGCCGGGGAATCTGGTACTCGACCCCTTTTGTGGGTCCGGCATGACCGGCGTGGCTGCTTTACAGACCCAACGCCGGCCCCTTCTTTTTGATTTATCTCCGGCAGCGACATTTATTGCGCTAAATTTTTTAACCCCTGTTATTGAAAACCATTATCAGCAAGCCATCCAAGAAATCCTAACTGCTACCCGCGACGAAGAATTGAAGCTCTATGGAACTCATTGCCGCCGATGCAGCAAATTGGTTCCAATGGAGTATATGGTGTGGAGTTACGGCCTGATTTGCAGCTTTTGCCAGGAAGAATTTGTGCTGTGGGATGTGGCCCGTGATGAACAAGAAGATGTGCGCGAGAGTAAAATCAGAGCAGAATTTGACTGTCCCCACTGCGGCCAGCACTTGCACAAGCGCAAACTGCGACGAACTCGACTTTACCCGGTTCAGATGGGTTATCGTTGTTGTGACTCGGGTTTGCAGGAAACCCAATGCGTCCCCAATGACTACGATTTAGAGATCATAGCTGCTTGTGATCGTCATGGTGTTCCGGCTGAATTGTGGTATCCGACCGCAAAACTGCCCGTTGGAGTCAATACCAGGCAGGCTATTGTTCACGGCTTAAATTCTATTGATGCGCTTTATACCACCCGAAATTTACAGGCCATTGCCCGCCTCTGGGATATTGCCCGCCGCTGGCCCGATGAAGCTCTGAGTTTAAAGCTCATGTTTACCGTGACGTCCCTGTATCAACGAGTCACCCGCTTATCTGAATTTAGATTTTGGGGCGGCAGCGGCAACATTGCCAATTACAACGTCCCAATGATTTTTAATGAGCAAAATGTTTTCAAAGTTTTCCGCCGAAAGGCCAAAACTATTCAAAATTACCTGGCTACCTGGCAGCACCCGCCTAAGACCCCCTTTTGTATCTCCACCCAAAGCGCCACCGACCTCCATCCTCTGCCCGATAACTCGATTGACTACATTTTTACCGACCCTCCTTTTGGCAGCAATATTAATTATTCGGAAATGAATTATCTGTGGGAAGCATGGTTAGGCGTTTTTACCAACACCCAGCACGAGGCCATTGTGAATCGGGTTCAAAATAAGACAATTCAGAGTTACCAGGAATTAATGACCCAAGCGTTTAGCGAAATGTACCGCGTTTTAAAGCCAAACCGTTGGCTCACCCTGGAATTTCACAATTCATCTGCCGAAGTCTGGTCGGCAGTTCAGCTCGCCCTTGCCGCTAGTGGTTTCCACCTCGAACTTATTCAAACTTTAGATAAACGCCATGGCACTTTCAAACAGTTTGTCTCCGATAATGCTGTGGGCTACGATTTAATACTTCACTGCCGTAAAGATACCCATGGGGGAACCCCTGTCTACAGTCTGCGCCAAAAGAAAACTCCGTATTCAGCTATTAATGAATTTTTAGAAGATAAATTGGCTCAAAATTCTGGCGAATTTGTGGTGCGCTATTTGCACGTCAAACGACAAAATGAGTTGGACACTCGCAAACTCTATTCATTATGGCTCAAAGAAAGTATGGAAGCCGGCGAGATAGTTAACCTGGACTATGAAGAATTTCGCAAAATCATTTACTTGATTATTCAAACAAAGTATCCTAATTTCTGGACAGAGGAGGCTGAGTAATTTTAATTTGGAACGCTCCATTACTCTGCCGGCTTTTTCTAACGAAGAGTTTATCAAAGCCCACATCCTTTTGGCCTCAAGGGTGGCCACCATGATGGGTCGAAAACTTGAGGAAGGTGATTGGTCGTATGTTTATTGCACGGCTAAAAATATTCCAAACAAGAGTTGGAGCAATCTGAATATAGATGTAATGTATCAGGGCTTGGGGGTGGAACACAAAATGCTGTGCGTCAAGTCAAACAAAAGTATCAAGGATTTTTGTGGGACCAGCCCAATGCACCCGGCAGCAACTCGTTCTATCCGTATTCCCTCGACAGAAGACGATCCAACCAAAATAGCCCAGGATATTCTTCATCAATACGCTCTGCTCATTGAGCAGCGTCGCCAGCGGATTGCGCAAGATGCTCCGAACACTGAACCCGATTTGAGAACGGGCTGGCTTTTATGGCAAGAGAGTTTAAGAGAGTTTCTCTACTTTGAAGAAGAAATGCAGCCACCCAGGCCAGATAATTATTGGGCTGAATAGAAAGAGAGTGGCGGGGGAACCCGTAAAACAAGCAGAAATCTGTGGGTTTACGAGCGTGAGACAGGCAGAAAACGCTATTCCATCACCACCAGCGCCGGAGCAAAAATTCAACCCTACTTTGATGTGCCTCCGCCGAATGATCCCAACCTTTACTATTTTTGTGTCCAGGGTGAGGCAGTCGAGAGTGGTTTAGTTCGAGTTTGGATAACTTCAACCACCGCTCTATTTTTAAAGCGGATACTCGGTAATCTCGATAAAGACACAGTTAGTTCTGCAATTTTAGAAGCTGCCCAAACAGTCTCTAATGAACAAAAAACAGATGGGGTACCACCTACCGATCCAGATTTGGCCGAGTCCATTTTGATCACTGCTGAGGCTTACCTGGCTTTGGGTCAAGCATTTGTTGGCGTCAGCGACGAACACAGGATTCAGCTTTTAGTGCGTTACATCTCACAATAATTAAATGTTGACCGAGTCTCTTTTGCCGCAACCAACCCTACAACGCGATGAACGACTCCAGGCGCTCTATCACCTGGCGGTCGAGTTATCCGCTTTACGCAGCCTGGAGTCGGTATTGAATACCGCCCTGCGGCACTGCCTGGATTTAACCGGCTCGCAGTTTGGCTTTGTCGGCCTGAATACGGCGGATAACCGGGCTATGGATGTGGTCGCCATCCAGGGCTTTCATCCCTCGGAGCATTTCTACCAGCACAACCACCTTATCCCCCTGCGCCCTAATATTTTTGCCAGGGTGGTGCTCGAAAACCGGCCGGTGCGCTCACTCGATGCCGCCGCCGACCCGCAGCGAGTCGGCCAGCCTCACGGCCATCCCCGCGTAGGCGCCTTTCTGGGCGTCCCCCTGCGCATCCGTGATGTGCCGATGGGCATGATTGGCCTGGCTAACCGCCCTTCGCCTTACGACGACGAGCACGAACAGCTTTTAATGACCTATGCGGCCCAGGTGGCTATTGTTATTCGCAACGCCCAACTCTACGAGCAGTTGACCTCTGCCAATGAAGCGTTGGAGCGCAAAGTAGCCAGCCGCACCCAAGAACTGGAGGAAGCCAAAGAAGCGCTGGCTCAAAAAGCGGTTCAGCTTCAACAATTGCTCACCGAAACGGTGGCGGTGCAGGAGCGAGAACGGCAGCGTATCAGCCAGGATATGCACGATGGAACCAACCAGTTGCTTATCGGGGCGATGCTGGAGCTAAAATCGGCCCGCGAACGGCTGACTACTGGCAACCTGGCTAAAGCGGATGAGTCCTTGCAAACCGTGCAAGATATTGTGCGCCGGGTTGAAGCGGAAAGTAAGCGCATCATCCACGATTTGCGCCCGCCCACCCTCGACGCCCTGGGGTTGGCCCCGGCCATTCGCCGCTACGCCGAGCGTTTTCAACAATACACCGGCCTGCCCTGCACGGTGCAGGTTTTGGGCGAGCCAACCCGCCTGCCTTCAAAAGTAGAAATCAGCATCTACCGGCTCATGCAGGAAGCCCTGCAAAATGTCAGCGCCCACGCCCAGGCCAACCGGGCCGAGGTGATTATCACCTTTGCCCCTCATCTGCTCAAATTGGTGATTATGGATGATGGGCGCGGCTTTGATCTGGCCGCCGCCCAGCAAAATCCCCAGGGCAGTTTTGGCCTGCTCAGCATGCAAGAGCGGGCGGAGAGTTTGGGAGGACGGTTGATGATTCAGACCCAAAAGGGGCAAGGGACGCAGGTGGAGTTGGTAGTGCCCATTCAGACAAATAGTTAAAAGTAGCAATGACACAAATTCGCATTCTGGTCGTGGATGACCATCAAATTGTGCGGCAGGGCATTCGCAGCCTGCTCTCCAACTACCCCGATTTCGACATCGTCGGAGAGGCGGCGGATGGCGCAGCGGCTTTAGGTCAGGTCCAGCAGTTGGCCCCGGATGTGACCCTGCTCGACATCCGTATGCCCGGCGAGTCGGGATTGGAGGTGCTGCGGCAGATTCGGCAGGTCCAACCGGAGGCCAAAGTCTTGATGCTAACCTCGTTTGACGACGAGGAGTATGTGCTGGAGGCGCTACGGGCTGGGGCGCAGGGGTTTGTGCTCAAAAACGTCTCGGACGAGATGCTGGTCCGGGCCATCCACGCCGTTTGCCGGGGCGAACACGCCTTCAGCCCGCAAATCACCGAACAGGTGGTGCGCTGGGTTACGGCTGCGCCTGCGCCTCCCGTCCCCCCTCCGAAAAACCCGGCTTTTGATCCGGACGAGCAGCAAATTCTGCATCTGCTGGTCGAAGGGGCCAGCAATACGGCCATCGCCGGCCAACTCTACCTCAGCCAGACCACCCTCAAACGTAAACTCCGCAAAATCTTTGCTAAAATGGAAGTTGACAGCCGCGCTCAGGCCGCGGCTGAAGCCGTCCGGCGAGGCTTAGTTTAAGCCGGGCAAAATGGCCCATGTGGGCCACCCAATCCGGCCCTGTTGGTACTTGTTTCCACTTAATATCTTGAGTATTATTTTCGCCCAACCACTTTCCTAAATTTGTAACTGTCATTTCGAGGCCGTAGGCCGAGAAATCTTTATAGCGCTGCATAGACATCAAAGATTTCTCCCTTCGGTCGAAATGACATGCGTGGGCAATTAAGGGGGTGACAACCACTAAATCTACAATCCAAAATCCAAAATCTAAAATCTAAAATCCAATGAAGGGGGTTAGTTTATGATTCCAGGCAAGTTTGAATATTTTGCTCCGGCTACCTTACCCGAAGCGGTCAAGCTGCTGTCTGAAAAAGGGTACGGAGCCAAAATCCTGGCCGGAGGACAAAGTCTCATTCCGGCCATGCGCTTTCGACTGGCGCAGCCGGAAATATTGATTGACATCAATCGCATTGACGGCTTGAGTTATATCAAAGAAGAGAACGGCCACCTGGTCATCGGGGCGATGACCCGCGAGGCCGACCTTGACGCCAATCCCCTGATCCACCAAAAATATCCTCTCCTGGCCGATACGGCCAAAGTGATTGCCGACCCGTTGGTGCGCAATATGGCCACCGTCGGCGGCAACCTGGCCCACGCCGACCCGGCCAACGATCACCCCGCGACCATGCTGGCCTATAACGCCTCCGTCGTCGCCGTCGGGCCTGACGGTGAGCGGACCATCCCCATTGACGAATTTTTTGTTGACCTGTTCACCAGCAGCCTGGCCGAAAACGAAATATTGAAAGAAATCCGTATCCCTACCCCAGCCCCCGCGAGCGGCGGCGCGTACCTCAAATTGGAGCGCAAAGTAGGCGATTACGCCGTCGCTGCGGTAGCCGTCCAACTGACCGTAGCCGGCAATACATGCCAATCCATCCGCATTGGCCTGACCAATGTCTCCCCGACCCCCATGCGGGCCGCCAATGCCGAAGCAGCCCTCGCCGGGCAACCCCTCACGGAAGACAACATTAAAGCCGCCGGAGCTGCCGCTGCCCAGGCGTGTGAACCCTCGGCTGACCTGCGCGGCTCGGAGGAGTACAAGCGCGACATCGTGCGCGTGTTGACCATCCGGGCCATTAACAAGGCCGTCGAGCGAGCCAAAGGTTAAACGTTCCAACGTTCCACGTTATAACGTTCAATTCAGTTGCAAAGGAGCAGAACTATGGGCTATCCAATAACAGTGACGGTGAACGGGCAGCAATATTCCCAGGAAGTCGAGCCGCGCTTGCTGCTGGTTCACTTTATCCGCGAAAATCTCAATCTGACCGGCACGCACATCGGCTGCGATACGACCAGTTGCGGGGCGTGTACGGTCATTATGGACGGCAAAGCCGTCAAAAGCTGCACTATTTTTGCGGTGCAGGCCAATGGCCGCAGCATCGAAACCATCGAGGGCGTGGCTAACGGGGCGCTGCACCCGCTGCAAGAGGGCTTTTGGGAAAAACACGGCCTACAGTGCGGCTACTGCACCCCCGGCATGATCATGAGCGCCAAAGCCTTTCTGACCCAAAACCCCAGCCCGACTGAAGAAGAAATTCGATGGGCCATCTCCGGCAATCTTTGCCGCTGCACCGGCTACATCAAAATTGTTGAAGCCATCCAATATGCCGCAGAAAAAATGCAGGCTAAGGCTGAGGCTTAGGCGAAGATTAATTGTGAATAGTGAATTGTGAACGATTAATCGTAAATCGTAAATCCAAAATCGTAAATCGGAGGTATTATGCCTGTACCGCATAAAAGAGAAAACAAAATTGCCGAAGCGCCGCCGGGGGTGACGATTTCGGCCAATGTGCCGACCACCCACGATGTCCGGGTGACGACCCCGCCGGAAATTTGCGGCATGGGCCACCGCATGAAACGAAAGGAAGACCCGCGCTTTATCCAGGGAGCCGGTAACTATGTGGATGATGTTAAGCTGCCGGGGATGCTCTACCTCGATCTGGTACGCAGTCCTTATGCCCACGCCAAAATTTTGAAGATTGACGCCAGCAAAGCGCTGGCTCTGCCCGGCGTGCTGGCCGTCATCACCGGCGAGGATTTGAAAAAGGCCGGCAACCTGCACTGGATGCCCACCCTCATGTCCGACACCCAGATGGTCCTGCCCATCGAAAAGGTGGTCTACTACGCCCAAGAAGTGTGCGCGGTGGTCGCTACTGACCGCTACATCGCCGCCGACGCCGTCGAGCTGGTTGAGGTGGAGTACGAGCCGCTGCCGCCGGTGATGGATCCGTACGAGGCGCTCAAAAATGAAGTCATCGTCCGCGATGATAAGGAAGAAAAGACCAACCACATCTGGCATTGGGAGGCGGGCGACAAAGAGGCCACCGACCGCGTTTTTGCGCAAGCAGCCAAAGTGGTCAAAGAAAAAATCTACCTGCCCCGTATCCACGTCGCTTCGATTGAAACCTGCGGCATGGTGGCCCACTGGGACAAAATTCGGGAGCACTTGACCATCTACATGACCTCTCAGGCCCCCCACGCCCATCGCACCGTCGTGGCCCTGGTCAGCGGGCTGCCGGAGCACAAAATCCGGATTATTTCGCCCGACATCGGCGGCGGCTTTGGCGGCAAAGTGCCGGTTTATCCCGGCTATGTCTGCACCATCGTCGCCAGCCTGGTCACGGGCAAGCCGGTCAAGTGGATTGAGGACCGCAGCGAAAATTTGCAGGCCGACAGCTTTGCCCGCGATTACCACATCGAAGCCGAGATGGCGACCGACGCCGACGGGAAGATTATCGGCCTGCGGGTCAACACGGTGGCCGATCACGGCGCGGCGGATGCGGCGGCCAATCCCTCCAAATTCCCCGCTGGGCTGTACAGCATCGCCACCGGCTCCTATGATATGCAGGCGGCGCACATTGCCGTAGACGGCGTCTACACCAACAAGCCGCCGGGGGGCGTAGCCTATCGCTGCTCGTTTCGCGTCACCGAGGCGGTCCACATGATCGAGCGCATGGCCGACCTGGTGGCCCACGAGTTGGGCCAGGATCCGGCCGAGTTCCGGCTGAAAAACTTTATCAAACCAGAGCAGTTCCCCTACAAATCACCCACCGGCTGGACCTACGACAGCGGCAACTACAGCGCGGCCCTCAAGCTGGCGATGGACATGATCGGCTACGACGAACTGCGCCAGGAGCAGGCCGAAAAACGGGCGAGAGGCGAGTTGATGGGCATCGGCATCTCCTGTTTCACCGAGGTAGTCGGAGCCGGGCCGTCCAAAGATTTCGACATTCTGGGCTTGAAGATGTTTGATAGCTGCGAGATTCGCATCCACCCCACCGGCAAAGCCATCGCCCGCATCGGGGTGCAAACACAGGGGCAGGGGCACGAAACCACTTTTGCCCAGATCATCGCCGAGGAGTTGGGCCTGCCGGCCAAAGACATCGAAGTGGAGCATGGCGACACCGACACCGCGCCTTACGGCCTGGGCACCTACGCCAGCCGTTCCACCCCCACCGCCGGAGCGGCCACGGCCATGGCTGCCCGCAAGATCAAGGCCAAAGCTAAACAGATTGCCGCCCATCTGCTGGAGGCCAACGAGGAAGACCTGGAATGGCATGTAGACCGCTTCCGGGTCAAAGGTTCGCCGGAGCAGGCCAAGACCATCCAGGAAATAGCTTTCGCTGCCTATACGAATCATCCCCAGGGCATGGAAGCCGGGCTGGAAGCGGTCAACTATTACGACCCACCCAACCTGACCTTCCCCTTTGGCAGCTACATCTGCGTGGTAGACATTGACAAGGGCACCGGCGAGGTCAAAATCCGCCGTTTTGTGGCCGTGGACGACTGCGGCCATATCATCAACCCGCTGGTGGTCGAGGGTCAGATACACGGCGGCCTGACCATGGGCCTGGCCCCGGCCATGTTCGAGGAGATTGTCTACGACGAAAATGGCCAGAATTTGAGCGGCACGTTTATGGATTATCTGCTGCCAACGGCGGTCGAGACGCCCAAGTGGGAATTGGGCAAGACCATCACCCCTTCGCCCCATCATCCTTTAGGGGCCAAAGGCGTGGGTGAGTCGCCCACTGTTGGCGCACCGCCGGCCATTGCCAATGCGGTCGTGGACGCGCTGTGGCATCTCGGCGTGCGGCACATTGACATTCCGATCACGCCGCAGAAGGTGTGGAAGCTGCTGCGGGAGCATGGGGTGACGGAGTAGAGCGGCGAGGAGGCGAAGAGGCGAGGAGGCGAAACTGCGTAAATGATAACGCCTCACGTATCACGCCTCACGCCTCCTCGTCTCACGTTTTTGGGCCGGGTTGACTTTAGAGGGGAATCCAACTACACTTGAGGTTAGGATGGACAAGATAGAATTAGAGGCTTATAAACAATGAATACGATGCTGACCTACCTGGAAAAGCTTGCCCGTGAAACGGAAAAGCCTGAAGCTGAGGTGATGACATTAGCCATTCAATCTGGCTTACGGCAACTGTGGCGTGAACATATTCTCAGTCAATTCTTGCGTGGCAAAATAAGCCGCTCTGAAGCTATCGAGGCGGTGGGTATTGATTGGGTCGAACTGGCGGAACGCCAACATAATGCGATGCTGGAAGACCTGGCATGGGCGCTGGCAGAGTAATTGAGGCTGTAGCCGATGCTGGTCCCCTAATTCATCTGGCCGAAATTGACTGCCTTTTCTTGCTACATCTTTTCGAGCGTCTCTGCGTTCCCCAAGCGGTTTGGTTAGAAACGATTAATCGCGCGACAGAAACACGCTTGTTGGAGTTGGGCCATATTAGCCGGTATACTCCAACTCAAGCAGAAGTCACCCGCTTTGTCCAGGACAACGGTTTGCAAAACCTGCACAGTGGCGAGTGTGAAAGCCTGTACCTCTGCCGACAAATAAACATACCCTACATTCTGACAGATGACCTAGCAGTCCGAGAAGCGGCCAAACGCTTAAAATTGACGCCGATAGGATCGTTAGGGATTGTGGTTAAATCATATCGAAATAACTTGATTTCCCTTAACCAGGCCGAACGTTATTTACTTGATTTGCACGATGTCAGTACCCTCTTTGTTACCCGCGCAATTGTTGAATTAGCCGTTGAAGAACTACATCGTCAGGTTAAGGAATAGGTGAGGCTTGGCAGGAGGATAAAGATGCCCACCGTCAAACTGATCGAATACGACGAAGCCAGCCCGGAAGTGCGGGCCATATATGACGACATTAGAGTCACCCGTAAAACCGACTACATCAACAACTTCTGGAAGGCCCTGGCCAATCACCCACCGACCCTGGCCCGCGTCTGGCGGGATTTGAAAGAGGTCATGGCTCCAGGCCGCCTCGACCCGCTGACCAAGGAGATGATCGCCATTGCCGTCAGCGCCACCACCGGCTGCGCTTATTGCATTAACTCACATACGGCGGCGGCCAAAAAGCTGGGCATGGATAATGAAATGTTGGGCGAACTGATGGCCGTCGTCGCCATGTTCAACACCACCAATAAGCTGGCCGAAGGCTATCAGGTCGAACCGGACGTGTTTCCGCCGCTGGAGTGAGTTCGTGTTGCGTAGTGCGTGTTGCGTTTATTTTACGCAAGACGCAACACGTAAGTTGCAGATTATGTTAAAAACAAGCGCAATCCTACCCGGTCATCGCCCGGAAATGAATTTCCGGGCTACGAAACAGCGCCGGATAAATCCGGCTAAGCCCCATTGATGGGGCGCTGTTCTATAGCCCGGCGATTAATCGCCGGGCGGCAAGGCAAGTGGCTGCACCAGTTCCGTACATGAGCGTAAGTTGCAAAATCAATAATTTCATTCAAAGGGAGGTAACTATGTGCGTTCCAAAGTGTCAACAAAAGATTGTTCAATCCTTGAGCCGGCGGGAGTTTTTGAAAACGCTCGGCCTGGCGGCGACGGCGGCGGTTGCGGCAACACCTGCCTCAGCCCTGGCGGCGGTTGCAACCGAGCGCCGGCCGCTGCCTTCGCCGGTGCAAAGTATTCCCCAAATGCAGGTCGGTTTCTTTAGCAAGGTGGTGGATTTAACCCACACCCTCACCCCGGAGTTCCCTACCTTTGGCGGTCAGCCGCAACTTGAACTGGATGTGCTGGTCACCCTGGCCAAAGACGGCTACAACATCTATCAGTGGACGCTCAACGAGCACACCGGCACCCACATGGACGCGCCTTTCCACTTTTCCGACCAGCTTACCGCCGACCAAATCCCGGTGTCGGACCTGCTTGGCCCGCTGGCGGTGGTAGACATCCGGGCCAAAGCCGAAGAAGACCCTGACGCCCTGGTAACGCCGGACGACCTGCAAGCCTGGGAAGAAAGCTACGGCGAAATCCCGCCGGGGGCGATTGTGGCGATGTTGAGCGGTTGGGATGCCAACGTCACCAGCGATAAATTTCGCAACGCCGACGACGAGGGGGTGATGCACTTCCCCGGCTTCGGCCTCGAAGCGATTGACTTCTTGCTGAAGGAACGGGACGTAAAAGGTATTATGGTAGACACCCTCAGCCTGGATCACGGCCCTTCCGCTACTTTTGACGTGCATTACAACTGGCTACCGGCCAACAAGTGGGGCATGGAGTGTGTGGCCAACCTGGGTCAGTTGCCGCCTTTTGGGGCCACGGTCTTTGTCGGCGGGCCAAAGATTGGCGGGGCCAGCGGCGGCCCCAGCCGGGTGATTGCTTTGGTCTAAACGGTGGAGATGCTCCTGATCCCAGCGGATGAGTTCACGATGGGCGAGGGTGACGACGCCCACCCGGTTTATTTGGCGGCTTACACCATTGGCAAATACCCGATCACCAATCAGCTTTATCAAAGTTTTGTCACGGCCAGCAACCACCCGGCCCCTGCCGATTGGCGGGAAGGACATTATCCTGAGGTGTTGGGCAACCATCCGGTGGTCAATGTTTCGTGGTACGATGCGCTGGCCTACTGCCGCTGGTTAAGCCAGACCACCGGCCAAATCTACCGACTGCCCAGCGAAGCCGAGTGGGAAAAAGCGGCGCGAGGAACTGATGGCCGACCCTATCCCTGGGGGTTTGAGTTCGACAAAACTCGCTGCAACACCGGCGAAGCTAGTCTCGGCTGGACAACGCCGGTGGACGCTTATCCCGGCGGGGCCAGTCCCTACGGGGTAATGGATTTGATCGGCAATGTCTGGGAGTGGTGCAGCAGCCTGTTTGTGGATTATCCTTATGCGCCCAACGACGGACGTGAAGACCTCAACGCCGAAGGCTGGCGTGTTCTGCGCGGCGGCTCCTGGTTTGATATGGAGTGGGGCGCTCGCGCGGCGCGGCGTCTGAGCGGCCCACCAGACTCGGTGAGCCACAACACCGGCTTTCGGGTGGTCAGTGAGACTGGAGATTAGAGATTGGAGATTGGAGATTAAAGAATCTCTAATCTCCAATCTCCTTCCTGGAAAGGAGGTGAAAACGAGTCATCAACCGGCCCTGTCCTCCGGGCTGAGGGGCGAGGACGCCGGAAAATTGATCGGCCCATGAATCGAAGGGGGTGACGATTGATGATCGCCAAAGATGACGTGATGACGGCGCTACGCGACTGTTACGACCCGTGTTGCCGGGATCGAGAAATCAGCGTGGTAGATATGGGCCTCATCGAGGACGTGCGCATTGAAGGCAGCGAGGTCCACATTGATATGCTCCTGACGACGGGTTGGTGTCCGTTTGTGGCTAACCTGTACACGCTGATGGAGGAACAAGTCAAATTGCAGTGCCGGGGCGTCGAGCAGGTCAAAATAGAAGTGTTGTGGAATCCGGCCTGGAGCATGGACCGCCTGTCGGATTCCGCCCGGAAGAAATTAACCTTGCCGCTGGAGGAGCTGCTTCCTCTGCGAGAAAAACGTCTGGCTGAACAACAAGGAGGTTGATGCTGCCATGTTAAACGGTAAAAATGGCGAAAGCGCCTTTGTGTTTGACTGCGTTTGCCATATTTTTAATTTTGATATGAACAATGCCTTTGGCCCGCCCGGCCAATTGTTTATCAATCACCTCTACGCCTTTCACCAATTTTTAACGGCGGCAGGCGAGCCGGTACTGCCGCCGGAGAAGTTTCTGCGCGAGTGGAGTGTTGACGAGATTTACGACATGATTATCGGCAACTCCGACACCGATATGATTGTGGCCCAACCGCTGCCGCTGACCGACCTGTTCAAAGATGGCCTCTCTTCGTGGGAAAAGTGCGCCGAGATGGCCCGCAAACACCCCGACCGGGCCGTGTTTTGGGGCGCGGTCAATCCCCTGGAAGGCAAAAAAGCTCTGGATTTGATGGAGGTGCAGGTCAAAGAGTACGGAGCCAAAGCCTTCAAATTCTACAATGTGCGGTATGATTACGGCCAGCCCTTCCCCTGGCGCATGGACGACCCGCGCGTGGCTTTCCCCTGTTTTGAAAAAGCCCTGGAGTTGGGGGTCAACTTGGTGGGGGTGCATAAAGGCGTACCGCTGGGGCCGCAGCCCATCGAGCATACTCGCACCTGGGATATGGATGGCGCGGCAGCCAACTTCCCCGACATCAATTTTGTTATTTTCCACGTCGGCCTGCCCTGGCTGGATGAAGTGCTGTGGCAGATTGTCCGCTACCCCAATCTGTATGCTTCCATTGCGGCGACAGTCAACTTTGTCAGCCGGCATCCCCGCGTTTTTGCCGAGCAGTTAGCCAAGATGCTGTGGTGGTGCGGCGAGGACAAAATTATCTATGGCGGCGAAACCCCCATCTGGCATCCACAGTGGGCGCTCAAGGCCTTTTGGGATTTTGAACTGCCGGAAGATTTGCAAACTCAATACGGCTACCCTCCGCTGACCATCCAGGCCAAAAAGAAAATCCTGGGCGAAAACCTGGCCCGGCTGCACGGGATGGATGTAGCCGCCAAGAAGCAAGAATTAGGGTTGGCAGCCTAAAGGGTTGGAAGGTTGGAAGGTGGAAGGTCGAATGTCATTGCGAGGCTTCGTCGCGTCCTTCGGCGCACCCGAAGGGGTGTGAGCTCAGCCGAACGGCCGTAGGCCGAAGCAATCCCCCACCCATAATGAAAATCTTTTGCCGATGATGGTGGAAGACGGGAGACGGGAGACCGGGGAACAAATACCCGGTCATCGGTCTCCCGTCCCCGGTCTATTTTCAGGAGAGTCATTTTTGATTCAGATTGTCTGGGAGTTTGTTATTCAGCCGGATAAACGAGCTGAGTTTGAGCAGTACTATGCTGCTGAGGGGCACTGGGCCAGGCTCTTTCAGCAAAGCTCAGCTTATCGGGGCACAACTCTGGCTCAAGACATCGAGCGGACGGAGCGGTATCTAATCACCGATGTATGGGAGAACATGGAAGCTTTCTCCTACTTCAAACAAATGTTTGGGGATGATTACGAGCGATTGGATCGGCTGTGTGAGCAATTCACAAGGGAAGAACGTTGTTTGGGTATCTTCCAAACCCGGTAATCTTTTAACAACACCTTTTTAGGCGGCTTTAGGGACTCTGCTGCGCCGGTTGCGTTGAGTGGCTAGATACTGGCGGAAGACAGCAATAGTTTTGGGATCATCATCAAAATAATCTTCAAAAAAGCCCACCCTGCTCAACTCCGGCGGATAGGCATATCGCTCGCTCTCTTCTCCGTATTCGGTAATCCAGTCTGCCGGCTCATGCTTATCCACAATTGAAAATAAGGCCGGGGGGTAAAGATAGGGCTGGCCTTCGTCATTGATAATCCGGTAATCATCAGCCTCAATTCCAATCACCCGGTAGGTATTACCCAGGGTTAGATCTTGATATTCAATTCCATCTAAATTTTTTACGGTGAACTTAACTTTCATCTTAATTTTGTCAATATTATATACTGACCGCTTTACTTGTACCAAGTAACAATAGCCCTGGGGTTACTACTCAGGCTTATGTCATTTCGAGCGACGAAGGAGCGAGAAATCTTCAGGGCACAATACATACATACATAAAGGTAAGGCGTCGGGGATTTCTCCCTACGGTCGAAACCTGTCCTGAGCTTGTCGAATGGATGACATGGCTGAGCAGTTACGTCCTGGGATTTCCGCCTATAAAACACTTGGAGTGATAAGATGTACGATGAATTTTTTACCAAAGCCCACGAGCTTTTAAGCGAAGGCAGACCCTTTGCCACCGCTATTGTCGTGCGGGCCGAGAAGCCGACTTCGGCCAAGCCGGGCGACAAGGCGATTGTGACCCCGGAAGGGGTGATGCACGGCTGGATTGGCGGAAGCTGCGCCCAACCGACGGTTATCCAGGAAGCGATGAAGGCGCTGGCCAACGGCGAGCCGAGGCTGATTCGCCTCAGCACCGACCCGCAGCCGGAGCGCCGCGCCGGGCTGGTAGATCTGCCCATGACCTGCTTCAGCGGCGGCACGCTGGAAATTTACATCGAGCCGCAGTTGCCCCCCACCCGGCTGATGATTATCGGCAGCCTGCCGGTGGCCCAGGCATTGGCCCGGCTGGGCCAGGCGATGAATTACCATGTCGTTGCTGTTGATCCCGATCATGAGGGGGTGGGGATGACCCACGCCGACGAGATCATCACCGATCTAAAGCAGATTGGCGGCAAGATTACCCCGCTCACCTACATCATCGTCGCCAGCCACGGCCACTACGACGAACTGGCCTTAGAATATGCCTTGCGCTCCAAGGCGGCTTACGTAGCCCTGGTTGCCAGCAAAACCAGAGCGGCGGCGGTGTTGGAGTATCTGCGCGGGCAGGGCTTGAGCGAGGCCGAACTGGCCCGGCTAAAGTATCCGGCGGGACTGGATATTCAGGCCTTACGGGGTGATGAGATTGCGCTGAGCATCATGGCCGAAATCGTTCAGCGCCGGCGCAACGCCGAACCGCTGGATGTGTCGGCGCTGATGTCCCCACCGCCAACAGAGGCAATTGATCCGGTCTGCGGGATGACCGTGCCAATCGTTGGGGCGGAGCACTGGGTTGAGTACGAAGGGCAAACCTACTATTTTTGCTGCGCCGGTTGCAAAGAATCGTTTGAGCAAGATCCACCGAAATACCTGGCCCAACCCGCGCCTTCGGGCGAAGCGATTGACCCGGTTTGTGGCATGACGGTGGACATTGCTACGGCCAAATACATGTCGGAGTATCAGGGCCAGCTTTACTACTTCTGCGCCCCCGGCTGCAAGCTGAGCTTTGACAAAACGCCCCAAAAATACCTGGGCATTCCGGCGGGCGGTGCGCCGATTGAACTAAAATTATCTTAATCAGAAGGAAGTGGAGGAGGGCCGAGTAATTCCTCATAATTCGGCTTCAAGCCTACGTAATAAACCTCAACCCGGCGTTCCTGCTCGATCACCTCCCAAATCAGACGATAGCGAGCGTCAGTTAGCCAGGTACGATAGATATCGGAATAGCCACGTAGTTTTATCGCGCCGAGGGGACGCGGATCAGTGGACAGGTCGGCAATTCGTTGCTTTGCCTCTTGGCGCAATTTGCCCGGTAATTGTTGAACTTGCCGCTTCAACTCTTTATCGAATGAGACCCGATAAAACCGTGTTTCAGTCATCCGGCGCATCCAGAGCCGCCAGGATAGCTTCTGGTGAGTCAAACGTCATTAGCTCTTCGGGATGGGCCTGCCGGTAAGCCCGTACCTGGCCGATAATTTGCTCAATCCAGGCCGCCTCATCTTCATCGTCAGCCGCTTTTTGCAAACGAGCCAGGGCGTCCACCAACCGTTGAAAAACTTCAAAATCCACCAATACCGCCACCGGACGGCCCTGTTCATAAACCAATGGGAAACGATCATGCATTAATTCGGCTAAGTTCATAGTATATTTCTCCCGCTGGTAATTATAGAGTCAAAAACCCCTTTTTCAAAGCCCAAGTCAATTAAGTTTAGGGGCCAATCTGCCAGGCTTTGATCGCCTCGATAGGGTAAAGCAGCATAATAATGTTTAGGGTCAGGTTGTCCCTGATCCAGAACAGCAGCACTAATTCGGTGATGACAAATAAGGCTAGCGAACGGCGAAAGCCCAAGCGCCAGGCAATGGCAAAGCCAATCCCACAAGCAATGATATCACCCAGTGAATTGATCACCGTATCGCCCTGGTAGCCGAGGGCGGCGGTCGCTTCGCGGTAGCGATTGATGACAAAAGCCGAGTTCTCGAAAATCTCCCACAACGCCTCAACGAACAGAGCCAGACACAACTGCCACGACACGGCCAGCCGGGGCAGTCCCCAGGCCAGCAGCCAGAAGAAGATAAAACCGTGCAGCATATGGCTAAAGCTGTAAGGGTCGAACCAATGCTGCGAGTTGTCGGAACTCCAGACATCCCCCGACCACAGCCAGATGTAGCCGCAGTCGCACATCCACAAACGGCCCTGGCTGCGTAGTTGCAGCGCCGCGAGTACCAAGATAGCAATGGTGGCTAGCCAAGGCCACCATTTTTTTTGGTTGGAGATGAAAGATCGGCTAAACATGCCCTTTTGTAATGTCCCGACCGGATAATTTGAAACAGGATTTTGGGAGTAGACAATACAATTCTAGTTGAGTATAATCGAAAGAGTTGACATAATGCAAATTTAGAACAGGCTTAACGATGTTAGACACAAACATCCTGGATATTAACTTCACCAACGAAGCCCGGCTAAGTTCATTGGTTATCTTTGATATGGCGGTATTTACAGTTTTGCTCCTGAATATCCTTCCCGGAGTGGCAACCCCTTTCTATTGGCTATCCACATTAATCCACGAATTAGGCCATGCTATAACCACGCACCTGACCGGGGGAGACGCAAAAGGCATTTGGGTATACCCTAAACCCAAAGAAGGCGCATACGGGGTGAGCAAGAGTGAAGGTGGAAACCCATATTTTGTAAACCCGGCAGGATATTTGGGGGTGACAATATTTAGCGCAGGTCTAATCCTATTGAGTACCATGCCCTACTGCGCTTCCTTTACTTTAGTCGCATTGGGGCTAATTTTGTTGTTTAGCGCCCTGCGTTTTGGCGCAAGTGGATTTACCAATCTCTTGGGCCTTGTCTTTGGCGCACTGTTTATCTGGGTCGCCTTGCGAGCAGAAATATTTTGGTCCATGTTCTTGCTGTTCCTGGTGGCTATCCAAAGTGCCTTTGCTGCCTTAACCGATTTAAAAGAGCTTAGAAGAGTTGTGCATAAAGGCTCTCAGGGTGAACTTAAGGATGATGCTACGCAGATGGCCTCACAGTTTAAACACTGGCCTCTCCTACAGACTCCCATGTTTTGGGTAAAGTTATGGATGCTTTTTTCAATTCTGCTCCTGATATTCTCGGTTTGGTTTGCCTGGTTTCGTGATTTACCGGCCTGACTTTTATATCCACTCCCCAACCCCGATAGATAATCCACCTTCTTTTGCCCCGGCTTTATGCCGACTTTGCTCCAGTCCTGGCTAGGACATTTAAGGGATTGCTTTGGCAACCAAGTTTGTGATACACTACAGACTACTGCGATGACAAAGCACCCTAACAAAGCCAAAACACAACCCACCACCGAATTGACGACGGTCCGGCAGAACCGGGGCGAAACCCCTGCCGCAGCCTCAGCCCAAGAGCAGTCGCTGGCTGCCGAGCATGAGCAGCGCGGTTTGACCGAAACATTATACCAGGCCAGCGCCGCCTTGCACAGCACCTTAAAATATGATGAGGTGCTTGACCACCTGTTGGATCAACTCCCCCAAATTGTGCCCCACCAGGCGGCCTGCATCATGCTCACCCAGGGCGAAACGGCCCGTATTTTTCGCTGGCACGGTTACGCTCGTTTCGGCGGTAAAAATTTTGTCAGCCCCTTTATCCTTAAAATTTCAGAAATCCCCAGCTTGAATACGATGCGCCAAACCGGCCGCCCGGTGGTCGTCTCTCACGCCGCCGAACAGGACGCCTGGTTAACTCACTCTGGCCAGGGGTGGGTCAAATCTTATGCGGGCGCGCCCATCCGCATGCGAGAGCAGATCATCGGCTTTGTGAATGTTGACAGTGATACGCCCGGCTTCTTTAGCCAGAGTGATGCTGACATGTTGGAGGCATTTCTCAGCCGGGCGGTGGTAGCCTTAAAAAATGCCTGGTTATATGCTGAGGCTCGTCGTGAAATTGTCGAGCGGATCAAGGCGCTCAAAGCGGAACGCAATTTTGTTTCTGCTGTCCTCGATACGGCTGGGGCTATAGTGGTTATCCTTAACGCCGAAGGTCGCATCATCCGCCTCAACCAAACCTGCGAAAAAACAAGCGGCTATAGCTTTGAGGAAGTCAAAGGCAAGCCTATCTGGGATGTCTTCGGCAATCCTGAAGAAATCGAGACTGTCAGGGGCGTTTTTGAGCGGCTTCTGGCCGGCGACTTTCCGATTGAGCATGAAAACTGGTGGTTGACCAAAGCCGGCGACCGCTGTTTGATTGCCTGGTCAAGCACGGTTTTACAAGATCAGCACGGCGCGGTTGAGTTTATTGTCAATACCGGCTACGACGTTACCGAACGCAAGCAGATTGAAGAAGCGCTGCGGCAGGGCGGTGAACGCTACGCCCTGGCGGTTTTGGCAGCCAACCACGGCTTGTGGGATTGGGATTTGCGCACCAATGAAATCTATTTTTCCTCCCACTGGAAAGCTATTTTGGGGTATAATGAACAGGAGCTTCAATCAAACGTCGAGGAGTGGTTCAGCCGGGTTCATCCCGAAGACCTGCCTCGGCTCAAGGCGGATATTGCCGTGCATCTGGAAGGGGTCACCCCCAGTTTCAGAAGCGAATACCGCATGCTGCACTGGAACGGTGATTATCGCTGGATTCTTAGCCAGGGTTTAGCCGTGCGTGATGCCAATGGGCAGGCCTATCGGATCACCGGCTCTCAAGCCGACATTACGCAGCGAAAAACTAATGAAGATGAGTTGAGGTATGCTTCTCTCCACGATGCCTTAACCGGCCTGCCCAATCGCGCATTTTTAATGAAACGCCTGGAACAGGTTATTACACAAGCTAAAGAGGACTCTAACTTCTTATTTGCCGTTTTGTTTATAGACCTGGATCGTTTCAAGGTGATCAATGATAGTCTGGGGCATCTGGTGGGGGATCAACTGCTGATTACCATCGCCCGGCGGCTCAAAGCCTGTGTTCGCTCCGGCGATTTGGTGGCTCGCCTGGGCGGCGATGAGTTTACTGTTTTGCTCGAGCCGATACGAGAAACTGACGACGCCGTCCGGGTGGCAGAACGCATCCTCAAGGAAGTAGCCCAGCCGATCAACCTGGATGGACACGAACTTTTCACCAATGCCAGCATCGGCATTGCTTTGAGCGCCAGCGGATACGACCGGCCGGAGGATATTCTGCGCGACGCCGATACCACCATGTACCGGGCCAAAGCGCGGGGCCGAGCCTGCTACGAAATGTTCAACACCGGCATGCATATCCAAATGACCGCACTCAGGGAATTGGAAGCCGAGTTGCGGCGGGCCATCGAACGGCAGGAGTTTCAGCTTTACTATCAACCGTTTGTCTCCGTATCCACAGGACAAATTGTGGGGGTCGAGGCGCTTTTGCGCTGGCTGCATCCGCAGCGCGGCCTGGTGGGACCGAGCGAGTTCATCTCTCTGGCTGAAGAAACCGGACTAATTGTGCCTATCGGCGAATGGGTTTTACGCACCGCCTGCGCTCAAACCAAAAATTGGCGAGATATTGGATGTACAACCCTGCGCACAGCCGTCAATGTTTCAATTCGCCAGTTTCAGCACGGCAGTGGGCGGTCCGATTTCCCTGAGCAAGTAGCGGCAATTCTGGCCGAAAGCGGTCTGCCGGCCCAGACGCTTGAATTAGAAATTACCGAAAGCATCCCTTTAATCAACAATGAGTTTAATGGAGACATCCTCAGCCGGTTAAAGGGTCTGGGCCTGAGCCTGGCCCTGGATGATTTTGGCATTGGTTCGTCGTTGACCTTGTTAAAACGATTTCCTTTCAGCACTTTGAAAATTGACCAGTCCTTTATTAAAGAAATTATCAACAGCCACAGCGACGCGGCCATTATTACCGCCATTATCCAGATGGCCCACAATCTGGGCCTAAAGGTAATTGCTGAGGGTGTGGAAACAGAAGCCCAGTCAGCTTGGCTGCAAGCCCAACAGTGCGACGAGGCGCAAGGCTACCTGTTTAGCCGCCCCCTGCCGGCCTCAGAAATGACACGTCTGCTGGAAGCGGACCTTCGCTCAACCAGGGAAAAATTATGAGTGATCACCATAAAACCAAAGCCCAACTCCTCGAAGAATTGGCCGCTCTGCGCCAGACAGTGGCTGAGTTGCGCCAGCAGGCAACTACTCCGATCGCTGCGGTCCTCAAAATTGAAGACGAGTTACCCTCAAACGCAGAGCGATTTCGCCCGTTTAGCTTATCCCTCAACGATCTGGATAGGTTGCTGGAATTGAGCCGCGCCCTGGTAACAACGCACACGCCGACTGCGGTGCTGGATCAGGCCATCAAAGCGGCCACGGAAACCGCGCCAGCCGCCGACAGAGGGTCGCTGCAACTGCTGGACGATACCGGCCAAACCCTGCATACGGTCGCTATCAGCTCGCCGGACGAAACATTGGGGCAAGTGATTACCTTCCGGCCTGGTGAGGGCATTGCCGGCCACGCCCTGGCCAGCAACCAAACCATTAATGTGGCCGACGTACTGGCCGATGAGCGTTTTTTGCCCAGCGAGTTGCCACTCCGTTTTCGCTCGCTGCTGGTAGCGCCACTGGTGGTCAAGGGTCGCTTGATTGGGACGCTGTCATTGAGCAGTCAAAAGGTTGGCGCATTTGTGGCGGCAGACGAGATATTAGTCCAACTGATCGCCGACCAGGTGGCCGCCGCCCTGGAAAATGCGCGTTTGTTCGATAGTTATCTCCAGGCCGAAAATTTACGCAAGGCCCACCAATTTCTCCAGGCTACCATTGACGCCCTGGCCTCTCACATCGCCATCCTCGATGAGCGCGGGCAGATCATTGCCGTCAATGCTCGCTGGCGGCTCTTTGCCGAGGCCAATGGCTATGCCGGGTCAAATTACGGGCTGGGCCTCAATTATCTACAAATTTGCGAGGCGGCGAGCGGCCCTGATGCGGAAGAAGCTCCCCTTGTGGCCGAAGGTATCCGTGAGGTAATGGCCGGGCGGCGTAACCAGTTTTATCTGGAGTACCCGGCCCATAATCCGCTCGAACAACGCTGGTTTGGGGTCCGAGTCACTCATTTTCAAGATGCTGAGGCCACCTGGCTGGTGGTGACTCACGAAGACGTGACCGAACGCCGACTGGCTGAGGAGGCCCTGCGCGCCAGCGAGGAAAAGTATCGCAACCTGACCAATCAGTTGCCGGTGGGGGTTTATCGCGATACCCCGCCGGGTAAGTTGGTCTATGCCAACCCCGCTCTGGCTGTTATCTTGGGTTACAACAACATCGAGGAGATGTTGCAAACATCTATTCGAAATGTTTTTGACAATCCCCACGAACGGGATGCTTACCTGGCGACGTGCCACCTCAACGGTGAGGTTGCCTACCACGAATTAAAAGCCCGCACCGCCGAAGGGTCGCAGATCTGGGTGCGCGATACGGCCAGAGTTTTTCTCAACGAGGCCGGTGAAATTGATTATATTGACGGCATTATTCAGGATATCACCGACCATAGGGCGGCAGCGGAAGCGCTGAAGGCCAGTGAAATTCGCTTCCGCTCCCTGATTCAAAACTCTTCCGATATCATTACCCTGCTGGGGGCTGATGGCACAGTTCAATACGTTAGCCCACCCGTGGAGCGAATTTTGGGCTACCCACCGGAAAGAGTTATCGGGCAGAATGTATTTAGTTATGTTCACCCGGAGGATTTAACGGGGCTTCAAACCCGCTTTAATGAAACTGTTCAGTATCCTGGAATTGATGATACCCCCTTCGAGTTCCGCATGCGGGATGCGCAGGGGCAATGGCGCTGGCTAGAGGCAGTCAGCAACAACCTTTTGGACGATCCCAATGTGAAAGGGATTGTCGTCAATGGCCGCGATATCAGCCGGCGTAAACAAATGGAGGAACAACTCCGCTTGTTGGAAGCCCAATTTCTCCAGTCTCAAAAAATGGATGCCATCGGCCGGCTGGCCGGTGGGGTGGCCCATGATTTTAACAATGTCCTGACGGTTATCAGAGGTTATAGTGATTTACTGCTTATGCATCTGCGTGAGCCTGAAGATTTACGTTCCTATGCCGAACAGATCAGAAAAGCCACCAATCAGGCTGCTTCGGTAACGCGCCAGCTTTTGATCTTCAGTCGCCAGGAGATGGCTCAGCCAGAAATCATTGATCTCAATGGTGTTATGATTGATCTGGAGAAAATGCTGGAGCGATTGATTGCTGAAGATGTTGACCTTGAAATAAGGCTCGCCCCAGCTTTGGGCCTGGTCAAAATGAATCCAGGACATATTGAGCAAGTGGTTATGAACCTGGTCATCAACGCCCGCGATGCGATGCCCTATGGCGGCCAGATAACCATCCAAACGGCCAATATAGCCGTAGACAAAACGACGCCGCTTCAGCCGCTACCACTCCAACCGGGGCGCTATGCGCAGTTGACTGTTACTGATACCGGTATCGGTATGGATCAAGAGACGCTTAGCCACATCTTTGAGCCATTTTACACCACCAAAGAGCAGGGCAAAGGCACAGGTTTAGGGCTGTCCACCGTGTACGCCATTGTCAACCAGAGTAAAGGCAGTATCCAGGTATTCAGCCAGCCAGGGCAGGGGACAACATTTCAGGTCTATTTACCCTGTCTAACCGATCAAATCGGGCCAGACTTAAGGATGGCAGACAACCAAGATTTAGACGCAGCGCCAGATAAAAAGCTTGAAACCATCCTTTTAGTTGAAGATGAAGTGGAAGTGCGTAAATTAACCAGGCTAATTTTGCGCAAGCAAGGCTATCACGTTCTAGAAGCTCAACACGGCGAGGAGGCGCTACGACTGTGCCAGCAAAGCCTGGAGACCATCCATTTAGTCTTGACAGATGTGGTGATGCCCAACGGGATGAATGGCCGCGAGTTAGCTGAGCGGCTGAAAGTAATAAGACCCGAGGCCAAAATCCTCTTCATGTCGGGTTACACCGACGATGTCATTTTGCGCCATGGCGTGCTGGATGCCCACGTGAATTTTATCCAAAAGCCTTTTACCCTCAATATCCTCTTGCGGAAGATCCGAGAGACCCTGGATGCTTCCTAAAAAGATATAGCCCCTTCCAGCCACATTTCCCCCATCTGGATCAATCCCCAACAAAGCCGTCACATTTTGTTACTACTCAACCCCATGTCATTTCGAGGCCGTAGGCCGAGAAATCCCTGGAGCGCGCGAGCCGCGTCAGGGATTTCTCCCTTCGGTCGAAATGACATGCCTGCGCAGGTACCATATTTTTAACATTATTAACTATTCCTTACATAAATTTGAATATTGCGGTATAATCTTTTATACAGGCCATAATTTGGGGAAATTTAATATGGATGACAGCGTCAAAACAAACAGCCAACTTATGGATGAGTTGGCGACCATGCGTAAGAGCATGGCCCGTTTAATCCAGCGCGTCAATGATTTAGAAGCGGCGGCGGCGGCGCACCAACAAACCGAAGAGAAACTCCAATTATTGAGCGCAGAGCGCTTTTTTCAGGTTTTCTTATCCATCAGCAGCCATATTTATGTGACTGAGGTCACCGAAAATGGCTGGCGTCAGAATCTCTATCTATCCCCTGATGTCGAAGATTTGACCGGCTATCCCAAGGCAAAGTTGATGGCCAATTGGTCTTTTTGGTCGTCAAAAATCATCCATCCTGACGACCGGGCGGCGGCGGCCGTGCAGGCCGCGCAGTTAGCCTTAGGCCAGAGCAGTGAGGTGGAATATCGCCTGGTTCGAGCGGATGGTGAAATCATTTGGGTGCGTGATCGAGCTGGGGTTGAGGTGATGGGGGCCTCAAAAATTGTCTATGGGGCGGTCACTGAGATTACCGAACGTAAGCGGCGGGAGGCGGCCCTGACCAAGTTGCTGGAACTAAGCCGGACTCTGGTAACCCTTCTTGATCCTAACCCGGCGCTAGACCAGGCCATAGAATTAGCCGTAGATATTGTGCCGGTAGCCGGTCGAGGGTCGCTCCAATTGCTTGATGAAGATGGTAAAGTACTGCGGACAGTTGCTACGAATAGTCCCGATGAGAACCTGAAACAGACCATCACCTTTCGACCGGGAGAGGGCATCGCCGGGTATGCTCTGGCTAACAATCAGCCGATTAATGTACCCGACGTGCTGGCCGATGAGCGTTTTATTCCCAGTAACCTGCCCCTGCGCTTTCGCTCCTTATTAGTGGCGCCCCTTGTGGTTAAGAGTCGTTTATTAGGTACAATCTCTCTGAGTAGCGAGCAAGTAGAGGCTTTTACCTCGGCTGATGAAACCTTGATACAACTCATTGCCGATCAGGTGGCGGCTGCCCTGGAAAATGCGCGGCTCTTTGACAGCCATCTCCAGGCGGAAGAACTGCGCCGGGAACATCGGTTTCTGCAAGCGACTATTGATGCCCTGGCTGCCCAGATTGCTATCCTTGATGAAAACGGCCGGATTATGGCCGTAAACGCCAGTTGGCGTCGTTTTGCCGAAGCCAATCATTATCCCAATCCGGACTGGGGCCTGGGCGTGAATTATTTGGAGGTGTGTCAGGCTGCCAGCGGCCCCAACGCCGAGGAAGCGCCCATTGTGGCCGAAGGTATCCGCCAGGTTATAGCCGGGCAACAGCGACAATTCTACCTGGAATATCCTGCTCACAGCCCTTTTCAAAAGCAATGGTATGGGGTGAGGATAACCCGTTTCCAGAACGAGGGACGTATTTGGGCTGTCATAGCCCATGAAGATGTTACCGAGCGGAGGTTAGCCGAAGAGGCCCTACGAGAGAGCGAAGAAAAATATCGAACCTTAACCCATCAACTCCCGGTAGGCGTTTATCGGGCTACCGTAACGGGTAAGTTTGTCTACGCCAATCCGGCGCTGGCGGCGATGCTTGGCTATGAAAGTGTGTTAGACCTGGTTAAAGCCTCAGCCATAGATCGCTTTGATAACCCTGGCGAGCATGAGAAGCTGCTTCAAAAATGGACCACCAGCGGGGGGGTCTCCTTCTCTGAAATGAAACTCCGCACCAAAACCGGAGCAAAAATTTGGGTTCGGGATATTGGGCGGGCAGTTTTTGATGAGAAGGGCGAGATTAGACATATTGACGGCATTGTTCAGGACATTACCGAGCAAAAAGAGGCAGTGGAGGCTCTCCAGGCCAGCGAGGAGCGTTTTCGGTCACTGGTTCAACATTCATCCGATATCATTATTGTTTTCGACGCCGAGGGGGTGGTCCGTTATGTAAGCCCACCCGTCGAGCGAATTTTGGGCCGTAAAGCCGAAAAAATGATCGGCCAACGGATGTATAGTTATATTCATTCAGAAGATGTACCCTCGGTTAGAACTCAGCTTGCTAACGCGACCCAGCAGCCAGGAGTCGGCGAGCCGACTGAGTTTAGACTGCGCCACGCCAATGGCAACTGGGTCTGGATGGAAGCTGTCGGTAATAATCTATTAGCGGATCCCAATATGAAGGGTTTCGTGGTTAATGCCCGCGATGTCAGTCAGCGCCGGCAGGCCGAGGAGCAACTTCGTCTGCTGGCTACTGCTGTCAACAGTATCGAGGAAGGCGTTCTTATCACCGATACCCAACCACCACCGCCAGGGCCGGAAATTGTGTTTGTCAACAAAGGTTTATGCCAACTGACCGGCCACACTCAGGAAGAATTATTGGGCCAGACACCCCACCTGTTCTTAGGCCCGAAAACAGATCAAACCCTCCTTGACCAGCTCGAAGGGAAATTGGTCAGCAATCAATCTTTTAGCTCCGAAACCATCAACTACCGGCGAAATGGCTCGGAATATTACGCTGCCTGGCATATCGCCCCGGTCGTCAACGCTGCTGGCCAGGTAACTCATTACGTTTCGATCCAGCGTGACGTAACCCAACTCAAGTCATGGGAAGCGCAATTTCTACAAATGCAAAAGATGGAAGCAGTGGGCCGGCTGGCCGGGGGGGTAGCGCACGATTTCAACAACTTATTGACCGTTATTAAAGGGCACAGCGAATTACTTCTCTATAACCTCGACCCGCAGAGCCCGCTCCGCCACGAGGTGGAGCAAATTGAAAAGGCCGGGGAGCAGGCCGCCTCGCTCATCCGCCAGCTTTTGATCTTCAGCCGGCAAGGGGTAATTCAGCCAAAGGTACTCAATCTCAATAACATTGCCATTGATACGGAGAAAATGCTGCGGCGGCTGATTGGCAAAGATATTCGCCTGCTCACGGCCCTTGATCCAGCCCTGCGATTAATCAAGGCCGATCCGGGCCAAATGGAACAAGTTATGATGAATCTGCTGATCAACGCCCTTGATGCGATGCCCCACGGTGGACAGCTAAGAATCGAAACGGCCAACACGCTTGTGAATGAACCTCTCTTCCTCCAACCTATGACTGTTCAGCCCGGTAGTTACGCGCAGCTTACCGTTAGAGATACAGGTACAGGCATGGATGAAGAGACGCTATCTCACATATTTGAACCATTTTATACCACCAAGGAGCAAGGTAAAGGCACAGGTTTGGGTCTATCTACGGTCTATGCCATTGTCACTCGGATGGGTGGCAGCATTCAAGTTAATAGTGAGATGGGCCAGGGCACTGCCTTTAATATCTACCTACCCTGCCTGAGTGATACGGATAACGAATTAGGGCTTTGACGGATTTCAAGGGGATGGTATATCGCCACCTATAGCCCGACGCTGAAGCATCGGGCTAAGAGGGCAAAGGACGCTGAAGCGCCCTCAAAAAACCAATTTTAGCCCAACCGGGCTTCGCTCCTTTCAGCACGATGGCTTTAGCCTCGTGCTCCCGGCTCTACCGATACACACTCCTCAACGCCGATAATAAATCATCAATCCGCTGAATTGGCTTCCCGACGTCAATCAGCAAATATTGACCCGCCTCCCGCGGTGTGGCATGGTGGGCGCTGGCCAGGCGTAGGTGACGTCGCGCCACCAGTTGATGCCCTCCAGGAATGGTCATATGACCTGCTACAAGCGCCCGCTGCGGGTAAAAATCAACTGCTGTCTCTTTCAGCAGCGCCTCGACAAAGATAGCATAATCGGCGGGGCCGTATTCCTGCTCGCAGCGGGTAAAGAGCGCCGGCCATAGCAGCGCATTAAACTCAGGATGTTGGGTAGCCAAGAATCCCCGCAGCAAATCATTATAACGCGGGTCAGCCGGACCGGAAACGGCCAGGTAATGCTGTGCCAGCAAATCGTAGGGCGCTTGCTGCATGCTGGCATAACCCCGCCGTAACGACTCTACATCTTCGCCGGCCATGAGGTTGTCGGCCCAGTCGAATAGATGGCGGTGGTTCCAGTCAAACAACTTGCGGGCATTGGCGGGATCAGCCAGGGGAGCCGCCGCTCCAGCATGCGTTAACATGACCCCGGCGCGGGTACGCACGTAAAACGGCAGCCTTTCAAAAAGGGCCATCACTTCGGCCCGGCGCGGGCTGGCAGCCAGCGCCGCTTCAAAGGCGGGCGTATAAGTTCGCCGGCCTTTGGTGAGGGCAAAGTGATAAAGGTGGGGTAATTCGTGGTTGCCGCACAGATAAATAACAGCCTGGCCGTAGCTCGCCTGCAAGGCCAGCACATCCAGCACCAACTCCAGCGAAGGGTCAGGCGCATCCTCCTGCTCGCGGTGGATCAGGTCACCGGTCAAGATCAGCCAATCGGCCTCGCCTTTAGCCTGTAAATCTACAAAGCGATCCCGATAGCGCCGGTAAGCATCCCCGTCGCCATGCAAATCTGTGACCACCATCGCCACCCCGGCCTCCAACGACCAGAGGCGGGGGAAAGATTTGTTTAACGGTAAAGTCATAATCTACTTAGTGGGAACTTGTAGGAACTTTTTGGAACTTACGGGAACTCTTGAGCATTTAGAAGACTCGTTAAAATTATGTAAGTTCATCAGGTAACGTAAATGGGGTATCAGCATCAGTAGCAATATAGCTGGTTTCTTCTTCTTTAACCCCCATACTTCTATCCCAATTGGCCTCTTGTCGCTTGGCCCGTAATCCCTTAATCAACTGTTCCAGGAGCCAGGTAGCATCCCTATAGAGCCGTAGGAGTTGTTCCAGTTCATTTCCAGTAATCACTTTCCAACGTTCACAATCCTGTATTTGACTGCCCAGTTCACCTAAAGAACCACGAGCAATCTCACTGAAGCGAATATAATCACCCAGAGCATTTCGACAATAACCCTCGGCAATATTGGCTTTAACCGAGATAACCGCACTTAACATCTGCTCCGCTAATTTGAAGTACCGGGGCTTAAACGAACTAACCACATCATGCACACACGTAGCAAGGTCATCGGCTACTTGCCAGGCCAAAAGATTTTTATAACCGTAAAGCTTTTTATACGTCTGAGTCGTTCCTCCCTTGTAACCTCTATATCCCCGTTCCATACTTCCTCTTTCAAACAGCTAAAAGTTCCTTGAAGTTCCTATAAACTCCTACAATTTCCTACGAGTTCCCTGATTTCCCACGAGTTCCCCTAAGTTCCTATCAGTTCCCGATCCTCGCTTTCATCCACCACGCGCTGTTGTGAAAATCGGCCACGGCGTTGCCGGGGTGAACCAGGCTGTCGAAGATGGGCCGGTCTTCGTCCTTGAGCGACATTTCCAGCACCGGCAGGGCCTCCTCGACCTGGGCCAGGGTGCGCGGCCCGATAATGGGCGCGGTGATGCCGGGCTGGTCTTTGCACCACAGCAGGGCCAACTGCGCAGCGGTCACGCCCCGCTCCTGGGCCAGTTCGACCATTTTGGCCCCTACTTCGCGCCCGCTCAGGTTGACCCGCTCATTCATAAAGTTGCGCCCTTCGGCCAGGCGCGAGCCGGGCGGCGCGGCCTCGCCAGGTAAATATTTGCCGGCCAGCAGGCCCATCGCCAGCGGCGACCAGGGCAGCACGGCCAGGTTATACTTTTGGGCCAGCGGGATTAGCTCGTTTTCAATGCGCCGATCCAGCAAATTGTAGGGCGGCTGTTCGCTGGTGTAGCGCACCCAGCCGTACTGCCGGCTGAGGGCCAACCCTTCCATAATAATCCAGGCCGGAAAGGTGCTGGAGCCAATGGACAGCACTTTGCCGGCCCGTACCAGGTCATCCAGCGCCCGCAGCGTTTCCTCGTGGGGAATAAAGGGCGAGGGCCGGTGCAGTTGGTACAGATCAATCCGGTCGGTTTGCAGCCGGCGCAGCGAATCCTCGCAAGCTTTGACAATATGGTAGCGCGATAACTCCTGGTCGTTGGGGCCGTCGCCCATGGCATTGTAGACTTTGGTAGCCAGCACAATGCTATCGCGCTGCCCGTTCTCTTTCAGCGCCCGCCCGACAATCCGCTCGCTTTCGCCGCCGTTGTAGACATTGGCCGTATCAATAAAATTGATGCCCCCGGCCAGGGCGCGGTTGAGCATGCGGATCGACTCCTCCGCCGGCGTCGGCCCACCAAAGTTCATCGTCCCCAAACACAAGGAGGAAACTTTGACCCCACTGCTGCCTAAAACACGGTATTCCATCAGAATGACTCCTTTACTGCCTCAATACAAAATTTTACTCAAAAACAGCTTCGTCCGCTCGTGCCGGGGGCGGGTGAAGAGTTGTGCCGGGGTGGCATCCTCGACGATGCGGCCTTCGTCCATAAAGATAACCCGGTCGGCGGCGTTGCGGGCAAAGCCCATTTCGTGGGTCACCACGACCATGGTCATGCCTTCTTTGGCCAGGTTCAGCATTACTTCCAGCACTTCTTTGATCATCTCCGGGTCGAGGGCGCTGGTCGGCTCGTCGAAGAGCATAATTTTGGGATTCATGGCCAGAGCGCGGGCAATGGCGACCCGCTGCTGCTGTCCGCCGGAGAGGTGGCTGGGATAAACGTTTTCTTTTTCAGGGATGCCGACGCGGGCCAACTGCTGCCGGGCAATCGCCAGCGCCTCGTCCCGGCTGCGTTTGCGGACGACCGTCTGGGCGATGGTGATGTTTTCCAGCGCGGTCAGGTGCGGAAAAAGGTTGAACTGCTGAAAGACCATGCCGATTTCTCGCCTTACCGCGTTGATGTCTTTGGTTTTGCGGCTCAAATGCATGCCGTCCACCCAGATATCCCCGGCGGTGGGCGTCTCCAGGTGGTTGATGCAGCGCAGCAGGGTTGACTTGCCGGAACCGCTAGGGCCGATGATGACCACCACTTCGCCCGCTTTGACGGTCAGGCTGACCTGGTTGACCGCCTGCACCGAGCCAAAATGTTTGTCCAGGTTCCTGACGACAATAATGCCCTCGTCACTCATCGGTCTTCAGCTTTCTTTCCATCGCCTTGACCCCTAACGACAGCACAATAGTCATGCTTAAATATAGAAAAGCAACGGCGGTATAGGTTTCCAGGTAGCGAAAAGAACTGGAAGCATACAGTTTGCCCAGTTGGGTAATATCGCGCACACCCAAAGCCGAAACCAGGGAAGACTCCTTGAGCATGGCGATAAAATCATTGCCCAGCGGCGGCAGCACCCGCCGCACCGCCTGGGGCAAAATAATATAGCGCATGGCCTGAAAATAACTCATGCCCAGCGAGCGAGCCGCCTCCATCTGGCCCCGGCCAATGGACTCAATCCCCGCCCGGAAGATTTCGGCGGAAAAAGCGCCGTAACTGATGGCCAGGGCGATGATAGCCCGCGCTACAAAGTCCACCTTGCGGATGTTTAGGGCGGTGAGCGGGTTTTCCACCGGCAGCAGTCCGGCTTCGGCCAGGCTGGTTCCCAGGCTGTTGATAACGTCAATGGCCCAGGGCGTAACCACAAAAGCGGTGTACAACAGCGTCACCAAAATAGGTACGCCGCGCATGACCTGCACGTACAGGGTAGCGATATTATAAATAACCGGATTCTTGGAGACGCGAGCCAGGCCGGTCAGCAGCCCAATGGTGATGGCGATGGCGTAGGCTGTTAACGTGACCTGGATGGTGGTGATCAGACCGGCTTTAACAAAGTCAAAAACTTCGGCGTAGGTTTGGTTGTTGTAAAAAGCATAGGCCAGGACCAGCCCAGCCAGCACAATCAGGAGAAACCACCAGGGAAATCGGGACAAGCTTTTCATGGGGCGGGTATCTTTCAAGGTTAAGTGAACCATTCTACAATTGGCGAGGGGATTTGGCAAGTAAAACTTTTCCCGACCACTTAATTTGATTAGCTTGATTGCCGGATTGGTGGTAGGATAGGCCAATTTTAAGCAGTAAAAATGAGGCGAAGAGGCGAGGACAGGTGAGGCGAAGGGTCTTCGCCTCCTCGCCTCACGCCTCATCGCGTCTTTATCTTCAAAGGGGAGGTCTTATCATGGAGCAAGTTGGATTTATTGGCCTGGGGATTATGGGCCAGGGGATGGCGCATAATCTGTTAAAAGCCGGGTTTCCGCTGACGGTCTGGAACCGCACGGCCAGCAAGGCCGAGCCGCTGCTGGCCGCCGGGGCTGCGGCGGGGCAAAATCCCGCCGAGGTGGCCGCCCGCAGCGACATCATTCTGATCTGCGTCAGCGATACGCCGGATGTGGAGAATGTTATCCTGGGCGAGAATGGGGTGCTGGCCGGAGTGAAAGCCGGCAGCCTGGTGATTGATTGCAGCACCATCAGCCCGATTGTCACCCGCAAACTGGCCGAAAAGCTGGCCGCAGCGGGCGCGGCCATGCTCGATGCGCCGGTCAGCGGCGGCAGTGAAGGCGCGGCGCGGGGCGCCCTCTCGATTATGGTCGGCGGGGAAGCCAAAGATGTCGAGCGGGCCATGCCGGTCTTTGAGGCGATTGGCAAGAAGATTACCCACGTCGGCCCCATAGGCGCGGGCCAGACGGTCAAGCTGGTCAACCAGATTTTGGTGGTTGGCAACTGCCTGGCCATGTGCGAGGCCCTGCTGTTTGCCCAGGCCGGCGGGGTGGATACAGCCAAGGCCCTGGAAGCGGTCGCCGCCGGGGCCGCCGGCAGTTGGATGTTGAGCAATCGCGGCCCCCAGATTTTGCAGCGTGACTGGCGGCCTGGTTTTACCATTGATTTGCAGCAAAAAGATGTCCGCCTCATCCTCAACGCCGCCGACGAACTGGGCGTACCCCTGCCCGGCACCGCTTTGATTTTTCAGCTTTACCGTACCCTGCAAGCCCAGGGATTGGGCAGCGAGGGCAACCACGCCCTGGTTAAAGCCCTGGAACACCTGGCCGGTTTTGAGATAGAACCGCTTCCTCCATCCGGCAGTTGAGCTGATCTGACCGCGCCTATCCTTTTAAGGGCGGGACAACTCACCGCCGAGCGCGCAGAGAACGCCGGGTTTTTCTATTAATCTGAATTGGGAGTTTCCATAGCCATGTCACGCTTTGCGTGAGCGAGGAACGCGCGAAGAAACTCCCAAAACTTGTCCCAAAGTGAACCACCTGGGGGATTCTCCACTGCGCTCCGCTGCGTTCAGAATGACATGAGACAAAACTCCGAATTCAGTTATAGTTCTCCAGAAAAGTTTTCGCCACTGAAACAGGTAGCAAGGTAGCATGTAGCAGGCCATAAGTTTGCTACCTTGCTACCTGCTACCTTGATTGTTGGAAAATAATTTTTCTGGATACCTATATTAAAGTATAGGCTGGTAAATTGGGAAAATGGCGGCATAAGTTGGGCCAGGGCCGGTCTTTTACAGCCAGGTTCTATATAAACCGGCGATTGAGGGGGGTTATACGGCACTTGGCCGGATAAAACAAATGTTCTTCCGGGTTATATAGAACAATTCCAGAGAGTCAATAGTTCGAGGAAACAGATGTTCTAAAGCGGGGTTAGAATTTGTCAAAAGGAGGATAAGGGCGTAAAGTAAAACATTCCATAACCTATTCATCAACCCGTTTAATCTACGATGCCTCTTCTGAACCAGTATATCACTCACCGCAGCAGCACTACTCTGACCGTGGCCGATGTCTTCCGGGAACATTGGGCCGAGTACCGCCGGAAGCACCGGGTCAGTCCGCAGTAGGCCAAAGTGGTGGGGGCGATGATGGCCTGTCGCACCCCGGCGTTGGGCGGGCGGATAGACCAGTGCAACGAGTCCCCCAAGGGGAGGCGAAGCGCTCTGCGGGGCATTGGTGTTTCGGTACAACAGTTGCCGGGACCGGCACTGCAACCAGTGTCAGAAGTATGAGCGGGCCAAGTGGGTGGAGCAGCAGAAGGTGATGCAGCTCCCCATCCCCTATTTCCACATTGTCTTCACCACCGACCACGCGCTCAACACCTTGTTTCGAGACCACAAACGAGCGATGTATGATTTATTATTCCAGACGGCCAGCGAGGTGTTACAGGCCAAAGCCAAGGCGGAATTGGGCTGTGAGTTAGGGATCACGGCGGTACTGCATACGTGGGGGCAGCAGATCGAGGAGCATATTCACCTTCATTGCATTGTCACGGGGGGCGGGCTGCGGCTGGACAGGCAAAAGTGGGTCAAGCCCAAAAGTAAGCACTATCTGCTGAATGTGGTGGAGTTGTCGGCGGCCTATCGGGACAAACTGCTGGCCGGGATCGAGCGGCTGGTGCAGCGGCAGGAGATGGTGCTGGCTGACGAAGCGGCGGAAGCGGCGTTAAGCAGTCTGCTGGCCGAGCTGCGGGCCAAGAAGTGGGAAGTGTTCATCAAGCCGTTTGCCAATCCCGACACAGTGACGGCGTACCTGAGCCGGTATGTCCATCCGGTGGCGATTTCCAACTACCGGCTGGAAAGTATGGAGAAAGGGCTGGTCCGGTTTCGTTATTTCGATAACCGGGAGCGGGCCGAGGTGGGCGGAAAAGGGAAAGAGAAGGTGTTGACGTTGACGGGGGAGGAGTTTATCCGCCGTTTTTTGTTATAGAGACCCGGTTTCCTCGAACAAATCATTGAAGCCGACACCTGGACATTAAGAACTGCCACCCTGAATTGCTGGCCCAGGTCAGGGTGGTTGTATCTCTGCGGGCCTGACCCGGTGCGGCTTAACTCAGCCGTTCGGCCGCAAAATATTGCGTGGTCCATTACTTACATTAAATAAATGAGGTAAAACACGATGACTAATCATACTCCTGTAATATTTGATAAACATAATAGTAATAATGAGGAGCAGTACCAAACATGGCTGACACAGAACCCAGATGGTTTTGTAGTAAACACGACATGGAATACACGGGAACGAGCAAACTATATGGTCTTACACCGAGCCACCTGCAAAAGTATCAGTAACTACACTGCGAAAAAGAAATGGGGTGGCTATACTCAAAGAAATTATATCAAGGTTTGCGCCCAAGATATTGAGAGTCTTAGAGATTGGATAAAAAATAATGGGCGACCTAATGGCTCTTTTACCCGTGAATTTCCTCGTTGTTGCAAGCAGGACTGGCGGGTATAAAAAACCCGGCTCGTTGCAGTGAATGAGTCGGGTTTTACTAATGACGAACAATGTAGGGTTATTTCTTGTCTTTGGGTAGCAGCTTAAGCAATTGCTGTTTCAATTCTTCCAGTTGCTTTTGCAGGATGGCAACGTGTTGCAAGAGTTGACCGATAGCTCGGTCCACAGTCAAGTCACCTTGTTGCCATTGGGAAAGCAACTTGTGGGGTGGTTCTGCACTCATGGCCTGGTTTCTCCTTTCTGATAGATTTTAGGCCAAGAAAAAACGGCCACCCCCAACCAAAAAGGTCAAAGATGGCCGCTTGCAGTTTACAGAATCACATAGATTTGTGTAAAATAACCGCAGCCTTCCAGACTGTCCAAGCAGTTTGGGGGGTCAGCCGCCTTTAGGTGCTACCAACACCTGGGGGCGGCGCGTTTTCAATTGGTTGCGGCAATGATACACCCGCGCCGGAATCTTTGTCAAAAAAATGGAAAGGTTTTTCTGGTTTGCCCAAGGAGTATGGTTGAGGAAGGTATGTAATGTCCATTAATGTTTCACCCACAGATATATTGAATACTGTCGCTCGATCTTTAGTGGCTACCGAGAAATTTGCCAATATCGAGGAAGCCTTAAAGCAGATGGCTCTAGCCGCAGTCCGAAATAAAATCGCTTACTACCGACGTCGGATACGCACTTTAGAACGCAAGTATGCCACTGACTTTAATACTTTCACCACCCGCTTGCAAGGACGAGCGACTCCCACTGAAGAAGATGATTGGTTAGCTTGGCGGTCAGCCCAAAGTATGGAAGCCGATTGGCGAAAGGTTTATCAGGACTTACTCAATGGCGGCAATCGCTGATGATTTGCTAAATCTCCTCCGTCAACACGTCTTGGTTCAAAATGTTCGAGTCGTTAATTACGACGAAACGCCGTTGGGTAAGTTGGAGTTAAAAATCCGTTGTCGTCTCGCCAAAAATTATCAACTTCAAGTCTGGTTACATCATGAGGCCACATTTCAAGACTATGCTTATCAGTTGTTCACCGACCACCCTATTTTGCGATGGGACAACGCCCCCCATTACCCCCAAATCTCAACCGCCCCTCACCATTTTCATGATGAAATAGGACAGGTAGGCGACTCACCTCTTTCTGGAAAGCCGCTAGAAGATTTAAAGATTGTGCTGGCCGAGATTGAAAAATGGTTAGCAAGCACAAAAGCCGCCTAACAAGCGGTTCTTGAGAAACCTCGCCTCGGGGGTTGGGAATAAAGCACTACCATATCTGGGGAGGAGGGGACAAGCATACCCCAACATCCAGGGGGTGCGGTCAGAGGAGTTGAGACCAGCCTTGCCAGCGGCTCAACCGTCTTCCAACTCAAAAAGCCCGACCCTCTGTTGAGGGTCAGGCTGGGCTTGCTGCTCTTCATTCGTCTTCCCGGCCGTTCCCTACCATAATAAATACGTAGTTTCCTAATCGGGGTCGAGCAAGCTCGCCACCAGGGGGCAAATCACCCGGAAGCCGGAACCACGTTGCAGCGCGAGGCAGACCGCAAAACGGTCGCCATCAGGGCTTGTATCGGTCTTATTTTTAGCCTCAGCCGGAAGGTATCATAGCAGGCCGGTCAAATCAGCCGGCCAGTTTCTGCGGTGGGGGAATACCCACCGCGGTAGGGGTCGTTGCAGCCGAATTGCTACCTTGCCCCGTTTTTCAACCATACTTTGCTGGCAAAGTGGGTGTATAATGTATCTTGCCGCGCCCACCCGCAATTGGCTGAACCACAGGCGTTATTGAGAAAAGTCTGATAGAATCAGCAGAGTTGGACCAGCCCCGCATGGTCATCTACCAAATACAAGCAGCTATTGAAGCCATCGAGAAAAACGCGGCACTCTACCAGGAAACAAGCTTTGACCGCCGGGTAGAAGCTATAGACGCCCTCGAATTCAACATCGTTGATCGGATTGAGGGACTACTGCAAACGGTCAATCCGCCAGAAGAATTGATCGCCCTGAAACAGGCTGCGGAGAGAGTCAAGCGCCAACTGGAAGAGATTGATGCTACCTTATTTCAGCGGCTGCGGGCCGACATTCGCAGGGGTAGCTGCGCCGGAGCAGCGTTCAAGGATTTGATTGAGGCGTATGTCGGGCCTGATGCCAGCAACAGACAGCCACAAGATGAGCCAGGCTATGACAGTCTCGATTTGTTTATCAATGGACTGTTGCTCAGTCGGGCTGTGCCCAACGAAACAAAAGCCAGAGAACCGGAGATGGTCTATTATCAACAAACTCCGGCTCGAATCATTTTCGAGTTAGTAGAGAAAGCTCAGCTCACGGAAGAAGATGTTTTCTACGATGTGGGGTCTGGCCTGGGTCAAGTGCCTATTTTGGTCAATCTGCTCAGCGGCGCTCCCGCCAAAGGAATCGAATTTGAGCCGGCTTATGGCGATTATGCCCGCCTGTCTGCGGTAGACCTCAACCTGTCACGGGTAACGTTCATCCAGGCAGATGCGCGGACAGCGGACTACTCCGATGGAACGGTCTTCTTTATGTACACGCCCTTTGAGGGCCGCATGCTGCAAGAGGTGTTGGTAAAGCTGCGGGGAGAAGCGCACAGGAGAAGGATCAGACTCTTCACCTATGGACCTTGTACTCCCCAGGTAGCCCGGCAGAGTTGGCTCAAGCGGATAGACCAAAATGGAGATCACCTCTACAAACTGGGTACATTCCAAAGTGGATAAGCAACAACAGAGAAGGCAGTATCAGTATATCCAATTTTACGCGTGTCTATCCGGGGCACGGTCCTGTCTGGCAGATGGATGCGGAGTTTGTCGTCTGAACAGCAGTGAAGGGGCTACCTTTGACGAAACTCTCCTATGGGAAATAAGGTATTGCAGTATAACTGATAATTGATTACTGACTACTCCCCACGTCGCTTGACGACAAATAACGTTAAATCATCCGACTGAGGGGCCTGGTCGGTGAAGCGATAGACGGCTTCGACGATGGCCTCTAAAAGTTCCTGGGCGCTGGCCTGACGATGCGCCATAATAACGGCTTGCAGTCGTTCTTCGCCAAACAGCCGGTGCTCCGGGTTCATAGCTTCGGTCACGCCATCGGTGTAAAACACCAGCAGGTCGCCCGGCGCAATCTCGATCTCGTGTTCTTCCAACTCTATCTTCTCAAAAATGCCCAGCACAATGCCCCGGCCGCCCAATTCGTCGCACAGGCCGGTGGCGGCGTGCAGCCATAAGGGCCGGTTGTGCCCGGCAATGCTGTAACAAAGATGGCCGGTCTGGGTGTTTAAGACCGCATAAAAAGCCGTCAAAAAAAGTTTGGAACGGCTGTCTTTCATAATCAAGCAACTGGCCCGTTCGAGCACCTCGGCCGGGCCTAAGCCCGAAGTCAAGGCTTTGGTGCGAATAATAGAACGGCTCAAGGCCATCAGCAGCGCGGCCGGAACCCCCTTATCGGCCACATCGGCGATGACCATGCCCAGCTCACCCGGTTGATCAGGCAAGTCAAAAAAGTCGTAAAAATCCCCGCCGACCAGCCGGGCCGGCTGGTAAAGGGCCGCAAATTCCCAGCCCGGCGCAGTGGGGGGCGACTCGGGCAGTAAGGTCAATTGAATCTGCCGGCCCACCGCCATCTCTTCTTCCAGACGCTGCTGTTTAAGTTCAGCCTCGTGCAGCCGCGCTTTTTCAATGGCCATGGCGGCCTGGTTAGCCATCAGGCACAAAAAACGGATTTCATCCTCATTGAACTGATGGGGCTGGCGGGTATCAACCATGAGGACGCCAATGGAGTTGCCTTCGGCCAGCAAAGGGACGACGGCGTGGCTGCGAAATCCTTCAGCTTCCAGCCAATCAGCATTCCACGGGGTTGGGTCGTGGCTCAGGATATCGTAAATAAGGAGTGGTTCCTGCGTTTGCATCACGTGGCCGGAACCGCTGCGCCCGTCGGCGGGGACCCGGCGTAAGGCGGCCACCGGGTCAACCCGCCAGCCGCTGGCTGCGTAAAAGGCCAGACTGTCAGATTTCTCATCGGGCAGCAAAAGAGCGCAGGCATCCACTTGCAGCAACCCCTGGACCTCTTCCACCAGGCAGCAGATCAAATCATTCATATTGGATTGGCTGAGCAATTGGTTGGAGAGGGCCAGCAGCGCGGCCTGCTCATGAATGCGCCGTTCGCGCACCAGTTCAAATAAGCGGGCGCGTTCCAGGGCAATGCCCATCTGATTGCCCACATTGGTCAATAGGGCCAGCGCTTCGGCGCTGAAATGAGTCCAATCCGGCCCGGCGACATTTAAAATACCCAGCGTGTTTTCCCCGGAACGCAGGGGAGCAGAGGCGTGCATCACCAGCCCGCGCCGGTCGCCGGGGGCGTTGAGCAACCGGCTACAGCGGACCTCGTTATAAGCCCCGGCCAATTTACCTTTTTTGCACAAATCCTGGCAGTCGCAGCCGCCTTTCCAGGGGCGGGCCTTATCCAGGGCCATGGCCGGGGGGAGATTGTGGTGGGCGGCCAAAATATAGCCCTTGCCGGCCCAACGATTCTGCGAGGTTGGGTCCACCAGGAAAATCCAGCCGGTTTTTAAATCCATCAACTCAAGCAGCCGCACCAGGGCGGAGTCGAGGGCAGTGGTCACATCAACCGACTGGTTCAAGATTTCGGCAATTTTGTTGAGGGTAGTTAAGTTTTTGATGAGGTCTTTGTTAGAAGGCATGCCCCCTCACAAGATAGACTGGCCCAGCAGCGAGGCAATCAATTCCAGCGCAATTTTAGCCGTTTGATTCCGCTCGTCCAAAATGGGGTTGATTTCCACCACATCCATCGAGCCGACGCAGGCGCAGTCGGCAATAATTTCCATCAGCAGGTGCGCTTCGCGGTAGGTCAAACCGCCGGGCACAGGCGTGCCCACGCCAGGAGCAGCGCCGGGGTCGAGGCTATCCATATCCAGGCTGACGTGCAGACGGGGTAAATGGCTCAAGCGGTCCAGGGCTTCGGTGGCGACATCGGCCAGGCCGCGGGCGTCAATTTCACGCATGGTATAAACTTTGACCCCACTTTCGCGCAGCAAGCCCCTTTCCGCTTCATCCAAATCACGAACGCCAATCAGGACCACATCGGCGGGGGTCAGTTTGGGGCCGGGCCGGCCCAAGTTGACCAGCTCCGGCGCGCCCAGGCCCAGCAGCGCCGCCAGGGGCATGCCGTGCAGGTTGCCGCTGGGTGAGCTTTCCGGGGTGTTGAAGTCGCCATGCGCGTCAACCCAAATCAAGCCGGTTGGCTCGGCGTGGCTTACCCCGCCCACCGTGCCGACGGCAATAGAATGGTCGCCGCCGAGAAACAGGGGCAGGTGACCGGCCTCGACGGCTTGGTAGCCGGCCTGGTACATGGCCTCGCAGGCCTGGACCACCGCCGGTAAAAAAGCCAAGCCGCCTTCCGCCGGCAAGGTATCCCGTACGGGCACATTGAGATTACCGTTATCGGCCACCTGATGCCCCAGCCGGCGCAGCCGATCATCCAGCCCGGCATAGCGTAAAGCACTGGGGCCCATATCCACCCCGCGCCGTGATTGGCCCAGGTCCAGGGGAACGCCGATGATGCTAATGGTTTTATTGATGTCAGGTCGTGCTATTTGCATAGCCCTATTATACCACATCCACATCAAGCGGATAATTTGAGGTTTAGCCTCTTGACTTTGGAACAAATGTTCTGGTATAATAGAGACATCTTTAGTGAAAAAGGGTCAAGAGGTGGCGATCAAGAGTTCACAGGGGGCCAGGCAAATTATCGAAAATGTAGCTGGTTTTTTGACCGGCCGGTTGTCCCGGCCAGCCTTGCCGGCAGCCTTTAATTTTCGACCCGCCGCCGAGGTGGTCACTTTGCCCACCGGGTTTCGGACGCTGGACAAGGCGTTGGGGATTGGCGGGTTACCTCTGGGAAAAATTACCGAATTAATGGGCGCTGAGGGTGAGGCGAGCAGTGGGGCGCTGCTGCTGGCCGCAGGGATTGCAGCTAAAGTGCAGCGCAAACAGCAAATTGTGACCATTATTGATCTCAGTCACCAGTTCGACCCCTGGCTGGCCGAGCGCTGTGGCCTGATGGCCCCTCACCTGCTGCTGACCCGGCCCGAAACAGCCCTGGCCGCCTTGACCACGCTCGAGGGGGTGGCCGGCCGTGAGGGCCTCGTCCTTGTCGTTATGGGAGTAGTGGCCGATCTTTTTAGCCAGTCCGAGCGCAGTTTACTGCATACGCTGCTGGGGCGTTTGCGGGCCATTGTCCGGCAGTCGAACAGCGCTTTTCTTTTTGTTACTTCGCCCAGCGAGGATAACCCCTTTAGCCCAACCAACTACCCCGCTGGCTTCCCCCTGGCCGAAATTGCCAATATCCGCCTCTGGATTCAAGCGGATGCCTGGACCCACCAGCACGGCATCGCCACAGCTTATAAGGCCAGCCTGGCCGTCATTAAGAATGAATGGGCGGTGGCTGGAGCCGGCGCAGATATTAGAATCAACCTGACGCGCTAATTGTCAAAAAGGTTTTTACAACGACAGAATTCGTCGCCCGCAGTCGTAGAGGGTAATGGGGCCATCCTGGGAAACGGTAATCGCCAGGCATTGGGCTTCGGCGCTCATTTTGGCCGCGCTGCTGTGGCGGGCGCCTTTGCCCAAGCCGATATCGGCCTGGGTGTTGGCATCGGGCCGGAGCAAAACCATGCAGCCGCGAAATTGTCCTTGCACGTCAATGACCGTAGCCCCATCCTGCTTGGCAAAGTTGATCAGTTCACGATCGGTCAACTGCTGCACCTCGGCGCTGACAATGGCCGCAAAAGCGCTAATTTCCGGGGCGTCAGAGCGGTCCATAATCATGGTGGCTTCGCCCAGCAGAAAAATTGCGCCCAAATTCTCTTCCGACATTTGAAAAGCGCAGCGCAGCACTCGCTGGATCAGGCTTAAATCATAGTTGCGCCGTTTGGACAGTTGGGAAATGACCTGGTTAACATGGGCCATACTTTCCGGCGACCAATCGCCATTGGAGTAGCGACCGACCAACTGCCCATCGGCAAATACCCGCACTTGCCGCCCAGGAGCGGGCACAAAAAAGACGACGGCATCGCACAGCCGGGAGATGATGGCATGCCGCCGAAATTGAGGACCCAACAGCAGATTACTTGGGTCGTCCAGGGGTGTGTCCAGCTTTAATTTGCGAATACCCCGCACGTAGCCATGTTTGTCTACCACATAGCCCAATACCAGGCCATCCACCATTTTAGCCAGCGTAATCAGAATATTGCGCATGCGGCGAATATGATCCCAGCGCAGCAGTCGAATTTCGCTGCGGGTCAGAATACGGTTGATCCGAGCCGGGTCGCCCACAATCAAAGCGGTAGACAGGGGCTTGGCTTCGTTTTCCATCTGGGCAATACTGGCGGCCACATCACAAATATGGACCATCGAGGGCGCGTCAATTTGTTTCTCGCGGGCCAAATTGAACAGAAATTCAATGCCCGCATCGGCCAGCCAGGCGTCGAGCATGCTTTCTTTTTCCAGCAACTGGCGCATCCGCTCTGGGCTGACATGGACCTGGGTAATCTCCTTATCTATCAACTGGGGAGCAGGCGGGTACATAGATTGAAGCTGCGTGGCAAAGCGCTCGGTCAATTGATGGCGTTCGTGGAGACGCAAACGGGCCAATTCATTGGCCGCCTCGCTAAAAGCCTGATCATACAGGCTGTACTGCTCAATCCTGGCCCAACGGTCGAGGCGGCTGTTAACTTGAGCTACTACGCCGTCAAACAGGGTTTTGACGCGCGGGTGAGCGGTGGTGACTACCGGCTCGCCGGCCTCATTCTCATGCTGCCAGAACCACTTCAATGGGGCTGAGGTTGGCTCAACATTGATTAGCTCTTCGCTTTCCTGCCCTTCATCCGGCTGGAGATGCTCGACCAGCACCTCCAGGTCGGGCACGAGTAAGGCCGAGACGTAGGGCCGGCCTTCGCCAAAAACAACGGCTTCGGTGATAATGGGATGGGCCATCAACATTTCCTCCACCGTGGCCGGCATCACTTTGCGACCGGTCGAGAGAACTATGACCGGATTTTTGCGGCCGGTCAGGTACAGATAACCCTCGCGGTCAAAATAGCCCAGGTCGCCGGTATGCAGCCAGCCTTCGACATCGAGGACTTGCTGGGTTTCTTCGGGCCAACCCCAGTATTCGTTCATCATGGATTGGCCCCGCACCAGCACCTCACCATCGTCAGCTATCCGAATTTCAAAGCCCGGCGCCACCTGGCCGCAGGAGCCAAGCCGGTGGGCGTCGAGCCGGCTGATGGCCGGAAAGCCACCGGCTTCGGTCAAACTATAAACATCCAGCACCGGCAGGCCGATAGCCTCAAAAAAACCGGCTAAATTTTGCGAGAGCGGCGCGCCGGTAGAATAGAAGCGGCGCATGCGCCCCCCAATTTGCCCCCGGATGCTGCTAAAAAAGGTCAGGTCGGCGCGGGCGTACTCCTGCCGTAGTTCGGGCGAAGCGGCTGACCCGGCGGCGTGAAATTCACGGCCCTTGGCTACGGCCCATTGAAAAACCTCCCGGCTGGCTTCGGGCATTTGGGCGACCATGGCCATGACTTCCTCATAAAATCGTTCCAAAAAATAAGGCATGTTCAGCGTTACGGTGGGGCTGGTCTGCTGCATCACTTCGGTGATGGTCTCGTCGCCACCGGCGACCACATTGGCCACGCCCGATAAAAAGTAATGCAACGCTACGGCCAAACTGGCCGCAAAACTCCAGGGCACTACGGTAAAAGCCAGGTCATCTTCATCGAGGGTTAGCCCGCTCAGGTGACGCATGGTTGCCAGCAAACGGCCGTGGTCAAAAACAGCGCCCTTGGGCCGGTCAGCCCCACCGGCGGTATAATAAATTGTCGCCAGGGTTTCGGGGGGAGTGCTGAGCGCATGCAGCCGGATGGCTTCTTGCTCCTGGGGCGATAACTCTATCTCGGCCAGAATTTCGGCCAGCAATCTTGTTTGAACGGCCTCTTGGCCCATTTGCTCCGTAACCAGAATGGTCTTTAAATTGGGCAGGGGGTTGTCGGGCCGGGCTAAGAGTTCGGCCACAGTCTGGAGAAGCTCCTGCTCGGCCAAAATCACCAGGCTGGCCCCGGAGTCTTTGAGCGTAAAACGAAAGCGGTCGGGCGCAACCGAGGGACGCAGCGGAACAGCTACCCCGCCGACCAGCAAAGTAGCCATATAGGCTACCATCCATTCTAAACAATTGGGAATAGCGATAATAACCCGCGCGCCTTGGGAGATTTGCTGGCGCTGGAGAAAACGGGCCATGCGAAACGTTAGCGACTGAAAGCGGCCATAGGAGATGTGTTGATACCCTTTGACCTGCTTTACCTGAAAACAGGTGCGTTCGGCATAGCGGCCCATTGCCGCCAGCAAGACCTGATTAAAATTCCTGGCTTGCTCGTCCATGCCATCTTTCCAATCCTGCTTGTCTCAGCCAAACAGGCCCAGCCACTTTTTCTTTTTGGTTACAGCCCCGGCGGTCGCCGGGTCAAAGCCGCTCGCCCACTGGGTTTGGTTGTCATAGGTAGCTTTGGTGAGCGTGGCCCCGGCCAGATTGGCCTGGCGTAAATCGGTCCCGTTCAGGCTGGCGCCTTCCATAAAAGCTTCATTTAAACTGGCGGCGGTAAGGTTAGCTCCGTCGAGGATGGCGTTTTTCAGATTGGCCCCGGCCAAATTGGCCTGGCTCAGATTGGCCTGGCTCAGGTGGGTCCGTACCAGATAGGCCCGGTCGAGATTAACTCGCTCCAAATTGGCCGCCATCAGATTGGCTTCATCTAACTTGGCTTTGGCCAGGTTAGCCTCGGCCAAATTGGCTTCAAGCAGATTGGCCCGCAGCAAATAGACTTCGCTTAAATTGGCCTCGCTCAGATTGACCCCCGCTAAATTAGCACTGCTCAGATTGGCCTGGCTGAGGTTAGCTTGGCGAAGATTGGCCCGGTCGAGGGAAACGTTTCGTAATTGGGCGTCTTGCAGGTTCACCCCGACCAGGGTAGCTCCAGAGAGATTGGCCCCGCTTAAATCGAGACGAGATAAATCCAAATTGCTCAAATCTGCTCCGGCCAGATTCAGTTTATCGCCTTGGCCGGTGAGCATTGTTTCGATCTGTTGACGTGTTAACTGACCCATAACTTGCCGCATGTCTCCTTCAAAAATAAGTATCACGTGTCAAGTATCACGTGTCAAGTAACAATTTTCATTGTCGGTGGCGTGCCGCAGGTTCGTGAGCACTTCTTTGAGAATACGACCGCCGACCGTAGACCGCCGACCGCCGAAATGTTTTTATCGTCGGTGTCGTTCCATTGGGACTGTCCGACTTCTTCAAAAATAGTAAGTAGTAACATGCCTTGATTATAAGCCTGCTGGTGGTTTGGGGCAATGTGAACTGCGTTTGTGGAAATTAAGAAATAACTCGGTAAAAAATTACACCGAGAACTCAGGGAACTGGTAAGAATTCAAAACGGGAAGTAAATTTTGGGCGATTATTCAGGCCGCAGGCGTCAGGGCGGCCAGGGCTTCGGCTTCGGTAGCATAAATAATAATCGCCTGGTTCAGGCCGGTCAGATCGAAAATGTGGCGGTAATGATCGCTCAGACTGACGGCCACCAGGTGTTGTCCCTGGCGGTTAGCCCGGATAAGCAGCGTCACCAATAGGCCAATCCCACTGCTGTTCATATAATCAAGCTGGCTAAAATTCAGGATGAGTGTCTGCACTGCTCCGGCCTGATTATATACTTCCATTAATAAGTCTTCCGCCGTACCGGTTACTTCACCCTGGATGTCAATAATACTGACCAGTTCACTCACCGGGCGCACCTGCATCGTAACTTTATTTTGAGACATTGTTGGTAAGTCCTCTCTTCTACAACTTTTTCAGAGCACTGGCCTCATCGGCAAAAATTTCCATATAATCGGTCATTCGAATAATCTGAAACACTTCCTGATAATGACTGCTCAAACCGCAGGCGGCCAGGGGGCGATTGGCCTGATAGGCCTGAGCGAGTAGCTCCACCAAAATAGCCATGCCGGTACTGGTAATATACTCCACACCTGTCATATTCAGTAAAACAGCTTTTGGATTTGTCGCAATAGCCTCGGCATAGGCGGGTTTGAGTGTTTCGTCAGCCGAAGTGTTGATTTCGCCCTGTAGATCAATAATGGCAATACCGGCTTGATAACGCACCTTGACTTCAAAACGTTGGGCTGACATTTTTTTCGCCCTCCAGGTAAAGGGTTAACTCAATGGTATGATGGGTGTGATTACTGATGACCCGCATTTCATCAGTCAGATTTTTGATCAGAAACAGACCCCACCCGCGCGGCGTCTGTAAGCCGGCCAATTTCGCCTCCAGATTCGGCGCTTCCGGTTCGGGAATGGGCTGGCCGCCGCCCTGATCGGTGATCCGCACCCTGACGGCGGTGGGTGAGGCTTGCACCTGGATGACCACCGGCAGGTCGGCCTGGTTTTTATTGCCGTGTTCGATGGCGTTCATGGTCGCTTCCGCTACGGCGGTCTTGAGCCGGTCCAGCAGCGAATCCGGGATTGAGAGCGTTTGAACGGCCTGCCCAACCCGGCGCATGGCTTCCCGCTCGTTGCCCAAGATGCTGGCCAGCGAAAATTCGGCCAGATTGCGCCAGCTTTGATTCTTATCAAAGTCAGGCAGTTCAACAGTTTGGGGCAGGCGGTGCTGCACCAGAACCATGGTCACATCGTCCTCCTGCTCCCAGGCTGGGCCGGTAAACTCAGCCAGTTGGGTCATCAAAAAATCAATCAGCGCCGGCCCGCCAGCATGTTCGGCTACCAGTGTCCGCAAGCGGGCAAAGCCAAACATTTCTCGGCGGGGATTGTGGGCTTCAACCAGCCCATCGCTGTAAAACAGCATTGTTTCTCCAGGGGCCAAAACGGTTTCTTTTTCCTCATAGCGCATGCCCGGCATCAACCCCAGCGGCATGCCCGTTGCCCGCAGTTCGTCCACGCCATCAGGCCGGCGGCGATAGGGCAAATCATGACCGGCGTTGGCATAACGGAGGCGGCCCGTGGCCGGATCGAGCAAAGCATACAAACAGGTCACAAACATTTTAGATGGAATATCGACATGGAGCAGGTCGTTAGCACGTTCCAACACCTGGCCCGGAAAAATCAGCCGCTCGGCGGCAGCACGGAGCAGGCTGCGGGTAGTGGCCATTACCAGGGCTGCCGGAACGCCTTTATCGGTCACATCGCCAATAATGAAACCAACCAGGCCGTCGGGAAATAGTAAAAAATCATAAAAATCGCCGCCCACGGCCCGCGCCGGTTGATAAAAACTCGCCACTTCCCAGCCGGGCAGGCGAGGGGTTTCTTTGGGCAGCAGGGTCTGCTGGATCAGCCGGGCAATCCGCAGTTCCTGTTCCAGCCGCTCGTGGATCTGGGCTTCACGCTGTTGTTGTTGGATTAATTGAGCCACTCGCACCGCCGGGGCAGCCTGCGCGGCCAGATTCTCTAGCAGCTTGTGGTCATAATTGGAATAATCTTGCTCACTCAGGCGCTTGCCGAGCTTGAGCAGGCCAATCAATTCGCCCTGGCTGACCAGCGGCGCCACCAGCTTGACCCCAGCCGTTCGAAGCGCCCGCAGAGCCGGTGAATCAAGATTGAGCCGGTCGAGTTCAACCGTCCCGGCGGCGCGTTGAAGAAAATCAAACAGGGGGTCACCGGGTTCCAACTCAAACGGGCTTACCACCGCGAGTGATTCCGGCTGAACCGGCGCGGCCTCACCCTTTGATTCAGGCTGTCCCCAAATAATTTGCCAGAGGTTCCGCAGCAAAGCTGTCACTAATCTGCCGTTTTTGGTAACTACTCAGCCATGTCATTTCGACCGAAGGGAGAAATCTCCAGTATCCATGTAACGCTCCAGGGATTTCTCGGCCTATGGCCTCGAAATGACATGGGGTCTGAGTAGTTGCGGTTTTTGTAAGGGTTGGCTTATTTTACCCGGCCAATGTCCCCCGGTCGTTACGAGCAGCGTTACGAAATAGAGTGCTCCAAAACATTTAGTGATTGTCCAAAAATAAGTTCCCCCAAGTTCCTATGAGTTCCCTTAGTTCCCTGGGAACTCGTAGGAACTCAAAATGGGAAGTAAATTTTAGACGTTTACTTACTCATACCTTCTCTTTAAAAAACGCCCGCGTCCGCGCTTGCCGATAAACTGCCCATTTTCCACAATCACTTCGCCCCGGCTGATGGTTGTGACCGGAACCCCTGTGACGGTAACGCCGGCATAAGGCGTATAACTGATATTGGAATGGAGGTTTTCGGCGCTGTAGGTCACTTCGCGCTGGGGGTCAAATAAAACAATATCGGCGTCGTAGCCGGGAATGAGGTGGCCTTTGTGAATCATGCCATGCAAATCGGCGGGGAGGGTACAGCAGGCTTCGACCCAACGGTTCAAGGTAAGGTGTCCGGCCAGCACCCCAAAGGTGTGGACCAGAGCCAGCCGGGTTTCCAGGCCGGAAATTCCGCCAGGAGTGAGGGTAAAGTTTTGTTCACCCAACCTTTTGGCTTCGGCGGAGAAGGGGCAGTGGTCGGTGGAAATAATGTCAACACTGCCGGAAGCCAGAGATTGCCATAAAGCCGCCGACTGGGCGTTGCCGCGAACGGGCGGCTGGCAGATGAACCACGTACCGGGCATATCCTGGCGTTCATAAATATCATCGGGCAGGGTCAGATATTGGGGACAGGTTTCGCCAAAGGCAACCCAGCCGCGCTCTTTAGCCTGGGCTACTTCGCGGGCAGCCTCGCCGCAGGAAAGGTGAAAGATGAGCGTAGGCGCGCCGGCCAGATGGGCAATCGAAAGAACCCGGTTAACCGCTTCGGCTTCGGTAATGGCCGGGCGGCTGTGGGGATGCCATTTGGCTTCAACTTTGCCGGCGGCCAGCAGGCGTTTCCAGACTTCGGTAATCACCGGGTAATTTTCGGCGTGAACAACGGCCAGCCCTCCGGCTTCGGCTACGGCAATCAGCGCCCGGTAGAGTTCATCATCGGCCAGGTAAAAATGAGGATAAGCGGTGTAGAGCTTGAAAGTGGCGCAGCCTGCGGCATAGGCGTCGGAAACCTGGTCCAGAATCAGTGGGTCGGGGTCGAGTAGGGTCATGTGCAGCCCGTAATCAATCACCACCTGCCCGTCGGCTTCGGCCCGCCGCCAACTGAGGGCTTCGACCAAATCCTGCCCTTTGCCCGGTTCGACAAAATCTATAATGCTGGTCACCCCGCCAAAAGCCGCGGCAATAGTTCCCTGCTCAAAGTTGTCGGCGGTGATAATGTCGGCAAAGGGCATTTGCAGATGAACGTGTCCATCCACCGCACCGGGGATAACATACAGGCCGCTGGCGTCAATCTCGCGGCTGCCGGCCAGGTTTTGCCCGATGGCGGCAATTGTTTCACCCATCACCGCAATATCGCCGTTAAAATCTTCGCCGGCAGTGATAATCCGTCCATTCTTAATAACCAGGTCGTAATTCATGTTGCTGCACCTCTCCGAGATCAATCCTATTTCTTTGCTGAATATATCACCAAATCAATAAAAATTAAAAATTGCTGCAAACTGTTTCACTCATTCAGGGGGAATAAAAGCTTATTGCTTTAGATTATGTCTTTTGTTACAATCTTACTATTGGAGATAGTTAGATGGATTTACAAGAGGTTTTAAGCCAGGTCATCACCCGCACCAATGAGATATTTCAAGCGGAAGCCGGCTCTGTGGCTTTGCTTGAACCTTCGGGCGAAAAAATGGTGATTCGGGCCGCTGTCGGGGCCGGGGCCGATGCGGTCCGGGGGTTAAGCTTACCGGCAGGGAAAGGGGTGGTTGGCTGGGTGGTCACGCACGAAAAGCCCGCCTTCATCCCCGATGTTAGCCAGGATGAGCGTTTTTATCGCAGCTTTGACGAGCGCAGCGGCTTTCGCACCCAGTCCATCATGTGCGTCCCGCTTCGCGCTAACGGCCACACCATTGGCGTAATCGAGCTGATGAATATGAACCCGGATTATCTGAGCGATAACGGGTTGAAACTGCTCAGCGTTATTGCCGACCACGCCGCCCTGGCTATTGAGAATACCCAACTCCTGGCCGAAACCCGGCAGCGCTCGGAAGAACAGGCCCTCTTGTTTGAGGCGATGGCCATCGTCACCTCGGATTTAGCCCTGGAAACCGTTCTCGATGCCGTCAGCCGGCAAATGGTTGAAGCCCTCAAAGCCGACTTATGCCTGATTTCCCACTGGGAAAAAGAAGAAAATCAACTCTACCTCATGCAAAGTTATACCGGGCCGGGCGCCCGGCGGCCGGAACAGTCCGTCCGGTCTCTGGATAGAAACTCGCTGCTCTATTCGATTTTAGTTTCGCAAACTCCCGGCGTTCTTGAAGCCGGTACGGCCCCCTCAGAACAGGCGGCCTGGTTGGAGGAGCTTAAGATACAGGCCCTTTTTCTTGTTCCTTTGATCTACCGCCGGCAGACCATTGGCCTGGTGGAACTGGGACGAGTTGAGAGCGCCAAGGTGCTCAGCCAAAGTGAACTCCGCCTGCTGGAAACCATGGCCGCGCAGGCCGCCGTAGCCATTGAGCACGCCCGCCTTTATCGTGAAGCCACCCGCCACCTGGCCGAAACCAAAGTGCTACAGGAGGTCATGGTGGCAGCCGCTTCCAGCCTCGATTTCGACCGGGTTATTAGCGGTACGATGGGTGCTTTGCACCGGACGCTGGGCATCGAGCGATTGGGTTTTTTTCTACCCGGCGAAGACGACAATTTGGTGGTGGTTCATCCGGCCACCATTGGCTTTAATTTAAATGAGGGTAATCTCTCTTTTCCGGCCGAACGCAGCGCGATTGGCTGGGTTTTCCGCCACGGTAAGGCCCTGTTATTACCCAATGTGCGTGAAGCCAGCCACTATTACGAGTTAGCCCCCGACACTCAATCGGAAATTTGTGTGCCGGTATTAGTCAACGGCCAGGTAGTAGCGGTGCTCAATGCCGAAAGTCCTCGCCTCAACGCTTTTGATTACGAGGACCTGCGCCTGTTCCAGGCTATTGCGGCTGAATTAGCTGTCGCTTTGGAAAATGCCCGCCTGTTTACCGAAATCCGGGCAGCCGAGGCTAACTACCGCGACCTCTTTGATAACGCCAATGATTTCATCGTTACTCTGGATGGCAACTTTAGAATTAGCAGCGCCAACAAAGTCGTTCTAAAAACAACGGGCTACCAACTCGGTGAAATTATAGGCGCGCCGGCCACCCAGTTTATCTTACCCCAGCAAATTTCGGCCCTTTTTAGACTCCTCAAAATGCACCTGGCCTCAACCGAGTCGCTGGCCCCTTTTGAACTATCGGTGTTGGGTAAAGATAAACCAGAGACCCTGCTTGAAGTAACGCTGCGGGTGCGGCGCGAAGGCCGCCGGCCCGTCAGCCTGCACCTCATTGCCCGCGATATTACCCATCGGCGTGAGCTGGAACAGCAGCTTCAACAAACCGAAAAGTTATCGGCCATCGGCAAGCTGGTAGCCGGGGTTGCTCATGAGCTTAACAACCCGTTGACGACCATCATTGGCTACTCAAGCCTGCTACAGCAAGGCAACCTGCCGGAAGAAACCCAGGCCGATTTGAATGTCATCTTCCGCCAAGCCCAACGCGCCCGGTTGATTGTGCGTGATTTGTTGACGTTTGCCCGCCGCTTTGATTTGGAAACCAAGCCGGTTGACCTCAACGAGATTATCGGCGACAGCGTCTCCCTGGTCAAGGCCCAGCTTCAGATGAACGCAGTCCAGGTAAAAATTAACCTTGATCCTGAATTGCCTATGACTATGGCCGACCCGCATCAATTGGAACAGGTTTTTATCAATTTGATGACCAATGCAATTCATGCGCTGGCGACCAGACCCAACCCGCGCCAATTGGTCATCGAGTCGAGCCGTGACGACGAACATATCTTTTTGAGCTTTGCCGATAACGGGCCGGGGATTCCAGCCCAGCACCTTAGCCGGGTCTTTGACCCATTCTTCAGCACCAAAGGCGTGGGCGAAGGAACCGGCCTGGGATTATCCATCTGTTTCGGCATTATCAGCGAGCATAAAGGGCGTATTTGGGCTGAAAATTCGCCCAGCGGTGGAGCCATCTTCACCATTCAACTGCCCATCGAAAAACTACCCCTAGCAACCCCGGTCGGTTCACCTCCGATGGCTACAGGCACGACGACTTTTGCCAATCCTCTCAAAATTCTGGCTGTGGACGATGAGCCGGCTCTGCTCAATTTGCTCCGGCTCATCTTTACCCATCGCGGTCATCAGGTTGTTACAGCGCCGGATGGTGTAACTGCCCTGCAAAAACTCGAAACCCAAGCTTTTGATTTGATTGTGTGCGATGTCCTCATGCCCGACATCCTGGGACCGGAGCTTTATCAAACAGCCGTAAAAAAGTACCCGTATCTGGCTAATCGCTTCATTTTTATTACCGGAAATGTCGTTGATATGGATACGCGAATTTTTCTAGAAAAATCCGGCCTGGCCTGGTTGTCCAAACCCTTCCTCCCCGCCGATATCGAGCAGTTGGTTGAACGAACAGCGGCGCAAATCTCTATCGTGATTTGAAGTCAAACTCAGGCAGGTTAAGCCATGCGCCCTCTTAAAGAGATTATGCAAAATGCCCGTCAGGCAGGGCTGGTCATCCCGGCCTTCAACATCCCCTATCTGCCGATGGGCCTTGGCTTACTTTGGATTGCGACCAACGTTGGTATAAAGTCTGTATCGGCTGGCCGACATCCACCATTGTTTTGAGGCCGATAAACGGCAGCAAAAACCCGTAAGTATGAAAGGGCGCAGCGCAGACGCCGGCAAAAACGGCCAGGTACAGCAGCGCCACCCGGCCCATACTTTGTTCCAGCAGCTTTTCGGCCTGCGCCAGCGACAGCGCCCGCAGCCAAGCCACATCGCCCAGCAGGCTCAAGAGCTGAAAGGTGAGTATCCCACCCAACCCGGAGCGGAGCGCAGCCAGGTCCAACTCCGCCCGCATCACCATGAACAGAAAAACAAGCATAAACACAGCCGTCACTACGGATAAGCTTACGGTGATTAGCAGATAGCTTTTGAGCATTTCGTTGCGGTCATACAGTACCCCCTCAGGCGTTGGCCAGGCATAGCGGATGACTTTCTTGGCCGATTGCTTTCCGGTTGAAATTTCGGCCGGCGGCTGAGGCAGCGTTGCCCCAATGACCTCTTGTCGCGCCGGAGCCAGCAGGCGGACGCGCAGTATCACCAACAAGATACCAATCAGGGTTTCCAGCAGATACAGCAGGATAGTGTTTTCCCAACTCCAGCCCAGGCTAAAAAAACCGACAGCCGGCACGGCATTGATACCCAGGGCCGACAACACTTTAGTTATGACGCCCAAGACTGAATTTTTAGACAAGGTCCCTCAGCTTAATTGTGCCCATTCTCTGCGGTTAGAAAGTGGGTAATGGTCTGGTTGAACTCCGCCGGGTTATCCCAATTGAGGACGTGACCAGCGCGGGAGATATATTTGAGGCGGGCCTGTCTAATCCGCCACAGCATTTCATAAGTGTGGAAATGAATCCAGGGGATATGAAAATATTGGCCCAGCAAAAGCAGGGTGGGGCAGGCAAGCTGATGCAAACGCCAGCGGCTGTTAAAGGCGAGAGAGGCCTGCAAGATGTTTTGAAAATTGGCCGCGTTCTGGAGATGCTGTTTGCCCTGAGCTTCGATGTAGGTCTCCGCCTTATCGCTTAACATCCCAAAATAGCGGGCCAATAATTTAACCTGGTCCTCCGGACTCAAAAGTTGGTTAAAACAGGCATTGGCGATAGCGGTCAGACCGGCTTCCCAGGGTGTGGAGGTGACGCCGTAAGAACTTTCGATCAGGATCAGCTTGTTGACCCGGTCGGGGTAGCTCAATGCTAATTCCTGGGCCACCATCCCGCCAAACGAGTGACCGCAGCAAGCGACCCGCTCTACCCCTAGCGCATCGAGCAGAGCAATCATATCGCTGGCAAACAAAGCCACAGAGTAAGAGCCGGGCGAAACGGACGACTCGCCGTGCCCGCGCAGGTCACAAGTGATAACCCGGTGGTTCCGGGCAAAGTTGTCAATTTGGGGATACCAGGCAGCTCTGGAGACAAAAATACCGTGAATCAGAAGCAGCGGTTCACCCTGACCATAGTCATCGTAGGCAATGGTCGTGTTGTTGAGCGGCAAGGTCGGCATGGAAAACTCCTGGTAAGCGATAGATAACGACCGGGGAAGTATACTGGCTCATTTTATCCGGTTTTACCGAATCAGGCTATTTCGAGCGCAGTTCGCGCAGCGCTTTTTACCTCACCACACAATAATCCGGTTGCGGTAAATTTCAAGGTAAGTTTCGGCCAGGCTGAGCGAACTGACCAGGGCGCAATTCCTGATACTTCTGCCCTTTGGCTGCTTCATCGGCCAGGAGGCAAACATCCATCGGTTCCCAGCCAAACGAGCGCATCAGTTCAACAATTTGTTGGTTGTCGGGGTATTTGTTGTCGTGGCTTAAAGGTAAATCAACGGTGAAGACGGCGCGCATACGATCCCTCCTTGAAGATAGTAACCAGCCATCAGATGTCAGCAGTCAGAAGGTTCTGCGACTTTGCGACCTTGCTACTTTGCTACTTTTCACTCATAGGCCGAAAGTCCGCAAATGCAGCCTTGACTTTTAGTGGGCGATTTGAGATAATAATGTTAAGTACAGCGTCAACTGGTACTGCTCTTTTAACAACCTTACTAAATTTCCTGGTCACAACTTCAGCCGCGCTTGCTGGGCCAGGTTCAGGGAGAGCAATCTTCACATCAGCCAAAGCCAAAATCAACTGCACCTATTGATTTTGGCTTTTTTATTCGCCGGGCCAAAGGCTAACCAGAGGGAGTGTGGGGTCGGTTTGGCTGCCTGGTTGAGTTTCTGTTTCACTTAAATTACGTTTGGAGAAAGGAGAAACCTATGAAAAAGATTGTTGTTATTATTGCCGTCCTGGTTTTGCTGCAACTGGTTTTTGTTACGGCTGCTTTTGCTTCCGGCCCCTATGGGGGGGGCGGCTACGACAATGATGGCTACGGCTACCATGGTTACGGGTATGGGCATTACCCCAACTACGGGTATAATTATAACTATCACCCGCAGAGCCGCTACTATTACACCGGCTACCATTATTACCCACGCCACCAATACTATCCCCGCTACAACAACTGCTGCTGCCGGCCCTACTACAATCAATACCACAGCTATTCCAACTACTATCCCCGCCCCTATTACGGGAGGTATCAATATTAAAGGACGCCGGGTTAGCAAGGCGGCTTGAACTGATGGATTTTTTAACCTACACTCCTTCTGGTTGGCTGTCAGCCCGGCAGTACACAAACCGGGAACCCGGCGGGTCGAACGATCCGCCGGTTTTTTTTCGGGGTCGTCATTTTATCCACTCAGGCCGGTCTGAACTCCTTGAGCCTTGCCATAATAACTGGGCGCAACGCCGGTAATCTGCTTGAACACCCGCGAGAAATGGTGCGGGTCGGTAAAACCGACGTGAAAGGCCACCTCAACCACCGGCAGGCGCTGTTCATTGAGTAGCCGCCGGGCCTGGTCAATGCGGCAGCGGGTGTGAAACTGTTTGGGCGACTCGCCCAGCCACTTATCAAACAGCGCCCGCAGATGTGATTGGCTCAAGCCCACCGTTGCCGCCGTTTGGGCCGCATCAAAGGGCACAGCGTAATTCTCGCGCAAAAAGATCAGCGCGTTACGCACCGCTTCAGGATAGGCCGACTCCGGCACAGTAGACGCGCCGGAAATTTCCTCCACCCGCGCCATCAATTCATAAAATACGCCGATACTGCGCAGCGGATAGCCCGGTTTGCGCAAAATCAACACCTCACGCAGTTCAATCAGTAGCGCCTCGATTTCGGCGTCGTACCCCAGGCGGCGCTGCTGTACCTTCATCTCGCCCAACACCCGCGCCCACTCGCCTTCCAGCACAAACCAGTGGTACTTCATCCCCAGGCGGCTGCTGTAAGTAAAAGCATGGTAGGGCGGGATAATCAGCAAATCGCCGCTGGCTACGGCGGCCCGGCCTCCTGCCGGATATTCAAAAACAGCCTCGCCGGAGAGATGGTAAAAAATTTGGGTCTGGTGAGTATGTTCAAAGTTGCCGGTCAAATAATTGGGTTTGCAATGATACTCCCCGGCTTGAGCCAGGCAAAAATTCAGCTCCGGCAAAAAGTGGGGACCGTAGCCCGTACGCCAGTAATCGTAGCGGCGCAAGCCCAGATTGTTGTTGGTGCCGCCGGCAATGGGCCGGTTAGGCCGGGGTTTCATCATCATTTTATCCACAAAAACAATTGCTTGCTCCAAACATTTATAGTATCATTTACATTATAATACAAATCATTTATGGCAAACCAGTCGAGTTTGCTTTACCTATGAAATTTTTTACCGGCGCGATCGGAGACCGGACCCCCACCCCAACCCTCCCCCTGTTAAGGGGAGGGCAAAAAGGGGTTTCCGGTCTCCCGTCCCCGGTCCCCGGTCTAGCTTTGGAGGAGCGTGTTATGGCGGATGACTTCAATATAAAAGATTTATCTCTGGAAGACCTTTACCAGCAAATGGGCGATGATCTCTACGATGGGTACCAGGAGGAAGTCGTCGAAGGCGTCGAAGAGGCTCTAAGCCGGGGTATTACCCCCTACCATGTCCTGACCGATGGGCTGGTCGCCGGGATGGATATTGTCGGTCAGGATTTCCGAGATGGGATTCTGTTTGTGCCCGAAGTGCTGATGGCCGCCAATGCCATGAAAGCGGGTATGGCCGTGCTGCGCCCGCTGCTGGCCGAAACCGGTGCGCCGATTATCGGCAAAATGGTCATCGGCACGGTCAAGGGCGACATCCACGACATTGGCAAAAACCTGGTAGCGATGATGATGGAAGGGGCCGGTTTTGAAGTGATTAACATCGGCATCAACAACGACGCCGATAAATTTATGGCCGCCTACAACGAGCACAAACCCGAAATCATCGGCATGTCGGCCTTGCTAACCACGACTATGCCTTATATGAAAGTGGTGATTGACCGGCTAAAAAGCGAGGGCATTCGCCAGGATGTGATTGTCATGGTCGGCGGCGCGCCGCTCAACGAAGCCTTTGCCGAAGCCATCGAGGCCGACGCCTACTGCCGCGATGCCGCCGTAGCGGTTGAAACGGCTAAAAAACTCATCGCCATCCGGCGGGAGCAGATGCCAACCTAATAGACGCACCAATTAAAGTTAACATATTGAACTCAACTGGCTTTCGCCAAGACGCAAAGCTTGAAACACTTTGCGCGGCATTTTCGTCAGTGTTTATTAAGCCGTATGTCCAGGACTGATGGATACCGCCGTCTCACGTCCCTGGTTTTCCGATTTGCAAAGTCTGGGTAGTATAGCTTCTTTGATGACAAGTTCAGCTGCGGAGGCGCTGTTCGTAGGAAATCATCTGCTACTCTGCTACCTTGCTACTTTGCTGAGCCGGCTCTAACACCTGCACCACCCCCGTACTTCCATCTACCAGCACACTATCGCCGGTGCGGAACTGCTGAGTGGCATTAGCAATGTTGGCCACGGCAGGCAGGCCGTACTCGCGGGCAATGACCGAGCCATGCGAGAGCAGCCCGCCCATTTCGACGATGAGGCCGGAAGCCAAGTGCAGCAGCGGCAGCCAAGCCGGGTCGGTGGAAGGAGTGACCAGGATAATGTCGTCGGCGATGCGCTCGAACTCATCGGGGTGGCGCAGAACCAGCACCGTGCCGCGCACCTGGCCGGGGCTGATGGGCAAGCCGACCAGCACATCAGAGGCAGGCTGGGCCTGCAAGCCCACCCCCAGTTGAATCGCCGGGATTTGCGACTCGTGGACCTTGAACGGCATGCGGGTTTCGGCGTAGGTTTGATATGTCTCTTTGCGAGCTTGCACCGTCGAAGCGAGGCTGATTCCGGTATCGCCTTCCAGCATCAGGGTCCGCTCGACTTCTTCCAGGGTTAACCAGAAAATATCATCCGGCTGGATCAGCCAGCCTTGTTCAGTCCACTTTTGCCCCAGGGCCAAATCCCAGCGTCGGCAGGCGGCCATTCCCCTGGCTTTGGCCCTGTTTAAATGGTCCCGCATCAGCAATAACCGGCGCAGGGTTCTGACAAACAAGGCGGCCAGCCAAAAACGCCAGGGCAGCCAGCGATTGATTCCTTTTATTGGGCCAACCAGGCTGCGCCAACTGACCTCGGCCTTAGCCGTTTCGCCGCTCAGGTCGCTCTGAGCGTAGCGGCGGATGATGTTCAGCAGCGGGGTCGAATCATCGCCATAACGCGGCCAGCCTATATCGGTTTCGTAAATTCCCCGCTGCCCGAACTTAGCCAGCAATTCTGCAAAGGGAGCCTGAAATTCGGGTGGAGGCGTCGGCGCAACGCCGGCCAAATAATCTTGAACGGCGGGATTTTGACGAGCCAGTTGGCTTAAGTTGAGCAAGGCCTGATTTAGCTCGACCTCGCCGGTTTTGACATCCTTTAAAGCCAAGGCGCTGATCACTGTCGCCGGATTGGGGGTTAAGGGGGCAATCAAGCTGCTGCCGACAGCGGTAGCAGCGGAAATGCTGATGTCCAACCCCAGGTTGGCATTAAATAATTCCTGGTAAAGCCGCTCGTGCTGGCGCAGTTGGGCCAGTAGGGTTTCCGGCGGCCCCTCAAAGCGAACATCTTCCAAACCGGCGACAGCCTCATTAACGACGGCCCGGTAACGTTTCAGGTGATGTGTATTGGCAAAGGCCCGCTTTAAAATACGCCCGTAAGTGGCCCGTTTTTGCCAAATTGTAGCCCCATCCAGCGAAAGTAGACCGCCGGCCCCCCCCGGCTCGGTGTGGCCGATGGTGTGCAGCAAGCTGCCGGGATTCAGGCCAACCTGAGAAATAATTCGCTTGAGAAAGGTCAAATTAAGATAAGGCCGCCCCAAAATCAGCTTGACATACGGGCCAAGCCCCTCAACCTGCAACCCCAGGTCCTTAAAAAAAGCAATCGCTCGCGTTTGGCTGCGCTCAAGCAGCGAGCCAAAGAGCGGCGACGGCAGCTCCGGCAGAAATTCCGGGTGGCTGCCGCGAGTCCATTCGATGTCCAGCTTGTTGGGCAGGGTGGGCAGGGCTACCACCGGACGGGTCTGCAATAAGAAAAAGTTGCCCTCCTGCCAGGCCCACTCCACATCCTGGGCCTCCCCCATCAACGCCTGCACCTGGGTTAAGTGAATGGCTAACTTGGTTAATTCCGGGGAGCTGAGAGGACCATCATCGCCCGGCTCAATGCCTTCGGGCGGCAGCGTATTACCGGCCCGCTGCTCCAGCAGCGGATAATCGGGCGGCTGGTTGGCCAGCCGGTAGAAATAGGGCTGCACCGCCCCGCTGACCACACTTTCACCCAGCCCCCAAGCCGCCTCGATGACCAATTCATCGCGGCTGCCGTTGAGGGGATTGACGGTAAAACCAACCCCAGAACAGACAGGGTTCAGCATCGGCTGAATGAGCAGCGCCATGCGAATGCCCTGGATGGACATACCGTGCGCCCGGCGATACTCCAGGGCCGGCCCATCCAGGGCCGAGGCCCAGCAGCGGGTGATGGCAATCGGCAGCGCGCTGCGGGGCACACCCAACTCGGTCAGGTGGACCCCAGCAAAGGAATGGTCGCGCTGGTCTTCGTCTACCGCCGAGGAGCGGACGGCAAATGTTTCTACATCCGGGCCAAACAGAACGTTGAGGGCCTCGGTTAAGGCAGCGGAGAGTTCTTTGCCCAGCGGCTTGGTTTTGAGCACATCGGCCAGCCAGCTCAGGGATTCGGTGGTGACGGCTACATCGGGCGAACCGGCCCACAAGGGGATCAGTTGGGCATGGCGCAGTTGCGCTTCAAAAAAGGCGGTGGTCAGCACCAGGCCCGGCGGAACATTCAAGCCATGCTGTTTGAGGCTGGCCAGGCGAAAGGCTTTGCCGCCAACCAGAGGCAGGTCAGCCCCTTCGATGGTCTCCAGGGTACGCAGCCAGGGCGCCGACGATGGGTCGGGTTCAGGCGGAGTCACAACTTTAGCCGGATAGGTCATGGGTTTCTTGTCGGGTGTCCTTAAAGCCGGGTTGGCTGGCCAGGGTCAACAGAACAATCATCCCGGCCATCCCGCCGGTAAAGATCATCACCGCGTAATTGGGCGGATTAGCAATCAGGCTAATCGTCGGGCCGATCAGCAGCAGTCCCAGGGCCAGCAGCAGGCTGCCATAAAAACCAATCATCGAGCGTAAAAATAGGGCAATGGTGATATTCAAGCTGACCAGCCCCCCCAGCACAAAGAGGAGGGCCACCAGCAATTCAAAAGCTTGCAGGCCGGTCAGGTAATGGGGAAAAGTACGGCTTCTGACTGTAGAAGCCAGCCACTCGCCCGAAGCCATGATCCCGCCTAGCAGAAAGATAACCGAGATACCGGCCCAAAACGCGGTGATAAGTTTCAGCACCAGCGGGCGGGCAGGTCGAGCGGCAGCTTTGCGTTTGCGCTTGGCGCGGGCGGCGGGTTGGCCGGCTTTGGCAGCGGCTTGGGGTTCGGGAGCGAGCGCGTCGGCGGCCCCGGCATAATTCAGCAGCTCCTGTCTGGCCCAGCCGTTGTGGGGGTTGATGACAATGAGATTTTCGAGGCAAACCCGCTTATCTTCCTGGCGATCAAAGACCTGGTAGAGCCAAAACCAGGCCGCTTCGTTGGTTTGATCCCGCTCAACCACATCGAGCAGGCGGTAACGTGCCTGTTCAACCTGGCCGGCTTTGGCCGCCAGGATGCCTTCTTGGAGCCATTGGGCAATATCGTGCGGGCTGGTCATATTGGGGTAGAACATCATCGGCGACACTGTCCAGAATAGACAAACACCCTCTGGTGTAACAGTTTGTCCATCCTTCGATTCTACCCTATAAGGTTAAGAGGCACAAGTGACCGGCTCAAAAACGGCCCGTTTATGATTTTACGCCATAGGCCCGGTCCAACAGTTCCATCGTGTGATAAATGGGCAGCGGTCTGGCCAGGTGCGATTGAATTTGGGTCATGCAGCCGATATTACCGGTGACGACCGCCTCAGCCCCGGTGTTGAGAATATTGTGGGCTTTGCGCCGGCCCAACTCCCCGGCGATGGCGGGCTGCTCCAGATTGTAGGTTCCCGCCGACCCGCAGCAGATTTCGCCTTCGGGGATTTCCAGCAAGGTCAAATTGGCAATGCTTTTGAGTAGTTTGCGCGGAGCAGCCTGGACTCCCTGAGCATGGGCTAGGTGGCAGGCGTCGTGATAGGCCACTTTGAGTGGCTTGGGCAGGTTGGCCGGAGTCTTGAATCCTAATGTATCCAGAAAAACGCTGACATCTTTGACCTGCCGGGCAAAAGCTTCTGCCGCTTTTTCCTCGACCAGTCCTTTAAACAACAGCCCATACTCCTGCATGCCCGACCCGCAGCCGGCGGCGTTGGTCAAAATGGCGTCCACGTCTTTGGGAAAAGTTCGCAAATTCTGGCGGGCCAGTACCCTGGCCTGTTTGGCCGCGCCGGTGTGCATAGACAGAGCGCCGCAGCAGCCCTGGTGTTTGGGGATGACCGTTTCCACGCCGTTTTCGGCCAGAACCCGCAGGGTGGCCCAGTTGATTTGGGGAGCCAACACCTGCTGGACGCAGCCGCTCAACAGCGCCACCCGCGCCCGGCGCGGTCCTTTGGCCGGATAAAGCTCCGGCAAAGGCTGGGCTGCGGGTAAATTGGCCGGCAAAAGCTCCAGCATGGCCCGAAATTTGGCCGGCAGCAGTCCCCGGAACGGGCGGGTCAGCTTGCCCATATTTACCGCCAGCCGGAAACTCCACGGAAAGGGCAGCGTTTGCAGGGTCATCAGCCGCGAGGCGCGGTCCAGCAGGGGGGAAGTGCGGCGGTCTTCGGTGTAAGCGCGGAAGGGAATCAATAGGTCACCGTAGGGCACCCCCGAAGGACAGGCGGTAACGCAAGCCTGGCAGCCCAGGCAGCGATCAATGTACGGCAGGGCCTGTTGGGTGGACAGGTGGCCTTCCAGCACTTCTTTCATCAAAAAGATGCGTCCGCGCGGTGAGTCCATCTCTTCGCCCAGCACCTTGTAGGTGGGACAGGTCGGCAGGCAAAAGCCGCAGTGAACGCAACTGGCAATGGCGTGGGCCATAGCTTCGCCCTGGGGACCGAGCGATTTAACCGGGATTTGGTGCTGCATCGAGTCTCCTCAAAAATAGTAGACGGTAGACAGGGATAAGAAGGGTTAATACCTCTGTGACTTTGCGACCCTGCAACCTTGTTCCAGATTAATCTGCCGTAGCTGTTTCCATCTGTGTCTGGCGTGACAATAACCAACGTTGAATCGAGCGTTCACTTTCCATACTTCGGCCGCCTTCAAACAGTCGAGATAATTCGATATCCTCATCCAATTCCGGCCAGTGGATGATAGCATCATCACCGCTCAACTCATAATGGTTCCGTTCCGCGGGCGTTCCGTGCAGGAGGCGCGGAAACCAGGCTAACGGACAGGACAACTGCCGGCCATCTTTGAGGTACACATTCAAAGCGCTATCGGTTATGTGAACATGGTCTATTTGAGGAGGGTGGCGTAGAACTAATATCTGAGCTTCGGCCGGTAAAGGTTCAGCCTGTTCTAACTGGCTGACTAACGGCAGCGGGATAACGACCACCCGCCCATCAGCCAGGGTTATTAAAAGCTGATCGTCATCTACTGTAACAGTGGTAGGTTCACTACCCAAATATAATTTACCCAAAGTATTCATTCCACGCCTCAATTAATTCCTGCTGATGTGCTTCCACCAAACCAAAGATGTCGTTTAATTCATGGGGACGAAAACGACCAACGCGAGCCAGTCGAACCACCGGTGTTAACCAGAACTTCGCTTCTAGCCTTCCGCGGCGGACATGGATATGAGGAGGTTCATGTTCTTCGCCGCGACTATAAAAGCGAAACTCATACGGTCCAATGATTTTGACCAGTGGCATAATTATACTCTATATCACAACCAACAAAATTTTCAGATTTTATCCTATCTCTAAAAACCGCCCTCCTGGGTCCAGAGCCTGCTTGACCCGGCGAGCCAACGATGCGCCGGGATTGACCCCCAGGCGAGTCACACCGGGCGGGCCGAGCAAGACTAAACCGGACAAGTCGAGATCGGTGAGCAGTTTGCCTAGCTTGTCGGCCCACTTGCCGGTAGCCGGCCAGGCCAGCCAGACCAGGTTGCCGGCGGCGCTGTATCGCCGCTGGGTTTCAATCTTGTTCAGTTGCGCTTCCAGGGTGGGAATCCGTTTGAGCGTCAACGGCACTTTGACCAACGCCGAATCTGCCGGGGTCCAGGTTAGATTTTTGACCTGCTGCCATAAATCACTTTCGGCGGAGCCATCAAAGGTTTCGGCGCTGGTCGCCCCGCCTTTGGGAGCCAGGAGAAACTCGCGCATCCGTTCCACACGGGCCGGAAGCGCCTCGGCCAGCCCGCCCAGGCGCACCCACAACGTCCAGGCTTGCTTTCTGCCGCCCGCCCCCTCCGCCGGTTCCAAATCGAGCGCGTGCAGCTCCAACGCCGAGGTTGCCAGGCGATAGATGTCGGTCAAAGCGGTTTCCAGGTGGGGATAGGTCAGCTTGAGGGTGGTGTAAGCCGCCGGGCCGGGGAAGACTTTAAAGGTCAACTCAATCAGCACACCCAGCCGGCCCAAACTGCCGACCATCAACTTGGGCAAATCGAAGCCGGCCGCGTTCTTGACCACCTTGCCCCCGCCATGCACCAATTGGCCCGCGCCATTGATAAAACGGACGCCAATTAAGAAGTCCCGCACCCCGCCATAGCGCTGCCGGCCCGGACCGCTCACCCCGGCGGCGACCGTCCCGCCCAGGGTGGCGCCCTTTTCGGCCAGCAGCGGGTCAAACGGTAAATATTGGCCGTGCCGGGCCAGCAGCTTCTCCACTTCGGCTACCGGTGTACCGGCCAGGGCGGTGAAGGTGTATTCATCCGGCTCGTACTCCAGCACCCCAGACAGGCCGGACAGTTCGAGGCTGGGCACATCTTGGGGAGGGGTAGACAGGGCGGGTTTGCTGCCGCCTCCACGTGGCAACAGGCGCGGCTGGGCCTGCACCAGCGCTTGCGCTTCTTCAGGGGTGGTTGGACGCAGGCTCATTCGCGGGAAATCCTTCCAGCCCGTTCCAGCGGATGCGGTCCGTGCGCGTGTAAAGCCGGAGCTTCGCCGCCGGGGAACATTTTGCCTCGATTAGACAGTTCCAGCGGGTCCAGGGCATGCCGGATGTCCTTCATCACAGCCAGGTCCGTTTCGCTGAACATCTCCGGCAGGTAATCCCGTTTTTCCATGCCAATGCCGTGCTCGCCGGTAATCGAGCCGCCCAGGCCGATGCACAGGCGCAAAATTTCGCCGGCCAGGGCTTCGGCCCGTTCCAGCGCGCCCGGCTCGCGCCCATCGTAGAGAATGAGCGGGTGTAAATTGCCGTCGCCGGCGTGGAAGACATTGGCCACCCGGATGTTGTAGGCCGCCCCCAACCGCTCGATTTCCGAGAGGGCGTGGCCCAATTTGCCGCGCGGAACCACGCCATCATTCACAATATAGTCCGGGCTAAGCCGCCCCACCGCCGAAAAGGCGCTCTTGCGACCTTTCCAGATGCGCAGACGCTCATCCTCATTTTGAGCCACCCGCACCTCATAAGTCCCTGACTCCTGAATGACTTCCAGCAGCTTGGTGAATTCAGCCTCGACCTGGGTTGTTTCACCTTCCAGCTCGACAATCAGCAGGGCCGCCGCCTCGCGGGGATACCCGGCGTGGACGGCTGCTTCCGCCGCTTCAATTGCCAGCTTGTCCATGATTTCCATGGCCCCCGGCAGCAGGCCGGAGGCTACTACCATCGCGACGGCATTGCCCGCCGCGCCGAGGCTATCGTAGGCGGCCAGCACAGTGCGATACAACTCCGGTTTGGGCAGTAAGCGCACAGTTATTTCCAGAGCGATCCCAAATAGTCCTTCTGAACCCACAAATAGACCAATCAGGTCCGGCCCGACGCCTTCCAGGCTTTCGCTGCCAAACTCGACCACCTCGCCGTCGGGCAGCACGGCTTTAATTGCCAGAATGTGGTTACTGGTCATACCGTATTTGAGGCAGTGCGCCCCGCCGGAGTTGAAAGCGACGTTGCCGCCAATAGTACAGATGGATTGGCTGGAAGGGTCGGGGGCGTAGTAGAGGTTATAAGGCGCGGCGGCTTTGGAGACATCCAGGTTGATGACTCCTGGCTCAACCACCGCCAGCCGTTCCTGCGGGTCAAGCCGTAAAATCCGGTTGAGCCGGTTCAGGCCGATGACCAGCCCATCCTGAATAGGCAAAGAGCCGCCCGACAGACTGGTGCCGCTGCCCCGCGCCACAAAAGGCACTTCGGCCCGGTGACACAGTCTGACCGTCTCGATGATCTCGGCGGCGCTTTCGGGTAATACGACGGCGCGGGGTTTGGCCCGGAAGGCGGTCAGGGCGTCGGATTCGTAGGGGGCTAATTCAGCGGGTTGGGCTAACATCCGGTGGCGCGGATAAATTTTGGCTAACTCAGCCAGAAATGTCTGTGCTTCCATCGGTGGCCTCACTGTGGGGAGTCTTATAAAAATAGACGCTGTAGTAAAAATTCTTTACTGCGGCGTCTATTATACATGGGGCGGTTAATTTTGTCTATGTTTATTGGGCGAGTGTCAAAACAAAGACTTGACAAGGCGAGGTAAACGTGGTTAAACTTGCTCACCACAATGTGGTAATAAGTAGGGGAGGTAGATTATGAAAGCCGCCTTATGCTATGAATTCGGTCAACCCTTAGTGATTGAAGAGATCAATATTGACCCGCCTCAGGCCGGAGAGGTAAAAGTAAAGCTGGCTGCTTGCGCCATTTGCCACAGTGATATTCACTACATGGAGGGCGCTTGGGGCGGAGTATTGCCGGCAGTATACGGGCACGAGGCTGCTGGCATGGTCACTGAAGTTGGCCCCCATGTTTCACTGGTCAAACCCGGCGACTCCGTTGTTGTGACCCTTATCCGCTCTTGCGGGCGCTGCTACTTTTGCGCGCAGGGTCAGCCCCATCTGTGCGAGGCCGCCTTTGCCCTGAACACCGAGAGCCGGCTCCATACCAAGGCTGGCCAACCTATTCACCAGGGCATTCGCACCGGCGCTTTTGCCGAATATGTGGTTGTAGACCAATCCCAGGTGGTGCAAATCCCCCCAGAGATGCCGCTGGATAGCGCCTCGCTACTGGCTTGTGGCGTCATCACCGGGCTGGGCGCTGTGGTCAATACGGCCCGAGTTCCCTCTGGCAGCAGTGTGGTGGTCATTGGCAGCGGCGGTGTGGGTCTGAACAGTATTCAGGGCGCGTTTCTGTCGGGAGCACAACCCATTATTGCCATTGATCTGGCGCCCGGTAAATTGGCGGCAGCTAAAAGGTTTGGCGCAACGCATACAGTCAATCCCACTGAAGAAAATCCGCTGGAAGCCATTCGCTCACTCACCCAGGGCCGAGGCGCGGATTATGTGTTTGTTACTGTAGGCAGCACCAGGGCTATGGAACAGGGGTTGACCTTACTGCGGCGGGCCGGCACGTTGGTGATCGTTGGTATGCCGGCGAGCGGCGCAAAATTACAGATCGAGGCGGTTGATTTTGCCGACAATAGCCAGCACATTCTGGGCAGCAAAATGGGTTCCACTCGACTACAGGTGGATCTGCCGAAGCTGGTGGAGCTTTACCAGCAAGGCCGGCTAAAACTGGACGAGTTAATTACCACCCGCTATCCGTTGGAGGAGATTAATGAAGCCATTGCTGCCGTGAAGCGCGGTGAAGCCCTGCGTAATGTCATTGTGTTTTAGTCAAGGTAGCAGACATAACAACGAAATTCGTTTCTTTATTGTGACAAGTAAAAAAAACCGTGCTATACTCTGGCTAGTCAGGTTAATTTAACAGCGGGTTTGCCGAAGGTCGTTGATGGGGGTAAAATGGCAGGCGGCTAAACTCAGAAGCGGAGCCAGGTATGTCGAACATTCTTTACGCCGAAGACGACCGTGACTGCCGAGAACTGTTTGCCTTTGCCCTGCGGCAGAACGATCATAAAGTTCACGAAGCCATTAACGGGGCCCAGGCGGTGCAGATTGTCCGGGAAGAACCCATTGACCTTATCATTCTGGATATTCGTATGCCCATGATGACCGGCTACGATGCGGCCCGGATTATCGCCAAAGAAGCCCCGGATATTCCGGTGGTCTTTCTCAGCGCCAAGGGCATGCGCCGCGAAGTGAGCCTGGCTTTTGAGTGCGGCCCCATGACGGTAGATTACCTGATCAAGCCGATTTCGCCGGAGCAGTTGGTTAGCCGGGTTGAAAGTATCCTGGAGGCTTGCCGGGTGCGCGGCATGGCCGCCGTGCGCGAAGAAAACATGGCCCGTGAGTTGGTTGTGGCCTGGTAAGGGTGGAAAAACAAATTGAGCAGCATCCAATCGGCGCTGGAGCTTGCTCTGGGCGTTCTCCCCGCAGATGAACTCGCCGCCTTATTGAATGTCGTTGTTACCCGCGACTACCCCGCCGATTCGATCATTTGCCATGAGGGTCAACTAGAGTACACTTTTTACATCATTCAAGAAGGCCAGGTTGCCTTTACCAAGCAGATGGCTCAGGGCGAGCAGTTTCTGGGTATGAAAGGCCCCGGCGAGTTTTTTGGTGAGTTGGGGGTTTTGGATCGCGCCCCGCGGGCAGCCACAGTGCTGGCGCTTTCGGATTGCCGCTTAATTGAACTCGATGAACAGACTCTGAATGACATTCTGGCTCGCAACCCGTCGGTGTCTCGGGCTATTATGCGCGGCATTACCCGCAGCGTGCGCGATACCGACCGGATCACCATTGCCGAGTTGCAACTTAAAAATACCGAGTTAGCCCGCACCCTGGACGACCTGCGGGCGGCCCAGGCCGAACTGCTGCGGCGCGAGCGGCTCAAGCGCGATCTGGAAATTGCCGCTCAGGTTCACAAAAATATCCTCCCCACCTCCTTTCCCCAAGTACCCGGTTTTGAATTTGCCGCCCTGGCTCGCCCGGCCCGCGAGATTGGCGGCGACCTGTACGACATTGTGGATATGGGCCAGAATGAAATCGGCATTGTTATGGCCGACGCATCGGGTAAAAGTGTTCAGGCGGCTATTTACATGGCGGTGGTGCGCGCCCTTTTTCTCAGTGAAACCAACGCGAACCTATCACCCAGCGAAACCGCCCACCGCATCCACAACTTGTTGCTCAAGGTTTCGACCACCAATGATATGTTTGTCACCGCCTTTTATGCCACGCTTAACTGTGTTACCCGCCACATGCGTTACATTCGCGGCGGGCACGACCGGCCTGTTTATTACCACGCCGCCACCGGGGAGGTCAGTTTACTCAACCCGCCGGGCCGGTTTTTGGGGTTACTGCCCAACTTAATTATCCAGGAAGAAGCATTGACTTTTCAAACCGGGGATATGCTGGTTTGCTACAGCGACGGCGTGACCGACGCCACTCGGCGCGGCGACGGCGAAATGTATGGCCTGGATAAGTTGATCGAGATGGTCAAACGGGAGGGCCACCGCTCTGCCAGCGATTTGGTCAAAATTATTGTCAGCGATGTTGACCACTTTAGAAATGGCGAAGAACAACCCGACGATTTGACCTTGTTGGTAACAAAAGCAGTGTGAAAGGAAGTAGGAAGTAAGCAGTAGGGAGTAGGGAGTAGGGGATTGTACCCACAAATTAATACCCCTGTCTACTGTCTACTGTCTACCGTCTACTATTTTCTGAGGAGACTTTTAGGTTATGAAAGATAACTGGCGCGATCAGCAGACCCGCCAAACCCGGCGGCCTCGCCGTTTAGAAGAGGTAAGCAGCGCCGAAATCGGTTTTCCGGTGGTCTGGGTGCTGGTGGGGGCTTTGGCCGGACTGCTGGTGATTGGCCTCATTGGCCTGGGTGTAGTGAACATTTTACGCAAACAATCCATCACTCCCACCCCCGAAGTGATTCCCGGCCTGGCTCCCACTCAACCCATCGTCGAGGCGACCACCACCGCCAGCGCCCCCGCCGATGCTACCCCGACTCTGCCGCCGGTGGTCACACTTGAACCCACCGCTACCCCCATCCCAACCGCCACCCCGGTGCCGACTCCGCCCAATGAATTAGCCAAAGGGGTTTATGCCCAAGTGATTGGCACCGAGGGCGCGGGCGTGAGCCTGCGGGCCGGACCCGGCACCAATAACGCCCGCCTGGATGTGGCTCCTGAAGAGAGCGTGGTCTTGATTTTGGACGGCCCCAAAGCCGACGAGAATCAAGAGGAAATTGTGTGGTGGTTTGTGCGCGGTCCGAACGGAGCCGAAGGCTGGGCTGCTCAGGATTATCTCAAACCCACCCTACCGCCCGGAACCGAACAAAGCGCACCCACCGCCGAGCCAACCGCCGAAAACTGAGTAAAACACAATTGAAAAATCCCCAATTTCCATTTATAATGAGCGTCGCTTCCAGTAGAGCGACGCTTTTTATTAGGGGAAACTATGTCCGACATTCAACAACGGTTGACCGAACTGCGCGATCAAATTAATTACCACCTCTACCGCTACCACACCCTGGATGACCCCATTATCAGCGATGCCGAATACGACCAGTTAATCAATGAGCTGCGGGATTTGGAGGCTCAATATCCCGATTTGGTTACCCCCGACTCGCCCACTCAGCGCGTTGGGGCGCAGCCGCTCGAAGGCTTCGAGAAAGTGATCCACCCCATCCCCATGACCAGCCTAGGCAACGCCTTTGACGACGCCGATATGCGTAACTGGCTGGCCCGCGTCGGGCGCTTGCTGCCGGCAGGGATGACGGTGAAAGACCTGGAATTTGTGGTCGAGCCGAAGATAGACGGCCTGGCCATCGCCTTAACCTACGAAAATGGCCGGCTGGTCCAGGGTGCGACGCGCGGCAACGGCGTCGAGGGGGAAAATGTTACCGCCAATGTCCGCACTGTAAAAAATGTGCCCCTGCGCATCCCCGCCACCCCAGATGGGCCGCCGGCCCCGGCCAAAATCGAAGTAAGGGGCGAAATTTACATGCGCATCGCCGATTTTAACCGCTTTAACCAGCAGCAGTTGGAAAAGGGCGAGAAGGTTTTTGCCAACCCGCGCAACGCCGCCGCCGGCTCGCTGCGTATGCTCGACAGCAAAATTACGGCCCAGCGGCCTCTGGCTCTGTACAGCTACGCCGTTGGTTACGTCGAAGGAGTAAAAATTGGTTCTCAAAAGGAGGCGCTGGATTACTTGCGTACGCTCGGCTTTCCGGTCAACCCCGATATATTAACCACCCACGATTTTGAAGAAGTGCTCAACTTCATCCACACCTGGATGGAACGGCGCGACACCCTGCCCTACGACGCCGACGGGGCGGTGGTCAAGATTAGTGATTTTGCCTTGCAGCAGGAATTGGGGGTGGTCGGCAATGCGCCCCGCTGGGCCATTGCCTACAAATTCCCGGCCCGTGAAGCTACCACCAAGCTGCTGGAAATCAGAACCAATGTGGGCCGCACCGGCCAGATTACGCCCTACGCCGTGCTGGAGCCGGTCAATATCGGCGGGGTAATTGTGCGCCAGGCCACCCTGCACAACTTTGACGACCTGGCCAAAAAAGACATCCGCGCCGGCGATACGGTGGTGGTCAAACGGGCCGGTGACGTGATTCCCCAGGTGGTCAAAGCCATCGAGGACTTACGCCCACCCGACTCGCAGCCCTACCGGCCGCCTACTCACTGCCCCGTCTGCGGCGAGCCGACCGCCCGCCTGGGCGAAGACGTAGCCCTGTTCTGCATTAATGCTGCCTGCCCGGCCCAACTTATCCGCCAGATTGAATACTTCGTCTCTCGCGGGGCGATGGATATCGAAGGCTTTGGCATCAAAATTGGCGAGCAGTTGGCTGCTCAGGGGCTGCTCAAAGATATTGCCGACATTTACTTTTTGACCCGCGACCAACTGCTGGCCCTAGAAGGGTTTGCCGCCAAAAAAGCCGACAATCTGCTGGCGGCGATTGAGGCCAGCAAACAACAGCCCTACGAACGCTTTTTGACTGCCCTGGGCATCCGTTACGTGGGCGGGGTGGTCGCCCGATTGGTGGCCGAAGCCTTTCCCTTGATAGAGGCGTTGCAGCAAGCCAGCCAGGCCGATTTGGAGACTGTCGAAGGCATCGGCCCCCGCATCGCTGAGTCCATCGTCGAATGGTTTAGCCGCCCGGCCAACCAGGCCCTCATCGAAAAATTTCGCCGGGCCGGGGTCACGTTACAAGTTCAACGTTCAACGTTCAACGTTCAACATTCAACGTTCAACGGTTTGACGTTTGTGATTACCGGCACACTACCCACCTGGAGCCGCGAGGAGGCCAAAGCCTTTATCGAGCAGCACGGCGGCAAGGTGGCCGACAGCGTCTCTAAAAAGACCGACTATGTGGTAGTCGGTGAAAAGGCCGGCAGCAAACTAAGCAAAGCCCAATCTCTGGGCATTGCCATTCTCGATGAGGCCGGTTTGAAACAACTGGCCGAAAGCGCAACTTAAGGGTTGTTTGGGTGTTCAACCAAAAGAATTTCAACTTGACTCCCTTTGGGTATCACATAAAATCCTGTATTTACAGGAGTCAACCTGCCCTTGAGTCACACCATCAATAATGAAAGGGTAGCAGGGTAGCAAGGTCGCAGGGTCGCATTAATCCCTGTCTACTGCCTACCGTCTACCGTCTACTATTTCAGAGGAGAAGCTATGACGCGAGTCGTAATTACCGGATTGGGGGCCATTACCCCGCTTGGCAACGATGTGACCACGTTTTGGGAAAATATGAAAGCGGGCGTGTCGGGGGCCGGACCGATTACCGCTTTCGACCCGGCCAATTTTGCTATCAGAATTGCCTGCGAAGTTAAAGGATTTGAGCCGACCGATTGGATGGATAAAAAGACGGCCAAGCGGCTGGCTCGCTCAACCCAGTTTTCGATTGCCAGCGCCCGGCAAGCGCTGACTCACTCTGGCTTTGAAATCACCCCTGAAAATTCAGACCGGGTGGGGGTTGTTTTTAATACCGGCGGCGGTGGGATCAGCACCATGGAAGAAGGCACCCGGCAACTGCTGGCCGAGGGACCACGCACGATTACGCCTTTTTTGGTGACCAACGTCATGGCTAACGCTGCCTCATGCCTGGTTTCTATTGAGTTTGGCGCCACCGGGCCGCTCAACACCTCGGCGTTGGCCTGCGCCAGCGGCAATTATGCCCTGGTTGACGCTTTCCATATGCTCAAGCGCGGCGAAGCCGATGTGATGATTGCGGGTGGCACCGAGGCGGCTATTTCGCCGCTTATCTTTGCCTCATTTGCCCGCATGGGCGCCCTTTCGACCCGCAACGATGACCCCCAAAGCGCCAGCCGACCCTTTGATAAAGACCGCGACGGCTTTGTTTTTGGCGAAGGCGCAGCAGCTTTTGTGCTGGAAACTGAAGAACATGCCAAAGCGCGCGGCGCTCATATTTACGCCGAAGTGTTGGGCGGGCGGCTTACCTCGGATGCCTATCACCTGACTGCGCCCAAACCGGATGCCAGCGGCGCCATCGCCGCCATCAAAGGTACCTTAGCTTCGACGGGCACGAAGCCGGAGGAAGTTGACGCTATTTTTGCTCACGGCACCAGCACGCCGCTGGGGGATGTGGCTGAAACTCTAGCCCTCAAAACCGTCTTCGGCGAACTGGCTTACCAGATACCCATCACCGGCACTAAATCCCAGGTGGGGCACACTTTAGGGGCAGCCGGGGCTATTTCGGCTCTGGCCGCGATCAAAACCATTGAAGAGGGTATTATTTGTCCCACCATCAATTATCATACGCCCGACCCGGAATGTGACCTCGATTACGTCCCCAATGAGGCGCGCCGGCATCAGACGAATGTGGCTCTGGTGAATGCTTTCGGCTTTGGCGGCCAAAATGTCGTTTTAGCCCTGAAACGATACAGCGAAAATGGGGTGAAGAAAGGGTAAAAAATACGTATTGCGTGTTGCGTCTTGCGTGTTCCGTTTGCTTTAACTCACGCAAGACGCAACACGTTTCCCTCAGTCATAATGTTATCACTATTACTGTCCCCGCTTCATCCACTTCTACCCTCTGTCCGGTACGCAGCCGGGCAAAATCAGCCTCAGCCAGCACCACCAGCGGAATAGGCCGGGCGTACATCTCGTCGGCCACAATTGAGGCCAGGGCAAAAAAGGAGTCCGGGGCAGTGGTAATAATTGCTGCCGGGGCTGTGCCCGCTTTGACCGCTTCCAGCAGCACGGCCGTGGTTGTGCTCGACCCTCGAGTGAAGGGCACAGCCAGCACCCGGCCCGCCGCGCACTGTCCTGCCAGGGCATGCCGCCGGTCAATAATTGTCCCCGTCTGGTAGTCGTACCCACCCCAAAAACTCAGCGGTTCAGTCGAAACAAGGGCCACCCCACTGGCCTGGCCGGAAATCACAGGCCGGCCACGTAAAATTAGCTCCATTCGAATTTCTTCCTCGCCTCTTCGCATCCCCGTCTCTTCGCCTCATTTCCACAACGACTCATCCCGCACCACCCGGCCCTCAACCGCCGACTGGACACAATCGGCCAGACTGCCAAAGGTGATTTCGGTATTGAGCATGCCGGGCGCGTAATAGGCATACTTGGCCGAATTGGTCATCAGCCTTTTGATCTCCGGCGGCAGCATCGGCGAGGCCAGAATACAGGTGTCCACCGTCACTTTACCGCCAAAAGCTTCCAACGCGGCCAGATAGCCGGCCTTTTGGGCTAATAAGGTCATTGCCCGGCTGGATGTGACCAGGAATTTGACCTCCGGGTGAACCCGCCGGCCTACCAACAGTGGCGCTAATTGTTTGAACTCAGCCAGCGAGAAATGGGGACTGCCCAAAACTACCAAGTCCAACCTGGCCCCGGTCGCAGTGGTCAACTCACGCCGGGCCGCTCGCAGCGAGTCCAAAGTAATCGTGTGACTCTCCTCCGGCTGGCGGCCTTGAAACGCGGCTTCGAGCGTCGGCGCTTCGGGGGTGTGGCCCACGAGGTGAAACAGGGCCACTGCCCCCGACGAGGCGCTGGCTGCCCCCAATGCCTTGAATTGGTCCTCGGTCGGGCGGACTTGCAGCCCGGTGACAACCGGAATACGCTCGCGGGCAACTTTACCCAGCAAATGGCCCAGTACCGGATAAAACGAGTCGTCTTGCTGCAAAGCCAGGGGAATATCGCTCAACTCCAACAGCAGTTGGCCGGCCCGATTTTCGGTCAGGTGCAGTCCCACCGCCGGGACACGCCCGGTGATGGCCGCGCAGATGTCCAGCAAATCGGGGTAACGCTCGGTGCGCGCGCCGATGACCGAGTTGGCAAAGACAATGGCGTTTGACTCGCCCCAGGCGATTTGCTGCCCGAATTTAGGGATGAGGTCAACCTGATAAGGGGCGCAGGTCCAGGTGGGCCGGCAGCCCATCTGGACGTAAGCGGCCATCTGGCGGCGAGCATTGGCCGCCCAGTCTGGCGGGACTGCCCACTCCTGCCAGTGGTGTTCGTCCACGGCGCTGACGTTGAGCGTGGCCGGAACCGCCACTTTAGCTCCCAGGCCGGCCAGCCGTTCGGCAAATTCCAGCCCGGCCTCGCCCATGTAAATGGAGCTGTCAATGTGGGCCTGTTCGATGTCCAGCAACCGTTCCGCGCCGTGAAATTCGGCCATACGTACAACAACCGACATCGCCATTTTAGCCCCCGCGCCGTACTCGCCGGCCAGGAGACTGCGGTCGTAGGGGGAGAGGTGAAGGGTCATGATTGTCGCAGCCCAACCGCCCGCAGCCTCTCCTCGACCCAGGCAGCATCGGCTTCGCTCAGCGGTGGAGTGGGCGGGCGAGTGTAGTCAACGGCGCGGCGGTATGGCCCCTCCCGGTAGACGCGGTTGACCGCAATTTGCAAATCCAGCAAGACATCGGGGTCGGCTCCGGCCAGGGGGACAGGAATACACGGCAAAGGTTCGGGCAATCGAATCGGGTAAAGCGTGTAATCCATCCAGTAATCCTGGCGCAAGCGGCTGCGGTTGAGCAGCACCAGGTAATCAGGCGCTAACGAGTCTACAGCGGCGGCGAGTTCGGGATAAGGTAACAACCGTTGCCCGGATCGCAGCAAGTCCAGTTCAATCAAGTTAGCCTCGCTGCTGAGAACTTCATATTGTTTCGTTTCATAAGCGCGCCGGTCGGGGCCGGGATGTTTGTTAGAAGGGCTGACAATTTCAATCAACGTCACCAGTTTATGCCCCCGCTCAGCGTCCAGAATTTCGACAAAGTGATGCTGGATAGGGTCGGTCTGAATCCGCAGTTCAACTCCGGCGGTCGCTTCCGTGCGCGGCTGGTCAAGCATGACCACACCCGACTCTCTCAGCAAGTTGCCTGATTGTTTTTGCGGAGGATAATGCAGCACCGCAACATCAGGCACAATCCGATGGCTGGTCCCGCTGCCCATAATCACCCCTAACTCGGGTCGTTTTTGCAGCCGGGCATAATAAGGGGTAGGAAGTAAAATGTTGAGCATCGAACGCAGGGTCGCCGCCAGAGCATCATGAAAATCCGGCCAAATGTCCGGGGCTTCAAGGTAGGGGTCCATGCCCGGAAAGGGAGACAAATATGCTTGGGCGTTTTCGTTCATTTTGCCACCTCTACTGAATCCACAGCTTGAGCGGAATTATACCGCCAGAAAGGGAAAACAAAAAACGCTCTTATCAAGCGTTTTTGTGGCTGAAACCTGAATTCGACATTTTGCTGAAAATCACCCCCTTCGACAAGCTCAGGACGCAGCTTCGATACGGGCTAACGCCCTACTCAGGATGATTTTCAGCTTATAATCGCATCCTGAGTAGCCCTGAGCAAAGCGAGGGGCGTATCGAAGGGTGCGATTTAGAAAACTCTGAATTAAACCCAATCAACCGGCCTGCCAGCCAATCCGCCGCCCGGAACTTTGACTTCGATTAAGAAAGCCGAACACCCGGTAAATATCCTCCAGGCTGATCAGGCCCCGGAAATGCAGGCCATCGTACACCGCCGCCACCCGGCTGGAAGTTTGAGCCAGTTTGTCTTGCACCTCGTCCAGCGAGGCGGTCAGGGCAATCGTCGGCACGGTGCGAGCCTGCTGCATAATCTCGGCAATGCGGCTGCGCCAGCGACCCTGCTGCATGGCCTGGGTGACAGTATGATGCGAAGCCACGCCCAACAGTTGCCCGGTCAGCGGGTCGAGCACCGGAAAATCGGGCTGGCGGCTGGTCATCATTAACGAGGCGACCTGGCCGACGGTAGCTTCGGGCGAAAGGGCGACTGCATTGGGCGTCAACGCCTGAGCGACCCGCACCTTGCGCAGCATCCCCTTCGCCGCCACTGCCTGACCTTCCTGGCCGCCGGCAAAAAAGATAAATACCGCGATGAGAGCCAGGAAAATCTGGCCGGGAACGAAGAGGGCAACCAGCCCCAAGCCAATAGCAAAGACACGTCCGACGGTCACAGCTACCTGAGTGGCGCGTTGATAATCGGTGAAAAAGCCCAAAGTCGCCCGCAGCACCCGCCCGCCGTCCAGGGGAAAGGCCGGGATCATATTAAATACGGCCAGCGAAATATTGGCCGAGAGCAAAAAGGTCAGCAAACCCAGCAGGCCTGGCTGCATCAGCATCCGCAGCGAGAAGGTTTCGCCCTGAAGCGCGGCCAAAACGGCCACCAGCGGTAATAACCCTATGGCTAAAACCACGTTAACCAGCGGACCGGCCAGGGCCACGACCAACTCATGCAAAGGTTTCTCCGGCATCCGTTCCAGCCGGGCCAGGCCGCCAATTGGCAACAGCGTAATATCCCTGACCGGAATGCCATAGCCCAGCGCGGCCACACTGTGGCCCAACTCGTGCAGCAAAACCAGGGTAAAGAGAGCCAAAGTCACCACCACGCCGTACAACGGCCCGGCGCTGCCGCCATAGTTAAACGCTCCCCAGACCAGAATCAGCAAAAAAGTCAGGTGTATCTTGATGTCAATTCCAAATATTCGTCCTACTTTAATAGACCAACTCATCGTTGTTCCTTTTACCTCCGTTTATAAGTCAACACCTTGAGGCAATCCCAAGAAATAAAACGTCCGTTCTCGTGGTGCGTGGTGCGTAGTACGTGGCACAATTAGGTTACGCGCTACGCACTACCCCATTAGATTTGAAGTTTGGAATTGCCTAACTTTCAATAGTATACCGACAGTTTATTAGAATTGTTATAGAATTAGTTTAAAGTGAGATGAGAACGGGCGCGCACTTGTGCCTATAGGCCGGGTAGGGTAAAATTTATCCAACAAGTATCTATGTCTCCAGTTACCCCCAGGAAACCGCCATGTTCAAACGACGCCAACCGACCCTTTCGACCATTAGCCTCGGCTCTCTGCTGCATGGACGCTACCGGCTGCAAGAACAGCTTGGCCAGGGCGGCGCAGGGATTGTTTACAAGGCCGAAGATGAACAACTCCAGCGTATTGTCGCCCTGAAAGTGTTGACCGCCGATGGCGGCATGGCCGCCGACAAGCTGGCTCGTTTCCGCAGCGAGGCCCTCTCGGTGGCGCAGCTCAACCACCCCAACATTATCACCCTGTACGATTACGCCGAACAGGAAGCGCATCCCTATCTGGTCATGGAGTATGTGCCCGGCCAGGATTTGTGGAGCCTGGACAACAGCTTTGCCCCCAACCTGATGCCCATCGAGGTCTCGCTGCCAATTATTGACGGCATCCTGGCCGCCCTGGAATATTCCCACGCCCACAAAGTTATTCACCGCGACCTCAAACCGGAAAACGTAATGATTACCCCCGAAGGCCAGGTGAAGGTGATGGATTTTGGCCTGGCCCGGATTCAGGGCCAATCCCGCCTCACGCAAGAGGGGTTGGTGGCCGGGACGGCTTCGTATCTGGCCCCGGAACTGGCCCTGGGCGAGCCGGGCGACCACCGGGTTGACCTGTACGCGCTGGGGGTGATGATGTACGAACTGCTCACCGGCCGCCTGCCCTTTTCCGGCGACGACCCTTTGAGCGTGGTCTCACAGCATATTCACGCCCCGGTAGTGCCGCCCCAGCGCTACAACCCCGCCATCTCCGCCGAACTGCAAGCCATTGTGCTCAAGCTGCTGGCCAAACACGCCAACGAGCGCCACGCCCACGCCGGTGAAGTCCGCCGCGAATTAGCCCCGCTGCTGGCCGAATTGCGCGGTGAGATAATCGCCTCACCGATCGAGCCGGAGCCGGCGCTCGCCCTCAGTTTTGAAGTCGGCGCTGCCCAGCAAGCCCTGCTTGACCGCATTTCACGCGGCAAAATGATTGGCCGCGAAACCGAAATGACCGAACTCAAACGGCGCTGGGACCGCGTCCGCCGCGGCGAGGCCGAGAGTGAGCCGGTCCTGCTGATTTCGGGCGAGGCTGGGATTGGCAAAAGCCGGCTGCTGCGCGAATTGCAGGTTTATGCCGGCCTGCGCGATGGCTACGTGCTGCAAGGCATCGCCCGTGAAGAGGATATGGGCACACCCTACACCCTCTTTGCCAGCGCCCTGCGCAACTATATCCGCGAGCAGCCGGCGGACACTCTGGCCCGCCACGCTCCCGGTTTTATTGCCGGCGAAGTGGTCAAACTGGCCCCCCAACTGGGCGACAAATTGGGCTACATTCCGCCCAACCCGCCGCTCAGCGCCGACGCCGAGCGGGCCCGTCTGTTGGAACAGGTCAGCAATTTCTTTTTGAATATGGCCAACGAGCGGCCCGTCTTGCTCCTGCTGGACGACCTACACTTTGCCGACCCCGGCAGCCTGGAACTGCTGGAAACGCTGGCCCGCAGTTCTATGGGCAGTTCGCTGCTCATTGCCGGGGCGTACCGGGATGTGTCGGTCGGCTTTTCCACGGCCATTAACCATCACATTGCGGTGCTGGCCGTGTCGGAGCTGGTCTACCGCGTCCCCTTGGCCCGCCTGCCCGATACGGCGGTGCGGCAAATGCTCGAAGCCCTGCTGGGCGACCCGGTCAGCGCTGAGTTTGTCCGCTCAATTTACGATGTGACCGAAGGCAACCCCCTGTTTGTGGAGGAAGTGGTCAAAAACCTGGCTGTTGACGGCCAGATTATGCTGCGCGACGGCCACTGGGAGCAGCGCGACACGGGCCGTTTGCACGTGCCGGGCAGCATCAAGTCGGTTTTGGGGGGACGGCTCAAGCGCATCAAAAAATCCACCCTGGAACTGCTGCAACTGGCCGCCGCCATTGGCCGCACCTTTACCCTGGACCTTTTGACCGAGGCCAGCCCTTACGGCGAGGAAGTCATCGAGGCGGCTTTTGAAGAAGCCTTCCTGTACCAGTTAATCGAGATGAATAAAATTGTAGACCAGGCCCCCAACAGTCGCTATGGCCTGGATGTGACCTACCAGTTTCAACACGCCATTATCCGCGAAACATTGTACGAGGAGCTGCGCCCGCTGCGCCGCCGCTTGCTGCACCAGCGGGTGGCGACGGCAATGGAAAAACTGGCCGGCGACCAGCCCATCGAGAAACCGGCGGTGCTGGCCCATCACTTTATCGCCGGGGGACGGGAGGATCTGGCGGTTTCTTATCTGCGCCAGGCCGGCGATATTGCCCGCCAGGTTCACGCCAACGCCGAGGCGGTGGACTACTTCAGACAGGCCCGTGAGATTATGGAAGACGCCGCCCTGGATTTGAACGAGTCAGACGGGCGGGCCAATCTGGTCCAGCGTTTTGACCTGCTGAGCCAGGAGCAGGCCATTTTGCACCTGATGAGCGACCGCAGCCGCGAACTGGAAGCCCTGGAAGCCCTGCTCGAAGCCGCCGAAGCCCTGGACGACCAGACCCGCTGGGTCGAGGTGATGTCGTGGCTGGCGCTGTATTACTGGCACGTGGGCCGGCTCAACCAGGCCGAGAAAGTGGCCCGCCAGGGCTTGGAGGTAGCCCAGAAAAACAACGACCGGCGCGGCGAGCAGGTCTGCCTGGAGCAAATTGCTCGCGTCTTGTGGACCCGCCGCAACGCCGACAGTATGAATTACGCGGCCCAGGCCCTACTGATTGCCCAGGAATTGGGCGACCGGCGGCGCGAAGGCCGCCTGACGGAGTTGGTCGGCCATATCTACACCGACACTCTGCACGACCCGGAGCGGGCCGCGATTTATTTCGAACAGGCGCTAACCATCTGCCGCGAAACCGGCAATCGCCTGGAAGAGGCCTGGACGCTGTGGGGCATGGGCGGCCTGGCTATGTTTGTCAACCATTACATCCGCGCCCTCAATTTGTACGAACAGGCTAAAGAAATCTCCGAAAGTATGGGGGCAACGCTGCAAGTCGGTTGGGATGTCTACGACATGGGCAACGCCTGGTATAACCTGGGCGACTATGAGGCCGCCCGGACGCATTATGAGCAGGCCCAGGTGATTTTTAACAGCGCGCACCATCAGCGCGGCAAAATATACGCTATGATTTCGCTGGGACTGGTATTGATGGCGACTGGTGAACTCGACGCGGCCTCAACCTATCTGGAGCAGGCCATGCGCCAGGGCGAAGAACGCCAGGATTCCAGCCTGATTTTCCGCAGCTACGAGGCGCTGGCCGCCTATTACCAACACCTGGGCGGCGATGATAACCTGACCTATGCCATCCGGCTGAGCAACCAGGTGATTAAACTAGCCGTGGAAGGCGACCATTTTGAACACGAGTTATTGGGCCACTACCTGCGCAGCGCCAGCCTGTACCACTTGAGCGAGTTTGACGACGCTCTCAAAAGTTCCAAGCTGGCCGTCGGCCAGCTTGAGCGGCTGACCTACATTCATTCCCTCCAAATTTCGGCGGCAGAGATTTATTTTCAACACAGCCAGATTTTGGCCGCCCTGGGGCATTTGGCCCAGGCCCAACACTATCTCCACCAAGCCTACACCGAAGTGACGCGTAAAGCCAAACTCATCCCCGACGACTTGCAGCGCCGAGATTTTCTACAAAATGTGCCGGTCAACCGGCAGATTTTAAAGGCCAACCGGGGGAGTTAGCCTGACCTTCGCCCGGCTAAGCCGTTCCGATAAAAAAGTTATCAACGTGTCTAAAAATGCAGCATCAGGGGTTAACCGCTGCTGAATCAAGCACTTCCTGGCCAATTCGATCCAGCATTTGCCTCAATCCAATTTCGCGCATGTGCTGCAAGTGTTTGATTTCCTTTTCAAGGTCTGCTCGCGTGGCCGGAGTAATGGCCTCCGGGGCGACGTCAACCTCGATGAACTCAGGTGGATAACCTCGAAACACATTCCGGGCCGTTTGAACGTGTAACACCGTCCGTCCGGTTTTGCTGGTAAAAACTTCCAAAACTACCCCGTGCCAGGAGTGCATCTTAATAATGTCACCCGCTTTGGGTTGGTAAGCCATTGGTTTATTCTTTTATCGGTCAACAGGGTTGGAGCTAAATACCTGATCCAAAAATTGCTCTCGATTAAGACTTGCCTGCCACCGGCGATGCCGTTTGACCGATTCGAGCCTGCGGGGGCGGGGTAAGGTCAAAAAGCGCATAGTTTCTACGGGACCTAACGCTTCCAGCAGAGCATTTAACCCACGCTCAATTAATTCTTCTTCCGATAAATACTGAGTGGTGCTCATCTCAGATTCTCCTTTTCGCAATAAGCTAACGGTGTACCATACCAAACTGCCGGTTTTAGCCGATGGCAGCGTTTCAATAAACGGTCATCTACCGTGATAAATTCTGCTTGGGCAGCTTCGGCAAAAGCGAGATGAGCCGCATCTGCTACACCTATACCCAGTGCTGCCAATTCTTCGGCTCGTTTCCTCACTACTGGTAAATCAAACTGAAAGGATATTCCAAACTGTTTCAACAAGAGTAACAACTGTTGGCGTTCTTCCGCTTCATCAATTGCTACAATTTCAATTTGATGAGCCGGAGAGACAATCAACTCAAATTTCCCTTGCCGGACATGCGCTAAAATCAACTCAACCGCAATAGTCTCTAATCGAATCCGGACCTGTCGTTGATCATCAAAAGGACGACACAAGGCGCAAACGTCCAAGTAGACTCGTAATAAGGCATAGGGCACACTCGCTTGCATACCATCAACTTTAGCACGAGGCAAAAGCGAAGTCAAACACAAAACCAATCCTTGACAAACATTCTGTTCTATGGTATTCTACGTGCAATCACACATTATATCGTGCAATTGCACAAAATAACTTATGCTCGAAAGCAGCCAGCATGACCTTTTGGCCCAAGTGGCCTTTATGTATTACGAACAGGAGATGACCCAAAACGAGATTGGGGCGCAGTTGGGTTTGTCGCGGGTCAAGGTTTATCGCCTGCTCAAGCAGGCCAGGGCTGAAGGCGTGGTCCAGATCAGCATCAACTGGCCCATCGAGCGGGACCTGGAGCTGGAAAAACAGCTTGTCCAAACCTTTGGTCTGAAAGAAGCACTCGTTCTCAAAACCCTCTCGCTCCACCGCCCCCCAGCGCTGCAACCTCTAGGCCAACTGGCCGCGCACTATTTGGAGCGGGTGCTGACCGACGGCTCGACCATGGCCGTCTGCCTGGGTCGTTCCACCTATGAAACCATCAATGCCATCAGTCCCGATTTTCAAGCCAAAGTGCGGGTAGCCCAGGCTATGGGCAGCATGCCCTTCTCGATGCAGGAAGTGGACAGCGCCACCCTGGCCCGCCACCTGGCCCAAAAGTTGGACGGCGAAGTATTGTACCTCTCTTCCCCGTTGATGGCCGACAGTGTTGAAGCCGCCGAAGTGCTGCGCAGCCAGCGCGAGATCAACCGGGTGCTGGTCGCGGCTCGCACGGCGGACGTGGCCCTGCTGGGCATCGGCAACCTCGACCCGGTTAACTCCGGTTTTATCAAGGCCGGCTTTATCACCCCCGCTGAACTGGCTGAAATGGTCGCCACCGGCGCGGTCGGCGATGTGGCCGGGCAAATTTATACCCTTGCGGGCAAGCTGCACCCGTGTGACTACAACCGGCGCGTCATCGGCGTAAGTCTGGCCGAACTGCGCCAGATTCCCACCACCCTGGCGGTAGCGATGGGTCAGGCCAAAGCCCAAGCCATCCTGGGCGGCCTGCGCACCGGCGCGATCAATGTACTCTGTACCGATGACAATGCGGCGCGTGAAGTGTTGAAGCTGAATCAAGGGAACTGAAGGAACTAAGGGAACTGAGGGAATTTTTTTCCTCAATTCCTTCAGTTCCCTCAGTTCCCTTTTCTGAGAAGGTTAAGATGCAAACAATGTTCGTCCCCATTTTTAAAGGCGAAGGCCGCCTGGAATATGAAGAGCGGCCTGTTCCCCAAATTGACCAACCCACCGATGTACTGGTCAAGATCGAAGCCTGCGGCATCTGCGGCACCGATTTGAATATTCTAGCCGTGCCGCCGGCGCACAAGGCGACGCCTAACATCATCATCGGCCACGAGGGTGTCGGTGTAGTTGAGGCAGTCGGATCGGGTGTCACCGGCCTGCGCCCTGGCGACCGGGTGGTTATCGCCCCCCGGCTGACCTGCGGCCAGTGCAAGTACTGCCGGCGCGGGCTGGACAACCAATGCACCAACTACAGCACCATTGGCACGGCGATTGACGGCGCATTCGCCCCCTATCTGCGCGCGCCGCAGAGCGCCCTGTACAAAATTAGCGCCAGCGTGCCGCGCGATGACGCCGCCTTTTTTGAGCCGCTCTCCTGTGTGGTCGGTTCGGTGGCCCGCGCGCCGATTCAGGCTGGGGATAATGTGGCGATTATCGGCGCGGGGCCGATGGGCCTGCTCTTTGCCCAAGCCTACCGGCTATTGGGCGCAGGCCGCATCATTGTGGCCGATGTGTCGCCCTACCGTCTCAGTGTTGCCGAAGAAATGGGCATGGACGTGGCCCTCAACCCAGCCCAGGTAGACTTGCCCCAGGCCGTTCACGATTTGACCGAACTCGGCGCGGATGTGGTGGTGGATGCCGTAGGCAACCAGATGGGCACGGCTATCAAACTGGCCCGGCGCGGCGGGCACGTCATTCTGTTTGGCCTGCGCCCGCACGACAACCCCCCCATAAATCAATACACCATTACCCGCTACGATTTGACCATTCACGGCGCGTTTGTCGGCCTCAACCCCTTCGAGCAAACCATCCAACTCCTCGAAAGTCGCCGCTTGCAGCCCTCACAACTTATCACCCATCGCGTCCCGCTCTCCCAACTGGCCCAGGGCGTTGAGTTGATGCGGTCGGGAAAGGGCATGAAAGTGCTGGTAGAGACCAGTAGTCAGTAGCCAGAGTTCAGTAGCCAGAGTTCAGTAATCAGATTAGGAGTATTTGTGAGGCTATGGTACATCACCAATAACAAAAACTCTTTTCTGACTACTGGCTACTGACGACTGACTACTATACCCGGAGGGAAGATGCACAAGTATCGTGAACTCAAAGTTTGGCAGCGGGCGATGGCATTCACGGTAACGATTTATAAAGAGAGCCAGAAATGGCCGAGTGACGAAAGGTTTGGATTGATCAGTCAAATTCGACGCGCTGCAATGTCAATCCCCCTCAATCTTGCCGAAGGAGCCGGCAATGACTCCAACCAGGAGTTTTGTCGTTTCCTGCAATATGCGCTTCGCTCGGCCTATGAAGTTATGACCGCTGTTGACATTGCTCGTGGTCTCAATTTCCTGTCAGGTGAACGCGCCAATACCCTGCTGGAAGAAGCTAATGAAATCGCGGCCATGCTCGTCGGTCTAATGAAACATTTGGGCTGGAAAAGTAACAAACAGTAGTCAGATGTCAGTAGTCAGTAGTCAGATGCTAGAGTCTGACTACTGAACTCTGACTACTGACTACTGACTACTAACCATCTATCTAAATGAAAGGAATTTTATTACAAATGACCAAAGACACCATTGGCAAAGTTAGCCAAAAATGCAAAATCTCCGCCGGCCTGTTCTGGGCCGACTACTCGGTGCTGGGCGCGCAGGTGCAAGAACTGGAAGCGGCCGGGGTAGACTGGCTGCACATCGAGGTGCGCGACGGCAAATATATGGATTTTGGCATGCCGCGCGGCGGCTTCGACATCATCGAGGCGACCCGCAAAAGCACCAATCTGGAAATCGAAGCCCAACTCCAGATGGTCCGGCCCAGCTTCGACGTGTTCAAGCAGTTGGCCGACCTGGGCGTGAACATGATTACCCTGCCCCTCGAAACGATGGGCGAGCTGCCGATCCAAGCTATCACCTACATCAAGGATGCGTTGGGGCTGAAAGTAGGCGTGTGGGCCTGGCAGGGCGTACCGATTGTGGCCTTTGAGCAGTACATTTTGCCCTACATTGACATCATCGAGTACGAGAGCCGGGCGCACTTTTGGGTCAAAGAGTCCGGCAAAAGCCCGCACACGATGGACGACATCATGCTTGACAACATCCGCCGCATGCACGAGATGATTGTCGCCGCCGGGCTGGAAGGCCAGATGGAACTGATGGAAGACGGCGGCCTCAACGCCGGTAATGTGGCCGATTTTATCAAGGCCGGTATGACCGTCGGAGAGTTCTCCTCGCCGCTGCTGAAAGGGCCACAAGGCAAATTTGTCCCCGGCGCCGGCCAGATCGAAGCCGCCGTGAAAAAACTCCGCGCGGTGATGGATGAGGCGAGTGATATGTATCGGGATGAGAAGGGGTTGAAGAAGTAGACGCGTGATGCGTGATGCGTGAGAAGAGTTTGCTTAAAATCTTCACGCATCACGCATCACGTTTCATTTTCCAAAAGAGGTCAAATCTTATGAAAATCGCTATTATCGGGGCCAAAGGCATGTTGGGCCGAGAACTGTGCCGGGTACTGGGGGCGCAGCACGACATCCTGGCCTGGGATATTGAAGAGATTGACATCACCGACCGGCCCCGGACGATTGAACTGCTGGCCGCCGAACGCCCGGAGGTGATTGTCAACTCGGCGGTGTTTGTTGACCTGGAAGGCTGCGAGGCCAACCCGGACAAAGCCTGGCTGATCAATGCCGTCGGAGCGCAAAACCTGGCCCTGGCTGCCCATCAGGCCGGCAGCGCGCTGGTCTACATCTCGACCGACTACATTTTTGATGGCCGCTCCGAGGTGGATTACGACGAGGTGGCCCAGCCCAACCCGCTCAACCAGTACGGGCGGTCAAAACTGGCCGGCGAGCGCTTCAGCCTGCAAATCTGCCCGCGCACTTACTCGATCCGCACCGCCTGGCTCTTTGGGCATGCCCCCAACAACTACGTTGACCGCGTCCTCAAAGCCGCCGAGAAAGACGGCGTGGTACGTATGCCGGTGGACCAACTGGAGTCGCCCACCTACACCGGCCACCTGGCCGAAGCCATTTTACGCCTGATTGCCAGCGGCGCGTATGGGGTATACAATGTGACCAGCCTGGGCTACTGCACCCGCGCCGGGTTTGCCCAATTTGTCTTGCAGCAGGCCGGGCGCTCCGAGCCGGTCGAGATTGTGGAAGCCAGCGCCGTAGGCCGGAAAGCCAAACGCCCCAGCCGGGCCGTGCTGGACTGCCGGTTATACCAACTTGTGACCGGGCAGACTTTACCGCAGTGGCAGGATGCGGTGAAGACGTACCTGGACAGAGCAGGGGCAGAAAAGTAGAAGTCACGTGGTGCGTGGTACGTGGTGCGTGGTACGTTAATTTCACGCACTACGCACCACGCACCACGCCTTAATTGATTTTCAAGAAAAAAATGAGCAAACCATTCGCCATCGGCATTGACGTCGGTGGGACTAAAATTGCGGCGGGGCTAGTTAATCGGGCGGGCGAGATTCTATATCGCTACACCACCCGCGCCCACTCAGAGCAGCAGCCCGAAGTGGTCATCCGGGCTATTGAGGAAGCGTATCACTGTCTCATTAAAGAGAGCGGCGTCGAGATGACCGAGATCGAAGCGGTGGGCCTGGGTTTTCCCGGCAATACCAACGGCCCGGCGGGCATCGTCCTGGTCAGCTCCAACCTGCCGGCCTGGAACCATTTTCCTCTGCGTGACACACTGGCGGCCCGCCTCGGCATCCCGGTGATATTAGACAACGACACCAACCTCTGTGCCGTCGGCGAGCACCGCTATGGGGCCGGACGCGGGGCGCGGAATATGAGCTACGTCACCTTCAGCACCGGCTACGGCATCGGCATCATCATCAACAACCAGTTGTATGTGGGGCACACCGGCACGGCGGGCGAATTGGGCCACGTGGTCATTGACATCGGCGGGCCGCTCTGCACCTGCGGCAAACGGGGCTGCATAATGGCTTACGCCTGCGGCATTGGCATCTCGCGCATGGTGTATGAGCAAATCAACGCCGGGGCCGAGACCCTGCTCCGCCAGATGGTTCCAGCCAACGGCCAGCGCATCTCCGGCGAAATCGTCGCCGAGGCTGCCCAACAAGGCGACGCGGTAGCGGTTGAGATTCTGCGGAAGGCCGGCTACTACGGCGGGGTGGCCCTTTCGATGGTGGTTGAGATTCTCAACCCGGAGTTGATTGTTGTTGGCGGCGGGCTGACCCGGATTGGCCCGCTGCTGTGGGACCCCATGCTGGCCGCGATGCGCGAGCACACCCAGCCGGAGTTGTGGGACTCGGTGCGGGTCGTGCCCTGGCAGTTGGGCGACGATCTGGGCATCATCGGCGCGGCGGCGAAAGTGTTCGCCGAAGCGGAGGCCTATTAACCTTACAATCCGAAACAAAACAGGGGCCCACAGATGAACGCAGATGAACACAGATAATTTCTTATTTCTTATTTCTTTATCTGAGTTTATCAGGGGACCTAAACTGTGTGAATCTGCAAAATATGATACACCAAATCATAACTACCCCCCAACCCCTCACCCGGCTCGAACGAGAGCGATTAGAGCAAGTCGAAGGCATCATTTTTGATATTCAACGCTACTCGCTGCACGATGGTCCCGGCCTGCGGACCAATGTTTTTTTGAAAGGCTGCCCGCTGCGCTGCGGCTGGTGCGCCAACCCTGAATCCCAACACCCTCAGCCCGAATTGGCCCTCTTTGCTCACAACTGCATCACCTGCGGCCAGTTTCCCGAAGCCTGCCCACTCGGCTGGGGCAGCCATACCCAGAATGGTTGGACTCCCGAACTGCGCCAGAAATACGGCCAGCGGGTTGAACTCTGCCCGACCGAGGCCATGCGCGAGATCGGCCAGCACCGCACCGCCGGAGAAATTATGGCCCAGGTGCGGCGCGACGCGCCTTTCTATGAAGACGGCGGCGGCATGACCCTGACCGGCGGCGAGCCGACCATGCAGCCCTGCCTGGCCGAAGCGCTGCTCCGCCTGGCTAAAGCCGAAGCTATTTCGACGGCCATCGAGACCTGCGGCCACACCACCTGGGCCGTGTGGGAGCGACTGCTGCCCTATCTCGACGCCATCCTGTTTGATTTGAAGCACACGGACAGCGCCATCCACCGCGCCTTCACCGGCGTTGGCAATGAACTCATCCTCTCGAACCTGCGCCGCATGGCCGAACTAGAATCGCCCATGACCATCCGCGTCCCGCTGATTCCCGGCTTCAACGCCGACCCGGCCAGCCTGGGAGCCATCGCCGAGTTTGTGCGGGACTTGGGCCTCGACCGGCTCGATTTGTTGCCCTATCACACTCTGGGCCGGGCCAAATATGAGGCGCTGGGCCGGGAGTATCCCTGGGTGGAGCAGCCCCGCCTGGACGAGAGTGAGGTGGCTGAGTTGGCCGGGCTGGTGGGGTCGGTGGGGTTGGTGGTGACGGTTGGCGGGTAGGCCAATCAGAGGTATACTTTAAGTCAAGCAGGAATAAATTGTAAGACTGGCAAAACCTGAACAGAGGTAACAAATGGGCTTGCAAACAGAAAACCAAACCTATGAAATGATTTTACAGCGAATTGAAGCGATTTCGCAGGAGCTTCAACAATTGCGTAATATAGTTAGAACCGCCCAAACCCAGTCATCCTCTGAAAATCTGGCTCAAAAACTTTTTGGGGTTTTGGGACAAGGAACCTGGGCCGAGTATGATTTGACGTTAGACTGGCAAAGGTTTGAAGCGTGAGCCAACCCCTTGCTCGTTTCACCGGCGCAGGTTTATATCTGGATACGATGATTCCTTATGCCCTGCTGCGTGGCCTTGACCCGGTAGCCCAAACCCTTTTTACCCGTATTCAGGCCGGAGAAATTGTGGCCTATACCTCAGCCCTTACCTTTGACGAGTTGGCCTATCGTCTGTTATTGGCTCTCATTCGGGACCATTATGGAAGTTCACCGCTAGACCGCCTTCGCACTGATGAAGCAAATATGATTGCTCAATTCTACCCACATATCGCCCCTCATCTGAGTCAACTGCAAAACTTCCCCAATTTGACCGTGTTGGAGGTCACAACATCTGATGTTGAGGTGATGAATAATCTCATCCTACGATATCATCTCAAGCCCCGTGATGCCTTGCATGTTGCTGCGATGCGAAAAATCAATTGTGTTGATCTGATAAGCCATGATGCCGGTTTTGACCGCATACCAGATTTGCAGCGATATACGCTGATATAACACTGTATGAGATACTTCAAAATTACTGATAATCAATCCGGCTATCTAAAATCTGTGGCATCTGTGTAATCTGTGGATAAAAAACCGCTGCTGCGCTAAAGGGGGAATTTAGCCAACCAACAAGGAGTTACCATGACCCTCGAATTAACCCCAACCAAAACGACCCCTCGCAACGGTGCAGCGGCCACCCCACCGGCCTGGCCCGCCGGCTCCACCGAGCGAGTCTACCGGCTGCGGGAGGAACTGATCCACACCACGCCCTCCCTCTGCGCCGAGCGCGGGCTGCTGGTCACAGAGGCGTATGAAAAGTACCAGGCCGACCCGCCGGTGCTGCGCCGGGCCAAGGCCCTGGCCCACACCCTGGCCAACATGAGCATTTACATCGCTCGCGGGGAGATCATCGTCGGCAACCAGGCCAGCGCCCCCCGCGCCGCGCCGCTTTTCCCCGAATACCTGGTGGATTTCCTGGCCGATGAAATCGAGGAGTTCCCCCACCGCCGGGCCGATGTCTTTACCGTCAGCCCGGAAGTCAAGGCGCACATTCTCAACACCATCGTTCCGGCCTGGCACGGCAAAACCCTCAACGACCGGGTCATGGCGATCATGCCCGAAGACGTGGCCGGGGCGCAGAAGGCGGGCGTCATCTCCGGGCGGGGCAACATCACCTCCGGCGATGGGCATATCATCCTCAACATCGAAAAAGTGCTGGCCGTCGGCCTGGAAGGCATCATCGCCGAGGCCGAAGCCGCCCTGGCCCACCTGTCCCCCTACGAGGCGGCCAACTTCAAAAAGCGGCCTTTCCTGCAAGGAGCGCTCATCACCCTACGGGCCACGATTGATTTTGCTCACCGTTACGCCGCCGAAGCCGAACGCCAGGCCGCCCTGCCCGATACCTCGCCGGAGCGGCGGGCCGAACTCGAAACCATCGCCGCTGCCTGCCGCCAGGTCCCGGCCAAACCACCGCGCACCTTCCAGGAGGCGGTCCAGTCGGCCTACCTGGTCCACCTGGTCAGCCAGATCGAGAGCAACGGCCACTCCTTCTCGCTGGGCCGCTTCGACCAGTACACCTACCCCTACTACCAGGCCGACTTGCAAGCCGGCCGCCTGACCCGCGACGGGGCTTTGGAAATGCTGGAACTGCTCTGGCTCAAGCTCTTTTCGATTATCAAAGTCCGCCCTTGGGACCACACCCGCTTCGGCATCGGCTACCCAACCTACCAGAACGTGACCATCGGTGGGCAGACCGAAACCGGGCAGGACGCCACCAACGAGCTGTCCTTTATGGTTTTGGAGACTATTCGCAATGTTCGCCTGACCCAGCCCAATGTCTCGGCCCGCGTCCACACCGGCACCTCCGACCGTTTTTTGCTGGAGTGCGCCAAAACCATCAAGCTGGGCTTTGGCATGCCGGCCATGAAAAACGACGAGATCATCATCCCGGCCCTGCTGGAAAAAGGCGTCACCCCCGCCGACGCCTACAACTACGCCATCGTTGGCTGCATCGAGGCGGCGGCGCCGGGCAAATGGGGCTACCGCGTCACCGGCATGGCCTTTTTGAACGTGCTCAAAATTGTCGAGCTGACCCTCAACAACGGGGTTGACCCAAAATCGGGCCTGCAACTGCTGCCGGGGCGCGGCGACCTAACCGCCTTTAACTCCTTCGAGGAACTGTACGACGCGTTTTACGAGCAGTACATGTTCTACGCCCGCGCGTCGTTCCACCTCGACGCCGTAGCCGACATCAGCCTGGAAGAGCTGGTTCCCGACGCCTTCTGCTCCGCCCTGGTGGACGACTGCCTGAAACGCGGCCTGACCGTTAAAGAGGGCGGCCCGCTGTACGATGTGGTCAGCGGTCTGCAATCGGGCGTGACCAACGTCGCTAACGCGTTGATTGCCTTGAAAAAGCTGGTCTTTGAGGAGAAAAAGCTGACCGCCGCCGAGGTGCTGGCCGCCCTGGCCGCCAACTTTGAGAACGACGGCGGCGAGGTGGTCCGGCAGCGTTTGCTGCACGCGCCCAAATACGGCAACGATCTTGACGAAGTGGACGAACTGGCCCGGCGGGTCATGCAGGATTACCAAAGGGAGATGGTCAAGTATCACCACTCCCGCTATGGCCGCGGGCCGATTGGCGGGGGTTATGCTGGCTCGACCAGCAACATTTCGGCCAATGTGCCGCTTGGCTCCAAAATTGGGGCCACGCCCGATGGCCGCAAGGCCGGTGAGCCGATTGCCGAGGGCGTGTCGGCCATGCACGGCACGGATACCGGCGGGCCAACGGCGATTCTGCGCTCGGTCAGCAAGCTGCCGACGATTAAAATGCTGGCCCAACTGCTCAATTTGCGCCTCTCACCCACCACTCTGGCCGACGAAGCCGGGCTGAAGCGGCTGGTCACGCTGCTCAAAGGCTTCCGCAATTTGAAGGTCTGGCACGTGCAGTTCAACACCATTGATACCGCCACCTTGCTGGCGGCGCAAAAAAATCCCGAACAATATCGAGATTTGGTGGTGCGGGTGGCCGGCTACAGCGCCCTGTTTGTCACCCTGGACAAGGCCACCCAGGATGACATCATCCGCCGGACGGTGCATGAGTTGAATTGACCACCGAAGAAAGGGAAGGTTGGAAGGTGGTAAATCTCTATCCTTTCAAGCCTCCAGCCTTCCAGCCCTCCAATCCTCCACTTCAAACACTTCGCGCTTGCGAGCGGCGATAGTAGCGTTCCACCCGCACGGCCAGCACCCGCGAGACAAAGAGGATAATCAGGGCATAAATGGCGGCAGCGGCGGTGTAAAACTCCAGGGGACGAAAGTGGAAGTTAGCCAGGCGCTGGGTCACGCGCATCAGGTCGGCGACGCCGATGACGCCGACCAGGGCCGAGTCTTTGAGCAGGTCGGTAAAGAGGTTCATGGCCGAGGGGATAATAACCGGGACGGTCTGGGGAAAAATGACATCAAAGTACATGTGCCACGAAGTCAACCCCAGAGCGCGAGCCGCCTCGTATTGGCCGGGGCGAACCGCGCTTAAGCCGGAGCGGTAAATTTCGGCCATGTAGGCGCTGTTGAGCACGCCCAGGGCAATCACGGCGGCCACAAAGGGACCTAGCCTGATTCCGGTGACAATAGTCAGGCCAAAAAAGAGCCACAAAATAAAGACAAACAACGAGGTGCCGCGAAAGAATTGGATGTAAACAAAGGCGGGGCCGCGTAGAAACCAAAAACGCGACAGGCGCAAGCCGGCCACCAGCGCGCCCAGAACCACAGCCAGCAGCATCGCTGCCAGGGCCACGCCGATGGCAATCCCGGCCCCTTGCAGCATCAGCTCGAGGCTGTCCAGCACAATGCTCCACTGAAAACCTTTGCCCATCGTCAGCGCCCCCAGCCCAGGCGCCGTTCCAGCACGGCCACCAGGGCGGCAAAAATGAGGGTGCTGGCAATCAGCATGGCCCCGGAAGTGGTATAAAATTCAAACGGCCTGAAAAATTTGAGCGACAACTCTCTGGTGTGGAACATCAAGTCGGCCACCCCAATCACCGAGACGATGGCCGCGCCTTTGAAGATGCCGACAAATTGGTTGCCGGCCGCGGGCAGGATAATCCGAAAAGCCTGGGGCAAAACAATGTCGCCGTAGATTTGGGGCGCCGTCAGGCCCAGGGCGCGGGCCGCCTCAAATTGGCCCCGGTCCACGGCCATAATCCCGGCCCGGTAGATTTCGGCCATGTAGGCCGCAGAAATCAGTCCCAGAGCCAAAACCCCAGCCTGAAATGATTTGAGGGTGATGCCCAGAGCCACTGCCAGGCCAAAGTAAAGCCACAACAAAAACACATAGAGCGGCAGGGTGCGGCCCAGCTCGATATAGATTTGGGCCAGCAGCGACAGCCAACGCCGGGGCGATAAGCGCATCAGGGCTAAAACTAGCCCCAAGATCGAGGCCAGCACAATGGCCAGGGCCGCCACCTGATAGGTCACCACTAACCCTTCCAGCAGCGTGTCCCAATTGCGACTTATTAAATTCCACTGGAATTTGTAGTTCATGGGCGATAATGAAATCTTTTGCCGGCGCTGACCGGAGACCGAGGACCGAGGACCGGGTATTTATCTCCGGTCCCCGGTCTCCCGTCCCCGGTCTATTTTCAGAGAGGAGGTTAGCGCGGTTTGCTGTACTCTTCGAGTTTAGCTAGATTTTCGCCCTGCCACTTGTTCCACAGACCCTCTTGGAGCTTATGGGCGCCGTGATAGCGCATCCAGTTTTCCAGCCAGAAAGCAGTTTTCTCGTCACCGTGCGGCAGCATGATGGTATTCATATCGGCAAAGAGAGAGCCGCCTTCCCAAATGTAAACCGGGGCGTCGGGGTTCTCGTCAATAAAAGGGATGGCGTTCCACAAGGCCACCAGCGAAACCTGGGCGCGGCCGGTGGCGACTTCCAGCAGTGAGTCCTGCATGGCTTCAAAGGTAGTGTAGGTAGCATCGGGGAATTGCAGCTTGGCGCTGGCGTCCTGAGCCGAGCCGGTCAGGTTGCTAAAGGTGACACCGGCATCGTTTAATTCGCTCAAATCGCTGAAAGTAAAATCATTATTGACCAATAGGATGGAGTCTTCCATAAAAAGCGGCTCGCTGATAAAGCGGACGGCCTGGGCGCGCTGGGGGCGAATGGTCAAGCCGATGCCGCTCCAATCAAACTGGCCGGCCTGCAAACCCGGAATGAGTTCGGCAAAGGGCAGTTCGACCCATTCCACGGTGACGCCTAAATCGGCGGCGATGGCGTTGGTGATGTCAACGCAGTAGCCCATCGGCTCGTTGGTGTCGGGGTCGCGGAATTGCAGCGGGGGGAAGGTCAAATCAACCCCGGCCCGGAGCACCCCATTTTCGACCACCTGATCCACCAGGGCGACCGCTCCGTCCTGGCGAGCGTGAACAGCAATGGTTTTATACTTTTCCAGCGGATTTTCCGGCGCAGCTTTGGCCGCCGGCCCCTGTGACAAGCCTACTGCTCCCAGACCTGCCGCGGCCACGCCCGCCATTTTTAGAAAATTGCGACGGTTACTCTTTTCCATTGAGATCTCCTCCTGCTATTATTTTTTGATTTGATGGGGAAAAAACTAACCGTATGATAACATACAAAGTCCGGGGGTCAAGATAAAACTGGTATCAACTCATGATACCACCTGGTACTGAGTCTATTCCAGTTCCACATCAGAACCGGGGGTGAAGGCCGGGCCGTTCATCACCAGATAGGTCATGTGGCCCTCAAAAACGTAGGGTACACTGCGGGGAATAAAGACAAAATCGCCGGCGACCACTTTACCCGGTGGTTCATCACCTACCTGAAACTCGCCCTCACCCTCGATGATGTAATAGGCCCGGTCGCTGGCGTGACAAACCATCTTTTTATGATGTCCCCACAGCTTGACCCAGGTCACACTCATATCATCGCTGTGCTGCCCCCGGTAGAAAATTTTCTTCATCACCAGCGGGTAGCCTTCTTCGGTTATTTCCGGCACATCTTGAGCTTTGATAATCATAATGGGGATGGGAGTAGGCAGTAGGAAGTAGGGAGTAGGGGAAAAGATACTTCATACTCCCTACTCCCTACTCCTTACTCCTTACTTCTTAACGAACGCCCAGCCGCCCGGCAGGGCAATAACGGCCAGGGCAATCTTGACGGCATCGCCAATTAAAAAGGGCAGCGCGCCCGCAGCGATGGCCTGGCTCACTCCCAGAAAGGTGCTCAGCCAGCCGACACCGAAGGCATAAATGACCAGGTTGCCCAAAACCATCGCCAGCGCAGTGGTCCACCAGACGCGATCCCAGCCCCGTTCGGCCAGCCAGCCGGCCAGCCCAGCGGCGAAGACGAAACCCACCAGGTAACCGGCGCTCGGCCCCAGCAGCACCGGAACGCCGGGGATACTGGAAGGCGACCAGGCGCTGGTTCCGCCGGCAAAAACCGGCAGTCCGGCCAGGCCCTCGGCCAGGTAGGCTAAAACAGTAATTGAACCGAGACGACTGCCCAGCAACATCCCGGTTAGCAAAACCATGAGCGTTTGCATGGTGATCGGCACGGGGGTAAAGGGCAAAGGAATCGCAATTTGAGCCGAGATGCCAATCAACAAGCTAAACAGCACAACCAGGATTACATTGTGCATCGTTCGCCGCTGCGGCAGAACAACATCAACCAGGGTTAAGGGTACAGCTTGGGTCTGCATAGATTTACCTCATCATAGTGGATTAATTTGGGGCGTATATTAACAAAATTGACCCGGTCTAGCAAGAACTAAGCGGGTCAAAAGGGGAGCCGGGTGGTATCATGATGACCGCCGACCGCAGACGGACGACCGCCGAAAATAGGATTGTAGGAATATCTTGCGGCGGTCAGCGGTCAGTCGTCAGCGGTCGCTTTAAATTTGCCGCCGCAGGCGCGGGTCGAGGGCGTCACGCAGACCGTCGCCCAGAAAATTAAAGGCCATAACAATGGTAAAAATCGCCAGGCCGGGGCAGGCGCTGATCCACCACTGGTCAAAGAAGGCAATACCATCGGAAACCATGCGGCCCCATTCGGGCGTGCTGGGTTCTGGCCCCAGGCCCAAAAAGCTCAGCCCCGAGAAGGCCAGCACCGCATTGCCCAAATCCAGAGTAGCCATCACCAGGCCCGGAGCCAGGCAGTTGGGCAAAATTGTCCGCCACAAGAGGCGTCCCTCTTTAACTCCTATGGCCCGACCAGCCAGGACATATTCATTCTCTTTGACTGTCAAGACCAGGCTCCGCACAATACGGGCATAATTAGGCCACAGTACAACCACAATAGCGATGACAGCATTACTGATATTAGGTCCCAGGGCCGCCGCCACAGCCATAGACAGGATAATGCCGGGGAAGGCCATAAAAATATCAGTGGTCCGCATCAGCACTTCATCCCACACGCCGCCCCAGAAGCCGGCCAAAGCCCCCACGATAGTCCCCACAATCCCGGCTGCCACAACCACCGCCAGGGCCGCTGGCAAGCTAATCCGCCCCCCAAAGATAGCCCGGCTGAGCACGTCGCGCCCCAGTTGATCGGTACCAAACCAGTGGGCCGCACTGGGCGGCTGCAAGCGTTCGGGAATGGCTTGTTTATAAGGGTCATAGGGGGCTACCACCGGGGCAGCCAGGGTAATAACAATCCAAAACAGAACCAGGATTAAGCCCACCAGGGCCAAATGATTCCGGCGCAGAAAATAAACAGCCGCGCTCAGCCAACTGCGTTGGGGCCGCATATTTGCTGGGGATACGGGAGCAGCGAGCGCCGCCGGGGGATTAGCCATCGAAGGTTGTGTGGTTGACTGCACGTCAAAATCACCTTTTAGCAGGGGCGCTGAGTCTTTATTGCGCTTCCCGCAAGCGGGGGTCCAGAAACACGTAGGTTACATCAACTACCAGATTTACCCCAATAAAAACAAAGGCAATCAACATGGTTACGCCCATAATTGCCGGAAAATCTAACGAAACCGAAGCCTGGTAAGCATACTGGCCGATACCCGGCCAGGAAAAGATCGTTTCAGTGAGGACTGTGCCGGTAAGCAGATTACCGTAGGATAATCCCAAAACTGTGACGGTGGGGATCAGGGCGTTGGAGAGAGCATGCCGTCCCACCACCCAACCCTCATGGAGACCTTTAGAGCGGGCGGTACGGATATAATCCTGGCTCAGTACATCCAGCATGGCCGAGCGCGTCACCCGGGTAATTAAGCCCATACTGTAACTGGCCAGGACGATACTGGGTAAAATCAGGTGGCTGAAGGCATTGATAAACAGGTCAAAATCACCAATCAGGAGCGCGTCTACCGTATACAGCCCGGTGACGGCTGGCGGCGGCTTGGTGCCGATATGCAGCCGGCCCGGGCCGGGCAGCCAGTTCAAGCGGGAGTAGAACAGAAATAAGCCCAGCAAGGCTAACCAGAAAACCGGGGCCGAGACGCCAATCAACGACAGAACCCGGCTCACCTGGTCTAGCCAGGTATTGCGCCGCACCGCCGAAATGACCCCAAAGGGCACCCCAATCAAAACGGCCAGAATGATAGAGGCGGTGGACAACTCGGCGGTGGCGGGCATGTAGCGCCCCAAATCCTGTAGTACAGGCCGATGGGTGCCAATAGAAATGCCCAAATCGCCTTGAAGCATATTGCCGAGATAGGTGAGGTATTGAACGTAGACGGGCTGATCCAGGCCCCACTTAGCCCGGAAAGCGGCGACAATTTCCGGGTCGGCTACAGCGCTCTGGCCCAGGGCCGCGTTGACCGGATCAGAGGGGACGGCATGGGAGAGGATAAAAGCAACCAGGGTGATACCGATAAGTAGGGGTATCAATAAAACCAAACGGCGTACAACAAAACGTTGCATAAAGAATCAACCATGAAATGTAAAACGTAATGGCTAAAGGCGAAGAGGAATCCACCAGTAACCATTACGTTTTACGCATTACGAATTAGCGTGGCCTAATCTTTGCCCCGGCTAAAATCTTTTCCTGAAAACTACTTGCTCATGGTGTACGGGTTTACCCGCCACATAGCGTTGTAGACAAATCCCTGCAGATTACCCTGGTAGGCCACCTGCACCCCACTCTGGCCGAGGAAAGCAAAGGCGCTTTCATCGAGCATGATTCGCTGTATCTCACCAAAGGCCTCCGCGCGGGCGGCCGGATCGGTGACGACTTTGGCCCGGGCCACCGCATCATTCAACGCCTGGCTGGCCCGTTCCGGCGTCCAGTTAGCCCGGAGACCCACTTTCCCGCCGGGGGTAAAGGCAATGCGGTCAATCGGGTCAATGAAGTCGGGACTCCATAACCACAGGCCGAAATTCTCCTGACCGTTGCGATAGCGTTCCAGAGTCACTTGCAGGTCACCCGGCTTGAGCGTGACATTGATGCCCGCTTCGGCCAGGTCAGCCTGGACCTTTTGAGCCAGGGTGCCTATCGCCACATCGCCGGAGGTGAAATCGGGGTATTCCAGTTCCACCGTCAAACCATCGGCAAAGCCTGCTTCGGCCAGCTTGGTCTTGGCCGCCTCGACATTCCGCTGGAGCCGCTGCGACTGATCTAAAGTAAACGGCCAGTGGGTGGGCAGGATATTCACCGGCGTGGAGGCCGAGCCGCCCATTAACTGGCGAATACCATCCGTATCTACGGCCAGCCGGACCGCATCTTGAACGGCATCCTGAGACATAGGGCCGCCAATGGCCGGGTCCATATTCATCAGCAGGAAGAAGATTTGATCGCCCTGCCCTTTATAAATTTTCAAATTGGCATTGCTTTCGAGGCTCGGTACCTGATCGGCGCTGATGTCCAGGGCAATATCCAGGTCGCCCGCTTCGAGAGCCAACTTTTGCGCGGCGCCGGTTGAAATAGTGCGATAAATGACCCGGTCAATGGGGGCCGGTTCACCGGCGTAATTGGGGTTCCGGGTCAGGATGACTTCAACCAACGGCTCCCACTTTTCATACATGTAAGGGCCGCTGCCAATGGAGTTTTGGTTGAGCCACTCTTCAGCCGTGTCTGTTTCCGCCGCATCGGCCGCATCGGTTGCGCCATTAGCCTTGGCTTCTTCACTATCAATAATACTGAAAGCAGGGAAGACCAACCGGGCCAGCAGCGAAGGGTCGGGATCAATCAATTTGATGACTAAGGTCCGCTCGTCGGCAGCCTCAACGCTGGCGATATTATCGGCCAGGAAAGAGGGGTTGCCTTTGATATTTTTCATGCGGTTGATACTGAAGGCCGCATCGTTAGCTGTAACCGTCCGGCCCGTGCTGAATTTGTGCCCCTCAGCCATGGTAAAAGTATAGGTTAGGCCATCCTCAGCAATGGTCCAGCTCTCGGCTGCGCCGGGGATGACCTGTTCGACGTTATCCGGCGGGAACGTCACCAGGGTTTCGTAGACGGCCCGGTTGACCGTGCCCGCATGCACTTCATAACCCCGGCCGGGGTCAAGCGAAACGGTATCTTCGGTGATGCCAATCACCAGGGTTTGAGCGGCCTGGTCGGCAGAAACCTGGGTAAAGACCGACTCATTAAGCATCTTCTGAGCCACTTCACCGGGCGGGATGCAGAGTTTCGCCCCGGCTTCAATCACGTTGGGGTCGTCAATCTTGGTATAACTGCTGTCGGTGGCCGCTTTAGCATTGGTCGCATCCACAATAACCGGATAAGCCAAAATATTGCCATAATACTTATCGGCCAGGGTGGACAGGGAGTCTTCCCCCTGCACAATCGCATCTGACTCGCAAACGACTTCTTCTTGAGCCAGCGCACGGATGGGCGCTATCGTTAGCAGTAACGCCAACAGTAGAACAACCGTAAAACCATGGGCTACTTTTTTCATAGGTCTCCTCCATTAAGAATAATTTTTTAGGCGGGAGTTGTGGGAAGATAGCTCCCACCTTATCAACACAAAGAAGTAAAGCCCACCCTGACGAGGAAATTTGAATGTGGTGACTGCGAGGCGGTGGCAAGAAATGGAAGACCCGGCGGGCGTAATGTAACACGCTCCAGATAATTTGTCAATAATTATTTTATGACGACTTCAATAGGCCGTGCCGTTTCAAAATACTTTCCAATCCCCCCACCGCATACCGCAGACCATCATGCATGCCCTCACCATAAGGATAACTTCCTGGCGGTGAATTTTCCAGTTTTTTGGCATTGATCAACCGTTCATTGGCTAAATCCTCCCAAAGAGCGATTAATTCCTGGGTTAGTTGAGACAAGAGCTTGTTCTCAGCTTCCATGGGCGTTTCACACTTTCCGCTGAATGTTTAGCAAAGCCTCCAGCCTGGTTTGATCAAAGCCGATAACCGTTTCCCCGTCTATCAAGGTTAATGGCACAGCTTCGACTCCCAGAGCATCAATAATATACTGCCTGGCCTCCGGGTCACGGCGGATATTTCGTTCAGTAAATTCGATCTTATGGTCGGAGAGAAACTCTCTCACGCGGCAACATTCCTGTCAGCGGGGGCTAACGTAATCAGTATTGGTTGAAAAAAGTGTCACTTGTTTGGGCATTTTATAACTCCTCGTAAATAAAGACGCGATGACTCGTGAGGCGAGGGGGCGAAAGATCCTTCGTGTCCTCGCCTCATCGCCTCCCTGCTACATTTTCATCAAAAGTCATCCTATTCTAATCAACCTGCTCTTGCTAACAAGAGCAAACAGGTATCAACTTATGAGCCGGTTGGTATCCCCGGAAGAAAGACGGGGGACCAGAGACCGAAGACCGGGTAGTAAATCCCGGCCTCCCGTCATTTTACAAGGCCGTCACCCCCCCATCCACCGGCAAAGCGACGCCGGTGATATAGGAGGAATCGTCGCTGGCCAGGAATAAGGCGGCAGCGGCAATTTCTTCCGGTTGGGCTACCCGATTGAGCGGGATGCGCTCCAACAGCCGCTTTTTGGTCGCCTCCGGGTCGGGCGACTCGGCAATAAATTTGCGGTGCATAGGCGTGTCCACCTCGCTGGGGCAGATGCAGTTGACCCGGATGTTGTCGCGGGCGTAATCAAGGGCCACCTGTTTGGTCAGCAGCACCACCCCGCCTTTGGCGGCGCAGTAGGGCGCTTGCCGGGGCGAAGCCACCAGCCCCAGCATCGAAGCCGTATTGATAATCGAGCCGCCGCCCACCTTTTGCATTTCCGGGATGGCGTATTTGCAGCCCAGCATAACCCCCTTCAGGTTGACATCCAGACTTTTCTGCCAAAGTTCCTCGGTTGTCTCCGTAACCATCGCCGGCAGGGTCAGCCCGGCATTGTTGAACAGAATATCCAGCCGGCCATACCTCTCGACCGCCACCCGCACCATCCGCTCGACTTCCACCGCCTGCGAGACATCCACCTGCGCAAAAATGGCCTCACCGCCGCTGGCCTTGATATCCCCCACCGTTTCCACCCCCGCCCGCTCGATCAGGTCCGCCACCACCACTTTGGCCCCTTCACGGGCAAACAGTAGCGCCGTCGCCCGGCCAATGCCGGAGCCAGCGCCGGTAATCAGAGCGACTTTCCCTTTTAATTTCATCAAACCTCCTTCAATGACGCGATGACACGTGAGGCGAGGACGCGAAAATTCTCCTCGCCTCACGCCTCCTCGCCTCATCGCCTCATTTCGGCAGTTCATCCTCGATAAAAGCTTGAATGATCTCTGCTATCGAATGATCGGCTCGGAAGCCCAACGCCAGCGCCCGCTGCGGGGCAAAATCAACCGGCCAGCCGCCGACGATTTTTTCGATGAAGGGGTCGGGCTGCCATAAAATGCGCCGGATGACCTTTTCGCCGGCGATTTCCTGCAAGCTGTCCACCATCTCCTGGATTGACACCGCCAGCCCTGGCAACGCGACCACACGGTTATTACCCCAGGCGTCCGGCGGCAGTTCGGCGGCGTGGAGCAGGTTCTCGATGGCTCGCCGGGGCGATTGAATCCACATTCGCGTGGCCGGGGCAACGGGGCATACCGCAGTCTGGCCCTGGAGCGGTTCGCGGATGATCGAACTGGCAAAGGTCGAGGCGGCTTTGTTGGGTTTGCCGGGGCGCACCACAATCGTCGGCAGGCGTAGGGCACGGCCATCTATAAAATTTTTGCGGCTGTAATCGTTGACCAGCAGTTCCCCCACCGCTTTTTGGGTTCCATAGGATGACTGTGGATTTAGGGCCGTGCCGTCCTCAATCACCGGCGGCAAATCGCCGCCAAACACGGCCACCGAGCTGGCAAAGACCAGGCGCGGCTGGCGGCCAAGTTCACGGCAACGCTCCAGCAAATTGAGCGTGGCCAGCAAATTGACCTGCATGCCCAGCTCAAAATTCTGCTCGGCCTCGCCGCTGACCACCGCCGCCAGGTGAAAAATCAGGCCGGTTTCGTCTGTGAGCAAAGTACGGACAGTTTGCGGGTCGGTGATGTCACCCCGAACAAGCTCCAAGCGCGGGTCAGCCGCCAACTGTGCCGGGTTAGTATCAAAAACAAACAGCTTTTGGATAGACCGGCCCATGATCTGGCCTCGCCCCAGCAGCATCCGCGCTAACTGTTGGCCTAAAAAACCGGCTCCGCCGGTAATGACAATCTGCACCTTAGCCTCCTGCTGGCGGGATCAATTCGCCGGCCAGACCCAACAACCGCATCTGCCCCTGCTCGACTCGCCACAGGCTCACCTGGGGATCACGCCGGTCGCCGTGCGCGTCGAATTGGATGGGGCCGGTGACGCCGGTAAAATCCTTCATAGTGGCGACCGCCGCTAATATTCGCGCCCGGTCTGGCCGGCCGACTTGGGCCAAAGCTGCGATCAACAGGTTGGTGGCATCGTAAACTTCCAACCCGTAAACCGGCACTGGCCCGTAGCGAGTCTGAAATTCCCGCACAAAATCCCCGGCCGCGGGCGCACGGTCCGGGTCTACCCCGGCGTAGGTCTGGAAGACTCCTTCTGCCGCCGCTCCCGCCAGCGGCAAAAATTGCGATTCACGGCTGCCGTCCGTGCCAAACAGCAAGCTCTCAACGCCCGCCGCCCGTAACTGCCGGGCCAGGATCGAACTCTCGATTTCGGTCAGGGCAAAGTAAATCAGGTCGGGCGACAGTTTGCGGATACGAGCGACAGTGGGGCTAAAATCGGTCTGACCCTCATTGATGCCCTCAAATAGCACCACCTTGGCTCGTTCCTGCTGCACTGTCGCCTGGACCACCTCAGCCAGGGGTTGGCCGTAACTGGTCTGGTCGTGAATAACGGCGACCCGCCGAGCGCCCAACACCCGCACCGCGTATTGCGCCGCCACCTGCCCTTGCGCGGCATCGTGGGCGCACAGCCGAAAGAAGGTGCGATACCCCTGCCGGCTGAGGCCGGGATTGGTCGAGGAAGGCGTAATTTGGACCAGCCCCGCCGTGTGATAAATCGGCGCTGCCGCCGCCGAGGGGCCGCTGTTTTTGTGCCCTACCACCCCAATCACAGCCGGATCAGTCACAAAACGGTGGGCCACAGCTTCGGCCTGGGCCGGGTCAGCCCCGTCATCTTCGGCCCGCAGCGCCAGGCGAAAGGGTAGGTCGTCCTGCTCGTTGGCCTGGGCGATAGCCAACTCCGCGCACTGGCGCATCGGCCCGCCAACAATAGCCTGATCGCCGCTGAAAGGGGCGGCAAAAGCGATTTTGACGAGGGGGTTAGTTGTCATTGAGTTACGCTCCAAGACGACCGGGGACCGGAGACCGATGACCGGGGTTACCGCCCGTCCCCTGTCTCCGGTCCTCGGTCAGGCTCGACCTGATATCTGCGCTTTCACTCTACTGGCAAAGGCCCGGCAGCCTTCCATAAAAATCAAATCGTTGCTGGCGACGGTAATCAACTGCACCCCGCGCTCGATCCACGGACCGGCCTGCTCCGGGGTAGGCATCCAGATACCAACGGCAATCCGGTTGGCCCGCGCCCGTTGAACAATCTCGCCGACGGTATCGAGCAGCAGCGGGTGGTCCAACTGGCCGGAAATACCCAGGACCGTAGATAAATCAAACGGGCCGACAAACAACACATCCACCCCGGCTACAGCCATAATCGCATCGAGATTTTGAATGCCTTCGTGTCCCTCAATTTGCAGCACCACCATCGTTTCTTCCCTGGCGCGGGCCAAATAGTCGGGCCAGGGCGTCTGGCCGTAATGGGCAGCGCGAATAGAAGGCGCAGCCCCGCGCACCCCCACCGGCGGATAATGTGCCTTCCTCACCGCCTCTTCTGCTTCGGCCCGGCTGCCGACGTGGGGCACGACAACGCCTTGCGCGCCATACTCAAGCACCTTACTGACCGAGGTCGGATTGTCATCTGCAACCCGAACCAGGCAGGGCAGGCGAGCGGCATCGGCAGCACGAACCAAATTCTCGCAGCCGGCGATGTCGTAGGCGCTGTGTTCCGTATCGAGGACCACAAAATCAAACCCGGCATAACCAATTGTTTCAACCTGGGACGGGCTGGCCGCGTTGAGCCAGGTTCCGACCAGGGTTTGTCCATCTTTGAAAGCTTGTTTCAACTTAAGCATGGGTTACTCCTTTGGACGACTGGAGGATTGGAAGGCTGGAAGGCTGAAAAGATCTCTTTCTATCCTCAGTAGATCCAATTTTCCGAGGAGTGAGGCACGCCCACGTGCCGAACACCGCCGCACGTGGGCGTGCTGGCTCCTCAAATTTGGATCCACTGATCCTCTATCTTCCATCCTCTTCCTACATTTCTTTCAACAACTGCTGGGCGATCAGCAGCCGTTGAATCTCGCTGGTGCCGTCACCGATGAGGGTTAAGCGGTTGTCACGATAAAAACGCTCGACGTGCATTTCGCGGCTGTAGCCCATGCCGCCGTGTATCTGGATGGCCTGCCAGCAGGCCCGGTCCGCCGCCTCGGAAGCGAACAGTTTGGCCATAGCGACCTGTTTGGTAAAGCGCTGGCCTCGGTCTTTCAGCGCGGCGGCCTGATAAATCAACAGCCGGGCCGCTTCCAGTTCGGTGGCCATATCGGCCAGCTTCATCTGAATGGCCTGGAAATTGGCAATCGGCTGGCCGAACGCCTCCCGCTCGCGGGCATACTTGAGCGAATGTTCCAATGCTGCCCGGCCCAGGCCCAGGGCCATCGCCGCAATACTGATCCGCGCCCCATCAAGGGTGATCATAAACTGTTTGAAACCCTGGTTGAGTTCGCCCAGCAGGTTTTCTTTAGGAATCCGGCAATCGGCAAAAAAAAGCTGGCTGGTGGGCGACCCCTTCATGCCCATCTTTGGCTCATCTTTGCCGGGCGTAAAACCGGGGGCATCCGCCGGGACAATAAAGTTGGAAACGCCATGCGACCCTGCCGCCAGATCGGTTTTGGCCGCCACCACCACCGAGCGGGCCACTGAGCCGGAGGTGATCCACATCTTCTGGCCGTTCAACACCCACATGCCATCCCGTTCTTCGGCGCGGGTTTTCAACGCTGCCGCGTCAGAGCCGGAGTGTGGTTCGGTTAAAGCAAACGCGCCCAAGCCCTCGCCCCTGGCTAGTGGGACCAACCACTTTTGCTTTTGTTCTTCCGTGCCAAAAAGATAAATCGGGCTGGCCCCCAGCGAGATATGGGCATTATAATTGGCCGCCACCGAGCCGGAAGCAGCGGCGATTTCCTCAACCGCCAGGGCGTAACTGATGGTGTCGGCCCCCGCGCCGCCGTACTTTTCGGGAAAAGGCAGCCCCATCAGGCCCAACTCGCCCATCTTGCGGAAAATGTCGGCGGGAAATTCGCTCTTCTCATCAATCTCGCGGGCGCGCGGCGCAATCTCGCTCTGAGCAAATTCACGCACCGCCTCGCGGATCATGTGTTGTTCTTCGGTCAGATCGAAATCCATTATAATAGCCCAAGTCTCACTCAATGTCATCAAGTTAAGCTACAAAACAGCATCCTGAGTAGCGCGGAACACAGTGGAGCGCGTATCGAAAGGTGCTGTTTTGTGACGAGTCCCTGACCACACAGCACCCTTCGATACGGGTCGCTTCGCTCCCCTACTCAGGATACTGCTGAACTTAACGATGTTGAAGCCTTGCTAATAAACATGATACGTGATGACTCAAAATCTCACGCATCACGCATTACGCATCACATTTCATTTAACATCCACTTTCGCGAGTATCTCAACCGCCGCAAACGGATCGAGTTGTCGCTCCACTACCTGCTCCAGTATTTTGTTGACTTCTTCCGGCGAGGCTTTAGCCAGCAGGCCGGCCAGCAGTCGCTCCTTAAGCATTTGCTGAATCTCAAAAATCAGGCGCTCCCGTTCCCGCTGAACCAGCATGCCGTTGTTCAGTTGGTAGGTTCGATGCTCGGCCAGGGCTGCGACCACCTCGGCAATCCCCTGACCCTGGGTAGCCACTGTTTTACAAATAGGAGGTCGCCAGGCCGCCGGCTCGGCCCCAGAGGGACTGCCGACGGTTGCAGCGACTTCCATAAGTTGGCCGTGATGGAACACTGTCTTGGGCAGGCTATGGTCGGTCAAATCGAGCATCATGGTCAGCGCGGCCACCGTCCGGCTGGCCCCTTCGCGGTCGGCTTTGTTGACCACAAAAACATCGGCAATTTCCAGAATGCCCGCTTTGATGGCCTGGACTTCGTCGCCCAGACCGGGCGCTTCGACCACGACGACGCTGTGGGCCAGGCCGGCAATTTCTACCTCAGCCTGGCCGACCCCGACCGTTTCAATCAAAATAATCTCAAAGCCGGCGGCGTCAAACACTTTGGCGGCGTCGGCGGTGGCGCGAGCCAACCCACCCAGGCTGCCCCGCGTAGCCATGCTGCGGACAAACACGCCGGGGTCGCCGGCCAGGTCGGCCATGCGGATACGGTCGCCCAAAATGGCCCCGCCGCTGAAAGGACTGGTCGGGTCCACTGAAATGATGGCGACCGTCTTGTTCTCGCGGCGATAGGCTTTGGCCAGCTCGTTAACCAGGGTAGATTTGCCGGTGCCGGGCGCGCCGGTCAGCCCCACCAGGTAAGCCTGGCCGGTGTGCGGATACAACTCGGCCAACACCTGGCGCGCTTCGGGCCGGTTGTTTTCAATGCCGGAGATTTGCCGGGCAATGGCCCGCCGCTCGCCCCGCAAAATTGGCTCAGTTAGCGACATTCACCTGCTCACGAATAAAAGCGATGATGTCTTCGGTTGAGGTACCGGGGCCAAACACGCCGCGCACCCCAAGCTGGCGCAGCGGCTCGATATCCTCGGCGGGAATAATCCCGCCGACCACGATCAGAACATCGTCCAGGCCATTCTCCTTGAGCCGGTCCACAATTTTGGGCACGAGGGTCAGGTGCGCCCCCGACAGGACTGACAGCCCGACCACGTCCACATCTTCCTGTAAGGCGGCCTCGGCAATCATCTCCGGGGTTTGACGCAGGCCGGTATAGATGACCTCCATCCCGGCGTCGCGCAGCGCCCGCGCCACCACTTTCGCGCCCCGGTCGTGCCCATCCAACCCCGGCTTGGCTACCAGAACTCGGATTTTACGTTCAGACATAGTTGTTCCTCGACTAACAATTTGTAGGACAAGCTGTTAGTTTGTCCGAATATGGACAAGCTAACAGCTTGTCCTACTTTCTGGGCTGAAGCCCACACAACTCCGCCACCCGTTCCATTTCGGCGCGGAAGCTGCACAAATCCGGCCCGTCGAGCGGCGGGTCAATGACCAGGTGCTGCACGCCCAATTCCTGATGCCGGGCCTGAGTTTCGGCATTGATGGGGTACACCCGCCCTGGCCGAGCGACCACCAGCACCGAGGCCGGATCACGGCCTGCCTCCTCGCAGAAGCGGCGCAGCTTGGCAATTCCTGCGGCCAATTCGTCCAGCGTAATCTGGGTGGGATGCCAGCCATCGCCCACGCGAGCTACGCGCTTCAGAGCCGCATCAGTGTGGCCGCCCCAAACCACCGGGATAGTGGGCTGCACCGGCCGCGGAGCCATCTGGCAGTCCGCCGCCTCATAAAATTCGCCCTGAAAATTGACGGGTTCGCCCCGCCAAAAGGCGCGCACCAGGGCAATCATCTCGGCGGTGCGCGGTCCTCGCCGCTCGAAGGGGACGCCAATCAGGTCAAATTCCTCCTCCATCCAGCCCGCACCCACGCCCAGGATAACGCGCCCCCCACTCAAAAAGTCGAGCGACGACAATTGTTTAGCCAACAAAATCGGCTGGCGCAGCGGGACCACCATCACCGACGTGCCGAGCTTGACCGAGGGAGCCACAGCCGCTGCCCAGGCCAGGGCCAACAACGGATCCAACCAGGGAGTGTTAGCCGGATAGGGCCAGCGGCCCTGCGGGTCGTAGGGATAAAAGGAGTCAACCTTTTCCGGCAACGCGACGTGGTCGCTGACCCAAACCGAATGATAACCCAACGCCTCGGCCCAGCGAGCTGCCGTGACCAGGTTTTCCGGGCTAACTTTTGCTCCTGCACTGGGGAGCCGGATGCCGATTTGCATAGGTTGTTATCTCCTTGTTTGTGACCGGAGACCGGGGACGGAGGACCGGGAATGACAAATTCGGGTCTCCAGGATTTCGTGGGGTTTGGACCTGATACGTGATGACCCTAATCACGTGTCACGCATCACGCATCACTTTGCCGCTACCCCTGAATTTCAAAAGAGCCACAAATTCTTGACCGGTCCTCGGTCCCACAGGGAGGCTGCGCACTCTTCCGTCTCCGGTCTGCCCTTCAGGGCACGTCTGTGTCCAGCAAAATATTGACCATCTGCATGCCGTTGTAATGGCCGATGATATAGCACAGTTCCACCAACTCCCGTTCCGAAAAGTGTTGTTTCAATTCGGTCCAGGAGTCGGGGTGGATGCCATGCGGGTCTTTTTTGGCCATGTGGGCCAGCCCGACTGCCAGAATGGTCCGCTCGTCGCTCAGCCGCTCCGCCGGAGGGCCAAAGGACATTCAGTAGCGGCAGCCGTTTTCGTAAGCTAAGTGACGCCGCACTTCTTCACGCAGTTCGGCGGGCAGCGACAACTGCTGGGTGATGACCTTATCTAGCTGTTGGAACGCTGCCAGCAGCTCCGGGTTATGGCCGACCATTCGCCGGAAAGGGGTGCTGCCTAATTCAGTATAAGAAACGCGAGCCATCTTGACCAATCTCCTTGACTCGGGTATGTACAGCTTTACATTAGTTCGTGACGAAATCAAAGCACATACCTCTGAGAAAACCATGTCATTCCGACCGCAGGGAGGAATCTTTTATACCGCTGGATAAAATTCTAGGTAAGGACAGAGATTTCTCGCTGGCGCTCGAAATGACATGCAAAAACCATCTCGCTATGACTGTCTTGGGGTTAGGCCGCAGACCTCCGCCGCCCGTTCCATCTTTTCCCGCAGCAGCGACAGGTCGGGGTCTTCCTGTTTGATCGGCGTATCTACTACCAGATGGTTGATGCCCAATTCCAGATGTTTGGCGTGGGCTTCGGGGGTGATGTCGTATTTGTCGCCGGGCCGGGCAATGACCAGAGTTGAGGCCGGGTCGCGGCCATACTCTTCACAATACTGGCGCAGCTTTTTGACGCCCGCTTCCAACTCGGCCAGGGTAATCTGGGTGGGATGCCAGCCGTCGCCTACTCGCGCTGCCCGCCTGATGGCCGCGTCGCTGTGGCCGCCCCAAACTATGGGGATAGTTTTTCGCACCGGCGTGGGCTGCATCTGCCCGCCGGGAAGCTGGTAGAACTCACCCTGGAAGTACACCATTTCGCCGCGCCACAATTGGCGCATCAACTCGACCATTTCAACCACCCGCCTGCCCCGGTTGGCAAAATCCTGGCCGATCAGATCAAACTCCTCGGCCATCCAGCCGGCCCCCGCGCCCAAAATCACGCGCCCGCCGGTCAGGAAGTCAAGGCTGGCTAACTGCTTGGCTAACAGAATCGGGTTCCGCAGCGGAACCACCAGCACCGACGTACCCAGCTTGAGCGTCGGCGCTGCTGCCCCGGCCCAGGCCAGGGTCAGCAACGGGTCAATCCATTTGGTGTCCGGCGGATAATCCCAGCGGCCATGCGTCCGGTAGGGATACCAGGAATTGACCTCTTCTTTCAACACCACGTGGTCGGTTAACCAAATAGAATGATAGCCTAACTCCTCGGCCCAGCGAGCCGTTTTGACCAGATTCTCCGGGCTGGCTTTGTCCCCGGCGTTATGAATAATCACCCCGACTTCCATAATGCTTGCCTTCCTCCTTTAAAGTCCACAGATGGCACAAATGGGCACAGATAAAATAAGAAATAAAAAATAAGAAATCATCTGTGTTTATCTGCGTTCATCTGTGGATTCTTTTTCCCTCAAATAACCAAAATCTCGCGCGTGGTCTGGTTCAGGCTGTAAGCGCCCTCGGGGGCGACGACGACCACATCTTCCACGCGGGTGAAGCAGCGCCCCTCGACCCAGATGCTCGGCTCGACGGTGAAGCACATGTTAGCCTGGAGTGTGCTCTGGTCGCCTTTAGCCAGGAAGGGCGGTTCATGCACGTCAATGCCAATGCCGTGACCGAGACGGTGGAAGAAGTTGGGACCGTAACCGGCCTCTTCGATTACCCGGCGGGCAGCGGCGTTAGCGCCCTCGGCGGTAATCTGGCCGGCTTTCATGGCGGCCATGCCGTTGGCCTGGGCCGTCATCACCAGCTCATGGATGCGCCGCAGTTCGGCGTCAGGGTCGCCGCAGTGGACGGTGCGGCCAAAATCATTGACGTAGCCATCCAGCACCACCCCAAAATCAAAAGCGATGACCCGGCCTGGCTGGGCCTCGACGCCCCCGGCTCGACCCACACCTTCCAGTGCATCACTAAGGCCGGGGCCTTTGATCATGATGCCGGTCACAAACGAGGAGCCTTCGCTGCCATGCTTGAGCATTTGATGCTCGACCTCGATCATGATATCCGTTTCGGTCATGCCGTATTTCAAATTTTTGAAGACGTCAGCAAAGATGTCATCTGTGACCAGGGCCGCCTGGCGCATCAATTCGATTTCTTCGGCATCCTTGATGGCCCGCATTGGCGCGACGACATCCCATGTGCCTTCAAACCTGGTCCCCGGCGCTACTTTTTGAATCTCGTAAATGGTCGAAGCCATCCCCTCACGAGGAATAGCAATGGTCTGACCGGCCAGGTGGTGCTTGTCGAGCAGTTGCCGGGCCAGGGCGGGCACATCGTCCCCGTCGTCAATTTTGATCACATCGGTAATCCAGGGCTTATCTTTGGCCTGCTCTTCGATGAAGTGGTGGGCCAGATAGGGCGCGACAAAGACACATTCCGTCGGGGTCAAAATCGCGCCGTAAAGCCAGTCGCCATGCATATGGCTTTTGGTGGCGTTGGGCCGCTGCCGCCGTACCCCGATCAAATACTCCATATCGCCCGATGGAGCCAGAAACGTGGCCGCCCAACCTCTGGCGTCCATCTGCTCGCGTAATTTTTGCAATCTGGGTTCAAATCTGCTCATCATTCAAAGTCTCCTCATAGATAAATTGTAACTGTTCACCTATGTCATTTCGACCGTAGGGAGAAATCCCCAGGTTGTGGTGGAGGATTGCTTCGGCTTACAGCCTCGCAATGACATAGGCTGAGCAGTTACGCTTCCAGTTACTTTAGTTCCGTCAGTTCCCTGTTCCCGCTTCGACAAACAAGCTACTTTGCCGCAGCAACAGCCAGCCCATGATCATCACCCCTAACAACGCCAGTCCGCCGACCACGTAAAAAACGGTCACAATCCCCAGCCGGTCGGCAATGAGACCCAGAAAAAGTGGAGCAAAACTGTCGCCCACCGAAGCCGACGCCATGTAGACTCCCACCACCGCGCCCCGGTTCGACTCATTGGCCTGAGCAGCCACAGTAGTTTGGCCCGCCGTGAGAAACAGGCCAAAGGCAATCCCCTCACAACTTAACAACAGCATCCAGCCGGTGGGGTGGGCAAACTGGGGCAAAACCAGCGCCACCAGGGTTGCCAGCAGCAACGCGCTGAACATCAGCCAGTGGACGGGAAGGCGTGTGCCCAAAATCCCAGCCGGCAGCCGGGCCAACGTGGAAGCGAGGGTGCGCAGGGCAAACAGAGAGCTAACGCCGGCCTGGCTAAGCCCTAATCCCTGAGCGTAAAGCGGAAAAAAGGTGATAATCAAGCCGCCAAAGATCAGGTTGGCGATGATGGTTCCCAGACACGCCGCCACAATCATAGGATTAGCCAGCATCACCCCGATTTGTCGCCACCACGACAGCCCGTTTACTTCGCTGCGCTGCGGTAATCCAGACGAAGTGGGCAGTCCGCGCCAGATAACCATCACGGCGATGACCGCTATCGCCAGGGCGGTCAAATATGCTCCAGCGTAACCCCAGCGAGCGGTCAGCCAGCCGCCCATAAACGAACCAATCGAAAAACCCAGGCCCATCGCCGTTGTCACCACCCCAAAGACCAGGCTGCGTACCCGCGCCGCTACCAGATCGGCGATGTAAGCCAGGGCGACGGTCAGACTGGCCACAAAACTCATCCCAAACAGCGCATTCACCAGCAGCAGCGCATAGGGATTAGAAGTTATGGCGTAGAGCAGGGCGGCCAATCCCATCAAAGCCATGCCGGCCATCAGGATATTTTTGCGCCCGCGCCGGTCCGACAGGCTGCCCAGGGCCAGGCTGGACCCAAACCGGGCCAGTCCCAACGTAGTGGCCAGCACCCCCACCAGGGTCAGCGACGCGCCCAAACTGCTGGCAAACAGCGACAAAGTGGGTGAGATAGAACCGATAATCAGGTCGGTCATGAACAGGAACAGACAGGTTGAGACAACCTCGCGGCGGCGAAGAACCTGCCAAATATTGTTTTGATCAGGCATGTTCTTCACCTTTACAGGGCCAGGTCGCCCCCATCCACCAACAGCGCCGTGCCTGTGATGTAAGCCGACTCAGCCGAGGCCAGAAATAGGGCAGCCTTAGCCACATCTTTCGCCGTGCAGAGCCGGCCCAGCGGGTTCAACTGGATAAATTTCTCTTTGCGCAGGTCGAGGGCGGCGGCAGACTGAGTTTGCAAAAACTGGCGGCGGTCGAGCGTTGGCTTTTCTAACGCACCGGGACAGATACAGTTGACCCGAATCTGGTACGGCGCGTAATCGAGGGCCATTTGCCGGGTCAGTGAAACCACACCGCCTTTGGAGGCGCAATAGGCTGCCTCGCCGGGGGTGGCCGCCAGACCCGCCCGCGAGGCCGTGTTGATAATCACCCCGGAACGTTGAGCCATCATCACCGGCAAGGCGTGGCGTGACCCCAGAAACACGCCAGTCAGGTTGATTGCCATAGTGCGGTCCCAATCGGCTTCGCTGGTCTCAACCACCGTCGTGGCCTGGGGCAGATCAATTCCGGCATTGTTGAACAAAATATCCAGCCGTCCCCAGCGCTCGACCGTTTCAGCCACCATCCGTTTCGTATCCGGCCAACTGGAGACATCAACCTTGATAAAAAAGGCGGCTTCGCCGATCATGTCCACCGTTTCCCGGCCCATTTTTTCGTTGATGTCGGCCACAGTCACCCTGGCCCCTTCCTGGGCAAACAGCAGCGCGCTTTCGCGGCCAATGCCGGAGCCGGCGCCGGTGATAATGGCAACTTTGCCCGGTAGTCTCATCCATTAAAATCCTGGCTGATAATTTTCTCCGGCGTAACCACGGCCAGGGCCATCGGTGTGTCGCGGATAGTGTCGGCGTACCGCTGAGCCGCCGCTTCGGTCTCATAATAGCAACGTCCCCACAATCTCTTCGGCCCGGTTGACGATGGTGCTGATATGGCCTTCATTGGGGTAGAGGGTCAGCTCGCAGTTGGGCAGCCGCCGGGCCAGGTAGTGGGCCGTGGCCGGAAAAACCAAATTATCGAGTTCACCGTGCCACACCCGAAATTTCAGTCGAATATCCTCCAGATGAAACCCCCAGGATTGACCTTCAAGGGCGATGCTGGCAATCGGCCCGCGCATGCCCTGACGCAGACATTCCTGGACGGTTTGGGCATAAACGGCCGCTAAATCAGGCCGGTCGCGGAAGATGGCTTTATCCACGTCGGGCAAGCCTTTATCCATTTCGGTCAATACTTTGGCCGGATTGCGCTTTAATTTCCTGCTTTCCAGATACAGCAGCAGCCGGGCCAGACGCGGCGTGCGTCGGGCCAGCCGGGTAATGGTCAGTTCCTGTTTGATAAGATACTGGCCCGGATTTGGCCCATCGAGCGGCCCAATCCCGCTGACGCTGCCCGCCGCCGTCAACCGGTTGGGGATAAAACGGGCGCAGGCAAAAGCATACGGCGCGCCCGAAGAGACCCCCACCACCGCGAAACGCTCAATTTGCAGAGCCTCAGCCAGGGCTAAGACATCATCCGGCCACTGGTTAATAATAAAACCCTTTTTAAAGTCCGACAGACCCAGGCCCGGCCGGTCTGGGCTGATAATCCGCGCCCCCAATTGTTGACCGGCCCGGTGAAAATTCTCTCCCTCCAGGCGCGACGACGGCCAGCCGTGAAAGTAGAAAATCGGTTGGCCGGCCGGGTCGCCATACTCGGCGTAGCCCAATTTACGGCCATTGTCCAGGGTAATAACGTGGTCAGTGTGTGATTTTGTGTTCATGACTTTTTAGGCCAATTTAAGATTTACGATTTGCGATTTACGATTAAAGACATTGTTTCGCCTAATCGTAAATCCACAAACTGATAGCCCTACAGGAAATCTAAAATCGTAAATCGGTTAGTATTTCAGCTAATTATTTCACTGAAACCGCCTAAAAGTCAACTACCTGACCCAGCCCTAATTCCTTTGCCCGCCGATAAATCCACGCCGCCGCGCCGACATCTTGCAAAGCCACCCCAACCGACTTAAAAATGGTGATCTCCGCTTCGTCTGTCCGGCCCACCTTCTGTCCGGTCAGAATTTCGCCCAGGTCGGCGTGGAGGGCTCTTTGGGTAATCAGGCCCTGGGCTATAGGGATGAGCAAATCACCGGCCTCTGCCAGCGCCGAATCATAGGTATCCACCACAATTTTGGCCCGCTGGACAATCTTATCGTCCAGTTCGCGCCGGTCGGGAATGCCGGAGCCGACACAGTTGATGTGAACACCGGGGGCAAACCAATCGCCGTCCACAATCGGCTCACGGGCGGTGGTGGCCGTCACCACAATCTCGGCCCCTTCGACCGCAGCCCTGGCGCTGGAAACTGGGGTCACTTCAATACCCAGGCGAGCAGTCATGCGTTCGGCAAAATCGGTGCGCCGGTCGCGGTCGCGGCTGTAAACCCAGGCCGTTTGCACCGGGCGCACGGCGCACATCGCTACCAAATGAGTCTCCGCCTGCACCCCCGACCCCAAAATCCCCACCGTTGAAGCCTCCGCTCGCGCCAGGTATTTGGTTGCTACCGCGCTGCCCGCAGCAGTTCTAAGGCCGGTAATGGAAGCCCCGTCCATAATCGCCAGCAGCGCCCCGGTATTGGGGTCGTGCAGCAGCACCGTTGCCGTAATGGCCGGCAGCCCAGCCGCCGGGTTATTGGGGTAAAAAGTCAGCACTTTGACCGCCATCGCCCCGCTTGGGTCGCCGCCCAGATAGGAGGGCATGGCGATATAAAGGCCATCCTGTCCCGGCGTCTTCAGCCCCAGCCGGTGCGGCGTCACGGCATTGCCGAGGCCATGTTCGCGGAAAGCGTACTCCTGCGAGGCAATACACTCGACCATGGGCAGCGCTGCTTCAACATCAGAACGAGTGAGTAAAAGGGCCATTGTTTTACCTTTTCTAAAGAAAGGAACTGAAGGAACTCATAGGAACTGAGGGGAACTTGAACCCCCTTCAGTTCCTACCAGTTCCCTTAGTTCCCTCAGTTTCACGGTCCTCCGACCAAAAACCCTTCCGCCAGCGGGTCATCGGCGGTGAGCACAAATTGGTGCATGCCGGTGATAAAAGCTCGCCCGCTGATTTCGGGGATGACGGCTGGCTGGCTGCCGATGGCCGTCTCCTCGATCAGCCGCCCCCGGAAAAGCGTGCCGATGATACTCTCGTGGATAAATTCCTGGCCCAACGGTAGTTGACCCTTTGCCCACAAATGGACCATACGGGCGGAAGTGCCGGTGCCGCCGGGCGAGCGGTCGAAGATGTGCTGGCCCATTGTCACCAGGCCTTTGCCATGCGCGTCCGGGTGGTCGGGCGGGCCGATGAACAGGGTCAATTCGATTCGCTCCGGCTGGCCGGTGGCCGGATGGCGCACCTGGATCTGCTCGTTCAACGCCCGGCGGATGACCACACCCAACCGTAGCAGTTCGTCAATGTGCGCCGAGTCGAGCGGCAAACCTACCTGCGCCGCTTCGACCACCCCATACCACAGACCGCCGTAAACCACATCTACAATTACCTGACCCAGGGCGGGCAGATCAAGGGCGATGTTATGGTGATAGGAAAAGGCCGGTAAATTGCGGAAGGTAATATTTTTGACCGTCCGGCCCGTAACTTCCACTTCCAGCGGAATCAGGCCACCCAGGGTTTCAAAAGTGAGTTGTGTGACCGGCTCTGGGGCAGGTACCAAGCCCAACTCGACCAGGGCCGTTATCACGCCGAGCGTGCCGTGTCCGCACATATTCAGAAAACCAAAGGAATTCATAATCAACCCGGCAGCATCGGCTTCGGGCCGGGTAGGAGGCGTCAACACGGCCACGTGCATGGCCGAATGGCCGCGCGGCTCCTGGGTCAAAAAACGGCGCACACCATCCAGATGGGCGGCAAAATAATCCCGTTTGGCGGCCATGGTTGCGCCGGGCAGAGGCGGCAGACCGGCGGTGACAATCCGGGTCGGCTCCCCGGCGGTATGGGTGTCAACGGTGGAGATCAGGCGAAGAGCGTCCATCGTTTAGTCAAGGATGATGAGAGGTTCATCGCCCTGAACCATTTCGCCTTCCTGCTTCAAAATTTTGACCACTGTGCCGTCGAAAACGGTGTCCACATTGATTTCCATTTTCATGGATTCCAGGATGACCAGCGTATCCCCGGCGCTGACCACATCCCCTTCGCTCACCAAAATTCGCCAGACATTGCCGGTCAGGGGCGCTACAATTTCCATACAACTCCTCCTAACTTGGATAACTCCGAATGGCGAATAAGCGAATGGCGAATCCATGCCTTATTCGCCATTCGCTTATTCGCAGATTCGTTAACCTGTCTTACAAAGGTTTGGCTAACAAACTGACATCATACGTTCCGGCCACAAAGGTCGGGTGAGCCAGAATTTTTTGATGCAGCGGCAGATTGGTTTTGATCCCTTCGATTTGAAACTCGTTCAGCGCCGCCTGAGTTCGAGCGATGGCCTCGGCTCGATCCGCGCCCCAGACCACCAGCTTTGCCAACAGCGGGTCGTAAAAGTGGCTGACGACCGTTCCCGCTTGCACCCAAGAGTCCAGCCGGATATGTTCGCCGCTTGGCTCCTGGTAGGCCATAATTGTGCCCGGCGACGGGAAAAAGTTAACCGGGTCTTCGGCGTAAATGCGGCACTCGATGGCGTGGCCGCGCTGGCGCAAATCGCTCTGTTGGATGGACAGCGCTTCGCCGGCAGCAATTTTGAGCTGCTCCTGCACCAAATCCACCCCCGTGACCATTTCGGTGACGGGATGCTCCACCTGGATACGAGTATTCATCTCTAGAAAATAAAAGTGGCGGTCCTGGTCCATAATAAATTCGACCGTCCCCGCATTTTGAAAACCAACGGTTTGGCCCGCCAGCAAAGCTGCCTGAGCGATACGCTGCCGCGTCTCCGGGTCGAGGGCCGGCGAAGGCGACTCCTCGATCACCTTCTGGTGGCGGCGCTGCACCGAACATTCCCGCTCAAACAGATGGATCAGATGGCCGTGCCGGTCGCCCAGGAGCTGCACCTCGATATGCTTGGGCCGGCTGATGTATCGTTCCAGGTAAAGGGCCGGGTTGCCAAAGGCCTGCTGCGCCCGCCGTTGCGCCTGTTCCAGCCCGGCGGCCAACTTTTCCGGCCCAGCCACCTGGATCATGCCAATGCCGCCGCCGCCCGCCGCCGCTTTGATTAAGAGCGGATAGCCGACGCTTTCGGCCAGGGCGGCCAGTTCGGCGGGGTCGGAGGTGAGATAGCCCGGTGTACCTGGCACAATCGGCACCCCAGCAGCGGCCATCATCTGCCGAGCCGCCACCTTGTCGCCCATTTTCTGGATTACGTCCGGCGGCGGACCGATAAAGACCAACCCGGCCTCGCCACAGCGCCGCGCAAATTCGGCGTTTTCGGACATAAAACCGTAGCCGGGATGGATGGCCTGCACTCCGGTCTGGTGGGCGGCGGTCAGGATCGCTTCGATATTCAAATAACTGGCCGGCGCGGGCGGCGGCCCAATCAACACGGCTTCATCAGCTTCGGTCACATGCCTGGCCGCTGCGTCGGCTTCCGAATAAACTGCCACCGTTTTGACGCCCAGCGCCCGGCAGGCCCGGATTACGCGCAAGGCAATTTCGCCACGATTGGCGATCAAGACTTTATCAAACATTAAACTTCAACCTCATCAGGATTTACGATTTACGATTTACGATTTACGATTAACTCTTCAATCGTAAATCGTAAATCTGAAATCGTAAATCACACCGGCATAACCCCATTGCGCCGCTCGATCCGTTTGACTTCCTTAAGGGAATAAACGTTGTAGCGGTTGATCAACTCCTGGCGCAGGGCGTAGCCGGGCACGACATTCTCGATGAAGAACTCCGAGGCGACAGAGTAGGGATCAATATTCTCCTCGTACTCGCGGCGCTTCTCGGCGATGTAGGCTTCGCGCTCTTCTTCGGGCAGCTCCATAATCTTGTTGTAGTGGATGGCGTTGATGGCCGCTTCCGGCCCCATCACCGCCGGGCGAGCCGTCGGCAGGGCGATGGTGCAGTCGGGCTGCATGGGGTTGCCCGACATGGCCAGGTAGCCGCCGCCATACGCCTTGCGCACCATCACGCAGATGCGCGGTACTTTGGCCTCCGAGACGGCAAAGAGCATCTTGGCCCCGTGACGAATGATGCCCTGTTTCTCCACGTGCGAGCCGATCATAAAACCGGGCACATCGCACAAAAAGAGCAGCGGGATGTTGTAGGCGTTGCACATCCAGATAAAACGGGCCGCCTTGTCCGAGGAGTCGACAAAGATCACCCCACCTTTGGTTTTGGATTGGTTGGCCACAATCCCCACCGGCCGCCCACCTAGCCGGGCCAGGCCGGTAATCAGTTCCGGGGCGAACAGCTTTTTGATCTCAAACCAACTGCCCTCGTCAATCACCCGGTTGATGAACTCGTACATATCAAAGGGCGTGCCCTGGTGAACCGGCACAATTTCCTCGAGCTGGCGGCCCGGAGCCGGCTCTTTCGACTCGACCAGGGCCGTTTTTTCCTGCCAGTTTTGGGGCATAAAGTCAAAGTATTGCTTGGCCGCGTCGAGGGCTTCGGTTTCATCCTTGGCCAGGTAATCGCCCAGGCCGCTCATGGCGCAGTGCATGCGCGCCCCACCCATCTGCTCCAGGGTCACTTTTTCGCCGATGACCATCTCGGCCATGCGCGGCGAGCCGAGATAGGCGCTGACGTTTTTATCCACCATAATCGTAATATCGCACAGCGCCGGCACATAAGCCGACCCCGCCGGCGACGGCCCAAAAAGGACACAAATTTGGGGCACCCGGCCCGAAATCTGAATTTGGTTGTAAAAAATATTGCCCATCGCATCGTGGCCGGCGTAGCAGTACTGCTGCTCATCCAGCCGCGCCCCCGCCGAGTCAATCAGGTAGATCAACGGGATGCCTAATTCGTCGGCCTTCATTTGGGTGTAGGTCATTTTCTGGTAAGTTTTGCGGCCCCAGGTGCCGGCCTTGACGGTCATATCGTTGGCAATCACCGCCACCTGGCGACCCTTGATTTTGCCAAAGCCGGTCACAACAGCATCGGCGGGCAGGTTGTCCAGGCTGCGGGTCAGCAGGCCGTCTTCCACAAAAGTACCGGGGTCGAGCAGATAGTCGAGCCGGTCCCGCACAAACATTTTGTTTTGTTCTTTCAAACTCTGGTGGTATTTTTCAGCCCCACCCTTCTTGAAGCGCTCAATCGTCTCGATCAGGCGTTCCTGGGGATGGGGGGAGGGTTGGTCGGACATGATGATGTATCTCCTTGAAACATAGGCGTAACCAATTTACGATTTACGATTTACGATTAACTCTTTCAAATCGTAAATCGTAAATCTGAAATCGTAAATCCTTTTATTCGACTGCTACTTCCATCCGCAACAGCGCCGTGCCCATCGCTTTGCCGGTTTGATCAAAGCGCAGGGTGCGGGTGGCGCCGCCGTCGAGGGCGTTGTGCAGCACAATCTCCAGGGCGTGGATGTTGGGCAGTTCGTAAATTTTGACCGGCCCTTTAACCATGTCGCCAAAAAAGGCTTTGACCCGCTCCGGCGTCACCTCGCGCTGGATAATCTCGTAATTTTCGGCGTTCAGAGCCAGCAGGCCGATATTGCAAATATCGCCTTTGTCGCCTGAGCGGACATGGGCCAGTTCTCGTAATTGTTTCATTGTCACCGTTTATTCCTCCAAAAATGACAGCAGACAGCAAACCGCAGACCGCCGAAACGAGAGAGTAGTTGTCTTGACTTAGCCTCAGCCTTAGCCTTAGCCTTCATTAAGCGGTCGCTTCCGCATCAGCAGGCTGTAGCTGTTCACTAACACCGCCTGACCGTCCTGGTTAATCACTTCAAACTTAAATTCCACCACGCCCGACCCATCAGTGCGCTCGCGCAGGCCGGTCACTTCCATTTCCAGGTGGATTGTATCGCCGATGAAAACGGGCCGCAGAAAGCGCAGCTTGTCCACGCCGTAGAGGGCTTCGCACTTTTCCGGGTCGGCAGGCACCATGCCGGTGGCCATAGACATGACCAGAAAGCCCTGGGCAATCCGCTGCCCAAAGCGGCTCTGGGCGGCGTACTGTTTATCCACGTGGAGCGGGTGAAAATCGGAACTCAAGCCCGAAAAGTTGACAATATCGGCCTCGGTCAGCGTGCGCCCTCGCGTCACCCAGCGCTGGCCGGGTTCAAACTCTTCAAAATAGCGGTCTGGCATCGTAAATTCCTGTTAAGAAAAACTTGTTTGTCCTTGATAAAAATTTTTTGGCGCTAGTGATGCGTGAGACGTGATACGTGAGTCTTTACGCATCACGCATCACGCATCACGTTTCACGTCTCACCAATTCGGCTTACGTTTCTCCAAAAACGCCGTTGTGCCCTCGCGCAAATCCTCGCTGAGCATGTAGTTGACCCGCAGACTCCGGCCATACGCGATTGCCTGAGCGTAGGTCATCCCCGTCGTATCCCAGAAGAGCCGCTTGCCCAGGTGCAGGGCTTCGCGGCTTTTCTCGGCCAGGTCGCGGGCCAGGGCCAGGACTGACTCTTCCAACTGGGCGGCAGGCACTACCCGATTGACCAGACCAATGCGTAACGCCTCGTACGCGTCGAACATGGCCCCGGTCAGCGATAACTCCAGCGCTTTTTTGTCACCCACGGCCCGGCGAATGGCCGGCAAGACCACCAATGGGAACAAGCCAATCCTGATCTCGGTCATGCCGAACTGGGCGTCGTCGGCGGCCACGGCCAGATCGCACAGGGCAGCCAGGGCGCAGCCGCCGGCCAGGGCGTAGCCCTGCACCGCCGCCACCACCGGCTTGGTCATCTGCGGCGGCAGGCTGAACAGCTCTTCCCACAGCGCGCCGCTTTGCCAGTGATAAAAAGCCGGCTGGTCAATCTCAGCGGCAAACTCGCGCAGATTGCCCCCCGCCGAGAAATGTTTGCCGGCGGCAGCCAGCAGCACCACCCGCACCGAATCGTCGGCCTCGGCCTGGCGCAACGCGGCAATCAACTCACCGACCATGGCGTAGGTCAGGGCGTTGCGCTGGTCCGGGTCGTTCAGGGTAATCCGGGCGATGCGATCTTCGATTTGGTAGAGGATTTTGGGTTCGGTCATAGTTGCGTTGATTATGTTTTGTTCTTATAAAAATCTGCGCTCATAACGCTCCGCATCAGCCACGCCCGACGTACCTATGCTTGACGCCTCGCCCAAAGTGGCAAAATCAACCTTAATAAAAATCTCGCTTGTGTCATCGGCCACAGGCGGTTGTTGGGCACATTTTATAAACGCAAGTCTCATTGGCTGTAAAAAAACTATCCAAGAAATTCGAGTGAGCATTTAGAATGCAGTTACGATTATACCAACAATTGCGGTGATGATTCCAAGTCCTTGAAGTTTGGTAATCTTGTCTTTTAAGAAAATAACAGCTAGAGTTATAGTCACTATTGATAAGGCGGAGGCGATAGGCGTAATCAATATTGCATCTCCAATCGTCAATCCATAATTAACAACCGCTATGGCGCAAGCCTCAATAATGCCCATCACTATAACCGTGTATTTTGTTTTTGTGGAACTTTTCGTTAAGCCAATCTCTCGTCTTACCAGAAAGGAGAAGATTAGCAAGAATAAAACAAGTCCAAATTTTACAAACAGCGTTGTTAATAGCCATCCGACTTCTTCGGAAATAATCTCGCTAATATTCCAGAAGGTGCCAAAGAAAAAAGCCCCTAAGACTGCTTCCTTGACGCCTGCTGAAAGTTGAAATCCTTGCTTCTTAATATCACTCCAATGTAAGGATGCTAAAGTAACGCCAGAGATAATCATCAGGACGCCTAAAGTTTGGATCGTAGAAAGCCGCTGTCCCATAAAGATAAAAGCAAACAACATGGTAAACACAGCCCATAGATTCATGGTTGCGGCAACGATTGATACATTGCCTATTTCAAAACCTTTGAAGAAAAACAAATATCCAGCAGAATAAACAATTGCCGCAATTGGAAACAAAATGATTACCAGGATAGGAACATTGATGTTTATTGTAAAAACAAAGGCAAGCAGAAGGGCAGCTATTAAACCAGCCAATTGTGACCAAAAAAAAGATTTGAAGGGGCCCATCTGTTTAGCAAAAACGCCACCCAGAAAGTCGTATATTCCCCATCCAAACATACCTACTATTCCAGACAATATGCTTAAGATGGTTGTACTCATAAGTGTCGTGAATCTTCTTTATATCTCAATTGATTTACCTGTGATGAAATGTTAAGCGCCCAGACCGACAAGTTGACCCTAAACTTTGTCACGCCGCGAATAATTTACACATCCTGTATACCCCTGCGTCTCAACCTTGAGTGCAACGCCACATCTATATTTTCTTCACCCCATCACCCACCCGAATCACCCCGGACTGCACCACTCTGGCATTGATGCCGCGCAGTTGCAACTGCCGGCCCAGCGGCGAGTTGATAAATTTCAACGCATCCGGGCCAAAGCGCCCGGCAAATTTTTGGCAGCCGGTGTGGGGTTGGCCGGTCACTTCGATCACGGCGGAACCCAGAGCCAGTTGTGTCCCCGGTGGGACATTTCTCACGCTCAAATCCAAGTCAACAAAGAGTTGATCCCCGGCCAAAGCCCAATGCTCCTGCTCCTGGGCAATCAGGCTGATCAGCCGGGAGTTCATCAGCGTCAGTTGCATTTCCGGGTGAGCCGAGCCATCCCCCGTACGCGAACTACCGCGAACTTTCCAATTATCACCCACCAGACCCTCGTTCAAGTCCAGTTCGGCCTGTTCCAAGCTTTCCCGCTCATCAGTCTGAGGTCGGCGCACAATCAAGACCAAAACCCCGCCATCCTGGGGCGACTGACGGACATGCTCTAACCCGGCTTCCAGTTCGGCCAGGCTCAGATATTTCGGATTTGCGATCATCGGTACTCCAAGAAAATAAATCTTATAGACAAAGCAGATAAACATCGTACAATCTTTTAGCGGGCCGGGCTCCCACGCCCGGCCAAGCGACGGCGTGGGAGCCGTCGCTGCTACAATGATAGTATGACTTTTAAGTGATTTGTCTATTAGTGAGCGTATTGCCTGTTCCGTTTTTTACGCAACACGCAACACGTTACACCGTATAGACCCTCGTCTCAATCTTCAGCGCATCGCGTGGCACAAGCGTCGGCCAGGCGGCGATGACCGGGCGCGGGCGGAAGGGCACACCAAAGGCGGTCCCCGCCCCGCCGAGCGTCCAGAGGTGGGTGGCCTCGCGGCGCACCACATCGGCTTCCTGCTGGGTGCGGCACTTGGCCGCCAGGCGCAGGCCCACTTCATTCATGTCGCCTTCCGGCAGCGGCGCGGTCGAGCCGTGCAAGGTGTTGACGCCCAAATAATCGAAGCGCAGCTCTTCCGGCTCGACGCCCAGCAGCTTGAGCCGCTTACGGACAATATCCTCGGAGCGGCGGGCTTTGGCCAGGGCATCGGGCCAGGAGTAGAGCAGCAACCCCTCGGCAATCCAGCCATCCTGGTAGCCAATAAGCACTTTCAGGGTGTCGGGCCGAGGTTTGCCGCTGATGTCGCTCACGTAGACCCGGTCCGGGCCAATTTCTTTCAGGCGCAGGGTGCTGAAATCAACGATGCCATCCGGCAGGATGTAATTGCGCGGGTCGGCCACCTCGTAGGTGATCTGCTCTTTGACCGTCCACTGATTGACCACCCCGCCGGAGCCGGGCACTTTGGTGATGATGGCGCTGCCGTCCTCGCCAAACTCGGCGATGGGGAAGCCGATGTGCCAGGGTTCGACGGCCTCGCGCCACTGGCACGAGCCGCCGCCGGTGCAAAAGCAGGCGCACTCGATAATGTGCCCCACCGCCACCGCCGCGCCGATGCGGTTCCAGTCGGGCCGGTCAAAGGTCCAGCCAAACTCATGCATAATCGGCCCCACAGTCAGGGCGCTGTCGGAGACGCGGCCGGTAATGACCATTTCGGCCCCACCGGCCAGCGCCTCGATAACTCCTTCGGAGCCAATATAAGCGTGGGCGGCCACCATATTTTGGCGGATGCGCTCCAGCCCTTCTTCGCCAGTATCCAGATTGACAAAGTTGACCCCCTCGGCGGCCAGGGCGTCGAGCTTATCAGAAACATCGTCGCCGGTCACAATCCCAACCTGCATGCCTGCAAAGCCCAGGCGGCGAGCCAATTCCACCACCTCGCGCCCACCCGCTTCGGGATTAGCGCCCCCGGCGTTGGTAATCATCTTGACCCCATTTTGGTGGGTCAGCGGCAGCAGCGCCTCGGTCCAGGGGATCAAATCGGGGATGTAACCCTGGTTGGGGTTTTTGTTTTTCTGCCGCTGCAGCAGGGCCATGGTCAACTCCGAGAGATGATCCAGGCCCAGATAATCCAGTTCGCCTTTGTCGGCCAGCTCCACCGCCGGGTCGAGCATATCGCCCCAATAGGCCGAGCCGTTGCCAATGCGTAATGTTTTCATTGAGTCCTCGGGAGTAAGGAGTAGGTAGTAAGTAGTAGGGAGTAAGGGGAAGAAAAATCCCCCGTCTACCGTCTACTGTCTACCGTCTACTTTCACAATCACTGCTTCCGCCTCGCCGATGCCGCCGCAGAGGGTGGCCAGACCGTAGTAGGGTCGGGTGTCGCCGGCGGCCTCACGGCGGCGGCGGAGTTCGTAAATTAAGGTCATGACCATCCGGGCTGCGGTGGCCCCGGTCGGATGGCCAATGGCGATGGCCCCGCCGTTGACGTTAGTTTTGGCCCGAATCTGCTCGGCCTTGTCCGGGTCACGGCCGGCCATAATCAGAGTCGAAACGAGCGGCACCGCCGCAAAAGCTTCATTAATTTCAATCAGGTCTATCTCGTCAATGGTCAAGCCCGTTTTTTCCAGGGCCAGCCGGGCCGACTCCGCCGGGATCGAGGCGATGCGGTCGGGGTGGCCGGAGGCCATGGACCAGCCCATGAGCGTCGCCAAAGGCTGCTTCTCCCGGCGGGCCGCTTCCTCTTTGGACATCAGCACCAGCGCCGACGCGCCGGTGTTGAGTCCGGGCGCATTGCCCGCCGTCACGGTCGGGCTGCCGTAAATCAAGGGCAATTTTGCCAGTTTTTCCAGGGTCGTATCGGGCCGGGGCGACTCATCTTCGGTGAAGAGAACCGGTGCGCCGCGCTCCTGCGGCACTTCAATCGCCATCAACTCATCGTTAAACTTGCCCGCTTCTCTGGCCTTAGCCCAATGATGATGGCTGCGCACCGCCCAACGATCCTGCTCCTCGCGGCTAATGCCGTGCTCAACCGCCTCTTCCCCGGCCTGCACCGCCCGCGGCTTGCCGGTCATCGGGCAGGCAATGACCAACTGGTCTTTCAAAGTGACATCCCCCAGGCGATGACCCCAGCGGAAGTCGGTTAAAAAGTAGGGCACTTTGCTCATATTCTCGCTGCCGCCGGCCACGGCGATGCGGGCGTCGCCCAGACGAATCGAGCGTGAGGCCAGCGTGATGGCCGCCAGCGACGAACAGCAAGCCCGATCCACCGTATAAGCCACCCGGTTAGGCGGAATGCCGGCCTCGATCAACACCTGCCGGGCAATCGAGCGGTCAGCGCCGGGCAAATTGACCCCCGTCGCCACCTCTTCCACCTCGGCCGGATCGAGTCTGGCCCGGCGAATGGCCTCGGCCACCACCAACCCACCCAGACGGGGTAACGTAAAATCTTTCAACGCGCCGCCAAACTTCCCAAACGGGCTGCGCACGGCGCTGATGACAGCAACTTCGTGACTCATAAGGTACTCTCCTGGAAATGGGTAGTAGGTAGTAAGTAGTAGGGATTAGGGGTTTTTCCCTACTACCTACTACCTACTACTTACTCCCCTAAATCACCGACTCTTCTCTCAACGTTGCTACCTGCTCTTCCGAATAGCCCAATAATTCGGTTAAAACCTCGGCGTTGTGCTGGCCCAGGAGCGGGGCGGGGGCGGTGATGGGTTGGGGACTGTTGGACAGTTTGACCACCGGGCCGACCAGCTTAACCGAGCCGAGAATGGGATCGGGCACGTCAACCAACAACTGGCGAGCCTCGACGTGGGGGCACTCAAAAATCTCCTGAGCGTTTTGCACCGGGCCGATGGGCAGCCCCACCGCCAGCAGTTTTTCAGTGGCAGCGGCTTTGGTTTGCCCGCGAAACCAGCCTTCGATAATTTCGCCCAACCAGCCGGACATATTTTTGGCCCGCTCCGGTCCGGAGGTCGCTCCCTCATGGCCCACCAGATCAGGCCGCTCGATGGCCTGGCAGAACTTGGCCCAGTCGCCTTCGGTCGCAACAATCAAGGCCACCCAGCCATCCTGGCACTCGAACGGTCCCCAGGGAGCCATATACGGCTCGCGGCCGCGCTCCAAAATGTGCTGGGTCAGCGAGTAAGCCGTGACTGAGCGCTCGGCCAGGCCGATGATGGTATCGTACATCGAAACGTCGAGGTACTGGCCGCGTCCTGTCCGGGTGCGCTCGTACAGGGCCAGCATAATCCCGTAAGCGGCCTGCATCCCGGAGACAATATCGCCGAGAGCGACGCCTAACCAGGTCGGCGGGCCGCCGGCCTGACCGCAGGTGTTCATCAAGCCGCCCATGGCCTGGGCCACAATATCGTAGGCCGGCCGCTTGCTGAACGGCCCCTGAAACCCCTCCATGCTGCCAAAGCCGGAAATGCTGGCGTAAATCAAACCGGGATTGAGTTCGGCCAGTTCTTTATACCCCAGGCCCATCTCGCTCAACAAACCGGGCCGGAAATTTTCCACCAGCACATCAGACTGTGCGGCCAAATCCCGAAAAATCTGGCGGCCCCGCTCGCTTTTGAGGTTGAGGGTGACGCTGCGTTTATTGCGATTGAAGCGCAAAAAGTAACCGCTCTGCATCTCGCCCTTGTCGTTTTTGATCTTCGGCGCGCCGCCGCGGGCCGTGTCGCCGCCTTCAGGCCGCTCAACCTTAATCACACTCGCGCCCTGGTCGGCCAGCATCATGGTGCAGTACGGCCCGGCCACCTGAATTTCAAAGCTCAAAACCTTGATCCCCTCAAGGGGTTTGCGGAGTTGATTCATGAGTTCTCCATCCAAATAAAAGAACATGTAGCAAGGTAGCAGGGTAGCAAAAAACAGACTGCTACCCTTGCTATGCTACTCTACTACCTGCTACCCTGCTACCTGCTACCCTGCGACTCTTTCAATAATCGTCGCCACACCCAGGCCGCCGAAGCAGCACATGGTTTGCAGGCCGTAGCGGCCCTGGCGGCGTTCCAGTTCGTGCAGAAGCGTGGTCATCAGCCGCGCTCCGCTCGCGCCGAGAGGGTGGCCGAGAGCAATCGCCCCGCCGTTGACATTGACCCGCGCCATGTCGGGTTGAATCTCGTTGGCCCAGGCCAGCACCACCGAAGCAAACGCCTCGTTGATCTCGATCAGGTCCATCTCGTCCAGGGTCAGCCCAGCCTTTGCTAAAATCTTGCGCGTGGCCGGGATCGGCGCGGTCAAGGCCAGCACCGGGTCATCCCCCACTGCCGCCTGAGCCACAATCCGGGCGCGAGGAGTCAGCCCCAACGTCGCCGCCTTTGCCTCCGACATCAACAGCAGGGCCGCCGCGCCATCAGAAATCTGGCTGGCGTTGCCGGCGGTAATCACCCCGCCCTCTTTAAAGGGAGTTTTGAGGGCGGCCAACTTTTGGGGGCTGGTATCGGCCCGCACCCCTTCGTCGCTGTCCATGCGCCGGACTACGCCATCAACCGTCACCTCGAGCGGCAGAATTTCGCGCCGGAAGTAGCCCTCGGTTATGGCCTGAGCGGCCCGATAATGACTGCGAAAACTGTAATCGTCCAGCACTTCCCGCGATAATTGCCACTTCTCGGCAATCATCTCCGCCGACAGGCCCATTTGAACCATCGGATAGCGGGCCTTGAGCGCCTCGGTGAAGGGTTCGCCGGGGCCGTTGGCGCGGGTGCTGCCCATCGGCACGCGGGTCATGCTTTCCACCCCGGCGGCGATGACAATCTCTGCCGCGCCGCTCTCGATCAGGCTGGCCGCAAAATGGACGGCCTGTTGGCTGGAGCCACATTGGCGGTCAATGGTCACCGCCGGCACTTCGGGTGGAAAGCCGGCCAGCAAGGCCGAATTGCGCCCAATGTTGAGCGCCTGGTCGCCCACCATCGAGACGCAGCCCATAATGATGTCGTCCACCTGGCCCGCTTCAACTCCGGCCCGGCGAATAACCTCGTTTAATACGGCGGCGGCTAATTCCGTGGGATGGGTATCTTTGAGTAAACCGTTGCGCTTGCCAATCGGCGTGCGGACGGCTGAGATGATGACGGCTTGGGACATGGTAAAACCTCGTGATGCGTGATGCGTGATGCGTGAAATTATCACGCATCACGTATCACGTATTACATAACTAAATCACCTGACTTGGCTTGTACGTTCCATACACCCCCCGCAGCGCCTCGCAAATTTCGCCGAGGGTGGCATAGGTTTTGACGCTTTCAATCAGAGCAGGCATCAGGTTTTCGTTGGCCCGCGCCGCAGCGACCAAATCGGCCAGGCTCTGCTGGACTTGGGTGTTGTCGCGCCGGCGACGAAGAGCCTGGACTCGCTCGATCTGGCGCTGTTCGGTTTCGGGATTGCCTTTGAAAACCGGGATTTTTTCCTCAGCCTGACTCTGAAAAGCGTTCAGGCCGACCAGGATACGCCCGTTGGTTTCAAGCTGGCGCTGGTAGCGATAGGCCGCCTCAGACAATTCGCGGTGGTAAAAGCCGTTTTCGATGCAGCGCACGGCCCCACCCAACGCCTCGATTTTGTCCAGATAACGCTGCACTTCCTGCTCCAACGTGTCGGTCAGGCGTTCGATGGCATACGACCCACCCAACGCGTCCACGGTGCCGGTCACGCCAGCCTCGTGCGCTACAATTTGCTGGGTGCGCAGGGCTACCGTGGCCGCGTCTTCGGTGGGGATAGAGTAGGCTTCATCATAAGAAGAAGTGGCGATGGTTTGCACCCCGCCCAACACCGCCGCCAGCGTTTCAATCGCCACGCGGGCAATGTTGTTCAACGGCTGCTGAGCCACCAGATTGCCGCCGAGGGTGTAAGCGAAAATTTTTAATTTCATGGCTTCGGGGTTTTGCGCCCCATACTTCTCGCGCATCAACCTGGCCCAAATACGCCGGGCCGCCCGGAATTTGGCGACCTCTTCCAAAAAATCAATCCCGGCGGAGAGAAAGGTCCAGAGCTGCGGAGCAAAGGTATCAATATCGAGGCCGCGTTTCAGGGCATCCTCCACATAAGCCAGGCCGTTGGCAAAGGTAAAAGCCAGCTCCTGGGCTGCCGTGCTGCCGCTGTCTCGAATGTGATAGCCGCTCATCGCCAGCGGGGTCCAGCCGGGCAGATGGCGGGCGCAATATTCAATCACATCCGCCGACAGCTTGACCCCGGCTTCGGGCGGGAAGATGTACGTGCCGCGGGCGATGTACTCCTTGAGCACGTCGTTTTGAATAAACATGCGAGTGTTGGCTAAATTGACGCCCTGCTTCTCGAAGGCCGCAATATACATCGCCGCGATGATGGGGCCGATGGAGTTGGCGGTAGTCCGAATCTGGCGCACTTTTTCCAGCGGGATGCCCTCGAACAGGCGCTCCATATCGGCCAGCGAGCCGATATGCACCCCTACCTTGCCCACCTCACCGGCAGCCAGGGGATGGTCGGCATCGTAGCCGCATTGGGTGGGCAAATCCAGGGCGATGGAGAAGCCGGTCTGGCCCCGTTCCAGCAGCGCCCGGTAGCGTTGGTTGGCCTCTTCCGCCGAGCCGTAGCCGGAATACATGCCCATGACCCAAAAGTTGCTGCGGTACATGGTCGGGCTGACGCCGCGAGTGAACGGATATGCGCCGGGATAGCCCAAACCGGCCTCATCAGCCACCCCATCCTCTAGGGTATAGACGCGCTCCAGCGGCAAACCGGAGATAGTGGCAAAATTGGCCTGACGTTCCGGTTCAGCCTCCAAACCGGGCGCCAGAATTTTTGCTTCCCAGTCGCTTTTATTCATTACGTCCACGTCTGACATAATTCTTTGCTCATTTTACCTGTCCACAGATGGACACAGATTTCCACAGATGATTTTTTTCTTATTTTCTTCATCTGTGTCCATCTGTGTGCATCTGTGGACCCTCTTTCATCTCGTTCCCAAATTCCTATTTGGGAACGCCCTTGGGTCAGAAACTCCGTTTCTAAAGCTCTTTGCAAACAGAGTTTGCGAGCAAATACGTTCCCAATCTGGAGATTGGGAACGAGCCAAATCATTACGTTTTACGCATCACGTCCTACCTCGGCGACAGGCTGCGCGGGTCTTCCTCCAGGTAGCGCCGCAGGGTTTGGATAAAGGCCAAGGCTTCCTGACCGTCAATCACCCGGTGGTCGAAGGTCAGGGCGATGGGCAAAATGGGCCGGGCGACAATCTGGCCCTGGCGCACCACGGCCTTGTCCTCGATTTTGCCGATGCCCAAAATAGCCGCTTCGGGGGCGCGCAGGATGGAGGTGCCAAACCAGCCGCCCATCTGGCCGACATTGGTAATGGAAAAGGTCCCGTTTTGCATATCCTTCGGCGTGGCCCGCCGCTCACGCGCCGCCGCAACCAGCTCATCAGTCCGGCGAGCCAACTCGAACAAATCGAACTGATCGGCATTATGCAGCACCGGCACCACCAGCCCCTCGTCGGTGGCGGTGGCAATGCCGATATTATAGCTTTTTTTGAGCAGAATGGCCGGTTCGTCACCCTCGATGTAAGAGGCATTGAGATAGGGATGCTGCTTCAAGGCTTCAATGCAAGCTTTGATGACAAACGGCAAATAGGTCAGCCGCACCCCGGCGGCTTCGGCGTGTCGCTGCAAATAAGCCCGCTCTTTGACCAGGGCCTCGGCGTCAAATTCGTGGAAGCCGGTTACATGGGGGACAGTTTGGGCTGTTTCGGTCAGGGCTTCGGCAATGCGGCGGCGCAACCCGCGCACCGGGATGCGCTCATCCTCGGTTGTAGCTAGACCTGTCAGGTCTGGCTGGGCAGGAGTAATTTTGGCCGCTTGCAGTCCATCGGCGTGACGCTGCACATCCTCGACGTTGATTCGCCCGCGCGGGCCGGTTCCGGTGACTTCTTCCAGCTTAACACCCAAATCGTGGGCCAGCTTGCGGGCCACCGGCGAAGCGAGGATCGTTGGAAGGTTGGAAGGTTGGAGGGTTGGAGGGTTGGAGTCATCTATTTCGCTTCGCGTCCTCGCGTCCTCGCGCCCTCGCCTCCCCGCCTCCTCGCCTCCTCGCGTCTTCGCCTCCCCACCCCCCGTCTCAATCGCCAACAGGAACGCGCCGACTTTGACTCGCTCGCCTTCTTTAGCGGCCAGTTCGATGACCTGGCCGGTGGCCGGAGCGGGCATGGTCACAATAGCTTTGTCGGTTTCGACGTCGGCGATGGGCTGATTTTCCTCAACCCGGTCGCCAATCTTAACAAACCAGGTCACCACTTCCACATCGGCCAGGCCCTCGCCGACATCAGGCATTTTGAATTCAAATCGTGCCATTTCGGTTAACTCTCAACACTCTTCAGGATGGCTTTGAGCACCCGCTTGCGATTAACGAGGTAATCTTCTTCCAGCATCTGCACTGGGTAGGGCGTGTCCGGCCCGCAGACCCGCGCCACCGGGCATTTGAGCGAAAAGAAAATATCCTCGTCCTCGGTCAGCGAGGTCAGCACCTCGGCGGCAAAGCTGCCGGTAAAAGAGGCTTCGTCTATCACCACCACCCGGCCCGTTTTCATCACCGACGCCCGCAGCGTGTCCATATCCAGCGGCACTAACGTCCGCAGGTCAATCACTTCCACCGACACGCCCTGGGCAGCCGCATCGTCCGCAGCCTGTTTGGCGACTTCCACCGCCGCGCTCCAGGCGATAACGGTGCAGTCCTTGCCTTCTCTGACCAGTCTGGCCTGGCCCAGCGGCACAATGTAATCGCCATCCGGCACGTCGCCCCGGATGAGGCGGTAGCCGCGCAGCGGTTCCAGAAACATCACCGGGTCGGGGTCGCGGATGGCCGACAGGAGCAGTCCTTTGGCGTCGGCGGGAGTGGCGGGGGCGACCAATTTGAGGCCGGGGCAGTGGGCAAAATGAGCCACAAAAGAGTCGGAGTGCATTTCCGGGGCGCGCACCCCGCCGCCGTAGGGCGTGCGGATTGTAACCGGCACGTGCAGGCTGCCCCAAGAGCGGTAGCGCATACGGGCCAGTTGCTCGACAATCTGGTTGAAGGCGTTGTGGGTAAAGCCCATAAATTGAATTTCGGCCACCGGGATCAGCCCGGAAATCGCCAGACCTACGGCGGAGCCGATGATGGCGCTTTCGGCCAGGGGCATATCCACCACCCGCTCCCGGCCAAACTGCTCATACAGGCCATCGGTGGCGCGGAAAACGCCGCCGGTTTTGCCGACATCTTCGCCCAGCAGCATCACGCGGGAGTCGCGCTCCATTTCGTAGCGCAGGGCGTCACGGATGGTTTCAACGATGGTCAGCTCAGGCATCGGCGTCCCCTTTCAATTCGTCGCGCTGGCGGCGCAGGCGGGGGGTCATTTCGGCAAAAACGTGGGTCAGGCTTTCCGCCGTTTGCGAGGCCGGCACACGCTGGGCTTCTTCCCAGGCGGCATCCAATTGAGCCTTGATGTCGGCCTCCATGGCCTGGGCGACAGCCTCATTCCATTTGCCGCGCCGTTCGAGGTAACGCTGCAAGCGCAGCACCGGGTCTCTATCGCGCCACTGTTCCTTGAATTCGGGCGGTTCGTAGCGGGAAGAGTCGTCGGCGGTGGTGTGGATGCCCAGGCGATAGGTGACGCCCTCGATGAGGGTGGGGCCGTCACCGCGCCTGGCCCGCTCGACTGCATGGCAGGTGGCGGCGTAAACGGCAAAAAGGTCGTTGCCGTCCACCTGGATACCGGGGACGCCGGCAGCCACCCCTTTTTGGGCAATAGTTTGAGCAGCAGTCTGGAGGTGGCGCGGGGTCGAGATGGCCCAATTGTTGTTTTGGCAAAAGAAGATGACCGGCGCTTTGACCACTCCGGCCAGGTTCAGCGGTTCGTAAAAATCACCCTGCGAGGTGGCCCCTTCGCCAAAGTGAACCACCGCCACATCCGTTTTGCCTTGCAGCTTCGACCCCCAGGCCAGGCCCACCGCGTGAGAAATCTGGCCGGCTACCCCGGCCTGGAAGGGGAGCATACGCACGCCATCGGGAATGTAAAAGCCCAGCGGGCTGCCCATATGCCACAAAAAATTCGTCACCAGGGGCGAGCCGTGCAGCAGTTGACCAGCGGCCTCGCGGTACTGCGGCACAAACCAATCGCGGCTGCTGTCGAGGGCCATGACGCTGCCAACGGTACAGGCTTCCTGACCAATGCCGGGGGCAAATGTGACCATCAAGCCGCGCCGCTGCAAGTTGATGCACAACTCATCGAAGCGGCGGCCCAACAGGATAGCCCGCAACCCCTTGAGCGTCGCTTCATCGCTGAGGGGGGGGGTGTCTGTCAAGAGGTTGCCGGCCTGGTCCAGCAGTTGAAATGGTTCGGACGGGTTATCAATGGCAAAAGTGTAAAGCTGTTGATGTGTTTCGATTGGTTGGACCATGCGCGGGTTATCCTCCTAAAGAGGGTTTTTGTTCTGAGATGACTCGTGTTGCGTGTTGCGTCTTGCGTGTAGATCCAATTTTCGAGGACGCGAAGCAGGCACGTCCACGTGCCGAACACCGCCGCACGTGGGCGTGCTCCTCAAATTTGGATCCACTGATATTTCTTGAAACCGTCTTATCGAAAAGTTTATCCCAAACGCTCGTTTGCAAGTAGCGTTATCTTAAACAACTTTTAAGGGGCTGGCAAGGGCAAAGTGTATCAGGGTTTGAGCCGAGCGGTATCAAAATGACCGCCGACGGCTGACGGCAGACCGCCGTAGGAAAAATTTTCGGCGGTCAGCGGTCGGTGGTCAGCGGTCAGTCTACGCCAACCAGCCGCCATCTACGACCAGAGTATGGCCCAAAACGTACTGAGAGTCGTCGGAGCAGAGAAAAACGACCGCCCCGACCAAATCTTCGGGCTGCCCCAGGCGGCCGATGGGAATACGCACCTGGCCGAATTTGGCCAGCTTCTCCGGTTCCAGCGCGCCGCGAGCCAGCTCGGTATCAACGGTGCCGGGAGCGATAGCGTTGACATTAATACCGTATTTAGCCAGTTGAACGGCGCTGGATTTGGTCAACATATGCACCCCCGCTTTGGAAATATCATAAGGCACAGTGGGGATAGTCGAAGCGGTAAACGAGGAAGTCGAGGCGACGTTGACAATCCGGCCTCCCCGCCCGGCGCGAATCATGGCCTCGGCTACTTTTTGGGTGGCAAAAAAAGCCGACTTTAGATTAACGCCTATCTGCAAATCCCAGTCCGCTTCGCTCATTTGCAGAAAGGGTTTGACAATGAGTATTCCGGCGTTGTTGACCAGAATATCAATCTGGCCGAAATGAGCCAGGGTTTGGTCAACCATTGCCTGCAAATCGGCCAGGTTCAACACATTGACCTTCAGAGCCAGCGCCCGTCCGCCTTCTTCGCCAATACCGGCTGCCGTCGCCGCCGCTTTGTCCTCTTTAAGGTCGGCAATGACCACGGCTGCGCCTTCGCGGGCCAGGCCCTGAGCAATCGCCTGGCCGATGCCCTGCGCTCCGCCGGTCACAATTGCCACCCGATTTTGTAGTTTCACAAAGGACTCCGTTTCGATTTTGGATTTGTAACTGCTCCCCCCTCTTGTCATTTCGAGGCTAAAAGCCGAGAAATCTGTAAGGCCGTTGTTTGTAGACCACGGATTAGAAGATTTCTCGCTCCTAACGTCACTCGAAATGACATAACTGAATAGTTACTTTTGCGCAAAAGGAGTCCAGACAAAAGTCTGGACTCCGGGGCAAAACTCCTGTTAACCAAAAATTTAGTAAGCGGGAATTTCCTTGTAAACCGGGGTTTCACCCAGCGACGGCCCGATAATTTGGTCATACAGGGCTTGCAAAACGCCCTGGCCTTTGCGATAGCGCAGCCAGCCGTTGACCCACATGAGCCAGTCAAGGTCGCCGCGCGGCACGGCATAAGAACCAAATTCAAGGGAGAAGGGTTCTTCGGGGTTGAGAATCTTGGCGGTGGGGTTTTCTTCGACAAAGGGGACGGCCAGATAGGCTTCGACAATCCCGCCGTCGGCCCGGCCCGAAGCCACTTCGAGCAGCGCCGGCTGCTGTTGCAGTTCGACCAGTTCCGCTTCGGGGAAGATGCGGGCGGCCAGCCCGGCGGCGGTGGAGCCGGTCAGGGCAGTGATTTTTTTGCCAGAGGCGTTCAGTTCGGCCACATCGGCTACGGGGCTGTCGGCGGGGACGATGACCACTTGCTGGTAGGGCACATAGGGGGTGGAGAACCACATGGTTTCCAGGCGTCCGCCGGGGCGGCCCACCAGTCCCACCGAAATAAGGTCTACCTTGCCGGCCAGCAGGGCCGGAATGAGGCCGTCAAATTCCTGGTCCTGAATATCCAATTCAACCCCGGTGCCGAGGTCGGCGGCCATCAGCTTCATTAACTCGACATCATAGCCTGCCGGCTCGCCGCTCTCATCGCGGTACATTTGCGGCTCAAATTGGAGAGTCATGCCGACCCGCAGCGTCCCCCGCGACTGAATATCATCTAACAAGGATACCGGCGCATCCTGGCGGCGGGGCCGGTAAGCCGGAGTCAAGAGTTCGGGCAGCGGCGGCGCGGCAATTTTGGCCTGGGCTTCGGGGGCTATGGCCACAGCGGCGGCTGCCCCGGCAGCGGTAGCAACCACCGCTGAATTGAGAAATTGACGGCGACTCATATTTTTTTGTTTTTGCTGCATGATCCTGTTCCTCCTTAGTTTAATAACCAACAATAATACAGTAATCAGTAGTCAGTAGTCAGTAATCAGTAATCAGTAGTCAGTAACCAGTTAATTTACTGTTTACTGTTCACTGTTTACTGTTCACTGTTTACTGTTCACTGATAACCTCACACTTGCTGGCGGCGCTCTAAAACACTGACTCCCTGCGAAAGCAACTGGGTCAAGATGATGTAGATGATGGCAATGGCCGTGTAAAATTCAAACGGACGGAAGGTTTGCGAGACGGCCAGTTGCGCTTGCCGCACCAGTTCAAAGACGCCGATAATGCCCACCAGCGACGAGTCCTTGAGCATGCCCACAAAATTGTTGCCCATCGGCGGCAGCATAATCCGAAACGCCTGGGGAAAAATGACATCCCAAAAGGTTTGAAAGCGGGTCAGCCCCAGCGATAGGGCCGCTTCGCGCTGGCCTTTGCCAATGGCCCCGATGCCGGAGCGATAAATCTCGGCCAGCCAGCCGGCATACTGCAAGGCCAGGCAGAGCACCCCGGCGGTAATCGGGTCAAAATCTATGCCCAACACAATCGGCAAGCCATAGTACATCCAGATAATGAACACAAATAGAGGAATAGCCCGGAAAATATTAATGTAGGCCTGGGCCAGCCAGCGCAACGGCGCAAATTTCGACATCCGCATATTGGCGATGAGTAAGCCCAGGGCCAGGGCCAGAATCATGCCCAAAAACGAAACATACAACGTCATGCCCAGCCCCTTGGCCAGCAATTCCCAGCGATCGTAAACAAAATCCCAGCGAAACTGAAATTCCCTTTTCATAGAATCGCCTTGATAAACATTTTTGTGCGGTCGTTGGTGGGGTTGGTCAGCACTTCCGGCCCGCCTTCTTCAACTATATTGCCGTCATCCATAAAAACCAGATGGTCGCCCACTTCGCGGGCAAAGCCCATCTCGTGCGTTACCACAACCATGGTCATGCCGCCCAGAGCCAAATCTTTCATCACTGCCAGCACTTCGCCCACCAGCTCGGGGTCCAGGGCCGAGGTCGGCTCGTCAAACAGCATCAAACGCGGCTCCATCACCAGCGCCCGCGCAATCGCCACCCGTTGCTGCTGGCCGCCCGATAGCTGGGAAGGGTACGCCTGAGCTTTGTGTTCCAGACCCACCGATTTTAATTGTTTGATAGCTTTCTCGTTGGCTTCGGGCCGGGGGATTTTTTTGTTGCGCCGCAGGGCCAAAGTGACATTATCCAGTACGGTCAGGTGGGGAAAGAGGTTAAACTGCTGAAAGACCATGCCAATATGTGTCCGCAGATAGCGCGGGTCGGCCAGGCCGTCGTTACTCTGCCAGGGCCAGGCTTTTTTGGGCGCTTTGGGGCCGTAATCTTTGCCCAGAAAAAAGAGCGAACCCGACTGCGGCTCTTCCAACAAGTTCATACAGCGCAGCAAGGTGCTCTTGCCGGAACCGCTCGGCCCAAAAATAACGACGTGTTCGCCCGGGCGCACCCGCATGTTGATATTTTTTAACACGTGGTGGTCGCCAAAGTACTTGTTGAGGTTCTCAACCCGCAGAATTTCTTTCTCAGCCATTATTGGGCTAACCAACCCCCATCCACATAGAGAATTGTGCCGGTCACGTAATCAGCCTCGGTGGAGGCCAGAAAGAGTACCGCATTGGCTATATCGCGCGGCTGACCGATGCGTTTGAGCGGGATATGATTAAAAAACATCTCTACCCGCGCCGGGTTGCTCAAAGAGTTAGTCGTCATCGCCGTCTCGATGACCCCCGGCCCCACCGCGTTGACATTGATATTGTAGGGAGCCAAATCGAGGGCCATTGCTTTGGTCAGCATCAACAGCCCGCCTTTGGAGGCGATGTAGTGAGCTTCGCCGGCCAGGGCAATGGCCGAACAAATCGAGGCAATATTGACAATCTTGCCGCCGCGCCCGGCTTGAGCCATCTCCCTGGCAACGGCCTGGGTACACAAAAACGGCCCTTTTAAATTGACCCCCAGCACCCGGTCCCACTCAGCTTCGGGCAGTTCCAAAAATGGGGCCATAGACTCGACCCCGGCGTTATTAACCAGAATATCAATCTGCCCAAATCGTTTCAGCGCGGCTTGCACCATTGCTTCAATCTGTTCCCGCCGGCTGACGTCGGTCTGTACCACCAAAGCCTGACCGCCCGCCGCCTCAATCAGTACCGCCGTTTCCCGCGCGCCCGGCTCATTCACATCGGCCACCACCACCCCGGCCCCTTCTTCGGCCAGTCGCAGGGCAATACCCCGGCCATTGCCGGAACCTGCCCCGGTGACGATAGCGACTTTACCCTGCAAACGCATTGGCCTTTACTCCGTTAGACGCGAGGATGCGTGAGGCGAGGACGCGAGGAGAAGAGTTTTTCTTCGCCTCTTCGCCTCACGTCTCCTCGCCTCATCGCCTCTTCGCCTCATGCTTCACAAACTCGCACAGCCGGTGTATCCCTTCCAACAGCAAGCCTTTCTCCGTAGCCAGCGAGATGCGCACAAAGTGGTCACCCAAATAACCAAAGGCTGTGCCCGGCGCAACTGCCACCCGGCATTGCTCCAGGAGATTGAGGGCAAACTGGCGCGAGTCCACCCCGGCATCACTCACATCTACCATAATATAAAATGCGCCGCGTGGGGTGTAAACATAATAGCCCTCATCTTTTAGCAGGGCAACTACCGCATCCCGCCGCTCGCGGTACGAGTCGCGCATGTCACGGATACAATCCTGCGGGCCGGTCAGCGCCGCTTCTGCCGCCTTTTGCACCGGCGAAGCCACACACGAAATCATCGGTTCCTGAATTTTGGTAATCGTCTTTGAGATGGTTTCATTGGCAACCACGTAACCGACCCGCCAGCCGGTCATGGCATAGGTTTTAGAAAAGGCGTAGATGGCGATAGTTCGCTCAGGGTCGTAAAGCGCCGGGCTGACGTGTTCCCCCTCAAAGACCAGTTCATCATAAACTTCGTCGCTCAGCAGATACAAATCGTGCCGTTGGGCCAGGGCGACCAGACCGGCGATGGTTTCACGGGGAAAGACCGCCCCGGTGGGATTACTGGGGCTGTTGAGGATGAGCAGTTTGGCCCGCTCGGTAATCAAGGGTTCGATATCTTCGGGCCGAGGGACAAAGCCCTGTTCAATGTAGAGCGGATAATGCACTGGCACGGCTTCGCGCAGTAGAATAGCCATTTCGTAATTCGGCCAGGCCGGGTCGGGGATGAGCACTTCATCCCCCGGATCGAGCACCGCCGAGAAAGCGGCCAAAATTCCCTGCACCCCGCCCACCGAGACGTTGACCTGCGCCATTTCGACGGGATAGCCGTTGATGCGCGTGACCCGCTCCGCCAGCAGTTCACGCAGAGAGGACAGGCCGCCGCTGGGGCCGTACTTGGTAAACCCGCTGTTGGCCGCCTCATGCGCCGCCTCGACAATGTGGGCCGGGGTGGGAAAATTTGGCTCACCCACCTCCAGCCGGATTACATCGGGCATGGTCAGGGCCAAGTGAACAATCTCGCGGATACCCGAACCAGGCATATTGGCAGCGGTTTGCGCTAATGGTTTCATAGCTCTCCGTTTAGGCGCCCGATAATCTTTGTCACCAGGAATAGTGACTGCGAAAAACGCGGGCGTCAATCTCTTTGACGGCTTTCTTTTCCCACTCTTTCCACTGCCGCCGGTGATCCTGGCGGTCTTCCCGGTCAAACACAGCCAGCGCCTCGTCAATCGAGGCTTCATCCTTGATTTCATAAATGGTCAGGTAGACTTTATCCTCCCCTTCGCCGCTGACCTGGCGGTAGCAATCGGTGAAGAGCGGGGCAATCGGCCTCAACGTAGCCAGATAATCGTTGTTGTACCAGTTGTTAAATTCTTCTTCATAGGCGGGGTCAAGCCGCATCCGAACGATGAAATGGGGGCGAGTTGCCATTAAAATTCCTCCCTTACTTGGGCAAACAGTTCCATCTGGGCCAGGTGTTCTTCCTGGGTGTTGTGTTCAAACTGGAAAATAAAATGAGACACGCCCAGCGCGGCGGCTTGATGGATAAAATCTTTCACTTCGGCCAGGCTGCCGCTCAACGCTCCGGCGGCAGCACCCGGCCAGCGTCCGGCCTGATCCACGCCGCCGCCCGTAGTGGGTGCAGCCAGTAAACCTGCCTCGGCAGCAGCCGGACGTAAATCCACTGTGCGCCGCAGCGAAATCTCCACCGACCGCCCATTTTCAGCCGTCAACTGGCGTAACTGTTCGGTCACAGCCTTGAGTTGCTCCAGCGAGGCGTCGTCGGCGTTCCAGCCATCGCCCAGTACAGCCATGCGGCGAATGGCAGCCTCGCTGGCCCCGCCGACCCACAGCGGCGGGCCGCCGGCCTGGGCCGGCTTGGGGCCAAACAAGACATCCTTGAAGTTATAAAACTCCCCGGCAAATTGAGGGTCGTCATCCTGCCAAAGCGTTTTCATAACCTGCATGGCTTCATTCAGATGTTTGCCGCGCCGATGGAAGTCAGCCCCCAGATTGTTGTACTCGCCTTCGATCCAGCCCACGCCGACGGCAATAATCACCCGTCCCCCCGCTAAATCGTCCAGGGTGGCAATCTGCTTGGCCGCCAGGATAGCATCGCGCTGGGGCAGAACCAAAACGGAGGTTCCCAAATAGATGCGCTCGGTCATCCCGGCCAGGTAGGCCATTGTGGTCAGCACTTCATAAATGTGGCCGTAGCGCGGTTTGTCTTTGGGCGCCAGCACGTGATCGCTGACCCAGGCCGAGTCATAATTCAATCGCTCGGCGGCCTGGGCAATACCGACAATCGTTTCTCTGGAGGGTTTAACCCCAAAGGGAAAGTTGGGCAAACAGAGGCCAAATTTCATTATCTTTTCCTGAAAATGGATTTGTTTGAAACAGGGAATACCTGAAGCGTAACTACTCAGTCTATGTCATTGCGAGGAGCGTTTTTGGCGACGAAGCAATCTCCACATCGCAACCCGGGGATTGCTTCGCTTCGCTCGCAATGACGCCTGAACAGTTACCATGAAGCTTTTCAGGCCGCTCAGGGCCGGATTGTACCATATTCAATTTGGTACATTCAAGGGGAATTAGTATCTTGTCCTGATACCGGGTGGTATCAATCTAAAGACGACCGCCGACGGCCGACGGCTGACAGCCGCGTGAAAACTTACGGCGGTCGGCGGCCTGCCCTGAGCTTGTCGAATGGGTCAGCCGTCGGCGGTCAAATCAGTCCTTTTTTCATCGCTTCGCTGACGGCCTGGGTGCGGGTGGTCACGTTGAGTTGGGTCAGAATTTCCGAGATTTTGCGTTTGACCGTGATTTCGCTCCAGTGCAGCTGGGCGGCAATTTCGCGGTTGGTCGAGCCGTCGGCGATCAACCGTAAAATTTCGAGTTGGGTTTCGGTCAGGCCGGCTTTGTGGCGGCTGACCTCTTTGGCGTATGTTTCAAACTCGCCCAAAACCCGCCCGACCAGGCGCGGGCTAAGCTGGCGCTCTCCTCGATAAACCCGGCGAATGGCTTCGGCCAGTTCTTCGTGAGCGATGCTTTTGAGCAAAAAACCGTGCGCCCCGGAACTCAACGCGCCAAAGAGGTGCTCGTCAGTGTCGTAGCTGGTCAGCATGACAATTTTGACCTCGGCGTGGATTTGCTTGAGGGCTTGAATGATTTGCAGGCCACTGGAGCCGGGCATGCGAATGTCGAGAATGACCACATCAGGCCGCAGCGCTTTGGTCTGCTCCAGGGCCTGGGCGCTGCTTTCAGCCTCACCGACCACTTTAATATCGTTCATATTGGTCAGAATGCTGGTCAAGCCCCGGCGCACCACCGGATGATCATCAACGATCAAAACTCTAATTTTAGTCATTTGGCTCTACCCGTTCAATTTTTTGCTGGAGGAACTCCCAGGCCAGCCGACTGCCTCGGCCCGGCCATGATTCAATGGTAAAGGTTCCGCCGATGTTTTCGGCCCGTTCACGCATGCTAATCAGGCCCAGATGCTGCTGTTCGGCCAGCGCTTTTTCCTGGTCAAAACCGATGCCGTCATCCTGCACCATTACCTTGACCCGACCTTCCTGAAAGGTAAAAATGACCTCGACGGTGCTGGCCTGAGCGTGTTTGCGGACATTATACAAGGCTTCCTGCAAAATGCGGAAGAGGGCAATCCGCGCCGGCGGGTTGAAGCGGATGGGATTGCCTTGAATCCGTAGGCGGCAACCAATGCCGGTGTCTTCTTCGTACTGAACCAGGTAGGAGCGCAGCGATGGAAACAGGCCCATTTCGTCGAGGCTGGCCGGCCACAAATCGTAGATGGCCTTGTAAATTTCAGAAATCGCCTGCTTGAGCGACACCTGGATATTGCGCAAATCGCCTTGCTCGGCAGCATCTTCCGGGAGACGCTGCAACGTCCCTTCCGTTTCGTACATGGCCCCGTAAATGAGTTGGACCACGCTGTCGTGGATGTCGGCGGCAATGCGCCGGCGCTCCTCCTCTTGCAGGTCAACTGTGCGGGCCAGCAGGCGCTGCAACTGGTCGGCTTTGCGCTGGATTTCGGCATGGGCCTGGGCCAACTCCTCGTACAGCCGCGCATTTTCAACGGCAATGGCAATCTGGCTGGCCAGGGTAGATAAGATGGACTCGTCCCGCTCGGTCAGCCCGTTGACGGCCAAACTCTGCACGTCCAACACGCCGATGACCTTATCTTTAATCTTCAACGGCACGCCCAGCTCCGCCCGCGTGGCCTCCACCGTTTTGATATAACGCGGCGAGGCCAGCACATCGGGGACCAGATACGATTGGCCGTGATAGGCCACCCAGCCACAAATTCCCCCTTCGACGGCATCCGTCACCGGCACCCGAAAACCCAGATGTTTTTCCCGTTCCAGGCCAATCGTTTCGCGCACCACGAGTTCATTGGTTTCTTCGTCAACCAGTAAAACCCCCATCGAGCTATAGTTGAACGTCCGGCTGACCTCTGCCACCAGACGGGGTAACAATTCCGACAGGCTTTGCAGTTGGGTGATTTGCTGCGCGGTTTGATAAATCAGGGTCAGTTCAAGTTCGCGCTGGCGGGTGGGGCTGGTGATTACTTCAGGCTGCATCCACATTCTCCTGTAACCAGTAGTCAGATGTCAGTAGTCAGATGTCAGTAGTCAGTAGTCAGATAATCTTTTCTGACTACTGGCTACTGACTACTGACCACTGATCACTGTTCACTGCCTCTAACGCACCAACTTTGACTCAATAGCGCCTTGCTGAATCAAACTCTCCACCTCGGCCCGGCTGAGCCAGGGGATATCGCCGGGGATGGTGTATTTGATGGCCGCCGTCGCCACGCCCCACAGCAGCGCCTGGGCCAGTTTGTCGGGTGAAGGGGGCAGGGTGAGATATTGATAGAGAAACCCAGCGGCAAAAGCATCGCCAATACCCAGCCGACCGACTTCTTCAGCGGGGAAAGCGGGCTGGTGGATGGGCAGTCCACCCGGCTCACAACCTAATGCGCCGTCTTTGCCCAGGGTTAAGGCAATGGTGGCTTGGGGATAACGTTCTCGCAGCAGGGATAGGACTTGTTCAGGCAGGGTAGTTGAGGGCAATTCGTACAGTAAGCGGACATCATTGATGGGCGCCAGCAAAATATGAGCCGCTTCCATAAAAGGAGAACACCCGGCCAGCGCTGCCGCCGGGGCCCACAGTTGGTGGCGATAGTTAAGGTCAAAACTAAACTGCCAGCCGGCTTCCTGGGCTAAATGCAAAGCTCGTTGGGTAGCGACGGCCAGCGTCGGACTGAGGGCCGGGGTGATCCCACTCAGGTGCAGCAGTCGGGCCTTGCCGGGCAAAAACAGGTCAACCGGCAATTCTGAAGCCCGCATCTGGCTCATAGCCGAATTTTTGCGATCATAAAAAACCCGGCTGTGCCGGGGCGTTTTGCCCTCTTCCACAAAATAGAGACCCACCCGGTCGGCGTCGGTCCAAATGACCCGCGAGGTATCCACGCCCTGGGCGGCAATCGCCCGCTCGATGAAGCGCCCCAGGGGATTATCGGTGAGCCGGGAAAGCCACAGCACTTTCAGCCCCAAGCGAGTCAGGGCAATGGCTAAATTGGACTCGCTGCCGCCCGCTTCCAACTCGCAAACAGGCGTCTGTTCCAGCCGTTTGAGGTTGGGCGGGGTAAACTTGAGCATCGTTTCGCCCAGGGTGACAACATCGTAAGGAGTCATCGAACGTTCACCTTGTAACATCTGTTTATCGCAAGGCAAAGGCTGAGGCTAAGGCTAAGGAAGATATGCTTAGCCTTAGCCTCAGCCTCAGCCTTAGCCTCTAATTCAACGACGTGCGCCAGGTGCGCGGCTGAATGGTTCCCGGCGGCGCAGGCGAGGCATGATGAATGACCATCCGCCAGCGCCCCTCAATCCGCTCGAATACATTGGTCGCAATCATCTGACTGATCTGGGTCGCCCCATCTTCCTGAGGCTGGGAGACATTCTCGTAGCAAACCACCCAGGCCATATCCCCGCGCCAGTGAACCATGGGTTCGCTAAACTGCACCGGCAGCATGCCCTGATAACGAAAGATTCTAGCCCAGCTTTCGCCAATGGCCGGCCAACCTCGCAGCCGGTCCCAACCCGGATGGACACATTCGGTGGCCGGGCTGTGATGCCACAACTCGGACATGGCCGCAACATCGGCCTCGGCCAGGGCGGTGTAAAAACGGGCATTCGCCCTCAGAATTTCTTGCCGAGTTATCTCGTCGTCCATAGCGCCCCGCTATCTTGGTATCGGGTTTGAGTCGTGGTATTATCTTAGCACGAACCGTCGAGCGAAACAAGAGGCATACCGAATGTGTCTTGAGAACTTCCTGAGGTTGTCGAAGGGCTTGCCTAAGGTGGTACAATTTAGAAACTCTGAATTAGTTTGTTTCGTATTTAGGTAGTATTTACACTGTATACAACTAATATGTCCAAGTAATACATCCTGTTTTGACTTTTTCATGCTTCCATGTTACTATCCCAACCACTTCAATTTCCGTGCGGGTGCGGAATACCTTTCGAATACTCATGTCAATGCTGTCAGCTTTTTGAATATCTGAGGAACTTTGAAGGGGGGTGACGCTCTAAACCGGATGGTCTAAACTTTCCCACAAGCAAAACTCTTTTTTTAGCCAATTTCTGTGACGAAATTAATTCAAGGAGGAAAGAAATGAGTAAACGTTTGTTTTGGCTGATGAGCCTGCTCGTCGTTATGACCCTGATTATAGCAGGCTGTGGCGGTGCGGCTACTCCGGCCCCGGAAGAGCCGGCCGCCGAAGCCCCCGCCGCCACCGAAGAACCGGCCGCCGAAGCCCCTGCTGCCACCGAAGAACCGGCCGCCGAGGCCCCCGCCGCCACCGAAGAACCGGCCGCTGAGGCCCCCGCTGCCACCGAAGAGCCGGCCGCTGAAGCCCCCGCTGCCGCAGGCGGTGTGACCGAACTGACCATCCTCTGGGCGCAGTGGGACCCCGCCGATTACTTGCAAGAAATCGGCAACATGTATGAAGCCGAAACCGGGATTAAGATTAACGTAGTACAAGAGCCGTGGGGGTCGTTTGGAGACCTGTTCTTCACCGAGATGTCGGCTCAAGGCACATCGTATGATATGGTTGTCGGCGACAGCCAGTGGTTGGGGCAAGCCACCACCGAAGGTCACTACCTCGATATGACCGACTTCCTGACCTCCGAAGGTATTGCGGAGACGGTCACTCCCGCCACCCTGACCTACTATGGCGAATACCCGACCGGCTCCGGCACCTACTGGGCTTACCCGACCGAAGGCGACGCCAACGGCTGGGCTTATCGCAAAGACCTGTTTGAAAACCCCGATGAAATGGCCGCTTTTGAAGAAAAGTACGGCTATCCGCTGGCTCCGCCCAAAACTTATGCCGAACTGAAAGATGTGGCCGAGTTCTTCACCCGCCCCGATGACGGGCTGTATGGCGTTGCCATCTACACCCAGGCCGACTACGATGCCTTGACCATGGGTGTCCAGAATGCCCTGTTCAGCTTTGGGGCCGACTGGAAGGATGCCAACAACAATCCGGTCGGCGTGGTCAACTCGCCCGAAGCGGTCGAAGCGGTCCAGGCTTACCGCGATTTGTATGACTGCTGCCAAGCGCCGGGTCTGAGCAATGCCTTCTTTGTCGAGGTCAATGATGCCTTCATCGGCGGGCAAGCAGCCATGGCCATGAACTACTTCGCCTTCTTCCCGGCCCTGGTCAATCCCGAAGTCAATCCTTATGCCGAGCAGACCGGCTTCTTTGTCAACCCGGCTGGGCCGGGTGGCGCACAGCACGCTGCTCTCGGTGGTCAGGGTATGTCCATCATCTCCTACATCGCCCCTGAACGCCAAGAGGCCGCCAAACACTTCATCAAGTGGTTTGCTCAAGAGAAGGTGCAGGCGGAATGGGCACGCTTGGGTGGTTACACTTGTAACATTAACGTATTGGAATCGGAAGAGTTTCTGAACGCGACGCCCTACAACCCGGCTTTTGCCGAAACGATGACCTTTGTCAAGGATTTCTGGAACATCCCGGCCTTTGGTGAACTCCTCCGCGTCAGCCAGGCTGAACTCGGCAAGTTCATCATCGAAGGGCAGGGCACCGCCCAGGAAACTATGGACGCCATCGCCACCCAACACGAACAAATCCTCAAAGACGGCGGCTACCTCAAGTAATCGCCCCCCGTTGAACGCGAGGAGAAAATCCTCCCGACCTTGTTCAACCTCTTTTAACCTCGTTCCCAAACTAGAGTTTGGGAACGAGGTTGCCGGGAGAAAATGTCATTGCGAGGCCGTAAGGCCGAAGCCGCGCAGCGTCCCTCTCCGGGGCGGGAGACTGCTTCGCCGCTAAAGCGGCTCGCAGTGACATGAACAAAGCTATTTTCTAAGGAGGTAGGGGTAAGCGGCGACTTGTCCCTACCTCCTGAACACGGAAAGGCAAGCTCATGTCAACAGCAGTCAAAACGCAAGGCGAAGTAACCGCCGCCAAGCGGGGTATCCAGCCCCACCACCGGCGCGGTCTCAGCGACCATGCCATCCGCAACTGGTTTATCTGGCCCACGATGGTGCTGCTCATCGCCATTAATGTCTTCCCGCTGATTTACAGCCTCTACCTCAGCTTTACCAACTATTCCGCTATCAAAAAGAGTCCGCCCGTTTGGATTGCTTTTGATAACTTTGCCCGCGTCTTAAGCGATGAAAAAATGTGGTTCTACTTCTCGACCACCGGCAAATATGTCCTCTTTACCGTGGCCTTGCAGTTACTATTGGGTTTTATGTTTGCCTTGCTGGTCCGGGAAAAGTTTTTTGGCAGCGGCATGGTCACTACCCTGATCCTGGTGCCCATGATGCTGTCGCCGGTGGTGGCCGGCTTGTTCTGGAAATTGATGTACAACCCCAGTTTTGGCTACCTCAACTATCTGCTGGGCTTTGAAAATCCCAAACTCGCCCCGGATTGGCTTGCCAGTCGTTGGGCCGGCAAACCGTTACCAGGGTTGGCCCTGTGGGCGGTCATGATGGTAGATATCTGGATGTGGACGCCCTTTGTGATGTTGCTGATTCTGTCGGGCTTAAAAGCCATCCCCGATTATCTCTACGAGGCAGCGGCCATTGATCGGGCCAGTTCCTGGTTCCAGTTCCGGCGGATTACCTTGCCGCAGGTGGCGCCGCTGGTGCTGATTGCGCTGCTCTTCCGCACCATCGAAGCCTTCCAAAAATCGTTCGATTTAGTGATGGGCCTGACCGGAGGTGGCCCCGGCGAACAGACGGAAGTTGTTGCCGTCAACATCTACCGCCAGGCCTTTCAAGGCCAGTGGCAAACGGGTAGGGCCAGCGCCCTGGCCTATATGGTGCTGATTATTGTGATTGCGGTGAGCAACCTTTACATTAGAAATCTTAACCGGATGAAAGGGAGCTGAGGTGATGGCATCCTTTGTTGAAACGGGGCCAAGCGTCCCGGTTACGGAAAGTATTCGGGTTGACAAGGTCAGCCCCCGAGCCAGGCTCTTTAAAAATGTGCGGGCTGTGCTGGTGGTCCTGGTGGCCCTGGTTGGCCTGGTGCCAATTTTTATTATGGGTATCACCGCCTTCAAATCTCGCGCCGATGTCGTGGCCGTGCCTCCCCGGTATATTTTCCAACCCACCCTGGAAGGGGTCGTCTTCCTGCTGACCGAACGGTCTCAGTTATCCGGCAAGCGGCTGGAAGACGCCAAGAAAAATGCTGAAAATCTGGGGCTTTTTGAGCGCATCGCGTTGCAAAATGGTCAGGTCATTAATGGCCCCAGCGATTTTGTGATGCGCTTACGCAACTCGCTGATTATTGCCGGCGGCTCCACCATTGCCTCGGTGGTGCTGGGCGTGTTTGCGGCCTACGCCTTTAGCCGCTTCAACATGCCCGGCAAGGATGACCTGCTCTTTTTTATCCTGAGCACGCGCATGCTGCCGGCGGTGGTGGTGACCATCCCCCTCTTTTTGATGTACCGCCAATTGGGCCTGCACGACACCCACCTGGGCATGATTTTGCTGTATACCGTCTTCAACCTCTCGCTGACCGTCTGGCTGCTGAAGGGGTTTATTGACGAAATTCCCAAAGAATATGAAGAAGCCGCCCTGGTTGACGGCTACTCCCGCCTCCAGGCGTTTTACAAAATTGTGCTGCCCCAGGCCGCCACCGGCATTGCGGCGACCACCGTTTTCGCCCTGATATTTGCCTGGAACGAATACGCCTTTGCCCTGATGCTGACCAGCCAGGCGGCCCGCACCGCCCCCCCGGCCATTGCCACCATGCAGGGGCGCGGCGGCATCGAGTGGTCGGCTATTGCCGCCGGTTCGCTGGTTTTCCTGATCCCGGTGGTCATTGTGACCTTTGCCTTGCGCAAACACCTGCTGCGCGGGGTTACGTTTGGGGCAATCAGGCAGTAGAAGAGGGGAGTAGGGAGTAGGAAGTAGGAAGTAAGGGAGGAAAACCTCTGCTTTCCCCTACTCCCTACTCCTTACTCCCTACTCCCTACCATAAGGATAATACATGGCTACGATTGAACTTCGACAAATTGAGAAAAAATTCGGTGAGGTGTATGCGGTCAAGCCGATGGATTTGACCATCAGCAGCGGTGAATTTGTGGTGCTGCTGGGGCCATCGGGCTGCGGCAAAACCACCACCCTGCGCATGATTTCGGGCCTGGAGACGGTCAGCGGCGGCCAGATTTTTCTGGATGGGCGGCAAGTTACCTGGCTCTCCCCGGCCGACCGGGACATTGCCTTTGTCTTCCAGTTTTTCGCCCTCTATCCCCACCTGACCTCCCGCGAGAATATCGCCTTTCCCTTGCAGGCCGAAGGCGCGTCCAAAGAGGCCATTGACCGGCGGGTAAAAGAGGTGGTAGACCTGCTGCAAATCAAACACCTGCTCGATATGCGGCCCGGCAAGCTGAGCGGCGGCGACAAACAGCGGGTCGCTTTGGCCCGCGCCCTGGTCCGGCGGCCCGCCGCCTTTTTGATGGATGAGCCACTGGGCGCGCTCGACGCCGACTTCCGCGAGAGTATGCGCGCTGAAATCAAAAAACTGCACCTCAACCAGAACGCTACTACAGTTTATGTCACCCACGACCAGATTGAAGCCATGGCCATGAGCGACCGGATTGTGGTGATGTCCAATGCCGAGGTCCAGCAGGTCGGCACGCCGGCCCAGGTTTATTACGATCCGGCCAATTTGTTTGTGGCCCGCTTTATCGGCAGCCCCGGCATGAATTTGATCTCCAGCCGCTACGCCGCAGGAACCGTCCATCTGCCCGGTTCGAATAAGTACAATGCTCCGGCTGAGTGGCAGGGCGCGCTGCAAGCCGGCCGCAACGGCAAAGATGCCGTGATTCTCGGCTTCCGCCCCGAAGCGGCCCAGATCAAAGCCGACGGCGCGCTGACCGGCGAGGTTTACGCCTCCGAGTTGTACGGGGCATACACCATGCTCCACGTCAACCTGGAAAATGAAATTATCCACATTCGCAGCGACCGCCAGAGCCGCTATCCCATCGGGACCATGGTTCGCTTTGACCTTGACCCGGCCATGGTTCGTTTCTTCGACCCGGAAACGGAACTGGCCCTTACCCGCGCAGGTGTCTCATGACTGATGTTACCCTCCAAAACGTGACCAAACAATTCGGCCCCATTAAGGCCCTCAACGACGTCTCTTTTTCCATCAAAGACGGCGAGTTTTTTGTACTGCTGGGCCATACCGGCGCGGGCAAAACCACCACCTTGCGGGTGATCGCCGGGTTGGAACGGCAAGACAAGGGCCATGTTCTGTTTGATAATCAAGAAGTTGACGCCATGACTCCCGCCGACCGGGATATTGCCTTTGTCTTTCAGCAGTACTCGCTCTATCCCACCATGTCTGTCTACGACAACCTGGCCTTTCCGCTGCGCTCCCCGCTGCGGCGAACGCCCGAAGCGGAAATCCGCCAGCGAGTCGAAAGCGCCGCCGAAAAGCTGCGCATCAGCCACTTGCTGACGCGGAAAACGGCGCGCCTGTCGGGCGGCGAAATGCAGCGCGTTTCGATTGGCCGGGCCATTGTCCGCAGCCCGCGTATCTTTCTGATGGACGAGCCGCTCTCCAACCTCGACGCCAAACTGCGCGAAGCCCTGCGGGTGGAACTACAGCACCTGCAAAAAATCGAAGGCAGCACCACTCTTTTTGTTACCCACGACCAGGTTGAAGCCCTGACCATGGCCGACCGGATTGCGGTGATGAAAGAGGGGCGGATTGTGCAAATTGGCACGCCCGACGACATTTACGACCGGCCGGCGACCATGTTTGTGGCCGAACTGGTCGGCACGCCCGGCATCAATCTATTCCAGGCCAATCATCAGAATGGGGCGCTGGCGGTCGAGAACAGTTCCATCCAGTTTGCGCTGGGCGCGAGCGCGGCCGATTTGCCCTCCGCCTTTGTGCTGGGCGTCCGGCCCGAAGATGTCCAGCCCGACCCCAACGGCGACTTTTCCGGCCAGGTGACGCTGATCGAGCCGCTGGGCGTGGAGACGATTCTACATATCAAAGTGGGCGAACAAACCCTGCTCAGCAATGTTTCCGGGATGACCAGTTGGCGCATCGGCGATACCATTCGATTTAATATTGCCCGTGAGCGGCTGCACTTTTTTGAACCCAAGCAGCAACAGCGGATTGCGGTCAAACAGGCTGTGGCTGCTTCTGTTTAGTGGTTCCAAGAAAAATGTCATTTCGAGCGTCAGCGAGAAATCCTCTTGTTCGTCATAGTGTTTAGCTAGTGGTAACGAAGATTCCTCCCTCCGGTCGGAATGACATGACTTGCTATGATTTGGTCACGAACTAGCGCAAAATTGCGCTTGGTAAAGGAATTTCTATGAAAAAACGACGTTTTCCCGTTCCCATTGGCTTACCCATCGCGGTGGTGGTGCTGTTGATTTTGGGAGCAGTAGCCAACCCGATTATCAGCGCCATCTTTACCGAGCAGCAGTTGAGCACTAACGTTATCCTATCAGCCATCCCCTTTGTCTGCATTTTTGCGGCTATTGTGCTGACCTTTATTACCCTGGTGGCTTTTGTGGCCAATCTGCTCAATCACCGCATCTCCCCCGAGGTTTACCGCCCGATTGAGTTAACCCTGATCGGCGGCATTGCCCTGGGTATTTTTGGCATGTTCCAGCCCTGGGTCTTTATCGCCTACCGGGTTGGGTTCTTTGTGCTCCTCTTTTCCACGCTGGGTTTTATCCTGTGGAGCCACGTTATCCCCAAAGGAGTCCAACACGCCGAGGAGGTCGGCAGCGTCTCGATCAGCGAATATGAGCAAAGCCACAGTTAAAAAGCGTGATGCGTGAAGTTTTCGCCTAAAGTCATCACGTATCACAGTAAGGCATAGGGATTTCTCCCTCCGGTCGAAATGACATACTTAGTTCCGTTGCTGCCAGGGGGCAACAAATCCATTATTTTTAAACTATGTGGAGGTTATGATGAAATTCGGAGTCAACACCTGGGTTTGGACCTCGCCCCTGACCACCGAGGAACTCAAAACCCTGGCCCCGCGCGTCAAACAAGGCGGCTTTGATTGGATCGAGCTGCCGCTGGAAGGCATCAACGATTTTGACCACGCCGAGGCCGCAGCGATCATCCGCGACAACGGCCTGGGCGTCAGCACCTGCGCGGCCATGGGCCCGGACCGTGATTTGATCCATCCCGATAAGGCCATCCAGGAAAGCGGCGCGGAGTACGTGCGCCAGGCCATCAAAGCCACCCAAACCATCGGCGCAACCAACCTGGTCGGGCCGCTCTACTCTGCCGTCGGCCGCACCTGGCAGTCCACCCCCGACGAGCGGGCGCGCGATCTGGACCTGCTGGTTTCGCACCTACGTCCCCTGGCCGAATATGCCGCCGATCACGGGGTCGTCCTGGGCATCGAGCCGCTCAATCGCTTTGAAACCAGCTTTATCAACCTGGCCGCGCAAGTGGTCGAACTGGTTGATCGGGTGGACCGGCCCGCTTGCCGGATTATGCTCGACACCTTTCACATGAACATCGAAGAACCCTCTCTCGGCGACGCCATCCGCGCCGCCGGCCCCCGCTTGTGCCACCTGCACTCGTGCGAGAACGACCGCGGCGCGCCCGGCTCCGGCCACGTGCCCTGGAGCGAGGTCGCCCAGGCCCTCAAAGACATCGCCTACGATGGCCCGGTGGTGATCGAGTCATTCACCCCCAAAGTCAAAAGCATTGCCCGCGCCGCCGCCATCTGGCGTCCTCTGGCCGAAAGCCCCGACGCCCTGGCGTTCAACGGAGTCGCATTTTTAAGGAAACTATTAGCCTAGCAGCAGGGTAGCAAGTAGCAGGGTAGCAGAAAATACTACCTGCTACTTGCTACCCTGCTACCTGTCACGGGAGACGACAATGCCCAAAACCATTCTCCTCATTGGCACATTGGATACCAAGGGAGCGGAGTATGCCTATGTCCGCGATTTGATTGCGGCGCGTGGTCATCAGGTGTTGACGCTCAACGCCGGGGTGGCCGGCGAACCGACTTTTGCCCCGGACATCAGCGCGGCGGAGGTGGCCGCTGCCGGGGGCGGCGATCTGGCCGAACTGCGCCGCCAGGCCGACCGGGGCGCGGCCCTGGAAGTAATGATGGCCGGGGCCAGCAAACTGGCAGCCCGCCTGCACGCCGAGGGCAAATTTGACGGGGTGCTGGGGCTGGGCGGCTCCGGCGGCACGGCCATTGCGACGGCGGCCATGCGCGAGCTGCCGGTCGGCCTGCCCAAGGTGATGGTCTCTACCGTGGCTTCGGGCGATGTGCAGCCCTATGTTGGGGTCAAAGATATTTGCATGATGTATTCGGTGGTGGACATTGCCGGGTTGAACCGGCTGTCGCGCCGGATTCTGGCTAACGCCGCCGGGATGGTCTGCGGGGCGGTAGAGGAGGCGGAGACGCGGGGAGGCGAAGAGGCGAGGACGGAAGACAAGCCCCTGGTTACGGCGACGATGTTTGGGGTGACGACGCCTTGTGTGACGATGGTCCGTGAGAAGCTGGAAGCCGCCGGTTACGAAGTGCTGGTTTTTCACGCCACCGGCAGCGGCGGCCAAGCCATGGAGAGCCTGATCAGCGCCGGGTTTATCAGCGGGGTGGCCGACATCACCACGACCGAGTGGTGCGATGAACTGGTCGGCGGGGTGCTGAGCGCGGGACCGCACCGGCTGGAAGCGGCAGCCAAAGCGGGTCTGCCCCAGGTGGTTTCGTGCGGGGCGCTCGATATGGTCAACTTCTGGGCCGTCGAGACCGTGCCGCCGCAGTTCAAAGATCGGACGCTGTACAAACACAACGCCAACGTCACCCTGATGCGGACCACGCCCCAGGAGTGCGCCGAGTTGGGCCGGATCATTGCCAGCAAACTCAACGCGGCCACCGGGCCGACCGTGCTGTTCATCCCGCTTAAAGGCGTCAGCGCCATTGACAAAGAGGGCCAGCCCTTCTACCTGCCGGAAGCCGACGCCGCTCTGTTCGAGTCGCTGCGGCGGAATATCCGCCCGCCGGTGGAATTAGTCGAGTTGGACATGCACATCAACGACCCGGAGTTCGCCGCAGCGATGGCCGAGCGGTTGGTGGGGTTATTGGCGAGGGCGTAGACCGCGAAGTTCCAGATATAGATTTTGGCTCTTGATGTGTTTCAAGGAGTTGGTAAAAAATTGCTCACGGATGAACACAGATGACACGGATAAGGATAAAAATTAAGAAAAAAATCTGCGCGCTCTGCGTCCGTGTTTATCCGTGAGCTAACCCTTTTTCTTCGAGATCCTTGAAATCCATCTTGAGCCTATCCTCTTTCATAGTTGTCAACAGGTTTGGTTAACTGTATAATTCTTGTATCTTTTTTGTAGATACCGACTATGGAGGAAAAATATGATGCAAGCACGGGTGCAAAGATGGGGCAATAGTTTAGCGGTACGTATTCCTAAACCCTTTGCCCTGGAAATTGGTTTGGAACAAAATAGCCTCGTTGCCGTTTCCATTTCGGAAGGCAAATTATTACTTGAGCCAATCACTGAACCCAAATATACGCTCGAACAATTATTAGCCCAGGTGACTGAGGCAAATCTGCACCACGAAATTGAGACAGGTGAGGCTGTAGGCCACGAGATGTGGTGAGGCCATGGCTTATATTCCCGAACGAGGCGATGCGGTTTGGCTAAGTTTTACGCCCCAGGCCGGCCACGAACAAGCCGGGCGACGCCCGGCCGTGGTCTTATCACCGCAATCCTATAATCAAAAGGTTGGTTTGGCGATTTTTTGTCCCATTACCAACCAGGTCAAGGGCTATCCCTTTGAGGTGATCCTACCAAAAGAGGTGGGGGTGACGGGGGTAATTTTATCAGATCAGGTGAAAAGTTTAGATTGGCGGGTCAGGAAGGCTGAATATATCGCTTCGCTGCCAGAGGAAGTGATAAACGAAGTTTTGGCCAAACTGGGTATCTTGTTGGAGTAAGCATTATTTGGAGAGGTTTTGCAGGCCGATAAACCTGCTATAGATATTCAGATAATGTTTTGGGTAGGGGCACGGCCTTGCGCCTGCCCCACCAGGGGCGACCGCAAGGGTACGCCCCTACAGATTCAAAATGTTTTTCTGAACATCTATAGAATACCGGCGGAGGCAGAACAATGAACGAAAATCTAACCCGAATGTAGCCGCCAGAGAAAATTACTCCCATATTTATCCAAAGCCATCAAAATAAAGGTTTATTGTTATATCAAAAGAAGGACTAGCCTACGGTCAATTCATGGAGATACAAAACAGAGCAGGCCAGATCACGATCCATGAGTAATAATAGTGGGGTGAATGAAAAACCCAGTGCTACTACAACGAGGCACTAAAGTCGTATATTAATCATGATGGGGATGGTTTAAAAAGTGGAGGTTATGTGCTTATGACAACAATAGAGAATATTCATCGCTACGCACAAATGTTACCCGACCCACTCCAGCAGGAAGTGCTTGATTTTGTAAAGTATCTACTGTTCAAACGAGAACAATATGTTCCGCAAAACGATGAAGAGGAATGGTCAAATTTATCTTTAAGCCTGGCCTTGCGAGGGATGGAAGATGAGGAAATGCCTGATTATACCACTGAAGATTTACAGGAAATTTTCTCGTGAAAAAGTCAGGGCAGGTTATTCTATTTCAATTTCCTCAAACGAATATGGCTCAAGGGAAGTTACGCCCAGCCATATTACTTGGTAAATTGCCAGGGAGTATTTTATTGGGTACGATTGGCGAAATTGATACTGAGAGGTTGAAACGTATTAAGGTTAGGCTTTCGGAGTGGTTCAAAAAAGTCTGATTGTCTCTGGCTGAGATTGCAAGGCAAACCGTCCGAACCGCTGCCAGAAAGATTAAAAAGCAAAATCAGGGGGGAGAAAGAAGTAATGCATGTCTACCCTCATAGAAGCGGCCCAGGAGTTCCTGGCCCAGAAACGAATTGCCGTGGCCGGCGTCTCGCGCCAGGGCGATGCGGCGGCCAACGCGATCTTTAAGAAACTGCGCCAGACCGGCCACGAGGTTTTCCCGGTCAACTCCAACGCTACGGAAGTGGAAGGCGAGCGCTGTTATCCCAACCTGGCGGCCATCCCCGGCGGGGTTGACGGGGTGGTGCTGGCTACGCCTCCCAGCGCAGCGGTGTCACTGGTGCGCGAGTGCAGCGCCCTGGGGATCAAGCGGGTTTGGATGCACCGCTCCTTCGGCCAGGGGAGCGTTGACGAGGAAGCAGTGCGGCTAGGCGCAGAACTGGGGCTGAACGTCATTCCCGGCAGTTGCCCGATGATGTTCTGCGAGCCGGTAGACGTGGCCCACAAGTGCCTGCGCTGGTTTCTCCAGGTCAGCGGGAAACAAGCCCAGCCCTCCCCATAGTTAAGGAGCTACTATGCACGCTCATAATGTTTACTTTTGGTTAAAAAACGATTTAACTCCGGGCGACTTAAGCGCGTTTGAACAAGGGTTGCAGGCGCTAACGCATGATCCCGCCGTCAAATTCGGTTACTATGGCCGGCCCGCCGACACCCACCGCGAGGTGGTCGAAAACAGCTACACCTATGGGCTGCTCTTGCTGTTTGACGACCTGACCGCCCATGACCAGTATCAACAAGGGGCTGCGCATCTCAAGTTTGTGGAAGCCCACGCCTCAAAATGGGTCAGAGTGGTCGTTCACGATATTCAAACCATTTAAGGCAGTTCCAAGATTTAAATCATCCAATTATTCTCACCGGCTTGATGCGTGATACGTGATGCGTAAGAAATCTGCCTGGAAACCATCACGCATCACGCATTACGTATCACGGACTTTGGATAATTATTTTCTTGGAGTTGCCTAAGAGCCGGAGCTAATTTCTTTTTCTCATTACTTACTCTGAACAAGGAGGTTCGTTATGCCATTCATCCCCCGTGAAGAGTCGCTGCGGCGGCTGCGAGCGCAGGTAGCCCAGGGCACGCCCATTTTGGGGGCGGGCGCCGGCACCGGCATCTCGGCCAAATTTGCCGAACGCGGCGGCGTGGACATCATCATTATTTACAATTCGGGCCGCTATCGTATGGCCGGGCGCGGCAGCCTGGCCGGGCTGCTGCCCTACGGCGACGCCAATGCTATTGTCAAAGAGATGGGCTACGAGGTGCTGACCGTAGTCAAAGATACGCCGGTGCTGGCCGGCGTCTGTGGGACCGACCCTTTCCGGCTGATGCCGGTTCTGCTGCGCGAGCTGAAAGAGATGGGCTTTGACGGCGTACAGAACTTCCCCACCGTCGGTCTGTTTGACGGCGTTTTCCGGGCCAATTTGGAAGAGACCGGCATGGGCTACGGGCTGGAAGTAGATATGATCCGCCAGGCCCACGAATTGGGCTTGCTGACCTGCCCCTACGTCTTCAACCCCGACGAGGCCGAAGCTATGGCCAAAGCCGGAGCCGACGTGCTGGTGCCGCACATGGGCCTGACCACCAAAGGCGCGATTGGCGCAAGCACCGCCCTGACCCTGGAAGAGTCGGCCAAACGGGTGCAGGCCATGCGCGACGCAGCGGTGAAGGTCAACCCGGACATCCTGGTGCTGTGTCACGGCGGCCCTATCGCCGAGCCGCAGGACGCCCAGTACATCTTTGACCACACCGAGGGCATCGCCGGGTTCTTCGGGGCCAGCAGCATCGAGCGGCTGTCGGTCGAGCCGGCCATCGAAGGGCAGACGCGGCAGTTTAAGAGCTTGAGATTGTAATAGAAGTGTTCCGAACCTGGGTACACTACCTGTTTGAAAAGGTAGCAGGGTAGCAAGGTAACAGAGGCGTATACCCCCTGTCTACCGTCTACCGTCTACCGTCTACTATTTTCTAAGGAGCCAAAACATGAACGGAAAATTTGTCCTCTCCAAAGAAGTGGTCCGCGAGCAGCTTGATTGGGGCGAGATGGGCTGGATCAGCCAGCCGCCCAACACCGAGGCCAAGTATCTGACGGTGATGGAAGTGACCCTCGGCCCCGGCGGCGGGCACAATTTCCACAAACACCCGGACCAGGAAGAGGTCATCAGCGTGGTGGCCGGGGAAATCGAGCAGTGGCTCGAAGGCGAAAAGATGACCCTCAGGCCCGGCGACTCCATTTTTATTCATCCCGATGTCGTCCACGCCTCGTTCAATGTCAGCAGCCAGCCGGCCAAGTTGATGGTCATGCTCAGCCCGTGCGTCGGCCCGACCGGGTACGAAGTGGTGGATGTCAGCGGCGAAGCGCCGTGGAACTCACTGCGTTAAAATTTTACGGAACCAGGCATAACGAGTATCAGTAGATCCAATTTTCCGAGGACGCGCAGCGGGCACGCCCCCGTGCCGAACACCGCCCGCACGTGGGCGTGCTGGCTCCTCAAATTTGGATCCACTGAGTATCTAAAACGTAGGGCGTATTAGGCTTTACGTTTTACGGTTTGTGGCAAATTTTGACCTAACAAGTTTAATATTTTAAGGGGGTAACTTTCATGAGTAAAAAGATTCTACTCATCACTGGTGATGCCGGTGAAAGTTATGAAACGCTGTATGCGCTGCATCGTTTTCGGGAAGCCGGACATACGCCCGTAATAGCGGCGCCGGGCAAACGCTGGCTGAATCTGGTCATGCATGATTTTGAGCCGGGTTGGGATACTTATGTAGAGAAACCTGGTTATAAGGCTCAAGCAGATCTCAGTTTTGAAGAAGTAAACGTGGATGATTATGATGCCATTCTGCTTTTGGGGGGACGAGCGCCGGAGTATCTGCGCCATAATCAGAAGCTATTGACCCTGCTACAAGAATTTTATACCAGAGAAAAGGGCGTCTTTTCTATCTGTCACGGCATCCAGGTATTAATTGCCGCCGGGCTGGCTGACGGCAAACGCTTGACCTGTTATGAGAATGTCCGCTATGAAGTTGAGTCTAACGGCGGAACTTACTGCACTGAACAAGCAGTTCGAGATGGCCTGATTGTTACAGGCCAAACCTGGCAATCTCACCCGGAATTTTATCGCGAAGTGTTTTCTTGTTTGGAAAATCTATAAATGGCAGCGTGAGAGGATGGCCTAAATTAACCCCTCGCGCTGGATCATACGTCCAACCTGATTTTATACTTAACAATTAAAGGAGAACTAACAATGGCACGACCTGTCACCCTATTTACCGGCCAGTGGGCCGACTTATCCCTGGACACGCTGGCTCAAAAAGTCAGCGCCTGGGGCTACGACGGCCTGGAACTGGCCTGCTGGGGCGACCACTTTGAGGTGGATAAGGCCCTGGAAAGCGACAAATATGCCCGCGAAAAGCGCGAACTGCTGGAAAAGTACAACCTAAAGTGCTGGGCCATCAGCACTCACTTGGTGGGCCAGTGCGTCTGCGACCTGATTGACGAGCGCCACAAGGGGATTCTGCCCCCGCGCCTGTGGGGCGATGGCGACCCGGAAGGGGTGCGCCAGCGCTGCGCCGAAGAAGTCAAAAACACGGCCCGCGCCGCCGCCGCCTTTGGAGTCAAGATTGTCAACGGCTTCACCGGCTCGCCGGTCTGGCACATGCTCTACTCCTTCCCGCCCAACGATTTCAACAAAATCGAGGCCGGCTACCGCGAGTTTGCCGACCGCTGGAACCCGATTATGGATGTCTTTGATGAAGTCGGGGTCAAGTTTGGGTTGGAAGTCCACCCCACCGAGATTGCCTACGATTTTGTGACCACCCAGAAAACGCTCGATGCGATTGGCCGCCGCCCGGCTTTTGGCATCAACTTTGACCCCAGCCACTTTGCCCACCAGTTCCTTGACTCCGCCGCCTTTGTGACCGAATTTGGCGACCGGATTTATCACGTTCATGTCAAGGACTCCAAGAAACGGGTGGGCGATGGCCGGCGCAGCATCCTCGGCTCGCACCTCAACTTTGGCGACCCGCGCCGGGGCTGGGATTTTGTTTCGCCCGGCCACGGCGATGTGGACTTTGAGGAGTTGTTCCGCGCCCTCAACCGCATCGGCTACAATGGGCCGCTCTCGGTCGAGTGGGAAGACAGCGGCATGGACCGCGACTGGGGCGCGCCCGATGCCCTGGCTATGATCCGCCGCACCGATTTTGCTCCTTCGTCCGTCGCCTTCGACGCGGCGTTTGCTTCGGAGTAACTTGAGTTCGGAGTTTCTGTAAATCGCACCCTTCGATACGCGCTTCACTTCGTTTCGCGCTACTCAGGATGCGATATATGTCTGAGTTTTAGCGCCCGGTTTTGAATGAAACCGGGCGCTGTTTTTGTGAGGAGGAATTAAATTTTACCCTTCGGCCAGTTCGGTGTGACTGCTGTCGGCCGGCTCAAGGGGGTTGTGTAGGTGAGGGGGCTTTGGCTCAGTGGCAAAAAGGCGACGGATGGGATAAAAGAGCAGTTTCAGCACCAGCAGCAGCGGTTTAAACAGCCAATTGACCAGGTTGTTGAGGTAGCCCATGCCCTCGCCTAGCCAGCGGAGCAGCGGGTCAAAAAGCGTTAAAACCTGGAAACGAGCATACAGCAGGCACAGCGCCAAAATGCCGATTGAAATCATAAATTTGGCCAGGTGATTGAAGTGAAAATTATACACATCGGCCAGCACCAATTCGATGCCAATGGCCAACACCAGGATATAAGCCGCCGGCCCCAAAATCGGCTGGCGGCGGATGAGGTGGGCAAAAATGCCGGCGGCAAAGCGCATGGTCACAATCCCCAGGGCCACGCCCAGCAAAACCACCCAGAGTTGATCGGACAGGGCCACCGCTGCCACCACGTTGTCAATGCTAAAAGCCAGATCGGCCAATTCCACATTGAGCACCACCAGCCAAAAACCCACCCCAACCGCGTGATGTCCGTGCCCCGTTGAACCTTCCCCCGACTCAGGCGAAACCGCCAGATTTTCAAAAGCCAGCTTGATCAGATACAACGCGCCCAGCAAGCGCAGCCAGGGGTTGGCAATGACAAACGAGGCCATGACCAGCATGACCCCCCGCCCCATGTAAGCGCCTAAAAGCCCCACCTTTAAGGCAGCCTGCTGCTGCATGCCCAACACCTGGTCGGTGAAAGGCTGCAAAAATTTGAGGAACGGCGGATAAGGTACAGCCTCACTTTCCGGCAGTATCGAGACCATCGCCCCCAACACCGCGGCGTTGTCTATAGAGAGAATTCCCTCCAGAAAGATGAGTTGGACGATAATCAGCAGCGGGGCTAGATAACTCTGCAGCAGCGGATCTTCAAACATAATATAACTCACCCCCGATAAATTCTGGCAGAAAAAGTAAACAGCTATTATAATAGGCGCGATGAAACAATCAAATTTTGGTAATGTTGTCGCTCTGGCGGGCGGCGTCGGCGGGGCCAAGCTTGCTTACGGTTTGTATCAAATCGTCCCGCCGGAGAATTTAACCATCATCGTCAACACCGGCGATGATTTTGAGCATCTGGGGTTGCATATCTCCCCCGATCTGGATACGGTCATGTACACCCTGGCCGGGGTCGCCAACCCAGCTACCGGCTGGGGCGTCAAAGATGAAAGCTGGAATATGATGGCCGCCCTGGCCCGCTACGGCCAGCCGACCTGGTTTCAGTTGGGCGACCGCGATTTAGCCACCCATTTATTGAGAACAAAGTGGTTACGCGAAAAATACCCTTACAACTGGGTGACACGTGAATTGTGCCAACGGCTGGGGGTGCGCTGCACCGTGCTGCCCATGAGCGAAGCAATGGTGCGGACGATGCTCATGACCGACCAGGGCGAACTGGCCTTTCAGGAATATTTTGTGCAGCAGCAGTGCCGGCCGGTCGTCAGGTCCATTCGTTTTGCCGGGGCGGAACAGGCCCAACCCAGCCGCGAAGTTGCCAGCGCCCTGCGCAACGCCGATGTGATTATCTTTTGCCCCAGCAACCCCCTGCTCAGCCTCGACCCGATTCTGGCCCTGCCCAACATGCGCCGGATCATCGCTGCCAGCCGGGTGCCGAAAATCGCTGTTTCGCCGATTGTGGGCGGGGCGGCCTTGAAGGGGCCGGCAGCCAAACTGATGGCCGAGTTGGGCCAGGATGTTTCGCCGCTGGGGGTAGCTCGCCATTTGCAGGACGTGTTGACCGGCTTTGTCCTCGATCACGTGGATCAGGCTTATCAGGAAGCCGTCAGCGAGCTGGGGCTGCGGTCGCTGGTGACAGGCACGGTGATGCTCAATGATGAGGATCGGGTTCGGCTGGCGAGAGAAGTGTTGGCGTTTGCGGCAGGGTAAACAATTTTTGCCCGATAATGCCCGCTCCAATGTCTCGTAAAAGCAGCATCCTGAGTAGGGGAGCGAAGCGAACCGTATCGAAGGGTGCTGCGCCATGGGCAAGTCTTTGTCAACTTGCCCCCTCCGATACGCGCTCCACTTCGTTCCACGCTACTCAGGATGCTATCTAATCTTAAGTTAATGCCGTTGATGCCCGCTCAACTGTATAGTATGATCATGAATGATGGCTCGCGCCATTTCGGCGGGCTGCCTCAGACAAGGTTGTGGTACGATGTCCGCGACCACACCGAAAAGTTGGCCGGAGCAAAACTGACCGGCTTTATCACCGACCATGTGACTGAAGCCTGGATTGATTTTGAGTATCGTAATCATAAGTTCTCGATCAATGACCAATACGGTGAATACTGGTTTTTTGTCGAAGACCCGGCATGTCCCGACGAAATATTAACGCAGGTGTTAGCCCATTACAGTTTGTTGCTTGAAGGAGAAGGAGATGGCCAATAATAATTACGATGTCATCATGGTGGGCGGCGGTGTGATGGGCTGCGCCATTGCCTATTACCTGTTAAAGGCCGACAGCCGCCTTAAAATTGCCCTAGTCGAGCAAGACCCCACTTACACCAAAGCCTCGACGCCGCTCTCTGACGGCAATATCCGGCTGCAATTCAACATCAAAGAGAATATTCAAATGTCCCTGTACGGGCTGGAAGTTCTGGCCAGCTTTGCCGAGGAGATGGCCGTAGACGGCGACAAGCCTGATGTAGCCTTTCGCCAGCAGGGCAACTTGTTCATCATTGACGAGGCCAGCCGAGAGGAAAGCCAACAAGGGTTGGCTTTGCAGCAGAGCCTGGGCGCTCCGGTGGCGTGGCTCACCCCGGACGAGGTGAAGCAGGTCTACCCGCTTTACAACCTGGCCGGCTGTGTCGGCGGAACCTTGGGGCGGCTGGACGGTACGATGTCTCCGCTGGCGGTGTTGCTGGCTTACAAAAAGAAGGCCGTGGCCCTGGGGGCGCACTTTATCCAGGCCGAAGTGACCGACCTGCTCAAGCACGAAAATCGCATGGCGGGCGTCAAGCTGGCCTCCGGCGACACGCTGGCTGCGCCGGTGGTGGTCAACGCGGCTGGCCCCTGGGCGCCCAAAATTGCCCAGACGGTGGGGGTCAATTTGCCCATCCAATCCATCAAACGCCAGGTGACGGTTGTAGAAACTCTGGCGCGACCCGATAAAATTTTGCCGGTTATATTTTTCCCTTCGGGCTTATACTGCATCCACGAAGGCGAAGGGCTTTTTATGTGGGGCAAATCCCTGGCCGATGATCCCGTTACCTACGACGATTTTACCTGGGAGCGATACCGCTTTGAAGAGTTACTGTGGCCGGAGCTGGTCGAGTTTATCCCGGCCTTTGACCGGCTCAAGGTGGTGCGGGGCTGGACCGGGCTATATGAGGTGAACACCTTCGACGGCAACGCCATTCTCGGCGAGTGGCCCGAACTGCCAGGTTTTTTCCTGGCTAACGGCTTCTCAGGACATGGCTTTCAGCAATGCCACGCGGTCGGGCGTTACCTGGCCGAATTAATCATCGGCCAGCCGCCTACCCTCGACCTGTCTATTTTTTCACCCCAACGGATTCTGGAAAACAAGCCGGTGTTTGAAAGTCACCGCAAAATTATTTAGGCAGCCGTCCGGTGCTAAGCCCGTTTTGAGTTGCTACGAGTTCCTTTAGTTCCCTGGGAACTCGTAGGAACTGGGGGGAACTTATTTTTGAACAATCACTAAGCTATTAGTCACTTGTAGTACTGACATCGACAAAAGATTGTCGATAAAAGGGTTGTCTAAACAGCGACACCGAGGATAAGGAGTAAAGCCCGCATCTCGGTTTGCACTTTACCATATTGCAGATCAAGGTCAGTCTGAGGCTGGGGGTTGGGTTCGCTTTTGGGCTTGGTCACGCTGGCTAAAACGGGTTTAATGACCTTCTCGCGTAAAGTCAGTAAAGGCAGCCATGATTTTAAGAGCGCTGGTTTCGACTTGATAGCGGCAGGCTGAACCAATTTTGTGGACTGTTTTTGCCGCGCAGTTTTTGAGATCGTAAGCCGCGTGGCGAGGCTGATACTGACTTTCAGGCCAGCCTAACAGGACTGGGCCTGCTGGGCTAATTGGGAGACGCTGAAGCCTCCCGGCGTTATGGCTAAAGCAAGCACGGCTTGGGTACGGCCCGCAGCCGAGGCTGGTTGGTCCCAGACCCGCGGTGGGGTTGAACCGACCTGACCCGCTGGCCTAAGGTATCCAGGGTGTCATCGGTACAAAGCTTGATCCAGGGCATAGAGTTGGTTGAGAAAGCGTTCCAGGATCTGCTGAAACTGGTTGATCAGTTCAGGGAATTGATCCAGGCGGCGAGGACAGACCAGGCGCGGGCGTTATGCAGCATCACTTCAGCCCGGAGAACAGCCTCGCCTTTGGTGTACAACTTGAGGGTCAAGGGACCAAAATGGAGCCTGAAAATGGTCAAGTTGTACGCAGGTCGTTCGAGGTTTCGTTCGAGCCGGAGCCGGCGGCCTTTGGACTTGCCTTTGAAGTGAGGGGCGGCGCTTGCGGCCAAAGATCGTCATAATCTGCTGGAGGTCCAGCCGGGAACGGTCCGATCAATCAGGGCTTCAAATACTTGCTCCATTTGAGCCGGACGCTGAAACAGCAGGTTGCGCGAATACTCGACTTGGAACAGGAATAACGGTATTCAAAGCCACTGCGGGCCGCTCAGGTTCAGGCAGGGCAAAATGCAGACAGCTACCCAGCCAGCGTTGGCAGACTTGACCCAGTTGCCCTTTGGTGGGTAGCTCCACGAGGTCTCTGCAAGCCAGGTCAAGTCTGCGGCGGTCATTATATCGCTAAAACAGTTGCTTGTCAGTTCCAGAGTTCGCCCGGCTGATGGGCCTGACAGGCCAGATATTCGTGCCCATTGAGAATAACCATCGCCGCAAACGGGGATGGCTGCTGATACGGATAGTGATGGCCCCATTCCGGGTCTATCAGATGAAAGAAAATGTGGTTGATCGAGCGATAATGCCGGGTCAAACTGTGAACTCGACCGTCCGAGGTCGTTTACGTCCCAAACCACTCGGAGGCCCGGCTAATGATGACCAGAAACAGACCGACAAACGCCGGGTCTTGCGGTTTGTATTGTTCGGCCACGTCATGCTTACGCTCGGCTAATGGACCCTCCAGGACTGGAATCTGATGTTTATCAGCGTAAGCTTTGACCCGCCGATGGAACCGACCCGATAATCGGATCAGATGCGTTTTGTCCAGGTTCTCATCGCTGCCATACAGCCGTCGCCACCAGTAACGAAAGCCGCCCGCCGAGGAGGCCAGCCGATGGTAGGCGGTCAGGACAATCCGGTCTGGGCAATCATAACTCCCCTGCAAATAATCGGCGTAGGCTGCGCTCAACTGGTCAACCATTGTATCCTCTCCTTCATCTCGCTGATGAAGTGAGCTTAATCAAAATACTTCAATCTTGTCAAATGCCCGCAGGGCTGTTTTTGCTGAGCGCAGTCTCAGCAAATGGGTAGACATTATCGGAAATAACTTTTTTCACGCCAAGACGCAAAGTCGCAAAGGTTTTTTCTCTTAAAAACTTGGCGTTCTTTGCGCCTTGGCGAGAGGTATTTGTATTTCCGATAAACTCTATTATTTACTTCGCTCTACGGCAAAACAGTTGACAATCAACGGTTCTTCCAGGTTCAGCACCGGCACCATATAATCCCCCAGGCGGATGGCGATATAGGCGCTCTCGCTGCCGTCAAAACGCATAGCTCGATCTACCTGGATGCCCCACTTTTGGCCCAAGTCAATGATATTTTGGGCATGTTCCTTCAACGTTAATCCATACGAAGCGCTGATAAACAAATATTTGCGGTCTTTGGAGATTGCTGCGCTCAACTTGGTCCAACGGGTGGTGCGGTAATGTTCCAAATTCTCGTGATCAAACCACTCCTGTTCCGGGTTGTAATTGTAGCGACCATGCCACAAGAAAATAGGACCGCCGCCCCAGGCAATGGTAGTTTTATCCCAGGCCGGACGGGTACGGATGACATCAATATTAAAACGGCCATTACGTTGGTACAGAGCCGCCCGCCCCAGGTGAAAAAACAGGTCTCGCCCGGTTTCGGTTTTGTTGCTGCCGTTCAGCCCGTGGTAGTCGGCGGTAGTGACCACCAGAGACTCGGGCGACATACAATAGGAGGGGGTAATTAACGTCCCGCGCTTTGACGTATTGGGGATAATATTACGCAGGGTATAACCTGACTCTTGAAGATCAATTACAATATGATGAACATTGTTGAAAACCAGGTAAACCACGCCGGGCGTAAGTTGATAGGTTTCTTGCGACAGCGCAATCTGGCGCAGACGAGCCAAAGTGGCCGGATTGGCCGCCAACAGGGTGTTCAACTCACTGTCACTGAAAATTTCATTATGAGGACATTCGGGGCAGCGGCGGCGGGTAGCCGGGGTTTCACGCAGAAACAAGTCGGGGGTGAGCACAACCGTGGGCAGCGCCACTGCTTTCGAGCCGCAGCCGGAGGCATTGCAGGTCGCCAGGTTGAGGGTTGGCGTCGGCGTGGGTGTAGGGGTGGCGGTTTGAGTGAGGGTTGCGGTCGGCCCGGCAGGGGTGTGTGTAGCTGAAGGGGTCGGCGTCGGCTGAGGAACCTTGACTAGGGGGGTGGCAGTTGCGAACACGGTTGGAGACGAGCCGGGGCGGGTGACAGCCGGAGAGGAGACGGGTGTTTCCACTTCTACCGCCATCAGAGTTTGCCCAATCCAGGCCAAAGTGAGGGCTAGAACCACAAGGATTAAAATTCCGAAAAAAATTGTTATTTGATGTTTATTTTTTGAAGAATGACTCATATCAATTGCAGCAACGGTGAGGAAAAAACGAGGATAAAATCAGCCAGGATTATGAATAGAGTAATTCTATAGTCAACTACAGCCGGTTACTAACCCATGATTTCAAAATGAGGCGGCTGGTGGCCGTCGTCATGATGCGTTATCTGGTTAGTAATGGTCAGGGCTGAAACACCGGCGCTGGCCAGCGCCAACAAACCGCACAGGGCCATCATCAGCCGGAAAGCATCCACAAAAGCTTCGTCAATGGCCGTGTTCACTTGAGTCTGCACCGCTAGAGGCAAGTCCGGCGGGGCTGAGGCTCCTCCCAATTTTAATTTCTCCTCTTGCAGCAACACCCGATCCTGTTCAGATAAAGGCAGGGACTGGGTGCGATGTTCCAGGGAGGCGCTGAATTGAAGCACCATCAACGCGCCCAGGGTGGCGACTGCCAACATCGAGGCAATCCGTGAGGCGGCATTACTTACCCCGGAGGCCAAACCGGAGAGATGCGTCGGCGCTGCGCCCAGAGCCACCGTGGTCAGTGGCGCAACCGTGATGCCCAACCCAACCCCAAAAACAATAGTCGCCGGCAAGAAAGTAAGCCAATAATTGGCCGACTCGCCGGGAATCATATACATAAAAAAGCCAATAGCAATCACAGCCGGGCCGACAATCATCGGCATACGCGGTCCATATTTATCGGCATAATAACCCGACCAGCGCGACAACAAAAAGAGCAAAATGATAATCGGCATAAAGGCCGCCCCGGTGTTAGTGGCCGAAAATTCCTGAATCTGCTGCAAGTTGAGCGGGAAAAAGAAAAAAACCCCGCTCATAGCAAAATAGAGAATAAAGGTAATCAGCGTAATTCCGGCAAAAAGGCGATGCCGGAAAAGTTCCAGCGGGATCATCGGGTGGGCTGTTTTGGCTTCAACCACTACAAAACCAATCAGACAAGCCAGACTGGCCCCAATTGCCACCCAAACTGAGGGGGCGGCCCAACCGAGGTGAGGTCCTTCAATCAGGCCATAAATCAGGCTGCCCAGGCCCACGGTAATCAAGACTGCGCCCAACCAATCCTGGCTTTCGGGAATTTTTTTGCTGCGGCTCTCCGGGATAAACCGAGAACTGAGAAAGAGGGTTAGCAGGCCCAAGGGAAGATTGATATAAAAAGCGGCCCGCCAAGAGACGTTATCAACCAACCAGCCGCCTAACAACGGCCCTATAGCCGTAGTGAGCGGCGTAAAAGCCGACCACGTCCCGACCACCCGGCCTCTCATTTCGGCGGGGAAGCTGGCGTTTAAGATAGCCAGACAGCCAGGCAGCATCACTGCGCCGGAAATACCTTGAAAAACACGGGCCAGAATCAATTGGTCCAAATCGGTGGCCGCGCCGCACCCTACCGAAGCCAGGGTAAAGCCAATCAGGCCCAGGTTGAACAATTTTTTGCGCCCGTAGCGGTCACTCAAAGAGCCGGCAACCAGGATGGGCACACTCAGAAAAAGAATGTAAATATCAATCAGCCATTGCAAGCCACTGACTGAGGCATTGAACTCTTTTTGAATTTGGGGCAGGGCGACGGTAACAACCGTTCCATCGAGGAAGACCATACCCGCCCCAATGATGGTAGCGGCCAAAATAAAATTGCCTTGCCAGGGAGTCAGTTTGGGAGTCGAGGTGAGGTTAGATTGAATATTTTGCACGAGTTGTGTATTGTCCTTACAGCCAGAATCTATTTGGTCTGTTTTGTACCCCAACCATATAAGAAGAAATTCTCGGTTTGCTTAACGGTGGCTGAAATTTCGTAAGAAGCCAATCGGTCGGCCAAATCGTCTGGCAGATAATACACTTTAACCACCTGAAACTCCCGGCCATCATTCAAACGGCGGGTCATAGTGGCATTTTCCTGTCCGGCAACTTGAGAAGTTGTTTCTCTTTGAGCCAATTTTTTAGCCACACCCTCCATCATATCTTTAGCCGTAGAGGTTGGTTCTGGCAATGAGTCGACAAAGAAGAGTTTACCACCCGGCTTTAAAGCCCCGGCGACTGTGCCGATAAAATCGTACAATAGGGCCGGCGGCACATGCGACAACCAAAAACCCATAAAAATACCATCGTAGGCCATGACTGGCTGCCAGTAAAATAAATCGGTCAGGGTATAGGTTACTTTGTCACTTTGCAGCCTGGCCCGGTTCAAGGCAACCATTTCTTCTGAGCTGTCCAGGGCAGTGACATGATCGGCTGTTTTGATTAATTCCTGGGTCCAAATGCCGGTCCCGGCGGCAATATCCAACACCTGCCCGGTCAGGTTCGCTTCGGCCAGAGCCTGTCGAACTTCAGCGGCCTCAGCTTCCCATTTTTGGGTATGCTCCGGCCCATGATGGTAACGCCCCCGCCGATAAAACCACTCATCATACTCCTGGGCGCGCGCCCGGTAATAAGCCTTCTGTTCTTCAAGAATTTCTTGTAGATTTTCTGACATTCAACTTTTCCACTTATAGCTTATTCAGCCAACTTAAACCACATTATGGATTGCCTTCAATTTTGCCAGCAAGCTTGACACGTCCGGCTCTCGCCAGGGCGAAGGGCCAAGCGGGTCTTGGCTATCGGCGTCGCCCAACAAGGCTCTAAACACATTGCCGACCCCCAACGCCAACACTTCCAGATTATAACCTCCCTCCAACACAAAGACAATCCGCCCCTGGCAAAGTTCAGTTGCCAGTTCAACAAGCCTCTGGCTAAGCCAATGATAACCGGTCAGAGACAGGCCAATATTTGCCAACGGATCATTCCAGTGAGCATCAAAACCGGCCGAGACCAGTATTAGTTCTGGCTGAAAACGGCGCAGAATTGGAAAAACCACTTCGCCATACAGTTGTTTGTAACCTGCATCGCCTACCCCCATGGAAACCGGGATATTGACCGTAGCCCCTCTGGCCTCGCCTTCGCCAATTTCGGTCAGGGCGCCGCTGCCGGGATAGTAAGGATATTCGTGGCTGGATACAAAAAGAACTGTGGGGTCTTCGATTAAAACATCCTGGGTTCCATTGCCGTGATGCACATCAAAATCAATAATAGCAACCCGTTCCAAACCATAATCAAATCGCGCCGCTCGGGCCGCCACCGCAATGGTGCTGAACAGGCAAAAGCCCATGGCCCTAGTTGGAGTGGCGTGGTGGCCGGGCGGCCGAACCAGGGCAAAACCGTTATTCAGCCGGCCCTCCAAAACGGCGGCGGTTAAATCCACCACCCCGCCAGCTGCTCGGGCCGCCGCTTCGTAAGAGAAGGCATTGGTATAGGTATCCGCATCCAGCATGCCGCCCCCGCGCCGGCTGATCTCTTCGACCCGCTCCACATGGCGAGGGTGATGGCAGCGCAGCAGCTCTGTTTGGGTTGCCGGACGCGTCGGAACACGTGTCAAACGAGACAGCAAATTTTGCTTAATCAGATGATCCATCACCACCCAGAGACGATTGGCGCTCTCCGGGTGTCCCGGAAAATCGTGCTGAGTAAAGATCTCGTCAAAAACGTATCCGGTAGCCATAGGCCCTCCCGTCTAAAGTGTAATCGGGTTAACTCAAAAGTCAAACCCAATCAGGGGGCAATAAAAAGAAAAAGCCACCCTGTCAGGTGGCTTTCTGAAGACAAATAAAAATTTCGAGGAGGATAAAAAGCTTAGAGGTTGCCAACGATGTTGCTGAAAACATTACCCACAACCGGGCCAAGCAGCAGCAGAATAGCAATAACTACAATCGCGACCAAAACAAGGATTAAGGCATACTCTACCAGACCTTGACCTTCTTCACGCGGAAGAAATAACATTGTGTATCTCCTTTCTTAAAAGTTGGGAATTCTATTGCTAATGAACCCAGAAAAGGTTGGCTTTATGTCGTCAAGTTCAGAATAAAGTCGAAATGGTAGTTGAAGGTAAGAGGTAACTGGCCGAAACTTATTTTGAGTAGCGTTTTAACACAATTACCATTTTTTCTGGGTTCAAGTTACTCGATGACCTCATCGTACAACAACTTTCAATTTTTGAAACCCCATGAAGTTAGGGGTTTTTTCTTAAATTTCAGCAACTTTGATTGAGTAGTTAATTTGCTGTTGTATCCATCCTTACATGCTGGTATAATTCTCACAGTTACCCACAAGGAGTTTTCCCCAACGTATGGAAACTGTTAAAGAATTTGCCAGTAAAGTTGTCAACAATGTCGAAAAAGTGATTGTCGGCAAACGCGGGCCGGTGGAATCTACCCTGCTGGCGCTGCTGTGTCAAGGCCATATCCTGATTGAAGATGTGCCCGGTACAGGCAAAACAATTTTGGCTCGCGCAGTGGCCCTTTCAATCGGCTGTTCGTTCCGCCGGATTCAATTTACCCCGGATATGCTGCCCAGCGATGTGACCGGCGTATCGGTTTTTAACCAAAAAACGCACGAATTTGAGTTTCGGCCCGGCCCGGTTTTTGCCCAGATTGTATTAACCGATGAAATCAACCGGGCAACACCCAAAACCCAAAGCGCCCTGCTTGAGGCGATGGACGAACGCCAGGTGACGGTTGACGGCCACACCTATCCGATGGAAAAACCTTTTTTGGTGCTGGCCACCCAAAACCCAATTGAATATGAAGGGACATTTCCCCTGCCCGAAGCCCAACTCGACCGCTTTATGCTGCGTATCCATATGGGGTATCCTGATAAAGCCAGTGAAATCGCTATCTTGGGCGCTCAACAATTTGCCCACCCCATTACCACTTTGGAACAGGTAGTGACGCAAGAAGAGTTGCTGGCGGCCCAGGAAGCGGTAAAACAGGTTTACGCCGATGATTTGATCAAAGAATACATCATCAACATCTCTACGGCCACACGCAATCATCCCGACGTTTACCTGGGGGTCAGTCCGCGCGGCAGCCTAGCCCTGTACCGCACCGCGCAGGCATTGGCGGCCATTCGCCAGCGCGACTACGTGATTCCCGATGACGTCAAGTTTCTGGCCGAGCCTACCCTAGCCCACCGCCTCATTATCAGCCCGGCGGCCCGGATCAAAAATATTGATCCAAAAGAGGTTATCCAGGATATTCTTTCTTCGGTGCCGGTGCCCGGCGCACGGGTAGCGAGTAGATAGTAAACGGTAGACAGTAGACAGTAGACAGGGGATATAACTCTCCCCGTCTGCCGTCTACTGTTTACCGTCTACTTTTCATCAAGGAGTTTTTCTTGCGCAGCAGCCTGGAACGAAGCTGGGTTCTTTTTTTGATGTGGCTGGCCTCACTATTTGCGGTGCTAACGGTGGGGCATCCGCTTTTTTTCAATCTGTTTTATCTGTTTGGGGCTATTTTACTGCTCTCTTATTTGTGGGCCTGGCTCAACGTGCATTGGGTGCGCGTCACCCGGCAAACGCAGTCCCGTCAGGTTCAGGCCGGCAAATTTTTTGAAGAACGTTTTGTTTTAGAAAACAGCGGCCCCCTGCCCAAACTGTGGATTGAACTGAAAGATAATTCTGATTTGCCGAGTCACCGGGCCAGCCGGGTTATTTCTAATTTGGGGGGTAAGCGGCAGCAAAGCTGGCACGTGCGGACCCCTTGCTACCGGCGGGGACGCTATACCTTAGGCCCTATCTCACTTTACAGCAGCGACCCCTTTGGCCTGTTTTTGCTCAAAAAAGATTTGCCCCGCTCGTTTACCTCGCACGTGGTCGTTTACCCCATGGCCACCGACCTGCCGGCCTTTCATCCCCTTGTAGGCGAGCAAACCGGCGGCGAGGTAATGCACCGCCGGACTCATTACGTGACCACCAACGTTTCCGGGGTACGCAACTACGTACCCGGCGACAGTTTCAACCGGATTCACTGGGCCAGCACCGCCCGTACCGGCCAACTGATGGTCAAAGAGTTTGAATTGGACCCGATGGCCGATGTCTGGATTTTTCTGGATATGGAAAAGCGCGTCCAGGCCGGCCTTACTTACGCCGAACTGCCCCCGCCCGCTTTACCGGAAGTGTATTGGGAAAAACTGCCCAACTTTACCCTGCCGCCCAGCACCGAAGAGTATGGCATTGCCATTGCCGCTTCATTGAGCAAACATTTTTTGGCTCAAAATCGCTCGGTGGGCCTGATTACATACGCCAATGCCTACCACCGCGAAATTGCCCAAAGTGACCGCGGCGAGCGGCAAATGAACCGCATTTATGAGATGCTGGCCGTTACCCAGGCGCATGGCGCAATTCCCCTGACCGAGGTTCTGGCCGCCGAAGCCCTCCGCTTCAGCCGTAACACCACGGTGATGATTATTACCCCCTCCGTTGACCCGGAGTGGGTGGCCGCTACCCGCCATTTGCAAGACCGGGGCATCCGGGCCACCGCGATTGTGATTGACCCCAGTAGTTTTGGCATGCCGTATAATTCTCTGGAAACCGAAATAGAACTCACCGCCAGTTACATCCCCCACTACGTTGTTCATCAAGGCGACCCCCTGGATCAGGCTTTAGCCAACGCTCGCTCCGCCCGCTGAGATACCCGCTGCTAAGGAATAAGAATTAAATAACTTACGATTTGGGAGATTAGAGATTGGAGATTCAGGCAAATCTCCAATCTCTAATCTCCCTATGAATTGGGGTTAATTTTTAGCAACCGCGAAGGATTTGAAACTCACCGAGTATAATAAGTCAGCAAATCCCAAAAACCTCAAGGAGGTACGAGCGTGCAAAAATTTATCAATTTTGTCACTCGATTAACCAACGGGCGCTGGCGAGTCGTTCCGGTTCAAAAAGTGGACACCCTGCAAGTAGAAATAGAGCGTTTAGAAAAGCATTTATTTTATACGGCTTCCCTCCCCCAACGCTCTAAAACCACTTCTCAAGACCTACAGAAGTATCTGGACCTGGCCGGCTGACTGTTTTGCATCTCCCTGCGAAGTTTTTTTAAGGAAGATTTTGGCCCAAAGTTTAAAAAGGGCCTTGACATTTTAGCAAAACGTGTGATATACTGGCAACCGTAAACTTAACGTAAAGGAGTGCAGCAATGGCAAAGTGCATCATGATTGTTACCGCTCTTCCACGCTCCGGCGATGGTTTCTTCGCTGTGCCTTGCCGTAGTGCGTCTGCTGACTCCGAGGTGTTAAGATAGACTTTAGCATCTAACCCACTAAGCCGCAGACCTCTACTGTCTGCGGCTTTTTTATTGATGTATGGGCCAGAACTTTTTTCTGCCCACTCAAGCCGCAGATTATCTATCTGCGGTTTTTTTGTTTGTTTATGACTTACTACTCAGGCTTATGTCATTTCGAGCGACGAAGGAGCGAGAAATCCCCAGGGCGCAACAGTTAAAAGTAAGGCGTTAGGGATTTCTCCCTCCGGTCGAAATGATATGCCTGAGCAGTTACGTTTATGACTAAAAATGTTGGAAACAGGAGGGGAAATGCTTAAAAATACTGGACTAAAGGGTAGCTTAAGCGCCTGTCCTTTTTGCCCGGCTCAAGGCTAGTCCATCGCTCGGTGCAGCAAATCATCATTTTGGGTAAGATGAGAGCAAGGCTCACTGTACCGTAAGACGGTTTATGGAGAAATTGGCCGGGCTTCGGCCTGACGAAAATACCTGGCAAAAGGGGGTAACAATGATGGTTTATCATAATCAAGCTACTAAATTTCGAGGGAAAAGGCCGCATCACGGTCGGTCGTCAAGTTATCAAACCGGAAAATTGTTACTGCTCAGGCTCATGTCGTTTCGAGACTGAAGATTGAGAAATCCCCATGGAGCAACACATAAAAGTAAGGGGTTGGGGATTTCTCCCTGCGGTCGAAATGACATAGCTGAGGAGTTACGTAAAGGGAAGGTTATAGCCATGTCGTCTCTGCAAGTGGATTATTTAGTCCAAAAAGAAAAATATCAAGACCTGATTCGAGCAGCGGAACAAGATCGCTTGCTCCAGGTGGTGAAACAACAAAATACCAGCCACGGCGGCTTGCATCGAAACCTGGCCGCCTGGATCGGCCTCCAATTGGTCAAATGGGGTTCAAAATTGCAACAGTACGGCTCCGTTTCGACAACGCAGACCAATATTTACCCAATTAAATCGTCCCGATGAGGCGGGGTGCGAGAGGCGATGAGGCGAGGACATGTTCTTTCCTTCGCCCCATCGCGTCACCGCCTCCTCGCGTCAGCGCATCACAAGGATTACCAATTATGCAACAGTCAATTTTATACCCGGCCCTGGACTTAAAAGAAACAACATCGCCCAATCGGCTGGTGGGATTGTGGGGCTTGATGAAGGGCTTTCGCCTGACCTACCTCGGCGCGATGGCGAGTCTGGCCATAGCGACCACCGCCAAAACCTTAACCTACCTGCTGTTGGCCTACTTTGTGGACGATATCTTGACCCAAAGCCAGCCGACTATACCCTTCTATCTGGTGGCGCTGGGCTTTGTCGGCCTGGCGATTGTCCAGGGCGGATTTACCTTTGTCAGCGGCAAACTGGCCGCTCGCTCCGCCGAAGGCGTGATTCTGCGGCTGCGCAACTACCTGTTTGACCATATCCAACGCCTGCCGTTTACCTATCACGATCACACCAAAACCGGCGAGTTGATTCAGCGCTGTACCTCCGACGTGGACGCCATACGCCGCTTTTTCTCAGAGCAAGCCATTGAGGTGGGACGGGTCCTCCTGTTGTTCGTCATCAACTTTGCCGCCCTGTTGAGCATCAATGTCAAGCTGGCCTGGCTGTCGGTCATCTCGTTCCCGATTGTCTTTGCCTTCTCGACCTTTATGTTCAAGAAAATTCATGTGGCCTACGACGCTCATCAGGAACAGGAAGGGGTGTTGTCGAGCACACTACAAGAAAATCTGACCGGCGTGCGGGTGGTCAAAGCTTTTGCCCGGCAGGAGTTTGAAACGAACAAGTTTGAAGGGGTCAACCGGGAACAGTTTCAACGCGGTCGGCGGCTGGTCAGGCTGCACGCCCTGTACTGGCCGGTGCTGGAAACGATCTCCGGCATGCAGATGCTCTTTGTGTTCTTTATGGGCGCGTTGATGGTGATTGACGGGGTGATGACCGTCGGCGACTACCTGGCCGCGGCCGGACTGGTCATCTGGATCATCTGGCCGCTGCAAGGTCTGGGCCGGCTGATTGTGCAAACTTCGATGGGCCTGGTGTCGTATACCCGGATCGCTGAGATTATCAATGAAGAACGGGAGGAGGCCAGGAGGCGAGGAGGCGAGGAGGCGAAGCAGAGAAGTATGAACGGCAACATTTCACGCCTCACGCCTCACGCCTCACGTTCCCCGAACGGCAAAACTCCGACGCCCATCCGCGGCGAACTGGTCTTCAAGGATGTTTCGTTTGAGTATGATGCCAGCGCGCCGGTTTTGCATAACATCTCGTTTAGCGCCAGACCGGGGCAGATGATTGCCTTGCTTGGCCCGACTGGGTCGGGCAAGAGCAGTCTGGTTAACCTGCTGGCCCGCTTCTACGACTATACCGGCGGCCAGATTCTGCTGGACGGCGTCGAGTTGAGGAACTACCCTTTGCCCGAATTACGCCGGCAGGTCGGCATCGTCGAGCAGGAGCCGTTTCTCTTCTCCCGCACCATCCGCGAGAACATCGCTTATGGGGTGCAGCGAGATGTGACCCAGGCGGAAATCGAAGCCGCCGCCCAGGCTGCCGCCATCCACGACATCATCCTGACTTTCCCGGAGGGGTACGATACCCTGGTCGGTGAAAAAGGGGTGACGCTGTCGGGTGGGCAGAAGCAGCGCGTCGCCATTGCCCGGACGCTGTTGAAAGACCCGCGCATCCTGGTTTTTGACGACGCGGTTTCGGCGGTGGATACTGAAACCGAGGCCATCATTCACGCTGCGCTGGAACGGCTGCGCCAGGGCCGCACCACCTTTGTGATTGCCCACCGCATCCAAACAGTGATGCGGGCCGACCTGATCCTGGTGCTGGATAAGGGGCGAGTGGTGCAGCGGGGCCGCCACCACGAGTTGATGGCCCAAGATGGCATCTACCGCCGCATCTACAACCTGCAAGCCAGCATCGAGCAGGAGATAGAGGGGTGAAGTAACGCTGGAGTGCCAAAGCAAGCTTTGGACTCCGGGTTGGCTCGTCTTGCGTCTTGCGTGTTCCGTCTGCTTTACATCACGCAAGACGCAACACGCAAGACGAAATTTGGAACGACCTTAAACAGAAGGATTTTAACCCATGTCTGACTTTCATTTTGAAGAAGAAGAGTTTAATACGCAGTTTAACGGCAAAACGATCAAACGGATTGCTCAGCAGGCTCGGCCTCACTGGAAATTAGTGGTGGGCTTTTTGCTGCTGATCGGGGTGGTCTCGGTGCAAGACGCCATCTTTACCTATATCAGCAAAATGATCATTGACGAGGGCATTGTGCCCAGCGACCGGGCCAGACTGATCGAGTTGATTACCATCTACGCCGGCATGATTCTTATCCAGGCCAGCGCCGTGTTTGGCTTTATCTATCTAGCCGGTGTTCTGGGCGAGCGCATTCAGTACGATTTGCGCCAAAAGATGTTCAACCATCTCCAGGCGTTGTCCTTTTCCTACTTCGACAAGACGCCGGTGGGCTGGATTATGTCCCGCATCAATTCCGACGCCAGCCGCATCGCCGATCTGATCACCTGGGGCCTGATTGACACCACTTGGGCCAGCCTGAACCTGACCATTGCCCTGGTCTTTATGTTTATCATCAACTGGCAGTTAGCCCTGGTCATGTCGCTGATTCTGCCGCTGCTGGTCATCATTGCCGGGCAGTTTCAGAAACGGATTCTGACGGCCTTCCGGCAGGTCCGCAAGCTTAACTCCAAGCTGACCGGCGTGTTCAACGAGAACATCACCGGGGTGCGGGTGGTCAAGGCGCTGACGCGGGAAGAGAAGAACCTGGAAGAGTTCGACGCGCAGGCCAGCAGCCTGTACCGCTCGGCCTACCGGGCGGCCTGGCTGTCGGCCCTGTTTTTGCCGACGGTGCAAATTCTGGGGGCAACAGCCCTGGGCGCGATTGTCTGGTATGGCGGCTGGCAGATCACCGTCGGCGGGTTGACTGTCGGCGGGCTGCAAGCTTTTATCTCCTACCTGACCTTCATGCTCTTTCCGATCCAGGATTTGGCCCGCGTCTACGCCGAAATGCAAAGTTCTATCGCTTCGGCGGAGCGGATTTTTTCGCTGATTGACTCGCAGCCGGAGATTGTGGACCGGCCCCATGCCATTGATCCCGGCGCAATTCAGGGCGACATCGAGTTTGAGGAAGTGGATTTTTACTACACCCCCGACAAGCCGGTGCTGGCTAACTTCAACCTGAAGGTCAGACAGGGCGAGACGATTGCCCTGGTCGGCCCGACCGGCGGCGGCAAGTCAACCATCGTCAACCTGGTCTGCCGCTTCTACGAGCCAAAGGCGGGCATGATCCGCATCGGCGGGCTGGATTACACCTCGCTCACCCTACACGGCATCCAGTCGCGGATTGGCATGGTGCTGCAAACGCCGCACCTGTTCTCCGGCACTATCCGCGAGAACATCCGCTACGGGCGGCTCGACGCCAGTGACGCCGAAGTTGAGGCAGCGGCGCGGCTGGCCCACGCCCACGAGTTCATTATCACCCTGGAAAAAGGGTACGACTCCGAGGTGGGTGAGGGCGGCAACCTGCTCTCGACCGGCCAGAAGCAGTTGGTCAGCCTGGCGCGGGCGGTGCTGGCTCAGCCGGATCTCTTTATCATGGATGAGGCGACCAGCTCGGTGGACACGCTGACCGAGGCGTTGATCCAACAGGGTATGGAAACCCTGATGAAAAGTCGAACCAGCTTTATCATCGCTCACCGGTTGTCAACCATCAAGCGGGCCGACCGTATCCTGGTCATCGAAGGGGGCCGCATCGCCGAGATGGGTACACACGCCGAGTTAATCCGGGCCAGGGGCCACTACTACTCGCTCTACACCAAGCAGTTCCGCCAGGAAATGGAGCAGCAGCGGATTGACCAGGCCTTTGAGCAGGAAAAGGTGGCGGTGGCGGTGTAAACCACTGCTAATGTAAATCTTTGGCTGACGATGACCGGAGACCGAGGACCGGGTATTTGTCACTGGTCTCCGGTCTCCCGTCCCCGGTCTATTTTTGAAGGAGAGAATGGCGTGGAGATAACCTTGAGAGAAGTTACTAAAGACAACTGGCGGGAGTGCGTTGATTTGAAGGTCGGTCCTGGCCAGGAAAAGTTTGTGGCCCCCAACATCTTCTCCATCGCCGAGGCTAAATTCGAGCCGGACTGGGCGCCGCTGGCTATCTATGCCGGCGAAACAATGGTCGGCTTTATGATGGTCGGCCAGGACGAGCGGGACGGCAGCTATTGGATTATTCGGCTGATGGTAGACGCCGCCTACCAGGGCCGCGGCTATGGCCGGGCAGCCATGAAAGAGGTCATCCGGCAACTCAAACAAAAGCCCGACTGCCGCGAGATCAAAATCAGCTTTGTGCCGGAGAATGTCGCCGCGGAGAAGCTTTATCTCGGCCTGGGTTTTGAACGCACCGGCTGGATCGAGGATGGCGAGGTGGTGCTGCGGTTGGCAGTGTAAAGGCTGGCCTTCTAATTTGCTTCCCTGAGAGGACACACGGTTGAGATTTCTCATCAATTTGGCAGCCAGCCGACAAAGCGCATTTGAAAACGACCGGAGGTGGGGGTCAGACGGGTTAAATTGCCCCCATCGGCTTGAACCCGATAAAGATCAGTTCCTTCACGCTCACTAACCGTCGCCGCAAAGATTAACTCGGTGTTATCGGCTGACCAGGCATAGGCTAAAAATTGACCATCGAACCCGGCGGGAGATAACCGGGTGGGATTGGCCCCATCCCTGTTAATGGTGAACAGAGAAACTTGTTGATCACAAAAGACAAAACTGGAATAACCAATTTTCGCGCCGTTGGGCGACCAGACAGGCCCGTAGGCGCAGGATGCCTGGGCTAAGGGGGTTATGGAAGCGCTCGCCCGGTCTACCACAAAAAGCATATTGCTGCCGCCGTCAGGAAGTTTACCTTCTTTGTCCTGGGGATTGGCCGTGATAGCAATGCGTTGTTCGTCGGGTGACCAGGCGGCATAATCTACCCTGGCGTCTAATGAGGCCGTTAAATTGCGCAGATCGCCCCCGTTCACATCACCGAGATAAAGATCACCATCACTGGTACTGCCAATACTTTTGATAAAGAGGAAGGCTTGCCCATCAGGGGCTAGGGTGAGGGTCTCATGAAAAATATCAGGGCTTTCATCGTGGGTGAGGCGGGTTAAGTTAGAACCATCCGCGCCTACCAGATAAAGATCGGAAAGATACTGCCCGTTTATCTGTTGATAGCCCGTAAAAAGGAGGCGCTGGCTATCGGGCAGCCAAAACAGGGGTGGGGTGGTGACGATAGGCTCAGGTATGAGGCGCAAGGGATTGCTCCCATCGGCATTCATCACATACAAGTGACCATACACACTGTCAATGGCAGCTCCATCCTCCCGACCAATGAAGGCCAGACGGCTTCCATCGGGCGACCATATCGGGCCGTACCCTCGTAAGGCGTCATGGGTTAAGCGAGTTAAATTTTTGCCATCAACAGTAACCGTGTAGATATGATAGGGAAAAGGATTGGGATAGGGGGCGGTGGAGAAGGCCACTTGCTGCCCATTGGGCGAAAGGGAGACGTATTTCTCCATAACTGCGTTTTCAATGCCAAAACTCGTCATGGCTATGGAAGTTCCATCAGGGTTCATCCGAACCAGATTGTAATCACTCACGTAAAGAAAAGCCTGATCTGTGTTGATCGCCTTATCAGCAGGGCTGTAAAGAGTCGTTGAGGAAGGTTTGGTTTGGTCCTCCAAAAGGGTGAGGGGCGGCTGCGCCAGGGCCAGGGTGGGCACAAATTTGATAGCAGCCAACGCAATGATGAGAGTGGTCAAACAACGCCAGAGGTGAGCAAAAGTTAACATATTTTTTCCTTTCAGCAGATACATTTTATAGCCTATAATTTTGAAGCAATCTCAGTTTAACACAGCTTCCAGCGTATAGACCTGAAGGTTAGCTGATGGTTGGCTGATTGGCCTTGCTGCAATCTCAAAAGGATAGCCAAGCGACAAGGCGCTTGTAACCTGGGGTAGTGGTTAGGCGGGTCAAATCACGACCATCGGCGTCAATCCGGTAGAGAGTGTCATCAACAAGATTGCTGCCGGCGGCGGCGCTAAAGATGAGTTGTGTGCTATCCGGCGTCCAAATGTAATCTCCAATGCGACGTGGCAGGTTATCATCAGGCGTGAGCCGGATAAGGCGGGTTCCATCGGCATGGATGACAGCAAGTTGTTGCTTTTGTGGCTCATCGAAGGTCGTGGTATCGTATCTAAAGGCGATTTTCTGTCCGTTGGGCGACCATTGAGGCTTCGAAAAAAAGTCCGGTACAGACAGCCCGTGGCGGTTTGAGCCATCGGCGTTAACGACGAAGAGATTCGATCCGCTTTTGTCTTCTCCCGCAAAAGCGAGCCGTTGACCGGTGAGGGACCAAACTGTCTGTGTACCGGATAGGGTGACCGGGTAGGGTTGAAGGCTGACCATATCTATGACATAAAGACCCCCATCAAACCAGCGATAAGCTACTCGTAATCCGGTTGGTGATACAGCCAGTTCAAACGGCCAGGCACAACAAGGAGGTTCCGGCACAGACTGCTGGCAGGTGAGACAGGTTAAGTCGGAGCCATTGGCCTGAATTATGTAAATATTGCCATAATCTGTTTCTTTTGTTTTATCATAGCCGACAAAGAGCAATCGCTCGCTGTTGGGCAGCCAGCGGGGGAGATTGTAATCATTGCCGACGCTGATTGACTCAGGTGTAAGGCGGTGTGGGTTTGCGCCGTCAACATTCATCACGTATAACCCGTCGCGTGGATCGGAGGAGCCGCCCACAAAAGCCAACCGGGTCCCATCGGGCGACCAGAGCGGCGCTCCGGCGGCTACCTTTAGATCGTTCCTCATTACTTGGGTTAAATCACTGCCATCTGTGTTAACCGTATAGAGGCTATGATTCAGGGTAGAGAAAGCAATCCTCTTGCCATCCGTTGATAGCGATAAGTCCGGCCCACCCACTTCCGGCTCACTAAAATCTGGCATCTCGGCCAGGCGAGTTGACGTTCCATCCGGCTCTAAACGAGCCAGGTAATAGATTCCTTTCACCCCTTCTATATAAAGAAGGGGCCGGTTGAACATGGCGGTCGGCTCAAGCGGTTGGGGCGTGTCAAGAGGTAGAGAGGTCGCGCGTGGTGTGGGGCGGAGCAGCTTCGGGAGTAATGTTGTGGTGGGCGTGAGGGTAGAGATGGGCCAAGTGACAGGTTCAACAGTAACTGCAACCCTAGGGGGGGATAAACGGTTACAAGCCGAAATTAGGCTCCACATCAATAGACCCAACAAAATAAGGTGTTGTTTTTTCATTTAAGGATTTAAGATCAGGCTATAACCCACTCCCCGCCGGGTTACAATAAATTCGGTCTCGGGCGCAAGCTGGCGCAACTGCTGGCGTAGGTTGCTAACCATCCGGTCAAGGGCCTGATCATCCAGGATGGGGTCGTAGTCACGCTGCCAGAGGGCTTTGGCGCAACTGGCCCGCGTACACAGGTCGTAAGCGTGGTGGTAGAGATGCTGCATCAGGCGCAGTTGGGTTGGGGTGAGATCGAGCGGCCGTTGGTCAAGGAAATACAACAGCCGGGCTTCATCGTAGGTCAGGCGGCTGTGCCTGACCGGGGTCGTGGCGGCGCCATCTTCAAAACCAAACAAAGGCTCTGGCCAGCCCAGACCAATTTTATCTTCATGGCGTAAGCGATAAGGGGCACGCAACGGCTGCGCTTGACCATTGACAAATGTGCCGTTGGCGCTCTGAATATCATGCAGGATGTAGCGGCCGGATTCATCCCGTTCGATCCGGGCGTGGAGGCGAGACACCACCGGCCGGTTTACGACGATGTGGCAGGTAGGCGAACGCCCGATGGTACAAACATCAGCGTTGAGGATAAATTCGCCGGGCTGAAGATCGGCTTGTAAAGCCATAAGTTTGGCGGCTTCGCCCGAAATTAACATGCTGATCTCCTTCGCAAAAAAGATGACCGCTCAACTCTCTTTACTATAACCGGAATTGCCCTTTCTAAACCTGAGCGATGTCTGACGATTGGCTGATCAAGCTAAAAACCTGGGTGAACACTTCGCTCTCAAACCATTAATTCGGCAGCCAGCTGATAAAATTCTTTTGATTCAAGGTTTGAGTTAGGCGGGTCAAATGGCTGCCATCGGCCTGCACCAGAAAAAAGTCGGTGTTATAGAAATTGTCTAGAAAATCGGCCTCATTGCCCTGAACACCCCCATTGGAGGAAAAGAGCAACTGCTGCCCATCCGGCGACCAGTCAAACTGGTAAACCGAAAAATTGTCCGGGGTTAACTTGAGGCGCTGCGTCCCATCGGCGTTGATCACATGCAGACCCTCTGCCGAGACGAAAGCAATTCTTTGCCCATCCGGCGACCAAACGATGTCGCCTAGCGCAGGGATGGGCAGTTGGTTCAGGTTGGAGCCATCGGGATTGACCACGTAGATACTCTGCTCCCCACTGTTGACATCATAAGCGCCGAAGGCGATCCGCTGCTGATCCGGCGACCAACCAGGATAACTCACATCTTTATCGAGGTTCGCCGTCAAATTGCGCGGCTCGCCTCCCTCAATATCACGGATATAAATGTCGTCGCCATTCTCATAAATAAATTGTTGCCCATTGGCTGAGAGGATATGGTCAAGGGTAGGATCGGGATCAAGCCCCACATCACAGGTCAGACAGGTCAAGTTAGCGCCGTCAGCTTGAATAAGATAGAGCTGCCATCTGGCTCGCTCTAAACCTTTAAAGAGGATATGTTGACTATCAGGCAGCCAAATAGGATCCTGGATGGGCAGCTCGATAGTTTCAGGACCAATTAGCTGCCGGTTACTCCCATCGGCATTGACGACATACAAACGATTCCCCTCCACTTCAGGGCCGCTCAGCAAGGCCAGGCGAGCGCCATCCGGCGACCAACTAGAGCCGAAGCTATATGAATTGTCGCCGGTTAAATGGATTAGGCCGCTCCCATCGAGATTGGCGATATAAAGTTCACTCTGCAGAGAACTATCATCTTGAGCAGCCAAGGCAATGTGCCGCCCATCCGACGAGAGGGAGATCGGGGTAAAGGGGGGTATCTCCAGGTCAAGCTCGGCTAAAGTCACTGTCGCGCCATCCGCGTTCATGCGAACCAGCTTGTTGTTCTCGGTGAAAAGAAACGAGGAAATTAACGGGGAAACTGGCGGCGGGGTAGACGTGGCCGTGGGTGGAAGCGGCGTAGGGGTCGGTGTCAGAGGCGTAGCGGTGGCCGGTAGACGGGTAGGGGGCGGCAGCGTGGCCGTAGCAGGGGGAGAGGGCCGGGTCGTCGAGACGGGTGTAGGGCTGGGCATAAGCTGATATTTGACAATCTGGGCTGTGGTTACGGTGGGCGACGGCGCGTTGGCTAAGACGCGCTCCACGCCCTGGTAAACCCAAGTCAGGCCCATTGTGGTTAATCCGGCCAAAACTACCACGCCTACAGCCATAACCCCCAGCCACACAGGAGAAAGCCACCCTCTTTTGGCTGGCGACGGCTGACTTTTCGGCTCAATCACGGCCAACTCAGGTGTTTGCTCTGGCGGCTGAATGGGCTCCATTGCAGGAGGCCAGGGTTCGGTCAAGGCCCGGCGAAACATCTCAACCGAGTCAAAACGCCTGGCGGTGGTCAGTTCCATTGCTTTGAGCACGGCCTGCTCGACGTGCGGGCTGAGCTGAGGCGAGTACCGGCGCGGCGGTGTCAGCGGCGCTTCATGAACCAGGCGATCAATAGCATCAGGCGGGCGCTGGCCGGTGAGCATGGTGTAGAGGGTAGCCCCCAGCGCATAGATGTCGCTGCGCGCATCGGTCCGTCCCCGGCCGTACTGCTCCGGCGGGGCATAGCCAAAGGTAACGCCTTGGGCGCCGGTAGTGGTTTTGAGTTGTTCATCGTACAGTTTCGACAGGCCAAAATCAACTAACATCGCCCGGCCGGCGGGGGTGATGATGATATTTTGGGGCTTGATGTCGCGGTGGATGATGGGCGGGTCTTGCCGGTGGAGGTAGGCCAGGGCCTGGCAGACCTGGTCAATCCAGGCCAGGGCGGCCTCCTCGCTCAATGGCCGGGCTTGCGCCCGGAGCAGGTGAAACAGACTATGGCCTTCGACAAAGTCCATCACCAGATACTGGCTTTGACCTGCCCGGGTGAAATGGTCAATCACGCGAGGTAAATTGGGGTGGCGTAACCGGGCCAGGATCAGGGCTTCGCGCTCAAACTGGCGTTGGGCTTCGGGTTCCGCATTGAGGTTTTCTTTAATAGCACAGACTTGTCGAAGCGCCAGATCATAAGCTTGATAAACTGCGCCAAAGCCGCCTTGTCCAACAAGTTTATCAATGCGGTAACGCTCATTAAGAATTTCTCCCAGGATCAGCGGCATCGTCGTTTGGACTTGAGGGCTACAAGGAAGGGTATGCTAAAGCTAACCGGCGTAATGTCCACTACTTACCTTTCTCTACTCTTCTTTTCAGGGCTTCGTTGAAGGCAGCAAACCAGTCGGGTTGAATGCTCAGAGGCACAGGATTTTGGCCCATTGCGCCGTAACATACACTGCCATTTGATAGCAGACCATAAGAACAGCGCCGTGAATGATCCAGCGAAACCCTACCGGCGCACCCGCAAATTGGAACCTAACTTTTTCTGTGACAATCACCAAACTTCCGATGAGCAAGAAAAACACGGTCAGCGTGAAAAGGGGTGGTTGCCCGGCGTAGCCCAGGAGGGCAAAGGGCAAATCATGCGCCAGACCGCAAACAAAAAAGGTCAGCAAGACCGCTATCGACCGCGGCAAATGTTTGCGCAAGGGACGATAGCTATAGTAATGCAGATAGTAGCCCCAAACGGGATTCCAGTATTGCCAGAACTCGGTGAAAGACGCGGCCCCAAAAGGTTTGGCCAGGAAATTGATGGCCTGATCTTTGGCTGAGCGCCCCAGGCGACGCGTGATGTATGCTGTCAGTGAGATCATAGCCTCATGGCTTAAACGGTCTTTTCTTCCAGACGGATAGAGGTTGCAGGCGGGATAAGCTCCCGTGGCTTCAGGCCAAACAGGAAGCGTAGCCCGTTGAACCGTTTAATCAGGAGTTCGTAGAGAGTCATGATGATTACAAACGAAACGACGGCCAGGAGCAGATACTTGGGCAGTACGCCCAACGGTCTGTCCATCAAGAAAAAACCAATAATGACGATGACCGTCTGGTGCAGAATGTAAAAGGGCAGCGAGGCTTCGCCGGCGTAGGCCAGAAAGTTGTTTTTGAAGTTGAAATAGCGCCGGCCCAGGCCAAGAATGGCCAGCAGCCAGAACCACGAGTTGAACACACGCAGCGTACTCCGCCAGAGATAACCTGGCGAGCCATAAGCTACATCGTTGGGCATATACAAGATCAGCCCTACGGTGATGGTTAGCCCGGCCAGAACCACAGCAACGAGAGAGTGCCGCCCGATGGCCTGCCCGAAGCGCGTGTCGGCCATGAGGAGATAGCCAATCATCAGCCAGCCCAGGTAGACAAAGATATTCCAGCCGCCGAAGTTACGGAAGCCTATACCCTCCGGGTCGAGCATCACCTCAAGCACCAGCAGAGGTGTGGGGAGTAAGAAAAGCGCCCCCAGTTTGGTCAACCAGGCTGCCAGGCCGGCAATAAACCATTGACCTGTCTCGGTTTTGAAAAAGAGAAACAGAGGCAAGGTCAGCAGGGAGAAGACAAACAGCACCAGCAGGTACCACAAATGCAGCCCCATCCAGGCAAAGTAGCCGCCAAAGGCATAGAAGCCGTCGAAGTAGTGGGGATAAAATTCCAGGAACGAGCCGCTGAAGGGAGGTACGGTCTCCGATTGGCCGCTCACACTCTCAATGTAGACTTGAGGCGGAATCAACACCAGAATGCCGAAGATAAGCGGAATCAATAGCCGGGTGACGCGCTCGCGCAGGTAGGCCCCACTGCGGCGAACACTGAGCGCATAATAGGCGCTGGCCCCGGACAAAATGAAGAAGAGAGGCATTAGCCATTGAGAAACAATCGCCACAAAAATGCTCATCCCAAAGTCTAGTTGATTATTTTTGACGTGCCAGCCCTCGTCATTGAAGAAACGGGCGCAGTGGAACAGAAAGACCGCCAATGTCGCCAGCACCCGCAGCCAGTCAATATCCCAGCGGCGTTGCCGTCTGATTAATGGTGTGTCGTTTTGACTATTCATCAATCTCCTCATCGCTTATCTATTTTTTTGACCTCAAAAATAAAAATCCTTTACTCTTGTTGGGGTGAACATTGTCGCCAGACAGACCGGATTGTCTCAAACAGAGTTTCAATCGCGACGCCTTTTTCAAGGAAGGCATCAACCCCCGCCCGAATGGCTTGTAACCGGGTGTCTGCGTCACCGTAAAGGGTTAGGGCCACTACCCCCAGCAGCGGGTAGCGAGCTTTGATCTGCCGGGTGGCGCAGAAACCATCCAATCCCGGCATGGCCAGATCCATCAGGATAACGTCCGGCTGTAGGTGTTGGGTTAATTCCACCGCTGCCAGCCCATCGGCGGCCTCACCACTGATTTCCAAATCGCCGGCTAACGATAACACCGTCCGCAGGCTTTGCCGGACCTGGCTGAGGTCGTCTACAATCAAGACCTTGATTTTAGGGCGTTCCGGCGCTGGCGTTGCGAAACACATTTGTTTTACCTGTAACGGCTATATGAGAGGTCGAGGTTGCTTCCCATCAATGTCTGTAAATCCATACTCAAGGGCAATCGTTGCCGCAACTAAGACCTGGCCTGTCTTCTGCATGAGCTTAGGATCAGCCGCCAAAGCCGCCACCGCGCGACCGATAAATTGGGGGGATTCGGAGTTGGACAGATCAAAATGCTTGTTGGCCTTTAGCACAGCCTCGGTGCGGACCAAGCCAGGATAAAGCGCGACAACTGCTACTTTGTACTTGCGTAGCTTGTGGGCCAGGCAGCGGGCCATATGGTCGCTGGCAGCTTTGGCGCTGCCATAGGCAACATTCGGATGAGGCTTCCGTCCAGCCGTGAAAGAAATATTGACGATCAAGCCGGCTTTTTGGGCGGTCATGAAAGGCGCAGCCAATAAACTGCAAAGATAATGCGCCCGGACCCCGGCTTGAAACATCTTATCCCAGCGCGACAGGGGAAAGGCCCAGTGGCCGGGCTCCATCCAGGCTTTGATCCCATCACTAAACTTCTCGTAGCCTCCCCAGACATTGTTGACTAAAATATCCAATCGCTTTTGTTCACGCCTAATCCGCTCAAAGACCTGCACAGTCTGTTCATCCTGGGTATGGTCACATTGAATCGGGATGCACCGCCCACCCAGGTGCTCTACTTCTTGGGCAGTTTGATAAATCGTTCTGGGCAGGGCGACTGCTCCTTTGCCTTCCTCTGCGGTGCGGCCGGTGACATACACCGTTGCGCCTGCTTCACCTAAGCCCAGGGCAATACCTTTACCGACGCCGCGACTGGCCCCGGTGACCAGGGCAACGGCTCCTTCCAATGGTTTCACTACACGCTTCCCCTTCTGTTCGATATAAGTCCTTGACTGCTACGCGTGGGATAACTCAGGATTAATCGTTATTAAAAGCAAGGTTTGGGTGGCGAGATGACGTTTTTAGGCTCATAAAAAGATTGATCATGGCATCTGCCTCAATCCGTCCGCACATCTTCGGGTCGAATCGGCAGACGGCGGATCCGTTTGCCTGTGGCGGCAAAAACAGCATTGGCGACAGCCGGCGCAATTGGCGGCAGAGCAGGTTCGCCAACGCCCGTAGGTGAGTCGGTGCTGGGCATAAGATAGATCTCAATGGTTGGCATTTCATCCATTTGCAGCAGGGCGTAATCGTGGAAGTTACTTTGCTGTACCCGGCCGTTCGCCACCGTAATCTCTCCTTTAAGCGCCGCCGTCAGGCCGTAAACAATCGCCCCTTCAATCTGCGCCTCAACGATATCCGGGTTGATGATCGTGCCGCAGTCGAAAGCGCACACAACACGCTGTACTCGAACGATCCCGCGGTCAGAAACAGAGACTTCGGCTACCTGGGCCACATAGGTATTACTGAACTGATAAGCACAGGCGGCGATGCCTCGGCCCCGACCGGCTGGCAGGGGTGCGCCCCACCCGGCTTTGTCGGCGGCCAGTTCCAGGACCGCTTGCAGGCGCGCCGGTTCAGCCAGCCGATGGCGCAATTCATACGGATCCGCGCCACCGGCTGCTGCCACTTCGTCAAAGAAACTTTCAATCACAAATATGTTATGAGAATAATCTACCGCTCGCCAGACGCCGGTCGGCGCCGCAAACGTCGCGGGAAGGCCACTGGCACGCTGGTCTGGAATGTCGTAAGGCAACCGGGCCCCACTCGTGACCGGGTTGCCAATACTGGAAGTGGCCAGATAGTGCCGCCACTGGAGGAGTTGTCCTGTGGGGGCAAGCTCAGCCCGCAGATGATGATAGGAAGCAGGCCGGTACAAATCGTGTTGAATATCATCTTCCCGCGACCAGACGACCTGAACCGGGGCGCTAACCGCTTTAGAGAGCTGAACCGCCTCGGTCACAAAATCGGCATAAGCCCGCCGTCCAAAGCCACCTCCCAGGCGGGTCACATATAGGCTAAGCTTATCGGAAGGTAAACCGCTGGCCTTCAGCGCCGCCACTTTGGCCCCCTGCGGGTCTTGCGTGGGCGACCAGACTTCCCCTTCGTCAGCCCGAATATCGGCCGTGCAGTTCATTGGCTCCATCGTCGCGTGGGCCAGATAGGGTAGCTCATAGACGGCTTCCAGGGTCTGGGCTGCTCCGGCGGGGCGCTCCCCCTTATCGCTGCCCATCTGTTCCTCAACCTGCTCTTTTAACGTTTGCCGAATCTCAGCACTACTCAGTTGAGCGGCTGCGCCTTCATCCCAGGTTAGCTGCAAAGCTGCCCGACCTTGCAAGGCCGCCCATGTGTTGTCGGCCACCACGGCCACAGCCTCGCCCACCTGGACGACATGCCGCACTCCGGCCACTTGTGCAGCCTCAGTTGTCTCAAAACCGACCAACTTGCCCTCAAAGACGGGGCAGCGGGCCAGCACGGCATACAGCATCTCGGGCCGCCTGACATCCAGGCCGAAAATGGCGCGCCCCGCCACAATTTTGGGTGTGTCCAGGCGCGGCGCACGAGTCCCAATCAGGCGAAAATCTTTGACCTCTTTGAGATGAACCTCTTTGGCCAGGCCTTGATCCAGGGTAGCAGCGATCCCCGCGAGCGCACCATAAGTCAACTGCCGGCCGCTCGGTTCGTGGCTGACCAGCCCATTCTCGGCCCGGCAACTTGCCGGTTCTACCCCCCATGTTTGGGCGGCAGCAGCTATGAGCAGCGTCCTGGCGGTCGCGCCGGCCAGCCGTAAAGCCACAAAGGAACCGGACACACTGGCGCTGCCCCAGGTAATCTGATTGCCATATTTCCGATCCGCCGGGGCCTGTTCGACCTGGATGGTGGACCAATCGGCCTCCAATTCTTCGGCCAGGATCATGGGCAGGGCAGTGCTGACCCCTTGCCCCATTTCAGATTTGGCTACCCAAATGGTGATCGTGTTGTCAGGCTCAATCCGCACCCAGGCGTTTGGAACAAAGGCGTCGCCGGCCAGGGTTGTGGCAGATAAGCCAACCGGTGTTCCAGAGTTCAGGCCGGGGTGGGCTGTTTTCGAGGCGTTGGGTAGATAAAAACCAATCACCAGGCCGGCGCCGACGGTAGCTGAATTTCTCAGAAAATCACGCCGGTTGATTTTAGGTACGTCACTCATTTTAGGTCCTCCTGAGCCGCCCGCTGGATGGCGCGGCGAATACGCTGGTAAGTTCCGCAGCGGCAGAGATTGCCGGACATGGCCTGATCAATGTCTGCCTCGGTGGGAGCAGGTGTTTGAGCCAGCAGAGCAGCAGCAGCCATCAATTGGCCAGGCTGGCAGTAGCCGCATTGGGGCACATTTTCGGCGATCCAGGCTTGTTGCAGCGGGTGGCTGAGGTCGGCGGCCAGGCCCTCAATCGTAGTAATGGCTTGACCTGCTACTTTACCGATGGGCGTGACACAAGAGCGGATAGGCTTGCCGGCCAGGTGAACGGTACAGGCCCCACAGAGTCCTAGACCACAGCCAAATTTAGTACCGGTCAGGCCAAGCAGATCGCGCAAGACCCAAAGGAGGGGCATCTCCGGGGACGCCTCGATAGTCTGTTGGACCGAGTTAATCGTGATCGTTAGCGTTGCCATAGCTATACCTCCCTAGGCTGGCGATTTGTCGTGTTTATGATTAAGCCTCATCCGAGGTGGAAGGCGCCCTGACCGCCTACCACATCCCAGGTAAAAGCCGGTAACGGGTCTGTCGCGCATAGTCTTTGTAACCGGGCAGTTCTGCCAAGAGAGTCTGATCCTCCAGCCAGGTGCGCCCGACAAACACGACCACCAGGCCGAGCGCCGGGAGTAAGGCCCACAGCGAACCAAGCAAGAAGGGGGTGGCCAGGTGAGTCAGAATCACGCCCACATATCCAGGATGGCGTACATATCCATACGGTCCACCCGTCGCCACAATATGGCCGCGCTCTGGCTGAATACGCACCCCTTCGGAAAAAAAGGCGTTGGCGAGCATGGCCCACATAAAGAGCGTATAACCCAAGCTAGTAATCAGAAACCCGCCCAGATGATAGATCAGGGGTATTGGTCCAGTCCATTGAAACCGGAAATCCAGCCCTGCCACCAGCCACGAAAGGAGCATCATTCCGCCAGCCAGAGTGGTGAGCCATTTATCCCAGCCTTTCACTTCTTTATAGAGAAAACCTTTTTCCCGTTCAGCAAGTAACTCTGGATTACTCGGTAGCAAGAGCAAGGGCTGGGCGGCCAGATGAATGGTGAGTAGGGCCAGCAGGACCCACCCCCAAAGCCAGTTTAATCGCCCGGCTGATAGAAATAGGATCAAGCTATAGACAATGATCCCCATCACAGCTTTGCTCAACCATTGAATGATCCGCCGCCGCACTTCTGGGGTGATTTCGCGTTTAGGAGCGATGTCTTTATTCATCCCTACCCTTTCATCGGACACTATTGTTTTACCTCTACCTTGTTGAACCATTACTCTTACGCTGATACCAGGAGAAGACAAAACTGAATAGAACAAAGGTAGACCAACAAGAACTTACATCAGCTACAAAAAACGCAAGTGCGGCTAGACTTAGGAGAGTGTAGGTAAATTTTGTTAAAAATAGTCCTAACTAGAGCCGCTTCTCAATCGGTTTGACCTTTGTGAACCGCAGTATAACCCTTTCCGATCCGGCTGACATCAGACAGAGGGCGTATCTTGCCATCATAAAAAAGACCGATCAAATGATCGGTCTGCGAAAGTAGCCGGCTACATCGCCGGTCGTAGGACTGGAGATGTAGTACATCTTGACAGGTGAAGGGCTGCTTGCTATTTGGTTTTGACCAAACCGACCTTAAGGGCGTAGATAGCGGCCTGGGTGCGGTCGGCCAGGTGAAGCTTGGTCAGAATATTGCTGACGTGCGTTTTGACGGTCTTCTCGCTGATGATAAGCCGTTGAGCAATCTCGCGGTTGTTCAACCCGGTAGCGATGAGCCGCAGTACCTCCAACTCCCGCTCGGTCAACTCAGCTAAATCGGTTTCCCCAACCTCGGTTCGCTCGATGGTTGGCGGTTGCCCGGCTCTGGCGGCTACTTGCTGCATCAGCTTTTTGGTGATATTGGGGTGCAAGGGAACTTCGCCCCGCTGCGCAGCCTGGATGGCTTTAACCAGATCATCCGGGTTCACATCTTTGAGTAGGTAACCCAGGGCGCCGGCCTCGATGGCCGGGAAAACTTTGTCGTCCTCAGCAAAACTGGTCAGGGCCAGCACCTGGGTAGTAGGGCTGAAACTGCGAATCTGACGGGTGGCGGCAATACCATCCAAGTGCGGCATGACCAAATCCATCAAGACCACGTCAGGTTGAAGCTGGCAAACTTGTTCGACCGCTTGCAGGCCATCGGCCGCTTCACCTACCACTTCAATTTCCTGGTGTAGTTCCAGAAAAGTATGCAACCCCTGCCGCACCATCGGATGATCATCCACAATCAAAACCCGAATTTTAGCCACTTTGCTTTTCTCCTTTCCCTAGACTGACCTGCGTAGTACGGACAACGTCCCGATAAGTGGTGTCCGTAGGAATTTCTACCCGGAGCCGGGTACCCTCACCTGACCCCGCCACTACGGTCAAGTTCCCCCCCATCATTTCGGCTCGTTCACGCATACTGGCTAACCCTAAGGTCTCTCGACCCGTTCCAACCGTATTTGGATCAAACCCTATGCCTTGATCCGTGATTTCCAGGATGAGCCGGCTATTGTCGAGCTTGAGCGTGACCACTGCTTGATCCGTCTGGGCGTGTTTAACCACATTGTTCAAGGCTTCCTGTATAATGCGGAATAACCGGGCTGCTTGTTCGGGCGGCAGCCGTAGCTCATCTTCTAGGCGCAGTTCCACATTTAGCCCGTACTGACTCTGGAGGGTAGTCAAATGTTGTTGTAAAGCTGGCACGAAGCCTATTTCCTCAACTGGGGTCGGCCGGAGTTGGAAGATCAGGTTGCGCATCTCGGCCAGGGCGCTTTGAGCCAGTCCCTGAAGATGATCCAGTTGAGCAGCTACCTGCGATGGGTCTCGCTCCTGCAAGAGACGCGCCGCTCTGGCCGTCAGGGTCAGGCTAAAGATAGTTTGCGTAACCGAGTCGTGCAATTCTCGGGCCAGGCGATTGCGCTCCTGGGCTACCGCCAGTTCTTCAGCCTGGGTGGCATAGGCTTGCAATTGGTGGTGGGCTGATTGCAGTTCGGCCAGGAGGGTTTGGCTCTCCTGGCGAGCCGCCTCGGCCTGGGCGGTGACGGCCGCGTAAGAACCAATAAAAAAGTAACCCGAACCAAACAACAAAGTAAAAGGTAGGCTTTCTAACCAGCCCAACCCATAACCCAGCCCAACTGCTGCGGTCAGAGTAAACAAGCCAATCCAGGTCAGGCCGGTTCGTTGGGCAAAAGATAACATTGCTTGCGCGCTGAGCGGGATAAACAAAGCCGCGAAGAAATCCAGGTAAGGCGGCAGGAGTAATAAACTGAACACCAGGGCGGTTTGTAAGGCCAGGTAGAGCAAGGGATACCAACGATAGCGGCGGGTTAGCCACCTTTCGGAGCTCATCAGCCCAGCAAAGGCCAGCAACAGCCCGGCAGCAGTCCAACGCAGCGGATGTCCCATCGAAAAATAGAAAACCAAGGCGCGCAGGGCAACGGCCCCCAGGAGGAGATAGAAGGCCAGGGAGAAGAACAATGATTTGTGGCGAGTCAGCATGATCTCGCTCGCTTCCCACCCCTTGGGTTGATAGCTCTTTGTACGCTTATTCTAAAGCCGTATCCAAAATCACCTCAAATGTTTCCAGCTTGCTATGGCCCAGAAACGCCTCGCGGGGCAGTGTGCCCGATTTCGCGTGGCCCTTCTGAAATGCCTCGGAATTGACCCAAGCTTCAAAATCGGCCTGGTTTTGCCACACCGTCAGCACAATGTACGGGTCGTCGGGGTTGGCTGGGCGCAGCACCTGGTTGCGCACAAAACCGGGCATCTTGTCCACTTCGCGGGCGCGGTTGGTAAAACGCTCCTCAAATTGAGTTTTATATTCCGGGTTGACCGGAATGCGGTTCATGACCACAAACATCATCTACCTCCATGTTTAATCTTTGATTGGGGAAAGTCCAGCCAAACTATAGTTCAGGATGCGGTTAATGCAAAATTGACGGGCAAAACAAAATGGGTATGCTGGAGGTAGCTACTCAGGTGTCATTGCGAGCGAAGCGAAGCAATCCCCAGGTTGGGGTGGGGGATTGCTTCGGCTTACAGCCTCGCAATGACATGGGCTGAACAGTTACTGCCGGAGAAAATAAAGAGGGTGTCAACCGATGAAACATACGACCAGCTGGACTTATCACGCCAGAGGAGAGCCATCCGACCCCCCTGTGGTTTTCCTGCATGGATTTATGGGCGCGGGGGCAGACTGGCTGCCCATTGCCGAAAATTATGCCAACCGCTCCTTTTGCCTGATGCCCGACTTGCCGGGGCACGGTCGCAATATCCATCTCCCGCTTGCTCAGCCGCTTGATTTCGAGAGCGTGGCAAATGAGTTGAACCTGTTTCTTGAACACCTCAACCTGAACCGGGTTAGCCTGGTGGGCTATTCGCTGGGGGGGCGAATTGCATTGTACGCGGCCCTGAAACTTCCTCAAAAAATCAGGGCACTCGTGCTGGAGAGTTGTCACGCCGGGATAGTAGATGAACAGGCCCGTCGAGAACGGGCTGAAGCAGATGATCGCCAGGCTGAGGCGGTGCTGACGCACGGCCTTGAGACCTTTGTTGAGCGCTGGTACGAGATGGATTTATTTCGGACCTTGCAGAGCCAGCCCCGGCTGCTGGCAGAAATCAAAGCGAAAAGAAAAAAGAATGACCCTCGTTGGGTCGCAAAAATCATCGCGGCGTTAAGCCCCGGACAGCAGCCACCGTTGTGGGCAAAACTCGGCGCTTTACCCATGCCGGTCCTGCTGATTGCCGGTGAACTGGACTCAAAGTACACCGAACTTGCCGCCAAAATGAGCCAGCAGATACCTGACGCTAGGCTCGAAATCATCCCCGGGGTGGGGCACAACGTTCACCTTGAGAACCCAAAACAATTTGGCAAGGTAGTATCTGTTTTTCTTCAAGAGAAGTAGCTATCGGTCTGATAGAGCCGCTGTTGCTCAATATACGCTCGGACAGATTCGGTTACCTGATAACGGATACTCCGCCCCGCCCGCACTCTGGCCCGAATATCCCGCGATGAAACCCCAGTCGGCGGCATATCCACCCAATCGAGGCGGGCGCTGAGGCCGGGCACAGCGGCTTCCAGTTCGGTCAAGTCGGGCCGGTAGCCGGGCCGGCCAATCACCGCCAGGCGACAAAGCGTAATTAATTCTGGGGCATCGTGCCATGTCGGCAAATCCACCAGCGAGTCGCCGCCGATGATCAAAAAGCAAGCCTCGGCTGAAAGATGGTACTGCGCCCGGATGAGCCGCACCGTGTCGGTGGTATAGTGCGGGCCGGGCCGCTCCAAATCCACCCGGCTCAGGGCAAAATGAGGATTGCCGGCAATCGCCCGCTCGACCATCGCCACCCGGTGAACGGCTGGCGTCTTAGCCTGCCCCTGCTTGTGCGGCGGATCGCCCGCCGGAACAAAAAGCACCTGGCTCAGGCCCAGCCCTTCCCAGGCTGTCTCTGCCATCAACAGATGCCCCAGGTGAATAGGGTCAAAGGTGCCGCCGAGAAAACCAAGTTTCATGGAGGGAGTAGGAAGTAGGGAGTAGGGAGTAGGGGATAAGAAATAAGAAATAAGAAATAAGAAATACTCTGAAGGTTTTTATCGGTGACATGCAATTTGTTAACGATAACCCACAACCCGCAACCTGCAACCTTGCAACTTGCTACCCTGTTATCTGCTACCCTGCTACCTATCACCAGACCCATTCCAACTCCACATCATCCAGAAAAACCGTATCCCCTACCTCGACGCCGGCTTCGCGCAGAGCGGCGTGGACGCCCATCTTGTCCAAAATGCGATAGGCCCGCATCACCGCTTCATCCAGTCCCCAATAGGTCTGGGCAGCCAACTGTTCGATTTTGGGGCCGGTGACCCGCCAGCCGTTGGGCAATTTTTCGATCTCGAAATAGTGCTCATCCTCGTCCAGGGTAAAAACCGGGACTTCCTCGGCAAATAATGGCTCGCGGGGCAAGTCGTCCAGTTTCTCAAACAGTTTGGCCACCAGCGCCGGCACACCCTCACCGGTGACCGCCGAGATTTTGAGCGCCTCCAGGCCCATGTCATTGGCCCGCGCCTGCACCGCCGGCCAATGGGCCGCGGCGTCGGGCAGGTCAATTTTATTGAGGACCACAAGCTGCGGCTTTTGGGCCAGCTTGGGGCTGAAAAGGCGCAACTCGTCGTTGATCTGGTCAAAATCGGCCAGCGGATCGGGCGCGGCTCCGTTGAGCAGGTGGACGAGCAGCCGGCTGCGCTCGACGTGGCGCAGAAATTGGTGGCCCAAACCGGCCCCCTCGTGCGCGCCCTCGATCAGGCCGGGGATGTCGGCCATCACCAGATCGCGGTGATCCAGCTCAACCACACCCAGGTTAGGTTGGAGAGTGGTAAAGGGATAATCGGCAATTTTGGGCCGGGCCGCGCTGACCACCGACAGCAAGGTGCTTTTGCCGGCATTGGGCACACCGATCACCCCAACATCGGCAATCAATTTCAGTTCCAGGGTCAGCCATAATTCTTGGCCCGGCAAGCCGCGCTCGGCCATTTTGGGGGCCTGGTTAACCGAACTTTTGAAAGAAACATTGCCCCGCCCGCCCCGGCCGCCCTGGGCGACAATCACCCGCTGCCCCGGCTCGACCAGATCGGCCAGCAGTTCTCCGGTTTCGGCGTGGCGGGCTACAGTGCCCAGCGGCACTGCAATCACAATATCCTCACCCATCGCCCCGGCCATGTTTTTGCTGCCGCCGTGCTCACCGCGCCCGGCCTTGAAGTGGCTGCGCTTTTTGAAATGGATCAGGGTATTGAGATGCGGGTCGGCTTCCAGAATCACATCACCGCCCTTGCCGCCGTGCCCGCCCGACGGCCCCCCTCGCGGCACATATTTCTCCCGGCGGAAAGCAACCACCCCGTCACCGCCGTCGCCCGCTTTTACATAGATTTTCGCTTCATCGAAGAACATAAGATCGAGTCATTCTCCACCTTTAACAATACATTTGACGTAATCATAGCCGGGTTTATACTTTTTGCCAAAAGAAAGATTTCTCATAAATTAGAATAAAGCGCCACGCAACTTGACCCAGCAAGGACAAAGTTATGGACAAAAAACTCACCTTTGCCGCATTGCAACCGGCCCAACTCCTCACAACCCTGTTTGACCAGCCTTATCTTTTATTAATCCTGGCCACATTGTTCTGGTCGGGCAACTTTGTGCTGGGCCGGGCCGTGCGGGCCGATGTGCCGCCGATTGGGTTGGCCTTTTGGCGTTGGGCCGGCGGCTCGATCCTGATCATTGGCTTTGCCTGGCCTCACCTCAAACGGGACTGGCCGCTGATCCGGCGGCGCTGGAAGTTTATTCTACTTTTAGCCATTCTGGGTGTGACCCTCTTTAACACCCTGGTTTATACCGGCTTGCAGTTTACCACTGCCATCAATGCCCTGCTCATGCAGTCTACCATGCCGGTATTGATCGTCCTGATGTCGTATCTTTTCTACCGCGAAACAGTGACGCCGGTTCAAACCGTGGGGGTGCTGCTCTCGCTGGCCGGAGTGTTGGTTATTGTCGGCCAAGGCAACCTGGCGATGTTGCTGGGGTTGTCGCTAAACCTGGGTGACTTGTTGATTTTTATAGCCGTGGCCGGCTATGCTGCTTATTCGGCTCTACTGCGCCAGCGACCACCGCTGCACCCGCTCAGTTTGATTGCCGCCACCTTTATTGCCGGAGCGGTGGTGCTGCTGCCGTTTTACCTGTGGGAACACACCACCGGGCGGACAGTCTCGTTTGACCGGGTCACGTTATTGACGATTGGTTATGTGGCTATCTTTCCCTCCATTTTGGCCTATCTTTGCTTTAATCGGGGCGTCGAACTGGCCGGGGCTAACCGGGCGGGTCTATTTATCCACCTTATGCCGGTCTTTGGCAGTATCATGGCCATCCTCTTTTTGGGTGAGCGCTTTCAATGGTTTCACGGCTTTGGCATCCTGCTGATCCTGATTGGTATCCTGCTGGCTACCCGGCGCAGGCGGCATTAACTCAGTAATCAGTAAACAGTGATCAGTAGACAGTGAAAGATTACTGTGATAACTGCTTACTCAATGTCGTTAAGCCGGTGTAGTTTAGCCCCCTGTGGGCGGGCACGAGGCCCTATGCTACACCCTTAACTTAATGACATTGACTGCTTACTGATGACTGATAACTGTTTACTATTTTGAAGGGAAAAACATGTTACCCACTCTTATCCGTCCCGCCTACCTCGATGACGCCGATGCGCTGACCGACCTTATCCTTGATCTCGGTTGGTTTCAGCATTATTTTGAGGGTGCTTCCCTGGAAGAAGTTCAGGCCCGAATTGCGCACAAACTACGCCTCACCCTGGACAGCGAAAGCCATTCCGTTTATGTGGCCGAAAATCCTGCCGGTCAGATGGAGGGTTATGTGTCGGTCCACTGGCTGCCCTATCTCTTTCTACCTGGCCCGGAAGGTTTTGTGTCTGAATTGTTTGTGCGCGAATCGGCGCGAGGGCAAAATTTGGGCAGCCAATTGCTGGAGGTGGTAAAACAAGAAGCGGTAACCCGAGGTTGTTTCCGCTTATCGCTGCTCAACATGCGCCCCCGCGAGTCCTACCAGCGCGGCTTCTACAGCAAACAGGGCTGGGACGAGCGGCCCGATGCTGCTAACTTTGTCCTGCGGCTGAAGTGAGGGGAATTTATAAACCTCATTGCCCCGGCCCCAAACTGACCCGATCCAAACTGACCGAAAATGGTTCCGCCGAGCAACGCATCACCTGGAATTGAACCAGGCCCGTTTGACCCTGCCAGGCGGACAAATCTTTGTGGGCCAGCATCCATTCAGAAGTGGGGGATAACTCGTCGGGGGGGATAAGTTCGTAGGTTTCGCCGTTTGCTTCAAATGAGACGGATAACCGGGGGTCGGGGGTTGGAGATTGGGAGGGTGAAATTTTGTAGAGGAAGGAAAGATGGGGTTTAGAATCGGTGGGAATCATTACCTGTTGGCTCAGGCTCCATAATTGACCCGACTGACCGCCGGGGCAATCAGCCGGTTCACCACTACCGTCGCCCAGGCGAGCGGCGGACTGGCCGTCGAAGGCATCAATGGACAGGTTGATCTGGCCGGCCCATTCCCATACATTCCAAACCCCGTCGCCTTCAAAATCGCCGCTGGCGATGGCGTTGGCGGGAGGGGCCAGGGTCAGGGTGATGGTTGCGGCGTCGGTCAGGCTGACCCGGCGCGGCGCGGGCCAGGCGGTGTAGCCGGGGGCGCTGGCCTGGAGTTCGTACTCCCCACCGAGTAGAGGCAGCGGCGGCCACTGTCCGGCGGCGTTGGTGGTCAGGGTTTCCTGGGTGTTGGGGCCGGTGATGGTCACATTAGCCCCGGCGATTGGCTCACCGGTGGGGCCGAGCACCACCCCCGTCACCGCCGGGCCGGAGACAATTTGAGTCGTGACCTGGGGCTGAGCGGGCAGCGGTTCTGCGTTGCCGGCCCGGTCGCGGGCGCGGATAGCAAAGCTGTAGCTGTGGTTGATCCGGCCCGTATATTTGGCCTCGGCGGCGGGGGTATCGGCCAGCCACAGTTCGAGCGGCCCGCCATCTTCGCTCACGTAGAGATCATACCCGGCGATGCCAGAGCCGGGGTCGTCGCCCTGCCAGCGAAGAAGGAAGGTTGGAGGGCTGGAGGGTTGGAGGGGTTGGAGGATGGTGCGGGGCGGCTGAGTATCCTGTTCGACTAACAGAAAGGGCTGGCCGCCGATTTGAAAGGTGGGGTCGGCGGGATCGGCCCCGTTTTGGTTGGTGGCTCGCGGCAGAGTTAAGCTATAAACGCCCCCGGTGGGCGTCAGGGTCAAGGTGCGGCTGAGACCACCGGTTCCCGATAGGGGTGGCGTTGGCTCGACCCACAAGAGGCGAGCACTATTACCCGTGGCGCTGATAGCTGTAGTAACGGTCAACCCTTGCGTGGCCCACAGCGCCATCACCCGTGACTTGTCGGCGGGACGGTAAAAGGCGACTCGATCATGCTCATACTGCTTGTCGCGCCAGAGCGGGATTACTCCGTCGAACTGCTCCGCCGCCAACTGGTAGGCGGCATAGGCGGCCCGCGGCTGGCCTTGAGCCGGGTTGCAGGCGTGAGGGCTAAAATTCTGGCGCAGACCGTAGGCGCTCGACGGCCCATCGCCGCAGTCGTCGTGCAGTTGAAAGTGGTAGTAGCGCTCGACGCCATTGTAAAAAGAGAGAGCCGCGTTCTGCACAATGTAGGCGGCCTGTTCGGCCATTGTCGCCCGGAAAGGGGTATCGGGGGCAACATCGTGGGTGGTAGCCGGAAAATCATCCCACACGGAGACGCCGCTTTCGGTGATCCAGATGGGGATGTTTTCCAGGCTAAAAGCAGTCAACGAGGCGTGGGCCTGCTGGATAAGCTGCTCACTGTTGTAAATGCTCAAATAGTGATGGAAGGAAAAAACGTCGAAGTAGGCCCGGCTGGGGTCGCTGTTGGTCTGGCGCAACAAGGCCGGAAACCAGTCGCGCTGATCGTAAAAAGCCAGCCCGCCGAGGATGACGGTGGCTTCGGGGTCGGCGGCCTTGATGCTCTTGTAGGCCACTTCCAGGAGGCGGTAATATTCCTCCACCGTGCCGCCCCAAAAAAGCTGGTAATCCGGCTCATTCCACACTTCCCAATAACGCACACCCACCCCACGCGGCCAGCCCTGCTGCCAGGCCAGCCGACCACCGGGGCGATAGCGTTCCACCGTCGCAAAGACAAAAGCGGCCCAGGGATTAGCGGGGTTGATCAGTTTGTCCGGTCCCGGTTCATCCGTGCCGTCATCGAAGATGGGTTCAAACAGTCCGGCGGGGGGTAAGGTCGCAGTGCTGGCCGTAACCGGCAGGCTGTTGGGCTTGGCCGGGTCGCCGGCGGGGTTAGGCGGAGGGGCGGCCTGGGCGTAACGAGCGGGTGTGCCGAGTAAAATGGCGATGGGCGTCAGACCGTGCGCCAGTTCCTGGGCGATCAGAGCGTCGTAATCGTGCCTGCCTCCGGCGTGCGGGCCAGCGTAGCCGCCTTCGTCCACCCAATGCCAGTAAAGCGGCCAGCGATCCCAGGTAGCCCCGGCCGCCAGCGCGCCGCTGTAACGCGCTTCGTCGGCCAGATGATCGGGGGCGCTGATAAAGGAGAGACCAAAGCGGGGGTTGCCGGGAGCGGTTTCGATGATAGCCGGGCCGGCAAAGCGCCAAAGTATGACGATGGATACCATCAGGTTCGCCAGCAGGAGCAGGGCAACAACAATTAGCCAGGCGCGTTGGCGTTTAGAGCGGCTCAAAGGATTCCTCCCTGCGGTCGGAATGACATGGTATTGTGCGCTCGGAATGACATGACATTGTGCGTTTGGCAATCAACCTGGGATGGATTCCTCCCTGCGGTCGGAATGACATGAAACGGGCTTAGGGCAGGGGTAAGGTTTGCAAAGCCGGTTTGGGGGTCAAATCGGTGCGCCACAGACCGAAGAAATGCTCTTCGTTGGGCGGCTGGCCGGGGGCCGGCACAAAGTCGAAGGCAGTCCAGATGACCCATCCGGACAGCCCGGCGGCCTCGACCGTTTTTATAGCCTCGGCCAAACTGTCGGCCTGCTCTTTTTCGGTGCGCGGCTGGCCCGGCGAGTCGGCCCAACTGTGGTAGCCAAATTCTTGCAGCACCAACGGCTTGTCGCTTTGCTGCTGGTAAGTTTTGAGCCGGGGAGCCAGGTCTTTGGCATCGGTCCAGTGGTGGAATGAGAGAAAATCCACATACGGCTCGGTCGGCAGCGGGTCGCCCCACCAGCCGGCGGTAATCAGGTGATGCGGGTCGTGCTCACGGACGATAGGGCTGAGATGGGCCAACCAGTCAATGACTTCTTTTTGGCTGAAGCGGGCATCCTCGGCAGACTGCGCGCCGTAGTTGATGTCGCCTTCGTTACGCAGGTCCCAGGCCAGCAGGCTCGGCTCGTTGCGGTAGCGGCGGACAATGTAGATGGTCTGGTTATCGTAGTGAGCAAAGTCGGTATAGAGTGGGCGGAAGGTCAGGTCGGGCAGGTCATTGAGGGTCATAATAAGTTTGAGGTCGCGTTCGGCGGCCAGGGCAAAAAGCTGGTCAAGCAGGGCAAAGGCGGACTCGTTGGGAATAGCATCTTCCGGCTGGCAGGTGAAAAGGGGTTCATGCCACAGGAAGATACGCAGGGTATTGAAGCCAGCTTCCTTGATCAGATCGAGTTCCTCGGCCATCTCGGCCGGGTTGGTCTCGGTGATGAAGCGCTGCCAGGGGGCGCGGCGAGGGTAGTAGTTGACCCCCTTCACCTCAAAGGTTTTGCCGTCAAGCTGCAATTTATTGCCCTGGGCGGTAACAAATTGGGTGGTGTTTGGTGCTTCCGCCGGGGCCGGGTCGGGGCGCGGCGCGGCGGTGGAGAGACAGGCCGGCGGGGTGGGCTTGGGCAACGCCTTTAAGCGAAAGAGGGCGTCGAGGGCTTCTTTACGCTGCGGGTCAATGGCCAGGGCGGCCTGGTATTGGGTGATGGCCGTTTCAACCTGGCCCTGTTCCTCCAAAGCTACCCCGTAAATGTAGTGGGCGGCGTACTTTTTGCTCAGGAGGGGTTCTTCGCCGCAGGATTGATCGGCGGCGATGAGTTGAGTCAAGGTATCGAGGGCCGCCGGCCAGTTGTTGCCCCAGGTAGCGTCGAGGTCAGCGCAGGTAGCAGCCGGGGTCGGCGTCGCTGGGGGAGGCGTAGGTGTTGGCGCAGCAGCGACGGAGTCGGGGGTGGCGGTGGGCGGTGTGGCCGTCGGGGGGGTGGTCTGACAGGCGGATAGGATAAAAAGAAACAGACAAAAGACAAAGATGAAATTTTTATTGACAGACATCATTGGTTCATCCTATCCAGGATAAACCAAATGTCAAATTTGAGAATAAGCCCTTTGTCCTCTTGTTCTTAACCGGTCTCTGGATTATAATTCCAGGGCTAAATGAGTTCAGTTGTTTGACCACGCTAAAATCGACCCATGAACCTCATCTTAAACTTCGCAAAGACTCAGGTTGTCTTTGCCCCCAACTGGTCCCGCTGGCTAATTAGTTTAGCCCTGTTACTCTGCCTGTCCCTCCCGGCCTATGCCGCCGAAGGGCCTACCTTTCGCTTTGAGCAAATTTCGCTGGAACAGGGCCTATCGCACGGCACAGTTTTCTCCATTGCGCAGGATCACACCGGCTTTATGTGGTTTGGCACGCCCAGCGGCCTGAACAAGTACGATGGTTACAGTATCACCATTTTCAGGAGCGACCCACAGAACCCCAATTCCCTCTCCAACGACAACGCCGGCAATCTTTACCTTGACCGAGCCGGTATGATCTGGATTGGCACCTGGGGCGGCGGGCTGAACCGGCTCAACCCGGTTACGGAGGAGTTCAAGGTCTATCTGCCTGATCCGGCCAACCCCGCCAGCCTCAGCAGCGACCGGGTGCAAACCATGTTTGAAGACCGGGCCGGAAACCTATGGGTCGGCACAGCCGGAGGGGGCCTGAACAAACTCGACCCCCAGAGCGAACAATTTACCGTCTACAAAAACGATCCGGCCAACCCCGCCAGCCTGAGCAATGACCGCATCTGGAGCATCGTCGAGGATAGGGCCGGCTATCTGTGGGTTGCCACCAGCGAAGGGCTGAATCTGTTTGACCCCCAAACCAACACCTTCACCCGCTACCTCAACGACCCGGCCGACCCGGCCAGCCTCAGCAACAATCTGGTCCGCACCCTGTACGTGGACAAATCCGGCGGGCTGTGGATAGGCAACGAAGCCGGTCTGGACAAGTTTGACCCGCAGACAGGAACATTCACTCATTACGTGAATGACCCGGCTGACCCGACCAGCCTCAGCGATACCATCGTCAATGCCATGCTTGAAGATAGTTCCGGCAATTTCTGGGTCGGGACGCGCAGCGGCGGCCTCAACCTGTTTGACCGCGCCAGCGGCACGTTTACCCGCTATCTCAACGACCCGCAAGACCCAACCAGCCTTAGCTACAACGATATTCGCGCCATCTACCAGGATCGCTCCGGAGTGCTGTGGCTGGCCACGCGCGGCGGCGGGGTGAACAAATTTACAGTCGCCTCCGGCCAATTTGAGCGCCTGGCTCATCAGCCCGACAACCCTAACAGCCTCACCAGCAACGATGTGCGGGCCATTTATGAGGACGAGGCCAACAACCTCTGGGTCGGCGCCAAAGGCGGCGGCCTGAACCGGTTCGATCCCCAGGGCTTGCTGGTCACTTACCTCAATAACCCCGACAACTCCAACAGTCCCAGTAATAATGATATTTACGCCGTTTATGAGGACCGGGAGGGGCTGCTCTGGTTGGGCACATCGGGAGCAGGCTTGAACAAGTTCGATCCGCAAAGCGGAACATTTACCCGCTACCTACACAATCCCGACGACCCGACCAGCCTGAGCTTCGACGATATCAACTCGATTTATGAAGACCGGGCCGGCGCGCTCTGGATTGGCACTAAAGGCGGCGGCCTGAACAAATTTGACCGGCAAAGCGGCCGCTTCACCCGCTACCAACACAATCCCGACAACCCGACCAGCCTGGGCGGCAATGATGTTTATGCCCTCCTCGAAGACAGCCAGGGCGAGTTTTGGGTGGGCACCTACGGCGGCGGCTTGAATAAAATGGACCGGGCCAGCGGCGCGTTTGAGCGTTACCAGTACAACTCCGCCGACCCGGCCAGCCTGAGCAACAACGATATTTATACCCTGCACGAAGATCACAGTGGTGGGCTGTGGATCGGCACGGCCAACGGCGGCCTCAATAAGTTGGAGCGGGAAACGGGACGATTTATCCATTTCGGCCCAAAAGAAGGCTTAGCCAGCAATGTGGTTTACGGTATTTTAGAGGATGAGGCCGGTCAACTTTGGTTGAGCACCAGCAACGGCCTGTCAAAATTCAATCCGGCCAGCCAAACTTTTGTTAACTACGATGCCGGCGACGGATTGGGCAACACTGTTTTTCACGAAGGGGCCTATTTCCAGAGCCGCAGCGGAGAAATGTTTTTTGGCGGGATCAATGGACTGATCAGATTCAACCCGGCGGAGATTAAAGACAATCCCCATCCCCCGGCGGTGGTTTTGACTGCCTTCAATATTCTCAATAAAGAAATTGTGCTCAACCAGCCGATTGAGCAAATCAAAGAGATCAAACTGTCGTACCGCGATATTGTGTTCTCATTCGAGTTTGCGGCCCTGGATTACACCAACCCGGCCAAAAATCAATACGCCTACAAGCTGGAAGGCTTTGACCAGGATTGGATCAATGCCGGAACCCGCCGCTTTGGCACCTACACCAATCTGGATGCCGGCAGCTACACCTTGCGCATCAAAGGCTCCAACAATGCCGGGGTTTGGAATGAGGAGGGCACGCCGCTCCGTATCGTCGTCACCCCGCCGTTTTGGGAAACCTGGTGGTTCCGGCTGGGGGCGATAGCAGCGGTGCTGGCCCTGGCCTTCACCGGCTACACCCTCCGAGTCGCCAATATCCAGGCTCAACGGGCCAGATTGCAAGCCCTGGTCGCCGAGCGGACTACCGAACTATCGCAGGCCAATGAACATCTCCGCACCCTGACCGAACGCTTGCAGCAAGAGTTGACCACCGCCCGTGAAATCCAGCAGAGCCTTCTACCCCCGCCGCGTCCCGGCTGGTCAGGTCTCGATTTGGTTTGCTACAGCACCTCGGCCCGAGAGGTGGGTGGGGATTTTTATGCCTACCACACTTTTGGAAAGGCGGAAGACGGAAGGTGGAAGGATGAAAATGGAAAGCTCAGGCTGAAGGATGAAATTCCTGCTTCATCCTTCAGCCTTCATCCTTCCGCCTTTGTCGTGGCGCTTGGCGATGTTTCCGGCAAGGGTATGCCGGCGGCGTTGCTGATGGCGGTCAGTCTGGCCTCGTTTCAGTCGGTTATTGGGCAGGAGTTAGCCCCGGCTCACTTGCTGGCCCATCTCGACGGCGAATTGGGTCCGTACACCCGCACCCGTTTTCTACAAAACTGCGCGCTCTGTTACCTGGAATTCACTTTCTCCGGTCAGGATCGCGGCTGTGTTTTGCGGGCGGCCAATGCCGGCTGTGTCGCGCCGCTGATTCGCCGGGCTAACGGCTCGCTGGAATGGGTGGATATTGGCGGTCCGCCGCTGGGCATTGGCCTGGGCCAGGAGGCCGGTTACTCCGAAGTTAGTCTTGCCTTGCAGCCCGGCGATCTGGTCATCCTGACCAGTGACGGCGTAGTTGAGGCCATGAACGGCTCCGGCAACATGTTTGGGTTTGAGCGGCTGGAGGCAGTAGTGGCTGCCGGGCCACCCCATTCCGCCGAGGCGATGCTGGCCCACTTGCGCGCCGCTGTACTCGGCCATACCGCCGAGGCCGAATTGCACGACGATTTGACTATCGTTGTCGCTCAAATTTAAATTGTTTTCTTCTGCTGCTTTATCAGCGCCCCGTCTTTTTGGCATCCGCTTAAACCGTTTGACAAAACGGGGGCAGACTGCTATAGTTGTAGCATTGGTTAGGGAGTAGCCACCCATTCGCATGGGCCGGTCAGTCGTCAATACGGAGCAATGCTCCCGGCTGGCCGTAAGTGTGCCAACACTACTGGCGAGACTACCACGACTTAACGCCGTGGAAGTCTCGCCTTTTTTATTACCACGGCCAAATTCTATACAAGGAGTGGAAATTTTATGGATACAATTTGGCTTTGGGTTAGCTTTAATGGCTTTGTTTTGGCCATGCTGGCCCTGGATTTGGGGGTGTTTCACCGCCACACCCACGCTGTCTCGGTCAAAGAAGCGACTATCTGGAGTGTGGTTTGGGTTGCCCTGTCTCTGTGTTTCAACCTAGGGCTTTACTTTTTCTGGGACACTATTTCCCCGGCCAGCGAGTACTCCAACAGCGAAGCAGCCCTGGCCTTTTTCACCGGCTACCTGATCGAAAAATCGCTCAGCGTAGACAATATCTTTGTTTTTGTACTCATTTTCACCTATTTTGCCGTACCGGCCTTGTACCAGCACCGGGTACTGTTCTGGGGCATTATCGGCGCGCTGGTGATGCGGGGTATTCTGATCGCCGTTGGCGCGGCTTTGCTGCACGAATTTCACTGGATCATTTACATCTTTGGCGGCTTTCTCATCTTCACCGGAATCAGAATGGCCTTTCACCGGGATGAAGAGATCCACCCCGAGGACAATCCGCTGGTCAAACTTTTCCGGCGCTTTATGCGGGTGTCCCCCAAATACGCCGACGACAAATTTTTTGTGCGCCAGGGCGGGTTGTTGATGGCGACCCCGCTCTTTCTGGTGCTCCTCATTGTCGAAAGCACCGACCTGGTTTTTGCGCTCGACTCCATCCCGGCTATCTTTGCCGTAACCGAGGACCCCTTTATCATCTACACCTCCAATGTTTTCGCCATTTTGGGCCTGCGCTCGCTTTATTTTGTGTTGGCCGGAGTCATTGACAAGTTCCACTATTTGAAGCTGGGGCTGTCGGTGGTGCTCACCTTTGTGGGTATCAAAATGGTCATCGCCGAGTTTTACAAAATCCCCATCGGCGTTTCTCTAGGCGTGATTGCCGCCATTCTGACGATTTCCATTCTGGCCTCTTTGCTTCATACCCAGCGGCTAAACCAGCAAAGCACTCTTACCGATTAGTAAACGTCTAAAATTTACTTCCCCTTTTTGAGTTCCTATGAGTTCTCCTAGTTCCCTGGGAACTCATAGGAACCTGAGGGAACTTATCTTTAGACAATCACTTGGTGAAATGCTCCCACGCTTTCAACCTTTTGGCTGAATCGGACAGGTTGTGCTAAACTTATAAGTGTCATACGTGATGCGTGATGCGTAAGAGCAAATGATCGGCTCAATTTTACGCATGACGCATCATGTTTTATAACAAGCAATTGCTGCGAGGAGAGACTTAATTTCGAGGTACGCTCTATGTCAACCAACGGACATCCCCCCAAAACCCTGTTTGAAAAAATCTGGGATCAACACGTGGTGGTCGCCGAGCCAGGCAACCCGACGGTGCTTTATATTGATCTTCATTTAATACACGAAGTCACCTCACCCCAGGCCTTTACCGGGCTGCGCGAGAAGGGTCTCAAAGTGCGCCGGCCCGATAAAACCGTAGCCACCATGGACCACGGCATCCCGACAACCCCGCCCCATATTCCCATCAGCGATGTGCTGGTCATCAAGCAAATTAGCCAGCTCGAGAAGAACTGCGCCGATTTTGGCATCCCCTTGCACGGGCTGCACAGCCCCAACCGGGGCATTGTCCACGTCATCGGCCCAGAGTTGGGCTTGACTCAGCCGGGCATGACCATCGTCTGCGGCGACAGCCATACCAGCACGCACGGCGCATTTGGGGCGCTGGCTTTTGGCATCGGCACCAGCGAGATTGAGCATGTGCTGGCGACCCAATGCTTGCTGCAAAACAAGCCGCAAACCTATGCGGTGCGTGTCGAAGGCACGCTGGCTGCCGGCGTGTCGGCCAAAGATATTATCCTCAACCTGATTTCTCGCATCGGCATTGGCGGCGGCACCGGCCATGTCTTTGAGTACATGGGCAGCGCCATTCGCGGTTTGACGATGGAAGAACGCATGACCATCTGCAACATGTCCATTGAAGGCGGAGCCAGAGCCGGGATGGTGGCCCCCGATGACGCCACCTTTGAATACATCGCCGGACGGCCGCATGCCCCCAAAGGCGCAGCCTGGGAGGCTGCTGTAGCGCAGTGGCGCAGCCTGCCCACCGACGAGGGCGCAACCTTTGACAAAGAGATTGTGATTGACGCTAACAGCCTGGAGCCAATGATTACCTACGGCACCAATCCAGGCATGGGTATGCAAATCACCCAGCGCGTTCCCGACCCGGCGACCATCAAAGATGTTAGCGAACGGCAAACGCTGGAAAAGGCGTTGACTTATATGGATTTACGACCCGGCCAGTCGCTGCTGGGGCAAAAAGTGGATGTGGTTTTTCTGGGGAGCTGCACCAACTCTCGCCTCAGCGATTTGCGGCTGGCGGCCAGCCTGATCAAAGGCCGCAAGGTGGCCGACGGGGTGCGCATGATGGTCGTCCCCGGCAGCCAGCAGGTCAAGCAGCAGGCCGAAGCCGAAGGGCTGGACAAAATCTTCAAAGAGGCGGGGGCCGACTGGCGCGAAGCCGGCTGCTCTATGTGCATTGCCATGAATGGCGACCAGTTGGAGCCGGGGCAGTACGCTATCAGCACCAGCAACCGCAACTTTGAAGGCCGCCAGGGCAAGGGCGGGCGCACTTTCCTGGCCAGCCCACTCACCGCCGCGGCTACGGCCGTCACCGGCGTGATTACTGATGTGCGTACAATCTTGAACTAATAGGGAAGCTAACTTTTATGGAAAAATTTACTACCTTAACCGCCACCATGGTCGGCATCCCGACCGAGAACATTGACACCGACCAGATTATCCCGGCCCGGTTTTTGAAAGTAACCGACAAAAAGGGCCTGGGTGAGAATCTGTTTTTTGATTGGCGCTATGAAGCCGACGGCAGCCCCAAGCCGGATTTCATCCTGAACACCGAGCAGGGTCAAAAGGCCAAAATCTTGGTGGCCGGCGACAACTTTGGCTGCGGTTCCAGCCGCGAACACGCGCCCTGGGCGATTATGGGCTACGGCTTCCAGGCCGTTATCTCCACCAGCCTGGCCGACATATTTCGTAACAATTCGCTCAAGTTAGGGCTGCTGCCCATTGTGGTGGACAAAGAAACTCACTATCAATTGTTAAGCCTGATCGAAGAGGAGCCGGATACTCAAATTACCATTGATTTGGCCAGCCAGACGGTGCAACTGCCGGATGGCCGCAAGGTTGAGTTCCCCATTGACAGCTTTAGCAAAACCTGTATTCTCAACGGCATTGATCAGCTTGGCTATTTGCAGCGTCACGCGGCTGCTGTAGAGGATTATGAGACCGCTCATGCCGACCGGGTAAACACCCTGGCAGCCTGATAATGACATCTGTCAGGCTAAATTGTGACGATTTACACTATCTGACCTGCGCTTAACGCATTAAGATAAAACTTAGTCCATTGGCGTTGTAATGGCTATATCAAAAAGAAAGGAAAGAACTATGTCGAATCATATTATTGACCTGCTTGGCGAAAAAGCAGATGAGTTGTTAAGTTTTACCTGTAAGGGTATCCCCAAGGAGTCGCTGCACCTGCCCGGCCCCGACTTTGTTGACCGGGTCTGGCAATCCTCTGACCGCAACCCGCAAGTGCTGCGCAGCTTGCAAAGCCTGTACGACCACGGCCGGTTGGCCGGCACCGGCTATCTCTCGATTTTGCCGGTTGACCAGGGCATCGAGCACACCGGCGGCGCTTCCTTTGCGCCCAACCCGGCCTATTTTGATCCCGAAAATATTGTCAAATTAGCCATCGAGGGTGGCTGCAATGCGGTCGCGTCCACCTATGGCGTGTTGGGGGCGGTGGCCCGCAAATATGCCCACAAGATTCCCTTCATTGTCAAAATTAATCACAACGAACTGCTGACTTATCCCGAAAAGTATGACCAGGTGATGTTTGGCAACATCAAGCAAGCCTGGGATATGGGCTGCACCGCCGTCGGCGCGACCATCTATTTCGGCTCGGCTGAATCTACCCGCCAGATTGTCGAAGTGAGTGAAGCTTTTGCCTATGCTCACGAATTGGGTATGGCTACGGTGCTGTGGTGCTACCTGCGCAATTCGGCCTTCAAGAAGGATGGCGTGGATTATCACGTCGCCGCCGATACCACCGCCCAGGCCAATCACCTCGGCGTAACCATCCAGGCCGATATTATCAAGCAAAAACTACCCGAAAACAACGGCGGTTTCAAGGCCATCGGCTTTGGCAAATCCAGCTCTAAGATGTATGGGGAACTGGCCAGCGACAATCCGATTGATTGGGTGCGCTGGCAGGTAGCCAACTGCTACATGGGCCGCGCCGGGTTGATTAACTCCGGCGGCGCTTCGGGCAAGAATGACTTTGCCGAAGCGGTCTACACCGCCGTAGTCAACAAGCGCGGCGGCGGCATGGGCCTGATTTCGGGCCGCAAAGCCTTCCAGCGCCCCATGGCCGAAGGGGCCAAGCTGCTCAACCACATTCAGGATGTTTATCTGGATAAGAGTATCACCGTAGCCTAATCAACGACCGCCGACCGCAGACCGATGACCGCCAAAAACAGAGGCGGTCTGCCGTCTGCGGTCAGCGGTCACAAAAAGGGTCTCCATGCTTACCCTATCCCAACGCAGTACAACAGCCAACAGAGGTGTCAATCGGGCGATAGCCAAATTTGTGGCCGTCGCCCGCTCCATTGGAACCCCCCTCTTTTGAAGATAGAGGATGAAGGCAGAGGATAGAGGATAGCGGGTAGAAGATAGAGGGTAGAGGATAGCTCTTTCTATCTTCCATCTTCCATCTACCATCCTCCATCCACTATCCACTATCTTCTGCTCCCCCCTTTGCTCTCCCTTTCCAAAAAAATTATAATCAGCAAATACTCTGGAGGTTCTGATGACACAAATATTTCTCTACGACACCACCCTGCGTGATGGAACGCAAGGCGAAGGAATTTCTTTATCCTGTAACGATAAACTCAAAATTGCCCAAAAACTGGATGAGTTTGGGGCGCATTACATCGAAGGGGGCTGGCCCGGCTCTAATCCCAAGGATGCCGAATTTTTTGCTCGACAGGGTGAATTAAATCTGAAACATGCCAAAATTGCTGCCTTTGGCAGCACCCGCTACAAAAATACCACTTGTGATAAAGATGCCAACATCCAGGCCCTGGTTGAGGCCAATACACCGGTTGTAACCCTAGTGGGCAAAAGTTGGGATTTGCACGTGCGCCACATTCTGGAAACGGACCCGGAAGAAAACCTGGAGATGATTGCCGAGAGCGTGGCCTATTTCAAGGAGCGCGGCAAAGAAGTTATCTATGATGCCGAGCACTTTTTTGATGGTTATAAGGCTAACCCTGACTACGCTTTGTTGACCCTGCAAGCAGCCATCAAGAGCGGGGCCGACTGCGTGGTATTGTGCGATACTAATGGTGGGTCAACCCCCTGGGAAGTTGAAGAAATCACCAAACAAGTGGCGGCGCGATTTGAAGGGCAACGGCTAGGAATTCACCCCCACAATGACTGCGAATTGGGGGTAGCTAATGCGCTGGCCGGGGTGCGCGGTGGAGCCAGACACGTTCAGGGCACGGTCAACGGCTATGGTGAGCGGGTTGGCAATGCCAACCTCATCAGCATCATCCCCGATTTGCAGCTAAAAATGGGCTATGAGTGTGTCAAGCCCGAGCAGTTGGCCCGCCTGACTGCCCTCTCGCGTTATGTGGATGAGTTGGCTAACATGACGCCCAATCCCCACCAGCCTTTCGTTGGCTACAGCGCCTTTGCTCACAAAGGCGGCATCCACGTAGCGGCCATCCTCAAGGTTGAGGAAAGTTATCAGCACATGGACCCGACCCTGGTGGGCAATGAGAAGCGGGCAGTTGTTTCGGAACTGTCCGGGCGAGGGAATATTCTTTACAAAGCGGCGGAACGCGGCCTGGATACCAGCCGCGAAGAGGCCCGGCAGGTGTTGGAACAAATCAAGGAGTTGGAGAATCAAGGTTATACCTTTGAGGGGGCTGAGGCTTCGGTGGATATGATGCTGCGCCGGGCCAACAACAGTTACAAGCCTCCCTTTGAGGTGATTGACTTTATGGTGATTACCGAAAACCGGCAGGGCCGCGGCCTCTTTACCGAAGCGACGGTAAAAGTGAAAGTGGGCGACGAAATTCGCCATACGGTCGCCGAAGGCAATGGGCCGGTCAACGCCCTTAACCTGGCCCTGCGCCGGGCGCTGTACCAGGATTTTCCCCAGTTGCAGCGGGTCCACTTGACCGATTTCAAGGTCCGTATCCTCGACAGCGACGCCGGCACTGCCGCCACCACCCGGGTGATGATTGACTTCCAGGAAGAAGGCACCACCGAATTTTGGACCACCGTCGGCGCGCACCCCAACATCATCGAGGCCAGTTGGCGGGCCTTGATTGACAGTATGGAGTATGCGCTGCTGAACGGCAACGGGAAATAGCAGGGGAGCTGAGGAGCGGGGGAGCAGGGGAGAAATCTTTCCCTTGCACCTCAACACCCCTGCTCCCCTGCTTGAATTTAAATTAATTCAGGATTTCAAATGCTGCACCCTACCGCCCAACGAGTCGCCGCTGCTGCCCGTGAATTGGGGCTGGAGATTACCATCAAAGAGTTTACGGAGACCACCCGCACCGCCGAAGATGCCGCCCGCGCGATTGGCTGTACGGTGGCCCAAATTGTCAAATCGCTGTTGTTTGTGGTAGATGGCCGGCCCACGATGGCCCTGGTCAGCGGCCCCAACCGGCTGGACGAGGCTAAATTAGCCGCCTTGTGTGGCGTCGGTAAAAACAAGGTCAAACGGGCTGATGCGGATACCGTCCGTGAGACCACCGGCTTTGCTATCGGCGGGGTGCCGCCTTTTGGTCATGCTACCCGGTTGCCTCTTTACATTGACCAGGATTTCTGGCAGTTTGAGGTTATCTGGGCCGCCGCCGGTACACCGAATGCGGTCTTTGCCATCACCCCGGCAGACCTGGCGCGATTCACCGGCGGGGTGGTGGCAGATTTAAGTGTAAGGTCATAAAGATTTTTCCGGTATTTCCCACTTGACGTGGGCTTGCTCCCGCCGGATTGCCAAATCCGGCGGCAAGGGCGTGGATTTGGCAATCCACGCCGAGCTTACCCACGCTATGTGGGAAATACCCGATTTTTCTGTGTGTTTATGAATCTAAACCGAATCCTGATTTTGTCCCTCAGTTGCTTGCTCTTTTTTGTGGTTATTTTTAGCAATACTCCTCCCACGCCAGTAAGAGCAGCCGATGATATTGAGATTGTTTTGCCGGGCCAACGCATTAAAGAGTCGGCTGTAGCTGTAGCCGATTTCAATAAGGATGGCAAAAAGGAGATTGTAGCCGGGGGAATAGATGGGATGCTCTATGTTATCAACGGGGCGACCTACACCCTCCTCTGGTCCAAACAAATCGCCAATTATTTTAAGGGAGCATCCTCTACTTACATTTTCTCAAGCATTACCATTGCTGATTTAAATAGAGATGGCCGCCTGGAAATTATTGTTGCCGTGGGGGGGACCCCCAATCTTCATCTGGTAGGGGGAGTGGTTGTTTTAACCTATGTCGGCGGCTCTGCCCAATTTGCGCTCGCATCTGGCTGGCCGCGCCGGGCTTTTGATGAATTGGGCGCAGGCGGCGGCAGTTACCCCGATGGGGTGCCCGATGGATTTGAGTCAACGCCGGCTGTGGGTGATCTGGATGGCGACAAAGATTTGGAGATTGTTATTTCCGGTTCTGATCGGCGTTTGCACGCCTGGCACCACAATGGCAAACGGGTGGCCGGCTGGCCTATTGATCGGTCTCGGGGTTTATTCCGAGGCGGGATGTCCTCTCCAGCTCTGGCTGATATAGATCGAGATGGGTTGCCAGAGATAATGGTTGGCACCTACAGCTATCCTGTGCCTGGCTGCCCCAACCCTTATTTTTTTCTGGCGCTGAATGGCAACGGCTCCGTAGTGCCTGGTTTCCCCACTCAAACTTCCGAAGTCATCAGATCTTCTCCGGCCATCGGCGATATTAATGGCGATGGCTGGCTTGATATTGTAGTTGGCACGGGGGACTGGAATGAAAGCTGCGGCGGTATCCCTGATGGGAAGAAGATTTATGCCTGGGATCACCGGGGCCGCCTGTTGCCCGGCTGGCCGACTGTCACCAAAGGCAATATGGCCTCTTCACCCGCTTTGGGTGATCTTGACGGGGATGGCGATTTGGAAGTGGTGATTGGCTGCGGTTTGTCTTATCAGCTAAATAACCCGCCCTGCACCGAGCTTTACGCCTGGCACGGCGATGGTCGCAATGTGGCCGGCTTTCCTATGAGTCCCCTCAGTGTCAACCCTGGCTCCCGTCCGGCCTATAATGCCCAACCCTTTCCCCCCGTCTTAGCCGATTACGACGGCGATGGCGCTATCGAGATTATGACGATAGGCGCCGGCGCTGGTGGCATTTCAATTGTTAAACCTAACGGCCAGATGAGTTCAGATGTGCGTCACGCTACCCCCCGTATCTTGCACAGTTCACCGCTGGTGGATGATATTGATGGCGACAATCTATTGGAAACCGTTATCGGTGGCGCGAATGTAGCCAACAAGGCTGCCGTTTATATCTGGCAAGAGACCGGCACGATTTACAGCCGCCGGCCCTGGCCCATGTTTCATCATGATGTGGCCCGAACCGGGCTTTACTCGGCGCCTCCCCCTGTGCCACAATTGGGCTTTCCGGCGGAAGTGCGTTTTCTACACCAACAAGGTACCAGTGGCCCGGAAAGCCTGACCATCACCGTGCGCAACCTCGGCATTGACCAATTCAATTGGCAAGTCACCAGTTCCACCCCTAATCTTCAGATCAATCCCGGCAGCGGCACAGTTTCTAGCGCCGCTGCTTTACAACTTGTGCTCAATACTACCCCTTACCCCGCTACCAATTCCTGGCAATTTATCGGCAATTTGACCGTCTCAGGCAGAGCCTTTGGTCAGCACATTGTTTCCAGCCCCCGCACCGTTCCGGTTTGGCTTTATCACGGCCAACTTCAACATTATTATTTGCCCCTTGTAAGAAAATAGTAGACGGTAGGTAGGGAATTAATGCGACCCTGCGACCTTGCTACTCTGCGACCTTGTGCTGGTTAGGCAAATTTTCCAATCGAGGGTATAATTGACATAATATATTATCTCGGAGTTGACGATCATGCCCAAGCCAGCCCTGCCCCTGGACCAAATTATCCAGGCCGATTGTGTTGAGGCGCTCAACACCCTGCCGGAAAAGAGCGTTGATCTGATTTTTGCCGACCCACCCTATAACCTCCAACTGCAACAGGAATTGTGGCGGCCCAACATCACCAAAGTTGACGCCGTCACCGATGAATGGGATCGCTTTAACAGCCTGGCCGAATACGATCAGTTTACCCGAACCTGGCTGCAAGCCTGCCGGCGTGTTCTCAAAGATACCGGGACGCTCTGGGTCATCGGTTCCTATCACAATATCTACCGGGTTGGCGCCACCTTGATGGATTTGGGCTATTGGATTCTCAACGATGTGATCTGGGTTAAAACTCAACCCATGCCCAACTTTCGGGGGGTGCGCTTTACCAACGCTCACGAAACTCTGCTGTGGGCGCAGAAGAATCGAGGGGCGCGTTACACCTTTAATTATCACGCCATGAAGGCGCTCAACGGCGACCTGCAAATGCGCAGCGATTGGGAAATTCCGCTGTGTACCGGCAAAGAAAGGCTCAGACTTAACGGAATCAAGGCCCATGCCACCCAGAAACCGGAAGCGCTGCTGTACCGCGTAATCCTGTCCAGTTCCAATCCGGGCGACGTGGTCCTCGACCCGTTTTTTGGCACGGGCACAACCGGCGCAGTGGCTAAAAAGCTTCACCGCCACTGGATTGGCATCGAACGCGAGGAAAATTACGTCCGGCTGGCCCAGGACCGGCTTGACGCCATCGAGCCGTCGCCATTTGTCGAAGAAGTGTTTGTGTTCAAAAGCAAGCGCGACCGGCCGCGCATCTCTTTCAGCAGTTTGCTGGAACGCGGCCTGCTTCAACCGGGGCAAAAACTATACCTGGGCAAAAAAGGGGAAACAAGCGCCACTATTTTGGCCAACGGCCACCTGCGGGTGAACGGGCACACCGGCTCGATCCACCAGGTGGGCAAGGCGCTGCAAAACGGCCCCTGCAACGGCTGGGAACACTGGCACTACCTGGACGAAACCACCGGCGAGCGCATTGCCATAGATGAACTGCGCGAGCGGATTTATGCCGAAAAAGAAGTATAAGTTTGCCTTTTTAGGAATCCACTGAGAAAAAATCATTTATCCTTGTCTGGCTCGCTGCCGGAGCCGGCCAGCCCCAACATACTGCCGGGCAGTTTTAAAATTTGCTGGAGAACTTTTCGCTTCAGCGAACCTTCGGGCATATTTTCAATGCCCTCTTCATAAGCGCCAATGGCGGCAATATACTGGCCCTGCTTGGTGCGGAGTTTGCTTACGGCCTGCCAGACATACATGGCCAGCTCACTTTCGCCTGCTTCTTCCAGCATACTGGCCGATATTTTGTAGGTTTCAACGGCTTCCTCCAACCGCCCCTCGGCCTCGTAAATCGAAGCCCGATTGCCCCAGGTTTGAGCTTCACCCTTTTTATCCTGTAGTTGGGTAAAGCGAGTCATGGCTTCATCCAGAGACTGGTGGGCGGCGGGATAATTGCCCAGTTGTTTGTAAGTTACGCCCAAATCATTGTAGATTTCAGCGGCTTGTTTAGGTTGGTCGGCTGAAACTTGCAGCGCCTCGTTGAATTTTTCCAGCGCTGCCTCAAATTTACCCTTGCGGAAAAGGGCAACCCCTTGTTCTTGAATTTTCTTGCCAGACGATTGAGCCATGATAAATCATCCTTCTCCGCAGGGGAGCTAATTTATGACTTTGGTTTGGGATTGGAGAGCGGCGGCAGCGGCAAAATTAGTTGGATCGTCGTGCCGCGATTGGGCGCTTCGGGGCGGGATTGAATATGCAGTTCCGCCTCAATTAACTCGGCCCGCTCGCGCATATTCAGCAAGCCAAATGAACCTCGCCGGTCGTAGCCCGCGTCGGTTTTTTCAACATCAAACCCTTCGCCATCATCCCGTACCGAAACGAGAAAACGATTGTTTTTAAGCTCAAGCAATATCCACACATTCCGGGCATTGGCGTGACGTTTGATATTATTAACCGCTTCCTGGACAATGGAGAAAATGGTGCCGGCGACTTTTGGCTCGTACCCCACCTCTTCAATGGTTTTAAAGTGGACGGTAAAGCTTTCGGTGTTGCGAAGCTGATTGACGTATTCTTCCAACGCCGCCACCAGTCCTTGCGTCTCCAAAATAATAGGCCGCAGCTCAAACAAAATATTGCGGGCATCCCGCATGGCATGCCGCACCAGATTACGCAGGGCATTGATTTCATTATGAACGGCTTCGGGCTTGACTTCGTTGAGCCGTTCCAGGTGATCGAGACTCATGCTGATTGCCGACAGCAGTTGCACCGGGCCATCGTGCAGCTTGCGGGCCAATTCCCGCCGCACATCCTCTTGCGCCTTGATAATGTGGTCTCGTTCCTGCCGAACCTGCTGGTAGAGGCGAGCATTTTCAAGGGCAATGGCCGCCTGAGCGGCAATCGAACTCATCAAACGCACATCTTCCTGATTGAAACCGGCCCCCGAATACTTGTTCAAAACCTCCAACACGCCGATGATCCGCCCTTTGATTTTTAAGGGCACCGCCGCAATAGATTGGGTCAAAAAGCCGGTTCGCACATCCACCCGATGGCTAAACCGGGGATCGGTGCGGGCGTCATTGACAATGACCGGATAACCGTTGCGGGCCACCCAGCCGGCAATGCCCTCATCCAGGGGAATCCGCTGCTGGCGCAGCATTTTACTGCGTGAACCGTGACTCACTTCAAAAACCAACTCCTGGCGATCTTCGTCAATCAGCATCAGCGAAGCCGCGCCGGCGTCAATCACATCGGCGGACAATTGCATAGTATCAGATAATAATTTATTGATGTCAAAAGTGGTAACCAGCGCCTGTCCCACCTGGTAAAAAACGCCCATTTGGTTCAAGCGTTGTTGGGCCAGTTCCAGATCAGATACCAGCGAGGCCAGTTGCCCAATACCTCGGGCCATGCGGGTCAACAAGTTGCGCTGCGAGTCGGCCAGTTCGTTACCGGGCGGCAGTACCAAACTCAACGCGCCGATAACGGTGGTGTCTTGTAGCAGCGGAATATTAACCAAGTCCAGTTGGCTGTCGGCCAGGGTGGAGATCGAAAGGGGTAAATTGGACGAGGCCGTGGGGATGGTCCAGATTGTATCCTGGAGATGTCTGCTGATAACAGCTTCCCAGCGATCAATCCGGCTCAAGGCCTCTTGCCGGAATGCGCCGGACCGCAAGCGGTGTGTTGACTGAGTTTGCAGCAAAATAGACCCGGCTTCTGCGCCGACAATCCGCACGACCATGCCCAGGGCTTTACGCAGCATTGTATCGAGATTGCGCGTGGCGGCCAGGTCAAAAAGCTCATCCACCACCGAGGGTTTGGCCGGTTCAGCCGGTGGGGTGAGTTTCTCGCGGGGAAGATTTTCAGCCATACCTTCTGCCTTAATAGGTTACTTCAAGCAATCCTTCGGCCAGGCTGCGTAAGGTCTCAGCCGAGAGATCGCTCAAACGCATGGCGATGTTGATATAGAGCAAATTGGCCGGGTTAGCCAGAAATTCTCGCACCTCTTTGGGCAGTTCCGAAAGACGAGCCAATTCATCCATGCTCATGTGTCCGTTGGTTTCGCTAAAAGGCAACCCCTGGTCTATAAAATAGTCAATGGGTACGTTGAGGTTATTGGCCAGAGTTTCCAATTCCAAAAATGGAATTTCGGCTTCGCCCAGCTCATACTCGGCTATCCGGGACGCTGGCACGTTCAATAAATCGGCTAAATTTTCCTGAGAGCGTCCGGCTTCGGTGCGAGCCTGACGCAGCAGGACGCCAATGATACGCTGGCGTAGAGCAATGGCTTCAACCGTGGGCAGGTTGCGCTCGGATGTCTCCACCGGCTCGTCGGACCAAAAATAAGTGATCGGCACATTAAAGAGCAGGGCCATCACTTCCAACTGAGGCAGCCCTACTTCGCGCTGGCCAAACTCGATTTCAGAGACAAGCTCTGCCGAACTTCCAATAGCCTGACCGACTTCTTTCAAGGTCAAGCCGGCCTCGGTGCGGGCCTGCCGTATCTTCAACCCCAAAATTTTTTGGCGCAAACGCGCTTTTGGATCAAGCATAGTTTCTGCCATTATTTTGCTCCCTCAAAGTCTCACCTGGAATTATAACATAAAACATTATGTTATACAACGCGCCAACTATACCATTTACATCCATTCAAGAGCTAGAGGGTTGATTCTACAACGTATATGTGTTACAATAGACTTGTCATTATGGAAAGTAGTTTTTAGGAGCAGTGGCTTATGTCGCACTTTTTTGGCAAATGGTTGGGCCTTGTGGTGGCTCTCGCTCTCCTACTACCCTTTGTTGTTAATCCTGTTTATGCCGGAGACCCGGATAAAACTGTTGGCGGTATCAATCCCAATCACTACGTTTGTGTAGACAACAAGGGTAATATTGTTGATTTAGATAATGATGCCATTACCGGCGACGGCGACAGCGCTACCTTTGACCCTGACGTGACGATTGATCTTGATGAACTAGAGGAAGAGTGCGAGGATGCCGCTGATAATGAAAATGATAACTTTAATGTCGAGTTGATTCGCCGCTCCCGGCTGGAAGGGTACGTGGTTGAGTTTCATGTTGACCCCGGAGCGCCGGGCGGATGGCGGGGTGTTTTTTCCAGGGATGTGCCGGTGTTTATTACTGGGCCTGGCTTTGAAGTTTTCAAGGGTTCCGATAAGGATGGCTCCTTTTATTTTGACAATTTAGGAGCGGGTCCCGTAACCTTTAACCTGCGTTTACCCGCCGATGCCCACGCCATAAACCCCAATGTTACGGTAGTGACCGATGGATTGCCCAATACGACCAGCGGGATTTACCTGGGTTTTTATCGCGGTGAAGTGGCTCCCTCAGATGTGGAAAGTTTAACAGGTCCCGATGGCGTCCCCCTCCCTCCAGCCAATTTTATCTTTAATGAATTTATCGCTTCTGACACAGACCCATTTAGCGGTGAGGTGAGCGGCATGCCCAGCGTCGGCGGTGTTTTGCCCCCCCAAACCTCAATCTTTTCCATCGTTTTGGCCGTTGTTCTTTTGATTGCCCTACCGCTGGCAGGTGCGGTAAAACTTGGCCGCAACCGTTCCGACTGAGAGGCGAGGAGAGGCGAGGAAAAGTGACGCGAAGAGGCGAGGACGGGCAGATTTCTCTTCGCCTCCTCGCCTCTTCGCGTCCTCGCCTCTTCCACTCACAACCCCTGCAAATCCACCAGTTCTAAATCTGGGTTCTCGGTGGCCGTGCGACCTACTTTGGCCATGTCCACCCAGGCCCCGTTCAGTTTGACCCGCACCACGTCGGCGGTAAAATCGGTGTTGGTGCCCAGGGCCTCGTCGTTACTCATCAAACTGGAACCGACCCCATAAATGTCAACCGGAACCCCTAACTCTTCAAACCATTTGATTTTTTCCGGCCTGAAACCACCGCTGACCGCAATTTGAACGCTGCGACAGTAGGCTTTGGCTCGTTCCTGCCAGGCCGGGGCTAAATTCCAGCTTTCCCAGGCCTTATCCAACGCCTGCCGCACCGACCAGCACAGTCGGGGATTGACCCCATTATCCAGCTTCTTGTCGCCCAAAGGTGGGATGCTGACATCACGCATGTTGCTGGCGGTGTCAAGCCGGACCCCAAACAACTTGTACTTGTAGGCTGTGGCTTCGTCGCCGGCATCAAGCGCTGCTTGATAGCGGTCAAACATCGCTTTCAAAACGGCCAGGCTGGTGCCGACGCTGTCGTTATTAAAATCCACCAGGGCAATACGCGGCAGTTCCGGCGGGCGCACGGCGGCAAAGGCCAGCATCGCCTCGACCGTATCGCCCAAAAAACAGGCAATAGCGGCGTGCGCCACCGTTCCGCCGCCCAGCCCGCCCCACCAGTCGCCCTGGGCATCGGTTGAGACATATGAGGCCACCTGCTGCTTGTAATCCTGGTTGAAGCGATGCACCGCAATATCGTAGGCATAACCGTCGGCGGCCTGAACCTCATGGACATCAAAGCGGGCCGGGAAAAACAACACCGGCTTGCCTCGCGCGGCCTCAAGCGTATTGTAAACATTGGTCGCAATCCGGCTGGCCCGGGCCAGCGCGCCCAGGATGGGCGTTTCCAACAGGGCAAAATCCCGGTAGCGGCCGCGGATACGCATCACCGGCTGCACCCGGCGCGGGTCGCCGTGATAGTAGGTCATCACCCCATCCTGCACCGCCTCGACCTGCAAATGGGGCCAGGTTTCGATAAATTGGCCGCTGTCGCTGTAGTAGCCGGTGCAGTGGCGCAGCATGCTCAGGGCTTTGTCTACCCCGGCAACCAGGGCGCGCGGCTGGCGGCGGGTAAAAATTTGCATCTCGACCTCGATATCGCCGGTGGCCAGGCTGGCCGGGTCAATCCCCAACTGGCCCAGAATAGGGCTGTGGCCGGTATAGCGATAATCAATCTCTGCCAGCGCCTGCAAGGTTTGGGCGATGTTGACAAAATATTTGTCGGAATACCAACCCCGGCGCATACGCTCGATGTCCAACTTAAAAGTGCTGTTGGTCAGGCGTTTGCCGTTGAAAATGGACATGGGAAGATTCCTTACACATTAGGTAGCTGCTCAGGTATCATGTCATTTCGACGAGCCTGCGAGGAGAAATCTTCCAGGTTGGTGCTTGAATAGCCTGCGAGCGGGAAGATTTCTCGGCCTCCGGCCTCGAAACGACATGCCTGTAGATGGATAAAAAACGTAGTGCGTGGTGCGTGTTCCGTAACCCTTACGCACCACGCACCACGCACCACATATCACGATTATAAACTATGACCTTCTAATTCGCCACTGCTTGCAACCGTTTCATCGTCAGCCGCGAGGGCGTGGGCAGGTAGGCGTCCCAGTGCAGGATTTCGTCGAGTTGGTAGGCCCCGCGCACCACCTCGCGGGTGGTGGGGTCCACCTGGCGGATGGCCCCATCGAGGGTGGCGATGGCTTTGGCTTTGTTGAACGCCTCGGCCACTTCCTGGGGCAGGTCAATCACTTGTAGGTTGAGGCCGTTAAAGACAATGCCCAGGGGTTTCAGCCGGTCGGCCAGCAGTTGGCTCAGTTGCCGCTCGACCCGCTCGCGGGTGGCCGGTTTGAACAGGTCGGGCACGGCATAGTCGCCCACCAGCTTGCGCAGGCAGATGTCGGTGTTACGGACAATGGCTTTTTCGGCGTTAGACAGGCCGCGCAACCGCTGGCTGACATTTTCCGTAATCAGTCCCGGTTTGAGGCTGTAAGTGCCGGACCAGTTGATGTTGACCGGAATCCCGTCGCTGGTGGCGATGGCGGCAGCCTGGCCGGTAATCAGTTTGGTTTTGGTTTCCAGGACAAAATCTACCTTTTCAAAGGGTTGCAAGATATGCCTTCCCGCGGGCAGCACCCGTTTGATAAAGCCATCGCGATTCACCGTGATGGCGACGCTATCCTCACGCACCACTTGGGTTTGCCTGGACCAAAATATCACAGCGATGAGAGTTGCCAAAATTACGAATATTGCGGAAACGATGAGGAATGTCATTGTGGGCCTCCAGACTTTTTCTAATTTCTTAATCAATTTTCGCCACCACCTCAACCCCGTTGAGGCGCATGTGGTAGAGAAAAATGTAGTGTAACAAATCACCGTCGTGGGGGACGGCTCCGATTTGCGCGGCGACCGAAACGGGCAGGTCATAGGTGTCCACACAATCCACCGGCACAATGACCCGCACTTTTTCGTTGCGGGCGTTGCCGCGCAGCTTGAGGTGCATGGCTAATTGGTAAGTACACAAATCGGTGCAGTCGCCGACGGCAATAAAGGTGTTGACCTCCGGGTGAGCGGCCAGCCAGGGGTCCAAATCGGTGCCGATGGCCGAGTTGATGGACTGCTTGGGCATCACCTGAAACTGGTCGAAAAAGGGCAGTTCCTTGAATTTGTCTACCGCTTCGCTCTCGCGGGTGCCGCGGATGCAGTGGGGTGGGTAGCTCTCAAATTCAACCGAGTCTTCCGGGTGGGTGTCCTGGGTTAAAATGAAATGGCGCACCCCGGCTTCATAGCTCTTTTTGAACAGCGTGGCAATCGGGTCAACAATGGTTGCCACTCGCGGGCTGGAGAGCGCGCCTTCGTAACAAAAGCCGTTGATGACATCTACCGAAATAACGGCGACCTTTTCCGCTCCACCGCTAATAATCTCCGCCAACGATTTTGGCGGCAAGCTCTCTTTCCACTCGACCACATAATCCAAAAAAGGCCGGCTGTTTTCAATCAATTGGGCTGAATTCATTTTAGCTCCTGTAAGTGTAATGACTACACTATCCTGTGGTAAAATTAAAAACTAGACCTTTAGTGTTTGATTTACACTAACTCTACTACAAAAATAACTTTTTGTCAATACCACACTAACAATTTTAAGGTTGGAGAACGACCGCCGACCAAAGACCGCTGACCGCCGATTTGAAACTCTTTTAGCGGTCTGCCGTCAGCGGTCGGCGGTCTTCTTTACATCCACGGGAACGGCGCGTTTGATTTGGGCAAGGCTTTTTGCTGCTCAAAGCGTTTGAAGGTGAAAGGTTCCAGTAATTTGCTTGTTTCGCCGGTCAGAATCCGGGCGACCTGCTCACCCACGCCAATCATTTTAAAGCCGTGGTTCGAATCGGCGATGGTGTAGACGTTGGGCCGCATAAAATCAAACACGGGGAAGTTGTCGGCGGAGAAAGCGCCGACGCCGCCGGAGGGCATTTTGGAGGCAAATTTTCGCTGGCCCTCGTAACGTTTCATGCAGTGCGCCAGCGAAGCTACCCACAAATCATAAAAATCATCGCCGACGCAGTAGTAGGGGCTGCGCGTGCCGTAGGGGTCCACCTCACACTCGGTCCCCACATCCACCGGCACTGCGCCGCCCTGCACCGCGTGCTTGTCACGCTTGAAGTAGATGCCCCAGGGTTGATCCCAGACCAGCCGGCCATCCTCGCTGTAAAGCGGCACATCGCTGTCTACGTGAACCAGGGGCGGACGCTGCCCGTCGTTGGTGATATGGATATAAGGGTTGATTTCGATTTCGCCTTCTTGCAAGGCCAAAAAGCGCCACACTTCGGTCATCTGGCCAGGATGGCGCGGGTCGGGCACTTTGGTGGGCAAATCGAGCATGCGCCACAGGTTTTTGATCCACGGCCCGACGGCTACGACCACGTGCCCCACTTCAATGTTGCCCAAATCGGTCTCGACCACTTTGACCGAGCCATCGCCGTTGTATTGAAAGCCGGTCACCGCCGGCCCAATCACAATTTGGGCGTCCTCGCGCTCGGCTTTGATGGCCAGGCCGTGAATGGCCTGCCGGCTCCAGGCGTGACCGCCACGATGTTCGTGCAGCACGGCGGTTAGCTTCTCAGCCTGCCAGTCGTAAAAGATGCCCTGCATATATTTTTTGACTTCTTTTTCGCCGGTGACCAGGGTCGAGGGATAGCCCAGGCTTTGGTGCCGGGCATAAATGGCTTCCAGGCCCTCGCGCATTGGCTCAAAGGAAGCGGTCAAATAGCCAACCGAGTTGTAGGCGAAGTAATCCGGGTCTGACTCCCAGATGTCCATGCAGTGAATCATCAGGTGCGTCATCGGCTCCTGGTAATAGTTGCAGCGCACGTTACCGCAGGCCACCCCGGATGCCCCCGCAGCAATAGCCTGTTTTTCGATCACCAGAACATCTTCGCCGCGCCCCTTGCCGGTCGCCTTGAGGTATTTAGCCAGGTGATAGGCCGTTGACAGGCCATGCACCCCCGCGCCGATAATGAGATATTCAACCTTTTTGGGTAATGCCATCTTTTCTCTCCTGTTTTTACTCTTTCTGATTTTGTAACTGCTCAGCCATGTCATTTCGACCGCAGGGAGAAATCCCCAACACCTCGCTTTTAACCGTTGCGCCCTGGGGATTTCTCGACCTTCGGCCTCGAAATGACATGAGGCTGAGTAGTAACCTGACTTTTTAGACTATACTTCCTGCCTCACGCGCCGCAATCGGCGCAAACTGCGCTCCGACCAGCCGGGTCAAATCCTCCTGGCGCAGCTCCAACCCCAGCATCAAATCGCCACTGCTGATGTTGACGTTGATGCAGTGGGCAATGGCTTCGTCAAAAATCACCGGCACGTCGGCGGGCAGGCAGAGCGGGGCCACGGCTCCCTGGGTGTAGCCGGTGACGGCCCGAATTTCCTCCGCTGTGGCAAAGGTCAGCCGCTTCCACTCCTGAGCCTCGGATAAATAAGCGCGTACGGCTTGGGGGTCAAGGCGGGCAGGGCCTAACAGGCAAGCCATCACGTAACGGCGCGGCTCAGATTTTTCGCGCAGCAGGATGGATTTGACCATCTCTTCGGCCACCACCCCCCGCTGCGCCGCCGCCGCTTCCACCGTAAATACCGGCTCGGTGTGGGGCAGACGACGATAAGAGATGCGGTGCGTATCGAGAAGATCGGTAATCCTGGTGCTAATTGGGACAATCATAGCATCTTCCAAAGGGGGAACTGAGGGAACTGGAAAAACACCCTCAGTTCCCTCAAGTTCCCTTAGTTCCTTTAAAATATAATGACTCCCCGCGCAATTTCTCCACTCAACATATCGGCGTAAGCCTCGTTGATTTGATCCAACGAGTAGGTTTTGGAAATCAGCCGCTCCAAATCGAGTTTGCCTTTGAGGTACAAATCGGCGTAGAGGGGAAAATCACGGGCGGTGTTGGCTGTGCCGTAGTAGGAGCCGGTGACGGTTTTTTCCTGGCGGGTCAAAATTGCGCCGGGCAGGTTGGTCCCGCTGCCCATCGGAGCCACACCGACCAGGGTCAGCGTGCCGCCGGGACGAACCGCCTCCAAACTCTGCTCCTGCACCGCCGGAAGGCCGATGGCTTCAAACACGTAGTCCGCGCCCCGGCCCTCGGTCAGCTTGCGGATAGATTCCGTCACCGCCGGCCCGGCCATGACAAAATCGGTCGCGCCAAATTCCAACGCCAGATCACCTTTGGCCTCGCTACGGTCAACAGCAATGATCCGGCTGGCCCCGGCCAATTTTGCGCCCATAATAATATTCAGCCCCACCCCGCCCGCGCCGAAGACGGCCACACTGCTGCCGGGCCGCACCGGTGTGGTGTTCAACACCGCGCCAACGCCCGTGGTCACGGCGCAGCCAATCAAGGCGGCGATGGTCAGCGGAACCTCTTTGCTCAGAGGAACACAACATTCCTGCGGCACAACGGTGTAATCGGCAAAACAGGCCAGGGCGCTGAAGTGATAAATCGGCTGCCCCTCTTTGGAAAGACGGGTGGTGCCGTCCATCATTGTGCCGGCCCACAGCGGCCCGATGTAAGCGGAGCACAGGCTGGGCCGGTCGTTGAGGCAGTAAAAGCACGAACCGCAGTTGGGGGCCCAGTTCAAAGATACGTGGTCGCCCGGCTTAACACGGGTGACGCCCGCGCCCACCGCTTCAACGACGCCTGCGCCCTCGTGCCCCGGAACCACCGGCGTGGCGTGTTTAGTCGCTCCGGTCATCAAGTGCCAATCGCTGTGGCACACCCCGGCAGCGGCTACTTTGACCAATACTTCTCCGACTCGCGGGGCTTCCAGGTCAAGCGTTTCAATTTGAAAAGGCTGGCCGACTTCGTAAAAAACGGCTGCTTTGATTTTCACGAAAATTATCTCCTGAAGATTACATGGTGCGTAGGGCGTGGTGCGTGAAAATATTTAACGTACCATGCACTACGAGTCATATAAATTCTTCCCTTCCAACTCCCGCTCCCGTCGAGCGATATAATCCTGCAAAGCTTCGTCAATCGCCGGGTCGAGGGAGGGCTGTTCGTAACTGGCTAATAATTCCTGCCAGACAATGTGCGCCCGCTGCATGGCGTCCAGCCCGCCTGCTTCGCGCCAGGTGTCGTAGGGCTGGCGGTCGCTGAGCACGGAGGGGTAAAATTCGGTGCTGTAGCGGGCCTGGGTGTGCGGCGTGCCAAAGTGGTGCCCGCCGGGGCCAACCTCAGCGATCATATCCAAGGCTAGGGTCTCGTCACTGATCTCGAAGCCGCCCAGAAAGTGGTAAAACATGGCCAGGTTCTCGACGTCAATGATGAACTTTTCGAAAGAGGCGGTCAGACCGCCTTCCAGCCAGCCAGCGGCGTGCATAATCAGGTTGCTGTGCGCAAGGATGCAAGGCCAGAGCGTCCACAGGGTTTCATAAGCGGCCTGGGCATCGGGCACTTTGGCGGTAGTCAGGCTGCCGCTGGCGCGATAGGGCAGATTGTAGCGCCGGGCCAACTGCGCCCCAATCGCCAGCGCCCAGGCCCCTTCGGGCGTACCGAAGGCGGGACTGCCGCTTTTCATGTCCACATTGGTGGTGAAACCGCCATAGATGGCCGGCGCGCCAGGCCGGACCAGTTGCGTCAAAGCGATTCCGGCCAGGGCTTCGGCGTTTTGTTGGGCCAGGGCCGAGGCCAGGGTGATGGGACTCATCGCCCCGGCCAGGATGAAGGGGGTGATAAAGCAAACCTGCCCGGCGCGGGCATAAGTGATGAGACCGCCGAGCATGCGGCTGTCGTAGCGCAGCGGGCTGTTGACATTAATCACATCGCCCACGACCGGGTCGCCCGATAGGTCGCCAAAGACGATTTCGGCCATCTTGATGATGTCCCCGGTGATCTCGCGCCCGTGAGCAGCTTCCATCACCGCCTTGTCGCTGAGAGTGAAGCCGGCGTAGAGCCGCCGCAAGTGACGGACAGACACGGGCACATCCTGCGGCGTCACCTGCTCCCAGCAGCCGAAGTGCAGCACGTTGCACATATGAGACAGCCTGACAAAGTTCTCGTAATCTTGCATTGTACCGGGCCGCCGCCCAATATCCAGATTAGAAGTGTAAACCATGCCGCCGTTGGGGCCAAAGGTTATAAAATTGCCGCCGATGGACACATCCCGCTCCGGGTTACGCGCCCGCCAGGTAAAGGTCGCCGGGGCGGTGGCGATGGTTTCCAGCAGCAGCCCCCGGTCAATCCAGACGTGCTGGGCGGCCCGGTCTACTCTGGCCCCGGCTTTTTGCCACAGATCCAGGGCTTCGTTGTCCATAAAATCCAGGCCCACTTCTTCGAGGATGCGCAGCGAAGCCAGGTGCAGCTCTTCGATTTGATCCGGGGATAAAATTTCCAGAGGGCGGAGGGGATTGCGCAACTGGCGAAAAGGAATTTTGAGCAGCGGGGACTCGGCTCGCTGCCGTCGCCGGGCTGCCCGTCTGTCGGCGCGAGATATTTCCACCGTGTCAGTCATCTTGCCTCCCTGAGTTGCCCGCAGCATGGAACGAGGTTACTGTCCAGGGACAAACACTGGTGTTGCATAATGTGAAACACTGTTCCCGTACAGTGGGGCTATTATAACATAGTTGGGCGGAGTGTCAATCTATACAGATGGCGAAGGTTTTTTTCAGCCGTTTTGGGCCGGGATTAGGGGACGACCCGATCCAATTAGTGTTTACCAACTTTTGTCCTTATTCATGGATTGTAAACTCTGTTTGGCTTAGTTCTACAAAATCATGTTCCTCCAGTGCTTCGGCAATTAGCTGAATATTTTGTAAAAATAGCCGCTCTAACTCGGCATTTTTTATATTACCTGTTGAAATTAACAGCAATTTATAGGGTTTGTGATAAAGCATAAAAGAGTTTACAAAATCTGCATCTTTGGTGATGACAACCCGCTGCTCAAGCTCAGAAATTTCATTGATAACGTGATCAGGAGAGCTATTTCCAAGCGGTAAATCAAGGGTATGGATTGCCTCATGCCCTACTTCCTGTAACCGATAAATCAAGCGACGAGGTAACTGAGCATCTATCAAAAACTTCATGCAAAGATCGCCTGCGTACGTTTAACCTGACTTAATTTTGCAGCAAAGGCTAAAACCGCCAGTATATCGGCTCGTTCTAAATCTTCGTAATCAGCTAAAATTTCATCAATTGTCATTTCGGCGCTCAACAATTCTAAGATCATTTCGACGGGATAACGCAATCCTCGAATACAAGGCTTGCCGTGACAAATATCAGGGTCTATGGTAATCCGCTCAGCGAGCATTTTTGCTTTATTCTTGTTCATTCATTCTCCATCTCATCTTGCTATTAGACCAAAGCTAAACTATTAAGGTATTATGCCTTGTGGAATCTTTATTGACAAAGCTGAAATAGCTATCCCTCTATTTGCTGCCTAATGCCTGAGCCAACTCGATGCCGGGCCAAAAAGGCTAGACTCACTTCATAAAGGGGTCTTCATCTTCTTCAAAATATATAAATTCTGGATACCTTTCTTCATTCTCTGGCCAATGTTTAGCAATCCAAGCTGCTTTATTTAGCACATCATTGTCTAAACTATTTTCTGAAATTTCATAATCATCTGGATATTCATCAGGGGTATAACATAATTTCCATTCTACTTTAAGAAATCGTTTTTCCCAAGATGTTAACTCTTTCCATAATTCTAAATTTTTAGGTGGTAAGCCATCTGCTTTTTTCCAGTTATTTCGCTCCCACTTGGCTTTATGTGTACCCCCAGAGTTGATCAAGTATTCCATATCCGAACAGATAATAACATTTGTTTTCTCAGGTGTTGCTATCCTTCGCAATCCTTCAATAACAGCGTGAATAGCTCCAGCATTGCCTGTATCTGGTAGACCATTTTTTAACTAAAATTCCTTATCATCCAACCTCAATATTATACCCCAAATGGAACCGCTCGTTTTTACATATAATTTAACATTTTGCATAGGTACTTTTAGTAACCCCAAATTTATATAATTTTTATAGCTATATTATTGCTGCCAGCCGCCGAACTATATTTGAGTTGCGTAGGTGAAGAAATTGGGATAGCGGGGATCGCCGTGCAATTTTTCCAGGTGGGCCTGCACCAGCGCCCGCACCCGGCGAATGTTGTCAGCGGCGTGAAAAGCCTCGGTCTGACCCAGCAGCGATTGTTTGACCTGCTTAAACGTGGGCGTTTCGGCTCGATGGAGCGCGCCGATGAGGTTAGCGGTTTCAATCACCTCTGCCTGGGTGGCCGTGGCCAGCACGGCGTCGGACACGCCGGCGTGGCGCAAGGCGCGGCGCAGGGTTTTTTCGTCGGCGTCGGCTTCAAAGGAGACCTCGGCCAGGGTGTGGCGCAGGTAATCTATCGGATCAAATGGCTCCAGATAAATATTGATCTCCTGGCCGGTGGTCAGACCGTAGAGGAGCAGAAATCCGATTTCAGTAGCGGCGGCCTTCGAGGCGGCTTCGGCCATAATGGGTAAGATCAACTGATCGGCTTCCTTTTTATATTCCGATTCAATCGAAAGCAGGGTCCGCATGCCCAGGCCGGTAGACAACGGGTCGGTGTTGTTGTAAGGAATGTGCCAGGCTTCGGCAATGGCCCCTTCTGAGAGAATCTTCAAGGCATAACCTTCACCGGTATAGGGAGCGGCGAGATGTTTTTTCTTCTGCTCAAACGTGGCGCGATGGGCCTCGGCGTAAGGGCCGCTCGACCCGCCCAGCAGGACTCGCCGGGGGTAATTTTGCTGGCGGCGGTCTTTTTTGGCCAGAAAATTGGGATAATTCCAGCCGGCCAGAGGTGCGTTTATTTGCTGCTGGGCGGCTTCGCAGGCCAGTTGGGCCAGGTCGGCTAAATTGTCGCCCCGGTGAAGCTGAAACAGGCCGCCCAGGGCCGGGTTGGTTTCGATCTCTTGGACAAACATTTCCAGGATCATGTATTGGGCAATCGCGCCGGGATCATTCAAACTGGTCAGCATGCTATCTTCAATGGAGATAATTACGGCCTGCCCCCGCAGCGCCGCCGAGGTCAGCGCCAGGCCGGTTTCGGCGATGGAGCCGAGGCTGCCGTTGAGGAGTTCATTATTTTCCAGACGAATAATGATAACGGAAGCTGTCGCCATCACCTCGGCTTCAACGGCGGCGAAGGAGGGGTCCCAACTATCAATTTGCGGGTCAAAGCCGGGCACACCTTCGGCCTGGAAAACGGCCAAAAATTCGGTCGCTTTGCGCCACATGGCGGCGCTATGGGTTGAACCGTACCAGCCGACCAGATTCAGTAGATCGGTGGGGGTCCGGCTCAGGTTGTCCTTCTGGCCCGGCCAGGTGGCGGGGGTCAGGATCAAATCATTATTCGTCATAAATTCATGCCTTTGGCTGAACTTAGCCTCAATTTGAGGAGTCTGGTAAAATTGAAAATAAGAAATAAGAAATAAGAACTTATTTACCTCTTCTCTCTTCTAATTTCTAATTTCTTAATTTTTAATTCTTACTTTCCCCATTATAACATACCTGTATTTTGATGTCTATGGAGGTGAAGCAATGACGCGCACCATTCGCGCCCCGCGTGGAACCGAGTTAACCTGCAAAAATTGGCTGATTGAAGCAGCTTACCGTATGCTGCAAAATAACCTGGATCCGCAGGTGGCTTTTGACCCCGATAATCTGATTGTTTACGGCGGGCGAGGCCGGGCGGCGCGCAACTGGGACTGCTTTGAGGCGATTCTAGAATCACTGCGCCGGCTGGAGCCGGATGAAACGCTGCTGGTGCAGTCGGGTAAGCCGGTGGCGGTTTTTACCACCCATGAGGATGCGCCACGCGTGCTGCTGGCCAACTCCAATATTGTGCCGGCCTGGGCCACTCAGGAAAATTTCGACAAGTGGGAAAAGGCCGGTCTGATCATGTACGGCCAGATGACTGCCGGCAGTTGGATTTACATCGGCACCCAGGGGATTTTGCAGGGCACGTATGAAACGCTGGGGGCGCTGGCCCGACAGCACGGCTGGGGCACGCTCAAAGGCAAGCTGGTGGTCACCGCCGGCCTGGGCGAAATGGGCGGAGCGCAGCCGCTGGCGGTGACCATGAACGAAGGCGTCGGCCTGCTGGTCGAGGTGGACCGCTGGCGGGCCGAACGGCGCTTGTCGCTGCGCCAGCTTGATGCCATGACCGATAATTTGGAAGAGGCTATGACCTGGGTAGACGAAGCTCTAGCCAACCAAGAGGCTAAGTCTATTGGTCTGATCGCCAACGCCGCCGAAGCCCTGCCCGAACTGGTCGCCCGCGGCGTGGTTCCCGATGTTGTCACCGACCAGACCTCGGCTCACGACCCGCTTTATGGCTACATTCCCGCTGGCCTGAGCCTGGAAGCCGCTGCCGAACTCCGCCAGCGCGACCCGGCGGAGTACCAGCGCCGCTCCATGGAATCCATGGCCCGGCACGTCCAGGCCATGCTCAATTGGCAGAAAAAGGGCAGCATTGTTTTTGATTACGGCAACAATTTGCGTCAAAGGGCTTACGATTTTGGGGTCAAAGATGCCTTCAATTATCCTGGTTTTGTGCCGGCTTACATCCGGCCCCTTTTCTGCGAAGGCAAAGGCCCCTTCCGCTGGGTCGTCCTCTCCGGCGACCCGCAAGACCTCTACACCACCGACCAGGCCATTTTGGACCTCTTCCCCGAAAACGAGCATCTGGCCCGCTGGATTCGCCTGGCCCAGGAGAAGATTGAGTTTCAAGGGTTGCCGGCGCGCATCTGCTGGCTGGGCTACGGCGAGCGGGCTAAAGCCGGCCTCAAACTCAATGAACTGGTTGCTTCGGGCAAAGTTAGCGCGCCGATTGTGATTGGGCGCGACCACCTCGACAGCGGTTCGGTAGCCAGCCCCAACCGCGAAACCGAGGGCATGCTTGACGGCTCCGACGCCATTGCCGATTGGCCGCTGCTGAACGCGCTGGTCAATGCCGTTAACGGGGCGACGTGGGTTAGTATTCATCACGGCGGCGGGGTGGGGATTGGCTACAGCATCCACGCCGGCCAGGTCATCGTGGCCGATGGCACGGAGGCCGCCGCTCGCCGTTTGCAGCGCGTTTTGACCAGCGATCCCGGTATGGGCGTCGTCCGCCACGTGGATGCGGGGTATGCGGAGGCGGTGACGTTTGCGAAGGCAAATGGGGTCAAGATTCCTATGATGCGTTAAGAGTAGGGACATGATATAATATCTTACGATAAACCACCAGAAATAGAAACAGAATGAAAATTTATCTCGATAATTGTTGTCTGAATCGCCCCTTTGATGACCAGACTCAAATCCGTATTCGTCTTGAAGCGGAAGCTGTTTTACTGGTCCTGGCGGAATGTGTTAAAGGCAACTGGGAATGGGTTGGAAGCGAAATCCTTGATTTGGAAATCAATCGAATCCCTGACGCAGAGCGAAAGCGACGCATCCAGACAATCGCTTCGCATGTTAATTACCTCGTGGTTGTTGGAGAACTGGAAACAAATCGTGCTCAAGAATTGGAAACTTGGAGTTTTTCCGCTTTTGATGCATTACACCTTGCATGCGCTGAAAGTTACGGTGTGGACATCCTTCTTACGGTGGATGATAAATTTCTAAAGAAAGCGGCTGGTTATGGTCAACAATTACGGATCAGGGTTGAAAATCCTCTTACGTGGCTAAAGGAGGTAACAAATGATTGATACAACTGGAATGACGTTAGAAGAAGTTCGGTTGACAGGGTTAAGAGCTTTATCTCAAGAGCTAGGGCCGGTTGGTTTGATTCGTTTTTTGCAGCAGTTTGAAAGGGGCTATGGTGATTACACCGCGGAACGTCATCTTTGGCTTGGCCAGGATACGGTAGAGAATTTAGTTCAGGAAATCAAACGGCAGCGCAAAACCAAGCCTTAACGTTGTTCCTTTACCGGCGAAAAATCTATGAACAGCGGCAATCAGTCGGCTCTTAACGGCGCTCAAGCTATCTTTAATGCCTTTGTCTCTTATCATGACGGGTTTACAGCCATCACCCGCCGGGCCAAAGCCCGTTTTGAGCAGCAGGATTGGATTGGCATGCAGCAGGATGCCCTGGAACGCCTGGAGTTAAGGGAAAAAGTTGTCAACGCGGCGGTGGCTGAACTCAAAGGTATTGTGGGGGAGCGGGCCAGATATAAAGCCGTCTGGGTCTGGATGAAAAGCTATTATTCAAGCCTGGTAGCGGGCCGGCCTGACCGGGAGCTGGCCGAAACCTTTTTTAATTCGGTGACGCGCCGCATTTTTAATACGGTCGGCGTTGACCCTGAGATAGAGTACGTCTCCTTCGATTTTGCCGCGCCCCTGACCCAGCCCCAGACTTCCATCTTTAAAGTCTATTATCGCCGCAGCACCATCCCGGCGCTGGTCAAGGAAATTTTACAGGATTATCCCTTCGAGGTGGCTTATGCCGGTCTGGATCACCACTGCCACCTGGTCGGGGCTGAAATTGACGCGCACCTGCGCGATATCTTTGGTCATCGCCCGGTAATTGATGTAGCCGAGATGATCACCTCGGTTTTTTATCGGGGTAAGACGGCTTACCTGGTGGGCCGGCTGCGCATCGGCTCACAGATCATCCCGCTGGCGTTGGCCCTGCTGAATCCGGGCGAAGGCATTGTGATTGATGCCGTCCTGCTGACCGACGACGATTTGAGTATCCTCTTCAGCTTCACCCGCGCCTATTTCCACATTGAAGTGGCCGAGCCGCGGGCGCTGGTCACGTTTTTGAAATCCATTATCCCCCTCAAGCGCATCGCCGAACTTTACATTTCGCTTGGTTATTACAAGCATGGTAAAACCGAGCTTTACCGCGATTTTATGGCCCACCTGGCCCAATCGTCCGACTGTTTTGAAATTGCTAAAGGCGAACGGGGCATGGTCATGCTGGTTTTTACTTTGCCCTCGTATGATATTGTCTTTAAAATCATCAAGGATCGCTTCAGCCAGCCCAAAAAAACCACCCGCCAGAAGGTGATGGATCGCTACCAGCTTGTTTTCAAGCACGATCGGGCCGGCCGGTTGGTGGACACCCAGGAGTTTGAGTATTTAACGTTTGATAAAAGCCGTTTCAGTCCGGTCTTACTGAATGAACTATCACAGGTGGCCGCCAACAGTGTCATCATTGAGGCCAATACCGTTGTAATTAAACATCTCTACAGTGAACGGCGGTTGACCCCCTTGAATCTTTACCTCCAGACTGCCACTCCTGCTGCCGCCCGCGAAGCGGTGATTGACTGCGGCAGGTGCATCAAAGATTTGGCGGCGACCAATATCTTCCCCGGTGATTTTTTGTTAAAAAATTTTGGCGTCACCCGGCATCACCGGGTGGTTTTTTATGATTACGATGAACTCTGTTTTGTGACCGATTGTACTTTTAGAAAAATTCCACCCGCCGCAAGTTTTTACGATGATTTTGAGGCCCAACCCTGGTTTTTTGCCGACGAAAATGATATCTTCCCCGAAGAGTTCAAGACCTTTTTGGGACTGTCAAAAGAGCTGTTGGAAATTTTCAGCGAATACCATGGGGATTTGTTTGAACTGGAATTCTGGCAAACCATGCAGGCCCGGCATCGGGCCAATGAGTCAATTGATATTTTTCCTTACAGTCTTAGTAAACGGCTAAGTCAATAACAGGTCTAAGCATGTCATTTCGACCGCAGGGAGAAATCCCCGACACCTTACTTTTACATGTTGCGTCCTGGAGATTTCTCGACCTTCGGTCTCGAAATGACATGAGCCTGAGTAGTAACGTGGATTCAATAATTTTTCTAATCTCCAATCTCCCAAAAAGGATAAACGCATGAAAATTCTGTTATCTGTCCCCAACATCAGCGAAGGGCGCAACCTGGAGGTGGTCGAGCAGGTGGCCGAGGTGGTCCGCCAGACCCCGGGGGTCAAGCTGATTGACTACTCGTCCGACGCCGACCACAACCGCTCGGTGCTGACTTACCTGGGCGAGCCGGAAGCGGTGCTGGCGGCTTCTAAAGCGATGGCCCGCAAAGCCTTTGAGTTAATTGATATGAGCCGGCATCAAGGCTCGCACCCCCGCCTGGGCGCGGTGGATGTCGCCCCCTTCATCCCCGTCCGCAACGTCGAGGTGGCCGAAGCTGTTGAAATCTCGCGGCGTTTTGGCCGCTTTGTGGGCGAGTTGGGCGTGCCGGTCTACTACTACCGCGAGTCGGCCACCCGCCCGGAACGATACGATTTGCCGGTCATTCGCAAAGGCCAGTACGAAGCCCTACCCGAAAAGCTCAAAGACCTGGCCGCCTGGCAGCCCGACGAAGGCCCGGCAGAATTTAATCCCACAGCCGGGGCGATGGTCACCGGCTGCCGCTTCCCTCTGATTGCCTTCAATGTTAACCTGCGCACCACCGACTTGGCCATCGCCAAACGCATTGCCGAAGGTGTCCGCTTCAAAAACGGCGGTTATCGCCATGTTCAGGCCATGGGCGTGGAGTTAAAGGAGCAGGGCATGGTCCAGGTTTCGATGAACCTGACCAACTACGTCGAAACGCCGCTGCCTCGCGTGTTGGAAACTGTGCGCATGGAGGCCGCCCGCCATGGCGTCCCTGTCGCCGGGACGGAGATTATTGGCTCGATTCCGTTGGGCGCGGTGGAAGAAATCATCAAACATTACGTCCAGGCCCACGATTTTACGCTCAATCAGATTCTGGAGACGGCATTGTTGGAATGATACGTGATGCGCGTGATTATTTTGGTTGTTCATTGGCTTGTCGTCTGCTATCCTATTACAAGGGATACAGATTTTATCAAGTGAGGAAGGATCATGTTTCAAATTGATATTGATAAAGCAAAAGGTCAGTTGGCAAATTTGTTTCAGGCAGCCTTAAATGGCGAAATCATCATTATTACTCAAAATGATCAACCCGTCTTAAAATTAGCGCCGATTGTTCAATCTGAGAAACGCCGCAAAAGTGGAAGCGCCAAAGGTTTGATTTGGATGTCAGACGATTTTGATCAACCTTTGGAAGATTTCCATGAGTATATGCCATGAAATTTTTGCTTGATACCCATACCTTTCTCTGGTTCGCAAATGACAGCCAACAGTTAAGTCTTGAGGCCAAAAACCTGATCGAGTCAGATGTTGACTTATTGTTGAGTGTAGCCAGCTTGTGGGAAATTGCGATTAAAACCAGCCTGGGTAAGCTTACTTTGCCTGATGACTACGATAAATTTATTCCTCAACAGATTGCGCTAAACGATGTAGAGATTCTCCCCATAAACCTGGCCCATCTTAATGTTGTGGCTAGGCTTCTATTTCATCATCGCGACCCATTTGATCGTTTATTGGTTGCTCAGGCAATAGTCGAGAATATACCGATTATAAGTGCAGACAGTTCTTTTGACGCTTACTCGATCCATAGGCAATGGTAGCCCAAACTTAGATAACCCAAAGGTAAAGGTCATGAAAGTTGATTTGCTCATCTATAATGCCACTCAACTTGTTACTTGCACCAGCCCCGGCGAGCCGAAGCGCGGCCAGGCGATGGTGGATGTTGGACTTATTCTCGATGGGGCGATAGCCATTGCCGATGGTCAAATTGTAGCGGTTGGCCCATCCAGTGAAGTCCGGGCCGACTTTACCGCCCGCGAAACCGTTGATGCCACAGGCAAAATCGTTTGCCCCGGTTTTGTAGACCCCCATACTCACGTGGTCTACGCCGGCGACCGGGTGAACGAGTTTGAACTGCGTATCCGGGGCGCGAGCTACATGGAGATCATGCAGGCCGGCGGGGGTATCGTCAGCACTATGCGGGCCACCCGCGCCGCTACGGTAGAGCAGCTTGTGGCCGAGACTCGTCCCCGGCTGGAAACCATGCTGGCCCTGGGCACCACCAGCGTCGAAATCAAAACGGGCTACGGCCTTGATACCAAAACCGAAATAAAAATGCTTCAAGCCATCGCCCTCCTCGCCTCTTCGCCTCACTACGACCTCGTTCCCACTTTCATCGGCGCGCATGCCGTCCCCCCGGAATACAAAGGCCGCACCGACGAATACGTGGATTTAGTCATCGAGGATATGCTCCCAACTGTTGCAGAATGGCAACACGCAACACGCAACACGCAACACACCTCACCCTTCCTCGCCTCCTCGCCTCTTTTCTGCGATGTTTTCTGCGAAGCCAACGTCTTCGATCGGGAGCAGTCGTGGCGGGTGCTGGAAGCCGGGCTAAAGTTTGGTTTGCCGGCCAAAATCCACGCCGATGAATTTGCCAACCTCGGCGGAGTCAGCCTGGCAATCGAACTGGGCGCAGTTTCCGCCGACCACCTGGACGTGACGCCTCCGGCGGAGGTTGAAAAATTGGCCCAATCGAACACGGTCGGCGTGGTCTTGCCGGCGGTCAATTTCAATCTGGGCAGCGCCCATTTTGCCGATGCGCGGGCGATGATTGACGCGGGGGTGGCCCTGGCCCTGGCGACCGACATCAACCCCGGCTCGGCGCCCTGCCCGTCCATGCCGTTGGTCATGGCTATCGCCTGCCGCTACCAAAAATTACTCCCCGCCGAAGCTCTCAACGCCAGCACCATCAACGCCGCCCACGCGGTTGGGCTGGGCCATAAGCTCGGTTCGTTGGAAGCCGGCAAGCAAGCTGATCTGCTCCTCATCAACGCGCCGGATTACCGTCATCTGGCCTATCAGTTCGGCGGGAATTTGGTCGAGCGGGTGGTTAAGCGGGGACAGTTTGTGACATAAAATGACTCAACTCTACGATCCAAATCGGCATCACCGTCAATCTATTCGGCTCAAGGGATATGATTATCAGTCGGCGGGCGCATATTTCGTAACTATTTGCACCCGCAGCCGAGAATGTGTCCTGGATGATCCATCGTAATAACCCCCTTCAATGGGATTTAGATCGAGATAATCCCAACAATACTCGACATTTACAATTTCCCACCAAAATTGAAGATTATCTGGCGGATATATCGAATGACTAAGCAAACAATCATCCTCAACGGCCAAAGCCTGACCCTCGATCAGGTCATCGCCGTAGCTTACGGCCAGCCCGACGCGCCCAGAGTCGAACTCAGCGCCGAGGCGCAGGCCAATGTGACCCGCGCCGCCGGAGCAGTTGAGCAACTACTGGCCCGCGGCGAAATTGCCTACGGCATCACCACCGGTTTTGGCGCGTTCAAAAACCGGATCATTCCGCCAGAGCAGGTGAGGGAACTGCAACGGAATATCATCATCAGCCACGCCGTCGGGGTGGGCCAGCCCTTTGATATTCCCACTACGCGGGCAATTATGCTCATCCGGGCCAACACCCTGGCGCGGGGCTACTCCGGCATCCGGCTGGATACGCTGCAGCGGCTGCTCGACATGCTCAACGCGGGCGTTCATTCCATCATCCCCGAAAAGGGGTCGCTGGGGGCCAGCGGCGACCTGGCCCCGCTGGCTCATATGAGTTTGACCCTCATCGGCGAGGGCGAAGCCGAATTTCGGGGCGAGCGGCTGCCCGGCGCAGAAGCCATGCGCCGCGCTCAGCTTCAGCCGGTCACACTGGCGGCCAAAGAGGGTCTGGCGCTGACCAATGGGACGGCGGTGATGTGCGCCCTGGGGGCATTGGAGTCGTATCGCGCCCGGCGGCTCAGCCGGGTAGCCGACATCGCTGGCTGCCTGAGCCTGGAAGCGCTGCATGGCACCACCCTGGCCTTTGACGACCGTATTCACCAACTGCGGCCTTATCCCCGCCAACTGAACTGCGCCAACTATTTGCGCGCCCTGCTGGCCGATAGCGATTTCACCCGCCATCACGACCCGACCAATGTGCAGGACGCCTACACCCTGCGCTGTATTCCCCAAGTTCACGGCGCGGTGCGCGACGCCATCGCCTACGCCCGCTGGGCCATCGAGATTGAACTGAACTCTGTTACCGATAACCCGCTGATTTTTATTGACGACGCTACCGGCGAAATCACCGTTCTTTCCGGCGGCAACTTCCACGGTGAACCGCTGGCGATTGCGATGGATTACCTGGGCATGGCCATGACCGAATTGGGCAATATTTCCGAGCGGCGGATCATGCGCCTGACCGACGAGGCCAGCAATGCCCAAACCCTGCCCGCCTTTTTAACCCAGCAGGGTGGTCTCAACTCCGGCTTTATGATTACTCAGTACACCGCGGCGGCGCTGGCCACCGAAAATAAGGTACTGGCTCATCCCGCCAGCGTGGACACCATTCCCACCTCGGCCAACGTGGAAGACCATGTCAGCATGGGCGTTACGGCAGCGCTGCAAACCCGCCAGATTATTAGCAATGTGGAACAGATTTTAGCTATCGAATTGATGGCCGCCGCCCAGGGGATTGATTTCCGCCGGCAGAAGTTGGGGCCAACGGCGCAACTGGGCCGGGGGACACAGCCGGCCTATATGCTTATCCGGGAACAAGTGCCGTTTCTGGAGCATGATGCGGTGATGTATCCTTATCTTGAGGTGGTGCGGCAGTTGGTTGCCAGCGGACAGGTAGTCGTGGCTGTCAATAAACACGTTCAGGATGTCCGGGAATTGTAATATAAGTTTGATATTCTTCTGATATATTTGTGCTTGAATAAAAAACCATTTGCCTAAAACAAAAAATATGGTATGATTAAAATCAAGCCATCCATCCAATCTACTCATCCCATCTCATAAACAACACCGTTTACTTATTTTCATCCGCGCTACGCCGAAAACTTCTGGGGGATAAAAAATCCGGTTCTCGGTGTAAAGATGCTGCCAGTCAAGACATTTCAATTATTCTGCTGCCGGACAATGCCTGTCTTGCCTGCCGTTTTTACCCCTTACCTGTCCAATAGTATAGAAACCATTTGCGCAGATTTGTGAGCCGAGCAAATCACTCTGCCGGACTCGCTCACAACTAAATACCTCGCCATTTTGCTTCAGCCTCATCTTTAGGAAACCTGCCAGATGATGCCCATTTTGGGTATCATCGCAGCGATTAAAAAATATATTTAATGCGGTTATTTAGAAGGAGGAAAAGCATGAATAAACCCAGGGTTTCAAAGAAGTATATGGAGCGGGTCCACCCCTACATCCCCGAAGCCTACGAGCAGCTAAAGACGGGGCGGGTGTCGCGCCGCGAATTTTTGCGGATGGCAACGCTGTTGGGGATGTCGTTAGGCGCAGCAACCATTGCCGCTCAGTGCGGCGCTCCGGCTCCTGCTCAACCAGCCGAAGCTCCGGCCAGCAGCGGCGGTGAAGCCCCAGCCGCTGCCACTGAAGAAGCTGTTGCTGCCGCCCCCACCGAAGCGCCCGCTGCCGCAGCCGCAACGGGTGCGATTAAGCGCGGCGGTACTCTCAAAGTCGCCATTTCGGTTCCGGCGGTAGACCACCCTGCCCGCTTCTCTTGGGTGTTTGACTCCAACGAATTTCGCCTGGTTTTTGAATATCTCACCGAAACCGACAAAGACAATATCACGCACCCCTACTTGCTGGAAAGCTGGAAAGCCAGCGAAGACCTCAAAAAGTGGACGCTCAATCTGCGCAAGGGCATCAAGTGGACCAACGGCGACGAGTTCACCTCCGAAGATGTGCTTTATAACTTCAAAGAGTGGCTCAACCCCGATGTCGGCTCGTCCATTTTGGGCCTGTGGGAAGGCTTCCTGACCCCCAATGATATTGAAATCGTGGACGATTACACCGTCAACCTTAACCTGGCTCAGGCCAAGCTGGATGTGCCCGAAGCGTTGTTCCACTATCCGGCCCAGATTATGCACCGCAGCTTCAACGGCGACATCACTTCCGGCAAAAACCCCAGCACCGGCCCCTATGTGCTGGAAGAGTACAAAGTGGGTGAGCGGGTCAAACTTAAAGCGCGCGAAGGCTATTGGCAGATGGGTGAAGACGGCAAGCCCCTGCCTTATCTGGATGCAATTGAATTTATTGACCTGGGCAATGACCAAACCGCCGCCGTAGCCGCCATTCAATCCGGCCAGGTGCATACCATTTATGATTTGACCCCGGACAGCTTCCTGGCTCTACGTGATAACAAAGACCTGCACATCGAGCCAATTACCACCTCGCAGGTACGGGTGCTGCGTATGCGCGTAGACCAGGAGCCGTGGACCGACAACAATGTGCGCCTGGCTTTGAAAAAGTGCCAGGACCGCCAAAAGATTCTCGATCAAGCCTACTTTGGCGAAGGCGCATTGGGCCACGATACCCACGTAGCCCCGGTTCACCCCGAATTTGCGCCAATGGACGTGCCGGAGTATGACCCCGAGGGGGCCAAAGCCCTGCTGGAAACAGCCGGCTTTACGGCTGAAAAACCACTGGACTTCAAAATCTCGGTCGGGACGGGCTGGACCGATATTCCGGTCTATATCGAAACGTTGAAAGAGGACGCCAAGGCGGCCGGTATCAATATTACCCTGGATACCATGCCCAACTCGGCCTACTGGGATTTGTGGACTGAAACTGCTGTTGGAGTCACGCCCTGGACCCATCGCCCCTTGGCGGTGATGGTGCTGCCGCTGGCTTACATCGGCGATAAGGACGGCAAGCCGGTGCCCTGGAACGAAAGCCGCTGGGTGGATGAGGAATTTACTCAATTGCTGCAAAAAGCCCAGGGGACCCTGGATGTGGAAGCCCGCCGGGCGATTATGGCCGACCTGCAACGCATCCAGAGCGAGCGCGGTTCCATCGCCATCGCCTGGTGGCAAAACATCTGGCGCGTCACCAATCCCGGTTTCCAGAACACCGGGGTTCACCCCACCGACTATTACCTGTGGCGCGAAGTCTGGTACGACCCGGAGAAGGACCCGTTTGCTTAAAAAGTAGCAGGGTAGCAGAGTAGCAAAGTTTTAAAATCCAATGGGAACTGAGGGAACTAAAGGAACTTAGCCCCTCAGTTCCCTCTGTTCCTTTAGTTCCCGGTTTTTGCTATGCCCTTCCAGCCTGCCGCTCGTGTGGCATCTTTTGGCGCCTCTGTTTTTACCGAAATAACCGAACTGGCGGCGCGTCATCAGGCGATTGACCTTTCGACCGGTTTTCCCAATACCGATGGCCCGGCCATCGCCAAGGCTGCCGTCAACGCGGCCATCGAGGCGGGCCACAACCAGTACGCGCTTTCGCATGGGGTCCGTGAGTTACGGCAGGCGGTTGCCGCTCACGCCCGGCGTTTTTACCAGCAAGTTGTTAACCCCGAAACCGAAATTACGATTACCAACGGCGCAGCCGAAGCGCTGCACTCTATTGCCGATGGTCTCATCAACCCCGGCGATGAAGTTATTATCTTTGAACCGTTTTATGAGGTTTATGCGCCTAATGTGCTGATGGCCGGGGGCCGCCCGCGTTTTGTGCCGCTGCGCCCGCCAGACTGGCGCTTCGACCCGGACGAACTGGCAACAGCGTTCAACAAGCAAACCCGCGCTATTCTGGTCAATACGCCCCATAATCCTACCGGCAAAGTTTTTTCGCGGGTCGAACTGGAAATGATTGCCGGCCTGTGCCAGCAGTGGAATGTTTTTGCCATTACCGATGAGGTCTATGAGCATATTGTTTTTGACGGAATTGAGCACGTGCGGCTGGCTCAATTGCCGGGCATGGCCGAGCGCACCCTGACTGTCAGCAGTCTGAGCAAAACCTTTAGCTTTACCGGCTGGCGCATTGGCTGGGTCATCGGCCCGCCCGATTTGACCGCCGCCGTCCGCCTCGCCCATCAATTTGTGCTGGATTGTTCGGCCACACCGCTGCAATATGGCGCAGCGGCGGTACTGGCGACCGAGAAGAATTATTACCACCATCTGGCCGCCGATTACCAGGCCAAACGGGATTACCTGGCCGCGGCGCTGGCTGAGGTAGGGCTGGAAGTGTCGCTGCCGGCAGGGGCCTATTTTATTATGGCCGGGATTAAATCCCTGGGTTTTGACGACGACTTTGCCTTTTGCAAATATCTGGCCGCCGAGGTTGGCGTAGCCGCTATTCCTCCATCGGCCTTTTACTCGGCTCCCCATAAATCTCTGGGCCAGAGTTATGTCCGTTTCGCCTTCTGCAAAACAATGGACACGCTGGAGCGGGCCAGAGAGAGATTGTTGAAGATAAAAAACAGGTAATTACTTGGGCATGTCATTTCGACCGCAGGGAGAAATCCCCAATAGCTCACTTTTACCCAAGAGATGCTTTGTAAAAAGAGGTTTTTTAGTAACTGTTCAGCATGTCATTTCGACCGCAGGGAGAAATCCCCGACGCCTTACTTTTACATATTGCGCCCTGGGGATTTCTCGACCTTCGGTCTCGAAATGACATGAGGCTGAGTAGTAACGTTTTTTATATATTTTATCCAGCCACGATGCTTCTTATAGTTGCGTCCTGGGGATTTCTCAGCCTTCGGCCTCGAAATGACATGGGGCTGAAGCGAAAGGGGGTATGATGGTCAAATTTTTGGTGCGCCGGATTGTTTTTCTGATTTTTACCCTGTTTTTTGTTTCTGTGGCCATCTTTGTTATTTCCGAGTTGGCCCCCGGCAATATTGCGGTCAATACGTTGGGCAACACCATCACCCCGGCACAAGAAGCTTCCTTCAATGCCCAGAATGGCCTGGACCAGCCGGCCACCACCCGCTATCTGCGCTGGATAATTGGCAGTGATTGGCAGGCTGCCCGACTGATTGGCCGGCCCGTGACCCAAATTTATGATGCCGAGAATGACCGCTATAGCTGGTGGGTGGTGGCCGAAGATGGAACTTTGTTTCAGAATTCCACCCCCGATGGTGAAACAATGCTGCGCCGGGAGCGCCAGGCGGATGGTTCGATCAAAGAGGTTGAGGCGGGCGATGTCTGGCGGCCCAATGAAGAGGGGCTGCTAATCCATTGGGGTGTGGACCAGGACGGCCACGCCGCCATGTGGGTCAAAGGCGACGACCAGGAAGCCTGGACCCTGACCAAAGCGAGCTGGACCAGCCAGGCCGGCGCGCCGCGGCAGTATATCCCCTTGCAGCAGGGGCTGCTGCGGGGCGACCCCGGCGTTTCTTTCTTTTCCCGCCGCCCCGTGGCCGAAACGTTGTTTCCGCGCCTATTGAATACACTCTATCTGGCCGCTATTGCCTTTGTGATTGTGATGCCCCTGGCGCTGCTGCTGGGCCTGTTTGCCGGCCTGAATGAAGGTAAACTGAGCGACCGTTTTCTCTCGATTAGCAGCCTGGTGGCGACGGCCACCCCGGAATTTGCCAGCGGCGTTTTTCTGATCCTGATTTTTGCCACCTGGCTCAAGCTGGTGCCGGGAGCGGTGGTGGTTTCAAACGATACCGCCATTTTTGAAAACCCCTCGATGCTGGTTTTGCCGGTGCTAACCCTAACCTTGATTGAACTGGGCTATGTGCTGCGTATCACCCGCGCCAGCATGGTCGAGGTGATGAAAACCAACTATATTCGCACGGCCATTTTGAAGGGCCTGCCCTACCGCCAGATTGTGTTCAAGCACGCCGTGCGCAACGCTTTGATGGCCCCCATCACCATTATCATGCTGCATGTCAATTGGCTCATCGGTGGCATTGTGGTGGTTGAGTCGCTCTTTGGCTATCCCGGCCTGGGGCGTTACGTGCTGGACGTGGCGCTGTTTAAGGATGTGCCGGCCATCGAAGCTTCGGCCATGGTCCTGGTCATTATCGCTGTAGGGACACAGCTTTTGGCGGATATTGTTTACACGTATCTGAATCCCCGGATTCGGTATGCGTGACAGAGTAGCAAGTAGCAAGGTAGCAAGTAGCAGGGTAGCAGGGTAACAGGTTTTTTGCTACCCTGCTACTTTAGAAAGGAGAAACAATGGCAGTAGCAGAACGAATGACCCCTGGCGCGTCAATTCCGGCGGCTTCGGCGGAGCCTTCGCGTGGGCAAAAAATCAAGGCCGGGCTGGAGATTTTGGCCCGCTCCAAAACAGCCCTGGTGGGGGTTTTTCTGGTTGGCTTCTGGGTTATCGTGGCTCTGTTTGCCGATACCTGCCTGTTTGTTCCGACTTGCTGGTTTGCCCGCGATGATTATCAGGCCACGCCGCTGCTGGCCCGCTATTCGCCGGTGGAGCAGTTTCGGGGCGAGGGGCTGCAAGGGCCGTCGTGGAAGCATTGGCTGGGCACCGACCGCCAGGCCCGTGATTTATGGGCGCGGGTGGCGCACGGCTCGCGCATTATCCTGGTGTTGGCCCCCATGTCCATCCTTATTGCCCTGGCCATCGGCGGGACGCTGGGAGTGATGGCCGGTTATTACGGTGGCCTGATAGACGAAATTACCATGCGTTTTCTGGATGCGTTGATGGCCTTTCCCCAAATTTTGCTTTACCTGGTCATTATTGCCGCGCTTGGCCCCTCGCCGACCAATATTGTGCTGGCGATTATTATTGCCGGCGCGCCCGGTATTGCCCGGCTGGTGCGCAGCCTGACCCTCGACATCAAAACCCGTGATTTTGTAGCGGCGGCGGAAACACGCGGTGAAAATCCCTGGTACATCATGTTTGTCGAAATTCTGCCCAACGCCCGCGGCCCGATTATCATTGACGCCATGCTGCGCATGGGCTACGCCGTCATTGCCATCGGCACGCTAGGCTTCCTGGGGCTGGGGCTGCCGCCGCCCTCGCCGGATTGGGGGAGTATTGTCAACCAGGGCCGCAAGTTTATCCAGGCCAACCATCCCTGGGATGCGCTGTGGGGGTCGCTGGCCGTGGCTATGCTGGTCGTTGGACTTAACCTCATTGCCGATGGTTTGAACGAAGAAACGCAGCGGTATAGATAAAGTGTCAGGTGTCACGTGCTGAAGTGTCAAGTGTTGAAGTGTCAAGTGTTGAAGTGTCAAGTGTCACGTATCACGTGACACTTGACACGTGATACGTGACACCTGACACCTGACACCTGACACCTGACACCTGACACCTGATACTTGACACTTGATACTTGACACCTGACACCTGACACCTGACACCTGACACCTGACACCTGACACACAAAAGGAGCGAGTTTGATGGCCCAAGAATCCGGGAAGATGGGGCAGCCTGTGGTTAGAGTTGAAAATTTGGGGATTGCTTACGAGACGCGCCAGGGCGATATTTTTGCCGTGCGGGATGTGTCGTTTGAGATTCGCCGGGGCGAAAGTTTGGGTATCGTCGGCGAGTCGGGCTGCGGCAAAAGTACGCTGGCCTATGGCCTGGTCAATTACCTGGGCCGGAACGGCAAAATTGTCAAGGGCGATATTCAGTTCCAGGGCCAATCGCTGGTGGGGCGCAGCGCCGAAGAACTGCGCCAACTGCGCGGCGACCAGATTGCCATGGTTTACCAGGACCCGATGACCTCGCTCAACCCGGTGCTGCGTATCGGCGAGCAGATGACCGAGGTGCTGACCGTCCATCGCGGCATCAGCGAAGACGAAGCGCGCCAGCGCTGCGTAAAAATGCTGGCCCAGGTCAACATGCCCGACCCGGCCAGGGTGATGGAACGCTACCCGCACCAGATTTCCGGCGGCCAGCAGCAGCGGATAGTGATTGCCATGGCTATGCTCAACAACCCGGCCCTGCTGATTATGGACGAGCCGACCACTGCCCTGGATGTGACCGTTGAGGCGGCGGTGCTGGACTTGGTTAACGATTTGCGCCGTAATTTTGATACGGCCATTCTGTTGATTAGCCACAACATGGGCGTCATCGCCCGCGTCAGCGACCGGGTGGGGGTGATGTACGCTGGCGAATTAATTGAATTAGCCCCGGTGGAGGAGATTTTTGCCAACCCACGCCATCCCTACACCCAGGGCTTGATTCGCTGTTTGCCTAAACTGGGCCTGAGCAAAGAGAGCAGCGTCCTGTATCCCATTCGAGGGCGGGTACCGTCGCCGGCCAATTTGCCGCCCGGCTGTTTGTTTGAGCCGCGCTGCGATTATGCCCGTGATGCCTGCTGCCGGGAGCGGCCTCAACTCCGCCCCCTGTCGAAAATCCACATGACCCGCTGCCTCTTTTCCGAAGAAATTGACCCCACCCAATGGACGCCGCCCGAAGGGCTGATCCCCCTGGCTGCCAACAACAAAGGGGACGAAGCTCTGACCGAGACCATTTTGCAGGTCAACGAACTGCAAACCTATTACCGCCATCCCAACAGTTCACCCTTGAGCCTCATCGGCCTGGGTGAAAAAGAATATGTCAAGGCGCTCGATGGGGTTAGCTTTGAGGTTTTTCGGGGCAAAACGCTGGGCGTGGTGGGCGAGTCCGGCTGCGGCAAAAGCACCCTGGTCAAAACCATCATCGGCCTGGAGGCCAAAACCGGCGGCAAAGCCGAATTTATGGGCTTTGATATTGGCAATAAGGTCAAGCAGCGTGATTTGTTAGTGATTCGGGAATTGCAGATGGTTTTTCAAAATCCCGACTCGACCATGAACCCGACCTACAGCGTCGGCCAGCAGATCGAGCGGCCGCTGCGCCGTTTTGGGACCGTGCCCAAAGATAAAATCCGCGAGGAGGTCATCCGGCTGCTGCGGGCGGTCAAGCTGGACGAGCATTATTACGACCGTCTGCCCCGCCAGTTGAGCGGCGGCGAAAAACAGCGCATCGGCATTGCCCGCGCCCTGGCCGGCCGGCCCGATTTGGTGCTGTGCGACGAGCCGGTCTCGGCCCTGGATGTCTCGGTGCAGGCGGCGGTGGTCAACCTGCTGCTGGAAATTCAGCAGGAATTTGAGACGACGATGATGTTTATTGCCCACGATTTGAGCGTGGTGCGCTTCTTCTCCGATTACATCGCGGTGATGTACCTGGGCCAGATTGTCGAAATTGGGCCGGCGGAGGCTATTTACGCCCCGCCTTACCATCCTTACACCGAGTCGCTGCTGTCGGCCATCCCCATCCCCGACCCGACGGCTGAACAGAAACATATCCGGCTGGAAGGGTCGGTGCCCAGCCCGCTCAACCCGCCGAGCGGCTGCCGTTTCCACACCCGCTGCCCGCGCCGCAGCTTGTTACCCGACGGCGGCCAGATTTGCGCAACCCAGGAACCGCCCTGGCGGGATGCCGGCGACGGCCATCGTATTCTCTGCCACATTCCGTTGGAGACGCTGCGCCAGATGGAGGCGGTGATTCATACAACGGTTTAAAGTGTGTTCATGAACCTGTGGCATGTCACCGACAATGAAAAGGTAGTAGAGTCGCAAGGTAGCAGGGTCGCATAATCCCCTGTCTACTGTCTACCGTCTACCGTCTACTATTTTCTTAGGAGAAAATCATGCTCGTCAAAGATTACATGACTCGACATCCCATCATGATTGGGCCGGATATGCGCGTCACCGAGGCTCAGAAGTTGATGGCGGAGAACAATATTCGACACCTGCCCGTAGCCGCCGATGGCAAGCGGCTGTTGGGATTGGTCACGCGGCAGCGCCTATCTATTCCACCGGAAAGGTTGGGCAGCCTGGACGTGTGGGAAATTACCCGCTTTTTGTCGGATTTGACCGTGAGCAAGGTGATGGTTAAAGGCCCCGATTTGCGGACGATTACCCCGGAGGCGACCGTCGAAGAGGCGGCGAGTTTGATGATCCGGTATAAGATTGGCAGTTTGCCGGTGACTGAAGACGGCCTGGTGGTCATCGGCATTATCACCGAAATTGACCTGCTGGTTGAACTGCAAAACCTCTTGGGGGCCAATGATGAAGGCTGGCGGGTCACCATGCGCGTGCCTGACCGGATTGGCGAATTTTCCAAGTTGACCAAAGCTATGCTGGATAACGGCTGGGGGATTATGGCTATGGGCAGCGTCCGCGCCCCCAAGCAGCCCGATTTATGGGATGTGGTGCTCAAAGTGCGCCGCCCGACTCGTGAGGAATTGGTGGCCGTTTTGGAAGCAATCCCCGACCAGAAATTGATAGATATTCGTGAAACCACTGAACACACCGACGCATCTAAACGAGGTTGATTGAGGCTATGTTTATTGAAATTGGTTCGCCGGCCAGCCTGCCGCTGGGGCTGGTCCGGCTGGAAGGGGAGACCGGCCCCCAAACCTGTCTGTTGGGTGTCACTTTGCAGCACCCGCCGGTCAATCTATCCGTTCAAGCCCATCCCGACGGTCTCCAGGTCAGTGGGGCGCGGGCCGATTTGGGCTATGCTCAAGCCGCTCGATTTTTGAACCATCACCGCCTGCCCCAGCGGGCCGAAGTTGAGATTGAGTTGGCCATCCCCAGTCTGGTCGGGTTAGGCTCGGAGGTAATGCTGGGCCTGAGCCTGGCCCAGGCCCTAGCCTGGCTGAACAATTTACCGCTGGATGATACGCCTGCCCTGGCTGAGGCGGTTGGCTTGCAGCCGCAGGATGCGCTGGAAGTGTGGGGCTATGATCGAGGCGGCTTGCTGCTGGTCGAGGTTGGATCGGCCGGAACCTTTTTGCCCCCCATCCGGCGCTACGAAATCGCCCATTCTGAGCAGGAAGCCTGGGCTTTTGTGCTGGTGCTGCCACGCGTCCCTGCCGATACCCCGGAAACTTTAGAAGCCGACCGGCTGAAAGCTCTCCTTGAAGCAGCCCCCTACCTGAGCGCCGACACCGGGCGAATTGTTGCCGCAGAGTTGGAACCGGCATTGGCAAATAATGACCTGGCCGCGTTTGGCCGGAGCCTGATGGCGCTTCAGGCTTTGAATGATGAAGCTTTGACCCGCGCCGGTGTGCCGCCGGCCTACACCTCCGAGGAGCAGGCCGTTCTGGATATTATCTGCGAGCATGGCGCAGTGGCTTGGGGCCGCAGCGCGACCGGGCTGGCCCTGTATGGTTTGGTCAAAGGAGCCAGGGCGAGTATTGATTTGCGCCACAAATTGCGCCATCACCTGGGCTTTTTTGGCGGCCGGGCCATGGCCACCATTACGGCCAATACCGGGGCCAGTTACGTGATCAAAGCGTATGATTTGAAGGCAAAATAAAATTTGGAGTCCAAAGCAAGCTTTGGCTTTTCCAAAGCAAGCTTTGGACTCCGGTTCTCACAAGTTGAGCGTGTTTGGAAACTGTTTCGCTGACATCACCCGCCCCGGCATGAATGCCAGGGCTACTTTGCAGCGCCGGGTGAACCCGGCTTTAGCCCGATTATGAAACTTTAGAAAATAAATTCAGTAAATCACAATTTTCGAGGAGTGAGGCAGGCCCCGTGCCGAACGAAGCCGCACGGGGGCGTGCTGGCTCCTCAATTCGTGATTTACTGAAATTGGTAAAACTTAGCTGATATCCCCTTGAACTGAAGCCTTGAACTGAAGTTCAGGCTGCTATGATAAGTCCGTTCAAACGGACTGGTTGAACCACAGCTTGGCTTGAACTTAGTGATCGTCTAAAAATAAGTTCCCCCAAGTTCCCCCAAGTTCCGAGAGAACTAAGGGAACTGATAGGAACTTAAAACGGGAAGTAATTTTTGAATGCTTACTTAGGGCTTCGAGCCGGTTTCTAACCGACTTTCCGTATCAGCCCAGAATTTCAATTCGGGGCGCGACGCCGCAACGAGATTACCGGTATCCAAGCAATGACAAATTTTTGGCTGTTTTCGCTGTTGGCCGCAGTGCTGGTGGGCTGCCGGTTCCCGGAATCCCTGCCACCGACCTCGGACGAAACAGCAACGCCCCCACCCTCGGCCAGCAGCGGCCGCCTGGCCTATATCGGCGGCGACGGCAATGTTTACGTGACGACGGCTGACCGCAGCGAGACTCTGGCCATCACCACCGACGCGACCGCCGCCCCCGAATACCCCGGTTACTCTTACCACCGTCTCTCCTGGTCTCCCGATGGCCGGCTGGCCTTTGCCGGGGTGACTCGCAGCAACGACGACGCCACCAGCGTGCTGTATGTGCTGGACTCGCTGGAGGGAACCCCCCAGGCCGTGGGCCGCAGCGACGAACATTTTGTCATTTACATCTACTGGTCGCCCATTCCCTGCCCCGACCGGCCCAACTGCCGCCGCCTAGCTTACCTGATCGAAGAGGATGATAGCATCAGCCTGCGCCTGGTCGAGATGGAGGGCAGCGCGGTCAAAAATCAACGCCTGGGGCGGGGCTGGCCCTTCTATTTTTCCTGGGCCGCCACCAGCCACCAGCTTATCTGGCACACCGGCGGGGCGCGCCGCCACAACCCCGCCGCGCAACTGGCCCTGTACGATGTGGACCGGGATGAACTGCGCCTGCTGCCGCACGAGCCGGGCCTGTTTCTGGCCCCGGCCTGGTCGCCCCAGGGAGAGCGCTGGCTGGGCGTTTCCGCCGAGGCGGAGGTAGACCATTTGCGGAGTTTTGGCCCGGAGCAGCCGGTCACCTTGACCTCCGCCCCCGACCGGCAGGCCGTTTTTGCCTGGTCGCCCCAGGGCGATCAGGTGGCTTACGCGGTGCGCCAGCAGAGCAGCGACCCTTTTTACAGCCCGGTGCAGGTGTTCGATTTCAAAACCGGGCAGGCCAGGGCTGTCACGGATGAGGGCTTTCGGATTATGGGCTTCTTCTGGTCGCCCGACGGCCAACGGCTGGCCTACCTCACCCGCCAGCCCTTGTTCGACTCGGTCTGGATGCAGTGGCGGGTTTACGACCTGTCCAGCGGGCGAGACCGGGGTTATAAAATGTTTCACCCCTCGTTCCAGATGCGCTTTATGATCAGCAGCTTCAACCAGTACGCCCAAAGCGACCGGTTCTGGTCGCCCGACAGCCGCTATCTCGTTTACGCCGACCGCGATCAAAGCCTGGTCGAGCGGGTCTGGCTGATTGATACCTGGGCCGAAGACGGCAGCCAGGCGCTGCTGGTAGACGAGGGGGTGATTGGGCTGTGGTCGTGGAATTAAACAAGGTAGCAAGGTAGCAGGGTAGCAGGTAACAAATAACTGCTACTTGCTACCCTGCTACTTTGTTCCTTAATTTTCTCCTCATCCCCTGTTCAGTCTGCTTCATTTCGGTTATAATGGGGGTAGTAGCGGAGCGAGGACGAAAAAAGCATATAGGCATATAGGCATCTACATATAGATGCCATTCCTGAAAGGTATATAGATATAGATGCGTATATACCTTTTGCAACTGAATTAATAGTTAGGCCGCTGGAAGAGTACTGGCGAAACCAAGGATGATAATCGCCACAAAGACCAAAGGCGATGTTTTATAAATATTTTGGGATGGTTCAATTACGGGCTGAAATAGGTTGACACTTTTGGTACCTTAAAAAATAAATTATCCTGGCTGGGTAGCCGTCGTGGGTGGGAACAACTGGTCTAACACCTCCGCAAGAGAAAGAGCATCCGACACACCAGCCAACTCCAGGGGCTAGAGCCGCTGCGCTTGCCCCGTTCAAACTGGTGGTGGTTCCAGAAGAGTTGGAGCAAGGGTAGTAACCATTGGGGCATGCCCCGGTGAGTCTGTAAGTGGGGGCGCAGCCAACTGTGCAGGGACTCGGCCAAGCTGGAGGAGCGGTGGAAGAGGCCCAGGGTCTCCCCAGACGAGCGGCACGATAGAGCGGAGGGCTGCGGGCAGGTCAGTCTCAAGGTTCAAGTTCAAGGTGTGGCGGTGTTGCCAGGTCCACAGGACAAAGCTTGGGTGTCAGCCGCCAAGTTCTTGAGCAGCGGGGTCAGGTGTTGCTCCAGCCACGCCAACAGGGCCAGCAGTTCGGGTAACTTCTGCTGAAGATCGTCGGCGAAGGTGGTAATGTCTGCCTGGCCCAATTCCTTGAGCAGGGTGATAGCCGTTTCCAGGGTGGCTTTGGTTGTGGCGACGGCGACCAGTTGATGGCTGGGGTGAGAGTTCCCAAAGCCTGCCGCACTTCCGCCAGCAGCCACGACCAGGTGTCGAAGGTGGTGATGGCTTGGGTGGCCTCGACCTGAGCCTGAGCCAAGGGACCTTGCTGGTGAGCCGCCGCCCCGCCGCCGGATCAGTCCTCGCGCTTGCAACTCGGCTCGACGCGCCCGTTCGGCGGTGTCGATGGCCCGGTAAGCGGCGCCTTCCAGCCGTCGGCTCAGGCGATGAGCTTCTTGCAGCAGGTGAAACAGGTCGGGCCGCAAGGGTAGGGCCAGTTTGGCTTCCCGCACCCCGCCCGCAGTCCGGTGCCCCGTCACAGGCCAGTCTGGAACTGGATGCCCCGTTCGACCAAATCCAGGTAAGTCAGCCCCCAGGTCGTCCCATCGCGGTGCTCCGCTGGGGTCAAGTTCAGCACCAGGAAGGACCGCCCGTCCACCACGGTCAGACACGGTTGCCGGCCTTGAAAGATTTCGTCGGCCTCACCCAGAATCGGCACCGGGATCACCACGGCTTGATTATAGACCGCGGCCTGCTGACCCGCCGCCTGAAGCGTCTGGCTGATGTAGCCGACCGACCGCTCCACCCCAACAGCAGTTCCAGCCCGGTTTGGATCCTCGTACGCTCCCGGTTAGCATCGGCCACAGCGCCATGGCCCGCTGGATGAAACTGGAACTGATGTCCAGGCTTTGTTTGAGCGGACAGGTCGGGGGTCATGCGGCTGCAAGGTTTCTTGCAAGCTCTGCATCGCTTTATGGCGCCACTCGTACAACAGCGTCCGGGATACCCCATAGTCTTGCGCCAATTGGCTGGCTCGCCCCCACCCACGTTCGTGGGCGCTCAACACCATCTCGACCGTGATTTGCATCCGGGTTGACAAATCCAACCCAGCTATGCGATACTGTGCCATTAGAGCCTCCTTCTTTCAGGTTGATGTGGTCTCGTAACCCTTATCTTGCCTGAAAAGGTGGCTCCTGTAAACCTATTCTGTTGTTAATGTGTCAACCTATTTCTGAACCATCCCAATATTTTGAATGAATATGGAGGGTAAAAATGGTTTATTCCTACGCTTGCAAGGACTATCCGGGAATGGAGGCGTGCCCAGGACGATTCTACGCAGAAACGGAAGACGAACTGTGGAAGCATATTGAACTCCACGCCTCAGTTGCTCACAATGAGGATCCTACCATGTGGTCCCCTGAGGATAGAGCACAAATCAAAGCTCTCATTAAAACCGAAAACTCGAATGCTGACAAGGCGACCTGAAGATTGTGAAGCCTGAAGGTGGCCCGTTAAAGGGTGGCCCTAATGAAAAACCCGGCTCGTCGTTACTGCGGCAAACCGGGTTTTGCTTATCATCGTGCTTGGTTTGGCTAGCGGCTCTCGTTTGGGCCTGGTCGCTTGTTTTCCAGCTTGGACAGCCGGCGATAGAGTTCCCGCAACCAGAGCAGTATCTTGCCGATAGCTTGCTCAGGGGTAATCTGGCCGGTTTCCCACAGCTTGATGACCTGTTCGATAGACTCGACGGACATCGGCGTCCCTCCTTTCTGATGGATTTAGGCTATAAAAACGCTCACCCTCAACTACAAAGTTGTCAAAGTGGCCGCTTGCCTTTATCCTATCAGAAAGGATTGTGCTACAATGGAGCAAGCCGCCCAGACTGGTCTGGTCAGTTTGGGTGGTTAGCTACGTTTGGGTGTATCAGCACTCAAGCGTAGCGCCTCTTTTATACCTATTTTGAGTAATTTACCTGCTCTCTATTAGAGAGCAAAAGTATAGTAACACAATTTTGGGAAACCGTCAAATTTCTAAAAGATATTTTTTATGGAGAGATTCGGGGAAAAATTACATGCCTTACGGGAGCGACATCAGTTGACGGTCAGACAGTTGGCAGAAGCCCTAGAAATAAAGTCTTCGGGCTATATTACTGGACTAGAAAAAGGTGAGAAAATGCCTTCTATCTCCCTTTTGCTGAAAATATCCCAGTTTTTCAATATTTCTACAGATAAATTATTGAAAGACGATTTAGAATTAGATAGTTGATGAAGGTTTTTCATTCAGGGTTGGTTTATATCCAAAAAGCGGCCTAACCACCGTTTGCAGCCGACGCCACAACCTTGGCTTAATGTGAAGTAGCCTTATGCACTTTGAGGCTGTCTTTAGGTGGGGATTCGGCGGGCGCGGCTGAAACGGAAGGCGTTGGGCGGCTAACGAATATCATACAAAATGACCAAACCAGATTTTAGCGATTTTTATAAATTTATAGTGTCTCTTGGCATGGTTTTGCTAAGTTTGTGTTAGGGTCAACAAAATGTTGCAGCGATTATGTTAATCACATTAGCCAGATCCGATTGGCGAACTCGTTAGGTGACAATCCAGGAATAGGCAAGCCCTGATGGGGACGGTGGTTGTATTCGTTGATAAACTCAGTGATGAGTTGTTCTAGTTCTGCGGCACAAGACCAGGATTTGTTGGCCAACCACTCCTTGAATGTCCGCACGAACCGTTCGGCAATGCCATTGGATTGCGGACGATGACGCGCAATTAACGTAGCAGTTGCGCACTCAGGCGCAAGATCGTGAAAAAAGTCAGAATTTAACAACTTTTCAAATGCGCCGATTTCTTCATAATTCAGTCAAGTTACGACGAATTAGGAGAAATCGGAATGCCCTTAACAGATGAATATGAGCCAGAACTGGTTAGCCAACGGACTCACCATGCGATGTTAATTCCGTGGGGGCGCTTTGCCCGCCATCGGCAATTGAGCCAGCGACTTCGGACCGCCGTACAGGTAGACCGGCATCAAGATGCTATTCCCGGCGGGGATCTGGTTCTTGAGTTCGGATTGGCCTCGCTGGCCGGCTACGAATACTTACGCGACTTGAATCTGGGGTCACACCCGTTAGTCAAAGACCAGGCCGTAGCCGATGCCTGGGACCTGGAGTTTGGGCACTACACCACCGTCAGCCGTTTTTTGTACGACTTGCCTGAGGAGGCCGTCAACCGGGTCCAAACTGAATTGGAAGCAATCCAGCGACCTTATCTGCACCAAGCGGTGCACGAACTGCTGTGCCATCAAGAGTGCTTGACTTTATGTGGCGACCTGACCGGCCGGCCGGTGAGTGACTATAGTTGGACCTATCCGCCCGATGCCGTGTTTGGCTATATGGCCAATCAGGTGCGCAAAGGACATCAGGTGGCCCTGGTCACGCTCAAGGGCTCCCAGCAGCGCATCCACGTGGCCGCGTTTCATTACGCTGGGGATACCGTTTCGAGTGCCTGCTTGCGCCAGATGGTTCAAGAGACCGAAGCGCGGTTGGGCTGTCGTCCCCGGCGCCGGGTTGAGTTAGTGCGGCAGCGGCTCGAAGCGTTGGAGACCAAGATCAGGGCCAAACAAACCTGGGTTGAAGCTCAACAAACTCAGCTACGCCAGCAGCTTGAGCGCCAAATCCGGCTGGGGGACCGGTTGCGGACGATCCGGCAAGAAATTGCCGATCTGGAGGCACAAGGGGCAGGTAAACCGATCCGGCCTCAGGCCCGCTTGAGCCAGGTTTATCGCCACAAAACCAGTCAGGAACGTCAACTTCAGTCGGCTTTGGCTCTGGAAAGCCAGGCTCGGCAGGCCTTGGCCCGGCACCAAGGTCACCTGGCTGAACTGCAAGCCCAACGAGAGGAACTGATCCACTGGTTAGCCCAGTTGGAACTGGATAATCAGAGCCTGGTCCACCCGGTGCGCATCCGTTGGTTATTGGATGGTGGCTTCGGCGATGCGGCCAATGTGACCTACTTGATTGAACTGGGCTATGAGATTTACACCACGGCTCATAACGGCAAGACCACGCAGGGCTTACTCAACCAACTTGAACCTGAGGCCACCTGGACCCAGGTCGGTGTACAGACCCAGGCGATTGAACTGAGCCCGGCGCAACCCTTTGGCGCTTGTCCTTAGCCGGTCCGGTTGACCTTGCTGCGCTGGCAAGCTGGCGAGACGATCAAACAGACAACCCTGGTCTCATTTAGTGATGCTGAGCCCTTGCCCATCACGGCTGTGTTTCCCACTTACCACCAGCGCCAGGACGTCGAAGCCGGGATCAAGCAGGGCAAGAGCACCTTCGGCTTGACCAAATTGCGGGTCCGCTCGGCCGCCGGGCTGCGGTTGTTAGAGCAATTTGCCCTGGTCTTTTGGCCCAATTTCATCCATTGGGCCGCTACCTGGCTGATGAACCAGATCCACGACGACAACGAGCGCTTCAGCCAGCTCTTGCAACAGGTCCGACCTCAAGTTCGCGTGGCGGCCCAGACCCCCGCCTGGGTCTTGACCAACCCGGACGGACAACTGCTGCAATTCGACCAGGATGGCCCTTTGGCCGGGGTCACCATCAATCTGGATGGTCCTTTCGCTTACCAATGTCCCATGCCCTTGTTCCAGACCGGGCAGCAACTCTGGCCAATTTCATCTGTATCTGTTAAAGAACGTCTGACAACGATAGTTGCCAATGAAAATTTACATTCGAATACTAACGTTTTGGTGGCCTTAGATAGCTCTTAGTCATCCCGAAATCTTGCCGATTGATGACTTTTTCAACGACTCGCTGTCTGAGTGCGCAACCACTACGTTAAGGCTTGCTGTAAAGCCTGGATACAGAAGTAACTATCTAAGGTGTTGGACAGTTGCCAGGCCAGGACATAGCGACTGAACTAATCGATAATGGCGACCAGATACATAAAGCCGTGCAGCAAAGGCACATAGGTAATGTCAGCACCCCAGGCTTGGTTCGGACGGGTGATGACCAAATTGCGCAACAGGTACGGGTAAATCTTGTGCTCAGGGGCCGGGTGGCTGGTTCGCGGTTTGGGATAAATCGCTTGCAGCCCCATCAGGTGCATCAAGCGTTGCACCCGCTTATGGTTGATCGGATAGCCGAGCTTCTGTAAATAAACGGTCATCTTGGGCCAGCCATAAAAGGGTGTTTTGAGATACTGCCCATCAATCAGCCGCATCAATTCTAGATTGAACTCCGACTCGCTGGCAGGTTGGTAGTAGAAGGTCGCACGGTTCAAATCCAACAACTCACATTGACGACGGATACTCAAGGCTGGATGGTTCGGTTCAATCAACATGCGTTTGGCCTCAATTGAACTGGGTGCTTTTTTTTAACCATTCCACTTCCATTTTGAGCCGACCAATCTGCTCGTACAGTTCTGCCTCTGTTTTGGCCGCCTCACGTTGTTGTTGGACCGAACCGTTACCAAAAATGGTGGCCCCCTCTTCCAGCAATTGCCGTTTCCACTGGCTGATCTGATTGGGGTGTAGTTCGTGTTCGCTGGCCAATTGATTGATTGTTTTCAACCCTTTGACCGCTTCGAGGGCAACCTTGAACTTGAATTGAGCATTGTATTGTTTACGTTTTTTAGTCAATTTACTCCTCCACGAGTTGGCTAGATTATACTTCAATCCACCTTAGCTCGTGGTCCAGTTTTTGGGGTCAATTATAGTAAGCAGATATTAAAGACAAAGGCTAAAGAAAGTGATTTTCCATACCAAAACATTCCGTTTGAGCAAGAAAGGGTCTTTTTTTATTTGACAATATACCCCATTGGCGTATACTAACGGTATCATCTTTAGGTTTTTGTTCTCCTTATGGTTATTGTCGAAACTACCGTTTTTACCCGTCAAGTCCAGAAATTGTTGACCGATGAAGAATATCAACAATTACAGGTGACATTAGTTGAACGACCTGATTTAGGAACGATTATTGTAGGTAGTGGCGGGTTACGCAAAATACGTTGGACTAAACCAGGTCACGGAAAACGGGGCGGCACACGGGTCATTTATTACTGGGCCGTCGAGCCGCAGCGGTTACTAATGTTACTCATCTACGCTAAGTCAGACCAGGATGATTTATCACGGGAACAATTGCAAGCGTTAAGAAAGATTGTTGAAGCGGAGTACCAATGAATGATGAATTATTCGCTGAGTTGCTAGAAAGTGTGCGTGAAGGGGGAGCCATTCTGCGGGGAGAACGGCCACCATCTCGGACATTTGTCGTCAAAGAACCGGATGTAAAAGGTATTCGGGAGAGATACAAACTTTCCCAGAGTCAATTTGCCTCTCTATTGGGTATCAGTGTAAAAACGTTACAAAACTGGGAGCAGGGCCGGAGAGTTCCGCATGGGCCAGCTCGAATTCTATTACAAGTAGCCGCCAAGCATCCCGAAGCAGTCTGGGATGTGGTTCGTCCAAGCGGGAGGGCAGCCTACCGATGATATACAGTTGTCAAGTACCGAAACCTTAAAATTGTAAAATAGGCCTGGATAAAGGCCGAAAAAAGAGACAGCTTGAACCAGACCGACCTCAAACCAGGGGTTGAGCGGTCACTTTTGCTCTGAAGGTTCAATTCAGCGACCGACCAGGTTCGCTCAGGTCGTGGTCGTAGTCGGCGGCAGGCAGTAAGTCACACTGCCATAAGGCACGCGCTCCAACTCCCGCCCTAGTTCCAGGCGATCCAACTGCTGGCGAGCAAACTGACTGGCCTTGAGGCCCAGGGTGGTCTTGACCCGCAGTTGGCGACCCCAGCGGATGAAATAGCGGGCGACTTGTTGCGGTTCAGCCCGGCGGTCGGCGACTTTGGCGGACAGGACGTGTCAGATGATGACCAATATCCTTCGATAAGCCCTTCGACAAGTTCAGGAAGTTCTCAGGACAGGCCGCCACGTAGCAGTCCCCTGACGGCAGTACAGCCGGGTGACTGGCTGTGCTGAAGCGTTGTAACTCCCGGAGAAAGGGAAGCAAACTCACAGCCTGTAACATAACGTCTCACTCACTCGGTCGGCCACAACGACCGTTAGGTTTTGCAACTTTCAGGGTGTATTGTCGTAGACCATTCTGAGAATGACCGAATCAAAGCAGACTCAGAGGAAACTCATGAAAGCGATTGTATACACCGAATTCGGCTCACCCAATGTTCTCAAACTGACAGAAGTGGCAACGCCCACCCCCAAGGACAATGAAATCCTGATCAAAGTCCATGCCACGTCTGTCAAAATCGGGGATATATTGTGCGTTATCATCGTAGAACATATATAATTTGACACCTTCCCCGCTTCGCTTTGCCACCTTCCTGGCCCCTTCGATGTTTCCCATTTATCAATTTATTGCCGCTTACGTGGGCGAAAAACTCGGCTGCCCCACTGAACTGACAGTGGGTGACTCCTTCGATCAATTTGCGGCGGGCCGGTTTGAGGCCGGTTTTATCTGCGGCCTGCCTTATGTGCAGTTGGTTCGCCAAAACCCGCCGCCGGTGGACCTGTTGGCCGCGCCGGTGCTGCAAGGTGAGCGGTTTCAGCAGCGCCCCATCTACTTCTCGGATGTGATTGTCCGCCGCGACAGTCCTTTTCAGACCTTTGCCGATTTGCGCGGCTGCGCCTGGGCTTACAATGAGCCTGGCTCCCATTCCGGTTACAACGTGACCCGCTACCGGCTGGTGCAGATGGGCGAAACACGCGGCTTTTTTGGGCGGGTAATCCGGGCCGGGTCGCACCAGAATTGCATCCGGCAGGTAGCCGCCGGTAAGGCCGATGCGGCGGCGATTGACTGCCAGGTGTTAGCCCTTGCCCTGCGCGACCAGCCCGATTTGGCAACCAAGTTGCGAATCATTGACGCGCTTGGTCCCTCGCCGGGGCTGCCGGTGGTCGCGGCCCGGCACACGCCAGATAGGGTGAAAGCCGATTTACAGGCTGTTTTATGGGAAATGGAAACTGATCCCACTGCCCGGAAATGGCTGGCGCGTGGTTTTATCGAGGGCTTCGCCCCGGTCAGCGATACGGATTATGATGTAACGCGGAAAATGGTCAGAGCGGCGGAGTCGGCGGGGTTTTTGAGACTTAAGTAAACTTTGTCCACTTGAAATAGACCGCAGATAAACACGGATGAACACAGATAAGGATAAAAATCAAGAAAAAAATCTATGTTTCTCCGTGTGTATCCGTGAGCTAACTCTTTTTCTTCGGAGCTCCTTGAAATCCATCTTGAGCCTTTATTTTTATTGGGATAATTTAGAAATTTTGGGAATTTTTGCGTTCAATAGCTCATCTTTAGATTGTCTCCTTAAAATAAGCCCCCTCTTTTATCCAGTTAAGCGTTTAACTAAATGTGCATAAGTAACCTGTATTCTGGGGACAAATTGTGAATAAATAGCGTATCTTTTGGGGAGAACTGGGGTTATAGCTGACAGGACAAAATGAGATAGAAGTTAAAGTCAAATAAGTAAGGGTATGCTAAAAACTTTTTAGGTAAAATTTAGAAAATCTGTCAAATTTCCTCTTCCCTTTTTTAAATTATTGTGGTATAATCACGCTGTCAGTGTAGAGGCTAGGGGGTAATGAGAGAACACCCCCTGGGAGTTGGCATTCAAATTGTGAGGATGGTTCTACAATGGGGATTAGAACCGAAAGAGGGTGCTGATATGCAATTGCCAACCGTTTTTCGATCTTCTGCCAATCCATTACCCCCGATGTATGCCTGGCCGCGCAAAGTTAAGCGGACTTTACTGGCGCTATCGGTGGCTGTGGTAGTTGCAGCCTACTTGCTTCTGGCAGGAGGCGTTATTGCAGCCCTGGCTGTTTTAGCCGAAAGAGTGAGTAATTGAGGCAAAGCTTAAAGCAGGAGCTTTTATAGCCTTTCCTTAAACGCCCTGGTTTTTATTGAAATTAAAAGGCGGCGCTAAAATGCGTCGCCTTTTTTAGTTGCTGTGAAAAATATTACAACACAAGATATAGTATTATTGCTTACTTTTGAACACTATATCTTGTGTAGTCAATCAAACGGCTGATTTAGGGTATTTTTGCTTGTCTTCAGGGTTAAGCGAAGCCAATTTTTCTTGAGAGATAGCGCCGATAGCCTGATAATTACGACGCGCTTCATTCAAGCTAATACCGTTAGCCCCAGTGGGGTCGTCGTGCATGGTTTCCTGCACCGGGTCGCTGTTCCAGCCACAGACGGGGCAGGTATCCCAGGCTCCTAACGTTTCAAAGGTGTGGTGTCCACAGACCGGGCAAGCCAGCCAGCCCGGCAAGTTACCTTCAACCGCATCTACCTTAAGCCCCACTACCTCTCGCAGATGATAGGCTAAATACTCATTGGTAGCCCCTCGAAAGGGCCGCTTCATTTTGTCAATTAAAACGGGCCGGTAAATGGGATTACCGGGCTGCAGGTCGTCGGGCGGCTGGTGAGTTTCCCATTGGACGATGGTGGTGATATTTAACTTTTCGCGCAGGCTGGGTTTGAGCGGTTCATTGAAAAACTGATAGATTAAGTCGGCGGCCTCGTCGCGGCTCAATTTTTTGAGGTGATACCAGGCTATTTTTTCCAGAGCTTCTTCACGTTGCATGTCAGGCTCCTGTGGAAAGATTAAATTAATAGTAACATGCTATCAGGAAGTTGGCAATGGGTTTAAGGTCACTTTAGCCTACTCAATGGCAATTTTGTCCAAACCTGCCACCGGTTCGGGATATTTCATCTCCAGGCTTTCCATTGTTTTGACAATTGTCTCTGAAATAACGGCATTGCGATACCATTTTTTGTCAGCCGGAACGATGTACCAGGGGGCGGCTTTGGTGCTGCACTTTTCAAAAACGTCTTCAAAGGCGTGCATATAATCATCCCAACGGGCACGCTCGGCCAGGTCGCCGGGATTGAACTTCCAGCGCTTATCCGGTTCATCCAGACGGGCCTGCAAGCGTTCTTTCTGTTCTTCTTTGGAGATGTGCAGGTAAAATTTTAAAAGTGTTATACCGCTGTCAACCAATAATTGCTCAAAATTATTGATGTGTTGATAGCGAGTTTGCCAGACTTTTTTGGGTACTAAATTTTTTACCCGCACAATCAGCACATCCTCATAGTGAGAGCGGTTGAAGATACCAATCATCCCTCGGGCCGGCACAGCCTGATGGACGCGCCAGAGAAAGTCGTGAGCCAACTCTTCGGCGGTGGGAGCTTTGAAGCTGGTGACAGTGACTCCTTGCGGATTGACCCCGCTCATGATACTGCGAATAGTGCCGTCTTTACCGCCAGCATCCATCGCCTGTAAAACAATCAACAGGGTGTGTTTGCCCTCAGCGTAAAGCACTTCCTGCAATTTAGCCATGCGCTTGACATTCTGAGCCAGTACGGCTTTGGCCGCATCTTTGGTGAGACTAGCGGTACCGGCGGGGTCAACTTCGGCTAATTTGATTTTTTGACCTGGCTCTACTTTCAGCAAGGACATAAGAGTGCCTCCTATTGCACAATGACATCAAGGCCGGGTTCAAAGCGGACCCAATTTCCGTTAGGCCCTTGACATTCATCCTTGGTCGAAAAGCAAATAGACAGCCACAATTTATGATTACCGGGCGTGGTGAAAGCTAACCCGTCTTCGTGGGTAAAAGGCTTGCCGCCCTCAAGCTGGCTGTTATCCCAACTGGTCTGGAAGTTGCCGGTGTCGGGCGTAAGGCCGAGAATACCAAAGGGTTTGATTCCGCCCTCGACATTGGTGGCTTCAATTTTAACAAAAACCTTCTCACCGACGGCATACGTATTCTTGCCGTCCCGAAAGGATATTTTGGCCAGGACGCCGTTCTGAGCTTGCGGCTCGGCGGGCGCTGCCGGAGGAGGTGGAGCTTCAGCAGGGGGCGGAGCTTCGGCTGGAGGCGGCGCGGCGGGCGCTTCGGTGGGCGGCGGCACAGGCGTATCGGTGGGGACAGCCTCTGCTACTGGGGGTTCGGTAGGCGGGGGCACAGGCGTATCGGTGGGTGGCGGAGGCGGCGGTGTATCGGTGGGCGTGGGCGGGATGGAGATGGCAATTTCGGTCTGAACAGTGGGCGTAAAAGTGGGCAGGGGGGTACGCGTCGGCGGCAGACTGGACTCCTCCGGCGCAGCCCGAAACGGCAGAGAAGAACAAGCTAAACTTACTAAAAGCAGAAGCCCTGTCAAAAGGCTCCATGAACGGATGAATAACGGCAATTGCAACGTTTTTACCTCAATCACATTTATTTGTACCAATCTGGCAGTTTAGCACGAAAGCCGTTGAAGGGCCAAATCAAACAGGTAGCAAGTAGCAGAGTAGCAAAGTAACAAGTCGCAAGGTCGCAGGGAATTAATTTTCTGCTACCCTGCGACTCTGCTACCCTGTCACCCTACGACTTTGCCATCCAGGGGTATTTGTGCTAAACTATTCTCATCCTGCCCCCGTAGCTCAGTGGATAGAGCAGTGGCCTCCGGAGCCATGTGCGGCCGTTCGAGTCGGCCCGGGGGTACCTCCAGCAGGCTCAGAACGAGCCAAACCGAATGATCGCAGCAAAAAAATCGCTCCAGGCCAACCTTTTGGGCCTGGAGCGATTTTGGTTTTTAGCAAGGGTGCTTTGATTTAGCGGCGGCGCACCCGCTTGGCCGGCGAGGTACGGACAAATTCGCTTTGCCGCTCCAATACCTGCGAAGAGTCATCCTGGTAAGGAGCGTTGCGCAGATATTGGCGGTGAACCGCTTTGTCTTCCAAGATAGAGATATTCAAGGTGCCGGTCACTGTGCCGCCGGTGGTGCTGGCCGTGGCCTGGATGGTGTAATCGCCGGGCAGGACCACCCGGCCAAAATCGTCGTAACCGTTCCAATAGAGGTTTTGCTGGCCGGCCCCGCGATGACGGCGATGCAGCAAGGTGGCAACCGTGTTCCCCCGGTTGTCTTTGATTTCAACGGTGGTACGCGCCGCTTTTGACAGGTCAATCCCAAATCTCAAAAAGCGGCCTTCCTCCGGCAAACCGGGCCGAAAGGTACCGCTTTCCGCGGAGACCACCAGCGCCACCGGACGAGTCAACATGTAAGCCAAAATGAGCAGCAGCGGCAGCGAAATCAAGACCGGCACAAAATAAGCAGACAGAGTCGGCAAATTACGGGCCACCCGCGCCAGTTCTGACTCCGGCGGAGTGACTTCAAAACGCAGGCGGCGTTGGAGTTGGGTGGTGTTGCCGGCCTGATCCTGGGCCGTGACTTCCAACAAATTGTCACCTTTGAGCAGGTTGACCGTAGTTTGAAACTCACCCAATGAACTGACCGTCACGCTCTGGCCGCCGACCAGCACGATAGCGCCGGGATCGGTTTTGCCAATAATTTGCACCTCAGCCTGTTGAAAGGCTGTGCCATCCTCAACATTAACCGACAAGCTGGGCGCGCTGGTTTTGCGGTGGATGATAATCTCTTGCGAGGTCACGTTGCCGACATCGTCGGTGGCTTCAATCCGCAGGATGTTATCACCCTCTTGCAGGATCACTTCCCGTTCAAATTGACCGTCTTCGGCTACGGTCGCCTCCTGCCCGTTCACCTTGAGCGACGCGCCCGCCGGCACAACCCCGGCCACGGAGATCAGATTTTCGTTGGTCCAGGAATCATTCGCCGGAGCGGCAATGGCAATTTCAGGCGGCTGAGTGACCAGAATGATTTCACGGCTAATCGTCGCTACGTTGCCGGCCGGGTCGGTGGCGGAAATTTGCAGATTGTTCGAGCCTTCAACCAACTGCCGTTTGAGGTTAAACCGCCCCTCGATATCAATCGGCACAATTTTGGGATCGCCGACTAACTGCACCACCGCGTCGGGGTCGGTCAGCCCCTCAATGGTTAAATTGGCCTCGCGCACCCGGCTGACCTCATCCAAATTGGCTACCCGAAGCGTGGGTGGGCCGGTATCCACCACCACATTGGCGCTCTGGGCGCCGGCCATGACCGTGCCTTTGGCGGTCACTTGCAGGCGGTAGCGACCATCGGCCACGACCTGATTCAGGCTGTCCCGGCCATCCCAAATGGCAACGTGCTGTCCCCGCGTTTGAAACTCATTCGAGGTGATGGTTTGGACCAGGCGGTTGCTTTCGTTAAAAACCTGCACCGTTACCTGGGCGTCTTCGTTGAGGGTATAACTAAAGTTGGTAGCGTCCTGGGTTTGGTCGCCGTTGGGCGAGATAATGCTGGGCGAAGCTTCAGCGGTGATTTTGGGCGTGCGCAGCCAATCGCCAATAAAAGTAACACCCAGCAACACGGCCACAGTCCCGACGGTGATAGCGGTGGCAATGGGGCCAAAACTCAACCCTCTGCTGGTGGCGCGACGACGAATTCCTTGTTTTTCGGTTTCAGCCTGTTGAAATCTTGTAGCCATCGGTCTTGCCCTTTAATCAATTTCTAGTTGAATCAGGCCAGGATCATCCCGCGGGGGTTCCCACTCGGGTAATTCGCTGGTAAGTGGCACGCGAACAGGGCGGCGGGGACGGTCAAAGGCATTCAGGTCGGCAGTTTCGGCGCTTCGGGCAGACTCCGGTGAGGCGGAGCGAGTGGCGCGCCGGAACAGTTTGATGGGTCCAGATTCGGATACCTGTTTGTCAGGCTGGTAGCGGCGCATGGCGCTAAAATCCTGTTGGGGCGCTACCGGTAACTCAAGGGTTTCTCTCAGGCTGTGGACGGTGGTTCCAACAATAATAACAACAATCAATGAGAAAAGCGGCCCGGTTGGGTCTTTAAGCGCAGCCAGGGTCGCCTCAGTCACCGCTTCATTTAACCAATAGGGCAGCCCCAAATGGGTCGCCAACAAAATCAAGCCGCCCCCGGCAGTTAAAATTAAAATAGACCAGGGGGCGCGATATTTGACCCACTTACGCCCGGCCAATTCGCCCACAAAACCAGCCGCAACGGCCCAGCCAATGACTTGCAGCAAATTGTACAGAATCACCCCGGAAGTGGCCGCAAACGGCTCGACCAGCAGCAATAGGGTTTGCAGCGAGTTGGCCTCAGCAAAGCGGCTCACAATGGCCCGGGCGTCGGGCGCGTGGCCGGCCAGCGCCAGCCAGTCAATATTCATGCCGGCCATCCCCCCCAAAATTTTGCCCCACATCGCTGCCAGAACCCCAATCCAGGCTCCGGTGGCTCCACCCCACCACAAACCGGCCAAAATAGGGACCAGCCAGTGTAGGTGATATTCGGCCAGGATGGGCGTGCCCAAAATTAGCACGGCTGCGCCCATATAATGCACAAAGGCCCGCTGGCTAAGGGCGCTAATCCCCAGAAAAAGCACGGCCAGGTAAAAATTGATAACGAAAATAGGGTAGACCAGCACCGCTACGGCCACAATATAAGCCAGCAGCGGCCAGCGAATCCCCAACACTGCTATCCCCGCCCCCAGTACCAACACCCAATTGACCGGGTAGACGGCCATGTTGAGCAGCGCCAGCGTCACCACAGCCGCCAGACCGACAGCGGTGGCCGTGCTTTCTAGCAAGGCCTGGTAACGGCGATATAAATTATGCGGTCCTCGAAAGGCGCGAGCAATCATACGAATCAGCGAATCTGCGAATGAGCGAATAAATTTTTACCCCAGTTCCATTTGACGCAAGCCGTTCCCCCGCGAAGGATAAATTGGCTGCGGCTGCGGCGGTTCTGAGGCGGGTCGAGCATGGCTGCGTGCCCATTGGCGCAAGGCCGAAATTTTGCTTTCCATCGTCTGGGAAAGGGGAATGGTGTGCTTTAAATTTCTCAGCAAATCCTCGTCAGTCAACTCGCGGCCATCCTCAAAGGCATCGTACAGGCCATCAATAATAACCTGCTCGATTTCCGCACCGCTAAAGCCCTCGGCGGCCAGCGCCAGTTCGTTTAAATCATAATCCAGCGGGTCGCGGCCCCGCCGGGCCAGGTGAATGGCAAAAATCTCGCGGCGTTCCTGCACCTGGGGCAAATCCACAAAAAAGATTTCGTCAAAGCGGCCTTTGCGCAGTACTTCGGGCGGCAGGGCTGAAATATCATTGGCCGTGCCAATCACAAACACCGGCGAATTTTTCTCCTGCATCCAGGTGAGCAGGCTGCCAAACACACGGGCTGAGGTCCCGGCATCGGACGTGCCGGAGCCGGTCGCCCCGGCCAGCCCTTTTTCAATTTCATCCAGCCACATCACGCACGGCGACACACTTTCGGCCAGGCGCAAAGCGGTGCGAATATTCTGCTCCGACGAGCCGACCAATTCGCTGAAGACCCGGCCCAAATCAAGGCGCAATAACGGCAACTGCCACTGGCTGGCCACGGCCTTGGCCAACAAACTTTTGCCGGCCCCTTGCACCCCCAGCAGCAGCAGCCCCTTCGGTTCGGGCAGTCCAAAACGGCGAGCCTTTTCGGTAAAGGCCATGCCCCGCTTGCGCAGCCACTGCTTCACCAGGCCCATTCCGCCGACATTGGCAAACCCTTCAACCGACTCGTAATATTCGAGTACCTGCGAACGGCGAATTAACTGCTCTTTTTCGGCAATAATCACGCTCAAATCAAGCTGGCGACCCATCACCAGACTTTTGGCAAACACATTTTCGGCTTCGATACAGGTCAGGCCGCGGGCGGCGTTGAGTACCCGCTCCCGCTCCTCTTCCTTCATCTTTAACTGCACCCCGGCAATCTCGCGGGCCGAGCGCACCACCCGGTCGAGCGACAGTTCCAACTCATCAAGGGTGGGCAGCGAATAATCCAGCACGGTAATATCTTTTTCCAAATCGGCCGGAAAACGCAGCATCGGCGAAAGGATAATCAACGTTTTGCGGCTTTCTTTAAGCTGGTTGGTAATGTCACGCAGCCGGCGAATAATCACCGGATGGTCCGGTCCGCCCCGGTTGTCATCAAGAAAGGGGTGAAAATCCTTCAACACAAAGATGGCCGCTTCTTGCGATTGAGCCACAAAATCCAGGGCATGGAGCGGGTCGCGGGTGGCCGGGTCTACCGGGTTGGGCTGCACCAGATCGAGTGGGGCAATACCGTTGGTCAGAGTCCAACCGTACAGTTTTTTGCGGCGGTCAATCGCCACCTGGCGCAGCATATCCTCGATACGCCGTTCTTCCCAGGAAACAATGTAAATAATGGGATATTTGGCGCGGGTGAGGATATTGAGTTCGTCAACGCGATGCAAGGTGGACATAGCTATTATTTTAACATAATAACATTACATAACAACTTGACTATAACATAATTAGGGTTTGTTGTCAATGAAAGCGGTGGGATGTGACTAAATTGAGGATGCTTCTCCGCCAGTAACTGCTCAACCCTCATGTCATTTCGAGGCCGTAGGCCGAGAAATCCCTACACCGCTACATCGGCCTCAGAGATTTCTCCCTTCGGTCGAAATGACAGGCCTGAGTAGTTACCTCCGCCAGACAATTGACGACAGCGGCCCAATCAGCGATAATTAGGCTATGATGGACCCACGTAAACAAACCGGCCGCCAGGGCGAGGATATCGCCGCTTCCTTTTTGACCGGCAAAGGCTACCGGCTTATCGAGCGCAATTGGCGCTGCCCCGGCGGCGAACTCGATATCATTGCCGCCGACGGCGACACCCTTGTTTTTGTCGAGGTGCGCGCCCGCAGTGGACTGCGTTTTGGCCCGGCCGAGGAAAGCATTACGCCGGCCAAACAAATCCGTTTGATTGAATTGGCCCAAACCTATCTGCAAGAAAAAGCCATGCCCAGCCAACGCTGGCGGATTGATGTGGTGGCGATTCAATTGGGCCGGGGCTTGCCGCAAATCAATCATATTGAGAATGCGGTGGGATGGTAAAAAATTGTCAATAATCAATGGTCAATGGTTAATAGTGTTGAATGAAGGAAACTATTGCTATGTCCACAAACAGAATTTTATTCGAGCATACTCTCCCCACCGGCCAGTTTGTTCGGGTGGTGCAGGGCGACCTGACTGCGGAAACGGTTGAGGCGATTGTCAATGCGGCCAATGAATGGTTGCAGCACGGCGGCGGGGTCGCCGGGGCTATCAGGCGGCAAGGGGGTGATTCTATCCAGCGGGAAAGCGACGCCTGGGTCAAGCAGCATGGCCCGGTACGGACGGGCAGTGCGGCCATCACCGGGGCGGGGAATTTAGCCGCCACCTATGTCATCCATGCAGTGGGGCCAGTCTGGGGCAGCAGCAATGACGAACAAAAGCTGGGCAGCGCCGTGCGCAGCGCCCTGGCTCTGGCCGACAAACATCAGGTCAAAAGTATTGCCATTCCCGGCATCTCTTCGGGCATCTTTGGCGGCCCCAAGGATACTTGCGCCAGGGTCATCCTCAAGGCAACGGTGGATTATTTACAGCAAAATCCAGCCACCTCCTTGAAGGAGGTCCGTTTCTGCAATATTGACAACCTCACCGCGGCGACATTTGTAGCAGAAGCCAAAAAATTATGGGGCCAGGCCCTTTAAATTGAAACGGGTGTTTCCAATTTCTGTGGAAGAGTGGAGTCCAAAGCAAGCTTTGGACTCCCAAAACAAGCGATGACTATCTTCAAAGGTGATCTCTTCAGCCGCACCCCTGACACGCCCCTCTATCAACAGCTTTATGCCCATCTGCGGGCGGCCATTCTCTCCGGGGAGTTGAAACACGGTCTGAAACTGCCCTCCACGCGCGCCCTGGCGGATGAACTCAACATTTCGCGCAACACTGTACTCAATGCCTATGAACAATTGATCGCTGAGGGCTATTTGGAGACTGTCGAAGGCGGCGGCACCTTTGTGGCTCAGGAATTGCCCGACCTGCTGTTAACCACACCGGCGGCTAAAGTCGCCAGGGATGCCACACCCAGAGCATCAAGCCTATTCTTCTTCTCGGAGCAGGCAAAGTTGCAACTGGCAGAGGCCCAACGCGCCGCAGTGCTGCCGGCGTCAAGCGGTGGGCGGCCCCGCCCCTTTCGCGCCGATACGCCTGCCCTGGATGCCTTTCCCTACGAACTCTGGTCCCGGCTCATCACCCGGCAAAGCCGGCGGATGCCGGCCAGCGCCTTTACCTATCAGGATGCCGCCGGGTATCGCCCCCTGCGTGAAGCGATTGCCAGCCATGTCACCGTCTCTCGCCGGGTTCACTGTACCGCCGAACAAATCATTATTGTTTCCGGCTCGCAAGGGGCGCTCGATCTGGCCGCGCGTGTGCTGATTAATCGGGGCGACACGGTCTGGCTGGAAGACCCCGGCTATCCCGGCGCGCGGGGCGTTTTTTTGGGGGCGGGGGCGCAGATTGTGCCCGTGCCGGTTGATCGTGCGGGCCTGGTCATCGAAGCTGGCCTGGCCCGCGCCCCACAAGCGCGGCTAGTCTACCTGACCCCCTCGCACCAGTTCCCCCTGGGGATGACCATGAGCCTGTCCCGGCGGCTGGCCCTGCTGGAGTGGGCCAGCCGGAGCGGCGCTTACCTGCTGGAAGATGACTACGACAGCGAATATCGCTTCGCCGGGCGTCCGCTGGCGGCTTTGCAAGGGCTTGACGAGGCAGGCCGCGTGATTTATATCGGCACTTTCAGCAAAGTGCTCTTTCCGGCGCTGCGCCTCGGTTATCTGATCTTGCCGCCGCCCCTGGTCGAGGCGTTTCTGACGGTGCGCCGGCTGATTGATATTCATCCTCCCATGCTGGAACAGGCCGTCCTCACCGATTTTATCGTCGAAGGTCACTTTACCCGCCATCTACGGCGCATGCGCACCCTCTATGCCGAGCGGCGGGCTGCGCTGTTTGAAGCAGCCAAAAATCTACCCCTGGAAATTGACTCGCCCGAAGCGGGTATCCACTGCATCGGCTGGCTGCCGGATGGCGTGGACGAAGTAGCGCTGGTCCGCCAGGCCGCCGCCCACGATCTTGACCTTACTCCTGTTTCTCTTTTCAGCCTTAACCCCCTGCCCCGTCGAGGACTGCTGTTGGGCTATGGCGGCTACAGCGTCCCCGAAATAAAAGACGGCGTTCACCGTCTGGCGGCTGCGCTACATTCAATCTAATTCCCCTCAATAAAAAACCAAAGTGGTACCATTGTTTGATTAAAAACTGGTTCTTGAATAAGTACCAGTTGTGCTTTATACTCGCCCCTATACTTATAAAAAATGTCATTGCGAGGCCGTAGGCCGAAGCAATCTCCCTATTTGGGGTGGGAGACTGCTTCGCTGGCGCTCGCAGTGACATGACAGCTATTTTCGAAGGAGCAAATCATGGAACCGAGACTCAACTATGGAAAAGTTCTGCCCGAAGGCATGAGACCAATTTACGCCCTGGATCGCTACAGCGCCAACAGCGGACTGGAGCCATCGCTGTTGGAGTTGGTCAAGCTGCGGGCCTCGCAGCTCAACGGCTGCGCCTACTGTGTGGACATGCACAGCAAAGATGCCCGGACACGGGGCGAAACTGAACAACGCTTGTACGGCCTCACCGTCTGGCGCGAAACGCCCTACTACACCGAGCGCGAACGGGCGGCGCTGGCCTTGACCGAGGCAGTTACTTTGATTGCCGACAATCACGTTCCGGCTGAGGTCTACGAACAAGCGCGGCAGCAGTTCAGCGAGGAAGAGTTGGTGAAGCTGATGATCGCTATCGTTATCATCAATACCTGGAACCGCTTTGCGATCACCTTCGGTGATGTGCCCGGCAGCTACCAACCGAATCATTTTGCCACAGCCCCTGCCCCGATGGAATTGTCGAGATGAAGCTACGAACGCCTATGCCGGCTGTGCCTTGATTTTGATAGGAGTCGGACAGTCCCCTGGGGACGACAACAACGCAAAGCGTGAAAATGAAGACCGGAGACCGATGACTGGGTGTCCGCTTGGCCGGTCTCCGGTCTTCCGTCCCCGGTCTATTTTCAAGAGGGTGATGATTGTCAGTGGCTTATTCCGAACCTGAACCAGGGGCCTCTGTTTGCAATTTGACCTCTTCGAGCCGGGCCGGGGGAACGGGCGCCGGGTCGGCTAACTCCAGGCCGGTGCGCGCCCAGGCATTCAAAATCGCCTTGACCGTTTGAAACAACAGCAGCCCCAGCAGCAGCGCCCACATAGCAACGGCGACTATGCCCACCAACTGCGCCTGGAACTGCCCCGGCCAGTCGGAGGCAAAACCGGGGGCGACCCACAGGCCGGAAACACCCTGCCCGGCCACCCCGTAATAGTCACTCAGCCCGAAACCATTCCAGCCCTGCCCGGCCCGGCCATCAGCCAGGAAGGGTAATAACAGCAGTCCCAACAGCGCGCTGACGCCATAAGTGGTCAGTGTGCCCGTTTCATCGCCCAGGCTGCGCTCAAAGAAATAAATGAGGCTGGGCAGCAGCAGTCCCATTAATAACCCGGCGGCCAGCGAAACCCAAATCGGCATAAAGGGCGCGCCGGCCAGCGCTACCACCAAACCGGCAGCCAGCCCCCGCGAGGTCATCAACGGGTCAAAGCGGCGGGTGGTCAGCCAGCTATAACCGGCAGCAGTTAGCGCGCCACTCAAGGCGGCCATTACTCCGGCCACCGCCGCCTGAGCCGGGCTAAAGTTCAAAGCTGTCGGGGCGTGCAAACCAGCCGACAGCCCCAGCCAGCCCATAAGCATCAGGCCCGCCCCCAATAAACTCAAAATGGGCAGATAGGCCGAGGGCATGGGGATAACGGGCAACAGTTCGGCTTCAGGAAGCGTTTCGGGTTCCTCATATACGGCCAGGCGATAATCCGGGCCGGTAGTGACCACCAGTTCTTCAGCCGGCAAAGCAGTCTCGGCTTGTGTCTCACGGGAGCGAAACAGAAGCAAGGCGGCCAGCGCGACCATAGCGCCGGTCAAAAAAACCACACTCGCCCCGCCAAAATCAACCAGACCGTGACCAAACCCCAAACTTGCGCCCAGATGCGCCAGCCAGCCGCCCCCCCACAACCAGTTGCCCGGCAAAGGGTAGATCACCGCGCCGGTCAGCAAGCCGGTCAACACGGCGGCTAAACCCCTGACCCGCTGCGGCAGCACGCCTAACGGCAACAGCGCGGCTGTTCCAACCAGCGCCAGATGGCTTAGAAATAACAGTAAAGCGCTTGGTGTGGCCGCTTCGCCGGCCAGACCAAAGCCCTGCAAGGCCACCACCCCCCACAGCCGGGCTACTTCCAGATCAACCGACTGATCGAGCGGATACCACTCCCAATACAAGCCGCTCAACTCCGGGTTCGGCGTCACCTGGGCAATACCGCCAAAGTGAAAGGCAAAGCCCAGCCCAAAATAGGCCAGCGCCGCCGCGCTCCAGGCCACCATCCCATTCACCGCCAGCGCCGGCGCCTGTTCTTCCGGCACCGCGCTGGCGATTAACAGAATCAGACCGAACGGCAGCAGCAAAGTCAGCGCCGCCGGTAAAAAATTGGTTAACTCCACCATTTGGCCTCTGTTTTTATCAGAACTTACCCACTTTGCTGGAAGAATGGAACGCTGGAAGGTTGGAAGATTGGCGATTTTCAAGTCTTCCAACCTTACATTTATCCAGAGTACGTGTTCCGACGAGAGTCAGCCCAATCATACCAGAAGCAGAACTTTCGTCAAAAAAGGAGGGTTTGAAGTTTGGCGACAGGCTCAACTTGTGATAACATTAATAACTTAAACAAAGGGTAGCAAGTAGCAGGGTCGCAAGTAGCAAGTAATTTTCTGCTACCCTGCCACTCTGCGACTCTGCTACCCTGCTACCCTACAACCTGTAACTTTCAACGTGTCACTGTGTTTTGGAGGTAAACCTGGAAGCAAACGAATTAGCTCATGCAGTGGTGGAAATTGCATCCGGCAAAAAAGCGGCTAACATTTTAATGCTGGATATGCGCGAGGTGACGCTGCTAGCGGACTATTATGTTTTATGTGATGGCTCATCCAGCCGGCAAATCAGAGCCATCAGTGACGAGTTGCTGGAAAAGCTCAAACACGCCGGCAGCCGTCTAGCCAGCGTCGAAGGCACACCCGAATCTGGTTGGATGTTAATTGATTTCGGTTCGGTGATTGCTCATCTCCTCTCCCCGGAACAACGCGCCTATTACCAACTGGAAGAACTGTGGCAGCACGCCCCTAAAGTGGTCAGAATATTATAAACCTCATCAGCAAATGGAGTTATGTAGAGGAAGGTTGGAAGTCTGGAGGATGGATCAAATTCGCACCCTCCATTGCCCCATCTCTTCACTTGATACCCGATAAAGGTTAAAACTTGGGTACAGAATTTGGATACAATCAACCCTCTCCACCGCAAGACTCGGTTGGCCACGGGTTGCTGGGCTGCGCTGGCGGTATCCTGGTAGGACTGCTCGGCGGCGGCCTGCTGCTGGTGCTGGCCTCCCTGGTGGCTGCCGTTATTGCCCCCGTCCCCACCCCATCCGAAACCGCTTCCGTCCCCGGCCTGCGCCTGACCATGAATGAAGCTTCGCTCAACCAATTTGCTCAAAGTACGGCCGGCGCTCCCGTCCAACTCGATCTGCTGCCCGGTAATCAGGTCAATCTGACCAGCGATACTTCGGTGACAGCCTTTGACGTCACCCTGCCCGTCCAGATCACAGGCCGTTTTGGGCTTCAAATTACCCCTCAATCTACGGTGGAAGTACGGCTCATTCAGGCCGATGTTTCCGGGGTTGACCTGCCGGCGGAGACAACGGCCCGTATGTTTGACAGCCAGTTGCCGGTCCTCAATCAAAGTTTGAACCAAATGCTAGTTGAAGCCTCAACCGTGTTGGGTGCGCCGCTGACCCTGACCGGCCTGGGCACCACCGATACCGAGTTTTGGCTCGAAGCGCGGCTGGCCCCATGAGCCGCTGGGGCTGCATTGGGCTGCTGGTCGGCAGCATTATCGGCGTCCTCTTGCTGATGGGGCTGATCCGGTCTATCCAGCCGGCCATCCCCGCCGTTGCCGTTCAGCCGGCTGTCGCTGCTCCTGATCTGACCCTGTTTTTGTCGGAAGAGAGCGTCAGTCGCTCTGCTGCTCAAGCTCTGGCCCAACCGGCCGTGATCAACTTTGAGCCGGGCGGCCAGGTTATTCTGACTACCCCCATTTCCATAGCCGGATGGGAGCCGGTAATTGACCTGGGCCTGTCGCTTGAGCAGCAAGGCAATCAAGTGGTCAGCCGCTTGCACTGGGCGCAGTTGGGTTGGCTGCGCTTACCGGCCCGCTGGCTGCCCCCGGAGCTGGTCGAGTTGGGTACGCAGCCGGGGCAGCAGCTTAGCCGCCAAATCCCCCCCCAATTCAACCTGATCAGCCTGACCACCGCCGCCGATGGCATCACCCTCCAGGTGGATTGGGTGGGACGGTAGAGTGGAGATTGGAGATTAGAGATTGAGCAATCTCCAATCTCTAATCTCCCGGTGAAATTAATTGCCATTATTCAGTCAGTTTCGCGCCTGCCGCGCTATTTTGCCCTCCTCAAACTCCGTGCTATACTGGGGCTGTTTGGAAGCCGTTAAAGATCAACAGCAATTCCATGGCTGGCTCTCACGCCTTAATTCGGTTAGGGCAGAGAGCCAGTCAGGTTTTGAGGAAGGTTTGGTTTGCCAGCTCGTCACCCCACCCGGATTAGAGGTTATCTGTGTCGTTAAAATTGGTTGCCTGCACCGCGTTAGTTTTTTTCACTGCCGGCTGCGGCCCGGCTGTTATCTCTGACAGCGCCCATGTGAGTCAAGCGCCTGCCAGCGCCGCCCCTACGCCTACCCCCCCCTCTCCACCTGCCAACAATGAGCCAGTTGTGCTGGTCCCAACCCAAATTGTCTCGACTGTATCTGCTGCTTCCGAGCCGGTTGCCGTCATCGAGGCTATGCCCATTCCTACCCCCGCCGGTCCTCCGTTTTCGTATCACATCATCGAAGAAGGCGAAACTTTGAGTTATATTTCCTGGCTTTATGACACCCCGCTCGAAGAATTGGTGGTCCTCAATAAATTAGGCGGGCCGGATGCCATTATCCAAACCGGCCAGTCGTTGCGCATTCCTCTGCGCCTGGAAGATACATCGCCCCGGCAGATGCTCTTGCCCGACAGCGAGGTTGTTTACAGTCCGGCCTATGTGGGCTTCAATATCCAGGAATTTATCGAAAGCAAAGGCGGCTATTTGGTTGGCTACACCGAGTATGTGGATGGCCAGCTCTTAACCGGAGCCGAAATTGTCGAACGAGTGGCCCAGCAGTTCAGCGTGGGGCCGCGCCTGCTGCTGGCTTTGTTGGAACATTACGGCGGCTGGGTAACCAATCCCTACCCCAACGCCGAAGCGATTAACCGCATGCTGGGGCCGCAAAATCCGCGTGGCAGCAGTTTGTACCTGGCCCTCGGCTGGACGGCCAACCGCATCAACGCCGGGTATTACGGCTACAAACGCGATGGCTTTTGGGTTTTCTCCCTGGCCGACCGCCAGCGCGCAGTCACGCCAGAAGGGTTGAACGCCGGCACAGTAGGCGTCCAAAATATTTTGGCTCTCCATTCCGACCAGGAAACCTGGACCAAAGAATTGGGGCCGGACGGTCTGCTGGCCGATTATCGCACCCTGTTTGGCGACCCGTTGGCCCACTCGATTGAGCCGTTGATTCCCAAATCGCTGGCGCAGCCGCCGCTCAGCCTGCCCTGGGCCAAAGGCAAGGGCTTTTACATTACCAGCGGCCCCCACCCTGCCTACGCCGACGGCAGCGCCTGGGCGGCCATTGATTTTGGCCCGCCCGATGTCCTGGGTAATTGCTATTACTCAGCCGAACCAAACACAGCAGCGGCAGATGGCGTAATTGTGGTGGCCCGTCATGGCGCGGTTGAACTAGACCTCGACGGGGACGGCAATATCCAAACTGGCTGGGTGTTGCAATATTTGCACGTGGTTCTGGATGCGGATCGGCCCGTTCAGGTGGGGCAGCGGGTGACGGCAGGCGATATTATCGGCTATGCTTCCTGTGAAGGCGGGTTGGCTAATTCCAGCCATCTGCATTTTTCCCGCCGCTACAACGGCGAGTGGATGGACGCCGGCAGCCCGGTGCCGATGGACCTGTCCGGCTGGGTCGTCCAGCCAACCCTGGCCGCTTATGAAGGCAGCCTCAAAAACGGCAGTGCCGTGCGCGAGGCCTGCGAGTGCTGGGAAACTGAAAAAAATTTAATCGTTAACCAGTAACAGTGGATCCAAATTTGAGGAGCCAGCACGCCCACGTGCGGTGGTGTTCGGCACGTGGGCGTGCCTCACTCCTCGAAAATTGGATCTACTGAGTAAAGTTTAATCGGGATAAGCCATTATCAAAGAAATAAGAAATAAGAAGAACTCACACTTCTTATTTCTTAAATTCTTATTTCTTATTTGTAAGATACTATTGAGGCGCATGTATGGTTGTAGTAAGAGCGTTTTTTCGCTTGATTGTTTTTATCATTGCCATTGGGGCCATTGTGGTGATTTTGGGCGCAGGCTATTGGGCCTTTGCCAACCAAAACAGCGAAGCCGCCGCCGCTATTTCGGTGGGTACTTCGTCGGGGCTGCGCTCGCCGGAAAATATTGAAGATTTTTTTGTGGGGCTGTACTTGCAGAGCCAGGCTGAAACGATCAACACCCCTATCTCCGATGATCCCTCGCCCGTCCCCTTCACCGTTGAGGTGGGTGAGACCGCGGTTAGCGTCGCCAACAAGCTCTATGAAATGAGCCTCATCTCCGATCCCGATGTTTTTCGACGCTTTTTGAGTTACAACGGGCTGGACGCCACCCTGGAGGCCGGCGATTACGAACTGCGCCGCAACATGACCATGCGTGATATTGCCGAAACGCTGCAAAAGGCCAATTTTGAAGAAGTATCCATCACTATTCCCGAAGGCTGGCGGGCCGAGCAGGTGGCCGAACTGCTGACCCAGGAAAATATTATGGATGGAGCGGCCTTTTTGGCGGCCGTGCGCCAGGGCGTTGGGGTGGAGCATCCGCTGCTGGCCGACCGGCCGGCCGGAGCCTCGTATGAGGGCTATCTGTTCCCCGATACGTATCGCCTGCCCATCAAAGCAACCCCGGAAGATCTGATCCAACGTATGATTGAAAATATGGCCAGCAAAATTCCGGCCAATGCCCTCGATTTGGCCGCCGGTCAGGGTTACACGTTCTACGAGATTTTAACCATTGCCTCTATTGTCGAACGTGAGGCGGTGATTCCGGCTGAACGCCCCACTATCGCCAGCGTTTACCTGAACCGCCTGGCTCAAGGGATGTATTTGCAAGCTGACCCTACCGTGCAATACGCCATGGGCTACCAGACCGACAGCGGCCAGTGGTGGAAAACTCCCGTGCTGCTGGAGGAGTATTCTCAGGTCAACTCGCCCTACAATACCTATCTCAACCCTGGCTTGCCGCCCGGCCCCATTGCCAGCCCCGGCGCGTCGTCTATCAATGCCACCTTGCAACCAGAACAAACCGATTATCTCTTCTTTATGGGCTGCGGCGGCGAAGGCGCGCACCTCTTCGCCAACGATTTTGCTACCCACGAAGTCAACGTCGCCGCTTGCGGCGGGGGATGAGGCGAGGAAGCGTGAGGCGATGAGGCGAAAAATCCGTCCCCTCGCGTCCTCGCCTCCTCGCGTCCTCGTTTCATCACAGGGGAAACTATGCCCGATGAAATAATTGTCCTGGGTTCCTCTTCCGGCCTGCCCACCGAGCGGCGTTTTGCCCCTGGCTATGCGCTGACTGCCGCCGGCAAGCTGTTTCTGCTCGACTGCGGCGCGCCGGCCAGCACCCTCCTATATCGGTATCAATTAGACCCGGTGGACGTGGAAGCCATTTTTCTGAGCCATTGGCACATGGACCACGTAGCCAGCCTGGGCCTCTTTTTGAGCCAGAACCGGCTGCTGAAGCGTCTCGGCCCCCTGGCTGTTTACGGACCGCGCGGCACTCGCGGCAAAGTACGCCGCTTGCTAAGCGACTCGTTTTTGCTGGCCGACGAGTTGGGCTACCCTCTCAACCTGACCAACATCGAGTGCAACGAATCTTACCAGGAAGCGCTGCTGCGCGTCACCTATTTCAAAACGCAGCACCTGGAGCGGCCCAAGCTCAAAACCCAATTTGGTTCAAAAGCCACCGCCTGCGGTATGGTCATTGACGGTCCCGGCTGGCGCGTTGTTTACAGCGGCGACCTTAGTTCTTCGCAGGAGTTGGGGCCGTATATCGAAGGCTGTGATTTGCTGATCCACGAAATGGCCCACCTCCCCCCCGAAGAAGTCGCCACATTTGCCGCTACTGCTAAAATACCGCATGTCCTCATCAGCCACATCGGCCCGGAGTTTGACGAAGCCCCCGAAAAAATTGTCGAAGCATTTGCCGGGATTTACCGGGGCCAACTGACGGTGGCCGAGGACGGAACGCGGGTCGCGCTCAAGTCCACAAGCAGGCAGAAAAAACAAGTCTCGTGATGCGTGATAGGTGAGAATTTCAGATGAAAAATTCTCACGAATTGCGCTTCACGCCAGCCAAACTTTTGAGCAACTGTTCATGTATGTCATTTCGACCGAAGGGAGAAATCCCCCATATCTTACTTTTAGCCAACAGGTGGGTGGTAATAGCAGAATTTTGTCCAACTTTATCCGGTCAGGGCGGTTTTACTTATTGCGCCTTGAGGATTTCTCGGCCTGCGGCCTCGAAATGACATGCATGAGCAGTAACGAACCACCTTACAAAAAGTTCGGCTCGCGGTATTCCCCAAAAACCTCTCTGAACACATCCATAATTTCCTGCAAGGTAACGTAAGCTTTAACAGCGTCGAGAATGTAAGGCATGAGATTGGCGCTGCCTTGGGCGGCCTGACGCAAATCGGCCAGGCAGCGAGAGACAGCCTTGTTATCCCGCTGGGCCATCATCTCGGCCAGGCGGGCACACTGCCGCTCGTAGCCCTGGGGGTCCATCTCTAAAATGGGGATGCGGATGGGGTCGGCGCTGAGATATTCGTTGACGCTGACAATCGTCCGCTGTTTGGTATCAATTTCATATTGGTAGCGATAGGCGGCGTCGGCAATCTCCTTTTGAAAGAAGCCGCTTTCAATGGCCGGCAAGACGCCGCCCATCGCCTCGATCCGCTCAAAGTAGGCCCAGGTTTCCGCCTCCATTCGGTCGGTCAGCGCTTCGACAAAGTAGCTGCCGCCGAGCGGGTCAACCGTGTTGGTCACGCCGCTTTCGTGGGCAATGATTTGCTGGGTGCGCAGGGCGATCCGCACGGCCTGCTCGCTGGGCAGGGCCAGGGCCTCGTCCATCGAGTTGGTGTGCAGGCTTTGCGTTCCGCCCAAGACCGCCGCCAGGGCTTGCAAAGCGACGCGGGCAATATTATTTTCCGGCTCCTGGGCCGTCAAACTGACCCCCGCCGTCTGGGTGTGAAAGCGCAGCCGCCACGAACGCGGGTCGGCGGCCCCAAATTTTTCCTTCATCACCCTGGCCCAGATACGACGGGCCGCCCGGTATTTGGCGATTTCTTCAAAAAAGTCGTTGTGGGCGTTGAAGAAAAAGCTCAGCCGGGGCGCAAAGTCATCCACCGCCAGCCCGCGGGCCAGCCCGCCCTTGACATACTCGATGCCGTCAGCCAGGGTAAAGGCCAATTCCTGCACGGCGGTGCTGCCGGCTTCGCGGATATGGTAGCCGCTGATGCTGATCGGGTTCCAACGTGGCAGTTCTCTGGCCCCAAATTCAAGGGTATCTACGACCAGCCGCAGACTCGGCAGCGGCGGAAAGATGTACTCTTTTTGGGCGATGTACTCTTTGAGGATGTCATTTTGCAGCGTGCCGCCCAATCTATCCCGCGGAATACCACGCTGGTCGGCTACGGCAATGTACATGGCCCAGATGATAGCCGCCGGACTGTTGATGGTCATGCTGGTAGTGATCCGGTCCAACGGCAGCCCGTCGAGCAGCAGTTCCATATCGCGCAGGGAGGAGACGGCCACGCCGCATTTGCCGAATTCGCCCTCGGCTGCGGGGGCGTTGGTGTTGTAGCCGTACAGGGTCGGCAGGTCAAAGGCGATGGACAGGCCGGTTTGACCCTGGCTTAACAAATATTTGAAGCGCCGGTTGGTCTCTTCGGCGCTGCCAAAGCCGGCGAACTGGCGCATGGTCCACAATTTGCCCCGGTAGCCGCTGGCGTGAACGCCGCGAGTGTAGGGATATTGGCCGGGGAAATTAAGCCGGGCCATGTAGTCGTCGTAACTGCTATCTTTTGGGGCATAAAGCCGCTCGACGGGGGTGGAAGAGGTGGTTACGAAGTTTTCCTGGCGCTCCGGCAGTTGGGCCAGCGTTTCTTTGAGGGTGGTTGCTTCCCACTCGGCTTTGGCCGTGAGGTAGGGATCGGTTGGGTTGGTCATTAATGCCTCCTCGGAAATAATCCACAGATTACACAGATTTCGCAGATAAATTTAACAATCTGTGTCATCTGCGAAATCTGCGGATTTTCGTCCTGGTGGTGTGCGATGGTTGATGTTGGCTTCGGGGATTGTTTTAACGGTTCGGGGAACAGGGGTGGAAAGAGAAGAGATTTCCATTAAATTATAGAGCGTTTGCGGCCAGTTGAAAAAAGACCCGACTCGAATGAGTCGGGGCTCGTGCTTTAAAAAGAGGGAAGGCTAACCTGTACGTTATTGAAGGTTTGCTACCTCATTGTCCATTCCAGGTGGAAGTTGTACTCGGTGGCCGATTCTTGCCCCAGGCATCCGGCTAACTCGTCAAGGGGTTCCTCTGGAGCGATGCTAACTTCCGGGAGAATACGAATTTCCCCTTTTTGTATGATAAGACGAAGATGCCGGCCTAATCCAGCCGCATCTAAAGTCTCTTGGTCCACAACCAGGTTTCCTTCCGCGACAACTTCTATTTCCTTTATATCAGGAGGTTTAGTTGTCATATTGCCTTCCATTCCACTTTTACAGGTATTTTCTTACATCTTACCAAACTTCCGGCCCTTTGTAAACAAAAATTCGGATACCCCTGAAAATCAGGAAACATCCGAACAGAGGTGATGAGTTTCATTTCGGTCACAGTGATATGGTGATGCGTGATACGTGATGCGTGAGGATTGTAGGTCACGTATCACGCATCACTTTCAAATTAACCAGCCCTCCACCCCTCCAGCCTTCCAACCCTCCTCACTCCCCCGCCCAATCCGCCAGACTCCACACAATTTTGACCTTTGTACCGACCTCAGCCCACTCGTATAGGGTGGCGGCGTCTTCGTCGCTGAGGATGACGCAGCCGTAGGAGACGCGCTGGCCCAGGTAGCCGTCCCACAGTTTGTAGCCGGTATGCTTGACAATCGGCAGGGAGTGGATGCCGTTTTCCAGGGTGCCGGCCCAGTAAATGCCCATCCAATAGGGCATATCCAGGTTCCAGGTGGCGGCGTAGGCCACATCAATTTTGTCCAGAATTTCAAACTCGCCGATGGCCGTATCACGGCCCGGCTCGCCGGTGGAAACGACAAAATCAAAGACCTGCTTGTTCTTATCAAAGACCCACATGCGCTGCTCGGCAATGCCGACGACAATCAGCCGGTCTTTGACCAAGGCCGGGGGGATGGGCTTTTCCGGGGCGGTCTGGGGGGCCAGGGCAAATTCGATGTCGGCGATTTCGCGGCGCGGCTCCGGCAAATCGGGGCGCAGGGCGATAGCCATTTCGAGGGCGTCCCTGGCCTGCTTCATTTTATTGGCCCCTTGCAGGGCCAGACCGTGATTGTAATAGGCGCTGTAGAGCAGGTCTTTCACGTGAACGTAAGCGCCATCCTCGGCCCGCACCGCTTCCAACGACTCGATGGCTTTTTGCCATTCGCCGGCCTGATAATGCTTGACCCCCTGCAAATAATTTGCAGCCAGGCGATCCTCCTGCCGGGCACGCAACTGGCCGGGGGTCAGGCGCAGGGCTTGTTCAAACATAGGCCGGGCCTCTTCAATAAACCCTTTGTGGCGTAGAGCAATCCCTTGTTGCAGATAGGCGTGGGTCAACTGCTCCTTGAGCGCGGCGGACTCAGGCTGAGTTTGGCGCAGCCCCTCCAAAATGGCAATCGCCCGGCCCCAATCTCGACTGGCCCAGGCTTCATCCAGGGCGGCCGGGCGCTCTCGTAGAAACGAGTCAATCGGGGCCGGCTCCGGCGCAGTCGCGCCGACGGGTAAGGTCAGCCCCAAAAATAACACGCCCAACCCGGTGGTCGCCGCCACTGCGACAACAATCAGCGCGATGAGATGAAAAGTTTGAGACGAGAGTTTGAACGGTCTGGTGACCGAGGCCGGCGGCTGCGGTGATGGCATCGGCAGGGTGGCGGCTTGATGGGGCCGGCTGTCCTCCATGGGCAGAGTGGCCGGCTTATGGGTCTGGGTGAAGGAGGGCATAGGTTGAGTCGTGGCTATTTTGGTTGGTTTTGTCGGGGCGGGCGCGGGCAGAATCGTAACCCGGCTGGATGGCTGGGTGGCAAACCGTTTAGCCAGCCACTGTTCCGCCTGGGCCAGGCTGGGATGGAGGGGATTGATGCTGCGGGCCTGAGCCAGGGCGGCTTCGGCCTCGGCCAATTCGGGGGCCACCGCCGACAGCCACAGCCAGGCCGCCTGATTGACCGGCTGCGCCGCCACCACTTTTCGCAGCGCATCACGGGCCTCGATCTTGCGCCCGGCTTTGGCCAGATGAACGGCATATTGAAATTGATCTACCGGTGAGGCCGGCCGGGTTGGGTCGAGAGGTTGGCTCATGAGTTTTGACGCTGGCCTAAGATTATGTCTGCTCATTATAACAAACTTCGGGCGATTTGCCAACGAGAAGAGAGAGAAGATGGTAGATAGTAGATAGTAGATAGTAGATGGTAGATAGCAAAAATAGATGATTTCTATCTTCTATCCTCTATCTTCTATCTTCTATCTTCTATCCTCTATCTTCTATCCTCTACCTTCTATCCTCTACCTTCTATCCTCTATCTTCCGATGGTCGTGTTTAAGCCTCATGTACCATTGATTGGCGCAAAAAATCTATGGTATAATTGTTAAAATTTTGGTGACATTATTGTGGACCATTCCCAATGGTTGAAATAAATTCCCAACATCATCTCATCGAAGACAGCCTGCTGCGCATCCCCTTTTTCAAATCCTGCTCCCGCGAAACTCTGGCGGCTGTTTCGGCTAAACTGCAAAAAGTTCATTTTGAGCACGGCGAGGTTGTGTTTGTCGAAGACAGCCTGGGCGACTCGATGTATCTGATCGAGTCGGGCCAGGTTAAGGTTTCTATCAACACGGGGGCGGGACAGCAGGAAAAGATTGTCAATTATCTGGGGCCGGGCAACTTTTTTGGTGAAATGGCCCTGCTGCTCAATCAACGCCGCTCGGCCACAGTCACGGTGGTGATTGACGCCGATTTGTGGGTGCTGCGCAAAGCGGATATGGATGAACTGCTGGCCGACCACCCTGAAATTGCCTTGCAGTTGACCCGCGAGTTAAGCCGCCGCCTGAGCGATGTGGTAATGGAGGTTGAGAAGCGGCCCGGCTATACCCTGACGGCCGTCTTCGGCCCCCAAGCCTGGCAACTGGCCCAGCAGCTCCACCGGCTGACCCACCAGCGGGTCGTGTTGTTTGACGCCACCGGGGCCAAGCTAACCCAGGAAATCAACGCCGGCGCTCAAAGCGAAAGCCTGGTGGTGCTGGAAGCGATGGATAATCTCTCCAGCGCCTCCCTGGTTGAGACGCTGAGCATCTTGGTAGATGGCTATGATTGGGTCCTGGTGGCGCTGCCGACCGAGTACACTGAGGTAGCCGCCAAAGCCCTGCAACTGGTTCGAGCCACAGTTTTGCTCGACACCCCGGCCGCGACCTGGATCAAAGAACTCTCCAAAGGCCCTATTTTCACCTGTGATAACAGCGAGGCGGAATTGGGCCGGACGGCCCGCAAAATTGCCCAACGAGTGATCGGCCTGGCCCTTTCCAGTGGCGGGGCCAGAGGCATTGCCCATATTGGGGTGCTCCAAACCCTGGAAAAGGCCAACATTCCGGTTGATATGATTGCCGGCACCAGCGCCGGCTCGCTTTTTGGGGGACTGTACGCCTGCGGTAAATCGCCCGATGAAGTGGCCCACTTTGCCAAAAACCTGGTCAAATTGATTGACTTCAAAAGCGGCCTGTGGGATCCACGAGTCAATTTACCCTGGAACGGCCTCATCAAAGGTAATGCCACCCTTAAATATCTGGATAAACAGTTCAATCACGTCAGCTTTGCCGATACCAAGATTCCCTTTTATGTGGTCGCCGCCGATGTGATGTCGGGTGAGGAGGTTGTGTTTGAGGAGGGCTTGTTGGCCGAAGCCGTCAGAGCCAGCATTGGCATGATCGGTATTTTTTCGCCCTACCAACTCAACGACCACTATCTCATTGATGGCGGCGCGGTCAACCCGGTGCCGGCCAGCATTCTGGCCGAAAAAGGGGCTAATATCATTATCGCCTCCAGCGTCATCCCTTCCATTGAAGAAGAACGGGCCAGGGGCCGCTTGAAATCTCGGCAGCCGCTCAATCCCAATTTTTTTGGGGTACTGACCAGCATGATGGCGATTATGGAGCGCGAAATTGTGAAAACCCGGATGAGTCCGGTGGATGTGTTAATCAGGCCGCGCGTCGAGCTGTTGACCTCGATGGATTATGACAAGGCCGAGGAGTTTATTCGCCTGGGCCGCGAAGCCGCCGAGCGAGAGCTACCCCTACTGCAAAAATTGCTCAGTAATTAGCCTTTTTTTGGGATTGAGCTAGGATTAATGCCCTTGCAAATAAGTAGTATGATGGGGCCTTGCGCCCGCCCACAAGGGGCTAAACTACGTTGTTTGAAAGGTAGTAGAGGCTTAGAAGGCAGGCAGGGTGAAAGCTTGAGCAAAACAACTGACGCCGCAGAATTAGCCGCTCTTCAAGAAAAAATAAAAACCCTAGAGGTCAATTTTCAGGAAGCGCAGCATCGCATCGCGGTTTTGCATGTGGTGCACGAGGTAGCCGGGTCGCTCACCTCTGAGCTAAATTTGGAGCCGCTGCTGCGCAAAATTCTGGTGGCAGCCGTCGAGGTCATGAACGCATCGGCCGGCTCGCTAATTTTGCTCGATGAGCTGACCGATGAATTGGTCTTTGCCGTGATCGAAGGCGGCGGCGGGGAAAACCTTAAAGGGGTACGCATGGCCCGCGACAAAGGCATTGCCGGCTGGGTCGCTACCCATCGCAAGCCCTTAATCGTGGATGATGTCAACAAGGATAACCGCTACTACCAGAGCATCGCCGACAGTTTCGACTTCAAGCTGACCTCGCTGCTGTGCGTGCCGATGATCTCGCGCAATAAGCTGATCGGCGTGTTGCAGGTCTTACAGAGCAAGCCCGATCATTACTTTGGCGATTTGGACCAAAAATTGTTGACCACCTTTGCCAATCAGGCCGCCATTGCCATCGAAAATGCCCGTTTATACGAAAGCCTCAAAGAGGAACGGGATCGCCTGGTGGTGGTCGAAGATGAGATTCGCAAGCGCCTGGCCCGCGATTTGCACGATGGGCCAACCCAGTTGTTGGCTTCGATTATTATGAGCCTGAGTTTTACCAAAGAACTGATCAAGCGCGCCCCGGAGCACGCTCTGGACGAAATTGATTTGAACCTGGGCGTCTCGGAGAAGGCCCTGAAGCAGCTCCGCACCCTGCTGTTCGACCTCCGCCCGGTCATCCTGGAAACCCAGGGGCTTATCCCAGCGCTAGAGGTTTACGCCGAGCGGCTGGCCGAGACCGATAAACTTAACATCGTTTTAACCGTCGAGAAGGAATTTGAGCGGCTTTCGCCCAAAGCGGAGGTCGCTATTTTTGCGGTCATTCAGGAAGCGGTCAACAACGCCAAAAAGTATGCCCAGGCGTCACAGATAGATTTGATCCTGCAACCCGATGAAAGCCAGGATACCCTGACCGTGTTGATTAAAGATAACGGGCTGGGTTTTGATGTCCACAAAGTCAAAGCGCGCTACGAAGAGCGCGGCAGCCTGGGCATGATCAATATGCAAGAACGTTCCAGCGCCATCAACGGCGTCTTTACCATCCATTCAGAGGTGGGCCAGGGGACCGAAGTGATCCTGACCTTACCTCTCCATGAAAATCTCTTGAGCAACTCGAAGGAAATGTAAGCACCATGGACCTGGCCCTCTCCTTCTTCTTACGCCTCATGTTGGGCCACATGATCGGCGATTTCGTTTTACAACCCTACTGGCTGGTTTTGGCCAAACGCAAAGGCTGGCCGGGTCTGATCATTCACGTCGGCATTGTCACCTTTATAACCGCCATTTTAGCCTGGAACACCCTGCCCATCTGGTGGGTTTGGATGATTGTTTTGTTTCTGGGCCATCTTTTTATTGACCAATTTCGCACCTTTGTTTTTACCGATAACAGTAAAGGGAAGGGCTTATTATTACTCATCCTGGACCAGATTGCCCACCTCATTCTGATAATTCTGATAGCTTGGGCGGCCACCGGCTGGACCCCCGCCGACTTGCAGCTTTTGTGGACGCCCACCGCCCTCAACCAATATCGGCTGATGGCTTATTTGATCGGCTTGGCCACCGTGATTGGGGTGGCCCCGGTTTTGGAAGCCGAGGTCTCTGTAGCCGTTCTGGCGACCCAGGGCACCGAAATCAAGCAGACGGTGGCCATCAACACCTTGGATCGGGTTCTGGGCGGGCTGGAGCGTACCATCGCCACCTTGCTGTTGTTGCTGGGGTACGGCCTGTTTACCCCGCTGGTCTTTTTGCCCCGGCTGGCCCTGATGATCTACCAGGGCCAGGCCATGACCAATCGTACCACGATGATTACCAAAGTAGTGACCAGTTTTGCTACGGCAATCATTGTGGGCTTGGTGCTTTATAATATCCCTATGCCGCTGATTTTTTTATCCTCATGAATAATGGTTAGAAGTCAGTAACCAGTCATGTCATTAAGTTTAACCACCAAACAGCATCCTGAGTAGCGCGAAATGCAGTGAAGCGCGTATCGAAGGGTGCTGTTTGGTGACAAATCCCTGACGGCGCAGCACCCTTCGATACGGTTCGCTTCGCTCCCTACTCAGGATGCTGCTACCTTAATGATATTGACTGATCCTGCCCCTCTTCATCTTCACCGATTTCCAAAAAATAGAGACAATCTTATAATACCTTTCATCTGTTTGGGGAGAGGTTGTTTATGGAAAATCTAAGCTCGAAATGGCGCGGGTTTCCTGGGGCATTTTGGTTCTTATGTGATTATTATGAGTATGTTGTCAATGATATATTTGTTCACGGACCCAGGTGAGGGTGATTTTTGGGTTAAGTGGCCCGCCCTCGGTTGGGGCGCTGGGTTGGCGCTTCATTTTTTGAGCCTGCTTTTGGGTCAAGGAAAGGCTGAAGCAGAGCAGCAGGTTCAACATCAGGAGGATGATCTTGAGCAAGCGCAAGACGAACCCGCCAGCCAGGCTGAGCCGGTGACGCAGAAACGTCAAGAAAAAATGCGCCCCCGGCCCGTCGAATATCCCCTGATCAATAAGGGCCAAACAAACCCGGTGATTCATGCTCACCTGGACAAGGCCCTGGCTTATCAGGCTCAGATCGAGAGCTTGATTAAAGCCACCACCACCCCCAATGCCCGCGCCCGCTTGCAGGAATTGGCCGCTCAGGTCCACGAGTGGGTTGAAGCGATTGAAGACCTGGTCAGGCGGATTGACGGTTTTCAACAAAACAACCTCATCCGCCAGGATTTGGAGACCGTGCCACAGGCGATTGCCAAGCTCGAAGCCCAACTGGGCCAGGAAAACGACCCCGAGGTGCGCCGCCAATTGGAGCGAACCCTGGCTAACCGCCGCAACCAACTGACCTCGCTGGAGCGTTTGCAGAACACCATGAAGCGGGCAGAAATCCAAATTGAAAGCACCCTATCTGCCCTGGGGACGATCTATTCCCAACTCCTCACCGGTGAATCCACCGACCATGTGGCCGATTACAGCCGCTTATTGGCGGAGGTGGATGAGGAAGTGCGCTTGTTGCAGGATCGGTTGGAGGCGTTAGAAGAGGTTAAGTTGGGCCGGGCGTGAAGCTCTACAACGGGTAACTGTTCAGTCCCAATATCATTTCGAGGCCGTAGGCCGAGAAATCTCTGGAGCGCTGCATAAGCATAAGAGATTTCTCCCTTCGGTCGAAATGACATATTTGAGCAGTTACTACAACTGCTCATCCTTCCCTAAAATCGCGTCGAAAATGGCTTGCAGTTCTTCCTGGGAATAAAAATGGATGACCAGCCGGCCCGATTGATCTTCGGAGCGGTTGAGTTCAATCCGGGTGCCGAGTTTCGACTCAAATTTAGCCAGCATCGTTTTATCATGGGGGGTGAGCGGGGGGCGTTTGGGTTTGGCTTCGGCATCGCCCAGCAGTAGTTGGCGGGCCAGAGCCTCGGTCTGGCGGACGTTGAGGCCGCGATTAATTACAGTGGTCAACAAACTCAACTGGTCACGGCCCTTTTTGAGGCTCAGCAGGGCGCGGGCATGCCCTTCCGATATTTCCCCGGAGGCCAGGGCAACTCTGGCCTCTTCCGGCAAATTGAGCAGCCGGACGATATTGGCGACGGCGGTACGGCTTTTACCCACGCGCTCGGCCACAGCTTCCTGGGTTAGGCCAAATTCCTCCATCAATTGGGCGTAAGCCTCGGCTTCTTCCAACGGGTTCAGGTCGGCCCGCTGAATATTTTCTACCAAAGCCAATTCCAACATCTGCTGCGGGCTGGTCTCTTTGACAATTACCGGCACGGTGGTCAAGCCGGCCAATTGGCTGGCTCGCCAGCGGCGTTCTCCGGCAATCAGTTGATAGCCAGCCCCCACTCGCGTCACAATCAACGGCTGGATTAGACCATGCGCCGCAATCGAAGCGGCCAATTCTTGTAGTTTCTCCGGGTTTATGGTCTGCCGGGGTTGGTGGGGATTGGGCGAGATGTGATCCACCGGAATTTCAACTGCGCCGGCCTGCACTTCTGAACTGGCCGGTCTAATGGTCGTTGTCGGAATCAATGCTTCCAGGCCCTTGCCCAACCCGCGTTTTTTGGTCATCATAAACACCTTCCTCAAAAGTCACAGGGTAGCAAGTAGCAGGGTAGCAAATATAACGAACTATACTTTGCACGGATACAAACTGCGTTTTTCTACACTGGCAAAAAGCTCAGTTTGTGCCTGCGGGTAGTATATAAGGTACAAATTTTTCTCTGTTACCTGCAACCTTGCTACCTGCTACTTTGCTATGTGCTACTTTGCTACTTGCTTCCGCACCCGGCTCAATAATTCTTCGGTCAGCGCTTGATAGGCTTTACAGCCGGCGGAGTCAGGCGCATAGGCCAGAATATCCTCACCGTAACTGGGAGCTTCGCTCAAGCGGATGTTGCGCGGGATGATGGTTTTGAAGATTTGCTCCGGGAAGTGCTGGCGCACCTCGTTGACCACATCCATGGCCAGGTTAGTTCGGCTGTCGAACATGGTCATCACCACCCCGGCTACCTGCAACTGGGGGTTGAGATTGTCGCGCACCAGGTTGACGGTATGGACCAGTTGGCCCAATCCTTCCAGCGGCAGGTACTCGCACTGCACCGGAATAATCACCCCATGGGTCGAGGCAGTCAAAGCATTGACAGTCAACAGCCCTAGGCTGGGGGGGGTGTCAATAAAAATAAAATCATAATCCGCCAGAATGGGTTTCAACATCTTTTGCAGCAAGGTTTCGCGGGCCAGTTGCTGCACCAGTTCCACCTCGGCGGCGGCCAGTTCGGGCGAGGCCGGCAGAATTGACAGGCGCTCGCGTCCGGTAGCCTGAACAATCTCGTGGGCCGGCACTTTGTTCACCAGCGCATCGTACAGCGAGGGCGCTTCGTCGGCCAGCTTAACCCCCACGCTGGAAGTGGCATTGGATTGGGGGTCGGCGTCTACAATCAAAACCCGCGCTTTGCGGGCGGCAATAAACGCAGCCAAGTTGACAGTCGTGGTCGTTTTACCAACCCCGCCTTTTTGATTGGCAATGGTGTAAACAAAAGCCGCACGGTCAGTCATGGGTTAAAAGTTGAATGTTGAGTGTTGATTGTAGCATAGGCCAGGATGACAAACAAAACGTAACTACTCACCCCTCATGTCATCCATTCGACAGGCTCAGGACAGGTTTCGAGGCTGAAAGCCGAGAAATCTTCGAGATGGCTGTCTACAAACTACGGATTAGTAGATTTCTCGCTCCTAACATCGCTCGAAATGACATAGCCGAGTAGTTACAACATAACAGAACAGAATTAGAGCGATTAAACTTTTTCAGCCGGATGCTGGGCGATATAAGACTCAACTTCGGCCCGCGTCGGGATGCCTTCGAGGCCGGTGCGCTCGATAGCCATCGAGGCAAAGACGTTGGCAAAATAGGCCGAGTGCCACAGGTCGTCTGTTTCGTGGTAACGGATGAAAAAGGCGGCGGCAAAAACATCGCCGGCGCCGGTGGGGTCGGTGGGCGTGGCGGGACGAGGCGGCACAGCCAAACGCTGTCCCTGGTGAAAAACAGTGCAGCCTTCTTTATCCTGGGTCACAATCAAAATAGAGGTTTGACCGGCCCATTTCTCGGCAATGGCCCAATTGCCTTCAATATCTTCGATGCTGATAACCGTCGCCTGAACCCGGGGGAGAATCTCCGCTGCGCCCTGCCAATCGCCCAGCGAGACAACTCCGTTAGCATCCCACTGCCGCAGCCATCCCTGCGGCGTTGTCACCAGCAGCGAGTTTTCAAACAAGCGGGTCACGCTGGCTTCCACATCCTGCGCCAGGGGGCAAAGGTGAACCAGCGAGATATTCCGCCAGTCGCGGGGAATATCGGTCGGGCCAATAGAACGGGCGATGGGCCCAACCGTTTGCTGCCGGCCCTGGGGGGTATAAACATTGCGGAAGGTGGTTATAGCCGCAGAAGGTAGAATATGCCACCGGGCATCGGCCAAAAAGGGCGGCGGAACAAAATCGGGGGCGGCGGCGGTAATGATGACCGGCTGCCAGCCCAACCGTTTGACCACGGAGCCGGCGTAGGTCACAGTACCGCCAATGGTGAAGCGGTCGTGCGGGAGCAAATCTTTGGTTACGGTTCCCACCAAAAGGTAGGGAGGCTGGGTATTTTGGGTCATGCTGTCAACTCGATTCTCTCAGTTGGGTAAGGCAGACAAAACCCACCGCAGGGGTGGGTTTGGAAATAAGTAACCGTCTAGAATTTACTTCCCGTTTTGAGTTCCTATGAGTTCCTTTAGTTCCCTGGGAACTCGTAGGAACTTGGGGGAACTTATTTTTGGACAATCCCTAAGGTATACCGTTTACAAGCACACAGATGCTTACTTGGGAATAATGGTTACTTTACGATTATCGTCGCTGCCGACACTCTTGGTGGTCACCGCCGGGTGGTCTCTCAAGGTAATGTGGATAATGCGGCGCTCGTGGGCCGGCATGGCTTCCAGCACCATCTTTTTGCGGCTGGCGGTCACGCGCTCGGCCATTTTTTCAGCCATTTGACGCAGCGATTGGCGGCGACGCACCCGATAAGCCTCGACATCAACCACAATCGGCAGCCAGCTATTCAGCTCTTTGCTGACCATCAGCCGAACCATATCCTGCAGCGCCTGGAGTGTTTCGCTGCGCCGGCCAATCAAGATGCCCAAATCGCCGCCGGTAATATCCAAAACCAGGGGCGGCGTTTCGCCCGCTTCGACCAAATCGGCGCCCTGGCGATAGGTTACGGTGGCCTGGATGCCCATAAGCTCAAGCAGCTTGGCTAAAAAGCGGACAGACATCTCGCCAATTTCCGCCTCGCGGCCGGATGCGGGCTGAGATTGGTCAGGCTGGCTCGGCTCGGCAGGTGTTTCAAGAGGGGTAGCGGGCTTACTAGCAATAATGGGGGGAGTAGAGACGGCGGCAGGTTGAAGATTTTCCGGCTGGCCCTGACTGCGGGGAATCAACCGAACTTGAGCATCTTCAGAGCCTATCCCAAAAACACCACGTTTCCCTTCTTTTACGATTTCAACATCAACTTGCTCACGGCTGAGGCCCAACTGAGCCAATCCTTGCTCGATGGCCTCATCAATCGTTTTAGCGCTTACGTCTAGACTTTCGTTTTGCTTTGACATTGGCACTCTTATTATTCTCTTCCGGTTCGACTGCAATTGGGCCGGTCGCCACCGAGGCGCTGAGCGGCTTTCCAACTGAAGCTGTCGCCGGTTTAAGGTTATTTTGCGTAAAGTACTGTTGGGCTAAAGCCAAAATGTTGCTGGTGAACCAATACAGGGTTAACCCCGAAGGCACAATCAACGAAAAATAGCCAAACATCAACGGCATAATTTTCATCATAGATTGCATCGAAGCCTGCTGCGGGTCGGGATTAGGCGGGGTCATCATCTGCTGCATGTAAAATTGGGATACAATCAGCAGCACCGGCAGCACTAGATAGGCTAGAGCCGGCGCCCAGCCAATCGAAGGCGGCAAGGGCCACAGCCAATTCAACCCACCCCCCCGATCGGCCACCGGACCGGCCAGGCTGGGGATCCACAAAAAGCCCTCATACAGCAGTCCTTCATGCGAGAGTTGGGTCAGCGATTGATACAAGGCAAACCAAATGGGCATCTGAACGAGGGTGGGTAAACATCCACCCAGCGGGTTAACCCCGGCCTCTTTATACATGGCCATCTGCTCTTGAGCTAATTTCTCCCGATCATTCTTATACTTTTCTTGCAACTCTTTCATCCGTGGCTGCAGATCTTGCATGGCTTTGGATGATTTAATTTGCTGCATATTTAAAGGGAAAGTGGCCAGACGGACCAAAACTGTAAACAGAATAATCGAAAAGCCGAAGGCATAGGGCACTCCCCAGCCTTGGAGAACGTTATCAAGATAGACCAAAGATAAGGCAATAAAATTAACAAACGCGCCCCAAATACCTAACTCTTTCGGCTCGGTTTTGATAGTGGCGCTGGCTTCGAGTTTAGTTTCACCAAATTCTAAGCGGACCACATTTTTTATAGTTTGTCCCGGCTCGGTTGTTGAAGGAGGAATGGCATGGTAAATAACCGTCGCTTCCTGGCCCTGTGGTAAAATCCCCGACCAGGCCAGCGTATTATTTTGATTATCAAACGTGCCAAGCGTGGTCGAAATAGAATGAGTTTGCAAGGCCAGGGATAAACCTTCCGGCATAGCATCGGTCAGATTAAAATCAATAGCCCGATTGCCTCCGTTTTTAATCGTGACCGTAAAAGTAACCACCTCGCCCAGGGGAACGGTGGCGGAACTGGCCTTTTTCTCCAGGGTGACCCCACCGGCTTGAGCCACCGGACTTAAAGCGACAGCTTGCTCCTGGTCGGGAGAAGCCGCAACTACGGGCTTAAATAACGCTAAAAATGAAATCAGTCCAACAATAATTAGGGGTAAAATGAACAACTTTAAAGATTTCACAACTAAACTCTTTCCATCCTCCTCAACAAAAACCGAACGTCGTCATTACGGTACCGGATCGTATCCACCGGGGTGAAAGGGGTGACAGCGGCCAATCCGTTTGACGGCCAGCCAGCCCCCCTTGATCAGACCATATTTTTCTATAGCTTCATAACTATAATGGGAACAGGTTGGGTAAAACCGGCATGCCGGCGGCAATGCCGGCGATATAAATTTTTGGTAGAACCGGATCAGGATTAAAGCTAGGTACTTCACAGGGTCGCAGGGTAACAGGGTAGCAAGGTAGCAGGTAACAGAAAACCTGCTACCTTGCTACTTACTACCTGTCTCTAATAACTCTGAATCTTTTAACAACTTTTCTAAAAACTGCTCAATCTCGCCATAGCTGGCCTGGTTAATTGGCTGCCGGGCGATAAAAATCACATCGAAACCGGGTTTAATTTGAGCCGTTCGTAAACGAGTGGCCTCGCGCATGCGGCGTTTGATGCGATTGCGCTGCGTTGCTTTGCCCAAGCGTTTATTAACCACAAACCCAAAGCGACTATAATCCAGCTTATTGCGTAGAAATGCCAGCACCATTAAAGGGCTGGCATTAGATTTACCTTCACGCCGGACTCGTTGAAAATCGGTATTGCGGCGTAAGCGGTACTGTCGCTTCACTTCCTAAAAAATTATCCCGGTTCAGTCAGCGTTCCAATTGGTATGCTTGGGATGCATCCGCTGCACAGCCAGCACTTTGCGGCCCCGCGCTCGCCTGGCTTTGAGTACTTTTTGCCCGCCGCTGGTAGCCATGCGTGCCCGAAAGCCATGCACCCGCGCCCGGTGGCGGCGCTTGGGTTGATAAGTTCGTTTGGTCATTGCCCTAGAAAACCTCTATTCCTTGTTATTTTGATAGAATAAAAATTATACCTGTATGCCCCATAGTTGGCAAAATCGCCCCGCTCCGATACATTCCCTCAAGGGCTATCCTTTAATTTCAGTTGCCTCACGGGTAATTACTCGCTTTAACACCGGCGAAGACAGCACAATCGAAGTGCTTGTCTGGCCAAACGCGCTCAGTTGCCCGATAAGCGTCTCCAAATCGGCAATCGAAGTGACCACAATTTTGATGATAAAGGACTCCGACCCGGTCAAATGGTGACACTCCAATGCCTGGGGCAACTTGTTGAGCAAAGCAATTAAAGCCGGATATTGATCCCTGGGGGTATTCATTCGAATAAAGGCCATGATAGGCAGCTCAATTTTGGCCATATTCACCTCGGCCCGATAGCCGGTGATAATCCCCGCCTCTTCTAACCGCCGCACCCGTTCCGCTACCGCCGGCAGCGATAGCCCCACCCGTCGCCCTAACTCGGCAAAAGAAAGACGACCCTCTTCTTGTAAAGCTGCCAATATCCGCCAACCAACCTCATCGAGCAGTTTTGTATGATCTAAAGTCATTTATAAATTTACCTTACAAATTCTAAAAAATAGGCTCATTTTTCTTGGATATGGTATTTACATTAACAAAAATATCTCATAAACTTATATTCCAAATTACTCATTCATCCATAACCTTCAAACTTCAACCGTACCTCATCTAAGGAGAATTCGCCATGAAACCCATCTTCCGCTTTCTAATCATACCTCTATTCTTTCCCCGTGCCATAGCCAGACTCAGCAATCTGATCCTGGCCTCGCTGTTTTCCCCTGCCCCCCGGCCTAATCCACACTCTCCTTGTTAATATAACCGCCAATCTCACCGGCGTCAACCCCGGTGTGCGCTCACCGGAGACCTTTGTCTCTGTTGAGTCAATAGAGGTAACCTACCTGCCGATTGTCTGGAAATAACCTACCCCACTGAGCCAAACTTTTTCAACTTGACCAGAAACAAGGAGCCTTCTATGAACCACCTCGTACCTAATCTGATTTTTCGCTGTTGGTATCGCCCCATTTTGGCCGGGCTGTTGAGCCTGGTCTTGATTGGGCTAATATTGCCCATCCCCCCAGCTCTGGCCGATACCTTTACTGTTTTCTTCACCACAGATCTGCCCGACCTTAACCCCGGTGACGGACATTGTGATGCTTTTAACGCGCTCTCCGGCGACCAATGCACCCTCCGCGCCGCCATCCAGGAAAGCAATGCCCTGCCCGGAGCCGACACGCTTAATCTTCAAGCTGTAACCTACACGCTTACCCTCAACGGCAGCGGGGAAAACGCCAGCGCTACCGGCGACCTGGATATCCTTGATGATCTGACGCTTACCGGCGCGAGTGCAGCAACTACTATTATCCAGGGCGAGCCGGGTTGGGATGATTGGCTAATTGACATAAAAGACCCGGCTAAAGTTCAGATCAGTGATGTGACTCTAAGGCAGGGGATGGGCGGTATTATCAATTCCGGCGTCTTAACTTTAACAAATAGCGCCATTATTAGCAATGCTGGCGGTAGAGGGATTAGCAATTTTGGAACAGCTATGCTCCTGAACAGCATGATTATGAGTAATACCGCTACGAGTCATGGCGGCGGCATCCTTAACACCGCTGGCGGGCAGCTAACTATTTTGAACAGCGTTGTTAGCTATAACATCGCCGCTGGTGAAGGTGGCGGAATAAAAGTTAACTCCGGCGCAATAACTTTAACCAACAGTACGATCAGCCATAACCAGGCCACCTCGCATGGGGGTGGGTTATCCGGTTCGGCCAGCTTAATTAACGTCACTCTCATTAATAACACCGCCGATGCTGATAATGATGGATTCGGAATCGCTGGAGGTGTATCGGGCAGCAACATCATCCTCGTCAACAGTATCCTGGCCAGAAACAAAAAGGGCAGCACGGCCAACGATTGCAGTGTAATTACTTCTCAAGGCTACAATCTCATCCAAACTAGCGGCGGCTGCACGATCAACGGTACCACTACCGGCAACATCACCGGACAGGACCCACTGCTTGGCGCACTGCAAGATAACGGCGGCCCCACCATGACCCACGCCCCTCTACCCGGCAGTCCGGCCATTGACAAAGGCAATCCGGCCGCACCCGGCAGCGGCGGCAATGCTTGCTCCGCCGCCGACCAGCGAGGTGTAACCCGGCCCATCGGCTCGCGCTGCGACATCGGCGCGGTGGAAGCAAACGTTTCAGCAGTGTTCTTGCCGCTGGTCATCAAGCCAGAGAATTAGAGCCTATCCGAATAACCCCGTAGGTGACGCATCCCTATGCGTCACCGGCTGGCATAGGGATGCCAACCTACCCTTTTTCGGATAGGCTCTTAGTAAGTAAAGATTGGACAGCCTGCTCCTTCTGGAAAAAACAGCCAATAGGCGGCAAATTGAAATATGGAAGTTAGTGTTTTACTAAAGGGTTTAATTATCGGCTTCTCCATCGCTGCCCCGGTGGGGCCGATTGGGGTCTTGTGTATCCGCCGTACTCTGGCGGAAGGCCGCTTCGTCGGTTTGTTGTCAGGCTTGGGCGCAGCTACGGCAGATGCCTTCTACGGCTGCATTGCCGGCTTTGGTTTGACCGTAATTTCCAGTTTGCTGATCCGCCAGCAACTCTGGCTAAGCCTGATTGGTGGCTTGTTTCTGTGCTATCTGGGCTACAAGACGTTTGTCTCTGCTCCGGCCCAAAGGGCTGCCCAGGCCGAAGGTCGTGGTTTTATCAAAGCTTACGCCTCCACTTTTTTCCTCACCCTGACCAACCCGGCGACCATCCTCTCCTTTGCCGCTATTTTTGCCGGGTTGGGCCTGGCCAATTCCGAGGCCGATTATCTCTCAGCCGGAATTTTGGTTTTAGGCGTCTTTCTGGGATCGGCTTTGTGGTGGCTCATACTGAGTGGCGGAGTCAGCCTGTTCCGAGCCAAATTTACGGCTGATCGGTTACGCTGGGTCAACAAGATTTCGGGGATAATCATTGCCGGCTTTGGGGTGGCTGTGCTATTGAGTCTATGGGGTTGATAAGAAGAAGGAACTGAGGGAACTGCAGGAACTTTACTTTTCATGTTCCCTCAGTTCCTTGAGTTCCCTAATCTGCTAAAGCGATACTCGATATGGTACTCGCACCACCTCTGGGCCAGCCTCGGCGGTGAGACAGGGTAGAACAAAACGAGTATCGTGGATCAGGCAGAGCCGTTCTTCTTCGGTTTCACAATAGTAAAACGTCAAGTCGAAGGTCAGTTCTTGGTCATGATTTAGAGCCAGAGTCACGGTCGGGATCTGGCCTGGCTCAAACGTATGAACACTACTGGCGTTGTTTTGAGTCAGGCGCAGTATGAGCGGCGCTTCGGCGTTGAGCTTATAGCCCGCCGGCAGCTCGATGTCGAAGTTGAAGGTCACCTGACCGGGCCCTACTAACAACGGCTCAAAACGTAAATCTGGCGGGCGGGCCTCATCAGAGGTCACGGGCTGAAGCCGTTCTAAGCCCCGCAGCATTAAGGTATGCACTATTCCGGTCGTTAAATCGGCCACCCGCATCAGATGATTATTTGTATCGGCGATATACAACCGACCCTGGCCGGCCACGATTCCCTCTGGCTCAAATAATTCAGCCTGAGTAAAGGGGCCATCCGAATGGCCGGGTTTACCTGTCCCGATTAAGGTTTTGACCTGGCCGGTCGTCGGATCAAGGGTTTTGATTTTGTGGTTGTAGCTGTCGGCAATGTAAACCAGTCCCTCATAAAAGGTTAGCCCGGTGGGGTGCTGTAACCGCACCATGCCTCCCATTCCATCCACGTCGCCAAATTCAAACAAGCCCTGCCCGACCAGCGTCACCACGCGGGGCTTTTCGTCCAGCAGGGTAATGGCGCGGATGGCGCTGGCTTCGGCGTCGGCCACAAAAATATGGCCCATGCCCAACGACAAGTCGCTGGGTTGATTGAAACTTGACTGCATCTGGTCGCCATCCACCAACGCTTCGCGGCCATTGCCAAAGAATGGCCCAATCTGTTCTTCCTGAAACAAGGCCCAGATTTGATGGGTCCCAGCCATCGCAATAAAGACAATATCATCAATCGCCAGGACCGCCCAGGGGGAGCGTAGGGGTGTTTCTGTCGGCTCACCCAGTGTAAAGCGCCCGTGAGCCTTCTGACCCGTTCCCGCTACTAAACGAACTGTCCCAGTTGGTAAGTCAACAGCCCGAACAGCATGATTTTCCGTATCAGCCACATAAAGCGTGTCGCGGCTAAGAGCCAAACCATGCGGCCCGTGAAAGGCCGCAGTGGTCGCCGGGCCATCCTGTAAACCGGGCTGACTGCTGCCAAATACGCGCACAATTTCGCCCTTGAGACCATCTTCGCTCAGTTGTACTTCCAGGATGCGATGGTGGCCCGTATCGGCAATATACAAAATCCCTTTATGGGTCAGCAGCACTTTGGCCGGATAATTAAGGGGTCGCAGCGGTTCTTGCATCCGCTCGGCCAGAAAATCAAGGGGAGTTCGATCCAACAAGCCCTTAGCTTCAAACTCGTTAATGAGAACTTCGATTTGAGGCGCAAATTCCTCAGCCAGGATTTCGCCGGATTGGGTATGGATAAGCTTACCCTGCGGGTCTATGACCACGATCGTCGGCCAGGCTTTGACCGCATAACTTTGCCATACCTGAAAGTTGACATCATTCACCACCGGGTGGTCAAGCCCATGGCGCATCACAGCCGCACGGATATTATCGGTTAGGCCCTCAGCCGGAAATTTGGCCGAATGGATGCTGATGATGACCAACTCATGGGGGAACTTCTCACGGAGTAGACGCAACTGCGCTACGTTGTGGTTGCAGTTTATTCAGCCATAGGTGAAAAATTCTAGCAGGACCACTTTGCCGCGCAGGTCGGTCAATGTTAAGGGTCGCGGTGTATTCAACCACTCCAAATGAGGGAGAAATTCCGGTGGATTAATTTTTGCCTGATTAAATGCCATCAGCCTCTCCTCAATGTTTGTCTAACGAAACTGAATAAATTAATGTCTCGTCTGAACCGATTGCGTTACACATGTTATACCCGAAAATGGGCATAAAACTAAACTACTGCTAAAAATAGAGACTCAAGAGGGAAAAAAGCCAAGATTAGTGGTATAATGAAAGAATCTACGGCCTTTACCGGCCCACCTGTCATAATTTTGTCCAAATCGTCTAGAAAATCGAGCGTCTCCGCGCCCAACAGTGGGAGTCGGCGCGGCAGGGGGAGCATTTGTTCCAATCGTTGCTGCAGCGGGCGTTTCGGGGGGAGTTGGGAGGTGATGAATAGTTGGACAGAGTAAAAAAGAAAGGAATTGGATTATGCAATGCCAACATCTGGATCAAATTCAAGAAGTAACGCCGAGCGCCCAGGGCTGCGAGGATTGTTTAAAAACGGGCGATGGGTGGGTGCATTTGCGCATGTGCCAAAGTAGATTTTTTGCGACGTAACAAAAAAGCCAGGTTGACTCAACCCAACCTGGCTTTTATTCAATAAAATGGGTCCAATTTTTGTTGGAGATGGGGTCCAAAGCAAGCTTTGGGCCCCATCTCTTACAGCCGTTTTCAGCATAAATCAGGCCGCTTTTTCGTGCTCGTGGCCTTGTTGTTCCAGAATCCTCACAATATCCCCGTGGTTTTCTGTGCCCCAGCGAGCCAGGGTGTCCAGCACCGGCTTGAGCGTTTTACCAAAGTCGCTTAGGGAATATTCCACTTTGGGTGGCACTTCCGCATAAACTTGCCGGACAATAAGGCCATCCTGCTCCAATTCGCGCAGTTGTTGGGTCAACATTTTGGCCGTGATTTCGGGCAGGCCGCGTTTCAGCTCCCCAAACCGGACCACCCCTCGCTGGTGCAGTTTCCATAAAATACGCGGCTTCCATTTGCCGCTCAATAATTCCATACAGGTTTCAACCGGACAAATATGGATACGATTATAGACGATATTCACCCTTAGTTTCCTTTTTGATACTATATTACAAAAAAGTGCATACTTCACAAGTATACCTCAATGTGGTAGACTGGCAAATGTTGTTACCCAGCCCTAAAAACGAATGGGCACACCCATCACCTTTGAGCAGTTTGCCGCCGAAAATGCCGAAGCATGGCGGTAACTTAAAAACCAAGCAGTTGTCCCCCAATAATTTCGGCTTTGTGCGGAGATTGGAGATTAGAGGTTCAGGCTAATAATCTCCAATCTCCACCTTGATTAATGGGACGAGTCCTAACTGATTGAGAATTATAACAGGAGTTTACCATGAAAATCGGAGTACTGGGTACGGGAAATATCGGAGGATCGCTGGGCCAGAAATGGGCCAAAGCAGGCTACGAGGTTAAGTTTGGCGCACGCAATCCGGCTGATCCAAAAGTGACCGCTCTGCTTGAGTCAGGCGGGGCGACGGCTTCAGCCGGATCGGTGGAGGAGGCAATTGCGTTTGGAGAGGTTATTCTGATTGCGACACCAGGAGGCAGCGTTCAGGCCATCGTCGAGGAGCATGGAACTACGCTCAACGGCAAGCTGATTATTGACGCCACCAACCGGATGGGCGAGGCTGAAGTGAGCGCTGTTTCCAGCATCACGCAGGCCGCCCCGAACTCGCCGGTGTTCCGGGCTTTTAATTCGCTGGGCTGGGAGAATTTCGCCGAGCCGGTTGTGGGTGGAACTCAAGCTGACCTGTTTTATTGCGGTCCGGCCGAGGCTCGCGCGATGGTGGAAAGTTTAATTACGGCGGTCGGCCTGCATCCGGTTTACGTAGGTGGCCTGGAGCAGGTGCGCCTGGTTGACAGCCTGGGTTTATTGTGGGGTGCGTTGGCCTACGGCCAGAAGCGGGGCCGCCGCCTGGCCTTTAAGCTGCTGGCAGAGTAGGTCTGCCCTCGCCATGATCGTCAAACGCAACTTTAATCCCGTTAAAGTGATGTCCTATATCTGGCCGCAGATGTTGGTGGCGCTGGTCTGGTCGGCGATCATCTACGTGGCTTATGAAGATTGCAGTGATTGGGACAGGCAACGTTGGCCGCGCTCTGGGGACGAGCTGGGCCAGCAAGGGCCACGAAGTTATTTTTGGCAGTCGCGACCCGCACAGCGAGAAGGTCAGCCAGGTGCTGGCCGCAGCGGGGGCAAACGCCAGCGCGGCCGCCCTTGCCGAAGCCGGGGCAGCGGCAGAGGTGATTGTGCTCGCCACCCCCTGGAACACCAACCAGCAGGTGGTTGAGGCGTTGGGGGATGTAGCCGGTAAAATCATCGTAGATGCCACCAATCCCATCGGTCCCGGCTTTCAGTTGGCCGTGGGGACCACCACCTCCGGGGCGGAACAAATGGCGGGGTGGGCTAAAGAAGCGCGGGTGGTCAAAGCCTTCAACACCACCGGCTGGGAAAACATGGCCGACCCCATCTATCACGGTGAACCGGCGACCATGTTCATCTGCGGCGACGACGCCGAGGCCAAAACGGTGGTGGCCGGTCTGGCCGCTGACCTGGGCTTCGAGGTGGCCGATACCGGGCCGCTCTCGACCGCCCGCTACCTGGAACCCCTGGCTATGGTCTGGATTCATCTGGCTATCGTGCAAAAACAGGGACGGCAGATTGCTTTCAAAATTGTCAAAAGATAAAGGAGAATGGAAACCAATGTCGCATAAAAATCTAAATCCGGTCAATCCGGCCAAACCGAAACGAGTCGCTATTGTTATTGCCAACCCGGCTATATCTACTACCACCGGCTGGCCGGTTGGCTTCTGGTGGAGTGAATTGACCCATCCTTACTTCAAGTTTTCGGAAAAAGGATACGAGGTCGAAATCTTCAGCTATTTTGGCGGGAAATGCGAAGGCGATGCCATGAGCAATCCCGATGATGTGACCCGCTGGCAGGCCGAAGACCTGATCAGCCGGGGTTTTATCGGCGATCCGGCGCTCAAGGCGCTGGTGGAAAATACCCGGCCCGCCAGCGAAATCGAGGTGGACAAGTTTGACGCCATCGTGATTGCCGGCGGGCAGTCACCGATGTTTACGATGGAAAAAGCGGTGGAGGTCCAAAAGAAGTTTGTGGAGTTTTACGAGGCCGGAAAGATTGCCTGTGCCCTCTGCCACGGCGTCGCCATTCTCAAGTATGCCAAACTTTCCAATGGTCAATTCCTGGCCAAAGGCAAAACGGTTACAGGGTTTGCCAACATCGAAGAAGATTTCGCCGATGAAGCGGTCTGGTCTATGGGTTTGCTGCCTAAAGACAAGCACGTGATGCCCTGGCGCATTGAAGATGCGCTGCGGGAAATCGGGGCCAATTACATTCAGGCCGGCTTGTGGAAAGGCTTTGCGATTCGAGACGGCAACCTGGTCACCGGCCAACAGAATTTTAGCGGCTCTGAAACCGCCGAGGTGGTGATTCAAGCCCTGGGCGAGTAATTCGTCAGGTTACAATCGGGTCTAATTTTAGGGAGAAGTGAACTTTGACCAAACGTCAGTGGTGGGCAAAACCCAGGTTAAGAACGGATGAAGAGGAAGACCGTGAGCGGCGGGTCGGCTGGCTGGAGTTGTTTTTTGACCTGGTGTTTGTAGTGGTCGTGGCGGAGCTGTCGCACAGCCTGGCCGAACATATTTCCCTCGCCGGGGTGATTGGCTTTATTTTGTTGTTCATCCCGGTCTGGTGGATTTGGATTGGCGGTACCTTTTACAACGAGCGGTTTGAAACCAACGACGTCAGCAACCGCGTTTTTGTATTTCTACAAATGCTGCCGGTGGCCGCCCTGGCCGTTTTTGCCCACGACGCCCTGGGCGAAACTTCGACCGGGTTTGCCCTGGCTTATGCGGCGGGGCGGGTCATTATCATTACCCTGTGGCTGCGCGGCGGCTGGCACGACCAAAGGTTCCGCCCGGTCTCGAACCGGTACGCCATCGGTTTTGGTCTGTCGTTTTTGCTGTTTGTTACCTCTGTTTTTGTACCCCCACCAGTGCGGTTTTGGCTGTGGGGCCTGGGCCTGTTGATTGACCTGGTCACGCCCATGACCACTCTCCATATCCAGGCGCGGCTACCCCACTTTAGCACCTCTCGTTTGCCGGAGCGGCTGGGCCTGTTTGTCATCATCGTCCTGGGCGAAACTCTGGTAGGGGTAGTGCGCGGCGTGGCCGCGCAACATCATCTCACCCTGGCTACCATGCTTACCGGCGGCCTCGGTATGGCCCTGGGGTTTGGCCTGTGGTGGGTTTATTTTGACTTTGTGGCCCGCCGCCAATTCAAGCGAGGCCGCTGGTGGCCCATTACCTGGACCTATCTACACTTGCCGCTGCTGATGGGCATTGTCGCTGCGGGCGCGGGGGTCAACAATGTTGTTGCCAGCGAAACGACGGCGTTATCCGCTGAGACGCGCTGGCTTATTTCGGGGGCGGTGGCGGCCGCTCTGATTTTCACGGGGCTAATCGAGTTGGTTCTGCAACGCCGTGAAGACGAGCCGACCCATCCTCAGCTTAGTCCCGCCCTCAAGTTTGCCGCCGGGCTGGGCGCAATCGGGGTAGCCGGGATAGGGCAAGATTTTGGCCCAATTATACTGTTGAGCCTGCTGATGGGCTTGATTATTATCCAGATGATTTATGGAGCCTATGTCTGGTTCCGCCAGCCATTGGCCGAGCCGATGCTTGAGACATAGCTTAACCTGATAATAAGATGAGGACGCCCCATTTCATCATTCGCCAGGTACTACCCGCCGACCTGGATCGCTGCGCTGAAATCGAAGCGGCCTGTTATGGGCCGGAGGAAGGGGCGACCAGAGAACGCATCGCCACCCGCATCGAGCTATTTCCCCAGGGCTTTCTGGTTGCTCTTCTCGATGGGCAGATTGTCGGCTTTATCAACAGCGGTTCAACCTCAAAAGACGACCTCAGCGACGAGAGCCTCAAGGATATGGCCGGCCACGAAGCCGATGGTCAGAACATCATTATCTTCTCGCTGGCTGTTCATCCTCATTTTCAAAAACAAGGCTTTGCCGCCCAGCTCATGCGCTGCTTCATCGAGCGGGCCGGACAACTGGGCAAAGCCCAGATTCTATTGATGTGTAAAGCCCCATTAATTCCCTATTATCAACGTTTCGGCTTTGTCTATCGCGGCGAATCCAACTCCACGCACGGGGGCTTGCGCTGGTATGAGATGGCTTTGCCGCTCGTGCCGCTCTAAAAATATCTTAAGAGAAGTATTTATGCCCTTTCGACGTACCCACCGATAATGAGAACGCCTTACAACGGTCGGCGGTCTGTCGTCGGCGGTCTATTGAAGGAGATCATTTATGTCCCGTACCGCTATTGATGCCCCCAACGCGGCCGCCGTCGGCCCTTATTCGCACGGAGTCTGGGCCGGTGATTTGGTTTATCTGTCCGGTCAAACTCCCCTCGACCCGGCGACCGGGAAACTGGTTGAAGGAGATGTCGCGGCCCAGGCCCAGCAGTGCTTCAAGAATCTATTCGGCGTGCTGGCAGCAGCCGGACTGACCCCCAACCACGTGGTCAAGGTCAATGTTTACCTGACCGATATGAATGACTTTGCCGCCATGAATACTGTCTATGCCACCCAGTTTGAAAAACCTTTTCCGGCCCGAACCACCATCGGTGTGGCCTCGCTACCGCTGGGAGCCAGAATTGAGATCGAATTGATTGCCCGGCGTGATGGAGATTAGAGACTGGAGATCCCGTTTTGGAAAAACATCTACAAGTGGTCATAGACGTAGAAGATATAATCTTGAGAGGTTGTTTCGACGCCCAAATCGTTGAGCAATCTGAGCAGTTGGGCGCGATGATCTGTGCCGTGATTAACCACATGCAGCAGCACTTGCCACACGATGAGATCTTTGTCTTCTTCCGGTTCCACTATCGGCGTATCGAACAACATCTCGTCCCGCAATTCTGCCAGATAATCGCGCATATTTTGCTCAACGCGGTCCCAGTGCGTGCGAATCATGTTCCGATCGTCAAGGTTTGTAGGAGGAAGCGATTCTGAGGGTTCGACGCCTCGCAGTTCGCTAAACCATGTATCATCGCAACTGATGAGATGAACGATTTGCTCTCGAACAGATCCATGCGAGTAGCCCACCTGTTGCGTAAACTGTTCGTGGGAGAGTTGAGACACATAATTCCATATCTTGCGGTTTTCAGTAAAGTGATAGTCGTAGAAATGGCGAAAGGCATTGGCATTCATAGGAAATTGCTCAGGAAAGTCAAGGTTCGCTCCCAGGCCAGGGTCGCTGCGGCCTGGTTGTATGCTTCGGTCCGGTCAGGTTCAAAGAACCAGTGCCCAGTGCCAGGGTAGCGATAGAAAGTCACCGGGCGGCCAGCACGCCTGAGGGATTCCTCCAATTCGTTGACATTGGCTGGCGGCTCATACGGATCATTCTCGGCAAAGTGACCGAGATAGGCTGCTCGTGAGGTGCTGAAGTCGCCGTCCCCGCTCCCGTAAAAGATAACGACAGACCGGATGTGTTCGGGATCGGCGGCGGCCAGGTCCAGGGCGTAATAGGCCCCCAGTGAGAAGCCCATCACGGCCAGGCCGCGGTCGGGTTGGTCAGTACGTTCGCTGAGGAATCGTGTTGCCTCCGCGATCTCAGCCCTGGCTTGAAGGTGGTTGGCGTCGAGCGCCTGGCCCAGGGTCTCCGCCTCGGCAATGGTGTCGGCGACCCGGCCATGATAAAGGTCCGGGGCGAAGGCCACGAAACCGGCTTCGGCCAGTCGCGTGCAAACAGCCCGGATGGTGTCGTTTAGCCCCCACCAGGCGTGGAGAACGAGCACACCCGGTCCTTCACCGAGTTCGGGTATGGCCAGATAACCCTGAGCAGTTTGATTGGCAACTTGATACGTTATCTCTTGTGACATATGATGCTGCATCGCAAGATCCTCCTGGTATCTCAGAACGTCTTTTTGAGAGAAAAAACTACAGAACAAATGATCTGAATTTGCAAATTCAGGGCTGCACCACCACCTCCAGCCCCGGCTCGAAGCGCTTCCAGCCCTCGTCGGAACTCAGGCAGGCATCTTTGCGGCTAAAACAGATGGAAAGCTGGAGTTTGTAGACGCCGGGTGCATTGAAAGCCAGGCCGTCTTCGTGGCGGAAGGTCTGGCCGGGCTGGATAACGCCGTTATCCCAACTGGTCTGGAATTGGCCGGTACTGGTCAGCAGGCCCAAAATGCCAAAGGGGACCGGCTCGGCGGTGATGTTGGTGACTTGCATGCTCACAAACACCTTCTCGCCCACAGCATAAGTGTTACGGCCATCGCGGAAGTTGATCGTCACCTGCACGCTGTCGGGGTCGGCCATCTGGTTAAAGACAATTTTGGTGAACTGCTGGCCGCTCAATGGAATTTCAAAATTCTGGCCCATGAATTGAATTTTATACGCGCCGGGTACATTGGCGTAAGTTTCAAACCCGCCCTGGCCGTGTTCGGGTTTGCTGCCGCTGGTCAGTTGGTCTACCACCCCATCGGGCTTGACTACCGTGACCCGTTCATTTTTCACCCCAATATCGCCGACCAGCAAGGGCAAGCCCTGGCCCGGCGTCAGAGTGTAGGTCCACCGGCTGGCCGGTTTGGAGGGCGCTGCCGCCGGTTCAACCACCTCCGTAGCAGTCGCCCTGGTGAACGCGGCTGCTTCAACTACCGGCGCAGCCTCAGACAAGGCCACCGCCGGCGCAGCACCGGCAACAGCCAGAGGTTCGGGCACAGGCGATGTCCCAGTCAAAAAGTCGGACCCGAGCACCTGCTGAAAGGCGGCCAGCCGGTCCATAATCGGCCCCAGATGTTCAAAGGTGTCCCACTCCGGCTTGCCGGAAGCGCCGGTCACAAACAGGCACGCGCCCATCACAAAATCATCCTTCATCAATTCGCTATTGTACCACAGCAAACTTTGCCAGTAATCGTCCACCGGAATAGGCGTGGCGACTATGCCGCCGGGGATGTCGCGGGGCACGGTACACTCTTTGGCCCACGGCCCAATATCCAGCGACGGGCCACCCCAGACGCCCTGGGTCATGCCGCACTCGGTGATAATAATGGTGTGCTTGTCGCCGTACTGCTGGCGGATGCCGTTGTTCATCACCCGGCGGTAGCGCAGGCAGCGCCACATGCCGTCGTTGCCGCGGCCCTCGCCGCCGGGAACGCGGTTGTGTAGTTCAACCGGCCCGTTCAGGCCAATTTGGTGCAGGCGGTCCATTGTCGGCCAATCGTACTCGTGGAAGCCCAGATATTTGTACGTTTCCAACGTGCCGGGGTACAATTTTAGCCACTGCGGGCCGTTGCCGTTGCCCTGTCCAAAATTAAAAGCCACCGGCTCAAAACCGGCGGCCAACATCTTTTGCCCAAACGCCACCTGATACTCATCGTAGAGTTTTTGGGTATTTTCGTCGGTCCACTCCGGGAAAACTTCGTTCAGCGACTCCCAGGCGTGGAAAATTGGCTGCCCGTTGATGTGATGGACATCCCGGTTGACCTCTTCCCGCAATATCCGCTCGGCCATCTCGACGCCTTTTTTGCGGGCGGCTTCCGCCGTGCCACCGCTCAACTGCCCAAAATCCTGGGGATGGACAAACAGCCGGCCAATCAGAAAAACATCCGGGATTTCCTGGCGGATGCGCTTCATCACCTCCACGCTAAAATCCAGCGTTTTGACCACTTTGGGGCGAAGGCGAAAAACCGCGTCAAAGGCATCCTGCCGGGGACCGGTAATGTGAAAACCATATTTGTGATTGTAGAGTGTATTAAATTTGTGGTATTTTTGATGGTACATTTCGCCCTCCCGCCATAATTTTTTAGTCTTGAGCCTATCATATCACGAGCCGGGGGCAGAGTCAACGCAAAAAAACGGCGACTTTGGCAAGTCGCCGTAAAAAAAACCCTTTAAAAGATTTTGCCCAGAGATCGGTGGGAACGGCCGATCTCTGGGCGAAAGAAGGAAGGAGATGCGCGAGGTGCTCGCGATTTGTTGAGCTTAGTATAGGGTTAATTTGGTTTTTTTGCATCAGCCAATAGGCGGCACTTTTGCCAAAAGCTTATGCGCGGCATGGCCTACGCCATTTTGCGTAGGGCAAACGTAGGGCAAACATTGATTTTTAAGAACAAGTGTGCTATAAAATAGGTGTCAAGTTTTTCAGTGTCACGCGTCAAGTGGTTTCTCCTGACACCTGACACTTGACACCTGACACTTGACACCTGACACAATCCTCATTGGGAGATCACAATGGCAACAGCAAATGACAACCTTCCGACCTGGCAAATCAACAACGGCTGGCGGGAAATTCTAGCCCGTGTTTTTGCCGGGCTGGAGACAAAGCTCAATATTACCCCGGAATGGCTGGTCAATCCGGCAACGCAGCGCCGCCTCAAATTGGATATGCTCTATTCAGCCATTGGCGTAGCGGTGCGATTTGAGGGCGCGGAGGTCAAGCAGCGGCGGCGGCCCAGCCTGGAAGAAGAAGCCCAACAGCGCGTCCGCGACGATGCGCGGGTGGAGGTCTGCCGGGCGCACGGTATCGAACTGATTCTGATTGACCTGTCTCTCGAAACGCCGAAAGCGACTTTTCAGGCTATTGACACTGCCTTGAGTCGAGCCGCACAACGAGTCAAAACGGCTGACCGGCTGGCCCAAATCAGAGAGGCGCGGGCGACAGCGGCGAATCTGGCCCGCAAAATTCAGAGCTATCGTGATTTCAAACTATATGCGGATTTATGGCAAGACCGGCAGTACCAGCCCGTCCTCTCAACCCCGGCAGCGCCACCCAAACCGAAGGTCTCCTTTACCCCCGGCATGGAAGTCGAGCATACCGCCTTTGGCCCCGGTGTGGTCATCGCCGCCGCGCCCAGTGACGACGATACTATGATAACGGTTGATTTTATCACCGCCGGCCAGAGAACCTTTGCCGCCAGTCTGGTCGGGGATAAGCTACGCCGCCGTTAATTCCTGCCAGACCAATTCTTCAACCTGGTTGAGCCGGGATTAGGGGATTTTGGAATAAGAAATCGCTAATCTCGACTTTCTTCTGGACAGCATTTGACCACTATGTTTGCGCTTTTCGTAATCGGCCACACTTTGAACGCAGATGACGCAGATTCGACAGATTTTCGCTGATTTTTAATTCTTCTGCGTAAATCTGCGTTCTAATCAAAAAGCGCAAAGATATGATTTGACGTTTTTATAAAATAGGATTACTATCCACCCAAGTTGTCTGACAACTGGTAAAGATTGTAGACATTTGGGTGGCATAATGCTTGAAACCCTCTCCAAAGTTGACCAGGTTACGGCCAACCTCCGCGCCCTCATAGATGCGCGCCAATTTGAAGCCGGCCGTCTGCCTTCAGAACCGGCGCTGGCCGATCTTCTCGAGGCCAGCCGGGCCACGGTACGACAGGCGTTGGCGCAACTCGCGCTTGACGGCCTGATTGTGCGTAAGCATGGTGTCGGCACATTTGTTAACCCCCACATCCAGAATATTCAAACCCGCCTCGAAGAAGTTTGGGACTTCATCGAAATGATTCGTCTTTCCGGTCACACGCCAACGGTTCAGCATGTGGAGATGAATTTGGGGCCGGCATCGCCGGAGATTGCCCGTAAATTGGCGCTTGAATCCAAAGCCGAAGTATTAACCACCGCCAACATCTTCCTGGCCGATGGTCTGCCGGTCATTTACTGCCTCGATTTTATCCCCGCCCATCTGGTCAAACAAGCTTACCGTGATGAAGAGCTGCACGGGCCGGTTTATACCTTTCTGGAAAAGCGCTGCGGCCAGCGGGTAGACCACAACATTACCGAAATCTTACCCATCGTGGCCGATAACCACCTGAGCGAACTGCTGGATTGTCCGCCGGGCGCGCCCCTGCACTACTTTGCCGAACTGGGCTTCAACAGCCACAACACCCCCATCCTCTATTCCGAAGAATATTACCGGCCAGAGTTTTTTTCTTTCACCGTCATCCGCAAAATGACGAGCAGGAAGTAGGGAGTAGGAAGTAGGGAGTAGGACACCAGTTACTGACTACTGACAACTGACTACTGACTACTGATTACTGACTACTGACTACTGGCATCTATCTTTAAGGAGGCGCTATGTTAAACAAACAAGAATATCTGGAAGAAATCGAGCAGATCATCGTTGACGGCGATGAGGAGGAAGCGGCCGCTGTGGTCGCCGAAGCCCTGGAGTCCGGCATCAGCGCCTTCGACATCCTCAACGACGGCCTGATGACCGGGGCCAAAACCGTAGGCCGGCTGTTTGAAACCGGCGAATTTTTTCTGCCGGAATTGATGATGACCGGCCGCGCCCTCAAAGCGGCGATGAGTCTCATTACGCCGGTGTTGCAAAGCGAATTTGCCGGCAATATGGCCGACAGTGATACCGGCGTGGTGGTGATGGCAACCGTCCAGACCGACATCCACGACATCGGCAAAAATATTGTGGCCTCGATGCTGGTGGCCACCGGCTTTGAGGTGGTTGATTTGGGGGTAGATGTGCCGATTAAAAGTATCATCGCCAAGGCTCAGGAAGTTAATGCCAACATCATCGGCTGTTCGGCCCTGCTGACCACTTCGATGCCTTTTATGCGCGACCTGGTGGATTTGCTCAAAGCTATGGGCCAGCGCGACCGCTTCAAAGTAATGGTTGGCGGGGCTTCAGTTACCCCGCTTTTTGCCGAGAAAATCGGCGCAGACGGCACTGCGCCCAACGCCATCGAAGCCGTGCAACTTGCCAAACGTTTAATTCGAGAGCAACGCCAGCAGCAGGCGGTGGGGGTCTAAGCTATGTTAAACTACCACGAAATTATGGACCGGGCCAGAAGCGGCCCTTATATCAAAGAAGAAGATTGGGATTTGCAGAAAGTGGCCATGGCCACCCGCCGGTTGGTCAAGAAATATAAACTCAAGTGGGACCCAGAGGTAATTGTCACCGCCGACCCCGGCCTGGCCGATACCATTTTTGAAGCCGGCCTGGAACTGGCCAAAGAAATTGGGGCTTATTCGCGCAGCAGTGAGCGCATCATCGAATTTGAACCCGGCGAATTGGAAGAAGGCATGCGCCTGGCCCCGCAAACCCTGGTCATGGGCGAAGGCAAAGACGCCCGCACCCTCTACGCCCGTAAAATCATGGATGAACGCCTGCCGCTGGTCTGGGCCGGCAACCCCGGCGCGCCGACGCCGGAAGAGCTGTTCTTGCCCAGCGTTATGAGCTGGATGCAAGAGCCGATTGTAGATTTGGTCACCTGCGGTACACTGGTCCAGGTGGATGGCCGGGAAGTGCGCACCGGCGACCCGATTGAGATTATCTCGACCCGACGGGAACTGCAATATATGCGCCAGGGCTTGAAGCGGGTGGGACGGCCCGGCATGGGCATGCTGGCCGCCCAAAGTTCGGTTTCGGAATTGGGCGACCTGGCGGCAGCCCACCCTGATTATCTACGCCCATGCGACTCGCATCTGGTGCCGATGCTGAATGAGTTAAAAATGGACAATCGTAACATCTCGCGGGCGGTCAACTCGTTGGAATACGGCATGCGCAACGCCTCGCTGCCCTGCGTGATTGTGGGCGGGCTGGGCGGCGACGCGCCCGGTTCGGCGGTGGTCAATGTGGCCTCATTCATCGTGGCTAATTTAACCTGTCTGGCCGATTATCACCTCTGCCACCCGATTCACATTCGCCACGTAGCAACCACCACCCGCAGCGTCATGTGGGTTGAGAACATCGTCCAGCAGGCCTTTGCCCGCAATGCGCCCTGTATTATTGTCAGCGACATCTACCCCAAAAGCGGCGCACTGACCCGCGAACTGCTCTATGAAACGGCGGCCAACGCCATCGTCATCACTGCCAGCGGCGGTCATCTGGAAGGGTGCGGCTCGGCGGACGGCAACGCCCCCAACGGCACCGGCCTGGAGTGCCGCTTCATGGGCGAGGTAGGTCACGCCGTCGCCCGGCAAAATTTGTCGCTGGACGAGGCCAATGCCCTGGTGTTGAAACTGCTCCAAAAATATGAGCGCGTCTTCGACTTGCCCGGCGGCAATCCCGGTGTTCCCTTCGACCAGGCTTACGACATGCTGCATCTGCGCCCGCTCCCGGAGTGGCAGCGCATGTATGATGAGGTCAAAGCCGAAGTGCGCGAAATGGGGCTTGAGGCCTTGGTTTAGCCCCGTTAAGGGTGGTTCAAATTTTGGGAGAATAGCGCCTTTCGATACGGCTTTCGCTTCGCTTCAGCCTACTCAGGACGCTATCAAGACCATTTTTCCAGCAAAATCGCATCCTGAGTAGCGCGAAACTCGTCCTAAGCTTGTCGAAGGGCGAGTGAAGCGCGTATCGAAGGGTGCGATTTTGAGAAATTTACCCAAAATTCGACAGCCGCTCTTAAGGTTAGCCAGTTGACCATAATCCCCATCGGGGGTATATTGGCTGTGTTTCGAGGGTTCAATACTCAAGGTGGAGGAGCCTATGGAATTAGCCCAAATCATCAAAATCGCTCGCGGCGATGAACCGGCAGACCTGCTGCTCAAAAATGGCCGCGTGCTCAATGTCTTCACCGGCGAGATTATCCCCACCAACATCGCCATTGCTCAATCCCACATCGTTGGTCTGGGCGACTACGAGGCTCAACAGACAGTTGATTTAGGCGGTCGCTACGTGGCCCCTGGCCTCATAGACAGCCATGTTCACATCGAAAGCGCCATGGTCCCCCCGCCCGAATTTGCCCGCGCCGTTGTGCCGCGCGGCACCACCACCGTCGTCACCGACCCGCATGAAATTGCCAATGTGCTGGGCCTGGAAGGCATCCGCTACATGCTGGCCATGGCCAAGTACAACCCCTTGAGTGTTTACGTTAACGCGCCTAGCTGCGTCCCCAGCACCCACATGGAAACTACCGGCGCGGCCCTGGCCTGGTACGATTTGGAGCCGCTCCAGCACGAAGAGTTTGTCATCGGCCTGGCCGAGGTGATGAATTTCCCCGGCGTGGTGGCCGGCGATGAAGGGGTGCTGGACAAACTTCGTTCCTTCCGCGATAGAGTCAAAGACGGGCACTGTCCCGGCCTGCTGGGCCGCAGCCTCAATGCTTACGTCAGCGCCGGCATTGGCAGCGACCACGAATGTACCACCGTCGAGGAAGCCCAGGAAAAACTGCGCCTGGGGATGTTCATTTTCATCCGCGAAGCTACTAATGCTCACAACCTCAAACCCCTATTACCACTCATCACCCCCGAAAATGCCCACCGTCTCTGCTTCTGCACCGATGACCGCCAGCCCGCCGATTTGCTGGAAGAGGGCCATATTGACTTTATGATTCGCACCGCTATCGCCGGCGGGGTGCCGCCGATGACTGCTTTCCGCATAGCTACCCTTAACCCGGCCGAGTATTTCCGCCTGGACGACCGGGGAGCCATCGCGCCGGGCCGCCGGGCCGATTTGATGGTTTTTTCCGATTTGCAAGCGCCGGTGGCCGAGCTGGTCTATCGCGGCGGCCAACTGGTCGCACGGGATGGCGTGGCCCTGCCCTGGGAACGCCCCACCCGGCGCACCGTGCTGCGCAGTTCGATGAATGTGGATTGGAGTAAAGTCAACTTAAACCTGCCCGTCGAGGGCGCTCAGGTGCGGATCATTGGCGCTATCCGCGATCAATTGATTACCCATCACCTGATTGAGCCGACGCCCCAGGCCGGCGGCCATGTGGTGGCCGACCCCGGCCGCGATATTTTGAAAATGGCCGTCATCGAGCGGCACATGGCGACCGGCCGGGTGGGCCTGGGCCTGGTGCGCGGCCTGGGCTTGCAGCGTGGGGCCATTGCCAGCACCGTCGCCCACGATCACCACAACCTGGTGGTCATTGGGGTAGACGATCACAGCATGCTCACCGCAGCCCGCGCTTTGGCTGAATCACAAGGAGGAATGGCCGCCGCCGCCGGTGAGACGGTGCTGGCCCATCTGCCGCTGCCCATCGCCGGCCTCATGAGCGACCAGCCCATCGAGCAGGTGCGTGATCAGATGGCTGACATGCTCCGCGCCGCTCACCAGTTGGGGTCGTCGCTGCACGATCCTTTCATGGCTATGAGTTTTCTGGCGCTGCCGGTCATCCCCTCGCTCAAGCTGACCGATCACGGCCTGGTGGATGTGGATAAATTTCAACTGGCGCCGCTGTTTGTGTAGATGAAGTGAGGCGAGGAGGCGTGAGGCGAAGAGTCTTTCGCGTCCTCGCCTCCTCGCGCCTTTTTTCGGAGGTTTTATGCTTGAAACCAGCCCCTTGGGCCAACCCATCCCTCGGGTGGATGCTTATGCCAAAGCTTCGGGAGCGCACGTTTATCCCTCTGATGTAGTGCTGGATAATATGCTCTGGGTGCAGGTGCTCCGGGCGGCCCACCCGCATGCCCGTATTTTATCCATTGACACTTCCGCCGCCGAAACCCTGCCCGGCGTGGTCTGTGTGCTCACGGCCAAAGATGTGCCGGGTGAGAATCGGTTTGGCCTGTTGGTCCACGACCAACCCGTTTTTTGCGAGGAGCGCGTGCTGTACATGGGCGATGCTGTGGCGGTCGTAGCGGCTGAAACCGACGACCTGGCTCGGCAGGCCCGCGATTTAATCCGGGTTGAATACGAAGTTCTCCCCCCCCTGACCGAGCCGCTCTGGGCGCTCCAACCGGATGCGCCGCAACTTCACCCCCAGGGCAATTTGTGCGCTGAGCTTCACCTGGGCCATGGCGATGTGGCCCTCGGTTTTGCCGAGGCCGATTATATTTTTGAAAGCAGCTATCAGACCGGCCGGCAGGAGCATGCCTTTCTGGAAACCGAGGCCGGGGCAGCCTACTACGATGAGGCTGGAATTTTAACCGTTTGCGCCGGGGGACAAAACCCCTTCAAAGACCGGCAGCAGCTTGCAGTGGCCCTGAATTTGCCGGAGGACAAGCTTCGGGTGTTGCACCCGATGATGGGCGGCGCTTTTGGCGGCAAGGAAGATATTAATGTTCAAATCCACCTGGCGTTGGTCACACAGCGCACCGGACGCCCCTGCCGTTTAATGTTGGACCGCAACGAGTCTATCACCGTCGGGGTCAAGCGACATCCTTTTCAGGTGCGCTACAAAACCGGGGTTAAAAAAGATGGAACGCTGACTGCCATTGAAGTGACCATCCTGGCCGATACCGGCCCGTACATAACCCTCGGCCCAGCGGTCATCGGCCTGGCCGCCGAACATTGCTGCGGTCCGTATTACTTCCCTCATACCAAAATTGACGCTCAGGCTGTCTTTACCAACAATTGTAACGCCAGCGCCTTTCGCGGCTTTGGCAATCCGCAGGTGTTGGTAGGGCTGGAACAGCACATGGACATAATGGCTGAGGCAGTCGGATTGACGCCCATTGCGTTTCGCCGGAAAAATGTGCTGCAACCGGGGCAGGCAGCAGGGCCAGGACAAATTACCCCGGCCTCCATCAGTCTACCTCGTGTGCTCGATGCCGTCGAACAGGGGGAACTTTATGCCCGGCGCGAGGCGTTAAAGAGCGGGGTGGGCCGCTGGAAACGGCGCGGGGTCGGGCTGGCGGCGGCCTGGCAGGGTTTCGGGCTGGGCGCGGGGGTTCCCGACGGGGCAACGGTACGCATCGAGTTGCAAGCCGACGGGCGCTACCGGCTGCACGCCAGCAGCCCAGATATGGGCCAGGGAAACGTAACCGCTTTTGTACAGATGGCGGCGCACGAATTGAACTGTTCGGCTGCCGATTTTGAGGTAACAATTGGCGACTCCTTAGGGCCTGACTCCGGCTCGAGCAATGCGTCGCGTACCGTTTTTGTGGTCGGCTCAGCCGTTATCAACGCGGCGCTTGATTTGCGAAGCAAAATCTTGGCCGCCGCCCAACGCCTTAACACCAGCGCGGAACCACCGCGCTTCACCGGGCGGGCCGCCGAGGTCAACGGCCAATCTATTCCGCTGGCCGAGTTGGCGGTCGAATTTGGCCCGCTGGTGGGGGAAGGCTATTTTCATCCGCAGCAGCCCACGCCGGTGGTGGTCGGCATCCCTCACCCGGCCTACAGTTACAGCGTCCAGATGGCGCTGGTGGAAGTGGATTTGCTGACCGGCGAAATAGAAGTGCTACAAATGGAGAATTATCTGGATGCCGGCTATGTGATTAATCCGGCCGGGGCCGAGGGCCAATCGGAGGGGGGGATAGCGCAAGGATTGGGCTATGCCTTGTTCGAAGATATTTTATTAAGTGAAGGCCGGGTTTTGAATCCGCGTCTGTCCACCTATATCATTCCGTCCATCCGGGATGTGCCGGCCCAGATTAACACGGTTTTGTTGCAAGAGCCGGAGCCAATGGGGCCTTACGGGGCGCGCGGCATTTCTGAAATTTGTCTGTCGCCCACAGCCGGGGCCATTCTCAACGCCATTTATGACGCGGTCGGCGTCCGCTTTGAGCGCATCCCGGTGACGCCGGAGATGATGCTGGCGGCTTTAGCAGGGCAGACAAGTAATTGAGGTCCAATCAATTGGGCAAGAAAATCTCACGCAACGTCGCCAAGAACGCCAAGAATACTCAGTAGATCCAATTTTCCGAGGAGTGAGGCACGCCCACGTGCCGAACACCGCCGCACGTGGGCGTGCTGGCTCCTCAAATTTGGATCCACTGATACTTCTTTAAAAAATCTTTGCGCCTTTGCGTCTTTGCGAGAAAACTCTTTTTGGTAGCAGCCGGTTTGTCCGGGTTAGGTTAGCTCATGGTGATATCTTTTACAGTCAATGGCCAATCTTACGAAATAGAAGCTGACCCGCGCGCCCCGCTGCTCCACACACTGCGCGAGGATTTGGGGTTGCGCGGGACCAAATACGGCTGCGGCGAAGGCGAATGTGGGGCATGCAGCGTCATCCTCAATGGGCGACCCGTCAATGCCTGCCTGACCTTAACCGGCCAGGTACACGGCGGCGAAATTTTAACTGTCGAGGGCCTCAGCCAGGATGAGCCGGGAGCGCGGCTGCTGGATGCGTTTACTCGGGTTGGGGCGGTTCAATGCGGCTTTTGCACCCCTGGCTTTGCCATTTCAGCGCGGGCGCTGCTGGCAGAAACCTCTGCGCCGGATGTTGAGGAAATCCGGCGGGGTTTGAGCGGCAATTTATGCCGCTGCACCGGCTATACCAAAATTATCAAAGCTGTGAGCGAGGCCGCCCAGGATAGGCAATCACTTGGCCCAACCAAGCCGCGCAACGGACATTTTCATACCCCCATCAACGGTCAGACCGGGTTTGCCCGTCCGGCCACCCTGGCCGAGGCTTTAGGCTTGCTGGGGCAAACGGAATCTCGCTGGCGGGTCATCGCCGGGGGGACGGATGTGTTGGTTCAAAATGAACACAGGCTTAAAACACTCAACTTGCTGGATATCGGCGGGTTGGCGGAACTGCGCCAAATCCGCGAGCAGGACCAGGCTATCTCTATCGGCGCGTTGGTTTCCTACACTGAGCTTATTCGCTCGCCCCTGGTGCAAAAATGGGCCGGGCCGCTGGTCATGGCGGCCCGTGAAGTGGGCGGCGCGCAAATTCAAAATATGGGTACTTTGGGCGGCAATGTAGTCAACGCCTCCCCTGCCGCCGATGGCGTTCCGCCTTTGTATGTGCTGGAAGCGCAGCTTGTCCTTAAGTCGGTGCGGGGAGAGCGGACTCTGCCGGTGCAGGCGTTTACGCTGGGGCCGGGCAAAACCGTCATCCAGCCAGACGAACTTTTGGCCGAAATCCTCATCCCCAAACAAACTCACGCCGGGCAGGAGATTGCCTTTTTTGAAAAAGTGGGGACCCGCAAAGCCCAGACCATTGCCAAAGCCTCGGTTGCTTTTCGCGGCTGGCTAATGGATGGCCGCTTGTCTCATGTTCGGGTGGCTTTGGGGGCCGTCGCACCGACCGTCATCCTGGCCCCTCAAACTTCGGCCACACTCACATCTGGTTTATTGGATGAAGCAATTTTGTTGCAGGCCGGTCAAGCCGCACACAACGAGTGCAGCCCTATTGACGATATTCGCTCGACCGCCGCCTATCGCCGCAAGCTGGTGCGCGGCCTGCTAGTTCGGAATTTGTGGCCGTATGTCGGCAACCAGACAAATGATTGACTGTCGAGTTGTTATCATTCGAAAGTTACTTGTATTAAGCAGGGCAATCACGTAAAATCTAAAGAGGCTAAGCCAAGTTTTTGCGTTAACCTTAGCCTCTGAGAAAAATTAGAATCAGGAATTATTTTTCAATAGTAGAGGTGGGCGAATGTTAGATAGAATTACTTACGACCCAACTATCTTGGGAGGTAAACCTATTATTAAGGGTACCCGCATTTCGGTTCAATTTATTCTTGAATTATTAGCTGCTGAGATGAGTATAGATGACATCCTGCTTGAATATCCGCACCTAACCCGCGAAGACATACTGGCTGCCCTCAATTATGCCGCTAAAACAATGGCCGGAGAAGAAATTTTATTTACTCTTGAGGCAACTGCGTGAAGTTCATTGCCGACGAAAATGTTTCGCGCTTTGTTATTCAATCCCTGGCCGACGCCGGGCATGATATTATTAGTGTTCACGATGTTGGACTAAAAAGTGCGGCGGATGAGGCAATTATTCAATTCGGGATTACCGAAGGGCGAGTGATTATTACCCACGACCGAGATTTTGGCGGCCTCTTACGCTATTCTGCCCGGAAAAGCAGCGGTGTTATCTTGATTCGACTGCGCCAGCCACTGCCTCAAAAGGTGTGGAAGGCACTACAACAAGCATTGGCTTCTCTCACCGAGGCTAGAATTCAGGGACACATTGTTGTGATTGAAGATAGCCGCATTCGCATTAGTGGAGATTAGGCAGATGAATGGATAGATCAGGCGGAAGTGAAACAAGAACTTTTTGATTGTACTTAGCCCATTTCATATTTTAATGGTAAGATAACCACCGACTCTAAAAACCCAGTAAATTTTTAGGAAATGCAATGTGGCAAACATATCATACTCCCCGCTCCCTGGATGAAGCGCTGCAACTCCTGGCCGAACACCAAAGTAATGCCCGGCTGATTGCCGGCGGCACCGACCTTCTCATCGAGATTGAGCGTGGGGTGCGCTCGCCCCGGGTAATCATTGACATTTCACGCCTGCCCAACCTCGATACCATTACCCTGGACGAGCAGCAGCGGTTTCATTTGGGGCCGCTCGTCACCCATAACCAGGTGGTCGCCTCAAAACTGTGTATTCACCGCGCTTTTCCGCTGGCTAAAGCCTGCTGGGAAGTCGGCGCGCCGCAGATTCGCAACCGGGGCACGGTGGCCGGGAATCTGGTTACGGCCTCGCCGGCCAACGATACCATTACCCCGCTGATGGCCCTGGAAGCCTCGGTCACGCTGCAAAGCGTCAGAGGCAGCCGCACTGTGCCGCTCAAAGAGTTCTTTTTGGGCGTCCGCCAAACCGTGTTGGAAGCGGACGAAATGCTGGTAGACATCTCTTTTCCGGCCCTGGCTAATTATCAGATTGGCACCTTTGTAAAATTGGGCTTGCGCCGGGCGCAGGCTATTTCTATTGTCAACGTGGCGGTAGTGTTAAGCATGCTGGCCGACACCGTTACCCAGGCCCGCATTACCCTGGGCAGCGTCGCCCCCACCATTGTCCGGGCCACCGACGCCGAACGGTTTTTGACCGGCAAGGTTTTGACCCGCGATGTGATGGCCCGCGCCGGGGCGCTGGCGGCGCAAACTATCAGCCCTATCAGCGATGTGCGCGGGTCAGCCGAGTACCGCCGCTATATGAGCGAAACCCTGACCCGCCATGCGCTGCAAATGCTGGCCGAAGGCACCGAGTCCGACACCCTGCCACCCAAGCCGGTCATGCTGTGGGGCAGCAGTGACGGCCATTTCCCTGCCCTGGATGGCGACGAAGCTATCCTGCATACCGAAACCGCCGACGAACCCATCGCCACGACCATCAACGGCGAATTTCGTTTTATCCACGGGGCCAATGATAAAACTTTGCTGCGCATGCTGCGTGAGGATGCCGGCCTGATTGGAACCAAGGAAGGCTGCGCCGAAGGCGAGTGCGGCGCGTGCACCATCTTTCTCGATGGAATTGCCGTGATGAGCTGCCTGGTTCCCGCTCCCCGCGCCCACAACAGCCAAATTGTCACCCTGGAAGGGTTGGCCCAAGGCGACGAGCTGCATCCGGTCCAACAGGCTTTTATCAATGAGGGCGCGGTGCAGTGCGGCTACTGCACCCCCGGCTTTTTGATGAGCGGCGCGTCGCTGATGGCCGAGCGCCGGCGGCCCACCCGCGACGAAATCAAGCAGGCCATCACCGGCAACCTGTGCCGCTGCACGGGCTACTATAAGATTTTGCAGGCGTTAGAGAAAGCTTACGAAATAAAATGACGGGGGACCGAAGACGGGAGACCGGGTCTATAAGCCCGGTCTTCGGTCCCCCGTCCCCGGTCTACTTTTCAGAGTGTGATCTATGTCAAACAACACCATCGGCCAATCCCTCAAACGTCTTGATGCGCTGGGGAAGGTAACGGGGCAAACCCTTTACCCCGGCGACCGGAGCCACGATAATGAGCTGTGGCTTAAGGTGCTTTTTGCCCGGCGGCCTCATGCCCGCATCATCAGCATTGATACCAGCGCCGCTGAAGCACTGCCAGGCGTGATGGGTGTGCTGACGGCCAAAGATGTGCCCGTCAACCAGTACGGCTTGCAAATCCCGGATCAGCCGGTGCTGTGCGGGCCGGGGTCTAACAAAAAGGGCGGCGATGTGGTTCGCTTTGTGGGCGACAATGTGGCGGTGGTGATTGCCGAGACCGAGAAAATCGCGGCCCAGGCCCGCGACCTGATCCAGGTAGAGTATGAGGATTTGCCGGTGGTCTACGATCCGGTCTGGGCTATGTCCGGTCAAGCGCCGCAGTTGCACCCCGGCGTGCTCAACAACATTGCCGATTATAAGCGCATCCGCAAGGGCAACCCCGATGAGGTTTGGGATCAGTGCCGGGTCATTATCGAGGGGGTCTACCGCACCCCCTTTCAGGAGCATGCTTACCTCCAACCCGAAGCCGGTACAGCTTATCTTGACGACGAAGACCGGATTACGGTTCGCTGCGCCGGCCAATGGACCTGGGAAGATCAGCAGCAGATTGCCCACGCTCTGGACCTGCCGCCCGAAAAAATCCGAGTGGTCTACGACGCCATCGGCGGCGCTTTTGGCGGGCGCGAAGATATGAGCGTGCAGATTATTTTGGCCCTGGCTGTGCTGCGCATGTACGAGCGGCATGGCAACCGCCGCCCCATGAAGATCATCTGGAGCCGTGAGGAATCCATAATCGGCCACTGCAAACGTCACCCCATGCTCATCAAATCCAAATGGGGCGCTAAAAGGGACGGCACGCTCATCGCCGCCGAAATCGAAATCATTGCCGATGCTGGCGGCTACATGTACACCAGCAACAAGGTGCTGGGCAACGCCGTTTTAACTGCCACCGGCCCCTATGAATTTCCGCATGTCAAGCTGGATGCCTATGCCGTTTACACCAACAACCTGGTCAGCGGCGCGTTTCGCGGTTTTGGCGGGCCGCAGGGCCACTTTGCCGCCGAGATGCAGATGAACAAGTTGGCCGAAAAGCTGGGCAAAGACCCGGTGGAACTGCGCCTGAAAAATATCTTGGACGAGGACAAACTCACCTCTGTCGGCACGACCATTCCCGGCGGGGTCAGTCTGGAAAAAGTCATCCGTGATACCGCCTGGAAATCCAACTGGACCAGCCGGTTGGGGTCGCGGGGCGAGAATGACCCCGATTACCCGGAGCCGCTGCCCCGGCACGTTACCGGCAAAGGCTTTGCCGCCGGCTTCAAGAATATTGGCTTTAGTTTTGGCTACCCGGAAAATAGCTGGGCCGAGGTGGAGCTGCGCGGCGGCGGCGATATAGAAGAAGCCATTGTGCGTATTGCCGGGGCGGATGTAGGCCAGGGCCATCATACGGTGATGGCTCAGATTGCCGCCGAAGCGCTGGGGGTTGAACTGGATAAAATTAAATTGGAAGTGTCAGATACGGCCTTTACCCAAAGTTCCGGCAGCGCCAGCGCCTCACGCCTGACGTTTATGGCCGGCAATGCGGTCAAAGAAGCGGCCGAATTTGCCCGGCGCAAATGGCAGTCCGAAGAACGGCCCGCCATCGCCGAAGCCACCTGGCTGGCCCCCAAAACCACCAACCTCGATCCTGAGACCGGCTACTCCGTGCCCAACTTTGCCTACGGTTACGTGGCCCAGATGGCCGAAGTGACCGTTGATACCGAAACCGGCTTTATCGCCGTTAACCGGGTGGTCTGCGCCGACGATGTAGGCAAAGCTATCAACCCCGATCAAATTGTCGGCCAGATTGAAGGGGCGATTGTGCAGGCCCACGGCTACACCATTTTAGAAGATTTTCGCATGGACAAAGGCCAGGTCTTGACCCCCCATTTCAGCACCTACCTTATCCCCGGCGTATACGACATCCCCAAGCGGGTCGACTCGATCATCATCGAAGACCCGCACCCCAACGGACCCTTTGGGGCGCGCGGCATGGCCGAAATGCCCTACCTGCCCTACGCCGCCGTGATCGCCTCCGCCGTCTTCGACGCCATCGGCGTCTGGTTTGACGAGTTCCCCCTGACTCCGGAGCGGGTGCTGCGGGGATTGGGTAAAGTCCGGAATCGGTGGTAAGATTTCAGGTGTGACAAACTGAAGCTGTGCATAGGAAAGGCCAAATGGTTATAAAAATAGCTCAAACCCCAACACCGCCCTCGGCTGTGCCAGATTACCCATTGCCACCCCTGCCCACTTTTGACCTGGAAGTGGGCTGGCGCGAGGTTTATGATCTGGCCACCGGCCAATTCAAACAGGAACCGCTAACCCTGCTGCAGATTCTTTATCCTCAAGACGAAGATGTGGGAGTGGTGACAATGCCCCAAAGCGCCCTACACGATCTCTGGATAAGCTGGTTAAAGGTGATGTTATGGAACTTTTTGGGGCAAAGCTGGCTACTAACACATGATGTTATCATCCACTGGGCGCGCGATCGCGCCCCGGCCAAATCGCCCGACCTGGCCGCCATTCCCGGTGGGCGCTTGCCCGCCGAGGATAATCCCTCCTATCTCGTGGGTCGCGATGGTCCCCTGCCCGCTTTTGTCCTGGAAATCACCTCCAGAGACACCCGCCAGGTTGATTTGCACGAAAAACCGCTGCTCTATGCCGCCGTAGGCGTCAAGGAATTTTTGATAATTGATCTGCTGACCCGCCGTCGCCAAGGCTGGCAACTCATCGGCTACCGGCTGGAAGACGGCCCATACTATGAAGAGCTATCGCCTGACGCCGACGGTGGCCTGACCTTTGAAACCATCGGCCTGCGCTTTGTAGCCGTGGGCCGGGAACGCATCGAGGTTTACGACGCGCAGACGGGGACTCGCTTGCTGACGCCGCCCGAAGCCGAAGCCGCCCGCGCCAAAGCCGAAGCCCGCGCCGAAACCGAAAAAGCCGCCCGCCTCCAGGCCGAAGCCCGCGCCGCCGAACTGGAAGCCCGTGTGCGCGAGTTGGAAGCCCGCTATGGGAAGGATGAAGGATGAAATTTTGGCTGGCGTTTAACGGCGAAACTGAATTTCGCCACGAATAGCCTCAACCATCCGTTCACAATTCATCATTCATCATTCACAATTCACAATTATTTGGATAAAACCCATGCCCACCCTCCACTTTAAAGGCAAAAGCATCATCCGCGCCCACCATCTGACCCTGCCCTACCGCCAACTGACCCCCGACCCGGCCCGCTCGCTGACCGCCCGGCCCGGCCTGGCCGATAACCTGATTATTCACGGCGACAACTTATTAGCCCTCAAATCCTTGCTGCCCTCCTTTTCCGGCAAAATCAAATGCATCTACATTGACCCGCCCTACAACACCGGCAACGAAAAATGGGTTTACAACGACGCCGTTAACAGCCCCATGCACCAGGACTGGCTGAAACAGGTGGTAGACCGCGAAGATTTGACCCGCCACGACAAGTGGCTGTGCATGATGTGGCCGCGCCTGATTTTGCTGCGCGAGCTGCTGCGGGAGGATGGGGCCATCTTTATCTCCATTGACGACAATGAAGTTCATAACCTGCGGGCGGTGATGGATGAGATTTTTGGCGAGCAGAATTTTGTGGCAACGGTGATTTGGCAAAAGAACTATTCTCCCAAAAACTCGGCCAAGTTCTTTTCGGAAGATCACGATTACATCGTAGTATATGCTAAGAGTCTGCAAGCATGGGCGCTCAATCTACTTCCTCGCACAGAGGAGATGAACCAACGTTACGATAATCCCGACAATGACCCACGCGGCCCCTGGAAACCCAGCGATTTGTCAGCGCGAAATCCGTACAGTCTGGGCACTTATGCTATCACTACACCCAAAGGTCGAGTGATATCAGGTCCACCCAAAGGATCATATTGGCGTGTCTCTAAAGAAAAGTTTACGGAATTGGATAAAGATGGCCGAATTTGGTGGGGCAAAGATGGTGACTCGGTACCGGCAATCAAACGTTTTTTGTCAGAAGTGAAAGAGGGTCTTGTTCCCCAAACCCTTTGGTTCTACAAAGACGTTGGTCATACTCAAGACGCCAAAAAAGAACTGCTCTCCATCATAGATTTCCAAAGTTCCGAAGAGGTTTTTATCACGCCCAAGCCGTCGGGGCTGATCCGGCGTATTCTGCAAATTGCCACAGACGATGACTCAATCGTCCTCGATTCCTTCGCCGGGAGCGGCACGACCGGGCAGGCGGTGCTGGCCCTCAACGCCGAAGACGGCGGCAATCGCAAATTCATCCTGATCGAGCAGGAAGATTACGCCGATACCCTGACCGCCGAGCGGGTACGGCGGGTCATTCGCGGTGTGGCGGGGGCCAGAGATGAGAAATTAAAAGCAGGCTACGGCGGCTCCTTCACCTTTTTAACTCTGGGCGAGGCCCTGGAAGAAGGCGCGGCCCTCAAGGGCGACCGGCTGCCCACTTATGAGGAATTGGCCCGCTACGTCTTCTTCACCGCCACCGGCGAGCAGTTGGACGAAGCTCAGGTGGACGAGTCAAGGTGGTATCTGGGTGAAAGCCGGCAGTACGAAGTCTATATGATCTATCAACCCGACGTGGCCTTTCTCAAAAACAATCCGCTCAACTTAGCCTTTGCCGATGCGCTTGGCCCCTACAAAAGTAAAACCCGGCTGGTCATTGCCTCGCACAAATACCTGGACGACGACTATCTACGCGATTACCGGCTGGAATTTTGCCAACTGCCATTTGCCATTTATCGCTTTAGAGCGTAAATTTAAATGGAATATTTGTTCTACTTGCAGCATGTCATTCTGAGGCCGCAGGCCGAAGAATCCCCCTTATCACCGCTAAAAAGGTGGTATGCCGGCAAAAAAGGTTTCCGCTGATTTTCCAGCCATCTTAAGGGTAAATGTGCCCGCAGGGGGATTCTTCACTTCGCTTCGCTCCGTTCAGAATGACATGGCGGTGCAGCGCATGCAACTCAAAGAATATCAACAAAGCGCGCTCAATATTCTGAGCGATTATCTACGGGCCCTAAAAGAAGCTCAGGCCAAAGCAGACCAGATTGCCCAACTGGGCCTGGATATTCCCTTTGAGTGGGATCGAGCCGCCTGGAAAAAGGGTGAGCGCGACTACATCCCGCGCAAAAACGGCCTGGGCCAGCCTGTGCCGACCGTCTGCCTGAAAGTGCCCACCGGCGGCGGCAAAACCCTGCTGGCCGTCAGGGCCATTGACGCCATCCAGACCCTCTACCGCGGCCGGCAAACCGGGCTGGTGTTGTGGCTGGTCCCCACCACCCAAATCTATCGCCAGACCTTGCAGGCTTTGCGCGACCGCGCCCACCCCTACCGCCAGGCCCTCGATCTCAGCAGCGGCGGGCGCACCCTTATTTTGGAAAAAGACAGCCGCTTTTCGCCCGACGACGTGCAAACGCAGTTGGTGGTGATGCTGCTGATGCTGCCTTCGGCCAACCGCCAGAACAAAGAAACGCTGCGTCTGTTTCAGGATCAGGGCGGCTTTGAGCCGTTTTTCCCCGCGGAAGACCAACTGGCGAGTCACGTCAAGCTGCGCGAGCATATTCCCAACCTGGACGTGTACGATCACCAAAGTATGCTCGGCGGGGTGGTCAAGTCGTCGTTGGGCAATACCTTGCGCCTGCTCAACCCGGTGATGATCGTAGACGAGGGCCATAAAGCCTACAGCGCCACCGCCCAACAAACCTTGCGCGGCTTCAATCCCTCCTTTATTTTGGAGCTTTCGGCCACACCGCCGCGGGAAAGCAATGTGCTGGTCAACATTACCGGCCAGAGCGTGCTGCGCGAGGGCATGATCAAGCTCGATCTGCATGTCCACAACAAGGCCAGCGCCGATTGGCGCGACACCGTGCTGGCGGCCTGCCGGCATCGGGCCGAACTGGAACAGATTGCCCAAACTTACCAGGCCAATCATGGGCTTTACATTCGCCCCATTGCCCTCTTTCAGGTTGAACGCACCGGGGCCAAACAGCGCCTGCCCGGCCTGATTCATGTTGAAGATGTGCGCGAGTATCTTATTACCCGGCTGAACGTGCTGCCCGAAGAAATCGCCGTCAAGAGCAGCGAGCGGGACGAGATCGAAAATATTGACCTGCTCAGTTCTGATTGCCCCATCCGTTATATCATCACCAAGCAGGCCCTGCAGGAAGGCTGGGATTGCCCCTTTGCCTACATCGTCACCATTTTGACCAACCCAGAATCAAACACCGCCATGACCCAACTCATCGGGCGGGTCTTGCGCCAGCCTTACGCCCGCAAAACCGGCCTGCCTGAACTGGACGAGAGCCACGTCTATTGCTTCAAAGCCAAAACCGGCCAATTATTGGATACCATTCGCGCCGGCTTGATCGGCGAAGGTCTGGGCGATGTGGCCGGCCGGGTGATTGCCGATGTCGAAGCCGCTCCGAGCCAGGCAGTGGTGGATGTTTCAATTCGGCCCCAATTTCAACATTACGCCGGCAAAGTTTATCTCCCCTGCTTTGTGGTGTCCGACGGCAAAGGCGGCTGGCGAGAAGTGGGCTATGAGGTTGATATTCTCAGCCGGGTAGATTGGGAGCAGGTTGACCTCAGCCCGGTGGATAGCTGGGAACTCAACCCGGCGGAAACCGGGGATAGCCATGTCAGCCTGGGGCTGGATCACCTCACCACCATCGAGCCGCTGCGGGCCAGCCTGGCGGATGAGATGCAGCTAGACCCAGTTTTTATGACCCGGCAACTGCTGGACCTGGTGCCTAATCCCTGGGTGGCCTATGAATATGTCGAGGAAACGCTGCGCCGTCTGCGAGCCAAATTCCCCGAAGCCAGGATTAAACGTGATTTGGGCTTTGTGATCGAAGAACTTAAAAAGAGGATAGCGGCCGAACAGGAGCGTTTGACCCGGCAGGTTTTTGACTCGCTGCTTCAAAGCGGCGAACTGCGTTTTTACCTGATTTCCGGCTGCGCCGGCAGCGCTATTCCAGAGCGCATCAAAGCCAAAGCCGGGGCGCGTAAACTGACGACAGCCACCGGCGATTTACCGGCCCGGACTCTGTTTGATTACTTTCTGGAAGAAGATTTCAACGAAACGGAAAAAGCGGTCGCCCTCTATCTCGACCAGCAAGCCGACATTCTGGAATGGTGGTTCAGAAATAATGTTGGGCCAAACAGTTACAGCATCCAGGGCTGGCGCAGACATCGCCCGCACCCCGACTTTTTTGCCTTACGTCAAGAACCGCCTACCATCTACGTTCTGGAAACAAAGGGAATCCACCTGGGGCACAATCCCGACACGGATTACAAAAAGCAGCTTTTTGAGTTATGCAACAAGTATAGCCAGCCTACTCCCTGGAACGACATTACTCAGGAGTTCAGCGGCCACCGGGTCAACTTTCAAATTGTTTTTGATGATGAATGGCAGCGTGTGCTGAACGCGATGCTGACTTCAACTTGAATAGAACGATTTTAGACTCCGCTGCGGCGGAGTTTTTTATAAAGCCCCTACCCCTCAACCTAACTTTCGACAGGGGACACTCAACGCCAAGCCTGCTATACTGCGGTCATCATTAAACAAGGTGGTTTCAAGCAGTGATAGGAGGCATACAAATGAACGGTGTGGCCCACGAGTCTTCCCTTTTAAGTGCCTTGACGATGCTGACCGGGTTGATTGTTTTCATACTGGCGCTGGCGATTATCTTTTTTGCGATGTATGTCCTGCTGCAAACAGGCCAGTCCATTCTGGGAAATATTACCTTTACCTCAATTGGTTGGCCTTATCCGTAACAAAACAAGGGGGTTCCATGAGCCAGATCAAATTACCACAAGGTTTTCAAGCCCTGGTCGTTGCCCAAAGTTTAGGCGCGCTAAACGATAATCTGTTCAAAACTTTGCTGCAACTGTATGTACTGCAAATCATGGTAGCGGCGCACCCCGAAACCATCATCGCCCAAGCTGCTTTCATTTTCACCGTGCCGTTCATTGTCTTTGGCCCGTGGGCCGGCTATCTGGCCGATAAGTTCAACAAAACCACCCTCATTCGCCTGACCAAGGTGGCCGAAATTGCCATTTTGCTGCTGGGCGCAGCCGCTTTTGTCTGGGGCAGTATCCATTTGATGTTGTTTGTCCTGTTATTACTGGCCACACAGTCAACCTTTTTTGGCCCGGCCAAAGCCGGCTTGATTCCCGAGATTTGCCCGCCGGAAACAATCAATGTGGCTAACAGCCGGATCGAAGCGACCAGTCTGGTAGCGATCATCGGCGGTATCGCTGCGACGGGTGTGCTGCTGACCTTGCACCACAACAATCCACTGGCCGTGATCTATTATGGTCTGGGCCTGGCCCTCGTCGGCGCGGTCAGCGCATTCCTGGTTCCCCAACCGGGCCAAAAGCAAACTGTGGCCGCAGGTCAATCTTTCCCCTGGAATCCGCTCACCGGCCTGGTTCGAGATCTAATTTTTCTCAAACAACGCCGAGATTTATTTTTGACCAGCCTGGCCAATGGTTACTTTTGGCTGCTGGGTCTGGTCTTTTCCAGCAATGTCATGGTCTACGGCAAGACGCACCTCGGTCTCGGCAACGACCAAAACACCCTGTTGTCGCTGCTGCCGGCTTTTATTGGCCTGGGTATTGCCGCCGGGGCCATGCTGGCCGGCCGTTGGTCGGGCAAAAAGGTTGAATGGGGGCTGGTTCCTTTGGGCGGCGCAGGTATGGCCATCGCCGGGGTAGCTCTATTTTTCAGCACCCGTTCTTACGCAGCAACGGCGGTTATTTTGTTACTGGCCGGCGTCAGTGGTGGGCTTTTCACCATTCCCCTGTATGCTTACCTGCAATTGAAAGCAAAGGTCACGGAAAGAGGCCGGGTTTTGGCGGCGGCAGGCATTATCAATGGGCTGTGTTTGCTGCTGGGTTCCATCTTGTATCACTTCCTGGCTGTGGAGTTAGCCCTTTCGCCCCGCTGGATTTTTCTGCTGATGGGCCTGGTCACAGCCGGGGTGGTCATCTATACTTGTACTGTCATTCCTCAATTTTTCATTCGCTTCCTCGGTTGGCTGCTCATCCATACAATCTACCACATCGAAATTATCGGCGTGGAGAACGTGCCGGAGCGCGGTCCGGCCCTGCTAACTCCCAATCACGTCTCTTTTGTGGACGCGCTGCTCATCAGCAGCACGGTGCAGCGGTTTATCCGGTTTGTGATGATCAAAAGCATTTACAAAAGTCCGGCACTCAGACCGATATTGAGCCTGATGGATGTTATTCCCATCGCGCCGTATGAAGGACGGGAGTCGGTGTCTTGGAGTTTAAATCAGGCGCGGGAGCGGCTGCAACAAGGCCGTGTGGTCTGCATTTTTCCTGAAGGCCGGCTGACCGAAGATGGCCGGATGCAGGAATTCCGGCCCGGTTTTGAGAGCATTATGGCCGGCCTGGATTATCCGATTATCCCGGTTTACTTGCATAACGTCTGGGGCAGTATTTTCAGTGGTGAAAGGGGGAAATATTTTTGGAAATTACCCAAACGGTTGCCCTACCCTATCACCATCTGCTACGGTCAGCCGTTGCCTGCTACGGCCAAAGCCAGCGAAGTCGCTGCCGCAGTGCAGGCATTGGCCGAGCAGGTAAAATCCCGTACTCAAGTTGAGGTTGGAGCAAACATCATCAACCCTGTTTAATTACAAACCCGGACTACTTCTCATCGCCTCACCACTCCTCGCCTCCCGGCTCATCTTTGACAAAACAGGCGGAGAAAGTATAATTTAGCCAGAATAAACGCCTCGGTGGTGGAATTGGCATACACAGCAGGTTGAGGGCCTGTGTCCGTACGGACGTGAGAGTTCGAGTCTCTCCCGAGGCATTTCCAACACGCCCCACTTTGGTCCAGCCCAGGTTTTTATGTGAACTGATCGAGGCGCTCGCTGTGACTCGCCCGATGCTGACTATTATGGCCTTACGTCACCGGCTGCGTATTTTTGCCGATGGGCGGGTTAATGGCCCCTTGTTATAGGTGTCCAGAAAAATTCCTTCCCAACAATCAAGGTAGCAGGTAGCAAAGTAGCAAACTTATGGCCTGCTACATGCTACCTTGCTACCTGTTTCAGTGACGAAAACTTTTCTGGAGAACTATATCAACGGCGATTCTCAAAGCGTCTTCTTTAGCAAATCAGCCATTAGACCAGCCGTATCCTTTAAGGGTTGCATTGGACCACCACTCTGACGGCAACTATAACAGAGCGGTTGGGTACCGGCCTCATTATCTCCGAGCGCTATTAGCTCACCACAGCCGGCGCAGGGAGTTAGATTGCCGACTACCAGCCAGTCCGCTTTGTTGGCAACCAGGGTTGTTGCCGGCAATTGTAACCCGAAGCTGATCGCGTCCTCAGGACAAGCAACGGCACAAATCCCACAATCAAGACAAGTGGCCGCTTTGAAAGAAATGCCAAAGCTTTCGGCATTGGCCACAAAATGGAGCGCCTCAGTGGGGCAGAAGCGGGCACACAAATGGCAGGCGGAACAGGCCTTGGCGTCAATCTTGACATTGGCAAAGGGAAGTCCGGCTATCTCGAGTGACTCCTCGACCGGCTCACCAAGATGAGCGAGTTGCTGGCGCAGCCGCTGGCGCGAGGCAGGTAAATGATGGGGCAGACGCTGGCTCACTGGCACAGGCCCAGAGGTGGAGGGCTGTGAAGAAGGATCAGTGTTTGGCTTCGCAGGCTGAGTTACTTTTCCCAGGGCGCTAAAGAGACCCCGGCGGGATAATTTGGGTTGGTTGCCTTCAAACAGCGGCTTCGGACTGGTTTCTGCCGCTAACAGCTCCGGCTGGCTCAAGAGAGTATGGATAGCCGAGGAGCGATCAAAAGCCTGGAGCAGGCGATTAGCTGCGGCGGCTGTCTGGACAATAAATGGCTGGACGTGTCCAATGGGACATTCAGCGCAAGAGGTATCGTCCAACCAAAGCTCGCGCTGACCGTTGTGACTGAGGTCAATCAGGTGAGAGAGCGAGAGAGATGCTAGACAGCGTTGATGACGAACTACAGCCGCTACTGGCGCAGTCGTCATTGCTGGGTCAGGATGCTGCGAACAGGCTAAAGCCAGAGGAGCATCCGGCAAATTGGAGATCGTCTGAGCCAGCTTGACTTCGGGCGGGTTGGATTGGCTGAAGACATCGGTGGGGCAAGCATGCAGGCATAACCCGCAGCGAACACACGCCTCAACGTTGAGCTGGGGCAGCAGTGGGCCGTGGGGCGAGCGTTCATTCTGGGGATACAGCATAATAGCCTGAGTTGGACAGGCGTCAGCACAGCGGCGACAGCCAGCTTCTTTGTGGCGGCCATTCAGGCATTGTTCGACTTGAAGAGAAACGGACTGACCCTCAAATGGGGCTAAGGCAAGCATAGTGCCCCTTAAGCCGACCTTAAGATATCCTCAATCCAGGTCAAGGCGGCCATGGTGGTCGGAAAGCCCAGGGTGGGGATAGCCAGGAGCGCTACCTGCCGGATTTCATCGGCGCTGACGCCCAATTCGACCAGTTTGCGGACATGGGCATGCGCCGCTCCTTCTCGCTGGGCGCCAACGGCCAGGGCCAGCTTGACCAAGGCCCGGCTCTTTTCATCCAGGGGTCCGGCGGCGTGAACGGCTGCACCCAGTTGGTCGTAGGCTTGCCAGATATCGGGATATTTCTGCTGAAAATCAAGATAAGGCTGCGGCAATTGGCTCATTTTTGTCTCCTCAAAGGTGATTGGTTTGAATTTGGGCCAAAGGAATCTCGGCCAGGGCTAATTCAAGAAAATTGACCCCCGGTACAGCGATTGGCTCATCCGTCTGACGGTAATACCGCTCTCCGGCGCAGGAGCGGCACAGGGTTGAGCCGTCCTGGATAACTTCCCGTTCGTTGATAATCTCCTCGCCGCACACGTCGCAGTTTACCCGGTAACCGTCTTTGCTCAGGATTTTCTCCAGCGACACGGTCAGGGTTACTTCTTGAATTTCCAGCAGTTCGGCATCGGGCATGCGCTGGTAGCCCAGCAGATAGGCTTCCCAGCGGTTCTTAGCCTCCGGGGCATAATCCCTGGCCCGTTTTCGGGTACTGGCGCTGGGCACAATCCGCACCGCTCGGCCCGTCTGCGTATCTACAAAGGTAGCGGCGACTTTACCAAAATCCAGCACGCGCATAGTCCGCCGGCCTACCCGGCAGCCGGTGGCGACAGCCAGGCCATCAATCAGGCAGCCGTCGGTTTCGACGATGGTCAGGAGGCGCTTGTCACTTTGGGGCACCTCCAGCCCTAACCATCGCCCGGCCGCCAATCCTATCCGCACGCCCAAAACCTGGCGAGGGCAGAGGTGTTGGTGCAACACCGCCGACTGATAGAGTAATTCTTCAAACGTAGGCATAGATTTATCCTCTTCCATTTTAACGGGTTTGGCCCTGCCTGTCTAATTGGGTCAGATAGACTAAAATAGCCTCAATTTCGCTGTCCGATAGATGAAAATTGGGCATAGCCGTATTGCCCTTAACCGCTCTGGGATTTTGCAGCCACAGCCGCAGCGTCATCTGGGCCGGGTCGTTGATCCGTTGGGTGATGCCCTGCAAATTGGGCGCTTTCAAGGCGCCCACTCCCCCAATCTGATGACAACTGCGGCAATCATATTGGACGACCAACTGCACCCCTGTCTCTGGGGTTGGCTCTACTTGTTTGGTCAGATTGAGCCAAAAGCGGGGTGGGTCAAAGAAAAACCAGCCCAGCCCCAGGATCAATGCCAACCCAACTAACCAGCCATAACGACGCACCACCAGCCTCCCAATTGCTCCCACTGTTTGTTAAAAGGAGTCCAGAATGAATTCTGGACTCCCAAGATGAGATTGATTCTAATTTCTCAAGCCAAACAGTTCTACCCTCACACGGCGCTACCGACCTTGACCAGCTTGACCCGGCTGTCATAAAAGACCGCCGAGCCGCCGACCAGGTCGCGCAGGCAGGTGTTGGGGTTGTGGGTGTCGGTGCGCATGGCCGCGTTGGCGTGCAGGCCGGTGGCCCGAATAGCATCGCTGGCGATGGTCTGCCCGTCAATCACCACCTCCCGCGCCCCGTAAGCCCAGTGACCAAAGCCCAGGCTGAAACCGACCACGCCGGGCCGCAGTCCCTCGATGACCTGGACCGCACCCTCCATCGGCACCGTCTGACCGTTACCCAAATCCCAGACCCCATCCGGGTTGGTTTTGGACACAATCCTGACCTGGTCGCCGTTTTGCAGGCCCAAAGCGCGAGCGTCCTGGCTGTTGATAATCAAATAGTTGCTCGGCTCGATAGCCTTGAGCCAATAGTTGCCGGCGGTGCGGCTTTTGGTCTGGACGATGGTGCGATAGGTAATCAGGGTCAAACCGTACCCTTCGGCCTCGTCAGCGGCGGCCACGTTGTTACCCAGGGCGTCCTGGCCCGGTTCAAAGTAACGGGTCACGCCGGAGAAGTGCTCGCCGGTCATGCTGTTCTTGCTGTCGTAGGTTTTCTCGCAGTACAGGTTCATATATTTGCCGTACTTGTTGGCCAGCTTCTCGCCGTCGAACAATTTGGCGTAATCCTGGAAGCGGCCGCCCCGGTTCAGGACATAAACGACCCGCCGCCACATACTTTCATCGTTGCCGATGGCGGCTTTCCAGGCGTCCACGTCGAAGACCGTTTTGGGTAGGTGCCGCCGGGCTTGCATAAACAGCTCCACTTCGGCGTCATCGGCTTCGGGCACAGCATCGGCCAGCTCCGGCTTTTCCCCGGCCGCCACGTTAGCCGCCTGCTTGAGATACAGGTCTTCCTGGCGCACCAGGGGCAGCCCTTCCCCGAAACCATTCGGCCCAAAGCCGGGCAGTTCCATCTTCTCGGCAACCGCCAGCAGGAAGCTTTCCAGGCCCAACGGCTGTTCCAGGCCAAACACCTTGACCGTTTCCGTCATCGGGGCGATAGCCGGCTGGCGGATGGGCGCGTTCTTGGCGATGATCGAGGGATGGGATTTGTGAAATTCCCAGCGCTCCAGGTAGCTCAGGTCGGGGATGATATAGTCGGCATACATGGAAGTCTCGCCGATGGTGATGTCGAAGGTGACAAAGAGCGGCAGTTTGGCCGGGTCTTTGAGCGTTTCGATGTTGGTGTGGCCGGCAGGCAGGGCGTAGACCGGCGACCCCATATACAGGAACAGAGCTTTGGTGGGGTAAGGGTAAGCGTCGCCGATGGAAGGCACAATCTCCTGGTAAATATCGGTGGCCAGGGGATACCAGGGCCGCTTGGCCGGGTAATCGGCAAACAGCGTGCTGGCGTCGTATTTTACCTGGGAGCGGATCAGGTCCACCCCGAATTTCTTGAGCCCGCCTTCGATCATCTTGGCGATGGGGTAGGGCTGGCCTTCCTTGGCCCCGTTCTGGTCGTAGGCTTTGGCCACGGTCATGCCACCTTGATAATCGTAATTGCCGATCAGCAGGTTGAGATCGTTCCAGGCCTGGACGTTGTAGTAGCCGTTGGTGTGCTGGCTGACGCCCCGGTGAATGTCGGCTGAGGCTTTGCGCCCGTGGCTGGTGAACTCCTGGGCGATTTCGGCCAAGTCGCGGGCGGATACACCGGCAATTTCGGCCCACTCTTCGACAGTGTGTTCGTTGGCGCTGTCGAAGAGGACTTGCAGGCCGCTCTTGACCTTGATCTTGATGGCGTTGCCCTCTTTGTCCAGGCCGTCCACTTCGGCGTCCACCAGGAGATCGCCCTCTGCCGGGGTTTCGGCGTCGTTGGGGTCGAAGGGAATGAGCTCACCTTCTTTCATTACCACAAAAGGATCAAACTTCCACGCGCCGGAGCCGTCAGCTTTTTCTCGTTCCTCCGGCTCCAGCCCCAGGTCGGAGCCGCGCAGCAGCTTGCCGGGGCCGTGCTCGTCAATTTTGACCAGCCAGGCGGCGTTACAGTAGTTCGGCTCGCCATCGGCATCGGCCGCAGCCTTGTTGGCGTTTTCCAGATAGCCTTTGTTATATTTCTCGTTAGCGATGACCAGTTGGATCAGAGCAAGGGCGATGGCCGCCTCGGTGCCGGGCTTGTTGGGCAGCCACTTCCAGGCTTTGGCCCCGGTCTTGCCCAGGCGCGGGTCAATAACCACATACTTCAGCCGGCCGCCGGCCAGCCCTTCGGTTATTTTTTGGGCGCGGTAGGGCGGACCGTAGCCGCCTTCAAACACGTTGTTGCCCACCAGGATGGCAAACTCGGTGTTGGCCAGGTCGGCCTGCCAGTAGAACTTCTCGCCGCCGCTCCACTTGCCCTCCACAAACTGCTCGCTCATGGCCTTACCGGTAAAGTAGAGCGACCCCTGGCAGACGGTGGTATGGCCATGGGCGTTGACCGAGCCAAAGGCATCCCCGGCAAAGCGCTTGATCAAGTCCGCCCGGCCGTCCTTGAGCCGGCCCCAGGCAAAGGTGAACTGGTTGTTCTTTGGCCCCAGGTCGGGGTGGTCAAAATCAATGAATAGGTCCTTGTAATCGGCGTAGGTGGTTTTGAACTCGTCCAGCAGGGTTTTTTTCTTGTCTTTGTCCTTCTCGGCCAGGATGGCCTCCATCGCGGTGGTCATCTCTTTAGCCAACTTGGCGTCGCGCAGCGCCCAGAGTTCGTTTAGGCCGGGGCTGGTGGTGCCGTCGGCAAACTTGCCGCCGTTGACAATTTCTTCAATGGCCTGCTCAAAGGGGATGCTTTCCCACTTCTGCTCGCCGCGCTTGCCGGCCCGTTTCAAGACCTGGCGGATACGGTAAGGGTCGTAGGTGGATTGGATGCCGGCTTGGCCTTTAGGACAAATCCAGCCGTCCACGCCGCCTGTTTCCAGGGGGGACGTTTTGTAGGGCAGGTGCGGCCAGAAAGTCAAGGGACTGAAGGGGTTGCCGTCAATCTTGGCGACGACGCCGTCAATCAGCTTGGCTTTGATGGCGCAGCCGGTGTTGCACTGCAAGCAGACAGTGTGGATGATGTTTTCCGGCTTGTTGAGCGGGTAGCCGCCCGCCGCTTCGGCCTGAGCCGACGCCGGCGCTGCCGCCTCGGCCAGGTTTTGCATCACCATGGGCGCGCTGCCGCTAATGGCTAACGCACCGCCGACCAGGGCGCTGGTTTTGATGAAGTCGCGCCGGGTGATAGCGTGTTCGGGTTGAGTCATTGTGCCGTTGGGTTGAGTTGCCAGGATTTTGTCAGCCATCGTTAAACTCCTTTTTCGATCAGAGTGTCAGTCTGATAATCGGTAAATAAGGCCAGCCGGTCCAGGCCCACCAAAAAGGCCAGGGTAGAGAGACCAATAATACCGGCGGTAACCGCCCACTCCATCAGACTGGGGAAATAATCAAAACTCAAATGCGCATCGTGAAAAGAGGTGATGAGTTCTTTGAATTCCGGCACAGTTAGCGCCGGGAAGATAATCAACCCGCGGGCCACAGCATAACCGATGAGTAAAAATAAGCCCATCCAGCCGGCCCAGCCATTATGTTTGGCCAATTTAGGCTGAGTCAACACCACCAGGGGGATCAACGTGCCAATGAACATTTGCAGGATCCAGAACGCCCACCAGTAGGGACCAAATAAAACCTGATTGACTGCCTCGATGTTCATGGGGACGTTGCCATAAATGCTCTGCGAAAAATCGGCCCAGGTAAAGTACAATTTTACCACCAGCAGCCCGACACTAATTAAGCCCAGTATCCACAACTGTTGCGACCGGTGCGGATCATCTTTGGGACCAAACCAGCCCAAGACCAACAGCAGCAACGCCGCCCCTGAGGCCAACCCAAAGACCGGAAACTGCACCGGAAACAGTCCCACATGCCAGAAGGGTCGGGCAGCCTGTACTCCCAGTAAGGCGCCCACTGCTCCGGCGACAAATAGGGCTACTACCAAACCTATCCCCATCAACAATTTGAGCCAGTAGCTCCGGGGTTGGAACAAGGCCAAAAGCAGACTGCCTAAAATAATCAGGCCAAAAATGGTATAGCCCCAGACCATCTGGAACATAACCGAGTAGATATTACCTTGCAAGTACACCTTCCAGATGCGATCCAGGTGGCCCAGGTCAAGCCAAATGGAGAGCAGCGCCGCGCCGAGTGACACCAACGCGCCCCACAAGGCCACTTTACCCGTACCCTTAAATAGTGGAATATTGAACAGATAATCCAGTGTAGCCAGCATAAACGCGCCGGCGGCCATACCGGCAAAAAACAGGTACATGGCCACCCACAAACCCCAGACCACGTAAGAACCATAGGCGGCATTCATATGGCCAAAGACCAGCCGGTCGTACAGGCCCCACAGGCCCACCAACAATGCCAACCCGCCTAATCCGTAGAGAACGTGTCGTATCATCATCAACCTCCTTACACCAGATAGTGAACTTTGGGCTTGGTACCCATTTCTTCTTTTAACACCATTGAGTTTGGCTGAGCTGCCATTTGCGCCACCAGGCTGTCGGGATCGTTCAGATCGCCAAAGTAGTTGGCCGTGCCGATGCAGGTGGTGACGCACATGGGCAGTTGGCCCTGCTCCAGCCGATGCAGGCAGAAGTGGCACTTGCGCACATTGCCCATGGGCGATTCTTCAACACCGGGCTGCCGCGCCCATTCCTGGCCGTATTCAAAGTTGGGCAGCAGTTCATAGGGTTGTTGTTCTGGCGTAGCGGCGGTGTAGGTTCCCCCAAAATCAAAGGTACGCGCGCCGTAAGGACAGGCGGTAATGCAATAGCGGCAGCCAATACACTGCTCATAATCAATCGCCACAATACCGTCGGCTCGCTTCCAGGTGGCATTGACGGGGCACACCTGCGTGCAAGGCGGCTCGTCGCATTGCATACAGGGCCGGGGTATAAAACGCCGGGTCACATTGGGGTAGGTCCCAATTTCCTGATCCAGCACCGGGCGGTAGACCACCCCCGGCGGCAATTTGTTTTCGGCCACGCAGGAAACGGTGCAGGCGTGGCAGCCGACGCACTTGCGCAGGTCAATGACCATACCCCAGCGCCGTTCGCCTTCCGGCTTTTCCAGGGCACGCTGAACGTCGGCTTGCATGCGTACCAGAATATTTTCTTTCTCGACCAATTCGGCCATAGTGTACCTCCTCAGACTAAGATAATTTAAACAAAAAAAGGAAACATTGGTCAACAGACAAATGTCTCCTTTGCAAAAATGGCAGGCGAGGCAGTTTCCCGCATCACCCTGGCCGGCTCCACTGAGGCCAGCGGCCTGCCGCCATAGACAAAAATTGCCGTTAGGCCGGTCAGGCTCGGAGTTGATCATGGCTGCTTATTTGTGAACATTGTAACACAAAGGGATTTGACTTTGTATCAGGAGAATCCCGCTATTTTTGAGGGGGCGTGTCAGGAAAAAGAGAAGGGGCTGTCAGGGAATTCCCTGACAAAGCAGGTGAGGCGTGATGATTATTCGGCCAGAAGCCCGTGCTCTAAAGCAAAGCGGACCAGGGCGGCGCGACTGGTGAGGCCGAGTTTTTCCATCAACCGGGCTTTGTAGGTTTCCACCGATTTGACGCTCAGATAGAGCATCTCGGCGATTTCCTTGTTGGCGTGGCCGAGGGCGATCAAGCGCAGTACTTCCAGTTCCCGGTCGCTGAGACGGGCCAGGGGGGTGTCCGTTGGGGGGGTGGAGGACGGCGCGGGTAAGGTGTCTTCGAACAGAATTTTGGTGTGGGCAGGGTGTAAAAAGACGCCACCATTGTAGACGGTGCGAATAGCAGACAACAGTTCGGTATCGGCGGCTTGCTTCAATACATAACCGGCTCCCCCGGCCGCCAAAACCTGGCGCAAATAACCGGCGTCGTCATGCATGGTCAGGATCAAGATGCGGCTGAGGGGGGCTTGACGGCGTAGTTCGACCAGGGCTTCCAGGCCATTACAGTGAGGCATATTGATATCGAGCAGAATGACATCGGGCCGGAGTTGGGTGGCGGCTTGAATACAACTTTGCCCATCCCCAGCTTCCCCTACTACTTCCATGTCGGGTTCGGCGTTGAGCAGCGCTTTGAGACCGGCCCGGAGCACCGCGTGATCATCGGCCAGAAAAATACGGATAGGTTGGATCATAGCGGCGCCTCCACGTAAACCGTCGTGCCTTCGCTACTGCTTTCGATTTTTAAGGTTCCCCCTAATAACTCGGCTCGTTCGGCCATACTATGTAAGCCGACGCTATCCCCGGCCCGGCGAGCCGCTTCGGCATCGAAGCCACAGCCGTTATCTTCAATAATGGCCTGCACCCGGTCATTACGATAGGAGAGGAGAACGCTGATGGTGGTGGCCTGGCCGTGCCGGGCCGCATTGGTCATGGCCTCCTGGACAATGCGGTAGAGGGTAGTTTCGGCGGGCAAAGATAAACGTTGCGGCAGGTTGCAATGGAGGTCAACGGTCAGGCTGGGGTAGCGGCTGGCGAACTCAACGGCGTAGCGTTCCAGCGCGGCGGCCAGGCCCAGGTCGTCCAGCACACTGGGGCGCAATTCCCGGCTCAACAGGCGCACTTCATCCAGGGTTTCACCGGCTACCTGGCGCAGTTCGCTTGTTTTGGCGGCGAGCGCTTGCGGGTCGTCAAGTTGATTGACCAATTTCAGGCCCACCATTAAGGAAGTGAGGGCCTGGCCAACGCCATCGTGAAGTTCACGCGCAATCCGGCGGCGCTCTTCCTCCTGAGCATTAATCAATTGAGCCAGCAGCCGGCCTCGCGCCACTTCCTTTTCAGCAATAGCCTGCTGGCTCGTTTCCAAGTCCCCGACCATCTGGTTAAAGGCATCGGCCAGTGTGCCGATTTCGTCATTGGCCCAGTGGGGGGCGCGGGCCTTCAGGTCTCCATGACCGACGCGCTGGGTGGTCGAAACCAGTTCCAGGATGGGCCGGGTGAGCAGCCAGGTCAACAAGCTGGCGGCAACAATTCCGCCTAGAGCCACTAACAGCGTGGTTAGCAGCATTTGCCCGGTGACGGCGTTGACGACATCCTGGACTCTGGCTTCAGCCAGCCCCAGACGAACCGTGCCGGCCCGCCCTTCAAAGATGGGCACGGCAATATCCCAAATGAGTCCCTCGTCGGTGGCGACCTGCTGGAGGTGATAGCGGTCGGTTGGGTTTGCGGTATTAACTATTAACAGCGAGGTGGGAAAGCCCCCATTGAACGTGTGCGCCGCCACTTGCCCCTGGGGGGTAACGATGAAGGCATAACGCACATCTTCGTTATTGGCCAGGGTGTCGGCTAGCAGTTGGTGAACGGCGTACAGGTCGCGCACCAGCAGCAGGTCAACGCTGCGGGCGGCTACGTCGCGGGTGATGGAGATGCCCCGATTCTGTAACTCGTGGGTAAGAGTGGTTCCTAGAATCGCCCGGACCTGGAGGGTTACGCCAGCACCCAGGAGCAGCACCAGGGCCAACACAATCCCCAGGATTTTGGTCCGCACGCTGACGGCCCCCAAGATCACCCATAGCCTGGCCAGGAGGTGACGCGCCCCAACGCGAATATGGTTGAGAGTAGTGGAGATATTGAATGGTTGGTTAACCATTAGGCTCATCGTCACACCTTGCAGCCCTGTTACCTCGCTACCCTTCGACAAACTCGGAGCGTAGCCTGCTTGCTTTACGGCAACGCCAGGGGGCCTACCTTAGCTTCCAAATCACGTACGGAATTGTACGCCGAGTCTTCTATTAAAACAAAGCGGTCAATATCCAGCGCCCGCAGTGCGGGACGCCCCGCCGGATCATCGGCCATATTCAACAAAATTTCCTGCAATTTGGCCCGGATTTGGGGTCGGAGGTGAGGGGAGGTGACCACCGGCGGAATGCCGAAGGGGATCGAGCGGTGAATGACTTTGGTCTGCTCGGCCAGGCGCGGGTCACGAGCCACCGCAAACTGGTAGACCAAGCTGTCCACCGCCGCGCCGTCCGCTACGCCGCTGGCGACCGCCCGGATGGCGTCGTCGTGGCTGTAGGTAAAGAGCACTTGACCAAAAAAAGTTTCCGGGGTTTCCCCCAGTTTCTTGACCACTGCCGTGGGGTACATGCGCCCGCTGGTGGACCAGGGATCGGTAAAGGCAAACGTTTTGCCCCGCAGGTCGGCCATATCATCAGCCTGGCTGTCGGCAGGTACGATTAAGAGAGAGTGATAAACCGTCTCGCCCTCGACCTGGGGGGCGGCCAGTAATTCCATACCAAACTCACGCTGACCGATGACGTAGGCGCTGGTACAGACAAAGGCCATGTCAATTTGGCCCTGTTCAATCAGGTCATTTACCTCGGCATAGGTGCGGCGCTGCACCAGTTCGACTGGGCGATTGAGCTGGACGCTCAAGTAATTGAGGAGGGGTTGATAACTTTCCACCGCGCCACGGGGCGAGATGACCGAGGCGACGGCTACGTACAGCGGCGTTACCTGGACGGAGGGCGTGGGTAAAGGCTGGCGTTGGTTTAAGTCCACATAGGGCAGCGGCTCCGCCTGGGCGACACTACAACCGGCCAAACCTGGCAGAGCCAGGATCAGCCATAAAACCAGGAAAAAGCTTGATTGGGAAATTGAGGGAGCCATCCTAAACCCTTCGAATCGTATGCTGGGCGTATACACCGGTTTTTATTTCGACTATGGTTGAAATGAGTCTACTCTATCTGGTTGAAGTTTAACAGTGATAGGTGTCATCAAAGGGATAGCGTTTTGTCATTTTTACAATTACCGTATCTTTCCACAGGCAACGCCACAATCCTCTTTAACTCGACGCATTGCCGGAGCAAGCACAAGAACCGGGGCTACTAAACAATAATTCTCCCCTTTCCCCAATCGGGTGCAGGCTGCGATTGTGTCCTTGATAACGCAGATACCCCACCAACATCAGGCCGGCCACCACCGTATTGAAGCCGTGTAAGAACCAAACCGGGCCAACAGGAAGCGTGAAGAGATAGAGCCAATAGATGAGATTGCCGGCATTGCTCAAGCTAATATGGCCCAAACTGTATGAGGTTAAGTTTTTCGTCGTAAACGCCTTCCAGAGCATCGGCACATTGCTGCTGACAAACATGAGGGTGGAAATAACCCCGGCGATAATTTGCATATCTTCAAGTTTCATATTATGCCCCCTTACTTCTACCTGGGCGATCAGCCGACGCTGGTTACATTTTCAGATTGAAGTCGCTCAGCTTTCAGAATACCCTCCCTATTTTGGAAACGCAGCATGGCCATAACGGCCACCAGAATTAAAGCGGCTCCAACCCACTGAACGGCAGCCAATCGTTCTCCCAAGAAAAGGTAAGCCCCGCCGATGGCGAAAATGGGGATGAGGTTGAGGAAAAGACCAGCCAAGCTGGCAAGTATCCGTTTCAAGCCCATGATATAAAACCAAAAAGCCAGGGCATAGTAGACAATGCCGGAAACGACTGCCCACAACCATGCGCTTGAGCTTATCGCCGTTAGGTTGATCATTTCAGCAGCCCATAATTCAAACGGCCAGATCAGCAAGGCCCAAAGGAGGGCCGCCGTCTGTTGCAGCGCCACCAGCAGCACCGGGTCGAGGGTAGCCGCGTCGCGGCGAGTCAACACAGTATATAGGGCACAGCACAAAACGCCGACCAAGATGAGTAAGTTGCCGCTGAAGGAACCACTGTTGTCAATGCTGGCGTTGACCCCGATCACCAGAAACACGCCGATGATAGCCAGCAGCGAACAAGCCAGCAGCGACCAGGTCAAGCGCTCGCGGAGAATGAACCAGGCCAGCCCCAAAATCAGGATCGGTTCAGCCGCCCACAGCAGGGCCGACATGCTGGCCGCGGTCAGCGCCAAGCCCAGCAAGCTGAAGGTGTAGGCCAAACCGGGATTGAGCACGCCAATGAGACCAAGTCGAAAAGTCTCTCGGCGCAGCGGGACTCGCAGCCGCTGGATGATGATAACAACCCACAGAAAGGTCAGGCTGGCAACCAGTTGGACAACCAGGAGGGTGAGGGGCGGGAGGTAGCCCAAGACGCCCTTGCTCATCACGGTACCCGCGCCCCAGCAAGCGGCCGCCAGGATCATGGCCAGAACGAAACCTCCATTGGACAGACTTTTGACGATAGCTTGATTGTTTTTGGCTAAAGCTTGATTCATCAGGACTTTTTCCTCGTTACATCGTAAAAAAACGATAAAAATTACGGAAAAGCAGATCAGTTGAGGAGAAATATTCTCTCAACTGATCCGTCGCTGGCTAAAAAATATCGCCCACCCTGGCTTTGAACCAGGCGATATTTTCTTCGTTCAGCCAGTAGCACACGGCTGGCCCTTCGGTGACGCCGCTAATCCAGCCAGCCTCGCGCAGCACTTTCAAATGCTGCGATACCGTCGCTTGAGCGATGGGTAAAAATTCGACGATGTCGCCGGTAATGCAGCCGGGACGCACGACCAGAAATTTCATAATTTCAAAGCGGATCGGGTTGCCCAACGCTTTGAACATCGTCACCAAACGCTCCTGCTCTGCGCCAGAAATATCTAAGGTGCAGCAGGGAGGTGGAACAGTCATAGGTTCATGAGTAAGAGTCATCATACTTCAAACTATCTTTATCGTATTTTTACGATGACAATAGTATATAACACGATTAGAAATTTGTCAAGCCCTCAATTTTCTATACTAAGCGCATGCTAAAATTTCCGTAGGACGGCATCCCTATGCCGTCCGCTGACGCATGGGGATGCGTCAACTACGGAAATTTTGAAATGCGTTGGGTATAGCTCGGCTCTCTATCTTCATAAAGGACGCAAAATTACGGGGAAATCAGTTTACCACGTTATGACTTAAACATGGCGCTCCTTGAAATGAAAGGGTGGGGCAGTTACAAAATTTGTTAGCGCGCCAAACCGATGGGGTGGCACTTGAAAAAAAATGGCTCATGGAATATCCTCGATGTCTCTACACCGCCGCGAGGCGATCATCGGGAGATTCACATGAGCCACTTGGTAATGATGATAGCCCGGATTGACGGATTTGACAATCCGGGGCAATTGACCGAAATCTGGCGACAAGCCATGCCGGCCGTTGAGTTGAGGGGGCTGGAGCCAGAGCAATACTTGGATGGGCTGGAAGAGACGGTCATGGAAGTTGGTTGGCAGGCGATGCGGCAGTTGTTGGTGGAGCAGTGGCGTTTGACCGATCAGCAGTTGGTGGCCCGTTTTCGTCAGGAACAGGCTGGAGCGACGAGTGGGGACGGGTACGATCCACTGAAAGTAGCCAGTCGGTTGGGGTGGTGCAATTGCCGCGCCAGGTGTGCTACCTGCCGGAGAGAAGAGCCACGTTTTGCCAGGCAATGCTGGCTTGCCGGAGCACACCGGTCAGGTGACCACGAGGACTGCAAGAGTGGGTCTGCTTGTTGCCTCAAGAGCCGCCCTTTGACAGCAGTGCCCGGCTGTTGGGGTGGATGAGCCACGACCCGGCGGTGATGTCCGAAACGCAGACCCGCCGCTGGGTCAGCCAGCATGGTCAATTGATCCGCCAGGCCGAACAAGCGGAAGTGACGGCCTTGCAAGAACGGTCGGATTTGGCCGGGCTGACGGCCCAATTGCAGCCAGCCAGCGAACCCCGACGACCGGCAGCTCTGGGCGGCGGAACTGAACCAGGCGGTCGAAACCGCCCTGGCTCAGGCCGACCCGCAGCCGCCTGAAGGGTCAGCCCGGCTGACTGGGAGCAGGTCATCCAGGTGCGGCGCACCGAGGCCACCACGACCGCCGCTCGTTTGCGGCAGGCTGGGACCAACCCCTCAAACCCGACGAAGTGGTGGCCAGTGTGGATGATATTGGGGTCAGACGACCCGAAAACGGCGTTTCCTGGAAGTGCGCACGGCCTACGTGCGGACTGCAACTGGCTATCGCTACTTGAGTGGTTCGGCTGACCTGGTCTTGGCTCAATTGTGGTTGTTGTTGCGGCTGTGTGGCGGGGACTGACCGCTAAAATCACCCTCTTGGGGATGGGGCCCGCTGGATTGCTCACTTTTTCAAGAACAGTTGGTGACCTGGCCCGATGACCGTCTTGATCTTGGACTGGTATCATTGCCGTAAAAATGCTATGACTTGACCAGCCTGATCTGTCGCGGTCGCCTGGCCAAAGCCCACTTGTTGGGGTCGCTCCTCAGTCATCTCTGGCGCGGTCAGGTCAGTGAGGCCATCTCCTCCTGGAACAATACCGGCCCCAAACCAAGAACGAGGCTAAACTCGATGAATTGATCAGCTACTTGCGCAACCGCCAGCCCTACCTTCCCAACTACCGATGACCGCCGCGCCCAACGCCAGTATATCGGCAGCGCCCACGTCGAAAAAGGCAACGATTTGATCGTCGCTCGCCGCCAGAAACATCAGGGCATGCACTGGAGTGAAGCCACCAGCGATGGCCTGGCCGCCTTGCGTACCCTGCTGCTTAATGGAGGCTGGGATTTGTACTGGCAAAAACATCAAGTCTTACCTTTGGCTACTCAAACGTCAACGTGATGACCCCATCACTTTGGCGCGCTAACCAAAATTTTGCCTGTGTCATAATGATACCCTCTTGACATTCCAGTTACTGGAAGGTGTATAATGGCAATATCATCAAGGTCAGGAGAAAATCATAATGAGTGAAAAACCAATGACTGATGATCTTCGCATTGGCAACCTGGCTCAAGCGAGCGGCGTTCCCACCAAAACGATCCGTTTTTATGAAGAGATTGGCTTACTCCCCCCGGCTCAACGTGCCGAGAATGGCTACCGGCTCTATGGGGGAGAAGACGTGCGGCGGCTGCGCTTCATCCGCAATGCCCGCAGTTTAGGCTTTACCCTGGATGATCTCAAAGAAGTGCTGGCTCTGCGAGATCGCGGTGAAGTCCCTTGTCGTTATGTGGCTCATCTGCTTGAGCAGAAAGTCGTGGAGATCGAAGAACGAATTCGCCAGTTGCAAGAACTCCAACAGGATTTGCAGCAATTGGTGAGCCAGGCGGGTAACTTGCCCGACGATATCGAGATGAAACGGTGTGTTTGTCACTTGATCTATAATCGCTGAAAGGAACGGTAACTTTTTATGGAAAAAGGTCTAACCTCCGAGTCGCCCCTATTTTGCGACCTGAGCGCCCTGGATACTGCCCAACGAGAACGTCATCAAGCGAATACCCGCCAATTATTTGGATCCGTCCAACAAATTGAGGAACTACTTGATGGGTATGCCTTCACCTGGCCGGCAGAGGCAGGCACTATTCTCCATGCAGCAGAATTTATCACCCTGGAACGGCTGTGCTGCCCCTTCTTTGATTTTGCGCTTGAAATCAAAGGCAAAGGTGGCCCTCTCCGCTTGAAATTGACCGGACGAGAAGGAGTCAAGCAATTTATCCAGGCTGAATTTGGTTTAAGTAAGTGAAGGAGTTTCTCATGTCTCAAAATTGTTGCGCGCCGGTGGACAGCAATCAAAAAGAAGCCCATCTGAATGAGGAAAGCTGCTGCACCCCCGTTTGGGTTGATAAGGACCAGAAACTGACTACAGCGCAAACCAACCTCTGTCCAACTTGCGGACAAAAGGGCAAAAAGGTTGACAGCCTGACGTTGAAGGCCATGCTCGACGTGAGCCTGTTAGCTGTGCGTGAGGTAGCCTACCTTTTTTGCCGCACTGCCGACTGCCCGGTCGTCTACTTTGCTGCTGATGGACTGCAAGTTTTTACGAAAGACCAAATCCGGGTCCCGGTGCATCAAAAAGAACCAGACAATGACCATGTACCGGTCTGCTACTGTTTCTGCCACAGCCCGGCCACCATTCGCGCCGAATTGCTGGCAACAGGCCGGAGTACGGCCATCGAGGAAATCGAAGCCCGTATTAAAGCGGGACAATGCGCTTGTGACATACGGAATCCGCAGGGGAATTGCTGCCTGGGCAATGTCAGCGCCGTAGTGAAACAATTTATCGCAGCTATTCAGGTACCGGCGTAGATTATCTTTTGGGTAACGATAAACCCAAAAGAAGCGCCATTGATCTAAACTTTGACCCGATCAAGTAAAATGCCAGCCGGAAAAGTGAGGGTATTCTCAACCGGGTGATAGTAGCGCTCCCCGGCGCAGGCCCGGCACAGGGTCGAGCCGTCCTGAATAACTTCCCGCTCGTTGATGATCTCCTCACCGCAGTGGTCGCAGTTAACCCGGTAGCCATCTTTGCTCAGGATTTTTTCCAGCGATACGGTCAGAGCTACTTCCTGGATGTCCAGCAATTCGGCATCGGGCATGCGCTGGTAGCCCAACAAATAGGCTTCCCAACGGCTTTGCGCTTCCGGCGCATAATCTTTAGCCCGTTTTCGGGTGCTGGCGCTGGGCACAATCCGCACGGCGCGCCCGGTTTGGGTATCCACAAACGTAGCAGCGACTTTACCATAACTGGACTCAGGGAAAAAATGAGTTTAGGTAAACAATGAAATAGAACTGGCCTAATATGACAAAAGGGCCAAACCGGGGTAATTTGTGAGTCACCACAACCAACAAAAGACCCCGGAGGCCCAATGTTACGACGTATAGTCACCAATTCGGTCGAATTAGTCAAATTCATCTTTGCGCCAGGCTTGACCTTGTCACGGCCCCAAAAGCAACATCTGTTGAACCTGGCGGATGCGCTAGTGGTCAGTGAAGAACGCAAGACCATTGCCAACTTAAACCGGCAATTGGTCGAGGCGAAAGACGATCTGAGTGTCCACCATACGATGCGGGATAGTCCGTGGCAAGCGCAGGATGTGCGGGCTGGAAGGTGTTAGTCTTGCTGGTGCGGACAGCGATCCAACAGGCGCGTGGGTTGGGTTTAGCGAAAATCATTTGTTTGAGCATTGATGATGCCTTGTGTGAAAAGATAAAGCCACGAGCCAATTGGAGGCAGTTTTTCAGGCTTTGTCCGCACCCTAAAGGGCGGCTCAATGAGGTTCTTTTGACGTCTGCGTCTTCATCTCTCAACGGCATCCCCGGAGTAAAGCTCCGGCTTACTTCCTGTGTACCGATTTGTCCCTGACGGCACAGGCAGCTTTGGTTCGTTATGGTGACCGCTGGCCCACCGAAGTGGATAACTTTACCTCAAAACCCGTTTGGGCATTGCCGATTATCAACTGCAAGCCTTTGAAGCCCATGCCGTCGTGTTCCTGGCCCTGGCTTATTTGCAATATCGCCTGGTCCAATCTTTGGCAGCGGCTTATCAGACGGGTCAAGCCCTCACCCACGACCAACCCAAAGCGCCAGCCGACGTGATCCGCTTGCACCGGGCGGAACACCACATCCAATTGCTCCAGGCAGCCGCTCAATTGGCTTTACAATGCGGTTCGATTACGCCTGTGTTGAGCAAGTTTGTCCGACCTTTCTCGACCCTAACTTCACAAGCGGAGTTTGCTGTTTGATATTTACATAATTGTCATTTTTCCCTGAGTCCAGTAAATTTTTTGGCGCAAGGTCGCACCTGTTGTATACTTTAATTCAACTCCGGTTGATCCATAATTTTATTCCAAAGGAGGCGGTTGGGCCATGAGGCGCACAATTCAGACCAAGCTGATTTTGGGCTTGCTGCCAGGTCTATTCTTTCTAATCATAATCGGCGGGGCAGGTTATCTGAGCCTGTCGAGCACCTCGGATGCAGCCCATGAATTGTTGGCTGAAGCCATTGAAACCGCTACGGCCGGCAAAGACCCCATTTTGCCCCCCGAAGCCATTCTTCAGAGCCAACTCCAACGCACAGTGGACGAGATTGCGGCCATTCACCTGACCGCCGGCCGGATCATCCTTGTCAGTACTATCTTAGCCGTTCTTGGTGGCGCAATCTTTGCCTTTTTCTTCTCTCGATCCCTCTCTCGCCCCATTGTGGCCCTGAGTCAGGGCGCTCGGCGGATTGGTGAAGGCAACCTGAGCTATCGGCTCAATATTCAAGCAAATGACGAAATTGGCCAGTTTGCCCAGGCGTTCAATCGAATGGCCGACCAACTTCAGGAATCTTACACCACTTTGGAACAGCGCGTCGCCGAACGAACTCAGGAGTTGGCGGCCCTCAATGTTGAGGAGCAGCGGCAGCGCCAACTGGCCGATACCCTGCGCCAGGTTTCCCGCAGTCTGGTCTCCAGCCTGAATCTGGAAGAGGTATTGAACGGTATCCTGGAACAAATCGGCCAGGTGCTCATTGTAGACGCGGGCCTGATCCTCCTCGTCGAAGGGGAACGGCTCAGCGTGGCCGCTGTGCGAGGCCGGGCAGAGTTAACCATGGAACAGTGGCTTGGTTACTCATTTGAAAGCCAGACCAGCCCCTATCTATCTCAGGTCTTAAAAGAAAAACAACCGAACACTTTCTGCGACCCCAACCGGATGGATTTATTTCGAAAAGGGATTGGCCGGATCGAAGAAGTGCAATGGTGTCTGGTTGTGCCTTTGTTGAGTGGCGAAGAGGTCATTGGATTGCTTACGTTGGAACAAATCGGCCACTGCTATGACCAGGTTGAAGAAGGCCGGATGGCTTTTACCTTCGCTAACCATGCTGCCATCGCCATCCAGAATGCCCGGCTCTACGCTGAAGTGCAATCGCTCAATGCCGATTTGGAGGCCCGCGTGCAGCAGCGCACGGCTGAGTTGATCGAAGCCAGGGATGCCCTGGATCACAAAGCTCAACAATTGCGAGAACTCTACAACCAGACCGTCGAGGTGCAAGAAGCGGAACGGAACCGGATTGCCCATGATATTCATGACGGGGTGACGCAGTGGACCCTGGGCGCTCTGTATGAACTGGAGGCGGCTAAGGTGTGCTGGCATAACCGGCCGGAGGCCGCCATGGAGAAAGTAGTCACAGCCCAGGAAATCTTGAAAGGCATCAAGACCGAGATGTACCGGGTCATCCACAACCTACATCCCCCTTTGTTAGAGTCCGATGGATTGGTTACGGCTATCAAAACCTACGCCGCCGAATATCAAGAAGTTAACAGTTTACCCTGCTGGGTGGAAGTAAAAGGCACACCGCGCCGGCTGGAAGCCGGGCAGGAGTTGTCTATTTATCGGATTGCGCAAGAAGCTTTGCGTAATGTAGCCACGCATGCCCAGGCCAGCCGGGTCCGGGTGATTATGGTTTTTGAGCCTAAATTGGTAACCGTTCAGGTGGCTGACAATGGCCGCGGTTTTACGGTTGAACAGATGACCGGCCGACATGCCGGCCATCTGGGATTAGCCGGCATGCGGGAAAGAGCGCAGAGTATCGGCGGTGAATTGACTTTCCATTCCATGCCGGGGGCGGGTGTTACGGTTAATCTCACGTTACCGGTGAAGGTTAATCAAGAGGAGTATGCTTTCGCATGACAGCTCCTATTCGCATCTTATTAGCCGACGACCACCCCATCTTTCGGCGGGGTTTATACAGCTTGCTCAACGAATATGACGACCTCCAGATTATCGGCGAAGCGGATAGTAGCCCTTCCACATTAGAGCAGGTTGCCGCTCAACAGCCCGATGTTCTGCTCCTGGATGTTCGGATGGGTGGCGCTAACGGAATTGAGATTGCCCGTGAATTGCGCCGGACAGCCCCCGACGTGCGTGTTATCATCTTGACCACCTATGACAACGACGAATACCTCTTTGGGGCGTTGCAGGTGGGCGCGCATGCCTACCTCCTCAAAGACGTGGCGCTCGACAATCTACCGGCCGCTATTCGCGCCGTACACCAGGGTGAACGGCTGCTCAGCCCCCAATTAGTTGACCGGGTGCTGCACCAGTTTCAAACCATGGCCAGCGAAAAATTGCGCCAGGAGTCCGGCCTGTCAGTCGAAGAACTGCGCATTTTAGACTTGATTGCTGCCGGCGAGACCAATCAAGCGATTGCCGAACAGTTCTTCTGGAGCGAAGTGACGGTGAAGAAAAAAGTCCAGGAAATTCTGGCCAAGCTGGGCGCAACCAATCGCGCCCAGGCCGTTGCCCTTGCCATTCGACGCGGATTAATTTGAGATTTTACCTCGGTTAAAAATATCCTTTTGCGCCCAAAACCTTATCCCCTCGGATATTCCATTTAGCCGATAAGCCGGTTATACTTGGGCTTAAATGCCCGGTAGACTGGCTTAGGCTGCAATTGGTTAGCATCCCCACCCTTATATAATCCCAAATATTTGTAACAAAGCTACGCCTGACAACTTCCAGGCGAGTTTGATTTTTATTTCATTTCAAAGGAGAAAGGAGAAGTCAATGAGTGAGAAAATCTCACGTCGAAGCTTTTTGAAAGCGGGCGGCCTGGTTGCTGCGGCCGCTACGGCTGAACTCGCGGTAAACGGCGGCGTCCCCCAGGCCAAAGCCCAGGAGGGGCTGGGGAAAGTAGCCCTGCCTTATCCAGCCCAGGAGGTCGGCCCGGCCAAAGCCCTCAAAGCCGGCCAGACGCAAAACTTTAACTACCCTGATAAGGACTCCCCCTGCATCCTGTTGAAAGTAGGCAAAGCTGTGCCCGGCGGCGTTGGGCCGGACAATGACATTGTGGCTTACAGCACTTTGTGCAGCCATAAAGGCTGCCCGGTCACCTTCGACGCGGCCGCCGGTGTGCTCAAATGTCCCTGTCACTACACCATCTTTGACCCCGAACGGCTGGGGCAAATGGTCTGCGGCCAGGCGACGGTTAATCTGCCGCAAGTGGTCCTGGAGTACAACGCTCAAAACGACTCGGTGACAGCGGTAGCTATCAATGGACTGATTTATGGCCGCCAGGCCAATATTTTATAGGGAGGAGCTAAACGATGGCTATCTTCAATGATCGTGTTCCGCTGCCGCCGGTAGATGCCCAGCGAACCAATTTAACCTGTCACTTCTGCATCGTCGGCTGTGGTTATCATGTCTACAAATGGCCAGAAAACCAAGAAGGGGGCCGCGCCGCCAAAGAGAATGCTTTGGGGGTTGATTTTACCAAACAGCCGGCGCCCCTGACTCTGACCATGACTACGGCCATGCACAACGTCATCACCGAGAAAGACGGGCGGCGTTATAATATTATGATTGTGCCCGACAAAGAGTGCGTGGTCAACCAGGGCCTCAGTTCCACTCGCGGCGGTCAACTGGCTACCGTGATGTACACCCCGGCGGGTATTGCCAAAGACCGTCTCAAGCATCCACGTTTCTTCAGCGGCGATGACTGGTATGATACCTCATGGGATTTTGCCCTGGCCGTCTACGCCGGGCTGACCAAAAAGATTCTCGACGCCCAGGGATCAGACCAACTGATGTTCCAATGCTTTGATCACGGCGGCGCGGGCGGCGGCTTTGAGAATACCTGGGGCACGGGCAAATTGATGTTCACCGCCCTGCAAACCCAGATGGTGCGCATCCACAACCGCCCGGCCTACAACTCCGAAGTCCACTCCTCGCGGGATATGGGCATTGGCGAGTTGAACAACAGCTACGAAGATGCTGAACTGGCCGACACCATTATCTCCATCGGCAACAACCCCTACGAAAATCAGACCAACTATTACCTGGCTCACTGGGTACCCAATTTGCAGGGTAGCACCGTCAAAAAGAAGCAAGAGCGGTTTGGCAAAGAAACCGATGGGGTCAAAGGGCGCGTTATCTTTGTTGATCCGCGCCGGACGCCCTCGGTGGCGATTTCGGAGGATGCAGCCGGCAAAGACAACGTGCTACACCTGGACATCCAACCGGGAACCGACATCGCCCTGTTCAATGGCCTGCTGAGCTACGTGGTGGAGCAGGGCTGGCACGATGCGGACTTCATCAAGGCTTCGACTACAGGTTTTGACGAGATGGTAAAAGCCAACAAATTATCCCTGGAGGAAACCAGCAAAATTACCGGCATTTCTGTGGATAATCTCAAAAAGGCCGCCGAGTGGATGTTCCAGCCCCGCGATGGCGGCTATCGCCCGCGCACCATGTTTGCCTATGAAAAAGGGGTTATCTGGGGCAACGATAATTATAAAACCATTGCCTCCATCGTCAACCTGGCCCTGGCCACCCACAACGTTGGCCGGCGGGGTACCGGTGTGGTGCGCATGGGCGGCCACCAAGAAGGTTACACCCGCCCGCCCTATCCCGGCCCGCGGCCTGCGCCTTATATTGACCAGGAACTGATCAAGGGCAACGGCATGATGTTCACCGTCTGGGGCTGCAACCCCTTCCAGACCACGCTGAACGCGGAAGCGTACCGTGAGACTATTTACCGCCGCAGCAATATCGTCAAAGAAGCAATGGCCAAAGCGCGAGGTGGGACGGCTGAAGAAATTGTAGACATTATTTACGACGCCGTGGCCAACAAGGGCGGTCTGTTTATCACCTCGATAGATTTGTACCCGGTCAAAATCGCCGAAGCGGCTCACCTTCTCTTGCCCGCTGCCCATCCCGGCGAGATGAACCTGACCTCCATGAACGGCGAGCGGCGCATACGTCTGTCTGAAAAATTTATGGACCCGCCCGGTAGCGCCAAAGCCGACTGCCTGATTGCGGCGGATATTGCCAACGCCATCAAGGCGCTGTATGACGCAGAAGGCAACGCCGAAATGTCTGCCCGGTTTGAAGGTTTTGCCTGGAAAACGGAAGAGGACGCTTTCAACGATGGTTTCGCCCAGGCCGGGCAGGCCGGCGCGCCGCCGATTGACAGCCAGGGCGGCGATACCGGCAACCTGGCTACCTACGAGCGGCTGCGGGCGATGGGTAATAACGGGGTGCAGTTGCCGGTGAAGGAATACAATGACGGCAAACTCATCGGCACCGAGATGATCTACGAAGACGGCAAGTTTAGCACTGCCGACGGCAAAGCAATTTTCAAAGCCACACCCTGGCCCGGTTTGCCCAAGCCGGTGCAGGCCCAAAAAGACAAGTATAAATTCTGGGTCAACAATGGCCGGGTCAACGAGGTCTGGCAGACGGCCTATCACAACAAGTACATGGCCTTTGTGACCAACCGTTTCCCGATGGCGATTGTTGAAATCAACCCCGACGACGCCAAGTCGCTCAAGATCGCTTCCGGCGATTTGGTCGAGTTGTATAACGATTACGGCGCAACGAATGCGATGGCCTATGTGGAAGAGGCAATTAAGCCCGGCCAGGTCTTTATGCAGTTTGCTTATCCCAATGGGGTGGTTGGCGACCTGACCACAGAATGGGCGGATGAAAACGTGGTGCCGTACTACAAAGGTACCTGGGCCGACATCCGGCGTATTGGCAGCCTGGCTGAGTACAATCAGATGGTTAGTTTCAAGAGCCGGCGCTACGCTTAAGCTTTAGCTACCCGTCTTCTCCGGCAAAGGGAAAACGGGTAGCTAAAACAATTCAACAAAATCGTGACGGGATACGCTCAGGGGGGGCGAACGCCCAGCCGTAGGTAAGCATGGCAACTTTGTTGCCGCCGCATATTGGGTTCTGCAAAGCTACGGCTCATCCCTCCAAAGCGTGTAGCCGTGAGTTAGTTTTGGCTACCTTTCCACAGCGGACGGTAGCCAAATTTTTAGGCTGATTATGCAATCACTTACACAATTACTTCAAGAGTCAGCGCGGGCCCATCAACATCTATGTCCCCGCCAGGTGTTAGGGGTCAGGATGGGGCTGGCGGCCGGCCAGCGCCTGGACTTGCCCGTTCCGCAAAGCGATAAACGACTGTTGACCATCGTCGAAACCGATGGCTGCGTGATAGACGGTCTGACCGTCGCTACCGGCTGCCGGGTCGGACGGCGCACAATGCGGGTACTGGATTATGGAAAAGTGGCGGCCACCTTTGTGGATACGCAAACAGGCCGCGCCGTCCGCATTGTCCCCCACGCTGGCGCGCGCCAACAAGCCAGGGATTACGCTCCAGAAGCCCAAAGCCGCTGGCAGGCTTACCTGCTGGGCTATCAGCGGATGCCCGAAGCAGAATTGCTGAACTTTCAAACGGTGACGCTGGCTGTCTCGCTAGAAAAAATACTCAGCAAAGATGGCTATCGGGTCAATTGCCAGCGCTGCGGCGAGGAAATCATCAACGAACGCGAAGTGTTTCAAGCCGGGCTGAGGCTGTGCCGCCCCTGCGCCGAAGGCGCTTATTACCAACCTTTGGCCCTGGAGGTAAGCGCCGGTCTATTAACTGAGAAAGGATCATCTGAATTACTATGGTCTTGCGCAACTTTTTAGCCAGGTTACTGATCCTCTGCCTGGGGCTAACTTTGGTAGCCTGTAGCGAAATCTTTTTGCCGCCAAAAGCGCCGAAAGGCGCTGAACTGTCAGCCTCGACGGCGTTGGGGACGGCGGCGGACTCGGGTCAAGTCGGGCCGGCCGGTGTTCAAACCACACCCTCTCCAACTGCTGAACCCACCGAGACGGCAGTCCAGGGTGATATTGAGGCAGGGCGAGCGCTTTTTGTCGAGGTTTGCGCCGCCTGTCATAACCAGACCGGGGCCGGGATCGAGGGTATTGGCGTAAATCTAAGGGACAGCCAATTTGTAGGCGGTTTGACGACGCCCCAACTGGCCGATTTTATCAAAATGGGGCGCAGCCTCAGCAATCCCATCAACCGTACTGGCATCAAAATGCCCCCCAAAGGGGGCCGCCCCGACCTGACCGACGAGGATGTGTTGAATATCGCCGCCTATGTGCATGATCTCAACGCCCAGGCCAACCCGGCCAAGGCCTATCTGGATTGGTTAGCCGATGGCGGCGCAGAAAAGATAGAACCTGCCCTCGAAATCAGCCGGCAAGGTCTTTCCGGCCCTTCCCTGGAAGGTCAGACCACCTTTCTGCGTTTTTGCGCGGTTTGCCATGGGCCGCACGGCGAAGGGGTCGAAAGTTTAGGTAAAAATCTGGCAGAAAGCGAGTTTGTGGCCGAGTTGAGCGATGCGGAATTGGCCGAGTTTATCGTCGTTGGCCGGTCGGTGGATGACCCGCTCAATACGACCGGGATTCAAATGTTGCCTTACGGCGGGCAGCCGGTTTTAACTGAAACTGAACTGACCAACCTGGTGGCCTACCTTCGCGCCCTCGGCGGCGAAGGGGTTCCGGCCGAACTCGCCTCAGCCGATACAGCCGCGAGTCCAGACCAGGCTGAAGCCATAGCCATCATCGAGGGGAGCAATCCGCAATGCTTCACCTGCCATCGCATCGGCGACCAGGGTAACGACGGCCCCGGCCCCCATTTGAACGGCCTGGCCGAGGTGGCGGGCAGCTACGTGTCCGGTTTGAGCGCCGAGGATTATATCCGCCAATCCATTTTGGAACCGGGGGCCTTTCTGGCCCCCGAATGTCCCACCGGCCCTTGCCTCAATATAATGCCCAATACTTACGGCGACAGCCTATCTGAAGCTGAGGTGGACACCCTGGTAAAATTCCTTTTGAGCCTACCACCGGAGTAATTTATGAAACACATCGTCAACGTTATTCTGCTAATTGTGGCGGCCACGGTAACCATAGCCTTTTGGTTAAATAGGATTGATTTGTTGCCGATTCAGGCCAGCGCTGAAGGTGTGCCGATTGACTGGCTTTTTACCCGGCATATTTACGTAATCGCCTTTCTCTTCGCCCTGATTTTGGTTTTTATGCTCTATAGCGTTGTTGTTTTCCGGCGCAAACCGGACGACACTGGCGATGGCGAGTTTATGCATGGGAACACGACCCTGGAGATCATTTGGACCGTTGTCCCGTTGGTAACGGTTTTATACTTTAGTTACCTGGGGGCCATCACCCTGGCCGATATCACCTCGCCCGTTGAAAATGAATTGGTCGTCGAGGTAAATAGTAAAAAGTGGTCCTGGAGTTTTACCTATCCTGAAACCGGGGTTAGCTCCACCGATCTCAACCTGCCGTTAAATCGCACGGTATTACTAAAATTGACCTCAATAGATGTAATCCACTCTTTCTGGGTGCCCGAATTTCGGGTTAAGCAGGATGCAGTACCGGGTATGGTCAAGGTTTTACGGATCACCCCGACCCGGCTGGGGACTTACAAAACGCGCTGCGCCGAGTTGTGCGGCCTGAGTCACGCCTACATGCTGGGCAATGTCAACGTGATGGAGCCGGCTGAGTTTGAACAGTGGTTAAACCAACAGCAACAAGAATTGACCGCCGCTGAGACTGCCCCGGCCGAACGGGGGGCCAAAGTGGCTGAACTACAGGGCTGCCTGGCCTGCCACAGCCTGGACGGCAGCCAATTGGTTGGCCCCTCCTGGCAAGGCATCTATGGCAGTGAACACACCCTGGCAGATGGGACTACGGTTAAAGTGGACGAAGCCTATCTTCACCAATCTATTGTTGACCCAAATTCCCAGCTTGTCGCAGGCTTTCCGCCGAATCTGATGCCGGCCACTTATAAGGCCTTGTCTGAGGAAGACATCTCGGCTTTGCTGGCTTTCATCAAAAGTCTGGGGAGCGAAAAGTAATTGGGCCGGCCATAGCCCACAAAACTTCAACAGGAGAATGTTCAATGACCATACTTTCTTTGGGTGTTAGCAGGGGTTTGATAGGCCAGCTTATCGGCACGGCCCTGGGCATGGGGATGGCGATGCTGATCCGGTTGTTCATAGGCTTACCGGCCTGGGAAAGCGAGCCGGTGAGCGTAACCGGAGGGATCATGGGCGCGGTGGGCTTTCTGTTGGGGTCCGGTTCGCTGACCGACTGGCTCAAGTGGATGGCCGGACAGGAAACACCTATGCGTCACGGTCCCCCGGCGGGTCAGCCGGCCTGGACGCGGTACTTTAGCGTAGACTATAACCATAAAGTTATCGGGATTCAATATGCCGTTACCAGTATCCTTTTAATGTTGATAGCCGGAGGGCTGGCCTTGGTTTTCCGGCTTGAACTGGCCCAGCCAGAATTGCAATACATTGATGCGCGTACCTACAACACCTTTATGGGCGCGCACGGCATTATTATGATTGGCAGTATCTTGCTGGGTGTAGGCGGCCTGATGAACTACCTGGTGCCCTTAATGATCGGCGCGTCGGATATGGCTTTTCCCCGCCTGAATGCCTTTGGCTATTGGATTAATGTGCCGGGGGCCGTGTTGCTCATTGTGGGCATGCTGGTAGGCGGATGGGATACCGGCTGGACCGGTTATCCCCCCCTGAGCGCGCAGGCCCTGCTGGGCGTCCAATTCTTTTTCCTGGGGGTGTACTTGATCGGCCTCTCTTCAATTGTGGGGGCCACCAACCTGCTGGTCACGGTCTTCCGCATGCGCACGCCGGGCATGAGCCTGTTTCGCATGCCCATCTTTGTCTGGGCAGCCGTGGCCACCTCGATCATCCAATTGACGGCAACGCAGTTGATCGGCCTATCATTTCTGATGGTGGTTGTCCAACGACTGTTGGGCATGGGCTTTTTTGACCCCAATCTAACCGAATCGGCTCAGGCGCTTGGCTCTCCGCCAGGCAACGTCATCCTATTCCAACACCTCTTTTGGTTCTACTCCCACCCGGCGGTGTATGTCTTCATTTTGCCCGGCCTGGGGATTATCAGCGAGTTACTGCCGGTTTTCTGCCGCAAGCCCTTATTTGGCTATAAGTGGATTGCCCTATCCAGCCTCACCATCGCCCTGGTTGGCTTTTTGGTCTGGGCGCATCATATGTTTACCGCCGGCATGGAAGATTACCTGCGGGTGCCGATGATGGTTTCCACCATGCTGGTGGCTGTGCCCACCGGCGTAAAATTTTTTAGCTGGGTAGGCACGTTGTGGCGCGGTAAAATCATCCTGCCGACGCCGATGCTGTTTGTGTTGGGCGCTATTTCCATCTTTCTCATCGGCGGACTGAGCGGCCCGCCCAACGGTACGGTTACCACCGATTTATTCTTGCATGATACCTACTGGATTGTCGGCCATTTTCACGCGACCATGTTTGGCGGCTTTGTTTATCCTTTTATCGCCGCTGTTTACTATTGGTTTCCCAAAATCACCGGCCGTATGTACAACGAGCCGCTGGGTAAGCTCCACTTTTGGCTGATGACCCCCGCCTTTTGGGTGCAAAGTTTGGTCCAGATGCAAATCGGCTTACACGGCATGCGCCGCCGGATTGCCGACTACGATCCGGCCCTGGGGATTGATAGCGGACAGGTATTGATCACCCTGGCCGGTTTTGTCATTGGCCTGGCGATGTTGGTAATGCTATACAACCTGCTGGTCAGCGCCCGCCGGGGCAAGGTGGCCGCCGTTAACCCCTGGGGCTCCCGTTCACCGGAGTGGCAGATTCCCTGGCCTATCCCGGAACATAATTACCCCCAGCCGTTGGTGGTGGTGGGCGAACCCTACGACTATGGCTTACCCGGTTCCACGTATGTCAGGCTAAACCCGATTGGTATGGCCGCCGGGGGTAGCGGTGAGTAAAGGTACCCCAAAAGCTAAGGAGATTAGAGGTATGAATGTAAAGAAAAAGGCCGCCTTTCGCCTGGGAATGATGGTTCTGATCGGTTTGGCCGTCCTGACAGGCCTTGAATATTACGTTTCTTTTTTGCCGACCAGCGCCACCCCGGCCCTATTTGTTATCGCCTTGGTCAAAGCCTGGGCCATTATCAAATACTTTATGCACATCGCCAGCCTGTGGGCTGAGGAAAGAGGTCATTGATGAGCGTCGCCGCGCCAACCTTAGCCGAATATCAAGCCCAACTCCGCAATAATCGCCTGGGGCTATGGTTTTTCTTTATCTCCGAAGCCTTTATGTTCGGCGGTTTGTTGCTCAGTCGTTTTTACTTGTGGGGTAATACCCGGCCCGATCTGGATCAGACGCTTGGCCTGATCATTACTTCCCTCTTATTGTTGAGCAGTTTCTTTATGAACCGGGCCGAGATGGCCATAGCCCACAACGACCGCAAAGAATTTCTGCGCGACCTGCTCATCACGGCAGCTTTGGGCCTCGCTTTTCTGGCCGGCGTTGTCGGCTTTGAATGGACCGGCCATATTCGTCCTTCGGATGGCGCTTTTGGGGCTGTGCTGTATGGGATGACCGGCATGCACGCGCTGCACGTGGTCAGCGGGGTCGTCTTTATCCTCATTGTCTGGAACAACGGGCGTAAAGGCCATTACTCCGCCGAGCGTCATTGGGGCGTAGAAGCCTGCGCTATCTGGTGGCATTATGTAGACCTGGTCTGGGTGTTCTTCTACCCCGCGCTGTATCTGATGGGCCACGTCGTTCACGGGGGTTAGGTGGACCCGGCGACCAGCGCGCTGCTGCGCTCGTGGGATTGGCGGGCCGATGTCACCATCATCCTGCTTCTGCTTGGAACCGTCTACCTGCTTGGCTGGGGGCGGCTGCGCTACGCGACCTATCAGCGCAGTTCAAGGCAACTACCCGGCCCCAACCGGCGACATCTGGCCGCCGGTTGGCGTCTGGCCGTCTATCTGATTGGGCTGCTGGCCATAGCCGTCGCCCTGATGTCCCCCATTGATGTGCTGTCCAGCCAGCTCTTTTTTATTCATATGATTCAGCATCTACTGCTGCAGATGATCGTCGCCCCCTTGCTGCTCTTGGCCAATCCATTTCCCTTTTTGTTATGGGGGCTGCCGGAAAAAGCCCGAAATAGGGTGATGCGTTTGTTTAAACCGAAGGCGAGTTTTCGGCGCGGTTTGCGCCAATTTACCGCGCCGGGTGTAACCTGGCTGCTTTATGTGGGCGGGTTGTTGGCCTGGCATGATCCCAACGCTTACAATGCGGCCCTGCGCAGCCAATGGGTCCACGACATGGAACATCTGACCTTTTTCCTGGGGGCGATGCTCTTCTGGTGGCATGTAATTGGGGCCGGGCCGCACCTACACGGGCGCTTCAACCGAGGCGCTCGCATCGCCTTTTTACTGGTAACCGTGCCGGTCAACATGTTTGTCGGCGTTTTCATCGCTTTTTCCAGCCAGCCAATCTATACCTACTACACCACCGTGCCTCGATTGGGCGGGCTAACCGTGCTGGAAGATCAGATGTTGGCCGGGGTAATCATGTGGATTCCGGGCAGTATGATGTACCTCATGGCCGCCCTGGTTCTCATCGTTGGTTGGGTGCAGGCCGAAGCCGGAAAGAAGCCTTTGCCCGAGGCAACGTGGGCAACGCAGGAAGCAATGATTGCGCCTGGGTTAGAGCGGTAAGGGGGTAGAGTTGAGATTCTGGATGGTAGTTTTCTCTTCCATACCTCGGAGGGTGTTCTTGCTGGTCTTGGCGCTAGGATTTGTGGGCGGGGTAGCCCAGGCGCACGGCGGCGGCACGCCTCAACTGACCAATGTCCGGGTTGGGCCGTATGGGGTTTTTGTCTGGACTCAGCCGGAGCCGCTGCGGGTGGGCGTGGTCCACCTTACCGTAGCCGTGGCCGAACCCCTAACCCCATCCGCCGGCCAGAGCGTTGAAGCCGGCCCGCCGGTGCTGAACGCTGCCGTTCAACTTGAGTTAAAACCACTTGACCAGCCAGATCAAATCCTGATCGTTCCGGCTACCCACCAGGCCGCTGTTAACAAATTTTTTTATGAGGTTGATCTTGACCTGCCCGCTGCGGGCCAGTGGGAAGTGAAGGTTTTGGTTAACGGGCCGGCCGGCGCCGGCGACGCTCGCTTTGAAGTTGAAGTGTTACCCCCGGCAACCTTTACCGGGTGGTTCTTAGGGGGTGGTCTGGCCGTGGTGCTGCTGGCGTTTGGCTGGGTTATACGGAGAGTTTGAGACTACGTGATTGTCCAAAAATAAGTTCCCCCCAAGTTCCTACAAGTTCCCAGGGAACTAAAGGAACTCATAGGAACTCAAAACGGGAAGTAAATTTTAGACGTTTACTATGCTTAAGGCCAACAGGGAGCTAACCGAATCTTCTGCCCACCCCCACCGATGGAAGCCAATACCGGCGCTGGGGTTGTTTGATCGCCACGTGTGGTGGAGTACCCTGCTGGTGCTGGCGGCCATTGCCGTCCTGGTGCGGTTGGGCTTCTGGCAGCTTGCGCGTCTGGAACAACGCCGGACGCGTAATGCCCAAATTGCCCACCAGCTCGCCCTCCCGCCGGTAGCCTTAACGCCCGGCCTCTCCCTGCCGGGGAACCTGGCCCAGCTAAAGAATCGGCGGGTAGTCGCGCAAGGAGAGTTTGACTTCTCGCAGCAGGTGGCCCTGCTGTATCAAAATCGGCAAGGCGCGCCGGGCCTGCACCTGATAGCGCCGCTGGTGCTGGCCGATGGTTCAGCGGCGGTACTGGTAGACCGAGGCTGGATTCCTCAAGCTGCCGCTGCGCCGGACCAGTGGCCGCAGTTTGACGAACCCGGTCCTGCCCCCATCACCGGCTTTATTCAACTTTCGCAAACCTTACCCGCCGCCGAGGAACCCCGCACCCCGCATACCCCGCGCATCGAATGGTACCGGGTGGATATTCCGGCTATCCAGGCTCAACTACCGTACAAATTGCTGCCGGTTTATATTTTGCAATCCGCCGCCGGCCAGAATAGTGACGATTTACCTTATCGGATCGAGCCGGAATTTGACCTCTCCGATGGCCCGCATCTGGGCTATGCGGGGCAATGGTTTCTTTTTGCGCTGATTTTGGGTGTCGGTTACGTTTACTACCTGGTCAAAGCGGCCAGGGCGATGGTCGGCAAACCCCGCGAAGAGCGTTGACCCTTTCGTTAATGTAGCCTCGCCAATGCCATTATGACCATTCACAACGATTATTCAGCTAACACCTCATCCAAGCTTCTCAGCGGGTGGTTATTTAGCCTGTGCAGTTTGATTGCGGCCATGGTCCTCCTGGGCGGCTTTGTCCGGCTGACCCATTCTGGACTGTCAATCGTCGAATGGCAAATTGTGACCGGAGTTGTGCCACCTGTTAGCGATGCCGCCTGGCAAGTCACTTTCAGCCAATACCAGCAAACGCCAGAGTATCGCCATATCAATCATGATATGACCTTACCGGAGTATAAATTTATCTACTTTATCGAATACTTTCATCGTTTGCTGGGCCGGCTGACCGGGCTAATTCTGGTGATCCCACTGATCATTTTTCTTGCTCGTAAAACTATCTCCCGCCGAGAAGCGCCGCTTTATATAGGTATTGGTCTACTCTTTGCCCTGCAAGGCGGGATGGGCTGGTATATGGTCAAAAGCGGACTCGTGGATCGTCCTGCCGTCAGCCCTTATCGCTTGACGGCTCACTTACTCTTGGCTCTGCTTCTGTTTGCCCTTTGTTTCTGGTTGGCTCTGGACAAAGTCAACCAACCTTCAAGGGTCAAACGACAACCTAAACGCGGCTTGGTTTTCAAGCTATCGCTGGGGTTGACAGCGATTTTGGTTGTCCAGATTACTTATGGCGGATTTATGGCCGGCCTGAAAGCGGGTCATGTGTCAGCCACCTTTCCCCTTATGTTTGGCTACCTGATCCCGCCGGACCTATTATCGTCACTTCAACCCTGGCCGCTTAACCTGGTAGCCAACCCGTTAACGGTTCATTTTGTCCATCGCTGGTTAGGTTTTGTCGTTTTGGCCTTGATCGGTATTTTGTTCTATGTGGTGAGAAAAAGAACTTGTGCCTGGAAGTTGCAATTGAGCGTAGCAGCCCTGTTAGTCTTAGGCGGCTTCCAGATATTGCTTGGCATTGGGGTTATCACCTGGCATGTCCCCCTCGCCCTGGCCTTAAGCCATCAGACTGTAGCTCTGGGGTTGTTTGCCCTGACCCTTTTTATTAACCATCAGGTGGTTGTCAAATAAGCCAAGAGAGAGGTGAAGCATAAAGGTTCTGGGTTGAAAATCGGCGCCGTGGCCCGAGCCCGGCTTTTTGAGCCAGCAGTGCCTCGGTCCTGTCCAAGGCAGCCACCCCTGTTATCGTCGCCCGTCAGAGCGACGATGACCAGATCGTTGGGGCCGCCCGCCTCCGCTTCGGCTGTCAACAGGCCAGCCTCTTTGACGAGGGCTTTGTTAGCCTCGGTGGACGCGCCAAGCTATACCCAACGCATTTCAAAATTTCCGTAGCTGACGCATCCCCATGCGTCAGCGGACGGCATAGGGATGCCGTCCTACGGAAATTTTAACGTGCGCTTAGTACCTATCCGAAAACCTCCGTAGAGGACGCATCCCTATGCGTCCTCGGCTTGCATAGGGATGCAAGCCTACGGGTTTTCGGATAGGCTCTTAGTATAATCGCTACCATCGGCTGAGTTACAAGAGGCAAATCTTCAAACTTGACCTCAATCAAGGCGATGTTGTGTCCGCCCTTTTTCCAGGTTAGCGCATTGGCGGCCTGGTGATAAACGGCGTCGCGCAGGGTGGCGTTAAGATAAGGCAGGACATCGGAAATATCGGCAGTGAGCCGGGCGATGGCCGCGTACCGTTCCGCCCCTGGCTCGCAGGGTGGGGTAAAGACTTCAAGGTCGTATTTCTCAATGAGCATAGCCACACCTCCTTATGACTTGTGTATGTTCATTGCCTGAAAAGCCGACTTGTGACTGAGCAGCATGAGCAGAGTGATGATGATAGCTGAAGTCAGGCACCAGATGCAGACGGCCTTGATGACAAAAGGCTCCAGATAGGTCAGGTACAGTGAAAACAAAGTACCAACCAGGGCCAGACCGAACACAGCCAGCGGCGCGTACCTGGCCAATGGGTCAACGCGAAATCGTCCCCACAGCCAGGCCACCAGGATGGCTACATAGCCGATGACGCCCAACACACCGATAGGCAGCAGGCCAAACAGGCGGGCATAGGGACTGCTTTGCACAGCGTTGCAGTCGCCCACCGGCCCGCACACTGCCGGAACGGCCTGCGTTTCGACATAAGCCAGGTAGCCGGCCACGCCCAGCCCAGCTATGGCTAAAATTGGAATTGCCAGTTCAAGCCAGGCTAGTGGCAGACAATCTGTCCCGTTTTTTAAACGCTTGGCCGCAGCAGCGCTGGTGTAGATTAATGCCCCTATCATGCCGATTATGACAGCCAGCGCGAGTTCAAACCCTTGCACCCTGGCCGACGATGCAGCCAGCGGCTGATTGAGGCTCGTCTCCTCAATGGGTTCGGACATCGCGACGTCTGGCACAGGCAGAGCTTCTTCAGTCCCGTGCAATTTAGCCAGCGCAGCCGTTGGCGATGGGTTGACGGCTGCCTCCTTGAGCGGACCCGGCCCGGCAATTTCTGGCGCGGGCAGAGTTTCTTCAGCGCACGGTGTAGCCGGTCCGCAAGTTTCGAGGGCTGGCGCAGTAGTCGGTAGAATATCGGCCAGGGCGGGCGCGGTTGGATAGTCCACCCCACCATTAGCCAGGTGCTGCTCAATCAACCCCGGCAGCTCGGCCGGAATTTGGTCTGAGCCGATGAGCGCGCGATCACCAATGACCAGAAACGGCACGCCGAGATAATCCTGGGGAATGCCAAAAGAAGTCCCCGTCTGCACCAGCCGATTCCACTCTTGCTCACTCTTTACTTCAATCAATAACACTTGCAGTTGGCCGCCGTATTTTTCTTGCAGCGGCGGCAGCACTTCATCCAGCACAAAATGGCAGTGCGGACAGGTGTCCATCCAGAACATAACTGCATGCACTACCGGCGCTTCCACCCCTGCGGGTGCTTCGGTTGGCGTGGCAATGGGGACGGCGGTTGGTTGGGAGTTTGTTTCTTCATCACAAACGTGACAGGTCTTAAGGGTAGGAGTTGGCTGTGGTGTAGCCGCTGTGGCTGGCTGTTGACCATAACCAACCACTATCCCCAACCCAACGACTACACCAAATATAAGAAGAGATAAACGCATTTCACTTTACTCCTGACAACTCTCTGATTTAGGCAATCCATAAAAAATACAGCCCGACACCAGAAATTGGTCCAGTTGCGTTTCCGGCGGCAGGCCGCCAGGTGATGGGATACGGCTGACTGCGACAGGCCCGTTGCCCCGGTTAACTCGGTGACGGTCATTTCCCGGCCGGCCAGCCGCTCCAGCAAGGCCAGGCGCGACTCGCTAGCCAGGGCCGACAGGAATTGGTTGTAATGACACTGCTCAGAAGTCTTCATCATGGGTTCACCAGCATTGTCTCAAACAAGCAGGGGGTGCCCCAATTTCAGTAAGGCCGACAGGTTTGGGGGGCACAAGCCATACTCCTGAAGCAAGCCATATAGACCCTGGACCATCCGTTGGCCTACTTTCAGAAATGCCTGGGTGTTTTGCAGCCGATGCAGGTCGAGCGCGACCAGTGAAGACGGTTCCAGGGCCTCGACCGAGACCCTGATGCGGTCCGGGCGTATCCAGGTGGCCCAGCCAAAAACCTGGCCCGGCGAGGTTAACTCAACCATTGCTTCACCCTCACACTGACCCCCGTTGGGCGACACACTCAGCTTTAGCGCTACTCGCCCCTGCTGCAAGACGAATAGATACTCATCCGGATCGTCGGCTATGAGAATGCTTTCACCCGGAGTATAATCCGCGATGTACCCACAGTTGGACAGGTCCATCAATTCCGCCTCGGTCAACGGCGCCAGCAGCGAACTGGCCTGCAACGTTCGGATTACTTTACCCCTACTCATCTGGCCTGGTCCCCGTCCGAAAATAGGGCTTGCGCTGCGGCTTCGTCTATCCGGCATGCCGGCTTAATCAACAAATCGAAGGGGTTGATGCTCTGCCCATTGACCAGAATGCCGGGCGAGGCCCGCAACTCGTATTGAGCGGCCAGGGCCTGGCCTTCGGACGACATCAAATCAATCCGGGTAAAGGGGATGTGGTGCGCCTCAAGATACTCGATTACTTTGCGGCTGCGGCGGCACTTCGGCGCCGGTAAGATGATGATTTTTCGATAGGTGGTCATAATTTTAAACTCGTCTCTTTACTCAAAAATTACCATAATTAGTTTGGGTGGGGTCTCGCCGTTGAGACCCCACCCTGCCGACAGACGAAGTGCGCTGCCGGCTGCAACAATGGAGGAATGTCCAGGCGGAATTGCCCGTTTGAGTCGGCGACCGGTCGCTTGGCAAGTCTGTTCAATGCTGTTTACCAGATCAGGATGCCAAAGTAGGCAGTGATGAACTTGACCGCCACGTACAAGAAGTAGAGACCAAAGATGAGTTTCAAGGTGGAAGGCTTGAAGCGCTTGATGATGGCCGAGCCAACCTGCGCGCCCACAATAGTGCCGATAGCCAGGAGCAGTCCGGCGCCCACATCCACAAATCCCTGAAACAGCTTGATCCCGCCGCCGACCACCGCCAGGGGGATCATCGTGGCTAGTGAACTACCCATGGTGATATACACCGGCGCGCCAAAGAGGTAGATCAACCCCGGCACCAGGGCATAACCGCCGCCCACCCCGGCTACGCCGGTGGCGATGCCGACGATAAAGCCAAAGATGGCCCAGCCCCAGACCGGCCCGGGGATCATATTTCCCTCCCGCTGCGGCATCTTGCGCTGGACAATCCCTTCCCAGATCATGCGGATGGCCGGCCACAGGAAGATCAGCCCCAGGATCAGCCCCAGGAGGGCGCTGTGCGCCGCCAGCAGGGTAAAAAGCCACGACCCCAGGATGACGCCTAAAATACCGACGCCGCCGAGCCAGAGCACGGCTTTGACATCCAGGTTACGGCGCACCAGGTGGCCGTAGCCGCCCGAGATAGCCGTAAAGATGACCGCAAACAGGGTCGTGCCTACGGCGATAGGGGCCGGATAGCCCATCCAAAAGTGAATAACCGGCAGCATTAAGCTGCATCCCCCGGTACCGATCAGCCCACCCAGCACCCCGGCGGCAAAGCCGACCACTACCAGGACCAGCCCGGTAATGAGGCTGACCACTGGCACATCGGCGGCTACCTGGGCGGCCAATCCTGACAAAAAATACCACCCGGCAATGAGGGCGATAATCAGCAGTAACACCAATGTTGGGGTTTGCTCTTTGAATGGAGAGGTTGGTTTGATAGACATTTTTACCTCCAGTTTCAACTATTAACTTATTCCCAATGTAAACAGTTTTTACCAGTCACAGCATTACCTGCAACCGGCCGGAGGTGGGCGCTTGATGCCCGGTCCGCGCCCAAATTGGCACAGGCAGCGGCCCAGTCTGCGTTTGCAGCGTTTGTCTTTCATCTCACCGTTCCTGTTTCTGACGAGCACAGAAGCGGGTATAAGCTTCGCGGAGGGCAGCGGCATAGTCGGCTTCGACTGCGGCGCTTTCGGGAATGTAGTTTAATTTCCGGGCCAAGCCTACCAGTTCCGCATCGCTCGCCTCGTCTGGCTGACGGCCAATGGCCTGTAGTTGTTGGAACACCGTTTCCAGGCCCATCATGCCATGGATAACCTTATTTGGACCCACCTGGAGATAAGTGACTCCCTCAACCTGGGGGAGACAACAAGCTCCACTACCAGAGTAAATTCTGTTCATGGCTGCCTCTTTAGGTCTGGTTATGAGAATGGTCTACCATCGCCGCGTAGTCAACGCCCAGGCGCTGGCTCAACTCGGCGCTGATGCCCATGAAATAAAGTTTTAAGTCGTCCAGCGCCTCCTGTCGTTTCAGCACCGAGGGCTGGAGAGCGATCTGTTGGCGCAGGGCATAAAACTCATCCACCTCGGCCTGAGACAGCAACTCGCCGGCCGATTGGCGGGCAATCAACTCGTCCTGCAGCGCAAATAGACGCTCGTTCATCATGCGGGCCGTTAGGTCAGCCTGGAACTCGCGGTCCGCGGCCAGGAAAGCCTGCACGGCCCTGGTTTGGTGTAAGGCTTCACCCAATTGACGGGCCAGTGTTTGAATTTTGGCCGGTACTTCCATCGTTATCCTCCTAACCGCAACAGCTCCGTTTGGCGTTGGCCGCGAAGGGTACCCCGGCCACCTGGCTGATGATGTCGTCAACGGCGGTCAGTATTTCACGCATACCCCGCTCCGCTTGCCGCAGGGATACGACCACCGGCAGCGCCTCCAACTCCGTTTGTAATTGGGCCAGGGTTGGCCCCGATTTTCTGGCTGAAAACCCGGCCCCTTGCGCCTCATAAATAGCCCGCAATAGCCGCTGGACCTCGGGGTCGTGATTGGCCAGGTCCATCGCCTGGATAAAAGCGCGGCAAATGGGCATTTCGTCCAGCGCCTCGACCAGAGCGTGGGTAGTGTCCGTTATGCTTTCGGCAAGGTTTGTCGCCGTTTTAAGCTCCATTGGATCTTTATTTCCTTTCTCCACTGATGGGTTGAACTGCCTATCCCGGTCAATCCAGCAGCATCACCTGCACCACCGACCCGGCCGGCAGATGGTCCAGGTCTTCAGGGATGATGGCCAGCCCATCGGCCTTGACCATTGACAGCAGGATGCCTGACCCCTGGTCGCCGGTTAAGCGGGCCAGGGTCTGGCCGCCCTGCGTTTCGAGCGTCACCCGCACATAGTGGCGGCGGTCGTCTTTGCGTTTGATCTCATCTACCAGCACCGCGTCAACGATGGGTCGGCTCAACTTGGTCTTACCCAACATGGTCAGAATGGCGGGCCGGGCAAACATCTCAAATGAAACCATGGCCGAAACCGGGTTGCCCGGCAGCCCCAACAGCGGCGTGCCTTGAATCAGCCCGAAGGCCAGCGGTTTGCCCGGCTTCATCCGCACCCGCCAGAAGGTCATTTCTCCCTCGGCGGCCAGGACGGTTTTGACCACGTCGAAATCGCCTACCGAAACCCCGCCCGAAGTCAAGAACAGGTCAGCCCCCTGCTCCAGCCCGGCGCGAATCCTGGCCGTCAGGTCGTTGACCGTGTCGCGAGCGATGCCCAGGCGGATAGGGAGGCCGCCGTGCTTGAGCACCTGGGCAGCATTGGAGTAACCGTTGGCATCGCGGATCTTGCCCGGCTGCCAGGAGTCGGCGGCATCAATGACCTCGTCGCCGGTGGAGAGGATGGCCACCCGGGGCCGCCGGTGGACCCGCACCTCGGACCGGCCCAGCGCGGCCAGCATGCCAATTTCCTGGGGCCGCAGGAGTTTGCCTTTAGCCAACACGACCTCACCGGCCCGCACATCTTCACCGGCGGCACGAATATTCTTGTGATGTGGATAGCGTTTGAAAACGAGAATATGATCGCCCTCCACCTCCACCTCCTCAAAGGGGATGACCGCCTCGGTTCCGGGCGGTACCGGCGCGCCGGTCATAATCCGTACGGCAGTGCCAGGAGTGATGGCTTCATCCAGGGTATAGCCGGCGGCCAGGTCGGCCGCCACACGCAGACGGCGCGGGGCATCGGGCCGGGCGCCGCCGGTATCGTCGCAGCGCACGGCGTAGCCGTCCATCGCGGTGTTTGCCAGGGGCGGAATGTCCATCTCGGCCACGACATCCTCGGCCAAAACACGATCCAGTGCCTCCAAAATAGATACAGTTTCGGCCTCCAAGGGTCGAAAATGATCCAGGAAGCGCTCAACGGCCTCCTCGACCTCCAGCATCGGGTATGCTTCTTCTTCTCGGTTCATAGGTATTCTCCAAAAATCGGGACTCGCCCCTCGCTGACGCAATAGTGGGCAAAGGCATACATCCCGGCCGACCAGGCTTGATGAGGATAACCCATCGGCCGCCCGGTGCCACCGTGACACCACTCGTTGAACTCCCATTCCTCTTTGACGCCCAGCCGGTTGACTTCGGCCAACTTTTCCAATATTTGGGCGGCCTGCTCGTGTCGTCCAGCTTTGACCAGCGTCGCCACATAAAAACCGCCGACAAAGGGCCAGATGCCACCGTTGTGATACTGCTCCGGCATGTTCAGGTTGTTGTTGCGGTAATACTCACGCCAGTCTTTGTTGCCTGGATGGATGATCGGGTGCAGCACCCGCACCGGGTAGGGTTCGGCAATACCGACCTGGTGCAGGTAGTCGAGGATGCGCTCCGCCTGAGCCGGATTAGCCACCCCAAAGAGAAGCGCCAGCAGGTTGCCAAACACGTCGCAGTAATCGCCAAAGTCACGGAAGGCGACGTAGGGCAAAAAGTAGGGCCGCTTGACCAACACCGGTCCAACCTGGCTGAGAGTATGGGTCCACTCGGTATGGCCGGGGCAGGTCGGACCCCACTCGGCTTTAACTTCCGGCCCTACCCATAAAACGATGCGAATCTTGTGGCGCACGTCGTCGGCCAGCTCGTCGTAGCGCCGGCCATCTGTATCCAGCGCCGCCGCCATGCGAGCCATGGCCCGCAGCGCGCCATACCACAGCACGTTGTCGTAAAGAATGTTGAAACGATTGGCCAGCAGGTCGGCCCAATCAGCCGCTTCGTGGACTTCCAACAGGCCGCAGCCGTTGGAGTCCTGGTAGCGCAGCCACAAGAGCGCCCGCTCCAGGGAAGGCCAGTATTGGCGCAGAAACTCGTTGTCGCCGAACAGGCGGTGCTGTACCTCGTGGCCCAGGATGTACCACAGGTTGCTGTCCACCGAACCGGCGTTGGTGTGGTCCAACCGGCCGGTCGCCACGCTGACGTTGTTGGGAATGGCCCCCAACTCCGATTGTTGGCTGGCCAGTGTTTGCAGCGAAGTGCGCAGGCAGCGCTCGTGACCGGGCAGCAAAGCAGCGCCCAGGGCGGTGATAACACTGTCGCGCGCCCAGACGTGGGGATAGCCCTCCGGCGAGGCCATCAAACCAATGGGGCTGCACTCGCGGGTCAGAATGGCTTCGGCCTTTTCAAAGGCCAGAGTGGTCAAGTCGCTCATCGTTGTAACACACCTTCCAGAGGTATCCCCCTCAATTTTTTAGCGGGTTTCCGCCGGACAAGGCGTCGCTGCGGCTGGGGCGCGCACGGACCGTCCGGCGGCGTCTCATCCTTGATTAAGGCAACAATGGTGGCCAAGAGCGGCCCCAGCGCCTCCAGTCCTTCACGCACGGCCCTGGGACTGCCAGGTAGGTTGATAATGAGCGTACGTCCCCGGATGCCGGCTATCCCTCGCGAAAGCACGGCGAAGGGGGTGCGGTGGTAGCCGTCCCAGCGGAGCAGTTCTGCCAGGCCGGGCATCTCCCGTTCAATTACGGCGCGGGTGGCTTCAGGGGTGACATCGCGAGGCGCCGGCCCAGTCCCGCCCGTTGTGATCACCAGGTCTACGCTGTCGTCATCGGCCAGTCGGGTCAACAGCGCCGAGATCTGGTCGGCCTCGTCAGGGATCAGGTGGGCTGTTATCACCTGGGCGCCGGCTTCGACGAGCAATTGGCGCAACAAAGGGCCGCTGCCATCCTGGCGTTCGCCGCGAAAGCTTCTATCACTGATGGTGACAACTGCTGTTTGAATCATCATCAACCTCACATTTTGCTAATACCGGCCACTCGCGGCGGCAAGTCGGGCACAGTAGCCGGATGAGAGTTTGGTAGGTTTCGGCCAGTTGACCAACCTGATGAGCCCGGCAGTCTGGGTCGGGGCAGGTCAGCGCTGCAGTCACCTGTTCGCGCAGGTGTGTGGCGAGCAGGGTCAGGCTGATCCGGCCCAAAGCCCGGCGGACAGATGACCCCAAGCGCACGACAGCCAGGCAATCCTGGCCCTGCTCGATCCGGTGGGCCATGGCCGCCAGGTCACGCTGGATGGCTTGCAACTCGACCACAATCTGCCGGTTCATCTGATGACCCTTTTCCTGGGTGTACAACAGCTTCCCCCAACCGGCAGGGATTGAGGGTCGGCAATCACTGTCACTGTCGTGTAGGTTTGCCGGGTTTCGGGGCTGCCACATTGGGGACATTCCGGCCGCCAGCCGCTCTCTTTCTTTTTGATCGAGGCAAAAGCCTCAAACTTGCTCCCACACTGCTCGCACACGTAAGTGTAGGTTGGCATCGTTATCCTCCTACAGCCACAAGGCTTGGCTCAGGCAAGAACTGCTCAATGGCGTCCAGCGCGTGCGCGGCGTAGATCGAGGCCGGGCCGCCGCCCATCATCAGGGCCACGCCGATGGTTTCCAGCAATTCCTGCCGGGTAGCGCCCGCCGCCACCGCATCGTGAACGTGATAGGCGATGCAGCCATCGCAATGCACGGTAATCCCGATGGCCAGGGCCATTAGTTCCTTGATCCTGGCGTTAAGTGCGCCCTCTTCCACCGCCTTTTTATGCAAGCGGGCAAAGCCGCTCATCGGGCCGGGTAACTCGCGGCCCAATTGGCTCAATCGTTCTTCCAGATGTTGATGATAGGTTACGTAATCGGTCATTACTTATCTCCTTGAATCATTAAGTAAGGGGGTGATGTGGTTATCCTAAAGCCGCTGCGACGCTTTCAAAGCGCCTTTCACGCAAACTTTTGGCACAAATCCTACGCCGGTACGGACTCACGTACCTTCACATCATACTTTTCGCGGTTGTGGCGCAGCATATCCTTCGATTGCCGCAGCACTTTGTTTTGCTTGATTAACTGCCGGATGTAGCCGCGTGATGGGAAATCAATGGCGTCTTCAGGACAGGTGGTGGCGCAGGTGGTGCAGCCAACCATACACATCTGCGGCGCGACAACCACCGGCTTATTGCGCTCGTAATCGAAGGCGTACACGCCGCGCCCGCACGAGGTGACGCAGATGCCACAGCCGACGCAGCGATCCGCGACGACGGTGGGAGACCATTCAATTTCTTCCCTGGGAATGTCATGCCAGGGGGCTATAGAGTTTTTTCCATTAGTGCTCACGGTGTATCTCCTGTTTTTTACCTGAATTTGCTATGACTTAAGTCGACTCACGCACAAGAGACGTGGGCTGGGGTGGGCCATGAGCCGGTATCGGCTCCGGCAAGCGGCACACCTGGGCTGCGGTTAGACCGAAACTGCGGGCGCAGTGAGGGCACAGGCAGCCGGCCAGGGGTTCGGAGGATAGGAGAGGCGTCGTTGACTCTGGCTGGCCCGGTATGAGCAGGGTCAGGCTATCCAGAAACTCTCGCACCCGCCCATCGCTTAAGCGGTAGAGAATGTTCAAACCTTGCCGCTCGTCTAAAACCAGGCCAGCCCGGCGCAGGACGCTCAATTGTTGTGAAATGTAGGGCTGCCGCCGGCGCAGAGCCAGGGCCAGGTGGCAGACGTAAGTGCCGTCAGCGCCCAGCAGCCGCAAGATTTGCAGCCGGACGGGATTGGCCATTGCCTTGAGTAACGTCGCCTGGGTGTGATAAATATTAAAGGTTTTTTTGGCTGACATAGTACATCTCACTTTTTGAATATAGTTTGACCCAAAAAAACGGCGGGCTGATTTGATCTCATTGCTTTGATGGCCTGGCTTCAACCCAGGTTGCCGGCGATACAGAACGCGGCCGCCCACAGCCGCCATGGCGGGCCGCCTCGATCTCGGCCAGGATGGACAAAGCAATCTCGGCCGGCTCGCGCCCGCCCAGATCCAGGCCAATCGGGGCGCGCACACGGGCCAGTTGCTCGTCGCTGAAACCGTCGGCGCGCAGGTGGTCCATAATCGCTCTAATTTTGCGCAGGCTGCCGATCATGCCGATATAAGGCGTCGGAGTGGACAGCACCGCTCGTAGAGCCTGCTCATCGGTCACATGGTCTTCGGTGATCAGGACGACATAGGTATCGGCGCTGATTGTCGCAGGGGCCAGTTGAGGCCGGTCGGCCCGCTCCGGGCGCACATCTACGACCTGCACCTCGTAGCCGACGGTCCGGCCCAATTCGGCCAGGGGCCGGCCAATATGCCCACCCCCGACAATGAGCAGAACCGGTTGAGGCAAATAGGGTTCAACAAACACAGTCACCTCCCCGCCGCAGAGTGTGCCAATGGCGTCCAAGCCCTCTTCGCGGAGGGAATAATGCATCGTGCGGGCGCGGCCCTCACTGAGCGCCTCCTGGGCCGCCTGGCGGATGCGCGTTTCCAGTTCGCCGCCACCCACATTGCCCAACCAACTGCCGTCAGGCCGCATGAGTAGCTTGAAACCGGGCCGGGCGGGTGAAGCGCCCTTGACTTCGGTAATAGTAGCCACTGTGACCGGCTGGCGCTTTTCAAGGGCGGCAGCCAGTTCGCGGACAAGGTCTAACATGGTTCTCTATCCCTAATATTCATTCTTTTGAATATAGTTTACACCCAAAAACTGGCCTTTGGCAGTGATACATGTCACCAAATTCAGTGACACCTATCACGCATATCACTGCGTTTAACGCTTCTGGACAATCGTTCCATGACGTTTCTTTGGGTATAATTCAGTACTTATTGAACTATTACTATAAAAATTCTATACCGGCAGCCCTGGGCTTGCTAGTGACGTTTGTCACAAAAACAGATGACGTTTGTTACATATTTCAATATTTATCGAAATGTTGGCTGCTCCTCGAAAATTGACCGCCGAACCAGGGTCAGGCCGGGCAAAGCGTCAACGGCTGCGGATGAGGTAAGATCAGGATATTGGCGGCTTCTTGAGGCAATTGGACGCGGCGGGCCGGGTCGGCGTAGATGCGCAGCCGGCGCTTCTGAGCATAGCCGACCAGGGTGATATTCCACTCGCGGGCCAGGTGCAGCGAGAGGCTGGTGGCCGAAGTGCGCGACACCACCACTGGTACGCCCATATCGGCGGCCTTGCGCAGCATCTCCGAACTGATCCGGCCGGTGGTGAGTAAAATTTGGTCGCGGGGGTCAAGACCCCGCTTCAGACAAGCGCCCCGGATTTTGTCCAGGGTGTTGTGACGACCCACGTCTTCACAAACCACCAATAAGCGCTGGCCATCACTCAAGGCGGAGGTATGCACCCCCCGACTCTGGGGGTACAGCATCGCTGCGCTGTAGAGTTGAGCCATCAGATCAAGCAACTGGGCCGGCGTAACCTGCCGCTCCGAGTGCAGTTTCGGGGTGACCACCGACTTATCGGCAAAGGTCATGCCGCCGACACAGCCGCTGGTCACGACCCGGCGTTGCGGTAATTCTACCTGGGACCGGGCCAGCCACACGTCGGCGACCGTACCCCGGTGGCAGATGTCGAGCAAAGCAATATCATTCAGGCCGGTAATAACGCCCTCGCCAAGCAGGAAACCCAGAACCAGTTCCTCCTGATCAACCGGGGTAGACATCAGCGTAACCCACTCCCGACCGTTGATGTAAAGCGTTAAGGCTGATTCCTGAATAATCGCGCCTTCGCTCAGGTTCCAATCCGACGCATCGGCTTCCACGTATTCGATCTGCAAGATTCCGTTGCTCATGTCACCTCTTGGTTATTTTTTCGTGTTAAGACCGGCCGGGTTTTGGCAACCTGGCCGGTCTTTGATGTTCATCACGCAGTTTGTCGCCCCAACTCAACCGGAACTTTGGCGGTTTCTTCATCAGGATGAATAGTGCCCTCAAACAGCGGGAAGTAACGCCCGATCAGGGTGTAGACCAGCACGGCCCCGGCCAGCACCCCAACCTGGATGGCGATTTCCATCCAATGCGGGGCGTAGGTGAAACCCTCAACCGGCTTCAGGGCGAACCAGGTTGCGTCGAAGCGGTTGAGGAAGACGCCAAACAGCACCAGCGCCGAGCCGATCAGCGCCCAGAGCCGGTTGCAGCGCGCGGTTCTGAAGGAGAAGATCAGCGTGGGGATAACGACGCCGAGGAACAACTCGGCCCAGAAGAGCAGACTGTAGCTATCGCCGCTGAACAGCAAACCAATTTCATTCACCGCCAGCAGTTCACCCAGCTTGACCACCAGGTAGAAACTCAGCACCCAGGGCAGGAACCAGGCCAACTCGCCCACCAATTCCCGGCGCAGAGTGCGCTGGAAGACCCATTTGCTGACCGTCGCCCCGCCGATGACCATGGCCAGGCCGGCAGCCACAGAGGAGATGAAGAACAGCAGCGGGATAATCGGCGTATGCCACAGCGGGTGTAGTCGTTCCGACATAACCACGAACAGCGAGCCAAGTGACGATTGATGCAGGGTAGACAGGGTTACACCGATGATGACCAGAGGAATGGTCAATTTTTTAACCAGAGATAGGGTTCGCCTGGAACCAAGTCGTTCCAGGACGACCGGACTAAACTCTGAAATCAGCACGGTGGTGTAAAGCAAAATACACCAACTCACTTCAAACAGGGCGGAGTTGATATTCGGGTAAATTATAAAGTGATAGAACCGATCCCAGCGCCCCAGGTCCATAATCAGGATGACCAGCACCGAGCTATAGCCAACCAGCCCGGTGAGGACCGTGGGCCGGATAGCGGGATGAAACTCGTGCATCTGTAAGATATACACAATCGCCGCCAGGGTAAAAGCGCCCCCGGAAAAGGCGACCATGAACAGGTCGAAGCCAATCCACAGCCCCCAGGGATAAGCGTCGTTCAGATTGGTGGTTGGCCCCAGCCCGGCGACGAGGCGATAGACGCCCACCCCCAGGCCAAACAAGGTGATGAGGGCCAGCAGGTAAATACCCAGCGGCAGATGACGTAATTCTTTACCAATTCGGGCTAACATGATCAGGCCTCCTTGTTTGGTTCAACTGTAACCGGGGCCAGCCGGTTCTTGACTTCGTTGCGCCGCTTGACCGTCCAGTAGATGCCGCTCAAGGCCAGGGCCATCCCTACGGCCACAGTCGGCGTGGCGTGCATCACCTCCTCGTTGGCATAGGCCGGTGAGGTGTCGCCCAACTGTGGGAAGCCTAGCGGATTCTCAAACGGCTCTGAGGAGAGGTATAGGATAGACAGGCCGCCGCCTTCCCGCTCGCCGTAAACGTGGTTGACGTAGTGATCAGGACGGGCCTGGATGCGGGTGTGAGCCTCGGCCAGGAGGTCATCCCGCTCGCCATAGGTAATGGCTCCGAAGGGACAGGCCTGGGCGCAGGCCGGGCCTTCCCCGCCGTCAACCCGGTTGACGCAGAAATCGCACTTGCTGATGAGCGCCAACTGGTTGTGCCACTCAAATTTTGGTACGCCAAAGGGACAGGCATACATACAGTAGCGGCAGCCGATACATTTCTGGCTGTCATAGACCACCGGCCCATCGGCGGTTTTCTGCAGCGCACCAACGGTGCAGGCCGAAGCACAGGCCGGCTTGAGGCAGTGCTTGCAGGCGCTTTTGACAAAGTTGAGGCTGACGGTGGGAAACGTCCCTACCTCATACTCTTCAATTTTGGTTCTGAACATACCTTCCGGCACGTTGTTGGCCGCTTTACAGGCCTGGGTGCAGGCATTACAGCCCAAGCATTTGGTTATATCAATCAGCATTGCTTTGGTCATGGCTGGATTCTCCTTGATTCAACAAACGGTGAGGTCAGAGCCGCTGCATCGGCCCGCAGCCAGGTTTCGACCAGTTGGGCCAGGGTGGCGTAGAAGCCGGTGCGATCCGCCTCAACGACCCGCGCGCGCCAGGCTGGCAGCCAGGCTAAGAGGTGGTGAGTTAAGAAGTCACGCCGGCGCTCGCGCAGTTCCTCGGCACAAGTCAGGTCGCCGGCTTTGTGAGCGGCCAACTCCTCGCGGCTCAAGTAGAACATAAACTCCAGTTCGGCGGCCAGATGGTCCGGCAGGTCAAAGGCTTCGGGCGCAAAGACCAGCCCGGCCTGCCGGTAGGCTTGCACAGCGGCTTCGGCCGGTTGGCCCAGCAGCAGGCCCAGGTGGTTATAAGCCGAGGCGTAGGGCGGGGCCAGCACATGGGGCACAGCGTTGATAAAGAGGCGGGTATACTCTACCTGGAGCATTTGCAGGCGAGCGGCTTCGCTCTGCGGCAACTTAGCCACGGCCGTCTCTACGTCGGAAGCAGACATTCCCAATGCCGTACAGGCGGTAGCCAGCGAGTCCTGCCATTCCGTCAGACCAGCCAGCCTTTCGGCGGTCGGGTAAATCAGTCCCCAGGCCAGAGCCTGGTAAAGTAGAGCGCGGGCCAATAGTTGCTCTGAGATGGTTGCCATCAATAATGTTGTTGCCATCATAACACCACCTTTGACACGCTAACCACCACATCTTCCATCATCGCCGACACGCCGGGATCGCCTTCGGCCAACTGTTGTTCGACGGTACGGCTGGGGATCAAGTCGCCATCGTTAGCTCCGCGTCCATTGGCAATAGACAGGGCGTCGCTCCAGTGACCAAACCCGTGGTCAACGGCCACGCAGTCAGGCCGAAGCCCCTGAGTCAGCATGGCTTTCAGTCGAATTTTGCCGGCGACAGATTCGACCCAGACTTCGTCGCCCGCTTTGAGGCCTAACTTTTGCGCCGTCTGGGTATTCAGCAGCGCCCCATTTTCCGGCTGTAACTCGGCCAGAATGGGGTCGTTCTGGCTCTGGGTCATACGGTGCCAGGGCCGCCGCCAGATCAGCAAATGGAAGGGATATTGCTCGCTAGTCTGCGCCCCGGCCGGCTGCCATGCCGGCAGCGGCGGGTAGCCCTTCTCTTCCATCAAGGTGGCGTATAATTCAATCTTTTTCGAGGGTGTGCCAAACTCGATCTTGGGTTCAATCGGTTTGGGTTTGCCCCATACCCCGCCGTTGGCTTTGATCTCTTCCAGGGTCGTTTCCAGCGCGGCCAGTTGGGCCTGCATCAAGCCCTTGCCGTCCATGCCATCTGGCGCGTATTCGTCCAGCCCCATTCGCTTGAGGATTTCCCGTGCCACTGTCCCAAACCCTTTGCTATCGTAAACCGCCGGGAGGGGTTCTTTGAGGGCTACCTGGGGATAAACGGCGTGGTACTGGCGGGCCGACAAGCCCAGCGATTCAAAATAGGTCACATCCGGCAGCACCACGTCGGCCAGTTGCACAATTTCGGTCGGCATAATATCCGACACGGCGATGAAGTCCAGGGTCTTTAAAGCCTCGACCAGCCGCCCCGGATTGGGGAAGGCCAACACGTTGTGCCTCCAGACAAAAGCAGCCTTGACCGGGTAGGGCTGTTGCGACAGAATACCCTCAGCCAGGGTTGAGAAGGACCCTTTGCCCAGTTGATAGGTAATGGGGAATTTTTCCAGCCCATCAATGCGCGGCCCTTTGATCGTCTCCGGGTATTCGGGGAATTCCCATACATCGCGCAGGCCGGGCAGCTTGGGCTGGCGGTCGAGGATGTGCCCGCCAGGGCGATCCAGGCTGCCCACCAGGGTGTCCATGATGACGAAACAGGCCGCTGTTTGCCAGGAGTTGCGATAGTTGGGACCGCCGGCGTCGCGCTTGTGCGAGGCGATCACCGCCGGCTGGGTCGCGGCAAATTCGCGGGCAATGCGGGCAATTGTCTCAGCCGGCACTTCGCAGATGGACGCGGCCCACTCCGGCGTGTAATCTTTGACCTGGGCTTTGAGTTGCTCGAAGCCGGTGGTGTAATTTTCAACAAACTCGTGGTCGTACAGGTCTTCGTTAATAATGACGTGGATCATCGCCAGCAGCGCCGCCAGATCCGTGCCCGGCTTAATGGGGATCCACTCATGGGCTTTGGAGGCGGTGATAGACAGGCGCGGGTCAAAGACGACCAGCCTGGCTCCGTTATCCAGGGCGGTCAGCACCGCCCGGCCCCAGTGATTCTTGGATTTGCCCAGACCATCCCAGCCAAAAGCGAGAATATATTTGCTGTGCTCGTAATCTACCGTCCAGGTTTTACCCTTGCCGGTGACCATGGCCCGCCAGACCACATCGTGGCTGGTATAGCAGGTGTTGTTGTGGGAAACCAGGTTGGGCGTGCCCAGGCTGGAGGCAAAGTGCTTCTGCCAGGTTTGGCCGCGGGCAATGACCATCAACGCCTGCGGGCCGTAGGCGTCGCGGATTTCCTTGAATTTGGCGGCGGTCAGGTCAAGGGCCTCGTCCCACGAAATCTTGACCCAGCCGGGATCAACCCCGATGCCTTTTTCGGGATTAGTCCGTTTCATTGGATACTTCAGCCGGTCCGGGTCGTAGAGCAGGCGCAGGGCCGCTTGCCCCTTCACACACAACTTGCCCTCGGCGGTCTGGTCGGCCGGGTTGCCGGTCAGGTGGGTAATTCGGCCTTCGCGCAGGTGGGCAATGTAGGCGCAGTTCATGCTGCACACATCGCACACCCCGTACAATATACCATCTTCTGCCAGGCGCGGGCTGGCCTGGACGGCCGGAGTGAAATACGTCAGTCTGCTGCCGAAGAGAGCCGCCGCGCCGGTGGCCCCACTTAGCTGCAGAAACTGCCGTCTTGAGAGTGAAACATCTTTGAAGCTCATACAGTTTTCAGCCCCTTTCTCGTTAATCTTGATACTGCGATTGAAAAATAATTAGTGCCTAAATTCACAAATACTCGGCGAAAAATTTTAGCAAACCCTCGTTCAAATGGCGCCGAACTGAGCGCCAGCCTCAAGTTTCAAAAAGGCGGTCAACAATTGCGCTGCTGCCCGGTAAAAATCAAGCCGGGTCATCAGAACCACCTTGTCGGCAAAGCGCAGCAGCCAAACCAGGGCCTGCTGATATAGAAAATCCCGCCTGGCGATCCGAGCGACTTCATCATCCACTTGGCGGTACAGGTAAGCCAAAAATTCTAATTGGGTTTCAAGCTTGGTTGCCCTGGCCGGTGGTATCTCTTGACCCCAGGTCAGGTAGGCGCTCTGGGCCGCCTGAGTCAACGCCTCACGCGGCAAATCGGGCCGGTAAGCCCAGGCGTGAGCCGGGCAGAGAGCCTCGGGCCGGTCCTGAGCAAATAGGCGCCGACATTCGTGCTGTATCTGGGCTAGTTTTTGCTGATCAAAAGCGGCCAGTTCTCGGATAAAAGGCGCGATGGGCAGGATAGGCTGGCCGGCGCTATCGCTGTCCCAGGTTTCAAGCCGCAGCTCACCAATCAGCCGGGTCAGGCGTTCGGCAAAACCGGCGTCAGGACAGGCAAAGCTCAAGGCTAACAAGTGATATAATTGGGCGCACTCCTCAGGCGTCATTCGGCTCACCTTTTATTGACCCAATCCTGCTAATATTGTGATATAATTCATATTTATATTATGTGATATTTTTCACAACTGGTAAATAGGGAAAAATCTACTACTGGGGGTGGTAAAACCCTACCATTTAAACCGGGGGAATCAAACAAATTTCCCCGGCGGCGTGGTTACATTTCAGGAATGGCTGAGGTTAGCCCGTGAACTACGGCAAAGCGGATCAGGGCAGCGCGGCTGGAGAGGTTCAGTTTTTTGAGCAGGTTGGCGCGGTGTTTATCAACGGTTTTAAGGCTAATACCCAAGGTGGTGGCAATTTGTTGATTGGTTTGCCCCTCGGCAATGAGTACCAATACCTCGTGTTCCCGGTCGGTCAGGGCGGCCAGGATGTCCTCCTCGGCCGGCTCGCCGCGCACGGTCATCTCCAGAACCATCTGGGCGATGGTGGGGTGTAAATAGGCCTCGCCCCTGGCGGCGGCCCTGATGGCCTGAAGCAGTTCGTTAGCGCCCGCTTTTTTCAGTACATAGCCGGCTACTCCGGCCTTAAGCAGCGGCAGCACGTAATCCGGGTCGTGATGCTGGCTGAGAATGAGAATTTTGCAATGGGGCAAATCGCGTTTGAGGCGGCGGGCCACTTCCAGGCCGCTCAGGTTAGGCATGCTGACATCGAGCACCAGAACATCAGGCTGCAAGCGAAGCGCTTCGGTGATGGTCTGAATGCCGTCAGTTGCCTCGCCCACCACTTCGATATCGCCGTGCAGGTCGAAAAAGGCCTTCAGACTGTCACGCAGGATGGCGTGGTCATCGGCCAACAGGATTTTGATTCTGGCCATTGCCGGCCTGACCTTTCAGAGGGAGCGTGATTTGTACGGATGTGCCTTGACCGGGCGTGGACTGGACGGTCAACTCGCCGCCAACCAGGGCAGCCCGCTCTTTCATCCCGAACAAACCGATGCCCTGCATGCCTGTTGGTTGAGCCAGGATCGTTTCAACGTCAAAGCCACAGCCATCATCGCGCACGATCAAGGTGAACGAGTGATCCGGACAGGCAAGCTCCAGCCAGAGGTTGCGAGCAGCAGCGTGGTGAACCACGTTGGTGATGGCTTCCTGGGCAATGCGATACACGGTCGTTTCCAAATGGCCAGGCAAGCGCGGCGCACACGCAGCGTTGACATGAAAGTTAACGTTGCTGGCCCGCAGCCGTTCGGTTCCGTACCAACGCAGCGCAGCGACCAGTCCGTGATCTTCGAGCAGGGCTGGACGCAGATCGAGCACAATCCGGCTGACTTCATCCATCGTGCGTTCCAGGCCGACGCGTACCCGTTCCAGGTGAGGACGCAGGGCCTGAGCTGCTTCGGGATGGGCGGCCAGGGTCGTTTCCAGGTCAATCCTCAAAGCCGCCAGCGAAGGGCTGATCTCGTCGTGCAGTTCGCGGGAAACGCGGCGGCAGCGCTCATCCTGAGCATTGATGATGCGGCGCAGCAGCGCGCCACGCCGTTCGGCCAGGCGAGCCACCTCGCGGTACAGGCGCAAGTTCTCCTGGGCCGCGGCCAGTTGATGGCCCACCAGAGTCAGCAACTCGCGCTCTTCACTGGAAAAAGTTTGTTCTGCGGGTCTAACCACCCACAACCGCCCCACCGGGATGCTGCCGATCCGGGTCGGTACGGCCAGCCAGGCCAGATCGCCAACCTGTCCGGCCCTCATTTCATCCAACCAGGTTCGGTTGTTCAAGATTTGGCGGAGGGGGTCAGCCAGGTTGAAGTCTGCGGGTAACTGGAGACGCAGCAGCAATTTGTCGTGTTGAACCCAATACAGGCCCACCATGTTCGCTCCCAGCAGTTCAAGCAGAGCTTGCAGAACCCGGTTGGCCTGTTCATCGGCGTCATCATTCGCCTGGCAGGCCATCAGGCATGTAAATTGGCGCAACATGGAGATTTGGTTTTTTTGAATAAAGGGTTCTATGGTCATTTCTGCCTAATTCCAGCAGACCCGTCAGGTCGTAAAATCTTGATCGTAAGCATTTTCCCCCGACTCCAATTACCCGGCGGAGCATCTACAAGGATTCACCCCTAATAATATATTGCGTCTAAAACGGTAAGTGTGCTACTCCAGACAGGGTAGCTCGAAGCCAACCCATTCCCTCAATCATCAAAAGAGTCAGAGCCAGCCCTATTATGGCTGGTCCGGCCAGGTCGCGCCAGGTGAGGGCGCAGCCTTCTCGCCGGGTGACAATTATCACCAGCATGGTGTTGACCATACTCAACATTAATAACACCCCCAGAGCACTTAACAAAGTCAAAGTATAGAGCCAGATTGGATTCGGCCAGACATGCTCTGCGGCCAATGTACCAAAAATGATTACAATTGCGCCGGCTAAAAAAGGCAATAGTTCTTTGAAATTTTTGATAATCGGCTCATTTTTAAGGTAATTGGAGCGCCACAAGCCACCGTTAATCACCGGGAAGACTATCATACTAATTGCCAAACCGTGGAGAGTACCGGTAGTCAACCGCAGCCAATTTTGCGGCTCGTAAAGGTGGGGCGCTTTTGGAAAAAAGCTAAGATAAGAATTAATCCCATCAATACCCATCAACGCAATAAAGGTCACCAGTAGAACCATAATATAGGTTGGCGGAAAACCAACCATGTAATACCGCCTCGATAGAGTCAGGCCCGCCAGGGTCATGAGCGTCCCCAGGTAAATACCGGTACAGCGAGCGCACAAGGGCAATGGGTGGTTGTTAATATGAATAGTCCGGGCCGGCAGTTGATGGCAAATGGCATAACCGATGGCGTGAGCTTTATCAAGCACATCAAAGGGTGGCCAGAAGATAAAAACGGCGATGATAAAGGCTGAAGCCCCGACTACAAACATCTGGTAGCGACCGGAGCGGAATCGGAGAGCAGGGGGGAGTTCTGACAATTTTCAAGGTCTCCTGCTTCAAGCAAGATTTAGTCGTCTATAAATAGCGGCTTAACCATCGCTTTTCCTGCTAACTCCAAGCTAATGGTTTTATTTCAACCCTCACTGAAGTAAAGTATATATCTTGCTACTGAGGATGGATAGTGACATTTGTCACAAAGACAACAGGATACATGTCACTTATTTCAATCATTATCGAAACATCGATCTTGGTTCCGTTTACCTTGCCAGACGTGGATGACCGTGCGGATACGATCAATATCCCGGATCCGCAGCCGTACCCTTTCTTGTACGCGCAGCCTCAGGCCTAGATCGTACTCAAACAATCCCGGTAGTGGCATTGGCGCAGTCGCTCCGGCACATTAAGCAAAACAGGGAGAGCGCCGTGCATCTGCCTCAACACAGTTCTGGTGATTTTCGATCTGGCCGAGAATTTGCTGGCGAGCCAGAGGATCCTCAAAGGCATGGGTCAGAGAGCGCAAAGACGAGCGGGTCTCCGGGTCGTCATTTAACCGGCAAAGGCTCCGAACGCAGTCTATCAAGCCTGTCTGTCGTAAGTCGTTGATAATTTTCTCCAATGCGGGCAAATAGCCAAGATACAACTGTTCGGCCAACTGCGCGAGGGTTATGGATAATTTCGGGTGTTGGTGTAGGAAAAGCAAGACTCGTAACTTCTGGTACGAGTCTATCTGCTTGATGCGTAAAAAATTAGCGACCGTACTATCCATCGGTAACCTCCGTTTACTTTACCCGCGAACAAATCTAAACCGAAAACTCACCAATTTGCCGGGGTGTAAAACCGGGTTGGCGCTTCGATCAATGGCAGCAAGCGGTTAACGATGATGGGGCAGGGCAGTTGGATTAGGCGTGAATGAGCGCAAGCGACTCCAACCGTTTGCGAATAGCCGGGACAGAAATTTTACCGCCGCTGCTAAAAACCTCCCCATTGATGAATACCAGCGGCAACTGCGAACCGGGCGGCACGGGGGGACAGGCCGGGTCGAACAGGTCAAAATATTCTACGCGCACCGCTTCGCCGAATCTGCGGCGGAGTTGGTCGCCGGTCAGAGCGGCGACCTCGCGCCAGGTATCTTTCACACCTTCAGCGCAGGCCACCGGCGCGCCGACAATTTGGACGGCAACCGGCGGAGTCATGAGCAGCAGCCCGGCTTGGCTTTTGGACCGCAACAAGTCGGGGCGTCGGTTGAGCGACTTTGGCCGCGCAGCAGTATCCCGGCAGTGATGACCTGCCGCACCGACTGTCCCCGGCACTGCGGACACTCCAGCCTCAGCCCGGCCTCCTTTTGCTGGATGGTGGCCCGGATGGCAAACTCCAGATGGCAATCCTCACAGTAAAAGTCATAGAACGGCATAACTACCTCCTGGTTCGGGGTTGTTTAACAGCAGCCGGACGGCCTGGCCAGCGACGCAAAATCAAGGCCGATGAGCTGGCTGATCTCCAAATTCACTTCTGGCAGGTAAGCCAGGGCAGCCTGTTGGGCGCTGGCATAGCTCATAATGGTCGAGTTGGCTTGCGCCTGCCGCTGGAGCATGCGCAGACGGTCAACATGGAACTGGGTCATCGTGCCATTCCCCTGGCGTTTTCGCACCTCGGCCTGGGCGGCTGAAAAGTGGTTGAGCAAAGCAGTGCTATCAGGGTCAGCCTCCAATGCGGCAGCGGCTTGATGATAAGCAGCCAGAGGTTCCGTGTTTAACAGCGCCGCCGCCAGCGTTTCGATGGCTTCGACAAGGGGCGGGGGGAGTGTGGTAAGTTCAGTTTTCATAGATTGATCTCCGTGAATATCACAAGCGAATTGGTTTAACCACAGCAGCCCGACCGGCAGGCCGCGGCAAAATTCAGGCCAATCCGTTCCGACAGCAGGTCAGCGGCAGCGCGGCAGAGGATGACCAGATTATCCTGGGCTTGCAGGTAAGCGACTACGCCCGGCTCAGCCAGCATCGCTTGATGCAAGCGGTTTAATTCTGCTCGTTCTTCGGGGCTGACCGCATTCAGTTGCAGCATCATTTGTAACGACTGCTGCCTGGCTTGATAAGCGGCAATGGCCTGCTGGGCCGGTAGATCGTTATCCAGCATCCCGCCCGCCTCTTCAAAAGCTTTGAAGGGCGGCGTCTCGGCCAGGGCCTGGGCCAAAGCGCGGGCGGCAGTGCGGACCTCCGCTGTGGCGGCATCGGTCATCGTGGGGGTGGGTATAGTAATTGTCATTGGTTTCTCCCGTTCATAGCTATGGCTGCTCCATTTTGGTAGATTTTGCCGGCCAGCTCAGTCAGCAAGTCCAAGCCTTTGACCTCGTGCGGCAAAAGCGGGATTTGCAAGACCGGAACGTTGAAGCGCTCGCCGATTTCGACCAGGTATTTTTCCTGCATCGCCCGGCGGGCGCGGCTGAAAGGGGTAGTCGCCTGCTCCGGCGGGATGACCAGGTTGGCGACGACCAGCCCGGTGGGGATGTCGAGCGTGCCCAACTCCCGGCTGGCGCGATAGGCTTCGATGATGGGGGTGGACTCCGGGTACATGACAAAGGCAAAGGTGCTGCGGTTGGGGTCGCGCATCATGTCGATGACCTGGCCGAAGCGCTGCTTGGCCACATCGTCGGCGGCTACCGTATCCACCGAGGCAAAAACCTTGACATCCAACTGCTTGCTCCAGTCGAGGGGCAGTTCCAGCAGGCGCAGGGTGTGGCCGGTGGGAGCGGTGTCGAAAACGATCACCTGCCATTTATCCTGAGAAGCGTAGTCAATGAACTGGTCAAAGGCAGCGATTTCCTCGGTGCAAGGGGAGTTGAGTTCTTCCTCCATCACCCTGATTGCTTCAACGGGGCGACCTCGCTGGCGGGCGTCGTCCAGGATGCGCTTTTTGTAAACCTCGGCCACGGCCTTGGGATCAATCTTAGTGGCCCACAGGTTAGGCGCCCCTTCGACCGGGGCGACTTCATCTCCAACCGGCGCGCCCAGTACATCGCCCAGGTGAGCCGCCGGGTCGGTGGTCAGCAGCAGGGTTTTGTAACCTTGCCGGGCCAGCCAGACGGCGGTCAGACAGGAGGCGACGGTTTTGCCCACGCCGCCCTTGCCGGCAAAAAATAGGGTGCGGGAGTGGCCATTGGGTAATAAGCGCGGCCAGATAGCCGAGGTTGGATTTTGGATTTTGGATTTACGATTTACGATTTCTACTTCTGTTGTAGGCGTTGATGTTTCCTTGCGTAAATCCAGGTCAGTTTGACCTTCAAATAACCTCTGGGCCACTTTACGTAAACGAGCTACACCTTTAATTTCGCCGTCCAGCAGGGACATCCACCGGGTCGGCAGGGGCAATTCCTGCTCGATCTGGGCCAGGTAACCGCTCTGCATCTGCCGCCGCCCGGCAAAGAGGGGGTTGGTGGCTTCGGCGGAAGGAATAATGCCGTTGACGATGAGTTGATGGGTGTGGATGTCCAGCTTGCCCAGTTCGCCGATGGCCCGCCGGGTCTCCTTGATCGAGGTGGCCTCGGGTTGGAGGACGAAGATGAAGGTGGTCTGTGCGCCGTTACGTAAGGTACGGACGGCCCGTTCATATTTGTGTTTGGCTTCCTGAATAGCTGCCGCCGGGCCGATGCAGGTTTGGCCGCTGCCCTGCTCGGCCTCTTCAATAGAGCGGCTCCAGGCTACCGGTAGTTCGATCAGGCGGAGGGTGTGGCCAGTGGGCGCGGTGTCGAAGATGACGGTATCGAATTGAGCGGGCGGCTGGCCGTTACCATTTTGCCGCGGCAGTTCCAGGAAATCCACAAATCGATCAAAGGCGGCCACTTCGGCGGTGCAAGGGCCGCTCATCTGCTCTTCCATCACTTGCACCATCTGGGGCGGAAAAGCGGCCCGGAGAGGGGCCATGGCCCGGTCAATATACTCCTGGGTAGCCTGGTCGGGGTCAATCTCCATGGCCCACAGGTTGGGTACATGGTTGATCGCCGTAATTTTGTGGCCGATGGGCTGCTCAAACACGTCGGCCAGGTTGGAGGCCGGATCGGTGGTGACAATCAGGGTGCGCCGGCCCTCGTCGGCGTGGCGTACGGCGGTGGCGCAGGCCATACTGGTTTTGCCCACGCCTCCTTTGCCGGAGAAGAAAATGAATTGGCTGGTCACGATAAATCCCCCGTCTTGTGGTTCAGTGAACCATTCAAAGCTGCCGTAATTTCGGCCAGGGTGGGATAAGCTCCGACTTTAATGACCTGGCCCTGCACCAGAGTAAGGGGCAAGGCCTCCATCTGGCGCTCCCGCACCAGGCGCATCACCTCGGCGTTGTTTAAGAAATTGTGGGGATGGCTGGTCATCTGGTAGCGTTCCACTTTGGCGCCCTCGGCTTTGAGGGCCATTACCATTTCGTTGACGTCCAGCAGAGTTTGATCCAAGGCCGGACCACACAAGCCGGTGGGGCAGCACATGGGCGGGTCAAAAAATTCCACCGTACTGCCGGCAAAGCGGCTGGTTGCGGTTTCAAAGAAATTAACAGTTTCGAGCATGATAGTTCGATCTCCTTTGCACTATTTCGGCAAAAAAATTTATGAGTTAAGGCTGAGCGCAACATCTACAGGGTTAGCGGCGTTTACCTCAGCCAGATTCGATAAGGCGGCCTGGGGGCCGCAGCAAAATTGACGGGGTTGAATCCGCGCCGGGTTGAAAAAGGCGCTGAAAACTTGATTGAGTTCGGTCAGCGCCGCCGGGTTGACCGAGTAGTAAATCCAGCGGGCATCGAGGGCGTCCCGTTCCATATCAATCAGGCCGGCCTGGCGCAGCACGTTCAGATGATGCGAGACCAGATTGCGGGGCATTCCGAGCAGGTCGCCCAGCTCACAATTACACTGTACCCCCTGCATCAATAGATTAAAGATGCGCAGTCGTTTTGGGTCGTCGAGTACTTTAAGCCAGTGCCCTAATCGCTGCACTTCATCGGTCGAAATCGGATTAACTATTTCCATGATCTGTCCGGCCTCATAGTTCAATTTAAATTGAACTATATCTCTTCTAGCAAAATTTGTCAAAACTGACCCGCCGATTTTATCGCGCTTCATAGCGAGACTGATACCGCCTTAACGAAAGTCTCTTGATCATAAAATGCGGTCCGCCCAGGCGTCATGGCCGCCGCCGACGGCAGCCCCTCGAACAAATCAGTCAGGTCAGATTGCCACTCCACGGGGCGGACCAGGGTGAAATATTCGTGGCAGGTCAGGCGAGTCGCTTCCTCCTCCGGCGGGCCGAGATAGGGCGGCTTCTGGCTGGCATGACACTGCATGGCCCGCACTTTGGTGACCAGATAGTCGCCCACGTCAATGGCTGCCACCGGCCCACCGGCCACTTCCTGGGAGGGCACGACCCCACAGCCCTGCAACGTGGCTGCGGAGGGGGCCAGGTAGAAGAGTCTCCCCAGTAAGTTAGCCCGGTCAAAAGCCTGAGTGGTAAAGCGATGAATGGCCAGGTGATCGGGGTGAGCAGAGATACCATCCGGACCAAAGGTGATGACGGCCTGCGGTTGAATTTCGCCCATCGCTTTCACCAGTTGTCCGATGACATCTTCCGGGTCCGCCTGGGCTAATTGACCATCGGGGTAGCCCAGAAATCTAACCTCGGCCAAACCCAGCGCAGCGGCGGCAGCGCGGAGTTCGCGCTGGCGCAGTTGGCCGGTGGCCTCCGGCGACAAACCCGGAATACCGGCCTCGCCACGAGTAGCGCAAATGAGGCTGACGCGCACGCCTTCAGCCGCGTATTTGGCCAGCGTGCCGCCTATCGGGAAGCTTTCGTCGTCCGGGTGGGCCAGGACAACCAGTAAAGAACGAGGTGTTGGAGTTATCATTGCTATACCTGTCACTGTTGTCATCCAGTTCAATCTGCATTGAACTACTAATCATAGGGCAGTATAGCTTATTAAACTTCTACAAACCAGTGACATTTATCCTGTAAGACAGTGATACATGTCACGTAGTTCAACATAGATTGAAGTGTAAGAAAATGAGGGTCTCAGATAACAAAAACAGTAGCGAGAAAGTGAGCCTCTCGCTACTGTTTTTAATCGCTACCCGCCACCGCGGAGGGTTTTCCAGTGGAGTTTTTCCAACATGGCGGCAATGGCGGTTTCATCGCCGGAAAATTCCACCTCTATCCGGCCTACCACCAGTGAGCCAATTTTCACAGATTCGCTTTTTTTGACCGCTGCCTGCCACCCGTCGGCCACCAAAAGGTTTTCGGCGGTTTCGGTAGCGCCCAGATCGGTCAAATAGGCTTTCATCGCCCACAGGGGAACGCCAAAGGTAAGCTTCACCTCAGCCCCCACCCACCGGCGGAAAGATGCGAATGGTATCTTTGGCGGTTAGCCTGGTCTCCAGGCCATTGAGATAGCGCATATCGCGGCCATTGACCAGGATGTGAACAGCGGGATGGAGTTCATCTTCGTTGAGAGCCAACTTGGGGCGCAGCTCGGGGTATCGGGCGCATAATTCTTGTAACATCTGGCCTACAGTTAATTCCGGCCCATCGTTGAGTTGGACGCTTGGGCCACCCACGACATCGCGGAGGGTTGCATAAACTTTGATTTCCATAAAATAATTTCCTGAGGGTTCGCTGATTAATGGTTATTTTAAGTGAACCCGCCAGGAAAGCAAGTGTGGTGTAAAATCCCTTCTGATCCAACTGGCCCTACTCAAGAAAGCTCCGGCAACAGCCAGGATCACGGGGCCGGCAATGACCGGAGGTAAGCAATGATGTCGGCCAGTTGTTGCTCATCAAGCATCTGCTCGCTGAAGGCGGGCATAGGCTGGCGGCCGGCGCGCACCACGAAGACAATTGTCTCGTCATCGGCGTAACGCACTTTGAAGTCCGCGGTGTTCTGCGCCGGGCCGATGTTGGCTGCCGGGGTGTGACAACCGTAACATTTTGAGCGATAGAGGGCCTCGCCGCGGGCTGGATCACCCGGTCCAAGCTGCGGCTCGATAAACTCTGGGCCGATGGGCTTTTCCACAAAGCCGGTGACAAAGGGTTGAATTAGACTGAGCAAGCTTAACAGCGGGATAAGGACCAGCACAGAGATAACGTAAAAGCGCATAGCAATATACCTCTTTTCCCACAAAGTCAACGATCTTCAACAGGCTTGATTTCGGACTCAATAAAGGCCAGGGTAACATTGGCCAGGTCGCGATAGACGGGGTGGGCCTCGCTCTGGGATAGGCGAGCGACGAAGCGCGGCAGCCACGGCCACAGGTGATCGCGCAAGAATACCTGTTGGCGGTCGCGCCACGCGGCGGCTTCCTCCGGCTCACCCCGTCTGGCGGCGTCGGCCTCGCGGCCGCATAGGTGCTGCATGAATTGCAGTTCCAGGGCCAGATGGTCGGGCACACGCGGCTGGCCAGGAGCGATTTCCAGGCCAGCCTGGTTGTAAAGAGCCTCGACGACAGTTGCCTCTCGGCCCCACAACTGCGGCTTGCCGTTGCGCGGCGGGTCGAGATAGACCGAGGCATACGGCGGCGCGTACCCGGCTCCCGGCCCGACAAGCAGGCGGGTATAGGCCCGGCGCAATTCGTCTAGCGACGCAGGAATCACATGTGGCAAGGTCGTTGCCACCGTTGCCATCAATTCGGGCGTAGGTGGATCGCCGAAGGCGGCGGCGAGAAAGTTATAGAGCGAGGCGCGAGCCAAAGCAGTTTCCATAAATCAGTGCTCCCGTACCAAGGATGAGGCGTCAGGTATTGGGTGTCAGGTGTCACGAATTGCTTGACACCTGACACCTGGCACTTGACACACATTTATGCCTTGTAGACTTTCACACATACTTCTTTGTGCAGGGCCATCCCTGAAAGTGGGTCGCTGACGGTCTTGTTAAACATTCCGTCCACCGTGCCTTTGCCGTTGGCGATGTGGCCGAGCGCCCAGTGGCCGAAGCCGTGCTGCCAGCCGACAACTTCGGGATGGATGCCCTGGGTCACGCGGGCGATGGCTCTGGCTTTAGCGTAGGGGGACTCGACCCAGATTTCGTCGCCGTCTTTTACTCCCAGGCTTTCCGCCGTAACGGCGTTGATCGCCAGGCGATTCCAGCCGACCAGTTCAACCAGCCAGGGGTTATTTTGGGTGCGCGAGTGGGTATGGCTGGCTTCCTTCCAGTTGATCAGGTACAGGGGGAATTCGGCGGAGGGGAACCAGTTGCGGGGGGTGTAGACCGGCTGCGCCTCCACCGGGGCGCCGTTCCGATCTTTTTTGGCCGCGGCCTGGGCCGAGGTGAACTCAATCAGTCGGGATGGTGTGTTCCAGCCTTTAATAAATTTATCCTCGCGCAGAAAGCCTTTGCCCTTGCCTTCCGCATCCTTGAGAATCCCTTTGGCGTCCAGGAAGCCCCACAGTTTGCCGTCCTTATCGAGGATGACCTGCTGCAGGGTGTCGTCCATCTGCGCGTCGGCGGGAATTTCCAGCACTGAGCCATCCGGCTTGAAGGCCGCGTCTACGCCGTTGCGGAAGCCAAGTATGATCTTGCCGTCGGCCGATTTGATGATGACCCAGCCGGTTCTGACCTGGGCGCCATCCGGTAGATGAACTTCATCTTTGAACTTCTCGTAGCGCGTTCCTACCGAGTCAACCCACACTGCACCGGGCTGTTTTTTCAACTCCTCCAGCGACATTTTCGGGCCGCCGTTTAACAATTGCTCCGAAAGATACTCTTCGTACCAGGTTTTGGTACTGGCCACCGGCTGGCCGGAAATCCGCCCCACATTGAAGAAGTCGTTGCCATCGGCATCCTTCAAGCCCATCCGGCGGGCCACTTCAACGACAAACTCGTACTCCGGCAGCTGCCCGAAAATCGGCTCAACTACCGGTTGGCGTAGTGAAACGCTGGTCCAGGTGACCCAGTTGGTAGTGAGATCGTAGCGTTCGAGGTAGTTTGTGCCGGGGATGACGATGTCGGCCAGTTGGGCCGTCTCTGAGAGCATTGTGTCCACGACGACCAGGAACTCCAATTTCTTCAGGGCCTCGACGACGGTGTCCGTACCCGGCACTGATAGAACCAGGTTCTGGAAAATAACCAGGCCCATTTTGGGCGTGTATGCCGCCGTGCCATCAGCGATGGCCTGGAGTACCTCCGTGTAAACGCCCGAACTGTGACCGAAGGGATACAGGTTTAGATTGTCCAGACGGGGTTGTTCGATCTTCGGCCCATGAACCTTCTGATGAGCCGGCCCTTTGCGCTCCGGGTTCATCATCCCGCCGGGGCGGTCAATGTTGCCAAGCAGAGCGTTGAGCAGGGTAATGGCCCGCCCACCCTGGACGGCATTGGAGTGCTGCCCTGGCCCCGACCAGGTATCGGCCACCGCCGGTCGCAGGTTGGCCATATCGCGGGCCATGCGGCGGATGGTGGCGGCAGGCACATCAGTAATTTGCTCGGCCCATTCGGGCGTTTTGTCGGCCACAAAGGCGGCAAATTCGTCAAAGCCGACCGTCCAGGTTTCGACAAAGTCGTGGTCGTACAAGTCCCATTTGATCAGCAGATGGGCCAGGGCCAGAGCCAGGGCGCCGTCGGTGGCGGGGCGGATAGGAACCCATTCATGGGCGCGGGCGGCGGTCTGGCTCAGATACGGGTCCACCACCACAAATTTGGCTCCATTTTCGATAGCGCGGGTGAAGATGCGCGGCAGGTGGCTCCACTTGGTGGCCGAGAGCGGATTCCAGCCAAAGAGCAGGATATAGCGGGCGTTAGCAAAGTCGCCTAACGGCCGCTCATCACCCATCACTAACTTGAACGAGGCCTTGCGGCTCACGTCACACAGGTTGGAGTGATTATAATAATTGGGTGTGCCATACATCTCGGCGAAATCTTTTTGAATATCCACAAAGGAGTGATCTTCGGAAAACCAGATGAGTTTGTGAGCCTCGCCGGCATCATGCAGCTCTTTGAGTTTGCCGGCGATGGTGTTCAATGCCTCATCCCACGAAATTGCTTCCCAGCCCGGGTCAACCCCCGGCCCTTTGTCGGGGTTGGTGCGCTTAAGCGGGGTCTTAACCCGGTCAGGATCATACAGAGCCATCGGCCCGGAGTTGCCCTTGGGGCACATAGCCGCGCCGTCGGTGTTCTTCCAGCGCCAGAAGTCGGTGGAAATGTTGGCCACGCCAATCGGGTTATCGGGATTCGGTTCGATTTTCAACACCCGCCCGTTGTCCACCCGCACCAGGATGCCGGTCTGCCCACCGCACATATTGCATGCGGTCGGGATCCAGGTTCCGGCCGGAGGTTGAACCGGCGCTGCCGCCCGGCTAGATTGGAAGGGGATGAAGCGGCTGCCGAGGGCCACGGCCCCCCCGGTCAAAGCAGCCAGTTTGATAAAGTCACGGCGAGTCAATTGAGTGGTCATTGTTGTTCCTACCTCTTTCAATCGTTTGTGATCGGCTCAAAGCCGGCAAAGCGGCGCGGCGCCGGCTGAGGGGCTTCGGGTTCGTGCTGCAAGGGCAGGATGAGCCAGCCCAGGCTGAAGCCCAGCACGGCCAGCCCGATTACACCCATGCTGGACAGCCACTCGATGGCCGATGGCGAGTAAAAGGTGGGGTCGGTGGCTCGGACCAGGCCGCCGAAGAAAAGCGGCAGGCTGGCCGGCTCGCCCACCAGGGAGGCAGTAACCGGCGCGCCGACGCCCAGGAAGCGCAGGCCCATCACCACAAAGCCGGCCATCATCGCCAATCCGACGGCGCGGGCCAGACCTCGCTCCAGCGGTCTGGCCGGAAGTTGCGAGAGGCGGGCCGTGATCAACCCGGCGGCAATGACAAACAGGATGATGGCCAGTCCAAACAGCGCCGCCGCAAAGCCGGTGAAATCGAAGGTGGAGAAGCGCCCCAAGGGATAAGCCGTGTCCACACCCGGCAGCAACGGCACGGTGAAGGGGGGTACCACAATGTTGAGCCGTACGCCAATGATGCCGATGACGACCAGCGCCGCAGCTACCCCTATCCAGCCCACCGAGCGGCCGGTGCGTTTGTTGAAGATAAGCAGCAGCGGGATGACCGCGCCCAGCCCAAGCTGCACTCCCCAAAAGATGTACCAGAATGGTCCGAACATAATAGCCCGGTACACCGCGATGTGATCCGGCACTGCCCCGTACAACCCAACCAGTAGCTCGCTGGCCAGGAAGATCAGGTCAAGCGCCAGGAAGCCGGCCGACATCTTGCCCAGAGCCGTGACCAACTCGGCGTGTTCCGCGAAGCGGTCTTTACGTCCGAAGAAGGCGTAGATGAAGGTGAGCAGCGCCCCGCCGGAGGCCAGGGCCGAGACGATGAAGATGAGCGGAAACAGGCCGGTGTACCAATACGGGCGGGCCTTGACCACGGCAAAGATAGCCCCGGTGCCGCCGTGGACGCCGATAGCCACCGGGACGCCGAGCGTGCCCAGAATCTTAACCATCCGCATATCCCTGGCCGCCGATTCGTCCGATAGGTCTTTGCTGCCAAAGGTTAGCCGGCGGCAGATCATCCCCACTAGCCCGGCTTCCCGCCCTTTGCGGATCAGGTCGCGCCGCATCAGCAGCCACAACTCAGACAGCAGAATCACCAGGTATAGGTTATAGAAATGAATTTCCCACTCTAGCACAGAAGTGGAACTGCGGTTGATAAACACCGTCCAGAAACGCTCCATATGACCCAGGTCGAGCATGATGAAGGCCAGGCCGGTGCTCAGGGCGATGAAGGCCGAGAAGAGGGCGGTGCGGCCAATCGGCTCAAAGCGTTCAATGCCAAACACATATATCATCGTCGAGATGAGAAATGAGCCGGCGCTCAGGCCGATGAAGTAGATGTAGAACGCCACCCACAGCCCCCAGGGTACCAGGCTGGTCAGATTGGTCACCTGCAAGCCCTGCACCGTGCGGATATAGGTGGCCGCTATCCCCACGACGACCACGACGCCGAGGAGAGTCCAATAAGCCAGGATCAGGATTTTGTCTCGCATAGGTCACTCCAGATAAAAAACGTTGGGTTCGGTGCCCAATTCTTCTTTGAGCCGGAAGCCGCGCCGTTCGGCTACCAGGCGGGAAATTTCGGAGTCGGGATCGTTCAGATCGCCAAAGATACGGGCGCGGGGCATACAGGTTTGCACGCAGGCCGGCTGCTCGCCGCGGGCCAGCCGGTGCAGGCAGAAAGTACATTTACGCACATTACCAATAGGGCTGGCGCCGGTCGTCCGGTCGCGGTACTCGCCGTATTCGGGCGACGGCTGTTGTTCAAACTCGCTCAGCGGTTCCTGGTAATTGTCGCCAAAGTCAAAGTAGCGCGCCCCGTAAGGACAGGCGGTAACGCAGTAGCGGCAGCCGATGCAGAGGTCATAATCTACGACCACGATCCCATCCTCGGCGCGCTTCCAGGTAGCCCCCACCGGGCAGACGTCGGTGCAGGGCGGGTTCTCGCAGTGGTTGCATAATACCGGGAGAAAACGGCGGCGCACATGAGGATATTCGCCGACTTCTTCTTTGATGACTTTGGCGTAAGCCACACCCGGCGGGGTATGGTTTTCTTGCTTGCAGGCGATGGTGCAGGCCTCACAGCCCACACATCGCCGCAGATCAATGGCCATGCCGTAACGTTTCTTTGCCATAGGGTACTCCGCCAGAGAGAAAAGTGAGGGGCAGCCCTTGCCACCCAAACATCTACTCCCATTTTAGCAGAGTACGCCAGTGGTGAGTATCGGGGAAAACGTAGATTTATGGGGTGAGGAAATCAGGGGATTCCCTGATTTGTGAGGAAAAGAATCAGGGATTCTCCCCTGAAGTGGGAGATAGCAACCCCTTTTGCCGGGCATAGCGCAGCCACTCCACCCGGCTCTTCATCCCTAATTTTTCGGCGATGTGGGCTTTGTGTGTTTCGACGGTTTTAACGCTGACGACTAGCTTTTCGGCCACTTCTTTGTTGGTGTACCCTTCGGCAGTCAGCTTCAGCACTTCGATCTCGCGTGCGGTCAGCCCATCCGTCTGAACCTCTTCCATTCCACGTGTTGACCTACTCTCCGCCGTTCCTAGATACCCTTCAATCATCGCTCGGGTCATGCCCGGATCAATATAGGCCTCACCCCGGGCCACGGCCCGGATGGCGGTGAGCAATTCCGCTTCGGCGGCCTTCTTGAGCACGTAACCGGCCGCGCCCAGGCGTAGGGCCTCGCGTAGCATGGTCTCGTTCTCGTGCATCGTCAGCAGCAGCGTCCGCACGGTGGGGGCGCGGTCACGCACGGCCCGCAGGGCCGCTAAGTGCTCATTGCCGGGCATGGTTACGTCCAGCAAGAGCACGTCAGGTCGCAGCCGTGCGGCCAGGCGCACCGCCTCCGCGCCGTCGCCCGCCTCACCTACCGGCTCCAGGTCAGGTTGTGTCGCCAGCAGCGCCTTCAGCCCGGCTCGCAGCACCGCGTGATCGTCGGCCAGCAAAATGCGAATCTTGGTCATCGGTCGCCTTCCTGGCTCAGGCCAGGGTCTTCGTCATTGGTCAAGGGTATCTCGACAAATACGGTCGTCCCCTGGCCGCAAACCGATTCAATCGTTAGCTGGCCGCCGAGGAGCGCGGCCCGTTCCTGCATTCCAAACAGGCCCAGGTGAGGGGCATTATCAGCAGTTAAGCTAAAAGCGGCCTCAGCGTCAAAGCCGCGCCCATCATCTTCAATGACGGCAACAAGGGCATTGCGTCGCTGTTCCAGCATTACCCCCACCTGCGAGGCGGCGGCATGCCTGGCGACGTTGGTCAGGGCTTCCTGTACCACCCGGTAGACAGCAATCTCGACTTCCCCGGGCAGGGGCAGTCCGTTCAAGCCGGACGAATCGAAGTCAGTCTTGATCCCGGTTCGCATCCCAAACTCTCGCGTACAACTCTCGACCGCTCCCACCAAGCCCAACTGATCCAGAACATTCGGGCGCAATTCCACTGCCAGGCGGTGAATCTCGTCAAAGATGCGTTTGCCCAATGCTTTGAGCTCTATGACGCTGCCTTGAGCCGCGTCCGGCAAGGTTGGAGTTTGCTCCAGCGTTCGTAGCCCCACCAGCAGCGTGGTCAGTAACTGGCCGGTCTCGTCATGCAACTCACGGGCGATGCGCTTACGTTCAGACTCTTGAGCGGTGATCACCTGCGATAGCAACTGCCCGCGCAGCGCTTCTTTGCGCTTGAGCTCCTCCCACAGCCGGGCATTCTCAACAGCCACGCCGATTTGCCGGCCCACCGAATCAAGCAAAGCAATCTCCTCGGCCGTGAACTCGCGAGCCTGAGCGCTGGCCACATTCAACACCCCTACCACGCGGTCATGGGCGATGAGTGGGATGCTGGCATGACAAACCAGTCCTTCGGCAGTGATGACCTCCGGACTCAAGCGCGGGCACTCGCGCCGGATGTCGTGAACGACCAGGGGGCAGCCCTGCCGCAGCACGTGGGCGCAGACGCATGCCCCCAATTCGCGTTCGGCTTCCTCGGCGGCAAAAGCCGCCGACAGGCCCGATTGAACCACCAGACGAACCGGGGGGCCAGCCTGGTCATCAACCAGAAAAATCCAACCAGCCCGTAAATTCATCACCTCCAGTACTTTATCGAGAGTACCCTGGAGCACAGCGGTCAAACCCAACCCGCCGCTGATGGTCACTGCTGTAGCGTTGAGTGTCCCTATTTCCCGCAGCCGGCGCAGCAAGTCGGCCTGCGAGTGGGCCAGGTTATCAGTCATAGCGTTGAAAGCCAAGGCCAGTTCACCAATTTCATCGTCCATGCGCCGCCGGGCTTTGGCCGACAGGTCGCCTTGCCCCACGGCCCGAGCCACACTGACCAGTTCCAGCACCGGACGGGTGAGCACCTGGGTCAAGGTGAGGGCCACGCCCAGGCCCAAGGCCAGCGCTACTATCGTGACGCCGATCAGGCCCCAGGTAGCTGAAGCGACCGAGTCGGCCAGGCGATGTTGCGAGAGACCAACGCGGGCGACGCCGGCTCGCCCGGCCAGGATGGGCACGGCGACATCGGAGATGAGGCCCTCCTCACTGTCAAGCTTCTGCACCCGGTAAGGCTGCGTCCCATCTACTGGGTTGACTTGGAGTATATCGGGCGGCACGCTCTGCTCGAAGGAATGGGCCAGCACCCCGCCCTCGGCGGTGAGCACAAAGACATAGCGCACGTCGGGATTGGTCTCTAGGGTGTCACGGATGAGTTGGTAGAGGGCAAAGGTGTTTTCGGTCAGAATCAAATCGGCCGAACGGACTGCCAGATCGCGGGTAATGGCTATACCGCGCGTCTCCAAGCTGGCGCTGAGTTCAGCCTGCAAGCGTACCCGCACCTGGAGCGTTACCCCGAGACCGAGCAGTAAGACTATGCCGGCGACCATCCCCAGGATTTTAGCGCGAACGCTGACAGCCGTCAGGCGGCGCAGGAGGCGTTGGTAAGGCGAGATGGCATCTTGCCCTACGGTCGGTGGTGCTGAGTCGAGCCTATCAGCGCGGGTCATCCCACCCTCGCAGCGTGGCCGCCATCTGGCGAATAGAGGCATAGGCTAAGTCATCTACGGTCACAAAGCGGTCAATCATCAGCGTCGTGAGCGTGACCTGGCCGGCCGGATCATCGGCCATATTCAGCAACACCTGCTGTAGTTGAACCTTGAGATCAGGGTCGAGGTCAGGATGAACCACTACGGGTGGGATACCGAATGGTCCGGCTTTACCAATCACCCGCGTCCGGCCGCTAAAAGCCGGGGTGCGGGCGATGGTGAAATCGTAGACCAGGCTATCTACGGCTGCGCCGTCTACCAGATGATCGGCGACGGCGCGGATGGAGTTGTCGTGAGAGTAGGTGAACAGAGTGGATGAGAAGAAACGTTCCGGCGTCTCGCCCATTTCGTAGAGCAGCCATTGCGGGGCCAGGTGGCCGGAGTTGGACAGCGGGTCGGAAAAGGCAAAGGTGCGGTCGCGCAAGTCGGCCAGGGCTTGGGCCGTCGAGTCGCGCGGGACGATGAGATATGAGGAGTAGGTCGTCTCGCCGCGCACCTGAGGGGCGACAAGCAGTTCCATCCCAAATTCACGCTGACCTTCTACATAAGCTCCACCGCACACAAAGGCCAGGTCAGCCCCACCGGAACGGATCAGTTCATTGATTTCGGCATAGGTGTTACGCTGGAGCAGTCGCACCGGGCGGTCGAGTTTAGTCGAGAGATAGTCGAGCAGCGGGTCATAGGCTTCGAGAGTGGCCTGGGGAGAAATGACGGCAGCCACGGCGAGACGAAGAGGCAATCTGCGGGGTTGATCGGGATTGCCTACTACCGCTGGCGCGCCCACTTCCGCCAGACTGACGCGTGGATAGGTTGGGCCGCTACAGGCCGCCAAGAACAACCATAAGATCAGCAGCGCCGTTCTCAAGCATGGCCGCATATTGCTTGCCCGATCCTTGCGTATGTGCCTGCTAAAAGATCCCTGCAATTACCAGGTCAATATTGAATGAAGGGATTGTTTTTGGTTCAATGTCTACTGAACTGCCAACTTGAACCCAGTATACGTTATCAGGCCGCTGGAGAGTAGTGACATCTATCGGGTAAAGCGGTGACAAATGTCACCTTAGTTCAAAGTCGGTTGAACTACCAAGCTAAAAAAGTAGCGAGAGACCTGGCTTCTCGCTACCGTTTCTACTTCGAGTGGGTTAGACCGTAAAGGTCTTTCCAAACCTATAGGCGCTAACCCTAGATAATCTCCAGTTCCTTCAATTTGGCTTCCGGCACGACACCATTGACCCAGCCGCGCACCTCGTAATACTCGTCGAGCATCTTATCCAGCTCACAGACCTGGCCTTCGGAGCCGGGCATGGTGCTCGGCTCTTCCAGGAAGCGCTTGGGCAGGTAGTCGGAGCCTTCGCGGAAGCCGACCAGGTTGTTGTAGTAGCGCTCCAGGTTGTAGACGCGCTCGCCGCATTTGAGCATCTCTTCCGCGCTGAAAGTCAGGCCGGTCACAGCATTGAATTGGGCGGCATATTCCTCCATGCCCATCGCAAAAGCGGAGAACTTGCACAAATCAAGTGAGTCAGAGACGGCGTGGACATCCTGGAAGATTTTTACTAGCTTACCTTTGCCTTCCCAGGCCAATGGGTCAACCTTGAGCGAACCAAAGGGCATGATCCCCAGTTCGGCAGCCGGGGTATAAGCGCGGACATGGCAGGCGCCCCGATTACTGGTGGCATAGGCAATGCCCATACCTTTCAGCCCACGCGGGTCATAAGCGGGGATGGATTGCCCTTTCACCGACATTGAAACTTCAGGGTGCCCCCACATTTGGGCAGCCTTGGCTGGCCCTTCGGCCAATTTGTCACCGACGCCTTCACGCATGGCAATTTTATGGATAACCTCGATCATCTTATCGCGGTCGGCCCAATCCAATTTGCCGTCGCCGTTAGTGTAGTTCCGCTCGCTGGCCTCCATGTAGACGGCCAAGGCCTGACCGGTTTCAATGGAGTCCATCCCGTAGTCGTTACACAAATTAATCATGAAAGCGACAGATGCCACATCATCATTGCCGCAGTTGGGGCCAAAGGTCCAGGCCGACTCGTACTCCACACTTTCCATATGCACCTTGTAGGGGCCTTCCTTGATCTCAACTTCTTTTTTGCAGGCCACCGGGCAGGCGTGGCAGGTGGGATCGTTGACCAGGATGTTGGCTTTGACGTATTCACCCGAAACCAATTCGGCTCTATCACCAAACGCTGTTAGTTGGGAGTTTTTGGTGGGCAGCGCGCCGATGCTATTATCAATATTCGTCAAAACATTGGTGCCGTAAACACTCAGACCACCTTTCCGCGGTGAGGTAATATTGGCCTCATCCATAATGTTGGCCAGCGCCTTTTTGCGAGCTGCTTTGTCGGCTTCTTTATTCGCCGGCTGTGGTTTACTCTTTTTGTCGCTCTTGATGATGATGGCTTTCAGATTTTTACTGCCGGCCACCGCGCCGGTGCCGCTGCGCCCGGCAGCCCGGTCATGAATATTGATCCAGGCGGCAAATTTGACCAAATTTTCCCCGGCCGGCCCAATGGCCATACCGTCACACTCTTCGCCATGACGAGCGCGTAAGATCTGGAGGGTTTCGTGAACGCCCTTGCCCCACACATCTGAGGCATCCAGCAGGCTAACCTGCCCGTTTTCGACATAAGCATACACCGGTTTGTCGGCTTTGCCCTTGAACACCAAGCCGTCAAAACCGGCCCATTTCAGTTTGGCCGCCGTCCAGCCTCCCATGTGCGCGTCGGCGATGGTGCCAGTCAATGGAGATTTGGTGATGACGGCCAGCCGGCCGCTCATGTTACAATCCGTGCCCGTGAGAGGGCCGGTCAACACGCACAAAATGTTATCCGGTGATAACGGTTCTACCTGGGGGCCGTTGTCAAACACATACTTGACGCCCAGGCCACGCGCGCCAATATATTTGCGCGCATCTTCTTCTTTGACCGGCTCGTAATTCACCGCGCCATCGCTCAGATTAATCCAGGCAACTTTGTTTGCATATCCACCAAGTGTCATTGGAAAAAACCTCCTTGTTTTGGTAATAATGAGATGAAGTTTAAGTTTTGTTACTATATAGCGTCAGGGTTGCCGACCCTGCTTGCTCTGTAGCGGGAATTTATCTCCTTGTCGGTAAAACAAAAACAGCGCTATGTTTATCTGACATAGCGCTGTTAAAGCGCCTGTTCTGGCCGTTACTTGCCGGCATAGAACAGAAGATTAGAGTTGGCTTCCAGTTATTTAATGTTTGATCCAGCATCAAGCTCCACTAGACAGATTGGCCGTAACAATCGAATAGGGTCAACGTTACCAGTATACCAAACTAAATTCGGTTATCTATAGTGATAAATGTCACAATAATGTGGGACAAATGACACTGCCGGATAAAAGGAATCTATTTACAGTGACAACAAGAGCCAGATGTTCCCCCAAGAGATCCTGGGGCTACCCATAATGGCTAACTCAGCAACAAATAAGCTCGCTGCACCGCCAGCAGCACCAGCGTGGGCATCATCAAAAAGCCCGGCCCAACGCCCAAAAAACCGGCAAAAATACCGATGGCGCCGCTCAAGAAGCCCCCTTTCACTCGCGTCTGGTCGGTAATTTGTGGGGCTACGCTGTCATCCTGTTTGGGCGGAAAGGCCATGCGGTAAGCCAGGAAGATGAGCACGCCGACATAAATCCACCAGACCAATGTGGTCGAGGCAAATTGCAGCAGCCACACCCCAATTGGAGCGACAATTGTGGTAATCAAGAGCAGGGGGATAGCCGTGCGCCAGTCCACCATTTTCTTTTGGGCAAAAACAATCGCCCCGGAGATGGCGGTTAGGCCATTGAGCCACAACGACCAGGGCATAATCACGTGCTTCAATTCAAAGCCGAACAAGCCTAACACCGGCGTGGCGATGAAAGCCACACCCAACCCCATCATTCCGGCGACAAACGACAGGGCGAAGAGAACCAGGGTAAGAATGACGTATAACATGCTATCCTCCAATTTGGAAGTATACCTACATTATTCAGACGTAGATGCCTCCTACACTTTCTCAGCGCAGGGGATACAGACGATTTTTCCTTGCTTAACGCGAGCATAGCGTTCTACCGCCACCTCGCCACATTCAGCACAGATAATCGTATTAAAATCGTGGGGGCGGGCTGCCGGTAACCTCTGTTCTTTTATCGGTTCCACGCTGAATAGGGCTTCAGTCGGAGCACTCAAGACAGCTTCAATCATCGGCTCAACGAGGCCAGTCTCGATCTGTGAAGCCGGTACACCCCGCTTACGATATTGGATGAACTCAGATTCCTGATTGCGGCGAATCGTCTCCGGTCTGGTGACCACCCGCACGCTGCGCCCGGTTTTGTTATCAATCAGGGTCAACGCAAACTTGCCATACCCCAACTTTTGAATATTTCCTTTGCCAAAAGTGCAGCCGGTGGCAATCTGCACCCCATCAGCATAACAGGTCGCGCAATGATCGCGGTCAATCTCGACTAACACCGTCAACTGGCCATCGAGCGACCGGGGGACACCTAACACTTCCAGGGCCGCCAACCCGGCCCGCAAACCCATCGGCATAGCTGGACACTTGTGGCCGTGTAAAATCAAGCCGGCCTGGTACAGTTCGTCATTGGTATTCATGATATATTTGTTCTCCCTTGATAATTTTTAATACAGAAAGCTTGGTTCATTTCAATTCAATGGCGTTACCACAACAGGCAGTCACGCAGTCGCCACACCCATCACACCGGTCGTAGTCAAACACGATTTTGCCGCCCAATCGTTCCTTTTCGTCGGCAACGTAACGAATGGCCTCCTGAACGCAAGCCTGGATGGCCAGGCAGAGGCCCGGTTGCGCCGGGCATTTTCGTTTGTCCAAAATTGGTTTCATCTGCGGGTCTCCTCCGTTCACTTGAACAGGTCGAAGATCATCTTGGCGGCAATGAGCCACAGCAAGATGCCAATGATCCGTTTGAGCTGGGTGTTAGAAAGTTTCGTTTTCATCAACTGCGAGCCGACGATGGAGCCAGTAGCCGCCATAATTGCCATCAGGCTGATGAAAAACGGGTCCAGGCCACCCAGAGTAGCATGTCCCAGGAAACCGGAGAAAGAGGAAAAGACAACAATCAGGGCCGTTGTTCCGGCCGCCATTTTAGTTTCCAGGCCTAGCCAATTCAACACCGGCAGGATAAAGTTCCCGCCGCCCACGCCCAGCAGCCCGCCCAAAAAGCCGGCGGCGCTGCCTACCCCTACGCCTGCGCCCACTTCGACAGTCCGGCTCAAGGGCTTTTGGCGAGGCTGCGGCCGGTAAAATAGCATCATCGCCCCGGCAAAAACCAGGAAGGCGGCAAATAAGCCTAACAGCAGAGTCTTATTCACGTAAGGAGTCAACCGCGCCCCCAATGGTGAGAGAATGACAGCGGTGATAAGCACCGGCAAGCCCACCCGCCAGTTGATTAGATGCCCACGCCAGTAATTGACGGTAGCAAATAACAGGCTGACGGTATTTAGAAGTAGGGCTGTGGCTGTAGCTTCGGCCAGCGGCACACCCATGTAGTAAAACAGCGGGACAAACAAAAAGGCTGCCCCCAGCCCGGCCATCGCCAACAAGCCGGAAAAGACAAAGACGATAACTGCGCTAACCAGGTAAAAAGTCATGGTTGTGCCTCTATGGGTGAGCTAATTGGAGATTGGGAATTCAAGTTTTAGGTCGTAATCTCCAATCTGTTCTTCACACCGCGTAGCCGGAACAATCCCGGCACAGCGACTTGCCGTTGACTACTCGCAAATACGGTTCGGCCACCAGTTCACCGCAGCCGTCACACACAGCAAAGCGCACAATCTCCGCCGGTTCGCTCCAGGGGTAATCAACCACCGGGCCGATGGTCATAATCTGGTCCTGCGGCGCATCCCAAATCAGGTTGACCAACTCCCACTGCTCCGCTTCGGGAATTTGAGTCGGTGGAATGCCCGCCGTTCGCTTTTGCATAAAGGCTGATTCCTTGATTTGCTTTTGCAGGCTCGGTTTGTAGGCCACCCGCACGGCTTTTTGGTTGGCCTTATCAATCAGGGTCACGGCCAGTTTGCCCTGGTTATTCTTTTCAATATTGCCCTTGCCAAAAGTGCAGCCGGTGGTGTATTGGACGCCGTCGCCAAAGCACATGGCCCCATGATGGTCGCCAATTTCGATGATAGCGTGGAGTGATTTGGCCCCGCTGCGCTCGACGCCCAGGGCTTGCAGCGCCGCCAGTCCAATCCGCACCCCGGCGGTACTGGCCCAACACTTGTGACCGTGAAAGGTGAGCGTATCCAGTAAAATTTGTTTGGTCTCCATTTTAAATGTCTCCTATTTCTGAAATTTTGTTGATATTTTTATCCTGGCCGGAAGTATGAATAAAGTTCAGTTTTACGTTTACTGCGAAAGACTCCCTACTTCTTCAGCCTCATTCACGCATACTACCACCCCCTGGCCGCAGTTGTGGCATTCAAATTGAATAGTCGTATGCTCAATCCCAAACCGGTGATAGATAGTCTCCTTGAGTTCGGCCATCAGCGGCCCGGTCTGGCTGAGGGCCTGGTCGGCCAGCACCACGTGGGCGCTGAGGGCTGGATAGCCGGGGCTGACCGTCCAGACGTGCAAATCGTGGACTTCAGCCACGCCGGGAGCCTGACGCATGGCCTGGGCGACCTCAGAAGCGGTCACACCCTCCGGCGCGCCTTCGGTCAGGATATGAATGGTTTGCTTCAGCACCCGGCCGGATCCGGCCAGGATAATCAGCCCAATCAGCACGCTCACCAGCGGGTCTACCCACATCCAGCCGGTGAACAGGATGACCACCCCGGCGGCGATGACGCCCACCGACGATAAGGTGTCGCCCAGCACGTGCAAAAAGGCGGCGCGGGTGTTCAGGTCGTCGTGGTCGTGCTCGCGCAGCACAAACGCCACCACCAGGTTAACCCCCAGGCCAATCACGGCCACTACCAGCATTGGCCCGGCCAGGATAGGCTCCGGGTTTTGAAAGCGCGCCCAGGCCTCGCGAAAAATTTCAAAGGCGACCAGCAGCAAGGTGGCCCCGTTAATGAAGGCCGCCAGCACTTTCATGCGATGGAAACCGTAAGTGTGCTGATCGTTAGCCGGCAGGGCGGCCAACCGAATGGCCCCATAACTGAGGCCCAGGGCAAACATATCCAGAAAGACGTGGGCCGCGTCAGAGAGGAGGGCCAAACTGCCGGTCCATAACCCGCCGACGATCTCGGCGATGAGAATCAGGCCAGTCAGCGTCAACGACAGGACAAATTTACTTTCAATTTTGTCACCGGCTGACGATTCAACCGCGGCGTGAGTATGATTGTGGCTCATTGTTGTCTCCTTAAACCAGCAGGGTATAAATCTTATACAGGGTCATAATCACAATCAACACACCAAACATCTGCTTCAGCCGACCGCTCGGCATATACAGACTGGTGATCCTGGCGCCGGAAAACGCGCCGACTGCGCCTACAACCAGTAAAATACCGGCCTGCATCCAATCGATTTGCATCGTGCCCAGGTGTGGAATGAGGGCCGAAAATGAGGGCGGGGTAACGGCAAAGGCATTGATACCGGCAGCCCGTTTGGGTTCAAAGTGCAGCAAAATCAGCGTTGGCATTAGCAGAAAGCCCGGCCCAATCCCTAAAAAACCGGCCAAAATGGAAATAGGAACGGCCAGGAGCAAGGCCAGCCTGAAGTTCTCCGACCGATCGGTTTCGCCTTTGACCGGCTTGAACAGGTTGTAAGCCAAATAAGTCACGGCGGCCAGGTACACCGGCCAGATGTAGGTTTGATTGATAAACTGTACCAGGTACGAACCTACTGGAGCCGACAGGGTGGTAACTACCGCCAAAGTGATGGCCTTGGGCCAGTCTACCAATCCACTCCGGGCAAAACCAAAGGTGGCAAACAAGGCTGTTAAACCATTGAGCATCAACGTGAGCGGCTGCACCTGATGTACCAAATCCGGCATGAACAGCGACAGGAAGGGGACGGCCGCAAAGGCCACACCTAAACCTAACATGCCCGATAACATCGCCAGAATGAGCAGTCCTACAATAATAATCACATTAGAATTCATTTATGAACCTCCTCGATTTGTAAAGAAGGGTTAGATGATCAAGTTAAACAGATAACCTGTCAGGACAATGGCCGCGCCCACAATGCCAATAAAGGTAGCAATCAGGCGGGGTTTGAGCACCCGGCGCAAAATGAGCATTTCCGGCAGGCTGAGGGCAATGACCGACATCATAAAGGCCAGCACCGTCCCCATCGCCGCGCCTTTTTCCATCAAGGCGTAGACCACCGGCATAATACCCGCCGCGTTGGCGTACAGAGGAATGCCAATGACTACGGCTACCGGCACCGACCACCAGGCCTGACGGCCCATCATGTTGAGGAGGAAATCTTCCGGCACGTAGCCGTGAATCCCGGCGCCCACAGCGATACCAATGATTACAAAGAGCCAGACCCGGCTCACAATCTCATGGGTAGCGCGGGCAGCATCGCGCAGGCGGTCATCCCAGGTGGGTTTGTAGAGCAGCCCCGGCCCGGCCTGGCCCACTTTAATTTGCCAGACAAAATCCTCTACATACCGTTCCATTTTCAGGCGACCAATGATCACGCCACTGACAATGGCTACCATCAGGCCGGTGCTGAGATACAACCCGGCAATTTTCCAGCCGAACATGCCAAAGAGCATGGCCAGGGCCACTTCATTAACCATCGGCGCGGCCACCAGGAAAGAGAAGGTGACGCCCAGGGGAATACCACTCTCGACAAAACCGATAAAGAGGGGTACAGCCGAGCAGGAGCAGAACGGCGTCAGCACGCCCAGACCGGAGGCCAGGAGGTTACCCAAGCCTTCACGCTTGCCGCCCAACAGGGCGCGAGTCTGCTCCGGGCTGAAAAAGGAGCGGACGACGGTGACGACAAAGACCATCCCCGCCAGCAGCATCAGAATTTTGGGGACGTCGTACAGAAAAAAGTTGATCGACTCGGCCAGTTGGGTTCCGTGAGGCAGGCCGAGGAGGGTATAGGTTAGCCAGTCGGCAAGGGTTTGCAGTTGGCCGTACAGCAGATACCAGGCCGCTGCCGCAGCCAGCGTCAGAGTAGGGAGCCGCCAGGAGAGTTTAGTTGATGAGGGGGTTGTTTCGTAAGTTGACACAATGAAATCCTTTATATGCAGAAAATTGAATGTATATAAGCAAAAATAATAGGCTGGCAGGCTATGGATATCCTCCAGCCTACTATTCAGTTGTTCCAGGTTGATTAATACCAGGTTCAGGCTAAATCAGGTTAAGCCGCCTGGGTAGCTGCTTCAACCAGCCAGCCCTTAATTTCGTCTGTCGTCGGAATGCGCCCGGCGCTGACCAGCTTTTCGTTGATGACCAGGCCGGGGGTGTACATAATCGGGTATTTCATAATATCTTGATACTCGGTCACTTTGAGAATGGTAGCTTCGTATTCTTCCGGTTGAGTTTCAGCCAGAGTTTCTAAAGCTTCGGTCGCTTTTTGGGCCAGCACCTGGCAGTTGCGACAGCCAGGGCCTAATACTTTGATCGTCAACATAAATATCCTCCACCATAATGAATGATTTTGATATACAGCTATAATTAACAAGGAGTTACGCGGTGGGCCTAACCATGTCATTTCGACCGGAGGGAGAAATCCCTACTAGCTCGTCTTGCAAGCGGAGTTTTGAGGGATTTCTCGCTCCTTCGTCGCTCAAAATGACATGACCGCGTAACCCCTGTAATTAAGGACACTGAATGACCCCCTGCGACCACAAACAGTTGCCACAGGTGGGGAACTCATTGCCAAAACAATCTTCTTTGTTTTCATAGGCCAGCTCGCAGCCCCCGCAAAAGGTGCAGGGGGCAAATTCATACCCTTGCACTTTTTGGCGGTAGGTTTGATGATCCGGCGCTTCCCACAATTCACGCAGCGACTTTTCGGCCACATTGCCAATGATGTACTGGTGCGAGGTTTGTTTGCGGCTGCCCACGTAGCTAATGTGACTGTGCAGCAAGGGCAAACAAGGGCTGGCTCCGCCATCCCAACCAATGGCCATGGCCCCGTTTTCAATAAAGGGGCAGGTGTCATTGGTTGACCCCAGGTTACTGCCGGCAAATTTGATGTTCCAGCCTTTATCCATGACTTGACTAAATACTTGACTAAGGACCCCATCCGGGTTCATTTTGGGTAAACTTATCTGTCGCCCCCAAGGTGAGGGTTGAAAGGCGATATTGTTCAAAACCTTATCATAGAGCCGCTCCGCGCACATGGCTTCGGTGTACGGCAGTACGTTACTAACGGACAGATGGCTTGCCCTTAACTGTTGGCCAATTCGTATCACGGCCGGCAGATCGTGAATGTTGCGCTGCATGGCGACAAAAGCAATTCCTATTTCCGGTGTGGGGCGATGCCCTTTGGACCGCACCCGGTCAAATTGTTTCAGGTTAGCTAGCACTTTGGGCAGCGATGCTCCCAAGCGCACATCGGCGTAGCTCTCCGGAGTGGCTCCATCCAGCGACACCCACAGTACATCCAATCCTGCCTCAATTAATTGGTGAGAAATACGCTCGGTCAAAATAGTTCCATTTGTAATAAGCTCCACCCGTGAACCAAGCGCCTTGGCTCGGGTAATCATCTCGGGCAGGTCAGGATGCAGCAGCGGTTCGCCCAGACCGCCAAAAAAAACCAGCGGCGGCGGCGAAAACTCTGACAATCCCGCTATTATCCAGTCAAAGGTTGGGCCAGCCATGATCTCATCCGGGGCCTTCCAAATATTGCGCATGCAGGTCACGCAATCCAGGTTGCACCGGCTTGATGGTTCGATATAGAGTTTAGCCAGGTAGTTAACGGGTTGGTGCAGGCGCACTCCCTGCGCTTCTTGCTCAAACAACACCTTGGCCCCGGGTTTTAGGCCATTTCGGGCGGCTACTTCGGCGGGGATAATCAACCGTCCGCTTTCATCAACTTCCCCCCATGAGACCGGTTTGGCCGTGATCATCATGGCATTACCTCGATAGTGGGTTCAATCATAATTTTTGACTTGACCGAGTTAGCCACCAGGCTGTATTTTTGAGCCGACTCCAGCGCCCGGTTCACCTGCTTGCGAACTCGCTCTGGGTCAGTCCCGTTGGCCTTGACCACAATCTTGGGCCGGAAAACCAGGTCGGTAAAAATCTCGGTCCGGTCCAGCTCGATGAGCTTTTTGCCCTCGGTGTAGCACTCATAGCTCTGTAAATCCAGTTTGAAGCGCTCGGCGGCCCAGATGAACATCATCATCACGCAGGTGTTGGCCGCCGCCACAAAAGCATCTTCAGGCGTCAGGACCCCGGCGTGGCCGTGGGCGTCGGGCGGGGCGGAGAAATCCATCTCCGGGCCGTTGCCCATTTTGAGGTGGCCCCAGTGTTCCCCTGTCCAGGCCACGGTGGTGTGATAAGTGGCGGTGCGTGACATTGATTTATCCCTCCTGTTTCCGGCAGTAGCTTTCAAATTCACGCAGCAGCGCCGCCTGGTAGGCCGAAGCAAAGGTTTCGGCAATGGTATTGTACAGGCTGGTGGTTTGCAGCAATTCGGCAGCCACACCATTGGTCTCGGGCCGTTTGCCTTGCTGATAGAATTGCTCAAAAATGGCCGGAACCGCAATCAACGTTTCCCGCCGATCCTCTACGGTCAGAGTTAGCACCGGGATACCGGAGCCGCAGGAACACCTGGCCTCTACGGCTTCTTCCGGTTGACTGGTTTCCTCCACCGCCGATCCGCTCCGACGGCTCCACTTGACGCCCAGCAGGTTGTCCACCAGGGGAGCGACGGCCTCGGCCACCGTGTCCACCGCCTGCCGTCCCACTTCATTCAAACGGCGCGATGTACCCAGGTTGGCGTCTGCCTCTACCAGGTCGGTGACAACCACGCTGGCCGCCGGTTTGCCGCTGTACTGCTCTGTCGCCCGGGCGGCGCAGCGTTTGTCGCAGCCATCAATGGCAATGGTTGGATAGAAACGGGCAAAAGCGCGGTCGCCTTCCCCACCAGCCAGGAACAAGGGCAGGCAGATGGTCACGGTCTCCGCCGGGCGTAGTTGCTCCAACACCTTCAGCGCCGCCAGCCGGCTCACGGTTCCGGCAGCCATCTCCTCGCCGCTGCAAGCGACGATTCCGACTTTTTTCTTGGGTAGATCCGGCATCGTTACACCTCCTCCCCTCGCATAATTTTGTCCGTCGCTTCGGCCAACTCTTCGGCCATTCTGTAGGCCAACTCCTGCCCCTCTGGATTCAACTCGGCGATACCTTTAGGCTTGAGGTGGCGATGGCGGCGGAAGGTATCGAGCACGTTGGCCTCGTAAGCCACCCGGCCGCCGCTCTCGGTCACCATTTTGCTGGCGCAGGCCAGCTTGCAGCCGTCAATCGTAATGGCCGGGGCCGCCTGCACTCGCGCCTGTGTCTCCGCATCGCCCAGAACCAGCAGCGATAGGGCCACCACTTCGGCGCAGTCGGGCCGTAATTCCTCGGCCAATTCATAGGCCGCCTCGCGACCCACCGTACCGTAGGTTTTGCCGATGCCGCTGCACGGCACCACGACCACGTGTTTGTTGTCGTTCATAATTTTTTTGCCTCCGCTTCGGCTTCAACCCTCATCTGTTCAAAGTAGGTGGTGGCGTCCAGCAAATTAGTTTTGTCTGTGTCCCAATCACGGGGTTCAACCTGGGCTAACCAACCTTCACCGTAAGGGTCTTTGTTGACCAGTTCCGGTTCATCTTCCAGCCGCGGGTTGATGAGCTTAATCACCCCGCTCACCGGCGAGGGAACACTCAAATTAGTTTTCATCGTTTCAATCGTCGCCAGTTCATCCCCCAAGGTTAAGGTGGTTCCTGCGGATTTGGGTTCGGCAAAGGCCACATCCCCCGAGCTTTGCTGGAGGTAATCGCTCAACCCAATCTGAACCAGGCCATCGTCCCATTTTACCCACAGGTGGTCGGCGGTGTAGAGCCGGTCGGCGGCGACTTTGAAGGTAAATTTATCAACTGTTGTTTCCAAAAATTCGGTCATTGATACACTCCTCCTGAAAATAATTAGGGAATTTAACAACCAGATTTAGTCTCCAGGGGCGATTGCGGCCCTTCGAGGCCTGTCCCAAAATTTAGACGATTCTGTGGGACACATTCGCGTGCTAACTTACCCTAAGTTGCCAGAAAATTGGGGCACGTGCGCCCTTCGGGGCCGCATAAAAGGGGCCGTTCCTGGATGCGGGCCGGATTGAGCAACTGGCAAAACCACTCAAGCCAGCGTGTAACCGCTTCTTTATCTACCGCGTAGTAAATCCAGCGGGCATCCACCGCATCGTGGCGATTGTATACCAACCCGGCCTCTCGCAGCACCCGCAGATGGTGCGACAGCAGATTGGGCGGCAGGCCTAACCGTTCATTCAGTTCGCCGTTGCACGAGTCGCCTTCCATCAGCATGTTGAAGATGCGCAGGCGATTAGGGTCGGCCAGGGCCTTCAACACCATTGTGGCTTCGGGCAAGATTTGGTCGTCCATCAAGGGCGGCTTAATCATTGCTTTTTCTCCTACTCTAAGCTGGTGGTTTTATTTCAATACTAGCTGAAATAAAGTGTACATCTTTCTATCAGGAGCGAATAGTGACATTTGTCACAAAGATAGGTGATGGATGTCATTTATTTCAACCCTCATCGAAACAAAACCTACAAACGTGGCCGGTCTTTTTTGACGGGGTAAACTTTGTGAGGTATAGTAGAAGAAAATAAATTCAAAAAATATTGATATAACTATTTTTGATATTAAATCACTTGGAGACATCTTGATGGATCAAATCACTATCTTTGGGGATATTCATGCGAATCTACCTGCCCTTGAAGCAGTTCAAGCGGATATGGCAGCGCGGAGATTATCCAATTTTTACTGCCTGGGAGATCTCGTCGGCTATGGTACTTCTCCTAACGAGGTAATTTCGGTCATTCGAGAGTGGAATATCCCAACCCTGATGGGTAATTATGATCAGGGCGTGGGGAACAGCAGCGATGATTGCGGCTGCGCCTACACCAACCCGGTGGCCGAGGCCTTAGGCAAACGCTCCATTGCCTGGACCAATGACCACACGACCGAAGAAAACAAAGCCTTCTTGCGCCAGTTACTCCAGCAGATACCGCTCCAACTGGGGGATTTGCGGGTGGTATTGGTCCACGGCAGCCCGCGCCGGATCAACGAATATTTGTTTGAAGATCGGCCGGCCAGCAGCCTGGAGCGGCTGCTCGATTTGGTGGAAGCGGATGTCCTGGTGTGCGGCCATACCCATCTGCCCTATCACCGCATCTTGCCCAGCGGCCGGCATGTCGTCAATGCCGGGAGTGTGGGGAAACCGAAGGATGGTGATCCGCGTGCTGGCTATGTGGTCTTGCAGGCCAGTGGCCGTGAGCTGGAGGTCAATTTTATGCGGGTAGCCTACGATATTGAGCGAGCGGCGCAGGCGATTGAAGCCAGCACGATGCCGCACGAATATGCCCAAATGCTCCGCACCGGCAAGGGTTGAGTGCTAGAAATCTGACCCAAGAGAGGAGGTTAGCATGGCCAAGAATTTGACCGAGTGGCAACTCCGCCTGGAAAAAGCGGCTGAGGCGATGAAGGCTTTGGCCGACCCGTATCGGCTGCATATCCTCGACCTGTTGGCCGAAGGGGAAGCTTGCCACAGTGAACTCAAGGAGCAGGTCGGCCTGCCTCCTAACCTGCTCTCCCACCACTTGCGGGTTTTGCGCCAGGCCGGCTTGGTCCGTACCCGGCACGATACCATTGATGGCCGCTGGATTTATTACGCGGCTAATAAGGATAATCTTACTTACTGGCGGGCCTGGCTGGGGCAGTTCCTCGACCCGGCCCGGGTTCAAGCCCGCCCGGCTTTATGTGGCCCTGAAGGGCGGCAAGCTCCGGTGAGCCTTCTTCAGCCCGACGAAGTTGACCACAAACGCAAACGCTTTGTTCTTTTTCTCTGCACCGGCAACTCCTGCCGCAGCCAGATGGCCGAGGCGATTGTCAATACCCAACTCGGCGATGAATGGGCCGCCTTCTCGGCCGGCACGCAGCCGGCCGGATGCGTCCATCCCAGGGCTGTCGAGAGTCTGGCCGAAATTGGGATTGATTGGCGTGGCCATTCAGCCAAGCACGCCGATGAGTTTCGTACAATCCCCTTTGATTTGATCGTGACGCTGTGTGATAACGCCAAAAAGTATCATCCGACCTGGCTCGATCAAAGCCAGCCGGCGCCGATTCACCTGGGGTTTCCTGATCCGGCCAGAGCAACCGGCAGCGAAGAAGAAGTTCGGACAATCTTCCGCACCGTCCGGGAGGCAATAACTAATCAAGTAACCGCTTTTTTACATGATTGGTCTCAGAGGCAGTGAGTTTTTTAACCAATACTATAAACAAAACAAAGAGGTTAACGTGACAAAGGAAAAAGTGTTGTTTTTGTGTACGGGCAATTCAGCCCGGAGCCAGATGGCAGAGGCTTTTCTAAGAGTCTACGCCGGTGACAGATATGAGGTTCATAGCGCCGGTTTATACCCCAAGGGTATTAATCCCTATACGGCCCAGGTAATGGAGGAGAAAGGGATTAGTATGGCCGGCCATCGCTCGAAAAGCGTCAAGGAATATCTGGCTAACTCTACCTTTAGCTACTTCTTCACCGTTTGTAATCACGCCGAAGAGAACTGCCCGAAAGCTTTTTTGATGAGTGCAGGGCGGCACTATCATTGGGATTTTGAAGACCCGGCGGCCTTTGTCGGTTCGGAAGAGGAAACACTGAATAAGTTTAGAGAGGTGCGGGACCAGATCGAGGCGCGGGTCAAAGCATGGGTCCACGAACAGATGCCGGTGTGATCATAAGTTCTGCGAGGTAGTCACTGGTACGACCATTGAAGAATCAATAAAAAAACGCCGCCTTGCCCCATCCGCATGATAGTGACACAGCTTGATTGGGTGGTCACGCCACCTAATCTCAATAAGCTCCTCATCTCCACCGAAGAGCTTTTTCACTTTCTTTTATTGTCTCACCAGCTTGGCCATGAGTCAGGCCACCAGACGATGCGCAATCGAGCGCGGCTTGGGTATGGCACAGGCTTCATCCAGAGCTGCCAGAAAGGACTCGATCTGCTCCTCAGCCACCACCTCAATCGGCAGCCAGCGCAATTCCTCGCCTGGGGGTATGGATAATTCGGCCTCTTTTTGCTTCTCCGGGGTGGTCTGTGAAGCCAAAACGCTCTCCAACTTCTAGCCTCACTTGCTCATTTATGTTAAAATAGAAAAACTTTCAAATCTTACCCATTCCCTCTTATAATGATAAAGAAAGGTAACGGCTATGTTTGGCCTAGATACGCAAATCGAGCGCCGCCGCCAGCGAGCCACCGAAGATATTGCTGCTATTGTCAATCGCGGCCAGCACCCTGTTTACAGCCCCTTTGAGGTTACCTCCCAATCCAAACAAACCTACCGTGTCCAGATTCGCTCCCTGACCGACCTGCTCAATAGCTGTACTTGCGCCGACTACCAAACCAACCTGCTGGGCACCTGCAAACACATCGAAGCAGTGCTGCTGCATCTGCGCGAAAACCTGGGCGACCAGTGGGACAAGGTAGCAGCAGAAAAGCCGCCAGTAGCCCAAATTTTTCTGCACCACGCCCAGGAAACCACCATCCGCATCACCCTGCCCCTGCCCGGCCCGCCAACCCTCAGCAAACTGCTCAAACGTTACTTTGACGCCGATGGCCTTTTGACCGGCTCACCGCTCAAGACTCTGTCGGCTCTGCTCCAAGCGCTGGCCGCCCTGCCGGCCCGCCAGCGCGATTCCATCCAGGTCACGCCCGAAGTCGAGCAGCACCTCGGCCGCCTCCAGGACATCGAAGCCATCGAACGTCAGAAAGAGTGGTTCCGGGAGCAGACCGAACAGGGCCATCGCTCCTTCAACCTGCTCTCCACTCCGCTCTACGGCTACCAGCAGGAAGGCGCGATGCACCTGGCCTTTGGCCGCCGGGCCATGCTGGCCGACGATATGGGCCTGGGCAAAACGGTCCAGGCCATCGCCGCCACCAGCTTATTACACCAACTACGCGACATTCAACGGGTGCTGGTGGTTTGCCCAGCCTCCCTCAAACACCAATGGGCGCGCGAAATCCGGCGATTCACCTCTTTCTCGGCCAATATTATCGAAGGCGGCCTGCGCGACCGCCGCAACGCCTACCAAAACCCGGCCTTCTTCTCCATCATCAATATCATCAATTATGAAGTCGCCCTGCGTGATGAAGATGAACTGCGCCGGCTGCGGCCCGACCTCATCATCTTGGATGAGGCCCAGCGCATCAAAAACTGGCGCACCAAAACCGCCGATGCGGTCAAACGGCTGCGCAGCCCCTACGCCTTTGTTTTGACCGGCACGCCTCTGGAAAATCGCCTGGACGAACTGTACAGTATCTTTCAGTTCATTGACCCGGCTATCCTCGGCCCGCTGTGGCGCTTCAACCAGCGCTTTTTCCAGGTCGAGCGCAAATCGCCTACCTCCAGCTCCTACAAAGTGCTGGGCTACAAAAACCTCGACGAACTGCGCCAACTCATCTCGCCCTACGTCTTGCGCCGGGTGCGCGACGAGGTGCTGCACGACCTGCCCGACCGTATTGACAACAATTTTTTTGTGCCGATGACCGATCCCCAGTGGAAAGCCTACGAAGAGTTTCGCACTACCGTGGCCCAACTCATCGCCAAAGCCCAACGCCGGCCGCTGACCCCTCAGGAGCATAAAATCTTGCTGGGCGCGCTGGTCAAAATGCGCCTCATCTGCAACGCCCTGGCTCTGCACGACCCCGACCTGACCCCCAAAGACCGCGAAAAAACCTCGCCCAAGCTGCAAGAACTGACCGACATTCTGGACGATGAAGTAGCCAACAACGGCCACAAAGCCATCCTCTTCAGCCAGTGGACCAACATGCTCCACCTGACCTACCCGGTGCTGGACCGGCTCAACCTGGGCCGCGTCACCCTCAGCGGCGACGTGCCCACCCCCAAACGGGGCGAACTGATTGAGCGTTTTCTCAACGACGACAAATGCAAAGTTTTCCTCTCCACCGACGCCGGCGGGGTGGGCCTCAACCTGCAGGCGGCCAGCCTGGTGGTCAACCTGGATTTGCCCTGGAACCCGGCGGTGCTGGACCAGCGCATCGCCCGCGCCCACCGTCACGGCCAGTTGCATACGGTCAACGTGATTAACCTGATTGCCAAAGACACCATCGAGGAGCGCATCCTCGACACTCTGGCTACCAAGCGCAATGTTTTTGCCGGCGTCTTCGGCAACGAGGAAGCGCCGGGCGAGATTACCTTTTTCGACACCGGCCAGAGCTTGCTGCAAAAGATTGACGAAATGCTTGGCGCGCCGCCGCCTGAAGTCAAGCTCGACCTGGCCCCCAAAGCTGCGCCTGAGCCGGAAGCCGCCCCCGCGCCCACCCTGCGCGGCCTGGCCGACCGGCTGGTGGCCCAGTTCCCCGGCCGGATTATGCTGGTGCGCCGCGTCGCTCCCCTGCCCGGCGCATCCACCGACGGCAATATTTTGGTGGTGGTAGACCGTGCCCCCACCGAACTGCGGCCCCAGATCGAAAAGATGGTCGCCGAGCATTTTGGCGACACGGCCTCGCCGCCCGGCCTGCACCTGATGGAGCCAGAAAGCTACCGCGCCCTGGTCGCCCTGACCGGCGGCGCAGTGGAACAGGCCGCCGCCGAGGCCTACCGCGCCCCTTCGCTGCCCGCTCCGGCCGCCCGCGCCGCCGACGCCCAAAAGCTGCAAAAAGCGCGAACCGGCTTTGATACGGCCAATAAGCGGCTGCAACTGGCCCGCGTAGTCCTGCAAGGCGGCTTCCCCGAAGAAGTGCTGCGGCCTATCCACCAGGCCCTGGGCTGGGCGCTGACCGCTCACCTGGCCCTGCTCAAAGAGCGCGACCCCGGTCCCGACCTACCCTCGGCCCGGCTAATCCAGGCCGAACTGGTCGAAACGAAGCGGCTTGACGCCGCCCTGGCCGCCCGCCTGGCCCACGTCCGCGAGTTGACCACCCCGCCCGGCCCGGATGAAGAAGAGTTGCCGCCCCCTTCCCTCGAAACCGCCGAAAGCCTGGTCGAGACGGTGCAGGATTTGGTTAACAAAGGGTATGAATTGGTAGCGGAAGCGGGGCTGTAAGATGAATTTTTCCTCATCTGTCGAAACAAAAGCAGCTACCCAACGGCGAATGCTTTTGGAGATGGCTCGGCGGCGAGTCAAACCGGGTACGGGTAGCGCAATTAGCCTGTTGGAGCAGCGCATGGCAGTGCACAAATGGCCGGATCTTTCACCCATTCTAAAAGACATACCCTGGGCTGTCATTGGCGGTGTAGCCACGCGGGCTTATATGCCCGAACGAGCTACGCAAGATTTAGATATTTTAATAGCCGGTTCGGACTCCAAGAAAGCCCGTCGGCGGTTATCGTCGGCTGGTTTCGTTTATCGGCACAACCTGACCATTGGCGGCGGAGCCTGGCAGACCCCAGAGGGTCAATCATTGGATGTGGTTGAAATTAATGCCCCCTGGCTGTCAGAGGCTTTGAAACAACTTCAAACAGACCCGCAAGGACTACCGGTACTTTCCCTGCCCTATCTGGTTTTGCTTAAATTTCAAGCCAGCCGGCTTCAAGATTTAGCCGACATATCTCGCATGTTGGGTCTGGCCTCGGCGGAGGATCGTCAGGCTACCCGCCATGTCTTCGCTAAATGGCAACCTGATGAATTGGACGATTTGGAAAGTCTAATCACCCTGGGAGACCTGGAATTAGGCCGAGACTTATCCCAGGGATGATGAAAAAACTGTAGAGCCGGGATTGAGATATATTCTATCAACCGTTTCATGAATTATTTCCAGCGCTGGCCGAAAAAGAGACCCGCACTCACCTTCCTTAGCCAAGAGAAGGGCATTACTAACGAGAAAGTATTGAACGGATTGAAATAAAAAATAACAAGCACTTGAAAGGAACTGGCAGATGATTCTACGTGGTCAACTTATCGCCGAATCTCCAATTTATCGCGGAAACGCCCGCAAAACGTTGTTTACCCGCGATGGCGATGGCAAGCAGCGGCTGGTCTCGCTGGCCGGAGAGATCGAAGGCACAGCCCAGGCCCTGATGGATGCCTTTATCGGCCAATCCCGTGATGGCCGGAATATGGGCCTGTTGGAGCGCCTGTGGCTGCGCCTGTACAATGCGCCGCTGCCGCGCCAGCTTATTTCTGGCGTGGACTGCAAATTGCAAAAAGGGTACTACCCCCGCGACAACTTCTTTGATTTGCGCATGGGCCTCAAGTTGGACGAGGATCGCTGGGCCGCCGAGGCCAACGCCAATTACAAAATGGAAACCTTGTACCGCCATTCCGTGTTCGATTTCAGCCTGACGGTAGACGACGCCGTGCTGCGGCAGGGCGATAATCAGGCTCGGCTGTATTATCTGCTGCAAGAACTCGGCGAGGGCCGCTTTTGGTTTGGCGCCGGCAAGAGCAAAGGCATGGGCCGCTGCCGCCTGGAGCTAAAGCTGCCTTTTGCTGCTCCCGCCACACCTCCGGCCACGTCGAGTCAGGCCAATCACCTCAGCGTCACCTTAACCTTTAATGCGGCCAATCCCCTGCTGGTCGGTTGGAATTGGGGCAAGGTTGATCCCGAAACGCCGGCCTTTGCCGCCATTGAGGGCCGTGTTTTGGTTGAAAGTATGCGCGATCTGCCCGACCCGATTCGGACGCGCCTGGCTATGGGCCTGGCCGGTCCCATCCTCAACCCCGCAGATTGGAAGCGCAAACTGGCCGACTATTTGCCCCGGGTCATTGCCATCTGGCTGCAAGAACATTCCAGCGGTGAATCCGACTCCTGGACGCTGACCGCTGCCGCCTTGAAAAAACTGGGCAAAGGCAAGTATGCGCTGGCCCCCAAGCTCCTCACCCAACTCGAACCCTTGGTAGACCGGGCCTTCCCCACACCGCAAACCGCCGAAGCCGCTGTCAAGGAAGCCCTGGGGTCAAAGTCGAACATGGCCAAACGAGTCCTTGAGGTTTTGGAAGTTAAGACCGTAGCTAACCAGCAACTCAATCACACGGCCTGGCAAGAAATTGCCGCCAGTCTGGGCCTCGATCACGCCGCGGCGTCTGGCCTGGCCGAACAATTGGCCGCCCAAATCCAGGATGAAGCCGCCCTGACCGAAACGCTGGCTCAAGCCAGCCGGCAAGTGCTGCCTCGCTTCTACCAGCAAATTGACCAGCAGATCAACCTGCTGCAAAGCGACGCCTGGCTCGACGCTGAACTCGCCAACCGCCAGCAGCACCTCCGCATCAAAATGTTATTGCAGCGCGGCAAAATTGACGAGCGGCAGTGGAACAACCGCAATCAGGCCCCTGAGGGAGTCACCCTGGCCGCCTGGCGAGAATTCCTCGACGCCCACAGCCGGGTGCGCTTCCAACATCTGTTAAACGCCCGCAACCTGCAAAAAAGCATCACCAACGACGAGAATTTTATTGCCTTTCTCCAGGCTTATCGCACCCGCACCCGCCAGGAGTTAGCCCAACCCTACCACATTGACTTTCGGGAAGGCGGGCCGGCCAACCGCGAAGTCTCTCGCAAATACGGCAAACCCTACGATACCGTCTTTATGCGCATGCTCTCCTGGGCTCCGTCTGCTCAGGAGCAGGGCCAGTGGGAGATTTATATTCCCGGCAGCACCATCAAAGGCGCGTTTAGAAAACGGGCCACCCAGGTTCTCAGAACATTGTGGGGCGAGTCGGGTAAAACCACGCAGCTTTTGGACCGCCTCTTTGGCCGGCAGGGGCAGCGCGGCCTGGTCTTCTTCGCCGACGCTTATCTAACCGACCCCTACGACCCTAACCGGGCCTGGTGCTCCATGGACGGGGTCAAGATGAATCCCAAAACCGGCCAGCCGGTCGAGTCGGCCAAGCGGGATTACCTTTTTGCCTATGGTTCTAAACTAAACTTCAAGCTCCAGTTGGACCTCCAGGATTTGACTGCCGCGGACATGGAAGCCTATTCCCTGCTCACCCACCTGCTCCGCGACTTTCAACGCGGCGACATCCCCATTGGCGGGGAAAAGACCAGCGGCTTTGGCTGGGTAACGGCCCAAATAGCCGGACTCACCTGGCTGACCGCCGCCCCCGATGCGCTGACCCAGCAGTTGTTTGGCTCTCCGACCCTGACGCCGGCAGGTCTCTGGCAGCGCCTCGACCTGGCCGGAGAGGCGGCGGTCAGCGCCTTACAAGCCTCACAGCCCTTAACCACGGAAACCAAACCGGGCCCAACCCCGCCCCGCGCCAGGGCCGGCTTTGTTTCCCACCGGGCTTTTGGCGGACACTGCGGCATCCTGGCCGTGTCCGCGGAAGTGTTAACCCCGCTCCACATCCGCGAAAGCGGCGAACCTTCGTACCGGGCTGGTCTGGCCGATGGGCCGGTCAACGGCTGGGACTTCTTTTCGATGTCCGCGCCGGAAGCGGCCATGCGCGATGCGTCGAAAATATACGCCCTGCCCAGCCGGAGCATCCGCGGGCTGCTGCGCCACCTCTATACCATTGCCAGCGATTCCGGCCAGGAGAGTCCTGATATCAGCCGCTTAAACCCGGTTGACAGCCTGTTTGGCTGGGTGGGTAAAGGGCAAAATCAGGCTCTAATGGCTCGCCTGTCTTTTGGCTTCGGCCTTTTTGCTGCGCCGGAATTGGCCTGGTTCAAAGCGCCCTATCCCTACAGCGGCTGGCAATACAGCGGCAACGAATGGCAACACGCAGCCGGCAGCGCCGTACCCAAATCGCTGATCAGTAAAAATTGGCGGCTCTTTCCGCACGCCCCTCTGGCCCCGATAACCCAACAGTTGGCTGAGTTTCAACCGGATACGGCGCAGGCCAGCTACTTCCGGGCTATTTTACCCGGTGCGCGAGCCAACTTTAACATTCGCTTCTGGAACCTTGATGACCAAGAGCTACAGCGCTTAATCTGGTGCGTTGCCCTCGAACCGGGCCTGGCGCACAAAATGGGCAAAAATCGTCACCTGGGTTTTGGCAGCCTGCGCCTGAATATTTTACCCGACAGCTATTTGATTGACTGGTCGAAGCGTTACGCTGCGCCCGACAAGTCCGAACAGGCCTGGCAACGCCCGCTTGAGGTCAACCAATGGTTGAACCCCAAAGTGATCGAGCACTACCCGGAGCTGCGCAAGGCGTTGAATGTTGACCGGCTTTGATTGGTTGCGCCGGAGTCGAACCGGGGCCGAACTCCTGGCGACCCTGGAATACCTGGCCGTAACGCCCGACCTCTTCGCTGAAACGGAGGTGGGGCCGCCCCTTTCGGCGTTGAATGGTCCCTGCCTGCGCTGCTGGCTTTATACCCGCATGGCTGAGGCTAAGGCAGAGGCGCTCTACTGCCGGCCCTGCCGGGCTGTGATCAACAGGGCCAGGAAACTGGGTATGGCCTCGCGCCGGACCATTCTCATCTGGGGATTTACCAACCGCTTACCCCGGCAACTGCGCGAGCGTCAGGGCTTTTATGCCGGGAATGTGCGCGGTAGTTATGTCTACGATGAGCGCCATTTTTTGTTGGCCATGCAGCCGCAGCAGCTAAAGCCCTGGCTGCAAGAACTGGTTTTGTATCACGGCGCTGATTTGAAGGGACTGCTGCAAATCCTGCCGACCATCGGCGCCGGCGAAGAAACCGGCATGGGCGACATCCTGACCCGCGTCATTCATCGGGAAGCCGATTTTTCGATGGACCGCTTGCGGGTGCGTTTTTTCGCCGAGGCGTATCAGGTGATCAGGCTGCATGCCCGCGATCTGGAGGGTATTTTAACTTTTGAGGTGGCCGACTTTCTGAGTTTGCTGGAAATGGCCGCCGTTTTTCGCACCCTGCTTCGACCCGAAGAGCAGCAAGCCCTCAAACAAATCCTGGAAATTGATACTCCCGGCGAGGCCCAGTTCTACTGGGGCCGCTTTCTGGGTTTGGTGAACCAGGAAGTGAAGGATATGTTAAACGCCTGGCAAATTCGACATTGGCCCAAAAGTCGGGTCTCACTGTTGTTTGAACTGGTTGATTATGTGGGCTTTTATCAAGCCAATTAATCTCATTCGCTATTTAATAATTTGGCGGGTTAACCGCAGCCTGGTCCGCTTACCCCGCTGCAATCCGGCCGAGTTTTCGCTGGTGCTGGGGAGCATCATCGCCAATCGCCTGCCTACCCGCGAGGCCGGCCCCTGGCGCAAAGCTCTGGCCCCCTGGGATGATTACCAGGGCAAGGCCCTGAATTTGCCCAGAAACCCCACCCCCGACAATGACCGCTCAAAATTGACCACCATTCCAGAAACCGCCTGGCCGATTGAAACCGTGTTGTTTGTTTACCCCGGCAAAATGAGTTATGGCCAGGGCGAAGTAATCCTGTGGGAACTCAAACTGCTGGGCGAACGGGCCGATCATGGCTTTTTCCTGGAATTTATTTTACCGGCGTTAGAGGAAGCCGGCAGCACTTCAAATCCGCAGTGGTACCACCAGCATAGCCCCTGGGGCCGCTTTGATATTGACTCGGTTTACGCGGCTCGCGGCCCTCACTGGGAGCCGTTGGTCCAGCGCGGGCAATTAGATTTGCGCTACCAACCCACCCCCACCCAGTGGGCTGAGGGCCTGACCTTTGGGCTAACCGCCGGGCCTTCTGTGCGGCGGCTCACCTGGCTGACCCCTTTTGATTTGGGGGAAACCCTGGCCGGGGCAGACCACTCTGGCCATCCGGTTAAAAAAGATGAAATACCCGCCCCTGAGGCGCCTACCATCCAGAGTATATTAGAAGCCCTGCTGGCCCGTATAGCCTGCTTGTTGCCGGGCAAATATAACACTCCCGGCGATGTCTGGAACATCCTAAGCCCCGAAGATCAAGCGGCCCTCTTCGAGGCGATTGGGCGGGCTAACGATACCCGCCTGCGGAGCCACGAACTGGTCCCGGCCTCTCCGCATTGGCCGGGTCGCTGGATAGGCCGCCAGACTTTTTCAGCCATTCCACCGCTGCTCATTCCGTACCTGGAACTGGCCTCGATTCTGCATATCGGCCAACAAACCCACTTTGGCTGTGGAACCTTTATCCTTACCTGACATGGCTGCCCATCTTTACCTCGCTCCCGCCGGTTACGGCAAAACCGCTTATGTCCTTGAGCGTATCCGTCAGGCTCGCGCTGCTGATCCGCTTGCCCCCATCACCGTCATCCTGTCCAACCAACCCCAGGTGGATGCCTTTCGCCGCCGTCTGAGTGACGGCGGCGGGGCGTTGGGGGTGAGCCTGGGCACATTTTACAGCCTTTACGCCGAAGTGCTGGCCTGGGCCGGTCAGCCGGCGCCGCGCCTGCCGGAGCCGGTGCAGTATCGCCTCTTGCGCACCATTGTGCTGCGCCTGACGGATGAAGGCCGCCTGGCCTACTATGCCCCGCTGCGCGACAAACCCGGTTTTGTGACCGCGCTGCGAGTCTTGATCGAAGAACTCAAGCGCGCCCGCATCCGTCGCGACGACTTCCGGCTGGCCATGAACAGCCTACCCCAATCTGACCCCCGCCTGTTGGAACTTTCTGAGATTTACGCCGCTTACCAGGATTGGCTGCTGGATAACGGCTGGGTAGACCTCGAAGGCCAGGGCTGGCTGGCCGCCCTGGCCCTGGAACGCCAGCCCAACCTGGGCCGCCACCTGCGCCTGCTCCTCGTAGACGGCTTCGACGAGTTCAACCCCACCCAATTAGAAGTTCTCAAGTTTCTCTCCCAACGCGCCAGCGAGACTATTATTACCCTGACGGGTGTTTCAACGTTGAACGTTAAAACCCAGACGCGTCCCGTTCTCCGCCGCTTCACCCGCGCCCTGCAAACTGTCAGCCAGGCGCTTGCCCTTGAGCCAGAGCCACTCCCGGCGTCACCCTCTCCCTCCATTGCCCCTGCTCTGGCCTATCTGGAAGCCAACCTGTTTGAAGTATCTGCCCAAACTCCGCCCCCCACCCCTGAGTCTCAATCCCCGTCTACCGTCTACCGTCTACCGTCTACCATTACTTTTCTGGAAACCCAAAATCGCACCGAAGAAGCCCGCGCCGCGCTGCGCTGGCTGAAAGCTCGCCTGGTCCGCGATGAGCTGCTGCCCAACGAAGTGGCGCTCATCGCCCGTGACCTGGCCCCCTATCGCCCGTACATCGAAGAAATCGCCGCCGAATTTGGCCTGACCTTGCACTGGCGCGAAGGCTTGAGCCTGGCCACCAACCCGGCGATTGCCGCCCTGGTCTCGCTACTGGCCTTGCCCCTCAAAGCCGGCGCCGATGGCAACTGGTCTCGCCGCCCGGTCATTGACGCCTGGCGCAGCCCCTACTTCGAGAATCTGATCCCGGGTCTCACTCCCTCAGCCGCCGACCAGCTCGACATCGTTGCCCGGCGGGGGTTGGTGATGCAAGGGCTTGACCAGTGGCGGGGAGCGCTGCGCGTTCAAACGTTGAAACATTCAAACGTTGAAATGCCCGCCGACGAAGATTTTCCCCCGCCCGATCAACTGACCCAGGCTGAAGCCGTAGCCCTGCAAGCCACTTTCGAAGCCTTCGTCGCTCGCCTGACCCCGCCATCGTGGGCCACCCTGCGCGAATTTGCCGCCTTTGTGGAAAATCTCATCGGCGACGACCCCGAATTAGAGAAGGCAGAAGGCGGAAAGATGAAGGATGAAAAGTTAACCTTCAACGACCCTCTTCTCCCCTCTGCCCCCCTGCCCCTCCGCTCCACTGCCCTCCCCGGTCTCGTCAATCGCGTCCGCGCCGCACCCACTACCCGCTCTCGAGACCTGGCCGCCCTGCGCGCCTTCAAAGATGTGCTCCGGGGATTGGTTCTGACCGGGTCGTTCTTTGTAACCCCTGGACAAACCGCTGAGAGTGAATTGATGGCTTACGAACTCTTCTACGCCGAATTGGCCGGCGCGGTTGAAGGAGCCGCGTATTACCTGCCCCCGCCTGAACCGCTTCAGGCGGCCATACCGGTGCTGTCGGTGGTGAACGGCCGCGGCCTGTCCTTTCGGGCTGTGGCTCTCATCGGCCTGGCCGAAGGCGACTTTCCGCGAGCCGAACGGGAAGACATTTTGCTGCGGGAAGAAGATCGCCCGGCCCTGCGCCAGGTTGGCCTGACCGGCCTAGAAACTCGGTTGCGCGGCGACGAAATCAGCCTGTTTTATCAGGCCATGACCCGCGCCCGCGAAAAGTTACTGCTCTGCCGCCCCTACCTGGCCGACGATGGGCAGACCTGGGAACCGTCCCCCTATTGGGCCGAAATGCGCCGGCTGGCCGCCGATGCGCCGCTGCGGCGCCTGCGCCCGGAAGACCCGCTGCCCTGGAGCGAAGTCGCCTCGCCGCCGGAATTGGCCGGGGCGCTGGCCCTGCTGGGCCTGGCCGATTTTGAGCTGCTGCCGCACTGGTCAAGCCTGGCGACAGCCCGGCTGTGGCACGGAGCGACGGTGCTCCAAGCCAGACTGGCCGTCGAGCCGGAAGGCCCCTTTGAAGGCGACCTGTCCGATCTGGCGGATCGCCTGGCCATGGTTTACGGCCCCGACCACATTTGGAGCGCCAGTCGCCTGGAAGCTTACGGCCTGTGCCCGCACCATTTTTGGCTGGGTCAGGACCTGGCCCTGGAATCGCGCCAGCCGCCGGCGGAGGGCTACGATGTTTTTATCCTGGGCAGCATGTACCACGAAATCCTGGAAGAAGTCTACCGGCAAACCGGCCCACAGGCCAACGGCGAACATTTGCTGGCGCTACTGCCGGCCGTGGCCCAAAAGGTTTTTGACGAAGCCCCTCGCGTCTATGGTTTCCGCCCCACCGCCTTGTGGCAGATGCAGCGGCGCGAACTAGAGCGAATCATGGCCAATACCCTGGTCGCCCTGGCCGAAGCCACACAGAACAGCACCCCGTTGGCTCAGGAACAAATTTTTGGCATGCGCGATCAGCCGCCCCTGGTGGTCCAGCGTAACGGCGACGAGTTCCGGCTGCGCGGTTTCATTGACCGGGTTGATCAGGACGCCGCCGGCCGCCTCTGCCTGATTGATTATAAATCCGGCTCGACTCCCATCACCGTCCGTGATCTGGTCGAAGGGCGGCGGCTGCAAATTGCCTTGTACGCCCTGGCTGCCCGCGACGCCCTGGCTTTGGGCGAGGTGGCCGATGGCTTTTACTGGCACATTGGCTCCACCCGGGCCGGCTCCGCTAAGGCCAGCAGCCTCAAACTGGCTGACTTCGAGGGGGGCGTCGAAGGCGCTTTAGCCACAGCCCTGGCCCATACCTTCAACCACATCACCGGGGTGCGGGCTGGCTATTTCCCGCCCGTCCCACCGCCGGCCGGCTGTCCGAGTCACTGTCCGGGGGCCAGTTTTTGCTGGCGATATGAGGCGAAGGGGTGGTAACTCAGCTCACTTGACGATGGTTTGGGAAATAGGTAAGATAGCTATATGGTCAAGAAGGAGATGCTACGATGATTATTACTCTTGAATTGTCACCCGAAGTGGAGGCACAGTTGCGGGTGGGGATAGCCACGCATGATACTGAGAGTATTCGCCAATTGTTAGTACAGGCATTTAGCCCGACTATCGAAAAACTGCTTCAGCAGGACACCGATCAACTCGACTATCAAGCTTTTGAATCAATTGCCGATCAATTAGCCGACGAATTGATTGGGGGCATCGAGCCAAATATGCCTCTGCTGTCAGATTATGCGGTTAGCCGCGCTAGTATTTATGAGGATCATCCCTAACCGTGATTTACCTCGTAGACACGAATGTACTGTTACGCTTCGCCGATCGGACTCATCCCCTCCATTCCCTTGCTCGAACCGCTGTGCGAAAATTGCGCGATGACGCCCATCAGTTGCGCATCACTCCACAGAATTGTGTTGAGTTTTGGAATGTTGTTACCCGCCCCACTACCAAAAATGGATTTGGGTTGACCCCCGCTGTTGCAGATCGTTTGTTACACCTTGTTGAATATCTTTTTCCATTACTGGCCAACACCCCCACCCTCTACCCTGAATGGCGTCAAATCGTCGTTGAGTTTAATGTGTCAGGTGTTCAAGTCCATGACGCTCGTCTTGTCGCTGCGATGAAGGTTTATGGCGTAACCCATCTCCTCACTTTTAACACCAGTGACTTCATTCGCTATAACCGGGTGGGAATTGTGGCTGTAGATCCGACAACGGTCTGAGCCGATGCAGGATTCCCTCTCCATCCTCTCTCTCTTCCCCCTCACCGACGAGCAGCGCACTGCCTCAACCACCGGTGAAGTAGCTGTTTCGGTTACGGCGGGGGCGGGTTCCGGCAAAACCCGGACGCTGGTCGGGCGCTACCTGGCCTTGCTGGAAGCTGGCCTGCCGCTGCGCTCGCTGCTGGCTATCACCTTCACCGATAAAGCGGCCCGCGAGATGCGCAACCGCATTCGGGCCGAAATCACCCGCTGGCTGGAGCGGTGTCCTGCCACCAGCCGGGAGCAATGGCAGGAAGCTTTTAGCGCCCTCGACGCCGCCCGAATCAGCACTATCCACAGCCTGTGCGCCATCATTCTGCGGACGCACCCCGCCGAAACCGGCCTCGATCCCGGCTTTGTGGTGCTGGACGAAGGCCAGAGCGCCCTTTGGCGCGCCCGCGCCGTCGAGGCCGGGCTGGCCTGGGCTACCACCGACCCGGAAGCGGCCCAACTTTTTAGCCTGTGGTCCGAAGCCCAACTACGCAGTTTGCTGACCCATTTACTGGAAAACCGATTGGATGCCATCCAGGCCCTGGCCGTTCTACCGGCTAACCCTTTGTCGTTATGGGGCGCAGTTCTGGAGCAGTGGTTCACCGCTCAGCTATCCACACCGGGCTGGCAGTCAGCCCTGGCAACACTAGCCGAGTTAAGCAGCTCTAATGAATCGGACAAGCTGGAACTGGCCCGCCGGGAAGTTCTGGCCTGTTGGGCCGAGGCGCAGCAAGCGCAAACGACGCAAGATTGGGATGCCCTATACCCTGCGCTGCTGGCCCTGCGTAAAGCCGTTTCGACCGGCGGGGTCAAAGGCAACTGGGCGCCCGACGATTTGACGGCAGTGCGAGAAGCGATGGCCCTGCTGCGCGATCATTTTGACAACGTGGTGAGCGGGCTGGTAGACGCCAAAAAACCATGCCGCTGGGCGCTGGACCGGCAGGCGGCGGAACGGCTGCCGGTGGTTCGCCGCCTGTTTGAACAAACCCAGGCCATTTACCAGGGCTACAAAAATGAAGCCCAATCGCTGGATTTTGATGATTTGGAGCAACTGGCCGCCCAACTCCTGGTCGGCAACACTGCCGTGCGCGCTCGTTGGCAGCGCGAAATCAACGCCATCCTGCTGGTGGACGAGTTTCAGGATACCAATCAACGCCAGCGAGAGATTGTCTATGCCCTGGCCGGGTTTGAGGAGGCGAGAAGACGAGGAGGCGAAGAGGCGAAGAGGCGAAGAGGCGAGGAAAAGAAGACTATAGAATCTGTCGCCTCCTCGCCTCACGCGCCCTCGCCTCATCCCTCCGCCTCCTCACCTCACGAGTCATCGCCTCACCCCCCCGCCTCCTCGCCTCACGCGCCCTCTCCTCACTCTCCCGCTTCCCTCTTTGTGGTGGGCGATGCCAAACAGTCCATCTACCGCTTTCGCGGCGCGGATGTGACCGTTTTTCGCCAGGTGCAGGCCGATATTAAAGCCGCCGGAGGCGCGCTGATCAACTTTGATTTGACCTTTCGGGCGCACAAGACCCTGGTGGAATTGACCAACAACCTGCTGGCCCCCCTTATGCCCGCTGCCGATGACCCGGCCCGGCCCTACGAAGTGCCCTTTACCCCGCTCCTGGCCCATCGCCCACAATCACGCGAACAGATCCGTCCGCCATACCTGGAATTTCAATTGGGTCTGGGTGAGAACAAGGAGACGGGACGACATGCAGCGGCGGCTGGCCTGGCTGAGCGGCTGCGCGAGTTACAAGCCGGCGGTCAAATCGAGTGGCAAGACGTGGCTTTGCTGTTTCGGGCCAGCACCGCCTTCGGCGTCTACGAAGACGCCCTGGAGCAGGCCGGCATCCCCTTTGTGACCATTGCCGGGCGCGGCTTTTATGATCGCCCCGAAATCCGCGATTTGCTCAATGCGCTGGCCGCCCTGGCCGACCCCACCGATGACCTGGCTATGGCCGGATTGCTGCGTTCGCCCGCCATTGGTCTGAGCGACAGCGCGATTTACCGGCTGCGCTGGTCCAGATCAGGGACACGTCGGTCCTTTTGGTCAGCCCTGCGCCGCGAGAGTGTGTTGGCCGATTTGCCGGAGGGGGATCGTGACCGGGCTGATTTTGCCCGGCAGCTTATCGCCGATTTGCATGCCCAAGCCGGGCGGGTATCGGTGGCCCAACTGCTCAAGGCGTTTCTGGATGCGACCCACTACCGGGCTATCTTGCGCCTGGTCACTGGCGGCGAACGGCTGCGCCGCAATGTGGACAAGCTGCTGGCCGACGCTCACCGCAGTGAATTGGTCAGTATCCCGGCCTTCTTGGAATATCTCGCTGCGCTGGGGGATGTGGGCGTCCGCGAGAGTGAAGCTCCCACCGAGGCCGGCGGGGCGGTGCAGTTGATGACCATCCACAAGGCCAAAGGGCTGGAATTTCCGGTGGTGGTGTTGGCCGACGCCGGGTACACCGGCGGATTTCGCGCCGCGCCATTTTACCTGGATCAGGACTTAGGCTTGCTGCTCAATCCCTCCGGCGACGAGAGCCAGCCAGCCGCCTTTCGTTTGGCCGCCTGGCGGGAAGCGCAACAGGAAGCGGCTGAAGAGAAACGGCTGCTTTATGTGGCAGCCACGCGGGCTATGGAAAAATTCATCGTCTCCGGCAACGTTACGGTAAGCACGGCCAAGACTCACCCCGGCCGGCTGATGTTCAGTGGCTGGTTGAAGCAACTGGCCGAAGTTGTCGGCTTGAACGAAACTCACCTTTCCGAAACTCCACTGGCGGCCCAAACCATTCCCCTGGCCTGGGCCGGCGGCGCAGCTATCTGCACCGTTCACCCGCCCCTCTCCTATTCTCATTTCCAACCCCCAACCCCTGACTCCCAGCCCCTGACCCCTGACCCCGACTTCCTTGACCTGTTAGCTCCTCTCACCGTCGCGGCCAGCCCGGAATTGGATGCCAAACTCAAAGAACGCGAAAGCGATCCGCCCCCCCGAGTCTGGCGGGTTGTGCCGGATACCCAGTATGACGTGCCGGCCTGGGTCGTTGGCAGCCTGACTCATGCGGCGCTGCGTCACTGGCGCTTTCCTGACGATGACACGTTTGCCAGATTTTTGCGCCCCTTTGCCCTGGAAGCCGGCCTGACCGACCCGGCCAGCATTGATACAGCCTTGCAGCGAGTCACCCGCCTGCTCAACCGCTTTCAGCGTCATCCCTTATACGCCGAATTGACCGCCGCCGAGCGCCACCACGAATTACCCTATGCCTTGACCCTGGACGGCCAGATGGTGAGCGGGATCATTGATCTGTTGTATCGGGCGCCCCCCTCCGCGCCCTGGACAATTGCCGAATTTAAAACAGACCGGCTGGCTGAAGAGACTGATCTGCCAGCTTACGCCCGGCAGCAGGGTTATCTGCGGCAGGTTGAGACCTATCAACAGGCCATCACCCAACAACTCGGCGCTGCGCCTCAAGTTTTGATGGTCTTCTTGAATGTGGGGCAATCGGTTCAAGTGCTAAGACTTGGCTAAGCCGGATGGTGTTGATTTAGGCGCATCGGCGGAAGGTTAGGATAATCTGTAGCAGCTACATTGGAGAGCTTATCCCCCAACGATCTTTAAAAGACCACCAACACAATATAAGGGCAGCCAGAGCCAGCAGCACCCATTCGTGGGGTTCCGGGACGCCGGTGACAGTAAAGGGATTCTGCGGAACGGTCTCGCCCACTTCCTCGTATTCCCGCTGAAATCGGTCGCTGCGCTTTTCAAGCTGATCAAGAAGCTTTTGCTGCTCGGTGTTGACCAGCACAATCATCGAGGAATAAGGGCTGACCAGGCTGTGTTCGATAGCCAGCGCGTGTAGATAATCCAGGGTATGCAGTTGATTCAGTCCGTCCCGCCGCCGGTAGACCTCGGCCAGGATCAGCCGCCGGGCGGCAAAGGGGGCGAAATCAGCGCTTGCTGCCACCGTGCTATCGGCCAACCCGCCTGGCGTGACCTCCCAAACATAGCCATCTATCACATCGGCTATCGCCGGGGTGTCTTGACCGGCGGCCAGGGCGACTTGCAGCCGGGTCAAAGCTTCGGCAAGGTCGCTCGTTGCACCCCCGCCGCTGGCCTGGATGGCTTCCAGGGTCGGGTCGTCGTATCCCAGCGAGAAATCCCCGCCCAGGTGAATCATCCACACCGGCGCAGCCGGGATAACTACGGCGATATTCCCTTCACCCAACTCATAGCCGCTGCCATCGGTGAGGACCAGAATGGCATCGTAAATTTGCCCTGCCCGCAGCGCATCGAATTGGGCCAACAGTTCGGCGGCATTCTGCCCGCCGTAGTACATGATGGTATCGGGGTTAAGATCGGCCAGGACCACCCGTGAAGGGTCTTCGCCTCGATATTTTGAGGCAGTCAGGTAAACATCAATCGTGGCTCCAGCGTTCATCAGTTCAGTCAGCCGGGCCAGGGCCGCCTTCACCTCGCCCGCATGGTCGGCCATACTCCGGGAGCGATCCAGAATGACTGCCAGCCGTAAAGCGCGATCCAGTTCAGGCAAAGCGTCTGTCGAGATAGGCCGAATCAGCACACTTTCCCCGTTGGGAAAATCCACCCGGTGCGAGCCGGGCGTCACCGGCGTAGCCGCGGGAGTTGTGGCCGGCAGCCAGTCATCCTCAGCCAGAGTCATGGGCTGGCCATTGAGCAGCCGCACCGAAGCCTCATCCCAGTACACATTCCGTTTTTCGGCCAGCCGGGGCAGCGGCCAGGTGTTGTCTCGGGCCAGCACGCGCCAGGTCAGCCACAAATGCAGCGGCGGCCCGGCCTTAAAGGTGGAACGGGCTGAGGCTTCGTCCCAATCAAGGCTCTGCGGCTCGATGGGGAAGACACGCAGCCGGTACTGGCGCGGGCCAATCTGCTCCACCAGGGCCGGGTCCATATTGTGACGAACTTCGTTCTGGTAAACGGCTTGGGCTGCGCCGCGCGGGGCCACCCGATAGACAAATCGTTCCTGGCGATTCGGGCTGTTGCCCAACCAGACCCCGGTGACAACCGCCGACTCGGGCAGGCTGAAGTAGTAGACGACTTCCTGGCGCTGACCGGTCTTATTCTGGTAGACTTCATAGAGTTCAACCTCGGCCCAATCGCCGCGCTCGGTCAGGTTGAGTTCCTGGCGGAGTAGGTGGACTTCACGCTCGTCAACCGCCTGGAGGGAGGCTTGGGCCTGGTCAATGGACCAGGTTGAACGCACGGCCTGGATCACTGCTTCGCGCTCACCCTGATTGATGGGCCGGTCAAAGAAGGTTTCATACAGTTCAGCCGCCTGGGCCGACTCCTCGCGGAAGGTCACATTGTCCCAACTTTCACCCTTTTGATGGGATTCGACCGGCTCATACAAGATGGGCCGCGCCACCACTTCGTAAAGCTGCTGGATGCGGTCGGCCTGTACTTGCGGGATATTCAGGGTGTAATAATACATATCGCTCACGTGGCGCACTTCGCCAACGGCGCTGAGATAACGCTGTGGGGCCAGGTAAGCATTGAGTAGCCCAGCCCGGATCGTTTCCTCTTGTTCCAGCAGGGCTTGGGCCTCGGTTGGGTTGGCCGGCGGCGTTTCCAGCAAGGCAAAGGCCCGATGCTGGGGCTGTTGGTTGGTTTGCCAGATCAGCAGCAGCCCGACGCCCAACACAAGCAGGGTTAAGGCTGTAGCCGGCAGTGACCCATAACGAGCGGCCATCGTCCGCAAGCCCTGCCACCAGGCCCGGCTGTAAAGGGCCAGCATCACCAGGGGCATCCCCACCAATAAAGTGGCCGTATAACCCAGCAGGAGCATGCCCAGTATGGTAAAGGGCAGCCAGCGCCACTCCATCGCCGTCCAGTCAAACTCAATGAGCGTGGCCCATAGAGCGCGCAGTATTTCGCCGGTCCTATTCCAACCGAAAACGGCGAGCGGGAGCGCATAAAAAGCCAACCAGACTCCGGCGTACAATCCTACCAGCAACAGCAAGGTTAAGCCAAAGGCCCGCAGGTAGGTCAGGAACGGCCCGCGCCGGTCAATCTCCCGGTCGAAGAGCTGCCATATGTAGGTCGCCAAACCCAGGCCGGCGATAGTCAGGAGCAGAGCGACAACCAGAATGAGTTCCCGCACCACAAAAAAGCGCAGCGCCAGCAGCAGCATGACCGGCCCCTCGACCCCGTAGCCAAAGGCCAGCAGTCGCCCTGGAGACCGGCGCAAAATCGTCAAACCGAGGATGACGGCCAGGGCTGGAATAGCCGTGAGCAGCCCGGCGGTGACCAGGAAGGCCGCCGGAATCTGGTCAGCCTGAACGGCGGTAATCATCTCCGGCAGCAAAAGCGGGGCAAAGCCCAGGAACATAAAAGCCAGGAAGATGAGATTCCACGACCAGAACAAACCATAGGCCCAGGCGCGCGGGTAAACTCTTTTTAGAATAGCGGCGATTATTTGTTTCATAGCTAACGACTTTCTCCTTCCAGGTAACGAGCGACGGTTTCGCGCAGGGCCAGGTAGAACGTTTCAACCTGGGCCTCATCCGGCTCGGTCACGCTGTCGAATAGAATGGAAACCAGCACCCAGCGTTCGCGCTGCGGAGCCAGATCGGCCCAGATACGAGCGCCGTAGTCATCGCTGGTGCGGCCCGCCGATTGAAACCAATAGGTGGCTGAGAGCAGGCCGGTGTGGTTGCCGTCCCCTAAAGAAACAAAACGCACAGGGAAGTTTGGCTTGACCAGGTGAGTGCGGGAGTCCTCAAGCGACAACCCATAAACTTCAAAGCAGCGTTCCGGGCGATGGTGGGCGCGCCAGGTCGAACTGGTGATCAGAATCATCGAGCCGGTCAGTCCGCGCCACTCGAAGCGCCGCCGTTCGGCCGACTCGGCCCCATCGCGGGTTAGCCAGGCAATCTCATCGGGTTTGAGCGGCATGGGCGTGGTGATGAGATCGGTGGGAAACTGCCAGGTGGGCGGGGGCTGACTCAAACCTGTTGAGGGTCGTGGTGTGTAAGCCAGCCCCATCGCCAGGATGACCGTAATCAGAGCCGGACTTAACCAGGCCGGCTGGTTTAGACGGTGAGATTGGACGCGAAGCGTGGAGATTGGTTCAACTTCAATCTTCAATCTCCAATCTCCAATCTCCTCTTTTGCCGGTGACAAACGCAGTAACCAAACCACCCCAGCGCAGGCGGCGACAAAGCCAAGCACACCCAGCGGCACGTGGAGCATTTCGGCCAGCAGGGGCCACCCGGCCACCGGCCCGACGGCGACCAGGACGCCGACACGCACCAGGTTGGCAATAATCAGGAGGATGGCAAAGCCAAATGCCAGCAGCAGCCAGCGCAAGTTGAGTGGGCGACGTTCGAGCCAGGTGGCGGCCAGCAGAAAGAGCAGGCCGGTCCACAGGCTCTTGACCCCGCTGCACGGTAAATCCACCTGCGATATGCCGTTTTCAAAGACGAGGATGGTGTCAACCCCTACCGAAGTTACCCCGGCGGCGGCCAGTCCATCGCGGACCAGGGTAGCCGTAAAGATACGCAGCGGATAGCCGATGAAGGTCTGCATGTGCTCGCCAAAGGGGAGCGCGCCGACGAGCAGCAGCGCCGCGGGAAATCCCTGCCGCCAACGGTGGGGCGGCAGCCACAACCCCAACAGACCATAGCTGGCCAGGCCAAACAGGCTGGCCGAGAGGGTGTTGACATCGAGAAAGCGTTCAGAGACGAGGTAAAGAATCGAGCCGGCCAGAACGAGACTGAGGGCGGGAAGGTACAACTGGGGCCTGCCATCGAGCCGCAGGCGCAGGTGTTTCCGGCGCAGTTGGAGCGCGATCAAGACGATCACCCCAACCAGGACCAGTTGATTGGTCCGAAAATCCTCACGAGAGAAGATGACAGAGAAGTAGTCGAATAAGGGCCAATAGAGCCAGAGCCACAGACCAACAATAAGGACGTTGATCCCAAGCTTCAGGATTTGGGACCAGACAACCTCTGGGGCATTCAGGTTCGAGGCCGGCAGCACCTCAGCGTCTGGCCGAAGTTGTCTCTCCATATCAATCTCTTTGTTGTTTCGCAATTACACTCATCGGTTTGGATTATATACTCTAAACGGGTAAGAATTGGACTTTTTTGAAAGACTGGAAGTTCCAGGCCAACAGGGTGTCCAGTTCTGCTCGATGCTCAGTGTGGGCGGTTTCAATACAAGTGGCAATGGCCTGTTTGAAAGTGGCGAAATCGGCATAATACTTGGAGTACAAACACTCTTTACGCACAAAACGCCACAAGCGTTCGATCAAGTTCAACTGAGGCGAATAGGCGGGTAAAAACAACTATTCGATCTTCAAGGAGGCGGCGTGATCCAAAACCAAAGCACACTTTTGATAACGGGCATTGTCCAAGACCAGGGTGATCGGAATGGGTCCATATTTCTTTTGAACTTTGGGGTGAGGATGATGATACCGTTCGTATTCCAAAGCTTCGATGTCGGCTGGACTAAATTCTATCGTGATCACTTTCCGCTCCCTATCATTGGCCGATACATAGCCTTCAGACTGCTTGAGGATACTATTGATCACGTCAAAAAAGTCCAGTTTTAACCCGTTTTCAGTATAACTTTAATTCCCCTGTTAATGGTGTCATTGACCGGCCAACTGCCCATGCCTATTTTACCGCACATGATTCTAACTGTCATCTTCAAAGCCTGACCACAAGAGTTAATTCTACTATACGGTCCATACGGGGTTTAGGTGCGATGGATTGGATGACGGAACTCATCCCGGAGTATTCAATAGAGTATCAGTAGATCCAATTTTTCACCGTAGCTGGCGCATCCCTATGCGTCAGCGGGTGGCATAGGGATGCCACCCTACGGGAAATTTAGATCCACTGAGTATGACTCACTAAAGAGGAGATTTGAATCAGCTTAAAAATAAAAACGCGCCAGATTAACTGGCGCGTTTTTTCTGATAAGGCGAGTCGAGGTAAAAGGCAGGTAAAGCAGCAAGTCGAAATTGATGTTCGGATGAATAATACTATAGCAGCTTTTCGGATTTTCGTCTGTAAACTCTACGTAAAGATTTATAACAGAGGTATAAGTTTATTTAACCACCTCTAACGGAAAATCAAGCTCAACATCGGGAGCATTAGCCCGCGGCCGCCTCACCACCACGGCCCATCCGATCGGGTCGTAGAGCGGCGTTTTGACGGTAACTTGAGCCTCAGGCGGGATGGTCAACGACAAGATGCGCTCCGAAGGAGTGGGATGGTTCAGATTAGCTTCCTTGTCCAGGTTGGCTTCATAAATCACAGACGTCCGATGGCGATAGCGGGTTTCGCCTTTGTCTTCGCCCTTGCGGTCGGTGTACTGCTCCTCAACCGTCTGGCGGCAGACCAGCTTGACCTGCACCACCTGACTGGTCGAGGAGGTGGCCGGAAGACTCAGGTATAGTTGAGCCGTCTGGCCGGGTTGCAGCGGGTGGGCCGACAATTCGACAGTGATGCCCCGGCTGACCAGGCCGAGGCGAAGTTGGCGAGCCGCCTGGTAGAGCATAAACAAAGCGCCGAAAACTAATAAGAAGGAGAGGATGCCCAAACAGGTTGTCGAATTCAGGTTAATTGCGCTGCCAAAGTCCGATGGCAGCCACTGCGCTGCCTGCCAGAGCGGCCAGAGCGGGCCACCCAGGGTCAACGCCAGTAGCAGATTGAACTGCACCTCCCGCCAGGGATTGGGATTCCCTTCCGGGTACAGCCGCACCGTCAGGTGTTGCCCCGCCGAAGTAGGTTGCCTCGGTTGCCATACCCGGCCGGCTAGCCCTAGCGCACCGGTAGGTAAGGCCAGGGTCAACAGCAGCCAAAACGGCAACGGAAAGATCAAGCCCCAGGGTTCGAGGGTGGCCTGGCTGGACCAGAGCGGGTTATACCAGCAGCGCGAGCGCGGCTCGGCGAGGGCGGGTTCTGCATTGGGGTCTACAAAAGTCACGGCCGGTTCAGCCCACTTGGCCGCCGCTTGCCAGGCCACCGCCGGCCAAGTCCGGTCGTTGCCGGTGTAGAGGCGCAGGCTAATTTTTTGCAGCACCGGTTGAAAAAGCCCTCTTGTCTCCTGGTAGTCCTCAATTCGGCACTGCGCTTCAAGGCGAGGCAGACCGAGGACCAGGGCGGTCACCAAGCTAACCAGACTAATAGTTAACAGCGCCTTGATCAGAGGCGGACTGCACCCTTTGAGAGTCTGATCCTGGCGATGGGCTGGGGGCGCTGTCGGGCTTGGGGTAGCGACCGGCTCAAGTGGAGCTGATTTTTTACTTCGTTTTGGTTTGTTCATAGTAGTGTGTTTCATTTAGGGCCGATTTCTCTTTATCGTTCAGATAATACAGCCGGCTCACTCCAAAAGCCATACTGGGGGGTTGAGAGGGCGCTGCGAAACAGCGGTTTATCCAGGCCCATGAGGCCGGGCCGGCGCAGGCCGGGCAGCACTTGCACGTCATAAATCTCTTCACAGCCACTCAGATATTGAAGGTGGCCCACTATTTGCCCGCTGGGCAGATGCAGGACCAACACGCCGCTGAACAACTCGCGCCGGGCAATCGGCAGGTCGCCGAAGGTGCGGTTGGGCCGCAAGCGCGACAGGCCCACAAAAAGGTAATCCCCGCAGCGAGCCAGCCCCCGCCCAAAGCCGGGCAGGGCCGCGACGATTTCATAACGCCCGCTCTCTGGTTCAACCGTGACCAGCTCACCGCTGGCCGACAGCAGCAGGTAGAGCCGCCCCTCAAACAGGCGGGGCGAGTGAGGCATCGCCAGGCCGCTCAAGATGATCTCGCCGCTGGGCACGTGCAGCAGAACGCCGCCGGTGGGCTTGGTGGACCGCCAGCCCTTGGGACTGTCGGTTGCCCCCAGGGCGGTGGCATACAGCGGTTGGCCGTTGGCCAGGGCCATGCCGTTGAGGTGGCAGTGGTCGTCGGGGGTAAAGGCGGTGACAAAGGGCGGCCGCCAGACTGGGGTAAAGCTGAACTGGTCATCAATACGGCACAAGCAGGAAAAACGGGTGTTGACCGCCCACAACGTCGAGCCGATCCAGGCCAGGTCGTGCAGGTCTACCTCACCGCTAAAGTAGACGGCGCGCGGCGCAAACAGGCTGTCGTAGCAGTCGGGGTTGGAGGGATAACCCGGAGCCAGGCTGGGCGCATTAGCCAGCACGACTACTTCGTGGCGGGTGGCTACGGCCAGGCGAGCGCCGGCCACGGCCAGGCCCATCGGCTTGTCAAAGTTGCGGGGGAGCTGGATCAAGCCATCAGGCGTAGCACTGATGAAAATTACTTTGCCGGCCTGGTAGGTGCTGATGACTAAAGAACAACCCAGGCTAGCCAGCAGGTCTGGGAAGTCCGGTGAATGAGTACAGCTAAAAGGGGCTAAAGGTGCAGTCATGGTATCTCCGATTTTGAATTTACGATTTGTCTCAGTTTTTCAACACCAGCGGGATATATACGCTACTCATACTTTGGGCGGTGTATCGCCGGGCATACACCCCCTCCTGGCTGCCATCCTGGCCGTAACTCTGCCAGACCACCACAAAATCGCCGTCGGCATCCATGGACACCTGGGGCAGCAGTTGCGCTTCGGTGGTATAAGTGTTGACCTGAAACTCGCTACCTAACGGCGCACCGCTGGCCCGGAAGGCCTGACCATACACCCCATATTCATCGCCATCCTGGCCAAAACTCTGCCAGACCACCACAAAATCGCCGTCGGCGTCCATCGCCACGCTGGGGTTACGCTGGCTGCCGCTGGTGTAGGTATTGGCCCGAAACTCAGCCCCCTGCGGTGCGCCGGCGGCGTTATAACGCTGGACATACACCCCATACCCGCTTCCATCCTGTTCGAAACTCTGCCAGACGACGACAAAATCGCCATCGCTATCCATCGCCACACTGGGGAAAATCTGGCCGTTGGCGGTGGTGGTATTGACCCGAAATTCGCTCCCTTGAGCCACCCCGGCGGCAGTGTAGCGCTGGCCGTAGATACCCGCGTTACTGCCATCCTGGCCGCTGCTCTGCCAGACCACCACAAAATTACCGGCTGCGTCCAGCGCCAAGCTTGGCTTGGCCTGGTCACTGGTTGTGGTGGTATTGACCCGAAACTCGTTTCCCTGAGCTACCCCGGCGGCATTGTAGCGCCGGGCATACACGCCATCACCGCTGCCATCCTGGAGATAACTTTCCCAGGCGACCACAAAATCGCCGTCGGCATCCAGAGCAACTTTGGCAAAATCTTGATTGCCGGTGGTATGGTTATTAGCCCGAAACTCGCTCCCTTGCGGTACACCGGCAGTATTGTACCGTTGACCGTACACTCCGGTTACGCCCCCGTCCTGGCCATAACTATCCCAAACGACCACAAAATCGCCGTCTGTATCCATTGCCACACTGGGGCGACTCTGGTCATTGGTGGTGAAGGTGTTGACTAAATTGGGGCCGCCGGGAAAGAACGCGCCGCCGGTGTTAAGCCGGTGGCGGTAGATGGCCGACCCACTGCCATCCTGATTGGCCGTTTGCCAGGCGACGACAAAATTGCCGGCCGCATCCCGCGCCACACTGGGGCGGCTCTGAACGCCGTTGGTAAAGTTGTTGATGCGGAATTCTACACTGGGCTGAAATGGCTCATCGGCCCGGGCCGCCGATGGCGAGACCAGCAGCGTCGCGGTCAGAGCGGTTGCTGCGGCCAGGGGAAGGAGATGGGAGGAAGCGAGGGTTGCCAGCCGCCCCCAAAGAGCGGCCAGGGAGGGACAAGCAATCAGCACCGGCAGGCGCGGCGTGGTCAACTGATCCCACAGGCCATTCAGTCGGGCTAACCGCTGCTGCCAACAGGCTGCCGCGTAAGCGGAATACCCCCATCTGGCCGGCAAACCGGGGCCTGGTTGGGTCTCGGGGGTGGGGCGACTTATGACCGAGGGCTGAACATTTGGCATAGATTTACTCCCTTCTTTACTTTTTTTCTACCTTTGCGCTTTTTGATTAACACTGAGGCCATAGATCGTAGGTGTAGCGTTGTCGAAGTAATCATTATTTCAACACAATGGGCAGGTAAACGGGTTGTGTTTGTGGAGCGGGCGCAACTGCGCCAAACTCCACCGCGCCAATATCGCAGCGAGATTGGCCGCTGCCGCCGTCGACCGGACGGGGATAGCCGCGCTGGTCGGTGGTCAGAAGTGAGCCGCCCAACCCTCGACAGCCGCTTGGAGTACCGGCATCAATAGCCGGACTGCCTGGCTGCAAGGCGTGGGTGCGGGTTGAGCCGCCATTACCGGCCAGCAGGTCGAGCTTGGGGTCCTGGCCGGTGATATTGTCGCCGGGGTCGCCGGCGGCCAGGGTGCAGTTAGTCATCGTTTCAACCAGATTGCCGCCGCCGGAGACGAGCGTACCAGCGCAGTCATCGGGGTTGTAACTAAACAAACCTTCCCAATTAAAGTTGTTGCCAATCAGGCTGTTGCGGACAACTACCGGCGAACCTGGCTCAGTCAAGAGGCCGCCTCCCCGGCCGCTGTTGTCGTCATTATTATCAGCCACATTGCCCGCGATAGTAACGTTGAACAGTTCAACCCGGCCAGCGTTCCAATTGAGAATACCGCCGCCGTTGAAGTCGGTTCGGTTGTCGCTGATTGTGCTGTTGATGGCATAAATGACGCCGCCGCTGTTGGCCAGGCCGCCTCCGCCTCCCTGTGAACGGTTGCCACTGACAGTGCTGTTGTTGAGCCTAACCGTGCCAAGATTGTAAATACCGCCCCCTGTATCACCGGTCACGCTGCTCCCGGTCGCGCTATTCCCTGTGATGGTACTGTTATTGAGAGTCAACGCGCTGCCGTAGTTTACGTAAATTGCGCCGCCGGGGCCGGCAGGAGAAGTGTTGTTACGAATAACGACCTCATTGAGGGTCAAATTGCCATCGCTATAGATGGCCCCGCCATAGCCGCTCGAACCATTGCGGAGGGTTATGGCATTTAAAGTGACTGTTACATTGTCATCCCTAATTATCAAAATGGCGTCGAGATGATTGCCGTCAATAATAGTGCTGGCTGCACCTGTACCCTGGATGATCAAATCATCGGTAATATCCAAATCGCCGTCGGCCCCATCAAAATCCATTTTTGTGGGCGTCAGGTTCAAGGTGTAAGTTAATGCTGCCAGGATAATCAAATCCGCCCCCGGCGTCGCGTTGGCGACTCGCACTGCCTCACGCAGAGAGCAATCGGTGGGCAGGCAGCTATCCGGGATCGGGTCATCGGTGCGGGTGACGGTGTAGATGGTGAAGGCTCGCGCCGGGGCGATGAAAAACATTAGCCCGGTCAGCCCCGCGGCGACGACAACCACCAGAACGAAGCTAAAATATGATAAAAACAGTTTTGTTTTGGTATTTTTTCTTGATGTTGCCATGGGTTTCCCTTAATGAAATAAGTCAGGGGTTATTTCAGCACAACCGGCAGAAAAACTTGGGTGGAAGCCGGCGCCGGCGCGGAACCTAGCGGGGATGAGGCAAATTCAAACGCGCCGATATCGCAGCGAGCGCTGCCATTACCGTCACCATCCATCGAGCGAATGTAGCCGCGCTGGTCCGGGCGCAAGTTCAAACCCGAGGCCGAGCCGGCTTTGCAACCCGCAGGATTGCCGGCATCAATAGCCGGGCTGCCGGGGTTGAGGGCGTGAGTTAGGGTTGGACCGCCGTTGTCGGCCAGCGGACCAATCTGGGGGCCAACGTCGGTTTTATTGGCGCCAGTACTGCCGGTGATAGTACAATCGTTGGTGATACTGATCAGGTTGTAGCCTTCGGAGATGAGCGCTCCATAACAATCATTGGGCAGGTTCAGCAAGCTGCCCTCCGTAGTATTGAGAGCAATGAGGCTATTGCGAATGGTTATGGGTGTGTCTGAATTACCGCCATAAATCCCCCCACCCTGGCCTGAGGCGTTATTGTCTGCGTTGGCCGTGTTGAGAGCCAAGGTGACGTTATAAAAGTTAGCCGTACCACCCTGGAAAACGGATAAACCGCCGCCGGAGCCGTTGGCTTGATTACCGCTCACTGTTGTGTTGATCAGGGTCAGACTGCCGCCAGCCAAGGCCAGGCCACCCCCATTGCCCACCGTTGTATTACTATAAATGGCGCTGCTGGTAATGGTTACATTCCCGGCAAGTATATCAATACCACCCCCTTCACCGGGGCTGGTGCGGGTCCAGTTGTTGCGGATGGTAACATTGTGTAGCCGTAACCGTCCTTCGTTGTAAATGCCGCCGCCGGTATAGCCCGCCTCATTGTCTTCGACGATCACGTTGTTCAGCGACAAATCTCCTCTATTCGCAATGCCACCCCCAGAGATAAAAGCAGTCCCATCTCGAATCGTCAGGTCATTGAAGCTGACAGCGTTATCGCCGAAGATGTCAAATACCCGATCCACGGTGCTGTAGCCGTTGCCGTCAATAATAGTACGGGTTGCGCCCGCCCCATTGATGGTCAAAGGGCCGGTAATGTCCAAATCGCCATTGAATCCAGCCTGGTCCTCTCCCCAGCGGCCTAAAAGGTAGATACCTTCATTCAGAACGATGGTATCCGCGCCGGGGGTGGTGTTGGCATCAATAATCGCCTCACGCAGCGAACAGTGGTTAGGCTGGCAGCCGTTCGGAACCGGGTCGTTGTAGAGGGTAACGATGAAAGTTTGGTCGGCTTGCACTGGGGCGCTGGTCAGCAGGCTCCCGGTTAGCAAAGCCAACAAGATAAGGAGATATGAAGGTTTGGTTGGCATAGTTGTTACTCCCTGCATCTTTTACCCATCAGGCTAAGGCAGCAATCGCTTGTTCCCACGGTAATGGCCCGGTAACGCGCCAAACGATCACTTCGGCCTCAATAACTTGCTCTCCGTAAGCCTTAGCCACAGAGATGCGGTGATGCCCATCTTCGACAAAGTAGGTGTTGCCCACCTGCACCAGCGCGACTGGCGTCAATTTCACACCCCGCCGCCGGACAGCAGCGATATGCTGCCAGCGGCTTTCGGAGTGGCTCTTGAGAGGACGAAAATCCGCGTCAAAGTCGTAACGGCGAGCCGAAGTGGCAGTGCCGCGAATCTGGCTGAGCGATACGGTCTGTCTCCCCGCAAAGGTGGAAGCGAGGATAGTACAGTTCGCCTCGATCTCAGCCAGATCGAGCAGGCGGCGGTTGCGTCCGGTCAAGGCCGACCACATCTGGCGGAGCATTCGCTACTCCTTGCCCAGCTCGTCGGCAGGAGACACAATACCGGGCTCGCCTGCCACAGACTCGATAACGAAGTTAGCTTCGCTGCCATCAGGCGCCGTTGTCGTTTGGACAGAGGCGGCGCTTGAGCCTTCGACACTGACCAAATCAAGGCGGAAATTGGTGTAGCGGCTGCTGTCGGTGGTACCGCGGAAGTAAAGGCGCAGCGGTTGTCCAGGGTTGGGAATTTGATTGTAGGTGTAGGTCATTCGCACCCAGGCGCAGGTGTCACAGTCGCTCGTGTTATCGGCTACTTTTACCTCCGGGTTAGTGATGCTGCCGGCGGGCTGTAAACTGGCATAGAGGTTATCGTACGGGAACGAGCTGATTTCCTGGGTATACAGGTTCAAATGGACGGTAATGGTCAGCCTGGTGCAGCCGGCCGGCACCGTAAAAGGCTGGGAAGCAAGCCGGTCGTTAGCGTTGTTATAACCGCCAAACCAGGCCACTTTGGCCCCATCGAGGGCATTAGAATAGGTTTGAATGATGGGGTAAGAGCCGGCTAACTGGGCCCAATAGGGTGAGCCGGTTTCAAAGCTGCTGTCCTGGAGCAGGTTGCCGGCCGGGCAGCTTCCCCCGCCTCCCCCGCCTCCGCTGCCACTGTTGCCGCTTTTTAACACCACCGGCAGAAAAATCGTATCGGCGTAGGCCAGGCTCATAAAGCTACCTGACAAGGCAATTAGCAAGCAAGCCACTCCACAAAAACGAACCCAAAGTTTAGACAGCATGATTGGTCTCCTTTAATTGATTAAAATGAATAAGTTTACCTACCACTAATATCGCCATTCTATCAGATCATTCCTTGTCAAAATTGACATTTATTGTCAAACCCGATCTACTTGAGGATCTCTTAATTTATCCGGCGCTGCCAACTGCCTTGTTACCCTTAGCTTATCAAATGAGCGTACAGAGAGTGTAAGGGGGGCTGAATTTGAAAACTCAGCCATAAAAACAAAAACCCGGTTGTTTACCGGGTTTTGGTGTAAAAAGGCTGCCCTGACCAGGTCAGTGGCAGGAGCTGATTGCCAGAACGATCAGTTTTTTAGCGTTACGCCAACGAATCCTTAACGAATTCTTTATGTTACTGGCCCCAATTTTGTGGTAATATAAGAAATAAACCTACTCCTGTTTGAAAGGTTGCCCCCAAGGGAGCAACCTTTGCAGCGCTGAACAAAGGTTACGGCATCAAATCCCTTATACTGTCTACGCGGACGGCTTGAAATCGTCACGTTTCAGTTGATTTGCCGCTGGATTACATTTGGTTGGGCACACGATATTTGGTACTTTAACAGAATAAGCGACAATAGCGCTGTAACCTTAACAGCGCTGTCTTTCAAGGAGTACAGAGGGATATGCCTTATCTGGCTAACACTACTTATGAAAATATGAAACAGGAACTTACTCGCCTCAAACTGGCTGAGGCTGAACAACGACGCCTGAGCCAAGCGCTGCGCCAGGCGGGAGCTGTTTTGAATAGTACCCTTGATTACCAACAAGTTCTGGATCGTATTCTGGAGGCAATGAGTTATGTCGTTCCCCATGATTCCTCAAACATTATGCTTATTGAGGGCGATACAGTACGGGTTTTCCGCTGGCGCAATTATGAATGGTTTGGGGGTGAAGATTACGCCGGTTCTATTACCTTCAAGCTAGAAAATGTTTCGTTACTGCGCCAGATGCAACAACAAGGGCGGCCCTTGGTTATTCCCTATGTAACTCGTGACCCTGAATGGGTTTATTATAAAGAAGAACATCGTTGGATCCAATCGTATGCTGCTGCGCCCATCCAGAGTCATGGCCAGGTGAAAGGATTTTTGAATGTCAACAGCGCCACCCCCGGTTTTTATACCGAGGCTGATGCGGAACGCTTGCAAGCCTTTGCCGATCAGGCCGCCCTGGCCCTGGAAAATGCCCGTCTCTTTGAAGCAGAGCGCCAACGCCGCCAAGAAGCTGAGAACCTACGGGATCACCTGGAAGAGTTGGTGGCTGAACGCACCCTGGCTCTTTCAAGGTCCAATAAGCAGCTAAATGAACAACTTATCGAGCGCGATAAATTGATTGCTGAGCTGGATGCTTTTGCTCATACCGTAGCGCATGATCTCCGCTCGCCTATTGGCATTATGACTAACTATGCCGAACTTCTCCAAAGAGAATGGACTACCCTATCGGTGGAAGAGATCAGGGAGTTTTTGGTTAGCATTAGACGAGTTGGACGCAAATCACTGACTATTATTGAGGAATTATTGCTGCTGGCCAGTATTCGAAAGGGGCAGGTCAGAATGACCTCTCTCGATATGGGCCTTATCGTTGCTGAAGCGCAACAGCGCCTGAGTCATATGATTGAGGAATATCAAGCTACCCTTGTTGTGCCTAGCGATTGGCCAATTGCCAGGGGTTATGCCCCCTGGATTGAGGAAGTTTGGACCAACTACCTTAGTAATGCTATTAAATATGGAGGCCAACCCCCGCACATCGAGCTGGGCGCAACCAAACAGGCAGAAAATATGATTTGCTTTTGGGTACAGGATAATGGCCGGGGGTTAACGCCCTCAGAGCAGGCTCAGTTGTTCACTCCCTTTACTCGACTCAATCAAGTGCGTATTGAAGGACACGGTCTTGGGTTGTCTATTGTCCAGCGGATTGTGGATAAGCTAGGCGGGAAGGTGGGGGTAGAAAGCCGGGCAAAGGTTGGACAGGGTTCTGTCTTTTGGTTTACCCTACCTGGTAGTGGTTAGGATAAACCGCCAGGATCGTGAAACCGGACTATTTTCAATAAATCCGAAATAGAGGGTGGCTTGGCCAAGAAATCATCAAATCCTACGGCTAAAAGTTGAGCGTGATCATCCGGCACAACCGAACCCGTGAAAGCAATCACCGGTATCTGGCCCAGTTCTGGATTAGCTTTGATCTGTTTAACAACATCAAAACCGCTCATGCCGGGCATCTGAAGATCCAGTAAAACCAGATCAGGTTTTAACTGACTAACCAGGTTCAGGCCATTTAGCCCATCTTCAGCATGGACAACATGGTAGCCATAGGAACTCAAAACTCTGTGGATAAGCTCACGTATTTCGGCGCTATCATCAATGTGCAAAATCATCTTTTGTCCTGGCTATCTTTCTTACTCAAAAGGATGTTCTATTAAATGGAATGTAGGTTGATGGCAGATAGTGAACTTAAATCCAAATCAGAATGAAAATACAAGTTTTCACTCGACCTGTGACCGAAAAACTATTGTTTTTGAACTCAATTTAGTATAAGTTAACATTGGACCGCTGTCTGTATCTTCAAACACGTTTATCTGTGCGCTAGGTCACACTCGAAGGAATTAAAATGCGTTCTTCTTTATCAATCGAAATCCCCCAATTTCTCAGACAAATTCCCCTGTTTGCTGTGCTCAGTGATGAACAATTCGGTATTTTGCTCGCTGATTTTCGCTTACGAGAGTATCGCCCTAACGAGATCATTTTTCATCAAAGTGATAATAGCGATGAACTATATATTGTGGTTCAGGGTAAAGTTCGAGTTTTTAAGATTAGTCCAGCCGGCTACGAAACCTCTATTCAAATTTTCTCCCCTTATAGTATTGTGGGTGAATTTGCCGCCATTGATAACCAACCTCGCTCGGCTACTGCCAAGACTATCGGGCATTGTCAACTGCTGGAGATACGCGGGGATAAATTTATGCAGTATATGCAAACGATGCCTGCCCTGGCCATAGAGATGACCCGTTTAGTCATCAGTAAGGTACGTTGGACGGCCACGTATGCAGAAACCATTGCCCAATATGATGCCGCCGGACGGTTGCTGCATATTCTGCTTCTTTATAACGAGCAGTTTGGGCAAGAAATTGAGTCAGGCAAACGTTATATAGTTGATTTGGCCATGAATCAGGCTGACCTGGCTTCGCTCATTGGCGCCCGTCGAGAATGGGTCAATCGTCTTCTACAAGATTGGCACAAACGGGGGCTTATTAGTTTTGACAGTGGTCGGATCACCATTTTAGATTTGCCTCGAGTGGTAGAAGAGCGTGACAGTCGTATTGAAGCCTACCGGGCTAAGTGATAATCATAGTGATTTAAATCACACCTGCTTGTGCAGTAGGGCATAGACAAAGCCACAGAAATAGACTAAACTACCCATAAGTCTTCACATATCTCGTATTTAGTTTGATTGAGACTCTAAGTCTCAAAACCGAGCCATTAACAGCAAAATTACCCTGATGGGTGAAGAGGTCTATCACCACTAGCATTTTCAAACCCCTGAAAGAAATATGATCATGAACCCCAAACCCCAATTTCTTCAACTTTTCCTCGCTCTCACTTTATTACTAGGACTCGCCACCCTCCCCATGAGTGCTGCTCCTCCTACGCCCTCAGCTTATGTTGAGCCGGGCCTGTGGACGCACCAGGGCGACACCCTGGCAGTCATCGTCACCGCCGCCAATTCCAAAGCAGCGACCCAGGCCGTCGAGCGGGCCGGTGGACAAGTCAGCAGCGATTTGTATATTATTGACGCCGTCGCCGCCACTCTACCCACTGCTCAACTTCCCTATTTAGCCAGCGACCCCGCCGTTATCTCCATTACTGTTAACAAAGGCGTCAAAACCTCTGCCACGGCTGATCCTTATTGGCCCTGGCTCACCGACAAGGCCTGGCCGGTGGCGGATGATGTCGGGGCCGTCCAGTTGCACGACGCCGGCATTACCGGTGAGGGAATTGGGATAGCCGTGATTGACTCCGGTGTTTACTTTTCGCAGGGTATGTGGTCCCCAAACAATCAGGGGCTGGCTATGGATTTCGCCGTTCAAGTTGACTTGCTTGTAGCCCAAAGCTGTAACGGCGGTTACGACTCCTGGAATCGCATCTGTTATCAAGCTGCTGGCCAGACGATTGATCCCTACGGTCACGGTTCCCACGTGGCCAGTACCATTGCCAATCGTTTTAAGGATAAGACCACCGGTATCTACCTGGGTATTGCCCCGTATGCAAAAATAATTAGTGTGCGCGCCCTGGACAATACTGGCGTTGGGACCTACGAAAACGTCATCAGGGCTATTCAGGTTGTTGTTGAGCGGAAAAACTCCGACAATATTCGGGTACTGAACCTGAGCCTGAGCGCTCCTGTCACCACCCCCTACTTTGCCGACCCGCTCAACCGGGCGGTTGAGAAAGCCTGGGCTGCCGGAATTGTGGTAGTGGCCGCTGCCGGCAACGATGGCCCTGCCTCCGAGACCATTACCGTGCCCGGCAATGACCCCTACGTTATTACCGTTGGCGCAGTAGATAGCAACCGCACAGCCAACAAGTGGTCCGACGATTATCTGTCGGGTTGGTCCTCTACCGGCCCCACCTTGGATGGTTTCCCCAAGCCCGACGTGCTGGCCCCTGGCGCGCGCGTCGTCGCCTTTATGTACAAAGACGCTGTTGACAAGACTAAATCGGCCAAATTGGCCCAGGACCACCCCGACTATTCCGTTACCACCAGCCTGTTCCGCATGAGCGGCACCAGTATGGCCACTGCCGTTACCTCCGGCGTGGTCGCCTTGATGCTGCAAAAGAACCCCAGCCTCACCCCCGACCAAGTCAAATACCGCTTGATGCTTTCGTCCAGGCCGGCCCTGACCAGCAACAAGAAAGACATTGACTATAACATCTTCCAACAAGGCATGGGCCGTATCTGGGCTCCCGACGCCGTTAATGGCTCCTTCCCAGCCGATGGCAAGGCCAACTACGGTATGAACATCAATACTGACCTGGCCCACGGCCTGGGTTGGAAGGATAGCAACAAAAATGGCGTGGTTGAAGAGAGTGAATTGAGCGCCAGCGAGATGGCCTACCACTACCAGGGTGAGTTTGGCCGGATGCTCAGCGATGATGGCCGGGCCTATATGTATTACTTCATCAATAGTGCCGGCCAGACAGTGGCCATGGGCGTGGCCTGGAAAAATAACCGCCGCTGGCTAACCCAGAGCGAAATGTCTAGCTCCGGCCTGAAGTGGAATAACGGCCAGGTAACCTGGTCTACTACCAGCTTCACCTGGGCCGGCGGCGTCTCTTATGGCGGTGGGCGCGCTCGCGGCGGTGGTGCTCATTGGGGCGCCAACAATTTTTGGGGTAGTAGCAATACCTGGGCCGGGGGACGCGCTCGTGGCGGCAATGTCACCTGGGGCGGTGGCACCTCCTGGACAGGCGGCAACGCCTGGGGCGGCAGTTACACCTGGGGCGGTGGACGCGCTCGTGGCGGCAGCCTGAGTTGGAGCGGCGGTAGTATGACCGGCAGTAGTATGAAAACGACCACCTGGGTCGGCGACACCTGGACCGACACGGGAGCAGCGCCTCCGCTGACGGCCTTAAGCCTCGATCTCGATCTCAATCCGACGGGCGGCTCGCCTACGACAATTTATTTGCCAATACTGTTTAATAAATAGAGCAATGAAGTAAAAGAGAGCTTCCTAACCCTTGAAAAAACCGACCCCGTTTTCTTGGAGAAAACGGGGTCGGTTTTTTAGTCGCCCGGCCGCTGCTGTTGTACCGTGGCTACAATCTCTTGATTGATTGCCACCCGTTCCAAAAATGATTGGCGCAGGATGGGATCAGCGATTTGGTTGGCGCGGGCTGTGACCAGCTTGTGAGCCGTTTGTAAAGCAACCCGAGCCGCTGTGATCTCTCCGACTGCGGTCAGAACTTGATAGCAAAAAAAATAATTGCGGGCGGGAAACTCCGGCCCCTCGCCGCCACGCTCATCCAGAATGGCCAGGGACTGCCAGGCATACTCGACCGCTTTAGCCCGGTTGCCGGCCATGAGTTGGGCTTTAGCTAACACAGCCAGATCGTCAGAAGTATTAAGATGCATCCCCAATTTTTGACGCAAGGCTAAAGCTCGTTCAGCCTGAGCGATTGCTTGTTGGGGCTGGCCAGCCTGTAAGCTCACTGTGCTCAGATAGCTAAGGTAAAAGGACATCTCATACTCATTTTGTTCAGCTTCATACAATTTCAAGCGGCGGCTGAATAGCTGCTCTGCTGCTACCAGCTCCCCCTGGTCACGCAACACCAAACCTAGATTCGACTCCAGATAATTTTGGCCGGCTTCGTCGCCAATTTGCCGGGCTACCTCTAAACCGGTGTGGAGCGAAGTTTGGGCCTTAGACAACTCACCCAATTCTTGATAGAGAATACCCAAACTAATCCAAACATTAATTTCCTGCCAGCGATGGCCGGCGGCCTGGAGAATTGCCAAGGCTGTCATATAGTAATCTTGGGCCTGACTGTAGTCGCCCATTTCACGGGTCACGTCGGCCAGGTTGGTCAGGCTGGCGCCCTCGCCGGCCCGGTCGCCAATAGCCTGACGAATGGTCAGGGCTTGCCGCAGATACAGGTGAGAGGCAGCCAACTGGCGCTGGTAGCGGGCCAACACCCCCAGAAAATTCAATGCCTCGGCTTCACGCTGGCGGTCACCGTTTTGCTCGCTCAACTTCAGGGCTTGGATGTGGCTGTCTTTGGCCTGGTCAAAGTTACCTTGCTCCCGATAGACAAAGCCCAATCCGTTGAGGGTTTGGGCTAATACACGCCGCTGCTCTTCTGAGTAAGTTCCCTGATTCTGGAATAAGTTTAAAGCATGCTGATAGCTAACTATTGCGTCCTGGTAATCCCCCTGGCGACTGGCAATCAACCCAAGCTGAGACAGGCAACGGGCCTCATCCAAAAGGTTAGCCTGTTGGCGGCTGGCAACCAGGGCGCGTTCTACCGCTGCCTGCGCCTGGGCATATTCGCCTACAGCTTCATAATATTGGCCCCACACATAAAAAACCTCGAAGGAGGGCGCTGCCGGTATAGCCGTTATTCGTTGCAGTTCGGCCTGTTCTTCCTTGCGCCGCCCCAAAATGTGCAAGATTTCAATTTGGCTTTTGCGCCATTCCCACCGTTCTTCCAGCGCTATAGCTTGTTGGTAATAATTCAAAGCGGTTTCATTAGCATATTCCCGCTGCGCTTTTTTGGCTGCCTTGTCCAGGTAGAATAGGGCTTTGGCCTGGAGGCCGCTCTGGCGATAGTGATAAGCCAATCGTTCCACTGCTTCCGGCTGCAACTGCTCCAGGGCCTGGCCTACAGCCAAGTGTAACTCACGCTGCTGATGATCCAGCAAGGTTTGGTAAACCACTTCTTGGGTAATATTGTGCTTGAACAAATAACTTAGTTGAGGATGCGGCGCTTCCAGGCGAACAAAATCCCGTCCTTCTACCCCTTGTATCTGGGCCAAGAGTGCAGCTTGATCGGGCTGAAGCGGATGAGCCAGGGTCAGGGCCTCAAATTCAAAAACCCGACCAATCACACTGGCTACTTTCAAGGTCAATTTGTGCAGCTCCGGCAGGCGGTCCAGACGGGATAAGACAAGGCCGTGAATAGAGTCCGGAATACCCAAATCTATAGTTGAGAGGTTGGCTTCAGGAGCCAAGACCCACTGTTCTTCTTTTTTGACCAGGGCATTGGCTTGCCGGAGCGCCTGGAGCATTGTCTCAGACAAATTCCATTGACCATCAGGCCGGCGGTACAGTTTGCCGGTTTCGCGCAGCGTATCTACCAATTCTTCGGTATAGAATGGGTTGCCCTGCGCGTAGAGTTGGATAAGCGATGCCGCCAAAGGAACGGGTTGTCCCTGGAGGCGGTTAGCTACCAGCGCCGTAATCCCGGCAGGGGATAGCTCATTTAGGTTCAGTAGATCATAGGATGGTAACTGCTCTAAACCAGAGAAGAAGGGTCTTGTCTGGTTGCCCGGTGGGGCAGGACGATGCACCAGGACCAACAAAACCCGAGGCGTATGGGCAATTACTCTGCTGAGGGCCAGGACCAGTCTCCAGGAAGCTTCATCTAACCAATGGGCATCTTCAAAGAGAAGCAGCAAAGGCTGCTCTTTGGCCCACTTTTGGATCATTTCTAGTACCAGGGTAAAAAGCGCTTCTTGCCGTAGTTGGGGATCAAAAGCAGCCGTCGTGGGGTTGTCGGGAATGGGAAAGCCGAGCAAATCTCCCAACAAGGGCAAACGGAGCAGCCAGTCCGGGTTCAAATTTTGAATCATTGACTCTACCTGAGCCAGCGGAGAGCTATTGAGTTGAGTGGCTGCTTCAATCTGATGACCGGCTTGCTCGTCGGTCAGTTTAAACAAAGTTCGAAATATTTGCCGCCAGGGGTAGTAGGCCATATTCTGACTGGTACTCTGGCAGGCCCCCAGGCTCACCCGAAACCCCAGCCGGAGTGCTCGCTCAACAAACTCAGCCGAAAGATGACTTTTCCCCACCCCCGCTGTACCTTCAAGGCGCACAATATGACCTTCGCCCAGCAAGACAGCGGCCAGGTTCTTATCCAGCTGGGCCAATTCGGTTTCCCGGCCTACCAGGGGCTGGGTAAAAAGGGTGGCGGGCCGTTGGGGCGAGGGTAAGCGCCGCTCTAAAACCAGCGACACTAGCAGCGGTTCTGCCCTACCCTTGACATTCACCGGCCCCAGGTACTGTAGCTGGTAACTTTTGGCTACCGCTTCGGCCACCCGCTGGCTAATTAAAATTTGTCCAGGCTCAGCCTTATTCATCAAACGCGCGGCCATATTGGTTTCATCACCCAAAACCCCATAGGTTTGTCGAGAGGGGCTGCCATACGCGCCTGTGCGCATCCGTCCCTGACTGAGGCCGATTTGTACCGGACCAATAAAATCGAGTTCAACCGGTGGTGAGCGTAATTCCAGGGCCACCGCCACGGCTCGAGCCGGGTCATCATCGTGGGCTACCGGCGCCCCATAGACCGCATAAAAATAACTGCCTTTATCGCCTACGGTCAGTTGGATCAGATACCCTTCGTAACGAGCCAGGGTACGCTGCGCCCACTGAATATACCTATCCAGTTTCTTGCCGGCGTCATCCTCTTGATCGTAGTTGATTCCGCCAAATTTTAAGAAGAGGGCCACGGCTGGGCGGATTTCGGCCAAAAAGTCATCTTGCCCGTCGTGGAGTCTTTCGAAGATGGGGGGCAAAAGCCAGGGACGAACCTGGTCTTCAGATAAATGCTCCTCAGCAGTGAAGGACGCAGAGGGACCTATAGGAATTTGTGGGGAAAGGGTCAGGCCGGTCACTACAGCAAAGCGGCCGGTTCCCAGGGTTTCAGTTTCACTCCGCCACTCTGCCACCGTAATGGCCTGGTTAAGCAGGGCGACCGTTTCTGAGGAAACAAGCACTTCTCCCCGTTGGGCCTGATGTTCAGCCGCAGCCATCCGCTCCAGGGTCTGTCCGGCCAGGACATCAATGTATTGTATCTGAGGATCGCCTACGCGGAAGCGGCGCGCCGGTCCGCCGGCAATGGCAACCTTCATCCCCAGCGAGATGACGTTGCCGGAGGAGGTGGTAATGCGCTCAAATTGAGTCATCGCCTGCTGCATATCTAACCCGCAGGCAATGGCTCGTAAACCTTCGTCGTGGTCAAACCAGCAGGTAATGGCATCACCGCTGAAGCCAATAACACTGCCACCGTAATGTTGCGCCCGGGCGATGAGGGCGCTATACACAAGATTGAGATGTTTCGTTAACTCGTCAGCCCCACGGCGAGAACCAAGCTCTTTAACCAGAATTTCAGTCAACGGGGTAAAACCAGAGATGTCGGCAAACAAGGCAGCTCCCTGTGTCCGGTCGGGTAGGTCTTCGCCCCTGGCCATAGCCTGGCGGCGATCTTGGGGAATATAAACACTGGGCGACCCCATGGGTTATTCGCTTTCTAACCTAAACAAGAGGTGGAGTCTCAGTGGATCCAAATTTGAGGAGCCAGCACGCCCACGTGCGGCGGTGTTCGGCACGTGGGTGTGCCTCACTCCTCGGAAAATTGGATCTACTGAGGCTAATAAATGTGTTCTGGAACACAGACAATTTCCGCCAGAGATGGTATGATGTGTGGTAGAATCACCTCAATACCCCTCCAACCACTATGCTAATCACCAAATCAGGTTATGATAATAGCATAAAAACCTCAAGAATAATAGTACTTCATCAAAGTATTACCCAGCATGTTAACACCTTTTGAACGCGGTTTGATTGCCCACTTGATTGCCGACTGGTTGTTACAAAATGACTGGATGGCTAATAACAAGACCAACCTGAGACACCCGGCGGCCTGGACGCACGCAGCTATACAAGCTGTCGCTTTAACAGTCGCGCTTGGTTGGCAGGCTGGATTGATCCTGGGGTTGATCCATCTTTTGGTAGATACTCGCTATCCCCTGCGCTGCTGGCAGCGAATTTTTAGACAAACCGTTAATGGACCGGCCACCCTGCATGTATCTATTTGGGGCGATCAGGTTATCCACATCATCACTATTGCTATGTGGGTCGCCCTCACCCCGGTGTACGGCTGAACCTGGATTGGGGTTTGGTAATTTTCGCCCATTTTTTGCCCAGGCCCATCTCTGTGCTACAATAGAATATTATCCCCCGTGTTTCGCAAATTTTTAGGATCCACAGGATCGAGAGAAATATGCCATCCAAACGAGAAATTATTGCCACGCCGCATGCTCCGGCGGCAATTGGCCCTTATTCGCAAGCTGTACAGATTGGCGATTTGATTTATACCGCCGGGCAAATTCCGTTGGTTCCTGAAACAGGCAAATTGGTCGAAGGTGGAATTGAAGAACAAACACAGCAGGTGCTGCAAAACCTGTCCCGGATTTTAGAAGCAGGCGGCAGCAGCTTGGCCCATATTATCAAAACTACTATTTTTGTAACCGACCTGGCTGATTTTGCCGCCCTGAATAAGGTTTACGGTAGCTTTTTTGCCGGCGACCCGCCCGCTCGAAGTACCGTTCAAGTAGCGGCGCTACCTTTAGGAGCTAAGGTAGAAATCGAAGCTATAGCGATTAGAGCCAGTTGACAGAAACCCTTCTTCAGGCTAACAACCTGGGGAAGGGTTTCTAAAATTTTAACCGCCCCTCATCAAACCGTTTGATTTTTGGATAGAGTCAAAGTATAATGTGATTATGCTTTAAGCCTACAAAAATAAGACTCGGTGGATCCAAATTTGCCGTAAGATGGCATCCCTATGCCGCCCGTTGACGCATAGGGATACGCCAGCTACGGTGAAAAATTGGATCTACTGAGACTCATGCTGTACGGCCAAGAGCAATATCCAATGGGGAGAGAGCATTTTGATTAGCTCAGATGATGACAAAATGATGACAATGGCAGAGCTGTTAGCCCAGCAAGAAAATTTGGTCCGGGTGGTCAAGCCGGGCGAAATTGTCAAAGGGGTTGTAGCACGCAAACGATCAAGCGAGATTTTGGTTGATGTTGGCGCAAAATCCGAAGGGATGGTTGATCCCAAAGATTTAAATAACCTCAGTCCTGAAGAACTGGATCAGATTAAAGTTGGCGATACGATTCCTGTCTATGTCGTCAGCATCGAAAATGATCAAGAAGAAGTCCATATCATCCTTTCGCTCAGCCAGGCCAGAGTGGAAAAGGATTGGGAGGAAGCCGAACGTATTTTTGCCGCCAAGGAAACCATCGAGAGTACCGTTATTGGCAACAATAAAGGCGGCCTGATTGTAAATTTTGGCCAGGTGCGTGGTTTTGTGCCCGGCTCGCAGTTGGTCAATGCCCAATTTGGCGGCCCCAACAAGCCCGAACGCTGGAACCAGTTGATGGGCGAGAAGTTGCAACTCAAGATTATCGAGGTGGACCGCGAGCGCAACCGCCTGATTTTGTCGGAACGCGCTGCCGCCGAAGAAGCCCGCAAAAACAAAGCCAACATCATGGTAGATTTAACCGAGGGTGATGTCCGCACCGGGCGGGTGACCAGCCTAGCCGATTTCGGCGCGTTTGTAGACATCGGCGGCGTTGATGGGCTGATCCACCTGTCAGAGTTGGCCTGGACTCGCATTTCGCATCCCCGCGAAGTTTTAAAAGTCGGCGATGAAGTCAAAGTTTATATCTTAAGCGTTGATCTCGATCAACAGCGGGTGGCCTTAAGCCTCAAACGTCTCCAGCCGGAACCGTGGAGCCAGGTTTTTGATTACTACGAGATCAACCAGATTGTGGACGCCGTTGTTACCAAGCTGACCAATTTTGGCGCTTTTGCCCGCATTGATGATCGGATTGAAGGGCTGATCCACATCTCTGAACTTTCGGACAAAAATATCACCCATCCCCGGGAGGTTGTGTCTGAAGGTCAAGCCATCAAGGTGCGTATCATCCATATTGACCCCGATAGACGGCGGATGGGCCTGAGCATGAAGCAGGTCGAAGACAAAGAAAACTGGGCTGCTTATAAAGAGAGCAGCGCCGGCGACACCAGCGAACCCGGTTCCGAAGAAGACAAAGAAACGGTCGAAGCATAAAATCGGGAAAATCTTCATTTTCCCGATTTGTGTCTCGCTCGCTTTCGTCATATTAAACTATTGTTACAAAGTTTTATGCAGGACTAATTAAGGAATTAATTACATGGCTGACAAATTTGATCGTTTTACCAAGCGAGCGCGCCGGGTTCTAACCTTGGCTCAGGAAGAAGCGCAACGCCTCAACCACAACTACATCGGCACCGAGCATCTTCTGTTGGGACTGGTAAGAGAAGAAAACGGCGTAGCCGTTAGGGTTCTGCGCGATTTAGGCGTAGACCCCAAGCAAGTCCGGGAGCGGGTAGAACGGACCGTTGGCCGCGGCCAGCGGGCAATGTATGGCAAACTAAGTCTGACCCCCCGCACCAAGCGGGTGATCGAGTTGGCGGTGGATGAAGCCCGCCGGCTGGGTCATCATTACATCGGCACCGAGCACCTGCTTTTGGGCCTGGTGCGAGCCGGCGAAGGCGTGGCCGTAGATGTGCTCAAAGGCTTGGGTGTGGGGCTGGATAAGGTTCGCTCGCAAACAGCGCGGGTGATGATGGAAAGTTCAGCCCAATCGGCCACCTCAAGCCCGGCCCGCGAATCCAAGGGTACGCCCCTGGTGGACCAGCTCGGCACCGACCTGACCGCCCAAGCCGAAGCCGGTAAATTAGACCCGGTGGTAGGCCGCCAGAGCGAAATCGAGCGGGTGATTCAAATTCTTTCCCGCCGCACCAAAAATAATCCCGCCCTCATCGGCGAGCCGGGCGTAGGCAAAACCGCCATCGTCGAAGGGCTGGCCCAACGAATTGTCAACAATCAAGCCCCCGATACCCTGTTGGGCAAACGGGTGGTCATGCTGGATGTTGGCTCGTTGGTAGCCGGGACGATGTATCGCGGCCAATTTGAAGAACGTCTGAAACGGGTCATTGAAGAAATCAAAGAGTCTGGCGCAATCCTCTTTATTGACGAACTGCACATGCTGGTCGGAGCCGGCTCTGCCGGCAGTTCGGTTGACGCGGCCAATATTCTCAAACCGGCCCTGGCCCGCGGCGAGTTACAATGTATCGGCGCGACCACGCTGGATGAATACCGCAAAAATATCGAGGGTGACGCTGCCCTGGAACGCCGCTTCCAATCGGTCATGGTGGATGAACCCAGCATCGAAGAAACCATCGAGATTCTCAAAGGTATCCGCAGCCGCTACGAAGCCCACCATAACCTGGAAATCACCGATGAAGCCCTGATCGCTGCTGCTCATCTGGCGGCGCGCTATGTGCCGGATCGGTTTATGCCGGATAAAGCCATTGACTTGATTGACGAAGCTTCGGCCCGCGTGCGGCTGTACAAAGTTCCGTTCGCCTCCGAGCTAACCGATAAAGTCGTTGAGATGCGCGACCTGCCCTCGGAGCGAGAACCCTCTTTTTCCTCGTCGCGTTATGATGATATGGCCCGTTTGCGCGGCGGGGAGGATTTGACCGACGCCCTGGATGATTTGGACCTGGATTTTGAGGAGCCGGCGCTGGAAAAGCCCAAAGTTATGGAAGAAGACATCGCCGAGGTCGTCTCCATGTGGACCGGAATCCCGGTTCGCCGCCTGGCGACGGAAGAGAAAGAGCGACTGCTCCAGATGGAAGGAGCGTTGCACAAGCGTGTCGTGGGGCAAAACGAAGCCATCGAGGCCATTTCAAAGGCGGTGCGCCGGGCGCGAGCTGGTTTGAAAGACCCCAAACGGCCCATTGGCACTTTTATTTTCTTGGGACCGACGGGCGTGGGCAAAACCGAATTGGCCAAAGCCCTGGCCGAGTTTATGTTCGGCAGTGAAGATGCCCTGATTAAACTCGACATGAGCGAGTTTATGGAACGGCACAACGTGGCCCGCTTGGTGGGTTCACCGCCGGGTTATGTCGGTTACGAGGAAGGCGGCCAACTGACCGAAGCCGTCCGCCGCCGCCCGTACAGCGTGATTTTGTTTGATGAGATTGAAAAAGCGCACCCGGAAGCCTTCAATACCTTGCTCCAAATCATGGAAGACGGCCATCTGAGTGATGCCAAAGGCAAAAAAGTTAATTTCCGCAATACCATTCTCATTCTGACCTCTAACGTGGGCGCAGACCTGATCAAGCGCGAAACTAGCCTGGGCTTTGGGGTCAAAAAGGATGAGAAAGTCGGCGAAAACGACGCCTATCAGAAGATGCGCAAAAAGGTTGTCAGCGAGATGGAGCGCATGTTCCGGCCCGAATTTCGTAACCGGCTGGATGGAACCATTATCTTCCGGGCGTTGAGCCGCGAAGAAATCACCCAAATTGTGGACCTGCTGATCAACCTGGTCCAGGAACGCTTGAAGGAGCAAGAACTGACCCTCGAAGTGACCGATGCGGTCAAGCAACTGATTGCCGAAGAAGGGTACGATCCCGACTTTGGGGCGCGCCCGCTGCGCCGGGTCATTCAGGCCAAGATTGAAGACGCTTTGTCTGAAGGCATTCTGGCCGGCGACTTTGCCCTGGGCGACACCGTCCAGGCGGAAGTTGAGGACGGCAAAATTGTCTTCAAGGTTTTGCAGGCAGGTAATCAGGAGCCGGCTGAAAAACTTTCGGCGCCAGTGGTTTAAGATAACCGCCGCTAAAAACTAAAAACAGAACAGGCTCTGCGCTGTGTAGAGCCTGTTTTTTATGAGATAGGATAAAGCATGACTTCCAAACATATTGCCGCTCAAATGTAGGCAGTGCGCCAGGCGTCCGCCGAGGATTTCCGTGGGGTGCTGCGGCGCGTGGCCGAACTGTTACCTTAGATCAGGAAAAACCAAAAGGCCGAGGATTATGACTCCTCGGCCCTTTTATTTTAACTAGCCCAAGCACCCTTCAATACGCCCTTCGCTTCGCTCAGAGCTACTCAGGATGCTTGGGCCGAAGAATGGTAACTTGAGTTAACCGTAACTTTCCTGGGGATATTTTTTGACCTGGCTGTAGATGGTTTCAATCAAGTGACTGGAGCTAAAAGGTTTGGTCAAGTAGCCGCTGGCGCCCATGGCGGTGGCCCTGGCGGCTTCTTCTTCCTGGCCCAAAGCTGTCACCACAATGATGGGGATATCCCGCGTTTGCGGGTCTTCTTTAGCGGCGGCCAAAAATTCATGCCCATCCATCAGCGGCATAGAAATATCACAGGTTACCACATCAGGCTTTTTCTCTTTGAGAAGACGCAGACCTTGCAGGCCATCAGGGGCTTCCAGGGTAATAAAGCCGGACTGTTCGAGCATCCTGGCCACCAAGCGACGAATGTGGACAGCATCATCGATGATTAAAACGGTTACTGGCACAGATAGAAACCACTTTAGGGTAAATTTTGCCGGGCCGCTTCTGGGGTAGGGTAAATGGGAAAAACCCGATCGAGCATTGTCAGCCGAAGCACTACTTGCACTTTTTCTTGAACGCCACTCAGAGCGAGATTTCCCCCTTTTTCACGCACCAAACGCAGCCCTGAGACCAATGAGGATAGCCCTGAGCTATCCATAAACGGCACCTCTTGCATATCAATCACAATTTTGAGATGGCCTGCCGCAATAAGGTCGTTCAAGTCGGCCTTAACGGTAGGACAAGTATAGGCATCGAGTCGGCCCTCAAGACGAACCACCGTCCAGTCTGGGGGCAGGGCTTGGTGCGAGATCTCCATGTCAGGCTTGCCTTTCGGTTTTAATTCAGGCTGCTTAAGGCGTCATCCACACTATCGTGTATTTCAAAAACACGATCAAACATGGTTAGTTCAAACAGCAACCGCGCCTGCGATTGGGGAGAGGCCAGCTTTAAGTTTGCAGCCTCACCGCCCAGAGTTTTTAACCCCGATACCAGCGCCGCCAGACCAGAACTATCTATAAATGGAACCTCTTGCAGATCAACTACCACTGTTGTCACGCCCTGGTCAACCAGATTTCTAAAGGCTTGCTTGGCTTCTTCAGCGGAACGGGCATTTAACGCCCCATTCAGAGAGACAATGCTCATGGTCGGGGATACGGATTTGTACGAAATTTCCATAAAATCTACTCCTGATACATTTGCATGATTTAGAGTGAGTATTTAGCTTATAACAACCAACTGGCAATATTGGTTGAGAGCTGTTTAACCGATAGGTAAAACCTAATCCCTATTGTAATCGCTAAAGAAATAGAACGCAATTTACACAGGGTATGTCAAGTGCTTTGGATATACTTTTCCAGATGCCAATGGTTGCCCCGCTCCGGATGTCGATCATAAGTGACCACGTCCATAATTTGCCGGACGATATGCAAGCCGTATCCCCCCTCAATCAGTTGATGGGGGTTGATGCTGGGTTCAGGAATAGTGGCTGGATCAAAACTGACTCCGGTATCATAAAAGTCCAGATATACAGCTTGCTGCAACAAGGTAATCCGGCCGGTGATCTCGCCTTTTTGGTTGGCATAGGCATGCTGGATAATATTGGTGCAAATTTCAGAAATAGCCAGTTCTATCAGATAGATGAAATCGTTGGCCGCCGAGCCCGAAGGCAACATTGGCAACTGGCGGCAGGTATGGGTAATTTCTTGGGAAATTTCGGTCAGGTACCTGATATCGGCAGGATACTTAAAATCTATGGTTCTGATCACGGGTCCGGCAGTTTTTGGAATGATAGTCTCTGGTTGGGGCAGCATTTTGACCACCAACATCGTGGCGTCATCCCGGCTCAACGAGTCCTGCCGAAACTGAGCAATTGCCGTTTGAATCTGCTGCTGTAGCGCCTCAGGGGGTTCCTGAGCATTCGCTTCTACCAATTGAATGAGCCGGTCCAGGCCAAAAATCTCACCATCTGGGGCTTGCGCCTCGGTGATGCCGTCGGTATAGAAGATCAGGGCATCGCCGGGTTTCAAGGCTACGGTCCGGGTCGACTCGCCCCGGTAAAATATGCCGATAGGGGGAGAAGTTGCTTTTAATTGTTCAGTGATTTGGGTTTCGGCTCGCCAGAGAATGGCCGGCGTGTGACCGGCGCTGGCATAACTAAGCATGCCGGCAAAGGGGTCAATTGTGGCTACAAAAGCCGTCACAAAAGAGTCGGCCCGGCTCAGATCATGATACAAAACATTGTTGGCTTGATGGATAATGGTATGAGGCAGGTCGCCCCGAATGGCCTCGACCCGCAGTATAGTCCGGGTAACAGAGGTAAGCATGGCCGCCGGAATACCTTTACCGGCCACATCGCCAATAATGATGGTGAGCTGCCGGTCGCCAACGGTTATGAAATCATAAAAATCACCCCCTACTTCTGAAGCCGGAATAGATACCACCGCCATTGTCAAGCCACTCAACTGGGGTAGCTGCGTGGGCAGCAGGCTCTCCTGGATTTCGGCGGCAATTTCCAGCTCGCGGCTGAGGCGCTCTTCGATAATCAAGCGCTGGTGGACCAGAAAATTCTTAATAATGGAAGCCACTTGTTGGGCCAGGGCGGCCAGTAATTTGGCGTCGCCAGCAGTGAAATTTTTATTGGTCTTATTGATCAAACCCAGCGCGGCCTGGCAATCTTCATCAGTAATCAACAGAGGGGTGGCTAAAAGTGTTTCCACCGGGGCCGGCGCTTCGGGCCAAATCTGGCGGCAGGTCGTCATATCATTGCAAAGCACCAAATGGTTGGCCCGGATCAAATTCTCCAGAAGGGATTCTCGACAAAGCTGAGGCTCGATCCGGTGAGTTCCACCGGTGACACAATCAAACGCATCGGGCCTCTGCAGCAGAATAAAACTGTCCTCGGTGTTAACCACCTGTTGGATTTCCTGAAGAATGGATTTGAGCGCCGCCAGCAGGTTGGAGGTAAAAGCCAGATTTTGAGTGACCCGATAAATCAATTCCAGTTGGTCCCAGGCCCCAATTAACTCATCGGTCATGCCCTGGAGCGCTTCTTCCTCCACAAAACGAGCCACCAGCGTTTTAGCGCCCCAACTTAATAAGGGGACATCTTTCTCGGCGGCATTCAGTGCCAGCAGGTAGCCAAAAGCCTGCTGACCATCGAAAAGGGGCATAGCCAGCAACTTTTGGTTAACGTAGGTAACAACAGTGGGTTTATCGGGCGAGAGTTGAGGAAAAATTTCAGGCCAGGCGATCTGATGCGCCCCATTTGTGTGGGTCAACAGTTCCCCTGCCGGGGAAAGCGCAAATAGATCACCGCCGGAAATCTGACGCCACTGCTGCGCAAATTCATGCAATAAATTAAGCTTGGTTGAGTTCAATTTTGGCATCAAACTGATCTACCCGATTCGGATGTAAACATGGTTCAATTATACCACAATTTAGAGCGTGTGTCGCAGGTAAATTTATTTATTAGCCAACCCTGTGCTATAATAGGCCCTTGTTGCTTAACGGTAATCAGTATCCAGTAATCAGTAGTCAGTAATCAGTAATCAGAAAGACAGTCCACTGGTAACTGATAACTGGTCACTGATTACTACTTTATGAGGAGAAGATATGCCCTCCCCTGCGGATCCAATTTTATTTCAAGCAGGCCCTTTTGTTGTGCGCTGGTACGGGTTGTTAATTGTAGCCGGCGCGCTGGCCGCTGCTTATATTGCCTCCATAGAGGCGCGTCGCAAAAAAGAAGACCCGGATCATGCCTGGAATGTGCTGATCTGGTGTTTAATTTTGGGCATCATCGGCGCCCGGTTGTATCACGTACTCTCATCTCCCGCCGGCGGCAGCCGAGGGTTCAGCTATTACTTTATCGAACAGCCCTTTACCACGATTACCCTCTTTGGGGTAGCTATCCCTTTTCCCACCGCTTTGATGATTTGGCAAGGGGGCATTGGCATTTATGGCGCGCTATTGGGCGGCATTTTGGCGGTTTTTATCTATACCCGCCGCCACCACCTGAACTTTTGGCGCTGGCTCGATAATATTGCGCCGGGCATGCTCCTGGCCCAGGCAATTGGCCGTTGGGGCAACTTTTTCAACCAGGAACTTTATGGCCCACCGACTGATCTACCCTGGGGCATTACCATCACCAACGCCAATCAGCGGATTCCTCCCTACAATGACTTGACTGCTTATCCCCTGGAAACAACCACCTTCCATCCCGTTTTCCTGTACGAGTCGCTTTGGAATTTGATCGGGTTTGGACTACTCATGTGGATCGCCCGCAAATACGCCCATAAATTATTGGATGGCGACCTGCTCTCGTTGTATCTGATCTGGTACTCCACCGGCCGGATTCTCATCGAGTTTTTACGCCCCGATGCCTGGACCATTGGCGCTGTTCCTACGGCCCAGATTGTGGGGGCGGTCCTGATCCTGATGGGCCTGGGCCTGATGATCTACCGCCGCCGCAACCCGGCCCTGGCGACCAACCCCTTCACCCATCCCACTCCCCAACCCAAACGCCGCCGCCCGGCCCGGCCATGAGGATGTTTCCCCTTCAATGATTAAAAAACAAACCCCTCATGTGGTTTTACTGGTTTTAGATACACACCGGCGCGACCGGCTGACCACCTACGGCTATACCCGGCTCACCTCGCCCAACATTGATGCCTTTGCTCAACAGGCCACCGTCTTTGAAAACGGCATCAGCCCGGCCCAGTGGACCATTCCGGCCCACACCTCTATCTTTACCGGCGAATACCCCACCACTCACCAAACCCTTCAGGCCCACTCGACCCTTGACCACAGCTTTGATACGCTGGCTCACCTGTTACAGCTCAACGGCTACCACACCGTTGGCTTTTGCAACAACCCCCTGATCGGTATTTTGAATAATGGTTTAAAGCGGGGTTTCGATACCTTCTACAATTATAGCGGCGCAGTGCCCTCGGTGCCGCGCTCATCCAACCGGCTGCCCTGGCCGCTGGACGGCCTGTGGGAGTGGTACACCCAACTTCTGCGCAAGGCTTCCTACCCGGTGCAAAATGTTTTTGCCCACTCAGAGTTTTGGTTCCGCCTGTTTATGCGCCCCGCCTTTGTTTCGATGTGGACCTGGCTGGCTAATTTCAAGGGGGACACGGCCAAAACCGTGCGGGATGTCCACGAATGTTTGAGCCGGGCGCAGACCAGCCCCACCGCCAAACCTCACTTTCTGTTCATCAATTTGATGCAAACACACACCCCCTACACCCTGCCCGAAAGGTATATCAATCAGTTTGCGCCTTACTTTAAAGAAGATCGTGCCGTGCGCGACTTTGTGCGTAACTACAACTCGCAGGCGTTTCGCTGGTTGTTACCCCTGGAAGAACGTTTCAAACCGATGGAGGCCAGAGTCCTCAGCGATCTGTACGACGCTGAGGTGGCCTACCAGGATCACCTGTTGGGCCAGTTGTTGGAATTTTTAAGCCGCCAGGAAAATATCCTGACCATCATTGTGGCCGACCACGGCGAGGGCCTGGGTGAGCACAGCTTTATGGGTCATTCTTTTGTGACTTATCAGGAGTTGGTGCATGTTCCACTCGTTGTTAAGTTTCCCGACCAGACAGCAGCCGGTCAGCGGATTGGCAAAACCGTGTCAACCCGGCGCATCTTTCATACCATCCTCGATACAGCCAAAGTTCATCCAGCCGAGTCAACCTATCGCCCGGCCGGTGAAATAAAAGGGTTGAGCCTGGCCCGGACCGTCCAGGGCTTAGAGCCGGAACAGGAAACGGTTTTGGTTGAAGCCTATCCGCCAAATACCTTCCTGGGCATGATGGAAACCCACGTACCCCGCATGATCGAAAGTTTTCACTGCCGGCTCAATCGCTGGGCCATCTACGATGCCGAAGATCGTTACAAACTGGTGCGAATTGCCGGAATTAAAGATGAACTGTATGATTTGCAGGCAGACCCCCAAGAGGAAACTGATCTTGCGGCCACGCAGCCAGAACAAGTTGCCCAACTTGTTAGCAAACTAGAGAGCAGCATCGCCAAAGCGGTCGCTCGCCGCCCGGCAAACTGGACGACTGCCCCGGCGCTTAACTTTGACGACGACGAAAATTTAAGAAAACAACTGCGGGCGTTAGGCTATATTGAGTAAAAAGTGGAAGGTTGGAAAGTTGGAAGGTTGGAAAAAACCAGCCTTCCAATCCTCCACCCCTCCCTTCTTCCAATCTTTTTTGAGGTAATTTTATGCTCGATCCCATTCTTTACACCTTCGATTTTGGTTCGTTTCAAATTCCCATCCGCTGGTACGGCCTGCTGGTGGTGGCCGGGGCGCTGGCCGGGGCCTGGTATGCAGCCTGGTATTTCAAGCGCAAAGGCGAAGACCCCAACCTGGTCTGGGACGCGCTGATCTGGCTGCTCATTTCCGGCATCGTCGGGGCCAGAATTTGGTATGTGGTTTCCGACATCATCGGCGGGGGGCAGCGCTACCTGACTGATCCTCTGTCCATTGTTTACATTAACCAGGGCGGCTTGAACATCCTGGGCGGGGTGATGTTGGCCGCCCTGGTGGGCTGGTACTACGCCAAACGCAACAAAATTGACTTCTGGCTGCTGGCCGACGCCATTGGCCCCGGCGCACTGCTGGGCCAGGCCATTGGCCGCCTGGGCAATTACATCAACCAGGAACTCTACGGCCCGCCGACCACGCTGCCCTGGGGTATTCCCATCGAAGCTGCCCACCGCCTCGCTCCCTGGAACGATATGACCCAGTACCCCTTTGAGACGACTCGCTTCCACCCGACCTTTGCTTATGAAATGATCTGGAATCTGCTGTTTGTCGGGCTGCTCACCTGGCTCATTATCCGCTACGGCGACCGGTTGAAAACCGGGGTCATCGCCGCCAGCGCCCTCGTTATCGCCGGGGTGGGCCGGACCTGGATCGAATTGTTTCGGCCCGACCAGCCCCGCTTTTTCGGCACAGCGGTTAGCACCTCCATGGTCGTCTCGATCATTTTTGCCCTGATTGGCGTGTTTATTCTGCTGGTCAAGTTGGGAAAAATCAACGTACCCTTTATGAAAGCCGGCTCCGTGGACTACGCCCGCAAGCCGGTGCGCCGCCCCCCAAGAGAGCGTATACGCCGCCAGGAGCGGTGAAACGAGGAAGCGAAGAGGCGAAGAGGCGAGGAGGCGAAACCTTTGACGTGTCCTCGCCTCTTCGCCTCACTACGCCTCGCCTCACACTTTAGGAGGATTAACTTATGCTTACCATCACCCTTGAATACTGCCGGGTTTGAAACTACACCCCGCGGGCCGTGAGCCTGTGGCATGAACTGCTGGCAGATAAAGAGTTGGAAGCCCAAATCGAGGCGCTGACCCTCATCCCCACCAGCGGCGGCAAATTTGAAGTGACCGTCAACGGCGAGTTGGTTTTCTCCAAAAAGGGCCTGGGCCGCCACGCCGAGCCGGGGGAGGTGTACCGGCTGGTAAAAGAAAAAATGGGCTAACTCAGTGATAGCGCCATTTATCAAAGCAGGCAAAACTGGACTCAGCACTCAACAGAAGCTAAAATTAGCTAAAACTTTTCTAATGGCAATACAACCTCAAAAGTGCTGGAGGTGAGTGATGACTCTGAAAGAGCAGATCGTCCAAGAGTTGAACAGCCTGAGCGAAACTGAAATTAAACAGGTCGCCGAGTATGTGGCGTTTTTGAAATTTCGGACTCGCCATCCTTTGACGTTACCCCTGAATGAAACTAAGTTAGCCTCACTCTATGCTGAATTTGCCGAAGAAGACCGAGAGTTGGCCGAGGCAGGAATAGCAGACTATAGCGCGGGATTGGCCAGGGAAGATATAGAATGATGGTCAAACGGGGTGAAATCTGGTTGGCAGATCTTAACCCAACACGCGGTTCCGAACAGGCAGGAACTCGACCTGTGCTCATTTTCCAAAACAACTTAGTCAACAAATTTACGACAACTGTGTTGGCCATTCCCCTGACAACCAACTTACGGCGAGCCGCTTTACCTTCGTGTGTCCAAATTGCCAAAGGCGAAGGAGGACTGACGAGCGCCTCTGTGGCGCTTTGCCACCAATTGCGAGTTCTGGATACCACGAGGTTACAGCGAAAAATGGACGCGGTAAGCCAAGAAACTATCCTGGCCCTCGAAAGTTGCCTTATGTTTACAATGGGGATTGTTTAATCCATCAATTCCGTTACCAACTGAGATTTTGTTTTTAGTGGGTAATAAGCGATCATTTTAACCACCTCTCTAACAAAGCGAAGAAAGTATACGGATCAACCACCGTATAATTGGGATGTAGCACCTCTCCATTTTCTCCCAAAATCTGCCCCGCCGAGTCTTGCGCCTGTAGCCGATCTCTGACCCCCCACAAAAATGTGGCCGACTGGAACGAAGAACGAAAGGCCAAAAAAGGCGGGCGACCCTGCTCTAAAACCACGCGCCGATAGGCTTGATGAACCGCCTCGGCGGCGACATCCGGCGTGCCGGCCAGGGTTTCGGTCGCAACCGCGGAAAGCGGCGTGCCGAGTTGCAAGCGCGGCCAGGGTTCGTCAATTTCGTAATCGGGGGTGAGGATGCCGGCGGGAGCTAAAAAGGTAAAGGCGTCGAGGCGAAGCTGCGACATGGCCGCGCCGTTGCCGTTGAGCAAAAAACCCTGAGTATCGTAGCCATATTTGCGGTAAAAGTCGTGGCTGCGCCCCAGCCAGCGGAGCAAGCCTACTTCCGAGAGGGCATCGGGGTTGAGATAACCCGCGCCGCTGTTGGCGGCCACAAAATAATCCTGCCCGCTTTGGCTGGCATACAAATAGCTGATAATGCCGGGAATGTCTTCGACCAGGGCCGGGTTGAGGCCCCAGGCCAGCGGAATCTGCCCCCGGCGGGCGTCGAGCCAGGGCGAGGTGGCATAATTTGCCAGCAAAATTTGAACCGGGTGAGCCAGGTCGTAATCGCCCATATAAAAAAGCACAAACGTCCGGTCGGGTGACACCCGGCCGGCGGAGGTTAAATACCCTTTTTTGACCAGGTCGGCTGGGGTGGGCAAGGGGGGTGGCGTGCGCAGCGTGGGACGGGGACCAAATCTGTGGACTGACACATTCGCCATTGCCAGGCCAAAGACATCGCCGCCGCCGCCTTGCAAATAGACGCCGTGTTGCGAGAACAGCCAGGTACTCTCCCACTCCCCTTTGATCGGCGTGTGCTGGGTTGAACCCATTCCCGGCTCAGTCGCGTATTTTTCGTACCAGGGGATAAAGCCCCAAACTTTGATCAACTGCCCACCCGCCTGAGCCTCAGCCGCCTCGACAATGGCTTTGAGGGTGGCCGCATCTGTGCCAACAGGTTGGGCAGGGTCATCGTTGGGCGCTTCGTCGGCCCAGGGCGACAAGTCGAAGGCAAAGCCGCGTTGTTGCACTACATAATCCCGCTCCAGGGCGTACGCGCCGCCACGGGTCATTTTGTTTTGGGCATAGCGGGTCGCCGGCCAGCCATCCTCAAAATAGGCTAAAAAAAGGGGATTGGCCCGGCCTGTATCCAAATATTTTTCTTTGGCCCACAAATAGGCGTCGGTTTTGGGCGAGCTGGAAGAGGGGGTGGCGCTGTGGGGCAGGGTAGCTGCGCCCGGTTTGAACAACCCCACCAGCGATTGTCGAACCGGCAGACGCGCTGTAATTTCCGCTTCGATTTCGCTGCCAGCCCGCAGCACAGCTAGATTTTCTACTCCGGCGATGGTTGTCGCTACGTTGAGCGTGGCCGGAACCGCCGGGTCCCACAGGACAACCCCCTCCACGTGGTCGTCAAAGGTTGCCAGCACCTCGGCCAGGCTGTTCAACTTGACGATTTTTGTTTGGGCCAGCCAGCCATAGGGTTGGCCGGCTTCTTGATATTTTTCTAGCCAGAAAGTATCTACCCCCGGCGTTTCCAAACGCTGATAATCGTGTTCCAGATAGAGTTGTGGGCGGTCTCGGTTGACCAGACCTTGCAAGGTGGCTAAAAAAATGAGGGTATCGTAATCGCGCAGCAAATCCGGGTAGGATTTGCCGGGTGGCGGCGTGTCCAGCTCGCATGGACTTGGTTCGCCGGTTGAGGCGATGCAGGCTTCGTAATGGTTCAGATGTAGACGGCTCACGTCAAAGAGATAGAGCCGGTCAGGGGTAGGGGCGGCGGGGGTGGGGGAAATAGTACAGGCATTCAAACAAAAGAAAACCAGGGGTAAAAGCATGGATAGAGCAACAATCTTCCCGATCCCTCGGCGAAAGGGTAGCGTGACCAAGGTCATAACCAGGAGATTAGTAGTTGTTAGGATTTTCTACGGCCAGGCCTTCAGCCGCAGCAACGGTGTTCAGGTGATTATCAGCACAAACAAAAGTAAGGGGCGAAAGCGAGAGGGTTGTCCTTATAGATTGTAACGCCATTGCACCGGCCAGTTGAACGGAATCATAGCCGCGCAGACTGTTTTTCTCTGCCAATATCATCGCCAAGTCTATCAGGTGTTCAGTCACTTCAACAACTTGATAATTGTTACGAAAATCGGCCCTGAATTGAGTTGCAGCGGCCTGACCATCCGCCAGAGCAATGTCGCCATTCCGCACCCGGCGAAACAAAGCAGCAATTAGCTCTGCTCCCCTAATCCGCACCACATAGAGCGTATGTTCCTGACTTACATGGCACAAGTTGTTTACCCAAGTTGTCCCAGTTTCAACTACATACCGTTTAATAAGGGCGCTGCTGTCAAAATAGTAATGACCCACTAGCGCCGATCCTTAATAATTGTTTCAGAAACAGGTGCGCCACTTACACCCACAGGCACGAACTCAGAGCCAGGCAATAATTGAGAGCGAAATTCTTTAATTAAGCCCAGTTCCAAAAGTTGCTGCCAGTAAAGTTGTTCTTGTTCGGGGATCAGGATTTCGACCAGAGTATTTGGCAATAGGGATACAGGTTCAAGCAATACAATTTTTGTGCCGTCATAAATACCTTTTACTTTTACCATACAGACCTCATTATTAGATTTAAGCTAATTCTATTACACACCACGCACCAGGTTTTCACTCCGGCATATGGCTGATAAAATAATACATCACTACACCCCAAACGGCGAAAATCACAATTGCCAGAATAGCCGTAATCGGGGCGCTCGCCAACATCACCCACGAAGCCCAGACCAATGGCCCTCCAGCGCCCAACGCCACCACAGTGGTCGGAATAGCCCGGATGAGAAACCAATTTGTCGGCGAGATCTCGCCCATACGCGGCATCTGACCGATAAAATAGGAGATGACTGCCCCCCAGCCGCCAAAAAAGAGCACGGCTACCGTGGCCGTAACCCAGGGATTTTGGACAAAGGTATGGGCCGCCCAGATACCGGCTGCCCCGGCCCCCAGAATCAGCAGCGTTGACGGCACCACCCAAACCAAAAACCAGGTAGTCAGTGAACCTTCCGTCACCTTGCCGCTGCCCAGACAGGTCTGGCACAGCTTTTTCTGCACCTTAAATTCGCCGGTGCCTACCTCACCGTGCTTATTACAGCGTTTGCATTCCGCGCCGTTGGGTAATACTTTGCTGCCGCCGCAATCGGGACAGCGGGTCATAATCTCTCGTCTGATTTCGCGCTGGCCGGTGCCCTGGCAGTCTCGACAAATTGGCATACTTGGCTTCTCCACAAAGATACAGTGCTCCAGAAAAGTTTTTGTCGCTAAAACAGGTAGCAGGTAGCAAGGTAGCAAACCTGCCATCTGCTACTTGCTACCCTGCTACCTTGATTGTTGAGAAACAATTTTTCTGGACACCTATAATTGCTTAAGTTTAGCATAAAACCCCCGGTGGGTAAAACGATTCGAGCCTAAATCACCAACTCGAAGGTTTGGTCATTCATGCCAAATTCGGTACAATCAATTTTAGCTGTAACTGCTCAGCCATGTCATTTCGACCGCAGGGAGAAATCCCCCATACCTTGCTTTTACGTATTGCATCCTGGGGGTTTCTCGGCTTTCAGCCTCGAAACCTGTCCTGAGTTTGTCGAAGGATGACATGAGGAGCGAGATTTAAGGCCCAAAATGACCCTCCGTTACGTTCTCAAAAACCTAAACCGGCGCAAAATTCGCACCATCCTCATGCTTTTGGCGCTTATCGTCGGCGTAGGGGCATTGGTCGCACTGAACGCTACCGTTGACGTGTATGAGCGCTTCTATGTAGCCACCATCAGCAACAGCGCCGGCGATTACGATTTGGTCATCACCAAAAACCAGATCGAGCCGAACCTGCTCATTGACGAGCAGGCAGTCATTCCCCTCATCCAGGCCAGCGACCCGGAGGTGAAGCGGGTGGTCCCCCGGATTCAGGGCGTGGTGAATGTGGACGCGCCGGTGCGGGAAGAAGAAGCGGCAGGGGAGCAGGGGAGCGGAGGAGCAGGGGGGGAGTTATCAGAAGTCAGTAATCAGTTGGCCACTATAGACCCAATGGGCAATGGGCAACAGCCCACGCACCTCGCACCAGAGCGAAGCCTCCCTTTGGGACGCACCTCGGAAACCATCCACGGCAGCGCCCAATTTGTGGCCTTGAACCGGACTATTGACGATATGGGCGACTTTGAGGTCATCAGCGGCACGCTCGATTTCGCGCCCGGCTATGCTGTTGTCTTGCAGGAAACCGCCGATACCTTTGGCCTGCGCCCCGGCGATACCTTTGACATCAGCTACGCCCTACCCGTACCCCGTCAGAAGGGCATCGAGAGCGCCGCCAATGTCAGCAGCCGCCAGGCCCGGACCACCTTGACCGTCAGCGGGATTGCTTTGCAGCGCGGCGTGACCGGCCTGGGTGGCAACGATGGGGTGCTGGTTGACCTGGACTATACCCGCCACTGGCTCGGCATCCCTGGCCAGGCCGAGCGGATTGTGGTGGCCTTTGACGAGGGTATTTACAGCGACAACGACCCCCAGGCTGCGGCTTTTCGCGCCCGCACCCTGGCCGAAAACATTCAAGACATTTTGGGCGAGAGTTACAGTTACAGCTTGCCCCGCGCCACCATCCTCAGCGATACCTTTGAAGCCTTCATCTTTTTTCAAGCCCTGGTTTCAATTTACGGCGTCCTCTCCCTCAGCGTAGTGGGGCTGCTGGTGCGGACCATGGTCATGACCAATGTGCGCGAGCAAACCCGCGACCTGGCCCTGTTTCGGATTTTGGGTGCGCCGCGCGCTTATCTGTTCACCCTGGTGGCGGTTGAAGTCGCCACCTTGGGTGTCGTCGGAATTGGCCTGGGGGCAGTGCTGGGCCAGGTATTGACCAACACAGTCATTGTGCCCTTTATTGCCGAGCAGGCCCAGGTCGCTATCACGGATGTGCCGCCGGCTTCGGCCAAAGCCATCCTCCTCTCCGTCGCTACAGCGGGAGCGATGCTGGCTTTCAGCGCCTACGCCCCCGCCCGCCGGGCCGCCGGAACCAAGATCATGTATGCCATCAATCCCGGCGTGGCCGAAGGGTTGGGCCTCGATGACCTGGCCAAACTGCGGGAGCGGCACGTTAACGTCAAGATTTTCTGGAGCGGCCTGGTGACGCTGGTTTATCCGGCGCTGATCTTCTTTATTTTTCCCTTAGCGTTTAGTTTTGGGGTGTTGTGGCTGCTGGCATCGCTCTTTTTTACTGCCCTGCTGCTGCTGATTGTCAGCACCTCGCTAATCTTTTTCCCGATCACCCTGCCCATGGAACGGCTGCTGATTGGCCTGGTCAAACTGGTCAACGGGCCGATTGGCTTTTTTGCCCAGCGCAACATCACTCGCGGCCAAAATCGCAACACCCTGATCAGCCTGATGGTTGTCATCAGCGCCACCCTGCCGACCTTTTTTGCCACCAGCCTGGCTATCGAAACGGCCAATACCCCCACCGATACCCGCCTCAGCAACGGCACGCCGCTGGTCATCCGCAAATCGGGCGCGGCGCTGCTGGAAGATGACGACGGCCCCGGCCCGCCCCGCCAAGCTCAACCCGCCGAGGTGAAAGATCGCTTTACCCGTGAACTGCTGGGCGAAATCCGGGCCGATGGCGCGCTTGGCCCCAATGTGGCGGTCACGTATCGTTTCGACACCCAGGTGCGCGATGATGTCGGGCTGCGTAACGTGGGCGTGCGCGTTTTTGGCATAGACGGCAATTTGAGCGAAATCACTTATCCCGAAGGGATTAGGTGGCTGGCCGGGGGTCCGGCCAGTTTTGCCGAAGCGCAGACCGACCCGAACACGGTCATCGTCAGCCAGGGCTTGTCGGAATATTTTGAACGGAGCGTGGGCGACACGCTCCGCTTGAAGGGTGAAGGGCTGGACCACGAGCGAGTAGTGCGGATTGTGGGGGTGCTGGGCCGTTTTTCCGGCTTTGACGGGTTCACCTCCAAGCGCACCCGGGCCGAGGATGGCCGGACTGATCTGTTTCTCAACCAGACCGCCTTCCGCGAACTGACCCGCGACCCGCTTGAAGGTCCCTACGACCCCACCTACCCGATTGTCGAGCGGCTGATGGCCGCGCCCAACCTGCGGGTGGGCATCGCTGGGCTGCCGGAGGAGGTGGGCAATACCGCCATCAAGCAGGTGGCAACCGACCTGCGCAAAACCTACGGCCTGACAGAGAACGTCAATGTGCGTTCCACCCCGGAAGATATCGAAACTGCCGCCGCCAGCGCCCAGCAGATTCGGGTGGTCATTTTGGTGCTGACTACGCTCAGTTTTGTGCTGGCAATTTTTGGCGTCTTTGTCGTCACCTATATTTCCGTCTACACCCGCCGGGCCGAAATTGCCATGCTCAAAGCCATCGGCGATTCCAACCGCCATCTCTTTGGCATGTTTCTCAGCGAGGCCCTGGTGATGACCCTCAGCGCCACCCTGACCGGCATTGTGGCGGGAATCATTTTAGGCTACGTTTTCCGCTTCTCCAACGCTTTCCGCAGCGAGACGCCCACCATCGCCGCGTTCGATGAAATCGTAACGCCCTATATGCTTATTTTAATGGCCACGGCGGCGCTGGTCAGTACACTGCTGGCGACGTGGGGCTATTTGCGAAAAAAAGCGATCGAGATTATCAGAATGATTTAGCGTTTCTTTGGCTTTACCTCATACTCTGTTTGTGTTACAATCACTTTGAACTTAAACAGGATAGTCCATGATGACAGAGTCGGGTAAAGCTTGGACGGTTCGAGATCGCTACGACAACGAGGTTTATCTAACCTGGGAGCGATGGTATAACCATATTTTGGGTTTCCACCCGGAGATGGTCGAATTTTTTTGATGAGTTACGAGAGACGATTCAAACTGGACGGCGTTGGCAAGACCCGCTCAATCCCCATCGTTATCGCCATATTCGTTGGTTTGACCAACTGGTTTCGGATGAGCATAATTGCATTGTAGCTATTGTGATCGTCAAGCCAACGCATAATGAGCGTTTTGTGGTAACTGCCTACCAGGATTATCAGATCGAGAGAAGGTAACTCTTATGCAAGACCTGCATATTACTTATGATGAGGAAGGTGATATTTTATACATTGCTTTCAGAACAGATCGTCACGCTTCAACACTATCGTTGCATGATAATGTTCTGCTCCGTTATGATCCCCAAACGGTTGAGGTTGTTGGCTTGACGATCATTGGCTTTTCTGACTTATTAGCCTTTGAACGCCAGGGACAACCTTTAGCTTTACGCAGTTTAACCGAACTCCCCCCCCCCCTCGCTCAAGTCATCACAAAACTGCTGAACCAGCCTCCCCTCAGCTTTTATCTTCAACTTGGCGAAGATCAGCGCCACCTGACCACTCGCCTGGGCCGGGAATTTTCCCTGCCGGAATTGCTGCTGGCGGCGTAGCCTTACGGACCTACAACCTTCCAAACTTCCTCCTCTTTCCCAAAATCCCAAAAAGCGTTTGCCTCTCATTTAACATAGATGTATAATCCGCCCATCCGATTGTAAAAAATCCCACAAACCTTTCAAAAGGGAACTAATGGAACTAAAGGAACTGAGGAAAATAAGTTAACCCGGTCCCTTTTGTTCCTCTTAATTGAAGAAACCGTCACCAACTCATCGCACTTGATCAAAACTGATATTTTTCGGCGGTCAGTGGTCGGCGGTCTATTGACAAAGGAGGTTTCTTACATGGGTGTAATGAACGTTGGGGTGTTAAGCCTATATCGCACTTCTATCGGCAAAAAGGTGATTATGGCTGTTACCGGCTTGATTGGGATTGGCTATGTGGTTATGCATATGTACGGCAATCTCAAAGCCTTTTTGGGGATGGAGTATTTTAATCACTATGCCGAAGGTCTGCGCGAACTGGGTGCGCCAATCTTCGGCCACTCGCACCTGCTCTGGATTGCCCGGCTGGTGCTGATTGGCGCGGTGGTGCTGCACACCTGGGCCGCCTGGTCGCTTTACCAGGAGGCCGAGCGAGCCAGGTCAACCAAGTATGTCAAACATGTCAAACTCCAGGCTAATCCGGCTGCCTTATATATGAGAGTGGGCGGGGTGATTCTCTTTGTTTTTATCATCCTGCACCTCATGCACTTTACCTGGGGCATACCCGGTGTTCACCCCGATTTTCGCTGGGATGACGCCTACCATAATGTGGTGGCCGGGTTCAAATCGTATTTCTATTTGCCAGCCATTTTTTATGTGGTAGCAATGGTCGCCCTGGGCTTCCACCTGTATCACGGAGCCTGGAGCATGTTCCAAACCCTGGGCCTGAATAATCACACCTATACCCAGCCCCTGCGACTCTTGAGCCTTGCGTTGGCCATTGTTATCGCCGGCGGCTTTGCGCTGGTTCCCCTGGCTATTATGTTCGGGATCATCAGTTAGATAAGGAGAGAGGACTCTCATCATGGCAACAACAACACAACCCGAAGTTCAAGCAGGCGCCTTGCCCAAATTTACCGAGGCGACGCTGAACGCCGGTATCCCCACCGGTCCCATCCAGGAAAAGTGGGACAAACATCGCTTTGACATGAAGTTGGTCAACCCGTCCAACCGGCGCAAATTCAATATCATTATCGTCGGTTCTGGTCTGGCTGGAGCCTCGGCGGCGGCTTCGCTGGCCGAGCAGGGCTACAATGTGGACTGTTTCTGCTATCAAGACAGCCCGCGCCGGGCGCACAGCGTGGCCGCTCAGGGTGGGATCAATGCCGCCAAAAATTACCGCAACGACGGCGACAGCATCTACCGCCTCTTTTACGACACCGTTAAAGGCGGCGACTACCGTGCCCGTGAAGCCAACGTCTACCGGCTGGCCCAGGTTAGCGTCAACATTATTGACCAGTGCGTGGCCCAGGGCGTGCCCTTTGCCCGTGAGTATGGCGGCTTGCTCGACAACCGCTCCTTTGGCGGGGCGCAGGTTTCGCGCACCTTTTACGCTCGCGGGCAGACCGGTCAGCAGTTGCTGCTGGGGGCTTATCAAGCCCTGGAACGGCAGATTGGGCTGGGCGCAGTCAAAATGTACCCCCGCACCGAAATGCTCGATCTGGTCGTGGTTAATGGCCGGGCGCGGGGTATTGTCGTCCGCGATATGGTCACAGGCGAGGTTCGCTCTCACGCCGGCGACGCTGTGGTGCTGGCAACCGGCGGTTACAGCAACGCTTACTATCTCTCTACCAACGCCAAAGGCTGCAACGCTACCGCCATCTGGCGGGCCTACAAGCGCGGCGCGTTTTTCGCCAATCCCTGCTTCACCCAAATTCATCCCACCTGCATTCCCCCCTCAGGCGAGCACCAATCCAAGCTGACCCTGATGAGCGAGTCGCTGCGCAACGATGGCCGCATCTGGGTGCCGCGCAAAAAAGACGATAACCGCAACCCCAACCAGATTCCCGAGGCCGACCGCTACTACTATCTGGAGGAGCGCTATCCCGCTTTTGGCAACTTGGTCCCGCGTGACATCGCCTCACGGGCGGCCAAGCGGGTGGTTGACGACGGCCACGGGGTTGGCCCGCTCAAAAACGGGGTTTACCTGGATTTTGCCGATGCCATCAAGCGGCTGGGCAAAAAGGTCATCCAGGAACGCTACGGCAACCTGTTCGACATCTACAAAAGCATTACCGGCGAAGATGCTTATGAGATACCTATGCGTATCTACCCAGCCGTGCATTACACGATGGGCGGCCTGTGGGTAGACTACAACCTCATGAGCACCATCCCCGGTTTGTTTGTCGCCGGCGAGGCCAACTTCTCCGACCACGGGGCCAACCGGCTGGGGGCCAGCGCCCTGATGCAAGGGCTGGCCGACGGCTACTTCATCTTGCCCTACACCCTGGGTAACTATCTAGCTTCAACCAAACAGGATAAAATTGAAACCAGTCACGTAGCCTTCAAAGAGACCGAAGCCGAAGTAGCCCAGCGGATCAACCGCCTGCTCAGCATCAAAGGCAAGCGGACGGTCAGCGAACTACACCGCGAGTTGGGCCAGGTGATGTGGGATAACTGCGGCATGGGCCGCACCGAAGCCAGCCTCAAGCAAGCTTTGGCCCGCCTGCCCGAAATCAAGGCCGAGTTCTGGGAAAATATCAACGTCCCTGGTGAGAGCAAGGACCTAAACCAGAGCCTCGAAATGGCCGGGCGGGTGGCCGACTTTATCGAACTGGCCGAACTACTCTGCCTTGACGCCCTCCACCGCAACGAGTCTTGTGGCGGCCACTTCCGCGAGGAGTATCAAACGGAAGAAGGCGAAGCCATGCGCGACGACGAAAACTTTGCCTACGTCGCCGCCTGGCAGTTTAGCGGCGATAACAGCGCCCCCATCCTTAACAAAGAGCCGCTGGAGTTTGAGTACGTCAAACTATCGCAGCGGAGTTACAAATAAGGCTAAGGCTGAGGCTAAGGCTAAGATACTTTTCACCGCCTCAGCCTCAGCCTTAGCCTTGGCTAGATAGCCAAGGAGCAAATAATACCCATGAACCTACATCTCAAAGTCTGGCGACAGAAAAATGCTAACACGGCGGGCCAGTTGGTTGATTATGACATCGAAGATGTTAGCCCGGACTCCTCGTTTTTGGAGATGCTCGACCTGCTCAACGAGAAATTGACCGCCCAGGGCCAGGAGCCGGTTGCTTTTGACCACGACTGCCGCGAGGGTATCTGCGGCATGTGCAGTTTGATGATTAATGGGGTGGCGCACGGTCAAAATCATGGCGATGTAGCCATTACCACCTGTCAGTTGCACATGCGTCATTTCAAAGATGGCGACACCATCATCATCGAACCTTGGCGGGCCAAACCCTTCCCCATTCTCAAAGATTTGGTGGTGGATCGCGGCGCGTTTGACCGGATTATCCAGGCTGGCGGCTTTATCTCGGCCTCTACCGGCAGCGCCCCCGAAGCCAATTCCATTCCGGTGGCCAAAAAAGACGCCGACCGGGCTATGGATGCCGCCGCCTGTATCGGCTGTGGCGCTTGTGTGGCTGCCTGCCCCAATGGCTCGGCCATGCTTTTCACTGCGGCCAAAGTCTCACACCTGTCGCTGCTGCCCCAGGGTCAAGTAGAACGGTACCAGCGGGTCATCAATATGGTCCAGACGATGGACGACGAGGGTTTTGGCGGCTGCACCAACATTGGCGAGTGTACCGCCGTTTGCCCCAAAGAAATTAGCCAGGATTTCATCGCTCGGATGAACGGCGAATTAATCAAGGCGACGCTGTTGGGCTTTACGGCTAACGGCCGCCGTTAAGGGCTAAAGAAGATAAAAGGCGAGGATAAAACTCCTCGCCTTTTATCTTTAAAATCCTCTTTTGTCTGGTCAGGTGCGCCCGGTAGTTCAATCATTCATTAATACCCCCGTCCCCCCATGCGGTGAATAGCTACAATATGAGCCGCCAGCAAACTAAAGCCCAACATAAAGATTAAAATGGCTAATACAATCAGTAAAAACACAAACATTTTTCCCTCTTTTCTGCCCATCTGCTACTAAACGGGAGCTAACATTTGTCCTTTTTTTATTCTTAGCCGCAGTATAACCCCTTGCACCTAATAATTCTTGTAGATTTACTACAATTTTTTTTCTTTCAGCCACATGGGACTAAAATTAAATCTTACGGTTTTTCGTAGCCTGATTACCACTTTTTGGCAGGCTTTGCATCTATCATATGTCTGTCGTTTGTTTGCTGACGCCATCTACATGAAATAACCCTTTAACTTTACTGCCGTTCCTGCCACGTCGAACTTTCGCAGTGTAAACGTAGGCAAAGCGTTAACATCATCCCTAGAAAATTTTTCGTCACTGAAAACAGGGTAGCACGCCCTTCGGCGCACCCGAAGGGGTGAGGTAGCAGAGTAGCAATTTTATGGCCTTGCTACCCTGCTACTTTGCGACCTTGCTACCTTGCTACCTTGCTACTTTGAAAGAACACCTATGACAAACTCCGAATTCAAATTACTTTTAAAAGAAGGTATTGACAGCGTTGCTAACCGCCAGGGCAAAAAGGTCAGCATTGTCGAGGAAGAAATCGGCGAAGCCTTGTGCGTCTCGCCGCACACGGTTCAACGCTGGAAGCGCGGTTATGTTCCCAACGACCTGCAGCGCCTGGAATTTTTGACCGCCTACTGCCAGCAGCATGGCCGGGTGGACCGCACCTGGGGCCGGCGTTTTCTGATTCAGGGCGGCTTTCCTGCCCCCGAAGCGGTGCTGGACCGCCTGTTTCCCGCTCCGTCAGCCCAACCCAGCGAGCGTGACGTGCCCCGCGTTTTTCACAATCTGCCCCCCCGCTACGGCGAATTTATTGGCCGGGAGGCCGAAGTGTCCCGCGTGCTGGAATGGGTTGAAACATCGCGCTGGCCCCTGGCCTCGATTGAGGGCATGGGCGGCATCGGCAAAACCAGCCTGGCCATCGAAGTCGCTCACCGCTGTTTGCCCGGCCCTAACCTGACCATTGCCCACCCCTTTGATGCAGTGGTCTGGACTTCGGCCCGTGATTACCCTGATTTCAACTTGCGGCTGGACCACGTGCTGGATACTATCGCTCGTGTGCTCGATTACCCGCACCTGGCCCAACTGCCGCCCGAACAAAAAGTGGGGGCGGTAGACAAGTTGCTCCGCAGCCACCGCACCCTGCTGCTGGCCGACAACCTGGAAACCGTGACCGACCTGGCCCTGGTAAAATTTCTAGAGCAGATTCCAGAACCCAGCCTGGCCCTGGTGACAACCCGCTACAAACAACTTCGCCGGGTGTGGGATATTCCCCTCTACGGTCTCAAAGACGCTGAAATCCTGACTCTAATCCGTCGCCACAGCCACCGTATCGGCCTGGAAGTGGTGGCCGGGGCCGACGATGATACCTTGCAGCGCCTGGCCGCCGCCACCGGCAACAACCCCAAAGCGGTCGAACTGTCGCTGGGTTTAATCAAGCAAAAAGGGCTGCCTTTCCATACAGTGGTGGATGAACTGTACCGGGCCAGCCAGATGGTCAGCGAGGTTTTTGATTACATCTTTGCCGAAGCCTGGAAGTTGCTGGATGACGAAACTCGCCAGGTCTTGCTGGCAATGTCGTTGTTTGTCTCTTCGGCCAGTCGAGCCGCGCTGGCCGCCGTGTCAAAGGTAGCGGAATTTGACTATTTCAAAGCCATCGAGCAGTTGGTCGGCATGTCGCTGCTGGAGGCCAGCGAAGCTTTAGACCTGAGCCAGCAGCGCTACTGGCTGCACCCCCTAACCCAAATCTTTGCCCGCCATCAATTGGGCGTTGATTTGTCGCTGCATCTTCTGCGCAATAACGGCGGGGCCAGTCCCCAAAAAATTGCGGAACTAAAAACCAATTTCTGCAATTTCTTTGCTGCCTGGAGCGAGAAAAAAGCTGGGCGCGGCTTTTGGGATTTCGCCGCCTGGAACGCCGACCAATACGCCGAAATCCACCAGGAGCTGCCCAACTTGCTGATCGCCATTGAATGGGCTTATGCCCACAAAAATTGGGGGCAGGTGTTAGCTCTGGCCAAGGCCATCGTCCACCCGGTCTACTATCAGGGGCATCCTGACAAACGGATAAAATGCAGCGAGTATGCCTTGACTGCCGCCAAAATGTTAGGGGCGAAAGAGGACGAGGTTTGGTTTTTGGTCCACGGGCTGGGGTCAATTTATCTGCTGCGGGGCGATTACGACACCACCGAAACCTATTTGAGCCAGGGTATCCAACTGGCCAAGGAGATTGATTTGCGCGAGGCTATCGCTTTAGGCCACACCTACCGGGCCTACAAAGCCTTACAATTGGATGAGGAGTTAACCGCAGCCCAGCATAATGTGGAAATTGCCTTGAGCAGCACCCAAGACCCGTTATTCAGACATCGCGCTTTGCAAGCCGCCGGACATATTGCCCGCTACATTCACGATTATGAACAGGCCAAAGCTTATTATCTCGAAAGCATCCAATGTTTGGCCGGCAGCCCCTATCGCGATCCCTCCTCCGAAGTATGGCTGGGGTTTGCCGACCTGGGCCTGGGGCAGCATGAGCAAGCGGTAAAGCACTTTCGCACTTATCTGGATGTGCATGGCAAATATGGTAATCACCGAGTAGCAGCTATGGCTAAACTCGGCTTAGCCCTCTTTTATGAAGCTCACGGACAACCCGCCCAAGCCGCAAACTTTGCCCACGAAGCTTTTGACCTGCTGGCCCCCATGAACGCCCAGTGGGAACTCAGGCAGGTGCGGGAGCTGTTGGGGCGGCTGGCCGTTTGAGTGTTGCAAACCCTCCCGGCCTGTGATAAACTAATCAAAATTAGAAATAAGAATTTAGAAAAAAATAGACAAAAGCCTCCATCTCTCTAATTTCTTATTTCTCATTTCTTATTTCTCACTTCTTCTTCTTGCACAGGAAACTATGCCAACCCCAACCTACGAACACCCTTTTTTGGTGGAGCTGTACCGCAAAATGGTCACCGTCCGCGAGTTTGAGCTGCGGGCCATCAACGAGCGGCGAGCCGGGCTGATTCCCGGCTTTATCCATAGCTGCGTGGGCCAGGAAGCAACGGCGGTGGGCGCTTGCGCCGCCCTCAACGCTGATGATGTGATTACCAGCACCCATCGCGGCCACGGCCACCTGATTGCCAAAGGCGGCCAGCCCAAATATATGATGGCCGAACTGGCAGCGCGGACCACCGGCTACTGCGGCGGCAAAGGCGGCAGTTTGCACATGACCGATTTTAACCTGGGCATTCTGGGGGCCAACGGCATTGTGGCCGGCGGGATTCCCATTGCCGTTGGCGCGGCCCTGGCTTTTCAACAGCGCCGGGAAAAACGAGTTGCCCTGGCCTTTTTTGGCGATGGGGCCACCAACGAGGGCGCGTTCCACGAGGCGCTCAACCTGGCCGGGTTGTGGAAACTGCCCGTCATCTTTTTTTGCGAAAACAATCTCTACGGCGAAGGCTCGCCCCAGCACACCCAGGCCCCGCTCAAAGATTTGGCCGAGCGAGCCGCCAGCTATGCTTTCCGCGGGGTTATCGTGGACGGCAACGACGTGCTGGCCGTGTTTGAAGCTACCCGCCAGGCGGTGGAACGAGCGCGGGCCGGCCAGGGACCCACCCTGATCGAGGGCAAAACTTACCGTTTGCGCGGCCATTACGAAGGCGACCCGATGCTGTACCGCGACAAAGCCGAGGTTGAAACCTGGCGGCAGCGTGACCCGCTGACCACCTTCCGGCGCTATCTGCTGGAGCAGGCCATCTGCGCCGAGACCGATCTGCAAGATATTGAGGCAGCCGTTCAAGCCGAATTGAATGAAGCCGTCGCCTTTGCCGCCGCCAGCCCCACCCCCGCCCCCGAAACAGCCCTGGAGGGGGTTTACGGCCAAACCTGGGGCGGACGCGTATTTTAACGGGGGTCAGGGTCAGGGCAAACACTGACACCTGATACTTGACACCTGACACTGACAAACAGAGGGAAGGTTCACCATGAAATATCGTTTGAGCCAGATTTTGTCGCGCCTTGCTCGAATCAAGCCTGACTTTACCCAGCAACCTGTTTTGTCGCTCCTGCCGGTGGGGGCGCCGCTGTTGGCTTTTTTGCAGCCCGGCCAGGAGTCGGTCAGATGGTTTTTGATGATGGTCATGGCCTTGATCGTTCTGCTCTTTATTGCCGTGGCCTTCTTATTGCCCATCACCCTTCGCTTGACCCAGGGGCGGCAAAAGAAGAAACCACAGGCGACTGCCCCCGCTGCTGTGCCGGAACCACCTCCCCCCGACCCCCTGCTAGATACCGTCGAATCAGCCCCGGTGGAAGTAGCTGACGAGGATTTGGCTGCCACCCAGCCCGGTCTGCGCTCCATCCGCGCCGAACAGGAGCCGGAAACCCTGCCGGCCTCCGGCCCGCGCCCGGCCCAGATTGGCTGGCAGATTGCCGGCTTGAGCGATACCGGGCTGCGCCGGGAACTGAACGAGGATAGCATGCTGATGTGGGAAAGCGACCTGCCCTGCGGTTTGTACGTGGTGGCCGACGGCATGGGCGGGCACGACGCCGGCGAGGTTGCCAGCCGCCTAACCATCAATGCCATTCAGCAGCATTTTACGCAGCACCCCCCCACCGACGCCGTTGTTTCCGACGAGTGGCTCACCGAGGCGGTCACCACCGCTAACGAAATGGTTTTAGCTAATCAGGGAGATCGCACCCAGGAACGAAAAATGGGGTCAACCCTGGTCATGGCCCTGGTAGCTAACGGCCAAGCTCACATCGCCAACGTGGGCGACAGCCGGGCTTATAGGCTCAGCCAGGCCGGCATCGAGCAAATCAGCGTGGATCACTCCCTGGTCGAGCGGCTGGTCCAAATCGGCCAGTTGACCCGCGAAGAGGCCCGCACCCACAAGCAGAAAAATGTCATTTACAGCACCATCGGCGACAAAAAAGACATGGACGTTGGCCTCTACCACGTTGCTCTGCAACCCGGCGACCGGCTGCTCCTCTGCTCCGACGGCTTAAGCGGCATGCTGACCGACGACGAAATCCTGGCCCTCAGCCGCAGCCAACCCGACCCCGCCGCCGCCTGCCGCGCCCTGATCGAAGCCGCCAAACGCGCCGGGGGGCACGATAATATCACGGTGATTATCGTGCAGATGGATGGGGGGTGAGGCGAGATTTCTACCTGACAATTTCTCCCAAACTGAGAGAGCAAAGTCCTGTGAGCCATATTTGAGCCTGGAAAATATTATGGGGATGTCTGCTATTTCAAAATTAGGTTGCTGGCCAGTTACGTTATTCGCTTGAAAGGCCAAATATAAAGGATTTTCGATTTGATGCTAAGTTTAGAACTTTGGGTCGGTGCCATTTTAGGGGCAACTCTGGGTTCCATCGTAATCCCGAGTCTTCATTACTCTGTGAAGCGGCTTGCTAAATGGTGGCAAGAGACAAGACCACCTCGTAAACTACTCGCGGGGATTGCAAAACAAAACGAAACTTGCCGCATCTTTGTAAGGGACTTGTACGTATCCAAAGAGGCGTCTCTAATTTCTGTGGAGCCAAAGATTGGTGTTGGTATAGTACCAAATGTCCAAGAAGTCTGGCCGGACTCAGAAGGTAGAGGTATAGCAAGTATTTTTAATGTTCTTGGTCAGGTAGATAAAACTGAAAACATTGAAATAGTACGGATGAGCCAAGATATTGGTAGATGGAATTGTCATGTAATAGTTCTTGGTGCTCAAGCGAACAAAGCTTTCGATTTTTATAAGTTAATGGAAAACGTAGCCTACAGAATGGATAGCGATAATATATACAACAATCTATCGGGGGAAATTATAAAACGTGAAGCTGGTTTTGGCTATGGAATAATTTTGAAAGCTTCGAATCCGTACAAAACTTTGGAACGAGGTGTTGGGATATTAATTGGTGGCTATGGTGTTTTGGGAACTGCCGCAGCAGCATACTACTTTCGAGAGCATTTTCGTGATTTGGGTCGTGAGTTTGGGGAAGATTACTTTGGTATAATTGTTCGAGCTCCAGTCACCGCTGGTGAAGAAGCGGTTGAGCGGTTAAAAAGCTTTGATGTACACTTTCCTTCTAAAACTGTCAAATGGTTCAATTTTGTCAAGCGGAAGCAAAACGTCAAGGCAGTTGTGCAAGAAGATGTTAGCTATAGAGAAATTGAGAAAGATATAGACACCCAAACTCCTTTTATACCAGATACTTCCGCTTCCGCAGCTAGAGGACAGGTTCAACCCGTTAATCGACAAGACATAACTTTAACCTCTGGAAGTAGCGTTGGGCTAGACGAGGTTTTAGGAGATTTTGATCAGCAAGTGCAGAATACTCATTCAAAATTCGAACCACATTCAACTGGTGGAACTGCGACTTGGCCGAAAAACTCTGGAGAAGACTTAGAGGCTAAAAGCAATTAGGGAGATAAACACGCTGCTAATGAGTAATAACATTGCAAGCTAAAAGCAACCCACCGACGAAGTACAGTTGTCAAGCAGCAGAACCTTAAAATTGTCAAAAGAGACTCCAGTAAAGGCCGAAAAAGAGACAGCTTGAATCAAACCAGCCTCAAACCAACCCTTGAGCAATTGGACCTAATTTTGCTGGCCCGGCAGCAGTTTAAGCCACCAAAACCACTTATCGAAGTATCGAAACCCAACAGATTGACATCACTAAGATATAGACTATAATTCTAGTCAATGACACCTCGACCCAGATTCACCTTAACTTTCGCCCCGGAAACTCTGGAACATCTCGATTTTGTTGAACGTAAATATCACAGCCTGATTCAAAAGACTATTAACGAACAGTTAAGCCATACCCCAGAAAAAATAACTCGTAACCGTAAACCGTTAGACCAACCTGCTCCTTTCGATGCGACTTGGGAATTACGGTTTGGGCCTAACAATCGCTTTCGCGTTTTGTATGAGGTTGAGGGTGACGAACAAATTGTATGGGTCTTGGCTGTTGGGATCAAAGAGGGAAATAAGTTAGTTATTGGTGGAGAGGAGTTTGAGGCATGAGAATTGCACCTTTGGCAGATGTGAAAGCACGATTAAGCGCTTATGTGGAGCAAGCTGAGACAGAAGGTCCCATTGTCATCACTCGAAATGGTAAGGCCGTAGCCGTCCTATTAGCTCCTCTTGATGATGACGATTTGGAGAGATTGATTTTAACTCGTTCGCCCCGTTTTCAAGCGTTATTAGAAAAATCAAGAAAGAGTCTTCGGGCGGGTAAGGGATTATCAGAGGAAGAGTTCTGGAAAGTTGTAGCAGAGCGAGAAAACCAACAAGCAGAGGATGAACCAGTTTCGCCAGAGAAGGCAGCTTAACACCGATATATTGTAGCCGAAGCGGTAGAAGTTTTGGCGATAGTCCAAAAATCAGACGCAACGGATTGGTTAGCGGAAATGGGAGAAGCCGAATGAAAGAAATATCCTTATCGGAAATCAAGGATCGTTTATCCGAATATTTGCGATTGGCCGAAGAAGAAACGATTGTCATTACTCGACACGGTAAACCAGCGGGGGTGTTAGTTGGTTTTGCAACTGAGGATGATTGGTTTGATTATCGGTTAGAGCATGATGAACGGTTTTTGAAGCGAGTCACCCAGGCCCGGGAGAGTTTACGAGCTGGACAAGGGATAAAGTTGGAAGAGATAGATTTTGAAGAACCGGGAGATAGAGGCCATTTTCCCACGGAAAAGGTGGCCTGACAATAAGGTTCATCATCCGCTGGACCACACAGAGTTTAGTGTAAAATAAGGGGGATATCCCATGCAAGCCGACAACGTCGTTCGCTCCACCTGCCCTTTTTGTGGGGTAGGCTGTCAATTATTGCTCAACATCAAAAACGATCACCTCATCCGCATTGACGCACCCTTCGACGCTGCGCCCAATTATGGCCGTTTGTGCGTCAAGGGCCGGTTTGGGACCGATTTTGTCCATAGCCCCAAACGGCTCACGGTCCCCCTCATCCGCAAGACGCCTCAAACACCCGGCCAGCGCACCCCGGCCCAATACCCCGACGACTGGCGCGAGGCTACCTGGGACGAGGCACTTGAGCTGGTGGTCAACCGGCTGACTGAACTGCGCTGGCAGTACGGGCCGGACAGCCTGACCTGCAACGTCTGCGCCAAAGCCACCAACGAAGACAACTACACCCTGCAAAAATATTTCCGGGCCGTGCTGGGCACCAACAACGTGGATCACTGCACCCGGCTGTGCCACGCCGGCAGCGTCAAGGCCCTGCAACTCTCCCTGAACACCAGCGCCATGACCAATTCCATCGCCGAGATGAAAAACCTGGAATGTTTTATCATCACCGGCTCCAACACCGCCGACAACCACCCGGTCATTGCCACCTTTCTCAAAGAGGCTGTCACCCACAACGGGGCCAAGCTGATTATGATTGACCCGCGCCGCACCGAAATGGTCAATTTTTCCACCCTCTGGCTGCGCCAACAGCCCGGCAGCGACACCGCCGTGTTCAACGCCATGGCCCATGTTATTGTCAAAGAAAAATTGTATAACCAGGCCTTTATCGCCGAGCGCACCGAAGGCTTTTCCCAATACATCGAAAGCCTGGAAGACAAAACACCGGAATGGGCCGAGGCCATCAGCGGCGTCCCGGCGGACGATATTCGCCAGGCGGCCCGCATGTACGCCAAAGCCAACGCCGCCGCCATCTATTGGGGCATGGGCATCAGCCAGAGCGTCCACGGCACCGACAACGCCCTGACCCTGATCAACCTGGCCTTGCTGACCGGCCACATCGGGCGGCCCGGCACTGGGCTGAACCCGCTGCGCGGCCAGAACAACGTCCAGGGCTGTTCCGATTCCGGCGGCATGCCGACCGTCTTCACCGCTTACCAGCCCGTTACCAACCCTGATATTCGCCACAAATTTGAGCAAGCCTGGCACGCTCCCTTGTCCGGCGTCCCCGGTTTGACCACCACCGAAATGGTGGAGGGCATTTTGACTGGCCAGGTCAAAGGCTGGTACGTGATGGGCGAAGACCCCTTGATGAGCGAGCCGGACCTCAACCACGCCCGCCACGCGGTGGAGCAGTTGGAATTTTACGCCGCCCAGGATATTTTCTTTAACCAGAGCAACGTCTACGCCGACGTGATTCTGCCCGCCGCTTCCTTTGCCGAAAAAGACGGCACCTTCACCAATTCCGACCGGCGCATCCAGCGCGTCCGCCAGGCTGTGACTCCGCCCGGCCAGGCCCGCGCCGATTGGGAGATTGTCAGCGAGGTGGCCCGGCGAACCATTGCCAAAATCTGCCAGGAGGCCGGTCAGCACGCGGATAGTCCGGCCCACAGCCTCGACCAGGCCATTTGCCAGAACGCCGAGCAGATGCTGGCCAATTGGAGTTACAGCCATCCGGGCGACATCTGGGATGAGATGCGCCACCTGACCCCCGATTTTTACGGCGCAACGTATGAGCGAATTGACCGCGAGGGCGGCGTCCACTGGCCCTGCCCTTCGCTCGACCATCCCGGCTCACCCTATTTGTTTGAAAAAGAGTTCCCCAGCGGCCGGGGCAAATTTTTTGCCGTCGAGTACACCAACGAGAGCGAACTGCCCGACGAGGAGTATCCCTTTATCCTCAGCACCGGGCGGCTGCTGTATCACTGGCACGGCGGCTCGATGACCCGCGTCTCCTCGCTGAACAACATCTGGCCGGAATGTACGGTCGAAATGCACCCTCACGATGCCGCCAAACTCAGCCTGGAAACCGGCGATTGGGTGGACGTGTCCAGCCGGCGCGGGCAAATCACCGCCCGTCTGCTGGTCACGCAGCGCTCACCGCAGGGAACCATCTTTATCCCCTTCCACTTCGCCGAAGCCGCCGCCAACACCCTGACTCACCATCTGCTAGACGAGCGGGCCAAAATCCCCGACTACAAGGTTTGTGGGGTCAAAATAGAACGCGCCGCCAAAATTCCCACCGACCGCGCCGGGGCTGACATCCCGCTGGAGGATCGAGGAACGATTAAAGACTTGGCGGCGGTTTAAAAAAAGTGGTCCACAGATGAACACAGATAAACACAGATGAATTTTGGCTAAAAATCTCTTTCTGCAAAAAAAATTTACCGCTTCTCCATCCGCTCAGTTGGCGCTCATGGCCGGCCTGAGCGGATTGATTTATCTACTGGTTTTTACCCTTCCTTTTCCTCTACCCCGTCTTTATTCTACGATACCTCCTGTTGATTATACGAAGCTCACAAATTACTCGATTAGTGGCTTTATCGGCTATGTGGCCGGATTGGGCGTGTTGTTCTGGCTTTACTTGTGGGCCATCCAACTGACAATACCCGCAGGGGGGCAGGGGGGCAGAGGAGCAGGGGGGCAGAGGAGCAGGGGGGCAGAGGAGGAATTACCCTTAAAGTACGGCGGTCGGCGGTCGGCGGTCGGCGGTCGGCTTATTCTGATCGTCAGTGCAGCCCTGGCTGTCATCCTCCTCTTCTCTTACCCCGTCACCGCTATTGACCTCTTCATCTATGCCATCCGCACGCGGGGTTGGGCGCTGTACGGCCTCAACCCCTTAACCACCGCCCCCGAAACCCTGCCCACCGCCGATCCCTGGCTCGGCCTGGCCGCCGAATGGGTGGACGCGCCGTCGCCTTATGGCCCGCTGTGGGAGTGGCTGTCGCTGGCCGCATTTCACCTGAGCGGCGGCAATTTTTTAAATCACCTGATTGCGCTAAAAATTTTAGCAACCCTGGCCTACCTCGGTTGTGCCTGGCTGATTTTTCGGGTAATGCGCCAAATTCAGCCTAATTGGGCAATAACTGCCACCATTGCCTTTGCCTGGAGTCCGTTGGTCTTATTGGAAACTGTTCAAAACGGCCACAACGATATAATTATGGTCTTTTTTCTGCTGGCAGCGGTCTGGGCTATGAATGAGCGAATAAGCGAATGGCGAATGGGCGAATGGCGAATAAACCCATTCGCCCATTCGCCCATTCGCCATTCCTTCATCTGCCTTTTTCTGGCTCTCTCGATCCTGGTCAAATTTGTGACGGTTCTCGTCGTGCCCTTTTTTTTGCTGGCATTGACCGCCCACGAAGTCAAATGGCCCAAACGACTGATCCTTATGAGTGGGTACGGCCTGCTGATAGCACTTTTAGTTATCTTGCCGCTGCTTCCTTTGTGGCCCGGCTGGGACAACTGGGCGGTGCTGCAAGCTGGCAGCGGCGCCGGACGGTCCCTGCTGGCTTTGCTGGTTCTCGGTTTCAAAGATGCCAGGGGCGTCAATTTTGCCTTCGATTTCTCCCGCGCCTTGCTGTTCGGCCTGTATACCTTGATTTATCTGTATATTCTTGTCAGGGGTCAGAAGCCAGTAGTCAGTAGTCAGAGGTCAGTAATCAGTAATCTTCCAACCTTCCAATCCTCCAACCTTCCAATCCTCCAACCCTCCAATCCTCCAACCCTCGCCTCCTCGCCTCCTCGCCTCCTCGCCTCCTCCTTCCACGTCCTCTTCTGGTACGTCCTTCTCGCCGCGCCGGTGTTTCACGCCTGGTATTTGCTCTGGTTTCTGCCGCTGGCAGCGTTGTTACTCCCCAACCGGCGACCGCTGATTGCCGCTGCCGTTTTTTCCATCACCGCGCTGTTCATCATCCCCTATTTTGAAACCGTTCGCGTCTGGTATCCGGTTTTGCTGGAAAACCAATTTCTGGGCCATCTGATCGGAGTGCCCCTGTTGGTGGTTCCGCCGGCCCTCGCCCTCCTCTGGCCGATTAGCCGAAGCCCCAAATCTGAGGTATGATAGGTGAGGCGTGAGGCGTGAGGCGTGAAATTCCTTACGCACCATCCGCTACGCACCACGTTACTAATCCAAAATCTAAAATCCACAAGAGGATAACTTCAGATGACCAAAACTATCGCTGTTCTGGGTGGAACAGGTAATGAAGGGCCGGGCCTGGCCCGGCAGTGGGCCAAATCGGGCCAATATAAAGTAATTCTCGGCTCGCGCCAGGCCGAAAAGGCCGAGCGGGTCGCGGCTGAATTAAATGAACAATTGGGGCAGCCTCTCCTCACCGGCATGGCCAATGAAGACGCGGCCAAAGCCGCCGACATCTGCGTGCTGACCGTGCCTTACAGCGCCCAGGGGCCAACCCTGACCCAACTCCGGGATGTCCTGCAAGGTAAAATTTTGATAGATGTGACCGTGCCGCTCAAGCCGCCCAAGGTCAGCCACGTCAACGTGCCGCCAGGCGGGTCGGCGGGACAGGAAGCGCAGGCCATTTTGGGCGAGGGCGTGCGGGTGGTGTCGGCCTTTCAAAATGTCGGCGCGGCCCATTTGAGCGACGACAGCGAGCACATTGATTGCGATGTGTTGGTCTGCGGCGATGATAAAGAAGCCAAAGCCGAAGCCATCGCCCTGGCCGAAGCCTGCGGCATGCGCGGCATTGACGCCGGCCCGCTGCAAAATGCCGTCGTGATCGAGGGCTTAACGGCTGTGCTGATTGGCATCAACATCCGGCACAAGGTCAAAGCGTCAGGCATTAAAATCACTGGAATTTAAAGGTTCTTCAGAATTTTATGGGCTTTGAGCGTGATACGTGATGCGTGATGACTTTAATCATGTATCACGCATCACGCATCACGTGATCGAGAGGAAAAATGAAAACCGATTTAAAGCCACCTGTTGCTAAAATTGAGCCGCGAGTTTTTACCCTACACGGCGACACCCGCACCGACAACTATTTTTGGCTGCGGGAACGCTCGAACCCGGAAGTGATGGCTTACCTGGAAGCAGAAAACAAATACACAGCGGCGGTTATGCAGCCCACCGAACCGCTGCAAGCGCAGTTGTACCGAGAACTGCTGGGTTACATCAAAGAAACGGATCAGAGCGCGCCGGAAAAACTGGATAACTATTATTACTACGAACGCACCGAAACCGGCAAAGCCTACCCGATTTACTGCCGCAAGCAGGGCAGCCTCGATGCGCCGGAAGAAATTCTGCTGGATCAAAACCTACTGGCCGAGGGCCACGATTTTTGCCAGCTTGGAGTGTTCCAGGTTAGCCCCGATCACAAACTCTTGGCCTACTCGGTTGATCTCAGCGGCGCGGAAACCTTCACCCTATACCTGAAAGACCTGACCACCGGCCAATTGTTACCCGATCAAATTCGCAATACTTACTACAGCCTGGCCTGGGCCAACGACAACCGAACCTTTTTTTACACGGTTTTGGATGAGGCCAAGCGCCCCTATCAGTTGTACCGCCATACTCTCGGAACCGGCCCCCGCGATGATGTTTTGCTCTACCACGAAACCGACGAAATGTACAACATGTTTCTCCACAAAAGCCGGAGCAAAGCCTACATCCTGGTCTATCTGCGCCAGTCGGTCACATCCGAGTGGCATTACCTCTCTGCTGATGATCCCACCGGCCAATTCCGGGTCATCCAGCCCCGCCAGCACGGCCTGGAATATCTGGTAGACCACCACGGCGACGAGTTCTTTATTTTGACCAACGCCGAGGCCGAAAATTTTCGAGTGATGACGGTCTCCACCGCCAACCCGGCCAAAGCGCAGTGGCGAGAGTTGATTCCCCACCGGCCGGCGGTCAAAGTGGATGAACTGCTGGCCTTTGAGGATCACCTGGTTTTGTTTGAGCGGGAGCAGGGGCTGCCCCAAATTCAGGTGATCCACCTGCCCGACCAAACCAGTCACTACGTTGAATTTACCGAACCGGCCTACACCATCTGGCCGCAAGGCAATCGAGAGTTCCAAACCGCCCAACTGCGCTTTGGTTATTCCTCGCTGGTCACGCCGCCCTCGACCTTTGATTACGAGATGAATGACCGCACCCGCGACCTCAAAAAGCAGGAAGAGGTTCCGGGTTATGACCCGGCCCAGTATCAGTCAGAACGGATTTTTGCCACTGCCGCCGACGGCGTCCCGGTGCCGATTTCGCTGGTTTACAAAAAGGGCCTGGTTAAAGATGGGCGCAGCCCCTTGCTTATGCACGGCTATGGCGCCTACGAAGCCTCGATGGATGCCTATTTTGCCTCGCGGCGCTTGTGCCTGCTGGAACGCGGCTTTGTGTTTGCCATCCCCCACATTCGCGGCGGCGGCGAAATGGGCCGGCGTTGGTACGAGCAGGGCAAGCTGCTCCACAAGCGCAACAGCTTCACCGATTTCATCGCCTGCGCCGAGCATCTGGTGGTCGAAAAATATACTTCCGCCGACAAGCTGGTTGCCTTTGGCCGCAGCGCCGGCGGCCTGCTGATGGGTGCGGTGACAAACATACGCCCGGATTTGTTCAAAGTGGTTGTGGCTGGGGTGCCTTTTGTAGATGCCATCAACACCATGCTCGATGCCTCCATCCCCCTGACCACCAGCGAGTTCGAAGAATGGGGCAATCCCGCCGACCCGACCTACTACGCCTACATCAAATCCTACTCACCCTATGACAATGTCGAAGCCAAAGCTTACCCCCATCTGCTGGTCACTGCCGGTTTGAACGATCCGCGCGTGCAGTATTGGGAACCGGCCAAATGGGTCGCCCGGCTGCGCGCCCTGAAAACAGACCAAAACGTTCTGCTGCTCAAAACCGAGATGTCCGCCGGGCATAGCGGCCCCTCCGACCGCTACGCCTATCTGCGCGAATGGGCCTTTACCTACGCCTTTATTCTCGACCGGCTGGGGATCTATGCCTGACACGGTGCAGCTAATCCCCCTACCCGGCCTGCCCCTCATCCGGCCCGGCGACGACCTGGCCGAACTGATAGCAGCAGCCAGCCAAAAGGCCGGGCTGATCTTGAACAACACGGATATTGTCGTTGTGGCCCAAAAGATTGTCTCCAAAGCGGAGGGCCGCTTTGTCCGCCTGTCCGAAGTGACTCCTTCGGCTGAGGCGCTGGCTCTGGCCGCCATCACCGGCAAACCCGCCGAGCAGGTGGAAGTGATTTTGTGGGACACCGCCGAAATCGTCCGGGCGCAAAAAGAGCTGCTGATTGCGCAGCACAAGCTGGGTTTTGTCAGCGCCAACGCCGGGGTAGATCATTCCAACGTCAGTGATGAGCCGGGGGTGCTGCTCCGCCTGCCCGCCGACCCCGACGCCTCGGCCCGCGCTATCCGCCGGCGGCTGGCCGAGTTGACCGGCGCAGCCCCACCCACCCTGATTATTGACAGCCACGGGCGGGCCTGGCGTTTTGGCACTGTCGGGGTGGCGATTGGGGTCAGCGGGCTGGCTCCTGTGCAGGATTTACGCGGTGTGGCCGACCTGTTTGGCGAACCATTGCGCCACACCGATGTTGGCTTCACCGACCAGATTGCTGCCGCCGCCAGTCTGCTCATGGGCCAGGCCGCCGAAGGCTGCCCGGTGGTGATTGTACGCGGCCTGCCCTTCACCTTAAACGAGCAAGCCAAAGCTGCCGATGCCTTGCGGCCCAAGCATCTGGATGTGTTTCGGTAGTAGAGAGTAGGTAATTTTTTCCTTACTCTCTTATGGCCTACCCCTATTATGGACCTCCAGAAAAGTTTTCGTCGGGATTTGGGGATAAAAACAGAAAAAAACCTCTTAATCTCCAATTCCCGACCCAAAATAGCTAGAAAACTTTTCTGGACAGCATATTTGGAATTAATAAGAAACAGCAGGTATATTTATCATGATTGAGTATAGTAAGGAGTCCAGGGATAATGGTCGGTTTTGATCGTATAACATCTGATCCACAAATCTTGGGTGGCAAAGCATGTATTAGAGGCATGCGCATTTCGGTCTCATTGATTGTCAATTTGGTAGCCAATGGAATGACCATCAAAGAAATCATAGACGAATACCCTGATCTTGAGCCAGAAGATATTCAACAAGCTTTACGTTATGCCGCCTGGACGGTTGATGATATTATTTTTATCCCAACCAAAGCAGCCGTATGAAGTTTTTGCTGGATATGGGGTTGGCCCATAGTACGGCCGTTTACTTGCGTACTCAAGGGTACGATGCGCTTCATCTACGAGAACAAGGGTTACAGCGATTAGATGACGCAAAAATTGTAGAAAAAGCGCTGGCAGAAGATCGAGTAATCCTCACTCACGATCTTGACCTGGGTTAGATTGTTGCCTTGAGTCGAGGTCGTTTTCCTAGCGTCATCACCTTTCGGCTAGAAGATATGCGCGCCTCTCAGGTGAATTATTACCTGACCGAAGTATTGAGCCATTTTGCCCCACAGATAGAGATTGGCGCTTTGGTTAGCGTAAATGAACAAGCTATCCGTCTCCGCCCTTTGCCGATTAAGTGACACTAACTGTGGAGAAAGAGCCATGTCATTGTAATCCACGATATTTGTCACTGTTAAAGCCCCCTCAAACATTATAATATCAATCATAGAACAATTTATCTCGCCCTCCGGCTGCATTGGAGCAGCATTAACCCTTAATGGAGATTGACTATGGTTAAGCATTACCAACACATTCTTCTTCCTTTGGACGGCTCCCCCCTGGCTGAACTGGCCCTGGCCGATGCTTTTGCGGTGGCGGAGCTCAGCCGGGCTGAAATAACCCTGCTGCAAGTCATCCCCCCGATTGATCACGTCATTGCCAGCGAAGCCGAACATCCCATTTTTGTGGATCAGCAGTGGGAGGCCAAAAAAGCCCTGGCCCGCGAATATCTGCTGAGTGTGTGCGAGCGCGTTGGCTGCCCTGATGTAACCGTCCATACAGCAGTGGAGATGGGACCTGCTGCCGAAACCATCATTGACTACGCCCATCACCATCCGATTGACCTCATCGTGATGGCTACGCATGGCCGTTCCGGCTTGCAGCGCTGGGTTTACGGCAGCGTGGCGGATAAAGTGCTGCGCGGCGCAACTCAGCCCATTCTGCTGGTGCGGGCCTACCCCGAAAACCCGGCCAAAGGGTAAATGATTTTTGGCGATCAAACCGGGTAATATGTTTTGGAAGGCTGGAGGATCGGAGCGTTGGAGGCTGCCTAATCCAAGTCTCCCACCTTCAGGATGATTACCCGTTTTGAAAATCAAAAATAGATTTTAGCGACTAGACTTTTGCTTCCCCCCGGCCTGGACTACAATATTAAAGCTGGAGTCCAAAGCTTGCTTTGGAAAGGTCAAAGCAAGCTTTGGACTCCAGGCTTCCACAATCCCTACCCATTTTGAACACAACAGATGATACAAACGTGACTATAAAAAATAACCTTTCCCCAGCTCAAATTCTTTTCAATCTGATCAAAACTCGTCGTTCGATTCGTCGCTACACCACTGACCCCATTCCTCCCGAAACTATCAGGCATTTGCTAGAGGCGGCTACCTGGGCCCCTTCGGCGCACAACCGGCAGCCCTGGCGCTTTGCCGTGCTGACTCGCGCCGCCGACATAAAGCGTCTGGCTGAGGCGATGGGCGCCCGGCTGCGGGCGGACCGCAGCGCCGATGGCGACGCCCCGGCAGACATCGAACGGGACGTGGCCCGCAGTTACGCCCGGCTCACCGGCGCGCCGGTGGTGATAATCGTCTGCCTGAGCATGGCCGATATGGACAGCTACCCCGATCCTCGACGCAGCCGGAACGAATGGGTCATGGCGGCGCAAAGCACGGCTATGGCCGCTCAAAACCTGCTTCTGCTGGCTCACGCCGAAGGCCTGGCCGCCTGCTGGATTTGCGCCCCGCTGTTTGCACCCGACCTGGTTCGAGAAACCCTGGCCCTACCTGTTGATTGGGAACCCCAGGGTCTCATCACCCTGGGCCGGCCCGCCGAAACGCGGGATAAGGCCCGTCTGCCTATTGACACGAAGATAAAATTCCTTTAAGCTACGGACAATGAAAAAATGATACGTGATACGTGATGCGTGAAAGATTTTCACGCATCACGTATCACGTATCACGCCTCCTTCAGAAAGCGAGATCACTTCATGGCCACTGGTAGCAAAATCTACGAAGTCAAATGTCCCTCCTGCGGCGCGCCCCTTTCGATGACCGGCGAGCGCACCACCTGCAATTACTGCGGCGCGGTACTTGAACGCGAGCGACCTGTTGCCCCGGAGCCGGCAGTTGTCTCCAAAACCCAGGAACCGCAAGTTATTGTGATTCAAACAGGGCGTCCCATTACCTCAGTTTCGCGAAAATCGGGTGGTTCATCCTGCCTGTCGGTATTGTTCATGCTAGTGTTGATCGTAGGGATTGGGGGAGCGGTCGGCTGGTTTCAATTTCGAGAGCAGTTGTCAAGCTTGAGTGGGCTGGCCGACCTGGCCCAGTTAGCCAACCTGAGCCAACTGGAAAAAATTACCAATACCATTATGATTTCGTCGCTGACCGACGTTATGTTGCTGTCCAACGGCAATGATACGGAACCCGACTTTTTGACTTACGTGTATAAAAACGACGCTCAAACTTATGCTTTGACTTACGTCAACACCCTTAGTTCGACCATTCGCTGGGAAAGCCCGCCCTTAAAGGAGTGGTATTCGGCCAGAGTCCTGCAATCGCCTGAGGCTTTGTATACCTCCGATGAAACCAAGCTGCTGGCTTTGAATCGGGCTGATGGCAAGGTCTTGTGGCAAACCTCGCTGGCCGATAAGCTCTCGCCCAGTTGCAGCAACTGCTTTGAGCTGCTGGCCGGGCGGCTGGTGGCGCTGGTGCAGGGGGGCACGGTCCAGGGATTCAACGCCGAAACCGGGCAACTGGTCTGGAACAAGCGTCTTAATTTTGAACCAACAGGACGATTACTGCCGGCCGGCGAACAACTCTTGATTTTTGACCGCACCGCCGACAGTCGAAATAATCTGATCACGGTTGTTGACCCGGCCAGCGGCGACACTATCGCCGAGATGACCTTGTCGGCGTGTGATGGGCGCTTGTTTGATCTAAGCCATCCGCTGCTATACAACCAAAATCGGGGCGAACTCTATATGATTTCCGGCAATATTATCGGCCCCGCCTGTGTCCAGGTGGTGGATATCGCCGGTCAACAGATAAGCCATGAGCTTGTTTTTGAAGGGGTGGCTTTACCGGCGGATTTTAGCGATTTTGTCTCTGAGCAGAGCCGGGCGCTCCTGACCGAAGATTACTTGTATTTTTCGGCTCAAGAACAACAGGTCAGCGGCAGCGGCCCCGGCTTGATTGTCAAAGTAAATTTGAGTGATAAGAGCTGGCAAGTTTTACCCCCTTCACCCGACTATGAACTGGTTCCTCTGGCCGTGACGGATAATCTGCTGGTAGTGCGGGCTACACGCAGCCGAGGCGCCGAACGCAGCGAATTGTGGGGGCTGGACCTGGCTTCCGGGCAGCCACGCTGGCAGTATGTTTTGCAAGCCCCGCGCTGGTTCAAAGAACCCGGCTCCGGGGCCGGCTGGGATTGGCATTTGACCCCGGCCGGGCTGGCGGTGCTGCAAATTTCCAGCGATCCCGATCAGCTGCTGGTAGAAATGTTGAACCCTCAAACCGGCGTCAGCGCCGGGCAAAAAACCATCCCGCTGGAAGATGATTATTTAACGGACATTGTCTGGACGGATGAGGCCGCCTGGCTGGCCTTGCGTAAAATTCACAAAGTGGATTTGCAGACGGGTACAGTAAGCTACACCTGGCCGTAAACTGATGAAGATTAAAATCTGGGGCGCACGGGGGTCTATTCCAACGCCGCTCGACCCTAAAGAAATTGAAGGGAAGATTTGTCAGGCTATAAATAGCCTGGCAGATATTGATACCCATGATATGGCCGCAGTGCAGGCTTATGTGGCCGGATTACCCCCCTTCATCCGGGGCACGGTGGGGGGCAATACTTCGTGCGTAGAAATCCAGGCCAGGGGTGAAACATTTATAATTGATGCGGGCAGCGGTTTGCGGCGGCTGGGGCTGGAATTGATGAAGGGGCCTTGCGGCCGCGGCCGGGGCAGATTGCATCTCTTTTTGACCCACCTGCATTGGGATCATCTTCAGGGCTTTCCCTTTTTTACGCCAGCCTTCATTCCGGGCAATCACCTGATCTTTTACAGTATTCACGATGTTGAAACAGCTTTGAGCGAACAACAGCGCTATCAGTTCTTCCCGGTCGCCTTTAATGCCGAACAAGCGGAGCGCGAGTTTCAACAATTGTCCGCGGAGCAGCGCCAACGCTACGGTTATGTCCCCGCGATGCAGGCCCGCCGCGAATTTGTCAGGCTCGAAGTCGGTGCGCCTTTTTCTGTTGGCCCCCTCAAAATCAACACTATCCAAAATCATCATCCTGGCGATGCCTATAGTTTCCGTTTTGAAGACCAGCACAGCGTTTTTGTTTATGCCAATGACGCTGAATACAAAAATCTGGAGGATGAATCCACCCAGGCCCGGCTTGATTTCTTCAGAGGTGCGGACGCGCTTATTTTCGATGCCCAGTATGGCCTGCGAGAGTCGTGGGAAAGCAAAGCCGACTTTGGACACAGCTCGGCTATGATTGGGGTAGATTTTGCCCGGCGCGCCGGGGTTAAGCGGCTCCTGCTGGCCCATCACGAACCGCTCTATTCTGATGCTCAACTGCAAAAAATTCAGGAAACGGCGATTGCCTATCAAGCTCAGGATGCCAGCCTGCCCACCTGCGAGGTTCTACTGGCCTACGAAGGGCTGCAACTCGACTTGACCCCGGCTGGAGCCACCGAAGTTCAACTCATCCCCGAACACGACGCAGTTATAGCAACCCCCACCAGCATCTTTGATGAACAGCAAGTCCATCAGCTCATCCAACAATTCGCTACTTTGTCTACCCCGGAAGACCCAACCAGTTCGGTCATTGACTTGTCACAGGTAGAGCATTTAACCACGGCCAGCCTCAAGGCGCTGGTCAACTTTAATCAGCAGCGTAAAACCACCCCGGTGGTTTTGGCCGCGCCCTCGCCGGCGGTCGAAACCGTTATCAAGCTGGCCGGCTACGGCGATTATTTTGCCGTCTACCCTACGGTTGAGGAAGCGACTAAAGCGGTGCGAGCCAGGCAAGCGCTGAAGCTGCCTGGTCAGATCATTAACAAGCAGTATCAAATTGCCGACCAACTGGGGGAAGGTCGTTTGGGCACGGTTGTAAAAGTTATGGACCTGCAAACTCAGCGAATGGCAGCTCTCAAAACACTCCCCCTGACCCTGGGAGTAGAAACGATTGATCGTTTTGCCAGTCAAGTGCATCTGTTGTTAGAGTTGGACCATCCCCACATTGCCCACATTTATGACTGTGATTGGAGCCAGGACGGCAGCTACACTTTTATCGTCGAGGAACTGCTGGCTGGCCCTACCTTGTACGAAAGACTGGTCAACCAGAAAGAACGATTGACCGAAGACGAGATTCTGAAGATCGCCTTGGATTTGACCCTGGCCCTGGAGTATGCTCACAGCCGGGGTGTGATTCATGGCAATTTGAGACCTGAGGATATTTTTTTGACCCCCCAGGGGGTCAAACTGAGTAGTTTTGGCCTGGGCCGGCTGGAAGAAACACGCAACCTGCTTGAGGCCCCCATGCTCTTTCTGACGGCCTCGCACCTGGCCCCGGAGCAAATCCTGGGGCATTCCCTGGATGCCCGGACCGACTTGTACGCCCTGGGTGTGATTTTGTATCAATTAATTACCGGGCGCTTACCCTTTGAAGGGACCGAGCGCGAGATCCTCCAGGCCCATCTGGAACAGCAACCTATCCCGCCGCGCCAATTAAACCCCAATCTGTCCTACTCCATCGAACATCTGGTTTTGAAACTACTGGCTAAAAATCCCAATGATCGCTACGCCAGCGTTAAACAGGCTCGCCGCATTGCGAGTGGTTTGATCTTCAGCGGAGGAGAAGGCCATCTGCCCGGCCAACAGCCCCTGGTTGGCCGCGAATACCAACTTCAAAGGCTGGACGCCTGCTGGACGGAAGTTCAGGCTGGATGCGGCCAATTGGCCCTCATCACCGGCGAGTCGGGAATTGGCAAAACCAGCCTGGCCCGGCAATTTGCCGCCGAGAGGCAGGCCGAAGTGGTGCTGATGGGCCGTTGCCAGGCAGGCGCAGGTGGCCCGCCGTATCAGCCTTTCCGTGAAGCTTTGCAAGCCTATTTTGCTACCGTTCCCCCCGAACTTTTCAACCAGGAGACGCAGCAGCTCATCGCTAACTTTACCCGGTTAGCGCCCGAACTGCGCCAAATTGTCCCCGGGTTACCCGAACCGCCGGCTCTGGAACCCCAGCAGGAACAGGTACGTTTAATCACCAGTCTGGCCCAATTTATCAAACAAGCGGCGCAGCAGCGACCCTGGCTGTTAATTCTGGACGATTTGCAGTGGATTGACCCCAGCAGCCTGGAACTGCTGCGTTACTTAGGTCGTCATCTGCCGGAAACGGCGCTTTTTGTTATCGGCACATATCGTGATACGGAGGTGAGGCGCAAGCATCCCCTCCGGGTTCTCCTGCGCGATCTACGTCGAATTGTCTCGCCCCGTCGCCTGCCGCTTAACCGCTTGAGCCTGGCCGATGTGGCCCAGCTGTTGAGTGATTTGTGGATCGGGCCGGTACCACAAAATCTAACCCAAAAAATATTTCAGCAAACCAAAGGCAATCCGCTGTATGTGGAAGAAATAGCCAAGGGGCTAGAGGATGATGGCCTGGTTGTGTTGGATAATGGGGAGTGGCGCTTTCTAGGTTTAGAGATCGTGCGCCTGCCACAAACTATTCATGAAGCAATTGAAGGGCGCATTCACTATCTCAGCGCCGATGTCCGCGATGTGCTGGCGCAAGCAGCCGTGTTGGGCGAAACATTTCGTCTGGCCGACCTGGTTGCAATGAGTGGCCTATCTGAATGGACCGTATTGGAACATCTGGATGTAGCTCTGGAGCGGCAACTGGTGCAAGAAATGTCGGGCGATGCGGCCATGCGCTTTAGCCACGCCGAAATCCATCAGGTACTCTACCAGGATTTAGGCGATTTGCGTCGCCGCCGGCTGCATCGCCGGGCCGGAGAAACCCTGGAACGCCGCGCCCAACCTGAGCCTGAGCGTCTGGCTGAGGAACTGGCTCATCATTTTAGCCAGGCCGGCGAGGTAGAGAAGGCTCTGATCTACAGCGTTGTCGCCGCCCGCCAGGCCGAAACTCTTTACGCCAATGAATTGGCGGCGCAATGGTACAGCCATGCTTTAGATTTGTTAGCTCAGCTTGATCCGGCCGAAATGCCTCTGTTTGAGGCCCAAAGTTTAGCTATTCATGAAGCGCGGGATAAGGTGCTAACCCCTCAAAACACCCCACCGCAAACTCTCGGCCAATTCCTGCACCTGCTGGTGAACCCGCCAGGCCAGCAGGGGCAGCCTTTCGGCGGCGATTTCTAGCCGTAACAGCGCAATCACTTCAAGCAGCGGTTCACGGGCGGCGCGGGCAGCAGCCAGGGCAGTGGCGTAATCTTGACGATACTGCTCCACGGTGAAACCGGAGGGCGCGGCCAGGGTGCGCTGCAAGGTTACTGTTGCCCCATGCAAAACTGGCGCAATTTTGGCGCAGGCAGCGCCCACCTCAAGAAGCACATCTTTCGCTTCGCCCTCAAAAATTGTGGGAATGATCGCCGGGGGCGTCACAGGGGATTGCGTTGGCTCTTTGCTCAACATGGTGGCAAAACCACTCTCCAATGCGCCAATCGAAGCCATTGCCTTCCGCAAGGCGGCATCGGCTTCTGACAATCCCTGCCTGGCTCGCTCCAGGGTAGCGGACGACGACCGGCGCGGAGAGACAGCAGCCTGTTCCGGTTCAGCCTGGGCTGATGATAGGCTTTCGCCCAAAGCAGCGGCCAACTCGGCGGCGCGCGCCAAAGTTTGCGCCTGAGCCGCCAACAACCAGCGCAAGTAGTTCAGTGGAAAATCGGTCAGCGCAGTCGAAGGGTTGTCCAAAATCAGCAGCAAATCGGTTGGGCCGGCGGCAGTCTCGGCTTGATACAACCCGCTCACTTTGCCCCGGCCCAGCTTTAAAGTCTCGTCGTCCGAAAGCTCGCCGGTAAAGCCCAAACGATATGCTTTGGCCTTAGCGGCTGGTGGCATGTCAGTTTTTAGCGCGGCATCGCTGCTGCGGGTCATGACCATACCACCCGAAAAGGGGGCGAGCAAGGTTTGTCCTTCCAGCCGCAGTTCGGGCAGGGTTTGGCGCCAGAGTTTCTGCCGCACCTGCCAGAAAGTAGGGCGGGGCGAGCCGTCAGCGCGGAGAGGGGCGTTCGCGGCCCAAACCGGGCCGCGCCCAACATCGGCCGGGTCGGGGTCAGCCTCGATGGGCTGGCGGAGGTTGAGGCTGGCTGTTTCGGGCGCTTGGCTGAGAGCGGTTAAATCGGCGGGCTGGGTCAGGGTGAAATTTTGCCAGGGCGGAGCGCTTTCAGCGGTCGAGGTATAAATGGGAACTTGCCAGCCGTGATTGAGAAGAATCTGGCGGTAACTGGATTGGGTCTCGTTTTGTACAGCTTCCAGAAACAGGGCCGCATCTTTTTCCACAGGCGTGGCTGCTGTGGCCCAATTTTCCGGGAATTTGACCTCGTTGACGGTGCGATAAGCCGTCCCGTAAGCCGCGTTCAAGGCTTCAATCCCGTCATAATGTTTGCGTAGCCAGATGGGCCATTTTACTTCGCTTAATTGCGGGCTGAGCGGCTGAGGCTGGCCGGACTCAGCCTTAATCTCCAGGGCGATGATTGGGCCAGCCGGCCACTGTTGGCCTTTCAACGCTCCGCTCAGGGCGCGGAACCAGCCGGTCACTGCCTGGGGCAAAGCCGCTTCAAGATCGTCGGTTTGGCGGAGCAGCCAGAGGGGCAACCCCTGGCCTAACACGCCTGCCTCAAGATAGGGGCCGGGTTTGAGCAGGCAGACAAAATCCAACGCCGCGCTCAGCCGCAGCAGGCCCACAACATCGCGCCGGCTGTCGCTTGCGCCGGTCAGGTCAACCGCACCCGGCTCACCTTCGTGAAAACCCCAGGGCAAGCTAAGGCTGAGCGCATTGACGCCCATCTGGCGCAGCCGGACGAGCAGTAACTCCCATTTTTCGCGGGGGAGGCGAAAGTAATCGAAGTCGGCAGCGATGACTGGTCTGGCGACGGTTTCAAAGTAGGTGGGCATAACTCTCTCCTCAAAGGCTCAACGTTGAACTTTGAACGCGGCAATCCATTCGGCCGTAACAGTTTCCAGGTTAGCAACAATGGCATCTGCCAGACTATAATCCAGGTTTTGGGTGTGGTGGGTAGGGACGGCCACAACGGTCATTCCGGCGGCTTTGGCTGCGGTCAGGCCCGGCACAGAGTCTTCAAACACCAGGCAGCGCTCAGGCTTGACACCCAATTGAGCCGCAGCAAAAAAGTAAACATCGGGGGCCGGTTTGTTATGAACCACATCGTCGCCGGTAGCAATGGCTTGAAAATAGGGCCATAGCTCAAAGCGGGTAAACCAGCGCTGCACCCAGGCTCTATCCGAAGCAGTGGCGACAGCCAGCGGATAACCGGCCGTGTGTAATTGGGCCAGCAAGGCCGTCACGCCCGGCATCAACTGCACATTTTCGGAAGTCATGGCCCAAAGTTCCTTGAACCGCGTCCACATCGCTTCGCGGGTTGGCCCGTAGCCATTGTGACGGGTCAAATCATCCAGCACCAAATCGTAGCCGCCCATATAGCCCACAATGTTCCTGGCCCAATAATCTACCGAGAAATCCAGGCCATGCTCCTGATAAATAAGACGGCAGGCTTCCAAATCAGCCTGTTCCGTATCAACTAAGGTGCCGTCGTGGTCAAAAATAATAGCGTCAAAAGGAAGATGAGTCACTGGATTTCCCTGGGATATTGTTTTTAGAGTTGGTTGCCATACGCGGAATTTAGTCTGTCTCTTGTCGTTTCGATATTCCGGTAAGGGTGAGGGTAAGGTGGGTACCCTGGTTAGGGGCGGTCTCGATTTGGAGGTTGGCGTTGAGGATTGAAGCCCGCTTTTGCATATTGGCCAGGCCGTGGTGGCCATGCGCGATCGTTTCTGGGGGGGCAAAGCCAGTACCATCATCCTCAACTTGCAGAGTCAATACATCGTCTTGGCGAATGAGACTTACGCCAATTCGCTTGGGTCGAGCATGGCGGGCTGCATTTGAAAGCGCTTCGTGGGCGATATGAAAGATATGGCTGGCTTGCATGTCGGTTACATAGCTGTTGATATCCGGGTCAATTTGCGCTTGAATGGGCAACAGGGTATTAACTTTAAGCTCTTTGACCAAACCCTCCAGCCGGGCATGTAATCCTTTGGATTTGAGCGCCTGGGGTCGCAAATCAAAAATATAATTACGCAGGTCATTAATAACCGCCGCCAGGCTTTTCAGGCTGATGTCAATCTGCTCACGGGCGGCCTCAGCTTCAGCGGGCAGGAGGGCTTTGGCGTTGTCCAGGGTAAGCCCCACGCCGTAGATTGACTGAATAATGCCGTCGTGTAAGTCGCGGGCAAACCGCTCCCTTTCCTCCAGAATAGCCAGGCGCTGTGTTTTTTCATATAGATGGGCATTTTCAATGGCAATGGCAGCATGGAGCGCCAACATTTCAATCAATTGTTGGTCAAGCTCGGTAAATTCAGACTCGTCTTGTTTATCGGTCAGGTAAAGCGCGCCGATTAATTCACCCTTTGAAAAAATGGGCACACCCAGCAGGCTATTCATCAGCGGATGATGTTGAGGAAATCCAGCAGCCATGGGATGCTTGGTTATATCTTTTACAATGAGCGCCTCGCCCCGGTGCAAGAAGTGGCCCAGCAAGCCCAAACCTGTGGGTAAAGGCCCTATTTGGGGATGCATTTTGGAGTCTATGCCCACTGTAATAAAACGAGATAAATGACCATGACCATCGTGAACCCCTAAAGCGGCATATTTAGCGCCTATCAGGGTACGCGCGGCCTGGGCAATTTTAAACAGAACTTGTTCTAAAGAGAGTTCGGAAGCGATGGCCTGGGTTGCCTCGCTGAGGGCTTTGAGTTGCGGGTCGAGTTGAAGCTTGTTTTCTGACATTGCCTATCCTTAAAAAAACTGACCAACAATCATATATTGTATCATCAAATTGTTGAATATAAAATTCAACGGTTTTTAGCCTGATTTGACAGCGGCGCTAAACGACTCCATAATAGATAAAAGGCTTGGAGGCGATTTTCTGTGCGCATTATGGTGGTTGACGACCATGAAGTGGTCCGTCTAGGTCTCAATAATTTACTCGCGCGCCAGCCCGGTTGGCAAGTGGTAGCCGAAGCGGGCAGTGTATCCCAGGCAATCCAACAGGCTAACGAACATGTGCCGGATGTGGTTGTTATGGATATTCGTCTCAGCGACGGCAGCGGTATCGAAGCATGTCGAGAGATTGTTAAGGCCCATCCTCAAATCAAGGTCATTATGCTCACCTCGTTTGCTGAGGATGAACTGCTGTTTAACGCCATCTCAGCCGGGGCGGTGGGTTACGTTTTGAAGCAGGTAGGTAATGATGACCTTATCCGGGCAATTGAAACCGTAGCGCGAGGCGATGCCATGCTGGACCCCAGCATTACCGGCCAGGTTTTAGCCAAGCTGCGCGACTCGGCCCGGTCTGAAGCGTTTGTAGATTTGTCGGATCGTGAACTAAAAGTTTTAGCCTTGATTGCCCAGGGTAAAACTAATCGCGAAATCGCCGCCAGTTTGTACCTGGGTGAGGGGACAGTTCGTAATTATGTCAGCAACATTTTGGATAAACTGGGCCTGTCCAACCGGGCCGAGGCTACCGCTTACGCTGTGCGCCATAATTTAGAGGATTTCCTCAAATCTTCCGAGTAAAACTTATTGGTTACTGGTTGACTGACTAATTTAACCTTGTGGCTCAAATTAACCGCCGAGAGCGCAGAGTCCGCCGAGAAATTTATAAAAATCTCTGCGTTTTTGTAGGGGTCAGCGAAATGTTGCACCTTCCCGGAAGCTGTTTTGAGGTTGATTGGCTCATTAGGCCGAGCTTCCGGGAAGGTTTTGACTTGCAAGATATGTTTGACCCCTACAAAAATCTCTGCGTTTTCGGCGTCCTCTGCGGTGAAATATTAAATCTGTCAGTCAATCAGCTTATTGGTTGAGAAAAAATGATCCAAAAACCGCCCTGTACAGGGCGGTTTTTATTTAGCCAAACCCTGACGATGGGCCAGCCTAGCAAATTACAATCATCCCGATAGAAGATGACATGTGTCACTACTAGTTTATGGTAATTACCTTTATGCTTAAATTTGAGAGACCTATTTTCTGGCTGATGAGGTGGTTTGTGCTGGAATTTGAAGCCCTCCATGTTCCTGCTTTGACACAAGAAGTGGCAATAAATCTGGAACAGTTCCTTAAGCAGGTACCGGGAATTGTCCAGCTTCAAATCAATGTAGAAAGCCGGGCTTTACAAATCAGGTTTGATGAGGCGCGGGTTGATTTTTTGCAGTTAACCCAAGTTATGGCCCAGGCAGGCTGCCCCCTGCGGCAGATAGATGCAGCCTTGCTAAAGAAACTTTCCAGCTAGCTGAACTAAAAGGAGCTAAACCATGTATAAAAAAATTTTGGTACCGCTCGATGGATCAGCTTTATCAGAACTGGCTTTACCCCACGCCCAGGCGTTAGCCCATCATTTTGAAAGTGAGATTATCCTGACCAGAGTTTGCCAACCCGTAGCCATGCCGGTTGAATTTTATCCGGCCATGGCCGGCGTTGCCTATGATTACCACCTGGACTTACAAACCCAGGTGGAAAAAGAAGTGCAACAATACTTACAAACCTGGCAAAAAAAGCTACAGTTGGCCCAGGTAAAATGTCGCTATGTGGCTCTGGAAGGCTTTGTGCCAGAGGCTATTTTGAAAACGGCTGAAACAGAAGGGGTTGATCTAATTGTAATGAGCACCCACGGGCGCTCGGGGTTAAGTCGCTGGGTCTACGGCAGCGTCGCCGCTAAAGTACTTCAGGCCGCTCCTTGCCCCATTTTTTTAGTGCGGGCCAAAAACCACCCCGAACACGCTTGAATTTTTACCCAGCTATCAGCCCGGCAATAAAATGAGAGCCATAAATAAGAGAGGCCATCGTTAACCAGACGGCTACAGCCGCTACAATAACCGAGCCAATCGTTGGATTGGGAGCAGGTGTATCACAAGGACAGCCTGCTGCCAAGAAGGGGGATACGCCTGAGGAGTTTGGTTCAATTAAATAATTCTGGCGGTTAATCTCACCATTCTGCTCGCTTGTTGCAGGGTAAAGCTGGCTTGACTCGGCAGGAAAAGGTTTTGAAATAAATAAAGCTGCCATTAACAACAAAATAGAGATGACAATTCGTTTCACAGTACAGACCCAAGAGATTTATACTTGCGACAATACAAGCAAATAGTGTCTCCATTATAGGGGGTCTGAAATAATATGTCAAGTTGTTTGCTTGAGAGGATATTTCTGTTCAGCCGGAGAGGTTCAGGGGGCGTTATTGATTAACGAATTTCCACTTCATCTTCCTCATTTGTATTAATTTGGCCTGGTGTTTTGAACACACCTTTTTGCCATTGGGCATATCCAAAAGCAAGTAACATGAAGGCCAATAAAATGAGAAAAAAAATATCCATTCTTTGATGCCTCGTTTTTAACAATATCGGTAATACAACTATCAATGTTTCAGCCCGACCCGCTTAATTGCAAGGTCAGGCTGCGTTGTCTGGCTTATCAGTTCGTATCAATTATACGGGTTAATAAAGGGGTAGGCATTAGTGAAGGCGCGTAATTGCGCATTTATTCACTAAGCTTTTTGGCCTATTAGAGAGGCAATAATTTACGAAACCTGTTTGGCTACCAAAGATTCTTCGGGGGATAGCGAGGAAAAACCGTTACGGATCTCAAAGGGGGCCAGATCTGATTTGCGGGGCATAACCAGGCGAACCAGGGTGCCTTCATCTGGTTGTGACTCAACCTCGATGTTACCCCCAAAAAGTTGAGCGCGTTCTTGCAGCCCCATCACCCCAAAGCTGCCGCTGGTGGCAAAATCCGTAATTGAAGCGGGCACAGTAAATCCACGCCCATTATCTTCCACGGTTAAAGCAATTTGTTTATTTGTAAATTGCGCTAACACCGTCACTTCGGTGGCATGGGCGTGCTTTTTGACATTGTTTAGGGCTTCTTGCAAGATACGGTAAATCGCCACTTCCATGTCGGCCGGCAACCCGTCCGGCGTTCCCTCGACTTTGAAATCCACATCAATCCCTTCACTTTGAGCCAATTGATTAACCAGATATTGCATGGCCGCCACCAGCCCCAAATCTTCCAAAGCCAGGGGACGCAGATCGCGGCTAAATTGGCGCACACTGGCAATGGCCCCGGTGACCATCGTTCTTAACTCGTTCAGTCGCGTACGGGCCTCGATGGGGTCATCCAACATCCCTTTAATCAATTCAATGCGCTGGCCAATAGCAATCAGGGATTGGACGGTGTCATCGTGCAGTTCACGGGCAATTCTTTTTCGCTCTTCTTCTTGAGACTGGGTAATATCGGCTACATACTGCCTGACGCCGGCGCGATATTTTCGAATCTGTCCCACCATTTCATTAAAAGCCATGCCCAGTTCTCGAATCTCTTTAATGCGGCTGAGCATTACCTGAGCATCGTAGTCACCCGCCGTCACTTGACGAGTTTGGATGACCAAATTTTGAATCGGGTCGGTAACGGCCTGGACGCCCAGCGATACAAAGGCCGCTACGGTGATTAAGCCTACAACTAAAACCACCACAATGGGCTGTAAGGCGCTTTGCGCCGGCTGGACTACCTGCGCCCACGGTTCGCCAATGACCAATCCCCAGCCGGGCACTTGCACTACAGCGTATCCTTCGACGGTGTTCGGCTGTCCGTTTTCACGGCTGGTTATAGCCCCGGTCCGACTCCCCTGTTGAAGTTGTTTGACGGCCTCACGGCTGCTGAAATCTGTGCCAATCAGGCGGGAATTGGGGTGATAAATCAAGCGTCCCTGGCGGTCTACCAGATAGGCCGTACCTTCTTCTCCGACCCTTAATTTTTGGATCTCCTGGCCCAGGCGCTGAAAACTCAAATAGAATCTGCCGGCAATCACCCCGACAAATTGGCCGTTAGGTTTTTCGATGGGGACGGCGATAACAATAATATCTTCGCCCGAGCCGGGTTCTTTAATAATGTCGGAAAAGGTTGAGGTGCGTAGGGCAGAAGTATCTCTAAAATAAGGCTCTTGCGAAAAATCTTGCCCGATAAGATCGGGCCGAAATGGTTCGGTAACGCTGACAAACCCCTTTTCATCCAGAATAATAATACCGCCATCATTGGTAAAATCTGCGACCAGGTCGGGAGCCAATTTTAGTATATCTCGTTGGACAGTGGGTTCGCCCGATTGCATTTGGGTTTGGTTGGCCAGAGTCCGCAAGCCGCGCACAAAGGCTTCAATACTTTCCGACAGCCGCTCGGCGGAGACGCTGGCTAACTCCTGATCACGGCTTTCGGCCAACGATTGGGAAATTTGCTGGTAAGCCAAAAAAGTTACTCCAACGCTCAGAATAAGCATCAGCGACAAAAGCAGGATGGTCAACAAAATGGCCTGCGCCCGGAGTTCGGTAATCCAGGTTCTTAACCCGGATAAATGGGAACGAGCCGCCTCAGTTTTGATCATTGGCTTCACGGCAAGTCATCCTTCAGGAAAGGCTCACCTAATCTCTGAGCTTCCCGTAATGCGGTCGCCGGTTCGGTCCCATAAAAGGATTTTTTAACGGCATCTGCAAAAGCTTGCTCAGCTTTAGGAAAGCGGTCCAGGCGATAGGGTCGAACAGCGTCGAGTTGGTTAAAAAATGGGATCAATAATAAATTTTCGGCAAAGTAGGGCGAGGTTTGCAACCATGTTTTGGCCGGGTATCGGCCTAGACGGCGAGCCATCGGGATAGCATAACGGTCGCTGGTAACCCACTTAATAAATTCAAAAGCAACTTCCTGGTGGCGCGCGCCTCGAGGAATAAACAGGCCGCTGCTCCCTAACACCGAAGCGGCGTTATCGGCAGCCGGGGTTTTGGGTAATTGAGCCACCCCCAGCGGAAAATAAGGATCGGTTGATTGAATAAGGTGAATATCTCCCGGTCCACCCAGATACATTGAGATTTGCCCTTTCAAAAACTGTTTGCGCGGGTCTTCGTAATCGCGGGGGCGGGTGGTAGGGCGTTGGCCGTAGCCGGCTTCGGCCATTTGGGTTAAAAAGCGCAAAGCATCAATATTGTTGCGAGAGTTCAAGGTTAAATTAAACCCCGTTTCCGGTGTGCCAACCAGTAGATCGCCGCCAGCATCAGCTATCCAGGCGTAGACATGCCAGGGATCCGAAGTTAATCCCAAACCATAACGATTTTCGGCAGGATTGGTCAGAGCAGCGGCGGCTTTTGAAAAAGCGGCTAAATCGTAATTGGCGTCGGGGTAGGGTAAAGCCGCTTCATCAAAATGGCGGCGATTGTAAAGCAAAACCAGGGTATAAATATCCAGAGGCACGCCATAAAGGGTATCGCGCCAGGTCACCGCCTCCATCGCCGAGGGCAAAAATTGGCTGCGGGCCTGGGGGTCTATCTTTTCCCATTCCTGCCAGGGTTGGGTCAAAGGTTCGGCCAGGCCTCGTCCGGCCATAGCGTAGACGTGCCCCTGGACCACATCGGGCGGCGTGCCAACCTGTAGGGCGTGGGTTATCTTTTGAGGAATACTTTCGCGCACAAAGGATTGGATGTCAACCTTGACCTGGGGATAGGCTTTTTCAAAATCCTGGGCAATTTCTTCAAAGAGGCTATCGTTTTTGGTAAAATCAAGGTCCAGCCACACCTCAAGCGTAATCTGTTCCTGGGGAATATTGGGGTTAACGGCGGGGGGCTGTCCTACAAATGGCTCGTCAATTTCTTCAACTGCCGCCGAAGTGGGCGGAGAACTGCAAGCAACCAAGATTAAAAAAATGACCAGCCAGGCAACAACTTTAGTCATTCCCTTTGCCTGTGATAATCCACCCCTTACGCACGGCATACATCACCGCTTCGGTTCGGGAGCTGACGCCCAATTTGGAGAAAATATTTGAAAGGTGGGCCTGCACGGTGCGGTCACTAATAAACAGGTTTTTACCAATCTGTTTGTTGCTCAGGCCTTCGCCCACCAATTGCAGAATGCCCAATTCGCGCTCGGTCAACCCATCATACTGGTCCTGCCCCCCGGATAAAATATCGGGCAAACTTTTGCCGCTGGTAAATTGGGCTACCACTTTACCAGCTACGGTAGGGGCCAGGGCCGACTGGCCGGCAGCGACCGTTCGAATGGCTCGAACTAACTCGTCAATCTCGGCTGTTTTTAATAAATAGCCATTGGCCCCCGCCTGTAGCAGCGCAAAAACATATTCGTCATCGTCGTGAGCGGTTAGCACCAGCACATTTACCCCCGGACACTCGGCCTTAATCCGGCGGGTTGCTTCCACCCCCGACATTTTGGGCATCCGTACATCCATTACCACTACATCGGGCTGGAGTTCATGGGCCAGCCGAACCACTTCCTCGCCATCGGCGGCTTCGCCGGTGATCTGAAAATCTGGCTGGCGCTCCAATAATTCACGGGTGCCGGAACGCACTACGGCGTGGTCGTCGGCCAGCAGCAGCCTGATCCGTTTGGGTTGGTCTAAGGGGGTCACACTCATAATTTTCTATCCCTTTGTCTCTACGGTAATTTGTTTCCAACCTGATTATACCACCTTCGGAAAAGGTGACAAAAGCATGCGGCAACTTGAAAAAGGTTCGAGATTTTGTAAAAACTCGTACTTTTTGTATGATGTAGAAATAATTCGTGCCACTTTTAGCAACTTATACAAATTAGCCCAGGGACAATGATGAATCATCTCGACAAACCCAAAATCGGCAATATTAATGTTCAGCGGACGCTTTACCAGGGCGAACCGGTGTTTGTGATTCAGGATCGCTTCAAGCTAACCGAAGCGGCCATTGTGCTGCCGCAAGTGTTAGGACCGCTGGTGCTGCTATGTGATGGAACGAATACCCTGCCGGAAATCAAGGCCGCTCTGGAAATCCGGTATGGTCTGCCGCTGCCTGAAGCCACCATCGAAACGATGGTGGCTCAATTCGACCAGGCGCTCCTCCTGGAAGGAGGCGCCTTTGAGCAGGCCAGGCAGCAGGCCGTAACCCAATACCGGGCCGCTCCTTTCCGCCCGCCGGCGTTGGCCGGCGCTTCCTACCCCGCCGACCCGGCTGCCTTGCGCCGAATGTTGCAAGACTATCTGGACCGGGTTGATAAGGTTCCGGCCGTTTCGCCGGCCAGCCGGGCCATTATCAGTCCGCATATTGATTATCAGCGGGGTGGCCTTACCTATGCTCAGGTCTGGGCCAGCGCCGCCGAAGCGGTCCAACAAGCCGAGTTCGTCATCATCCTGGCTACCGATCATAACGGCGCTCAGCCGGGCGCGCTTAGTTTAACCTGTCAAAATTATGCTTCTCCGTTGGGGGTGATGCCCACAGATACAGCCCTGGTTGAGCGGCTGGCCCAGGAGTTGGGGCCGGAAAACGTTTTTGCCGGAGAGTTGCTGCACCGCGACGAGTGGTCTATTGAATTGGTGCTGGTTTGGCTGCAATATCTGCGCGGTGAAAAGCCCTGCCCGGTTTTGCCTGTTCTATGCGGCTCATTTTTCCATTTTATGATGGGTCAGGCCAGCATTGAGACCCAACCTAAATTTGACATCTTCCTTGACATTTTGCGCCAGGAGATGAGCCGGCGTCGAACCCTGATTGTTGCCTCGGGAGATCTGGCTCATATGGGGCCGGCTTTCGATGGACCGCCGCTTGACTCAGCCGCGCACGCGCAAATGAAAGTGGACGATGCTGTTCTGATGGAGACATTGGGCCAGGGCAAGGCCGATGCCTTCTTTGAGCTGATGAAAGGCGGACAGTACGAGCGCAACGTTTGCGGCCTGTCGCCTTTCTATTTTACCCTCAGCGCCCTCGGCCAGAGCCGGGGCCAGGTTATTGCTTATGACCGCTGTCCGGCGGATAACCGCCATACCTCTTTTGTTTCAATTTGTGGCATGGTCTTAGAGTAGCAGTTTATGGCAACGCCTCGGCAGAAGAAGCGTCGTTATTACCCTGCTCAACCACCCAAAAATTCTGCGCCTGCTTCTTCGGAGCAACATCGGACGCTCATCTTCTGCAAACCCTACAAAGTGCTGAGCAGTTTTACCGACCCCGAAGGCCATGCCACCTTGAGTGATTACATCCAGGCGCCGGGAGTTTATGCCGCCGGACGATTGGACTATGATAGCGAAGGACTGCTACTCCTGACCTCGGATGGGCAGTTGGCTCATCGGATCACCCATCCCAAGTACAAACTCACCAAAATTTATTGGGCGCAAGTAGAAAATATCCCCACCGAAGCAGCTTTGAACCAACTCCGCCAGGGAATTGTCATTCAAGGTCAACAGACTCGTCCGGCAGAGGTAAAACTCCTCCCCGGTGAGCCGGATATTTTTCCTCGTTCCGAACCCATCCGCTATCGCCCGACCATTCCCACGGCCTGGTTAGAAATCCGGCTGGGGGAGGGTCGCAAACGGCAGATTCGGCGGATGACAGCAGCCGTAGGCCATCCTACCCTGCGGCTAATCCGCATTGCCATCGGCCCGCTGACCCTTGGCTCACTTGCCCCCGGCCAGTGGCGCGATTTGACCAAGACTGAATTAAAATTGTTGCAGCAACTTTTAAGTTAGTTTCCCCGTAGTTTGCCCCCCCAAATAAAGAAAAACCCCATGATTTTAGGCTGACACCCAGGCCCGGTTGAGATTACAATATCTGTAATTTCAATACCTACCTGGATCAGTCCTAATGCATCTTCGATTACCCTCCTCACTTCGTAAAGTCTTGCCGCTCATTTGTTTGAGTTGCAGTCTAAATCTGGTTATGGTTAGCGCAGCTATGGGGCATCAAACCAACAATGAGTCTGAATCTAACCAACCCAACCCGGCTTCCGCTAAAACTCAAGTTGATGCCTTCATTTTAATGACAAACAGTAATCAAACACAGCTAACCCAAATACAAAATATGATCACACTTAATGGAGGACAACCCATCCATACCCTGCCCTATCAGGCAATAATCGCTCGGGTACCGGCAGAACTGCTTGGGCAACTAAAAAATCTACCCAAAGTTGCCGGCGTTTTTACCCAGGCCGTTGAGTTAGCCACAATGGATGTATATGGTCCTGCTGTGCGTGGTTTTGCCGCTGCCTGGAACAGTTTGGTAACGCCTCAGGCTATAGTTTCAAACGAAAATTTGTTAACCCAAGCGCACCCCGATGATCCGCATGATGCCTTGACAGCCCCCGATATGCCCTCGATGCAGACGCTGAGCGTTTCCAGCAGTGGTTCTATTAAACCGGGCTACTATCAAACCAGCGAATATATGACCGGTTCGGTGGCTGTCGGTATTGTCCTGATCGAAAGTGACGGTAGTGTGGATCCTTCGACCGAAAATTGGACCTCGGATGAAAAACAGCTTGTTTTCAATGAGTTGATGGCTGCGCTTAATTGGTGGGCCAAATTAGAACCCAGAGCAAACCTGAGCTTTGTTTACGACGATCATTTTTCTAACCCCCTACCCAGCAGCTATGAACCGATTACCCGAAGTATGATCGATCAGCAGTACTGGATAAGCGATGCCATGAGCGCCTTGGGATATAATGCCCCCTCTTATTTTACCCGTGTCCGCGATTACAATAATGCTCTGCGAACTGCCTATCAAACAGATTGGGCTTTCACAGTTTTTGTTGTTGACAGTTCTGCGGACAATGATCATCGGTTTAAGGATAATTATTTTGCCTATGCCTATTTGGGTGGCCCTTTTATGGTAATGACTTATGGTAATAACGGCTACGGGCCAAACAATATGGATGCCGTTGCCGCCCACGAGATTGGGCATATTTTCCACGCGCTCGATCAGTATTCCGGGGCCGGTCAAAAATGCGCTACCCGTTCGGGTTATTTATATGTCGAAAATCTTAACAGCCAATACGGCGCCTGTCCATCGAATGTCAACAGCATTATGCGCGGTCAGGTCTATCCCTATACGACCAAGGCAATTGACCCCTATGCCGCCGGACAAATCGGCTGGCGTGACAGTGATAAAGACAATATTTTCGATCCGTTGGATGTAGAATTGACCATCTCCCTGGATGAAGTTATCAAAAGTGACCAGCGCCTTATTGCCAGCGGCGTAGCTGATATTTCGCCATACCCCTCCCCTAACCCCTATCGCGCCAGCACTACGATCAATACCATCACCCAGGTCAAATATCGTTTGAACTATGGGGCCTGGCAGCCAGCTATAGCCAACGACAATGCCTTTGACGAAACCTCTGAAGGCTATAGCTTTACCTCTCCCCCTCTTTCGACTGGACTACATATTTTAGAGGTAGCCGCTTTCGATTCTGCCGGCAATATTTCAAATAACTTTGCCACCGAAACTATCCTCTTTCCTGATCCTTTAGACCCCGGTCCCAATACCGATCTCTATCTTCCTAAGAATACAACAATTACTAATCAAGCAGTCACAGTCAAGGGTATTGCTTATCATAGTCAAGGTGGTTCGATTGTTCAAGTAGAATATCGAGTAAATGGCGGCCCGTGGCAGATGGCTCAAGCTCAGGATGGCGTATTCGACAGCAGTTATGAACCGTTTGCCTTAGCCCTTGATTTAACTGAGGCAGGCGTATATGTCATTGAAACTTTTGCTACTGACGCCCTTGGCAATAATGAAATCAATTTTGCCCGCCGCGAAATTCAAGTGGCTCAACCTCAAGCGGCTCACATCTTTTTACCCATTATAACCAGTAGAAAGTAAAAGTACCATGGCCTTCAGTTTGGCCAACCGATGAAAATACAAACCCATTTCAAGCGAGCTACCCCCTTCCATTTTGACGCATGTAGATATATAATCAAAGAAAGTAAACACCAATGTGGACATTTTTTGATCAGGTTAGATATACTGTGAGCAGTGTTGAGGAAGTACAACATAAAGAAATGCAGGCGTTGAGTCAAAGGTTGAACCGAGATCTTATCACGCTTGCGGCTTCGCTAAAAGGCCGGCTTTCCCCCCGCGAAGAAGATACCCTGGCCAACCTCTTTCAGGTTCAAATGAACCTGCAATCGCTCCTGAATGAAGCCTGGCCAAAACCCAATAACGTCTCTTCGGGTACGCTGCCCTCTCCTGATCAATCCAGGGACGCTGATAGCATTGCCTACGCTCAAGCGCTACAATATGCCCGCGATTTTGTAAAAGCGATGCGCCAAAAGAAGGAGCATCAGCGCCGTTTAGAGTTAACCTCACAGCAGCTTATCCGAGCCGAAAAACTGGCTACAGTAGGTCAGGTGGCCGCTACCGTGGCCCACGAATTAAATAACATTCTTACCCCCTTGCTGATGTATGCCAAGTTAATTTATAAAGAAACTGCCGGCGATGGAAATTCCGAAGTAGCTGAATTTGCCAGTCAGATCACCAAGATTGCTAACCGTGCTTCTGATATGTTAAGACAATTGGTTGATGCTTCACGGAACGAGTCGGCTATAACCCTTCCCGTAGATATTGTAAAAGTTATCAACAACGCATTGACTTTACTTGCCCCTCGCATGAGCAATCAAAATATTAACTTTAAGCTAAGATATTCTGACCATCTGCCCCTGGTAATGGCAAATCCCAGTCAAATAGAACAAGTTTTTATCAACATCGCCCTTAACGCCTGCGATGCTATGCCTGAGGGTGGCGCCTTTACTGTTACGATTACCCCCGAAGTGGGTCAAACCAACTTTGAAGCGTCTAACCACTTTATCAATGTATATTTAAGCGACACCGGCGAGGGCATTACCAGAGAACACCTGAGCCAAGTTTTTGATCCTTTTTTTACTACCAAAGCCAGGGGAGCCGGCGCGGGTCTCGGCCTGTTTGTTAGTTATCTGATTATTAACCAGCATAATGGCGTGATTGAAGTTGAAAGTGAGCAGGGGGTAGGCACAACTTTTTTAGTCAAACTACCAATAGCCAGTAGGGATGAGAACTAATGGTTCCAATTAAAGTATTTATCATAGATGATGATTTTTATGTGCGTCAAGCAACTACCAGCTTATTAACCAAAGATGAACGTACCGAAATTGTTGGTTCAGCCGCGAGTATTGCCGAAGCCAATGAAGAATTAAAGCTTTCTTACCCGGATATAATCCTGTTAGATTTGGACTTTAAACATACGGGCGAAAATGGTATAGACGCTATTGCGTGGCTTAAAACAGCCCTACCCAAAACCAGCATCCTCATTTTTTCCGCAAGCCGGGATGAAAATCTGGTTATAGAAACAATGAAGGCGGGGGCTGACGGCTATATTTGGAAAAATGATGCAGCCGAAGGTTTGGGCAGCGCTATAGAACGGGTTAAAGAAGGAAATTTTGTTATTACCGAATCTATCGCTCGCTTGATTTACGGTAAAATTACGGGACTGATTGGCGAACGAGCTGCTGAAATATTACCGGAAAGCAAACGCTACTTTGATTTGACCAAACGGGTTGAGCAGGTGATGAAACTCTTTTGCATTGATGGCATGACCGCCGGTGAAATTGCCGATACTTTCCACATCTCTGAGTATACGGTACGAGGTTATATTAAAACCGGTTACGAAATTGTAGGCGCTACCAGTCGGCGTGAGGCTTTTCAAAAGCTGGTTGCCCGAGCCGACGAATAATCATAAATTAAGCAGGGCTGAAACCAACAAATTATACC